>NZ_CDRJTA010000001.1:0-2260000 GCF_976954385.1 Ferdinandcohnia sp. Marseille-Q9671
ACGACTGCCCTCTCATTGAAGTTAGCTGAAATACGGATGTAATTTTATAATTTTTTTTACAGGGAATACGACATGGGTATCAGGATTTTGTTACCCTTCTTCTTTCTTTTAAAAATCAAATAAACCTATATAATAAAATATGATTGAGTTTATTTCCCTTCTGTACAAATTAGGAAAGTGGAAATTTCGTATAATTTTAGATCTTACTTTAATAGCTTCTACTAATATTTTTATTTCTAAAATCACAGATTGTCGTACATTATTATTTTCTAGCAGCAACATTTTTATTCTCTTCAATGTTAAGTTCTGAATCAAATGAGTAAAATATAGCAGCAAATCGCTCTTTACTCACATCAATTTTCTCTATTTTAACTTTAATAAATTTATTATTACTAAAATAATCATTTAATGAATTTTGATACTCTGCAGGGATATTTGATTTATGCATTAAACCTACACATTTATCTGTCAATCCAAAAATTCCATAATTTCTAATACCTGTTATTTTAAAATCAATAATATCTCCATCTCGGTATTTTCTCATAAAACGTTGAAAATCTGTTTCTTTTAGATCCAGTAATAGCCTGTTAATCCCATTTCCTTTATATGTTTCTATGGTTTTTAGACATCCTCTAAAAGTTTTATGTGAACGTGATTGCAATTTGTTTAAACCAAACTTGATAAAATTTAATATAATTTCCAATCTGTTGTTATTATCATCGTCTAGTATAATTACCTCAGTACCACATTTCACAATTTGAATAATAGCATTAGTTAAATGATGTCGATGTAATCCATCTTTTACTAAGTCATCAAATGGTACTTTTGAAATTAAATCATTTAAACCTATGCCGAATTGATTGACAAAATTAACAAGTTTAACCTTGTACCCTGTTTTAATCTTTGTAATTATTTCATCATTTCCATCTGCATTCTCTATCTCTATTTTTCTCCGTTGTAATATTAACTTACCTTGGTATTCTATCCAAATGAAAAACAATACTAGACTTTCAGGCTCCGATACTTTCCTATTTTTGTAGTATCTATTTAAAGTAGCACATGCTTCTACTCCGTTATGATTCTCTTCATTTTTAGTATTCCAAAGTAATCTTACATATAGTCTAACTATTTCCTGATTATCTTTGAATAAACTATAATACTCTTTAAAGAGTTCTATAGATATTTCTGGTTTATTAAGCGTTTCAAAGTATCCAGTAACATTTTTTATAGCCTTTTGTTTAATTTCTATACTACATTTGGAGCTATCTAATAATTCTCTATATTGTTTCTTTATATTTTCTTCATTTTCACTTCTCCTACCCCTATCGGCTTTATAGAGCAAATTTTCATAGACATCACCTTGAAAGTTTGTTTCACCTATACTTTGTTTAATTTTTTGGACCTTTGACCTAAACTTTTGATCTCTTTTAAAGTAATTGTCGTTCATTTTTTTTAGGATTTCATCTGAGTAAACACGGTAAATTTTTGCAGAGTCAGATACAATTATTCGCATGTTAGTTAGTTCCTCAATTTCCTCTCCAATACTACTTCGTGATTCAATATTAGCTACTAAGTATTCTAAGACAGTTTCGTTAAAGCTTAAATCCTCATTAGATATAATTTGAGAAATATATACAAATAAGTTTTTAGCACGTTCACCTAAATAATCGTATAATCGGTCATATAAAAAGCTTTGTGCATTTTCACTGTTCGCCAATTTATTAAAATCTTGCTTACTAAAGCCATGTTGTACAAAAAGATGGACAAATTGATATAAGAATATAGGTCTCCCCGATGTTGCTTTAAAAATTAAATTCATTTTATAAGAGTCCTTAACTATACTTTCTATTTCTTTTAAATGTTCTGGATATTCTACTTGCACTATTTTTTTCACGAAATCCTTTGAAGTCTTTTCGTCAAATTCTGAACTTGTTATTTCTAATCCGATAACTCCATTCTTCACCCGTGTAGTAACTACAACTTTATGGTGATTTATGTTCAATTTTTGTACAAAGTCATTTAATTTCTTTTTTTCAATATCACTAAACGTTTCGAAATCATCTATTATGACTAAACTTTTACTGTTGTGATTCACGATTAATTCAGTATAATCATCAACTTGATCTATAAACTGGTCATATTCCATACTCAGGTCAAATAGAGTGTGACTTATTGTATATATTACCTCTTCGAAGGAACGGACATTATCAAAGATTTCTTCAATTTCTCCTGTTACAGGGTTATACTTACGATCCTTAGCAGAGGCAAAAATGATATAATCAAATTTTTTTCTTTGTTGGTTAAATAGTTCTGTAGAAATATGTTGTATTAAAGCCGTTTTTCCTACGCCACCATGACCCCATATGGTACAGCAGACACTTGATTTATCTTTTAATAAAAAGTTATTTATTATCTTTTCAATTTGTGTATTTGTAATAATGTACTCTTTATAATTATTCTCAAAAACATTCATAATTGTTCCATTAGCACTTATTCTTCGATATTTATTTTGAACAATAAATATATTTGTTAACTCATCCCATTCCTTATAAAAATTATTATTAGTTCTTAACAATTGAGAGTATTTAATTTTCCCTGTTAATTTTTCTTCTAAACTCACAAAAATGTAACGGTCTTCTCCACGATTTTCAAGATGAATAAATGGTGAAAGCTTTAAATACTTCCCTGTTTCTAATAATGCAAAAGTTCTACCTATGTAGGGTTCATCACAATTAAAAACCTGTACATTACAAGACCATCTAACTGGTAGTCCATTTGTTTCTAAAGGGAATCTTAACCCATGTAATATATCCTTTTCCTGCTTTGTAACTAATATGATATCGACTGTATTCATAAAAATAGGAATATTATTAATGAACACAGTATAGAATCGTTCTAATTCCAAGGCGAGTTCATGTACTTTATCATCTACTACATATCCATGTCCATGAGTATCATTTCTAAAGTTTGGGTAAGCATTAAGGTCAATATTTACATGCTTATTTACAAAAATATCTTTTTCTTTATCTAACATCCGAATAGTTTCGATAAGTTTTCCCATACTCATTTTGTGCAGTTTCTCTACAATTTTTGAAAAATCCTGAAAGTCAATATCGTCGGAATTTTTATCCCACACATATGCCAACGAGAAAAAAAGTACATAGTCAACTCTTTGCCTTAACAGGTTTATATACCTTGAACTTTCACTATCTTCTACAGAAATATTTGAATCTAATTGCCTTAGTATAAAATCCATCATTAAACCTCTCTTTCTAATTTTGGTCAATAATCCATTAAACATCGTAATTCAATAAAATATCCTTCATCCTACTCTTCAGTTTGACCAACAACCTCTCCCTTACTTACTTTCAAAAAATACCCCTCCATAATATCTTTCATTTCTTCAATTGATAATAAACTACCGGTTCTTGGTGTATCCACAATCGTGTAATTAAACGCTCTTCCGTCATACCAGGGGTCATTGTTGGTACACCATTCTTCTTGAAATCGTCTACTTCCTCGGTCACGCCATGTTGAATGAGCATCTCCTAACAACTCAAGCTCTTTTTTGCATTCTTCCTGTTCAAGTTGCTGACCTAATTGACTTAAGCATACGTCACTAGTTGGATCGACAGAAATAATCACTCTATTTACGGCAAACTCTTTATCTATAATTATCTTTCTTTTCGAATAGATAGGAATAAATGTTAGCGTGTAGCCAGCCCTTCTTGCCCAATACTTATGAAGTAAACAGGTTGGCGGGCTTTTCCATTGTAAGGCTTTAACTAACTTAGATTCTTCCTTATTATTATCAACCAACGGCAATAGCAAGGATGTTCTCTCACACAGATTATTAACATCAGCTAAAAACTTTTGATAATCCTCTTCGATTAATGAGAACTCCTTATCAAATGGGCACCCCTCGTATAAAATCGCAGGATTAAATAAATCCCTATTTTCCCCCGCCAACTCATCCAATCGGCTAATCAAGAATTCAATTAGCTCCATGCCCCTTGCTAATACCTTCTGATTGTATTCATCGGGAGTCAAATTTGTATTCTCTAATCTAATAGATTCATAAATTGCATGGGCAATCGCATACGGAGTGTATACATAGGAATCAGAATGTTGAACCAGACCCTGGTCTACTTTTTCAACATACTCAGCTAATTTTTGGTGATGTTTTGGCAATTTCCCATTCAAAATCAGTTCCCGAGTTAAATAAGCCGAGGCAAAGCAATCAAAATCTGGTTCACTATGTACAATAATTTCAACAGATTTTGGATCCTTCAACTGATCAAGAACATAGTTAGGTGAGCATGTAATCACACCTGTTGTGCTATGGTAAACCCTATTTTGATAGAGATATCCGTCTTCATATTTATGTAAATCAATGGCACCAAGCGTCAATTTGTTTCCAGTATCCAAGAAAATTCGATTTGGAACAATTCTTAACTGTTCATTTTCATGATGGTGACTAACCGTCTGTCCCATTCCCACAAATGAATATTCAATGTTGATAGTTTTTTTTGATTTATATTGATCAAATAGATTTATGCTAACAGCGTCACGAATCGTAGGCATAAATAAATTACAGTTCTCTAATACCTTTCTAAGAAAATATCCTGAATAAAGCAATGCAGCCTTTTGTTTAGTTACATCGTTTGTTTTTCGTAAAAATCCTAAAGCAACAGCGACCCCCGCTAGATAAAATGAAGAATCGAACCGTGTATTTCTAGGGTCTGCAATCACTTTCCGATAGCCCTGTCGAAGTCCATTCGTAAATTCTCTTAAGATACTTGCTCTTGGCCCGTCCGGAATTTTGACTTTATCAATATTTTCACTTAACTCGAAGCAAATCTTAGCCCACCATATCATTTGATCTGGATCGTTTAAATCAAGTAGATCTAAATATGTGTAAAACTCAAAATAGAGTAAATCATAGAAAAGATTGATATCTTCTTGGGCTTGACCAATATCAATGACATGAATGCCTAATTGAGAGACGATTACATTTTTTGAATGAAAATCACCATGTGCCATCGCCTGTAGAACATTGACCGATACCGCACGTCCTGATTGTTCTTTCCAAGCTTCATCATCCTTTAGAAAATAAAGTGGATTAGGCAAAAATACAGTTGCCTCTTCCACATATATGTATTGGCAAGGAACAGGAATATTTAAACTCTCCTCAAATCGGTTCACATATTTTTGATCATTTAGACGATACCCTAAGCAGTTTTTCACCGCCTCATATGGGGTCATGACCACGCTATGATGTTTCTTATTCCAGTTAAAAACAAAATCCACTATTTCCTCAGTAATCGCGCCCAACCGTCCTGATTCATTTTTTACTAGTCGAAAAAAGGTCTTTATATCATTTAGACTATCCCCTACTAGTTCATAGAGGTAAGCAAACTTCTTGGTCCCATCCTCCTCTTTCAGTTCACAAAACTGCACTAATCCGGCAATAGATGATTCATAGAGATTGCTTTTCGCACAATCAATCGCACGTTTAATGACGTCATATTCATTAATCTCATCAATTTTAAGGATGCCTAGGAGCTTCGACTGACTATATTGAACAATATAGATTTCGGCCCCAGACAAACCGCCGCTTAATTCTTTATCAATTTCAATAGGTGTAATGGTTGAGTCAAAATTATACTGAATTAGATCAAGTAAATGATGGTCCATGTACAATGGCCTCCTCTACGTATATAAGTACGTGAATTTTTGATGAATAAAACGACATTGGTCTTCGAGAGAATCAAGTTCTAACAAACCTTCAAAATAATCTGCTACCTCATCATCCCTAACAACAAGCTCCTTAAAATAGTTTAGTAGAGGTCTTATATCTTCGTACGTTCTTCCATAGAGCAAGGAGAGTTGAATCTCCGTATCTAGATTAATCAATTTGACGGTCAATTGAGCATCACCTTCGGCGGTAGAACGAATGAGTGCAAGTAACGGATCTATATCGATTTCTTTCTTAGAATGTTTTTGAAGCCAAATTGCAGCATGCTTATAGATCAACTCCCAAGGGTGGACATCTTTTGTATCCCCCTTTGTTAGTAAATCATGAAGAAACTTAGCCACATTCATTTTCTCCTGTTTTGTCAGTGTGTGATTGAATGAAGTTAAACTCTTTACAAAACAGTACACCTTAAAACTGTTTTTACGAAGGCTGTCTAACTTTCTAATGTAATCAAGTTGTTCCTGTACAAAAACCGAGCTTAAATACTCGCCAACGTATGTATCGAATAATCCCTTATCCTTCTTATCGATTGCCATATGTAAAAAGCAGGAAATTGTAAATTCTCGATTGTCTGGATCCTTTTCAAATTCTTTTAGGGCTTCTTCAAAATAAAGTTGTGAAAGATCCTTTTCACCGAGATATGAATATACTTGTGCTAAGGCACTGTTGGTTTTACCAAGTAACCCGCTTTTGTATTCGACAGGATCAGAAGACGGGTTGAATAAAGAGGCGTTACTCATTGTTAACTGCTTCATATTTTCAAGAGTTGCCACATTTCGATTCAATAACTCAAGGGCATCGTTAAATTGGAAGCAATTCACATATCTCATCGCTGTAATGATGACAATCCCACATAAATCTTCGAGGGATGCGAACGCTTGCAATTCATTAATCTTATCGAGATAAAACTTAGAACGTTTGATGTTTCCTAAATGGTTGTTCACGAGGACTAAAGAAGTAGCCAGCAAAAGCTTATGCTGTTGATGATTTACCATTTTTCGCTTAGCCTCCCACGCTTCTACCAGATCCCACATTTGATCCCCAATAAAGACTGCCTCATGTAAGTCTTCGGTCTTTTTACTGTTCCTTTGTTTGTCCACATAATCTTTGAAATCCTCGACATATTTGTAGAACAAGTTTTCATCAAAAGCTAATTCCTTTTGATTATGAAGAGTTGGCACCCAGAACATAGAATAATAGGGTTCAAATGGAGAAGTACTTTTTTTAAGTGTAAAAAGTAAGCTAAAGTAGGAAATTACGTCTTTTTCCTGAAAGGCTTTATATAAACTTCGCCATAGCTTATTTATTTCATCATATGCCCAAAATAATACCGGCCTTCCTGTTATTCTCTTTGAAACTTCGTAGAACTTCATGATGTTGAAGTCAGGATTTTCGTATCCTTTATAAGTAGGTGATCCAACCGTTTCACGAATGATATCGCAGGCAAAATCTGCAAAATAGAGAAAAGGTGTTGTCTTTCGTTCGACGCGATCCCTTTTCGTTAGGTGATAATTAATGGATTCAACATTTAAATGAAAATGGTCTTCTACATTCTCCCCCATCTGACTTGTTAACATCGTTTTAAACGTAGCTTGATTTGTGATGAAATACCTTCTTTTCCCTTCTCCGTGTAGGTCCTTATAGTCATAGCCAAGAGAATCATATTCTTCGATACGTTGTTTATCCGAAAACTTGACAGGAAAACTTCTCTTAGCGATTTCTAATCTAGTCAATCCTGAATTGACACGATAAGGGTTGGAAAATAAATAGGTTGTTAAGAATTGAGAGATCATATTTTCATATAAATTGCTTGCTATATCATCATTTAATAAGTTTGAAGCTGCAGTTGATTTGAAATGATGTGGTCGAATCATACAAACAAATTGGTACTGCTTGGATGACTTTATATATTCCTTTACTTTCTCCTTTAACTGCCGCTTTTTCTCAATTTGCTCAGCACTTGCCTTCCTGTCGTGTACATGTATCCCCTTTGGATAATCCAAACCGATTGCACGACATTGTTTTTTGAAAAATTGTTCAATCCTCAAGCTTTCCTCTTCATGGTCCTCCCCATGATATATTAATCCACCAATTAGTAAGGTTTTAGATTTATTTTCAAAGTTTCCACTTTCATCAATACAAATCGTCGTCAAATAATCTCCTCCCTTATTCCCCTAACTTTTTAACTATTCTTCCTATAAATGTTTTTTTCTGTATATTTCTCATAATATATAATACTATAGAACTAATTAAAAATTCTCAATACTTACTTTTTTAAAGAACAACCATAGTTTATTAGTATAAACTACCTAAAATAAGGTACGTACACCTGCACAACAAAATTTTTACTGGAGGTTATTATTTTGAAAACAAATCAAACGGAAATGTCAGATATAGCATCCGTGGACCCCTCGCATCATGCAAAACTTGAGATGGAGTGGGTAGCCTTACAAAAACAAATAATTGAACAAAGGATACCTGTAATGATTATTTTTGAAGGCGATCAGGAAGAGATGAAAGGCCAGTTAATTAATAAACTGATAAAACCTTTAGATCACCGATGGATAAATGTTTACGCGGTGAAGCATTATCAAGAAATGTATATGGATTATCCATATTTAAAACCTTTTTGGTTAATGACTCCAACTAATGGAAAAATCTCTATTTTAGATAAGGGTTGGTACACTGATAAACTTACTTCAACTAGAGATCAACAAGAGTTAAATGATTATTCCATCCGTATAGCACAGTTTGAAAACCAATTGAAATCAGAGGGAACGATCATCATTAAATTGTTCATCCAATCTACCAATTCACCCCTTCTGAAAAAGCTAGATAAAGGATGGATTCATTTAAACGAGACCTCAGTAAAACAAAACGAGGAAAAAATGCTTACTACTATTATTGACAATGTGAAGGATGCTTTATCAAAAGATATAAAGCCTACTATTACGCTTACTCCTTATCAACCAGACTTTTCATTCGACCACATTGATTTAGCTAAATCTTTAGATAAGGAAACCTATAAAATAAGATTAGTTGATTACAATCGTCGAATGAAAGAAATCTCTAATACATTACGAACTAAAAAGAAAAGCTTACTCATTTTGCTGGAAGGATGGGACGGATCAGGTAAGAGTGGAAGTATTCAAAGTATTACTGCCCCCTTAGACCCAAGACAATATAAAGTTGTCCCACATGCAACAATCAAAGATTTAGAATTGAATCACCATTATCTCTATTATTATTGGAGCTTAGTCCCTAAATGGGGAGATATCTTGATTATGGACAGAACTTGGTATAAATGGGTGATGGAAAACCGCATTTACAATAAGTGCACTGCGGAAAAGTCTGAGCGTTCCTATCAGCATATTCAAGAAATGGAGCAAGAGCTTTACGACTCTGGTGTCATCCTCTTGAAGTTTTGGCTACATATTGACAAAGATGAACAGCTTCGCAGATTTCACTTTCGAGTACAAAATGACCCAAGCGTCAAACAGAACCAACTAGATGATGATTGGAGAAATAGGGAAAAGTGGGATGAATTTAAGAGCTGTGCAGAAGAAATGATTGATCGAACAAGTAAGCCACATGTACCATGGGTGGTTGTTGAATCAAATTCGCGATTCTTTGCTAGAGATAAGCTGTTTCGAACTATTCTAGACGCAGTTGAACTGCAGAATTAAACGACAAGAATATTTCAAACCTGCATTTTCAGGGATAAATTATTTAGGGGGCTGCTATGAATTGTAAAAAGTGCAACAGTGAATGTATTGAATTCAAAGGACGATATATATGTAGCAATGAAAATTGTGACTTTACCGTAGTTATCTCTACTCTAACCAGAAGTGGACCGTGGTTTGAACAAATCGTAGAGGATGAGTCATTATGGGTGAAATCTGCTTTTGAAGTGTATCCCTCCATTATCGCCCATGAATATTGGCGAATTTATCAGCTTTTAAAGGAAGGCCATACATATGGGGCATTTCTGCAATTAAAGGATCTATTTGAAGTGTTAATTAAGTTCCCAACCTTAGTTGCCGTCAGTGAATTAAATGAGAAAACAGAAAAAACTAAAAAGGAAAATGAAATACTAGCAGATTTACTGAGTAAGCCATTAGGCTTAGGAGATTGGGAAAGAATTGCAAGTGCCCTAGTCAAACATACCTCCGTTAATCAAAAGGTAAAAAAATGGCTAACAAGCTGCCTCACTTTGTTTAAAGATCATTCTATTACCAATTGGAGAAATGATAACCTAGGACATGGGGCCCTATTTTTTGACCATGACCCTCAGTTTAAGAAGGATTTTTCAAAAAGGATTGCCATAGTAAAACAACACTTCGATGAACATGATAAATTATATAGGGATATACATTTTTACGCGACCATAAATGGTACAGATCAAGTGCTTCGTGGAAGAGAACATGCCTCCAACCTTTATAGTAAAAAAATAGATCTCTATATAGTACTTGAGGATGTAAGGGTGTCACTGTTTCCATTTGTTATTCTAGATAAACAAGGAATTTATTTTTTTGATTCCTATTTTTCAAAAAAGAATAAAACAGCCACTTTAAATTATCCTGAAGGAATTAAAGATGATTTAAATCGAACAGTTCATATGGAATTGTATCGAATCTATTCCTCTTTGACTCATTACACCCACTCTTTTGAGTCTACCTTTTCGGTTGAAGATGAAACTTATTCGAGAAAACAAGCAGATATATTAAATAAATTGCAGGAGGTAGATGATTTCCAATCACCTGCACACCTAAAAAAGTGGGTGGAGCAAATCACATTTACCTATGATAAAGGGATATTTCTATTACAAATGGAAAGAGGAACCGGAAAAACAACCTTTGCACGTGCACTAGATGAATTATCCTTACACAAAATAAAGATAGATGATTTTTCAATTCGATCATATTACATAAATGACTCCTTCTTACACGAGAGTAAAAACTTCACGATTAGAGTGAATGACTTATTAAGAAAAGACAGAAAAGGTCAAATAGAGATAGAGGGTATTCAAGCAATCACCGGCAATGAGGAAAACGTAAAGCGGGCATTTGCAGCATTCTTAGAAAAATACCAAAGAGCCCATAAGAATCATTTTAATAGAGATCACTTGTTGCTCATTCTTGATGGACTTGATGAAATTCCTTCCAATGATGGAACGTCAATCTTTGATTTCATTCCAGATGAGAAAGATTTGCCTAAGAATGTCTTTATTCTGCTTACCTGCCGGACCGATGAGGAAATAACAGACTATACAAAGTCAAAATTGAAGAAATTAACTATTAAAGCACAACAATCTTATACTCGTGAAGATAATCTATTAACAGTAGAGACCTATATAACAAAAAAAATCTTGAATATTCAAAAGGAAAACACAAAATTAAACGATTTCCAAATTAAGCAAATCAACAAGGTTATATCCCATGCTGACAAACGATTTTTATACGTAAAACCTATTAAGGAAATCTTAAAAATGAACCCTACAATGGATTTGAATGAGATACCCACCGGAAATCAAATCCTACCTTATTATTTAGAAAATTTACGAAAGCATTATGGTGAAAAATACTTTAAAAAGGTCAAAACCATTCTCTCCATTTTGGCAACTAGTTATGATGGGTTAACCTATAAAGAAATTTCCTATCTTTTTGGCGAGGATAAGCCTTCCTTTGAATTCTTAGCCTATCTCGTTGATATTAGATCTTTCTTACACTTGGACCGAGATAGTCGAGGAAATCTTATTCAAATCTCTCACCAAGAATACAAGGACCAAATCCTTTCTGACTGTCTATTAGAAATAAAAGAATTGGTGAATCATTGGACTGATCTAATTTCCTCGGACTTTGTTCAATTCGAAGTCGACCATGTAGGAGAACTATACTTAAACTCAACTATATTTAATTATGTGAAAGACTTTTCTCCTGAGAATAAAGCGAAGTTATTAGAAATATCCACCCTAGAGAAATTATATAAGTTTTGTGAAGATGTTTATCATCAACCTTATACAGACGTTTATTATACTCGTATTCTTTCATTATTAGCCCATTTGGTAACCGTTTCTACCTCAATATCTGATACTATTACGGTAAAAGCTTTAAGTCTGGGTGGGATGATTCTGTTTGATTTGAAAGAATATGAACGTTCGACAGAAATTTTAACGACAGCATTAGAAAAAATAGAAAATAGTCCAAATCCCCTACTGGCTGAAAAAGTTCCTGTACTAATGGGATTAGGAAATTGTCTGTCTAAAAAACACTTACCTGAACGTTCACTATATTTTCATTTACAGGCATTTGAATTATTTGAGCAACTGGATGATCACATCGAACATTTTCATTACTTTTTACCACACTTAAATAATACGGCACTTTCGTTGAAATATCTAAAACAATTTGATGAAGCTCTTTATTTAATTACAATTATTATCGATACTTGTAAACCTGAGGATGAGCTAGATATGGATTCCCAAACTTTAAATCTACTTGCAACAGCCTATCGAAACCGTGCATCTATATTCTTGGAAAGTAATCATTACCAAGACGCTATTAATGACTACAACGAATCCATTCAGATAAGGGAAGCATTAGTGAAGGAAAATAGCGCAAAATATAAACCAGATCTTGCCAACGCTTATAGTGGAAGAGCAGATGCTTATGCGTTGGACGATCAAGATGAAAAGAGTATTTTAGATTATAACCAATCAATAAAGTTGCGAGAAGAATTATATGAAAGTAGCAAACTAAAAAATCCAATGAACCTAGCATACGACTACTCTAATCGAGGTAAACTATATAAAAATAAAAATAACTATACATTTTCTGCTAATGATTTTACTCATGCCATTGGCATCATCGAAAGACTAATAGAACAAGAAAGAGAGCTTAGCCACGAGGAGATAGAAAATATATATCTTGAAGCCTACTTATTACGTTCAGATTGTCACAAGAAAATGGGCATAGATTATTTTACAGATTTATATAAAATAGTAGAAATCTACAAAGAATCAAACAAGATGTTTCCAGTATTGGCAGTTAAAGCCTATAATAGACTAGGAACTGACCTAAGTGAATCTTCTACTAAGTTGGCTATTGCCTACCTCCATGAGGCTGAAACAATTCTAATAACACTTCGAAAAAAAGACATAAATAAAAATGTAAATGATTACATTGCCAATTTATTTTCATTGGTTTTTGCATATTTTTACGATAAGAATGATAAAACCTCTGTAAAGTATTTAATAAAACTATTAATGGCCATTCAAATTCATTTAAAGAAACATCCTGAAGTATTTGATAAATACTTTCACACGGCACAAAATCTAGCTGTTGCTTTTAATCAAAAAGGCATAAATCCATCTGACCTGAAAAAAATAAGAAAATTGGTGATTGATATAGTTAAGAAGTATGCAGAAGTTTCCAATCAGCGTTATAAACGAACTGGTTCATTAATCGGAATCGTAAATAATGATTCTAACTGACACATCTCGCCGGACAGGGTACCACACCCTGTCCTCCCTCTTATTTTAAGAGACTAGTTCAAGCCCCTCCTTCACCCATCCTAACAATAAATCTCTATTGAGATTAATGTGTAAGATGATTTCAATACCCAACTTTTTCACGCTTCCTCTCAAATTTTAAACATTAACAAGTCAACATTTGCGAGTATTTTATCGTATTAACTTGTTCTTCCCTGATAATTTTTGTCGATATCAACCTAAACTCAAGAAACAAAGAAAACATCACCACACTTACGTATCGTAAGGATATATTGTTAGTAATCTCCCAAGTTTCTTCATTTGTGAATATTGATTTTAACAACCCAATGGTTTCAATAAAAGTAGTAGTTAGACCGCTAATCTTTTCACCCTTCAAATATTAACAAATAACTACATATAACGAGCGATTTTTCTTTTATGAAATGTCACATTGTGCGCTTACCCAGGAAATTTATTATTTAAAATAGAGCGATAGACACATTTGAAGAATACCATGAGGTAATTAAAATGAGGGACAGGTACGATATCCCAGGATGGGTCACGGAACCTGTCCCTCTGTCCCATAAATCCCAAATTTGGAATCTAGTTACTATAAAACCTATAATTACCGACGATTCTTCATTAGTAGTATGCTATAATAGTTTGCTTATACTATTCAATAAACTATAGGTTAACATATATATTATTTTACAAGGAGGGCTTTCTCGTGGCTAAGAAATCAATGGTTGCAAAGCAAAAGCGTCAACATAAATTTCCTGTTCAAGAATATACACGTTGTGAGCGTTGTGGACGCCCACATTCTGTTCTACGTAAATTCAAGCTTTGCCGTATTTGTTTCCGTGAATTGGCCTATAAAGGGCAAATTCCAGGAGTAAAAAAGGCTAGCTGGTAAGAAAAAAAGGGACTAGCTGTCCCTTTTTGTTCATTCTATATTGATTTCCCTCATTATTTCCTCAATTTCAACCTCTTCGGACGGAACAACTTTTTCGTAGTAGAATTTATCGGTACGTGCAAATCCAAGTTCCTCTGCAAGCTTTGCATTAGTAGTCCCCTATGTTTAATGTCTTTCCCTTTTGACTGACTAGCACATCGAATTCATGACCTTTGTATATACCAACTGGATGGACATAAAACACTTCAGTAAGGTCAGATTCATTCACTTTCTTTTGATACACACCCTTGGCATATTTTTCAAACCCATTTTCAACATCCTGATAATCATTACTTATCAAAAATAACTCATTTTCCTTCGTTCTCACAAACTTGTATTCTTTGCCGTTATAGTTGGCATAGTTCCCTTTTCGAATCATCTTGCATTCATCTCCTATATCGCTGAAACATATCATATTTATTTTAGTCATATTCTCCCTTCTGCCTGTTGTTGCAGCATGTATAACAGAATCTTTAGTATGTATAAATAAGATATAAGAGTCTACTTTTTGGGCTGATCAAGTGCTTGGTAAGCTACCTGATACTTTCCTCCATCCGCAACTTCTGAATGGTATAAGGCCTTCAGGGCATTGTTTTTTTCAAGCCCATGCTCAGCCTTCAGTTCTTTAAAGCGTGTATGCAGTTCTTTATTTTCCTTAATTAGCTGTTGCATTTGCGATTTTAAATACTTCAAAATATTTATCTCCATTCTGAATCTCTATGTTTATCTTCAATTTTTACGAGAAATAACCTGTTTAAAAAGATCCCTAAATTGCTCCCGGTCTTCTGCTGTAAAAGGCTTTGGTCCCTTTGTTCGCTGTCCGCTTTTTCTAGCCATTGCACTTAAATAACGTGTTTGTAATAAATGGTCAATATTTTCATTTGTATATCTAAATCCTTTATGGTGGAGGACGGTAATTCCTTTTGCTAAACCTAGTGATGCAAGACCATAATCTTGCGTCACGATAATATCTCCTTTTTCCACTAACTTCACAATCCGATAATCTGCAGCATCTGCTCCAGAATCAACATAAATGGTTTTCACTCCTGATGGCTGTTCTGCATTAGAAAAATGAGAAAAGCTTGTAACAAGGATAACCGGAATTTCAAAATCCCTTGCTTCTTCAATAATAATATCTTTCACCGGACAAGCATCTGCATCCACATAAATTTTCATCTTTCCCCTCCTGTAAAGAAGTTCGACTTATTATTTAACTTAATCTATTTCAACTAAACTTTTATTTAAATATAATCAAGAGTTCTTCCATTTGCTGTATTTGTCTATCCTCATATTATACTTTATAGAATTATGTTGGCAAATGGTCGTTAGATTACCTACAAAATAGGTGGCTAAATCATCTGCTTTTATAAAATCTTTAGGATACCTTAGAACTAAATACTTGATTAGAATGTCACACATTTTATAGGTGTTAAAACAAAAAGGATAAATGAACAGGATGATCACCTGTATACATCTATCCTTTTTAATCAACAAAAGACCTCATTTACCACAATAACAATATCGTTTTTCCCATATCAATAAGCAAGTCATAAAACTATAAATATAGAGTGATAGTAACATAAATAACCAATTAAGACGCTTTAATTATGGGTCAGAGGGACAGGTTCGTTGTCCCAGGTGGGTCACGGAACCTGTCCCCCTGTCCCATACACTAACTACCCTATTAGTTGTTCGGAACACAAGGTTACTTCTTGTCAGATAATAGCTGAATTTTGAAGATATTGGTAATGCCTGTGCGGTCGGTTAAAAGTGTGATTGAAACCAAATCCCCTTCTGACAACTCAGAAAGCTGTATTTTAGCATCCTGCCGATATATACTCACTTCTCCCCATACATCATATTGAAACTCACCTCGATAATTCTCATTATTGAGGGTAATGCCTTCCACTAATAGAGAGTTCTCACCGACTTCTTTTACTTCTGCATAGAATGACTGAATATCAGAATGTGACATTACCCATGCATCTTCTTCGTAATCTTTATAGGCATTAGCATATCCCACAAAATAGCTAATCAATATGCCAATGAGTATAACGATTATGGTCAAACCAATAGCGGCGACTGTATATGGAGGAACCATTGAAGTACGCTTGCCCCCGGTTGCTCCTAAAGCCTTATTGATATGCCGTTTATAGACTTGAAAATAGACAATGACGGTAGCGACTAATATAAGTAGAATTGCAAACAGTGCGAGAAAAAAAATAGGAAAAACCATGTAGTTGCCTCCTCTATATTCCGAAATATTCTTTGAATATGTAGTAATAGCTTCTTGTTACATCAACACGTTTACCATTAGTCATTGTAAGGATAAACTTCGACGAAAGAGTAGGTGTAATTCGTTTAACCTTATTTGTTGCAATTACAACAGAGTTACTTATACGCAAAAATTTTGTTGGATCTAACAAACTGACAATTCGGTATAATCGGTCGGTTGCTTGATATTGTGCTTCTTGTGTTTGTACTTCAATTGCATGACCGAACGATTCAATACACACAATATCCTCTACCGATAAAATGAACCGCGCATTTGTTCCTTTTTCTCTCACAGTCAGATTATCAATGAAGCTGTTGGTTTCACTTAATACAAAGTCGGCAGTATCGTCTATTTCAATTCCTCGTGATTCAAGTGCAGATTTGATTTCATCATAACGCTCATTACTAATGTCAAGTTTGATTTTCAAATTGCAGCCTCCTTTCGTTGATCGTGATACATAGCCATGTTTCGTAGTTTAACAATCGTATTTTCGTATTTCAATAGAAGAGGAACACTTTACAGATATAGCCACATAGATTACACAACATGGTGTATGAATATTAGCATTTTTCACTTCGCCTCCTGTCTGCAGGCTTTTCCGCGTCCTTCGGAATAAGCCACATAGATTGCGAACTTGGTAATGGCTTTTGTTATGGCTTTTGTACTTGTGGTATTCCATTAAATTTTCAGCTGCGATTATATCATTAGAAGTTCATGCTTTAACCTAAGTCATTTTTGGAGATTGGAGGAAAGAATGGGTCACAGAGCCTGTCCCCCTGACCCACTTTATTCATTTTGAATTCGAAATTAGTTATTTATGCTTAGTGATATAGGTAACTAGTTTTGGTAATATAGAAACCGACACGTTACGCAGCAGTATCTAAAGCTGCTACAAAGGAAGTCACCTAAACTATTTATCTATATTAAAATATCAATTCCGGAACAAATGTTATGTAGCAAGTAAATTTGTATTTAAATAGAAGAAATTAAGAAAGATGAGAAGTGATGCTAAGTTGAAGTACAAATCTTTTTTTATTTTTATAGCAGCCTTACTAGTACTAAGTGTTGTAGGAAATATAATGAATAACACAAAAGAGGAATACCCAGAAATCAAAGAACAATTTATCGATTATTTAACAAACACACACGATTTAGAGATTTCTAGTGGTTTTGTTTATAAATCTGGTCGATCTACCAATGGAGTAAAGGAAGGTGATTTCATTGGCGTATTTTACGACGAGAGAGACCCGAGTTTTATGATTCAACTGTCTATTGATCCACAAGACAATTCTGTTAGGGATACATTTGATAGTAAAACATTTTGGATACGACAAGAAATATTTGATGTTATGAATAATTACAGAAAAGATAATGAATTTAACGGGTATCTTAGCTTTTCACCAGAAGGTATACGAGGGCCTAATTTAACTTCTGTTTCTTACGGAAGAATTAACCCTACGATCAGTTATTCCGTTATTCGTGAAGAAGTAGATATTGAAAAAGAGTTAGAATCTGATTATCTCATCGCTAAAGAAGTAAACGAAATCGTAAATAAACATTATGATATGGATTTAAACATGGTAAGTGTCACATACTTTGAGAAAAACGGTTTTAATTTTGAAAGTTTTTTAGAACAATTCAAGAAAAATTACGGTGAAGATATTCACGGGAGTTCTATTACAAGCTATGGTCATTTAAATAATCCTAAAGTGTACGGTGTGAAAAATGTATCAGCTCCAAAAAGAGTGTTTGAATATGGAGTTAGTACGTTTGAAAAAGAGAAATTTCACTTGCGATTAGATAGTCTTGAACAATTTAAAATGGAAGCGAAAAGAAATTATACCGAGCAGTACAAAAAGACCGATACAAAATAATGTGTATCGGTCTTTATTAACTCTAAGATAATAAGGGATTAACCCCTATAAAAAGCATCCCTATTTGGTGCTCTGTTTTCCAATTCTAACTAGAAATTGGGATATTCAATTTTACCAGTTTCTACTAATTGTTTTAACCCTAAGAACATATAATGCCAACCTTGTTCTGTTTCTCGTTTCCAATCCTCATGTGCTTTTTCGATATCCTCTGCTGTCCAGTTTTCTTCATGAATTACTGTAATCTCTTGAGTAAAAGTCATTTCTGTTCCATCTTCAGCCGAATGTAATTCCACAGCTATGATATCATGTAAATCACTAAATTGTGGCATCTGAAAAGTAAACACGATTTTAGTAGGAGGCTCAATTTCTTTATAATCACCAATCGCTCGATAATCTTTTCCCCCTCGGTGGTCTACAACTTCCCAACTGCCTCCAACTTTAGGGTCATTTTTAGTCACTTTATTTGTATGCTCCATTGTAAAAAACCATTTCCTCATTAATTTAGGGTTCATCCAAGCATCAAATACCTTTTCAGCAGGAACGTCGAAGGAGCGTTTCATGATTAAAGTTGTTTTTGAAGTTTCAGCCATTTACTATTCATCCTTTTTAATTGAAATCTTTTCATTATCTTACAATCATTGTTTCTAAAAAAAAAAACTATTATTGAAAATAGAAAGAGCATCATGCCATCCTGGAATGATACTCTTGTCACTCTATTACTATTATGCACATGTACTGGCCAATTACCGTTAATACTTTAACGCACCGATGATCAGATTAACAGGCACCAGAAATTGTGCTTTTGTGTCACCGGGTACATATACACCTATTTGTCTATCAATCTGTAATTCAACCAAAAATCAAACCAAAAATCCGTTCATACGCATCATAGATTTTATCTGCCTCTTCAGGTTGTTTGAGCTCATCTCGATATTGACCGACAAACAAATCTAGTTCACTAAGATTAATCAAAATATTCACCATAACCTTTGGCATTTCATTCCACGAGTAAATCACGTCGATAATATCGTGTAATTCATTGTAGATTCTATCAAATTGTTGTTCATCCATTCCTTTGCCATTTTGAAGCTTTATGAAGAAATTTCCGTTTTCGTTGATTTTCTCAATCAAACTGTCAATCACTTTAGCTTTTTCGGGTTCTATTTCACCCGTCTCCTTCGTACATCTTTGAATCAGCTTTTTAATATCTTCAGCTGCTTTCTTAATACGGACTGATTCTTTCTCACCATATAGGAGTGAATAGTTGTACAACTCATCGTATAGTTCTACTAAAGTATGGACGGCATCTATCGGTATACTTGTACGATTCTCCCATTCATCCGCACAAATGGTGAGTGCCTTAATTAACCTTTCATACTCCTTTTCATGATAACCATTCCCCATTCGCAGCTCTACAAGTAAATTAATCTCTGAACGTTCAAATGCTTCTATTATCTCTTTATCTTTCACAATCTCACCCTCCTCTGAAAAGGCCACGTACTACCTTGCAGCAGTTTATGCACAACTAACTTTTGGAATTACTCCAAGTAGGAATTTCCCTCCTGAGTTATATTGGAGGGATATTCCTATTTAATTTTCACAATGAAACATTTTACAGATTTATTAGTATTTTCCATATATATTTTAACACATGAACCTGGTGCTGTATTTTTGTATTGAAACTGCCATTAGGAATGAGTCATAAGTTCTAAGTATCTTTCACACTTTAAATCTTCACAGAAATCAATTCTTCCCCACATGCCATACATACGGTGGGCGTGTTTGATTAACAGCATAATCCCCTATGACTCTTTCTTTATAGATAAGAGGATTATGTGAAGCAATGGTTCGTGCATTCCGCCAATATCGATCAAAGCTTTTGGTTTGTAATGTGGCCGAAGCACCTAATGCGTCGAACAATACTTCTGTTGCATCAAGCGTTAATCTAGTAACCACAATTTGAGCTTGCGAGACTTCAATTTCTGCTTCGTTATTTATCAATTCTTCATGTTCAACGTTTCCAGCAAGATGAAGCTCATACGCCCTTTGCAAAGACTCAGCTGCTTTTAGAACAATTGCTCCAGAGGAATAGGCTAAGCTATGAACCTTTCCGACCACTTGCAGAACTTGCGGGTCTTCACTTGAACGTGCAGCTGTTGAATGAGTATACGTTCTTTTGCGCTCTGCTACAGCTTTCGAAACGTCATTTGCAGCCGCACGGGCAATTCCAGCTAGAGTAGCTAAATGCATCATTTGGAAAAAGGCAGCTTGATATTTAGCATTAAACTCCTCCGTTAGAATGTCACTTTCCTTAATTGGAACATTCGTAAATATTGTTGTTCCACTACCAGTCAATTTTTGTCCAAAGCCGTCCCAATCATCAATTACGTCGACTCCAGTTGCATATCTTGAGATAACAGCAAAGACTTTAGTGACTTCCTCTCGGGTTGCCAAAACAAGAATCCAATCGGCATAAATCGTGCCCGTCGAATAATATTTTGTACCGTTCAAAAATAGCTTTTCTCCTTCTCCTTTTGTCACGTTCGTTAAGAAGGTGCCAGCCTTTGCGCCACCAACTTCAGACCATGCATTTCCAACAATATCTCCCTCTAAAATACGCTTTATCCACGTACTTCTTTGTTCACCCTTTGGTGAATTCAACACCATCTCAACAAATGCAAAATGTGCCCGCAGTGCTTGTGGTAGATTCGAATCCGCCTCTGCTAACTCAATAAGCAGATTAAATAACTCTGGGATTGTTGCACCCAATCCCCCTTCTTCACGTGGAATCCGAATAGCTCCGAAACCAGCTTCCTTTAACAAATTTATCTCCTCAAAAAGTAATTTCCTATCATTCTCTCGTTGAACCGCCCCTTCACGTATTTGTTGAAAAACGCCTCTGTACCTTGATGCCAATTGTTCATAACTATCACTAGGGGCACTCCCCCATACACCTCTTGCTTTTTCCAATGTTACTGTCATATTCTCTTCCTCCATATAAGTTATTTAAAATAATAAAATGATAGAAGCTATACGCTTTATAAGCTTGTTTATAACGTGATCTTAATGAGACCTATTACATCACCCCCTTCAAAAAGCACTTGGTTAAAGTACCCCTGATCATACTGCGGACTCCTTCAATAAAAAAACACCTCTCTTTTCAAGTCTTGAATGAAAAGAAAGATGCCTTTAGTTGTCTAATCGGCAGATATATAATTGTCTATTTCTATGGATAAGTAACATATAAGTTTTATTCACCTCGTGACTTTTGCCTTGCTTTATGAATAAATGAACATTCATGTTGATCTCTAGAAAAATACTAAAAGTGTGGCGGAAATAATTGCAGTCTTTGGCCAATAAAGTTAAATCAGCCCTTTTGCTGACCTACTAATTTTTTCCCATTTTACAATCTAATATTTTTTCGGTCTAAAAAGTTCTGAAGCTCTCTTGTTAGCCCTCCATTTCCAAATCGTATAAATTTATCACGTTCCTGTTTCATTCCTTCTTCTAACGTGTAATCTAGAAAAGCCAAAAGATAGATACGACGGTAATGGATATTGATCATCCCATTTTCAAAAAACCAAGAATCAATCGTATTAAAAACACCTCTATTTACCCCATACTGGCTATTACACCATTTATAAAATTGTAAATCAGGAAGATTCAGATGTTCACTTTGCTCAAATGAATAATCTTCTCTTGTCTTTACACGTATCCTAGTAGATCTTAATTGTTTTTGCATGTTGAATACCCTCCTTTGTTTGTTTCCTCTCAGGAATCACCACTACACACTTTCCCACAAAAAAACACCAAAAACACTGTGAATGATACTTCTAACAGTGCCTTTGGTGGTCCAAACAGCAAAATATTTTATTATTTAACTTTCCATTTTAAGTTCAATCAGAAAACTAAAAAACCCCTTCTAAAAATAAGAAGAGGTTGTATGAATTAATTCCATGACTCTCCTTATCTTTCAAGCGTACGCTTGCTGGATTTGGCACAGTACTTAATAAGTCTG
Organism: Ferdinandcohnia sp. Marseille-Q9671; assembly: GCF_976954385.1. Lineage (NCBI taxonomy): Bacteria > Bacillati > Bacillota > Bacilli > Caryophanales > Bacillaceae > Ferdinandcohnia > Ferdinandcohnia sp. Marseille-Q9671. The sequence goes on from NZ_CDRJTA010000001.1 coordinate 22,367, forward strand.
TTGCCGAGGTATCCTTGGGCCAGTCCCTCCACCTCTCTAGATAAGTTAAATTTCCAAATTATTTAATTATTTAATTATTTAATACTATAATTCATTTTAAAAACATCGTCAATCGTTTTTGAGTGAAAATCTATTCAGTGATTTTCAATGGCCTGGCAGACCGGAAAAAAGTGTAATTGGAATGATAGTAACTTAAATAGCTATATAGGATGAAGGTATATTTACTAAATTTAAAAATTCAGTCAATTGTTGGGAACTTTATCAGTTATAAATCGTAAGGTAAGATAACAGTTTACTTTTGGAGGTGGAATATGAAAAACATAACTTATGGTTATGAAAATAGGATGATTTATTTGGTAATCGGAATATGTTTCGCTATTTTTGCACCATTATCTCTTTTATTTGTTCCGCAGACAGTTGCTGAAATTGCACACGATAAACCAGGGATATGGCAAGTTTTTGTACCCAAAAGTATCTTTTATCTCTATGGTGTCGGTTATCTCCTTTTATTTTTATCTATGATGCTCCTGTTTTTATTGAACAATAAGAAGGTCTCCATTACATTAAGTATTATTTTTATTATTCTGGGCATTGTCCCATTTTTTGTAGCTGCTCAAGCAAATACTACATTTTCTTATGATTCGATTTCTCACACTCCCCCTCTCAAATTCCAAAGCCACTCCTATACATGGGATGAAATTGAAAAAGTCAATTACTATAAAAATGAAGAAAATGGAGAATTCAATGAGTATGAGATTTTTTTCCGAGATGGATTAGTCATTAAACTACCCGATAATGGATATTTCAATGATATAAAGCTCAACTTTTATTCCAAGCTCGACGAGATGAATGTAGAAGTAACCGAAATTGAATAAAGTTATTCATACTTACATTCTACGAAAACTATAAACACAACGCTGAGGTGCAAATGCCCCAGCGTTCCTTTATGTGATTTTTCCTTTTAAAGTACTATTAATCTGACTTAAATACTCCATAAAACAGAATTACTTAGCGCCTATATTACACCCTTGCTAACGTTGTAGGTACTCCAGCTGAGGACAACTTATTATATTTATAAAGTTTTTCACATAGGTATTTATGCTGAACAATAATTATAGTAAAATCTATAAGACTGCCAACATTTGGTACAGTTACTTTACATAAGGGAGAAGCCTATGTCACAAATAATTAGAAGAAAAATATTAACGGCCATCATAAGTAGTTTACTAGTTGTACTCATTTTTATGATTCCAGGTGAATCTAACCTAAATGGATTTGCTAATTTGTATTATTTAAATTTCATCATTGTCGTTTCATATGGAGTTATCGGATCGATCATTAGTGATTGGGTTAGTAAGAAGATGTTTTCAGCAACAACAGCTCGAGAGATTACTTCCTTTTTATTTCATTGTTTGTTCGGTTCCGTGTTTCTCGTTCTAAGTCTTGTTTCTGCCATTTCCTTTTTTATCGTTGATCGACTACTTTCAAAAGTAAAACTTAAATGGTGGATTGTGAATGTGACAGTATTGCTTGTCGTACTCGTGTTTTTTATCCTTATTAATCTTGGAGAGTAAGTCTTGAAAAATCCCCAAAACTTCCTAGGTAAAAACCAGTTCAACTAGGCTATCATCTATACTTCCTCCCACATGGACACATACACTAGGTTGAAAGCTCATGATAGGCAACAAACATGGATAGGCAATTTTAATATTGTCGGTTGTTTGTTTGATGAGTTTCGAGATTACTCATGAGGAGGAATGTACAATGTACAATGGATATCAGCCTGTTCAAGCATTTAGAAGTGATGAAAGAATTTTTAGAAGACCTTGGGGATTTGGTTTTGGTCGCCCTTGGGGATTCGGTAGACCGTGGGGATATGGGTTTGGCTTCGGCAGACCATGGGGATGGGGCTTTGGCCCATTTTTAGGAGGACTTGCAGGTGGATTATTAGGTAGTGCCTTGTTAGGCCCATATTATGGCTATGGCTATCCTTGGTATGGGTTCGGTTATCCATACTACTGGTAAAGAGAGCATATAAATAGCTCGGTCACATGCTGAGCTATTTCCCATTTTGAATGTGCTTAGTTAAAAAATAGATCCCTAACCCCCAGCACATATACATTACTGAGGGTCAGGATCTTCTAGATTTCAAACCTATCCCGTATCAACTCAATCGCCTTTTCAAGTCGTTCTTGATAGGTCCCCTTTATATGAACGAACTCAATCCCGCTTTGATTCAAGATTTCTTTTAACCGCTGATTGTTTTCTTCACGCACCTGTTGTTCCCCATGTACCCGTAATCCATCATCGACCCATTTCACATCAGGCTCCAAAAAGAGGCAAAGGTCGTATTGTTGGATTTTGGCGACTTCATCTAGTACCCGCTGCGTTTTCTGATTGTACAGCTCCGAATAAAATTGTGTAACAGCAGCTTCCGTGTCGATAAAGACGATTTTATTCGCCCGTTTACTAGCTTCATATTCCTTTACTTTATGACCATATGCGATGAGAGGGTAATCCTCGTCTAGCATAATTCCATCACAGCCTCCTAATTCTTCACAGAACTCCCTGCCATATTCGCTTACATAGGTCGTGTTATAGATGAGTGCTAGATTTCGAGTTAGCGTTGATTTCCCACAGCTTTCTGTACCCAAAATCACAACCTTTTTCACGAAGTATGGTTTAGCCACTTCGGGAATGTACTCCCAGTAATGAAACACACCTTTCGTTCGAATGTCAGTAGCCGAGATCGGTACCTGTTCCCTTTTTTCATCAAGTAAGATGTGGGTTGCCTCAGGATATAGTTCTTGAAAAATCGGGTCGTATTCTACTTCAGAGCTAAACACAACATCAATCTTCTTTCCGATTGCGGCCTTTATTTGTAACGCCCCTTCACTCCAATCATAATCCTCATCTCCGTCATGATCCTCCACTTCGATGACCTTGACGTGCTTCATATCCTTCGTGAGCTGTGAAAGCCAGCGCAACCGGATACGACTTGGAATATAAGGTAATTTGCTTCCCTCACACAACTCCCGGTCCCTTTTTTCACTATGAGACAACACAACATACAATTCATCAACCATTGTGGACGCTTTGATGATGGCAAACACATGTCCTTGATGCAAAGGTAAAAACTTCCCACCGTAAAATCCAACCTTTTTCATGAAACCCTCGCCCCTTTCTGTTGTTTATAAACTTTTGACCAGTTGTAATATCCGTACGCACTATTAATCAAAAACGCCGACCACATGACAAGCATGGATACATCGTTTCCACCTTGTAACAGTAACGCTTTTACCCAAAGTGCAATGGATAGTACATTCACCGCAATCCAAAATAGCCACTGTTCGGTGAATCGCTTAAGCATTAAAATCTGGGCAATCACCGATAATGTTGTCGTTGCCGAATCGATCCAGACTACACTGCCACCTATACTTCCAAGCAGGTATGCGTAGAGTACAAAGATCACTAGGAATGAAGATAACGTCAAGACCCAGCCTTTTTTCGTTAACACACTGACTTGAATCTCTTCCCCTTGTACCGTTTGCTTTGTCTTATGTTTACTCCATAGGTAAAGTCCCACAAACTGTAGTGGAAAATAAAACAAGGCATTTAACATAACCTCGCCATATAAGCCATATCCGTACGCGATGTACGCATATGTTCCGGTTTGAATAATACCAAAATAGTAATTACTAATCTTCCCTTTTGCCACTAACACCACACAAAGCATTCCTGAAATCGAGGTAATTAAACCGAGAATCGTATCATCCCAAACAAAAAACAAATATACATTCACAAGCGTAAACGTCACAAGCCAAAGCTTTTCAAACAATGTCCAGTCTTTTAAGATTTTCATATTCCCTCTCCCCTTATTGATTATTAATTAACAAATTGTTAATTATAATGAAGAAAAAAATTAATACTTAGAATTATAGATGGATACATATGGTTCAAAATCAGTAAATCGATAGAGTTGTGCTTTATTTTTCGACCATCGATTTGTTTTTTGAGGCTCTCCATTCTTCACAACTTTTTCGATAAATGGAAGCGTTGGGGCTTTTCTAAAGAATTGAGAATCCAGTTTTAACCACGGCTCATCCATCACCGTTAACAATACCCCTTGCAGTTCTGATAGAACAAATTCCTTTGGTAAAAAGTTTTTCGCAAGCGTTGTTAACGACATATCCTTCTTAATGAACCATAGCGCATCATCAATAATTTGCTTGTGATCAAAGGCTAGGTCCAGCTTAAACACTTCATCCATCGTGAATAATTCTACCTCGGCTGCATCATCTGCTGCTCTTCTTTTCACTAGCTGATTTTCTGGAACAATCGCATAATGCGCATTTGAAATAATCCAGCCCCGCTCGTCTCGACCAAATTTGTCGTATACACCAAAGTGTTTAACCTTCAATCCATCAATACCCGTTTCTTCTTTTAATTCACGAACAGCAGCATCATAAGCCGTTTCCTCAGGCTTACAAAACCCACCAGGCAACGCCCACTTCCCTCTTTCTATATTAGGCTCACCCTCTTTTGTCTTTTCCGCTCGTTTAATCAACATAATTTTTAACGTTTTCTCTGGCGGCTTATAGGGAGCTACTTCCGTTGAAAGTATCGTAAAAACAGCAATATCACTCGTATAGCCGTCAGGAGTCCGATATTGACCCGCATCATACCGTAACATTTCCTCACTCATCCTTTGCTCACCTCAATTAGCTTTGTTTTTAATTAACGTTTTGTTAATTGTTAATTATAGTATATCAGATACTTCACGAAATGTTACATAAATTTTTGCGTTTTAGCGATAAATCGTATAAAAGTACTACTTATGATGCGTTAGGTTTGTGACGGGGAATTGATTTGTTATGTTGTAACAGGTAACCCGGGTACAACCCATTCAACAATTGGAACCAAAAAAAAGATGACTCCGGTAACATACCGTAATCATCTTTTCTCTGACTAAATAACTTATTTTACTGACCAAACGTTGCCTCCATTCGAGCAATCGGATCATCCTTAATGGATTCATCCCACTTTACGATCTGTCCTACCTTCTCCAATTCTTCTAATAACGTTTTGTAGTCAACATCCTGGACGGAACTATTATTCCGAATGGCGATCATTGCGGCTACGGCAGCAGACTGCCCGATTATCATAAAAATTGGCTCCATTCGGATACTTCCAAACGCGATGTGGGAACTAGAAACAGCAACTGGCACTAATAAATTGGAACACTCTTCTGCCTTCGGACGAATGGAACGGTACGAAATCGGAAAAGGAGAAACGGCTATTTCAACATCCCCCTCATTCACCACACGACCATCTATGACAAATCTTCGACAATTATGCGAGTCCATATGATAGGAAGCGAGACCAATAGAATCCTCCGCAACTCTTTGGTTCAAACAATTTCGGTCAATCATGACATAATCCGAAATCATGCGTCTCGCTTCTCTGATATATAATTGCGGCGGCCAATGTCCTGTTTCTTCAAATTCATCCTTTGGTAAACCAAATTGAGAAACTTCTTCCCTTATAGCAGCTGGAACTCTTTTATCATTGGTTAAAAAATAAAGCAATCCCATATTATATTCCACATGGTCTTGAAAGATTTTTTCTCTTGTTTCGTAATCCCCGTCTGGCCATTCATAATTCTTACCAATATGATCGGTCGAAAAAGCACCGAAATTATTTAAATCCCATTTGTTATTTGGCAAAGGGGTATTTAATTTCATTGCATCCCAATGACCAGCTAGAATATACCGAAGCAGCAATTGATACTTCTCTGGATCATAGTTGTCGGGTTTTGGAAATTCTACCTTGTTTTCTTTATCCTTGGTCAAGCAGATTCGAAAGTTGTACGCTTGGATGGTATTGTCTTCTTTTCCATTGTATCCGAGTTCAGCGAGAGGAATGTCATCAATTCCATATAGTAATCCACTTTCTGGATCACCTTCTATCTTATATGGATCGATCCACGTCTCAAATTTATGGTGTTGTTCTTTGAATTGAATTCCATTATAAATTTCTTGATATTTTGAATTCGCTTCTCTTCCGACTGCATAGGAAACTCCTGCCTTTGCCATTAGATCTCCTTCGTAGGAAGAATCAATAAATACCTTCCCTTTAAACGAATTGCCATTCTCCATGATCATTTCTGTAATGGCACCGTTTTCCGTAATGACACTCTCTAAATGTTGCTCTTTGTATATGTCGAGTTCATATTCAGTTATCCAATTTTGAACGATACTTCTTGCCACTTTCGGCTCGAATTTGAATTCTTTCGGTTTCCCATAGTACGAGCTGACTTCTTTGTAAAACTCCATCGCCAACCCACCTACTGCGTATTCTGAACCTAGGTCAGTTGCCGACAAACCAGAAGTTGTCATTCCTCCTATATGAGATCCAAATTCAGTGATTGCGATAGATAATCCGTATCTTCTTAGTTGAATCGCAGCCATAATCCCACCCATCGTGGCTCCATAGATTATGACATCCTTTTCGATTTTTTTAGGATTATCAAGTTTTTCCGTTTTACGATAGTAGTATAATTGTTTCCCTGTCATCGTCTTCACCCTTTTCTAGAAAAAATCTTTATAAAGAGGCACAAATGCTGAAAAACTACCATTCCTATAAACTGTAAAGATACACCGAACCCATTCTCCCACCGGAACCAATAGCCAAGATGGTATCTGACTCGTTTAAGGCAATACTTGTGAGATAGGGGCTATTGAAGCAGCCATATTGATAGTCATCCGTTGCAACGGTTCCTAACCATCTCAATCCCTTTTCATCGCTATATTCAAAGAGGATAGAGAAATCATCAATGTCTCCAGCAACTCCATATACTTTCTTCCCATCTTTCGTAACGGTCAAATCACGGACAGGGCCATTCGAACAAGCAGGCCCTAGAGCATATACATTTCTTCCATCCCATATTGCTAGCATGCCGTCTTTCGATGCAATAAGATGTCGATTTCCATCAATTGTGATCATTTTATCTATAACCGCCTGATACTGACGACCTGGATAATATGGCAATTCCACTTCCAGATTGGTAGAGGAATCAACTTCTACTGAAACGATTTGCTTTCTTTGTAACACTTCTCCTCGTACATCTATCGTGTAATGATAGAATGATTGTTCGCCAGTATAGACTTCCAAATTCCCGTTATTCCACACCACTTTTTTGACTCCAGAATTAAAAATCTCCTCATTCGAAAAATCATTCCACAATGCAACAGGAATCACTGATTTGGCAGCAAAGGTAGATGGATTGTTTTCCCATATCCTTCTTGTCGTTTGAATGCTTTGGCCATGTTCTTTATAAAGCTGATTCTTAGGATCTACAAAAGGATCTTGTGTAACCGGTCCAAGTTCATGAGCTTTTTCCCTATATACCGATAAATCTACAGCAACCACATCAGGTGCATCATTTCCATGATTTGTTGAAATCACATAAAGAATCTGCTTCTCTTTATCAATAAATAGGCTACAAGTAGAGGTAGTGACACGACTCTCAGTGCCTACAATACCTAAGAATTCGGGATCTTTTCCATTCAGAATATCCCAACGCATTAACGAATTGCCAAGTTTAAAATCTTCTCCATGATTCTGTCTCAAAGCACAAACAACGTAGTAAAGAACGCCTTTTTCATCAAAGTCCATGGCCCCAATATAATCTTGGTTTTCAATACTCTTCATGTAAAAGTCCGGTTTCTTGTAACGACCTATCACTTCAAACTGATTTGTTTTAGGATCATAAGCAGAGATTTCATCATGGAACATCCCTGACATATATAATCTGCCATCTGGTCCGTTTACCCCATACGTCATGTAGGAGCGATTTCGTTGATATTTCTCACTACTATTTGGTAATGTATGTCGGAGGTTTTCTACTTCTTGTGTTTCAACATTAACTCGCATTAACACTCCGTTACGTGACGTAAAATAGATATTTCGATCGCTACCCACAATCAAGCGATAGCTTGCTTTTTCTACAACCTGCCCGTAGTCTGTGACTTGTCTGTCATCTAGATCGATTCGATAGAGATGCCCTTTCAAGAACCCTAATGCATAGTACGCATTCTTCACGGCATCATATGTACCACCATATAGTGTCTCTCGGTGGACTGGAATTCCGTAATTCTCTGCTTTATTCGTCATAGGATCGTAGACTATCAACGAACTTCCGGGATAGCCTTCCCAAGGATGATTATAATAGGCATGAGGCATCCATGCAGGATGGTTAGGTGACTTATCCGTAGTGTGCGTCAGCATAATTAAGCGTCCGTCTTCTAGTTCTGCGAGACTCGTATGAATCTTGCTGTCACGGATAAATCGGTCGTTGGAAAAGATAAGTTCCTTTGTATAAAAGAGTTCTTCTACCTTATTGTTTTGATAATCATATCTTGCAAGTTTCGCATATTCACTCGTCGTAAGCTCTGAACAAAGACTCAGATAGAGTTCACCTTCTGAAGTCAATAAGGCATCCCAACTCGCATTATGGACGGAAGGACTTGGCAGTACACATTGTCTAACTCCGTTCTGATTCATCACTCGATAACTAGTAGGGTCCTCTATGTCTAACAAATACTCTTTGGTAACTCCTGTATCTTGATTCACCATTGTATATCCTCCTTGACTTATATTGGACGCTCTGTCGTGGATTATGAATTTCTCGCTTCTAATGGTGTTACGTTACTACTTAATACTCCCCGCTGTCATACCTTCAATAAATTTTTGCTGTGCGAAGAAGAAGATTAGTAGTAATGGGATTGTAGCAAGCGTGGTCGCACTCATTAAGTGATGCCATGCTGTTCCTGTTTCGTCAGTAAATAAAGACAGTCCCACAGGCAAGGTCATTAGCTCTCGTGAACTTGTAAAGATAAGGGGATATAAAAATTCATCCCAGTTTGTTAAGAAAGTGAAAATTGTCAACGTTGATAGAGCTGGAATCGAAAGTGGCAGCATGACTCTCCAAAAAATTCGAATTCTTGAGCACCCATCCATGATGGCAGCTTCCTCTAGTTCCTTTGGAATGACGATGAAAAATTGTCTCATTAAAAAGATTCCAAAAGCACCTGGAGCACCAAATACAGGAAGTAAAATCAATGGTATATGGGTATTAATTAATTCGAGATCTCGCATAAATAAAAACAAAGGAATAATCGTCACTTCTGGCGGTATCATCATGACACTTAAAAACAAGATAAAAATGACATTTCTACCTGGAAATTTAATTCTTGCAAATGCATAGCCAGCCATTGAAGCAAATACTATGACAAGCAATGTCACAATTACACCAATATAGATACTGTTCCAATATTGCTTCAAGAAGATAGCATTGCTTAGTACGTCAGTATAGTTTTCCCATTTGACTGGATTGGGGAAGAACTGCGTAAAAATCCTTGTTGGTTCCTTTAAAGATGTAGAAATCATCCACAGCAAAGGACCAATCATGAATAATGAAATAATCGAGAGAATGATATATTTGAAGATTAGATTTGTTTTACTCCTCAAAGAAAACCCACCTCTTTCTAACGACCCAAGATAAAATGGTAAATGCTAAAAGAATAAAGAATAGAACAAATGCAATGGCAGAGGAATACCCCATTTCATATTGTTTAAAGGCTGTTTCCCAAATGTAATAAACAATCACTTTTGTGCTATCCACAGGGCCACCACGGGTCATCACATATATTTGTCCGAAAACCTTCATCGCGCCTATTGTCGTAATAATCATTGTTAGAAAGATAGTTGGAGTGATGAGTGGCAGTGTGATACGACTAAACTTCTTAAGTGGTGATGCACCGTCTAGCTCGGCTGCTTCATATAATTCACCCGGCACTTGCTGCATCGCGACTAAGAATAAGATCATGTTTAAACCAACATTTTTAATAACACTAATAAAGATAACAGAAGGTAAAGCCGTACTTGTATCTAAAAGCCAGGATGGCCCTTGTATTCCAAATAAGTCCAAAAACTGGTTAATAAAACCTAATTCTGGCGCAAGTAAATACTTCCAGACAATTGCCCAAACAACCATTGATGTGACGACGGGAACAAAAATAGCAGTACGAAAAAAACCAATACCCACGAACTTATTTTTTAATAATGAGGCTAGTAATAGTGCTAACATGATGTTGAGCGGAACTAACCCTAAACTAAATAAGGCAGTATTTTTAAAGGATGTAATAAAAGTTGGGTCGTTAAATACATTCTTGTAATTTTCTAACCCGATAAATGTGTTCTCCCCCAATAATGGCCAGTCATTTAAGCTCATAAAGAAGGCATATAGTAGTGGTCCAAACATAAATACAAAAAATCCAATAAACATTGGCGATATAAAGAACCAGCCCGCTAGATTATCACGCCATTTAGCATTTAGCCCCTTTCGCCTTGTGTTGAATGGAGGATGGATTTGTTTCTCTCTCGCTTCTACTTTCATCATAAGATCTCACCTTTACACCCCCGCTTATTGGTAAAGTGGGAAATAGATTCGTAAATCGATGTTGGTGTTTGACCAGTTGTGACAACACCTAGCATGACAGCATTAATCCCTATTTCTTTAAGTAGCTTCAAATCCTCTGGAACAAGTCTTTTCTGCGAAGGGACAATTAGAGGAAGTTTCGTGCAATCCCTCATCATTTTATAGGTGACTAAATCTTTGCCATTCAACGCTTGACCATACTCTTCTTTTTTAATAATCGAAAGCTCAATTGCATCGATCGGAAATGAACTAAGAGCTTTAACCATTTCCGTAGTGAAATCATCAGTGATCGCAACCGTCTGTTCCAAGTCGGTTTGGAGCAACGTTGTCGAGGCGATATGAGTTGGATATAACGAGTAGTAGCCAAATCCGAGTTCCCTTAGGTGCTTCGTGTCTGCCTGCACAACTTGTTCTATTTGATCCCCTAACACAATCCCCATTGGTCCAGAGAATTCCTCTCTGATTTCTTGAAAAATATCTACATAGTGTTCAATATCTTGAAACGTATTTCCACTCGCACGATGTGCAACATTTATATGAAATTTCAGAGCATCTGCCCCTCCGCGTATAGCTGCACGCGCTAGATCCAAACGATTTTCGGGAAGACTAACAATAATTGGCATAGTATGCCTATCTAGTAATTCTTTAAGAGAATGTACCATTTTGTACCTCCTTTTAAGACGAAAAGGAACGGAATAATCAACCGCTCCTTTTCTTCAAATTATCTACTGTTGATCTAATATTGGTTGAATATTGCTCTCCATTTGTTTAAGTATTTCTTCTGGTTCCTCCATTTGAGAGTACAACATATCGAATCCTTTCGTAATCTCACTTTCAATCTTGGTCCAATCCTTGTGTAATGGATAGAAGTACCCATTATTCATTGTGTCAATCATTGCGATTTGAATGGACTCCTTCGGTGGATTATTAGGAACGTTAATAAATTCATCTGATTCTAGTACACTTTTTCTAGGAGGTACGAAGAATGTTGACTGAGCTTGAATACCTTCTTGGCTCTCAATATATTTCAACAGTGCTTTTGCTTCCTCTGGATGTTTACTTCCTTGGAATGTAACAATTCCAGCTTGACCTAGTAATGGCTTACTGCCATTCGGTCCTGAAGGCATTGGGGCAATATCCCATTCAAAATCTGTGATAGGTCGTACATTTGCCATGTAGCTATACATACCCGTAAACATTGCAACCTTTCCACCCTCGAAGTTAATATTCTCTCCTGGTGGCACATGTGATTTATCTTCAAATAGCATGCGATCTAGCAATTTAAACGTTTCAATCCCTTGTTCGGAATTCCACATGAATTTCTTCATATCATCAGAGAACATGGAGCCACCATATGAAAAGGTATGTGATGGAATGGCTGAGAAGTTCGCCCAATCCACATAAAACCTTGCACCATAATCACGATCTGCTCCTTCTCCACTTGAAATGGCTTTGGCTGTTTCCTCGAATTTTTCCCATGTCCATTCATCTTTCTTCGCTAATTCTAGTGGAGTCTCAAGACCAGCTTTTTCAAACATTGTTTTGTTGAAGTAGATGATCATTGGTGGAGTAGAAAACGGTAAACCATATAGTTTTCCATCCTTCTTCCATAACTCTAGTGTGGAAGGAATAAAGTCATCCATATTAAAATCTGCATCATTTTCAAAGTCTGAGATGTCAGCTAAAATGTTATTATCCATAAATTGTGGAACCATTTGTTCTGAAACCCAACCCACATCCGGCAATTCGTTTCCAGCTGCCAAGACTGACATCTTTTGTTGATAATCTGGGAAAGGAATGCTCTCGATTTTCACTTTAATGTGCGGATTTTCCTCATAAAAACCTTCTAATAATGTTTCGTACATTGCAGCATGTTGTTCATTTCCCCAAATCGTAAATGTTAATTCAGTCTCTTTTTTGTCACCTTCATCTTTTGGAGTGTTACTACTTTGTTTCCCATCACTACTACATGCTGCTAACAACAAAACTCCTACTGCAACAATAAATAATAGGTATTTCTTCATTCTATCTCCCCCCTCTTACCATTAAAAATATCATGGACAGAAATATTTTAATATTACTGAATATTAAGAATTGGTTTGTAATCTTAAGATGTTAGTTGCTTCGATAACGCTGTGGGGTTGTACCAACGATTTTTTTGAAGACTGTTGCAAAATGTTTGGAATCTGCGTATCCGACTAGTTTTGAAATATCAATCACTTTCATATTTGTTTTTGAAAGCAATTCCTTTGATTTTTCAATACGTCGCTGTGTGATATATTCTGAGAGGCGTATCTTTGTTTCTTGACTGAATAGCTGACTAATATAATTTGGATGAAGGTTAAGAGATTGTGAGATGAATTGTAGTGTTAGTTCAGAATTTAAATGTTTTTCGATAAGATCCTTGATTTGCCGTATATGTACAGATTCACCGTTATGAATCTCCTTTCTACTCTTCTGGTTCGTCTCATTAATACTTAGAAGAATAGTGGCTAGGTCACTTCGAGAGATTGGTTTTAGTAAATAATCTTTAACCCCTAGTTTCAATGCTTCTCTTACATAAATAAAATCATCATACCCGCTTAACACGATGATAGGTGTTAACGGCAGCTTCTCTCTAGCTAAACGAATAAAGTCAATGCCACTCATATTTGGCATCCTAATATCTGTTATGATAATGTCGGGAACTTCTATTGTTAGTATTTCAAGGGCTTCGAATCCATTGGACGCTTCCCATATGACCTTGTAACCTGTGATCACATCCTCTAACAACTTCTTAATTCCATTTCTAATTGTCTTTTCATCATCAACCACTAGAACAGTATTTATTTCCCTCACTCCCTTATCTATCAATCTCAATATATACGGTAGTACCCTTGCCAAATATCGATGTAATCTCCAATCGACTAGTACTCCCATACATTAACTGCAACCTACTGTTAATGTTTACAAGAGCAATACTATTCGAACTTTGTGTCTGCCCTTCTACATTATCCAGATTTGCGGATTTCTCATGTAATGCCTTCTTGATTGTGAGTAGTCTTTCACTCCTAATACCGACCCCGTTATCATTAACAGATATAATCAGTGAATGTTGATAGCTTTTTATCGTAATAGAGATAGTAAGTACCTTGACATGGTCTCCATAGCCATGATGTATGGCATTTTCAAGTAAAGGTTGAATGATGTATTTCGGAACGGGATAATCTAAAATCGTTTCATCAACATCCCAATAAACCTCAAGCGTGTCCTCTAATCGACTTTTCATGATATTAATATAGGTTTTTGTAAACATAAGCTCTTCCTGTAAAGGAATTTGCTGCTCCTCATTTCGCAATCGAAAACGAAGTAATTTCCCTAATTCTACAATCATATCTGAGATTTCATACTGATCATGCTGGATTGCCTTCATATTAATAGATTCTAAGGTATTGAATAGAAAGTGTGGATCCATCTGTGATTGTAGTGCTTTAAACTCCGCCTCCGCATTTCGTTGATTCGTTTCATATACTTTTTCAACAAGAAACTCAATTTCTGAGAGCATTCCGTCATAAGCCACACCTAATTCAGAGATTTCGTCTAGGGGATCCATCGCCGACTGGTTTTTAGACTGAAATAATAGGATCTTATTTTTTAAAATATCAAATGGTTTCAATAAATAATTTGCCATATAGTATGAAATAGGTAGTGAAATAAGGATACAAATACCTAAGAGTAGTAATAAGAAACGATCAAATTCTCTCACTTCCTTATAGAGATAGTCCTCAGAAATTAAGTTAACGACTTTCATCCCTGTTTTTTGAGACGTATTCGTTAGACAAATAGAACGGCCACCACTTTTATCATCCTGAACCCAGCTATAATTGGTTTGACAGTTCACTAAATCGGTTGCATTCAGATTTCCAATCAGGGGTTCATTATCCGCCGTTAGAATCTGCCAATTTTCGTTCGTAAATTGTGCAGTAATATCCTTTAAGTAAGAGGGAGAAAAATCTATTCGAATGACACCCAACTCTTCATGGTCATTTGGGTCCCTCAACAATCGTATAAAACTTACAAACTCTCGATTCTCATTTTTATAGTAAGTGGGACTTTTATCGAAGTACGTAATCCATCCCCCTTTTTCATCCTTTACTTTTTGAAACCAATCCTGCTCTTCTAGTGGAATAGAATCCTTTAATAAGTATTCACCTAAATTACTAAAAACCTGGCCATTCTCCGTGAAAACATGAATGCCATACACTTGGTCCTTCTTGAACGTAATGCTAGATAAAAACAAGGAAAACGTCTTGATATGTCCTGCCTTTTTATAAAGAGTCGTTGAATCACTATCGTATTCTCTTAAAATCTGTAAAAGTTCACTATTATATAATATAGACAGTGTTGACCTTGACGCATCCTCCATCATTAAATCTAGGTTATACCCTAGCTGTATCATCGAATTCTCTGTCTTCTTCACAACTTCTTCATTACTTGATGACTTGAAGGTTCGATGAACAGCTATCCCCACAGTAGCAAGGAGTATTAGGACGAGACAGGTAAACGTGATAAATATTTTATTTCTTAGCTTCATATTGGTCTCCTTGTCATTGTCGTTGTAGGATTCTAGTCTTACATCTTTTCTATCATTCTCCTCCTAAATCGCCTCTATGTATACAGAATATTCAATAATTATATAATACTACTATTTTATTATGGTTGTTGTTAGATGCAAGTCACTTAAACGTCTTTTATTTCTATTTGATCCACTCAAAAGAATCCAACAAGAAATATAATCCAATTTTTTCATCTTGATCAATCAAAGGAACAATTAGGCCATACGTACCGTTTGTTTTAGATAATGTGCTTAGTATGAAATAGATTTTAATAAAAATTTTTTCTGACGGGTAGACTTGGAGACTAATTGTTCCAGGAGGAAAAGTTGGTTTTCTATGAATATACCGGTGTTTGAAACGATTTGTTTCTGTTAATGCTATCCAACAGACGGAGGTGAAGAGATGGGCAAATATCCTGAGGGAACATTTGGAGGAACGGGAAAAGTTCCACGCGTTAAAACCGGTCCAACATACGGACAAGAAAGAAGCAGAAATAGTGACGGAACATGGCGAGCAAAACGCTCTGATGCTGGTTCTACGAGAAAAAATAGGAGAGATTCAAAATGAGAAGATTGATAACTGTTTTGTTGTTACTTATTCATTATTGGGGCAATTGAAGTATATGAAACCACTGACTAAGTTCAAAATTTCAAATACAACAACATAAGCCAGTGGACTAGTTTTTTTAGGAAGATATAGCCCCTAGTATAGTAGTTCACTAGGGGCTTGGTACTGTATCACCAATCTGCGGTTTGATAAGTTATTCCCTATACGCATAATAACCAATTTCCTTAATTCATTGTCTAAAATTAGGGAGCTTTGTATTTATCACAAGTATTTTTATTAACAATTAAAATTTTTAAATAGAATGTAGCCATATCGAATTTTTTATGAGTTTAACTAGTTTGTGAATCATGAATGGTCCTGCATTTTTCATTTCGGAATCCTTTTGAGGTGACCTATAAATAAAAATAATATAAACTAGTTCTATTCATATTAACTTAGAAACACCCGTCCTGTTCTCTATTTATGTATCTTTAAAAACTCTAAAACTTCATTTTTGGTAGGTATAGATTTTAGGGCACCTTCTTTTGAAACAGTTATTGCCGAAGCTGCAGTTGCAAATTTGAGGCTATCTTCATAAGAATTTCCTCCATATATAGCCACTAAGTATGCACCTATAAATGTGTCGCCAGCTGCTGTAGTGTCAACAGTTTGTACTGTATATCCTGGAGTGAAGATGGTTAATCCATTGCTATTTTTAAAAAAAGATCCTAGTTTACCAAGAGTAATTATTACTTCATTTACTCCCTTTTCTATTAGAGAGTTTGCTGCTAGCTCTGCTGTTTGTTGATTGTAAACGTGTATTTTTGTAATAATTTCCGTTTCGGTTTCATTCACAAAAACACCTCTTAATTTAGGCAATACCTCCTCTGGAACATGTATAGCCGGTGCAGGGTTTAAATAGACTGGTACACCTAATTTCTCTGCTTCCTCAATAACATAGGTAGTCGTTTCCCACGGGATTTCATTCTGTAGTAGGATTAGACCCGCCTGTGGTGAAATCTCAGGCAGGAAGTTTTTTATGTCTTCCTTATGTAATAATCCATTAGCGCCTTCCTCAAGAATGATACTATTTTCTCCATTATCATCCACTGTTATGAAGGCGAGTCCTGAACTATAGGGTTTTATAACAATAAAATCACTCGATATCCCTTCCGCTTTCAAGGTATCAAGTAATTTGGAGCGAAAAGAATCATTACCTAAAGCACAGACCATAGTTACGTTTCCACCAGTTCTAGATGCTGATACGGCTTGATTGGCCCCTTTCCCACCTGGATTAAACTCCGTTTTTATTCCTTTAATTGTTTCTCCTGGCAAAGGATGCCGATTAACTCTGTTGACAATATCCATATTTATACTACCAATTACTACAATTTGACTCATTTTTGAGCACCTCTCCTCGATAATAAGGTAGAATTATTGATACTTTCGTTCCTTTTTCAGGTTCGCTATAAATCTTTAAACCATATTCACCACCAAATGTTAATTTTATTCTTTGATGAACATTAGCCAAGCCTATTCCCGTACTCTTACTATTATTCTTTTCTTTTATCATTGTTCCTATGGATGAATCCAACATAGAATTAACTTCTTGTAGTCGTCCTTTATACATACCAATACCATTGTCTCTAACTTCAATCACCACGACTCCATTTAGTTGAAAACAGATAACTTCAATTGTTTTTGATGAATTCGTAGTATCAAATGCATGTTTAATCGCATTCTCGACTATTGGCTGTATAAGAAACCGAGGAACCAGTGTATGTTCAATAGATGTCGGTAACCGATAAATAAATACAATTTCTCCTTCATAACGAAAATCAATAATCTCCCCAAATAACTTTAAATAATCGAATTCCTCTTTTAAGGTTACGAATTTTGTATCATCTTTTAAGCTATAACGTAATAATTGACTTAAGGAATCAACTACTAACTGAATTTCTCGTATTCCTTTTCTGTTTGCAAACCAACTGATGGAGTTAAGAGTATTGTATAAGAAATGTGGGGTTATTTTTTCTTGAAGAGCTTCAATTTCAGCTTGTTTATGTAGTAAAAGGGCTTTTGATTCCCTTAACTCACTTTGATATACTTGTCCGATTAATTCTTCAATCTTCATTACCATCTCATTGAAATGAGCACCTAATATACCGATTTCATCCTTTCTGCTAAAATGAACTCTAGTTTGAAAATATCCATTTTGGACATCATTTATTGATTCTTGTAATTTTTTAATCGGTCTTACAAATAGCTTTTTAATAGAAAGAGCCAATAAAAATATAAAACAAAAGATGATTACAATAAAAACAAAAAATCCAATACGAAATGGTTTAAATTGTTCGACAACTTCATCATACGGAACAACACCAAATACCTTCCATCCTGATTGTGGTACTTCCTTTATAAAATACAGCATTTGATTCCCATTTTGATCTTTGTATAGTTTATATTTCTCCGTTTGATGGATCCAAAAGTAGTTGGATACTGTACCTATTTCTTTTTCGGGATGAAAAAGAAGTTCATTATGTTGATTAATAAGAATGATAAAACCCGACTTTAATAGTTTTGCATTTCCTAATTCTTGATAATAATAATCTAGATTTAGATCTAGCATAGCGATTCCAATGTACTTACCTGTATGTAAGTCAATAATCTTCTTTCCAAACGAAATTAGTTTTTCTCCATCTACGGTATACACTTTACTCGTTGCAAAGAATTGATTATCAAGTTTTACCATTAGCTCATCAAATGCAAAATGCTCTTCAAATCCTGGCAAAAAGTGGCCTTCACTATCTAGTCTTTTACCATCAAAATTATATACAGAGATTTCTTTTATCTCCGGATGACCTACCATGAGAAGATTTGTATATTCTGTAAAGAATCTGGCTTCTTGGTAAGACTTCCAATCATTCTTTGTTTCTTCTTTCAATGAACTCTGAATATCTGGATGAATGGTGACTTTAGTTAATACACTATTCATATCTTCATAGACTCCACTTAAAAACTCACCCAATTGATTGACATTGTTGTAATTTGACTCTGCGATCATATTATAAAGAACACGACTAAACGTATGATAGCCATATAGACTTACAATCAAAACCGGAATGATAGTAAGTAAAGTCAAAACAAGCAATAGTTTCTTATACAATGACCAGTCCGAAAGTTTTCTCATTTATTTTCCACACTTTTTGTTCGAAAGTATAAGGGCGATACTCCGGTGTGCTTTTTAAAAATTCGAGTAAAATATTCAGTACTATTAAACCCTACTTTTTCAGATACTTCTAACACTTTCATTTCAGAGTCACCAAGTAGCTTTTTCGCCTTTTCAATACGAACTTTGTTCAAATAATCGATAAAATTAATTCCGACTTCTTTTTTAAAAACTCTACTTAAATAGGAAGGTGTCACACCGACAATATTGGCTACTTCATTTAATGTAATACTTTGCTTGTAGTGATTGTTAATAACTTCTTTACAATGAAATAATATATCTGGACAAGATTGTTGCCTACTATCCCTTACTATATTTGAACATTGAACGACGAATTCCTCTACAGAAGTTCTTATAGCTTGAGTGGTCATTTTGGGATTTAATTCTTCAAATAACTTTATTCCTTCTTTACGAAAAAAAGTTTGTATTAGTTCATTAGAAGATAGTCTTTTTCTTAATGATTTTAAACTATCAATCACGAATGATAGTAATCTGAAAGGATCATCCTCCACACGACTCAGGAAAGCGAGATATAGTTTTGTAAATGCTTCTCTAGATGCATTCTTGTTTCCAATCTCAATCGCATCAAATAGTGTAGATTCGAGACGAACTAGCGTCATATCCCATTTTTCTTGATTAACCATTAGTTGGTTATGAGTAGATAATGAGAAATACATAGAGGTTACTTTAGACAAGGTTTCAGATAAATTTTCTTGTTGAATTGGTTTTAATAGAAATTCCTGGACCCCCAACTGAATAGCCTTTCTCGCATACTCAAAGTCATCATAACCACTTACAATGATAATTTTACATTCTGGATGGAGCAGTTTTACTTGTTTTACTAAGTCAAGGCCATCCATTTGCGGCATTCGTATATCTGTCAATAGAATATGAATGTTAGTTTGTCTCGCTAACTCAATTGCTTCTAACCCGTTAGCGGCACTTCCTACTAAACAATACGGTTCACCTAGTGATTGAATAAATTGTGTGATACCTCTTCGAACATTACCTTCATCCTCAGCAAGCAAAAGATTAATCTTCATTTAAGATATCCTCCTCCATATGATTGAAAGCACTTATTAAACTTCATTATGTTTTCAACCAGTGTAAAAAAGCAAGAAGAACATTAAATATTTAGATTATTATAAAATCCAATAAGGGAATTCCCCTCATAAGGAAATTCCCTATTCATCTTACAACCCTTTTACTTTAAATCCTTTGTAGTGCGTATGACTGCCATTCACATTTGAAAATCCAATTTGTCCATTTAGATAAGGGTTTTCTGTATCAATATACTCTAGTGCTAATTGACCATCCACATAAATTTTATAGTTATTTCCATGGGCTTCTACTTTAAGACTATACTCGCTTCCAATTTCCCAAACATAGTCAACAGATGAAAGCTTACTATAACCATTATTATTTTTATATAGTGCTAATTTGTGGTTTGGTGAAAAGCCTACTGCATATGAGCGAATACCTCCTTGAACACGATAGTTCAAGTAATGATCATAGCCAAGCATAGGAATTACAGTCGCTTCAAATTCATAGTTCTCCCAATTGAGATCGCCAGTATATGCCTCTGCTTGTTCACCATAGTAGCTTCCACTTAGGTAACCATCTTCTAGTGTCCATATTCCTCGAAGGTACGTAAACTGACTTACTTCAACGTGTAAACCGTTCCATTTTTCTAATCTTTCATTCTCAAAGTCAATTTCATAGTTTGGTTTTCCTGAGAATCTAAAGTCATCAACGTAAGCGATTAAGGATGGTAATGAACCTAATCTCCTCTCCTCTTGAACAGGGATAAATTCAACGCCCGCTTCTGAGATACATACTCCCTTTAAAGAAGGAATATCAAAAATTAAATGTTCCCAACTTCCTACTGCTAGCTGAACTTTATCACCATAAACTCTTTGATTCGTATTACGATCCTTCACATATAATCTAGCTTTCATATCATTCACTTGTCCTACAGGTAGCTTTACATGACATTCAATGGTTTGACCTGGGTAAAGCGTTGGCGAAAAGCTAGGGTCATATCTACTATCATTAAAATCTTCAGGAGTATAATAAGTTTTCACAAATGCACGATAGCCATACCCTCCATTACAATAATCAAACATTACTTTTAATGAACGATCACCAGAATGCGCTTCTTTGTTTGTGTTTTCAACCACACCAGTTATTTGTTCTGGTGCATCACTTTCTACTCGAAAGGCATGAGTAGATGTTGGATATTCAAAATGGAATAACCGATTCTTTTCTTCAATTAGTTCAGACCACTTTTCTGGTGCTTCAACCCCAGATATTTTATAACCAAACTTTGAGATGTAAGAGGCTCCCCAAGGTATATCCAAAATATTTAATGTACCAATAACGCTTGAACAGCACAGAAAATCGTTAATTGGTGTAATCCAATTTTGATCTATTCCTTCAATACCATTTATCACTCCTAAAATACATCCAACATTCCCAACATTACAGTCTGTGTCCCAACCACACATATTACAAATGTTAATCGTTTTTGAGAAATCTCCTTGCCCATAAAGCATGGATAAAACCATTACTGCAGAGTTAGGAATGATATGACAATTTCCTGGGTACTTGTCATATCCATATGTTTCATATACATATTGGAAGCAGTCACGCCAATTATTAGGGTATTCATGATAAAATTGGATTAAATCTCTCGTTACTTCAGCATATTCGCAATCCGATGGGATGACAGACAATCCTGCTTCAATAATTTTTTCGATATCTTTTTCAACAAATGCTGCGGCTATACATGCGGCAATAAACATACCTCCATATTTTCCATTGCCATCGTGAGAAACAGATGCTATTTTTTCAGCATACTCAGCAGCTAATTCTGGATTCCCTGGACAAATCAATCCCCACACATCAATGAAGATTTGACCACCAATTTGCTCTGCAACTGCATGACCATTTTGTTCTATAGAACCAGAACGTGGAGCCATAATACCATTTTTCATATTTAAATATGCAGTGTGTTCAGTTGATTTTCCATATCCACCCCACCAGTAAAAACCATGGCCATCGGGAGCATAATTTAACCATGTTAACCCCATTTGTTCGGGTGTAATCTCTCTGGTATGAGTATAATCCTCTAATGATCGTAAAAAGAATAATGGTCCATTTGTATCGTCATCGGCGGCAAAATTTTTGAATTCGTGAAGATACCCAGTTATTTCACCAAAAGCCTTATTAATTCTCTCATAGGACCATTGTTCAATATTCCCACCATGTCTAACACCTATAATTTTGCCGAGCCAACCTGCATAGACTCTTTCGACATAGTCGTTTGCAAGTATATCTAGTGATTGTTGGTTAAATACTTTTTTGTTTTCAGTAACTGACATATATACTCCTCCTAAATTAGTAATTTATTTATCCTTTTACACTACCTTCTGCAATACCTTCAATAAAGCGGCGTTGTAGGACAACAAAAATGATAGTAATTGGCAATATTGTAATTAACCCAGCAGCTGATAGCATTGTCCAATCTGAAGTAAACCTGCCCGTAAAAGCTAAATACTTTGTAGCTACTGTCTTTAATTCATCAGATTGTATAAACGCATTGGCAAAGAAAAATTCATTCCATGTCCATAATCCGACAAGTAGAACAACCGTTAAAAATGCAGGACTTGCTAATGGAAGCATAATCCGGTAAATCACTTGAAATTCATTACATCCATCAATTCGAGCACTATCCAGTAACTCATTAGGAATCGCTACAAAGAAGGATCGTAATAAGAAAATGTTAAATGGTAGAAAAATAGCTGAGTATATTAGAATGAGTCCGAACAAACTATCCATTAGATCTAACTGTTTCCAAATGAAAAATAATGGAACAAGGAATAATCCTACAGGAACAGATAGAATGAATAAAAGAATTCCCACAATTAAATTAGATCCCTTAAATTGGAGTTTTGATAATGCATAGGCAGCAAAACCAGCACTTAAAGAGATTATTAAGATACAAGCTACCCCTACAATAAGACTATTAATGAATGCTTCACCATAACCACCCCTCTCCCAAGCATCCACGATATTTTGGAACTCTAATCTAGAAGGGATTCCGAATGGATTTACTTGAAATTCCTCTTTTGGTTTTAATGCATTACTAAATAATAGAAATAGTGGTGCAGCAGTTAAAGCTGCTATTAAAATTAGAGGGATATGCCTCCAGTCTAAGTATTTTTTCATTACACATCCCACCCTTTTTTCTTCAAATATCCAAATCCAACAATAACTAGAATACTAAAGAGTCCCATGGTTAAAGCAACTGCACTCGCATATCCCGGTTGTTGTCCGTAGATTGCTAGGTCATACATATAAGTTGCAATTAATTCAGAAGCATTACCTGGGCCACCTTGTGTCATTACAAACACATAATCAAAGGCAGCAAATGACCAAATAATAAGCAACATATAGACTAAAACCAGTGTAGGTCGTAATTGCGGTAAGATTACATGAAAGAATATTTGAAATTTATTAGCACCTTCAACAAGTGCAGCCTCTTCCAAACTTTTATCAACTTGCTGTAAAGCTACTAAAAATAAAACGACTAGAAAACCATAGAAATGCCAACCATCAGCTAACGCAACGGAGAAAAGGGCATACTTGCCGTCTTCAAGCCACGGTAATGCTAACCAATCAAGTCCCCACTTTTCAAAAATTACATTCAATCCAACATACGGGTTATACATCCATAACCATATTTTCGCCGTTACCACTGTGGCAACGATATATGGAATAAATACAATCATTCGATAAAACATTTTTCCGAATTTCACTTTACTAATTAAGACCGCTACACTTAACGAGAGTATAACTGGAACAGTTAGAAAGAATCCCATCCATTTCACATTGTTAAGCAGGGCAGCATAGAAAACATTATCGGAAAATAGACGAATAAAGTTCTCAACTCCTATAAATTCAGGAGTAGCAATTCCATTCCAATCTGTGAATGCCAACCATACTGTTCCAACAAGTGGTCCTCCTACTACAAGAAGTAAGAGTACTAAAGTAGGTGATAATAAAATCCACGGTAAGAACGTTTGCTTCCATTTTCTTTTGTACTTTTTTGGTAGGGTCTTTGTCGATGTGGCGGCTGTAACTTCCATTATTTCTCACACTCCTTTGAACAAAAGGGGATCGAAGAATATATCCCCTTTTTTATTCACTTACTCATTAAAATTAAAGAGTAGTCCTTCTTCTTCATCTTTCTCGGCTTGTTTCTGGGCATTTTCTAAATACTCATCAACAGATAACTGATCGAGAAACACACTATCAATGTTATCCCATAAATAATACTGAACATTTGGACCCCAATAAGTCCAAGAGGCAAATCCAGCATTTCCCTTTTCAAGTGCGGCATCAAGTTCCTTATGAACATTTGTAACAATTGGATCTACGCCTTCTACAGCCTCAATGCCTTTGTTAGGGTAGAAGTAACCTTGCTTGAACATAATTGTTCCAACTTCATCACTGAATAACCAGTCTATAAATTCTGCAGCTTCGTCTGGGTGTTTTGTATCTGCATTAATTCCTACATTTTCACCAAGTGCTAATGGTAATGTTGGCTGTACTCCCTCTCTCCAACCAGGCATTACGAAGAAATCAACTTCGAAATCGACCGGATCGGTTGTAAAGTTCGCATTTGCCCAAGTTCCTTCCATTTTCATCGCTGCTTTTTGATTTCTGAATAATACCCACGCATCATCACCAGAGATTGCATGTGATTTTTTCTCATTGATATAGCCTTTTTGCCAAATATCTTTCCAAATCGTAGTAGCTTCTTTTACTAAATCACTAGTCCATGGAACTTCATTATTTAAAACTTTCTTAAATTCGTCTGGACCTAGATAAGAGTTATAAACAACTGATAGCCACCATTCGTTAGCAGGTCTGAAGTCAGTCGTACCAAACGCAAATGGTATTAAACCTTCGTTTGCAACATCTTCATTTAATTTTAAGAATTCATCTAAATTTGTTGGCTCTTTCCAACCATGTTCTTCAAATAAGTCCTTGTTATACCACACAACTAAAGATTCATATTGCCCTGGCAGTCCATACAGCTTGTCATCAACAAACCCTGTGTCATACGCCCAATCAAAGTAGCGATCGCCCCAGCCATATTCTGCTGCATAATCATCGAGCGGTAATAAATAGTCTGATTTAGCAAATTGAACGACTTGTGTTGGCCCATCAACAAGTACGATATCTGGCCCAGCACCTGCGGCTAATTGCTGTCTAACTAATGTAACAGGATCTTCATTTTGCACCCATTTAATCTTGATATTTGGATGTTCCTTTTCGAATGCTCCGATTACTTCCTCCTCAATGACTTTCTTTTGAACATCATTTTCTGGCGTATGACTCATATAAACAAGCTCGACTACATCACTATCACCTGAACCATTACTAGAGTCACTACTACAAGCAAATAAAATAATAGAAAAGAACAACATAAGAACCACAACTACTAAACCTGACTTCTTCATACTTTTCCTCCTTATGGTTTATGAAAACGCTTACTACCACTATCTAAATTATCAATCTTTTCTGACAAAATGTACACCATACAAATCTGCACAATTTCATGTACAAATATGACATAGCTAGAATCTAGTTTGTTTTTCTTAGAAATCTCGTTAAATATTATTTATCTATACACTATAGAGAATAGTTTTTATCTTTTAATTTTCTGATTGTGTTATATCAGGATTCGTTATTAGATAAAAAAAATACTTACACTTTGAATTCATCTCATCATACACAACACAGTTTCATAGTATTTGTTCTTTTAAGGAATCTTCAATTACTATAAATATACTTTGTTACAAATAAAAAGCCGGACCCCCAACACGGTAAAAGAATACCGCGCTGGAGGTCTGGCCCCATTTTTTATAGAGTGGAATGGTATAACATGTAGGAAGAAATCCGATGGAACAGATACTTCAAGTCCTTGCTTCTTCCTTCCGTTCTCTCTACAAGTGTAAATAAGAATCGATAAATTAACCGATATGCTTCCTCGAATGACATCTCCTCTATGAACCCATTCACATAATTCAAAGCGAAGTTCAAGTCCCATAAGCCATCGTTTTGGTTAAACATCAATTCGAATTTTCCTTTATCCCCCTTAACTCTTCATGGGTCAGGGGGACAGGTTCCGTGTCCCACCCCTGCAACTTTTAACTTTAGGATACCTTCATAGATGTTTTAGGGATAATTGGGCGGAAATGGTGGCTACTTGGGATGTGGTTTTGCTTCACTAAAAGTAGCTGATTCAGCTTTATACATTTTTCCATCCCAATGATACTTAACTTTTAGAGTTCCAATACTTGCTTCTGGAATGGATACAAAGACAGTTGTATAACCATAAAGTACACCATTTTCAGTCTTATAATCTTCTATTGACCCTACACCTGGCCTGTCAACAGATGTGTAGTAACCAAATTTAAAATAGTCCACAAAGTATTTCTTTTCACCAATTTTAAAAACAATTTCATTACCTTTTTGTTTCATCTTTACAAGTCGTTTGACTGCATCACTTATAGATTCAACTGGTACTTCTTCATAGCTTCGGTCAGGGTCATGTACTTGATTCAGAATATGAATTTCTTTTGTAGATAATCCAGAACCAGCAGCAGAGATCAATGCGACTATAATATCATTTAGTTTATCGCCATTACTATCCTCGTAAAATAATTTAGGGGCAAATTTATCATTATACCAATTTGGAAAGTTATATAATAACTCACCACCAACACTGTCTACTCCACCGCCGACTTGAACAGTAAAGTTTTTAGTAGCACTACCATCTGCCTTATCTGCAATGAGAAAAATGTTTTCATACCATACATTAGATATAATGTGCGAAGTAACTACTCTTTGAACCGCATATGCTTTTCCTGTATTACAAACAAACATTATGATTAATAGACATTAAAAATATTTTCTAATTGTTTTCACTCCTTTTACTAAATAACCTTCCCAATAGAAGTGAAGAATAAGTAGATGTACGACATAACTAACAAATTTTTTATTGAACTAACCTACGCTGTTAACCGAAAAGCAAAAAAGACCGCAGCAGCGATCTCAACTTTAACTATTGCTTGAACAAGAAAAAGTTACCCTCAATAATTCATGCAAATTTCATATTTGGCTAAGTGCACATATGGCACCTACCGGATATTCAATAATCGCATAACTTCCACGACCCTCACCTTGAGGCTCTGAAAGAACTTTGCCACCAAGACTACGACACTCTTCTAGACTAGCTTTTAAATCCTTTACTCCAAAATAGACGAGCCACACTGGGGGAAGCTCACTAAGACTTCCTGCTCTTTGACAAATACCCGCCGCAGGTTGCCCATCCGTGGTTATCATAAAGTAATCGGTATAATCTCCTCTTTTGTATTCACTATGTTCCCATCCAATGACTTTCTTATAAAAATCACGCACTGCTTCTGGCTGATTAAACAGTTACATCAGCCGAAAGAATCGTACCGGGCTTGAAAGCGTTTTGTTCTTCATTCATTAGCAACCCTCCTTGAATTAAATAACGTCTATAATAAATTTGACCATTTTTGTTATAGGTTAAAACCAATTTGATATACATCAACACCCCTGCACTGTTGGTAAAAATATAACAGTTAAAGATTTTGAGATTAATGTACAAAATTCCTCAAATAAACTCATTTAAGAGGTGATAACATGTTATTATCGAAATAACAAAGGCCAGATCCCCAATACAGTAAAGGATTACCGTACAGATGATCTAGCCCATTTGCATTTGTATAGAGAAGAATTTGTACTTTTGTAGGAAGAAATGCAATAGAACCGTTACTTCCCGTCCTAACTTCTTCCTTCCGTTCTCTCTACAAGTGTAAATAAGAATCGATAAATTAACCGATATGCTTCCTCGAATGACATCTCCTCTATGAACCCATTCACATAATTCAAAGCGAAGTTCAAGTCCCATAAGCCATCATTTTGGTTAAACATTAATTCAAATTTTCCTTTATCCCCCTGTAACTCATTACGTAAGTTTTCTTTAAGGGCTGACTCAAACTTTTTCTGCAATTTCAATCCTGCCATGACGTCATATGTTCCAAATACATCATTTACTTCAAACGAAATCGCATCAACGCCGATTTGTTCAAACCAACGAGATTCAAAATATAAAAATTCATTCTTGTGCTTTTGAAGGTAGTCAATCGAGCTTTCTAAGAAACCGAATGATTCAGTCGCAATTGTTTCTTCTGTTTCTTTGTTACATCTTTCAATGTACGCTTCAAGGAAACGTGTAGTCGGATCTTTTTCTATTACTGTCACGTCATTTGACATCATTTCATTTTTTTCAATGTACTCTTTTTCCTCTTGATAGAGTTCAACCTCTTTTACCGAGGGGTCACTCAATAATTCTGATGAAATGTATGTTTCCATTTGTTTATGTAACATGGGTGGTTCCTCCTGAAATCGGTGCCCTACCGGTCTTATGTGTAAGGCACTCTAGTTTGTTTCATAACTCTTAGCGAGAACGTCTTCTACCTTGCGTTTTATTGCTTGAATTGCTTTTTGATCGACTATCATTCGATTTTCTGTTTGAAGAAAACGGTGCAGCCTTCCTTCCGTCTCTTCTATTACCTTCAGAGCGTTTATCTTCTTTTTTTTGCTCGCTTGCTCTCTGATAATCCTCACGATCAGGGATACTTACTCCTTTTATCACTTGTATGTCTAATTTTTGATTTATCCCTTTTTCAATCATTCGGAGGAACTCCATATCTTTAGGATCTATTAATGTAAAAGCAACCCCGTCGACACCTGCACGTCCCGTTCGTCCAATCCGGTGAACATAGCTTTCCACATCATGGGGGATATCATAGTTATAGACATGCGTTACCCCTTCTACATCAAGTCCCCTTGCCGCAACGTCTGTTGCCACTAGAAATTGTGTTTTCGCATCCCGAAATCGTTTCATTGCTCGTTCACGTTTTGATTGTGGCAAATCACCATGCAGCTCGTCAGCTTCATATCCATTCGCAGTCAGTGCTTCGTAAAGCTTTTTGGCACGTACCTTTGTACGACAGAAGATAATCGCTAAAAAAGGACGATGTTCGTCGATTAAATGAAATAATGTGGCTTGTTTTCTACGGTCAGTTGTTTCAATCACCACTTGTTTGATTTCTTCAACCGTTACTTTTTTCGCTTTCACTTCTATGAACTCTGGCTCTACCATATATTTTTTGGCAAGAGATTGAATTTCGTTAGGTATTGTCGCTGAAAACAGCATGGTTTGTCTAGAAGGGAATGTTTCGCTAACAATGGCATCTACCTCTGGAAGAAAACCCATCAATAACATCTGGTCGGCTTCATCGATCACAAGACTCTCCACCGTTGAAAGATCGATTGTTTCACGGCGAATATGGTCTAATAAGCGACCAGGTGTTGCAACGACAATATGCTGAGCACCTTTTAGCTTTTTTAATTGATTCGCTACATCCTGACCACCGTATACAGATAGCACTTTGACACCCTCAACATTCTCAATCATTTTCTTGATTTCCTTCGAAATTTGCAGAGCTAATTCTCTTGTTGGCGTTAAAATAAGTGCTTGAACATCCGATTTATTCACATCAATATTCTCAAGAATCGGAAGAACAAAAGCCAACGTCTTACCCGTTCCTGTTTGTGCTTTTGCAATAACATCCTTTCCCTCAAGGACGGAAGGTATCGTTCGTTCTTGTATAGGAGTAGGAGCTACTATACCTAATGACTTCAATGTATGGTTAATCTCTTTTCGAATACCAAGTTGTAAAAAATCTACCAAGTCTAATCACGTCTCTCTTCTTGTACGAATACTAATTTATTTGTTCAATGGCTTATCTACTATATCATATAAGTTAGTATTTACAGATTGATTTGGATTATTATGGATCAGGGGGATATGGGTCAGGGGGACAGGTTCCGTGACCCACTTTCCTGTAACTATCAAACTTGGTATACCCGTTATTCCAATTTTACCTGTTAGTTCTAGTCCTAAACTTATTTGGTGAGATAAGAGGCGCCCAATGAAGTACGCTGGGATATCATTCCGGAATAAAAGAATAAGAAACCCAATCGCTTGTTTCAGTCCGAAACGAAATTGTGCAATCCTTATCTAAATCAGCAACTTCATAATAAAAAGGAGAAATTTCCTTCAGCCCTTCTCCAGCAGAAAAGACGTCCAAGTCTTCTCCAATATCCTCACGTATAAGAGCAATGGTGTCTCCTTTTTTGACTGGAATGACTGAATTATTTTCAACATTTGAGGTATATGAGTTTTCGTAATCCATGTTGTCACGGAATGAATAGCGAATAGTATGTGTTACTTCTTTATCAATTTTTGGATTCTTAAGTAAAATGCGGTGGTCAAAATCATTTGTTGTCCAGGTAAATCTTTCTTTTAAAGTAACACCATCAAATTCAATCGACTTTTTATCATCAAGTACCGAAACTCCATGATATACATGTTTTGCACCAAATCTTTTAAATTGAAATTTTTTATCTTTTTCATCATACAAAAGAACAGCAACCCAATCTGGAGATCCCGAACCTCCCGCATTGAACCTAAAGACTGGCTGCTCTAGTTTGTTATCAAAGACAGAAAGCCTTCCTATTGGCTCTATATAATGATATTCACCGACTTCTTCTTCATTAAGAATAATCTCCCATTCTTTAAATGAAGCATTATACTGACTAACAACAATTTTTGATTGTAGTAAAGTATTTTCATCACTCAGTGTATAAGCGGCAAGAACTTCAGGCTGATTATTGCCTGTTAACGACAAAACTTCGATTTTGGCATTCTGGGCGTCGCTTGGAATATATGATTCAATTTCACTTTCTTTTATGATGACATTTGGGTCGATTTCAACTTTTGGTTGTTCTTGATCAGTGGAAGGTTCTATAGTATTTTCTTTTTGTGATATATTCTCGTTTGAACAGCCACTCAAAGCAATCATTAGGAAACCACTCAAAACAATAAGCCAATAAATACGATGCATATACAATCGCTCACTTTCTATCATATTCATGAAATAACTGTCTCTTACTGCTCGAGCCGAATTTTTAGTATCTCCAAGAGAAGTAACATCATGACTAAAATCCGGAAAAACAAAGGCACATCTACAACCACAAAAAAACACCACAAATTTCTGTGTAAACAGTTGTAGTGTTTTTGTCTATAAATTGTTTGTACTAATTTAAAGTTATTAGTGTGGAGTTAACTAAAATTTAGTCTTTAAATAAACAATGGTTTAAAACTAATCGTCCTTCATCAAACATAATATTGTCTCTAAAAATCCATTTTCTTCTTGGAAACTTATTTGATCCTTCTTTACGAACATTTTATAATTTGAAGTGTGTTGATTTAGTAATACCATGACCTTTAAACAATGAATTATATAATAAATGTTTAATTTTATTCTTATGAAGGTTTTATTTAATATTGATTTATATGGTAATACTTTCCCTATCAAACTTAATTGATTATCATATCTTATTATCAACTTGTTGTTATTCAATAACTCTAAATAAACGGGGATAGATTTGTCATTCCTAACTTTTTCTACATCATTGATGATTTCCTCTTTTAATTCCCTAACCGCATTTAACCAATAATATAAATCAGAGTGTAAAATATCTATTTCATTTTCAATTTCTTTTCTCCTAAAGAACTGGGATATATCAAAAGAATGACCCATAAACATGTCAAAAGAAATTGGATCTATTAAAAAATCATCTAAAAAAAAATGTGCTTCTTCAACTTTCATCCCCGTTATACCATTTGATGCATACAACGAACCATTCCTTTTTAATAGGACGTATTGCAACTCCTTTTTACTAAAATATGTTTCTTCTTTTACAAACATTTTACTTAGCCTCAATGCATCCCAAAATATGTCACTATGTAAAGGTAATAAACTTGATTTCTTGTCCATATACAAATCTTCCCCTAAAAATTGATATACTATGTCCAATTTACATTTCATTTACGTTTCCAATAACCCTTTAATTTTATTTTATGCCATAACCATATTTCTCCTAGTTCCACTTTGCTAGTTCCATACGTGTTGTCACTGTTATTTATGTATCGAACTGATAACTCCGACAAGTGATAGAAGTAAGTATATTTATATAAAAAAGTTTGAGATTCGAAAATCTCAAACTTTTTTAGAATATATTTATTTTATTGATTCTACATCTAAATGATATCCCATAACTTCACCGACATCGGTG
Organism: Ferdinandcohnia sp. Marseille-Q9671; assembly: GCF_976954385.1. Taxonomy (NCBI): domain Bacteria; kingdom Bacillati; phylum Bacillota; class Bacilli; order Caryophanales; family Bacillaceae; genus Ferdinandcohnia; species Ferdinandcohnia sp. Marseille-Q9671. The sequence goes on from NZ_CDRJTA010000001.1 coordinate 54,549, forward strand.
ATTGTTCCAACTACAGTTACTTCTTGGTCACTACTAAATTCCATTACCGCATCTAAGTGTTTTTCTTCAATAAAACATTGAACACCCATTATTGTAAATTCCTCTGAGAGTGGATCAAGTGAAAAATAATCACCAGAACTGTCAATATTACTTAATCTACCTCTCACTTCAACATATTGGTCTTCGTAAGTTTTAGAAGCCTTTAAAGCATTTTCATTTAATGTATCCATAAGCTCATCAACCGTCACTACAATTGGTTCTTTAGCTTCTTCTTTTACTTCTTCCTGATTTTCAGCAACTTCGCCAGCAGTGTTATCATTATTGGTTGCAGTATCATCTCCACCACCTAATGCATTACCTAAGGCAATCAATAATACGATTGCACCAATAAACGTTAAAATCTTATGCCTCATAAACCAATTACGTTGGTCTTTTCCACAATGTGGACATTTTTTTACACCTTTTGCAATTTCTTTACCACATGCTTTACAATTCACTAAATCTGCCATAACGCTCGCCCTCCATTAAGTAATACTTTTTTGTGTATTACTTAATGTTCCCAAAAATGAATAAGTAATAGAACAATACACAAAAAACTAAATTTTACCATAGATGTATTTCAGGCAACCTTTTCCTAAAGAATAGTTAGAATTAGTATTACAGTATGGACTAATGGGTGCTAGTAATCAGAAAAAATAGGTCTTATGGAATTTATCACTTTTTACCGTATAGATGTAATTGATATTGTAAAATCCCGTTTGTATATCATTACCAAGATTATAAAAGAACCCTCCCTTATAAACTAAGGAGGGTTCCTTCACTTTAAATCTGTTAATAATTTCATCTAAGATATCGGTGTTAGTTTATCCTGTTTTTTCTATTGCTCTTTTCTTTTTCCTAATAACGAAATACGTTATTACCACTATAACAATAATCGTAGAAACAATTCCAAAACCTATTTTGTATTTTTTGATTGTTTCAAGTTTTCCTTTTTCGTAATACTTTCTATATAGTTGATCCTTATTATTTCCACGTAGCCTTGTCGGAGGAGAGTATTCTTCTAAGTACTTTCCCTCATTATAAGCTCTGTCTAGATATTTTTTCACCTCATTGTTTGAGTTGAATCCATTGATGAATTCTTCCTCTAATACAGAATTTTCTTCATAAATTGAAGGAAGAACGACTGTTTCATGTTGAAAAGCAGATTCATAACCTTGATCATAGGCCTTTTTCTGTATTAGTTCATCATACTTTTTTTGCGCACTTTCTTTAACGGATTGAGGTAGATCGGATGGAAAACTTATTGCTGTAAATGTGGATGCAGCCTCATTCGCCTGGTTTAACCAGTTTTGAGTTTGTCCGTCAACAAAGCCTTTCTCATATGACTGCTGCACATCTGTAGAAATTGTAAACTTCTCTGGTACAACCATCTTATCATCAAGTAGTCCTGCATTATAGCCTGCATCTCGTGCTACTGGAATAAGCATTTCAATCTCTTGTCGTTTGTATCCTTGATCATATCCTTGTTTATACCAGCTGTACTCCGCGTTCGAAAAATCATGGTTGGTCTCTGGGTCGTACGTTTCATAAAACGCATCTGAATAACCATCGTCATCACCCATTGATTTAATGTTTTCAGCCAGTTCACTTGCATTTTGTTCATAATCATTAACACCATTACTATCACTATCTTTGTATTGGTAATCTATAGTTGAGGTAGAATCCAGATTTGAAGAGTTAGAGTAAGTGGAATCACTGTATCCATTGTGACAATGATACACGCCGGTAGAATAATTAGTATGACATCCTGTAGCATCAGTACGTCCACTATGTGCTTGCGCTGTGGAGATTTGAAAAGGGATGATTATAGAAAAAATGATGGTCGTTATCAAAATTGGCAGTATTTTTTTCAATAAATGACTCCCCTTTTGTTTTATAAATTACATTTTGTTTAATTTACCCCTTATTCATTATAGGTTTATTGTATATAAATTGTAGTGTAAGTTTCTGGAAGTCATATAGATAATTAGGGACAGCGAATTATCCTAGTACTGAATGTCGTAGAATCCTTTTATAAAAAATAGAATTTATCTACCATTTTATTTTCCTTCTAATTAAACCTTCTTATAGTTCGTTGTTTTTAAACATAAAGAAGGGAACTTCCCATAGTGAAAGTTCCCTACTAAACTCGATTTTACAAGTCTACCTTCATATCACGCAACGCACCTTGTTTCACATATTTTATTAGTTTTGCAGACTCATCTTGAACACGTTTTCTTCTGAGTTCAGTTACAAAAGTACATTGTGTTGGTTTGATTTCTACTTATTGATAGAAAGGACAAACCCCCATTTTGGAATAGAAAAAAGAGTCTTACTCATAAAGACTCCCTAAAGGATACCATCTCTATTCTCCTTATCATTTTACTCCGTTCAGACAACTGAACGTTTTTTTTCCTAATTTTCTTTAAACGAGTTACATTCATCATGGTATGACAAAACTGCTAATCTTTACTGCTATATTGCTTACTTTGTTTTACGTATAATTCTTACTAATCATTTCCCTTTTTGGAAATAAAGGGTTGTATTACATCAACCATTCTATCCCACATTCGAGAATACGATTTGGTTTCTTCCCCTATCCTTTGCCTCATATAGTAGTTTATCAACTTTTTCTACCAACTGATCTGGGTTTTCACCATTTTGTTTACAAGTTCCAAAACTCATAGTTACAGAAAAGTCTTCCCCTTCACAGAAAAAAACGTGATTGGAAACTGTCTGTTTGATTTCAATTAATAGCTTGTTCACTTCAAAATGTTTACTAGTATAAAGAATGAGTGCAAACTCTTCTCCCCCATACCGAAAAACTTTTCCTTGATTCTCTGGAACAATAGTAGTTAGCAATGCCCCAATTTGATGTAATACTTTATCTCCCATTACATGTCCATATTTATCATTAATTGATTTAAACTTATCAATATCTGTAAGAACAAGGTAAAAATCATGGCCTTTTTCTAATTCTTTTCGTACGTTTTCCTGAAATGAACGGTGATTTAATAAATTCGTAAGATAATCACGTTTAGCAGTCTCGGCTAACAGGTTTCTTTCTGAATATTGCTGTCTTTCCCTAGAAACAATAATCCCACCTAATCCGCCTACCAATAACAGAAAGAAAACTTGGCATATATACATCACTACGTTTTTTAATAAGTAGACCTCAGAAACTTGTATAAAAAAAATGATAGAGTATATCGAAATAAATAAAAAGGCAGTAATGATCCCACCTACAAATCTCCAATAAACAGCAACGTGTAATAGAATTAAATACGCCACTGGAAACAGTGGACTTTCAATTCCTCCGGTTAATGGGATAAGTGCAGAAAATGCAATAAAGTCAAAACATGGTCCACCCTTAGTCATGATTGTATACATCCTTGATCCTTCAGGTGACTTATGTAAATAATAATCTGAAGTGCCCATATAGAGTATTCCAAATACAACTAAAGCTATGAATAATTTAAGTTTTACATCCGATGGATTTTCAACATATTGTACAGCGAAAACAACAATTGCTAATAATAAAAAGAACCAACGCAAAGAAGAAAAAATAACTTCAAGTGCATGGTATGACTGGTAAGCCTGCTTTATCAAAGATTTCAATTCGTCCACATCCAGTGAATATAATTCTAGTTTTCTTAATTATAATGTAAAATGAGCAGCAATAAATAAAAAATATGTAAAATGAGATAATTTTACATAGGTCAGTTATAAATGTGGGGTCCAATGTGTGGGCCTGTCCCCCATTGCGTTATTATTTAAATACATACTTGTTAGATGACTATATAATCTTTTACGCTGTTTTCTTAAAGTTCATTATTTTTATTCATAACAAAGGGAACTTCCCATAATCAAAGTTCCCTACTAAACTATTCTTATTTTTAGCGTTTTTACAAATCTACCTTCATGTCCCGCAACGCACCTTGTTTCACATATTTTATTAGTTTTGCAGACTCTTCTTGAACGCGTTTTCTTCCTAGTTCGGTTAAAAACCAGTTATCTTTTCTTGTATTATTATCATCAGCAGGACATAACGTATAGGTGATCCAATTAGGCATATATGTTTGTAATGTCAGATGTAATCGTTTCATATGGTAGGATGTCGTTACTACCAAAATTCGTTTTATTTTATATAAGTGGAATTCTCTGTTTAATACGAATAGAGAGGCTAACACATTTTCTAGTGTGTGTAGTGACTGGTCTTCAATTAGTATATCTTTTTCAGGAATCCCTAAAGAAATGGCCTCTCTTTTCATCGAATCGGCCTCCGAGAAATCACTTCCCTCCCATTGCACCCCGCCTGAAAGCAATAGTTTACTGGCTCTGCTTTGCTTATATAATTCCACTGCTTTTGGTAAACGATATTGAACGGCCTTGCTGCTGCCCACCACCAATATACAATCTCCGTTCGCGTAATCATCTTCAATATCTGAAAATAAAAGCTTGGTCAGTTGAGCGTCTGAGAGTTTTTCAACTTCTAACTCAGACAGATACATACTCAAGTCACCCTCCTTTCATAGGTAGTCCTATCTAAAATATACCACAATTTGGAAGCATGACAGTATGTACAAAAGCATCAAAATTTCGTTTTCTCTTATAATTGGGCACGTAAAAATGCTATGGGTCAGAGGGACAGGTTCCGTGACCCAAACCCCTTATCTGCCGGGACGGTTTCCATTACCCTATTTTTTCCATTTTAAGCTCAGAATGAAGGCCAAACCCCCAATGCGATAATGCATTCACACATTAAGGGCTGGCCATGTTTTTCTTACCCCTTCGTCTCCGGATGAACAATAGCCGCTGTTTCAACGGTAACAAGCGATGGTCCATTATCTAAAAATGCTCGTTTTAACGTGCTTTCCAATTCACTTTCATCCTTTATATGATACCCTTTCCACGAGCATGCTTCTGCAATTTTTACGAAGTCAGGGTTTGTCAAGTCAACATCCTTCGGTATACTTCCTTCAGCTAGCATTTTGTCACGTTCCATCTGTAATGCATGATTATTGAAAATGATCACCGTGATAGGTAAGTTGTATCTGACAGCTGTTAGGAGATCGGCTAACGTCATTTCAATTCCACCATCCCCAACAACTGCAACGACTTGCTTTTCCGGGTAACATATTTTTGCTGCTAGGGCAGCAGGTAATCCGAATCCCATCGTACGCCATTCTCCTGAAAAAATGACTTCTTGCTTTGTTGAGCGGAAGTTTCGATTAAACCAAACTGTAATATCACCTGTATCGAGTGTAACAATTGCATCTTCCTGTACAGTATTTTCAATTGCTCTCACGATTCGAGAAGGATGAAGGGGCTGCGTTTTTTGTAACCCCTCTTCCTCATTTTGGTTGGCCCACGTCTCTTTTGCCGTTTGAATCTGGGTTACCCACGCTTGATCTGCTGCGTGGTTTTGAAGGTTCTCTGTTACTTGTGGGACTAGTGTTTCTGCAGGACCAACTACCCCTACCTCAACTGGTATGCCATTTCCGATATTTTCCCTGGCTATGTCAATCTGAATGATTGTTGCCTGCTTGGGAACATACTCTTCTGGCCACCATAAATCTCCTACTAGTAACACGACATCTGATTGTTGAAAAAGCTCTTTGGCATGTGGATTCCCACCTTGTCCGATCCCACCCAAAAGATTTTCACAAGAATCATCGAATGCCCCTTTTGCACCAAGGCTGACTAGGATACCCGCTCCCCAAGCGTTTGCTAATGCCTCTATTTCATGAACGGCTTGTTTTGCCCCAACTCCAGCTAATATCATTGGTTTTTTAGCTGTTTTCATCACATCAACAACTTTGGCGATTTCTGTTTGGTCAATAAGGGAACGACCTTGAATCATTTTTGGTTCACTTCGTACTTTGGCATTTGAGTTCATAGTAAATAGATCCTTTGGTACTGATACATGTGTGACTGCACCTTTTACAAGTGATGTACTCATCGCTTTCACTAAAATATCAGTTACTGCATCTGGATGAGCAAGTAAGGTTGTATATTCAGCCAACGGTTTAATCAGTTCTTGTTGGTCAATATACTGTTTATAGTCTGTTCCAATTTTTTTCGTAGGTGCTTGACCTGTAATGGCCAATACAGGTGCCTTATCCAAGCAGGCGTCTCCAAGTCCGTTTAGGAGATTTCCTAATCCTGGCCCCATTGTTGCGAGACATACACCGAGCCTACCCGTTAGCTTCGCTTCGGCTGAGGCCATCATAGCAGCAACTGATTCATGTTTAACCGCGATAAATTGGATGGTATTTTGCTTTGCAAGCTCATCCATAAATCCAATAATCGCATCACCAACGACCCCGTAAATCCTTTTGACTCCCCACTTTTCAAGTTGATTAATCATCAGTTTTGCAACTGTTTCACTCGACGATTGCTGAGAATTCGAACTCATTATGTACACGTTCTCCTTTGACATTTTTACGCTTTAACATTCCAACTATTGGGGGAATATATACAACTGGGAAACAACGGGACGGTTTTGGTGTCTCTTATTTTTTTATAAATAGGATCTTGTCTCATGATGTTTTAGCATTGGGGGAACTTAGAAGAGTAAAAAATAAAAAAAGACCCAAAATGGGTCAATTTGATACTGATACATTTGATTTGATAACAAAATTAAGCTTCTTATTTAACTGTTATCCCAGTGGCAGGAACACCGAAAAACGAGATACCTGTATTAGTTCCTTCAAAGATGAAGTATGCTGCTACTTGATCACCTTCAGCTATTATGGATTGAATAGGCATTCTAAAGCTAGGTAATGCATCAAAGTCTACAAGCCCTTTTAAACAGGAAAAGGTATATCCAGTTGTGGATGAATACAAGTTTCATGGCAATACTCTTTACGTGCTTCAAAGTTCTCTTGGTCGATGGTTTCATAAAAGTGACGGACCAATTCCTTGTTTTCTTAAACCGACACAACTATTTCTCATTTATTATCTTCCAATAATATTTAAAATGTGTATGATTCTCCGTCAATTGGTACTAGCACATTAGATTCAATCTTTTTTTCTTTAGTATAGTTTTTCAGTTCCTCTCTAGATAAGGACCAGTGGTTAACTGCCTCCATGTGTACGCAAATAATTTTTGCTTCTGGAGCAGCTTTGTAAACTTCATAGACATCTTCTTTCCCCATGACTAGGGAACCACCTTGGAAGAATTGATTATCCCCAGCGTTTACAACAATTACTTCTGGTTCGTTAGTCTCAATTACTTTTTGTACTTCTTCATACCAAACAGTATCTCCCGCAACATATAATGTTTTCTCCGTTGGGTGTTTGAAGACAACCCCACATACTAGACCAGCAAGTTTTAAGATTTCGCCTCTTCCATGCTCGCCCTTTGTTTTCACTAGCTGGATTCCTTCGAACTCTGTTTTCTCTTGTAAAACCTCTACATTTATGAAACCAGCATTTCGAATTTCTATTGCATCTTCTTCATTTTGGGCAAATATTTTAATCTCTTTTGGTAAAGCTTCCTTAGCTGCATCATCCCAATGATCATAGTGCAGATGAGTAACAATAACTGCATCAATACCTTTAATTACATCATCGATAGATGTTGGCAGGCTTACCAAAGGATTATTTTGCTCTTGCCTAGGTGAATTTGGGAAAGGTGGGTAAGTACCTTTTTCAGATAACATTGGATCGATTAAAAACTTTTTACCCGCGTATTCCAAAACGATAGTTGCATTACGAATTTGTTGTATATTCATAGTTATATCTCCTTTTCTTCATAATTTCCTTTGAACATTTTATATACTATACTATGGTTAATAACAGATACATGGCCTAAATAAAGTGTTTCGGTCGTTTGACTTTATTTATGAAGGAGTTAGATAGATGTTAGATAACACGGATCTGCAAATCCTAGATGAACTATCCAAAAACAGTCGGATAACAATGAAAGAATTGGGAGAGAAAGTCCACTTAACTGGACCAGCTACTTCAGCTAGGGTGGCAAAATTAGAGGACAACGGAATTATTGAAGGATATACCATTAAAATTAATCAAGAAAAGCTGGGCTATTCAATTCACGCAATGATCAGTATTATTACAAATAGCCCATATCATAAACCTTATTTGTCATTCTTAAATGCACAAAAAGAGTATGTAATAAATAACTATAAAATTAGTGGGGATAGCTGCTACCTTTTAGAATGTAAATTCCCATCTACTCATGTATTGGATGAGTTCTTAGTGGGTTTGAGTTCGTATGTGAATTACAAATTATCAATAATAATAAATAAGTAATTCTTATAAAGAGATAACTTGTGAAGAAATATACTTAAAGTAATTGGTGATTTAGTTGAGCATAAGGCACATATAAAATACAGCAAAAAGACTAGGAAAAAGTATAATCCTAGTCTTTTATTGTTGATTATGCTTCTGAATATTACGTTAACCCCCTGCTAATTGAGATGTTTATACAAGTTTACTTGCTATACAGAACCCGTTAGATCTTTTTCGTAACTAGAAGTTTGTAGGACATAGTAATCTATCCAACTTGAATCAACCGCTCAAGCTCCTCCTTCTCCACATCCGACAGTATCACCTCTGCCAATGGAAACAGAAATTTTTCTTCTTTTGCGAAGTGTTGTATTAAGGTTGCATACGCTTGAGCGGCGTATACGGTTATCGATTGAATGTCGTTTTCATCAATTTTCTCCCCCGCCTGTTCAGCTTCTTTCATAAAATCCTCTAGATGCTGCTCTGCCTTCTCATGTTCATATTCCATCACTTCGATAATATTGTTTTCCTCTCCAAGGTGACGAGACATCATCGGGAATAACGCTTCATCCTCTCGTTTAGAATGTATCTTAAGTTTAGCTATGAAAGCTAAGACCCGCTCGGATAGTTCGGCAAACAGTTGAAACACAGAAGACCCGGTTTCATATTCTATCTCTTCAATGATTTCATAAAAGAAATCCATCTCTGCCTTCAATGACACGTGCTCGTTCTGTAATTGTTTCAGTGGCGCACTCTCTATAACGGTTACAGTTTCCATCGTCTTCCCCCTATTGGCTCACAAACATGGTCGTCAGTCACATCTTCTACGTAAAAGTATAAGTCAAAAGACTTGTTACCTTTGTGATGAGAATCACTAGCCTTTACAAAAGAAGATTCTAACTCGCCCCACGAGATACGAAATATGGTATTCTATTCCTAATAGAATCTAGAAAGGTAGAATAACATGTATACAAAACAAGATTTACTAGATCATCTCGAGCAGTTAGGTATTGAGCGAAACGGAACATTGCTTGTTCATTCTTCGATGAAAAGTATTGGGCAGGTTGAGGGTGGCGCGGATACAGTCCTTGATGCGTTGTCTGAATATATGAAAGATGGGCTATTGGTTTTTCCAACACATACTTGGTCGTATATAAAAGCTGAAAATCCCAAGTTTTATGTAGAGGAGTCGCCTTCTTGTGTGGGTCTACTAACTGAGCTTTTCCGGAAGCGTCCCGGTGTTGTTCGTTCCTGGCATCCGACCCATTCTGTAGCTGCTTTGGGAAATGGTGCTCAGGAATTTGTTGCTGGCAATGAAAAATTCAATACACCTTGCGCAAGAGAATCGAGTTGGGGGAAATTATTGGACCGAAAGGCATCGATTTTATTAATTGGGGTGGATTTACGTCGTTGTACATATATTCATGGAGTCGAGGAATGGCTTGATATTCCTGGTAGATTAACAGATAGTCACGAACAGCTTTACACCGTATTACCGGATGGAACCGAGATTTCCGTACCTCAAAGACGACATATAGGGCACACCTCTGAAAAATATGAACGGGTGGAAGAAGCATTTCTTGATCAAGACGCAATGTTCAAAGGTTCATTTGGGGATGCAGAAGTTCGAGTTTGCGATACGGTAAAAATGACTGACTTGCTTTATCATATACTAGAGGAAGATCCGGAGATGTTTTCTTGATTCTTACATAAAAGACCTGACCCCAATCATGCTTTTTGTAAAGTGTGGATCAGGTCTTTTTTTATAGAGATTAGTATCAATAATTCTACTAAAAAACTAATTATCATACACAATTTTGCCAGATAAACTTAAGTCAATTAGTAATTGATAACAAATTTCAATCTTTTTATCAGCCGGTAACCTGTTGTATTCTTCAAATTCTAAATCAAAAGTTTCCTTTAACTCTTCATTAAATAAATTTGTGAAAATTGATTGATTTATTTTAGTTAGTTTAGGATAAATATAATTCTCATAGTAATTAATTATTTGGCTATGGTCCCATGACAAAACATCAGATCCTCCTGGACTATTAATGGTTTCCCCTACATAAATTTCCTCTGGGAATGCAATGGGTGTATATAGACCCGCTAACTGAAAACCATCTGGTAAAGAATCCTCAATATTTGGTTTTTCGTAATTATCTAATACGAATTGTTGGATTTGCAAAAATTCTTTAATCTCAGGTATTTCTTCAAAATCTATTAGTTTTTGTTCAATCCATTTGTAATTTTTCATTATAATTTACCTCTTTACCTATAGTAATTCATAAAAACAATGTTTTTCTACTTACCTAAAATACCTTCAGTATTATTTATTTTTTAACAATATTTATTTGTAGAAATCGATTCGTGCATATCATTACCCAAGTCGCCATTCTGTTGAATAAGTTCTCGGTATTCCTTCTTCCTTAATTTTTTTCATCGAATGTTGAGCCTTTAAAATATCCTTTTTGTCGGTTTCACCAGAACCGAATTTTATTATATTCTTTATTCTATTACCTGTCGCTTCGCCTAATATTAGGGCATTTTTATCGAATGTTATGATTTCTAACACTCCATCTTCTTCCTTTAGCCCCGGTCTCGAATTTCCAATCCAAACTAATTTATCTCCTGCTTTTATTCTCCAAATATTCGGTCCATCCACTTTAGCTTTTGGTTTATAACCAGAGTCCAATTTCTCCAAGATTTTATAAACTAATGAATCACTAACTTCTGTAGGATGTAATTCGAACCACGAAGGAATATCTGCCCATCGATTTGTAATAGTTGCATAATCACCATCACTAAGTTTCCAAAAATCAATTATCGAGAGGCTATCAAGATCGAAATAATTCTTAAACCTAAACCATATTAACATGTCTTTTCTCTAAAAGAGAGTCTTATTGTAGTATCATGTTTAACTACTCTTTTCATGTTTCTACCCCCCTATTTAAATAACTATAATAATAGGCATTGTAATTAATTCCGTTATTCTTTTGTAAATATTTCTTCACTAAACTAAATACTTCTAAAATCTATCTTGGCAGCAATCAAGGTATTATATTCCTTTTCTACAAATAAACAATTTAAATATATTCATTTAAGTTATGTTTGCATTGTCCACTTCTTCTTTTTTACGTCTGAAGTTTATGTGTTCACAAAAGGGCCAGTCTTTTTACCCAGTATGTATTTACAGAACTAGTAAATTAATATACTTTTAAATTAGTAAATCTTGGAGGATATTACATGAAAAAGGAAATTAGCTTTTTAATAGACGAAGATTTAGTTGAAAAATTTGAGGCAGCAATATTAGTAAACAAGGAAAACCTGAATAAGGTACTATCAAAATGGATGATCCAGTATGTTTCTAGTAGTTTTTCAAAGGCTGAGTCTGAAAAGGCTTCCCAACCTTCCATCAAATCAAACAATTTAGTTAAGGTTGGGAGTAACTTTTCTAACAACCAAATAGAAACTAAAAAGTTAGATAATCGCATTTCAAAAAAAATAACAAAAGAAATGATTGAGATAGCATATAACTTTGCAAAAAAAGTGTATTTTGGTGAACTAACTAGAACAGAAGGAAAACAGAAGATTTCAACATTTACAGGGATGAACGCTGGATCTGCTCAAGATTATATTACGGATTTTTTAGCTATGATGTCAGGACAGGAATATCATCGTACAATGAGTAATTTCGGAACAGAGTATTATCTAGAGAATATACGAAAGGACTTTGGCAATCAAGCCTTTATGTTAGCTTTGGAGGCTACAGAGAAACATATTAAATATTACAATGCACTTGGGTATGGACAATTAAAGGAAAAAGAAAAAATAGTAAGGAAATTTAAAGAAACAATTAGGTGATAGAGGAATAGGTGCCTGCCATTGTGAGCTAATTGCTCCCAATTGCCCTTTTTAAAATTTGATACAACTATACAATAAAAAAGTTGTATTACGTGTTAATTTTTTATTAGAACTTTCTAGGTTTAAACAATTTATATCATCATTTCTATATTTAATATATTGTAAAAATCCGGTACTATTTTCTTGATACCTTGAATTGTTACTACTAGGGGAGATAACCTCCCCTGCTACATTTTATCTACAGCATGAAGACTCGCTCTACCAAAACTATAAGTTTCTTAACTCCTCTAACCCTGTTTCCACATACGAATCCATCATTTCCTTGGGAACCATACTCCCCCCTGTTGCCCATGCAATATGAACGGAGTGTTCCATTTTATCTGCTACTCTATGTTTTTCCAAATACCCTCTACCTTCTGGCTCTGTAAATAAGCGAGCTGGACCGGGCACTCCTGCTAATGCGGAAGGTTCTAAATAGATGCTTTCTGTTTGAGCCAACAGACTGAGATACGCTAATAAATGATGATCCTCAACCGTATAAACACCACTCAAAAGGTTTTCCAGCGTTCTCCCAACAAATCCTGATGGACGTCCAACCGCTAATCCATCTGCAGCTGTTTTGTTATCAATGCCAAAATCCTGTACCGAAATGTTGTCATGCTGTTCGGTTAACAAGCCAACTAACATACAAGGAGAATGGGTAGGTTCGGCAAAAAAGCAATGAACATGATCCTTGAAAATGAGCTTTAAACCAAACGCCACTCCGCCTGGTCCTCCTCCCACTCCACAAGGAAGGTACACGAACAATGGATGATCTTCATCGATTGTGATGTTCATCGCTTCTAGTTGTTTTTTAAGTCTTGAAGCTGCTACGGCATACCCAAGAAACAAATGTGTGGAGTTTTCATCATCAATAAAATAACTGGTAGGATCATCCAGAGACTGTTTTCTTCCTTGCTCAACTGCCACACTGTAATCTAGTTCATGTTCTATGACTGTTACTCCCTTACTTCTAAGAAGGTCTTTTTTCCATTGCTTTGCTTCAACTGACATATGGACTGTCACGTTAAATCCTAGCTTAGCGCTGATAATCCCAATACTTAACCCCAAATTCCCGGTAGAACCCACAACAATTGAATAATTGGAAAAGAATTGTCTAAATGAGTCACTGTCGAGTTTGGAATAATCGTCTTCCAATGATAGAAGCTTATTTTCAATTGCTAAGTTTTCCGCATGCTGTAAAACTTCATAAATACCACCCCTTGCCTTAATCGATCCAGAAATCGGTAGATGACTATCGCATTTAAGAAGTAACTTGCCCTCAATTTTTTCCGCGAATAAACCCTCAATAGCCTGTTGCATAGTTGGGATTTCTTTCAATGGTGATTCAATAATCCCATTCATCTCCCTTGTTTCAGGAAAGGCACTTGCAAGATAAGGGGCAAATCTTTGTAATCTCTCCTCTGCATCCCGAACATCCTCGACACCCAACGAAACATTCTCTATGGCTCTAGAAAATTCGTGGTATTTCGGATTCCTCCAAAACACTTCTTCCGTTCTTATAAGCTTTTCTAATAAAGGGTATGTCTGTAACCATTCATCCTTTGTTTTCCCTAAAATAACGTCCATCTCAGCACCCCTTTTAGTAACTATAGAGAAGTTTATGTAAGAATTAGAGTTTCATATACCTAAAAAGGCCTGGTCCTAGTTACTTCATAGGAATCGGGCCACTTTTTATTTACTTCTCATCATACGCATTTAGCGCATTCACACTATGTGCCAACGCAGATCCCGCTTTTAACGCAACTGCAACGAAAATCGCTTCAGTGATTTCTTCCAGGTCGGCACCCACTTTTTTCGCATTTTTCGTATGAAGGTCAATGCAATAGGCACAACCTGTTGTGTGAGCACAAGCGACCGCAATCAATTCTTTTTCTTTTTCTGTTAAGTTTACTGCTTTAAGAGATTTCGTATCAAAATCAATAAATGCTTTAAATGCTTCGCCATTCAGGTCAGCAAATTCTTTTAATCTTGCAAAATAGGCTGCTTTGTATAGCTCTTCATCGCCATTTCCATCATAGGCATTAAGAGCATTCACTCCATGTGCTAACGCAGAACCAGCTTTTAATGCAGTTGCCACAAAAATTGCCTCTGCTACCTCTTCTTTTGTAGAGTCATTCTTTTTTGCATTTCCAATATGTAAATCAATGCAATACGGACAACCCGTAATATGAGCTACCGCCACCGCAATTAGTTCCTTTTGTTTCACAGAAAGTTTACCCGCAGCAAGTGCTTGGCTATCAAACTTGATGAACGATTGAAATGCCTCTGGCGCATACTGTTTTAATTCCGGAAGTCTCCCGAAGTATTCCTTTTTGTACAAGCTATCTGTTTTTGTCACTGTCATGTAACTCTCTCCCCTACCTATTTTTTCACCAAATAAAATACGACATGAAAAAGCCCCTTCCAATGAGGAAGAGGCATATGTACATCCACACTCATCTTTCAAGCCTACGCTTGCTGGAATTAGCACCTTGTTACAATCAACGTAACGGTTGCTGCGGGATCAACGGACCAGGTGCCTCCCCCGACTCTCGATAAGAGAAAAAACGTATTCATTTAGTAATATTTAACAATTTCATCTTACATGATTGAATGAGAGCTTGTCAATTAGAATAGTAGAATATTCAAAAAATGGGTCAGAGGGACAGGTTCCGTGACCCAAAATTGTGGGACAGGGAACCTGTCCCCGTGTCCCTAATATATTCCCTTAGTTCAACGACCATTACACCCATTTTCTGAATGGATGGTTGAAAGACGTTCGTAATGCCTTGTTTTTCTAGCTCGTTTGCGGTGACTTTTCCAACTGCAACCGCCAGGACTTCTTTGTTAAATGCTTTCACCACTGCATCTGTACTTGTAGAATCAGCGAAGAGATTTTGGACTTGAGTTTTACTTGTAAAGATAACGGCATCCAGTGTTTGATTGAGAATTTCTTGTTTGAGGTTCCTTACAGTAGAAAGGGATGGCTCAATAAAATGATAGGGTTTGGATAGATAAACATCATATCCTTGCTTTTGTAGCTCTAGCTGTAAAATTTCGTCGTCTTGGTTATATGCTTGAAAAAAAATCCGTTTCCCGTATTTTCCTCCTTTGCTATCCAAACTCAATAACAGACCTTCCATCGTTCCATCCTCAGAAACGAATTCCACCGGCAAGGAATGTTTTTTTGTCCAATTAAGTGTCTTACGACCACGGACTGCTAAGTTAATATTCTTTAATTTATGAATAAATTCGGTGTGGAGAGTAAGCTTTAGCGCAGATCTTTCAAGAGTTTCGATGCCAATTCCGGTAGTTAGCAGCACCATATCAAATGGTTGACTTACTAAATCTCTCACATTTTGTTCACTACACTGTTCATTTACTTGTTGTTCACCTTGAATTGAGAATACAAATGGTAGACCCCCGTTTTTTTGGATAAGTGTCGAAATCGTATCCGCTTGACGGGCAGCGGCAACACCGATCCTCTTACCCTCCAATCCTTTCATTCGTCCACCCCTCCCGCGAATAACTCTTCAGTAAATTTAAAGCTAGTTCCTGCTTCATCTTATTTTGATAATCATCTGACAGTAAATCCTTTAATATGCATTTTTGTTCATATTCATCGAACATTGAGTGCTTGATTAATTGCCGACATTCATATAAAAAATCAACATACTCCCCATAGTTCTTGTCATACATGATTTGAAGCTGCCGTTTGATTTTACCCGAAAGAAGAGGACTTGCTCCATTTGTCGCTATACTTATTGACAATCTCCCCTGTTTAAAATGAGCTGGAAATTGGACATTTCCTTCAGAAGCTTCCGACGCCATATTTACTAACGTATTGGAAGCACAGCTTTGTACAACTGTTTTATTTACCATCGAATCATTTGTGGCTACGATGACCAGGAATGCTTCTTTACTATCTTCAGGCTCGAAATGCTTATTCTGCCAAATGAATAGGCCTTTCCCACAAAGGGAACGCAATCCATCCGTAAGAGTCGGACTAATGACATGTAGGTTTGCACCACTTCCTAGCAATTTTTGAATCCTGCGTTCCGCAATACGACCACCACCAACAATTACAACATTCTTCCCTGCTAATTGAACCATGAGAGGTGTAAGCTCCATTTTCCATCATCCTTTTTTACACTAGATACGAGCTTTTACATATTTATTGTTTCTAACACTCTAGCTTTTAACAATTCACACACATTACGATGACTTCCGAGTTGATTACAAATTACTACTTCTTGATTTGGATGTAGACGTTGTCGCTGGACAAATTTTTCTATTCCGTTCATTAATAGTCCGGTAAATAACAAATATGGAAGAATAACAATTTGCCTCGAACCCGATACAATCTTATTCTCTAGTACCGTTTCAAACCTAGGGGTTGCTGCAGTCAAAAAACATTTGCTAACAGAAGACACTTGTATTTTTTGTTGTAGGAGCTCAGCAATGCGTTGAGTATCATTCACCGCATCCATATCGCTACTTCCTCGACCAACGAGAAGGATTTCCATCTCTTCGTTAATCTGACTATTCTCTTCGATTCTTTCTACTAAAATATCAACTAATTTTTCCTGTACACCAAGTGGTTTGCCATAACGAAATTCAATTGTTTCGTATCTTTCCTTTGCTTGTTCTAGAATTTCGGGAATGTCCATTTTGGCGTGGACTGCCGTTAAAAGAAGGACGGGTACAACTGCAATCGTAGTAGCACCCAATTTCACACATTGATCTACACCCTCTAGAATAGAAGGTTTCGTAAGCTCTAAAAAACAGTATCGTTGAATTGGTGCATCCACAAGTTTCATCGTCTTTTGAACAAAATCAATCGCTTCCTCCACACCCGATCTCTTCCTCGTACCATGACAAACATAAAGAACAGCCTGCATAATCATCACTCCCTATTTAGTGGGACAGAGGGACAGGTTCCCTGTCCCTGTAAAATAATGGTGGGACAAGGGACCTGTCCCCCTGACCCATCCCGTGACCTAATAGTTTCTCTCTGAATCGTACGACTTCTCCGATTACGATTATGGCGGGGTTTTTTATGTTCGATGTTGAGGCGATGTTGACGATTGTTTCGATTGTACCTGTTACTGTTTTTTGGGCATAGGTTGTTCCTTCTTGAATGATGGCGACTGGTGTATCTTCGCTTTTCCCGTGCTTCCGTAATTGCTCACATATGTGTGGTAAGTTTCCAATTCCCATATAGATTGCTAAGGTATCGACCCCTTTTGCAAGGCTTTCCCACTTAATATCTGTTGGCTCTCCTGTTTTGCAGTGGCCGGTGATGATGGCGAATGAATTCCCAAGCTCCCGATGTGTGATTGGAATCCCCGCATAAGCTGGAGCAGCTATCCCAGCTGTTATACCAGGTACGACTTCATAGGGGATATTATGCTTCATCAATTCCTCAACCTCTTCTGCTCCTCTTCCAAAAACGAAAGGATCTCCCCCTTTAAGTCTCGTCACCACTTTTCCTAAGCGAGCGTATTTCACTAATTGTTGATTAATGACTTCTTGTGGCATCGTATGAAACTTTGGTTGTTTTCCACAATAAACTAATTCTGCACCACATCTTGCTTCCCGTAACAATTCTGTATTGACTAACCGATCGTATAAAATAACATCTGCCTGCTGGATACATTTCAAACCCTTCATTGTAATCAAATCAGGATCACCAGGACCCGCTCCCACAATATATACCTTTCCCATCTCAGTTTCCTCCCTCATTATGTACCTGCTATCACATCTTCCTTTTTTGACACAAGCATGACATTATTCTTTTTCACATTCCGATGAGTTACGTATAAGGCTAGACCGGTACAGACAACTCCACTGACGAGATTCCCAAATAAGACAGGAAGCTGATTCCATAGCCACCAATCGGCTACTGTAACATCTGCACCTAACATCATCCCTGCTGGAATCACAAACATATTTACGACGGCGTGTTCAAACCCTTGCGCAAAAAAGATCAAAATCGGAAGCCACATGGCAACAATTTTTCCAAGTGTTGCTGTCGATGTCATCGCCATAACGGCACCCAATGTTACCATCCAATTACAAAGCATGGCTTTCACAAAGACGACGACCAAACCGTCGTTCCCTAGATTCTGATACCCTATTGTTTTTGCTTCTGCAACTGCCATAATTTTGGTTATCATGGCATGATCTGTGACATGTCCTAGCTGTGTGATGGCAATTACGTATAAAAAGGCATAGAAGCCTGCACCTAGTAAATGCCCCACGATGACCCAAAACCAGTTTGATAGCATTTGAGAAATCGTAGCCTTTTTTTCTAAAACCGCTAGGGGAATTAACGCAAAATTCCCTGTTACTAATTCAAGACCGAGGAGTATGACCAATACGAAACAGGCAGGAAAAAGCAAGGCACCCAAAACGCCTAATCCCGATTGAATTTCAGCAGTGAAAGCTAGTGTTGTACCGAACCCAAGAAGTGCTCCTGCAAGCACCCCTCGAATTACCAGATCCTTCACTGATAATTTTGCTTTTGCTTCTCCAGCTTCAATCATGCTAGCAATAACCTGATTTGTTTTTACAAATGACATGGAAATCCTCCTCCGAGATTATTAGATGATAATATAGACAAGATCCTCTTCCACTTCCACTTGATACGTTCGCACACACCCATGATCCGGTGCTTGAACTTGACCATCACAGACATTTATTTTCCAATCGTGCATCGGACAAAAAACATGTTCTCCGCTCACCATTCCTTCAGCAAGTACTCCACCTTTATGGGGGCACCGATTTTCGATTGCACGGACATCCCCATTTGCTAGCTTAAACAAGGCAATTTCTTCTTCCCTTACGAAAAATGTTTTCCCAAGACGATCTGGTAGCTCTGAATAGTTTCCGATAAATACTCTACCTAGTGTTTTCTCCACGATATCTCCCCCTATCTATTAGTTAGAAGCTGCCGGAACATTGACTGTTTCATAAAGCTCTTTTAGTAGATTCTCATCCTTAAGTGCTTCACTCCAAGGCTCTTGAATGGCAGATAAAGCTGTATTCATTCGCTCATTCAATTCATCACGGAATGCTTTGTTTTCAAGCATTTCCTTTATATGATCAATCCCTATGCGTTCAACCCATACAGACGTTCTTTCTAAGTACGTTGCCGTTTCGCGATAATATTGTAAAAAAGCACCAGCCCATTCAAGTACTTCATCACCTGTTTTCACTTTACATAGTAAATCTGCTACCCTAAGATCTGTACCCGCATTTCCACCTACATACATTTCCCATACTCCATCCAATCCGACAATTCCAATATCCTTAATTGCTCCTTCCGCACAATTTCTTGGGCAAGCCGAGACACCCATTTTTATTTTGTGCGGTCCATGTAACCCCTCAAATTTTTTCTCTAGCGCAATCCCCATCCCAATCGAATCCTGTGTACCAAACCGGCAGAAGTCAGATCCAACACATGTTTTTACGGTCCGTAGCCCTTTCGAGTATGCATGCCCTGATGGCATTCCAAGCTCCGCCCAAATACTTGGTAGGTCCTGCTTTTTCACACCGAGTAAATTAATTCGCTGGCCACCGGTTATCTTAATCATTTTTACCTGGTATTTATCCGCTACATCTGCAATCTTTCTAAGGTCCTCTGCATATGTAACACCTCCATACATTCTTGGAACAACACCAAAGGTGCCATCATTTTGAATGTTTGCATGTAATCGTTCGTTCACGTAACGAGACTCTTTTTCATCCTTGTACTCGGTTGGGTTAATCATTCCCAAATAATAATTTAAGGCTGGTCGGCATTTCGAACATCCTTCATCGGTACTCCAGCCCAACACATTCATGACTTCTCGTACATGGGTAAGCCCTTTTTCCTTGATTTCATGTACCACTTCATCTCTAG
Source organism: Ferdinandcohnia sp. Marseille-Q9671 (assembly GCF_976954385.1). Taxonomy (NCBI): domain Bacteria; kingdom Bacillati; phylum Bacillota; class Bacilli; order Caryophanales; family Bacillaceae; genus Ferdinandcohnia; species Ferdinandcohnia sp. Marseille-Q9671. The sequence continues at coordinate 74,653 of NZ_CDRJTA010000001.1, forward strand.
TTAATGTTGTACAAGTGCAAATAGACACCTTTTGATCCTCACTGTACTCATCACCGAGAGTAAGCTCTAATAGGTCAGAAACCAGTGACTTACAAGTTCCACAGGATCGAGATGCATTGGTACAGCCCTTCACCTGGTCAATGGTTGTGAGACCCTGCGTTTCAATTGCTGAAACAATCGTTCCCTTCGTTACACCGTTACATCCACATATAATTTCATCTTCAGCCATCTGAGCAACTAAGCTAACTCCTGACTCTTCAGTCTGATTGGCTTCTATATATTCCTCTACAGTCGCTCCTTTTTTAATGAGACTTAGCAGTCGATTGCCTTCCCTCGTATCTCCAAATAAGACAGCACCAGCTATTTTTCCTTGCTCCACAATGATTTTTTTATAGATTCCATTCCAATCATCCTGCATTTTTATTGCTTTTGTATTCTCGTCTTCTATGATTTTTCCTGTTGAAAAGACATCAACACCTGACACTTTTAACTGAGTTGAAAGAACGGACCCCTTGTAACCCTCAGTTTGCACACCGCAAATCCGTTTCGCTAACGCTTCCCCCTGTTGATAAAGTGGGGCAACTAATCCATACACCATTCCTTTATGCTCTGCACATTCACCAACTGCAAATACATTAGGAACATCCGTTTCCATAAAATCATTTACGACGATTCCTCGATTTACTGGAATACCAGATTTTTGAGCTAGTTCAACATTAGGCTTTATTCCCACTGCCATCACAACTAGGTCTGCTTTGATTTTTTCACCATTTTTAAAACGTAATCCTGTTACCTGTTTTTTACCAAGGATTTCGACAGTCTGTTTATTTAACAGGAAGTTCATCCCTTGACCTTCTAACTCCTTTTGCAATAATTTTCCCGCTGCTCTATCTAATTGGCGCTCCATTATGTACTCGTTAATGTGAATCACATCTACTTCCATTCCAAGATTAAGTAACCCACGCGCAGCTTCAAGTCCAAGTAAGCCTCCTCCAATAACTGCAGCTTTTTTATATGTTTTTGAGTATTCGATCATCGTTTCACAATCATTGATATCACGAAACGCAGTCACTCCTTGTTTGTTTGAACCAGGCAAAGGTAACATAAATGGATTCGATCCCGTTGCAATAATCAACTTATCATAAGGTTCAGCTCGATCCTTATCTGTATAAACAATCTGTTTATTTGTATCGATATGTCGTACACTTTCTCCTGGATATAAGCGAATATTGTTGTTTTCATACCAATGCCAATCATTTAACGTAATATCCGCAACCGTTGTATCTCCTTGCAACACCTTTGATAATTGGATCCGATTATAGTTCGGATGCGGTTCCCTACCAAAAACGGTGATATCAAATTCATCAGGTGCAAGTTTCAGTATTTCTTCAATCGTCCTTATCCCAGCCATTCCATTGCCAATCAATACTACCTTTTGCTTCAACATAATAGGTTAGCCCCCTAAAGTAGTTTAATAATTCAAACAACTAATCTACGTTCAGTCTACTTAGCACATATCTCTCTTACAAGTAGTTTGTCAGATTTTCTGACATACCTACATTTACAGCATCTAAAATTGAAAACGCTTCATTAAAACCAATGTTTACAGCACTTTACTCGATTACAATTGCATTGGAAACGGATTCAAAAATGTAATATTTTAGGTTAATTATGATTTATAAAATAAGTCAAAAGTCCTACTCCAGCTCACAAACTACATATCTATAAAAACATGTGAGATTTTCTCACATAAGTTTTGACAACGAATAGATTCTGCATTAATCTGAAAATAAGAAAAATTGCAGAAAGGAGCTTGCCATGATCTCTTACAAGGAGAAAAAAGTCATTTCGATTGGTACTGTTACGGAGATAACTGGACTTTCTGAACGGAAAATACGTTATTATGAGGAGCGTGGATTGATTTCCCCCAAAAGAACGGAACGGGGAACTAGAAAATATTCCTTCTTAGATATAGAGACCTTAATGAATATTGCCGACAAGCGAGAAGAAGGAGTCCAAACAAAAGAAATAAAAAAAGATATGGACAACGAAAAGAAAATCGCTAATATTCGAGGTGACTTGCTTCGGGGACAACTAAACGCCCATTTTAATATGCGGAAATAACTGGAGTTGGGACAGAGGGACAGGTTCCGTGACCCAAAATTGTGGGACAGGGAACCTGTCCCCCTGACCCACGATTGGCACCCTCCCCCTACGAATTCATACAATAGTCCTACTGATAACAAGCCCTTTTTCCCATCCTTTTTCTGGTAGAATAAGGTTTGAAAGGGGCTATTTGTTGATGGAATTACAAACTAAGGATAATCGAAAGTATACGAATCAACTTCCTAAGTGGGCCATTGGCTGCCATATTGGACTTATTTCCATTTTCGTACTACTAGGGATTGGCGGTTTTATGTTAGGTGCTAAAGAAGTTTCAGAGACAGGATTTGGTTTCTTCCTACTTCTATGTGCGTTTGGTGTTATGTTTCTTGGCTTTGCATGGTTCAGTTACAATAATCTACGAAAATACCTCGATATTGTCATTCACATCCATCTAGGCGACAACGGGTATGATTATTATGTAAATGACAAAAAGGAAGACGAAGAACACTATATTTTTCTTCCATATGACAAGATGAAATACGTTCTAATCGGAATGGATTATCGATTACAGGCACAGACGAGGATACAAGGGGATCATCAAACAAGAGTAAAATTTAAAAAAGTACGTTCAGCTAAACTGTTCATATATGGATACGATTCTAGTAATCAAGTAAAGGTTACAAGCTTTCCTCATGCGAGTCAGACATCTCTATATGATTGGATAGACGTTTTTCAAAAGCATGGGGTTGAGATTTTCCATACGGATAAAGCCTTAACCGCGACACCGAGTAACCCTGATGTTATTGAATCTATTCCTAAGGAACCGTTCGAAGGAACACTTTCCTTCGTCATGGGGTCAGAAGCAGATGAGTTTGATAATCTCTTTTTAACAGATCAACAGCAAGAAATCGTTGAGAAAAAGGAGAAAAAGACTCGCAAAAACGGATTCATCTTTACCATTCTTCTCTCCATTTTACAGATCATGATGATTTGTTTTTGGTTTCCAAACTGGGACATCGTAGAGGCGTCCTTTGGCACAAATTCAAACGAATTCTTCGCCCTTTTACTAACCGTTTTACTACAGTTTGTGATCTACGTGTATATGAGACGAGTCAAATGGTATGAGCCGCTACGGGATTCAATCATTCTATATATCGGAGTCTTGATTGGTATCCTACTTTCACCTGATGAACGACCAACGTTTCTTCCGGCGGTTCAGATATATGCAATCATGACAATCGGAACGATATTGTTTTTTTTCTATTGTATGAAGGTGTATTCATGGTTTAAGAAATTTGTAAAGAAATTAGACACCACAAGCGAAATCAAAAAGAAAGATACGCATAGTTAGGATAAAAGGATATCAATCCGTTTCCTATCGCAATACCTGATGTATACCCGAAATATTCAACAAAATTTATAGCAGTAAAAAAAGAAATAGCTCAGTTAGATTGAGTTATTTCTTTTTAAGCTTCTGTTCCTTTTAAGATTTTTACTTTCGAAAGTCATATATCTGCTGGAAAAGTTAACCCTTTTTTGTTGCTTTAACCTTTTGGGTACTTAGGACAAAACTAATGATGGCTGCCATACTACAAACATACGGAAGGAAAGGGTATCCCCAATTAGTTATGACATAACCACCCACCATTGAACCAATGGTTATGCCAATATACAGAGCCGTGTTATTCCACGCCATTACAATTCCTCGTTCTTGTGGATATTCGACCGCTAATCGTGCTTGGTATGAAGTAAATCCCGCATACCCAACCAAAGCCCAAATGAATAGGAAAAAATAAATCCAATCACCCGATGAGAAGAATATACCTAAACAAACGAAAAGGATCGTCAAGAATATGAGCGAAACTTTCGATATCTTCCTTTCTCCAAATCTATCTGTTAACTGTCCACTGATCAGACTTCCTAACACAGCTCCGATCCCATAAAAAGTAATTGCTAATGCGATTTGTGTTGATGAGAATCTATTCTCAGAATAAAGAGACGCACCTAAGTAAACATAAAGAGCATACATGGAAATCGCCCAAAAGGTTGTTACACATACCGAACCAAGTATTCTTAGTAGATTTCCTTCTACTAGATTCCTTGTTACATCACTTTTAGGGATGTTTTTCCAGGTGTTGGAATTTACTACCGCCAAGATAGCTCCTATAATAGCCATTACAACAAATACAGAACGCCAACCAAGAAAATGCTCCAATAACGTACCCAATGGCGCTCCTGCCCAAAGAGCGGTTAAGTGGCCTGAAACAACAATTGAAAGCCATGTCCCTGTCCGATTTGGTGGGGCAGTATCTCCAATGATTGCATATATCAAAGGAGTAATGGAAGCAACGGATAAACCAGCAACTATACGGCTAACAAGTAACCAAAAAAATGAAGGAGCAAAGGCCGTTAGCATGTTAGAAATGAAGAACAACAGTAAGCCAAATGTAATGAATGCTTTCCGTCCATTTTTATCGGAAAGCCACCCAAAGAAAGGGGCAAAAATAGCATATGTAACCGCAAAAACCGTTACCATCCAACCAGTCATCGCTGAACTAACATGATAGGCTTCCGATATGAATGGTAGTAACGGAGATACTACAAATAAGTCAACACCCATTAAAAACAAAGTTATCCAACCAACAAGTAAACGTACCCTTCCTCTAGCCTCCATTACATCCCCCACTTACAATTATTGTTACATATGTATTCCTTAGAGCTAGAAAATGGACCTCGTGTTCAAATAAATAGCACCGATAGCTGAACAAACAAAAAAGACCGCAGAAGCGATCTCAACTTTACCTATTACACCATTTCGTATACGTATATTCCTTCACAAATCTTTGACATTACAACGGTGTTGGAACACGAATCTGCTCATCAAAATGTAGTTCTAGAAGTTGTCCTGCATGAACCAATCCAGAACCAAAACCGTACATAAGCACTCTGTCTCCATTTTTTACTTTCCCTTCTCTGATTCCTAGATCAAGAGCTAATGGAATAGTAGCAGCAGATGTGTTTCCGAAATGAACCAAACTATAAAGTGTTTTGTCCATTGCGTATTCTAATTTTTCGCAAATTGGCTCAATCAACCTTAGATTTGCACTATGAGGTATAAACCAATCAACTTGTTCCATACTCATCTGTGTACTATCTAAGATTTGTTTAACACTATCAGGAACATTCCTTACTACCCATCTGAAAACTTCTCTTCCGTTCTGAACTAAACATTGTGTATCCACTAGTTCAATCCCATTAACCTTTTTTGACAATCCAGTACGATATACATGTTGTGCTCCACTTCCATCACTTCCTAGATTGAATCCAATAAAACTTTTCGAACTCTCATCCTTTTCAATCAAGACTGCCCCAGCACCATCCCCAAACAAAATACATGTACTTCTATCGGTATAATCCGTAACTTTGGATAGTGTATCTGCTCCAATTACTAGAACCTTTTTGTGGAGTCCTGAAGCTATAAAGGTATGTGCTGTATGCAATGCATACACGAACCCTGCACATGCCGCACTTAAATCAATAGCTCCTGTTCGTGCTATATGTAAACGGTCTTGTACAATACTTGAGACAGATGGAAATGGAAAATCTGGTGTACCTGTTGCCACGATGATCATATCTACATCTTCGACTGTTTTATTATATCTCTGCATTAAATCTTCTACAGCAGCTACACATAAATCACTTGTGAATTCATCAGGTTGACTAATTCGACGTTCATGAATTCCCGTTCTTTGAACAATCCATTCATGGTTTGTATCAACCATTTGTTCCAGATCATAATTTGTTAACTTTTTTTTGGGTACATATGTACCAATTGCAGTTATTCTCGCACCTATCATAAAAAACACCCCGCATTTTATTATTAGTTGGTATTAGTACCTAGTACTAATTATAGCTATTCATATTAATAAAAATCAATTTATATTCTGTTTTCACATCAAAAAAAGGTTACTCCTTATTGAAGTAACCCGCTTCTTTACTTGAATAAGTAAAGCATATCGTTGTTTAAGTACCGCTCCCGTTAGTTTAATAACTGATGACTAACAATTTTAATCCATTCACCTTTATCGTCTGCAAGTAAGGTATTCCAACCTAAATTTCGTGCTTCAATCAGATTTTTCTCTTGGTCATCAATGAATAACGCATTTTCCTTCCTGGTAATATGGGAATTAACTTTTAAGTATATATCGACTTGTGGTTTACAAAATCCTACATCACTAGAAATAGTTATACTTTTAATGTAGTCTTCAACAGGTGCAATTATATGTTTCACCCATTCTATGCGATGATTACTTAGTAAATGAATATTTGCGTACTTACTCCATAATGGGATTTCTTCAAGAGCAGGTAAAGGTTTAATCACTGTTAATAATTTGTCTGCGGCATAGCTTCCATCAATTGTTGGGAACCTTTCTATCAACTTAGGCCAAAATTCTTCTTCTTGAATTTTTCCAGTCCATAATTCTTCACGGACTTCATTTCTAAACTTATTAAGTTCATTATATGAAACTTCAAATTTTGAAGATAAATCTTCCCAAAATATCGGTGAAAAATTAGTTGCAATCACTCCTGCAATATCTAAAATTAAGTCAGGTTTTGTGCTCATCTCTATTTTAATCCCCCTTAATAAAACTATTCTTTTTACATTCGAGTAGCTTATTTGAAATTCCTGCTTGTTCAAGTATTCTGCACCTTTAGTACAAACTTCTAAAAAAAGGATGCTTCTCCTTCTTGAAGGTAAGCTACCCTTGGTTTAATAAGTATCTTGAGTTTCGCGAATTCACTTAAAATTCAAAATGTTGTCAAGAATTTAAAGGAGTTTCCCCTATTTTTACAGTAAAATATATATAAAGGGGGATTTTTATGAAAAAAAGTATATTTCTTATTATTATGTTGCTTGTTATGGTTGGCTGCTCCTATAACCTATCGTCAGAAACACTTACAGATGATAATACTACCCCAGATGTTACTACAATTGAAAATGTTGGTTCCGAAATGATAACACATCACCATATGTACGATAATATGGATAGAGGTAATCACGATTATTTTGATAAAACCCTAGCGATTGAGAAAAGTATAAATGTGTCTGATATTTCAAGAGGAGATGTTGTTTTTTTCGATAATGAGGATGGAGATAAAGACATATCCAGAGTTGTTGCTTTGCCAGGCGAAAAAATTGAAATAACTAAAGGACAGATTTTTATTAACGGTCAAAAGTTAGACGCATTTTACGGTAAAGCTCATAGGCTTGGATTAGATAAAAAAAGTTATTTCGAAATGATGGATAACCAGGGGAATGATTACAATAAAAAAGGTATGACGGAAGTTTTCGAAACGAGTATGAAAGAGATTAAACTCTCGGATGATGAATTCTATTTAATCAGCGATGATTGGATGCGAGGGAAAAAGATGGTACTAAAAGAAGAAAAATTCATTGGAAAAGTAATTGGATACGCTAAATAAAACACTTGAAAAGGACATCGATTTATCGATGCCCTTTTTTGTGCTATATTGTTTGCTAATACCACTTTAAAATGTCCAATAAACCATAGGTTATTTATACTTCTATTTTACATTTTCTACTTCAAAACCGAACCCGTTATTAAAAAAGAGAAACTTTTCTTCATTTACACCATCCTAAATTATATTTAGGACTACTTTCACCAACTAAAAACTAACTATTCTTTTTCCACTAACCTGCACTTTTACTTCAATAAACAAAAAGCGATGATCTTGTTAAATCATCGCACCCAATAGTTTAAGTACATTATTTCACAAACTTTAACACGTTTTTCACTTTTTGTTTTTCCAGTGAGTTAAATATAAACAGGAAAGGTTAAAATTGAAAAAAATTATGCAGTGATGAGCTAATTTTATCCACCCGTCTACACTTTTCTTCAGTAAAGGTGGTCTAATGAGTTTAAAGTAACAGGCACGTAAGTAGGCGATAAAATAATAATCTACTTGTAAAATAATTGAAATAAAGGGATAATTTAGATTACACTAAAAATAATTTTGAATTTGGTGGTGATTAAAATTAATAGACTAATTCCTTTTTTCATATTTTCCATTATTGTTGTATTACTTATCGGTTGTACTAATAAAACAATTGAAGTTGAATCACCTAAAGAATTAAATATTAAGAACCCCATCATTGTGAAAAATGGCAATCAGGTATTTAGAATTATACCCTTTTATACTCAAGTATTAGATTACATAGAAAGTGTTTCAGAAATTGAACAACACGAGAAGATGGAAGAACATTACTATCAAAAAGTTGTCGAACCATTTCAATTAGATACTTTAGGTAAAGGAGAGGGGTATTGGATAAAGGACCATTGGGCTTTTGCAACTCCAAAAGACATTAAAACTTTGGAGCAATTTGTATATTCTCTAATTAATAATCAAGATGAAATAAATAAAATAATAGAACAAGCCTTGATTAAATCATCTAATACCCTTCCAGGCGGGAATAAGACTGTTTATTTATTTCCTCCTAATCCAGATGACATGCATGGTATCAATTTAATTGGTGGCGTTTCTGGGATAACAGTTAGTAAGGATGTAATCTTAATAAAGATTGATCCATCTTCATTTATTGAGGATTTGTTGGAGTATAGTGTTGCACATGAATATCATCATACTATTTATATGGAGAACGGAAATGTAAACTGGCAGAACACTTTATTAGATGAAATAATTCTTGAAGGTAAAGCGGACAATTTTGCCAAAAGTCTTTACCCTGATATTACTATACCGTGGATAGAACCTCTATCAAATCAAAAAGAGGAGGAAGTATGGGAGCACTTAAAAGAGAATTTAATGTCAAAGGACCGAACAATAAAAGGCGATTATTTTGAAAATCCAAACAAAGGAATCCCTCGTTGGACCAACTACAAGTTCGGATACCAAATAGTGAATTCCTTTTTAGAAAAGAATCCCACCACCCCGGTCAGAGACTGGACACTATTATCTGCGGAGGAGATATTATCAAATAGTAAATATGTAGATATGATTTCAAAATAAAAGTTTATTTAGATTTTTGCAAAGTAAGAGATATTCTGACTTTGCTTTTTTGTTTTGCATTTTCTGTCTACTTAATTATAAAGCTGTTTTTTCTTCTTCTACTATCCTGCTTCGTTTGTTCAATAAGGAATTCAACAAAATAGTGCATTAACCCTTCTTGGATCAACGCACCCGATTGTTGAATAGGAATTCTTTCTTAGTTCCTATTATTACACTGTGTTTGACTTTCCTTTTCAGAAATCTCTTTTTCTATTCTAACATCTTTGATTTCAACACCATTTTCTGGAGTATCTTTTAATGTGAAATGAATTCTATCAAAAGGAAGGTCACCGTGATGTGAACCATAATTTAACGCACTTGCATAAACAATATGTCTGCGAGTATCACCTTCTATTCTTTCGATTTCTATTCTTGGACAAACTATAAAATCTGAATATTTTTGGTCGAGATAGGAAAGGTACCTTGTATATAATGTCTCTTCAAGCAATTCATTTTTAGAAAAACCTCCGTTCCAACCAACCAAAAGTAAGCCAACAAACAATATGCCAATTTTTTTCACGAGTTTTTATCACCTCAGGACTATTCTTCTTAAACGATAATTCCCTTATTCCATTTAACTTCCCGTTAGCATAATAAACTCAAAAACAATTCGATAAATCCTACTTGAACCATCGCACCCTTTGCCCCTATTCTACAATCAGGAAATTAATACCGTAGTTATGTAATACTCAATTAGTTAAAGAACTCTTCGCTTAATTGTGTTGAATGCTCAATTGAGTTAGCTATTTGAACCAATTCTTCTGGTGTAACTTTATCTGAGATTCTTTGGTTTACACTAAATAAATATTGCCATTTATCCCGCTTAAAGACGAATACGTTTGCACCCCTTACATTAATATAAGATGCTATTTCTCCATTCTTTAGTTTAAAGACCTTTTCAACGTCTCTATCATTTAAGTGAATCCCATTCTTTGCAAGTCTTACATCAATAAAAAAATGAAGTTCAGATGAGTCCTCACTAATAAATTCCATTTCAAAGGAATCATTTTGGCTTCCTTCCAAATTATTAAAGCGTCCAAATATATGTGTAAACGGAATAGGTGGAACTCTCAGTGGAAGTTCCAAGTCTTGTTTGTAATGTTTTTCAAAATCTCTTATAGCTTCATCAACAGATACATATCCAAGTTCAGTATATTGTTCTTCTATGGTTCGGGTTTTATTGTTTGAATTTGCATAAGTAGTTCCGTTAAATAATGCAAAAACATATGTAAAGAGGATTAAAAATAGAGGAATAAACTTGTTCAAAATAAATCATCCTTTAATTATTTTTAGATTATTTTATCCAAGTAAATTCACACTATCCTTCTTCAACAAACCTGCTTCGATTGTTAAATAAGTTTGCACCTCAGAAGTGACCCATTAGCTAAACTCTAACCGTTTATTTTTACTAGCCGAGTGACTAATTTCACAGTCACTTTGAAATAAAAAAAGCCTGTGTTACGTGAAGACAGGCTGATTGCATTTATTATCTTATCATTCTTCTTTTTCGAAAATCTGCCAGCCATGCGTTTGGAGCTTTTCAACATACTCCTCGATTGATATGTCCTCTAATTCAATCGCAAGCGGAGCTAATGAAACCCAACATTCTTCCGTCGCATAATTAATTGTTACTTTGACCACTTCATAGCCATTGTGAAACCGAGGAGAGAATCCCGGATCGTCGATGATATCTCCTTCTACTGGCCGAAAATCTGATTGAAAAGTCCTTTTCATCGTAACTACCTGCTCCTCGTTCATCGAAGCAACAAAAATTATTAAATGTATATTCACCCGTCACTCTCCCTTTCTATTTAAAAAGTTTATTTATTCTTTAATGTAACTTGATATAACCTGTACAGTTTCTTTACTAACGCTCAAAAAAAGAGGCGTAAGTCCTTATTGGATCAACCTACCCTCTAGTTAAAGATCTCTAATGGGAAATTATGTTATATATCATTGTCCAAGATGTTCCTGATTGACCACATTGTTCAAATCCGAGTTTCTTATAGAGTTGTACTGCCCGAGTATTGTTAGGGTCGACACTCAAAGATATCGATGAAAAACCATCATTAGAAGCTGTTTCAATTAATTTTTTCATGAGCAGAGTACCTATTCCCTTACCTCTTCCTTTTTTCATTACTGCTATCCCTAGTTCAGGAGTCTTTTCATCAACATATCCATACCCTTTTTGATCTTCTGTATATAGGCGATACCAAGCAGCACCAACAGGAAAATGATCCTCAAAAGCTATTAGTGCTCGATCACCTTTTATTCCCCATCCCTCACTATATTTTTTGAGATGTGGTACATTTAATAGTTCTTCTTTGGGCGGCTTATTTTCAAGAATATGAATGGATTCATACATCATATCCGTTAGAAAATCCGATAATTCATCCTCATTCTGTTCCAAACTTTTTACTTGTATCAAAATGGTTCACCTCTAAGTTTTTATACCAAATTTGGCATAGTTATTTTATTACCTGCTTATCCAATAAACTGCCCTGATTAGTTGAGTAAGAAAAAGGCTACATTTTGAAGCTGCCAGATTTTTAAGGAAAGCTACCCGTTCCTTCGTTAGTGAAGCAGCTTCTACTTAAGAATGTAAACATAATTACTGTTTAAATTCCTTAAACTCATCAATGTATAGAGCTACATAGCCACAATTGGGACATACAGAAGCTTTTGGTTTTACTGATACATTCTTGAAAAGCCCTTTCTATTTTTGGCTAATTTTAATTCCAACTAAATCACCTTCAACAGTCACCTTACAATCATCTATCATTTCAGTTTGACATTGAATACATATTCTTTTCATCACTAAAAACCCCTTTTGTTTGAGTTTCGAATACTTAGACTTTTCCTTTTTTAAAAAACTTCTTCAAATCTACTACCCTATTACTTTACTAACTTCTACAAAATTATGCGTAATCCTTCTTGAATCTTCGCTACGTTTTAGTTGAACAATACTTACCATTTTGTTTGTTTAATTTTTCTATGATTAAAGGTAACTCCGACAGATCATTAACGATGAAATCACCATCTTATCGCTATAAAGTTTAATGCACATATATATATAATTTATATCCTAATTATAGATACCACTATATATAATGGGTTAACTGAAATTGTACATATTTTTTTAGTGTACATATTTGGTAGATAGTATATTTAATATTGTACATAATTATTGAATATAAGATTCAGTAGATTGCTGCGATAGACAAATTATGCTACGGATATATGATCGACAGGATTTGCTTCTAGAATTCTGGGAAACAATGTTTCAGATCCTCCTCAATCCCCAGTTTCTTTCCGACTGCATCAAAAAGGTATGTTTTCCGTAGAAACAGCGTTTATGTACAAAGGATGGAACAGGTCCTAGTTGTCTATAAAAAATTATGGATATTACAGGTAAAATTTTCTAAATGCTGTGAACATGGTTAAATACAATACAGAATTGAATTAATAATTGGTCCATTTTAAAGCAAGAAATTTTTTAATTTTTTTCATTTATCTTTAGGTATTTAGCCTTATTTATTAACTGCTTAAATATCAAAATGTTGGAAACCTATGCAAGGTATTAACAGTAACATGGAGATATTGTTTAATACAAAGTTGTGAAATAGAAACGAGTTCATCAACACTAGTACCTTATACTTAACTTTGTGTATATCGGTATTAGAATATTTAAAATATGATACAATCGGAAAAGTAACAATTATTCACAAATTTTAAATTAATAGGGGGAAAAACATGTTAAAATTGTTGCGGGGAGCTAGTATTTTGTTTATGGTCTTTTTTTTTCAGTTTTTCACTAACAGCATTTGCAAATGGTGATGATCAAAGATTTATAATTGAGGGTGATAGAGTTCATGACACAGAAACTGATAAAGAATATGGTTCAGCAACTAAATATAATGACAAAGGAGAATTAGAAGAAGTCAGCTTGGATGCATTAAAAAAATTATTAGAAAATGAAGGTAAAGTTGATATACGGAATGAATTTCAGGAGAAAAATATTTCTTTAGATAGAAAGATAAACGAGACAAATCCAATTCAACCATATTATTTATGGTATCAGTATATTGAAAGTGGTCGGACTACATCAATAGGAAATCGTATTGCTGTCAGCGCCTGGGTATCATGCCCAAGTGGAGGTAGTAATTGTTCTATTACTAGCTCTACTGGGTGGTCTGTACGTGCGAGTTATAGTGCTGGCATTAGTACTTCCGCTGCAAAGTCTGCTGTACAAGGAAGTGCCTCTTTTACTTGGAATACAACCGCCAGCAGAAGTACAAGTTATACAATTCCGATTCAACCAGGAAAAAGAGGGAGAATGATGTTCTTCCCAGAATTTAATTATACTTACGGTACTTTGAGAACTTGGAGTGGATCTACAATACTAGAAACAAAGTCTGTAAATGCTCAATCACCTAAAAAAGTAGTAGGAACAGGTGATCCAGATGGAACTTTCTTTATTGAATACAGTAATTAAATAAATCTAGATAATTTGTAGGTGATTTTATGACACATCGAGGCGCAGGTATGTCCTTTATTGCCATTGCTGCATTTTTAATTAGTACAAGATATATAGTGGCTGCTATTTTTGGCTCTAACATGGAAAGTTGGAATAAAGTTATGTTTAAATCCGCTTTGGAAGGTACTGGTTATGTACTTTTGATTTTAAGCATAATCTCGTTCGTAATTGGAGCTGTATATTTAGTAAACGCTGAAGTTAGAAAATAATCACTAAATGTTTTTTTTGAGAGGGAGGATAAATACAGCCTCCTTCTCGGTTATTTATAACTCGAATGGCTAAATTCCACTGCGATTAATCTGCCTTTCATTCTTTATACACAACCCCCCTCTTTTAATTTCAATGTGTAATTTCTTCTTCCTCACTAATTCTTAGTATTCACGAATGACAATCAATGTTGGTTTTAGCAAATTGCAGCTACTATAGTGTTCTAGAAATAAACGAAACTATCTTTAGTAGTAAATAATAGCTAATAAAAATTAGCAAATTTCTACAACAAACACCTTTATATAAGGGGTCGCGGCAGAAAAACGCGGAAAATATACGCTAAGCAAAAATCGACATGAAAAAAGCCGATTTTCCTTACTCTAAGAGGAATCGGCTTTAAATACCTTATCGAAGAGACCGTAAATTAGTGTTCTGCTTTAGATTAAATTTGTACTCCCCTAAGAAATTAATATGTTCCCATGCTAATGGTGAAATATGTTGAATTAATTCCTCATGATGCAACTCATTTTCGTTTAAAACTTTAATGGCTTCTGTTAAATAAACTGTATTCCATACACTAATTGCATTAATCAAAATATCTAAGGCACTAGCGCGTTGAAGTTGATCTTGCAATCCACGTTCCCGTAATTCCCCACGTTTTCCAAAAAACAATGCCCGAGCCAGTCCGTTCATGGCTTCTCCTTTATTCAAACCACGCTGAACACGCCGTCGCAAGGCTTTATTTGAAATGTAGTCCAGAATAAATATGGTTTTTTCGATTCTTCCCATTTCACGTAATGCAGTCGCTAATTTATTTTGCCTTGCGTAAGACCCTAATTTCCCCATGATAAGTGAACCGGTGATTACCTTCACGAATAGAATGGGCCACTCGCAATACATCATCATAATTTTCCTTAATAATTTGTGTATTAATTCTCCCTCGAAGAATACTCGTTTATACCCCCCAGTTTCATCAATATTAACTTGCAATTAAATATTCGTAAAATTAGTGCAGAGTTGGAGCTTATTTATACCATACGGGCATGTGACCCAGGAAAGGAGCATATCCAACCCTCATGGATACGCAGGACGAAGGAATGTATGGATTACAATCCGGAGAGACACGGGAGGGTTAGCGACCGTGATTTGAGTGGAGATTTCCTAGCACGGTTAAATCACTATTACCATTCCCCCCCCTAAACCAGTAAATATGTACAACAAAGAATCATGTGAAAATATTCAGATATATTATAATTCTATATTATCAATGCGAATAATTATGTACAAGTTATTTCACATAAAAAAGAGCCGTGTGGCTCCAAATCAGCAATAATGATATTTAATTATGTACAATATAAATTGGTGCGTATTTATGGTGATAATGCTTCAACATTGTCCCACTGAAAATCTCGTTTCCAAATACCTTTCATTCCTACATTTTGAGCAGCTTTTACATCATTCACAGGATGGTCTCCCATAAATATACTTTCATTAGGTAAAATCGCAAGTTTCTCTAATGCTCTGATAAATATTTGAGGATCTGGCTTTTTCATTCCTTCCCATTCAGATACTAAAATCGTATCAAAATATTTATCTATGCCCAAAGCTATAATATTATCCATCTGAAACTGTCCATACCCGTTTGTTATCATTCCTAAAACAAACTGGTTACTTTTCAATTCTTCCAACATCCCAATCAGATTTGGAAAAGGAACACAGTTATACTTAAATTCACGAATATAATCTTGGAGTAATTTTTCCCATGTTATATCAGCAATAGTAAATTCATCAACTAATTGCTGATATACTTTATCTTTCCAAACATACCCTCGGTTATCTAATTCTATAAATCTTGATACATACTTCTCTTTCGGAATATGACCTACTGCTTTAGATAACCTGTCATATTGCCTCTCAATAAACACTTTTACTGACTCATCTCTATTTAATAAAGTTCCATCTAAATCAAATAAAACAGCTTTAATCAATTTTGAAGACACTCTCCCCAACGTAAGATACTTATATCTTTTGATAGTTAATAATATAGATATGGAATTATCTCATTAATGCTTCTCCTGTTAAAATTTCATATAGCTCTCCTGAATCTTGCTCTATTAATTTCACATATCTACCGCTATCCATAACTAACTCTACATTTTCACCATTTGGGCTAATCCATAGTAAATAGGAGGCAATTTTAGCTTCACTACCATTGCCATTCTTTGGTGTAAATTGAAATTGGTAGTCAGCATACCCTGCCATTTCTACTTTTGCATGTTCCCAGTTAGCTCTTTCCACTATATCAATCGCTTTTTTTACCTGCTTTTTTTGAGTGACTTCCTTAAAGTCTTCAAAAATGTTTTCTTCTCCCGATCGTTTCTGTACAGTTATTTTTTGCCCATTCACTTCGCTCAAACAGCCTGAAGTCAGTAACAGAACACCCAGTAAAGAAAAAAATAATACTATTTTTTTCAATCTATTCCCCCCTTTATATTACTTTTACTTGACCTACAAAAAGACAGCAACTACATGCTGTCTAAATTTCTACTACATAACTACTATTACTATTTACGAACCTCCACAGTTTCTTGACCTATGGTTTCCTTTCTCATTTCTTTTAAACCGAAAAGTACACGTAGAATGTTAACTCGACGGATAATAAAGTGGTACAAACACATAATGATCGTAAATGATACTAGTACTAAATAAAGTAATTTTACAGGTACTAACCATCCTAAGTTATAGATGAAAAATCCTAACAGAATGATGATCAGTTGATGAAGTATAAATGCTAACCTAAGAATGTACAAAAGTGATTGTTTAAATATGTACACTTTTGACGAATTATCTGCATAATATTCTTGGAGGGGAATATCATGCATATGCAGATAAATATTAATACTGACATAGAAATTAATAGTCTATTAGATTTACCGAAATTAAAAATGTTAATGGAGAGCTTAAACATGAAAGTTAATAAGAGTAAATTAGCTCGAGATATGGGAGTTGATCGGAGGACGATTGAAAAATATCTTAATGGTTATCTGCCTAAAAAGAATCGAGATAGGTCATCAAAGATTGATGATTATTATGAAATTATAAAGCTACTTCTTTCGGAGGAGTCAAAACAAGTATTTTATTATAAACGAGTTTTATGGCAATACCTACAGGATAATCATGGATTAATGTGTGGTCAATCCACATTTCGAGCGTACATATCAAGCATACCTGAATTCCAAAGTTATTTTGATTCAGGAAATCGAAAGAGTTCCAACAGCGAAGTAATTCGATTTGAAACTCCACCAGGTGAACAAGCCCAGTTGGATTGGAAGGAAAATATTCGATACATCACTAAAGATGGGGAGATTTTGTATATAAATGTTTGTGTACTTTTACTCGCCCATTCAAGGTTTCGAACATTTAATCTATCAATCTCAAAATCACAAAGTGTGTTACTGTCATTTATTACGGAAAGTTTTGAGGTATTTGGGGGTGTTCCAAAAACGATTGTAACGGATAACATGAAGACGGTCATGGATGAAGCACGAACAGAGTATCAAAAAGGAAAAGTGAATGAACGGTTTTATCAATTCTCAAAGGATATGGGATTTGAAGTAAGGCCTTGTATAGCTGGAAGACCAAGAACCAAAGCAAAAGTGGAAGCCCCAATGAAATTTCTTGATGAAATTCATGCTTATCAAGGAAAATTTGATTATGAAGAACTACATCAATTTATACAAAAGTTATGTAATCGTATAAATAATAGTTACCACCAGGGTACAGGAAAAATACCAATATTAGCACTAAAAAAAGAAAGAAACCTCTTATCCCAATTACCACAAAAGAGAATAAGAGATTTCTATAAAATTGACCATATACCTGCGAAAGTGAATACATCAAATATGATCACTTTCAAGTCCAATCAGTATTCAGTCCCACCTGGATACATAGGAAAAACTCTTAGTTTACAAGTATATGATAACCATATCTTTGTTTATTATAACACGGATTTAATTGTCCAACACCCTATTAGCCATCAAAAACTTAATTACAAACCTGAACATTATGTTGATGCATTGGCTAGAGGGCTTCCTTCTTCGACCAATATTGAGGAGCTAGCAAGGAAAAATTTAGAGGCGATTAATGAGGTGTATAAAAATGAATAGTAGTTATAGCAAGCTAGTACAAAATTTAGAGTATTTAAAGTTGAAACAAATGATAGCTCATCTTGATGACACAATTGATTTTATGACTAAAAATCAATTGTCATTTACGGATACACTACTCAAACTTACGGACTATGAAATTGATATGAAAGAAATAAACATGGTGAAATCAATGGTAAAGGTAGGTGCCTTTCCACATTTCAAAGAAATTAAAGACTTTGATTTTGATTTTCAGCCTTCAATTAATAAACAGCAGATATTGGATTTCTCCACCTTACGGTTTATTGAGCAAAAAGAAAACATCGTTTTCTTAGGCACAAGTGGAGTTGGGAAAACCCATTTGGCGACCTCTATTGGAATAGCAGCTGCCAAGAAAAGGACGAGTACGTATTTTATAAAGTGTAATGATTTAATCATGAATCTAAAAAGAGCAAAACTTGAAAACCGCCTGGAAAATAGACTTAAACATTATGCGAAATATAAGCTGCTTATCATCGATGAGATTGGTTATTTGCCTATTGATGCAGAAGATGCCAAGTTGTTTTTTCAGTTGATTGACTTGCGGTATGAGCAGAAAAGTACCATTTTAACAACGAACGCTAGTTTTAAAACCTGGGGTGAGATATTTCAAGACCCCAAAATAGCCAATGCGATTTTAGATCGTGTCCTCCATCACGCAACAGTGGTGAATATTATCGGAGATTCATACCGTCTAAAAAACCATTTCGATAAAGAAAACAGCAAACAAGGAGATCGATGAAATGAATGCATTGGTGTTAACAGAAACTATAAAGTTCTTTCGCTCATACGGATTAAAATGTGATGAGAGGTTGGTTGAGGAATGGCTAGAAACTACTCCCGATACCAAAATATTTAATTTTCAAGTGTCTGAGGATGATCTTTACGATTTTAATGAATGGTGCAGATGGAAAGGTACAGCATGTGAGAATGGAATAGATGATAAGACGAAAATCGCAAGATTATTAGATGAAATAAACGAACTGAAATGTGAATTATCATTATTAAAAAAGGAGAAAGAACGTTTAGAAGGTAAACTAGAGATTTTTTGAATTAATAAATCCTCCCCTATCCTGATTAACGACTGCTTGGGGAGGATTCATAAAAATAGTTGAGAAGCAAAATTGTACATCCTTAAACGAGCGAAAATGTACATTTTATCATTGACATTTATAATGAAGAATATAAAACGGCATAGATGCTTCACTCGTATATGTTAATGCTTTATTGGAAAAGTTCAAATATTTGTCGCCTAGGTACAGGATAAAGAATAGCAAGTTCCATACCAAAGAGACACGTATAATCATGAATATAGCCCAACTGATGGATACAGTCATCGGAAAACCATAGAACATAACCCAGAATAAATATGTTGCTGTACTAAGTATACCTAGAATACCGGCTAGTACGCCTATTTTACGCACAAACTCCCTTAACGATTCTCTGGTAAAAAAGTAAAACCCAAAAATAAACAATAGAAAATAAAAAATGATTCCCCAACTAGCTAAATTTACGATACTATTGACAGTTAAAACTGCGATTGCAAGGGGGATAGGAATCAATACATAATGAAGAATAGTAAAATCTTTCCCGTTCACACTTTCTCTAGTCTTTAGAAACAAAGGTAATGTAACGATAGAAAAAAGCAATAACATTAATAGATACCAAAGATGATGTCCAAAAAATGCAAAGTTACCCATACCACCCATTTCCAAGTAAAGTCCGTCAAAGTAATGAGGAAAGAATTGCAGGAATGACCCATTAAATTGATTATTCGTTATTCTTTCAATATACACTTGAGGGGGTGACAATAGAAATATTCCAAGAAGTAACGGTATTCCAAGTCGTAAAAGTCTTTCTTTTATAAAACGTTGAGCATCTCTTCTTTTTAGTGCGTGATAAATAGCCATTCCTGAAATCACAAAAAAGATCGGCATGATCCAATTTCCCACTAAAAGAGAAAAAAATTCGATATATGTATGGTTATTTATATTGTTTTTAATGTGCCAATCAAACGAATTAAAGAACATTGAACAGTGATAAAGGAGCACGATAAACATTACGATTACCTTTATCCAGTCTAAATCATAATGTCTAGAATATTGATTTTTTATTTCCATAAATTTCCCCCTATGAGATTATTATATATTTTTCATAAATGTAATTACACTCATTTTTTACATTTATTTGTCATCTTAAATTAGTAACCCGAGGCATTCATTTTTATCATAAAAGGGTATGCTGTCTGATTATACATATAAAAGATCCCACCTTTTCTTATTTCAAACTTTAAAGTAGAAGTATGTTAGGTTGTTCTTTTGTGTAGTTTATTCGTAGTAGAAATATAGTTGGCATAAAAAAAGCCGGTTAATCCCGCTGGATCACCGAACCCTTTCGTTTACGTACACTTTTTCATAATCTCAATCCAAAAAGACAATTTTCATTTTTATTTCATATCACTTATTTTTACATCAAAGATACTTAATAGAGATACTATTATTAGTATTGATAAAAGCCAAGCTAATGGAGGTCTTTTTTGATGTATCGGTAAGATAATGAAAATAATACCTGTAAATAATACAGACCACCACATATTCCATCCATTATGGTATGTAATAAACCCAAGCTTACTGTTTATATACTCAATAGATAAGTATAATCCTCCCCATAACAAAAACCAAAAAAATCGTTTATTCCATTCCTCAGGGAACCTCCCTAGGTATATTAATACGGTTGCAGAGTACGAAACGACCATGGCTAAAATTGTAATAATGGTATGGTTAGGTAAGATTACATCGTGAAACAACCACATTGATTTTCTATAGAGGAGAAAGTTGTATAGTAAATCACCAATGATAAAGAAGAGTATTGTCGGATAATAAAATTTCCAATTCCTCCAATCCCCCCATTTAAACGCTGCTAACAAGTAAATAATATTAACTAAAATATACATAAAACCAATCCTTTAAAGATGAGTATTCCTATTCTCTCCAATTAACAGGAATTTACTAAAAGACTTGTTCCATTAACCTGTACCCTGAAGTTCAATAATGAAAGTGTATGTAATTTCATGAATTCCTGCATAATCCTATGTTTTCAAAATAAAGTAGACGTTAAAAACCCTACTCTCAATGAGTAGGGTTAAACTAGTTATAAATAAAACGTAGTCCTTGCAAGATACAAACAAGCATAAACATGCCTTGGACTTTGTGAGTATCAATCATCATACAGCTATTTTCCAAAACTCCAACCATAAAGTCTGCCAAGCTTCACGACTGTATGTAAGCCTTTCGATAATCCTCATCCGACACAAACTTCAGTACGAAAATCAAAGTGTAACTATAATCGGGCCATTCTTACTAACAATAATTGTATGTTCGATTTGAGCTACATAGCTATTTTTTGTAGCATACGTCCAGCCGTCGTCTTTTTGAAATACTTCTTCTTCAAGGGTTGAGATGAATGGTTCGAATGCGATAACCATCCCTTCCTTTAAGATTTCGTTATCCCATGGATCATAATAATTTAAAATATGATCAGGTGCTTCATGTATGCTACGTCCAACACCATGTCCTGTAAGGTTTTTAATAACCGTCAATCCATGCTGCTTCGCAGTTTCATGAACTGCTTTTCCAATTCTACTCATTTTGGAACCCGGCTTTATTTTCGTAAGACCTGCTTCAAATGCCTCTTTCGCGACGTCACATATT
The DNA here is from genome assembly GCF_976954385.1 of Ferdinandcohnia sp. Marseille-Q9671. Lineage (NCBI taxonomy): Bacteria > Bacillati > Bacillota > Bacilli > Caryophanales > Bacillaceae > Ferdinandcohnia > Ferdinandcohnia sp. Marseille-Q9671. The sequence goes on from NZ_CDRJTA010000001.1 coordinate 96,483, forward strand.
TTCGTTACTACTTCTTCGCCGTTACCTACTACAAATGAGATACCCGTATCTGCGAAATAGCCATTCTTTGATGCAGAAACATCGATATTTACTAAATCGCCTTCCTGAATAACCCGCTCCCCTGGAATACCATGTGCCACTTCATCATTGACACTAATACACGTATAGCCAGGAAAATCATATATTCCCTTTGGAGCTGAGATGGCACCTGCTTTTTCAAAAAGTTCCCCAGCTAGATCATCAAGTTCTTTTGTCGTTATCCCAGGAACGGTTCTTTGTACCAATTCAGCTCTAATGGAGGCAATAATTTTACCAATTTCTTTCAAACCATTCATATCTTCTTCTGTTTTTGCAATCATGTTTTCATACCTCATTCTATTTTTTCATTTTGCAATATACTACTTATTGTACCTTTATCTTCACGAAAAATAAAAGCATATGAAATATTTAGGACATTACTCCTAAATTGCATGTTCCTTCAGTCAAAAAAATATACCAAAAAAGAATCTGTACATAAAACTATACGATTAATTGAATTTGTCTTCCACTTTTCTACAAAAAATAGAGCTCCCCGGTACTACAACAAAGACTTCCTCATAGGTATAAATCGTAAACCATGAACTTTTTGTTCTTCATCTGTCTTCTCAAATCCTAATTTTTCATAAGCATTAAACCCATATGGTGAGGAATTAACTGTAATAAATTCTTGATTCGGATATTGCTTTCGAATTTTATCAAGAGCAATCGTTAGTAAGGACTTTGCAATGCCACGCTTTTGATATGTACCATCAACAAATAGCATTGAAATGTGATTATAGTCACGAATTTCGGTTACTCCAGCCATGATATTATTCACGGAGGCTATTAAAACAAAATGATTTTCTCGATTGCGCTTTTCAATAGAAGTGGGTTCATTTATTCTCTTAAAGGTATAGATACCTTCATTAGAGTAGGTTGGGGCTATAAAATCATTAAAAACTCTTCTAACAAATTGAGAAACTTCATTTACTTCATCTAGATTCATTTGACGAATTGAAACTTTAGTCATTCCCCATCACCACCTTATACATTATGACTCGAATAAGAATAATGCGTCTCTAAATACTATAGAAACGCTTTAGTAACTTTTTTTCTTTCAGTAAAACATTTAACTCTTTTAAAGTTTTTTATATATTAAATTTTACTACCGACTAAAATAGATGTAAAAAGTAGCTTTTACCCCTTAACGAGGACCTTATACAAAGGTAATCTTACAACCACCCTTTGTGTCTTCACCTATCAACTTAACTGAATACTTGTTGCTTTCTGCTTCAAAGTTGAATTCCCCTTCTTCACTCGCAGTAAAGCTTTTCGAAAAGCATTCTCCTTTCATACTTCTCAGCTCAATCGTTACTGTTCCTCTTTCCACGACAACCGAATATGTCATTGTGAATCGATGCTCTTTGTTCAAATTAAAATAATAATATTCCAGCCCATCAAATTTCTTATATGAAACTTCTACATGATCTCCGTACCGTTTCATTTTGTATTTTCCGTACGTAGTCATTGTGAAACGAATAAGTCCCTTTTTATAAAGTACACCAAATATTAGTAGTAACACACCAAACACGATTAGTTCTTCCATCTTCTCATTCACCCATTTCTTTCTCTCCTGTATCTCTACGATACCTTAAGATAACCCTATTTAGGAATAAGAAAAAAGCAATAAATCATGTAATGGTTTGAACAGCAAAACTCCCACAACAGCATTGTGGGAGTCTTTATAAGTTATTCACTAAGATATGGATTCAATTTCTTTATGATGTTTTCCATTTCTATGGATTGGCTAAAATACATCTTCTTTGCATTTTTATCCTTTGTTTGAAACGCCGTTTGTTCTAGTTCTGTTTGGATTTTTCTCAGCTTAATAGCTAGGTCTGGCTTTTGTTTTTCTTGGTTATTTGTATCATCTTTCTTATCATTATATAAATCAACAAAAACAGTACCATCAGAATTAATCTGAGCCAAAAAAACATCCTCTATATTATTGGCACCATGTTTCTTAAGCTCTTGTAAAAGCCATTCTTTCGTATAGCCTAGGTAATTCAAATGCTTTTCCATTACATTACCATCAATAATAGCGAGAGATGGACCATGATCTTCGTTCACAGCCAGCCCTACATCATTCGGAGTTATTGCTTGATATTCCGGTTTTTTCAATACACTAATGTCTCCATTGGTTTCAAGCATGGCCAGTTCAACCTCTGAAAGGTTGAAAGCACCTTTTATCCGTAATCCATTCAATAGATCATCGAATGTCATCCTTTGCTTCGAAAGCGTTTTCTCCATCACTTTTCCATCCTTCACCAGGATTGATGGACTACTTTCTACTAACTCTCTAAACGTAAAGGATTTAACGGCACCATACCCAATCAACAATGACAAGAGGGTAAAGACAACTAGTCCAATAATGCCATTGAAAATACCAATCGACTTATCGATTACAATCGTACTAGCCATATCCCCTATTGCAATTCCCACCACATAATCAAAGAAAGTAAGATGAGAAATTTGCTTTTTGCCAAGGATTCGTGCAAGAAACAATAAGAGTAAAAAAGATAACAAGGCTCTGCCCGCTACCAATACATATTCAATCATAGCTACCTCCGTGATTATTGTACCTATCTTACATATCATTCCCATTTAAAAAAGGAATATTATTTGAAGCACCTCGTAAGTAAATAACATTCCCCTAAAAAAAAAGAAAAAAGCATCCCCTATAAAGGAAATGCAGTAGTTTATTATTTCATTAATTTCATTTTCCACTTTTCTACTATCACTATCTGATTATAACATTCCCCAGAAGACATAGGTTTGAGACGTTAGGAAGAAAAGAAGCAATCCGATGGACACCACCTTGATGATTTGTTTTGGCGTTTGATATAAAACAAAAATCGTAACGACCCAGAGTAGAAATTCCAATGGATGTATCATATCAAAATACCAAAATCCAAAAACAAAAGTCTGTCTTGAAATCACCATAAAAATGATAGATGATAGAAAAATAGCTAATAATCCTTTCCCTTTCGAATACCAACAGACAAAAGCCAAAAATGGTGAAAGAATGGTAAGGATAATCCAAATCATCATATATGATTTTGGGAAAAAACCAGCTACGATAACTGTATAAAGATAATAGCTACCTACCATTCCTACAAAAAATAAGAGAACATTGATAGCTGACCTGACAGGTGATTTGCTATAAACGGATAGTAACGCCCCAAGAAAAATCCAAATTCCCATACGAGAAAAAAAGTTCCGGAGATCCAACACTTCAAGGAAATACGGTAATAAATTACTAGCCGTTTCATCAAGTATCTTGGAAATCAGCCCTAAGAGTATTCCAGCGATAAAAACTAACGTCGAAAACAACCACTTTTTTGTTAGAGAACTTACTTTTGGTTGCCGAATTCGATTCAGAAATTCGTTCATATTTTCCCTCTTAACCCATAAATATTTTTTTACTGATACTTTGATATTGTTTATATACCTCTGATTAACAAAATAGACCTCCAAATTACTATACAATCTGAAGGTCATGTTGCATTATTTTTAGCTTTGAGTTGTTACGATCCTCTATAAAAGCGTAACCGCCCTACAATGATAAAAGGATATTGATAGTGTCATAATTTTCTTCTATCTTCCAATTAGGTGATAGCATCTGTTTTAAAATATGTAGCTGTTCCTCTTGTAAACTAAGATTTTTGATACCATTTTCCACCAACTCGTAATCAATATCAGGTACTTTTCCGAATCGAAGTTTTATGAGATTCTTCATTCCGTTAAACGTCACAAATTTCACCTGATACCCCCTCAAAAGGATGGACTGGAAATCATCCAAATTTAAGTCTGCTAGTTTCAATAATTCATTAAAATCAATATCTGAATTAATATTCTTCCAAGAGTGCACATCCTTTTGTTTTACTTGAGCTAGTATTTCTTGGTTGGAAATGCCGTAACTGCGAAGTGTTTCAATCATATATGCATCCATTAACGAGATTCTAAGTAATGCCACTATTTCTCATCCCCCATTTCTTGGTATAATAGTAAGCCCGAAAAACCTCAGTTGTCAACTTGGTTTAATAAGCTTATCATGCTTATCACCTATTATTTATTATTATTGATAAATTGTAGTCTACATCTTAAGCTAATAGCTACAAATATAACCCCTATCACACCAAAAAACCTACTTTAAGTCTACGCGACACCCATAACGATAAGAAAATAATCATACAAATAAACTAAAGCATGAGTCTGTTTTTTATAAGACTCATGCTAGTTTTGACCTTACTTATCTATAAGTCACTATGTAATTTGAATTTCATATCTTCTTTATTAAATTGTGTTAAATCTTATTGACTTTTCGTAGAATCATATTGGTACATTTTGTACATATCCTACTCTTTTTTCACAAATAATTCTAATAACTCCTTGGCACTATGTACTTCTTTATCTGGTTTATAGGTAGCATTCGTCGGTAAATCTTTCTTACGATGATTCATCCAGATTGCTTGCCAGCCTGCTTGTTTTGCTCCGATAATATCTTTTTCAAAATTATCCCCGATATACACGGTTTTGGTTTGATCAAGATTTAGCTTCTGTTCAATAAAATCAAATACTTCTCTTTTCGGTTTTGCATGACCAATTGAACCTGAAATAAACGTCATCTCTTCCGGAATCCAACGACTAAGGCGGAGTTGTTTTATTTTCATAGCTTGATGTTTTTCCTCACCATTTGTAAGAATCCCAAGCTGTTTCCCTTCTTTGTAAAGGATAGTTAGTAGTTCTTCGACCTCTGGAAACAGGGTAATGTTGTTTTGTTCGGCCACATATGTTTCATGAAAAATAGTCGCTTTTTCTATATCAATAGGAATGTTAAAATCCTTACACGCAGCCATGATTCGTCCTGTTTGCCATTCAAATTGAGATATTTCACCTGCTTCACTTTGATCAAACAAAATCTCACTATATTTACGACTAGCTTTATATAATTGATTGATTTCTTCGTCTGACAGTGGCTCTTGAAAAAGCTTCCTCACCGTTTTATGAAAAGATTCCGCTTGGTCATAAAGCGTATCATCGACATCAAAAATGATGGTATCCATTTTCATCGCCCTCCTTCTATTATGATGATATCACTTATTTATCACTAGAGAAAACCAAAGAACCAACTACCTACACTTTTGTACAAAGACCATGCCAAAATTTTCGATACTACAATCATAAAAGAAGAGTATTCAAAATACGCTAGCCTATAATACCCTACTTAACAGTAAAAAGCAGTGTGATTTCAAAGGTAGAAATCCACTGCTTTTATGGTTATCTATAAATATGGTTCTTGTAACTGAAAAAGATTATTTTTTAATTAATAATTTTAAACTGTAAAAACCGGTAATTTCTCTAAAAATAAGATATCCTTCCGTTCAGCGGCGTCCCCTTCTGCTAAAATAGCAGCTTTGGCAACAACAAGTCCACCCGCTTTGATCACTAAGTCTTCTAAGACTTTCATAGATTCACCGGTACTAATGACGTCATCAATTAACGCCACTCGTTTTCCTTTTATGGTTTCTGCATCTTTTCCATCCAAACATAATAATTGCTGTTTTTGTGTGGTAATCGAAACAACTTGATTGACTAAAGGTTCTTCCATATAGGGCTTCACACTTTTACGAGCGACTATATATTCTTTCATATTCAATTCCTTGGACAATTCATGAACCAATGGAATTCCTTTTGCTTCTGCCGTAACTAAATAATCAACATCTGTTAATTTTTCAGCAAGTAATGGAGCAGCAGCAGAAACAATCTCTGTATCTCCTAAAATGACAAAACTTGCGATTTTCAATTGATCTGAAATCGGTATAATTGGCAATTCCCTTTTAATCCCTGCGACTGTTAATTGATAGCTTTCCATTGTATCCCACCTCTATTCGATTAAACTCCAAAGATTCCTAGTAAAAATTCCATAATGACTCCAGCTAGTAAACCAAAGAATGGGTCAGTGATTGCCGTAACGATGATTGTAACTGCAGCAACGATTGGTGAACCAGGTTCTGCACCCGTTAAAGCAGCCGTTGCATTCCCAGGTAACGTCACAATTGCCCCTAGTACAAAAAGGAATCCAGCGATGGAGGCACTTGGTACATATTTTCCGATTTTAGGTAAAAGCTTAAAGAATAAAATACCAGCCATGATAGCCATCGCCAAAACCCCTGCCCATACCGCATGAGGAGCCGAAGCTGTAGCTGATATAATGACTTCAACCGGACCTCCGCCGAACAAGGCAGAAGCCATATCTGCTAAACTACTAATAATCGTGAGGGTATCAATATTAACATCCTGGTCAGCAATCTCACCATTGATTTTCCCAAACGCAATGTTTGCACCAATATTTAAACAAACAAGAGCTAATGCGCCACGGATAACAGCTGGGTTAATGATAAATTTTTGCAATTTAAACTTATCTTCACTTATGTTCTTAGTTACAGATTCATTTCCTTTTTTAGTAAGGTTATAGACAATACTTGAAAGAATGACTGAAATTGTGATTGTATACACTAGATCCTTCGTAATGATATAGGTCAATAACGCACTTGCGAAAGAGGTTACCCCAACATATCGATCATTCTTTGTCATATCCCACGCGACCTTTGCAAGCATAAAGCCAACACCGGCCATCATTCCATTCGTAATGACTGGACCAATCCATTCAACGATTTGCTCCATTAACCCGAACAAACTAATGACAACTAATAGTAATGCACCATAGAAAATAGATGAAAGGCGCTCTCGCATATCTTTCCCCATTGTTCCTGCTACCGCAATCGTTTCAGCTTGAAACGAAACAACCGCTACATTGTGCGTTAAACTATTACCAACCGCACCTATAATAAATGCGAGCGCAGTTGGAACAGAAGCAAATCCAAACGAAAGGGCAAGTAGACCCTGAGGTAATCCGTTCAAGACCACACTGAATGCTGCAAGTATATCTTTTAGTATGTCTTCCATGTCTCTTCTCCTTTTCCCGCACTATTGCCTCACAACAGAAAAAAACCATCCAGCATAAACTGAACGGTTTCCATTAACTGAAGGACCGTCCATAGTAGAGTGATTTACGGCCACTCTGTAGAAACTCCCAGACCATATTACCGGGATTATACGGGGATTAATGTAATATTATCGAACGATAATGAAATTATAATACATATTATTCGGTTTTAAAAGAGAAAAGATATTTTTTTATGAATAATACTCTAAAATATAAATAAAACACAAACATTTTCAAGTCATCTTTATAAAATCTTGCGTTTCTACCTATTTACTATCAAAGTTACTAATTAATTTTAAAGTTGTTTTTAAGTGTACGTAAACATATTAAACTAGTCTAAAAACTAATAAAATAGCTAACCCTATCACGACACCAAATATCCAGGTAAAAATCTTTTGTTTACGTGTAAAGACTGTCATAAACTAACCAATTGCCCTATGTATCGTATAAGTAAGAAATCTTACCTATCAATCTTCAATTAACCTGCTTCGTTTACTTAAGAACTGCAACAAAAAAAGAGCGTTATCCTTATAGGACAAACGCACCATTAGTGAAAAAATCTAGTTTATTTGGATTTTATCTCTCACATTAAACACGATTCAGATGATTGTCTTTAAATTCCGTTGGGTATTTTAATCCATATCCAATCATTCTATCCATTCCAATATGGGCCGACCATATTAAACCGATTGCGAAAGCCGTTTGATTCTCTACTAATAGACCCCAGAAGATAACAATAATCGTTATTGTATACGTATGAAATAAATTATATAGCCTTGCACCAATCTTATTATTAATAAAATAACCAAGCATTGAAATATCTGGTGCTAACAATAAAACAAAAAAGAAAAGCCAACTTAATTGACTGGTTCCATAAAAATACAGACTTAAAACAAAGACCGCAAGACCTTCTATATGCAAAAGAATTTTATTCAATTACATCCCCCCAACTAGTATTTATTCTAAATGTTTTTCTTCATTCCATTTAAATTCTACTGTTTCATTGACCTACCCCGTTCGTTAAATAACCTTCAATAAATCAATCATGACGTTTGCAGAAAAAAATTATTTAGTATCTTTGAATTTCTTTCTCAAAAATTCATCAACTATCCAGAATAGTAATGCAGCAAATAAAGTTAGCAAAACAAGAAGTACATGTTCAAAAGGATAAGATAAGATGAAACCAATTATGAGACCAAAAACAATATGAATCATACTTGCTTTTTTACATCTTTGTTTGCCATGTACATTTTTAGTTACATAATCAGATAAGACAGATACTGGTACGCCAATAAGAAGTATAAATGGAGCAGCACCAACAAGTAGAACACCTAGAGTAGCAAAAAAATTATACGTACTAAATCCATCTAGTACCGCAAAAAAAAGGGTAAGAAATACTCCAGTACTTAGAGTGGTTATAACAAATCCTAAAGATTTCCTTACTACCATCAAAGCCCCCCCAATAAAACAACTTCAACACTGCCCTATTACACATAACTTTTCCTACCATTACTTCAACAAAAAAGCACAGAAATCCTTCTTAAATAGACGCACCTGTGTAAATCTTCATGGCGATACTTTATTATATTTTATAGTAATGGCACGATTGTTGAACAAATGTGAAACATGTTACTTCAATTAAACTGCATTGCATAAAGTAAACTCTGATAAAAGAAAAACGCCCTTTTATTGAAGAGCGTAAAAACCATTGCCACTATTAAGAAGATGATTAGTATGAACTTACAAAGTAAACTAATTCAAGGCTTTTCTTAGGAAAACACTTTGAAGTCACAAATCCACAACAAAAATCTTATGAATAGACATGTGTAAATACCCAGTTTTTGAAAGAATGATAATCTTCTTCTTGCAATGGCTTTGGGTACGACATTAATACAAGCGGAACAGGGGTTTGCCCGTTTGCAAGTGGTGGTTGAATATAGCCCCACTGACTAAGGTGAAAGCCATTGCGTTCATAAAAACTAGCTCGTCTTTTTTCGATTTCCCCCTCTGGTGGCTCGATTTCAATTACGATAGGTTTTATCTGCTGCGTAAGAAATTCTTGGAGTAGCTTCGACCCTAATCCACCATTGCGAAAATTTTCTTTAACAGCAAAATGCTCCAAGAAGATGTAGTGAGGTCCTTCCCATGTCGCAAAAAAGGCTGCAACCTCATGATCCTTTTCATACACATAAATTTGATACTGAGGATGAGAAAGTAATGCACGTTGTGTTTCGTAAGGCCTATATTCATCACTCGGGAAAGATTCTTCAAATAATTGATAAAGCTGTTCAAATTGTTCATCTTGTAAAACCGTTAGCATTTGAATCTCCTACTGTCTTATTAATTTGTTATTTTTTCAGTCACTTTGTTGTTATAGTCAAGCATGAGGTGCATTCATCTTTCATGATCAACGCACCCCTATCGTTCAATAATAAATACTAGTATTTCAATGTTGATGCCCAAATGAAAAGATAAATGGGAGCAATAAAACAAATAGCCAATAGAGTGAGCGAGAGGATAAAAGGTAGACTGGAATCCATTTCGACTGTATTTCTTAGCATTGCTTCATTAGCTAGTAGAAACGATATAAAACTAAGATTTTGAATCAGTATCAATACTTTTTCAGTTCTTGCAAACTGAATTTCTTTATTTGCTTCAGTTAAATTAACATAGTTCAATTTTTCTGGTCTTTTACCAACTAAACCAATAAGGAACCAAATGAAAATACCTAAAACAGGCATGATATACAAGATGTATTTGGGACCCCAGTTATCTGGCGTATCATTCGTAAAGTGTATTGCGATACGCTCGGGTATATCTGGCCAAAAGTAGAATAAATTAAGAATATGGTAGCAAAAAACAAAAATCGAGATTATTAAAAAAGTTACTTTAAAATGCTTAATTTTCATTTTATCACCTTTCATATTTAAAACTTTATTGAATTAAGCTACAACGCAAGTCAAAAAAGAGTAAAAACTGCACCCGGGACAGCTCTAATCTTTAATTCTTACACGCTTTAACGTTAGTACATCTAAAGTGTCCCCTTGAATTTCTCTGGCTTTCTCACATAGCTTTCGATGATAAGTCCACATTCCGTACAAATAATGTATTCAACCTCAGACCCTAGGCTCATTTTATTTTCCGGGTACATAGCTGCGTATCCACTTTGCTTTCCTCTCCCTAATTCATTTCCACCACATTTTGGACATTCTGTTGCCCTTGCAAAATGTTTCATGTAAAGCCCCCCATATATGTTGTACTTACAATAAAAACAAATCCTTATAAACTACTTTCCATTCAATTTGAGATAATGGCGATTCTCTGACGTTCTATATATTTTTACGAATATACAATGAATTGGTTTCATTTAATTCAAAATCAATCTGCACCGATAGGCAGGTACAACTATAATGATTCTTCTATTGTTGCTAGTAGTCCCTTTCATAAATGCTGGTTTTCATAAAGGAACTACAAGTAACACAATCCTCTACTTATGAGAAAAATAAAAAGACCTGAGTCCAGTGAAATAGAACTCAGGCCTTAAAAGTTGGGTCAGATCAATTTTGATCTGTTTTTTTCTGTTGTACTCCCATCATTTTCATTAGTAGTCTTTTAGGTAATTCATAATGTGCGATTAATATAAGAAAATATAAATCGAGTAACCAAATAGTTGAGCCTATGTCATAATCCTCTTTATTTATTTTCCTTTCGAATTCATTCATCACACCTATTACTAACGCACATACAAGAAAATATAGATATTGCGTTAACACATACATCCATTCTTCCTTCGTTTCTCCTATTGCAGCAATCCCTGCAAAAACAGCTACTACGAAGAACCATAAACTCAAAATGACAGATATACCTACTATAACAAATCGAACAAACCCAAAAATATATAAGCCAAGCGTTTTTATTTTGATCACCACCATATGTAAATATCCTTTGGCAACGGCCTATCATTCAAAATATTTCTTTACATTTTATTTTAGAACTCCTCTATTTTAGACCACAATATAAGAAAGGTTCTATAATTCGCTTTCGATATTTCAACTAATTTGATGGTGCATGAAAAAAAAATGTTGTAATATTCCACATTACTTGTTATAAATTGGTAGACTTGATGTCTTTATGACACTCCCATCCTTCAACGTCACTTCTGTATACATTAAAAAATATGGCTCATATGAAATCCCTTGAGAATCAGGACCCTTTTGCTTATTTATGATGGTATCAATCGTTTCATTTGTATATTTCCATCCATCTGTAAAGTCAGTATCCGAAAATACTAAGTTCGGACCTTCATCTGACTCTAATTTAAACGTATAGAAATCTACTTTCTTGGCATTTTCATAATGTAATAATTCGATTTGAAAATGATCGTCACTGATGACATACCAATCATCTTTAACGATATGCTCAGAATGCAGCTTATAAATATTCGTTAAATTATCAAAGGTGTCTTTATAATCATGTAATCTGGCATTTGAGGACCACCTTATCATCTCCAAGCTCTTTTCTAGTTCTGACAACTTAGTAGTTTCACTTACATTATTTTCTTTTAGAAGTTTTATCTCCACATTTTTTTCAGAGATAACCCTCTTCAGTTCTAAATTCTCATTCGTTAATCGTTCTTTTTCTTCTTTAAAAGATTCTGAATGATTATTCGTGCATCCTGAAACAAAAATAAAAGATAACAAGAGTAAAATAATTTTATTTTTCATATTCCTCCTTATATCCCCCACGAAAAGTACTTTTATTTACCTAAACTCCATCTTTCACTTACTTGTTTCATCGCACTTGTTAGTTCAGCCAGTTTTTTAACTATTACTAAAAGTGTGACCTTCATTTTCTAATACGACTTTTGCCTTTTCAATTGAATGACTTTTAATGAGTAAGTAATCCGTATTAAAGGTTGATATTGCAAAGATACTAATTTTATTTTCGGCTAATGTACTCGCTAATGAAGATAATATACCTGTTAGGCTAAAGTCTAGTATCCCCTCAACTTTAATGCACTTCCAATCATCTTCCATATGTTTAAATACTTCATTCTTAGGTAAGCATTCAGAATGGCATACAATAGATAGTTCTTCTTCAGTACGAGTTATAGAAAATACATCAGATTGTAATGCCCACAAGGGTATTGATTCAGTTGGAGGAAATTTCACAACGGAAAAAGTTGAATCTAACATTTTTAGTTTCATATTTACAGAACCCCTTTTAGAATAAAATTTATCCTATCTTACCATATTCTCGTATCTATTTTTATTTAACTATTTGAATAGCTTACTAACTTCAACAAAAGGGTGCGTAGTCCTCTCGGAACAACGCTACCCTAAAGTCTACAAACAATTATTCACACCTATGTAAAAAACAGAAAAAAGTAAACGTAGCGGCCATTTGGCAGCTGTAACTAAATCGCGATAATACGTTGGGACTTAAGAAATGAAATCAGTTTTTGGTTCGTTTTTTCTACTGATTTTCCAATCCAAATTAAATGTCCCCACGCATCAACTATATATAACTCTGATTTAGCTATTTTTTCATGAGCCGTCTGTGGGTGTTCAAGTGAAATAAAACCGTCATATTCACTGTGAATAATCAGAGTTGGACTTTCGATAGATTTATAATCTTGTTCCTTTATATCTTTCGATTGCTTAAGATCAATAAGGAACCCATGACCAGAACGTTGTCGTGCATTCATCTTTGTAAATTCTGCCACATCGCTACCTTCAGATTTCAGTTGGATGTCTTTGTTGCTTAGAGAACTAAACTGTGGAGCCATCATTTTAAACATAGCATTTGGAAATAGATGGCTAAGTCCACTAAGCAGCCTCCATGTAACCCCTTCAATAAAAGGCTGAAAAATAATATGAGCTGCTTTATACTCTAGGTCTTTGTTTGTCAACCATTCCTTTGAGACTGCACTTTCTAAAATAAGACTCTTTACTTTTTCTGGAAACATAGATGCAAAACGTATTCCAGTTGGACCGCCCGCTGAAATTGCTATAATATGGACTTGATCTACTTGTAGATGTTCTAGTAAGTGTTTATAATGCTCACATGCCTTTGTTAAACTTTCCCCTACTTCTTTAGATGTACTTCCATACCCTGCTCTTGAAGGTGTAATTATCGAGTAACCATGATCTAGTAGTGATTTATATCCAAATTCTTCGTTGCAATTTGAGTGTCCACCGTGGAAAATTAAAATAGGCTCCCCCTTACCGATTAAAGAATATTCAATTGTTATCCCTTCTCTACAATATTTCTCAATTATTCGTTCCATATTATCAGCTCCCATAGTGAATCTGCGCGTTTCCGGACTAAAAGTTTCATAACTTAATAGAATTCTTATTTAGATGGAGCTTGTAAGGGAGCCTTTAGAGAGTATTTAGCCTTCTCAAGTTAAACTCCATTTGGCAACTGGATCTATAAAATGAAAACTACCCTTTCGCTTACATACAATACTTCACTGTTATCTCTTACATGCACTAAAAATGGACTGTCTAAAACAACCTATCATTGCTCGATTATTTATATTAAATTATCACGAATTGTACTGGCGAATGTCGGCTTTAATCGACTTACCCCACCAAATAAGCTATAGGTAATAACTTGGTCGCTCCAGTGTACAGTCTATATCGTTTAATTTGAGATAGTGACTTTGATTATAGACTTGATGTTGAACAGGAATATTACCCACCATACTAATAAAAATAAATAACCTATAATTGTGAAAATGGACCAAGTAGCACCTTGTTGCAATTGACTAACTAAGTGTTCATATTCATCAATGCCAGGTGCTCTGCCTATGCTGTTTACAATACTTACTATTGGAATAAATACAACTAACACAATGGCTAAAATGGACAATATGGACAATATCTTATTTTTATTCTTCACAAGACTATATATAGCAGTTCCTAATGTTGTTAATAGAAACAAGTAATATAAATTCCAAAACCAAATAGGAAGAGTCTCCCACATTTTTCGTTCCCCTTTTTATAAGATTTTTTACTCTCTGATAATATAATGCCATATTTTAACAGTTGGAGAACTTAAAAAACTATTACTAACAACAATCTTCATATACTAAAGGAATTAATTATTACCCACTTTCACTATCACACTTATTATCTCTCTTTTAATTATGTAATGTACTTTTATCTGTAAATTTATGTAACTGTTAATCTAACAATAACATGCAAAATGAAATTAACTTTATCAGTGTGGAGCGTACTGTGAGATAAAAATACAACAAAATAAATCTACCATAAAATGGTGAATTTATTTTGTTGTTCAACTATAGCTACCCGTTACTTTACGTGCATTTTTTCAGAGTCATTGCATTAATTCCAGGAATACTTCTCTGTTTAATTTAAACCGTAGGGTTCTTCCTTTGTTGGGAAAATGGATGGTCTACATTTGTTCTTCTTTTCCAATAAGCCCTTCTTCAACAAACTCATACAAGCCTTAAATGTATACCGGTAGGAAAAGAATGAAGAAGGGATCCATATGTTTACCTATTCACTTGTTGCTTAATAGGTTTTCTTCATCTTCCTTTAGTTCTACCCTCTAAATGAATAAGAGGGACTTCCTTTTATATCCATTTCAATTCGGAAAAGCCCTCCTGAATAAGGGTACTTAGTAAGCTGTTCTTCACTTAAATCCGACCTTGCTGTTGTTATATACAATTCTGTTAAATCTTTTCCTCCGAATACACACGATGTTACATTCAATGCTGGCACTTCTACAGAGCCTACTTGTTTTCCTGTTTTAGGATTCCATCTAGATACTTTTGAGCCACCCCAATGCGCAATCCACAACATTCCTTCTTCATCTATTGTCATTCCATCAGGGAGTCCTTCATCCTCTGGGAAGTTGATAATATCAATCGGATTACCAATTTCCCCCGTCTCAATAGTAAAATGAAAACAACAAACTTTTTTAGTTAGCGTATCGATGTAATACATAAACTTATTATCTGGGGACCAGGCTATCCCATTTGATAATCCAACATTCGTTACCTTTTTATGTACGTTACGATCTTTATCTAAGCAATAAAGAGCACCTTGCCCTTCTACATAGGATTTATCCATTGTACCTGCCCAAAAACGTCCATAAGCATCGCATTTCCCATCATTGAATCGATTATTTTTCATATGACTCTCTGGTTCATCTATAAGGGTAACTTCTTCCGTAGAATAATGTAAAAAATAAAAACCGTTTTCCAATACCACCACCGCTTCGTCTAAATTCCTCGGAACAATGGCTCCAACATATTGATCCAGCTGAATTTCACGGTTTAGATTTGTTACTGGATTAAAAATATTTATCTTTTTTTCTAAAACATCTACCCAATACAATAATTGTTTTCTGCTATCCCAACACGGCCCTTCTCCTAGGGTCGCTTTTGCATCTAGTACCAATTCTAATTCGCCTACCAATCAAAACCACCTCGTCCAGTTTTCATTATAAATACTTTGTTTTGTAATAAAGAGACGAATTCCTTCTTGAACTACTCAGCTTCGTTAGTTCAAGAAAAAGCGTTACTTCTCCAATCTCATTGTTTTGAGAAAAATCAAAATCCTAGCGATATAATTCATATCACTAGGATGAAGGACTAGCTAATTATAAACTTTCAATTTTTTCAATATCTTCTGCAGTTAATACGAAATCAAAAAGATCTAGATTAGCTGCTTGATTTTCTCTGTTGTGTGATTTCGGAATAACGATCACACCGCGTTGTATTTGGTATCTTAATAAGACTTGTGCTCCAGATTTGTTATAGGCTTTACCGATTTCATCCAACACTTCTTTTTGATGGGCTTCGGCTTTCATCGGACCCCACGCTACAGGTGTAATGCCCTCGTCTTTTAATACAGTTAGGAGCTCGCGATTAGGTTCTTTTAAGTTAATTTGTATTTGATTAACAGCCGGCTTCACTTTAGCGAATTCTTTCAATTCATCTAGATGATGTTTTCCAAAGTTTGAAACTCCAATTGCTTTTAACTTGCCAGCTTCGTAATATTCTTCAAAGACTTCCCACGTATTTTTAAGTTGCCCTTTGTCTTCAATCGGGAAGTGAATAAGAAGCAGATCGAGATAGTCTGTTTGGAAGTTTCTTAGACTGTTATCAATTGCTGCTCGAGTAGCTTCCTTTGAAGAAATATATTCTTCATTAGCTGGAACCTTTGTCGTAATGAATAACTCTTCTCGAGGCACATTGCTTTCTGCTAACACTCTTCCGACAAGTTCTTCGTTTCGATACATAATAGCTCCGTCTATTGATCGGTACCCTAACTCAAGTGCTGAAACAAGTTCAGGAATTTCATTTGTTAACTCACCGTTATACTCGTTATTTTCTTTTCCATACGTATTTGTACCCGTACCTACTATTGGCATTTTTAACCCATTATTAAGTGTTATGTATTCCATATATTTACGCACTCCCTCTGTATCCTTCTATCTACTTTACGTATTAAGTTCATCATATCAAATTATAGAATTTTCAAAAAGCAATATGTATCTGGATGTCCTCCCATTCCAAGTTTCAAAAATTTGGAAACTATCATATACAATTCCCTAGACTGTTCCAATTTATAATTGTCATACGTTCAATTCCTTCTGTAATTTAATAACTAACCTGTACCGTTAGTTTAATTACTTCAACAAAAAGGTGCGTAATCCTTCTTGGTTCAACTCACCTGTTTGTTACGTACACTTGAAACCTACCATTATCCAAAGTGAGTATGAAACCACCAAACAATAAGAATCATACTCACTATTCCCCAAGCTGTGCAACTCACTATCCTCCAAATTATGGATTTTGCTTTTGTTGAACTTTCCTTATCCTCCAAATTAGCTTTAATAAAAACGAGTTTAGTTTCCATTGCTTTTTTCATAGATATGAGTACAACAAATCCAATTATTATGAAACCAATAGTTATCCAAAGTAATAAGTCCACCTTTTATACCTCCTTTTTTTTGTGAATTACTTTCCTTTCAATCTACTTTATTCAATTATCCTGCTTCGTTCGTTTTCATAATGAAAGTGTTACTGCTTCAGAATTGTTTCGAATTGCTCATTTAAGATTTTTTACGTACTGCTTGTTGTAATTTTTGGTAAATTGCCTCATATTGTTGATTCTATTTGAATTTCTCTATTAAAATTAAAATTTAGAAGTCCTTGGACATTTGTTTTTTTAAAAATTTGGTCTAGGGACTTTCTTACATTTTTACCACTCATTACTGTTGCTTTTTCGTTAGTTAAATAAGGAATTCAACAAAAGAGGTGGTTAATCCTTCACCCGTTAATTGAAGTAATGGACTAATTCAATTTCATTATCGTTTCCATCTAATAGTATAAATTCATCAGGAAGAGGGTTCTCAAAATGGTCAGGTACTTTTTCGTATATAAGTAATGATTCGTCATCAGGCATATTCAATTTAAAGTCATGTATCTTATTTCTTGAATTGATTAAAATAGTGTTAATTTTCAAATTAGGGTTTTTCCCATACAAAACTATGTACTTACCTTCGCTTGTTTCTATTAAATGATTATTAATTAAACTCCCGCCATGACTACTCGTAACTATTTTCAACTTGCCATTTATTCCTTCAACAAGGTGAGCGTATCCATATCCTTCATGGAATTGAAATAATGATACAAATGATTTTGAGTCATCAAGTTGTACAACTTTTAGTATATTAGGTTCATAAACTTCCATATTATACCCTCTATTTAGCCAAACTTTTAACCTTGATTGGATAGCTTCTTTATCATTTTCAATTTTATATTCATTAAAAAAGTAAAATAAAAATCCAATGCCGAACACTAAAAGAAAAAATAATATTTTTATTTTCATTCTGACTTTATCCCTCTCCAAATTCTCTTATTATTTTCCACTAAACTGATTCGTTTGTTCAATAAGGAATTCAACAAAAAAGGTGGTTAATCCTTCTTAGATTAACGCACCCGTTAGTTTAACAAGATTCAACAAAAAAAGTCGTTCTTCTGTATGTTAGGGACCGACTTTTTTAAGGAACTTAGAATTTCTATTAGGTTTAAACTCAATCAGATTAAATTTAGTACATCCATTGGCTTGTTTAATACATAATCAGCTTTTTCAAAACCTTCTCTTGTCTTTGAACCCCATAAAGCAAGGGCGAATTTTACGCCAGCACTTTTTGCACATTGCATGTCGTATATAGAATCCCCAATGTATATTGCTTTATCATTCGGAACATTTAATTTTTCCAAACAAGCTAATAATGGTTCAGGATTAGGTTTATGCTTAACAGTATCACTTGCACAAATTATTTGCTCAAAGTAACTACTTAAGCCAAATGGTTCGAATCCTTCTTTTAATTCTCTTTTAGTTTTCGATGTAACAATACCAAGTTTTATTTTATTAAGGGTTAATTCTTTAATAACGTCTTCTATTTCTTCGAATACGGAAACTTCATGTAAAAAATCTAGTTCAGCATCAGAGCATTTTGACTGAACAACATCTATATTAGATACATTTAGTTTCTTTAAAGTTTCTTTACCTGGAATTCCTAAGGCAAATCTTAATTCATGTAATTCATATTCTTTCTTCACTTCTTCCTTTAAAACCTTTTGTAAAGCTTTGAGTACAACTTGCTCTGTATCCAAAATTGTGCCATCGATATCAAAAATAATAGATGTAACCAAAATAATCCCTCCTATTTTTCATCTTCTTACCACCGCTATATCGTTTTTCCGATAAACCCATAAGTGCCTCAAGCGGAAAGGACCATATTATTTAGATGTCACTTAATGCGCAGTATGTGGCCAATTGTTCAGCCAGCCTAACAATATAGAAAATGACATTTGTGGCTTTTAATGTTTCAAAAATAAAAATTTTATCTATGTTAAATAACACAAAAGATGGCTTTAAACAGAATCTCTTTCCACAATACGATAAGGTATTTTTACTTTTTCTCTAGATTTCTTTATCACTAAACTACAAGCTTGTTCACCGATTCTCGTTAACTGATGGTCTACTGTAGAAATACCCATGGCTATACCAATTGGTTGATTTTCTTGACCAATGATTGCTAAATCAGTAGGGATTTTCAATTGTTGCGACTTAGCATATAAATACATACCACCAGCCACCTCATCTCCATTCGCATAGATAGCTGTTGGTCTTTCCAGTAAATGCAGTAATTGTCCCGCTGCTTCATATCCGTCTTCTAAGCTGTGACAACTTGAAATATGATATTCAGATTTAAGTTCACCAAAAATCTCATTGTAAGCATCAATCATTTGCCTCGTGCTATTGCTTTCCAGCCTAGCTGTTGTGAAAGCTACCGCATAATGCCCTTTGTTTTTTAATAATTGAAAGGCATCTAAATAAGAAGAATAGCGGTCCATAAAGGAACATCCTATTTCCTTGTGCTGCGTATATTCACAAGATACGATTGAACCATAATCACTATATGGAATAATCGTTTCCCAATCATTTGCTCTTGAAGTGATAATGATGCCATCATACAGCTTGCTTTTTAATTTTTGCAGATACTCCACTTCTTTTTCTTTACTATAATTTGAAGGAAGTACCGTAATCAAAAAATCATTCTCTAATGCCTTGTTCAGTATACCGTTTAATATTTGATCAAATGCTGGATTGTTGTTATATGGGAGAATAACGCCTATTGTTCTTGTTTCTCCTCGAATTAAATCAATTGCATTTTTATTTGGTGTATAGTTCATTTCTTCAATAACTTTAAGAACAGACTCTCTTTTATCACTAGCAACATACTTATAATTGTTAAGGACTCTAGAAACAGTAGAGACGGACACACCTGCTAATCGTGCAATATCGTTAATATTTGTCATCACTTATCTCCCACATATACTTGATGTCAAGGAACCTATGCAGTTCCATTTAATTTTTGAAAAGCTTTTATAAAGTAAAGGAGGTTTCCATTGTAAGCCCATCTTACCGCAATCCTGTGTTCTCCTACAATAAGTGTAGAATGTTCAATATCCCTCATTTCTCCTACTAACCAGAAAGATGATTCTTCCACATTTATTAGTCTATTGCTTACTACATATATTCTTTTATTGGTTAAATACAACTCTCCAAAGCTGACATTATGTGTTCCATCAAAGATTTCCAATAACCCTGTAAGGGTAGTTAGTACATGTTCATCTTGTTGAAGGTTAATTGTCCTGTTCATCTTTCTTCCTCCTTAAGTTGAAAGTGAGCTTACTTTCACTCTAATTTATGAAATGCATTTCAAGTCAAGGGGAAAAAGTTAAACATAACCTTGTTTTCAAAAGCAGCTACACTGATCCAGAATAGACTTTGGTTAAGTATTAAATTATCCATTCTTCAACTAACCTGCTCCTTTAGTACAATAAGAAATGCCATACCCCTTTGTTAAAGTATCGCACCCGTTACTTTAAGTACAATTTTTCACAAACTTTCTTTTAGTGAGAAATAAACGACCTTCTTCTTGAAGAGTCACACCAGTTCGTTAAAACAATTCTGTATCAAAATAATTTAGCCCCACCACATCGCACAAACAAATACTGACCATATGGATACGCATATACCTATCATTCCAAAACCAAATATGTATATATGAGTAAATTCTTTATCAATTTTTTTTACTTTCATCATCAAATATGCCAATAAAGGGGTAACTAAGTATATGAGGACACTAATAACCGTAAAGATGGTTAAGTAATATATCGGAGGATTTGTATTAGCCATATGTTCATCCACAAAATAGGCTAAAGATTGTCCGTATACGCCTAATATAGTTGCAATTATCATTAACATCCATATAAAATAATGCTCCTTTTTCAATTCCCATGCCCCCTTAGCAAATACAAGGCAACACATCTAACCTTAGTGTAATTTTACACTAATTATAACAAATAACCCCCCTGATTGGAAATATTTTTTATTAAACTATCCTGCCCCTTTAGTTCAATAACTTAAAAAATAAACGATAACCCTTATTGGATCATCGTCACTTTAGTTGAAGTATTTTTTAATTACATTTGTGTTGTTAATAACTTCTATCTTGTCTTTATGTATGTCGTATCTGTTGAAAAAATTAACTTTCCCTACATCTTCAAAATATCGGTTCCATTTAAACATTTTAAAAAATATTTTTAATGATGGTTTGTAATTTGACTTCTCTAATCTAAGTATTTGTTTAAGAAACCTCTTTATTATTCGGTAGGTTCTTATGGAATATCTTGTATCTAAAAAAATAATCAAATCTGCACTATGAAAACAATCGCTAACCCAATCCTCATTGTGTACTCCTTCAATTATCCAACTTTCAGATTGTATTATACTACTTAGATACACTTCTCTTTCCTGCTCAGTTCTTCTTATATCTCCAGACTTATTCCTTATCCAAACTATATTATCTAATTCGTAATAAGGTATTTCTAACTTTGAAGATATTTCTTTTGCTAATGTTGTTTTACCACTTCCAACAGAACCAATAATATGTATTTTTTTGGGGGGTGTTTTTTTCATAAGACCACCTAATCCATAATAATTTGTTTTTAAAACACATCCTATTTAGGATTATGACTTACTATTTATAATTTAAATTAAAAATAGATTCATTATTAAACACTGCTGCACCGTTAGTTAAATAATTCACCAAAAAGTGCATTAATCCTTCTTGGTTCAACGCACCCTATAGTTTAAGTGAAAAAATTCACATATTCTTCATTTAGATTCATGTCCCCAGTTAGTGCAAAGTACCAATATCATCCTTGCCTATATCTAAGATTGAAACAATAATCTAAAATTAATTTTTTCCAAGTGCTAACTTTATGCCTAAATATATTAGTGCAATACCAGAAACTCGGTCAAAGATTCTTTCTACAGAAGGTTTTTTAAACCACGAACTTATGTAAGTAAGAATGTAAAGATATAAAGTAAACCACAATAAAACAGTTATTATAAAAAGCCCTGCGAGTATCACTGACTGCAGAATTATATTTCCTTGTAAATCAATAAACTGTGGAAGAAAAGAAATATAAAACATAATGGCTTTAGGATTTAGAAGTGTACTTGCTAATCCTTGGAAATAAGAAGATTTTTTTTGAGCAACTTGTAATTCAGCCCCTACAGTCGATTTAATTTCTATGTTTTCTTTTTCCTTATTCTTTATACTAGATAGGATTGCCTTAATTCCTAGATAAAGAAGGTAAACACCTCCAGTATATTTGATTACTTCAAAAAGCACTATAGATTTTGCAATAACGGCCGTGAACCCCAGGATAGAAGCTGTTGCATAAATAATATGTCCTGTCACAACTCCGTATGAAGTCATACGACCTGCATGTCTATTAATTGCAAGTGCATTTTTAGTAATCAAAATAAAGTCAGGCCCTGGAGTTATAATGATAATAAGGGATACAAAAATAAACATATAATAATGTGACATACAAGCAAATCTCCTTCCATTCTTAAGAGATAAAAATCCAGGGTTAATGTTTTCGTTAGTAAATCTCAATTTTTAATTCGGCTACTGAATATAGAACTGCTCTACCAGCCATCTTTACTCGAGTATCCTCATGTTTACAGTAAAGCGTTCCTCCTCTACTTGATAATTGTCTAGCCACCATTTCCTTTTTTTCTAGCCTATTTGCCCAAAACGGAATTAAGCAGCAATGTAATGAACCTGTTACGGGATCTTCGTTTACTTTTAACTTAGGAAAAAACGCTCTGGAAACAAAATCGAATTCGCTTCCTTGCGCCGTAACGCAAACACCCAAGCCTTCTGGCAATGTTTCTAATTTTGCAAAGTCAGGGCTTACGTTTCTGACTTCTTCCTCGGACTCTAATACGAAAACTAAATCTCTATTCAAAAATGTTTCCTTTGGTACGATTCCCAAAGCACTGATCATTTGCTCAGTAACAGAAAGCTGTTCCGAAGGAACAGAAGGGAAATCCAGTTCATATAAATCATCTTGCTTATTTACGGTCAACTCTCCACTAATTGTGCTGAACTTAACGCTATCTAATTGCATCTCATAATAATTAAGAATGATAAATGCTGTTGCTAACGTCGCGTGCCCACAAAGGTTAATTTCTCCTCCAGGTGTAAACCATCTCAGTCCATAATGTGTGCCCTCTTTTACTGCAAATGCCGTTTCCGACAGGTTATTTTCAATGGCTATTTTCTGCATAAGTTCATCTGAAATCCAATCATTCATGATACATACTCCAGCTGGGTTTCCTTCAAAAACCTTTTCTGCAAAAGCATCAACTACAAAATATTTCATCTCAATTCCTCCAGTGTTATAATGTGTTTAATAATTTAATGGTATTCTACATCTGTTTGTGTATAACACTCAACAGCCATGTATAACACTTAAAGGAGTAAACTCATGCACATTGAAATTAATCGTAATGCTGACATATCATTAACGAAGCAAATATACCATTCGATTCTCGATCATATCCGTTCAGAACTCTTAGAAGAAGATTTTCAATTACCTTCTGTGCGTGAACTTTCAAAACAACTTGGAGTAAGTTTACTTACTGTTGTAAAGGCATATCAAAAACTAGAACATGAGGGATATATCACATCTGTTCAAGGAAAAGGAACCTTTATAAGAAAGACAAAAAATGAAGAACCAGAAAGGAAAGAAGGAACCGGTTCATACGATTGGCAACTTTCCGTTCAAGATTATTTACCTAGGTCTCAATTTGCTCGTTTTCATCAAGTCCCTGAAAAAATTCATCTTTCATCTTCTATGTTAGACCCTGGACTCCTACCTAATCGATATTTAGAGCAAGAAATTCATAAAATGCTATCTGAGAATCAAAAAATTCTATCAAAATATGGAGAAATTCAAGGAGATAAAGAGCTTAGACATGCTATGAATGAGTATTTAAAAAGAATGGATGTTCCAACTATCCCAGACAATATTTTAGTTACAAGTGGTTCGCAACAAGGAATAGACCTTGTTGCTCGTACATTTGTTGGACCAGGTGATGTGGTAGTCATGGAAGCCCCAACTTATCCAGGAGCTATTGATGTGTTTCGTGGAAGAGGTGCAACAATCCTTACGGTACCTGTTGACAGTGATGGAATGCGGATAGATTTATTTCAGAATTTGTGTGATAAATATAAACCCAAAATTATTTATACTGTACCTACGTTTCACAATCCAACAGGTGTAGTAATGCCCACAAAACGCCGCAGACAAATTCTTGAAATTGCTAAAAGTACGCAGTGTTTAGTGATTGAGGATGATCCATGTAGTGAAATCTATTTTGAAAGAAAACCACCTGCATCGATGAAAAGTTTGGACCAAGACGGTCATGTCATTTACTTGAAAGGTTTAAGCAAAATATTAGCTCCAGGATGTAGAATTGGAATATTAGCTGCTTCTGGTTCAATATTTAAACGTCTATTAGCTGCCAAGGCTAACGCAGACTTAGGGAGTCCATTACTAACACAAAAAGCTATCAGTCGTTTTATTACTTCAAATAGAATGATGGATCATCTAAAAAAATTAAGAACAGCTCTAAAGATAAGGCGTGATCTAGTCTTAGAGATTCTATCAAAACATTCACCTGAAGAGGTTTCTTGGTTTATTC
Organism: Ferdinandcohnia sp. Marseille-Q9671; assembly: GCF_976954385.1. NCBI lineage: Bacteria > Bacillati > Bacillota > Bacilli > Caryophanales > Bacillaceae > Ferdinandcohnia > Ferdinandcohnia sp. Marseille-Q9671. The sequence goes on from NZ_CDRJTA010000001.1 coordinate 121,194, forward strand.
CAAAGGGAGGATTAAACGTTTGGCTCACTCTTCCTTCTTGGATTAATACTGATCACCTTTTATTAGAAGCAAAGAAAGAGCAAATTACTTTTTTACCTGGGTCAGCTTGTTACCCTTCTGAACAAGAAAATCATCATTTAAGACTGAGCTATTCTTTTATGAATGAGATACACTTAAAACAAGGTGTTACTACCATTTGTAACATCCTTCAGTCCGCAATTGACTTAAGCAAAAAACAAGATAGCACACCACATTTTTGATTGAAAGTATCATATTGACTCGTTATAGAGCCAAAAAAATAAAACCCCATTTCTCTAGAATGGGGTTTATAAATATCTACTGTGAATTGTGTTGCTCTTTTCTCCAATAATTTTAAATGTCTTATTCAACTAACCTGCCCGTTAGTGAAAAAGCATTCTGTATTTCACAGAAACGATCAAGTTAGTTAATCTTATTTACAAATTTTCTTAACATTTACAGCTCTGCGTGATTGTTCATTTAAATTTGGATTTTCTTCAAGGTCAAATAATACAGCCTCACCAGTTGTAAGTGATTTAAACCCATCCATAAGAATACTACTGAAGTGCACCCAAGCATCAGCTTCTCCCTCAATTGAAATCCAGCCCCACCCCTCTTCTTCATTAAAAATTTTACATACTCCTTTTAAGTTAGATCTCATTTTATAACCTCCAATATGACATTTTCTTGTTCAACTAAACACTGAGAGTTTAATAGGATCTTACGTTTAAATTTCTAGAATCAGGTCAATAATTCCTTTTAAAATAGAATTTTAAAAGGGAGAGATATATTTTGTTACTGTCAAAAGCATGGGATACTTATGAATCGGATAAGCGAATAGAGGGATTTTCACCTCAAACTTTAAAAGCGTATCAACTTCAGGTCAATCTACTAATTCGTCATTTTGGAGATGTAGAAATTGATTTACTTTCAACAGACCAATTAAAGGCTTACCTCTCCAAGTCTAGTAAAACATTAAAACCTTCATCATTAGCACATCGTGTTCGTTCAATGAAATCACTCTTTCGTTGGACACATGAAGAAGGACATGTCAGTAAAAATCCAGCAGCCAAGATTAAAGAACCAAAGTTAGGGAAAAGAATCCCAAAATTTTTAACAGATAGGGAAATCGAACATCTTCGTGAAGCATGTTTGACACCTATGGAGAAAGCTCTATTTGAGTTTATGTTTTCAACAGGATGTAGGATTGGTGAGATCGTAACACTCGATATGAATAGCGTTAATTGGTCTAATCACTCAGCAATTGTTAAGGGGAAGGGTGATAAGGAAAGGGAAGTATATTTTAATATTCGCTGTGACATTTGGCTTAAACGATATATAGAAAGTCGAGAAGATAATGATGGAGCTGTATTCGTAACCGAAAGAGATCCTCATCGAATGAGCAAAGCACAAATGAGATATATCATTAAACGAATATCAAAACGGACAGGTATTAACAAAGTAATCCATCCGCACCAATTAAGACACAGTTATGCGACTCACTTACTAAATAATGGTGCACCCATTGAAGTGATACAGAGTTTGATGGGACATGAAAAAAGTGAAACTACACGGATATATGCTGAACTAAGTGGTCGTCTCAGAAAAGAGTTTTATCAAAAATATTTCTAACAAATATAATGGAGCAACTAGTTTTAATAACTGGTTACTCCATTAAATTAATTTAATGCACCCGTTTGTTGAAAAGACTCAAAAGTAATTAAAACTTTGCAATTTTAACAAGAACATAATTTTTAGTCCACATTTGAGTAGTAGCAATTAGTTCTTCTCCATCTTTTTCAAAGAACAAGCCAGCACCATCTTTTTCTTTAAATTCCCATCCATTTGAGACAACCATTTGTTTAATATTTTCGTCAGCAATCGAAATACCTCTATTCTCGCTACTTGTGATATACCAAATAGAATCGCCTTCTACTGCAATTTCAGCTATTTTACTATCCGATTCTTTTAGTTTATCAATTGCATCTTTTGCTGATAAGTTTTCTATTGGAAGAGCTGGATAGTATAATTTATTTACAAATATGAACGCAGCAATAACAACTATTACAATACTAAGTATAAGTCCAACCTTTTTCATCTAATTCCTCCCCTTTTTCGTTTCAAATCAAAATATTTTCAAATCCGTTCTTACACTATCGCACCCGTTACTTTAAGTATAATTATTCACAAACTATTTGGTTGAATTTTAGTTCTATTTATTAATTGTTGAATAGATTTCAACTTCCAAATTGAAAAACCAATCAAAGCCCCAAACATATTTAGGATGAAGTCATCGACATCAAAACTTCCTCTTCTTGTAATTAATTGTACTACCTCAATAACGAATAACATGATTACCATTGTTAATAAAAATACACTTATTTTGTTGATTTTACCTATAAAGTAAGGCAGATAGATTCCCATTGGTAAAAACATAAAAGCATTTCCAAAGAGGTTTTGAATGGGTATATTCATATTCATCCTACCATCAAAAATCGCTGTAACATATGTTGTTATTGTTTTAAATGGGATTAAGTTTGAAGACGATTTGATATATTCTATCAATGACAAGTCAGTCCCGATATATCTTAATCTAACACCTAAAAATAATAGAACTATTAATGCAAACAAATATATCACAAAACTTATACTTATCATTACTCTAAATACTTTTATCATATTATCCTCCTTCAATTTGTCTCCTCCGTTTTTCAATAAGATATTAACTAATTGTTTTAGATTGCACCCTTTTCCCAAATAAAAAATAAGCCAAGTAACCGAATATATTTAAGAAAGCAAAAGCAAAAACCAGCCAACATTTAGTCGTTTATGATGATATGCATTGATCGTTGCCCAAATAGTAAACAAAGTCGCATAAATCGCAAAACCGATTAATGAAACAACAGGTGCAAACGCAATAAGTTGTTTTGATTCCATTTGTACATACCATTCATTGTCATTGTCTATATACCCTAAATCAATTAACATCCAATTTTTTTCATCAGAAGGCGATTTTCCGATTCGATAAACTGGTATAGCTTCATCTAAGTGATGCGAAATTGTGCCTGTTTCTGATACTTTCTCGACATCAGACATCTTGTAAATTTTAAGATTTAAGATTTGATTTTTATTTTGTACTAAAGCATCAATTTCTTCTTTCGCATCTTTGGAAACTGTTTCTTTACCTTCTAAAATACCAACTGTTTTTTCTGCACCAATTATTTTTTCAGCGACAGCATCATTCTCCTTCATATCCGCTACATCCAACGCCCATAAAACTACACAGATAACGGAAGTTAGGACAAAAAATGATAATGCTATATGGAGCACCCGTTTAGCAAATATCCTTTGTACATTAAATATATGACGGACAATAGATCGCATTTCTTGTTCTCCACCGAAACGTTCAATGGCAAGTTCAATGGCTTCTTGCTCTGTTTTCCCCTCGGATTTTAACTCGTGGACTGCCTCTAATAAATGATTTTTCATTTCTTCTTTTAACTCTTGAATTTCTTTTTCATTACCACCTATACCCTGATACACTTCATCAACAAATACTTCAATTTTCTTCATACTTGTCTCCCCCTTCCAAAACCTCCTTAAGTTCAGAACCTTATCTATCTTCGCTCCAATAATGAATAAGCGTTTCTATTGTTCCAGAAACCACCCCTATAGTTGAAGAACTTACTAAGGAGCACATCATTGGGCGATTATCTATAGTAAACTATCATGTTGCTTCTTCATTACACCACCTCAAAGGCTATTGCTCATTTTATAAATAGTAGAAAAATGGACTTAGATTGTACAATCCCCTTTTAACATACTGAATATAGTAAATATGTGTTCATTACTAATATTTTCAAGGGAGTGACAACAATGAAAGATAAAAAACATCATCATAAGGATCAGGATAATCACAAAAAGGATAAAAAACATCATCACAAAGATCAGGATAAGCACAAAAAGGATAAAAAACATCATCACAAAAAAAATAAATGTAAATGTGAATGCAAATATAAGTACAAGTATAAGTACAAATATAAGCATAAGAAATAAACGCTACCAATCGTAAGGAGGGAGGGTTCTTTAGTAGAATCCTCTCCTATCACCTACCTACCTGCTTTTCTTTTATTGCGTTATTTCTCTAAGGTCCTGCAGACCTACTAGTACGTGGATAATGTTACTCCTTATTGCTATACGGTTTGCCGTTCTATTAACTTGACTACGATCTCTTCGTGAGATTTTTTTGTACGGTTGATTGCTTGATGAAATAATTTTCTACCAATCTCAACCAAAGGGATTTCAAGTGTTGTAATGTGCATAATTTTCGCAATTGGTTGGTTATCAAATCCCATGATTGCTAGTTCATCCGGTATTACGATACCCTTTTCCTTACAGTAGGTTAGTATTCCCGCAGCAACGATGTCACTAGAAACTAACAGTGCGGTTGGAGGATTGTCCATTTTTGTTATCTGCTGTACCACTTTTACTCCGTCCTCAAATTTGAGACAATTCGTAAATATGTAATTAGGGTCAAACGGCTTATTTCTTTTTCTCAAATATTCCTTGTATGCCATTGCCCTTTGTAAACTATTTGTACCCGATGTTCTTCCAATGCAATAGCCAATCTTTTCATGCCCTTTATTATGAAGATATTCTAATGCAAGTAAGAAACTTTTATAATGATCGATAAATGTGGACGATACATTTTGACCTCTAGAATCTTCACAGAGAACGATCGGTCCATATTGTACATACTCATTAATTACATCCCAACTGCAACTTTTTGAACAAATGATTAAAGCATCTATTTGTTTATGTTGTAACATCTTTAACGCTTCAATCTCTCGATTTACCTCATAGTTCGTTTGGAACAGAACCAACTTGTAATTGTTTGTAACAGCCTCGCTCGCTATTCCTTCAACTAATAATCCGAAGTAAGGGTGATTTGTAAAAGGAATCACCACCCCTATAAGTAGAGTTTCTCCTTTGCTTAAATGAACTGCATTAATATTGGGTTGGTAATTGGTTTCCTCAATAGCCCGTAAAACAGCTTCCCTTTTTGCTTCACTGACATATGGATGATTATTTAACACACGGGATACTGTTGTTACTGATACTCCTGCCCTCTTCGCAATATCCTTTATATTTGCCAAAGTGTGTGTCCCCTTACATAAAATACGATATTTTTCTTGATGTGAAACGCGTTTCATCATTTACAATCATTTTGTATAAAAGCAAGATGATGAGGAGTGAAAAAAATGTTTGTGATTAACGGTATTTTGTGCTTATTTTTCTTATGTGTTTCTATTCTATTCTTAGCATCATTTCCAATTTATCAATATAAAAAAAATAAGACAAACGAAAAAACAAAAGACTATTACAGTCTTTTATTTGAGGTTTTTGAAGAAAACATTCCTTATAAAAGTAAATCACAAAACTGATATGTACTAGTTTAGGGATTTGAGTTATCACTCAAGTCCCTTTGCTCATAATTTTCTATTTAAGACCTCTTATTTTTATTTTACGCTATGAAAAATAAATGATCTTGCTTCTACAGTTGCATGCTTAAACTCCCAATCACCATAAACTTGGATTTGCGAAAACCCTACTCGTTGCAGTGATTCATGGATTTCTTCTTTTGTTCGAAATTTTAATTGCATTTTTTCATGAATGAGTACTTCATCTGTTCGTGCATTTTTCACAGTTTCATAAAACGTATAAACATCTTCTACAAACCCCTCGTATTCTGTCCAAATTTCAAGTGGTTCGCCAGTCTCCTGGTGTATTGCAAGATCAGGTGTCATATCATTTTCCCACTGTTCCCACACTTTTGCTAAGGGGTTACGTGTATCAAAAATAAAATGTCCCCCTGGTTTTACTGCTCGATAAACGTCCGAAATGACTTGTTGCCAACTTTTATCTGTAAGAAATACTTGTGCGACATTTGCTGTCATGATAACAGCATCAAACGAATTTGTTTGTAAATTTGAGCTATCACCAACAATCCATGTCACCTCGCCTGGAAAATCCTTATTTTTCGCATATTCAATTGCTTCATTATTCGGATCAACAGCTGTAATATGATAGCCCGCTTTCGCAAAATGAGAAGTTAACCTTCCAGTTCCACAGCCCAAATCAGCTATTTTTTTTACTTTAACTTTTTTTAATAATGCTAAAAAGAAATCATCGTCTTTGCCCCAATGATTAATTTGGTCATATACTAAAGGAATCATCTATTTACCCACTTTCATTTTCACACTTATTCTTTCTCTACCATTTTTGCAATGTACTTTTACCAGTAGATTTTCCTCGCTATTCAATAACTCTCCTCCCTCACTTTATGTAACTTTTAATCTAACAATAACATGCAAACTTATATAAACTTTATCAATGTGGAGGGTAATATGAGATAAAATACAACAAAATAAGTCTACCATAAAATGGTAGACTTAACGTTGTATTGTTCATCTAAAGCTACCCGTTAATGAAATAAGGAAATTTATAATCCTACCAGTGTACTTGAAGTTTATTACCATTTGGATCATAAAAGTGGAAAAAGGCATGACCATTATCTTCTTGTATATCCTCTACCTTAACTTGATTATTAATTAGGTGTTGGTGAAATTCAGATAATTCTGGGCTTGTAAAGCCGATACTGAAAGCTGATTCATTATTCACTGTAAAATGTGCAAATGTGTCATCGTCAGTTGGGACTAGGATAAGTAAAAGAGGTCCCTCATTTACTTTAATAATCGCAAATGGATCATCAGTAATGCTTAATAACTGAAACCCTAATACATCTCTATACCATTGTGCAGACTGTTCTAAATCTTTTACAGGAATTCTAATATAATGTACTTGTTCAATGAATGATTTACTCATATTTACCTCTCCTTAATTTAATCTGCTGTATCAAGTTATTCCTTATTTATAACCCCTATCCCTTTCCAATGTATTAAATTAACCTGCTTCTTTACTTCAACAAGAAAAGCCACTAATCCTGCTAGAATCAGTAGCTGCACTCCTTTTATATTCTCACCCGTTTGTTGAAGAAGAGTGACAATCACTCCCGTTCAATTTTTTTATATAATCTTTAATTCCAAATAAATGGCGTGAACTCTATTATTTTCCAATCTAATCTTCATTGACTAATATCATATTAATTGGATTTATAGTTGGAGTTGTTACATATCGTACAGAACCTATCATTATACTATTTGCATCAAATCCTATTTCATATGAGGCTTTATCTGTTTTTATAACTAAAGTCGTCAATATTTCAGGGAGTTTATGTGTATTAATCTTTTCTAGTTTTATTTTTTCATTTAAAATACTATCTATCAATTTAGTGTCATCAATTGTTGCTGAAGCAGTTTTCGTAACAAGTGGTATTTGGCTATAAACTGTTATTTGCCCAACCTTTTCATCTTCCTCAATTAAATTTGCTATGACTTCTTCGTATGTAGTTTTTTTTGATTGTTCATATAAAAAGTAGCCAACTATACTAAGTATAATGACTATGATACCAACAATTTGTCTCTTGTTCATATGGCCACCCCCCGTATTTAACAAAGATTCTTCAGCTAAACTGCATCGTTAGTTGATTAACTTCAACAAAAAAGTGCATTAATCCTTCTTGGATCAACGCACCCTTTAGTTAAAGATCCTTTATTTCATATTTAATATTTAATTTTAATAGCTAATGTTCCCCATTCCTTTTCTTGTTCTGGACTATAAATTTCATATGTTCCATTTACCATTTCTTCCATTGTCCAACCTTCACAATCAAAATCTTTAAAAGGTATATCTTCATACATTTCCTTAAAGGTGTCATATTTCCTAAGTTCAATTACTTGTACTTGCAGAGTTTCATCTTGTTCAGGAACTTTTATAAATTCAATAGTATCGCCGACTTTTATTTTCCTTCTTTTTTCATCGTTCAAGCGAACCTCCACTGACTTTCGTCCTTCTTTAATTGATTTAAAATATTCACCATATAAACCCATTTGATGTACAGTCACTCTAATTCACCTCTTTATACAAATTACCGACTTATTATGCTAAACTGCTTCGTTAGCTTAATAAGAACACCGAGAGAGAACAAACAGTCCTATAATAACAATTACTAAGGTAATAACCTTTGTTAGACACCCACTTTTTGCAATTGTACTTGGGTCACCAACCATTGAACGGTTAACGGAATCGGCTAAATTACTTAACGGATTTCTTTTCCATTCTGTTTCGCGTATTTTTTCTTCATCTTTCCCCATTAACTAACCATCCCCGTAAATTTAATATTCTCACTCTACTTAAATTAATTTTACGAAAATTGCTCACACAAAGTTTCATTTTTCTTCAACTAACCTGCCCCGTTAGCTCAATAACTACAATTAAAATAAGCGATAATCATTCTTGGACAACCGCACCCGTTATTTAAATAACTCAAAGGAACTTTCAACAAATTGTTCTTCAGAAATAACTTGTAAACCATTTCTCTTAAGTAAGGATGAAGTAACTCCATTACCAACAATTTTCTTACCCTTAAATTCACCGTTATATATCATTGAACTGCCACAGGATGGGCTATTCTCCTTGAGAACAACTATTGTTGCGTTTATTTTTTTAGCTTTTTCTAAAGTCGCATAAGCTCCTTTTATGTAAAGTTCGGTTACGTCTTTACCAGATTGCTCCACCACTTTAGCCCTTCCATCCAGCACATCTTCTCCGTCTCCGCCTACTATTTCAGCAGGTTCCCTTGGGGTTGAAAATCCACCAAGCAGTTCGGGACAGATAGTAACAGCTTTATTCTCTCCAACTAATTTATTTATCCTATTATCTAAGCTATGTGTACCGTTGTACCTTACTTCTAATCCAGCTAAACAAGAACTGACCAAAATCATGAACTTCACCTCACATCTTAAATGAATCCGTACATCGTCATCCTTTTTATACTAAATTGCACCGTTAGTAAAATAAATTCAACAAAAAGGTGCTTTAATCCTTCTTGGATCAACGCACCCTTTAGTAGATCTACTATAAAGTATTACTCAGTATTATGTTTCACGTTGTTTATATCCTATTAATATATCCAACTATCGTTCACAATTTCTTGCAATTCTCTCACCTATAAACCCACATAAAAACCCTCGTGAAGCTGGATCAGGTCATCTTGTATCATCCCTCCCCTTCTATTTCTAGTAAAAATGATTTATTCTATAGGAAGTTGAACAAACAGTTGTATGAATTATTGAGGTGGATAACATTGAATCCTATTTTAATAGTGGATGATGAAAAAGAGATTGCTGATTTAGTGAAGTTTTATTTGATGAATGAAGGCTATGATGTTCAAGTATTTTATGATGGAAAGCCCGCCTTAGAGTATATTCAGACTCATGAGCTGGAGCTTGCCATTTTGGATGTGATGCTGCCTAATGTGGATGGGTTTACAATCTGCCAGAAGATTCGTGAGAACTATCATTATCCTGTCATTATGCTGACAGCAAAAATTGAAGATATCGACAAAATTACTGGACTTACACTTGGTGCCGATGATTACATTACAAAGCCATTTAACCCGCTTGAAATGGTGGCAAGAGTGAAAGCCCAGCTGCGTCGCTACAAACGATACAACTCAAACAATAGTCTTATTACAGAGCCTGCACAGGCTGCTAAGGAATACGACTTTTCAGGACTGGTCATAAATCAGGATACCCATAAATGTACACTTTATGGAAAGCCTCTCTCCTTAACTCCCATCGAATTCTCGATTCTGTGGCATTTATGTGAAAACAAAGGGAAGGTTGTTTCGTCTGAGGAATTGTTCGAAGCAGTGTGGGGCGAAAAATATATAGATAACAACAATACAGTGATGGCCCATATTGCACGTTTGCGGGAAAAAATGAAGGAACCTTCGAGAAAACCAAAGTTTATTAAAACGGTATGGGGAGTTGGCTATACAATTGAATAGAGAGAGTGTAGCAAGTAGCGGCTTAACTGGTAAGACATTCACGAAATTTTTTATAACGATCTTTCTTTTTACCGTTGGTTTAGCAACAGCTATTGTTGTGGCCTATTACATATTGAGCAGTTTTATCTGGTATCCAAATGATTTTCTATACATTCTGCTCCGTCCAATTCGCAATAACCCAATCCCTTTTATACTCATAACATGGATGATCGGCTTTATTATAATCTTTATGTACTATTGGAGAAAAACGCTCAACTATGTCGATCAGATAGTGGATGCAAGCAGAAATCTAGCTTCTGACAAAAGTGATTACATCCGTTTACCTACTGAATTAAAGCAAGTGGAAGAACGGATGAATGCTATCAAGCAGGAATCCATCCGTAACGCCAGGTTAGCAAAGGAAGCAGAACAACGGAAAAACGACCTGCTCGTGTACTTGGCTCATGATTTGAAGACACCCTTAACGTCTGTAATTGGCTATGTAACGTTACTTCGAGATGAACAGCAAATTTCGGAAGAGCTCCGGGAAAAGTACTTATCCATTTCATTGGATAAAGCTGAAAGGCTCGAGGAATTAATTAATGAGTTTTTTGAAATTACACGTTTCAATTTAACTCAGTTAAGTCCTGAAATGAGCCATATTAATCTAACAAGGATGCTCGAGCAGATTACGTTTGAATTTAATCCGTTGTTTGCTGAAAAGAACCTAACCTGCCAGTTAGACATTGAAGACAATCTGGAAATCTCCTGTGATGTGAATAAAATGGAGCGTGTCTTTGACAACTTAATTCGCAATGCCATTAATTATAGCTATGAAAACAGTCCAATCATCATTCGCTCTAAGAAGGACAATGAGTATTTACAGCTTCATTTTATAAACAATGGTCCTGTTATACCAAAAGACAAGCTCGGTCGCATCTTTGAACAATTCTATCGATTGGATACATCACGTGGTACGAAAACAGGAGGAGCAGGTCTTGGGCTTGCGATTGCCAAAGAAATTGTAGAATTACACGGAGGCACCATTTCCGCACAAAGCGAGGAAGAGAAAGTCGAATTCATCGTAAGACTCCCTCTTTCAACGTAAGAAAATCGTAAGAATTAAAGAAGAAAAACGTATTATTTCCTTGAGGATATACGAAAACATAACACTTTTTGTTTTAGTACGATACAAGTACAGAAACAAAAAGTGTTTTTTTTTATCTATAAGGAGGAAATAAATATGGAAAAAATGATCGTTGCTGTTATCTTTGGAGGCTGTTCAAATGAATATGAAGTCTCACTGCAATCTGCTTACTCTGTTATTACACATATGGACCAAGACAAATATGAAAAAGTGTTAATTGGCATCACAAAGGAAGGCCGCTGGTACCGTTATCACGGTAGCGTGGAAAACATTCTGAACAATACGTGGTGGTCCGATGAGGCAAATTGCACACCTGCCTTCTTTTCTCCAAATCGCTTTGTGAATGTTCTACTGGAAAATCGAAATGGACATGTTACCGAAACAATGATTGATATTGTTTTCCCTGTTCTACACGGTAAAAATGGCGAAGATGGAACACTACAGGGATACTTAGAACTAGCCGGAATTCCTTACGTCGGATGTGACATCTTGTCTTCTGCTTTATGTATGGATAAAGACCGTGCACATAAATTAGTAGAGCTTGAAGGCATCAAAACACCTGCCTCAATTGTTTTTTCGAGGTATCAATTAATAGAAGATATTGTCACACAAACAGATCAGCTCCATCTGCCTCTTTTTGTTAAGCCAGTCAAATCAGGGTCATCAATTGGAATTACGCTCGTTACTGAAAAGGAAGAACTTCCAAGTGCAGTTGCGGAAGCCTTTTCTCACGATGAGCGGATCATTATTGAAGAATATATTGAGGGATTCGAGGTTGGCTGCGCAATTCTTGGAAATGATGACCTGTTAGTGGGTGAAGTGGATGAAATTGAATTAGAGACCGGGTATTTTGATTTCACTGAAAAATACACCCTCACTACCTCAAGCATTCATATGCCAGCCCGCATTGATCCTGATATGACAGCCAAAGTAAAGGATACGGCAATTCAAATTTATCGTGCACTTGGCTGCTCTGGCTTGGCAAGAGTAGACATGTTTCTTACACCTAATGGAGACATTGTCTTTAATGAGGTCAATACCTTTCCTGGTTTCACCGATCACAGCCGTTATCCAAATATGATGAAAGGCATTGGGTTAACGTTTTCTGATATCATCAATCGCTTGATCCAATTGGGGTTAGAACGATGAGAAAGATAACGTTACATAAAGACGATATCTACAAAGGGTATTTGATGTTGGTTACTCGTAATCATGGTCTGAAACAGACACAAGATCAACCATCACTTGTGCCGAGTCTTGCAAACTATGAAACTATTTTACTCGAAAGAAGGGCCGCAGCATCGTTAACACAGCTTCTTGAAAAAGTAGAATCACGAGGAAGGATCATTCCGGTTAGCGGATACCGAAGCAAGGCTGAACAAGAAAAGCTATACCAAGACTCTCTCATTGAAAATGGCAGAACCTTTACAGAACAATATGTAGCCTATCCAGGTTGCAGCGAACATCAGACTGGCCTTGCGATTGATTTGGGAGAAAATCTAGACGAGATTGATTTCATTCGTCCATCCTTTCCATATACAGGTATCTTTGCACATTTTCGCAAGCTTGCTGCAGACTATGGTTTTATTGAGCGTTATTCACACGGCAAAGAACAGATCACAGGGATCTCACATGAACCATGGCATTTCCGCTATGTCGGATATCCTCATGCAAGAATTATGGAGCGCCATGGTTTCTGTTTGGAAGAATACATTCAGTTTCTTTCCGATTTTACAGAGAATGGCCAGCAATATATCTTTACGGAAAAGGGTAAAAAGTTTGAGGTTTATTATGTAAGAGGAATGGATGAGGCGACTGTCATTGAAATACCAGATGATTGTTTGTATCAGATTTCAGGCAACAATGTGGACGGCTTTATTGTGACTATATGGAGCAATCCCCTATGAATAAAACGGGATCATTAGACTTATTCAGATTACTAGCTGCCTTCCTCGTTATAGCAAACCATACCTCCCCTCTTCTTTCTTATGGGGAGGATGCGGATTTCATTTTGACTCGAATCATTGCTAGAATAGCTGTCCCCTTTTTTCTGATGGTCAGCGGATATTTTCTATATCAATATATTGAAAATGGGGACAACTCTTATATTCTAGCGTTTTGTAAAAAAATCGGACTTTTATATGCCCTCTCCATCCTTTTATTTCTACCGCTAAATTTGTATGCAGGTCATTATGAGGGTACAAATTGGGGTCTTGAATTCGTAAAAGATATACTCGTTGACGGGACATTTTATCATTTATGGTATTTCCCTGGGCTAGTTGTAGGTGTGATTCTTGTTGTCTTTCTCATACGTAAAATTGGGCTAAAATTGACATCGATTATATCCGTTATTCTTTATGGTATAGGACTGTTTGGAGATAGCTACTATGGGGTTGCTGAGCAGTTTCCTAGTCTAGAAGTGTTTTATCAAGCGGTCTTTACTGGAGCGGATTATACGAGGAATGGCGTTTTTATGGTGCCAGTCTTTTTAATCATGGGAATTCTAATCTATAAAGGAAATAAAACAGTTTCGTTTTCGATAAATCTACTATTATTCGTAATCAGTTTCTCTTTCCTGATTGTTGAAGGACTACTGCTGCATGCTTATGACCTCCAGCGCCATGACAGCATGTATGTTATGCTACTTCCAGCTATGTATTTTCTTTTTCAATGCCTTCTCCAGATTCGCGGAAAAAGCAGTAAAAGCATTCGGAATGTCTCGACTATTATGTATATCATACACCCGTGGATAATTGTACTAGTTCGCTTTACAGCAGAGTTTTTCACACTGGAGAAATGGTTTGTTGAAAATAGTATGGGGCATTTTGTGGCGGTCAGTATCCTCTCATTTACTGTGGCTTGGATGTTAATAATTGTTTGGCCAATTAGAAAAAAAACAGCTCCCCCGCCAACTAGCAGAGCATGGGCAGAGATTGATTTAGGCGCACTACGTGGAAATCTAAAGCAGCTAAAAGGAATTCTTCCGGAACAAACAAAACTCATGGCAGTAGTCAAAGCAAATGCGTATGGCCATGGGGCAGTAAAAATAGCGAAGGAGTTATCGGATCAAGGGGTAAAGTCGTTTGCCGTTGCTACTATCGCTGAAGGAATTGAACTTCGAAAAAACGGAGTGAAAGGAGAGATCCTCGTTTTAGGTTATACCCCTGCCCAACAAATAGGAGAAATTAAGAAATACAAATTAACGCAAACTGTGATTGGAGTAAGCCATGCAAAGCAGTTAAACAAACAAGGTGTTGCGATAAGGGTTCAACTAAAAATAGATACAGGCATGCATCGTTTAGGAACAGATGCCTCACAACTTTCAGATCTGAAAGAAATCTATAACTGCAAACATTTACATGTTGTCGGTGTATTTTCTCACTTAGCTGTTTCTGATAGCGTTCGTTCTGAGGATATAGCATATACAGATATGCAGATAGATAGATTCAACCAGACCTGTAAGTGGCTAGAATCACAGCAACTGCCTCTGGGGCAGCGACATATTCAAGCGAGCTATGGAATCTTGAATTACCCTCACTTACAATATGATTATGCACGTCCGGGAATTGCTCTATATGGTGTACTAAGTAAAAACGATCCAGTGAGAACAGATGTGGAACTGAAGCCAGTCTTATCCATTAAAGCGAGGGTTGCGATGGTGAAAACTCTACAGCCAGGTGAGCAGCTCGGCTATGGGAGAGCATTTACAGTAACAAGGATGATGAAAACAGCGGTCATTACGATTGGTTATTCAGACGGTATCCCAAGAAATATGGAAAACGGGAATGTCCTCATTCGTTCACAAAAAGCTCCTATTATTGGCCGAATTTGTATGGATCAGCTGGTGGTTGATGTTTCCGCTATTGAGGCTGTACAGGCTGGCGACATTGCAACGCTGATTGGTAGAGATGGTTCTGAACAAATTACTGCCGAAGAAGTCGCCGAAAAATGCGGGACCATTACGAATGAATTATGTAGCAGACTAGGGTCGCGGCTGGAATACGTTTACAAATCGGATTGATTAAATAAGAAAAGGACGCATATTCCACAATCGCGCCCGTTTCTGGAATAAACAAGAAGCTCCTATTTAATAAATTTAATTAAACAGTAATCTGTTTTTACCTTACCTTGCATCACTTTATAAATTATAATGAAAGTATTAAATCTTAATAGCGCTATGGAAGTAGAGGAGAACATCTATGAAAAATAAACATAGATTTGTAATGAATATCATTATAGTAATAACATATGTTATGGTTTCCAGTTTTGTATTAGTACTTTACGCTAAGAGAGATGCTTTGTCAGAGGTTTATATAGTTTTTCTTCCTCTTGCAATTACAGCCATAGTTTGTTTTGTATTGAATACAATTAATAAAAAGCAAGATAATATAGAAAAATAGTATTTAGAAGATATTAGATTTTTAGCATAAAAGTCGATTTCCTTTACGTTGGGAAATCGATTTTTTATGTAGTCTTATTCAATTAAATGTCCCGATTGTGGAACAAGTTAAAATTTTTTCTTCAACTAACCTGTCCCTTTAGTTTAAGTGTAATCGTTCATAAACTTCGTAAAAACTACTCCAATAATAGAAATAACGATATTTATAACAGATATTGGTAGCTGTTCAGCGAATGATTCAGACCTTCCACCATTAACCCATGTGAATGGAATACTTTTGCTTATAATAAGAAAGTGGATTAAGATAGTCAAAGAGTAAAAAATTATCCCCATGAATATAGCAGTTTTCATATTAATTTTCCTGAGTTTTTCTAAAATAAAATCACCTCATTTTTAAGCTCTCATTTAGCCATATTTGCGCCTTGATAAGTCCTATGGACTTACCAGTTGCATGTTTTAACTCTTGAATTTTATTAAGACCAACACTACGTTTTACAGCTTTCCTTAAATGCATTAATAAGTCTTGATCAGAGAACTTTACTAATTCATGTGGTAACGCAAAAAGCTTTAAGCACTGTAACGCTGCCTTTCCCTCCCACTTTTTAAAGACCGTAAGGAGCTCAGGAAAATAGCGATCTATCCAGTTGTGAATCTGCCCTTGGACAGTTTGAAGATCGTCAGACAAGAGATCACGTATTTTTTTAGCCACTTGGAGTTCAGCATAAGCTCCTTGCGGAATTGTTGGTTCAGCATATCTCCCATCCTTAACAAATTGTGCAATGACTTTGGCATCACTTTTTCACATGAAGTGGAGTCATGAAGTTAGTGTTTGGAGAATACTTATGGCAATTCCAGAACATGAAACCCATCATCGTGGACAAATTTCTACTTATTTGCAGATAAACAAAATTGAACCTCCTCAAATTTTCGGATTAAAAATTGAGCAAGTTAATAGATTATAATTTTAAGAAAGGGCTTTGGACTTACCTCAAATATCCAAAGCTTTATTTTTATGTTTTGTTACACTAACCTGCCCCGCTAGTTCAGTAAGAAACCCAAACTCAATTAAATTCGCCATAACTTCTTTGTATGTAGTTTTCTTTGATTGTTCATATAAAAAGTAGCCAACTATAATAACAATAGTAACTATGATACCAACAATTTGCCTCTTGTTCATATGCCCACCCCTGTATTTAACAATGATTATTCATCTAACTTGCTTCGTTAGCTTAATAATTTCAATACAAATAAGCGATAATCCTTCTTGGATCATCGCACCGGTTAGTTAAATAAGAAAAGGGATGCTTTTTCCACAAACGCGCCCGATAGTTAACTATTCTCTTTCTACTGAATTGTATCTTGTACTACGTACTATATATGTTGTTCAGTCGTTTATTTCTTCAAAATAGTTACGTTTACTAAACGTTAATCCTTCTACCTGTTAGATGAGTGGGGATAGTCCACCGTTATTTAACTTTAATTACAATTTTCCCTTTGGCATGATTTGTTTCACTTAACTCATGTGCTTTTTGTAACTCTTCCGCTGAAAAACCAAATACACTACCAACCTGAGGCTTAAGTATTCCTTTCTCAAGCAAATCGCCAATTTCACCTAGCTGTTTACCACTTGGCGCTAACCAATAGGAGCTTGCCGTTACTTGATGCTTTTCTATTAATCCTTGATCAGGTTGTCCGGCAATAGTTACTAGTCTGCCACCAGGTTTTAAAATCTCGAAGCTTTTATTTAAAATATCGCCACCCATTGTATCAATGACCACATCATAATCGCTTAATTCTTCTTCAAATTGTTGTGTACGGTAATTAATAAACTCATCTGCACCTAGATTTTTTACATAAGCTTCATTTTTCCCACTCGCTGTTGTAGCAACATAGGCACCTAAATGTTTTGCCATTTGAATAGCCAAACTTCCTACACCACCAGCTCCAGCGTGTATGAGTACTTTATCTCCTTTCTTGACTTTTGTGTTATCCACTAAACACTGCCAGGCAGTTAGGCCTGCTAATGGAATAGAGGCAGCTTCTTCAAATGTTAAGTTACCAGGCTTTTTGGCAAGTAATTCTTCATCCACAGTAGTCAATTCCGCATATGTACCTTTTGGGGTCGTATCAGGTCGCGCAAAAACTTCATCCCCTACCTGAAAATGCTTTACTTCATCACCAACTTCAAGGATTTTACCTGCAACATCCCAGCCAAGGATTATAGGGAATGTCCAATCAAGCATCTTCTGTAGATAACCCGCACGAAGCTTCCAATCAATTGGATTAATGGAAGTTGCATAAACCTCAACAAGTACTTGGTTTGCTTTTATCTCTGGTTTCGGTAACTCTTGCTCTACTAACACATTTTTACTACCATATTCATTTATAACAACTGCACGCATCAATAACACTCCCTACAAATGTATTTAAGCTAAGTATTTGTTTCTTTCTGAGAAGTTATCCCTCCCGTCAGAGTCTGATAAAAAATGACTAGAGATTTTTAAATTGACTTACAGTCTTCAAAAATAAAATTCTCCCACTACCTCCCCGTTAGTAGCATAAGTTCAGAAAAAATAAGCGATCGTCTACGTATTAATTTCACATTTTTTTGAGTATAATAATAGACGCCTTCTTACTAAAGAAAGACACCCGATTCTACTATGCGTTATAAAACTCTCCTGATGCAAGAACAAATACTGTTATAACACAATAACAATCCATTTTTTCCCAAATTATTGTATTACTAACCAAATTCTTAAAAATTCTGCTCCGTTACTTGAATAAGTAATTGGTCCAGTTACCTTTACATCATTAAGAATGGACTGCTAAAAACAGCCCATCATTGCTCGATTATCTATAGTAAACTCTCATATTGCTTTAAAATCACAAACAAGATATGTAAGCAGCAGTTTCATGTCTGAATGATTTGTTCATTTCACTATACCCAAATAGCTTCTTGTTATATTTGGTATTGTAATCATACCGTTGTTGCTATATTTATCAAATAGGTCTGTTAAGGCAGCAATGAAGGAATCATACTCCTTGTCATTCTCTTTTGGGGAATAGGAAGCAGATAAGTACCTGCCCAAAAACCCATCTACATCAAACTCCAGGTCATTGCGAAAGAATGTAACATCATATTTTCCCTCTTTAAAAAACTCATGAAAAGGAATCGGCTTTTCCTCCATTCCCCCGCTAAAGCCTTTAAAGTTCGGACAATACTGTTGGCATACAACCGCACTTTCTTTGTTTATATCGCTTGAACTATCACGGCTGTTCCACACAAGAGACACTTTTGCATCCTGTTTCAAAATTCGTTGACATTCCAGTTTGAACTTCTTCATGTGAAACCAGTGGAATGCCTGCCCTACCGTTACTAAATCGATACTGTTATCCTCTAAAGTTGTGCTTTCAGCCGCAGCTTTAACCGAAATATAACGGGAACCAGGCATTAACGTTTGCTCCGCCACTGTTCTCATATCATCATTTGGTTCCACTCCAATTACCGTATATCCTTTTTCAAGAAGCTGCTTGCTTAAAATCCCAGTCCCTGATCCAATATCAGCAATCATACTTTCCTTTGTCAAATTAGCTTCGGAGATTACATATTCAATATACTCATTTGGATAGCTTGGACGATATTTAGCATATATCTCCGCTTTGTCTGTGAATTTATCTGTTGATGCCATTAAAACACCTTCCCCTATTGGCATACCTATGCCTGTTAGTATTACTTACTGTATTGAGGTTTGATCGTTGAATAAAAGTTGATCGATCATAGTGGAATATTCGTCAGCCACAAGTGCCGCACCCCTACTGTTTAAATGAATGCCATCTAACGTTACATGAAGGCCGCGTTTTTTTGATAACCGGTCGATGCTTGTTGGGTTTTTATAAAAGAAAACGTCCAGCATGACTCTCATAACACTGATGCTGATGTAATCTGAACTCGTGACTTGTGAGAGGTGTTTCCGAAATACGGAATGCATATCCAAATATGTTACTTGTGTATGACTTCTAGTGAGGGCTTCGATGATGGAGGATATAGTTTTTATTTCTTGATTCGATTCATTCTGTAATGATTCACCCACTATTGCAGGCGAAACCGTAACAACCTGTTTGGAAGACGCAAGAACCATATGTAACACTTTGCTATAGTACTCCCTAAATTCCTCGAGATCCTTTGCAACATGCTGGGCTTGGACTTTCAATAATTTCGTATACACATCATTGACTCCAATCCAGAGGAAAATTAGATCATACTCTTTTTCTACTTTTACTTTTGTGAGACGGCTATACAAACTCTTCACTGATTCCCCAGGTTTGCCAAGATTATCAAAGAAAAGCATTGGATATCTTTCTTTTAAAATAGGGACAAAAGACACTCCAGGACGACCTTCTGTTAAACTGTCACCAATCAGGCCAATTTTCATTGTTACCCTCCTCCTTCATTTATTGGTTTCTTTTACAATTCGCCCTTCCTGATATGGAAAAAAGGTGTAACTTTTCCATTATGAGTTTACTCTTTTTCTATCCATTTTCTAAATTGTCTTTCATTTTTTATTATAACATTTATTCATTTCCTGACATGCTGAATTGTTCGAACACACTACACTATTAATCATTTTCTTGTTTTCTGTTTAATTTTCCGAATTAGGGATATATATATCTTAAGAGGTGACAGAATTGGATTTTCCAACAATACATACAAACTTCTGGGATGCTGTAATTGCAATACCAGTTATCATGATTCTGACTCAAGCAATGAAAGTCTTTATGCATATACCAAAAAAATATATTCCTACTGTCGCATTAGTATTGGGCTTACTCATTTCTGTTTTTATTAGTCACCGTAATAACGTAGCATCAGGGTTATTTATGGGATGGTTCTATGGCTACGCGGCCATTGGTAATTACGCAGCATTAAAAACAGCATTTGTTGTTTATAGGACAAGTAAATAAAAAATAGTGTTGCAGTCTACTTTGGCGTCTTGATAATAACAAGAAGAGTAACCCTTATTGCTGGTTACTCTTAATTATTTTCTCAAGCTGTTTCACCTGTTCCTTTAGATCATCTATCTCTTCCCGCATCTTATCCTTCTCTTGAACTGATTTAAAATCATCAACTTGTGATTGAAAATCATCAGAAACATCGATATTTAGTTGAATAATGGCTCCAATAGTGGCCAAAGCGTCCCCCACTGTCGACAATGTACCGCCAATTATACCTAGGATGACCCCAGTATTATTAGGTGGCTTATATTCAAAATTTCCTAAAGCTGAAAGGGAGTTTTTATCGTTATTGACGGTTGTAGGAAGAACAGTAGTAATACTGGAGACCCTTTTATTCTTATTCATAAACAGCACCCCACAACTATGCCCTCATATTTTCTTTACTAAAAATAAAAACAGTATGATTAATCCTAACGGGTTCCGATAAGGGAGAGAAACTCTACAATTAGAATGGTAATTAGCAGACTAATTCGCATAGCGATTTGGTCTGCTTTTTTTATTGCTATATCAACGTTTGGAATGAATTAGCAATGGAAATAATTATACTATTAGCATATGAATTTTTAGGAGGGCAATAGTTGTTGTCCGCTGTAAAATTGTTGTGCTAAAATCATTGCTAAAACATATGTTAAAAAGATAACCATTTTACAGAAAGGAATTGAAATAATTCGATGAAGAAATTCAACTATATAAAGCCTAAAAACCTTAATTCAGAGCGGGTGAACTGGGTTATCTCAGAACAAACAAGAAACATTGTAGCTGCATTTTCGGAGTACAGTGAATACACCGAAAGTGAAGTTGTAGATGAATTTTTAAAGAACATCCTTACTGATGAAGAGTTTGTTGATTGGGCTATGAAAAAACGAAATAATAAGCGATTGCTTAAACAACTTGGGTTAGAAGAAATGGAGGTTTAATGGTTGGCTCGACTGAAACGATTGGCTGAAAAAGATGAAGAATTAATCATTGTACAAACACCTATAACAACTACTGAAATCGCTGACCGAGTAAAGAATTATGATTTATTAGAGCCGAGCAAATTCTCCAAACGATACAATAATCTTTTGTATCGTCCCGTTTCTTTTTCGTTAAACGGGAAGGAACACAAAATTCAATATAACTTTTGTGGCAACCCGTATTGTAAATGGCACGGTCTTCCACAAGAAAAATTCACTAGTGCAAAGGGTAACCCTAGTCGCTATCGACTGAGTGGACGAGGAAAAGGAGAAAATCAGGCTATCATCTGTAACGAAGATCCTGTTGGTGTAGTTAAGGGAGTAACCTGGGGCTGCACAACCTCTCCTGTGTCAAACTGGTCTGTGGCAGAAGAGATAAAACGTCTTGTGCATATTGAAACGATTAAAGATGTGGAACCAAATTATCAGTTTCATAAAGAAGGATGCATCCAAGAAGGAACAACCCCATTTGAAGATGTTCACTTGTTCTATAAGCAAGGAAAGAGCAAAACGAATGCTCAAGTATGGCAATGTAAAACTTGTAAAAAGAAAACAAGTTTAATGCCTTCTAGAAAGCAATCAACCACCTATCATCAAAAGCGAAACGATATACTCCCTTCTTTGGTAATGGACTTATTAAATAGGACACCCGTAACTAGAACTTGTGAAAAATTAGAGATAGGTGTCAGTACCTATTATCACAAATTAGAGTGGATCTATCGTCGTTGTTTAGAATTTGTAGAGCGACACGAAAAACCAGCATTTGAAAGAATGGAATTCTCTGTAATGTGGTTGAATACGGATAAAATGACTTACAATCTCAATAACGTCCGAAAGAAAGGACAAGGTGGTAAGGGATTTGATGATGTAGAAGAAGCACAATTTCCAACACAAATCGTTGTGACCGCAGATGTTCATTCTAAATATGTATTTCGCTCAGATATTGCATACGATTGGAATATTGATATTAATGACATCAAGTTGGACACTGTGTTGTTGAAAGAAGACCACCTAAATGAGTTTTGCAGAAAGCACGGTCGATTTAGGAAACATTCCTTTTATCCAATGCCTCCGTCGGAAAATGACATACAAACAGAATGGGAATATAAACAAGCTCTGCAAGAGTTTGACCGAAGAGAACAATATATTGATGGATTACACGTCAATTCTACCTATACGACAATCGCACACCTTTGGTTGATTAAACGGATGGTAAAGGCATCTGAATGGCGTTTTGTTACCGATAAAGATAATTCTTTAATGACTGCTTTTTCTCGTGTATTTGCGAATGAAATACGCTTGGCAGAGGCACATCATTTTATTTCTATGGTGGATAGATCGAAGTCATTAAAACAGTGTAATCAAGAGTTTAAAGACGGTAGAGCAGATTTACAACGATGGGGTAACGCTATGATGCACGATACCCGATCCATTTGGCAATTAGCTTATTTATATCTCATTGATGTATTTAAGAGTAAGCAGTTCCACGAAGAAGTAATGGTTGGTTCGGAAATCCATCATAAATGGGCGGAATCCCCTATCGAACATCCGATACCAACAAGGGATAAAGGGTTTTATTATGTGGATTGCAAAACGGATTTATCTTCTTTGGAACCCAAAGAAATTGCTAACCTCGTATTGAATGTAAGTGATTATTCAACGAATAATTTTATGCAACAAATTCGCAGAAGACTATCGATATTAGAAAGACCACTTGTAACGGCAAGAGGTGATGGTAAGAGTTATATCTATGCAAATTTCAACCCTAAGTATGCACAGTATGCTTTGACCATCCTTCGTACCTTTTATAACTTTTGTGAAGCTACTAAAGACCTTGATGGTGAGAAGAGAACTCCTGCACAAAGACTAGGTATAACAGATAAACAGTTTGATTTAAAAGATATAATTTATTTGAGATAGTTCGCTAAATTATAGCGAACTTATTTTTTTTGAAGGTAAATGGAAAATTTATGCTAAAATTATTATTATAGCATTTACAAAGAAACATTCTTAAACTAGCGGTGCAGTACAGTTGAAGTAGAATTTGTGGTAAAAAGCCAATTTACTAGGGATATTGTGTTATGTTTTTGTAGGAGGGAGTTATATGTCCAAGAAATTAAAAATTTTCTTATCTATAACGGCTATTTTGTTAGGGGTATATTTTTTAAATTTAACATTAAAAGATGATGTTAAAGAAATGAAAAAGGCTGTGTACTCATTAAATCAACCTATGACAAACATTGCTCATATTGAATTTTTGGATAACAATCAAGCAATCGTCTTTTATGAATGGGGAAATCATGAAAATCAACATTTCGGAAGTGCACTTTTTAAAAAAAACTTATTAGGCTGGGGATTTGTTAGTGGAGGCACTGGTTCACTTGCTCACGGATATAAATTAGATTGGGGTTTCTCAAATTTAGAATACTACTTTTCTGATTATACGGATTTAATCAGAGGGAAGATACTTGACCCTGAAATAGATGAAGTAAGCATTAAAACTAAGGATGGAAACTTATTTAAAGCCAATCTAATTGAGTATAACAATGACGAGAAGTTTTGGTTTTTAGTGAGTGATGGAGAGGACCTTGTAGGTTCTACAATAACAGGGTTGTCTTCGGACGGAAAAATAATTGAACAGATAACAAAGTGATTTTTCCTTCTTCAACAAACGGGGAGCATTAATTAAATAGGATTTGTGAAATATTACATCAAAAAGCGCTCAGAAAATAATCTGAGCGTTTTTCTTTGCAATTTATATTGCCATTTTGTTGTCAAATTCCGTGCTAATTATTATGTTATTTACAATCCTATTAGCATTTTTCTCTCCCCAAACGGAACCCGTTAGATTAATCCAACCTACTTTTAGATCCTGCTTTAGAAGACCGCAACACATGTGTTTTGTAATTTTCTTTAGTTCTGTCTCATTTTAAGGGCTTGTTTGAATCGGAATCTTTGTAGTTCTTGCGTTTTCTGTACTTTCATATTGCTTATTGCGTAACGGCTACTTGTAATTTATGTTAATTGGCACAATTGTGTGCCCAAATTGTGACCTACTAACAGAATTAAGGACGATTTCATTATCACAAATCTACATACTTCCCCCATTATTCTGTGTTATTTCTCTATGTTATGCCAAAAGGGCTTGTGTAGCATCAACAACTCACGAATATTGAGTCCTTTACCAAGTTTTCTTTAACAGATCCGATACTCTACTCTTAAGTAAATAGCTTCCTAAAGCTGTATAAATAGTATCTAAAATTCAGTTCTAGAAAAAATAGTGAACGATAAAAATGGCTGGATTTTAATGTTTAAAAATATAAAGAGCCCCACATACTGTTGCGTACATCCTTGTATGTTATAGGCTCCTATTACAAATAATCTTTATTCTTTATCAATTGGCGAGTATATATGATCACTGAACGTATCCACATACAAATTATCATTAGCGGCGAGCACTGCATAAACAACATCATGCTTGGACAGATTACGTTTTTTTAGTTCGGAATCAAGCCATGAAAATTGTATATTATTTTGTTCTAAATTTTCACTAATGATTTCCCCATCCATAATAAGTTCAATAGGTAACCTCTGCTCCGTTTTTATGGGAATCATCATATCTTGTCTGGTTACATTTCTATATTGTGGCTTTTTTAACACCGTCAACGTACCATTCGTTTCAACGATTGCAAAAAGAACTTCTTCAATGTTAAAAACATCCCTTTCCCTTAGTTGTTGATTTAAGTAATCCAATGTATAACGCATTTTTTTCATATTTCCTTCTAATATTTTCCCGTTTTGTACGACAATTGTGGGGTCTCCAGCCAGGAATTTTCTTCCCTTTTTATTTTTCAATGAGATTAAGGCGATTAAAAAGATAATGGCTACATATATAATGAATGCAATAATTGTATGGTGTACTTTAATAGTCGTATTAAAAGCTAAGTTTGCTGAAATTGCTCCGAGTGATATGGATGCAACAAAATCAAACATTGTCATTTGCGAGATAGTTTGTTTTCCTAATATTCTTGCTCCAATTAGCAATAAACTAAAAGATGTTATTGACCTCAAAATCACTTCGATATGTTCGGGCATCTTCTCACCTCGATGTTATCACTGTTAGTGGTATCATAACCAAGAAATTTTTAATTTATTAATGTTGCAGGACTATTTTCATATTTTTTTAACCACATATGATCAAACAGAACTAGCCGTTATGCAATCCATTTTGTAACTTCACCATAATCTCCTTATTCTTTTGGATAGACTACTCAATGGGATACGTATATTTTTAATATCTTTCGAATCATTTTTAAGACTAATTCAAGTAAAAATATTAATACATTACAAAAAGACGCCCTTCTTATTAAAGAAAAGCGTCAGTTTGTGATTCTCAATCAATTTGTATTAATTTTCTCTCATGTATCTTATATTGTATATCCGCTACATTTTTTATAAATTGCTGATCATGCGAGATAAAAAGAATGGTACCTTCATATCCAGCAATAAATGTTTCTAATGCTTGGATTGCATGGATATCTAAGAAATTAGTGGGCTCATCTAACAGTAATATATTATAATCTCCTAAAAACAGGAGACATAGTTGAAGTCGAATCGCTTCTCCACCACTTATTGACCTTATACTCTTTTGTAAATCTGTCCCTACAAACTGCATCGAATGCAACACACTTCGTAAAAAGGGTTCATCGTATTCTGATCGATTTCTTACGAATTGCAGGACAGATTCATCGCTCGCAAATTGATAACTCATTTGCCTGAAAAATCCTATTTTCGCTTTTGGAGAAATGATCAAGTTATGATCTGTAGTTGCGATATGGTCTAGCAAAGTACTTTTTCCGCTCCCGTTACTGCCTGTTATTGCAATTTTTTTACCAAGTGGAAGCTGGAAACTAACATTCTCTAGTAAGGTTTTATTTTCCACTTGAAGTGTATATTGGTCAGCCATTATTGGGTACTTGTTATGCAATTCTGTAGCCTTTGATTGACGGAAAACAATCGGTCGATTTTCTCGTACCGCTTCTACTTCCTGAAGCTTTTCCATACGATTCTCAATTGCTTTCGCAGCACGTTGCATCGACTTTTCACTTGTACCTTTGGACTTAGTCATAAACGACTTGTTTGGTTTAGCATTCGCTTCCCGTTTAGTCATCCGTCCTGCTTGAGATACCTTTTGTGCTTTTTTCATCTTTTCTTGTGCTGCTTTTTCAAGCCTAGTCTTTTCTTTCACAAACTGTTCATGGGCTTGCTGCTGTTGTTCTCGTTCCACCTGTTTTTGGGCCATGTAATCACGGTAATTTCCGGAATACACACGTACTTTTCCTTCATCCACTTCCCAAATAGTTGTAACAAGTTCATCTAACACTGAACGATCATGACTAATTAGTATAAGCGCACCATAATAATAGCGAAGTTCCTCTACTAAAAAGGTAATACCACCTTGGTCCAAGTGAGTTGTCGGCTCATCAAGTAATATTGCTTCATAATAATGGGTAAACAACTGAGCAAGTTTCAACCTTGTCTGCTCTCCCCCGCTTAATTGGTCCGACTCTTTTGGTATACCTAATTTACCAGTTAAGACTGGATCCGCTTCAAGAGATCTTGGTGCCTCAAGTTGTTCGAAATATCCGTTCTCAACATGACGATTGACTTTTCCTTTTGTTGGCTGAACCGTGCCTGCCAATAGTTTTAATAGAGTACTTTTCCCTGCACCGTTTTTACCAACAATGCCTATTCGGTCAAACTGGTGAATGGCAAGTCGGTCGATTTTTAAGATTTCCTTATCTAAATAGGTTATTTCAACATTTTCTAATTCAAAACAGATTTTTTCCATTATTGCTACCTCCCGAAATTGATATCATTTCGTATCGATAGCTAGGATCGATACGAGCTTTTAAACTAACAAGCTCGTATCAATGAAAAAGTAACATCCACATTCAAATCCCCTCCAACTACTTTTAAATCAAATAAAAAATCACAGACGTCCTGTCTGTGATCTTGAGTAAAGGGAATTGCCCATAAAAGCTGGGCTTATAGATTACTGTCCACTTTTCGTAAAAGGGAAAAAACACAAAAATAAAGAAAGGCAGAGTTATCCCTTTCTTCAAAGTAATGATTTATAGAGTAACTTGAAGAGTATTAAAAAAGGACAGACGTATCCCGTTTACTCTGTATATCCAAACAGAGTCTTTGACCATATTCAATTACTGGTTCAAAGTTAGGGACCAAAGTCTAGGTATCATTTTTTAATACTCCTCCTTATGATTACAATACTCTATCAATTGTAAAGTGACATTTGGAAATAGTCAATGGATGTTACACATTTGTACGATTATGCATTGAACTATTTACCCTTGAATTGGCAAATAAATCTGTACGTCTTCATCGCCTTCCCCTATAGGGTGATAGGTCTCGATAATATAGGAATCTAGATTTCTCTGATACCCTTGTTCTTCTCCCCATTTTACTAAATTCAAATGAAGTTCTCTCAAATTAGCGATATTCCCTCTTGTCGTAATATACCTTTCATGTGTTTCAATATACTCCATCCCTATTGGTACGTCATTTACTTTCTCACTCACGAGTAAGCCTACATAATAATGACCAACTTTATGCTTCTCATCCCTTTTAGGTTCAAACAATGCTATTTCGGTCTCTGTCGAATGTAGGATTTCGTTTGAGCGACTTACTAGCTCCTTTGCAAGCAGAGGTACGTCATGACCAAAGTTGGCAAACTCTCCACTACCTTTCATTCCAACTAATTTAAACTCTTTTTTTACCATCGTAAACGACATTGCAGCTCCTCCAATTCACATGAAAAATCAAGCCTTTTCTATTTTCATGTATTCAACAAAAAATCCTTACTTCCTGCATCGTTGTAAGGATTTTTTTATTTAACGGAACGATTATTCAACTATTTTGATCTGCTCATTAATGCTTTTCATATTCAATTTACTAGTGCGAAAATATGTAACACATATTGGCACTTTCCGGGTCGGATCATAAAACGTGAGCGTTTTTTTGTTCTTTAATACAAATATTTTTGATTTTACATGATATCATAATAGTTAATTGTCTGGAAATTTTACTAAAAGAGGGATACGCGATGCATCAAGTCAGTCGAACTATTTTCGCGATCCATTTGGTCGCAATCCTTTTGATTATCGGAGGATGTTCACAAAGTGATGATCATACAAGGAATAACGAAGTCGAGGTCATTCCTGAAACGAGTGAAAAACCGGAAAGAAACAACGATGTAGAACAACCGCCTATTGAAGAGGAAGAAATAGTACCAGATACACTATCAGAACTGAGTGTGCATTATATTGATGTTGGTCAGGCGGATGCAACCTTACTGCAATATACGTTCGAGGGAGAAGAATTTACCATTTTAATTGATGCAGGTAATTGGAATAAAAATGATGTCATCCATTACTTACACTCACAAAACATCTCCGAAATTGATATTGCCATTGGGACACACCCTGATGCAGATCATATTGGTCAACTAGATAAAGTGATCAATACGTTTACCGTAGGAGAAGTATGGTTATCTGGAAATACAAGCACATCCCAGACGTTTCAGAGGTTACTTCTTGCAATTGATCAACATAATGTTGATTATTATGAACCAAGACAGGGCGATGAATTTGAAGTTGGTCCGCTCCAAATTGATGTTTTATACCCGATTTCTGTTTCAGAAAATGACAATGAAGAATCCATTTCGCTCAAGCTAACGTACGGAGATGTTACCTTCATTTTTACAGGTGATGCTAGCACAAAAGATGAACTAAGGATGATGAATGGTGATGTAGAGATAGATGCTGATATCCTTCATCTAGGACATCACGGTTCAAGCACGTCTACTCATCCTACTTTTTTAAAAGAAGTGAGTCCAGCTATTGCGATCTATAGTGCTGGAAAAGATAACAGCTACGGTCATCCGCACAAAGAAGTCGTAGATCTAATCCAGGGGTCTAGCATTACACTTTATGGAACGGATGTACACGGGACAATTATTGTAAAAACAAATGGCAAAACCTATGATGTGTTAACTAAAAAGGATGGAACGATTTCACCCCCTTCTACTGGTGGTGGAACATCTACAAAACCTGATTTAAAAAACAAAGAAGATTACGTCCAACATGGTGAATGTATAAATATCAATACGGCAAGTTTCGAAGAGCTACAAGAAATCATTCACTTAGGACCAGCACGCGCAGAGGAACTGATTGACCTAAGGCCGTTTACATCCATTGATGAGTTAACAAGAATAAATGGAATTGGCCCTTCAAGAATGGAAGATATTAAAGCACAAAGTCTAGCCTGTGTAGGAGGATAACATGAAAGGTTATTTGGATCGAATCGAAGACAATCAGCATGCAGTCATCTTAGTAGAAGAAATCAATAAAGAATTCATCATACCAATTAATGACTTACCAAGTGGTTCATCTGCAGGGTCATATTTTGATCTTACCATTGAAAATGAAACGATCACTTCAATTACACGAAACGAAAACGAAACTCACTCTCAACAACAAAAGGTAGATGATATGATGTCAAAACTACGTAAAAAGAGTTCAGGAAGCAAATTTAAGAAGAAAAGTTAAAAAGCCTCATTACGAGGCTTTTTACATTGAAAAGAGACTTTACCTATTGCTCGTAGTGTCATTTTCAATATCTGCTTTATTTTTCCCTTTACTTGTATAAGGTTTTGCACTCTTTTTCTTGTTAGCACTGGCTTGCCATCGATTCCAACCCTTCTTGTCTGTTCCTCTTCCTGTTCCACCTTTTCCTTTAGCTTTACTCATATCATCACTCCATATTATTCTAGGTTGAGTTCTGTTTAGTTTTATTCATTTTAATGAGTTATTAACCAAGCAAATTGCAATTAACAATATTCTTAAAGGCACGCCTACCGCAATTAGTAAAATATGCTGAAAAATCTTGTATTCCAAACAGCTCTCTATCACGTAGTTCTGCTTTACAAATACCCATTATCAAAAAAAACCTTTATAGTATGTGTTCGCTTATATACCATCCACTGAACTGCCTGTTGCTTATTATATATCCTGACCCTAAAATAATATATACTCACTTAAGAATTAGCATTACAAAGAGCGGGACATGTTACTTAGCAACATCTCCCGCCATCTATTAGCGAATAATAGTTATACTATCTTTTCTGACAAAGATTATACTAGAGTCAATAAATCTAGATAACTTCGGATTAAAAAACAGCTTAATTCTCCTTAAAATTAGCACAATTAGGACAGTAATTAAAAATCGGATTTTCTACCACAATAAAGCAATTGCTATTATCATTATTTTCTTTTTCATATGATAGTTCCCCTTGTATACTTCTGTCTATTTCATTTAACAAGACTTTCTTTCTTGTATTATTACATACGTTTCATAGCGTTAAAGGTTGCATCCTTCTTCTACTAAACTGCCCCGTTGGTTAAATAACTTCAAAAAAAAAGTATAATCACCCTTCGTGGAACAACGCAGCCTTTAGTTGAGAAACCTCCTCGAAATATAATTGGTAAATTTTTCTATTTGTTCGTGAAATGATCCAAAATATAAAGCCATATGAAAATATGAATTTGTAAAATTAATAATAAAGTCAATAACTCCATTAAATATTCTTTTTCAGCAATTGGGAGCAATTTAATCTCAAAAAAACTAAATTCTTGTACAAGAAAATTGGTATGAATCATTCTTTTTCAAAAATTGTGCCAGATAGTTAGAGGCTACAATGTTTATTTACTTTATATAATAAATGTAAATTATTCCACATCTATTATTGGTACGTTTAAATACTTATAGCGACATAATTTACATATAAGGTGAAGGTATTTTTTTGAGTGATTAATTTCTAAGAATAACTGAAAAACAAATGACAAAATTACCAAGTTGTAAATTAATTATGTTAGACTTAAAAAGGAAAAATTATGAAAGAAGGGGAATGAAAAGAAAATGAAATCGAAAGCATTATTACTATTGGGTGCGGTTGTTGTCGGAGGAAGTTTAGTCGTTGGATTCACGCAAGTCGACGCACCACCGACTGAAGCAAAGGAGGAATCCACATCGAATCAAATCGTAGTAAAGCCGAAGGGAAATGTTGTTGAAGCAGCCGAAGTAGACCCGAAGCAATGGGAGGACGCAACAAATATTCCCGAAGGGCTTGTTCCCGACTTCCCGACGAATGTGAACGGATACTTCGAACACACATTGAAAAATTGGTATTTGGAAGCCGACGAAAAACTGTTACAAGCGGGATATCCGCCCGAATACGATTATTATATAAAGGCAATGGCAATCACCAACGTCGTTGACGAATATATCCGTGTTCAAGGTGTTGACTTTGAAAGAGATTTGTATAATTTGAGAATGCTTGCGGCGGTCATAGAACGGGAACAATGGAAAAGAACTTCGCACATAAACTTTAACCCCGAAGACCCAAATCGGGACAAGTTCGAAACAACCCGTGAAGCGGTTGCACATTGGAAGCCCGCTACCGAACGATATAATCAAGCGGTTGAATATACGAAGCAATTATTAAATGATATAAATTATATTGCAAACGGAACGGGCGAACCGTTCGGCGTGACAAACCAATTGGACGGCGACAAAGTTGACGAACTGAATTCGTTTTTGGACGTTGAAAGGGATATTATCGAAGATTATATAAATTACTATTAAACAACTGCGGCGGGGCTACCTGTCGTTTTTGTTTTGGATAGTTTGTCCTTGACTTTATACTATTTTTTCTCTCAAGTTTTTTTCTATCCTTTTCTTTCTTCTTTGACACAAAAGCGTATTATTTCTTATTTAACGAAACTGTTTCATTTATTTTAATAACAAATTCAATAAATAAGGTGGTTAATCCTTCTTAGATCAACGCACCCCATACTTTACCTATATTCATTCACAACTGAATTTAGGTAATAGTTATTTTAGTAATCCTAAATCAAAAAGCTGAGAGCCGATGATATATGGATCCGTATTGATATAATTCACATCTTCATGCTCCAGAAGTTTTATAAGATTTCGGGCAAATGTTGTCTTTCCAGACGCACCATGACCCGAAATTCCTACGATGATTTTTTCATCCTTACTATTTATAAAATTAGCAATCTTATGTAGAACTTTCTCCATGTTTCCCCTCCGTTTTCTAGATTCAATCACTTAAATGTGTAGGGCATTAAAAAAGACCCAAGAATTATTATTCTTGAGATAAATGTAGCCAGCTATTTTCAGCAATGGCGGGAATTTTATATTTTGATCCAACTATATCTAACATTCTTTGATACGTTGTAACACTCTGAAAATCATGAATATGTTCATATAAGTCCTTTTGTACATATTCCTGAATTATGAAATTCGTAACAGAACTACTATCGACTAAGTCCCCAAAAAACTCTCTTAACATAATCGAATCTCCTTTTTCTAATGGCTCGTCAGATAGGAGATAAATTTTAAATACATTAACAATAGCATGTAAATCCTCTTCATCCAGAAAACAAAGTGGCTCTAGCTTTTTATCTTGTTCTGTAAATGGTCCTCTAGTATCTTCAAGTATCACATAAGCTACCATTTTATTATCTTTAAAAAAGCGAAAAACCTCTAAATCCCTCAATTTTAGTTTTCTATCAATTGAAATCATTTTTTCACCTATCCTCTTGAATTAACACACCAGCATATAAAAATAGAACCTTATCGACACCTCTGTGAATCTATATTTTTGTTTTTGATTACGTTATGGAGTTCTCCAGTACTTTTCTTTTGCTCCGTTGAGCCATGCCTTGACTGCCGCTTTGTAATGTCCTTGTATGAGATCTGATTCGTATTTCCCCATTTTTTCCAGGGAACTTTATCGTATGTATGGTGCTGGTAATACTTCCATGGGTGAATACTCCCCGGCGCAAAATTATACGTGCCCATGTTCACCGGATCGGTCACCAACTGACCCGACTCAGTATGATAAACAGCTTCAAAGCGACCATTTGATGATATAAACTTTACATTATAAGCGGCATCATAATCGCTTACTTCATACCGGTGATATCTAGCACTAAATAGCTGCCAATTGCCACATGCCACCAGTTCAATCATTTCTTCCAATTGTTCAGGAGCATCTCCATATCGATTCAGTTCATTGCGAAAATAATGAAGCTCTTCCGTGATAGAAGGGAGTTGTTTGACGTGTTGATCAAATGTCTCAAAAAACAGATCAAATCGCTTATGCCCGATTAGACTCTGTGGGTCTTCCTCCAAATCATGCATCATTTGTGTTAGGATAGCGTGTGATGAAATGGCTTTTGCTGTATCATATGTATAATAGCTTCGATGCTCCGAGAGAATTTGGTCATACTGCTGTGAGAGCTCAGTAAAGTAAGCCTCTGTTAAAAAATTTGCCTTGATTGCTACAGGCACAGTCGGATAGACTAAATTTTTCTCTAATCGATGGTACCCATATATTGACAATAAAAACAGGGTTAAAAGAATGATAGGAACCATTTTTTTCGACCAACTTTTGACTACGATCCTAATTTTTTGCCCCCTCCTTCTTGGATCCTCGCACCTCTTCGTTTAAAAAGAAATCAAAATTATAAATCTACCTAATCCCACTTTCTAAACGACACTTCAATCATAAATTCATTTTCATGGACATTGGCTAGCGCTTCTCCTCCTTGTTTGGTAACAAGTTGTTGAACAATATGAAGCCCTAATCCAAGATGTGTACCACCACGACTAGAATCCAACCTGAATGTTCGATTAAAAATCTGTTGGAGTTTCCCAGCATTAATCTTCTCCACATCGTTTACTACCCTTAACCATATATACCCTTCTTTTTCTACAAAACTAATTTTTACATAACTTTTGGCATAGGTTAACGCATTTTGAATCATGTTGATTACGATACGGACGGTTGCTTTGTTGTCAGCAAGAACAGCAGGCACAGTACCTTCTTCCATTTGAACCTTTAGCTGCTCTTTCTCAAAATCTTCATAGAACATTAGCATGGTTTCCACGACAATTTGATCTAGAAACTGCTTTTCCATCTTTAATTTCTTGTCTGATGAATCAAGCTGTGAGAGTTCATAAAATAAATCTACAATCATCGTTAGATTATCGATTTTCTTTTGAATAATAGTTAAAAACTCTTTCCTATCTGTCTTAGAAATAGATGGATCTGTTAACAACTCTGAAAAGCCTTTAATCGAAGTTAAAGGCGTACGTAAATCATGGGAGATATTTGTGATTTCTTGTTTTAATTCCATTTCTCTTCTTTCAACAGACTGTTGATTTTGTTTGAATAACTGAATCAGCTGGTTGATTTTTGAAGCAAACAGAGCCAAGTTTTTATTATGAGTATTCGTACGTACTACTTCATTTGTTCCGAAATTTTCACTGATTCTATCTAATTGTTTTGTCATCCTTTTGACATCCCAATGGAACAGCAAAAGCATGCAGACAGTAACAATTAGTAGGAAAAACAGAATCACTATTATCCACCAGCTGCTCACTTACATTCATCCCTTCACAATCAATCGATGTTTTTATTTGCGAACTTTTTTGCTCCTATCAACAAAGAAATCACAGAAATTACGATACTTACAACCCAATATTGGTAATCGAATTGGGCTTTATCATCCAAAAAGCTCATTAAGTTATCATTTAATAATGTACTTGGTGCATGTTCTTGTATCTCTCTTAAGCCTGAAAATCTCCGAAAAACCCGCAACAAACTATCAGAAAACCCAAATATAAATAGCAGTACGATAATAATGTAAACTTCTCCAACCTTTAGCATTTTCATGGTATGAGTTAGAAAAAATCCACTTAGAACAATTGGTGTCATATTGAGACACGCAATTAGAAAATTACGTACTGACTGATTTTCCCCTGTAAACAAATTCTCCCCTAACACAAGCATGACTGCTATTCCAAGGACACAGATTAGTAGAAAATAACTTACAGTTAGGATTAACTTAGACCAGAAGATCGTGTTTCGAGAAATACCGAAAGATATGGATTGCTTTAGTAGAGATAAATCTTTACCAGTAAGTGAACCATTAAAAATTAGCCCTACGATAATAATGAGTAATCCTCCACTTATCACATTTGAATAGAAAAATTTACTAGTGGCATAAGGGAAATTCGGGTCGAATTGACCAAAATAATAAAGGGTGGCAGCAGCAGCTCCTATCAGTAGTAAACATAGTAAACCTGTTACATGCGTCCCTTTTTTACGCAATAGTCGATAGCTTTCGCTTTTCATATAATTAATCATGTTTATTTCCCTCCTCCACTAATCCTAAGAAGTATTCCTCTAGATTCAGTGCTTCAATGCGAGACTCCTTCACCGTTACACCATTATCAACCAAGAGGCGATTAATATTTCCACTGTCCTCTACATGATTTTGGATAGAGATGACTTGATTAGGAAGGACCTTAAACTGAATATCTGCATATGCTCGTTCTAATAATTGTGCCACTTTCACTGCATCATTGACCGTGAGGAGAATTTGTTTCCTACTCTTCTCTTCCAGGGCCTCTTTACTTAAATCTTCAACGATTATACCATCTTTGATAAAAACAAAACGTGTTGCTACCAATTTTAATTCGGTTAATATATGACTAGAAATGAATATCGTTATATGTTTTTCCTGGTTGAGCTTCATCAATAATCTGCGGATTTCCATAATCCCTTCCACATCCAAACCATTGATTGGTTCATCAAGCACTAAACAATCGGGATTGCTTAAGAGACAAAGGGCTATGCCTAATCGCTGCTTCATCCCCATGGAATAATCCTTAAATCGTTTTTTCTTTTGATTTGCCAGACCGACAATTTCCAGAACTTCATAGATACGTTTCTTATCAACGACTCCCCGCTGAATCCGGAAATATTCTAGATTTTGAACGGCAGTAAAATTCGGGAAAAATGTAGGTGTTTCAATCAAAAACCCCATTCTCTTTTTCTCATGCTCTAGCTCTTTACCAGATTTCCCAAAGAGATGAATCTCCCCAGTGGTAGGCATTAGTTGGCCTGAAAGAATTTTGAATAATGTCGATTTCCCCGCACCATTTTTTCCAATAAGTGCACAGATTTCCCCTTTCCTTAATGAAAAATCAAGAGGTTTAAGGACCTCATCCTCTTTAAACTTTTTCGACAATTGATACGTCTGAATAATGGTTTCCATCTTTTCGACTCCCTCACTGTATTTCTGATATTTCCAGTTTAGCTTAGAAGTCTTTAAAATCCTTTAAGCAAAACATAAAGAAATCATAAAGAAGTCAGATAAGCATAAAGCCTACTCCCCAAATGGTCTTAATATATTCTTCAGTCGTAATTTCGGAAATCTTCTTGCGAAGGTTAGAGACGTGGACACTGATCGTATTATCATCACCATAATAGGTCCCTTTCCAAATGCTTTCATATATCTCCTTTTTTGAAACTGCACGCTCAGGATTGTTCATGAAAAATGTTAAAATATCAAACTCAGCATTCGTCAGCTGTAGTTCGTTCCCTTTCAACATAACAGACCGTTTTTCTGTATTCATTACTAAATCACGCCATCCTACTTCCGCTGACTGATCTGGGTGTAAGCTTGCTTTTCGTAATTGGATTTCCACTCGGACCATCACTTCTTCCTGATGAAACGGTTTGGTTATATAATCGTCTGCACCCATTTTCAATACTTGTACTTTATTATCAATATCGACTTTGGCTGAAATGACAATAATTGGAATAGAACTCTTTTTTCTGACCTCTTTTAGTAGTTCCTCTCCGCTTTTACCCGGTATCATCAAATCCAATAATATTAAATCAAACTGATTACTTTGCAACTGCAATAAACCTTCTGTACCAGAATAAGCTGCCACCGGAACCATGTGCGATTTTTCCAAAATGACACGTAATAGTCTACTAATCTCTTGATCGTCTTCAACGATTAAAATACGTTTACCTTCAAACATAATCATCACCCATTTTTTTATATGTAGCGCTTTGTACTATTTCTATACCATTATAACTTATTTTGATTAGGAAAATATGGTAAATGTGCAGTGGGTAAAGAATAGAGGTTAGATAAAATAGCGCAACCACATAAAGCAAAATACCTCTACCATACCTTTAGTAGAACAAGAAGGGATTATAAAACATTGAAAATATGCGATAATCTTTCTCAGATCATCGCCTCCGTACTTTAAAAATATTTAGTTAAATTTATTTGCTATCCTTCTAGACTTTATATTTAAAATAAACTCATACACAAAAGCTAGTACCAATCCGATCCAAAAAATGACAAATGAAGTAAAGATCTCGCTTCCAGATATCAAATAGGAAATATAGTTTATAAATAATAGCAACATATATGTGTAAAAACCAAGGATTGCTCCTCTTCTCCAATTACTTTGCTCTGTTTTAGACATATTTTTGAACAATTTCATTCTAATCCTCCGCTACAACTTGTACTTATCTATTCATGCACTTTTATCTAGCCCACCTATCAGGACACAATATCAATATTTTACATAAAGTCTATGAAACCTTATGTAAATAGGTCTTTGCACCATCTATTATGATGATACCAACAGACTCAGACTCCCATGAATCGCAGGTCGCTCCTTCGTGATTCTAATTTCAATCGCTGGAGATGCTTCTATATGAATAAAGGAATCTTCTAGTTCGAAAACAATTGAGGTTATTATTTCTTCCTTCATTTTATAAAACCCATAACCCCATACTTTATTAATTGAGTTCTGCCTAGTATAGTAGCTCGACGCTTTAATTACATACTTTTGATTAGGATTATCAATGACTTCATATTCGAGAGGTTCGGGTGTTTCCCGCTCATGTATTACCAGCATATTTTCCCCTGTTTCTAGTTCTTCCCATTCTAGCAACCAGAATTTTTCACCCGGAGTTTCTTGAGAATCTAGAAAACGGATAAGTGGCTTCGAGGAGTGTAATATAAGTTCATCAGATTTGTTGTAAAGATGAAGTATTTTTCCGTAAATGCCTTCAAATGTCATTCCTTTCCTAGATTTGATAAGATGTAAGTTTGTCTTCATTTTTACCTCCTTTAGCTAAAAGTAGTTCAACAAAAAGAAACGATAATCCTTTTTGGACCATCGCACTGCTTTAGCACAATAAAAAATACTCAAATCCGAGATAGTGTTACACTCACTTTCCGAAACCAAAAGAAAAGAAATATAACAATAGAGGAGCTTTCACATCCAAGTTGTTGATGATGCTAATATTT
Source organism: Ferdinandcohnia sp. Marseille-Q9671 (assembly GCF_976954385.1). Classification (NCBI taxonomy): domain Bacteria; kingdom Bacillati; phylum Bacillota; class Bacilli; order Caryophanales; family Bacillaceae; genus Ferdinandcohnia; species Ferdinandcohnia sp. Marseille-Q9671. The sequence goes on from NZ_CDRJTA010000001.1 coordinate 159,970, forward strand.
AATGATCTGTCCATTTTCCATTAATCCTTATATTTTCTTTCGGTTTATCAATCAATTGCATCGCCAGTTTAACGACATTTAGTTTTGGATATTATGCCACTTAAAATCTTCATTATTAAATACATTTGTATCCTTTGGGTATCCAAAGTAATAAAGTTTTTTTCCATCCTTATTAAAAGCTGTGGGGTAAAGAAAGTCTAGTTGTTCACTGAATGGAAACAAGAAGGTAGTGAGTTCCCCTTTCTTTACTTCCTTTCTTTCCATAGTAGGCTCAATACTCGCCTCTATATATGTAACTTCTTTATCGTATGAGATTATGCTTAATAAAGTTGCAGCTTTATTCTCATTATTAGTAGTGTAGCTAATCCCTCCAACTGTTTGAATAGGATCAGAATGATACGGAGTAATAGTTGATGGACGACACGATAAAACGGACCTGATTTTTCAGCTAGAACTGTTTGGTACGTTTCTTCCTCATCACTTTTAAATAGAAAAATTGAAGATGAACCCGTATCATATTGTTGCTTTTGGCAGCACTTAACGCCGTAAATCTATACCCACCTATTACCATTATAAAACCGATTCTAAGTAACAAGGGTATAACAAATCCCCATTTCCCCTTTATTCTCCTCATGCGATTCTATCTCCTTCTATTCAATTAACCTGCACTGTTAGTACATTATGAAATATGTACTAAGTATTGATATTTTATAAAGGTGTTGAAAAACCGCCTAAAAAAATGATAGATACAGTTCTGAGTTAGAAAGGAGAGTTTCACAATTTCAACGTTACTACCTTTTGTTCATAAAAATTCTTGTTATTGAAAAGTTGATTTTACTTTTTCCTCTTCGATTTTCCGAATAATCCTATTGCAACAACCGTGCCAATGCCGACAGCGAACCAAGTAGCAAAACTCATTACATTCACCTCCATATAGACTAAAATGGTTCAGATGCTAACATTTCGATTGCTCAGATTTATACTAAATATCCATAAAATGAATAAGTAGCAAAGTTCCAACCAACATCCATAATCACAATCAAATATCCTTCCCGCATTTATTAGAGGTTTATCCGATTGAATAGGGTATTTGGTATATCATTTATTACTATGCGTTTTATAAAGCTGATGAGTTCCGGATCTGTAACAACGGTTTGATATACGTTCGTTTCATTATATACATATTCAATTTCATATGATTCCAGTTCAACCGAAATCATTGAATTGGCGAAATCGTAAGAGTACCTTTTTAAATGTTTTTTGTCCTTGGCTTTATCCTTAATAAAATATAGTAAATTCCTTAGTTTCCTTTGTTCATGATCTTTATGCATTACCAAATAACCTACCGATTCACGTCCTCTTCCATCCCAATACTCATCGAAATTGTCTGTATTCGTTAGACTAGTATTCCAAAAGAACTCTAACTCATTATGATTAATTAACCTCGAGAAAGAATATGAGAATTTCATGCTACATTCCCTCCTCCTATATAGTTTACCTCATTTCATAAAATTCAGACTATTTTTTATAAAAAAAATCTTGTGTTAACAAGATCTTACTTAGATTTACAGCTTACTATAAGGCAGAATCACTTTCCAGATAAAAAAACCTTCCAATAAAAGAGGAAGGTTTTTGGCATGTTAAATTGACAAATCAACTGGTAAAAAATTCGGAAGTTGTTGTTCACGCTTATCAAGCATTATTTGCTCAGGCTTGATTCCCTGCTCCAATAGCACGTCAATGTTCTGCAAAAGGAACTCATCGCTACCCACAACATAGAATAGACCATCCTTGTCTGCAGCTAGATGTTTCACTTCTTCATAATATTCGTTACGGTTATCGACGAACTGTGCGGTGAAGTTCTTGTCTGGTGTAGATGTAAACACATTCGTGAATAGGAAATCCTTTGATGAATCGATATTTAAGGAATGAATGTGAGTAACGTTATCTGCACATTCCAAATATTCAAGGACAATCGGTCTAAATGTTGCCAGGCCAACACCTGATGACAATAGGTACACATTTTTGTCTTCTCTTCTAAGCGGTACATTTGAATGAGTCTTAAAAATGGCAACTTTATGGCCAACTTCAAGATTTCTCAAGATTGATTTAAACTCAGAGCATTGCTCTCTGATACGAGTTGTGATCCCAATTGCATCTTCGTGTGGCAAAGTAGAAATTGACATATGGCGAATTAGGCTGCGGTTTGGTTTATCTCCGGCATTGAACCCTTCTAGTGCGAAGTGAGTGTGTGATCCTTCTTCCCACGTAAAGTCTTCCGGACGCTCTAGCAAGTACGTATGAACCTCAGGCGTTTCCTTTATTATCTTCTTTATTTTAGGCCAGTATATTTGCATTGTATAGTCTCCTTACTCATTATCGTTACTATCAACTATACAATAAATGAAAATAATTCTCAATTAAAAAGATACGGATATTCATTTAAAATTTCTGACAAGTACTAAAGCTTTTCTTGGATATGCTTAAGAAACTGCTATACCTGAATAAAAGTTGGTATCGAGGAAAATATTAAACCATGAAAGAGGTGAAAGAAATGTCTAACATGATGAATCAAGAAGAAATTGAAACATTAAGAGAGTTAATCAAAGATGTAGACACGGCCATGTTGACTACTGCTACTGAAGAAGGGCTTGTTTCACGTCCCATGAGAACACAACAAGTAGAATTTGATGGTGACCTATGGTTTTTCACTAAAAAAGAAACAAATAAATATGATGAAATAGTACATAATCAAGATGTGAATGTAGCATATGTAGGTAAATCCTATGTTTCCGTCCGTGGAAAAGCGGAAATCGTTGAAGATTTAAATAAGAAAAAGGAATTGTGGCACAAAGTATATGAGAAATTTATGCAAACGTCCTATGATGATCCTAACGTTATCTTGATAAAGGTAAATGTGGAAGCAGCCGAATACTGGGAACAAGGTAATTTCATAAAGAATATAGTCTTCTATTATAAACGCATGACAGGGCAAAGTGCTAAAACGGTAGACATTAATGAAACGATCGAATTGAATTAGTAATAACAAAATGGATTGTCTTGTTCTAGGACAATTCATTTTGTTGGTGATTAACGCCCTCATACTTAATAGAGTAGTTGTTTGTAGGTGTGGGACATGCTATCCCTTATTAAATAGAAATAGGTTTTACTTACATGCAAAAAACTTACTCCTTACCACTAATCTCAACAATGTCGCCTATCATCTGAATTTTGTTATCTTCAACAATAATCCCATCCCCATCGTATCCAGCATAAACTGTTGTTTCAGTTTTCTTTGCATACTCATAGACGTCTCTTTTATAGGTATCATTCCAACGATTGTAGTGAGGTAAAAAATCAAAATTAACAAGATGTAATGTTTCTAATTGTTTTACATAATCCCCAATAAAAAGCTGAAATAAGTTCGTGGTCTTTCCAAGTTGAACCGCCCCACCACTTACCCCTACTATTGTTCCTCCTTGTTTGTAATACTCACATAGAACCTTTTCCATATTACGGTGCTTGATAGCATTCCTAAATTCAATTGGATTCCCCGCTGAAAGATGTATAATGTCACATCTCATTAAATCATCAATCTTCATTGGATTATATTCACTATAAAGATCAAAAAACATGAAGTTTTCAATTCCGTAATTTCTGTAATATTGGACTTTTGTATTGAAATACTTTTTATCCTTGTCTTCAGTTGAAGGAATGTAACCTATTTTACTAGTTTTTGTATCAATACCAGCAAATAGTATGTTATCCAATCTTTTATTACCTGGAGATTCAACTACTTGATCACTGTAAAAAAATAACTTTCCCATGTTGAAATCACCGCCTTTCACAACAGGTTATTTAAAAAAGCTTCTACTTATGGGGTATCGAAGCGACGTACTATTACTACTTGTATTCGGGAGGTTATTGTATATTGAATCTAATCCAATTAGTTACCTCAAGTTTTTCGTTCATTACCCCTTTTGAAATTACCAGTTATCTTCGCCATTATTAATTGTGCTTCCGTTATATTATCCGCAGCTCTCATTCTCTTTAGAAATTTCTCTGCTTCTGTTTCTTTTAATATTTTTACTTGTCGACCATTATAATCCACAAAGACTGTATTACCTTTAGTCACTCGATAAGTAAAAGGTTCGTCACCTAAACGATTTCTATTATCGATATTCATTATTTCTTTTCATCCTTGTCAAATTTAATAATATAAGATTTTAAGAGTTATTCAACTTTTGCATGAGTTAATTAACGCTTACTTTTATTTATTTGTCTACTCCTTCATCTATTTTCCAGCTATTTTGCAACTTTCGGATATAAATGATCTGACCAATATGATATGCGTTATGAGTTGCCACATTTCCAAGTACTTCCCACCATTTCACATTTTCAGAAAAACCATTCACTTCACTCTCTACTTTTTCTTCATGTAATAACTCTTGCCAAAGTAAAAGCACCTCTAAAAGTTGTTTTTTCAAGTCAGCAAATGTATGATTTTCCGGAATAATAAAGCTGTCTGTATTATTTCCTATGGAAGGGACAGCATCAACATGAGATTTTTGATACCTTGTTTGCCATGTTCGATTCCAATAAAGTAGATGCTGGACAATTTCAGCAATGCTATTACTTTCCTCGTTTGGCTTCCAAAAGGCATGTTCCTCAGACAATCTTTTTATTGAATCTGAAAACGGTTGGTACCAACTAGGGTCATTCGCATTTGCCAGCAACTGATCCAATAAAACATCTTTTGCATGAACCATAACCCACACTCCTAAAATAAATAAATTTTTTTTCTAAACAATGACATTTTATTATATTCTGCCATGTATCAGATTTTCCTGTTATGATTAAACAAACCTGGCTCCGTTCGTACAATTACTTCTACAAAAAGGATGCTTCTCCTTCTTTAAGGAAAGCACCCGTAAGCTTAATAATTAAACTATTTTTACCATTCGTACTTGTTTTAAGATATGTCCTTCGAACTCTACATCAGACTCTTTAACTATTTCGAACCCTTTTGCTTTATAAAAGTTCATGCCAATCTTATTATCTTTTTCGACGTTTATATACACTTTTTTTATACCTTCTAATTCTTTAACAGCTTGTTGTATCAACGCTGTACCAATCCCTCTACCCTGGAATTCTGGATAAAGATAAATAGCCGCCAATTCTACCTTTCCTCCATCTCTTACTGTGGAATAGTTTGCAAAACCGACAACTCTCCCCTCAACTTCTGCAACATAAACAATAGATCGTTCGATACGTAGTTTCATACTTTCATCACTGTAATTTGTTATTAAGAAGTTATGTTGTACTTCTATGGGAATTATGCCCTCATATGTGGCATTCCAAGTTGTTTTCGCTATGCTTTGAACTTGTTTTGTATCTTCGTAGTGCATCTTACGAATGGTAACATTCATCTAAAGCCCCCCTTTTAACACGTCCTAGACAACTCAACTGTACCTGTAGTCTAATTACTTCAACAAAAAAGTGCCTTAATCCTTCTTGGATCAACGCACCCTTTAGTTTAAGTACATTATTTGACTATCTTTACATTTATATAGGGTGATACACTACTTAACTTCAACTACTATATTCTTCAAGGAGAGGTGTGTGTTTAGTACAACTTATATTAGTTTGTTATGTTCCACATTTATAACTACATTTCCCTTTTTGTGTCCTTTCTCGACATATCTATGAGCTTCCACAATCTCATCAAACGAATAATATCTGTCAATGACCACTTTTAACTTCCCCATCTCAACAAGTTCTTTAAGGTAGTTTAATGCTTCTGAAGTTTCAGGTGAATTTCGGCTCAATAATAGTTTCTTGCTACTCGTCAATTTAGTCCATAGCATTTGAACACTTGGTAGCGGTTCAGTAATATTTATATAGGTGCCGTTCTTCTTTAACCATTTCATACAAGTTGAAAAGGAACTCTTGTTTACCGCTTCAAAGATGACATCATATTTTTCGTCTGTACTAGAAAAATCTTCTGCTGTATAATCAATTACTTTGTCAGCTCCCAGAGATCTTACTAATTCCAAGTTCGTGGTACTGCATACCCCTGTAACGTTTGCTCCGAGATATTTGGCAATCTGAACTGCATAACTTCCTACACTTCCTGAAGCTCCATAGACTAAAACCGATTGACCGCTATTTATACCTGCTTTACTAAGAAAATACAATGCTGTACGAGCTCCAATAGGAATAGCAGCAGCCTCTCCATAAGTAATATTGGAAGGCTTAATAGCTACAGGTCCATCTTCCTCTAAACACTTATATTCGGCATAAGCACCAAATCCAGCCAATGTTGCTGCAAAAACTTGGTCTCCTTGCTTAAACCTTTTTACATTTTTTCCAACTAACTCCACTTCTCCAGCTAACTCCATTCCTAATATCTCTTTTTTTGGTTGTCTCAAACCAAGTGTGATACGTGCAGGTAGCCAAAAAGCAGGAGGAACTGTAAAATTCCGTGACCGAATATCTGCTACTGTTACGGTTGTGGCTTTTACTTTAACTAAGATTTCATTATCTTTTGGATTAGGTTTTTCTACCTGTTTCAGTTCAAGAACATCGGGAGGACCGTACCTTGTGTACACAATGGCTTTCATTTATACACCTCAAATTCGTTTTATTCCTTTATATAATACGAATATTACGAATAAATAGACCAATAACTGTTCTTAAACTAACCTACCCCGTTTGTTCAATAAGGAATTCAACAAAAAAGGTGCTTAATCTGCTGATTCAAAGCACCCGTTAAGCTTAATAATCCAATCTTTTTAATTTACCTACCTATTCGTTCAAGTGTTTCTGAATAATTGCTGTCAATAATTAGCATTGGTTCCCTTATAGAATGTAAGATGCCTTCTATGTCAACCAATTTATTGTCACTTTCTTCACCAATGGTACTAAAAACTGTAATAACGGCTTCCATTTTCTCTTTTTCTTCACTACTTATTGCATACGAATGATTTTCAAGAAACTTATTAGTCATACCTGATATAAATTCATCAACTCGAAATAAGCTATATTGTAGTAAATCCCAATAAGATGATGCGTCTCCCATATGTATTGTTGAAATGGCAAATAAATAGGAGTGAATGCTTCTACTCTCTCCGTCAACAATTCTCCAATTGTTGTACAGATCACTTTTCACATCACGTTTTTCTTCTTTTTCGGAAGTTAAATGAACAAACTCCTTCAGCCTGTTAGCCAAATTACTTCCTTTAACAGATATAATTGATAAATTGTCATAATTTCTATCTATACTCTGATTAACATAGTGTTTATACTCTAACTGAACATACATACTATAAATAACAAAGACTCCCATTAACAAAATAAGAAATCTATTTAAATACTTTTTTAAATTTGCTTTATCCATGTAATCCCCCATAGCCTATTTTACTTCTTCAAGTATCCTGCTCCATTTGTTCAAGTAACGCATATAGTTCAATGTTAACATATTATTCCAATGCTCAATCAAAAAAATATACATTGATTTGTAAAAATAAGGTAATGCTATTCCCGATTTAATATTTCGGGAGGAATGAAAATGAAACATATTTTTGTAACTATAATGAGTGTTCTTACTATTGCAAGTAGCTCCCTTTCAGTAAATGCTGCTTCAATAAAGGAACTACCAGTGACCCAATCCTCTAACCAATGGAAAGTAACTGTCGGAAAAGCTGAGACGGATAATTCAAAAGAGGAGAAGGATGTTTTCAACCTATATAGTATTGATATTAAAAACATCGGTGATAAGGTATACAATCTAACTTTCGAAGTATATCGTGATGAGCCTAGTACCAAGACTATGTTTGGACTTAGCGAAGTAAAGTCAATAGACCAGGACTTCTATCATCATAGTAACCAACCAGTATCGAGTAATGCCAAGCAAATTGAAGTAATTGTTACTTGGAGAGAAAAACCGTATGAACAGCTAAATGATGGGAAAAAAGTTCCTGGACGGAAATTTAAAGAAACATTTGTATTTTATCAAGAATAGCAACTTAGCCCCTTTTTAGGGGCTTTTACTCTTTTTAAAAATGTAATTGTTCTTTACGTAACCCGATCCGTAAACACAATAAGAAATGCCTCTACATTTGACGTCTCCTTTTATCAACTGACCAGTATAATGCCCGATATAATTCACTAAATCCATCTTTCACCTCATTCAAAAATATATATAAATGAATACGTTTATATATCGTGATAGTTTCGAACCTTTGTTGAACTATCCTGCTACGCTAGTTCAATAAATTCAACAAAAAAGTGCGTAATCCTTCTTGGACCAACGCACCTATTAACACTATATTTTAAAAGGACTGATACGTCCCATCTTGATAAACCTTGTAATAACCTAAGGTTCCCGTTTTGCCAGATACACGCGTAGAGATTGAAACAAGTTGGATCGTATAGTATGAACCGTTATCATCCGATGCTAGTGTCTCATCTACCCCAAATGAAACATCGTCATCCTTCCCTGCAGGAAGTTGCTGTTTTAAATGTTCGATTGCTTCTTCTCCACTTGAAATGACAATAGTTTGCTTCCCTTCGCTTGTACCCGATTTCGATGTGCTATCGGAAGACGAACCATCTGATTGGGAAGAATCTGCATTTTTTGTTGTGGTGTCTGGTTTTGACTGATTTTTGGTTGATGCAGCAGTGTCAGGTTTATTGGTATTCTGTGATGGTTTTCCTTCTTCTTTTTCATCTTCAGATTTACTACTATACAGCTCACTATTATCATCATCACGGGACTTGTTTGTGAATTCATTTGTACTTTCTGATTTAGGATCTGATTCCGAACCCTCTTTGGATAAGGCCGTATCATCTGATGATTTGCTACAAGCAGACATTCCTACTACAAAAACAAATAATAAAGTTGCCACGATAAATATTTTGCTTTTTTTCATTATTGGTACTCCATTCGTTTTTTTGAATAATAGACTTACGTTGTTTATTATTACTAAATATTTATCAGTTCTTATTTCACAAAACGCCCTTTGCTCATTCCCACCATCGGCTCACTTTGAATGGAAATGACAATGCCACGTATTTAGTTAAATGTGGTTAACTCTTCTGAGACAGAATGTAAAAATTCTTTTTCAAATTTTATATAGTATTTCTCATCTATCATTGTATCTGTCATTCCATCTATTAATGATACTGATTGTATCGAAGAAAGTTCCATTTTTTTCTCTAGCAATTGGTCAATTGGAAAATTTCCTTCTATTTTACTAGTGTATTGGCTTTGTGGTACTATGTCTCGTGTTTGATTTATCACAGCGTTAATGATGTTTAATTGATTTTCTTCATCCAATCTTCTTCCCTCTGTAGCAGCCATCATCAATGCTACAACCTCTTCTCCATTCAGACGATTTGTCCCCTTTTTAAATTCAAATGAAACTCTAGATAAAGCTCTTACTTCAATATCTTCTTGCAGATCGTACTCTATCCCATTCACTGAATCAATCAAGCTTGAAAAGGTTTCTAGATCTATAACAGAATAATAATCAATAGGTAAATCAAATAGCTTTGAAACTGTAGTTCTTACACTTTCAGCGCCTTCCAAACCGTAAGCGTAAGCGAATGTCATTTTATCGTAAGAAGTAGTTCCATCATTCTTATCTATCGGAACATACGTATCACGAGGAATAGAAAGAACCTTCATCAGCTTTTTATCTTTACTATAGGTAAGTAAGAGGGTAATCGGTATTCGATTATTCTCATCTTTCACCATAAATAGAGTAGTAGAATACTCTTTTTCTTCTTGAGATCCTACTGTACTTGCATTCCTTCCGTTGTTTTCGTTCACAGCGTTTTCTTGAAAAATCGATGGCATAAACAAAACAATACACAAGCCGACCACTAATAAAGAAGCTGTAATGATGGAGAATTGTTTTGAAATAGAACCAAGAGATATCTTCTTTGTATGATTACTTTTTTCCATTTTATTAATTCGTTCAAACACTTTAGCACGGTCTTCTTTCGTAAAACTTAATTCATGTATAGACGCATTGTTAAATTGATCTCTAATTTGTTTCTCATCCATAAAACTCTGCCTCCTTAATCAACAACTCTAACCTTTGTTTTGCTCTTCTTAACCGAGTTTTCACTGTATTAACTGGAATATCTAATACATTAGCAATTTCATCTGTTGTTAACGAATCATAGTAATATAGATAAATCACTTCCCTATACACTTTCGGAAGAGAAAAGATACTCTCTTTCATTTCTTGGGTATTATATTTATCCATAACTGTTCTTTCTGTTGATGGTAATATTGATCTTGTTGTTTCATTTATAAAACTTCTTACTTGTACCATTTTGTAATTCCAACTTTTTAAATAATCCTTACATTCGTTAATTGTAATGCGATATAGCCAGGTTTTTACTTGTGAGTCAAATCGAAACGTCTCAAGGTTTTTGTAGCATTTAATAAACGTATTTTGAACCATATCCTTTGCAATTTCTGTATCTTTCACATAAGAAAATGCCAATCGTACCAACTCATTACCGTATTCAATCATCAGTTTTTCTAATATGTAATCCTTTTCTTCTCTTTCCAATCTACTACCCTCCCATTACACCTACTTCAAATTCTGCTATTAGACGATTCTCAACTCATAATAGGTTCAATTATGTAAAATTTTTATTGTCGTTAATTTTTAATAGCTTTGATTTATTAAATGCCATATAAAAAAAGCATCCGTTAAAGATGCTTTACTTTGCAAATCTTCCATATCATTGTCGCATAAATAAGATTATTAACCTATTATTTAATGTGAATCTTGATAGCTAAAACCTTTAAAGATTTTTCAGCGGTAACTACTTATTATGTCGTTTGTTCATTTCAATCGTTATGAACTCCGGCAAATAGTTGGGAGTACATCCTTTTGATACTTTATCATCTTTGTAAAGACCCGTTTTCTCACCAAGTTTCATACAACGTGCACGATTTTTTTCATCATACACGCCGATCCACCCTGCGGTGAAGTTCATAGCCCATTGAACTTCCGGTTCTTCCTCCGTAATAGTAGCTTCTAATGCAGACAGCAAGTCTTCTGTGTTATCAGGCGGTGTTTGTCCAGTCCATCTCAATCGCCCTTGGTAATACCAGAAAGTTCGCCTTTGAAGAGCAGAAGGACTATTTTCCCATGACTCGATTAATGCAATTTTCTTCTTGTCTTTTGTGAGCTGATTAGCCAGTAACCAATCCATTAAGTTATTTCGCTCATCAAAAGTGTGAGTCTGCATATCCTTATCAAGCATATTTAATACCTCTTCTGAAAGAAGTTTTTTGTCCATTAGTAAGATGGCTAATAATCTGGGCAAAAACTCTCCGGTTGACCAAAGTTCCATAGCTAGTTCGTGATCTTTTTTAATGTCCTTCGCGATTTTTCGTAAGTCACCTAGCTTAGTTTGACTATTAATCTGAGATAGAATGTTTTCTGCTTTTGAAGAGCGTTTTGTTTCTGTACCTCTATTTTCAATCATTCAATACAACTCCTTTATTAATGCGCTATTTCATAGTCCTTGCTCAACTATTCTGAACCGCTAGTTCAAAAACTTCTTAAAATCAATTCTTGTGTAAGTTTTAGTATATTGTGTACCATTATCCGTATAAAATAGAGCTTCCTTTACATAAGGTTTGGAGATCGGTTCATAACCATGATTTTTAATTAATTTTATCATTTTAGGATTTTCGATTGGGTCAACACTCACAAACATCTCAGAATAACCTAAACTCTTTGCAATTTTTTCTCTATACCTGATTAAATCGGAACCGATACCATTTCCCCGATAATCCTCTCTTACATATAGATCACTTAATTTAGGAAGCATAGTGCCTTTTAATTTTAGAACGCCAAAGCCAACTAGTAGTGAATCGATCTCAGCAATTGCAAAATATATTTCCTTATTTGTTTGTTGCTTTACATAATTCATGAATAATTCTTTATTATTTCTACTATCACATAAACCTGGTACGTCGTTTTCATTTGCTACTCTTATATTGTAATTCATAGTTACTTCCTTTTTTAAGTGTCTACTAATCTTTAAAAAGACTTGCCTACTACTAACGGGTTCCGTTGCCTATCGCAAACATTAAAAATGTAACGCAAAATGACCTACAAATTGTATGCTAATTTGTAGGTCATTTTTGTTTGATTTTAAAAGGTTTTGGTTATAATTTTAAGGTAATTTGTAGTACAATTTGTATATGAAAATGTAAGGGTACAATAACCAGTGTACCCTTACAAATTGCACTACATTTTTGCATACAAATTGGGATACAGGATTTTACCAAATAGTAGGAGATGGATTGATTTGAAAATTAAGCCAAAATACCCCAATGCCGAGGATGTAACACTAAGGTTATCGTTTAAATCACGAAAAATTTTAGAGCATTACTCAGACTATACAGGCTTAACTCCTGCTCAAATAATTGAAGAAACATTGCCGCATTTACTAAAAGATGATGACTTTATAAAATTTGTAGAAAGTAAACGGAGTAATAAAAGATTAAAACGTGAATTGGGGATAAATGATGACTAAAATAAAACGTCTGGCAACCGCAACCGACCTTATATGCCGTATTGACCCAAACATCACATCAATCGAAATGAAACAGCGGGAGGCAGACTATTACACTCTTTCCGATAAAAAAATGAAAACAACTTATATTAATTACGCATTTCGCCCTGTTCACTTACAGTGGAAAGGTAAAACGTATGAGATTCAACTGAATTATTGTTCCGACCCATTCTGTAAAAATTTTCATCAGCCGCAGATAAGCTATAGTGTTGGGAAAATCAAAAGATACAAAATGTCTGGGAAAGAAGATAGTCGAGTCATTAATTGCGTTCCTGACCCAACAGATATTAAGGGCATACCTACTTTGGGATGTTACACCAAGACCTTTTCTAATTGGTCTTTGGCAACTGAAATTGAACGTCTGATTCGGATTAATTCAATTGTCCCCCTAGAACCTGATTACGAGTTCCATAAAGAGAGCTGTTTAAACAACGAAACCTATTTTGATAACCCAAAGGCATTTTATAAAAGAGGAAAAGCCAGTTCTAATGCTCAAGTTGTACAATGTAAATCGTGCGGAAAATACACGAATCTTTTACCGAACAAGTCGCAATCAACTACCTATGCTCAAAAGAGAAATGATATTTTGCCTTCCTTTGCCGAACACTTGATTAATCGAGTACCCGTTTCAAGCACTTGTAAAATCTTAAAGATTGGAAGAAGCACATATTACAGTAAATTGGAGTGGCTATACCGTTGTTGTTTAGAGTTTTTAGAAACACACGAAACAAAACAATTTTCCAAAATGACATTTCCCCGTATCTGGTTAAACACAGATATGATGATGTATCACCTTAATAATGTCCGAAAAAAAGGGCAGCCAAGGACAAAAGGCACTGTCTCGGAAAAACAACTGCCTACCCAAATTGTGGTATCTACCGATTCAAAAACTCGTTATGTGTTCCGAGCAGATGTAGCTTATGATTGGGAAATTGATTTTAAACAGTTGGAACAGGACACCGAAACCTATAAAGACGACCATTTACCTGTCGAGCTAAGAAAGAATGCTAAATACACCAAGTATTCTTATTATCCAATGGAGCCGACTCCAAACGATACTCAAAGCCAAAACGAATACTACCTTGAGATGAAGGAATTAGAACTAAGAGGCAAATATGTGGATGGATTACACATTAATCACACATATACTGCGATGGCTCAGATGTTCCTTATCAAAGAAATGGTGAAAACGGATAAGTGGCGTGTGGTTAGTGATGACGATATGGTACTGAAGTCTGCAATAAAAAAGGCATTCTCGAAAGAGATTGAACAAGGCAAACTACATCATTTTGTAAATACATTTGATAAGACACTTTCTAGAGAAGCATCGTTCCAGGAATTTATTGATTCAAATAAGTATTTACGAAATTGGGCGGAGGATAATTTCTTATCGGAACAATCCGACTATGAAGTAGCCGTAGAGTATTTGAAAAGAAGACTTGCTGTACACAAGTTTTATGAAACAAGAGTCGCACCTGATGGAACTCATTATACTGCTCACAAATCGAATAAGATTGAACACCCTATTGCGATGGCAGACCGTGGCAGTCGTTACATTGACGTTCTTACTGATACCTCAAAGTTATCAAATGAGCATTTAGCAAGACTTATTGTAAGAGCGAATGACAATGCGGTAAATGCCTTTTTACAGGAAATTAGACGTAGCTTATCAATTTTGGAAAGACCATTGGTGACTTCAAGGGGTGATGGCAAATCATATATCTATAGCAATTTCAATCCTAAGTATGCTCAAATGGCAATTACAATTTTAAGGACTTATTATAATTTCTGTCAGCCCTTTAAAGCCTACGGAGAGGAGCTAACACCCGCTCAGAGATTGGGTATTGCTGAGAAAGTGTACAGTTGGAGAGATATTATTTATAAACGATAATACAAAATTTTAATAAATGATTTTAAAGTCAACATAGGAGTGATTTAATTGAAAAGAAATAATCTGAAGATGTTCACTCAAATCTCATTCTTTATTGCAATAGCTATGATTATTGTCTTACCACTATTCCTGATTTCAACCACTTTGGGCGATAATGTAGTTCCTATTATACGACCGTTATTAATACTTACTTTCCTTCTTTCAGTTTTCGGCATACCATTGAGCATCGTTTCAATGTTCAGTAAAGAAAATTTAGCAAAGAGAATTATTGCTTTAATTGTAAATTTATCGCCGCTTGGTATCCTTGTTTACGGTCTAATTATAGAATTTATAGATGAATTTCTCCGAACTTCACCTTAATAGAATAAATTCATAAAATAGCTCTATTTGATGCCGACAAGAAAGCAGACATCCACCTACCATCAAAAACGGAATGACATCCTTCCGTTGTTCACGAAGCTGCTCGTTAATAAAATGCCTGTATCAAGAGCCATTGATGTGTTGGAAATTGGGGTCAAGACTTATTACAGCAAATTGGAATGGGTCTATCGCAGATGCTTAGAAT
Organism: Ferdinandcohnia sp. Marseille-Q9671; assembly: GCF_976954385.1. Taxonomy (NCBI): domain Bacteria; kingdom Bacillati; phylum Bacillota; class Bacilli; order Caryophanales; family Bacillaceae; genus Ferdinandcohnia; species Ferdinandcohnia sp. Marseille-Q9671. The sequence goes on from NZ_CDRJTA010000001.1 coordinate 175,041, forward strand.
TTTTGGAACGGCACTAACAAAAGCCTCTTCAAAATAAATCGTTCGGAACCGTTTGGATAAACACCGACAAAATGATTTATAACTTGAACAATGTCCGAAAGAAAGGAATGGGTGGAGCGAGATATGATGATGTGGAAGATACGCAATTTCCAACTCATATCATCATTTCCGCTGATGTGTTTTCCCGTTATGTATTTCGGTCAGATGTCGCTTTTGACTGGGATGTACGACTTGAAGACATAATGCTGGATACCATTTTATATAAAGATGACCATCTTCATCTATTCGCCCGAAAACACGCAAGATTACGGCTCAGCACTTATCCGCAAGAGCCAACGGAGAATGACACTCAGACGATGGCTGAGTACAAAGAAAAACTCGATGAATTCAATATCAGAAGCCACTACATTGAAGGTTTGCATACAAACGGGACTTACACCACGATGGCTCATTATTGGCTCATTAAAGACCTGTTAAAAGTCCAAAAATGGCGATTTGTGACCGACAACGATAGTTCCTTGCATTCCGCAATGTATCGGGTGTTTTCAGAAGATTTCAGGTCATTTTCGGCACACCATTTCCTTTGCCTTACTGACCGTGGACAATCACGGAAACAAGCCTATCAGGAATACAGAGAGGGAAGTGCTGATTTGTATAATTGGGGATTGGCGATGGGAATTGACAGCCGTAATCCTTATACGATTGCCCATCATTATTTGGTGGATTTATTTAAAAATGGTGGTCATCAATTTCATAAAGAGATTGTTCTGCCGACACACAGTTTCACAGTCAAAGATGATAATCCGATTGTTCATCCCATTACTTCGATTGACAAAGGGTATTCGAAAGTGGATTGCAAAACAGATTTATCCTCACTTGAACCTGAACAAGTGGCGAGGTTGATATTGAATGTGAATGACCACGCCACGAACTTCTTTATCCAACACATTCGAAGAAAACTATCAGTTTTGGAACGCCCTCTCACCACAGCCAGAGGTGACGGGAAAAGTTACATTTATTCCAATTTCAATCCTAAATACGCTCAAATGGCTACCACCATTCTAAGAACCTATTACAATTTCTGCTTACCATATAAATCTTATGATAAGCAGAAGTTGACTCCTGCACAGCGATTAGGGATTACAGATAAAAGGTTTAAAATAGAGGATATTTTGTATTTAAGGTAATTATAGGTGCAAAACATAAGTCCTATTATCTTTGGGAGTGAGCATTATTCGAAAATTTATCAGTACCATTTTACTTTTATTTGGCTTTAGTATGTTTTTCCTTTTTATCATTGATATTTTAGGGGAATTTTCTTTCAACCCCGACAGAGGAATTCTATATAGATGGGGAATTCAATATAGGTATCCGTTTATCGGTGGACTATTAGCCCATATATTAGTTTTTATATATAACAAAAAGAAATCACTAGCTTTTGTTGTATTATCGGTCATAGGTCTCATAACTATGATATTTCTATTCCTGCTGTACTTATTATTCCAATTGTATATTTCTCTCGATTTCTTCGACTAATATCATTATAAATTATAAAAGCATCGGTGCTAAAACCGATGCTTTTTTGATACTGAAATAAATGTGATTTCTAATGTTATTTTTAATTTTGTCCCCCAAAAGAGAACCCGTTACATATGAATGGGGCTATTTTATTTTTGTAAACAAAAAGTACCGCAGATTACGGTACTTTTTGATATACATTTTACTTTACAATTTCAACTGCAAATTCAAGTTTTGCGATAGGAAACGGAACCCGTTAGCCTACTACAGCCTTTTCTTTTCAACTCCAATAGCCTTAGTACATGACAGAATTGTTAAAATCTCTTTCAATTGATATAGCATCATCGGTTGGAGTAAGATATTCCTTTTCACCTATAGCAAAGTTTGAACCAAAACGTTCGATTTCGGCATATTGAACAATGTTATCTTCGTTAAGGAAAACCAATAGATATATATCTTCTCTCCAACTGATATCACTCACACCCTTAAAGTCTGTACCCAATTGTTCTTTTATTGATTCCTCTGGAAAATAAGGTGTAAAGAGGTATGCCTTATCCCAATCGAAGTCCGTCAATGATTTTATATGTATTTCATCATGCTTTTCATCTTTTACTATAGAAGAAAATGAACTCTCTAAGTCACTATTCCTAGAGACTTTGTGATCAGTACTACATCCCACTAGTAATAGTAAAAGCAGCATAAAAATATTGATTTTGTTCAAGTTGTTCTCCTTTTTAATTGTTATGTAATACCTGTCGCTCAGACTAGACCTTATTCTGAAAACTCCCAAGCTGGATTCCAAACAACTTCCCATAAGTGTCCATCTGGATCTTGAAAGTATCCCGAGTATCCTCCCCAAAACGTCTCGTGAGGAGGAACTGTAATAATTGCCCCAGCCTTCTTTGCCTTTTCCATTACAAAATCGACTTCTTCTTTACTCGCAACATTATGACCAATGGTAAACTCAGTCGGACTTATTGGTGTCTGATCAATTCTTGCATCATGTGCTATATCTTTACGTTTCCAAATGGCGAGTTTTAGCCCTGATTGCAAGTCAAAAAATGCAACAGCACCATGCTCAAATTCTTGGCCCACTATTCCTTTTGTTGGTAATCCAAGTCCATCTTTATAAAATTCCAATGACCTTTCTAGGTCATCAACACCCAGTGTGATAACTGAAATTCTTGGTTTCATTCTTATACCTCCTAAGTACTATTTTTTGTAGTCACGCTTCGTTCCTAAATACTTCAACAAAAAAGTGCCCTACTCCTTCTATTTATGCCCAGTAGATGAAAACAAAATAAAAGACATACAACTGGACTTTCTTGTATTCTCTGGCCAGTTTTTAAATCAATGTCGAAAGATCTACCCCTTACTTGCACTACATCTACCTTAAATTTGTTCTCAACCTTATCCCTCCACTGCTTTTTCTCAACCCTTTGTTAACATTATAATTAAACTGAATCATACACCCCTTTAATTTTGTGCTCTTTTAAGACAATGATGATATTTGTATTTTCCCGTTTGATATACAAAAGGGTACATGAATCCTTCATGGATCAATGCACCCTTAATAAATTAATGCCCAATTGAATGTAGTATCTCTCTAATACCCATAAGTTCCAATGCGATCATTACACTAGATATAGCAATGATAACCAGACAGATAGCTTTTATTACATTATAATATCTATCACTCAACAAATATCCCTCCACACTTCTACAAAAAACGTGCTTATTAAATTTCCGAAGCCGTTAGTTCACCATTGCGATCTCTTCAATAGTAGTAAAAATCAGTGAGTATGTTCCTTGAATATTCCGTTCATTTACTTCATCATTATATAAACCGAATCCCCAATACTTTTCACTCTTGCTATCGTAAAGCCGTTTGTTTTTAAAAATTCACTCAATATAGTCGATTACCTTCGCTGGAACTTCTTCAAAAAATGAGCACCCTGTCGACTTAATTCCCGTGTGTATGATCTTTCTCAGATTTAATTTTTTTAGATTGTTTCTCTAACCAGTTCGCTCGTGCTACCAATCCCCAAAGTCCAAATCCTGTCATAGCAATAATAAAAACAAGGTATATCCAGTTCATTTTAAAACTCCTTTGCTTGTTACAGTTTTGACTTTCCTAAAAGGTAAACCCAAACTAACTCTCTATGTTATTTTTTGTGTCTTTCATAGTCTTGCTTTAACATTGAATACATCAATAAATCATCGAATTTTCCGCAAGTAAATTCGTAACTTCTCAAAAGTCCTTCTTTTATAAATCCCTTACTTTCTACCAATCTTTGAGATGACGTATTAGGCGGTTCTATTAATGCTTGTATCCTCTGCAGATTCAATTGTTCAAATCCGTATGTAATAACTGCTTCTAACGCTTCACTCGCAATTCCTTTACCCCAGTATTCTTTGCTTAACTCAAATCCAACTTCAGAACGGGAATGTTGTTGAGCAATGTTTAGAAAACCACAACTGCCAATAACTGTTCCTTCCTCTTTTAGCGTAATACCCCATCTAATCCCGGTCTTCTTTTCAAAGATTGATTGATACCACGATACTTCATCCAATGCCTCATCGATTGATGTAAAAGGCTCTAATCCATAATGCTTCATTACATCTTTATTAGATAAATATACTAATATGCTTTCTGCGTCATCTTTTGTTATTTGCCTTAATATCAATCTATCAGTTTCTATTACAGGAAATATAGTTTCAGTTTTCATTATTATCCTCCTACGTTTCATTTCAATAACTAGCAACAAATACCTTTCACTGCAGAAGAGATAACCTGCAATGTCACGCGATTTATGCCATCTAGTACAATTTCTATAAAAATAGTGGTAATCCTTCTTAAATGGTAATATCTGTTATAAAAACATTTTTTGTTTAACATTTACTTTAAATAAAAATACATGACACTGTATTAGCGATTAAAAAAACAGATTCATCAAGAATCTGCTCCGTTTAATAAAAACCTGTGTTTTTTGTGTAGTTCAGAAAACTCTATTTCAACATCTAAGGATGCGATTAACCGTACAAGCTCTTTTGATAAATAAAAGTCTGGAATGCCTCCGTAGCTGTATACTTGAATGTAACAACCCATGTCGAATGTCTCGTCGATATAGGCAAGTTTTTCTCTTGTGATCGTATGAGTACGTAAGAGTTTCTCAAATTTATCATAAAGCAGATCCAAAAATACGTGTTCGTCATTTACCTCATTTGTTAAGAGTTCGTCATCAGAAAGTGTTAAAACTTTAGTCCAAAATGAATAAATTGCCATATGTTTTGATGTTTGTGACACAAATAAGTTTGGCTCACCCTTTAAAAAACAAATCGAACCTTCCATACCTAGATAATCATCCAAGTCCTTCTTCGTTACCAAACGGTTTCCGTTATCGTCTTCATCGATTCCTGAATAAAACGAAAAACATAAAATATACCGTGTTAATCCATACACTATGTCCTGTTCTTGTTCCAAATACATTCCCCTTTAAATATATTGTGGTCTCTAATCCAAAAAAAACGTACCATTTACACAATACTTCCACAAGAATGAAGGAAATCCTTCTTGAACCATCACAATTCTATATATAGCGAGATATATGAAGGGTTTAACTAGAAAAAGGATTGCCGTAATGACAACCCCTTTGAACTATCTTTTTCGAATTTGTTTTAATGATTTTTCAACAAATTTGTATGCTTCCTCTTCAGAAACATATTTTGCTTGGAATGTGTATAGATAAACAGTGTCCTTTAGTTTAAAGCTATAATTATACGCTTTGTGATTGAGTGGTGGTCCAGTATCAATTACTCTAAATTTAACCGAAAATCCGGCTATTATTCTTTCATCACCATAAAGTGCTGAATGTATGAGGTCTTTTCGATTTGTTTTTTCAGACATAATGACGATAGCAGCTTTGTATTTCTCAGCCTTTAGATAATCACCATGTATAAACTCATAAGGTGGTACTTTAGATTGTTCTAGTTTTGTTACCCTCTCAAATTCTGCTGCATCAGATTGATCTGCATCTAATTTACTATAGCCAATTACAGCTGGGCCATGCTTACGTTCTATTTCTCCTCTTTCGGCTGAACCAACTGTTTCCATCATAAAATATGCCGTTTTCACTGGTAGATTATCATGATATGGAATATATACAGGTGTTTGTAATACATCCGAAATTTCCTGTTCAATCTCTGTATATGGAGTTTGAACCACTTCATTTTCCTGAGCTGGCTTTCCTTCCTCTGAAAATATGACCTGGTTTACTAGGAAGTAGCCACCAATAACTAATACGATTCCAGTTAAAATAGTATTCAATACTGGCCGTATACTCCATTTTATTGTCGCGCGTTCTGATTTTTCTACAGACTCTATCATGTTCTCGTGAATGTTACGCTTTTCTTGATCACTTAACTTTATAGCTTTAAAACTTTTTAACCTATCATCGTAGTTCGTTTCTTTTTTAGATTGTGTCATGCTCATAGCCCTCCTTAATCATTTGTTTTTTTAAGGCTTCTAATGCTCTGAACAAGGTAGTCTTCACTTTTGCTTCGGTCCAACTTAGTATGTCGGCTGTTTCTTGAATGCTCAGTTCTTCTATTTTCCTTAATATGATTACTTCTCGATATGACCTCTTTAACCTCTGAAGTGAACGATAAAGCTGTTCTTCCCTTTCTCCTACTTGAATCACTTTTTCTGGAAGATAGTCATTCGTAGCAAGCGACGTGTACGTATTGACCATAAACCGCAACGGCTTCCTTTTTCGAATTTCGTCAATGGTTGTGTTATGTGCAATTCGATACAACCAGTTTTTCTCACTCGCTTCCCCTCTAAAACTTCCCAGGTACTTATAGGCTTTAATAAAGGTCTCCTGTGTGACATCTTTTGCGAGTTCCTGTTCCGCCGTCATCATTAACACGTACCGATAAATACCATCACTATATTTGACATACCATTCATTTAATAATTGTAATGAGCTATCTTCATCCACTTCCTTCACCTCTTTCTATGTTCGAATATATTACTTGAAAATTGTTTGCCTTAAAGACGTACCAATATATAAAAAGTTACACTTTATTTATAAATAGGACTAAAAAAAAGCAGCTTCCCAGTCTACTATTCTAATTAGTGACCGGAAAACCAACATCATATACAAATTCCCTGCCTTAACTTAGTACGATTTGGGATACTACATTTTTTTAAACCTTGATTTTGCTGTGTTAACTTCTAACCCATCTATAGTCTGTAAATAGTAAATTCCCCTTAAAGTTACTCAAAAAAAATACCCAAACGTAAAAAGGCGCAATCCATTAATGAATCACGCCCCATTGTTGTACCATTCCATATTCCTTACATTGCAGTAATTCCGCCATCAACAATGAATTCAGCACCTGTTGAGTAACTTGATTCATCGGAAGCTAAATAAAGTACAATATTTGTTACTTCTTCTGGTTCCGCAACTCGTTTTAACGGAATATGTTTCGCAAATTCCGCTACCGCTGCTTTTGTGTCTTCTTGCACAACCATCGGAGTTGCAATTACACCTGGATGTACAGAATTAACACGTATGCCATAGTGGGAACATTCCATCGCTGCAGCTTTCGTTATGCCGCGAACAGCGAATTTTGTATCTGTATACCCAACAGCACCTCCCACAATGCCATTAATGGAAGAAATGTTTACAATTGAGCCACCTCCAGCTTTTTGCATGGAAGGAATAATTGTTTTCATTCCTAAAAACACGGAAACCTGGTTTATGTCTACAATACGGCGGTATTCTTCTTCAGTGGTTTCTAAAATTGATTTTGCCATTGTGATACCAGCATTGTTAATTAATATGTTGACTGGTCCAAATTTTTCTTCCGCCTTTGCCACAACGTTTGCCCAATCTTCCGCACTAGAAACATTTTGTTTTATAAACAGTGCGTTTTCACCTAATTCACTTGCTATCTTGCTGCCTTTTTCTTCACTAAGATCTGTTAATACAACCTTTGCCCCTTCCGCAACAAAGCGTCTTGCATGAGAGGCACCCATACCTTGAGCAGCACCCGTAATAATTGCAACTTTTCCTTCTAAACGTGCCATATAAATCGTCTCCATTTCATCTATTAGTCATATTTTGTATAAAGTGTGTACTACTTCTAGAATTTCAGATAGGCCCGTACTAAACGTTTCTAAAATGATAACTTTTTCTTACCAGAAATGTTAGCCAACAATTTTTTTTGAATTTCAATGTAATTTGAAAGTTCTTCATCTGAAAGAATACTAAATAATTCGTTATGAATTTTCTTTCCAATCGCTTCTGATTCGTTTAAGGCTTCCATTCCTTTAGCTGTTATTTTTAGATAGACCGTTCTTCGATCACTACTATCATACGTCCTCTCTATTAAATCTAGCTTGACCAGTTTTTCTGCCATATTCGTGATCGTACTCTTCGAATAACCTAGTGTTTCAGTTAATTCAACTTGTTTTAAAGGTCCACTCGTTCTTATTTCAGCTAAAACAATTATTGTTGATATACCAATTGGGTAAGAAAATTCATTTGTGAATCGAACAATATGTTCATTTGTTATCTGCTGAATCATATGTGTAAGATCGAAAATATTCGTATAACTATTCATTTAAAACTCCTTATTACCGTATTTGGATCGAACCTCCATCAACCATAAATGTTTGACCAGTGATATATTTTGAATCCTCTGAGGCTAAGAATATAGCAACAGGACCGATATCATTTTCTGGATAAAACCGTCTCTTCTTCATTAGTCTATAGATAAACAGTTTGTCAATAGAACGGTTTATATATAAACTATTTTAAATCTAAATTGTTTATATGTAAACTAATTTCACTAATCACTATATAATTATCTTAATAAGCTTACTCATACCAATGCTTTGTTTATATATAACAATCTTTTATTTACTCTCGCAGCCAAATAGAATATTAGGTTACGAAGGTGCTAATTTTTTCAATCATTAACACTCTTCTCGACAAGTTTTTTTGCCTAAAGTTACCTCCCCTATTATTTAACCCTTCAATAATGTATTCCGCCTTTTTCCCTACCTTACATTTCAACTAGGTAATTAGTTATAACCAAACATAATTCGATAGTCCCAAATGTGGATTTTAGACAGTTAATCGCCTTTAGAGTCTCATTTTCGTCATAAAACATGCAGTTTTACTGTTTACAATTAGCCATAGTAGTATAAATTCAAAATATTCCACCAAATGAAGATACTACTACATCATTTATTCAGGAGGTGAAACACTCTTTTTGAAAGCGTAATCATTTTTAGTCCGCTACAGGTTAAAAAATGGAGGTTGATATGATTGTTTAAAGTAAAAAGCATTTCAGTAAATATTTTTCTCTCTATAACTCTATTTGTATTGTTAATTGCACCATTGAATCAGGTTGAGGCAAATGAGAATTTATTTCCTACATATTCAGAACCAGAGGAAATTGGTTTTCCGTTAACGGGTGGTACGACGATTTACGATGGAGCTGTTGGGATTGAGGACGGAAATGAAGTTATGTATACAACTTCCAAGGGTATTCCAGCTCAGTTTAGTGTTATTGATCTCGAGACAAAGGAAACACTTCGCACATTATTTATGGATGGTGCAAATGATTCGTGGCATCATGAGGTTGCACCAGATGGTACCGTTTATGTAGCAGCTGGCAAGCATATCTGGGGGTACTCACCCAAAACCAAAGAAATAACAGCACTAGCTGAAATTCCAGAAGCGTCCTTGTGGGCACTAGCAGTAGATGAAGAGAGTAATGCTTACATTGGTACGTATCCAAGTGGCAAGGTATTTAAATACGAAAAAGCTACTGGCCAATTACATGATTATGGAAAAATGATTGGGGAAATTAGTCAAGAATATGTTCGTTCCATGGATTATCATGATGGATATATTTATGCCGGTACCGCTCATGACAAACTTATGAAACTCAATGTAGAAACGGGCGAAAAGGTAGATATCGCGGAAGAATTAAATGAATCCGGATTTGTTTATGATTTAAATGTCGTAGATGACCGCTATATATTTGCTAGATACTCTGTTTCTAAGAAAATGTATGTGTATGATATCGAACAAGAAAAATGGTTAGATGTTGTTTTAACAAATGTTACTGGATTGCATGTGACTGACTCGCTTGATGGCAATGTGTACTTTGTAGCAGATGGAAAGCTTAAATATATAAACCTAGAAACGTTACAAGTGAATGATACGACGATGAGGTATGGAAGTGGCCTTCGAGGAGCAGATTGGGTTGAAATTGAAGGTGATGATAGACTCCCAGGAAAGAGCCTTGCCACGATTACGTTTTCTGGTGCTGTCGTCTTTTTTAATATTGAGACAAATACAGTTGTAAGTTATTCAAATATGGTTCCTCCAACCGCGAATGTGACGAATAAATTTTTCACCTATTCGGAGGATAAGATTTACATGAGTGGTATGACTGGTGCTGTTGGTGCCGTGTTTAACCCACTTACAAATGAGATTGTAACTCTTAACTTAGGTCAAGCAGACGTCATGCATGAAATGGATGGAAAAATGTATTTTGGCGTGTACCCTGAAGGTAGTGTACAGGTCATCGATCCAGAGGTGGACCCGTATCAAGCACCAAGCAAAGTATTTGTAATTGGTGACGAACAAGAGCGACTCCACTCTATGACTTCTGGTGATGGAAAGCTATTTGTAGGTAGTATCCCGACTTACGGTAAATTAGGTGGGGCTCTTACTGTCTATGATGGTGAAACCCATAAGGTCTTCAGAAATATTGTTCAAGATCAAAGCGTGAACGACATTGTGTATAAAGATGGAAAAGTGTATGGGTCCACTTCGATTACAGGTGGTCTAGGAAGTACACCGACAGCAGAAGAGGCAAAACTATTTGTTTTTGATGTTGAGACAGAAACCAAAACGAAAGAAGTATCACTAAATATAGATGGTTTGGAAAAGCCGACACACATTGGACAACTGAAATTCGGATTCCATGATGACTATATTTGGGGAGCTTCGTCTGGTTTCATTTTCGCATTGGATCCTGAAACGCTTGAAGTCGTAAAGAGCGTAAATATTGACCCGAATGCTGCAATGGGTGCGTGGAATAACGTGCATCTAGAGTGGTCAGAGGATGGGTTCTTATACGCGAATGCTGGTAGCAAATTATACGTTATTGATCCAATATCTTTGGAATCTCAATTTATTACTAACACCATCACCTTTACTCTAGGAAAAGATGGAAACATCTATTATGCCCCTTATGAAAATCGTACAAAGTTAGTCAAGATTACGGTAACTAGCCAGAATGCGTCTGAGTTGGATACGTTAGAAGCAAAGATTGAGGCGTTACATGGTAACAACTTACTTGATAACAGCCAATACAAACAAGCAATCAACCAAATCAAGCAAGCCCGCCACTTTGAACAAAAAGGTGAACCAGAGAAAGTTAAACGTCACCTGGAAATTCTAAAGGAACATATTCAAAGATGGGATATTGATCAGGACTTAAAGGACTATTTGTTGGGATAATTGTCGCGGTGTCTCATTGAGATTTCAATATTGGAGAAGCTATCTTACTAGTTTCTCCTTTATTTTTGTTTGACCTTCAGGATATTTCCTTATTCTGGATACTGGGAATGGTTTTTGACCTACTAACCTATTATATGCATGCGCATCTTTCATTTGCGGATGCATTTTTCTCTTTTTTCTTTTAAAACCATTTAAATATGGAATATTTTAACAGATATTACCCTTTCCGAAGTCAACTTTTCCTTATTCTGGATCCTGCGAATGATTTTAGACCTACTAACCTATTAAATGCATCCGTATCTTTCATTTGCGCATGCTTTTTCTCTCTTTTTTTCTTAAAAACCATTCGAATGTGGAATTTTTTTACAGATATTACCCTTTCCGAAGTCAACTTTTCCTTATTCTGGATCCTGCGAATGATTTTAGACCTACTAACCTATTAAATGCATCCGTATCTTTCATTTGCGGATGCTTTTTTCTCTTTTTTTCTTAAAAACCATTCGAATGTGGAATTTTTTTACAGATATTACCCTTTCCGAAGTCAACTTTTCCTTATTCTGGATCCTGCGAATGATTTTAGACCTACTAACCTATTAAATGCATCCGTATCTTTCATTTGCGGATGCTTTTTTCTCTTTTTTTCTTAAAAACCATTCGAATGTGGAATTTTTTTACAGATATTACCCTTTCCGAAGTCAACTTTTCCTTATTCTGGATCCTGCGAATGATTTTAGACCTACTAACCTATTAAATGCATCCGTATCTTTCATTTGCGGATGCTTTTTTCTCTTTTTTTCTTAAAAACCATTCGAATGTGGAATTTTTTTACAGATATTACCCTTTCCGAAGTCAACTTTTCCTTATTCTGGATCCTGCGAATGATTTTAGACCTACTAACCTATTAAATGCATCCGTATCTTTCATTTGCGCATGCTTTCTTCTCTAATTCTCTTAAAAACCATTCGAATGTGGAATATGTTAACACACCCGAACCTTACAAATGCAAATAAAAATGCTTACCCCCAAACCTAGGAGTAAGCACCTCTATTACGCAAAAACCTGGCTAGTCTTAATTAGCTCGTTTCTTGCTTCAATATATTCTTGATAAAGCTTTTCCACGTACTCTCTTGCACTTGTTACCTCATTAATTGCACCAATCCCCTGGCCACTTCCCCAAATATCCTTCCATGCCTTGGATTTCCCCTCTCCACCAAAATTCATTTTGGATGGATCACTTTCAGGTAGATTGTTAGGATCTAAGCCTGCTGCACGAATGGACGGAGCCAGATAGTTGCCATGAACTCCTGTAAATAAATTACTGTACACCACATCATCGGACGTACACTCAACAATAGCTTGCTTGTATTCCTCTGCTGCTCGTGCCTCATGAGTAGCGATAAATGGCGAACCAATATAGGCAAAGTCGGCACCCATCGCTTGAGCAGCTAATATTGACTTCCCATTTGCAATTGAACCCGCTAACGCTAAAGGACCATCAAACCATTCGCGGATTTCTTGTACTAATGCAAATGGGCTTTTGCTTCCAGCATGTCCGCCTGCACCTGAAGCGACGGCAATTAGACCATCTGCACCTTTATCAATTGCCTTATGTGCAAACTTATTATTGATGACATCATGCAGTACAATTCCCCCGTAGCTATGGGCAGCTATGTTAACCTCTTCACGAGCCCCTAGAGACGTAATAATAATCGGAACCTTGTACTTAACACATAGATCCATATCATGTTCAAGTCGATCATTTGACTTGTGCACAATTTGGTTGATTGCAAATGGTGCAGCTGGTCGGTCGGGATTTTTCGCATTGTAGTCAGCTAGCGTCTCCGTTATCTCGGCCAGCCATTCATCTAGTTGTGAGGATGGTCTAGCATTTAATGCTGGCATTGAGCCAACAATCCCAGCCTTACACTGTTCAATGACAAGCTTTGGATTACTAATAATGAAAAGTGGTGATCCAATCACAGGAATCCTTAAGGATTTAAGGACAGTCGGTATATTTGACATTGTACTTCCCCCAATCATTTTAACTAAAATGAAATACCATTCGGAAAAAAGAAAAACCAAGATGTCATTTATGTACTGTGGAAGCGTTTTCTGTTATCCCTTTACTTAGTAATACTATATTAATAGCGTTATAGTCAAACCATTTTCACTGTATCATTCCCTCAACAGCAAAATTTCTAATTGAAAAAAATATCCTTAGTTGAATGAATATGTTTTTATTATTTTTATAATTCTCCTAATCTGTACCTACATACATAAATTCATCATCCTTACCAAATCGAAAGTGGATATCATACTTTCGTTCAGTATTATGTTGGTCATAACCATAAAGAAAATAACCAACCTCAGTTGAATCAGGCTGAGGATTATAAAAATTAAAATACATGGGGAATTTAGCTATTTCTGTTGGAAAGTAACTTCCTATAGAAGATTTACTAAGTTCACTGAAATATATCTTACCATCGATTACCTCAAGATTAACATCAAATTCATTTTTTAATTTATCAAAATCATGATTAGCTATATGACCCATAATGTTTCTTGCTTTATGGTCAAATACTTGTAGTTTTTCTTGGTTTTTCCTTTCTTGCTCCAATTGATCATTAATTCGCTTTACCTCTTCTTTTAACTTACGAATCTCATCATCTTTTTTCTCAATCTTAGTTTCGTATTCCAAAGTTAAAGATTCCTTACCAGAACATGCAGATATAAAGTTTATCGTTAAGAAAATTCCTGACAACAGAATAAACTGTTTCATTTTAGCATCTCACTCCGATCATTTGAAAAAAACTACCCTTCTATTACAATATTTCAACAAAATAGGTACTTCTCCTTCTTAAAAGATAGCACCCCCTTAATAAAGTAAACATTTATTTGGGTGGGAAAAGTATCACATGAAAAATTTTCTATTTTTTTAGCAATTTTTACTATACTAATTAAGTTCCAAAAATTTGTAATATGTTCATTTTCCTGTTATGATAAAGAAGAATTATTTTTGTTCCGTGAAAAAGGCTTCTCATTTTGAATACTTTGGGCAAGGATAGTAATACAATGTGTGGCAACGCACTAGGAGGCAACAAAAATGGAACAAGGTACAGTAAAATGGTTTAATGCAGAAAAAGGTTTTGGCTTTATCGAACGTGAAAATGGAGACGATGTATTCGTACACTTCTCTGCAATCCAAAGTGACGGTTTTAAATCACTAGACGAAGGTCAAAAAGTAACATTTGACGTTGAGCAAGGTCCTCGTGGAGCTCAAGCTGCTAACGTACAAAAAGCTGCTTAATTTTAAATCGACTATACAAACAGGTTCTATATAGGGCCTGTTTTTTTATGTTATGTGTTAGTAAAATAAATAAAAAATGGTTTCCTAATCTGGAAACCATTTTTGTAATTGACTATATGATGTTACCAATTCGTTTTTCCTTTTACGTAAAGAAGATCCAACAATACAATTCACTGCCTTTAGTTGTAAAAAGTTCGTAAACTTAGAAGTGAAATGATTGTTTTTCTTCCAGATGTAATGACTTACATAAATACATTGTATACCTAAAACAATGAAAGCCCTGCCTCTCTTTCATCCTTACGGCTCCAAGTCCGTGCCAGTGTGAATCAGGATTGCAAAAATCAATTGTACTAATTTATCGAGTATTTAATGAACTTCATACCTTCGTAAAAGAAATGTGGATACTAAAAATGGATTCCAATGCAGAAAAAAACATAAGAGGGTATTTCTCTATAGATGAGTTGTAGAAGTTGAATGTCTTTGAGATGATTTACTTTTAATAATTGTCATATTCCCCAAAAATAAATAAAGGATATTTTCGGGAGATGTCGTACATTATCTTACATTAACCTTAACTGAAACTTTTTATTTGATTTTCAGTAATCCCATTAATTAATCCCAGTTCACCAATCAAAAATTCATGTGCATTATCTAACATTTTTTTCTCGCTTGTATTAAGGGATTTTTCTTTCTTCATTCTCATTAAATCACGAACAACTTCAGCACATTCTAGTATTTTGCCTGTCTTCATTTTGTCCGTGTTCACTTTATACCTTTGTTTCCATGGCAGTAATCCATCTGATTTTCCATGTTGAAAAATGTGTATGAGGTGTTTTAATGACACTAAATCAGTAACAGGGCGTATTATTGAGCTTTTACCCGTTGGAATCATGACCTCCATATTACCCATTAACATTTTTATGACATAATACTGTTGTTTTTCACCTAAAATTTCCTTTTCTTCTATGGCTTTAATAATACCTGCTCCGTGCATTGGATAAACAATGTTATCGCCAATTTGAAACAAATAATCCACCTCCATATATGGTAACCTTCTTAACCTTAACACACATGTAATTTTTTATCAAATTTTTAATAATATCATATTATTATTTTACATGTCAACCATCTTTTCTTTATAATCAAAAAAAATAGCAATCTTATCAGATTGGCTATAAAAGCAAGGTTAACTTCAGGGATTCTACAAACGTTGATATTCGTAATTTATTTATATATAAGACTTCCTGCAGCTTCTTAAAACATACTCTAATTCCAGTATTTAATCCTGGAATGCTACATAATTAATAACTTTACTCTTTCGAAGTAAATTCTTTTACCCGCTCCACATCCACTGGCCCATTCAACACGCGATAGTGATCCATATTTATGAATATCTCGTTCCTCTCAATTACAATCATCACCTGGGCTGGACCTAAAAGTCCTTTTTCATTTTTCCACCATAATTCATAAGGATCAGAAAGAATATGCTCAGCTTCACTTTTGGTTTTCTTAACCTTATATTGTGATAAAAAATCGATCATCTCGTTAACCGTTTGGGTATCCTTGATTTTTGAGTCCATATCTGGCCCTATCACGATTTCTTTCGGATAGCTATACTTCTCTAGAATAGCTTCCAACGGTTTCTCTTTATACTCATTCCAATAGTGAATACCAAATATAGTAGCAGCAACAAACACTAAGGTGAAAAAGATTTTTGCTCGTCTATTTGGTGGCAAATAAACTTTTTCCTGTCGTTCTAACCAATCATAGAAAATCTTGCAAACTATTAATGAAAACAGTCCAATTGCAACCCAAATTACATACCAAAGATAAAATAGAGTGGGTACCAACCAAGATACAAGAGTATGAAGAACAAAAAAGAGTGCAAAAAACAGGATTGTACAAATGACTTGTTTCATACGCCACCTCCTCTTAACCAAATACGCCATTACACTATATTTTACCACAATATCCCAATTATTTCATACAAACTTCTATGTACTATAGATCCTATAAAATTAAGAGGAGCAGTTATTACAGGTTTTATCTGCTTATCTATTCAATAACAGTCGAACTGTCTCTTGGATATCGCATAGAAACTTTATCTAACTAAATAAAAAAACCTTCCAATTACAGTAGTGGAAGGTAACAGTTGAATAACAATGCTCATAATTAATTCAAAAATGATTGAAGATACAAATATCCATTTTGTTGCAATTTTCCATTTATACAATTGGAGTTTTATTCATTTCACGGTGCAATGTCTTGAACAATACGTCATCTATCCCAAGGACTATTCAATTAATTCAGTGCTAGTAGATTGGACAGCATTCATCTTTTTCCCTACGCGAGACCAAACCATAACTGGTACCAGTAATAGGGCTAAAATTCCTCCAACCAAGGATAAGGTAGTGTAACTAGAGCCAGCCACTATCATACCTGATAATGCTCCTCCACTAGCCCCTGATAACGCAATTAAAACATCTACAGTACCTTGAGTTTTAGCCCGCGTGGAAGTTTCCGTTGAATCAACAATAAGTGCAGTTCCACTAATCAAACCAAAGTTCCATCCTAATCCAAGTAGTGAAAGAGCAATTACTAGAAATACGATAGAATCACCTGGTGCAAATGCTCCTATTAAACCTGCCAAAAGCAATGTAGCCCCTGAAGCAACAGCCATTGCAGTCCGACCCAACTTATCAACAAGGACACCTGTAACTAGCGATGGGAGATACATTGCCCCTATATGAAATCCTATAACAAGACCCACTGCCCCCAAATCATGTCCATGATGATTCATATGAACCGGTGTCATTGTCATAATTGCAACCATTACAATTTGAGTAAGTACCATAATTGTTGCACCAACGATAACGCCTCTTTTGTTATACACTTGAACATTTGATTCCGAAATAACTTTATCTTTATGTTCTTTGTTGGCCGCCTCTATCATTCTTGCTATAACAAACGGATCTGGACGAAGCATTAAAAGAAGTACAAGTCCAGCCAAGATGTATGCTACTGCCGATAAAATGAAAGGCCCAGCAAGTGAAGGAACTCCAATAGAAAGAGCAATATTCCCCATTACATTCACTAAGCTTGGACCTGCAACAGCACCAAAAGTTGTAAAAACCATAGTAAGACTAATTGCAGTTGCTCGCTGTTTACTAGTTGCTAAATCGGTACCTGCATAACGAGCTTGTAAATTTGTTGCCGTACCTGCACCATACACTAGAAGTGAGGTAAATAATAGAAAAACACTATTTATTACTGCTGCAATTATGACTCCAATTGCACCAAGTCCACCTATCATAAAACCCGCTGTCAGACCAGTCCGCCGACCATATTGTTGCGATAGTCTCCCAACAAGTAAAGCAGCTGCTGCGGATCCTAAGGTAAATAAAGCGGCAGGAAGTCCTGCAAATGCGTCTGTACCAAGCATTTGCTGTGCAAGGAGTGCCCCCACTGTAACCCCTGCTGCTAATCCTGCGCCACCAAAAATTTGAGACATACTTACGACGAATAATGTACGCTTGTATAATGCTTTTTGTTTTTCTGAAGAATGAATATAGCTTTGTTTGGAAGTTTGAACCTCTACCGCTTCTATACTATCATTGGGTAACATAATCTAACCTACCTTTCCCAGAACCTAATTCTACTTCTTATTGAAACCTACACTTGATTTGAACCATCATAACACGCACTAAAAAACCATACAATATTATAATTGTATGGCGAACAATATTAAGTAAGGTCATTTAGCAAACGTTGAAGGATCATCAATCCTCGCTCAAGTTCTTCAAGTGTTTCCGGTGCACATACCGAAACCCTTACTGCCCTTGCTGGACAGCTATTTCCAACTACAAAGCGTTCAGCCGCATACACTTGTACTCCCTCTTGTGCAGCCAACGTTTCAAATTCCGCACCAGTAATCCTACCTGGTAATAGCAACCAACGAAAGATGCCCGTTTCATCACCTAGACACGTATAGTCATTCAAATATTGGTTTAGGATTTGGTTTCTGTGAATGGTATGTTCCCGGTGACTCTCAATTAGTAATTCAAATTGATTCGATACGATTGTACGAGCTGTCAGTTCAGCTAATAATGGGGACACTGTTATATTTAAGTTATAAAGTGCCTTTGAAATTGCCTCTTTGAATTGACTCGGCACTGCTACATAGGCAAGTCGTAACCCTGGTGCTAATGATTTAGATAAACTTGCAATATAAATAACCTGTTCTGGTGCAAATGTTGCAACGGCTGGCAGTGGTTGTTTGCTCAGAAGATGGTACGCACCATCTTCAATAATGAACTGATTATATTTTTGGGCAATTGATGCAATCATTTTACGATTCTCAACCGACATGAATGATGCAGTCGGATTGTGGTAATCTGGAATCAAGTAAATGCCTTTAATATTTTCATTTTTACAGGCATATTCAAAAGAAGTTGGACTCATTTCATAGTTCTCTGATTTTATCGGTATTAGTTGCACATTAAACATCGCTGCAACAGTTTTTAAGCCAGGGTATGTATGCTGGTCAACTCCGATGCGTTCTCCAGGCTTACAAAGACTTGCTAGTGTAGCGGCAATGGCATTTTGACCCCCATTTGCAAATAATATGTGATCAACGGTTGTCTCAAACCCACCTCTTCGGATTAGCTTTACAGCAGCATCCTTTTGCCAAAGGCTTTCGCCTGCACGACCATAACCAAACCATTTTTCATAATCTGTCTCTTGTAGCATACTTTTTAGTTGGAGTAACAGTGGCTCGAAAGAAGCATTATCTGGGAGTGTAGCTCCCATTTCAATTAAGTGCTTCGGCTTTGTATCTTCCAGTAAATACGCATTCGATAACGCATCATACGATACAAATGTGCCACTTCCAACAGAAGCACTGAGCAGGCCCTTTAACTCACAAACTTTAAAAGCTTTTGAAATGGTACTCACATTTAAATCCAAATAATCTGCAAGTTCTCTCTGTGGTGGAAGTTTTGTACCAGGTAATAATACTCCGTTTACTATATCATGTTCCAATTGCTGTGCGAGTACTTGATAAATAGGCTTTTTCGTTTTATCAATCGATGGCTTCCAGCTCATCGGATAGTTTTCAAAAGAATTAATCGGCATGATACGCATCCTTTTTCACACAATTATTATTTTTTATCATTTAACTTTATTCCGTTACGTAGTTTTGTTTTCATGTACATGTATATTTCATTCGTTTCACCCAAAAACAACAGATTCATTATATTTTACCATATGACCACAATCGATTAACGAACTCAATTGATTGTAATCCTTCCATAGACTAGAAACCTATTCGTTGATTGTCACTATTAACATATTTACTCGTTTTCTTTATATCTACAAGTTACTTTCTCTAGGATTTCTACACTTCTATTTAAGTACAAAATCGTAAAAAAAGTGCCAGTCATCACAACCGACACTTCCTTCATCCTTATAAACCTTCAATAACAAGGTCCTTTGCTGGTAAAAATTCTTCCCCTGTATCAAGGTAGGTTACGTTCACTGTATCATTCTCTTGTAAATAGATCGCTTTTGGCGCGTTTTCAGAAGAGATCATGTAACTTTTGTCATTATCTAACAAGAAATAGATAATCGTTGCGTTTTCTGCTTTCTCTTTATAGACACGAACGACTTTCCCGCTTACTTGTTTTTCTTCTGCTTCTGAAGTTCCATCAACCGTTCCACCACCACGTTGCAAGGCCGTTTTATATAGCTTCAATGCTTCATTTGGCGTATTTCCGTACACGGAAATCTCTGGATTGGCTGCTGACACGATGAAATAATTCTGTAGGAATCCATTCGCATCCAGTACTGGAGTTAACCAGCTTGCTTCGCCATAGAAATTATAGAGAATCGGCATTTCGCCATCCCATTTCTTTTCTATGAATTTCTTCTCAATAATTTGCAGTGCACCTTGTGAATCCATATATGATTCTTCTAAGTTGCCCGTATAATAGGTCGCTTCACCTGTTCTTGAATTCGTAAGAGAGTAACCGAGCATAGAGTCCACTCCCTCTTTGGGACTCGTAAAATCAGTGAAATAATACATATCCCCATTTTCATCAAAAATCGGGCTTACATTTGCTTCTGTTCCCTCATCTGATGGAAGCTTTACATCTGATTTTCCAAACTTACTGTTCCAGAACCCATTCACATAGTTCCCGAAATAACTATTTTGTAAGCTAACGACTTCCGGTGATACTGCACCATCAATGAATTCAGGAACATCCGCTGTTGCATACATGTCCATTTTTCCCGAGGCAGGGTCAACGAGGACGATTCCTTTGACATCAAACCCATTTCTAGCGGAAATAAATTCTCCATATGAGCGAAGATAAAACGGTTTTCCTTCCTCATCGATTTCCAATTGAGGTTCACCGTAAAAGATCACTTTTGGATATTTCATGCGCATATGGCGTTGTAGATCCTTGTTAAAATAGGACGATGGCGTATAAATCATTTCAGCCTTCACAAACTTTGGATTATCTGTAGAATCTGTCGCACTAATCGTGAAATATCCTGGTGTACTTTTCCCATTCCACCATTTAAAAAATCCGGAAAATTCGATTGGTGCAATATACACGTATTCGTTGTTTATCTTTTGAATTTGTAAGTTGCCAAGTTCATAATAACTCGTATCAGGAACTTGGCCAAATGCCTTTTTCATTTTATTTCGTGCAAACTGTGGAGGAACACTAGCAGGTGTTTTCGTTTCATCAAACACTTCAATTTCTGTTTCTAGCTCCATGCTAGACACTTCATATTTTTCATCGGCATTAAAGAGGAAAGCAGTTCCTAAGTAAATACTGAAAACAAGACTTCCTACGAATAAGATGCCTTTCACCATTCTTTCAGCGCCATTTGCAAAAAGAGCACCTAGAGCAGTAACGACAAGTGCTAAAAACCAGACCGACGTAAAGTTTCGATCCACATTTGTAAGATAAAAATAAACAAACATAAGAATAGTAAGTAAAACCGCACTAGTAATTAGAAACCCAGGATGAAGTTTCGTATCCTTTTCCTTGTCTCTTTTGCCTTTTTTACGTGTAAACGGTAAGAGAATAAGTGCTGAAGCCACTCCTATAATGACAGAAAATAGTAGAATTGATTGCATATAGAACTCCTTTCAAAAAGTCAATAGTTTATATACGAATAACCCCCTATAAAAGTTTCCTTTTTAGAACACTCCAATATAAAAAACACCAATCCTATACACAGAATCAGTGTTCCTTCATTACGCCCTCAAAATTTTCTCCATCTTTTTTCCTTTTGCTAACTCATCAATCAACTTATCCAAATAGCGAACTTCCCGCATAAGTGGGTCTTCGATTTCTTCTATTCGGACACCGCAAATCACACCTTTAATCAAGCTTCGCGAAGCATTCAGTTGGGGAGCTTCCGCAAAAAAGGTTTCAAAGTTTGTTTTATTTTCCAGTATTGTTTCTAGATCTTCCTGGCTATAACCAGTTAACCAACGGATGATTTCGTCTACTTCTTCTTTTGTACGTCCCTTTTTCTCAGCCTTCGTCACATAGTGAGGGTAGACACCTGCGAAGCTCATTGTATAAATCCTATGTTTTGTCATGTACATCTCTCCAATTTAACGTTGATACATTTCCTGCATAAAAAAACTATGTTAGAGATATTTATTTAATTTCTCAATCAATAACATGTTGATAATTTATAAAAAGTCCTATTCCTTTCATTTCTCCAAATAACTTTTCAACGCAGTCAAATCTTTGGCACAAATCTTTTTAAATGTACGTGTCATCAGTTTACCAACAAGTTTTGAGATTCCAGTTAGCCCTTTAATTTCAGCGTGTAACGTAACCTCAGTTGCATTTCCGGATTCTTTTATTTCATATGTATAATAGTGTTCACCTTTCCCGTTTGACCCTTTTGAACCGTCAACGAAAAGTTCAATCTTTTCAGGCTCAAGACCGATTACTTTAAAGACTTCCGACGCTTCATGCCCCATCATTTTCCTTGTTTCTATCCATCCACTGCCAACTTTCATTTGTCCCTCATCCAACCGCTTTATCCGGACTAACCCTTGCATCCAGTGCGTAGCTGCATCCAAGTCCAATAGGGCTTGATAAACCTTTTCCTTTGGAACTCGATACGTTGTCTTTACTTCGAATTGAATAGTCATCCCAAAACCTCCCTTGACTTATTTTGACTCTTACATTCTAGCCATTTCTGTTCTATACCAAGAAGAGTTATCTGTAAAAACCTACTTACATCTGTATCGCTATTAACTTACAAAGCATCCGTGTAATCTTATGCCTTTTTAAAGATCGTATGTTCTTTAAGAAGTGTGATACACATTCAAAAAGCACAAAAAGCCATTGACACAGTATTGGATGGTAATCCCTTACTATATTGGCCCCATGCCATAGTAAGCTCTCTATAATGACTTTTTAAATGCTTCACTATAGATCTCACGCAGGTTAGCTGCGTTATCGTGCCACGTAATTGGATTTCCATTGACGATTTGACTGAAGACATCCAAACACCTATGCCATCCTGCTGCCGTATTCACCGCCCATGAATCATCGTGAAACGTATGTATAAAGACCAATTGACACCCTTCATCCTTTTCTCGCAATGAAATGTTTATTAGATCATCAATTTCACGTAAACTAAATTTAGATGGTTTTTCTAGCTCAGTAATGACAGCCTTATAAGTCGATCCTTCACCGTCATCAAAGTTAATTTCACCACCAAGTCTGATATCCATCTCCCCGGTTGCAAATGGGTACCATTGGGTAAAGGAATTAGGGTCCGTAAGATAATTGAAAACCTCCTCTGGACTATGAGGAAAGAATCGTTCAAATCGCAAAAAATAGCAACCGTTCTCCTCATGCAATGTACCATATTCATTCACCACTTCATCTGCCTCCTCTCTATACTTGAAGCCTTACACATAATCCAAATTCGTAAATATGTATAGCTCTATTGTTATATGGCTTTATAGTACTAGAAAAAAACATAACTAACAAACAACAATAAAATAGTACTCTGATTAACCTGCTCTCGTACACAGTACTCGTCAAAAAAATCATCTTACGTTTTTTCTAACGAATACCTTTTCCAACTAATACATAGTTTTCATTACATCACAAACGTGAGTATTTAATAACTAGCACCTTTCCCAAGCCATGTTGCTTATCGGTTTTTAACTCTATTTCCTAGCTTTATCGTTCATATGTCGATTAGTATTTGTTTATTCGAATACTTGGCGCAGCTCAATCTGACCTTCTCCAAGACCATGTGGATCTGGCGCACGCAACGCCCACTCGATGGCTTCCTCGCGAGACTTTACATCTATGAACCAGTATCCTGCAATTAACTCATTGACTTCGACAAATGGGCCATGTGTAATAGTAGGCGGTTCACCTGGAACAGGGTACGTAATACGAATGCCGTTGGAGCTTGGATGAAGTCCACCGACTGCAACGAGAACTCCAGCTTTCTTCAGCTCTTCATTGTATTTTTTCATCGCAGCAAACATCACGTCCATCTGCTCCTTTGGCATTGTCCCTGCTTCAGAATCCTTCGAAGCCTTCACAACCATCATAAATTTCATTGATAACTCCTCCTTGTACTTGTTTGGTTATAGCTAAAAATTATCGTTAACAACTTGGAATGGGTTACAGCGTAAAAACATAATCCCCTACTACTTAAGGAATAATAACTTTTGACTTTGATGATATAAAAAGGAGGGGTATATCCATTGAAGAAATACAATTCTATTGTTTTATTTGGGTTAATTTGTTTATCACCCATTATGGCAAGCGCACATGTAAAATGGTTTACCGAGAAAGAACCAGAAAAGGTTCCTATTGAACAAATCCTTTCAATAGAATTTATAGTGTTATCCATACTAATTGCTCTTTTTTTAGCATTACTATCTCAATTCATACCACAGTTGATGAAGATTCCTGGAGTAGCCACAATCGATATGAAGTTAGATGGATATCGGAAATACTCTCGTTATATTCTCAAATATGGTACAGCTGCTGCCTTTATTTTACAAGTGATGAATCGAACGATGTTTGCACCTGAGTTTACTATCCACCATACTTGGCAAACGGTTTTAATGTGGGCAATTATCGTTTTACTAGTAATTCCTCATCATATTGCAACAAAGATAGCTGCCATAGTAATGCTTGGATTATTTATTCATATTTGGAGTTATACCGGTTGGTTTCATATGTTAGATTATGGGTTTTACCTAGCTATTATCGGTGTTTTATTGGTAGGAAAAACGAAACTGGAGACGGCAGGATTTCCATTTCTTTACCTCGGAACAGGCTTAAGTTTATGTTGGGTTGCAGTAGAAAAATGGGTCTATCCTTTTATGACAATCGATATTATTCACCGCCATCAAGTCCCGACTTTTGGCTTTCCCCCTGATCTATTTATCGTTCTATCTGCATTTATTGAATTCGTCGTGGGTTACCTATTAGTCGTAGGTATTCTCAACCGTTTATTGGCTGTGGTAGTAACGATTTTATTTATCCTAACAACGACCATATTTGGCTACACTGAAGTTGTTGGACATGGCATGATTCATATTGTGTTACTTATTTTTATTATTGAAGGAATTTCCTTTTATCATCCACCAGTTAAAATGCATAAGACCCGAATCGACCAGATGATATTTGTCTTTCTAAACTTTTTATTTGTGCTAAGTACATTTTTGTTGATTTATTATCGATTTGCATAAACATTAGAGGTGGAAGAAAGATTATTTTGATGGCCGTTTTCGGAGGATAACGGCCATTATTATTTTAATTAAACTGCACCTTTTATTCCATAAATCAATTCTATAAAAAGTGCATTAATCCTTTTTCTTAAATCAACTTCTGTATAATTGATCACATATTTTTTTACTCTAGTTCCACTCTGCTTTACACCTCAAAAGAGCTATCCGAAAGCAGAACAATTTTAATAACCACCCTTGCAATGATATAATGTTTTGGTCTCATACATAATTCCGTATAGGATAATACTATTTCATCTTAAGGAGCGAAGAACATGCAACCCATTGCAGGAAAAGTAGCAGTTATTACAGGAGCAGGACGTGGAATAGGTCGTGCAACAGCAATAGCTTTGGCAAAAGAAGGTATTCATGTAGGTCTTATTGGACGTACGTCAAAAAATGTGGAAAAAGTAGCTGAAGAACTGAAGCAATATAATGTGAAGGTAGCAACAGCTGCGGCCAATGTAGCAGATATAGACTCTATAACCACAGCGGTCGAATCAATTCGTGCTGAGCTGGGTCCAATTGATATCCTAGTAAACAATGCTGGCATCTCAAAATTCGGTGGTTTCATGGATTTAACGCCGGAAGAATGGACAAATATTATCGATGTTAATGTAAAAGGTGTGTACTATACTACGCGTGCTGTATTACCTGAAATGCAAGAGCGCAACACGGGCGATATCATTAATATCTCATCAACTGCAGGTCAAAAAGGAGCTCCCGTTACGAGTGCATACTCCGCTTCAAAAGCTGCCGTTATCGGTTTAAGTGAGTCATTAATGCTTGAAGTACGCAAAAAAAATATCCGTGTTACAACTTTAACACCAAGTACAGTTGCAACAGATATGGCTATCGAGCTAAATTTAACAGACGGCAATCCAGAAAAAGTAATGCAACCGGAGGATTTAGCAGATCTAATCGTGGCACAGTTAAAACTCCATCCGCGTGTTGTATTAAAGCATGCTGGCCTTTGGTCGACCAACCCATAATAGAAAAATGTGCCTGAGCCCTCGGTATAAACGGGGCTCAGGCACTAGACTTAGAAGTTGTTAAGAAAACCAGAAAAATTTTCACAAGTTACCTACATCACTGTTTCCCCTATTAATAGTACCCTTAATTGCTCCTTTGGAAGATGCCGTTTTTCCCATTCTCGCAGTAAACGCTCCAAGGCTTCTGGCCCTGTGTCATCTGCCAATCGATATGCACCATAATGCATCGGAACAAACAGCTTTGCCTCGAGTTCAATAAATGCCTTCACACTGTCCTCAGGGGAAATATGCGATTCAGCCATAAACCATTCCGGTTCATAGGCGCCAATTGGCATAAAGACGACATCAATCCTAAAACGTACAGCAATTTCCTTAAACCCGGCGAAATAGCCAGTATCTCCGACAAAATAAAACGTTTCATTGGAAGTTTGAAAAACCCACCCACCCCAATGGGACGTATTCATATCATTAAGGCTCCTTCTTGTCCAATGCTGAGCTGGGACAAAGTGAATCTTGATTCCTTCGTATTCTATCGAATCCCACCAGCTCATTTCCCTTACATTTTGATATCCTTTTTTGAGGAAAAGAGACTTCATTCCGATAGGAACAAAATATGTAGGATTTCCTTTTAATTTTTTCAACGTTGGAAAATCAAGATGGTCATAATGACCATGTGAAATGACCACCACATCGATGTCCGGCAACTCTTCCAACGGAATTCCCGGTTCAGTTAATCGCTTTTGAAAACCCATTCGTTTCGCCCATACTGGATCAGTAAGTATATTCAATCCATCAAGTTGAAGCAAGAACGTAGAATGTCCAATCCACGTATAAGAAGTTCGGCTTCTATTCTCCTTAATTTCGTTGATCCTTTTATCGGAACACTGCGGTATATTTTCCGTTAAATCCTTTACCTTACTACGTCTTTCCTTCTGCCACCTTCGCATATCCCGAAACGTCTTCTTATTCGACACATCACCTAAATTACTGTATCTCGTCTTCATACTCTTCTCACCTTTGTGGGACAGGGGGACAGGTTCCTTGTCCCAGTCCTCTCTATTTATTGAGGTTAGGAAATAACTAATTCTTCTTAAGCTATGCTGCTCCGTTTATTCAAATAGGATTTCAACAAAAAAGGCGGTTACCCCTGGAGGAACAACGCACCTGTTAGCGATTAGTTTCTTATTTTCTTCCTCTTCTATTTTCAAATTGATCGTGTTTTCCGCCAACCCCGCCAAGTATTCCTACAATTATTAATATAAGGAAGCCGAGACCTTTTTTCCATTTCGATTTCGCCATTAAAATTCCCCCTAACTGCTCAGTTAGTTCAACAGTTCTATAAAATTAGCGTTATTTCCTGCTTAGATCAAAGCACCCATTAACTCCATTAGATTTAGTATGAATTTTTGTTGCCATATATCATTCTTTTTAAAAAATCTATTTTTCTTATATCTTTATTATTATTGTTATATGCTCGATAACTATCCTTGGATGAAGATTCGTAAACACATAAATATTGAACAGGATTTAGTAAATAATACTTTATACCTCCTATATAGTGCATTTCCAGATCCTCTAATTGTATTCCAGCGAAACTTGGTAATGTGTCAATAATACCAAACTCAACTGATAATCCCCCTTTAGAGAATTCATGTTCATGCAAATCTATTAAGCAGTATTCCATTGATTTCATAATGTTCACTATATCGTTCCAGTTATATATATTTAATTCAGGCGGTACTTCCCATCCTCTTTTATCACCAGGCACATGAATATCTAAGTCTTGTGCGTCCCAATTCTTTCCTGTAACGACTTCTAAACCAACCGATCCCATTAACAATGGAATAATTTCAATTTCATTTAGTTTTTTTGCAATGTTAATAAACTCATTAAACTTGTAACTTTCCATTTTCCCTCCGCTTTTTACTAATTTTACTATATTCCTTTTAAAATTAACCTATACCGTTAGTACAATAACATAATAAAGGGGGCTGTTTCCTTCTTAAAGGTAACCAACCTATGGGACAAGGGGACAGGTTCCTTGTCCCAGTTCTTTCTATTTATTATTTAGGCTAGGAGAAAATTCTTTTACGTTTTACGTTCCCTCTAGTTATATTTAACCCATTCTTTTTTCGTTGTTAAATCATCACATCCGCTAGTTGAGCAAGCTAATTTGGTTTTCTGCAATTCTTTTTAGTTCTTTTGCACGAGAAATGATAAAGTCTGTCATATACTTTTCCAGAAATAATTTATCGGCAATTAATCCAAGTGGACCAAAAGGTGATTTATACTGAAAAGTATCAATCATCAGAGTCCCACCTTTTTCTTCTTTGAATTGATGTGTATGTGTAAAAGAACTAAAAGGCCCTTTTACCATAATGTCAACAAACACTGTAGGCTTTTCCATTTGTATTACTTTTGCTGTTAGCCTTTGTTTGATACCAAAGTGAGTAGCTTCCCAAGTAACAGTATCCCCTTTTTCCAACAGCCCCTGCGTAACTCCACCAACAGCTTTTTCCTTAGTTTTAGCAGTAGTTTCGATATGTATATCTACGTTTCTTGCAAGGTCAAAGCATACGTTCACGGGTGCTTGGATAAATAGCTGATGCTTTATAATAGGCATTTGCTTTCTCCTTCGTAAGGAACTTTAATTTTTATACATACTCTGCTACCCCATTAGAGAAGAAAGATTATTAAAGCTTTTCTTTAATTTTATCGATAACTGTCTGATAAAATGTAAGTTGATGAGGTACAAATTTATTCCTTCCAACACTACCATTAATACTACCTTTCTCTCCATCTTTCTTTATTTCAAATCCTGTTATCTCAATTGTTTCTCTTTCACCAGACCAGAGTTCCGCAAAATGGTTAAACTCTACTTTACCAATTCCCGCAACTTCTTCTTCCTGAAGGATAAAGTCATCAAGCGAAATATTTCTCTTATATAAAAATACGTTTGCGATTTCCTTATCTATAAAATTTTCCCTTTTAACACAGTAGTCTATTATTCCTAACGGTATTAATTCCTGAAACGAAATCTCAATCCCAATCTCTTCCTTGATCTCTCTTACACCATCTTGAACTGCTTCAGTAGCCAGTAAATGCCCTGCAGCAGTAATATCCAATAGATTCGGATAATCCTTCTTGGTATCACTTCGGAGTTGTAGATAAAGATAATACGTTCCCTTTTCTTCACAAACAAACCAACAATGAAAAACTTCATGCCAATATCCAAGTTTATGTACATCTTCACGTGTAGCGACGCCTATTTGATTTCTATGATTATTAAAGATTTTTAATAATTCACTTTCCAAACTTTCATCCTCCATATTACTAGTTTGATTGAAAATCCAAATGTATAGCCTATAAGCACAAAAAGTGTCTTACAATCTGACTACAGGTTTAACTGCTTTTTTTACTTATTCCCAATAAATAACACAATCTAACGAAGACACAACAAGGACTTTGGTAGGTCTTAAAACGTTAATTTGTATAATCAAACAAAACTTTTTACCTATAAATTTGTTATTTTTTCACATTTTTTACCTTTTTTACAGTATTATAGAGTATGTCATTTATCATAAATAATATCAGAAGAGGGGGACCTATAAATGACACTCTACGGAATTATTCTTACACTTCATATTATCGCAGCTGTCTGCGGACTTGGAGCCACTTTTGCTTTGCCGGCTGTCATGAAATTACCTAAAACCGTGACTCAAGCTAAATTCGCTCTTGCTATTAATGAAAAAGTTGAGAAAATCGCAAAGCCAGCCAGTATCGCTTTACTAGTTACAGCATTACTATTAGGCGCATTAAATCCATCTTTATTCAAAACAGGTTGGTACATTGCCTCAATGGTAATCTACATAGCTGTTCAACCATTGGTTGCAAGCATTCTACCAAAAAAGGCAAAGTTACAAGAAGAATTACTAGAAAAAGCAACTAGCGAAGAACTTCCTAAAGAATTTAATGAAATTGGGAAGCAAGCAGCCCCATACAATATGGTCACACACATAGCTGTAGTTGTACTAATTATCCTAATGACCTTAAAACCATTTTAAAAAAATATAAGCCATTTAAAGGAGGCGGTATTTCATTCCCCTCCTTTTATCCTTACCAACGATTATTATTGTATTTCCCCCATTTTGCTGTTGTCTCTTTTCTAATCGCTTCAAGATAAATATTCTGCTTAGTAGTAAAGTTAATTTAATACTAAGATAAATTTTATTCTTCCTCATTTATTAATACAGCTATTGCATATGTAGCAAAAGCAAAAAAACCTATAACAGTGAAAATAAAAGATGTATAACTATCTCCAAAGATGAGATTCATTACTAAACAAATACATATTATGATCCAGCATATTCTAATTAGTTCTTTTTTCATTGGCTGCCTCTTTTTCAACCGGATTTCAAATTAACAAAAGATACCTCTGTCCTTTACCCAATTCTAACCATTAATGTAAATACATCATCAAAAAAGGGGTAAGGAGTGTTGCAACAATCAAAAGTAGAACTAAACCACTGAACATATAAGTAACATATTTCTTTCTATCTACACCTAGTCTCAGTTCCCATAATCCGATTGTAATGAAATATAAACCTATTATTGAAACAAGCACGCGTAGCACAACAAAAAAATTCACCTAATTCTCCCCTTTTTATTACTTGAATGTTCTCATAACTCACATATTAACATAATATTCCAAATTTAAATACAGTTTTTATACCCCATGAAAACCAAAAAACGATTGCCTTGTTTAGCAATCGCTTTCGATAAAGTAAATGTGAAAATTTCACGAACTTTCACCAGCCTCTAACCGATCCATAAGTTTGTCTACTTTTTTTGAGATTCTTGCTTGTAACACAATGATAGTAATGAAAAAACCAACCACAATTCCAACTAATGGTGTGAAAAGTCCAACGAAAAAAATGGCTATAATAGTCGGCACTATGTATCAAGAGCTACCATTACTCCCCCTTTTATTACATGCAAACTTCGTCTAAGCTTCCCCGAAAGTTCAATTACTCCTTCTTCTCTACCCACTTTCTAACTTTTTTATCCATCTCTTTTTGTAAATCCTCTATATTCCCACTCCTTTGTTGTACCAATTTTAGATATTTTTTTGGAAACATTTCTGTTAGAGAGGACTGATATAAATTACCGTCTTGTGGCTCTATGTATTCAATCACAGAATAATTTTCTTCTTTTTTACTCAACCGAATTACGATAGGTAATGAATGTCCTGCCTGATTTTCTAGTCCAGTTGATTTATTAAAACCCCCATAATAAGACCACATGTAGACATTTATTACCCCATCTGATTCACTTGTACCAAACACTTCGTGTACTTCAAATTGTTTTTCGGTCTCGTAATATGAGGATGAATATTTTTGCATTATATAATCAGAAATAACCTGATCCATTTCTTCGTTTATATGCGTATCCCCATCTTGTAAGTTGACCTCTTTCCCACTACAACCAGCCACTACTAATGCACCTAATAAAAAAAATAAAATAAATGTGTTCCTCAAATGTTCTACTCCTCCTATATAAAACGTTTCACTATGCGTAAAGTAACATAATTTCTCTACTGTAATATACCCTATTCAACAAAGTCGAATGTCAGCTACCCCAGCCCACTTCATGTTTCGTTTCTTGAAATCACTGTAAACATCCCCGTCATGTTTGGTGAGTAATCCTTAAAATCATAACTTTCATAGAATGATTCTGTACCTTTTGATGCAAACAGACCGACAAATGCCTTATCCGGTGCATTCCGATTCAAGTAATCAACCAATCTATTCATTATGTCTTTCCCGATACCCTTTTTCTGATGACCTGGATGCACCATTATGTCTTGAATATAAAAATAGATAGCACCGTCACCAACAATTCGACCCATGCCAACAATATGTTCATTATTATAAACCGTGATGCAGTGAATGGAATTCCGTAATGATGTTTCCGCTACGTCAAAGTTCATAAAAGCTGTCCATCCCACAGCGTCGCACAGAAATTTGTATTCTTCCAATGTTGGAATGTTATGATTAAACTCATATATCATCATTATTTTGCATCCTCCAAAACTTCAGACTTCAACTAGTATAGTTATTCGCCATCTGTTTTTCTATTCCTTCTATCCGACAAAACACCAGAAAGTTGAATTTCCTAAACGACATAACGATCAAACGATATGTACAAAGGGTATTAACTGAGATGACTGAAAGATGTTCAAACAGAAAAAAATGGAGTACGAAATAATTTACTATTTCATACTCCATATATTATGTGGTTTAGTGATTCTCTTACGTCAACCAAACCCGTTATCCTAAGAACTTAGTTCTTATCTACAAATATAACTCTTAGTCATTTTCAATAGTATGTTTAGGCAAATGGATGATCGCCTTAAATAAATCTCCATCCACATGAATGGTAAATCTCCCTTTTTGCAGTTCGATAAGGTTTTTCGCAATTGAAAGTCCTAACCCGCTGCCTTGACTATTTCTGGATTCATCGCCTCTTTTAAAGCGTTCCATTAATTCGTCTGCAGAGATGTTTAACTCATAAGCGGAGATATTTTTAAAGCTGATACGAATTTCATTTCCAACATCCTCAATATCTATATACACCCTTGACCGCTCGAGTGCATACTTAAAGATATTTGATAATACATTCTCTATCGATCTCCACAATAGTCTTCCATCGACAGTCACATACACCTTATCATGTGGCTGACTTACCTTCATATCCAGACCCATTGCTTCGATTTTGTCGTTGACTTCCCCTAGCCCCTGGGTAAGTAAAGATATGATATCAATTTTCTCAACGTTCACCGGAATATTCCCGCTCGAAGCCTTTGAAGCTTCAAATAAATCATCAGTTAAAAGTTTGAGCCTTTGTGCTTTTTGTTCAAGCACCTCAATGTATTCGCCTGTTTTTGTTGCGTCCTTTTCAGTTTTTAAAAGATCCACGTACGTAATAATCGAAGTTAACGGATTTCGAATATCATGTGAAACATTCGTAATCAGCTCTGTCTTTAACCGTTCGCTTTTGAGTTCACTATCCACTGCCTTTTTCAAGCCATCGGTAATGCTATTGATATTCGTAGAAAGTTTTGCAAACTCTCCATTTCCTGGCACTTCAATGCGATGATGAAGATTTCCTTCCTTAATAACTTCTATCCCTTGTTGGATACTCTGGAAGGTCTTGACCTTTTTATAAGCAAACCAAGCTGCTACCCCAATCGTAATCGGGAACAAGAAAAACGTTGCTGCAATCAATAACGGATACCCTACTACAAGTAAGACTGTCTTAACACCAACGCTACCTGATTTATATACATCTCCAAAAAATTTCACAAACTTGTAAATGACTGTATAGATCAATGTGTGCTTGAAAAACGTTCTATTCTTACTATGCTTTACGAGTAACAGAAGCAATGCTACTTCAAGTGCGGCAAAAGGAATTGTAATGACTGGAAACATTCCTACCATATTTTCAAACACGTCATCCACTAATACAATCCAAAGTGGCCAAAGCAGAATACAAAGAATAATATTTATGTCATTATAGAGTTTTTCTACCGGGCGGAAGTGCAACTCTCTATCTTGAAAAGATTTTCTACCAATTACAAGTACCAAATAAATAAATGAAAGAATAAATCCTGCCAAATATCCTAGTAAACGATATAAGTTTGTTGTCGCATTGGCCTTGCCTTCTTGCCACTCTTCCGATTTTTTATCTAAAAATTGTTTCGAAAACCCAACAAAAACAACTGTATTTTCCATATCTAACTCATCAATTTGTTCTGTAATTCGATATAAATACTCATTTTCTTCTGTCTCTTTTGGATACAACTCTTTCTTGTATTCTTCAAAGAGTAGATAAGCTGGATACGCTGCAAATTCTTCTTTTTTAGTCATGGAACTATTTGAAAATACATTGGTGCCATCACTGGCATAAAACAATGGATCATAATTTTCGAGATTTTGCACGAGCATATGATATTCTCTCATATCTTCCTTGATCATCTGTTCTTTCGTTTCAGTAAGTCTGTCGGCAAATTCTTCTTTAAAGTTTTCGTAGTTCTTCTCTTTTCCTAGCTCTGGATCATACAGTCTAGAATGATATTCAAATTCTGAGTAGTATAAGTTCTCCTCAACATCTTTCCATTCATCCTGACTAATGGTTTTGCCACTTAAAATATGTTCCTCATTTTTATACTTTCCTAGTAATCTTGTGAGGTCATGAATCAACCTTTCACTTTCTTGTACATATGACCGACTTTCTATGTAACGGTCCTCGGTTACACTACCAAACTCTCCATCATTTACAATCTCCACTTCAGCAACTGCTTGAACCATTCCTGTAAAACACAGGATTGCAATGATAAAAACAATGATTTTTGTCATGATGGAATGGCTATAATTTTTCCACTTTATATCCAACTCCCCACACCACCTTCAAATATTTTGGTTCTTTCGGATTTATTTCGATTTTCTCTCTGATTTTTCGGATATGAACGGTTACGGTATTTTCAGGGTTAAAGGATGGTTCATTCCAAACCTTTTCATAAATCTCTTCAATCGTGAATACTTTACCTGCGTTTGCTGTCAACAGCTTTACGATTTTATATTG
Organism: Ferdinandcohnia sp. Marseille-Q9671; assembly: GCF_976954385.1. Lineage (NCBI taxonomy): Bacteria > Bacillati > Bacillota > Bacilli > Caryophanales > Bacillaceae > Ferdinandcohnia > Ferdinandcohnia sp. Marseille-Q9671. The sequence continues at coordinate 209,853 of NZ_CDRJTA010000001.1, forward strand.
AACTGGCGTAAGATGGACCTCCTCGCCATCGACAGTGACCGTTTTCCTTTCATCGTCAATTAAAAGGCCCCCAGACTGATAGACGTTGCTATTCGTTTCAAGGCCACCTAATGATGTAAATCTTCTCAGCTGAGATTTGACCCTTGCAACCAATTCCAACGGGTTAAAAGGCTTGGTGATATAGTCATCTGCACCTAAATTCAACCCTAATATTTTGTCATGATCTTCAGATTTAGCAGAAAGCATAAGTAACGGAATATTATGTTGTTTCCTAATTTCCATCGTTGCTCGAATCCCATCCATCTTCGGCATCATAATGTCCATAATAATAAGATGAATCTCATGACTTTTGAGTCCTTCAATAGCTTCTAGTCCATTGAAAGCTTTATATACGGTGTAGCCTTCATTTTCTAAATATATTGCAATTGCATCGACAATGGCTTTGTCATCGTCACATACTAAAATATTCATAATCGTTCACTCCTACATGGTGGTAACATCTGTATCACTCCCTTTAGTATTTACTATAAGGAAATGATAGCAATCAAATCTTAACAATCCCTGCATGCATTTCTTAAGATTTTCTTACGATTTGGGCTGCCTTGACTATTCTACCACGCAATAACGATTGAAAGAGTAAAAACGTTGAACATGAAGGGCTGAAGGTTATAAAAAAGTAAATAATAGAAAAAAGGAACACAGTCCTCCAAATTGAAGGCGTGTGTTCCCATAAAATTGATTATCTAACTGGCCATTCTTCTAGGTTCTCTGCCATATCCCAAAACATGTATTCAAACAGACTTGTTTTGACCACGATTTCCTCAAGAGCTTCTAAATCTCGATCTGGTTTTCCACTTGCGATTTCATTAATTAGATTCTTACAATCCTCGGCTAATGCTGTAAATTCATCGGATGAATACATTTTCACCCACTCACCGTAGAATTCATGATCTGCTGCTCCTTGCCATGTTACGAGCTCTTTTCCAATAAAATTATAACTCCATGCACATGCAAGAACAGCTGCCACAACATTCTCAACACCACCAAGCTGGGCTACGTTCAGCATATAACTCGTATATGAAGTCGTAGTTGCTGCAGGCTTAGTTGCCTCAAGCTCTTCATTCGTAATATCAAATTTCGCCGCATACTGACGGTGAAGATCCATTTCAATATCCAAAGTACCATGCAATAAATTTGCAAAAGTGGCCATCGTTTTTAAATCATGAGCCTTTGCACTTCCTAACGCAAAAAGGCGACAATACTCAATCAAGTATACATAATCCTGTTTCATATAATGCTTAAATTTTTCCTTATCTAATGTACCGTCTCCTATTCCTTTCACAAAAGGATGCTCCAAATACGAATTCCAAATTGGCTCAACTCGAGTCCATAAACGATCTGTAAACAAATTGCCCACTATCATTTCCCCTTCCTATTTTTCGACTATAGGGGGGGTAAAAATAAAAAACCCATCACTAGTTACTAGAAATGGATTGGGTAATCGTTACTCGCAAACACGAAACGTACCAACTCCACTTCCCTACGCTAGTGTTACCTAGATCAGGTTCAAAGGGTCGATATTTCTATCTCTCAGCACTACATGCTCCCCTAGTCGAATTGTTAGATTATTAAGTTACTAGATATTAGTTAACCATAGCCCATATGAAAAGACAAGCGGTTGAGCGTTAAACACCCCCGTTAACGGAAACATTAATCAAACTTAAATTCATATCCTTTATAGCCATATACAAGTCGAAAGCCTATGTTCTCTGCGACCGCAATCGAAGGCTTGTTAGATTCCATACAATCCCAATACGGAACGAAATGATGATCCAAGCAATCTCTTACAAATGCGAACGCTACTCTTTGCGCTAACTTTTTACCTTGATGCTCTTTCAATGTTTCAATATCAATACAGTGAACATTGTCAACTGCAAACCCCGAGAAACAGACACTTACAATTTCATTTTGATACACAACACAGTACCCAACGCCTTCAAGAAAAAATCTCTCAGGAGAAGACCAAAACTCAGTTATTTTGGAATGTAAAAATTCAATGTTTTTAATTGAATGATCACTGTTGGTATAAAGCATTTCACTAATTTTAACAATGGTATATCCTTGTTCAATAGGAACTAAACTTTCTTTTAAGTCGTCCCTTTGCAATGTATAAACCCTCTGATTCCAACTACCTAGTTTACGGTTTTTACATATCTTTTGAATCGTTTCATCCCATTTGTGATGATTACCAATCCCCTCAAACCAAGTTAACCCTACCTTTCTAGCCTCTGGTACAAGTACTGAATCTATAAAATGATTGAATTGGGTATTGAACTCTTCGTTCCTTTCATTCCCAATAAAGATAAAACCATCGTTATTCCCTAACCAAATCAGTCCCGTAGTCGGAGCATCAAGGTTGTCGACAAATATACGACCAGGATTGACTCCTTCGCCTACAGCTTTCGCTTCTATTTGACCACTTTCGTTTAGCAAGTCTCTACATCTATGAAATTCGGATTTCTTCAATTCTGAGATCAAATGCTACCACCACCTGTCTAATACGGTAATTTACTTCTTGGATAAGTAATATCTTGCATTAGCAAAACATATCGTTCCAAACAGAAACAACATAACGATTAACCAACTGGCAATAGCTGAGAAATCTCCTTTAAAAATAAATTCACTCGTTAACGTAACAAACACCATTATGGCCATAACAACATACAAACCTATTACATGTTTCATTGTTTACATCACCCTCCTGCTGCGGCTCCATTTATCTCCCTTAGTTTACCAAATAAACCCATCTATTTGGTAATTAACTTATTTCGATTGTACAAGAACATACGAAATAGGTGCATGTTCCTTCTAGGATCAACGCACCTGTTTGTGAATTACATTTTTTCATAATCAACTAGGCTCTCGAAAGACTATTTATGCAACTTTCCTACCAAACTTTGATTCAAGTATTAAAACAATTGGATAGGCAGCAATCAAAAGTAAAGAAAAGTAAACGGATTGTTCAAACATAGCTTTAAACATTTCTTGGGACCATCTATCTTCACCGATAATCCAATACGCCATATGATTTGAAATACCAATTCCATCATTGGCTTCAGGAATTAAGCTTTGTGTATAGTTTTGTGCGAGACTAATAACGGCTAATATTGATAATGCAATTGCCATACTAATTCCTTTTGAAAATGGGTTTTTTATTCCTAATCTTTGGAAAACGATAACAGCAATGATTAACATAACTAAACTTCCAAACACAAATGTCATTTGCCTTCCCCCTGTACATATAGTAAGTCCTTTATATTAATTACAAAGAGTAAAGATATCCATTTTTAAAAAATGACATCATATCATAATCGTTTCTGCTTCGTTACTCATATAAGCAAAAATGGATACTTCACCTTTTGATCAACGCATATTTGAATACACTAAGAGTTATTTTTCTGCAACTCTTTTAAAACTTTCAAATTCCTATTAAACAGTTCACCTGCGTCGATATTTATAGTCTGCCAATCTTTATATTTATCAGGAATTGCAACTTGTTCTATGTTACTCTTGGATAATTCAATTATCTCTGTTATGTAATTCATTAATTTGATAATATCTTCCTTATTTCCAATTGGTCCGTGACCAGGGATAGCCTTTTGAATCGAAAGGTTTTTTATTTCATCTAAGATTTTTACCCATTGTGCCGGATTGGAATACGGGAAGAACGATGGATGCATACCGACAAAAAGAAGGTCAGCCATAAAAATAATCTCATCTTCAGGAATATAAAGAAAGGAATCACAATTTGAATGACCACCACCAAATGTACTGATTCTAGCTGTACGCTTTGTGCCGGAAATAGATAGTTCGTTGGTGAACGTGATTTGTGGCAAGACTAATTCTAGGTCAGGGAGTGAGATTTCTAGCTCCTTTAAAAAATCTATTTCATTCTTTGTCTGGATGTCGGGGGAACTTTCATTTTGTTTAGTAAGGGATTCAATATATTTTTTCAAACCATCAATGTCAGCTTTCTGATCAGCAATTCGTTCTGGATGATTTTCCTTCATTTGTTTCCATGTGGTTTGACTTGATACTATATTACAATCCCTAAAAACTTGATTCCCTCTTATATGGTCGCCATGAAAATGACTATTCATTACCCAAGAGACAGGTTGATCGGTAATGTTTTCTGCAATATTCCTTAGGTCTTCGGCTGCTTGCTGTGAGTTAAACGTATCAAAAACAAGCGTTCTCCCTCCTAAATCTAAGAAACCAGCATTTCCTACAGCTCCACCACCATCCTTTGCAATAGCAGCAAAAATCCCATCACTAACTTTTTCAAGTATAAAATGCTTAGAATAAAATTCAGTCATTAACTCTTCTCCCCCATTAATAAAGAACCTCGTTATTGAAGTATCCGTTATTACATATAAAACCTCACAAGCTAATCTTATCCGTTATTTTTTTAATCGCACTCACCACTACTTCGGGTTCATCATTTTGTATATAATGAGCACTGTTTTCAGCAATGACCAATTCACCATCGGAGGATATTTCAAGAATTGCTCTTTGCATCTCATTCCATAACTCTTGTGATTCCTTTGAATAATGAGCTTTCTTACCTGCAGAAAGAACAATTAGTGGGACATTTAATTTACGTTTAGTTTCTTTTAACTGCTTTAGGCTTTCCATAAATTCATCATAATTGCCTTCATGAACGAATTGCTTGTTGTATGCTTGTTGAAACTCTTTTGACATCGTTGGCAGAAATCTATCTCTGTAATCTTCAGGGGTAGAGTCAACCAAGACAAGTCCACAAACTTCATTTTGATGTTCAGTGGCAAACATTCGCATATTAACACCACCAAAAGAATGACCTACCAATATGTATGGAGGTTTAATTTTGGCCACAATAAGAAGTTCCTTCAATTCTCTTACCATTTCACGACTGGTTCTGGGCCTCGAACTTTTTTTACTTTTCCCAAGTCCTGCTCTATCATAAATTAAAACGTTAGAGATCATTGAAATATCTTCAATAATTGAATTCCAAGCCTTGGAAAAATCACCATATCCAGCATCCATTACAATTGTTGGTTTTCCTATATTTTCTCCCACTAATTTAGCGTAAAGATTACAATCACTTATTTGCACATGCATTTCGTTAGTCATTTTGTCCATTCCTCTCATTTTCCCAACAACACTTTATAGTTGAGTAAATTCACCAATAGGTGCATTAATCTTATTTGAAAGGTTCCTTTATACTAGTAGTTTGCTATTCTTTTAATGTTAAAACTCATTTATATCAGAAATTACATTTTTTAGAACTTCTATTGATTTGATTGGTTCTGTATCAAGCTCTAAATTGTGGTTAGCACCATCAACTACTTTTAATAGCAGATTTTTATTCTTTTTCAATTCTTCAAAGCGTTCCTCAATAAAACAAACACGGTCTTTTCCTCCAAAAATACAAAGTCCTTTATTCTTACTTGTAACCATTGCATGAAAGACATCATCATTTTGTAGTATGGGAGTCAGCCATATCGCTTTCGCATCTTTCATCCTTGGATGATCGAGCAGATACCGTAAAACCTTTGTACCGATAGATTTACCTACTACATAAAAATTGCTGTAATTCTTGTCCTTAATTGCACTGTCGATTGCAAATTGTACATCCTGTGCAAACTCTCTTTCATTTAGGGCAGACATCTCTTCCCTACTAAATGTATAGTTAATGTGCAAGACATCAAAGCCTTTATTGTAAAATACCCCTGTTGTAAAGTGTAACAATGGAGCTTGTGTTGTGTAACCCGCTCCGGGCAAGACAATAACTACGCTATTTGTATCTTCTTTTTGTTCAATCAATCTATAAGGAATACTTTTATTAGGTGTCACGTTTTTTTCACTCCTAACGTTTTATAGTTATCTATTCTTGACTATAAATCAACATTCCTTCTTTCCTTTGCCACTCTGCCAGGATTTTTTTCTAATTGTCTTGTGAACTTCTTTCTGGTGAAGTCCAATACACCTTTGCGAACTATTTTTTACAAAAAAAAGACGATCAATGGTATGATCGCCTGGTGAGATATATCAATTGATTGTTTGTTTTTTGCCTTAATCAATTGAAAAGATCAATCAAAATAGACAGGTTCTTTTGGATTATGTAAATGTTTAAATACTAAATGAATTTGTGATTCTGTATTTCTAGCTATAGATAGAGGTGGTAGTTCATTTTCAGAAAAAAATTCCACTGCATTTGTTTCAATACCTTCTCTGGGTGTCCCACCAATGATTTCACATTGGATAAATAGTTTATAAACGTGATAGGGTGAAGGTGGATGAGGATGACATTTCTTATCAATCACAGCTATTAATTTAATGGCTTTAACATCAAACCCTGATTCTTCTTTTACTTCCTTGACCGCTACTTCGCTTGGCGTTAATCCAATGTCACCCCAACCTCCTGGTAAAGACCAACTTCCATCACTTTTTTCTCGCACCATTAATAGTTTATTCCCATTAAATACAACAGCCCTAATATCAACCTTCGGCGTTGCATATCCAGTTTCATTTGCAAATAAATCGTTTATTCTTTTATTGTCAATATTTGTATACTGAGTCAATATTTCAACACTTATCTTTCTGATTTCCTCAAATCTCTCCACATCGTAAACATCTTTTGAATAAGTTAACCCTGCTTGTGCAATTGATTGAAGCTGTTTTGCCCACTCTAACCATTTAGGTTCCAATCCATATTCACCTCCAACTGGTTTTACCATATTTTTTACTGAACAGTAAGCTCTACGTATGTAGAACTCCCCTTATATCAAGGTACACACTAAATGAAATTCACTACAACTCATAGTTCCCGTTTAATAATCTCTTTATGACTTATTATTTTTGAAATGATATAGCACATCAATAAGTAACAAGATGAGAGATACACCGATTGAAATGGTCATGTTTATGACTTCATTTAACTTAAGTAGTATTCCAATTAAGTAGAAGGCTGCTACCCTTGACAACGATAAAGATAGAATGCCATAGATATTTTCACCCCATAGATACTCGAAGAACTTTTCAAAAATGTTATCAATTGTCATCCAATAAATAAGAAAGGAAATGCCAATAACAATTAGTTGGTTAGTTTCGATATGTAATGAAAATATTGTATCAATTACACTGGTTGAGCCCATTATCAGAAACAGAAAAAATGCAAAGACGACTGTGACAATGACAGAAAATAAAATGGCAACGACTAGTAAGCTTAGGAAGCCGTCTTTATTTCCCTCTTTTTTGTTTTCATGTTGAACAAACCAAAACAATACGAGAAATGCAAGGATAAATACGACAGATAAAAGGATTGCAATTTTCAATCTACCTACACCTCGATTCGTTAATTGATTACTAGATTGGTTGGGTGTATTTTATCATTTAGATCTATATATTCGCATATATTGAAATACGTTTTAACATAGGGAAAGTTTCATATTTTTCTGTAACTAATTAGAAAACACTTCTTTTTAGATGTACAAAACATAGCTATAAAAATTAGCTTATAATAAGAACATAATGCCGTAGGAAACCGTTCATAAATAAATGCTTCCAAGTAACACCGAAAAGTCTAGTGGATACTTGCACTGAACGATGGTAAAATATGGTTATTAGAAATAAAGGGCATCATTGATGAATACATTCTAATGGAGGTGTTTACTTGTATAATAATTTTGAACCAGCAGGGTTTTGGATTCGTCTTGGAGCTTCGATTATTGATGGTTTTGTCACTTTTTTTGCTATTTTAATACTTTCACTCATTTTTAACTTTCCAATAGATAATGACTCTTGGCAATCTGGCCTTCTTGAATTCTTATATGCTCTAAGCCTACCACTCTTATGGTACGGGTATACAGTTGGAAAAAGGGTATGTGGGATTCGCATTGCGAGGATTGATGGAGAAAAATTACACATTGGGAATATGCTACTTCGTCTTGTAGTGGCAGGGCTCATCTACGCTTTGACGTTAGGAATCGCAGTCATTGTAAGTGTAATTATGGTGGCTGTTCGAGAAGATAAAAGAGCAATCCATGACTTCGTAGCCGGCACATGTGTCACCTATAATCCACCAGAAAGAAAGTAACCGGGGCAGAACTGAGGAACTGTCCTGTGTGGGGACAAGGGACCTGTCCCTCTGTCCCACTATCTTTCGTAAATTTCTAATGGTAAATGATCTGGGTCTTTGAAGAAGGTGAATTTTTTTCCAGTTATTTCGTCAATTCGGATATCTTCTACTATGATTTGTTTTTCAGTAAGCTCTTTAACTGCTTCATCTATATCATCCACTTCAAAGGCTACATGTCGAAGACCTGCTGCTTCAGGATAACTTGCTCTTTCTGGTGATTCCGGAAAAGAGAACAACTCAATTTGGTAGGTATCCCCCACTGCTAAATCCAGTTTGTACGAACCACGGTCTTCGCGAAAGGTTTCATTTAAAATAGATAAACCAAGCTTATTCACATAAAATTCTTTTGACTTCTTGTAGTCAGTGCAGATTATTGCTACATGATGTATACGGTTGATTTTCAACGTATCCCTCCTCTCTGAATAGTAAATCTGGAAATTTGTAACTAGAACTACACGATACTTTCCCATATCATCTTTACCTATTTTCTCATTTTATTCAACCTATCTTAGAGAAATAGAAAAAGAGTTCCTCGTCTCACTCACTACAGAAACAAGGAACTCTTCCTTTCGGGGCCAACCAAAACCACTTCAACTTTATTTAATTACTACATATTCCAAGTCTACTAGCTTCGCATAGGTAACGATTTGATCAGTTGTTAGATTCAATGAAACAACAGTATGGTGACCGCCACCGTTTTCAATCCACGCTTTGACGCCGTCCTGGAAGTTTGGCTTAACCTCCCAAAGCACACGTGCTACTGGAAGATTTGGCGCTGGAACATTTGGTTCAAATGCTGAAACTTCATTGATTAAAAGTTTGAAATGGGTTCCAAAATCAGCCATTGAAACAACAACACCGTCTCCTGCTTTCCCATCAAATACTAGGCGTGCAGGATCTTCACGGTTCCCAATACCTAATGGAGAGACAACGATTTTTGGTTTGCTGCTTGCTAGCGTCGGATCAACTTCAAGCATATGTGATTGCAGAACCGACTCCTGACCTCTAGCTAATTCATACGTGTAATCCTCCATAAATCCGGTTGATTGATTACGACTCATTACCTTAAGCAAGCGGTCGAGTGCCGCTGTCTTCCAATCCCCTTCACCTGCGAAACCATATCCTTGAGCCATTAACCGTTGAACCGCTAAACCAGGAAGTTGCTTCATACCATGTAAATCTTCAAAATTAGTTGTGAACGCAGTGTAACCACCTTCATCAAGGAAACGCTTGATCGCGATTTCATAACTTGCTTGGACCTTTACACTCGATTCCCACTCTTCTTTCCTATATGTGCCATAATCAAATTCATAAAGCTCCGTGTACTCAGCAAATAATGCATTTATTTCTTCTTCCTTTACCTCATTCACATAGTAGACTAGATCCCCAATGCCGAAATAGTCTACTGTCCAGCCAAATTGAATTTGCGCTTCAATTTTATCTCCATCCGTAACAGCAACATTACGCATGTTATCACCAAAGCGTGCAACCTTTATATTAAAGCTTTCATTATAAGCAACCGCTACATCCATCCAATCTGCAATTTGCTTTTGTACTTCAGGACGTTGCCAGTAACCCATTACGACCTTATTTTGTTTTTTCAATCGTGCATTCATAAAACCATATTCACGATCTCCATGAGCCGATTGATTTATATTCATAAAATCCATATCAATCGTTGCCCATGGAATGCTTTCATTAAACTGAGTGGCTAAATGCAAGAGTGGTTTCTGCAATAACTTTGTTCCACGAATCCACATCTTTGCAGGTGAAAAAGTATGCATCCACGTAATCACACCAGCAACTTCATCACGATAGTTAACCTCTTTCATAATGTTTGTGATTTTTTTCTCACTAATCGCTAAATCCTGTAATACGATTTTATAAGGTAACAAACCACTTTCATTTAATGCTTCCGTCATCTCTTGTGCATGCGCTTTAACTTCTGCTAATGCTTCATCCCCATATAGATGCTGTGAGCCTACAACAAACCAAAATTCCTTATTCTCCATGAGTTATCCCCTTTTCCTATATTGATCGTTACAATCCCTTTTGACCGTAATATGCATGTTCCCCGTGTTTTCGTAAAAAGTGTTTTTCTAATATGCGTTGCGGTAATTCTACTGCAAATGTATTTAATTCTCGTGTAAACAGATTCATTTTTGCTACTTCTTCTAACACAACACTATTGATCACGGCTGATTTTACATCCTTTCCCCAGGTAAAAGGACCATGGCCATGAAGTAAAACTCCAGGAACCGCTAACACATCGAGACCGCGCTTTTCAAATGTTTCGATAATGACACGACCTGTTTCAGACTCATAACCACGATTGATTTCCTCTTGAGTTAAGAACCTTGCACAAGGGATTGAACCATAGAATGTATCCGCATGGGTCGTTCCCATCGCTGGAACATCAAGCCCTGCTTGTGCCCAAATTGTTGCCCACGTAGAATGCGTATGAACGATACCGCCTATTTCCGGGTAATGATTATATAAAACTGCGTGCGTTTGTGTATCTGATGAAGGATTTAATTTCCCTTCGACAACATTACCATCTAAATCCACAACCACCATATCACTCGGTTTCATCGTCTCATAATCTACTCCACTAGGTTTAATAACAAAAAGACCACTAGCTCGGTCTATCGCACTCGCATTTCCCCATGTGAATTTTACGAGGCCATGTTTCGGTAATTCCAGATTTGCGCGATACACTTCTTCCTTTAGTCGATCTAACATGTACCTTCCTCCCTCCTTCTTGTCATTGATGCAAATGTTTGACAGCGGCCCGCTCCATCTCTAACCCTTTGATGTAACGCTCGATAAATAACTCAAAACCCTTTACGTCATTACGGTCAGGATGTATTTCTTGCCCCACAACTCCCTCAAAGACATTTTTCTCAAGGAAATCTTCTAAACTTTCATTCTTGTCTTCTCTCAGCATGTAAGCAGCAAGGATTGCCATTCCCCATGCTCCACCATCTCCTGCTGTAGACATAACAGAAACAGGCACATTCATCGCGGCTGCAACCATTCTTTGGCCAACCTCTGGCGTCTTAAATAAACCACCATGAGCGAGAATACTGTCTATTGCTACATGTTCTTTCTTTGTCAAAATATCCATTCCTATTTTTAAGGCACCAAATGCCGTAAAAAGATGCACCCTCATAAAATTGGCTAGATTGAATTTACTCTCAGGTGAACGAACAAACAATGGTCTACCTTCTTCTAGTCCGGTAATATTTTCTCCTGAAAAATAGCCATAGCTCAGTAGGCCGCCACCATCTGGGTCCGCCTCCATCGCTTTGTTGAACATCACACTGAATAATTTGTCGGTCTCCACCGGATATCCCATTGCTTCCGAGAATTCACGGAATAATCCAATCCAAGCATTGATATCGCTTGAACAGTTATTAGCATGAACCATCGCTACCGGACTGCCATTCGGTGTAGTAACTATATCAATCTCTGGATACACTCTTGAAAGTTCCTTTTCTAAAACAATCATTGAAAAAACAGAAGTTCCGACCGAGACGTTTCCCGTGCGCTTTCTCACACTATTCGTAGCAACCATGCCTGTTCCTGCATCACCCTCTGGTGGACAAACCGGTATACCTGGCTGTAAATCAGAAGAGTAATCCAATATTTTCGCCCCAGTATCCGTTAATGCTCCGGCTTTCTCGCCTGAAATAGAAACGTTTGGAAGAATATCTTTTAGCTTCCAAGGAAATTTCTTTTCAGCTACTAGTTCATCAAATTTCGTGAGCATTGCTTCGTTGTAATCTTTTGTCGCTTCATCGATTGGAAACATACCAGAAGCGTCACCTATTCCAATTCCTTTATTCCCAGTCAGCAACCAATGAATGTAACCTGCTAGCGTTGTCATATAGTTTATCTGAGGTACATGCTCCTCTTTGTTCAAGATTGCTTGATAGAGGTGTGCGATACTCCATCGTTCTGGGATATTGAATTGAAATTGATTGGTTAGTTCTTTGGCTGCTGGACCTGTTGTCGCATTCCTCCAAGTCCGAAATGGAACGAGTAACTCCCCATTCTCGTCAAAAACTAAATACCCATGCATCATCGCTGAAAATCCAATAGATCCAATCGTTCGAAGGGTAGTATCAAACTTCTGTTCAACATCATGTTTCATTTCACGATAAGCTGCCCGCAAACCAATAATCACATAATCTAGGCTGTAGGTCCAAAATCCATCTTCTAAAATGTTTTCCCACTCATAGCTTCCAGTTGCAATGGTCTCAAATTGTTTCGAAATTAAAACCGCTTTAATTCGAGTAGAACCGAACTCAATACCAAGTGAGGTTTCTCCATTAGCAATGGCTAGCTTACTTTCTTCCTGATTCGCCTTCACGTTACATCTCCTCTCTTACATAATCTAAGAATTAAACAGATCACCATTTACACCCTCAACAAACTGGACCTTATGCAGAGGAATGGAAGTTCCCTGTAAACCTAACTAAATTACGTGGGAAACGGTAAAAGCATCCATTACATTGTCTGCAAAAAAGCTGGCTCAAGTCTCCAAGACTTTCGAGTCAGCTTTCGTAAGGTTTTTAATGGGTAAATATACCTCACTACTTTCCAGCACGGTTTTTGTTGTAGATATCAAACCCAACTGCCAGTAAGAGGACGAGTCCTTTGATCGCTTGTTGCCAGTCGATTCCGACACCAATGAGTGACATACCGTTATTCATGATACCCATTACGAGACCACCGACAATCGCACCAATTACGGTTCCTACGCCTCCAGCCATCGAAGCACCACCGATAAATACGGATGCAATGGCATCAAGCTCAAGCATGTTACCCGCTGCAGGTGTTGCAGAGTTAAGACGCGAAGCAAACATTAAGCCGGCTAAAGCTGCGATCACTCCGTTGTTCACAAATACCCAGAATACAACACGCTTTGTTTTAATACCGGACAAATCTGCTGCTTTCTGGTTCCCACCTGTTGCATACACATGACGGCCCATGACTGTGTTTTTCATAACAAAGGTGTAAATCACAATGAGGATTAGAACAATGATTAACACCGTTGGAATCCCTTTATTTAACGCCAATTGATACGCAAACCAGTTAATCACAGCGATTAGTAATGCCATTTTTGTAACAGATAGCCATAATGGACTCACCTCAAGGCTATATGTCGATTGCTTTTTACGATTTCTAAATTCCATATAAACCAAGACGATTGATAGAATAATAGATAAAAGAATAGTGAGTAGGTGCAAATCACCCGAACCAATTGCAGGTAAAAAGCCCCCGCTCAGCATTCCAAATGATTCTGGGAATGGCGCAAGTGATTTCCCATCTAACAGATACAAGGTTAATCCACGGAAAATTAACATACTTGCTAAAGTGACTATAAAGGAAGGTATCCCAACATACGCAATCCAAAAGCCTTGCCAAATACCAATGATTGCTCCTACAATGAGTGATAGAATAATAGCTAACCATACCGGCACATTATGATTAATCATTAAGACCCCTGCAATTGCGCCGACGATTGCAACGACGGAACCGACAGATAAATCAATATTTCCTGTAATAATGACTAAAACCATCCCAATCGCCAATACGAGGATAAACCCGTTTTGCAAGATTAGATTCGTCAAGTTTAATGAACTAAAAGATATTCCATCCGTTAGTATCCAAAATAGTCCTGCAATGAACACAAGTGCAATGATCATTCCATATTCACGGATATTGTTGCGAAATAAATTACTTATTGTTTGCATGTTTCGTCCCTCCTGTTCCCGTCATATAACGCATAACACTCTCCTGGTTCGCATCTTCACGTCCAAGCTCACCCGTTATACGACCCTCGTTCATGACATAGATCCGGTCTGACAGCCCCAAGACCTCAGGTAGCTCTGAGGAAATGACAAGGACCCCCATTCCTTCTGCCGCAAGTTCATGTATGAGTGAATAAATTTCAAACTTCGCTCCTACATCAATACCACGAGTCGGTTCATCCAATATCAAAATATCTGGTTCGGTAAAAATCCATTTACTTAAGACTATCTTTTGCTGATTTCCCCCACTCAAATTCCCTGCAAGCTGACCCAATGTTGGGGTTTTGATATTTAATCTTTCTCGTAAAATTTGCGCCTCCTGTACTTCCTTGTTTTCATCAATCACCGTATTGGTTGAAATACGCTTGAGATTTGATAGAGTAATATTCCGTTTAATATCGTCTATTAAATTTAAGCCGTATGTTTTCCGGTCTTCCGATACATATGCAATACCATGCTTAATCGCTTCACTTACTGTATTTATTTGTATTTCTTCTCCATTCTTGTATAATAAGCCGGTAATTTTTTTCCCATATGTTTTCCCGAAAATACTCATTGCAAGCTCGGTTCTTCCAGCTCCCATTAAGCCTGCTAGGCCGACAATTTCACCACGACGAATATGAAGGTTTACATTGTCAATCACTTTACGTTCTCGCTGCAATGGATGATAGACATTCCAATTTTCCACTTCAAAAATAATGCCACCAATGTTAGGAACTCGTTCTGGGTAGCGGCTAGTCAGCTCACGCCCGACCATGCCTTTAATTATTCGGTCTTCTGACGCTTTTTCTCCCTTTGCTTCAAACGTCTCAATTGTTTGTCCATCTCTTAAAATCGTAATGTTATCCGAAATACTAGATACTTCATTTAATTTATGAGAAATCAAGATCGAGGTAATTCCTTGTTTTTTTAGTTCAAGTAAGAGCTTTAATAAGTTCTCACTATCTGTTTCATTCAGGGCTGCTGTTGGTTCATCTAAGATTAAGAGTTTCACATTTTTGGATAGTGCTTTTGCAATTTCAACGAGCTGTTGTTTTCCAACCCCGATATCCATAACAGCCGTGTTCGGTGATTCTACTAACCCGACCCGATCTAACAGTTTTTTCGCCTCTGAAAACGTGACCTGCCAATTGATTATTTGATTGGATTGTCGTTCATTTCCTAGAAAAATATTTTCTGCAATCGATAAAAAGGGACTCAATGCTAACTCTTGATGGATAATGACAATCCCAATTTGTTCACTTTGTTTAATATCTTTAAAGTGGCATTCCTCTCCTTCAAAGTAGATGCTACCTTCATAAGTTCCACTTGGATAAACACCACTTAACACTTTCATTAACGTTGATTTACCGGCACCATTCTCACCTACGAGTGCATGAATTTCACCCTTTTTCACCTTTAAATTCACGTTATCTAGCGCCTTAACTCCTGGAAATGTTTTTGTGATGTTACGCATTTCTAAAATATACTCAGACATATCCTCACCACCTCGTTAAAATCCCTATTGAACAAGTAATTTAGTGGTGACGTTACATCACCACTAAATCGGGGGTACTTTATTTCACATCAGCTTCTGTGTAATATCCGCTGTCAATTAACACTTCTTTGTAGTTGTTGATGTCGACAGATACAGGATCAACTAAGTAAGAAGGAACGACCTTTTGCCCATTGTCATATGTTTCTGTATCATTCACTTCTGCTTCTTCGCCTGATTCAATCGCCTTTATCATCTTCACGACTACAGCAGCTAGATCACGTGTATCTTTGAACACTGTTTGTGTTTGTTCCCCAGCAATAATCGATTTTACAGAAGCAGATTCCGCATCTTGTCCAGTTACTACTGGAAGAGGAAGATCTGCAGAACCGTAACCTACTCCTTTTAGTGCCTGAATAACCCCACGGCTAATTCCATCATAAGGTGATAACACAGCGTCTACCTTTTCCGTACCTGAGTATGCTTTACTCAATATATTTTCCATACGTGATTTGGCAGTGTTTCCATCCCAACGCATTGTAGCCCCTTGTTCAAATTCTGTTTGACCACTTTGAACAACTAACTTCCCGCTATCAATATGTGGTTTTAGAACAGACATCGCACCATCCCAGAAGAAGTAAGCATTATTATCATCTGGTGACCCACCAAATAACTCAATATTAAATGGTCCTGCCTCTTCCTTAAGGTTAAGTGCTTCTTCAATATAGGAAGCCTGGAGGACACCTACTTGGAAATTGTCAAATGTTGCGTAATAACTTACATTTTTTGTTTCCATAATTAGACGATCATACGCGATAACTTGTATGTCTTGATCAGCAGCCTTTTGTAATACATTTGTCAAAGCCGTACCATCAATCGATGCTACTACCAAAATTTTTGCACCTTTTACAATCATGTTTTCAATTTGTTCAATTTGCTTATCAACATCATCTTCTGCATACTGCAAATCTGTTTTATAACCAAGTTCTTCTAATTGCTTCACCATGTTATTTCCATCATCTACCCAGCGCTGTGATGACTTCGTTGGCATTGCGACTCCAATTAATGTATCTTTTGAGTCACCCCCTGAACCAGATGATTTGTCACTTCCACTACAGGCTACTAACGTAAAAACCAAACTAATGATTAGTGCTAAAAACCCTACTTTCTTCATAATCGAAACCCCTTTCATTTTTTGTTATCTAACTGTCTATAAAAATATCATGTTAGCTAATGAAAGCGCTTTACATAAATTCAAACACTTTTTATAAATTTTTAAACAATTTGTAATTTTCGTCATTTACGCACAAAAAAATGCACCTCAGCTAAGGTGCACATTTTCTTCATTATTCTTAAACTGCATAGGCGAAATACCGACTACTTTTTTAAAGGTGGCGCTAAAGTAATGTTGTGTTTCATACCCAACGGTTTCTGCTATATCTCGAATTGATAAATCTGTAGTTTTCAATAAATCAACAGCTTTGTTGATACGCATTTGAGTTAAAAGACCAACATAGGAAATACCAAGCTCTTGCTTAATCATCCGACTTACATAAACACTCGTGATATGTAATTCTTCAGCTACCCGTTCTAACGTGAGGGAAGAATCCTGATAATGCTGTTGAATATAGGCTAAAGCTTGTTTGACAATTGGAGAGATTCTGATTTGCTGATCCACCTGCCGTTTACATTGTTCATAGACCTTATATAGATGAGAGTAGTCCTGAATGTAGATATCTTCCATATGATAATAGATTGTGATTGAAAAATAATTATGAACAATTTCTTCAATATTTATCAAGGAATCGCGATTGATCGGCTCCCATAAACAGACATTTAGCAAATGAGATTGGTCCCAAAAAAGGACTGCCTTGTCTGAATCGACCATTTCTTTTACTATGTTTTCAATGGCAAATAAATACAATTGACGGTCATTTTCTTGCATAAACGTTTGATTCAAATGATAATCTGGCCATTTAATCACGAGATATTGAGTTGGAAGTGTGACTGGCAAGTGTAAAAACTGTAATTGATCCATAATCTCTTCATTCTCAAGCTGTCCAGCGATCCATTCTTGAAAAAAACGTTCCTTGAGCTGTGCATGATTCCTTTTAAGTTGGATAGAGGCTTGTTTAATATACTTCTTCTGGTTGACTTCCATATCAAGTTTTTGTTTAAGATCCATGATTATTTGTTCTAGTTTACTTGGATTTATTGGTTTTAATAAGTAATCTTCGACCTTTAACCGCAGGGCTGCTTGTGCATACCGGAAATCATCATACCCCGAGATCACAACCATTTTACAATTTGGCAGTTGCACCTTAATCTCTTTCATCGCCTCAAGTCCATCCATAATCGGCATATTTAAATCAATTAGTACAATATCAATCTCGTATTTATTAGCTAATTCAACTGCTTCTTCTCCGTCCTCTGCCTCTCCAATGACCTCCATGTTATACTTCTCCCAATCAATAGAGGAATGGATTCCATCACGAATAATATATTCGTCATCAGCAATTAAAACCTTCCATTTACGCATGTTGCTTCCGCTCCTCTTCCCATCCAATATCTTCTTCTAAAATAGGTAACACTAACTCGAGCGTTGTACCAACCTTTTCTTTACTTTCAATCGTAATCCCATAGGGTTCCCCGAATGCAAGTACGATTCGGGCTTGAACGTTCAAAATCCCATATCCCTTTTTATTCTTCGCTTCGCCTTGGCTTTCTGTCCTTCTAACAGCATCCTTTAGGGCAACACGAATTTCGTGGAGCTGTGATTCAGACATTCCCGCACCATTATCCTGAATCAGAAGGCGTATGTTTCCGTTACTTTGTTGTGCAGAAACAATGATTTGACCTGGACCACGTCGCTCTTTGATTCCATGATAGATTGCATTTTCGACAAGAGGCTGCAAGATAAATTTGAGCACATATTGCGAAGAGACATGTTCGTCCACCTCAATCTGATACTGAAGTTTTTCACGATATCGTGTTTGTTGAATCTTTAAGTAACTCTCTATATGCTCGATTTCCTTATCGAGCGGAATCATATCTCTTCCCTTACTTAGCCCAATCCGGAACAGTTTTGCTAAACTTTCAACGACTTCAGCTATATCAAAAGCCTTTTGCTTTCGCGCCATCCATTGAATGGTGTCAAGCGTATTATAGAGAAAGTGAGGATTGATATTAGCTTGTAAACTTCTAAACTCTGCTTCTCGCTTTTGCCTTTCATGCCTCTCCGTTAAGCGCAGTAATTCATTGATTTGTTTCAGCATTTTATTAAAACTTTTGCCGAGCATTCCAATTTCATCGTCTCGTTTTTCCGTATAACGGACCCTAAGCTCACCACCTTCTGCTTTGCGCATAAAGTTCATAAGCTGTCTAATCGGTTTCGATATGGAATTTGACAAAAAATATGAAACTGGAATTCCAAATAAGAGGATGATAAACACAAAAACAACCAAATAAAACTGGATTTCTCTTATTTCAAAAATAGATTCCTCTGATGGAAACACGCCGATCGTGGTCCAGTTGGAATACGGAGACCTTTGGTATATGAATTGCAATTGCTTCGATTGAACTTCTTTTGAAAAAGTACCTGACCTTTTTCCTTCCAACCACTCATTTGGGATCGTTTCGATTAAAGGCTCTTTCGGTTGATAAATCGGTCGATTTTGTTCATCAATCACAGTCAAATAACCAGTCTTCCCTAGCTTCACATCGACCAATGTTTCTGCCACGGTTCTAACCTTTAAATCGATTAGAATGACACCTAGTACTTCCTGTGAAACTGGGTCGATAACGGCACGAACACCAGACACCACTTCATCATTTTTGTAACTTACCAAAGATGAGAGCTGACGATTCTTCGGTTGACCAATCATTTTAAAAATTCCCTTATTTTCTACCGCCTCTTTATACCATGTCTCTTCTCGTAGATTCGCTGTATCCGGGGCATACAGTTCATTACTCACATAATCCCCAGCTCTATTCACCACTAATACCCCTGCTACTTCAGGCAATAGTGTTGTAAAGTTACGAAGATAGCGCTGTATCTCATAATCATTGGTTTCAAATTGGCTTGGTTGACTTCCATTATGATTAAAAAAGTCTTGAATCCGATCATTATAAGAAATAAAGTAGGTAACTCGTTGCATATTGTTCAAGTAAAATTCAAGTGATTCGTTCACTTTACTGATTAGCTGTAGGGTATTCTTATTTACTTGCTCTTCCACTACTCGTTCAACTGTCCAATTAATTAAAAAGCCTAGACAAATTATTGGGATAATACTAATAAGTAAAAAATGAGTAATGAGCTTATATCGAATTGGTAAATTATTTATTTGTATGAAATTTCTCATCACAACCAATCCATTCCCAGAAGTTTATTGTGGATAGTAGGAATCTACATTTTCCTTTGTAACGATCGTCACACCTGTATCTACGTAGCGAGGCAAAGGCGTATTTTTACGATCTTGATCAAAAATACCGTGTTGTAAATGAAACAAAAATTGTAAGGACCAATACCCCATTTCCCATGTTCCCTGTGCAATCGTTGCGGAGATCACATCGTCTTCAATCATGTCAAGGGTGCCCTTATCTGTATCGAAACTAATGATTTTAATAGAGTCTTTGAGGTTATTTGCTATGATGGCTTGTCCAACTCCTACTCCTCCATTCGCTTCTGTCACAAAGATGCCTGCTAGATCCGGATTCTCGGCAATCATCGTGTCAGCCACTTCTTTTGAAATCACTTGATCGCCCCTTCCATCTTTGATGGAGACGACCTCTATTTCAGGGTATTCCATGAAGATTGTCTCCTGAAATCCTTTTGTACGTTCCTGATGGTTTAACTGATGAGTTAGTGTAATGACGCCAACTTCCCCCTTTTTATTTACCAATTCGGCCATCTTGTGAGCTGCCTCTACACCCGCTTTATAATTATCCGTGCCTAGAAAAGAATACGCCTTACTTTCTGGCGCATCCGCATCAAACATCACAACAGGAATACCAGCCTCCACTGCTTTATCAATCACAGGATTTAAGGCTTGCGGATCCATTGTGGAAATTGCGATACCCGCAGGATTTTTAGCGATAACCTGCTCCAGTACAGTCATTTCCTCGTGGACATCATATTGTGTCGATCCCCGGTATTCAACCGATACATTTAACGCTTCTGCCGCATCCTCAAAACCCTTTAATGCTCGTTTCCAATAATCAATTCCTACCATGAACGTTACCATTACGTATGTCTCATCCATATTACCAACCAGTTCATTCTCATTCCATGCACGTTTCGTCGAACTCTCTATTTGGTAGTTATAAATATAAACTACAAACAGACTGATGAGTAACAGATACACAACTAGCAGCTTTTTCAACTATGAAACCCCTTTCATAAAAAGAGTGGTTACTAGATTCAATTTGAATATATGCCTATTATAGCGTAACTCTTCCAAAAATTCTCATTATTTTGAGGGATAGATGTGAGAAAGTGCAGAGGTATGGTCGGGGGCTGTATCCGTGCGTAGGTTATAGCAACATGTCCCTTGACCTAACATTTTTCTGGGACAAGGGACATGTCTTCTAAACCATTACTTCCATAACAACTATAATAGTTGCAGGTATTTACTACTCAAACCTATATAAATCAAACTAGAAACAACAATAAAACCAATAAAAAGTAATATTTTATTCTTGTTAGACCAATTTTTTATCCACCCCCATCTCTTACTCTCTTTATCTAACCAAAAGAAATCCATCAATACAGTTACAATAATCAAAAGAAAGACTAAAAAGGGTACCATTCCTTTCTCACACTCCCTCTATTTGGTTTTTGGTACTTACAGATTCTCCATATTTCAATTGCTCATACCTGCTTCGTACGTGCATATTCCCTACAAAAAAAGTACCTTCTCCTTCTTGAAAGATAGTACCCTATTAAATCACTTATGTGTTTTTTATAGAAACTTTGCCCTCTTTATTTTCTGCGTGATTCCATTCGACTTGTATTTCAAATGTGCCATCTTCAAAGAATAAAGGAAATCTTCTTCTGATTGATTCTTGCATAGGTAGGTCATATGCTTCCTCTATATTTACCCATACTGCCTTTCCTTCAGGTCCATTTTCTAGGAGTTCTCCTGTGAATTCTTTGGTTATGTAATTAAAAATCATATATCGATCCATTGTAACCGGATTTACATATTCATAAAGACCTTTAAAAATAAGGTTACTCACTACTAGTCCAGTTTCTTCTTTTACCTCTCGAATTGCACTTTCTACTATACTTTCAGGAAATTCCACCTTGCCTCCAGGTGGAATAAATCCTTTAAAATGATCATGTTGCCTATCAAGTAATAAAACCTTATCTTCCTTTTGAATCATACAAACAGTCCACATTTTATAATTTATAGAATTACTCATAGTTTCCCCCATATTAAGTACCCATTTTTGAATAATACTGCCGAGCTTTCTTACTATCTTCAACAAAAAAGTTCATGAATCCTTCATGAATCAACGCCTTTCACACAGTGAAAGAAAGAAAAGCAGGGTTTTACATGGAAGTTGTTTTATCCTATAAATCCTGAGCTAAACGAATCATATCTCTGCACTGAATACCATTTTCATAAATTTCTTCTGGGTAATGCCTAACAAAAAAATCCATATCAATGCCAATTATTCTAAAACCACACTTTTGATAGAGAGCCAGTTGCCCAATGCTTGAATTTCCAGTTCCGACTTCAATTGTTTTAAAGCCTTTTGTCTTAGCAACTTTAATCGCATCCTTTACCAAGCGTTTGCCAATACCTCTGCTATGTTGCTCTTCTACCACTGCAACATTCACCAATTCCACTGTCTTTGGTCTGGTTGAAAGTAAGACATAAACTCCAATCATTTGCAGATCAATTTCAGCTACATAGCATTCACCCCTATTCGCATATTCCTCAACACCTTCTCTAGAAGGGTCAGCCAATAACAATAAATCCATTGGAAGATTTTCAGCTTTAGTAAGTTTCCTAATTTCCATTTTATCCTCCCTTTTCTTGATTCATTTTTGATTAATGCTTATTTAACAAAAAAATAAGCAGCCAAATCAGGACTGCTATTATTCGCTATTTGTATTTGAGACTACACTATCACACTCGGAGAAATTCTATATTGTTTTCCCCTTTTTCTTGGCATCTGCATCCAATCCAGCACCCACGGCAATGCCAAGACTCATTCCAATCGGCATCCATAACGCAAAATTATCAGAAAGCGAAAATCCAAACACCATACCTAAACTCATCCCAATAGACATATATATCGCAAGGTACGTTCCCTCCTGCACCAACTTATGCTTCTTTTGCAGGTGAGATACGATGTCATTGATTACCTTTTTATGTTGTTTACTATTACTATCCTTTTCTTCTATATTTTCTTCTAATTGTCTAAATTGATTTTTCAAGACAAGCAGGTGTTCCCGGCATTCCACACATTTCTCCGAAAAAGAATCCATCTTTTGAACCAAGCGTTCACATTTATCTAATTCAAGCTTTTTTGCACGTTCTTTACTACTGGTATTCCTTAGCCTTCTTATAATCTCATTTAGTTCTTCAACATGGTTTTCCAACGTAGCACCTCCTATGAGAAGTAAGTAATGGCATATGAATTTGCTTTACATTTACGTTACTTCATATCGTATCGAGATCGTAATTGACAATTAACTTATTCGTTGCTTTTAAACCATACCGTTACCTCTTATTTTACTTATCTATATTTACGAATTAAACATGATTTAGTTTCAGTTTTCTGAGATTTACTTAGAAAATAGGTGTCTCAAACAAATTATTACATTATCAATGATAAACTACTTCTCCTAGCATCCCACATGGATGAAGTACAAAACGGAAAGACTGAGTCAGAGTTTTGTTCTTCATAACGCTGATGAAGTACAAAACACATAGACCGAGTCAAAGTTTTGTTCTTCATAACGCTGATGAAGTACAAAACACAAACACCCAGCAGAGTTTTGTTCTTCATAACGCTGATGAAGTACAAAACACAAACACCCAGCCAGAGTTTTGTTCTTCATAGTATGGATGAAGTACAAAACGCAAACGCCGAATCAGAGTTAAGTACCTCATCCAATGAAAGTAGCATAGAAGAATCCGATAATTTGAAAACCAACGAAATATCATTTCTCTTCTAAACTTGATAGAGTAACATCTTGTTTTGCTGTGGGTTATCTAATGTAAAAATTCTAGCTGTTTCATTTTTATCATCTACGTTTTGAATATAGACCTTAACGTCCTTTTATGTAACATTTGCTAAATCTGGTGAAGATGAAATTTCCCTGTGCGCGTTGTGTATTCATCTTAGAATCCGAGCAGAATACTTACTTTTTATTTCAGTTCTATGTATCATTATTTGTGCATGGCAAAATATATAGAATGCTATTAGCTGTCAATTTTACAGAATATGTTTCAAAACCATAAAGGAGGTTATTGAATAATGAATCAAGACAAACATGTTATGCTGTCCCCTTATACTCTCCCTAATGGAGTGGAATTAAAGAATAGACTCATCATGGCACCTATGACTAACTGGTCATCCAACCCAGATGGAACCGTTTCAGATGCTGAAGTGAATTACTATGCTCGCCGATCAAGTGGGGTAAGCATGGTGATTACTGCTTGTACATATGTCACACCAAATGGAAAAGGATTCCATGGTGAATTTGCCGGTGACAGAGATGAAATGATCCCGAGCTTGACTACATTAGCAAAAGCGATTAAAGAACAAGGTGCAAAAGCCATTTTACAAATTTTTCATGGCGGAAGAATGTGCCCTCCTGAACTCGTTCCAAATGGAGAAATCGTGAGTGCTAGTGATATCCCTGCAGATCGAGGCGGAGCATCAACGGAAGAGCCTGATGTAAAACCACGAGCATTAACGGAACAAGAAGTGGAGGACATTATCACTGCTTACGGAGAAACAACTCGTCGCGCCATTGAAGCAGGTTATGTTGGGGTTGAAATACATGGAGCAAACGGCTATTTAATTCAGCAATTTTTCTCCCCACATTCAAACCGTCGTGAGGATCGATTTGGTGGCAGTCTGGAAAAACGAATGACCTTCCCACTTGCTATAGTGGAAGAAGTGCAAAAAGTAGTAAAAGAACATGCATCTCCTGAATTTATCGTTGGATATCGTTTTTCACCAGAAGAGCCTGAAACACCAGGAATTACGATGGGCGATACACTCAAACTCGTGGATACGTTAGCTGATAAAGGATTAGATTATCTGCATGTATCATTAGCAGACTTCTTTTCAACAGCTAGAAGAGGTGTGGATGATAAAACGAAAACTCGTATCGAATACTTACTAGAGACAATTGCAGATCGTGTTCCTTTAATCGGAGTTGGTTCTATCTATACAGCTGAGGACGCACGCAATGCATTTAACACAGGAATACCTTTACTTGCCTTAGGAAAAGAGCTAATCATCGACCCCGATTGGGTACAAAAAGTAGCAGAAGGCAAAGACAACGAAATCAACACCCAACTAGACAAAAACAAACAAAACGAATTAGTCGTTCCAGATCCATTATGGAATATCATCACCAACACCCCTGGCTGGTTTCCAGGAATATAAAAAATGTGGGTCAAGGGGACAGGTTCCCTGACCCACATATTCAATATAACTTACCGGTATAGAAACATTACACTTCAATCACTTTAAAACGCAACACAGTCTTTAATTTTTCTGGTAGTGTTTTTCTGAAGTCTGATATATAGATTTCTCGATGTGTTTTTTCCGCTCTTTTTAGATTGTTTTGCGAACAAAACTGTTCCATTACCTCGAATGTTTTCCCTTCATCCTCATAACTCCCAATATGCATGGACTGGACGCAAAGTCCCTCTGTTATTGACGCAAATCGAACAGGTTCCAACGCAAGATTTTCCTTCTTTTGCTTTACGCTGTCTATCGCATATCGAAATAAATCCTCTGACACGAAATCAGGTTGCCTGATCATTAACTTGTACACTAAATGGTCCTTATTTAAAAAGTCTAATTTTCTGCCCTCTTCATCTAAATCCCAATGTCCTTCTAACGGGAAAACGGTATATTCAAAATAACCTTCTGGAGTTAGTCCCTTTTTTGGCATCATTCTTATCGCATATGACAAAGCATACAGAGTTTCAATATGAACTTTAAATCCTTCACCGTTCGGATTTCCACGACCTTCTATTGTGAAAAACTTCATTTCAGGAACATCAATTTTAGTAGGTTGTGCCTTGGGTAGATATAGCTCCTTTTGGTGTTTTCTCCATTCGAACTTACTCATAAAATATCACTCATTCCTTGGATTCATGTAGTATTTGACAGTGTCCTTCCTCATTATAGGCATTGGTTTCAACGGAGGACAAGCATGTAATCCATCTATACAGGAATTCCGGGTAAGTCAATTAGCTCGGGAAGTTGAGGCTGTTTAGATCAAGGTGAAAAATTTTAAGGTAGGGGATTCTGTATTTGCTTCGTGGTGGAGATTAGGATGTTATGGAATAAACCAGGGAGTAAAGTATGTGAAAAGGAAAGTAAGAGGAGAAGAAGGTTGTCTTAAGCACTCTTGCTTTCAATAAAGTAGACTATAATGAGATTGGTCTTTAATCATTTCTTTTGACACAAAAAAAGACCAGCTACAAGTAGCTGATCTCTTTCTGGCTTAGCGACGTCCTACTCTCACAGGGACAAAGTCCCAACTACCATCGGCGCTGAGAAGCTTAACTTCCGTGTTCGGTATGGGAACGGGTGTGACCTTCTCGCCATCGTCACTAAACTATATGAAGAAATATTCATTCCTTCAAAACTAGATAACTGAAACATTCATGAAGCTGTATTTGGTTAAGTCCTCGATCGATTAGTATCAGTCAGCTACACATGTCACCATGCTTACACCTCTGACCTATCAACCTCGTCATCTTCGAGGGATCTTACTAGTTTAACACTATGGGAAATCTCATCTTGAGGGGGGCTTCATGCTTAGATGCTTTCAGCACTTATCCCTTCCACACATAGCTACCCAGCGATGCCCTTGGCAGAACAACTGGTACACCAGCGGTGTGTCCATCCCGGTCCTCTCGTACTAAGGACAGCTCCTCTCAAATTTCCTACGCCCACGACGGATAGGGACCGAACTGTCTCACGACGTTCTGAACCCAGCTCGCGTACCGCTTTAATGGGCGAACAGCCCAACCCTTGGGACCGACTACAGCCCCAGGATGCGATGAGCCGACATCGAGGTGCCAAACCTCCCCGTCGATGTGGACTCTTGGGGGAGATAAGCCTGTTATCCCCGGGGTAGCTTTTATCCGTTGAGCGATGGCCCTTCCATGCGGAACCACCGGATCACTAAGCCCGACTTTCGTCCCTGCTCGACTTGTAGGTCTCGCAGTCAAGCTCCCTTGTGCCTTTACACTCTACGAATGATTTCCAACCATTCTGAGGGAACCTTTGGGCGCCTCCGTTACTTTTTAGGAGGCGACCGCCCCAGTCAAACTGCCCACCTGACACTGTCTCCAAGGCCGATAAGGCCTTCGGGTTAGAATTTCAATACAGCCAGGGTAGTATCCCACCGACGCCTCCACCGAAGCTAGCGCTCCGGCTTCCAAGGCTCCTACCTATCCTGTACAAGCTGTACCAAAATTCAATATCAGGCTGCAGTAAAGCTCCACGGGGTCTTTCCGTCCTGTCGCGGGTAACCTGCATCTTCACAGGTACTATAATTTCACCGAGTCTCTCGTTGAGACAGTGCCCAGATCGTTACACCTTTCGTGCGGGTCAGAACTTACCTGACAAGGAATTTCGCTACCTTAGGACCGTTATAGTTACGGCCGCCGTTTACTGGGGCTTCGATTCAGAGCTTCGCTTAGAGCTAACCCCTCCTCTTAACCTTCCAGCACCGGGCAGGTGTCAGCCCCTATACTTCGCCTTGCGGCTTCGCAGAGACCTGTGTTTTTGCTAAACAGTCGCCTGGGCCTATTCACTGCGGCTTTTCAGGGCTATTCACCCTAAAAAGCACCCCTTCTCCCGAAGTTACGGGGTCATTTTGCCGAGTTCCTTAACGAGAGTTCTCTCGATCACCTTAGGATTCTCTCCTCGCCTACCTGTGTCGGTTTGCGGTACGGGCACCATTTACCTCGCTAGAAGCTTTTCTTGGCAGTGTGGAATCAGGAACTTCGGTACTATATTTCCCTCGCCATCACAGCTCAACCTTCGCGGTAAGCGGATTTGCCTACTTACCAGTCTAACTGCTTGGACGCGCATATCCAACAGCGCGCTTACCCTATCCTCCTGCGTCCCTCCATCGCTCAAACGGTAAAGAGGTGGTACAGGAATATCAACCTGTTGTCCATCGCCTACGCCTTTCGGCCTCGGCTTAGGTCCCGACTAACCCTGAGCGGACGAGCCTTCCTCAGGAAACCTTAGGCATTCGGTGGAGGGGATTCTCACCCCTCTTTCGCTACTCATACCGGCATTCTCACTTCTAAGCGCTCCACCAGTCCTTCCGGTCTGACTTCGCTGCACTTAGAACGCTCTCCTACCATTGTTCGTAAGAACAATCCACAGCTTCGGTGATACGTTTAGCCCCGGTACATTTTCGGCGCAGAGTCACTCGACCAGTGAGCTATTACGCACTCTTTAAATGGTGGCTGCTTCTAAGCCAACATCCTGGTTGTCTAAGCAACTCCACATCCTTTTCCACTTAACGTATACTTTGGGACCTTAGCTGGTGGTCTGGGCTGTTTCCCTCTTGACTACGGATCTTATCACTCGCAGTCTGACTCCCGAGAATCAAGTCTTTGGCATTCGGAGTTTGACTGAATTCGGTAACCCGATGAGGGCCCCTAGTCCAATCAGTGCTCTACCTCCAAGACTCTATACTCGAGGCTAGCCCTAAAGCTATTTCGGAGAGAACCAGCTATCTCCAAGTTCGATTGGAATTTCTCCGCTACCCACACCTCATCCCCGCACTTTTCAACGTGCGTGGGTTCGGGCCTCCATTCAGTGTTACCTGAACTTCACCCTGGACATGGGTAGATCACCTGGTTTCGGGTCTACGACCACGTACTATTTCGCCCTATTCAGACTCGCTTTCGCTGCGGCTCCGTCTCTTCAACTTAACCTTGCACGGGATCGTAACTCGCCGGTTCATTCTACAAAAGGCACGCCATCACACATAAATGTGCTTTGACTACTTGTAGGCACACGGTTTCAGGTTCTATTTCACTCCCCTTCCGGGGTGCTTTTCACCTTTCCCTCACGGTACTGGTTCACTATCGGTCACTAGGGAGTATTTAGCCTTGGGAGATGGTCCTCCCAGCTTCCGACGGGATTTCTCGTGTCCCGCCGTACTCAGGATCCACTCAAGAGAGAACGAAGTTTCGACTACAGGGTTGTTACCTTCTCTGACGGACCTTTCCAGGTCGCTTCGTCTACTTCGTTCTTTTGTAACTCCGTATAGAGTGTCCTACAACCCCAAGAGGCAAGCCTCTTGGTTTGGGCTATCTTCCGTTTCGCTCGCCGCTACTCAGGAAATCGCGTTTGCTTTCTCTTCCTCCGGGTACTAAGATGTTTCAGTTCCCCGGGTCTACCTTCTCATACCCTATGAATTCAGGTATGGATACTACCCCATTACGGGCAGTGGGTTTCCCCATTCGGAAATCTTCGGATCAATGCTTACTTACAGCTCCCCGAAGCATATCGGTGTTAGTACCGTCCTTCATCGGCTCCTAGTGCCAAGGCATCCACCGTGCGCCCTTATTAACTTAACCTGTTCGGCTTCGATAAGCTGCGGATTTCTTCGTTACCTCATTCGTCAGCATCCTCACGTACCTTAAGTACGCTCCGGTGCTTTCTCAATCGGTTCCTCGAACTCCTTGCTTCTCGTGCGCCTATAGTTTAAAGAACTTACATGTTACTTCAATGAATGTTTTGTTACGTTATCTAGTTTTCAAGGAACGAGGCTACTGACTTCAATCACATCGTGATTAATCATCAGTGTTTCGGCATCATGCTGCCTTGCGCTGAGGAATCAATCATCTTCGATTCATCTTGTAGACGCAAGCGCAATGATTTTTGCAACAAGCAAAAATCTACCTTTGAGAGAAAAAGCACTCTCAAAACTGACCACAATACAAAGCGTCTTTTTATGAAGTTCGTAGAACTTCTAATGTCTAGTTACGGCTCCTAGCCTCTCGAGGTTGCTTCACTTCTTCTGTCAAAGTCTATTGACTTTTCCGACAGAAGCTCCAGCACTTGTCGAGGCTGTACAGTCGCCTTCACTTTTCGACTTTTTCCTTAGAAAGGAGGTGATCCAGCCGCACCTTCCGATACGGCTACCTTGTTACGACTTCACCCCAATCATCTGTCCCACCTTAGGCGGCTGGCTCCTTACGGTTACCCCACCGACTTCGGGTGTTACAAACTCTCGTGGTGTGACGGGCGGTGTGTACAAGGCCCGGGAACGTATTCACCGCGGCATGCTGATCCGCGATTACTAGCGATTCCGGCTTCATGCAGGCGAGTTGCAGCCTGCAATCCGAACTGAGAATGGTTTTATGGGATTTGCTTAACCTCGCGGTTTCGCTGCCCTTTGTACCATCCATTGTAGCACGTGTGTAGCCCAGGTCATAAGGGGCATGATGATTTGACGTCATCCCCACCTTCCTCCGGTTTGTCACCGGCAGTCACCTTAGAGTGCCCAACTGAATGCTGGCAACTAAGATCAAGGGTTGCGCTCGTTGCGGGACTTAACCCAACATCTCACGACACGAGCTGACGACAACCATGCACCACCTGTCACCATGTCCCCGAAGGGAAAGCCCTATCTCTAGAGTTGTCATGGGATGTCAAGACCTGGTAAGGTTCTTCGCGTTGCTTCGAATTAAACCACATGCTCCACCGCTTGTGCGGGCCCCCGTCAATTCCTTTGAGTTTCAGTCTTGCGACCGTACTCCCCAGGCGGAGTGCTTAATGCGTTTGCTGCAGCACTAAAGGGCGGAAACCCTCTAACACTTAGCACTCATCGTTTACGGCGTGGACTACCAGGGTATCTAATCCTGTTCGCTCCCCACGCTTTCGCGCCTCAGCGTCAGTTACAGACCAGAGAGCCGCCTTCGCCACTGGTGTTCCTCCACATCTCTACGCATTTCACCGCTACACGTGGAATTCCGCTCTCCTCTTCTGCACTCAAGTCCCCCAGTTTCCAATGACCCTCCACGGTTGAGCCGTGGGCTTTCACATCAGACTTAAAGGACCGCCTGCGCGCGCTTTACGCCCAATAATTCCGGATAACGCTTGCCACCTACGTATTACCGCGGCTGCTGGCACGTAGTTAGCCGTGGCTTTCTGGTTAGGTACCGTCAAGGTACCGCCCTATTCGAACGGTACTTGTTCTTCCCTAACAACAGAGCTTTACGACCCGAAGGCCTTCATCGCTCACGCGGCGTTGCTCCGTCAGACTTTCGTCCATTGCGGAAGATTCCCTACTGCTGCCTCCCGTAGGAGTCTGGGCCGTGTCTCAGTCCCAGTGTGGCCGATCACCCTCTCAGGTCGGCTACGCATCGTCGCCTTGGTGAGCCGTTACCTCACCAACTAGCTAATGCGCCGCGGGTCCATCTGTAAGTGATAGCTAAAAGCCATCTTTTAATATAAGACCATGTGGTCTTATATGTTATCCGGTATTAGCTCCGGTTTCCCGAAGTTATCCCAGTCTTACAGGCAGGTTACCCACGTGTTACTCACCCGTCCGCCGCTAATCTTTGGGAGCAAGCTCCCAAAGATCCGCTCGACTTGCATGTATTAGGCACGCCGCCAGCGTTCATCCTGAGCCAGGATCAAACTCTCCAATAAGAGTATTGATTGCTCAATAAATAAAATTTAAAACGTTGACGCTTGTATTGTGTTCAGTTTTCAAAGAACTTTTTTAAAACAACTTTATTAATATATCATTTTCACAACATCTTGTCAACATCAATATGAATCTATCAAACATTCATTATGTGTTTCAAAGTGTCTCTAAGTTATATTAACATAATGTTTGCTTAGTGTCAACTTCTTAATGTTTGTCAAAACGAAGCGACAAAAACTATAATAGCATTTCACCAAATTCTTATCAACAACCAATTTATTCCTCTGACAGATAGACGTAAATTATATTCATATAACAAAAAACTCAATATTACTCATACTATAATAAATGCAACCAATTTAAAAGATTATCTTCTATGGCACTAAGAACATCAACAAGCTTAAAATACCTTCCCAACCTGTATAAATTGTTTTACTTCCTTTATAACGTATCACTATTTATATAGAAGATTTTAATTCAAACCTGATAATTGTGTTGCTTAAGGGTTGATAGTATTCCTTCTATCGAAACTTTTTGATCGTCAAACTCAATTTTGACCTCACCATCATTTGTATCAATTAATACTCTTTCTATCCCTGACATTTGATTAATAAGCTGTTCGATTTGCTGTATTTCATTATGATTGATTACTTCCTTTATATATATTGTTGCTTCTCCCATGGATATTTCGCTCCTATACTCTTAGTTTCTTTATTATTTCCAAGTTGTGAACATCCATTCAAATAATATTTCTAAACATATTAAACGTTAAAACAGAGTATGCTACATCGATGAAGAGCAAATTCAGTATCATTTCTCGACAACTCCAATATTTCAATACGTAAAAAGCAGTGGTCAATGGGGTTTTCCCCTTTGCATTATTGCCTAAGTTGCTACTTCTTCCTTTTTGCAACTACTATTATTAATTGACTTCATATTATTATGTCTATTTTGCGCCTTTTTCTCGTATTGATTTTTTAACTTCATCTCCAATACTCCATAGTCCTTTGTCAACAGTACGCCAATCTAATTCTGTTTCTTTTACCAGTTTCCTAAAGAACGTCGTGTACTCTTCATAATGAGCCCAAGAATTCGGTTTTGTATGCTTTGTTACTATTTCTTCTTTGTTCCATTTATATGTACGCCATACTTTCACATCTACTATTGGATATTCTTCTGGTTTCCAAATGTGAATATAGAAGGAAGGTAACACAATAGAAGTTTTGGTTAGTGTCTCAACCTTGAACTTAAATTCATCATAAGAAAGTCGATTATCACGAAATTCCATGCCACTCACTAGAAGTTCCTCCGTGAGAGCTTTATTCATAGCATTCTTATTTGATGAGGTTGTACCTACAACATAATAGTTTAGTCCAAATCCATCAGTCCATAGAATTGGTTCGCCTTTGGGAGTTGGTGTTCTAGAGATTTTTCCTAGTTTCCAATAAATAAGATACTTAACCGCATTGGTAAGATCTTCGTTTACATTTGAGGCATTTTTGATTACATGAAGGCAATAATGATATAGTTCTTTAGAATACTTTATTTCATCAAACTCTCCTGCTGCTTTTACTAGTTTTTGTCTACTGAGTTTTTTGTCAAAAGAAATATCCGGGTTCATGTAGTTATGGGATAATACACGCCATTCCAACTCTTCCTTTCCGTCCACATAATAACCTGATAGTTCTGTAACCCTACCTTTTGCCCACTCTTGCTGAGATTTTGTTAGCCAAGAATCCCCTTCGTTATTCTCGTACACTATTTCATGAATAAACGCTAGATAATATTGTGTTTGATCGTTAGGTGGTGTCGTCATATATCTATCTATTTTTTTCACGTCATCTTCGAATGGCTTCTCATTTCCTGCTCCTTTATATTTAATTTCTATAACAGCCAAAACTGATTCAACCTCATCTTTAATAAAATCTTTATAACCAGGTTCTTCATTTAATTGAACAATTACAATATCCGCTATCATACCTTTGTAATAATATTCAGTATAGATTCTGATATTATTTTCCTCTAAGAACGTATCGGTAAGGTCATTTCGAATGTGAAAATAAAGAGCATTCTTTAATGTGTCCTCTTTTAAAAGATATAAGTTTTGATAATCTCTCTTTATTAGTTTCCTCCATACATGTTTAACTGTCGAATCAATTTTTTCTTGGATAGCATTCAAATTTCTACTTTCCATTGGTTCATTAATTAAGTTCATTCACACTTTCCTTTCAATAACTTTTTCAGTACAAACCTAAAGACCCACTTACTCAGAATGCTCTTTCCAGTTAAAATAGGTCTTCGGATTTTGAATATCAATCATAATACCATTCACGATAATCATGTGATCTTCATCCCATTCAATTACGTGATCTCCATCAGATGGATAGTTCCAATAAATAGTCTCATCTTGAAATTCATTATTAACGAGTGACGTAATTGAGACTCTATCCTGGAACCCTCCCGTTGCTCCACCACTGTTTATTTCATATAATTCTGCTTTATAAAATTCATTCGGTGAGACCACCGTCTGTATTAGCTCGCCTTTCCCTTTCAGTTCATCCAAGTCCACGTGAAATAATGAATACGTAATAAGAAATAAAACACCTGCAATAACTAGAAAAAATAACAAAACACCAATTAGCACTTTTTTAATTACCAAGGTTAATCCTCCGTTTTACCCTTCTCATTTAACGTTTTGATAAGTGAGATAGCTTGATCTATATGGCTAACATCGTAAATCTCGATATTCAGGTCCGAGCTATTTTTAACTTGTAACACTTCTTCCGCATTTCCGCTTGGTACAATTATATAAGGAAAGGAGTTTTTCTCCGCGATCCTGACTTTCTCTTCGACCATTCCAATAGGTAACACGTTTCCTTTTTGATCCAATGCACCAGTTACTCCAATGTCATTTTTATTTTGCAATTCACCTTTTGCTAATATGGCGGAAAGTGCTAGTCCCAGTCCTACACTGTCCCCTGAAATATCGTCCCGCTCCAATACGGTATCAATACTAGATGTGTCACCAGAGAGGTAATTCGTTACATTTTCCTTCATGATTGAAAAGTGATCATCTTTATTCATTATCCAATTCAAAAGTTCAATATTTTTACTAAAATATCGATCACGATTATCAATCTTATGTAAAGAAAGGACTTGTTCACCCTCGCGCTTAAAGCTTTCTTTAATGGATTCCCCATCGGTTAGATAGCCGATTTCAAACGTTTTTACAACCATAAGGTGTATTCCTGAATTCTCAACCGCCTCTATCGGATCGGAAGGCAAACTCACAGTATATGTTTGTGATTCATAATGCAATAGTCTTACCTCAAACATCAAAATACAGATGAATAAAAGAGTAATAATTTGTATGAGCCTACCAGGTAATTTTCGAAAAATAACGATAACGACTAAAAGGAGTAATAACTCTACTAATAG
This sequence comes from Ferdinandcohnia sp. Marseille-Q9671, assembly GCF_976954385.1. Lineage (NCBI taxonomy): Bacteria > Bacillati > Bacillota > Bacilli > Caryophanales > Bacillaceae > Ferdinandcohnia > Ferdinandcohnia sp. Marseille-Q9671. The sequence continues at coordinate 244,658 of NZ_CDRJTA010000001.1, forward strand.
CACGCCAATCAACCAAAATGCATTGATAAAATTAAAATAATAAAGCAACCACACTATCCCATACAAAAGGATTGCTGTAGTTCCAATAGATATAACTACTTTTTTCATTAATGGTCCCCCAGTTTCTATTCTACTTTCGAACAAGGCGAAAGATGGCTGATAGTAAAAAAAACACGCTTATTACCCAGACGAAACCAGCGATTGCCATATGTACAGATGCTTCTTCTGAAGCCATACTTGTTTCATTACCATGTATACTCAACGAAGTGAGCAGGTTATTTCCTGCCACGCCGAATAAAATTAGGTAGATTAGTAGATATACGAATGATCGGACATCAAATCTACGAACGTACCAAAGAGTAATTACAAAGATGAACTGGGTTGACAACACACCCCAGAATCCCCAATGTAGTATTGGGTATACCTCAGCTTCTAAAAACATAGATATTTCCCTCCATATTATTACTAGTGACAACGGTCAGCTACGTCCAAAATATAATACTAAAGAAAAGGTATTCTACTAGAAGTAACATTGGTTTAATCTTTTTCCCTTATCATATTGCTGTATACACAGATACTAAACTGACTGCATACTAAGCTCCTGATTGCTCGTGTTTCTCTTTTACTAAGGTAACATAATTTTCCAATTGTTACATCTACTTTTTCAAGCTGTTTTAGTGTTCATTTTCATTTCATGTCTACCTAGATATGGTATAATGAATCAAATCGTATGAATTGAGGGGATTCATTTGGAGCCAACTATCCAGTTAACGTTTAAAGTAAATGAACCTATTAAGGCGGAGGAGCTAGCTGACGTTTTTAAAACATCGGGTATAAAAAGACCAGTCGATGATCTGAACAGACTTCAAAAAATGATTGATCAATCTACTATTTTAATTACCGCTTGGGATCGCGAAAAACTCGTAGGTGTAGCTAGAGCCCTTACCGACTATTGCTATTGTTGTTATTTATCGGATTTGGCAGTGAATAGACAGTATCAAAGCAAAGGTATAGGCAAAAAGCTCGTAAACATACTGCAAGAACATATTGGAGAAGAAGTTGCTTTATTACTTCTCTCATCACCCACAGCCATGGACTACTACCCTAAAATAGGATTTGAAAAAATCGACAATGGTTTCAAGATTGCAAGACTACGATAAATGGGTTATATGTGGGTTGGGTCAGGGGGACAGGCCCCCTGTCCCAAGGTTCGAATACATAAAAAAGAGCGTCAATCCTTTGTGGATCAACACTCCATTGAAGCTACTGTTAACACCTTACTAGAACACTTAAAAAGTGGCTCATGCTCACCATTGTTTATTTACTTTTTTTCAATCATTCCTTGCCAGAGCTTCAACAGCTTGCATAACAGTTTCGAAATCTATTGTTTTTCATTTCTTCATACTACATTTAAATAATTACAACCTACTACTCGGTTTGTGTTTCCTTACTCTCCCCCCTCATCCCCTCCACCGTTACCGTCTCCGTTATTTAAATCTTCGATATTGCCATCGTTATGATAACCTTCGAAAAAATCATTAATGGTTTCGATTAAGCCTTTTTTCTGATTTTCAGTATCAAAATGATGGGTATTTATAAAACTCTCAATTGTGAATACTTGAATTGCTTGTTTTTTATGTCTCAATACAAAATACATACATAAAATGATAATTATGAGAAAAAGCAGCACTATAAATATCAAATTGACAACCCCTCACTAGTCCTTTCTCAATAGATATGAAATCAATTTGTTTCTCATTACAAATTTTTACAATTACGATACTTACAAATCTCTATGGGATATTTTTTAATGAGTGTAAGTTCAGTAGGCAAAATCCCGTCTACCTATTTAAAAACACATTAACGGGATTGTTCTTACTAACCTGTATTAAACGGTTCATAAAGAATTTACAAATCAGTTACTAACTTGGTTTGGCAAATTTTAAGACCTAAGAAATAAACCCAAAAAATGTTTTTATACATTCTTTGGGTTTATTGTAGGCTACATATTCTCCGTCGTCTTCTTCGCTCTAATTTTTAGAATCCACTTGGTAATGAGGTGAGTAAATAGCACCATTAACGTGTTTAGACCTATAATGACAATTGAGAACAACACATATGCAACTAATAACCACCCTATAGCTTCCGCTTGTTGACCCCCTTGGTTTGCCACATAGAACACATAACTCACGACAACCACTAACTGGACTCCTGATGCCAGAATACAATTGATTGCAAAAAATTTATCTAATCTCTGACTCTTTCTAGTTGCTCGTATTTGTAATGGTATCCCCACTACTGCAGGACTTAAAGCTACCATATAGAATAAGAACCCCTCTATCAATTCCCCCATATTTTCACCTCTACCATTATACTTCTTCTAACCCGCTCTTTTTCTCTTCCTTCACCTTTAGAATCTGTGTATCTTGACCACATTCGTTTCGAATATTTTTTCTCGCTTCTGCTGGTGTCCTTGCGTTGACTGACTTTATTTGTGATTTACCGTCTACTTCTATTTCAACGAGAAAGCATTTCGCTCCACATCTCATGAGTTGACCTCCATTTTATATCCAACAAACTCAGATCTAACATAATACTTTCCTTCCACTATATAATTATCTATCCTCAAGATAAACAGATTTTTCATTCTTTCTTCATTTTAGCTAAAAAGTCCTGTAGCTCATTAGTCCCATTTTCATACTTCAGGTAGTTTCCTATACTTATAGGAAAAGGAAGGGAGTGTACAATGAAGGAATTTAGCTGGCCAAAATTGTTCGCCTTTGCTGCATTTGTTTTTATCATATTTACGAATTACGACAACTTACAGGAACATAAGGCCTTCCTTAACGAAGCAGAACAACATCAGGTCGAGAAAAAGGTCTGGCGTAAATTTGTAGTCAACGATCTGTTAGATGGTCCAAGGTTTTCCGTCCAAATTGGTGCTTTACCCGAAAGTACAATTCCCACAAAACATAATGATTCAATGGTTTCAATAAGTCAGGATTTATATGAACAACTAGATGCAGGTGACACCATACTAGGATTTGAAGTGGACGGAAAATTCTATACAGATACGCTTTTACAAGAGGAAATACGTTGGTTTTATATCATGTTCGTTATTTTTAGTCTATATCCAATCGGCTATGTATTGTATTGGCTTTATAAAATCAGAACAATACGGAAATTATTCACCAAATTTTCAAAACGGCTGTATCTTGAAAAGGTTGCAGGCTTTGTGATTCCTTTGGTAGTCTTCGGAGGCTTAATTGTCGGACTCCTTCTCTTTCTTGGGAACGATACAAAATTAGCACTTGAGAATGGGTATGAAAAATATTTTGGAAACAATCATGCCCAAACAACAGCACTTGTTATGGAGCGTGGGTTTGAACGAAGAACATCAACGTATGACAGAAACGAGTACTTTATCTCCTTGATGTTTAAACCCGAAAACAAGGAGACCATGTACGTTGTAAAAGGAGTCACTTGGCATACGTATAACAAATATACGAAAGAAATGCCGATCATCTATAATCTTGATAATCCCTATCAAGTATTTGCTCAAGATATGGATTTTCAGGACTACATCTCGATCCTCATGACAAATACAGTCATACTAACGCTCGTATCCATTTTGCTACTTCTATTAGCAGGTTGGATTCCGTTCCTTTTACGAAAGCAGAAGAAACAGAAATCACACAAGGACCATCGGTATTAAATCCAAAAAATCGATAAAACAAGGCTTTCAGTGCCATCCCGCTAAGCCTTGTTTTCGTTTACTTACTATGCCATTCTCATAGGTCTATTCTTGGTAGTGTTAACTGCTAGTTAGTCTAAACCAATATTATTGATTAATGGCCCGTACTCCGAATTGAGTTCATCACTACCCCCTTCCCTAATCCTTTTTCAGCTAGTAAAACCTCCTTCTGCATAATTATTCATGTCAGTACGAACACTAATCTTATCACTAGGAAAGGAGGAAAAAATCTATGCTAAAAAAACTTCTATACTCATCGTTCGCTCTAGTACTTACTGTGATGGTTTTAGGAATGTCAACTGGATTTGCGCAAACTTCTAGTTCTGACTTCCTCACTCAGTCAACTGACGAAGTTACATATTTAGCTAATAATGGTAATGACGTTAATGACGATGATGACGATACTGATTGGGGTTGGATTGGTTTACTTGGATTGGCTGGTCTTTTAGGATTACGTAAAAAAGATAACAACAATCAAGGTAATAACAAATAGTCAGTATTGGACACACCTATTTGCTCTTATCAATGTAATGAATTCCTAGTCTATAGGGTCCCATTGGGATCCTTTTGTTATGCTCTTAATTTTATTTTCAAAAAAGTTTCCCAAAACTCCTTTGGGTCTCGAAAAAAGTTATCCATCATCTCTAATAATGCTTCAAAATGCGGGATCGCTTTCTACAACAAACTTCCCCCTTAAACAAAATAAAAAAACACTGAGATCCAATGTAAAAAGTCTCAGTGTTCGTAGTTGTATTTTCTTATGCTCTTTCCCTTGCTTTTTGCGTATCACGAATGTTCTTTTGAACTGTAATAGCCGCAAAGATACTTAGAACAAATGACATTCCATAAAACCCTTTTTCGCTCAAAATTATACTTCCAGCGTTGTATAACCCGATGGCCATCAATGAAATGGATACGATAAGAGCTACCCAACTAATGCCATAATAAATCCCTGTAACTGGGATTCCTTCTTCCTTATCCCTTACTGCTTTTTGCAATGATACCGATGAATAAAGGCCAAATATTAAAATAGCAAAGTAGTACCCCTTTTCATTTAATTCCATTCCTGCGTTAAACAATCCGATGAGATAAGCCGATACTCCAACTAAAAGCGCTCCCCAAGACGCCCCTTTAAAGGCTGCAGTCGGTTCTCCCTCTTTTCGTTCCATTTTCGGTTTTTCTTGTTTTTCTTTATCTACTAAAATCTCATTCTCCATCGATGTATCCCCTCCATCTTCTCATCAACAAAAGTGGAACACATTAGTAGTGCTGCCACATTACTTCATTATACAAAATTTTTCCACTAACATGATACATATATTTTAATGGTTCAATGGAATTCTGTATAGCTAGGATTCAACGTATTTTTTCAACAAACGATAGCCAGCAATGATGGCAAAGGTAATAAAGATTAGAAGAATGATAAGTCGAATTAGAAAGTCATCAACAGCATAGAGAACGAAACCCATCGTGATCAATACAATACCTGCCATTGCCCAAAGCTTCGTTGAACGAATCGCTTCATCTGAAAACTCAGGTTCTTCTTTATACATCCATCTTTGGCCAAACAACATACTTTCTTCAGGATAAAAATAAGTCCATACGAACACTGCATACAAAGGAATCATAAAAAAGAAATTCATAATGAGGTCTCCCACCGCAATCACCCCCGCACAACCTATAAAAAATAGTCTTTGATACCTATACGTTCAGATTGCAAAAAGGTTTCAGACTGTTCTGTTTTTTGGCACTGAACTGATTAGGAATAACCACTCATAAAAAAAGGCTTCCTTTAGTTAGGAACCTAACTTTTGGAAACCCTCGTTTTATGATTGAACTTGGTTTAAGCTAACGCTATTACCAATCAATGCGTATTCAGATGCTCTCTTTCTCATCTGTTAATCCACCATACCTTCTCTTTCTGTGCTGGTACTCTTCAATTGCATACAGAAATTCCTTCTCTGAGAAATCGGGCCACAAAACATCTGTAAACCAGAACTCGGTGTAAGCTAATTGCCAAAGTAAGTAATTACTCAAACGTCGTTCTCCACCGGTACGGATAAGTAGATCCGGTTCAGGCAGACCAGCCGTGTACAGGTATTCAGAAAACTTCTGTTCATCTACTTCATCTAGAGATAATTTCCCATCGTTTACATCTGCGAATATTTCTTTCATGGCATTCAAAATTTCGTGTCTACTTCCATAATTGAGCGCAAACGTAAGCTGAAGACCGTCATTATTCCGGGTACGGTCAATGGCATATTGTACAGCTTCACGTGTATGGGCCGGAAGATTGTTCATATCACCGATTGCCTCAACACGCACATTATTCGCGATAAGCTCTGGCAGATAAATTTGTAGAAACTCCTTTGGAAGTCTCAATATTACGTCAACCTCTGTCTTTGGACGTTTCCAATTTTCCGTGGAAAACGTATAAAGTGTCAAAACTTTCACCCTGCATTTCACTGCTGTCTTTACAACTTTTACAACAGTCGATACTCCTTCCTTATGGCCGGCAACTCTCGGCATGCCCCGCTTCCTTGCCCAGCGCCCATTTCCATCCATAATGATGGCAACATGTTCTGGTACATTCCCTTCAGGGTAGTACATAAATTCTTTCGTTTGTCTTTTATTGAAAAAAGGAATTTTCATTGACATTGTCTTTCCTCCAAAATTTTGTTGATAATCTCTCCATCTTTCAGTCAAAAAAATACGAAAGCAAGTACGAAATGTAAAATAGCTTCGGCTTACCTTCTACATGACAAGCACAATTATAAAAACCGATAATGGTTTTATTAATCGTATCATTATATTTATTGTTTTACAATATATTTTTATCATTTTTGTTGTTATATCTATTCTTTCTCAATTGTGGTTACTACCTTCCAAGAACCAAGTATGTAAGAACAAATCCAGTTTTAACAAAACGAAAGACTAGGACTATTACACATTCCTAGTCTCTTTCTAGCTTTGCCTTTACACTCATTTTTTGAGTTTCTTTACACTTTTCGCTTAATGCCAGTCATAGATTTCTATTAAAAAAGGAATGGAAAAGTAAATGTAACAATAGCTGCCCAAAGTCCGTAGACAGGCAAATACATTGTAACGGAATCTTGTATCTTTGACGACGCAGTTTTGCCTCGTAAAAAACGTATATAAGATAACATAATCCAAACTAGATGTCCCCAGATAAGTATGTTTACACCTAAAGCGGCAAGTCTATTAGGCGTAATCCCATAAGAAGAGAGTCTGAACACAATGGCCGACAATGCCACACTGTCAATGATAAGGGCAAGAACAATTAAGGAAAAATTTATATAATCAAAAAGATTCTTTTTCTCGTCTGTTCCGCTTTCGATAATAGAAAAGATCGTTACCGCCAATACACAAAACAGTATGCCATTGAAGGCAATAAGGAAATCGCGGTCCATAAACGGATTATTTCCGACCAATAGAACCGTTGTAAGGTAGACCACCAATGTAATCAGGACAAGAGGACTAAAGATTTTTGCTATATAAGGTGTAATATTCTTTGAAATCTTAAGATTGTTTGATACCAAGTATGCACCCACAACAGCAAGTGAAGCAGCACCAAATAAGACGATATTTCGAAAATAGAATTCCTCAATATCTAAGGCGACAAAGCTAAATAATTGGAGTGTTAACAATGCTAGTAGCATTCCGCTAATTGCCATAATGCCGTAGAGAATAAAAAATTCTACATTAAATTTAAGATACGCTAATCTTGTGTTTCCTTTTGAATAATCATTTCCTGTAAACGCGAGTCCTACCAATACCCATAAAAATACGGGAAGGTGTAAATATACAAGGATGGTACTGTCATTATAATCTAATGGCAGCAGATTTAGATAAAACCCGGCAATTAAGAATAACGTGATAAGGATGTAAAGAATTTGTTTATTTGGTTTATTTTTAAAAGCAAAATAGGCAGCCATAAACGGAAGTATTCCAAAAGCAAGGTTAATTGGTGCTATTACTTCCTGTTCAACAAAATGAAATATGATCCTAGTACATATCCCAGCCAGAATGGCTAAAATGCCCATGGAAAGGAAACCTTTCTGAAGTAAGGAAGATTTTTCTTTATTTTCTATCTCCTTATAATGCAACCGTTCATACCAAACGGTAAGCACTTCCGAATCCGGGTTTTGTTCCCATGCATTTAAGAATGACCTTTTAAAAGCTTTTGGATCATTTCTAAACAACCTCTCCAGCTCATGAGGGTTATCCATATGTTCAATAATTAGATTGTTCATGTCCACGGTAATACCTCCTCTACAATTTCTATATTGATTTTAATCTACTTTTTATTGTTTTGCAATAAATAATTGTTAATACTTATAATTAAATTATTGTTAAGTTGTTTCTTAACAAGAAGAAATGCTTACCCTTGAAACTAGCAAATTTGGGCACTCAAGGATTTGAGACAAATACCCATTTTCCTCGTGGACCGTAGCAATTTACCAATAGGTGAGTACAATGTAGAGAATCTACCTATAAAGAAAAGGAGAATGAACATGGAGTTGAATATAACAAATATGAATAAAGCATCTGTAATGGGAGCTAGTATGGCGCCACAACCGGCGTATATGGCCCCTAGCTATGGATATAGCGCTCCAAGCTATGGATATGCTTGCCAAGAACCTTGTAACAATGATTCCTTTGTATTAATTGTTGTGTTGTTTATCTTATTAATCATTGTAGGGGCATGCTTCTTTCCTAAATGTTAACTAAGGGATAAACCTTCTAAAACACCACACAAAAACAAGAACATATCCCTTTAGATATGTTCTTGTTTTTATATGTTCGTTAGTTTATGAAAAATCCTTGAATGGAAACATAGGATGTAAATAGAAAAACAGCCACACATAACCATCCTAGTGCCCTTCGATCCCTTCGAAATTCTTCTACTCCCATTACTAACATAAGCAAACCTAGAGAGAACATCATGTATGATTGATACACAAAATCCTCTGTAAACAGCCCATATCCAACGAATAGAATAACGATTATGGCTAAACCAATTCTTGCTAGTTGTAACAATGAAATGCCCCCTGTTTCATATTCATATCAACTAGTGAAATAGATTGATTAAGTTGTTTTAATAAACCTAAAATAGGTTTTAAATTCATTTTCAGAGAGGGATAAGCTATGTGTTAAATCCTTCGTACGTAACACAAACTCTTTTACCCCAATAAATTCCGATTGAGCAACTAAGAAAAACTGTGTTCCTCTTTTATAACCGTTAAAGTTCTTTTTAAGTACATATAACTCCATTGAATACCCTTCCTAATTCACCAACATTAAAGATGATTCCATTATATATGAAAAGGGCAAAAATAGGGTATAGAAATTGAAGCTGGGTCTAGCTACCAATCACAACAACCCCTTACTTGCTTAAACTCAGCAAACTAAATCTACTATTTACTTATTTAATTTCGATTACCTCCACACTTATTTACATATAAATGTATTAATTTACCAAAAAGGAGGTTTACCTATATGAGTGAATTTAGTGGAGTAGGATTTTTACTTCTTGCAAATATACTGGTTATTGGCTTTGTTGCCTCTATCTTTTGGGCCGTTCGTATATACTTTGTAAAATCATCTAGAGAGCCAAAAAGTCATAAAGAGTTAGAAGAAAGAATCGATCAACTTGAACAAAAACTAGATAAGATTATTGAACTACTTGAAAAAAAGTAGTTATAAACTATTTCCTCTTTTTCACCAAATCTATCAAATAACAGATAAGTGCAAGTAAACTAGCTTGAAGTATGATAATGATCGTACTAAATGTATAAACGGCTGATTCAACGTACGATTCACCACTACCGAATACGCCTAAAATTGCAAAAAACAAAACGATACATATCAATAGAGTTAAGAAAAAAATACTCACATATTTTGACATCTCATAGCCCCTTACTGTCCAATATACAAGACATTGTTTTTTAGGTTTACACCATAATGTCATTTCGATTTTCTAGCAATGTACATTACATGCTATTTCAAACTAAGAAAATCTTCATGTTCACACACATGTTCTGCTAAGTCTAACCAAGCATTCAAAACTCCAGGGGGGTGTGTTCACGAAGATATAAAAACCCTCCACAAATAATTAGATGAAGTTTTTAAGCTTAAATTGTTTAAAAAACGGGAGTACATTTTAGGAAAAATAAAAGTTTTCTCAGAATCCTTGTACGGCAAAGTCTTTATCTTCAACTATCATATTTAGTTGTGATTTCCGCCCATATCCAAGTTTTCCATAAGAGTCCCACCTCGTTAGTTCGTTTACGAATCTTTTCACAATTATAACACTGATTGGAATTTTTTAGGATGTATACTTTTTTTGATATTACACTCCGAATACTTGTCTTTTCTGTTCATATATATGGAAGAGGACAACCAGTCCTTGAAAATTGAGGAGGGATTATGTTGGATAAGAATGAAAGAATTTCAGAAACAAAGTCTGATAACAGGAACTACAACGACATTAAAGTAAATAACAACTTCCAATTTACAATTAATTTTGGGGATTCGTTAAATTTGTTGGCCCTACTAGCAGGTGTTTTTCTTATCAAAACGGTTTCGAAAAAACAGAAGACGAATAAAAGAAAAAAGACGCTGACCCTTCCCTAGATCAACGCCTACATATTACTGGCGAGGTGCAAATAACATAACCGAAACACCTAGTATACAGATTCCAGCACCCAGCCAATCGTAGAAATCAGGTGTTTTTTTATCAATTCCCCAGCCCCATAGGACAGAAAGAACAATAAAAACACCACCGTAAGCAGCATACACCCTTCCGAATGATGGGAAAGTCTGAAAGGTAGCAATTACGCCGTACAATGCTAACGCAATTCCACCACCAATGCCCCAATAATACGGCTTCCCTTCTCTTAGCCAAAGCCAAATTAAGTAGCCTCCACCGATTTCGGCGATTCCAGCGAGTATAAAAAAGAAAATTGCATGAAACATATAAATCACGTCCTATATACGAAATTACTATACGTTCTATTATAGCAACCCTACGTAATATTCCAATTATACAGAAACTCTGAATTAAATCTGTGCCTGTATTTTTGATACCAACCACCTAATTAAGCCAGTCCCCTATATTCGTCAAACGACCTTTCCTATTTCTGCTTCATTTTCACGTATAATGTCTTGACATTAACAAACGCTACTATTATCAGGTTTGGTAGACTCGAACATCGTCAGAAATGAGGAAAGATAATGGAAATTGTTGAACGACTGTTTGCCCAATATGGATATTTCGTATTGTTGATCGGTTTGCCTATCGAATTACTTGCCTCTCCAATACCACCCGGCAACTCAACTCTTGCCTACACTGGATACTTGTCGCACAAACATGTTCTCAATCTCATGCCAGCTCTAACTGCTGCGTACTCTGGATCAGTGGTAGGAATCTCGATATCGTATTGGATTGGAAATAAATTTGGTATGACACTAATTGAAAAATACGGTAAATGGCTATTTTTAAAACCTAGCTATATCAAGAAAACGAAAAAAACGTATGAAAAGTACGGAAATAAGATGCTTATATTTGGCTTCTTTTTGCCAGGTGTCAGACAGTTTAACAGCTATTTTGCAGGCATCATTCAAGTACCCTATCGAACCTTTGCACTTTATGCGTATACAGGTTCAGCACTATGGGTATCTGTCTTTATCGGAGTTGGTTATATATTTGGTAATCAATGGCAACTTATCTTCACTTGGATTGAACAATTTATGAAGATCATAGTACTCATTTTGTGTGGTACCATTGCCGTTTTTCTTTTTATAAAATGGCGTAAAAGATTATTGGTACGGTAATTTATTTTGGGGGAAAACCAATCACGTGGGTATCGTACTCTATGCCAAGTTGAAACTCCTTTACTTATATAAAGCTTACCCTTTGTTGATAGTACCACTATTAAGCGATCTTCATGTGAAAGGAGCGTGAGATTTATTTCAAACTTCTTACCCTTCCTTATTCTGATTTTACTTACCATAATCCTTTTTACTGTATCTTGGCGGAAAGCAAGAAGCAAAAAGTTAATTCCGTTCTATTTGTGCATTGCCGGACTTATCTTCTTATTCGAGTATGTCATTTTCGTATTATTTAAAAGTTATGAGTATTATCCCGGGATTTTCAATGACAGCTACTTTGATAATATTCTCGGTTCTAATATATCAAATGGATTTATTGTCCCTGCAGCCACTATTTTTATTGCAGTATTTAATTTAGGTTTTTGGTGGATTCTTCTGATTATCCTTGGATTTGCTGGAATAGAGGAGTTGTTCCTACAGCTTACTATATACCGCCACTTTTGGTGGCAAACACCCTATACGAGTGTTGGACTGCTGATAAATTTTTATCTTGGAAAATGGATCTGGCGTTGGATTTGTTACCATATTGACCAATACAAACTGCGAATATTTTTACTTTATTTCGTCAATGTAGCGCTACAGGGTACCATTATGTTTTATTTGGTCGTCTTAACTCATCTGTTTTTTTATCATGTCAATTGGTTTGACAATCTTTCAAGAGGTCATATTGCATTTATTACACTGTATTTTTTTATCGACTCCATATTTTTTAGTCTACTAGTTGTTTTTAAGTCTAACTGGTTATGGAAAGGCCTACTTATTATTAGTTTGACCTGTATCAATCTTATCCTTCATTCATTTGGAATACTTGTTGTTTCTAGTCATTGGGTACTAGCGTTAGTGACATTAGTACAAATAGGAGAGTTATTTTTGCTCATGTATATGCAGAAACTTTTGCTTTCTGATACATTCGTCTAAAAAGAGCCCAGTCCTCGGTTTTGGTTCAACTAAGGGCTGGGCTTCCCATTTTAATATGTCAAAACGTCACACCACTGAATTCTTCCTTTTTTCAATCATAAATAAATTCAAAAAGATGACTACAAATATCATTTCAAAAGAGACTATCGTTATGACAAGTATTGTTTCAACACTCCAATTCGTAAACCGTGCAAAAACATCAGGAATAAACAGCATGATTGGTAACCATATCGGGAGCCACGTTTTATTCCTAATGGCTGTTGTGAAAAAAATACAACAACAAATGAGGATAACGATAACATCTGCTGTATGGTCACCTATATAAAACGGTTTTACTAAAAATTTACTTGCTAGCAATATGAGAATAGCGGAGAGCGTTACAAGTGTATTTGCAAGAATACCGCTAATAATAAACTTTTTATTTGAGTATTGCTTTCGACCAGCTTGCTGTAAAAAGTATACGTAAATGGCAAGCCCAAGCACAGCGAGAATAGGTAGCCCAATGACTTGGATGATGTTTAATTCGAAGTCTCCTCTAATGGCTGGCCCCATTAGAAAGTAAGCTATGACTCCAAGAAAATAGAATGGAAGTTGCTTTAGCAATTGTTTATAATCCGTCTTCATCTCCTGTTTCAGTGAAGCCATATAGTGTTCTGGTGAGCGATCAACGATATCATCGATGCTCTTCCCATTTTTCTCGGCTTCCATAAGATGATCCGTTAACTCGTCTAGTAATTCCGTAATTTCGCGTTCGTTTTTTCCAGACATCATTAAATACATTCGTAAGTTATCTATAAACGTCTCACTTTTCTTTGACAGCATGCCTTATCTCCTTACTTTAGTTTTTTTATACACATACATCGGTAACAAAATGACACCACCTAGAATGGCCGATGCCCACCAAGAAAACTCAAATGAAGGGCCAATTTCTGGTGTGAACTTGGCTACTACCAGGACAATAGCCATTCCAATTGCAGCCACGATTCCTGCTTTGATTGATTCTCTTTTATCGTTCCTTCTTTCATTAAACAATGATTTTTCTATAGTCTTAAGAATATAGACAAGAATGATATAGACAAAGACTGCTATGACAGCTGCTACACATAATACAGAAATAGTGTGAACCTCTGTATTCACTTCTGTAAATTGGGATAAGAGAAGAAATAAAGCACCCCTTATGAGCAATACCCAGCCAATGATATTTCCAATGATGCCACCAACAAATGGGATAAGTTTCCGTTTATCCTCCTTAGGAAGTTGTTCAATAATCTCATCGGCAAAGCCCTTTGGATCATCGCCAAATATGTCCTTTGCATTCTTCCCTTCCATTTGTCCATCCAGTAGGTGATCAAGTAATTCCATCAAGACTTCTTCCGATTGCTGCTCCGAAAGACTAAATTTAAGTCGGATATAAATGAGCAAATCCCCATAATATGCTTCATTTTCCGGTGTTAGCAATTCTCGTTTTCGATTGTTTTCTTCAATTAATTTTTCCGCGCTCATCCTTCTCTCCTCCCTACCAGTAATTCACTCACCGGTTTTGAAATTTGCTGCCATTCCTCCGTAATTGTCTCTAATGCGTCTTTTCCTGCCTCCGTTAAAAAATAATATTTGCGATTTGGACCTGATTCCGATGGCCGCATTTCACCACGTATGAGTCCACTCTTTTGCAGACGTAATAAAATCGGGTAAATTGTGCCCTCACTTACATCCGCTAAGCCAATCTGCATCAGCTTTTGTGAAAGCTCATAGCCATAGACAGGTTCCTTTTCAATCACAGCCAATACACAACCGTCTAAAATCCCTTTTAACAATTGGCTTCTTATTGACATTTTCCTTTTCCTTTCTCCACTATCATGTTAAACAAGATAGCGAACCAAAAATAAAATACTACCTGAGTAGTCGGTAAAACAAGGTAGTTTATATAAAAAATTTACTTCTTAGGTAATTGGTAAAGCAAGATAGTGAACGAAAAATAATATACCGTTTAGGTAGTTGGTAAAACAAGATAGTGAACGAAAATAATATACCGCTTAGGTAGTTGGTAAAACAAGATAGTACTTAAGTGAAAAGCTACTTTGTATTACATAGTAGCTGATTTTAGTGTATGATCTTTTCATTAATTTGTCAATAGACTTATTTAAGAATGAGTTAGAGTGAAAGCAGGAATGTATGATTCCGAGTTCTACGCTTTCTGTCATATTTATCCACTTGCGCATGGTTTTCTAGAATATTAGCCTTAAAAGCATTCGCAAATGTGAAATACGAATGCTTTTGATAGATTGGGAGACATTTTTTCATGCGCAACATCCATTATATGGTGAAAACTTCTTCGCAGTTTGCATTTTTTATCATACTTATCCACTTGCGCATGGTTTTCCAGAAAAATAGCCTTAAAAGCATTCGCAAATGTGAAATACGAATGCTTTTGATAGATTGGGAGACGTTTTTTCATGCGCAACATCCAAAATTAGGTAAATATAACCACGTAACTAGTACTTTTTGTCATATTTATCCACTTGCGCATGGTTTCCCAGAATAATAGCCATAAAAGCATTCGCAAAAGCAATATACGAATGCTTTTGATAGATTGGAAGACATTTTTTCATGCGCAACACCTATTATATGGTAAAAACCACTTCCTTGTTAGCATTAAATACCATACTTATCCAGTTTCGCGTACTATTTTAGAAAAGCAACTAAACAATGCGAATGCTTTCGTTAGTTTAGAAGAGGCTTTTTCAAAACCAACCCTTATTCCGAAATCATCTTAACCTTCTTTTCTATTTCTTCAATGACTACATCCATGTCAGCAAAACCATTATATTGAACATATATGACAGCTTTCCCTTTTGAAGCGTACACTTTTTTCATTTCCTCTTCCTCATATACAAGCAAATGATCAAAAGTGGGATGTTTTACTTCATTAAAGCTTTCAGGTTGATTTTCATATGTATAGCGTTTTATTAAATCAGAAATTAGATTGTCCGCCATACTAGGAATACTCAACTTAAACACCCTTGTATGAATTTGTGGTGAATATTCACCACTACCGTCTTCCCACGTTTCACCTGGCACTATTCCCTGCTCATCTGTATCATATTGGACCGGTGCAAACGGACTCCACATAGTCGAATACCGATTACCCCAATCAACATTGTCGCTCATATATTCGGGTTCCCCTCGAACCAAGGCGGGATTTTGTTCAACATCTGCTAATCTAACAATCGGTAAATTAGTAGGTTCCAATGGCAAGGTTTGAGTGTCCATTTTTACAAGATGTATAAATGGTAGAATCGCGCTCAATCCCGCGAACAATGTAAAAAGGAATGAGATCGTCGTATGTATGCGATGATGCTTTTTCCATGGAGCATGGTGATCAATGGGCTTTCCTTCAATCAAGGTTTTTCGTAGAGCCCGAATCGATATTGCGGCTTGCAAAGACATGTAAGCAAGGTAACCAATAATAACGGTTAACAACGTTTGTTGAAGGGCTGCGCCTTCCACTAACATGTAGGTTGGTGTCCCATCAAGGAACCATAAGGATGCCAGCATTCCTAACATAATCAGTACTCCGACTCCAACAATACCAGCATTAAGGGCTAACTTCTTGTCTAGTTCCTTTAACGTATATGATTGCTCCGCTGCGTCCGAATGCAATTCTGGTGCTTCCCGCTCTACAGGTGAAGAATAGACTTGAAAATATTGATAGCCAGTTACAAAATCCCATCCACTTTCTTTATACATCTCTTTCTTTTCTGTTGACAGTTTTCTTTTCATGGATACATCTATTCTGTACTTCATTTTTTTCGGTTCACCCATACTGAACTTAGCAAAATGAATCCCCATCTTTTTTAAATGGTATCCTTGTGCAGCCATATCCTGAAACCAGTTCTCATGTTCCCCAATACGCCAATAATCACTAGGCCGTAGTTTATAAATTGTTTTACTCATGCTCTTCACCTTCCTCTAAAAGATTGCCGTCTTGGATTAAGGCTTTTAATCGGCAGTACTCTGCACGAAGAGCTTGTTCCCCTTCTTGTGTAATTTCGTAGGTCTTTCTTCTGCCATCATCTTCAGCTAATGAAATCAGACCATCTTTTTGCATTCGTGAAAGTACACCGTAGAGAGTTCCGGGTCCCATCTTCACCCTACCATTTGAGACTTCTGTAATTGCTTGCATAAGCTGATATCCATGATTTGGATGCATAAGCGCTAGTAATACATAGTACATCGCTTCGGTCATCGGTCCCCCATTATATGCCACGATTTCATCCCTTTCTTTACTATTATGTCTCTCGATATTACGTATCGCGATATATCGTATAACATAATATTAATTGATGAGCGTTCTATTGTAAATATATAATTTCGACATTTTGAAAAAATGGTATCTGCCCTACATGACGAATGCTGTACTAGCATCAATTCAATTCAACTATTTTTTATTCTTTGTATTGAATGGAAATTGCTAGTAATGCAAATAGTTAACATAGAAGGATTTTTTAAGTAAGGGGGAATATTGAACCATGATGATGGAGCATTTGATTCTGATTGCAATGTGGCTGTTCGGCTTTGTTGCCTTGATTCTATTTATTCCACGCAAAGATCGACGTAAGGCAGCATTGGCATTTTTAATGTTTCAAGGAATCATCTGGCTTTGCGATATGCCTTCACTTACATATGGTTTTTTACGTGCACCAGTAAGGTTTTTTCCAAAAGCGACAGATCTCCCCCTAACCATTGATTATTTCTTTTACCCAGCGTTATTTTCCATATTTTACATCCATAGGAAAGTAAACAGTAATCCATTGGCAAGAATTAGTTATTTTTTAGTTTGGATTTCTATCATTACATTGTTTGATATTGTAATCGAAAGGTATACAGATTTATTAGAATATGGCCTCATAACGTGGTATGGAATGTGGGTATATATTTGGTTCCTCTTTTATGTAAGTCAAGTCTGCTGTGATTGGTTCTATAAGGACAAAGCTTTGTTTCAAACGGAGCAATCCCTATGAAACTGGAATGGTGGATTTTATTATTGGTATATGTTTTGGCGACATGGATTGTTTTTCTGATACCGAAGAAGAAATTTCGACTTGCGGTTGTGGCTTTTTTGTTTAAACAGTTAATAACGTTTCTTATTGGTTTGGTAGTCGTAGAGTTGGAACTACTCGAGTATCCAACTAGACTTTTTTCTTCTATTAATCGAACAAGCTTCACGTTTGAATATTATGCTTTTCCAGTAGTCTGTGCGGCCTTTAATGTATGGTACCCTAATGGTCGAAGTATTTTTATTCAGCTAGGTTACTATGCAGGATTTTCTACTGTATTGACGATCATTGAAATCATCATCGAAAAATACATCGATCTCATCAAATATATACACTGGGAATGGTACATTACTTGGATCACAATAGCTCTCTCATTTTATCTGACACGGAAATTTTGTAATTGGTTCTTCGCAAAGGATAGCGCTTGATTGGGTCAGAGATTCCTCTTCTCAAATCACTACGATGTTTACTAAAATTTGAATAGATAAACTTTTCAAAATTATCTATAATATAGTAAGGCAATATGACAACATGACGCGAAAAATCATCATTATGTAAGGAGGTAGTTAAAATGGAAACATTCAAGGAAATTACAGTAGAAACAATTGTTCAAGCACCGGTGGAAAAGGTATGGGAATATTGGACAAAACCAGCTCATATCACAAAGTGGAACTTTGCTTCAGATGATTGGCACTCCCCTTTTGCTGAAAATGATTTACGAGAAGGCGGGAAATTCGTTTCAAGAATGGAAGCCAAAGATGGCAGTTTTGGCTTCGATTTTGGTGGAGTCTATGATGAAGTAAGAGTAAATGAGGTAATTGCTTATTCAATGGAAGATGGAAGAAAAGTGAAAATCACTTTTAAAAATCAAGGCGACCAAACACAAGTAATTGAAACGTTCGATGCGGAATCATCGAATTCAATCGAGTTACAACAACAAGGTTGGCAGGCGATACTAGATAATTTCAAAAAGTATGCTGAGCAAACATCTATCTAAACAAACACCCCAAAGTTTACATGCAACTCTACCATTTGGGGTGCAATACTTTTTACCCATATCTAACTAGAACGTGCCACAATAGTTTTAATTCCTGAAGGACTTCTTTTACAGTTCCTCGCTCAACCCAATTTTGAGGATTTACGTATACGTCCATGACAGCAGAACCAATCATGTTTGCATCTATTTTATTTGCAGAAATTCGTTTTGCTAAAGTTGGCATTGATGGACCTCTAAAATTTGAAGGCACTTCATCCACCTTTAGGACAAAGCCCCTGTGCCAAAACAATTCAATCGAATACGTACGACATATTTCTTCTAACGTCTCCCCTATCTTAGTTCCTTTAAAAGAAGGATCTGCCACTAGTATTTCTACATCCTCTTGAAGGGAAATCTCTCCATGAATCTGAGCTTCAATATAATGATTAAGATTGCGTGAAGGCTCATTGGTTACTAGGTCAGATGCTGGCTTTTCAAGATTATTCAATAAATGATTTATTAATCTTGTTGGATTTACGTTCGGTTCCCCGATTGCATATTCTCGTTGAAATGACTCTTCTAAAAGTGCAGCCAGTATCATGTCAAACTCTTCATACGTACCTTTTTCCATCGGGGTAAGATGTGAATCCAAATAAGTAAATGTGGAACGAGTAGAAACCTTGGGTTTTAGTAGGAAATAACACGAACCAAAGCGCGGAGCAGGTCCATCTGGATGTAACATTACATGTAACGCTCCATATTTGGGACGTTCGCTAGTAGCTGTACCATCCATTTGATAGGCTCCTCCGAACATGTCGTTCTCCCAAAGATCACGTTCACCACCCGGATGAGCAGATAGACTTGCATTTGAAATTCGTGTTTCAAACTGACTTTTATATTTTCCATGTTCCAACAGTGATTCGGCTACGCTTTTCATCGTTGAAAGTGGTCTATCTGGATGAAAATGTATCCCGATTCTTGCCTTATCTTTTAAAGTGCGAACGGCCTTTTCAAAGGTGTGTGTAGAAATATTGGACATATGAAGTATATGACGAATTGTTGCGTTAGCATTCGTTTTATGCTTTCTAGCGTAGTTTGTCATATATTCAATTGCCATCTGTTGAGAGTTTGATAATTCCACTTTATATTTCACATCCTTTTAACCTAATCAAAATAATGCCAGATAACTTTTTTATAGTATATTGTTAGACTTGTAGAATCATGTAAACAAAAAAGCAGTGTGATTTCAATACAAAATCCACTGCCTTCATAGTTATTTTAATACATCTTTTACAAGTAAGACACGAGGACGGTTCAAACCTCTTTACAAACCGTCCCGTCTATACTCTCTACAAATACTTTGCCGTTACAGAACGATCATTTTCTTGAATCCCTAATGGCGGTCCTTCATATAAAATTTCTCCCCCACCAGTACCACCGTCCGGACCTAAATCAATGATCCAATCACTATTCCGAATCACATCTAAGTGATGTTCGATCACTACGACCGTATTTCCCTTATCGACTAACGTATTGATGATTTGAAGAATATTCGAGACATCTGACATATGCAATCCAGTCGTAGGTTCATCCAGAATATAGATGTTACCCTTTGTTTTTAACTCCTTGGCAAGTTTTAACCGTTGGCATTCCCCACCTGAAAGTGTGTTCAGCGGCTGGCCAAGTGATAAATACCCTAGTCCCACTGTCTTCATGCTTTTCAGTTCGTTTTGAATTTTCTTCACTTCGAAAAACTCTACCGCTTCTGCAACAGACATATCCATGATTTCTACGATATTTTTACCTTTGTATAAATATTGAAGGACTTCTTGCTTATAACGAGTTCCGTTACAATCACTGCATTCGACTTCCATTCCATCCATAAAGGATAAATTGAGTTGCACAGAACCCGTCCCACCACAAGTTTCGCATCCGCCCTTAGAGTTATAGCTAAATAATCCGCTATCCACATTGTTTTCATCAGAAAATGCTTTCCGGATGGCATTCATGATTCCTGTAAAGGTTGCTGGATTTGAACGTATATTGGCGTGTACCGGACTTTGGTCAATCCGAACGGCCTCTGGAAATTCTTTTGCAAATACTTCGTTTACAAGCGTACTTTTCCCAGAACCCGCTACTCCCGTAACCGCAGAAAACACACCAATTGGCACACGAATGCTGACATTTTTCAAATTATGGAGGCTGCTCTTTTTACTTTCGAGGAACTCGTTTACCTGTCTTGGTTTGGCATTAATTTCTGTTTTACTTTTTAAGTATTGAGCCGTTAGTGTCTCAGAGGATAATAACCCCTCGTAGCTACCACTGTACATAATGTTCCCTCCACCAGTTCCGGCATGAGGGCCAACATCAATGATATGGTCAGCTATATGTATGACATCAGGATCATGCTCCACAACTAGTACCGTATTTCCTTTATCGCGCAACTTTACAAGCAATTCGTTTAAACGGTACACATCGCGCGGATGAAGTCCAGTGCTTGGTTCATCAAAGATATACATTAACCCTGTTAAGTTGCTAGACAGATATTTCACCATTTTAACCCGTTGAGACTCACCACCAGATAAGGTTGGCGTTTCCCTTGACAGAGTTAGATAACTCAACCCAATGTCACATAGACTTTGGACGCGCTCAGCAATTCCGTCCACAATAGGTTTTGCTTGTGGTTCATTGAACTGAGGCAGAACCTTAATCAACTCGTCCAACTGCATGGCTGTTAGGTCATAAATGGTATAGCCGTTAATCTTTGAAGACATAACCTTCTCATTGTAACGAGTGCCATGGCAACTCATACATGTGCCAGTTGTGGTAAATTCTTTGAGCTTCTTCTCACTTGCCTTTGATGTATCTTTATCACGGTTGATATTTTGTCGCATAAATTTTACAGCCAACCCTTCGTAGGTTGCGTTCATTTCATTATCCAAATATGTAACTTTCACTTTTTGTGGTTCGGCGTATACTAACTTATCAAATTCTTGTTTTGTATAGTCTTTTATCTTTTTATCTCTGTCAAAGAACCCAGATTCCGCATATGCTTTCCATTGCCATGTACCTGCTCCAAAGCCTGGAAGCAAAATAGCTCCTTCGTTAAGGGACTTGTCCATGTCTATTGCTGCATCAAGGTTTAGCGTAATCATTTTTCCAATTCCTTCACATGTCGGACACATGCCACTTGGGTCATTAAAC
This sequence comes from Ferdinandcohnia sp. Marseille-Q9671, assembly GCF_976954385.1. Classification (NCBI taxonomy): domain Bacteria; kingdom Bacillati; phylum Bacillota; class Bacilli; order Caryophanales; family Bacillaceae; genus Ferdinandcohnia; species Ferdinandcohnia sp. Marseille-Q9671. The sequence continues at coordinate 266,481 of NZ_CDRJTA010000001.1, forward strand.
GAATACGCATTGCTATATCCAATCTGCGGTTGTGCAAAACGTGAAAAAAGAAGTCGGAGTAGAGGTTGAATGTCTGTTGCGGTCCCAAGCGTCGATCTTGCGTTTCCACCAAGTCGTTTTTGATCAACGATAATAGCAGTAGATAGATTATTAATTTCATCTGCCTCAGGTCGGCCATACTTCGGTAAAAACTGACGGGCAAAACTACTAAACGTCTCGTTCAACTGACGTCCTGCTTCCTGCGCAATCGTATCAAACACAATGGATGACTTTCCCGAACCAGATACCCCCGTGAAAATGGTAATCTTCCCTTTAGGAATCTGTAGATTAATATTTTTCAAATTGTTTTCTCTTCCATTAATTACTTCAATAAATTCCTGCCTCATTCACTTACCCTCTCCTTCACCATAAATCTGCTAACCCAACTAGGGAAAACCTACTATATCAGACAAAATATAGAATCGCAAGTGGGTCAAGGGGACAGGTTCCCTGACCCACACTGAAGAGTTACATTCCTATTGTGGGACGGAGGGACAGGTCCCTTGACCCACATCATCAATAGTAATGTAGTTTGAAAGTAGATAACCTCTAGTAAATCGGCAAAAAGGCAGAGGTTTTCCACCTCTGCCTTTTTTGCCTGTTACATCGTTTGAATCCTACTCCAAGAATACCCTCTTGGACTCCGCTATATACCTTAAAGCTGATATACCTTTGCATATTTTTCTTCTAGGTAGTTCACTAGATATGTAGCATTTAAGCTTTCACCAGTGACTTTCTTAATTAATTCATCAGGAGTATAAATGACCCCGTATTGATGAATTTTCTCTTTTAACCATGTTTGAATAACAGTAAACTCTCCTCTTTCAATATGGCCATAAAAGTCAGGGAGTTCCTTCTTAATTGTATTCAAAATTTGTGCAGCGTATAAGTTTCCAAGCGAGTAAGAAGGAAAGTATCCTAAACCGCCAAATGACCAGTGAACATCTTGAAGTACACCTAATGTGTCAGTTGGAGGAACAACCCCTACATACTCTTTCATCTTTTCATTCCATACTTTTGGAAGATCTTTTACCGAAATATCCCCACTGATGAGTCCTTTTTCGATTTCATAACGGAGCATGATGTGTAGATTATAAGTTAACTCATCCGCTTCCACACGAATATAAGAAGGCTCCACAATATTGACTGCCCGATAAAAATCTTTTACATCAAGACTTGCTAATTGGTCCGGAAAATGTTTTTGCAAGTCGTTGTAAAAGAAATTCCAAAATTCTTCACTACGACCCACCATATTCTCTAAAAATCTTGATTGTGATTCATGAATTCCAAAGGATGCCCCACTGCAAATAGAGGTTCCTTCTAATTCAGGGTTAATATTTTGTTCATAAATTCCATGACCTGCTTCATGGATTGTACCAAAAATTGCAGAACGAACGTTATCCTCAAGATAGCGAGTTGTGATTCGAACATCACCCGTGTTAATCGTTTGAGCAAATGGATGCACCGTCTCGTCAAGACGTCCTGCATTCATATCAAATCCAATTCGAGGAAGTAGGAATTGGTTAAATTCTTTCTGACGATCCGTATCGTACTGCTTTTCAAAAACCTCACCATTTGGTTTAGATGACGAATTATTGATTCTTTTTAATAAATCAACACTGCTTTTTCTCAATTCGTCAAAAAGTGGATCCAGCACTTCGACCGTTAAACCAGGCTCAAATTCATTTAATAAGGCATTATATGGATGTCCTTCATACCCGTAATACTCAGCAAATTGCTTTTTAATTTCCACAATTCGTTCAAGATATGGCAGAAACACGTTAAAATTATTTGTTTCTCTCGCTTCTTCCCAGGCATCGTTTGCATTCGAGGTTAACACGATATATTCATTGTATAGTTCAGATGGTATGCTTTTTGATTGTTGATAGAAACTATTTCTTTCACGTACAATTGCTTTGGTCACATCATCTAATTGGGTATACACATCTTCCGCACGTAGTACATCCAGTAGCTCACCCATTTCTTTAGAGATAGATAATTTAAAAATTTCGGTAGATAATGTTCCAATCGAATTTGCAAATAAAGAACGCCCTTTTTTTGGGGCCATTACCTTTTGATCCCATTCTGCAAGAGCTAACACACTATTTAGATGTGTGATTTTTTGATCTAATTCTTTAAATTGATTTACCTTTTCTTGAAGTGTAGTGTTTAAACCTTGAGTTATAGACATGCTCTTCCCCCTTATTGTAAATAGACTATGTATCTACCATAACCTATTATAATTAAATTTAGAAAATTAACAATAATAGAATAGAAAGTAATGTAAATTTTTAGAAAGGGAGACATATTTTATATGCGATTACATAAAAAAAGAGAGTTTGCATGAAAACAAACTCCCTTTAGTTGCCTAAACAGCTAATTCTCTACATGTAGCAACCACCTATAGCACTCACTTTTGAGTTGTTAAAGGCAAGCGCTGTTACACCCACCACATTTGAGAAACTGGTTGGTGAATTAAGACAGATTGCAGGTTCGTTACAGCTCGGTTAAATCCTTCATCAATGGACATGATTGGATCTTCATGCTCAATACTTACCACATAGTCATACCCATATGTACGCAGTGCACTCATCATATCAGACCATTCTTTCAGACTATGACCACAGCCTACGGAACGGAATGTCCAAGCACGTGTTTGAACGTCCCCATATGGTTGCATATCTGTTAAGCCATACATATTGACATTGTCTTGGTCAATATACGTGTCTTTTGCATGGAAATGGTGAATTGCGTTTTCTTTTGCTAAGATTTTAATCGCTGCAACTGGGTCAATTCCTTGCCACCATAGGTGACTTGGATCCAGATTCGCACCAATAGCGTCACATGTTTCTTCGCGAAGCTTAAGCAGGGTATATGGAGTGTGAACTAAAAATCCTCCATGAAGCTCAAGTCCGATTTTCACATTGTGATCCTGTGCAAATGTCCCAACCTCTTTCCAGTATGGAATCAACTTTTCTTCCCATTGCCATTTTAGGACATCGCTGTATTCATTTGGCCAAGCAACGACTGGCCAGTTTGGATATTTTGCTCCCTCATGATCCCCAGCTGTTCCGGAAAAACAGTTTACTACCGGAACATTCATGAGCGATGCTAATTTTATGGTTTTCATCAGTGTCTCATGACATTGTTTTGCGAATTCTGCATCAGGTGAGATCGGGTTACCGTGGCAACTGAACGCACTAATCGTTAGACCACGCTCTTCAACTTTTCTTAAATAATCAACGCGAGCCTGTTCGTCCTCAAGTAAGCCATCTAAATCACAATGCTTGTTACCTGGGTACCCACCCGTCCCAATCTCAACTGCAGAAAGCCCCGCTGCTTTTACTGTATCCAACATGTCTTCAAATGATTTTTCCGCAAATAATACGGTAAACACACCTAGTTTCATTGTGTACTTCCCCCGTTTTCATAGATTTGGTCAATAATTCTAGAAACTTGAAGCGCTTCTTCCGGCTTTACGACGAGATCTGATATTCCCATGCAGGCTTCAATGAAGTTCCTTGCCTGTGGCACATCGGGTACATCATCACCGGGAAGCCATGTTGCTTCACTTGTTACTAGCATTCCATTTTTAGTGGTATAGAACTCTAATGGAAACACATTTAAGCCACCCTCTATACCGGAAATACTCACATGTAAATCGTCTTCTTTAATATTTGCAGCCCATGATGTTTCATAAAGCATTGATACTCCATTTTCAAATTTGATATAGGCTGTAACATGGTCATCCACTTCAAAGGTACTGTAATCGAATGGCCCCCACGTATTCACTTGGTTTGGGAGTTTACTAAGCTTGTTATAGACCGATCCAGACACCTCCGTTTCCTTTGGATTTCCAATAAGCCATAATGCCAAATCAAGAAAATGGCAGCCCCAGTCGATTAGACTGCCTCCTCCTTGAAGATCTTTATTGGTAAAAACACCCCAGCTTGGTACTTTCCGCTGTCTTAGCGCCTTTACCCTAACCACTAATGGAGTTCCCACCTCATCCATTGCCTTTTTTGCTGCTTGAGCTTCTTTCTGAAAGCGGTAATGATAGGCAATATCGAGAACTTTATTTGCTTCTATCGCAGCCGAAATCATCGACTCGCATTCTTTCGCGTTTAGCGCCATTGGTTTCTCTGAAAGAACATGTAATCCCGCCTTAAAAGCAGCAATAGCTATTTCCGCATGGAATTTATTCGGTGTACAAATACATACTGCATCAACATGTGAGAATATGTCATGATAATCATTAGAAACATGTGGTATACCATAACGATGTGCAATCTCTTGGGCACGATCTAGATTCACATCACAAATCGCAGTTATTTCACAGATATCATGTAATTTTTGAAAAGAAGGTATATGACGGTCCTGTGCAATTCCTCCAGCCCCGATGATACCAATTCGAAGTTTTTCCATCTTTACTACCTCCAATTGTTTATCCCCTACTGTATACTATGTTTTTCACGTTTAACTTATTTGAACAATTTGTTTGGTTTCACTTGATCTTAAGGCAGCTAAGACAACCTTTAACGACTTCATTCCTTCACTTCCTGGTATTGGAGGCTCTTGATTTTGGATGATGGAGTCAACAAATTTTCCAATCACATGTGAGTTATTTTGACCACCTTCGTCGTTTGACTGGATTTTTCCGAGCTCGTATTTGACTACTTCTCCCGTTTTATACTGAATAATCATTGAGTGAGTAGGGTCGTCCTCTAAACGCAGAACCGCATTTTCACCATATATAATGGTGGAATTGTCTTCCTTGCTATAGCCCCAACTAGCAGCTAAGGTACCGATAATGCCACTTTCTGTTTTTAGAACACATACTGCGTTATCATCAACATTTGAGAATTCTTTCGTATTTTGTTCAACAAACGCACCGACTTCTACAATTTCTTCACCTAAAATAAAACGTAGTACATCTGTTTTATGGACGCCAAGATCCCCCATTGCGCCGACAAAGGCTTTTTCTTTTTCAAAAAACCAGCTGTCTTTTCCATCAATGCTCCAGCGTTCAGGACCACCATGGCCAAAAGCGGTACGGAAACTAAAAATCTTTCCAAGATCCCCGCTCTTTATAAGTTGACGGGCTCTCTGATGGGATTGGACAAACCGTTGATTATGGGCAATCATTAACTTTTTACCAGAAGCTTCCGCAGCAGCAATCATGTTTTCCGCTTCCTCGGCAGACGTTGCCATTGGTTTTTCACAAAGCACATGTGCTCCTGCATGTAATGCAGCAATTGAGACATCAGCATGTAGATAATTCGGTGTACAAACGCTTACAATATCAACATTCGCATGCTGTAACAATTCTTCATAACTTGTATACGCATCCGCACCATATTTTTCTGCTGTTTCTTTTGCACGTTGTTCATTGATATCGCAAACCGCTACTATCTCAACATGAGTATTCGCATTGTATTCTGGTAAATGACGATGCTGAGCAATGCTCCCACATCCAATAACTGCTACTCTTAGCTTTTCCACTACTATCCACTCCTTCTTTTTACATTACCTATTTGATTACATAGTAACTTACTTATCAATCAATAAATATAGATGATATAATTAAAACATCTACTATTTTGCTAGATTTTTAGAAAAGAGGAACAGCATGAGAACAAAAATATACTTTTGTGGCTACTCCTTTCATACGAAAGGATATCAATCTCAACATAAATCAGGGTTCCCAGCGTATTTGTTTCGATTACAAACAGAAGGAATCTGTGAAGTGGTGGTAAAAGGGAACAATAGAGAGCTCAAAAAAGGAGATCTCCTGCTCATCAAACCTGGCGATCATTACGAGCTTTTTGTGAAAGACGGCCAAAGAAGTGGAGACTATCATTTGGCGTGCGAGGGAGCTTGGCTTGACAAATGGTGGAGTAAGTCTTCGAAACAAAGTATTTCACAAATTGATCTCGATGGTAAAATTCTTTCGTTATGGAACCAACTCATCATTGAAAAACGAAGACCAGACTCAAGCCAAAATGAGGAGCTTGCCGACTATTTACTAAGGGCTCTCTGTTTGTCGATGGAACGAGCGATTCATGAAATCATCCCCTCATACCAGTATCCATATAATGTAACAAAAATGATGCGTTACATTGAGGAACATGCTACATCTCCAATTAAAGTTGAGGACGTCGCGAAACATGTTGGCCTTAGTGTATCCAGGTCTGTACATCTTTTTAAAAACAGCGTTGGAAAAACAATGATCGAGTACACGCAGGAAATTCGCCTAGCCACTGCGATTGATCAAATGAAGTATACGACAATGAAACTTGAACAAATTGCGGAGGACTGTGGGTTTGGAAGCTACCCTTATTTTCATAAGGTATTTAAAAAGAAATATGGTGTCGCTCCAGGTGTTTATAGACGTCTAGAATAATAGAAAAGGGCTGCCCTACAAAGTGATATGCTCCCCCTTAGGTAGACAGATTAAAAAATATAATCTGTTTTACCTTAGGGGGAGTTTTTTATGTCCAATAAAATCTATTCTAGTCAGTTTAAGTATGAAGTAGTAACAGCTTATAAGAACGAAGATTATACAGTTAAAGAACTCACCGAGAGATATCAAATACCTAAAGTTACTTTATATAAATGGGTAGAGATATTTGATAAAGATGGGGAAAAAGGATTTGAATACTCTAGCACCTGGAAGTCCTATTCTAAAGAGGTGAAATTAGCCGCTGTTCTAGATTACACATCGGGGGAATATTCACAATATGAGATTGTTCGAAAGTATGAAATTTCAAGTAGAAGTGTCCTTCAGAGGTGGATTTCCAAGTATAATAGTCATAGAGAATTAAAGGATACGTCGAAGGGAAGGACGAGCTCTATGACTAAAGGGAGACAAACTACTTGGGTTGAACGAATTGAAATAGTAATGGATTGTATAGGGAACGGGAAGGATTTTAAGAAAACAGCTGAGGCTTATGAAGTATCCTATCAACAGGTATATCAATGGGTTAGGAAGTATGAAAATGGTGGAGATGAAGCGCTTAAGGATAATCGTGGTAGAAAAAAAGAAGAAACTGAGTTAACTCCAGAGGATAAGATCAAGTTACAGATGAGAAAGTTAGAAAGAGAAAATGAACGTTTGCGTGCGGAGAATTTGTTCTTAAAAAAGTTAGAGGAGATCGAAAGGAGGCGAAAATAAGCCAAATCCGATTTGAGGACAAGTACATCGCTATTAAGGAACTTCATGAGAAAGAAAATCTAAGCATCTTGTTACTTTGTGATATCGCTGGTATTACACGGGCAGCTTACTATAAGTGGCTAAAGCGTACTCCTTCTGAACGGGAACTACAGAATGAAGAAATTATTAAAGAGATGAAAGACCTTCATGAAGAGGTAGAAGGCATCTATGGATATCGGAGAATGACGATGACCATTAATAGAAAACTTGGGCAAAACTTCAACCACAAACGTTTTTATAGACTAATGAAAGTCGCTGGTATACAGTCTGTCATCCGGCAAAAGAAGAAACGTTATAAGCACTCTATCCCTCAACATGTTGCAGAAAATGTATTAAACCGCGAGTTCACGGCTGAAAAACCAAATGAAAAATGGGTAACTGATGTCACGGAATTTAAATATGGAACATCAAAGAAGGCCTATTTAAGCGCTATTCGTGATCTATATGATGGATCGATTGTGAGTTATGTATTAGGACATTCAAATAACAATAAACTTGTTTTTAAGACCCTCGATCAAGCTACACAATTGTTGGATGGAGACCATCCACTTATTCATAGCGATCGTGGTTTCCAATACACTTCTAACGGATTCAAAAGCAGAATAGACAAGGCAGAGATGACACAAAGCATGTCCAGAGTTGGAAGATGCATTGATAATGGACCTATGGAATCATTTTGGGGAACGCTTAAATGCGAGAAGTATTATTTGCGTAAGTATGGGACTTTTGAAGAATTATCTAAAGCGATAGACGAGTATATATTTTTCTATAATCATAATAGATATCAAAAACGACTAAACGGCCTCAGCCCTATGGAATATAGAGCTAAAGCCGCTTAGGTCATTTTTTATTATTTCCACTGTCTACTTGACAGGGGGCAGTTCAAAGAAGTGGCAGCCTCCGTACTTACTTCCTCATTTTTAAAAAATCTAGACTCATTTTAATACTTTCTAAAGGATCGCGTCTACACTCATCCTGCTCAACGATCCACCATTTCACACCATTTTCTTTACCAATTTGTAAAATACCTTCGAGATTTACTCCACCCGTACCGAGTTCAGCAAAAAACTTTTCTTCATCGAGTGTCATATCCTTCAGATGAATTAACGGTGTACGGTTGCGATATCGTTGCATCCACTCCACCGGATCCTCACCTGCTTTTGTTAGCCAATACACATCAAGTTCTGCTTTTACAAACTCTGGATTTGTATTTGTAAAAATAGATTCTAGTGCTGTTTTACCGTCCGATAATGGCTCTAGTTCAAAATCATGATTATGGTAACAAAGGGAAATTCCCTCACGAAGACAAACTTCACCAGCCTCCTGTAAAAATGAAATAAGAGCTTTGTAACTCTCTTCATTCCGTTGGTCAGGGAGTATGTATGGACAAACCAGGTATTGACTACCCAACACCTTCTGTTCTTCTATGACTCTCTCTAAATTGGTTTCTAGTTCAGCCAGTGAAACATGGCTACCCGCCACTTTAAGATTGAGTTTATCAAGGGCTTCCTTCACTTCTTGTGCTGTAAATCCACCCAAACCTGCGAGTTCCACTCCGTCATAGCCAAGTTCTGCTACCTTTCGTAGGGTGCCAAAAAAGTCTTTTTCACACTCGTTTCGTAAGGTGTACATTTGTATGCCTACTGGAATGTCTGTCATCCTAATCCCCCATTTCCATATATTTCTTATTTGATTCCATTATAGGTGTAAGGCTATCAAATAAAAATAGAGGATTTAATGAAAACATCTACTATTTTGCTATTTTCGATTCCAAGGCATATTAGTTTTTAAAGGATAACCCATTTTCCTCTAGGGCAGCCCTAAGTTTCGGTAGTGAAGCTGGTCCCATACCATGGAATTTGAGAATCTCTTTTTCCGTATAGGTGCTTAGTTGTTCTATTGTTGTGATCCCATTGTGTTCCAATGCCCGTCTCGCTGGTGCCGAGAGTACTGAAAGAAATCCGTTTACTGGGCGGCGTTCCTTCTCACAAGTTGGACAGGTTGGACAGTCACTACTTTTATAATAGTGGTGTCCTTTTTCACAAATTTTTAGATTCTTTGTCATAGAAACACATCTCCCCATCCTTTATAGATACCCTTACAAATCATCTAAATTAACGACTTCCCCATTTGCCGCATTTACACCATATTGACAATCAATTTTTCCACATAATACATATTGTTTCTTACCAAAGTCATACACATAATAAGGTTTTAACTCAAACAAGTCTTTGAGTTTTTCGTAAGCTTCCTCTTTCGTAAATGCTACTTGGTCGGGTTCTTTAAATCGATCAAACATTTCTAACATTAGTTTATTATCCATATAATTTACAGCTTTAAGGGTCTCCCCATCAATCATGATCATCAATTTTCGTTGAAAGACACGATTGTCCTGCTGGTTCGCCCTAAGTATCGCATGAATATATCCCTTTTCACGATGGAGTGTTTTAAGCATCCAGTTTCCGCTGTCAGATGGATATTCTTGGCGTACTAATTCCTCGACTGCTGCAATACATTTCTCTTCTTCTTCCTTAGAAATTGGAAACGAAACAGGAGAAGGCTCAATTGAATATGCCTGTTCTGCTGTTACCTCTTCTACCCAACTAATTTCTTTTCTCTCAAACGACTTCTTAATGGGCTCGTCCCAAATAATTGTTTTATTGATTTTTAAATATCCATTATGATCGACTATTACTTCAAATGGAATCGTTGATGTTCCATCATTCGATACATACAATTCTTCTACCTCATACACAGGATACAGTTTTTCCTTTTCAAAGGAAGGAAACTCCAGTAATTTTACTTGTTCCTTTGCCAGATTTTCAATTTGCTCGAAGATTAACGTGTAGGTTTCAATCCTTACTATTTCTTCAGTTGGAAAGTGGCCATACACTGAGAACGAGGTGAGCTGCCCTTCTTGATTCCACTTCACCTCAATCAATCCGGATGGAGATACCGCTACTCCCTCTATACATTCTTTAAATCTTAGTTCGCCTTCACTTTCTGTATGGACTTGAAACTGTTTTCCATAGATGAGTCCTGTTTCTTGTTCCACCCATTTGATGATGGTATCGGTGTCAGGATCTTCAAACGTAATTCCATCCCTTGCAAAGGTTTCTCCCATTACAAAAATAGCGCTATCATACTTGCCAGTATGCACATTAACCTCAATCACCGCCGTACCATCAGGGTTCGAATCCTCATCCACTACTTCAGTGGTATTTTTAGGGAACCACTCCATTGACAGTGTATAGTTCGTTTCATTAAAGATATTGACGTTTCTAGAAAGACTGTGACGTCCTAGATAATAATCATGTAATCCAAATTTCGTTTTTGTATGATTAATTAAGTCTTGTATACGAGGATCCATTTGCTTCCCACCTATTCGATAATGTTACTACCCTTTCTACGAAATAGGATATATTTGGTTTCACTTATTTTTCTAAATAAGACAAAGTACGAGGTATAACAAATGAAAAATGGTAAAATAATGAAATGATAAAAAGTTTGGAGGTAATGAAACATGACAAAACACGTTCAACTTGGTAAAACAGAACTATACATAAACCCAATCGGTCTTGGTACAAACGCGGTTGGCGGGCATAATCTATACCCGAATCTGGACGAAGATGCAGGCAAGGAATTAGTACGAGTCGCCATCGAAAATGGAATTACATTTATCGATACAGCCTATGTATATGGTCATGGACGTTCAGAGGAGTTAGTTGGTGAGGTCATTAACGAAACGAGAAAACGGAGTGAGATTATACTTGCGACAAAAGGCGCTCACCGATTACTTGGTGATAAAACTGTTTTCGATAATTCCCCTGAATTTTTACGTCAAACGGTTGAAGAAAGCCTAAAACGACTTCAAACGGATTATATTGATTTATTTTATATCCATTTCCCTGATGAGAAAACACCAAAGGATGAAGCCGTCGGTGCTTTGAGTCGATTAAAAGAAGAAGGAAAAATCCGAGCGATTGGGGTATCAAACTTCTCGATGGAGCAACTAAGGGAAGCAAACAAAGACGGCTATGTGGACGTCTTTCAAGGTGGCTATAACCTCATTGACCGTTCTGCAGAAAAAGAATTGCTGCCGTATGTAGCCGAACACCGGATTTCATTTGTACCTTACTTTCCGCTTGCAGCTGGATTGTTAGCCGGTAAATACAATAAAGAAACGACATTTAATGACTTGCGAACTAATATGCCTCATTTACAGGGAGACGCATTCCAACGTAATCTAGAAAAAGTAGAACAGCTACGTGAAATTGCCAATGGAAAACAAGTTGAAGTGGCACACCTTGTGCTAGCCTGGTATTTAACTCGGGACGAGATTGATGCTGTTATTCCTGGGGCAAAGCGCGCTGAACAAGTGTTAGACAACTTGAAAACAATAGACGTTGAATTAGCAGCAGATGAAATTCAAGCGATTGATGAAATTTTTAAATAAGAAACCAAAAGCAATTTGTGGTAAAATAGAGGTCCTTGGCAGGGGCATTATATAAGGGAGTTTGACATTCTGTGTCAGACTCTCTTTTTTTGTCTTTTGGGAGAGGGTACCCGTCCCTCTGACCCACTTTTTCTTTCTGGGTCAGGGAACCTGTCCCCCTGACCCACATGACCCAAGCTCCCCCAATCCCCTGCTTTGTCCACAGCAAGATAATCCATGTAAGTTGATAGGTAAATCCATGTTAGGTTTAGGGATTATGCGGTACTCTTGTTTTACGACATTTTTTAGAAGGTGAGATTATTTGGACATAAAACCTATTTTTCGTGATCATTTGTTTCAAAACAAATGGGGCTATGTGGTTGGTACTGTTTTAGTAACGATTTCACTTGTGCTACAGCTTGTGGTACCGATGTTACTCGAGGTGTTTACAGATGGGCTACAAAGCTTTTCAACTAATACGGCAGAGTTGATCAAAATAGCCATCTGGATGGTTGTTGTGGGGCTAGGTGTCTTTTTCTTCAGATCAACAGGGAGAATCTATATTTTTCGATTATCCCGTTTGTTGGAACGAAACATTCGTGGCCGCTTGTTTGCTCATTGGGAAACGCTGCAAACCGATTATTATCAAAATCAACGAATTGGCAATTTAATGGCGCATGCTGTCAACGATGTGAATCTTTTACGACAGGTTGGCATGCAAGGTGTGTTTCAAACCCTAGAAGCCGCCGTGCTTATCACAGTAACAGTAGTGATGATGGCAACGACAATCGACTTATCCTTAACATTATTAGTCCTTCTCCCCCTTCCTGGCTTAACGTATTTAGCGTACCGATTTCGCGCAAAAATAAAAATGGATTCCAACCACGTACAGGAAGCGATTGGTACATTAACCAGTCGGGTTCAAGAATTTTGTGCGGGTATACGGATTATTAAGACCTACGTCCAAGAAGGAGCTGAACTAAAAAAATTTGAACAGGATAACGGGGCAAATGTAGACGCAAACAAACAATTAATTCGCTCAAACTCCCTATTTAACTCATTAAGTCAAGGCATAGTCGGAATAAGCTATCTGACATCTATCGTGTTTGGTTCCATATTAGTAATGCAGGATACCATAACACTTGGAGAATTTGTTGCGTTTAATACGTATTTATCTCTCCTTGTTGGTCCGATTGAGAATTTGGGCAAGGTTATTAATCTATTACAACAAGGAACAGCAGCAGATGTACGATTACGTGAGGTTTTGTCTACAAAACCAACGATTAAGGATGAAGAAGGTGTTATAAACATCCCTTCCATTCAAGGTGACATTACCATTAAAGACTTATCCTTTTCGTACCAAAACAAGCCAGAACCATCACTCTCAAACATTGATTTACATATTCCAAAAGGATCTACACTAGCCATCGTCGGTAAAATAGGCAGTGGAAAATCTACACTTGTGAATCTACTTCTACGAATCTACAATCCACCAAGACAATCCATCTTTATTGATCATTATGATATTCGGGATCTTCCATTAAAAACAGTACGAAGAGCAATCGGATATGTACCACAAGACAATTTTCTATTTTCAACATCAATCAGCGAAAATATAGGGTTTGACCCAAAAGGCTATAATGACAAAGAAATTCACCAGGCGGCAAAACAGGCACATGTGTTTCAGGATATTATCGAATTACCGAAAGGATTTGGAACTGAATTGGGTGAACGTGGATTGTCTTTATCAGGTGGCCAACGACAACGAGTTAGCATTGCTCGCGCCATGATCAAACGGGCACCTATTATGATTTTTGATGATAGCTTATCCGCTGTTGATTCTAAAACAGAAAAAAACATTCTACACACGATAAAAACAAAAATGGAAGGAAGCACCACCATCATTATTAGCCATCGGATTTCTACGATTCAACATGCAGACCAAATCATCGTAATGGATGGTGGAATGATCGTCGAACGAGGAACACATAAATCACTTCTTAGCAAAAATGGCATCTATAAAAAGATGCATGTACAACAACAAACTGGACTTGACTTACAACAACCCCTTTCCTCTAACGGGAAAAAGATTGCAATTAAAAGGAGGGATAGATGATCGCTACAAATGATGAAAAACAACTAAAACAATTTAGTGATAAACAATTACTACGGAGCATATTAGCTTTTGCTAAACCTTATCGGAAGCTTTTTATTTTCTCACTCATGTTAACGGCACTGATCGTTATTGCTGGGCTGGCTCAGCCTTATTTAATAAAGGTTGCAATCGATGACCATATAAACGGAATCTATGCACCAATGGTATATGTCGACCAATCCGAATCAAGCCAGGCTAGTAATCTACTACAACAAGAAAATATCAAAGCGAAGGAAATTGCCACTCTTGAGGATCATACGTATTTTCGTGTCAATGGTGATGGTAGTGAGTTACCGGGAGGTGTTCAACCAGCACGGATTGTGGAAATCGAAGGTGTGCATTATCTCGTTCATGGATGGAATGCAGGATTCACAAATTCGAACAGCTACCACGTTGAAAATAATCAAATAACGATTGATGGGACTACGTTCCCTGCCCTTGCGTTACAAGGAGATGCCGAGCAATTATTTCGCGGGAATGATTACACAGGCATGATTTGGCTTGGTGTCATCTATTTTATATTAATCGTCGGCTCGTCAGTACTTACTTATTTTCAAAATAACTCCTTACAATATACAGGTCAATCCATCATCTATGATATTCGTGAAACGATCATGAAGCATTTTTCAAAGCTACAAATCTCCTATTATGATAAAAATCCGATTGGTCGACTCGTCACAAGAATGACCCATGACGTGGAAGCTCTTAATCAATTATACTCTCAAGTAATTGTTAATTTGATACGTGAAGTGCTAATGCTGATTGGAATCATAGTGATCATGTTGCAAATGAGTGTGAAGCTGACTCTGATTAGTTTTACGGTAATCCCCTTTATTGCGCTCATTACGTTTTATTTTAAAAAGGTTATACGAAATGCCCAACGATATGTCCGTTTTATTTTAAGTAAGTTAAATTCGTATTTAGCAGAAAACCTTACAGGCATGCAAGTGATTCAAATCTTTGTTCGGGAAAAAAAGCAACAGGAGCAATTTAATGAATTAAACCAAGAGCATTATCGCGCAGGTATGCGTCAGACGGTACTTAATTCGATTTTCAATCCATCGATTGGGTTATTTGGAAATATATCAATGGCTTTACTTATCTGGTATGGAGGTAGAAATGTATTGGATGGAGCCCTAACGTTCGGGGTTGTCTATGCGTTTACTCACTATGTAAGACAATTTTTCGAACCATTACGAGGACTTGCTGATCGATTTAATCAAATCCAAGCAGCACTTGCTTCAGCTGAACGAATTTTTGATACATTAGAAACGAAGCCAACGATTGTCAATAAAACAGAACCTAGTAAACTCCCACATAAGGTTAAAGGGAAAATTGAGTTTAGTAATGTGTGGTTTGCGTACCAAAATGAGGAATGGGTGTTAAAGGATGTTAGCTTTTCGATTGAACCTGGGGAAACGATCGGAATTGTTGGTGCTACTGGCGCAGGTAAAAGCTCGATTATCCAGTTAATCAATCGATTCTATGATATCCAAAAAGGTAGCATAAAACTTGACGGAGTCCCAATTAAGGATGTTGCAATTAGAGATCTACGAAAACATGTTGGGATTATTCAACAAGACAGTTTTGTGTTTTCTGGAACTGTCTTTGATAACATTCGCCTAAACAACTCCAGTATTAGTGATGAAGAGATTATGAGAGCAGCAAAATCAGTTGGTATGGCTCCTTTTTTCGAAACGTTACCTAAGAAATATGAGACACTGCTAGGTGAACAAGGAACCGTTTTATCAACCGGACAAAGACAATTACTGTCCTTTTTACGAGCAATGATTGCCAATCCCAATGTATTAATTTTAGACGAAGCAACAGCTAATATTGATACCGAAACCGAAATTGTCGTTCAAGATACATTAAAAAAGATCTCGAAGGACAGAACGACGATCATCATTGCACACCGTCTCTCGACCATTCAACACGCAGACAAGATACTCGTCCTAGATAAAGGGAAAATCGTTGAGTCTGGTAATCACGTTACCCTTATACAACAAAAGGGTGCCTATTATCGTTTGTGCATGAGCCAAAACAAACAACAAAAGCCCAAAAAACAACGAGTGAATATGTATTACTAATCCAGAGCGCTTGGTAACCAAGCGTTCTTTAATTATGTTTCCAACAATTTAAGTACTACAAGAAAAAACCAGTACCACTGGGATCCTGCGTCTTCTTTCGTACTCATTATCAGAAGAAAAATGTTCACGTACTGGTGTCCCTTCGCGTAAACCAACTACTGAAAACCAGATGAAGTTAGTGCTTTAAAATAAGTCACTATTGTCCGGTGATATTTTACGACTATTTTTTCAATCCAAGGTTCTTTTCTTTCTCCTTCGAGAAAATAATCATCCACTATCCAACTCCCCAATTAATGCCCTCATAAAAACTTGCTTTTCTACTGTGGATTCATTTTGTACTTTATACAAGTATAAAAATAGCAGACCCACTCGCTAACAATGGGTCTGCCAGGTACTACTCTAAGGGCTGCGAATTTTCCCTCGTATCAAAACCTTTTTTTCCGTTATAGTATCAATCCCATTTCATCTAAAAGTACACATTTAAGGTTTAGTCATTTGGTTTCTTTCTTCCATTTGTGGTGGTTCTTCCAACCATCCATATTTAATCATTATCTTTGCACCTTTATGAGCATATTCAAAAATATCTTTCATAAAAATAGACATTTTTGCTGGTAAGTCATTTCGCAAACTAAATGCCGTACCAAGAGAACCACTCCCCATCGAAAAACTACAAAATAGACTTATGCAATACATCATTAACTTATCAGAAAATGGCGCTACCGTTGATCGAGTTGCATTGCCGCCTGATGTCTGAGGATTTTGTAGATCTGATTGAAGTAAAGTTTCACTAAGTTCCTTTACAATACTTTTGGCAAGCTCAGCCCCTTCATTAAAATATTGTTTAACATCTTTTTCATTTGCACATTGAGCAAAACCTAAAATCATCTGCAGTCCTAAGATATTCGATTCAATCGCATGATGAATTTGAGCAACTTCTACCGTATTTAACGTTCGCTTTTCAGTAAAAGGATTCATAGAGTTACCGCTCAAATAACTGGTACCTTTCGCAAACTCAACTGCTTTTGGCATGGAAACATGCGGTGACTTTACAAGTAACCCTTTTTCAAGCAAATATTGTGTGCAGAGATTGTAATATTTTTGAGTGGTTGCAGTTAAATCTTTCATTAACAAAACAATATCTTCGCGAAAAGTCATCGTAATATTTAATGAGTGAAGGCCCATACTAATTTCATTTAATAATCGAACAAACATGATATCAAAACCATTATCGTATAACTTAGGCGCGTCCATATTAACATCTTGAGCCGTATAACCAACTGGTATCACAGCCTCTTCTTTCTGAAATATCTCAGTGATAACATTTACATAATTTGTGACCTCTTGATAAAAAGTAGTCATAATCTCTTTGGCTTTTTCGTCATCCGCTTTTTCTATAAAATATTCAAGCACACGTAAAACCATTGTTTTTTCCTGAAATGTCAGCCATAATGTGCCTAATTCAGACGAAGTAATCGCAGATTTTTCCGGCAAGTAAATCCCCTCCTAAAATTTTCTTATTTTAGGATGAGCTTTTTTGGAGGTACTAATTCAATTTTTTATTTAACTCTTTAATTAATATAATGCTAATCTACAAACAATCATTATTTCTTTACGACATTTACATCAAATAGATACTCAGATACTGCTGTCCCTTCAAAGCTTTCGTAGATGATATTTCCTTGTTCATCTCTCTCTTCCTCTGTTTTATGCATTGCAAATATTGAAATATAATAGGCTTCAACAGGCAACTGCTCATTGTCTACTACTTGAATCTCCCCATTAGATATAACAAAATGCTCTCTATCTTCTATACCGTAGTGGACACGTTCCCCCGTACTGTGGATAACATAGGAAGAAAAACTACCCTTAGATTGAGTAATATCTTTCATATCAAGGACATTTAGATTTTCAAAGAAACGGTCCCCCTCTACTAAACGATTGTATTGGAGCCATTCATCTACTTCATGCCCCCTAATTTCATACCTATTTTTGGCGAAATCATATTGTATTTGATAGAGATGATACTTACTGTCACTGTATCTGAGAATTTGCCAACTAACGTCTGTAATTTGACCATTTTCAAGATACTCTATTTTAAAATCTTGAAGCTTTACAGCGTTGTTCTCAACCTCTAATTTTTGCTTAATCTTTTCAAATTCAGCATCAAAATTCAATGTATAGATTGAACCAATATTGCGTTCGATGAGTAGTGCTCTACTTTCCCACTCATGAATAGCGAATGGGATAATCCAATGAACAACTATAAATGTAAGGACACCAAATATTGCTGCTAATCGTTTTACTCGAACGTTTAACTTCGGTCGGAAAAATAGCAAATAAACGATAAACCCAAGTGGTACTGCAATCTGATTGAAAGTAAAGGCGAAGGAACCAACGATAAAATAGCCAATTATTTTTAATGTAAAACTAGATTCTGTATCGACCTTTTTCTTCATCAAAAATAAACAGCTACCTATTAATAGCACAGTGTATAAAATAGACGTCATGGTAACCTCCCTCCCCTACGTAATACTATTTCTCTTTAGGTAAGTCATTTCCTACTTTAAAAGCCCTGTAGTCCAAAAAGCATCCATTTTTCTACTAGATTCAGTTGCCTATCACAAATACCTAATTTAGGGAGTTAATTTTCAATGCGATTTGCAGGTTATTGTATATAAAAACAGATCAGAAATTATCGAACTATTTCTTTTGAATATATTTTTCAGCTAGAGGACTTTAGTTTATTAATTTTTTTCTTTCAGAGTTGGTGAACAATAACAACACTACCGTAACGACTAATCCTGATAATTGCACAAAGAGATTGTTAAGGTCTTCAATATCAAAATGAAGTAATGCCCAAATCACATTAAATAAACTGGAAATACTAAATCCAATCATAAGGATGGTGATTTTTATCTTTTTAAACCATTTTTCACCCCATAAAAACTTGATATATATATACGAAAGTATGCCGACCATAAATATTGGCAGTATCCAGCTTGAAAAATTCATAACAATTTTATCATCTAAAGGACTATCAAATAAAAAACTTCCAAACGATAAAAAATGGAAAATAAAGAGATAGAAAGACAATAAAACAATAGCTATTATATCTCCAATGTATACTAAAAAATTTTTTTATTTTCAATTCAATTTAAACACCACCTGTTAAAGCAACTGCAACGTCAGATTAACGAAAGAATGATTCCTTTCAGAAGAATAAATACAGATCTATAATTTTTTTCACCTACGAATTAGCCTCGGATATTCACTTTTAATGTCCAATAGAATCTATTACCTGTCTACTATTAATTTGAGTTTCGTAAAGGCACTTACAACAAATCTCTAATATACTCCAATCATTTTGGATATATGTAATAGCTCCGATACTACTTTCTATCATCTTTTAACTGTGTTTCCGAGCGTCTTATGATTATCACTAAATTGGGTCGGTGATACACCTACGATTCTTTTAAAAATTCTACTAAAATATAATTCATCTTCATACCCGACACTCTGGCTGATTTCTTTAATTCTAAAATCTGAGATCGCTAATAGCTCTTTTGCCCGGTCTATGCGTACATGTGTTAGATAGTCAATAGGGCTATACCCAACGTATTTTTTAAACAAACGTGCATAATGACTCGTGCTCAAACCAGCCATTTGTGCTAAGTCTGATAATGTCATGTGGTTGTGATAATTGTTAACCATATACTCAATCGTCGTCTCAATCGCCATTGTAGAATCCCCAGCAATTTTTTGAGAACGAAAATCCTGTAGAATCATCAGCAATAATTCTTGAAAGTGCAATTTACGCTGAATTGCAACTGTAGGGCCTCTTCGTTTAGAAAGGTGATGGATTTGGTCCAATAAATGAATCATGTTCCCAGTATTTGTAATCGAGAATACTCCCCTTAATGGGAATGTGGTATTTTCAGGTGTTTCAAAATACCATTTTTCCTTATCTTCAAACGCCACGGCATATGTAAAGCGAACGAAATAGAATTCAAGTGGATTGGATTGTGACGTCTTTTTTTCGCAAATCATACCGGGAGTAAAAATCACGAGTTTCCCTGGTTTCAACTTATGTTTCGTTCCGTCCACCGTAACTTCCCCACTCCCCTTGGTGATAAACCAAAGGGAAAAATGCGGTTGCTCACGGAAGGGTTTATACCAATCAGGTTTACATCGTTTATAACCTGACAATAACAGAGAAAAAGTCAGTTGATTCAACTGTTTCGCTATTTTTCCTGGTTTGATCAAGGTAACACCGTCCTTGTTAAATTAACCTCTAAACTACTTACCTATTTACCATTTTATGTTATGTATTTATTAATATAATCATAGATGAATGACGACGTCCATTAGATAAGAGAATTTGTCGTTTTATTTAGTAACAGTATTTTAATTATTATAAATATAATTTAAAGAAATCGTCGTTTTTAAAGAACTGAATTGTTCGTTATTTTAGTTTAGGTCAATAAACAAAAAGGAGGTTTACACATGAAGAGCAAGGTATTCAAAAAGGTTATGATCGGATCTTTAACCCTTTTATTATCATTCAGTGCCATTTCATTTGTTAGTGCTTCTTCAACTGCAAGTGTAGTCTCAAACCCGGGTACTACGTTGATTAAGTGGGATGATTTCTCACAAGGTTTTTCCGAAGACAAGTGGTTTTATTTTTTGCAGGTACTTATACAGGCAATGACGGAACTGTAACAACCTCCAACAAGGGATTAAAAGTCGTTTCTAGTGGGACGCATCCTACGACTGGCGAACCGGCATTTACAAGAACATTAGCTCAAGAACACGCAAATGGTGGTCTACCGGGTGCAATCGACCATGTAAAATGGTTAGCCTACATGAATCATTACTCATCAAAGGGATTTCCTGGCTTTGACGCGATTTCAGGCAAGGAACTCTCATTCGAGACATGGATTTCTGGTAGAACATACGGCACAAACACTCATCCTTTTGGTGAAGCCGTTCAGGATTCAAATGACATTCGTTTGGCAAGCTTTGCGTTTAATACGATGGATATGGAATCATTTATGGTGTTTGATTTTTTCATTACCAATGATCAAATTTACGCCTTTTATGAGCGTCTTCCTTTAGGAAGGGCTACACTTGGGAATTATGCTGCTTTTTCTTACAAAATCCCAGTAAAGAAACGGAATCCAGAGGATGTCCACCGCCTAAAAATCTCCTATGATAAGGACAAAGGAACTGTCAGTTGGTATATTGATAACAGCAAAGTCTTCCAAGTTGATAAAATTGGCCACCACATTGATCGAAAATATATGATATTAGATCATGGTGGCGAAGAAGAACTTGTAAAACCAGACCAATTGGTAGCTGGATTAGGTCTGTTTACTCTAATGGATGCATATGAGAATGGGAAAGGTTTAATAAAGCTGTCTACTGAAGAAAATTTCTATTTTGATCCTTTACAGGGAGTACCTACTCCTTTAGAATTTGTCGATAACGAAAGTCAGGAGAGTAATCGAATATTCGGGCAAGGCGCAAAGCTTGAGGTTAAGCAAATCAATGTGTTGTATACTAATTCGAAATAGGTACTAGTAAAAAGCACATGTAGATTTCTTTTTATGATAATCTAGAAAAAGCGAGTAAAGATGACATACATCACTTTTACTCGCTTTTATTGATTGGTTTATTTTGAAAAAAGTAACTAGTTTACTTTTAAAAGTAAGTTTTGAGCTTACGTCAACTGCTGCTCAGCAAAGGTACGATACAGTTCATGTGTCTCAATTAATTGTTGGTGAGTCCCCTTGCCTGTTACTCTACCTTTTTCGATGAAGATGATCTGGTCGGCGTCTACGATTGTAGACAATCGATGGGCGATAACGAAGGTTGTACGGCCTTCCATTAAGCGTGATAGTGCATCTTGGACAATGCCCTCTGATTGGCTATCTAAGCTTGCGGTTGCTTCATCCATCATGAGAATCTTTGGATCTCGTAAGAATGCTCGAGCAATGGCAATACGTTGCCTTTGTCCGCCAGATAATTTCACACCACGCTCCCCTACTTCAGTATCTAATCCATGGGTAAAGGAACGAATAAATTCATCTGCATACGCCATTTTTGCTACTTCCCATAAACGTTCATCTGGTATTTTGTCCCCGTTTTTTAATCCATAGCATAGATTTTCACGAATCGTGCCTGCCATCATGGCACTTTCTTGAGACACATAGCCGATTTGATTCCGCCAAGATTCTAACGATAACTGTTGAATGGGTGTATCGCCGATTCGGATTTCACCAGAAGTTGGTTCATAATAGCGCTCCAATAACCCGAATAACGTCGACTTCCCACCACCACTTGGTCCCGCAAATGCAATCATTTGACCAGGCTCAGCTTCAAACGAGACTTCGTGTATGACAGGTTCCTCGTCATCATAACCAAACGATACATGATTAACATGGATCGGTAAATTTGAAATATCCTTATCTTGTCCCTCTTGACCTTCTTCTAATGGAAGCTCTATGATATCGATAATCCGTTCAGTTGCACCTTTTGCTTTTTGCAGCTGCGTGAAAAACATCGCAAAGGACGTGATTGGAAAAATTATTTGAAACAAATAGAGTAAGAAGGCAACTAGAGAACCTGTGGACATCGTCCCATTGGCTACTCGTATTCCTCCATATCCAATAATAACTACAATAACAATCATGACAATTGTGTACATGATAGGACCGATTAGCGCGAAGATCTTCGCCTCTTTTAATCCATATGTAAGTAATTTCCGTACACCCTTGATTCCTTTATCCTCTTCGAACACTTCTGCTGTTGAGGATTTCATTAAACGAATTTCACTAATGGTTTGTTGGATACTCCCGGAAAATGTAGCTGTTTCATCTTGCAACCCTCGAGATATTTTCGCCATTTTACTTCCAAGTGGCATCATGATAACCATGGTAAGTGGGACTGAAATAAGCATGAGGAGCGTCATTTTCCAATCCATAATCAGTAAAATAACAATCGCACCGATAATGGAGATAACCCCGGTAATAAACTGTGGAAAATGCTGTGAGATTAAATCCTTCACAATTCCTGTATCATTCACCACTCGGCTGACAGACTCTCCACTTTGCTGCTTATCAAAGTAGCTGACTGGCAAACGAATGAGTTTTTCCCACATTTTCTCACGCAAGCGTGCGACAATACGTTGCCCAACAGCTGCCAACATGTATGTCGACACCCCATCAATCACACCTTGTAAAATAAATACAACTCCAATTATCACAATAAGCGTAACATTAATCGACAGACCAGAAAATCCATCCACCAGCTCCCGCGTTAGCAATGGAATCGAGAGTCCCACTAGTGTCGTAATAATGCTACCTAACAACCCAATCGTTAACGCTACCTTTGGGATATTCGTTGATAAAATAAGCCTAATAAATGGCTTCAACCCATCATTCTGTTTCTTCATCCTCTTTTCTCCTTTGGGACAGGTTCCTTGTCCCACTTTACTTGTCTCTTTATATACGGTTTAAACCATAAAAGGTTCCGAACCTACAAATGATTAATGTATCAAAGGAACTTTACAATGTCCATTTAGTCATTTTAGCCTAACTTTTAGTGGAAAACACATTATCGAATTCATCCCATCATACACTGTCGATAATGGGGTGATTGCTTGAAAAGATGGGTAAAGATTTTAATCTTAGCATATCTTTCCTTTTTATTTTT
Organism: Ferdinandcohnia sp. Marseille-Q9671; assembly: GCF_976954385.1. Classification (NCBI taxonomy): domain Bacteria; kingdom Bacillati; phylum Bacillota; class Bacilli; order Caryophanales; family Bacillaceae; genus Ferdinandcohnia; species Ferdinandcohnia sp. Marseille-Q9671. Next base: position 290,126 of record NZ_CDRJTA010000001.1, read on the forward strand.
CGGAAGTTTCTTTGCAATAGGGTTACTTTGGATTGGGGCACTCGAAGACACGTTCCCTTTCATTTCAGATATTGAGATCTTTTTATATTACTTTTTAGCTGGTTCCATCGGTGGTTCATTGCGACATTTGTATATGTTTTGTTCACATTATCGGAAAGATGAGTTATCAAACTATCGAGATTGGGTGATGTATATCTTCTATCCAATCTTCGCAACTGGAACTGCAGTCATTGCTGTCACCTTAGTCCAAAGCGGTATTTTACTCATTGAATTCACAAATAATGTAGATGGTCCATATGGACAAATCAGTCTTGCCTTTTTTGTAGGCTTTGGCTTTAACAGGTTCTTAAATAAACTGAATGAGGTGTCAAAAGAAGTGTTTGAGGCGAAGGAAGAAGAACAAACGCAAAAAAGTACTGAAATAAAACAATAAAAGGCAAGAGCAAATGATTTTGCTGCTTGCCTTTTTTACATATTACCTTCACTTCTACCCTTGACCTTTTGCAAAAAATCTTTCACTCTTCTTTTACAATAATACAAATCTCGTAACCCCTTAATCTCTTCAATCTCCTGCTTTATTTCCTGATATTCTAGTGTTTCCTCTGTGGTTAATTTGATTTTGGGTTTTGGAAATGGAATAAGTTTTCCCATTATTATCTCCTTACAGTTATTGAATAAAGTTTAAATCCTATATCTATTATTTTATATGTATCGTTTTAACCAATGTTGATTAATTAGTGGTATGAAAAATCATCTCCAATCGATTGATTGTCCCACTTCCCTTCATTTTTTTTGATTACGCACTGAATATATATAATACTCTATGGTAAAACATGTTATTATTGTACTAATGAAATGATTAGTTCGGGAGGTTGAGTCGAATTGGTAAAGGAACAAAATGAGATTTGGGAATGGATCAAGGCATTATTTATTGCAATAATTTTGGCAATTATTATCCGCACCTTCCTCTTTACACCAGCAGTCGTACAAGGTGCAAGCATGAATCCTACATTGCATGACCAGGACAGAATGCTTGTAACGAAAATTGGCGAACCAGAACGATTTGACATTGTCGTCTTTCAAGCTACGGAGACTAAGAGATATATTAAACGTGTAATTGGATTACCTGGAGATCGAATTGAATATAGAGACGACACGTTGTTTGTTAATGGAAAGCCGTACGAAGAACCTTATTTAGATCGCTATAAGCAAGAAGTAATAGATGGCCCACTTACGAATTCTTTTACCCTCTTAGAAACACCAGTCGAAAGTGAGGTTGTACCTGAAGGACATTTGTTTGTCCTGGGAGATAACCGAAGAAACAGCATGGACAGCCGTCACATCGGAGCGGTTCCAATGGATAAATTGATAGGAACAACAAATATTGTATTCTGGCCATTGAAGGATATTAAAATCATTAGTAAGTAAATTTGGAGCGTTTATCCTTAAAGGATGAACGCTTTTTTGTTGCAGATTTGTAACAATAAAATTAAATGAACAATTCATAGTAGACACATAGGATTAATAAAGTTAAACTATATATATAAACTTATCCAGAGAGGTAGAGGGACTGGCCCATTGAAACCTCAGCAACAGATTCATTCGAATACTGTGCTAAATCCAGCAAGCTTATAAGCTTGAAAGATAAGTGAGGTTATCACCTATGTTATAAAACCTCTTCTTATCTTCTTGTAAATGATCGTTATTTTGAGAGGAGAAGGTTACTAATGTCTTTATTGAAAGAAACTGTTGAGAAAAGAAAAGACGATATTATACAGAAATTAATCGAATTTAACCAGTATAAAAAAGATGGAAAACAACTTTTTGAGCTATCGCTATCGGAATTAGAGTTCGAATACTTTAAAGTTCAAGCAAATGCTCATCCACATACAGGCTACGGATCTATAAGATGGAAAAATTTTTAATTAACTTTAACTAAATGCTTCATTTTTCAGTGTTCATCCATTATGGGTGAACGCTTTTTTGCATAAAAAAAGCCCTTATCCAATAGATAAGAGCCCTATTCCAAAGCCTTCCTAAGCCTTGGCGCAACCTCAGTTGCGAGTAGTTCAATGCTTTTTGCAACTTTTACATAAGGTAACCCACCAATGTCTACTTGTGCAAGGAAACGTGTATGACCAAATAACTCATGCTGATGAAGAATTTTTTCCACGATTTGCTCTGGGCTTCCTACAAATAACGCAGTGCTTGGACTAGCCATTCTCTCAAAATCATTCCGTGACATCCTCGTGCCCATTCCACGTTGGCGGTTTACATACTCCCAGTAGTTCGAATAATACGGATAAAATTCGTCCTTTGCCTTCTCTGTTGTTTCCGCAATATACGTATGTCCCGTAACCCCTACTTTTAATGCATCAGGTGAGTGTCCTGCCTCTATTCAAGCCTGACGATACATATCAACGAGTGGTTTAAAGCGTCTTGGATCTCCCCCTAAAATGGCTAACGCCATGCCAACACCAAATCGACCTGCACGTTCAGCACTTTCCGGTGTGCCCCCTACTCCAATCCAGATTGGAATTTCCCCATGAACGGGACGTGGAGAAATTTCAGCATTACGTAGCGGCGGGCGGAAATTCCCTGACCACGTTACCACCTCATTTTTATTTAGCTTTATCAATAAATCCATATGCTCAGTGAACAACTCATCGTAATCATTTGTGTGATACCCAAATAACGGAAATGATTCAATAAAAGCACCACGACCAGCTAGGATTTCGTCTCGTCCATTTGATAGTAAATCAACTGTTGCAAAATCCTCAAATAACCGAACCGGATCAAGCGTACTTAACACACTAGTCGTACTTGTTAGTTTGATCTGATTTGTCGCTTGCGCAGCCGCTGCTAGCACGACTGCTGGAGAAGAAACTGCATAATCAAGTCGATGATGTTCCCCTACTCCAAACACATCAAGCCCCGCTTCATCTGCAAGCTTTGCTGCTTGTATCACCTCATCTAGCCTTTGTTTGGCAGTCACTGTCTCTCCAGTTAGTGGATCTGGTCCTATATCTGCAAGCGTGTAGATCCCAATTTCGAACTTCTTTTCTTGATTCACAAGGGTTCCCTCTCTCTTCGTGTTTCTATAGGTAAAATAGATTCGTGTATTCAACTTACTTTATGTAAGTAAGTTTATAATTGTAAGTTGAATAAGTCAAGTATCATCTACACCTTCATAACCTCCGATATTAATTTTTACTCTTTACCTTCTTTTTACAAATATATACTTGATTCAAGTATATATTTGTATTACATTTATAGTATGGAAAGAACAAGTTTAATTAAAGGTCATTTAGAAATGTGTGTGTTAGCGATTTTATCTAAGAAGAAAAGTTATGGGTATGAAATTATGAAAGAATTGGAAAAACATAATTTAAAATTGAAAGGAGTAGGCAGTATTTATCCAATCCTCACAAAGCTCAATGATCAGGAATGGGTACATATATCAAGAGAGTTAATGGAAAATGGAAAAGTGCGAGTGTACTATGAAATAAATGAAAACGGACAGCTCGCACTAATGAGTAAGATAGAAGAATGGTTACATGTTCAAAAAGACATTAAATCCTTACTAATTGACAACGTTGAGGAGGTAAATGGAAATGGCAACGTTACGTAAAAACGAAATAGAGTATGTAGATAAAGTCATTAAGGAACTAAAAAAACATAAGATAAATAGGAATAATCTTGAAAGTATTAAAGAACAGCTCACTGACCATATCTTGACCTCTCAACAAAATGGTGAGGATAGTATTGAACAGCTGGGTGACTCTGATTCCATCGTGAATGACTATTTAGAGCTATACAGTATTGATACTCAACAAAGCAAAAGCCCAAAATCAACATATCTTCCAGTCGCTTTTGGGGTTATTGCTTTCCTTTTTGTATACCTACTTAGTCAAGTACTGTTATCTTTATTTTTAACAGAGTCCTTCAGTGATAACAGAAATTTTGATTATAATATTCTGTATCACATTGACGTGAATCCTTGGTGGAATACCTTATTGGTCATGATTAGTTTTTTCACAGCTCTTATTCTATCAATATTGGTTTCCTTTCTGTTACGGAGTAGGTTCACAAGATGAAAAGATTTTCATACTTCCTCGTTCTTACGCTTTTGTTCTTGTTGCCGCTTTCCTATAGTTACGCCGAGAATCCTTCTTCAAGTTTACATTCATATATTAAGGATTATTTGGAAGAACACCGTATCCCTGGTGCATCAATTTCCATTATCGAAAATGACAAAGTAACGTACGCCGAATCATTTGGGATTACTGGTGAAAATGAAAGAGAAGTTACAGCAGATACTCCTTTTTTATTAGGTTCTATTAGTAAATCACTGACAGCTCTAGCTACACTGAAACTTGTAGAGGAAGACGTAATTGATTTAGATGATACCGTAGTCCAACACCTTCCCTCCTTTACGTTACAAGATCAAAAAGCTGCTTCACAAATAACGATTAAACAACTACTTACACAAACGAGTGGAATTACTACTTTTGATGGTTTGTCTATATCTGATTTAGGTTCCGACGCTGCCGATGCAATCCAAACGAGTCTTCAGGCACTCTCAGATATTGAATTGACGGAAAATCCGGGAGTTGTGCATCAATACAGCAACGCAAATTACACAATACTTGCGGCTTTAATTGAAGCAGTTTCAGGTCAATCGTACGCTGATTTTATAGACGAACAAATCTTTACACCTTTAGAAATGAGGAATGCGGCAGCTAATTTGGAAAAAGCCTATGAAAGAGGGTATCAATCAGGCTTCCAATCCTGGTTCGGTTTTCCTGTTAAGAGTTCTGCGGCATATGACAATGGTGGAGCCCCATACGGTTACATTACTGCAAGCGCAAATGATATGGTGAACTATTTAAAGGCCTTGATTCAAAAAGACGAAGAAAAACTTGTTCAAGAGGAACTCTTAGACCTTTCCTTTTCACCTCAAGTACAAACCGGTGAAACACGGTATTATGGCTTTGGTTGGAGAATTACAGAACCCGGTTCAGAGAATGAAATGATTTGGCATTCCGGATCCACCCCCGACTCTAGGACAGACATTTTCTTCTATCCTAAAAAAGAATGGGGAGCCGTTATCCTAACAAATAAGGAACATATCTTAGAAGAAGCAGCACTCTTGCATTTTCGAAATGGCCTAATTTCAATCATGAATGGTGAGGAACCCACAGTCGTGGAAGGACATATGCCTACCATCCAAATCTTTCTTTCTATTTTGCTTTTGATACTCATCGGAACCCTTGTACGACTGCTACTAAAAATAAAAGCTAGTATAGAAATAAGATATCGCAAAACAACTACAATAGTTGGTGTTTTATTAATAGTACTTTCCATACTGACGATTCCAATGTTACAGCATTTTAGTTATTCACCCTGGCATTCCATCCAATTATTTGCACCAGACATAGCCTTTCTAACAATTGGTTTAACTGCATTATTGTTTGGAAATGGTGCTCTAATGCTACTCTTTGGTTTACGGAACAAAACTAGATGAAACAATAGTTCGTGGTGTATTTTTTTCTTTCATATAACACGACAAAAATCTAGAAAAATAGTCTTGCACATGTTACCATGCATAGAGAATAATCCACATAAGAAGAGGAAAATCACCATGAAGAAATTATTTAAATGCTTACTCCTATTGGGATGTATCTCAACACTAGTAGCATGCTCAGAATCCGTCGATGTCAACGGGATCAAGGAACTTGCAGATTCAGGTGAAAAAACTAGTGAACTATTGGGTTCACAGGAATTAGAGCAATTTAGTGATGCAGTTGGAGATGCTGCTGATATAGTTGGAGAAGTTGAAAAACTGACTGAGCAATTAAAAGAGTTACCTACAGAGGTCAATGAAGAAAAAGTCGTTTCAGCCACAATTACATCTTGCTATGATGGTGATACCTGTAAAGCCATCGTGAACGAAAAAAAAAGAGTCTATTCGATTTTTATTAATTGATTCGAGTGAGATTAAGGGCTCCATGCCTTATGCAGAAGAAGCCCGAGACCGCCTAAATGAATTGGTGGAAGGAAAGGAAATCACACTTGAATTAGGAAAAGGCGATAGTCGAGATAAATATGATCGATTACTTTCCTACGTTTTCCTGCCTACTGGCGAAAGCGTACAAGAAATACTGCTTGAAGAAGGATTAGCCACCGTACGCTATATTTACGACGATCAAAAATATCTTGATGACTACACTGCTGCAATGGAGCAGGCGGAAAATTCCAAAATTGGTATCTGGTCAATTCCTGGATATGCAGGCTATGACCAGCCATTTAATGTAGAAGCAGCTAAGTAAAACCAACTACCAATAGAAAAGCAATGCTATTCACAGAAGATTGAATCGCATTGCTTTTCTTTATTTGGAAAAATATGTGCAAAGGTCTTTTATTGTATGAAGTCTAGCACTAACAATAAACAAATCAGCATAGTGATTATTTACGTACTCTTCAATTACGTCCCTTCCCTCTCGAATACTGTCAACTAGTATTGTTGTGTATCGTTCATCCCACGAAAATTGATTGATCCGTAACAGTTCGTCTGCATTAAGCTGAAACTTATATTCTTCAACCAGGAGTTTTACTTGATACAATTTATCTGGATTTTCTATATAACTCTTATTTCGATTCTCATAGGTTTCCTGAACGAACTTTATAAAACCGTCAACATTCTCAGCTAACATCCTGGCTATTCGCATCTCTACTTTCATTTTACCAACTCCTTATCGGAGACAAATTGTTTGTCCCAATAAAATAAGCTTCATGCCTAATACAATCTATAATTCTACAAAAAGTTAGCAGCCAGATACAAAATCACAATACTTACCAAGATTGTAATATTTGATGTAGTCGCTATTAATCGAACGTTTTCCGTACTGTACTTAAACTCGATTGCAAATGTAACAGCTGATGCAGCAACTGGTAATAACAGTCCAATCACAATCGTATAACGAAACATGTCATCATATGGAAGTAGGAAGAACAATGTAAACCCTACAACCAAGCCCACCCCATAGCGGAATGCTAAAAATTTTAAAATGGGACGAATCAGTTGTTTTTCGAATTTAAAATTCAAATAGAGTCCTAATAGTAGTAAACAAAGCGGTATATTCGCACCTGAAATCGTGCTTGCCAATTCAATAAACATAGTCGGTAGCTTGATTCCACTATAATTTAAGACACTTGCTATAATATATGCTAGTAATGGGATTGACTTTACAAGCTTTTTTACAATCTCTATAGGCTTCAGACGTAATCCTTCTTTTGAAAAATAACTCCCAAGTATATAGGAGACTCCAAAAACAATAAATGATGTTCCCACATCAAACATACTAAAGTAAGTTAGTCCATCTATTCCCCAAATGGCAAAAACCAGTGGAAATGCAAATAAACCAACATTGAAGCCTGAATTCATCATCAAAAAAGAGCCTTTAAGTTCTCTTTCTTCATTTTTAAAAATGAGTAAGCCCAGTAATGCTGTAACCACACCGTAAATTAGGACTATAATTGGCAACAAAATTAACGTCGTATCGATTTCGACAGAGTCAAACGTGACAAGTACAAGTGCAGGTAATGTTATTTTAAATATGAGTTTCGAAATAACCTGCCCATCTTTTTCTTCTAAAATATGTACTCTTTTTAATAGATATCCAAGTGAAATGATGAGAATAATATAAAGAAATTCTTGGTTCATGTAACTGATAAGCTCCTCTGTGAATATTCTAGCAAGTGTAATATTATCAATATCTCTACATAATCATACATTATTTTTTGAGTTTTTTGTGTACCTGTTCCAAGAATCTTTTTTCCGCAAAAAAATAACTACCCTAACTAGGTAGTCTCAGATTTTATGACTTGTTAAATTTATGGGATAAACTCCATTTGTTTGTTCTATGCAGATATAGAAAAATGTCAGTAATCCATTTTGCAATAAGAGCAATTGCTAGATAATACCAAAATAACATCAAAAAGTTCTCCTCACCACCAAAGCGAAAGAGTCCAATCCCTAACATAAGAGGCTTAATAAAAAAGGCAAATGCTAGGCAAAGTAATACCATCCAGATATAGTAGTTCTTCCCTTTGTTAAGAACGAACTGATAGAGAAGTATAAAAGCGACAGGAACAAACGATGCATCAAGGCTAACACTTGACGGAAGACCTGGAAGTAGTTTATACGGATATATCCATAACCCCCGTACTACACCCATTGCATCACTGATTGCAAAAAAGACATGTATACTATATCCATAAAAGCCAAGTTGGAAGATTTTTTTTCGGTCTATGAACAAAACTAATAGAAGTAGTGGAATCAAAAACATTGCCAAGACGACCCAAAATTGCCAAGTGTGGAAGTTAGAGTACTCTTGCCAATAACTAAACCATCTTTCACTTTGTTCTACCTCTGCTTTTCTAATCGTTTCGATTTTGTCCAGTTGACTTTTATTCACGATGTTTCCTCCGATTTTTGAAAGTGATAATATAGTATTTATCTGTTACTGACAATGTATGCCTAAGGTAGTAGTGAAAAATGAATTATTTATATGTAATTACGCCATAACAAAGGAGAAAGCAACATGCTTCCAAAACAACAAATTGAACGCATAAATGAATTAGCAAGAAAAGCAAAAAATGAAGGCTTGTCCCTTTCCGAACAAAACGAACAAATTGCATTACGTAAAGCATATATCGAAGCTTTTCGTGGTGGTATGCGTAATACCATCGAGGGGTTAAAAGTAGTGGATGATGACTTTAATGATGTCACCCCAGCAAAATTAAAAAATATCCAAAAAGATAAAGGCATTCATGGGCGATCATGATTGAATATGTTTTATCACCCCTCCACCTTTTTAGGCAGGTGTTCCGAACGACCTGGCATATTAATGTGTTGGTTTGGAAAAATAGGATAGAGAAGATTTTCAAAACAATGTGGAGGTACGTCAAATGTTACGAGATTCGAAAGTGAATGCGAAGGGTCACATGGAAAGAAATAAGAAAGATTCTACAAAGCACTTAAAAAAAGCTCCAGATCCACATGGCAGAGATGGGTACCAGTTAGATTCTGATACAGAAAAAGATACTTGATATGTACTAAACATAATCAGTCGCACTCTGTTGTAAAACCAGTTATAAAAAAATAAGTTTTCTAAAAACGGCATTCCCTTTTATTGAGGAATGCTTTTTCTTTTGGACAATATAAAATTAACAATAACAACATAACCAAACTCAATATATATTTATTGTAAAACAATAACACAAGTGTTATAGTAAATTCAGAAAAAATGTTTGGAGGTTCAAAACCATGAGTGCTATAAAACAACTTGTTCATTTTGGATGGGAGCAAGCCTTATCCTGTTTATTTCCTGTTGTTATTTTTGCTTCGTTGGCGCTAACTCAAGTCATACCACTTCCCTTCCTACCTCGGTATGACTGGCTGCTCATCATCTGCCTTTTCATGCAATGGTGGATGGTACAATCCGGACTTGAGACACGAGATGAACTAAAGGTTATCACCTTGTTCCACCTTATTGGGCTTGCGCTTGAACTTTTCAAAACACAGATGGGCTCCTGGTCGTATCCAGAAGAGGGATATATGAAACTTTTTGGCGTACCATTGTACAGTGGATTTATGTATGCAAGTGTAGCAAGTTATCTTTGCCAGGCCTGGAGAAGACTAAAGGTTCATCTAATTAAGTGGCCCCCTTTCTTGGTAGTTGTACCTCTAGCAGCAGCGATTTATTTAAACTTTTTCACCCATCACTATTGGATTGATATTCGATGGTGGTTATCCGGACTTGTCATCATAGTCTTTTGGCAATCATGGGTGTCCTATGAAGTGAATGGAACTCGTTACCGGATGCCCCTTGCCCTGTCTTTTGTACTCATTGGATTTTTCATTTGGGTAGCAGAAAACATTGCAACATTCTTTGGAGCTTGGGAATATCCGAACCAAACCAATGCATGGAGTCTCGTTCATCTTGGAAAGGTGAGCTCATGGCTTTTATTGGTGATTGTTAGCTTTCTAATTGTAGCAACACTTAAGCAGGTAAAAGGAAAAAATTCCACAAACATAGGTACAGGTCAATCATTATAAAAATAAAGAGTCGAATTCTACACATAGGAGGAATTCGACTTTTGTATTTTTATATTAATTACAGCATGATTTTTGGTTTTTACAGCACTCAGTTGTTTCCACCGTCAGTTCCTTGTTCTCTTTCACTTCCTCAATTGTAATCTCACAACAATCCTTCTTCGAACCATTCTTTTTGAATAAAAACCCTTTAAACATACTTATCTCCTCCTGCATTTATATACAAACCTTAGTTAGGTAATACCCTATACTAAATAAAACAATGTGCCTGACAGTGTAGACATGGTGAATACTGATAGTAAAAAGGCGACTACTAATCTCTTCTGAAAGATAGAATTTAATAGAGCCACTTCTGGTAAACTCGCCCCTGTTGAACTGATCATAATAGCCATAACCGGACCTAGTGCCATTCCTTTTGCAACCATGATTTGAGCGATTGGAATCATGGTCGATAAGCGAATATAAAGCGGAATTCCAATAATCGCTGCCACAGGAATTAACCACCACTCATTTCCTCCCAAATAGGTAGAAATAAACTCAGCTGGAATTGCACCGTGAATCAATGAACCAATTAAAGCTCCAATAATGAGATACGGATAAACGGTTTTCATCAGAGATAATGTCTCTTCCCAAGCCTTTTTAAAATCAAACCTTTTCTCGTTTTTAGGTAGGCCCTTGACAATGACATTTTTAACAGCACGTTCAAAGCCTAGTGCCTCAAGAGTAAAGCCAATAATGATAGAAAAGACTGTTGTTAAAATGGTATACAGAACCGCGACTTTCCAACCTAAAAGTGCCCCCATTAGCGTGAGAATTGTTGGATCTAGAACAGGTGATGCAAAAAGGAATACCATGACAAAACCAAATCTCATTTTTTTCTGAAGCATTCCTACTACTATTGGTATCGTTGAGCAGGAACAAAATGGAGTGATAAACGCTATTAAAATAGCTACTGATGCCCCCACTACTTTATTGGAATGGAATAAATACTTCTCAAGCTTTTCATATGGTATCAAGCCTTGAAGAATACTTATGACAAATGAAATGATAAAAAACAAGACAGTTAATTCGATGGCAATTGATAAAAAATCAAAAGATACGTCTTTCCACATTTTTAACACTCCTTAATTATTTGCATTTTGCAAGTATTATCCGAAATATAATCCTCCTATCTAGGAGGACAAGAAAAACCTTGAGATTTTTTCATGGCATCATCTAATAATTGAACAGACCTAATCACCGAGTCTCTTTCGTATTCACTTAAATGAGACAGGATATGTGTTAAATAATCGTTCATCGTACGATCAATATTCGATTCCATTGACTTCCCTTTTTGTGTAAGGGACAGGATATTAACTCGGTTATCATCTGGATGAGGTGTCTTCTTTACAAGGTCTTTGTCTACCAGTGTTTTGATTTGCCGGCTAAACGTTGTAATATCTATACCTAACGCTCCAGCCACCTCCTGCATGGATGGTTGCTTCTGCCTTGTTATTTCATATAGGATATGACTTTGTAACAAACTAATATCTTCCCCACAACAGCTATCACAGCATTGCTCATGGAGAAATCCGAACCGACGAACAAACATTTGAAACAAGCTTCTTAGGTTTTCGGTTTCCATTATTTTCACCTCTTGATATATTTATACAACATATAGTTGCAGTTTGCAAGTTATTTTATTTTCAGATTGCAACTATTTTTAGAACGTGTAAAATAACAGTAGAAAATACAATAGGAGTGGGACCTTTGGGGATAGAAATTAAAGCGAGACTTGCCACCGAAAAAGATTTGGAAGCTATTTTATCCATATATAATGAAGGCATAGAGGACAGGATTGCAACATTGGAAACGGATCAAAAAGATTTTCATTACATGAAGCAGTGGTTTGAGCAGCATAGACAACGATATTCAGTCATCGTCGCGATGGTGAATGAAAAAGTTGTTGGCTGGAGCTCATTAAATCCCTATTCTGCTCGACGTGCATATGACGGTGTTGCCGATTTATCCATTTATATACTTAGAGAATACCGTGGACGTGGTGTTGGGAGTAGATTACTAAAAGAAATCGAATCGGTTGCTGTACAAAATAATTTTCATAAAATCGTTCTTTTTACCTTCCCTTTTAACGAATTAGGGCAATCATTATACAAAAAATCTGGATACAGAGAGGTGGGTGTATTCAAAAACCAAGGCAAGCTGAATGATAAATTTGTAGATGTCATGATCATGGAGAAATTGTTACATAAGTAGAGACACAAAAAAGTCCAAAGTATTGACCTATAAAAAGTGGTCAATACTTTGGACTTTACGTTTACTTTACTAATGTCTCTACGCCCACACGCTTAATAAATCTTGAAAAATTTTCTCGCTTTTTACCTTGTTGGGAATAAACAGAGATGATATTCTCAATTGTTTCGTACAATGTTTCCGGAGATAGACTTTCCATCAGTAATGTACCAACTTCAGCGTCTTTTCCTTTCGCTTTACCACCAACATATAGATTGTAAGAATCTCTTATTTTCATAACACCGATGTCACTTACCATAGGTTCACCGCAGCCAACCGGACAACCTGTATATGCTACCTTTAGTGTAAAAGGAACTGCTTTCCCTGCTATTCGGCGATTTATCTCTTTCGCAACAGGCATCCCTTCTTCTTCTTCCCCTTTGCAAAAATTACAAGTTCGCAAACTTTTAACAAAGTTACCAACTGGGTAACAGGCTAATCCTACTCGTTGAAACTCCTCAATAATTTCTTCTTTTTTTGTTTCTGGAATTTCGATATAGAGTTGTTGGAACGTAGTTAGTTCCAGTTCGTCATCATCATTCATATATTTTGAGATTGTTATCAGTTGTTTTGACGTAAGCTTTGCCCCAAACCCTATTCCTCCATTTACGGCAAGCTTTATTTTTTTCACTTCGTCTACCATGTCCATCCCTCACTTGCTTACTGGTTATATCACTTAGTGTACTATACCCCCCTACTGTATGTAAAATGATTTTTAAAGGTTTATGTAAATAGGAGCAGAATTGACTGCTAAATATGTAAAAATAGCAGTGGTATAAGTGTTTAACGGGTTTGTTGTAGGAAAAAAACAGTATTGAGTGAATCCACTCTTTTAAAAACAGACAAATAAATAACCCAATTACGAGATTGGGTCATTCGCTTTTCCTTTTTTCTCAATATATTTCCAACCATAGTATACAAGCCAAGCTGCCAATATTGCAAAAATAGAGAACCCCTTCTTGTCTGATGGGAGATAAATGAACAATATAATTGCAACTATAAGGAATGGAGGCATGATTACTAAATATTTTTTTCTGTCGATGTTCATTTGTCTACTCCTTATGCTTTATTTTTAATAATATTTTACGATATAAATCATGAAAGGTTTCGTGATTGGAATGAAAACACATTAAATGTACAAAGCAGTGGAAAAAAAACGTCCACTGCTCACGTTCTATTCCTCAATAATTTTTTTCAAAACAACAGATTGAGTAGGACCTAAATTAGGTTGATTAACTGCTACGTTAAGTTCATATTTTACTCCATCAATAAGTAGAATTGAAATCTTATTACTAGTCACGGTATTGGTTATAGAAATTGTTTCTACCTGTTTTCCCTCTTTTTCAAGGTGTAACACCACGGCACGATGAAATTTCTGTGGTTCTTTGTACCACTTATACCAATCATCTAATTCAAATCGAATGATATTTCCTCTCTCAAATAAAGATTTTACAAATTCCCCAAACATAGGCACATCTCACTTTCTATTCATAAACTTTGTCTTTGTATGTTCAGTCAAAAAACGTCGCATCTCCCACATCAACAAAAATTGCTTCACCGCTGACCGCATCAATCGCTCGCACATGGCCAACTGATGCTGGAAAGGATGGAACATAGGCAAGTGAATAAATCGACTTTTCGTCTTCGTCGTACTCCCTCGTAAACATAAGATCCAACTTCAAATTCTTTTGATAGATTTTCTTTGCTTCAGCCTTAGAAATAACTGGTTTTGTTGGTAGCTGTCCATATAAATCATAGGAAGGAACATCAAGTATAAGATGAGTTACTTTCCCTGTTGATTTTCCTACACGTAGCATTGACACATGTTGGTCCACTCTTAGGCCATTATGATAGAGGTGAAAATAAAAGGTATAGGACGGCTCTTCCTCAATATATTCCTCGTCCCAATCCACATCTTCATCAAAGTCATCTTCCGTAAATTCCTCATCGTTTTCTACATTTTCGCCCACAATCTCATCTTCATCAAAGTCCGCTTCTTCTTCATTGTCATCGAGAATCTCTAGTCGGAATCGTTCATGAGTGTCAGGGAATAGCTGAAATATCATGTCCAATGCTATTTCTTTAGCACTTTCAAGACTGATTTCCTCCCCTTCCGCTTCAAACTCCTCCCCACTTAAAAGGTGCAGAAGTATCCCTGTTTTATCATCGAAACAGAGCTTCACCACATGATTATCGGCCTCTTCCATTTCAAAAGAATAGGAATCAACACCGTCTCGCTTGGACCATACCTCAATTCGTTTTCCTTCCTCGAGCTTTGTTTCTAGAAGTCTATATTCAGTTGATAATCCAACTAATTCATAGATTTCTTTACCAGGAGACTGTTGCTGTATGAATGTAGGCTCCAATTCAAATTCTTCACGAAAGCTTGCTGGTTCAGACCCATCCGCAGGAATGTCCATTATGTATTCCACAACACTATAAGCAAGGTGATAGTGATGATCACCGTTTTTATATACATCCTTATCAAACTGTTGGATACTTAGCTCAAAATCAAGTCCCTTTACATAAGTCTCTAACGCTTCCTCTTCTGTGATCACACGATCAGGATACCGGATTTCAAATTCTTCGTCTGCATAATAAAAACCGGTAATTTGACCAGCTGTTGAAATAGTAATGGTAAATCCTGAACTATGTAAAAACAAACCGTATTTTTTTTCTCTTTTTTCAAATACGACCATATATGGATTGTCCAAATCTAGAATAGCTGATAGCTCGTATTCTGTCTGACCTGGGTAAAAAGTGTTCGTGAACCTTTTGGCTAAAGCAGCCATTTCTTCTTTTGTTACATTTCCTTCTGCAGGTTTTTCTAAGAAAGAGAAGCTTGAAAGGTCTCCCTTGTCGTTTACATAATAATTCCCGATTTCTTCATCAGTCGCTGCATCAAGTATATCGAATAAATTCTCGTCATACGATGAGATCTTTTCATATGCCTTCACCGGTAAAAACGCTTGTAATCTATCTATGTATTTACTCATGGTTTTCCCCCATTCACTACTATATTCGTATTTTACCATTTTGTAAGAATTTCC
Source organism: Ferdinandcohnia sp. Marseille-Q9671 (assembly GCF_976954385.1). Taxonomy (NCBI): domain Bacteria; kingdom Bacillati; phylum Bacillota; class Bacilli; order Caryophanales; family Bacillaceae; genus Ferdinandcohnia; species Ferdinandcohnia sp. Marseille-Q9671. The sequence continues at coordinate 305,585 of NZ_CDRJTA010000001.1, forward strand.
AACAGTCACTAAAAAAACCGAACAACTGGATAATGACCAGTTATTCGGTGTATACAAGTTTCTGAGCCTTTAAATAATACCTAGACTTCTCATTTCAATAAAATACAAAGAAGTAGAAGCATCTCCTTAGAAGATTTTTAGTACGATTGTGAAATTACTTTTCTATCAAACTCCTATTTCACAACCCCTGTACCAAACGCCTCTGCCTTCAATAATATCTCATCCCGCTTCACTTCATACAACCCGTATGGCACCAACCTTAATCCGGGTAAGAAGTCGCACGTTAAAAACAATAGGGTATACAAAATATCATGGAATGGAAATCCTCTGTCCTGTAAGATTTGAAGTAACTCATCATGATACTCAACTGCCTTATCAAATGAAGGATTGGTAGTCATCATTCCGGTCAATAGTAAAGGAATTTCTAGAATAATCTCGTCTCCATCAACGATTACAATACCGCCTCCGATTTCATGAACCCTTGTAGCTGCTTTTGCCATTGAGTCATGATGCCTACCGACAACCAGTAATTCCGTCGTTGTATTATATGTTGATGCCATGCCATCCAGTGTAACAGCAAACCTTTCAAGGATTGCTCTACTCACCCAATTGCCTTTCCGATCAAGTAAGGCTGCATAAAGAAGACCTTCATGATTCGAAAGGTCAGCAGAACCGTTCACGGAAGGTATCAATGTGTCCTTCCTCTGAGTAATAACATTACTTCTAAAATAAGACACTGGGATTGGCTCGTTTTCATTAGAATGTGGATATTGATAAAGCTCCGGATTTTCAAGTATTGATTTAGGGAAATCAAACGCCTCACGAACTACGTACTTACTCCACTCAATATCAGGCATCGATGCCAACAACTGACCATTTTGAGCTACAACCTCTCCACCGGCAACAACCAGATCTGGACGAAAATCCACAAGATTCGGAAGTAAGAGTATATCCGCCTTTCTTCCAGGAGCAATGCCACCGATATAATCCTCCAATCGAAGATATGTCGCAGCATTAATTGTCACCATTTGAATCGCATCCATTACGGGAACTCCGAGTTCAACCGCTTGACGAACAAGACCCTCTACAAACCCTTCTCTTTCGATAAACCCAGGATGTGGTCCATCCGTTGTCATGATAATTCTGCTTGTGTTCACATTGCCTTCTGTAATCATTTTTATGACTTCTTCAAGGTCCGGACGTAACGAGCTATTACGTAACGTTGTCCACATTCCGAGTCGAAGTCGGTCTAGAGCTTCTTTTGCCGTAATCGCCTCGTGACATGCTGTAACACCTGATGCCACAATTGCATTTAATTTTTCATAGGAACAACCAGACGTATGCCCATCAGATACCTTCCCTATTTTTTTCACAAAGTCCATCGTATCTAGTAAAAATGGATCGCCGTTATAAAGAAGTGGCCAACGCGTAACCTCCGCTGAACCCACAACATCATCTAATTTGAGAAGTCCTTGTATATCCTCATGGTTGTACCACTCTCTTTCCCCCGGATAATCTGCTTGTGACACAAGTCTTACTAGCCATAGAAAGTTACCTGGTAACGACTTTAGGTCATGAATCATGTTTCTAAATCCGCTTGCTCCCATATGTAAATAGAAAAACAGATTATCATTGACTGTTGTCGTGGTTCCAAGAGGAACTACTTTACTTGTTATACTGATAGGGTTGTATACAACCCATGGATGAGAGTGTGCTTCAATAAATCCAGGGGATACATATTTGCCTTCTGCATCAATTACTTTTGTCTGAACACCAATTGCTGCTTCACTTTCTCCAACATAAGCGATACTGTCCTTGTAGACAGCAACATTAAGCTTTAAAAACTCACCGGAATAAACGTTAATCACCGTACCGCCCTTAATAAACAGATCAGCAGGAATATTTCCCTTTGCAACTTCAATTAATTCACTTCTCTTCGCCTTAAGCTCCATACTCTTCACTTCCCATCTCAACTAATTTATGTTATGTTTTATTATCTTTCGTCCTTATAACATAATAGTAATAAGATAGATTGTTTTCTGTCAATCATATTGCTCGAATTTATAAAAAATTATGTAAATTGCTTAAAAATTTGATTTTACTATTTCTTTTGTAGGCAATACTCATAAGTTCTCGATAAATTCCCTAAGGATTTCCCTTAGTTTCTCTTTATTACATAACCAAATATAATGCTCAGTATCTTCTATTTCGATATATGTAGAATTTTTAATCAGATTTGAGATCTGCTTAATGGGCCAAGATGGGCGAATGTCATTGGCAGCGTAGACAAACAAGGAGGGTATTTCTAGTTGTGAGATTTCTTTTAATAATGTGGGTCTTTTGATAAAGCTTCGCCAAGAATTGATAAGTGAACGATGAACCTTCTTATTTACTTCAAAAGCAAAATCAGGCAACTCCTCTCCAATTTCAAGCTTTTTTTGTTTATAGGCTTCCTTCCAATCTCTGTCATTTTGAATACCAGTACCCGATATTGATCCATACCCCAAAGTAGACTGAGAATATAAAAGTGAATAAGCCAACCCTACATCAGCACCCCAAGAGTGTCCAATGACAATCCATTTTGTGATGTCATAATGGGTTCGAATTCTCTCAATATCTTCGAGGCAAGATTGTAGTTCATACCCCTCTCCATTCGATGTGGAACGTCCACAACCTTTAGGATCAAACATGATTACTTCGCATGCATCATCTATGAGGGCTGCTACTGGTTCTAAATAATTGTATGTTCCTGGCCCTCCGCTCAGTAAGATGACAGGTACACCATTTCCTCTTTTTTCAGTCCAGAGTTTTGCATTATGAATAGAAATGTATTGCCCCATTGTAAAACCACCTTTAAAAAATAAATTAATCCTGCAAAAATAGGTTATGCTCAAAAAATAATCTATTTACTTATCTACTAATGAACCCTTCAAATCCCACAACCTAGGACCCATCTCTTCAATTATGGCATTCGCCCTTTTTTCAAGATTGGTAGGAAGGTTTTCTTTACTGAAAAATTGTAATTGTAAACTTTCTCCATCCGTCATTTCTAGTTCTCCACAAACTTCGTTTGCATGAAATAAATGAATTACACTATATGTTTCATCGCCGTTAGGGTATTGAAAATAGTAACGCGGACCAGAGAATACTTCGATTAATTCAAAACGATTGGCGAGTAGCCCAGTTTCCTCTTTTAGTTCACGAGCAGCGACTTCTTCTAATGTTTCCCCGAGTTCCATTGAACCCCCGGGTAATCCCCAATCTAACGTGTCTGAGCGATGTTGAAACAGGATTTCCTTTTTATTGTTTATCACAAGTATTGTTGCTCCAACTGTAATAATAGGCTTGTTGCCAATAAATTTTCTCAGTTCAGATATATAGCTCACTTTGCTCTTAACTCCTTACCAGTTAATAATATAAATAACCTTTTCGAGTCTCCTTCAGTAGTTTTACATATTTGTACTCCCCTACTGCGATTACTTCTAATCTATCTTTCTTTAACATGAAAAAGTTTAGTAACTGCCAGAAACTCACCCTCTTGCGAAACTTAATTGCCAATATATTTCTTACTATTTTGGTAACCTACGTCCACTGACGTCTCTATATAACCGATAATCATATCAAATGTAAATACATTCAATTTTTTAACTATATCTTCTTTGCTGTACTCCATATCCCCTAAGACAGCTGGAATGAAATGTCTTACATTTTCAACTGTAACCTCATCTATACCAATGATTGACATGTCACTATGTTTAAGCTCTTCTTTTAACCTGTCTGTAAGTCCATAGTACTCAAGGAGTTTTCCATTAAGTAACGCAAAGTCATTGTGATACATGTGTAATATGGTTGGGTCTGCCTCCATTCTGTTTTTAAGCCAAGGCAAATAAAATCCTTTTAACCAGATATCGTCCGCGATTAAGTGAGAATAATAGCCTAGTATATAATGGTTTTGGTTTAATGAACGATACTTATGTATGAATTTTGTATAATCTATCTTTCTTGTATAATCTGCTACATCTCCACGATAAAAATGTGATAAGTCCTTTGGTGAGACAGCATCTGGAGCAATCCCTCCCAGTAAAAACGACGATCTATCTAGCTGAGAAAGACGATCTGCAATTTTATTGGCAATGATTAGATGCATAATTCGTGAACCCAAAATACGTCACCCCTTATATAGTAAATATGTTCTTCTCATCCTTTCGAAGCCTTGATAATTATTGTTGAAGGAAATCTTCTTGCTTTGTATAAGGAATAATATCGATCAGATATCTCATCTTCGTATGAATCAAAACTTTTTGAGACATCACTTTCTATCACTCTATCAATTGTGAACCCGACTTGTATCAACTCATTTATATATGTACTCAGTTTTCGTGTTGGAATCACCATAGGTGCGTCTTCCCCTTTAAAATTTGGGTACCTAATGGTTCCCTCCTTCTGGTAAGACCCATCCAGATACATTCTACCGCCTTCGCTTTTCAAATGTGAATATAACGGGTGATCCCAACTAAAGATAAACGTCCCACCTGGTTTAACATACGAGTATATTAATTGTAATGTTGCTGATAAATTAGTACTCCAACCAATTGCATAAATCGAATAGACGATATCAAAGTATCCCTTAGGTATACCTATTTCATCCTCCATTGGTGCACAAAATAAGTGATGCTCGAGCCCATGAAGCGTTTCTCTCGCTGTGGCGATTTGCGTGTCTGATAAATCTATGCCCCACAACTCACCTGCACACTTCTCCTTCATATACCGTAATGAATGTCCACTCCCACAACCTATATCCAAAACCTTCTTATTCAATACATCACCAAATAGTTTTAGTTCATCTTCCGTTTGGGTAAACGGACCATAACTTGGAAGAGCATCCTTTCCATTAAAATGATGGGCTACAATGTCCCAACTTTTCTTATTTTGTGTAAGAATTTCAAGAGTCATGTTCTACCTCCATTCCTATTTGCCAATCGAAAAACCTTCAAATAATCGTCCACCATATGGTGCCAAAACGTCGTCAACAAGTTGCACTATCGACTCTTTCTTACCAGTTTTAAAATAAGCGTCAAACGCCTTCACAAATGTATCCGCAAACGTCTCATCATACTCCCTTAAGGAACGATATACCCATTTTGAGGTACCGATCCATTTTCCGTTTGTTCGCAAAACAAATTCACATGTCAATTCAGCAAGGCTACTCGCTATAAATAGTCCTTCTCTTCTATTTTCACAACCTATAAAATCATATAGTGCATCTGTTAAGAAATATCTTTTTACTTTAATGGTGTCTGTTGTCCAAGCTTCTGGCCCTTGAAGTAAAATATCACGAGCTTCTTGCTTTATTGAATCCAGTATTCCATTGTCTTTGAGCACTAAGCCTTCAGCTACCATTCTTGGCATAGATGGCCTTGCCCTCTTTGCATCACTTTCAAAGTACACTTTATATGAAGTGGTAGTATGAACAAACACTTCAATTGCCCATCCGAACTCAACAACAGATTCTCGATATGAAGAAGAAAACATATTATCAAAGACAATAATATCTAAATCCGACGTTTCGGTACTCTCGTTCCGTACTACACTTCCCGCTAATAAGGCAGCTTGGCAGTTCGGAAAACGCATAAAAACGAATTGTTTTGCTGCTTCAATATGGTGCAACTTACTTACCTCTTCCATGCTTACCCTCTTTTCCTGTAATTTTCATATCATCTAAAAATCTACATTCTATACAGAACACAAATTTCCTTTTTATTTACAAAATATTACAGCATTTTTAGCAGGGAATATTCAATATAAAAAGAATTATACATTTAGCACGATATGATTGGAGGATACCATGCTACAAGTTAAAAAAATTGAACCAGAAATGACCTATGATATTAGACATAGAGTGTTACGACCTCACCAATCATTGGAAGACTGTATGTATGATACTGATCACGAACCAGGTGGTTTTCATATTGGAGCTTTTTATAAAGGCACTCTCGTTAGCATTGCATCATTTTGTACTGAAATGAATCCTGATTTTCCAACTAAGAAACAATATCGCCTTAGGGCAATGGCAACACTTGATGCATATCGAAAACTAGGTGCTGGACGGGCAGTCGTTCGTTTTGCAGAAACAATCATAAAGGAATTAGGTATTGAAATCTTATGGTGCAAGGGGCGTACAACTGTTCAGGAGTATTATGAAAAATTAGGATTTGAACCACATGGTGACGTATTTGATTACCCACCGATTGGTCCGCATATTGTAATGGTCAAACAGGTAGATAAGGAGGTACAGGATGTATAGTACTGCAGAGAGACAGACATATTTACGTAAAACGATTGAAAAAATAGAGTCTATAAACCTAGTTGAGGGCATTATCCAGATTGGTTCAGGCGTAGATGGATATAATGATGAGTATTCTGATATTGATTTAATGGTAGCCACTACTAAAATTGAGGATGCGTCGGCAACCAAAGAGCGTATTCATCACTCCATGAGTGAATACAAACCAATTTATATAAAAGAAAAACAATTTAGCAAGGACATATATCTTCTTATCGTGTTATTGGAAAACAAATTAGAATTTAATATTTCTATTGTTCCAAGGGAATTTTTATCTGTAAAGTCACCACTGTGGAAAGTAATTGTCGACAAAACTGGGGTAGTCTCTGAAAAAATGAACCGTGAAAATGATAATTTTTTATCAAAAACAGTAAAGTATGACATCGATATCGACATTCCTTTCGAATTCACATATTCTGCCATGAGCTTTGCCAAAGAGCTGAAGCGAAACAATCTAATCTATGCACTACGTCTACTTGAGACAATGAGAACGTATACCTTGATTACACAAGCCATGAACGAGAATAAGAAGCTTCATCAATTTAAAGCTTACGACACATTGGACCCTAGTTTTGTTAAGGAATTTCTACTAACCTATCCTACTGAAATATCAGCTAAGAATTTGTTGACTTCAGCTAGCAAATTGAAAGAGCTATTTGTCAATACACTGAAACAATACTCTACTTTTACTTTGGATAAAGCTTTACTTCGACTTCTAGAAAATAGTCTTGCTCAAGAAAACGAAGGATCTCTGAATTGAGATCCTTTTTCGACTGTTGACAAACGCTCGCATACTGCGTTGCTTGCCTCTCTCGTCCGCTCATGAAGTCAACTTCTATTCGCGTCTTCGATCGGCTGTGCGCCTTGCCTGACTAACGCTTTCAAGACAATCTGGAGAAAGTAATTAATATTTAGATATACTGTGAATAATCAACCGCAGTTCAATCTACTACTTTCGTGTGCTTCGACCTTTTCTTTTTTACATATAGAAAAAGAAGCACTATAATACTAAACGCTATACCGATACTATTATAAATTATAGAAGTGGCAGTAGCTTCTAAGATTTCAGGTGCATGCTCATTCAAATATTTCTTATAAAAGCTTCTCTTTCCAAACTCTTCGTCAACTAAAGCACCGTTTTGAATCTTGACCATTCCATTTTGTGCGACAACTGGAATTGGAAAACTCTCTAACTCTTCCTTTTCCAGGAATAATAAGAATTGACCGTCATCTTCTTGAAATTCCTTTGCACCTGGTACGTCATTCATATCTATTCCAGCAATTATTTCTGATGGGACATCCCCTTTAATCATTTTATCCACATGAAACTCATACCCTCGAAAAATATGTTCAGTTTGCACAGGATCACTTGTAAAATTATATTTTCCTATCACCACTATTTCAGCACGGTTCACAACCTCTTCTGGCTCTAATTGGAAATATGTTGATGCTGATGTCTGTATACTTGTACAGAAAATGACTATGATAACCAGTAATAGACTACGTACTTTCGCCATACTTCCTTCCTCTCATATTTGAACTTGGAATATATTATATTCGACAAGTAGTTCAACCTCCCTTCTCATTTTTTAAATTTCTTAATAACTATGTTTACTACTAAAATAAAATCTTGCTTCCCTGCTATACTGAACACAAAAAAATAGGGGCTTTTTTAGCACCCTATCTTATCTATGACTATTCTGTTTGTTCAGCTGAGGTTTTAAATTTACCAAATGGCAAATGCTCAACTCCTAGTTCTTCTAGTGAAGAGGACGCATTATCAATTAAATCCTGCGCTTTCTCTTTTGTCTCGTCATCTAGGTTTGCGAAGATATCCCTATGGTTTCCTTTTTGCGGTAACTCGATTCCTAATTCAGCTAGCTGTTCCACTGCTTCTTCATGTGTAATTGTACCTGCTTTTTTCTCCTCCATAATTGCTCCTGCCTTTTCCTTTGTCTCCTCATCTAGGTTTGTAAAGATGTCATCTTTTTTCCCTCTTATTGGCATCTCTATTCCTAACTCTGCTAGCTGTGTCTCTGCTTCCTCACTTGTGATTGTACCTGCTTTTTTCTCCTCCATAATCGCTTCTGCCTTTTCTTTTGTCTCTTCATCTAGGTTAGCGAAGAAGTCACCTTTTTTCCCTCTCATTGGCATCTCTATTCCTAACTCTTCTAATTGTGCCTCTGCTTCTTCATTTGTGAGTGTACCTGCCTTTTTCTGTTGCATGATCGCTTCTGCCTTTTCTTTTGTTGCTTCATCGAGGTTTGCAAACATATCGCCTCGTTTACCCTTTTCAGGTAATTGTACACCTAAATCTGATAAATTTGATTTCAAATCGTCCATGATTTCCTGTGCCTTTGCCTGAGTCTCCTCACTTAATGAGTTCCATGTATTTCGAGCTTTTTCTGTAACTGAATTTGTACTTGTTTCTGCAGCAAATGCGTTTGTTCCAACTGCTAGAGCAGCTCCTAAAGTTATGACACCTGATAATGCGATACTTGTGATTGTTTTTTTATTCATATAATACTCCTCCTAGTTTTTTGTCGATTGCAACTCACTACTTTTTCCATTCTTAACAATACCGTGTAAGGGTGAAAATTTGGTGAAAGTGATAAACTTCATTAGAAATAGTTGTCTATATTCCTTTACAGTAAAAAGACTATAGAAGATCTAAGCAAAATCATCTATAGTCCGTTTATTTAAAGATAGGAATTTTACCTAACTATTCGTTTTGTTTCAGCTTTTGTAATTCCTCTTCTACTTCAGCTGCAACTAAAGGGTTAAGTGCAGGCTTGATGGGAGATGCAGATATTGTCCTATGCGCCTTTGCAGAAGCCTCCAGTTCCCAAACCTTTTCTTCCATTCTTGCAAATCCACTAATTGCTTGATCTGCATTGAATGATGAAGTTGATTGATTTAGATTTTTTAATGCTACTGCAACATTTGTTCTTGAAATTAATTCATTCTTTTTAAGCTTCAATTCTTCATATTTCTGCTGAAGTGATTGTAACTGCTCTACTAATTCAGATGTCTTTCCACTTATTAATTCGAGATGTTCTTTATAAGAGATGAGCTTCTTTTCCGTTACTACTTTTTCTTGAAGAGCTAGTTTTGCAATTTCCTCTTCACCTTTAGATAACGCCAACTTTGCTTGTCTTACGCGTTTTTCAATCGTTTGCTCGGCCTCAGAAATAAGCAACTCGTATTTCTTTTCCACTACATATTGCTGACTTAGCGCTATCTTCCCTTGTTCAATTTGTTCTTCCACTTCACGCAAATATTGTTTTACCAGGCTTACAGGGTTCTCCATTTTATCGACCACATCGTGTAAATCTGCCTCAACAACTCGTTTGACTCGTTTAAATATACCCATTTTCTATTCCTCCATTTTTGTCTTCTTTTCCCAATGGTCTAAGAAATCTGTATTTGATTGAACAGCTTGTCCATTACCGTCATAAGAAAAGTCTACTTGCCCATTGTTATGTTTTGACTTACATGCCATATATGCAACGATAAGTGTCAATGGAATAAGGATGACCTTTGGTAACAATAGAATCATACCTGTTACCAAAATAGATATGCCTGCCCATTTTTTTAGTCCATTGTTTTTTGCTGATTTCCATAGAACGAATCCAATTAAGATTAATGCAATCGGAAGGACAATTGCTACTGCCCATCCAGTAATAGCAAAAGGGTTTCCGAGAATGTTTCCAACCTGAACATCATGATGAAAACCTCTTGGTCCACCATGATGCCTAAAGGCTCCCATTCCATGATGCGAAAACATCAATGCATGTACAATAAATTGGCCGATCTTAAAAATGAGAAAGAAAGCCAATACACCACCTATTAAAGTAAACACGGTTCTTTTCTTCATTTTCTTTCACCTCCTCGCTTGTCTACATAAAGAATAATAAATGTCAAAAAAGAAAATTTGGTGAAAATACATTAGTCTTTGATAAAAATTAAAAAAACGCAAGGACAAACATAAATTTGTCTTTGCGTCTCATTAGTCTTTTATTTTAAAGGGGATATCTACTTCAAACTTTGTACCAATACCTAATTCACTTTTCACCTGTATCCTTCCTTTGTGCGCATCTACAATCCATTTCGCAATTGACAATCCTAACCCATAACCTCCTTCTTTCCTTGTTCTCGCTTTATTTGCTCGGTAGAAACGATCAAAAATACGTAATATGTCTTCTTCACTCATCCCTACACCTGTATCACTAACCGCTATTCGTAAGCTTCCCTCTTGTTTATACTGAATGATTGAAAAATGAACTAATATCTCTCCACCACTATTTGTATATTTTATTGCATTATCTATGAGTATATATAACAATTGAATGAGTTTATCTCTATCAGCAAAAATCCATAACGGCTCATCCGTGTCATACGTAAGTTTGATTTGTTTTTCAGATGCTAAACCGTTAAATGATTGTACTACATATCTACTTTCTGGAAGGAAATCAAACCACTGCTTTGATAATTCTGCTTTTTCTTGTTCTGAGTCCAAACGTGCAAGTGTTAACAAATCATTGATCAACTTCGTCATGCGTTTGACTTCTAGCTTAAGTCCCTTCATTATTTTCTGGGTAAAAGCATCCTGTTCCTTCTCTTCCAATTCTAACGCTTCAATCGAAGAAAAAATAACACTAAGAGGGGTACGAAGCTCATGGGATGCATTTGCAACAAATTCCCTCTGCTGATTGTATGCAGTTTCAATTGGAATTAGTGCTTTTCTTGACATAATGTAGCTAAGCCATATAGCAACACCAATAAATATGATTGCTAAAGCAAAGAGGACAATGACGACCCATTTAAAAATTGTATTAATGTATGAAATATCTAGTCCAATGTACATCATACCAACAATATCGCCATTTGCCTTAATGGGTCTTCCCAACATTAGTACTCTCATATTAAAATCTCTAAATTGCCTGTACTCATCAGAATTGGTTGGCACATTAATGGATGCTTGCTTTATTTCATTCTTTCTACTCTCCCAATCCGAGATTCGTTCTAAAAATAAAGCGCGTAACGGACTAATTGTTTCATTAGCAATGACTAATTCTCCCTCTTTGTTTGTAACATAGTAAAACAATTGATTTTCCGTTAAGAATACAGTTTGGTTCTCTTGTCTAAACTTTTGACCTCGTTGTCTTTGTAATGTTTGTTGAAGTTCAGACATTTCATGATCTGCAAGTTCATTTATTTTTCGTTCTTCATCACCTATTATCACCTGAAATAAAATGAAAAGGACAATTGCTGCAAATACAATTAGAAAAATCGTCAGGATGATACTGTAAAATACAGTTAGGCGTAATTGGGTCCGTTTAAAAACATCCTTTGTGTCCCATGAAAACCATTTGTCAACCATCGTCTTATATTTCAATCTTGTAACCCACCCCACGAATCGTTTCAATGAGACTATTTTTTGAATTACTATCAATTTTCTTTCGTAATAGTTTTACTGTTGCATCAATCGTTTTCATAGATACATCTGCTTCAATACCCCAAATCCGATCCAAGATAATTTCTCTTGTTAGTACTTGGCCCTTATTTTTTACTAACATATCTAGTAACTGAAATTCCCTTGGGGTTAGAAAGACTTCCTCATTATTTCGAAAAACAGTACGGCTTGATCTGTTAAGAACCAAATTTTTAATGAGAACCAGTTCCTCTTGAATTGGTGAAAGGTTCCTACGCGATAAAGCCTTTAACCTTGCATATAATTCTTCTATTTCAAAAGGTTTTACAAGATAATCGTCAGCACCCGATTCTAATCCTTCTACCCGATCAGCCACCGCATCCTTTGCGGTTAACATCAGTATAGCTCCACTATACCCCTTTGATCGTAACCGTCGACAAATCGTGACTCCGTCTCCATTTGGCATCATCCAGTCTAAAATAAGTACATCGTAATAAGAACTTAGAGAGAAATCAAATGCGTCTTCTCCTTCTTGTACCCAATCAACTTTTTCTACTCCCTTTTTCTTTAATAGATGTACAATTAATTCGCCTAAATATTCATCATCTTCTGCTAATAATACCTTCATTTCTCAACACCTCTTAATTAGTACAATATATTAGTTTGTACAAACCATACTATACTATGATGAAAATTAAATGAAAACGGAAGAGTTATTGTGAAAAAGATAAAAGGATTTTGTAAACCCATCTTTCCCCTTTACATTTGAGAAGCAACCTGGGTTTCCTTATTATTTAACAAAAAAAGAAACACAAACCCTGACCTAGGTTTGTGTTTCAAAATTTTAGTTTGATTAGGAAATTCACATTCCACAAACAAAATAGTTATGAGTTTCTTTTCCCGTACTTTTAAATACAAGTAAACGATTGAATTTGACGCAAGCTCGTGCCAAAGTATACCCATCTAAATCCAGTCCATCTATAGCCTGAAACAGATCTTCGTCCAACGAATGTTGGATAGAACCAAAACTGTCGATTGCCTCGCATCCAAACATAGGTATATCGAAACAAACAACTTCTTATACTACCAGGATCTACCGCGAAAGCTTGTGATTGTTGGAATGATTGAGTTGGAACATACGACGGTGGTGGTGCAGATGGTGGTCCAGCTCCTGGTCCTTGATTTGGTGGTCCCATTTGCCCTCCCCCTTGAGGTGGGAAAAAAGGGAATGAACCCAGTTGTCGGTTATTTTCAAGATCATAATAGCTATCAGTGTGGTATGGCGTTTGTGAATATGGCGTTAGACCATTCGGGTCGTAATAATACATCTAGTAAACACTCCTTATTCCGTAGGCTACTAGCATCGTATTCATTCGTCATAGGCCAATCAACTTGTACTTAGAAAATGTGCTTTTACCTATACTTTTTTCAAAAAAAAACCCTCCCTCAAGCAGCTTGAGAGAAGGATTACATTAATGATCCCTATGAACAAAATAATTCATTATCTGCTTTAAAAAAGTTGTTTTCAACTGAATCTCTTGTAAGGCTTCCATTCCTAGACAATAATGTTCCCACATCTCTTTCTTTGCACCATCAATACCTAAAAGAGACACAAACGTAGAATGATTATTTACAGCATCTTGGCCAACTGCTTTTCCTAATAAATTTTGATTTCCCTCAACATCTAGTAAATCATCTTTAATTTGAAAGGCAATTCCTGCGTGATACGCAAATTTCTTCAATGCTTCTATCTCTATTACACTAGCGTTTGCAAGAATAGCAGGCATAACAAGAGAAGCCTCAAACCCTTTTCCAGTTTTATAAAAACACATAAGATTCAACTGTTCCAGTGAAAGTTTTTTCCCCTTCGAATCTAAGTCCATCGCTTGGCCCTTACACATGTCCTCTGTCATTTGGGCCGAATATTGAATCAACGTTAGGATCGTCTTCGGATCAAATTGAGTAAGAGATGCTTGTTCAAACGTCGCCCTTTGAGTTAGAAAGAGACCTGTTAACTCAGCTACCGCTGGATTATAAGATTGATGTAGTGTTGGTCGCCCCCGTCGAAATGATGCATTATCTTGGGATGGAAGATCATCAAAGATTAATGAAGCAGTATGCATATACTCCAATGATTTTAATAGTGGGGCTATTGCCATTTCATCTAATCCATATTCTTTTAGACCCATCATCCACGTTACAATTGGCCTCAATCTTTTCCCATTACCACTAAGAGTGTAATTGGCTGCATCTGTTATCGGCTCTTTCATCAAATGGTCGTCCTTCGAAATAGGTAAAAGTGAGTTTATTTGGTTTCTTGCCTCTTTTATTATCTTAGAAAAATCGTCCTGTTCAATCCGTTCATTTTTCAGATTCATAATCATATGGTCACGCAGGAGCTTGTCAAAAAAATCAACATCGTCTGCCTTTCGAACCATTTTTTGAATCAAACGATTAAATGCTGGGTTACCCGCTGCAAATATTTCCATAACTTCTTCATATGTCTTCTTTCCGACTCGTTTTCTATAGCGTTTCAATCCGTTTATTGCTCTGTCTAAAATTATTTCACAAGCTTTCGAATCGCTATTGTACACATGATGAATTAAGTATGAAATTACAGTCCAATATAACTCAAAGGGGTTCACCAAGTCCGGACGTTTCTTGTGATAGGTATAGTAATAGGTATAGGGAGTTACCGCACCTTCCTCCAAATCGGAAAACATATCTGCAAAATCGTCAGCAAGCTGGTTGTAAATCCCGTAACAAAAGGTTCGATTATCAATCGTTTCATCATCCGGAGCACCGAGTAAAGAACGAACGATTAACCGTGAGGATGAAGATTTAAGGATAATCGGGACGTAAAGCTCTTCATTTGTGAACATTGGATTCGATAGGTCTTTATCCCGATCAACTTCTTGGGAATGGAAAAAGACATAAGATTGTTCAAAAAAAGATTCTAATGTCTCTGGTTGTTGCTGAGCTTTAATATATTGAAAGGCATCTGTAAGTTCGGTATGAATAAATTCTAGCAACTCCCTATTTTTCTCCGGCCATTCCCCTAATTCTGGCACGGATTGTGATAATAGTGTTCGTCTTATCATATCGGAATACTGGCTTTTTTCCTTTTCCGACAAGACATTAGCATCCAATAAATCATCAATAAACGGGTACGTAAGACCATATGCATAGCCAAGTCGAATAGCCTTATCAAGTTTGTTGGAACGTTCAGCATGTGAAAGGTTCTCGTCCATTTCTTCTATCTCGTTGATGATAACCCCAGCTATAATTTTGATTAATTTCCGCTGTGCATGTGTAGCATCCATTCCGTCTGGGATATTGAAAGATACAGTTCTCAATTTATGTAACAACCAAATGATACTAGATTCAATACCTTCCTTCTGAGCCCACCTGTATAACCCAGCCATACTAAACATATCAATCTCGTCTTTTCTATCTTTGGAAGAAGCTTGAATTAAGTGATCTTTCAAGTTGGTAACAACTTTGGTAATCCTAGCTTGTGTATCGGGTGAAAGTAGGTCTTTGCCCATATCTCTCATAAAAATATATGAAATACTTCGATCCAAGTAGCGATCTAGTTTTCCAGTGTAATGTAGCCATCGGATATAGTTGTAGTATCCTTGAGTGTCTGATTTCCTCCCACTCGACCTAAAGGGAAAAATTGAAAGTTGTATATGTTCCTGCTTCCAGGAGTGAAAATCTTCTGTTAACATTGAAACGTAGCTTTTATCCTTAACCTTTTGAAAAAGCTCTTGAAAATATTGTCCCGCTTTATGCTCTGAGAGTTGATAACTTCCAGTATTCGTCTTTATTTCATCACTCATCTGTCGATACCTCAACTTTAGTTCATTCAATCTAGTATATGTTACCTAGGACCATACATTTCGTACTTCTTCAAACCTATCATATATTTTTTATCACTACCACCTAATAAGGGGAAAACGAAGGCGAATATTTCATCTCGAGGACTGGAAAACGATTCTACTTGTTTTTATAACTACAATATCCCTCTGTGATGTGGGAAATTTGAAACTAACTCATTCTGAATTGCCGCGAGTTGTCTTACGTATTCCCACAAAAAAAACAAGGCCATCTTGGCCCTGTTCGTTATTTAACGATTACCTTTCCTACCATTCCTTCCTTCAAATGGTATCGGCATATCAATTCATATGTTCCTGGCATTTTCGGATCCACGGTAATCGTCATTTCTTTTCCCGGTTGAACTTCAGCATCAATTCCGAGCTTTTCCACTGTGAAGGTGTGTTCTTTCTTTCCCTTATTTTTCAATATCAAAGAGGTTTTTCTTCCATTGGGAATTGTAATGGCATTTGGATTAAAATAATCATCGTTTAACTCTACTTCAATCGCTTGCACGTTCTCTGTAGGCTGTGTTTTACCACTAAATTCGGCAAATACGGCATTTGATCCTAGAGTTGTCACTCCCACAATCATAATAAGTACAATGATTAATCCAGTTAAGCAATTTTTCACAAACACTCGCACCCCTCCTTTCCTAATCTTATTTTCTTCCAATTTTCTATATATTATCACTCTAAATATCTTGCGAAGTGTGCTATATCCGAATAAGACAAGAAAAATGATCGAATCTACGTACGATTCGACTTATTCTTATTTATAGTATTCCATTTGCATCAGGAGGTAACATCCGGACATGTGTTAGGTAACGAGTCATGTTCTTGTCATCAGCGAAAGGATAAGTAAAAGATAATTGTTCTGCCACTTCCACTGCTAGCGTTCTAAATAATTCACATGTTATGAATAATGAATCCCAAAAATGATCAAACTCATGGTCAGTATATGTCTTTTCATACATCTCCCAAACGTTTTTGGGAAGATACTGTTTAAAATACTTTCCCATTTTCCCTACTGACACTTGAAAATCATACTTCGTTCCAATCCACCACGAGACCATTTCATCTAGTCTCGGTCTAATTACCTGTTCAAACATTTGTTTAGCATATGATAATTCATCACGCCAAATTCCTTTTGCGACGTTCTGTAAACACCACCAAAAGTCATTGCAGCAATTAAAATACATTGCCTCGATTGGCTTTTTAACACGATAATCTATATCTGTAGGAGCTGGAATCTGTGGTAAAATATGATCCTTATCTAACAACGGAACAGTTAATTTATCACTACCATAACTTTCTAGCATCGCATCTATGGTTTCAATATGTAAGTCAATCCGATTTCCATCAGTAAATAGCATTAAATACCCATAGGAACGATCAAAATCCATCCGTAGTCCACAGGAGTGGTCATTTTTATCTGGTTCCTGCATCATAAGCAAATCACCAAAACGGTTTGTCCAACTCTCGTCTTCTATAAAAGATTTTGTTTCTGTCACCACATAAACAATATCATAATCTTGAAATATATCTTTCGAAACAGTAGGATTCGTTCTCGAACCATTCATATAGGCCGCCCGAATACGTTTATCTTTCTCTGCAATGTTTCGTATAAGGTCCATCATTTCTTGTTCAGTTCTCATTACAATCCCCTCCAATATCTATATGTGTTAAGTAGAAAGATTGATATTAGAAGGCTATCTCCCTTCCTATAAAATTTGAAGATACAGGGCTACGTCCCAGTTCCCTAGCCCAAACGGAAAGTTGACCAATATGGTGAATCTCGTGAATAATGATATGATGCAAGATTTCATCGGCAGTATATGTTTCTTCATCCCACGGGACACTCACAGTTCTTCCATCGAATTCATCCAACCCCGTTTTTAAAAATTCTTCTACTTCATCCCTAAAAGTATCTGAAAGAATCTTTATTTTCTCTAGAGTATTATAAGTAGCAAACTGAACTACTACATCTTCTTTACCTTGAATACCACGAATCCAACTATATTCCACATCAATAATATGAAATAAGGTTTCTAAAATACTACCTACTCCACCTTTGCGTTGTTTTACAAGCTCTTCAATTGAAATTTCCTCACACCATTCAAACCATTCATCTCGTACTTGCCAGTTATACTCAAAAAAAGGGTTCACTTAAAACACTCCTTACTTTTTATTATTAAAACAGCCTCTATAAACATTTATAATTTAGTTCATTTATCAATTTCTAGTTACTTATCAAATTAACCTTTATTTTATTCTATTATTAATATTAATACCTTCTGAAGTAATCCAAACAAGGTAGATATTACTAAAAAACCTGAGCCAGCTACTTGGCCCAGGTTTCTCCATTATTTATCAAACTTTAGTTTTGCCAACGCGTCTGCCAATGCAGTGTTAATTGGCTCTTCTTTTTCTTGTTTCTTTAGGTATTTTGAAACCTCATGTTTAGAGACTTTTCCTGCTTGACTCTTTTTACGTCGTTCATTAAATGCAGCTAATTTCTCTCTGTGTCCACATTTACAGACAAATACTTGTCCTTCGCCTTCACCACGAAGCTCTAATTTCTTATGACAATTTGGGCATCTTGCATTTGTTACCTTCGCAATATTCTTACGGTGACCACACTCGCGGTCTTGGCAAACAAGCATTCTTCCCTTCTTCCCATTGACTTCAAGCATCAGTTTTCCACAGTCAGGACATTTTGTTCCTGTGATATTATCATGCTTGAATTTTGAATCACTCGTCTTGATTTCAGTGACAACTTCCTTTGTATATTGCTTAATATCAGAAATGAACGCGGACTTTTTCAAGCGTCCCTTTGCAATCTGCTCAAGCTTTTGCTCCCATTCAGCGGATAATACAGGAGATTTGATGTCGTCCGGTACTAAATCTAAAAGTTGCTTCCCTTTATTGGTAATGTGAATATCCTGCCCTCTTTTTTCTATTAAAAATGTATTAAAGAGTTTCTCAATAATATCCGCTCTTGTCGCAACCGTACCTAGTCCACCCGTTTTTCCGATCGTATCGATTAAATCCTTACTTTCTCCAGCCATGTATCTTGCCGGATTTTCCATTGCGGACAGTAATGTCCCTTCATTGAAAGGTTTTGGTGGCTGTGTTTCTTTTTCAACTTCTTTCATAGATTGTACGTTGATAGACAATCCTTGTTGTATCGAAGCAGGTATTTGCCCTTCATCATCATTTTCGTCAATAGACGATATAACCTCTTTCCACCCTAAAGAAGTCACTGTGATGCCTTTTGCCACAAAGAGTTCCTTACCAATCCGCGCTTGAACGTTTTTTTGTTCATACGTATACGGCGGTAAGAACACTGCTAAGAAACGTTTAACGATTAAATCATAAAGTTTCTCTTCTTTTGCTGAAAGTGCTTGTAGATTTGGTCGTTCTTCCGTTGGGATGATGGCATGGTGATCCGTTACCTTGCTATTATCAACAAAGGATTTGTTTGTTTGAATGCCAGATTTGAGAATCTTAGCTCCAAGCTTTGCATAAGGCTGTACCATACATGCCTCAACACGATCCTTAAGGGTATCAATGATATCTGTTGATAGAAATCTAGAATCCGTTCTAGGATATGTAACAAGTTTATGTTGTTCATACAATTTTTGGAGAACATTCAATGTCTCTTTTGCAGAGAAACCGAATCTTTTATTTGCATCACGCTGAAGCTCTGTTAAATCGTATAGCTGCGGTGCATAGCTTTTCTTTTGTGACGTTTGAACGTCGGTAATTTTTGCACTTTGCCCTTGAAGTGAGCGTACTATTTTTGAAGAAACTTCTTTTTGAAAAATACGTTGTTCCTTTGTTTTTTCATTTTGCCATTTAACTTTTAGACCGTCTATTGTTGCATGGATTTCAAAATAAGGAACTGGTTTAAAGTGTTTGATTTCCTCTTCCCGTTGAGCAATCATCGCTAAAGTCGGCGTTTGCACACGTCCACAGGAAAGTTGTGCATTAAACTTTGTTGTCAGTGCCCTTGTCGCATTGATACCAACGAGCCAGTCAGCTTCTGCCCGAGCAACCGCAGAAGAATAGAGGTTTTCATATTCTTTGCCATTTTTCAGGTTGGCAAATCCCTGCTTTATTGCTTTATCCGTTACTGACGAAATCCATAAGCGTTTAATTGGTTTTCGAGTGTTTGACTTTTCAATGATCCATCGCGCTACAAGCTCGCCTTCACGACCCGCATCAGTTGCGACAATTATCTCTTTGACGTCCTTACGTTGTAGCTGTGCTTTCACTGCACTATATTGTTTTCCAGTTTGTTTGATGACAACGAGACTTAATGGATTTGGAATGATCGGTAAATCCTCAAGTTTCCATGATTTATAGTGGTCTCCATATTTTTCAGGATCAGCTAATGTAACAAGATGACCTAACGCCCATGTAACAATATATTTATCTCCTTCAAAAAAGCCATTTCCCTTTTTATTACAATTAAGTACACGGGCAATGTCTCTTCCAACAGAAGGTTTTTCTGCAAGAACTAGTGATTTCATATACAATTCCTCCAATTCACCTTTCTATTATACACTACCCGCTATTTTCTTCATAAAGAAAACTCGGCTTTCGCCGAGTTCAATCAACCATTATCTTCTTCAAGCTTGTAGGTAATATGATATTAAATTCCGTTAATGCAGGAGTGGATGAACAAGAGATTGTTCCACCATGCTTTTCGATAATCTTTTTGCAGACAAATAATCCAATTCCTGTTCCAAATTCCTTCGTCGTATAAAACGGTTCAAAAATGGTATCTAGTGATTCTTTTGGAATTTCCGGTCCATTATTCGAGATAGAAACAATGATTCGATCCCCTACATTGTGACTCTTTATCACTATTTTGCGATCTGTTTCCCTTTGTTTTAGAGCGTCTATCGAGTTCATCAGAATATTTAACAAGACTTGTCTAATTTCATCCTCATTTACCATTATTTTTTGATTCGGTAGAATGTCAATTTGAACCTCAACTTCTCCGTCTAAAATACTTGCATAAATGAACTCTGTTATTTCTGTAAACATGTCTAATAACGAAATTTCGTTTTCACGTTTCTCGACTAACTCTTTTTTCGAAACGTGTAAAAACTGGGATATTTTATAGTTTAGTTGATTTAGCTCATGACTGATGATATCTAAATACTTTATATTAGGATTTTCATTTCCGATTAATTTTACAAAACCAATGACTGCAGTGAGCGGATTTCGGAACTCATGTACGAAAGTAGAAGCCATTTGTCCCAATATAGTAAGTCTCTCCTGATGACTTTGGTCAATATATTCAATTTTATCCTGAAGCTGTTCTTCTTTGATTTCAGTATACCTTGAGACAGCATAGTATGAGAACAAATCAAATATCCGATGTACCTCTTCGAAAACGTGTTCTATTTGGTTAAAGTCAAGGTTTGATTTATATATGTATTTTAGAATAACAGATCTGCCCAAATTTACATTGTAGGAAAATTCCCCAATATTGATATTTGCCTCGACCCGTTCTTCCGCAAGTTTATAAGCAAACCTTCTCAATTCCTCATCTTCAATCGGATTGATTAGTCCATTTTTTACAAGTTCAAACATTTTTAAACCGTTTAATAAAACCTTATCCTTATGAACATCATTTTCGGAAATAATAACTTTTTCCTTCCATTCATTTAAAAAGAATGACAAATTACTTTCCAGATAATAGACGAGCTCTCCCACGACAGAATTCATTGTGTAAGTTCCTTTCACTTCAATAATCGCTAATATCTCTGACAATAAGACAATACTATGATTATAATTCTACATCTTTTGTATAATCCCTTTTTGAATTTTAAAAAAATTTGAGATTATAGACAAGTCTTAGTGGGTCAAGCATACATTATAGGGAGAGAATCTACAGGAGGGTTGATTATGAAATTTGTAGTGATTAAGAGGAGCTGGATTGTAACAGCTTTTATTGCCGCTGTTTTGGTAATTGGGGGATGGGTATGGCTGAAGCCAGAAATTATTCCTACAATCGCACCTCAAGCAGCCAAAGATGATGTAGTGATACATATTACAACAGGTGAATTAAAATCTAAAACTGAAGATGGCAAAGAAATCGAATCTTATTTTTGGAATCCTGGTACGGTCAATGTTCCAGGTGGTCAAGATGTAACCTTCAAAATCTTTGGCGTGAATGGGAATGAGCACTCATTCTACATCGAAGGAACAGATATTAAAGGCACCGTTAAAAAAGGCGAAGAAATTACGGTAACAGCTAATTTTGAAGAAGAAGGCATGTATCGCATTATTTGCTTAAATCATTCTGATAAAGATAATAATGGTCCAATGATCGGGTACATCGTTGTAGACTAAGAACAAAAACGCAAGCGCCTCGAAAGTGAACGTCCACTAAAGACTGCCACGTCCTGTGGCAAACGCGGACGCCAGCACTTCCTGTGCAAGTCCGACAAGCATAAGACGATTTAGAGTAGAAGGCGCTCTTTGCATCAATTCTAAATTGACTTATGACCTCGAGGGGCTTGGCGTTGAAGCTGGATGTAGATAGACTCGTTTACAACTTATCCTCAATATTGATTTTTTAGCTTTCCAAAACAACAAAAAGAAACAGGAGAGAGCTCTCCTGTTTCTTTTTGTCCTTATATTTTTCTAACGGTAATGGCATTCGTTGATTTCTTCACGATACAGTCCTCAATCTCAGCTTGTCCAAGCAGACCAAGTGTTAACGCAGCTTCTATCTTTTGTTGATCAGGACGTTTGATTATTTGAATACAATCAACAAGGTTTAATTCTTCCAATTTTTTTACTGTCTTCTCATCATGGAAACTTTCTGAGCACCGAACCTGTCGTTGAATTTTGTAATCTCCTACAATCGATTCCCCTTTTTCGTTTTTCCCAATGGTTTCGTCAAAATAGACATTGATTACCCTCTTCATTTCCTTTAATTCTTTTTCGATTTCTTTTGCCTGCTCACTCAATGTGAAGTACTTTAAAATAAGCTCCTCTGGAAGCTGCGTAAACTGTTTAGAATTCTGCACGTTCATCACCCCATTTTGTTTTATATTTCATCCTATGTTTGGGGTGGTGATAACATGCTTTCACGAAAAAATTCAACTGTATGATTTAAGTGGATTAAAGTCCCTTTTTCGATTGATCGTAAAGGCCCAAGTAATAGCTTTTTTTAACATATCAAAGCTTAAATACTTTTATATAAAAGCTTCTTCAACAATGGGAACAAAACATCAGGAAGTTGTTCGATGTTCGGAACGAGAATGCTGTATTTTCCGTAAATATTTTGAATCGTCTTTTGCTGACCTTCCTCAATTTCACCATTTGATAAGAAGACATTGATCACTTCAATTCCATATTTTCTGGCTTTCAGTACAGCTTCATGCGTATCGATGATTCCATTCTGTTCATAATCAAATGCTGCTGGTTCTCCGTCAGAGAACACAAGAAGAAATTTTTGTTTCTCTGTTCGTTGTAATAGCTTTTTTGTTTGTAATCTGATTGAAAAGCCGTCACGATTGTCTTCCTCTGGCTGCAGTTGCATAATCTCTGCACCATAGCTTCGCTTTAAAGATGAATCAAAATCGATCACCGTCTGCATATAGTTTGGTTGTTTGGTACTATCCGCGTCATTTGTGTCCTCCCAGAACCCTGTTATATCATGAGGAACTTGAACAGACTTTAATGCCTCATGAAACAACGCAATCCCAAGCTTTGTTTGGTCCATTTTATCGTACATGGATGCGGAACAATCAACCAATAGGGAGAAGACTGCATCAATTTGATTTGAAGGCTGTTCTTTCTTGTAAAACAATCTCGGGTTATCATCTGTAAACATCCGAATAAGCTTTTTATTCAAACGCCCAAACTGGAGGTCTCCTCTTGGCAAGTTTTTCTTATGTTCCAATGTCTTCAAAATCATTTGTTTTAACTTTTTCTGATAAGGGGCAATGATTGCTTTGTTTTTATCATATTGTAGGATCTCATCATTTGTTGGCGGTTTCGCACTTTTAATTACCGGATATGCGAAACGATTTTCTTTTCCAAACTCAGATTCAGCAGAACCTTCTTTCTCCGAATGGACCATTTCCATGGCTTCGATTTTGGAATAATCATTGTTCGTACTTTTGCGAGAGGAGCCTTGAACCATTCCTAAAGCCTGGTCGCCCGCTTCTCCTTCTCTTGCACCTTCACCAAGCAGATTGGTTCTGGAGCCTTGTTCAAGATCAAATTGGAGAAAACTCTTTGTCGGAGTGCTTGTTTCTTGATGCCAGGTCGGAAGTTTTTCCTCATGGATATCTTCATCGCCCTTTTGAACATCGTCAAGTACATCATTGTTTTTCAATTTGTCCTTACGCTTCAGATCATCAATCGTGAGTCCATCTTCTACTATTCCATAATCAAGCTCAGGTAGATGGAAATACATATTTAACATGTCTTCATCTAAGACTTCCTCTAAAACATCTATGATTTCCTGACATATTGTTGTGATTTCCTTCGTTGTTTTTGCCTCAAATACATTGGCAACTTGAGATCGAATGAACGGAACCACAAGATCAATTCTTTCTTGGATAGGTGGAATGTCCTCAAGCGGTGATTCTGCAGTTAAGAGCAGGTAGATGGCTGTAAAAAGCGCATCAGTCGGAACACTTTTCACAATGTTCACTTGAAGCTGATCCTCGTAGTATTTTCGATAAATTCTTCGCCTTACATAGAAGGACTTTCTCGTTCCAGGACGTTCCTTAATACAAAGCTCTTCTAACCGATTATCCTCAAAAAGCATAAACAATTGCTTTGCAAAACTCGGGATCTCACTCTTTCTACAATAAGATAAATAGGTATCGATTTCTTTAAAATCCGTATATTTCATACTTCCAATTGAACGGAGGAAGACATCACTTAATAAACCATTACGTTTGTGGGCATCTGGTCGATTATCCCAAAAATGACTGATGATGATTTTTTGCTGAATTGGGTCAAGATAGGATTTGTAGCCTAACTCAACTTCAAGCTCCGGATTCTTTGAGATTGTTTTCGCAAGGTCAGACAATTCCATAAACAAAAAGGAATCTACCTTCTTATCATTAAATTGAATAAATCTCATCTTGAAAACCTCACTCAAACAAAGTTTCTGCTATATTTTTAACCGCTGCTTTTTCTCTTTCATCCTCGAGCTTTTCAATAATTCCACGATCAATTGCACGTAACGGAGGCATATACATCGCTAAATCACATGTGTCAATTAATGCACGAATTGATGCAGCTTCTTCTGACAGCATTCCTCCACGAACCTGGGTGATCAAATCAGAAGACAAGGAAACAAATTTGTCGAGTAATTGTTCATCCTCTAGTGCTGTTTGTGATGTCAGAACTTCTTTTAATGTTTCACCTTGGATATATGGAACATCTATGACAACAAATCGATTTTTCAATGCTTCATTTAATGGCACTGTTCCAACATAGCCCTCATTGATGGCCGCAATCACACCAAACCCGTTCTCCGCTCGAACCACTTCAGCTGTAAATGGATTAGTAATCATTTTACGGTAGTCAAGAACACCGTTAAGGATTGGAAGTGTTTCAGGTTTTGCCATGTTAATTTCGTCTATATATAACAAATATCCCTTCTTCATTGCATTAATAACAGGGCCAGCTACAAATTCAATTGTCATCTTCCCTTGCTGCTCGTGAATGGTCTTAAATCCAAGCAGGCTCTCCGCATCGAGGTCAACCGAACAGTTGATACTGTACATTGGTTGTTGGAATAAAAAGGAGATTGTTTCTGCTAGCTTTGTTTTCCCAGAGCCTGTCGGGCCTTTCAACAGCACATTCTTTCCGATACTTAAGGCAATAATCGCATCCCGGATGATATTTATATCAGAAGGTGTGTATCCACCCTGTCCTACTAGGAGTTCATCACCAGCTGCCTTAGCCGCGTTTTTTCTATTTGAAATTTCATTTTGTATTTTTATCGGTAATTTCAATTCTTCAAATTGAATTGTCATGATGTATCAAATCCTCTCATACATATCTTATACCACACGTATTTTACAGAAGTTTATAGGTTGGGGCAATGAATTGACCTTGAAGTTCAAGTTATTGTGACATTTCCACTCAAAATGTGGTATGATAATACTAAATACTCGTAAAATACAAATAGACCGCAGATGTTACGAGCATCTACGGCCTAGCAATAGATTGGTTCCACTAAGGGGATCAGCCTAAGACAAAATAGACCTCACCCGATTTTTAGCGGAAAAAGGGAGGTCTATTTTTTATTGTTGTCAAAAGATAAAATCGCAACAACAAGAGACGCGAACGAAAGCATAATTGTAAGGCTTTCAAATATCGTCATATAGGCATCACCCCCTTTCATTGGGGCTTAGCCGACCACCCTATATGGACAACCTATTGCATACTTATTATAGCACATACCGATATGCGAATGTACGTTCTATTTAAAATTGGTTCTTTATACTCACTAAAGCTCCATCAAGATTAGCCTTAATGGCATCTTCTTTCTTCTTCAGATGTTCTCTAATATACGAAATCAATTCATTATCAAACGCCAAACCACTTGCAAACTGTCGTTTCACAAAACGCTCTGCTTCCTCAAACGTAGAAAACGTATCATCAAGTGTTTTCTTCTCATGGTGGATTGTCCACTGTCCGTCTCCTTTAAGGAATACAAACGATTTCTCCCCTTTTCGATTAACAAAAAGAGTTCCATTTTCGTTACCTTTTAGGTTCAGTTCATTTTCTGGTGCATCATGGCGTATTGCATAGATAGGGAATGTATTTTTCACAAAAAGTTCAAACGCGGTATCACCCATTGAACAACCAGATGCCTTCGGATGGCCGCCACCACCAAAACGTTTTGCAAATTCAGAAACATCTACCTCATCATAAATTGTACGTAACCCAATTTTCTTTGTTCCAACATTTAGTAATGCAATAAGATCTAGATGTGGATTCAGTTTGGCTAATGCGTTACCAAGTTCAGATAAATATTGCTCTGCGTGAACAATTCCCACACAGTAATCCTCAATGAACGTCTGTACAATTTGTCTGTTCTTCGAATTAATATATCGTTCGATTTTTTTATCTTCTGTATCTAGAAGAAATTCTTCCGGTTCTGTCAGTGTAAACGAATTGCGATTGTTTTGGAGTCGTTCAAGCATTTTTGCTTCAAATTCTTCAATGCCGATGATGAAAAATAAATCATTCAATCTTTTTGCTTCGATTCGGTTTTCCGACTCCCATTCCCACGTATCATAAAGACGAACTAGCTCAATAAATTCTTCTAAGCCTTTGCTTTTCTCAATCAGATTTTTTTCAAGAAGGAATTCATAATAAAGAGAGGTCGCGCATGTTTTCTTTCCAGAGTCATATTCTGCTTGTACAAAGCCCCAGTCATAATTATTAAAATGCATCGCTGTTTTATGATGGTCTACCATCTGTATGTATTGGCCAGCTTTATAACGTTTTTCTAATGCTTTTTCATTTTTGTCATTGACTGCGAGGTCTGTTATGTACACTTTCGCTTCATTGTTTTCAGGATTTTCAATGTATTTTTCTACACGCTCGTTTAAATTACGATAAGAGCAATAGGAGACATCAACTGTATCACCAAAGGCCAATTTTGCTACTAGTCCACATCCTACTCCGTCTAAGTCACTATCTGAGAATAATTTTATCAAATTGGATTCCCCCTTCACTCCTAGTTTCGATTATATTTCTTATTTTCATACCCTTTTACTACTTTACACTAAAAAACCAAAAAGGACGAATGAAAAAAATCACACATTTTAGTAGACTGAAAATATTTTCCCATTTCAAGAGAGAGAATTATGATATAATCCTCTAATTGAAATAGAAAGACAGAAAGGTATATTTTTATGAATCAAACATTTACTCTTAAACAAAAAAACAATCTATTCTTGCAAATACTTTTTCCCATTCTAGTGACACAGATTGGTCTGAATCTCATTAACTTTGTGGACACCATGATGTCAGGTCGTGCTGGAGCCAATGATCTCGCTGGAGTCGCCATAGGTTCAAGTCTTTGGGTCCCGGTGTACTCTGGGTTAGGAGGTATTTTAGTAGCAATCACACC
The DNA here is from genome assembly GCF_976954385.1 of Ferdinandcohnia sp. Marseille-Q9671. Classification (NCBI taxonomy): domain Bacteria; kingdom Bacillati; phylum Bacillota; class Bacilli; order Caryophanales; family Bacillaceae; genus Ferdinandcohnia; species Ferdinandcohnia sp. Marseille-Q9671. The sequence goes on from NZ_CDRJTA010000001.1 coordinate 333,379, forward strand.
TATCATTGCACAGTATGTAGGTGCGAAACAACGTGAAAAGGTACCTTTTGCTGTTATGCAAGGTGTCTATATCTCCATTGTTATCTCTTTAGTTGTTGTACTTATTGGGGGACTCGTTCTTGATTTCATTCTAGGTTCTATGAAGCTTGAAACGGAAGTAAGAGAAATCGCGAAGGACTATTTAATCGGACTTTCATTCGGGATTGTCCCTCTGTTTATGTATTCTGTACTACGTTCATTTATTGATGCTTTAGGCCATACACGTGTGACGATGATTATAACCCTTATCTCCCTACCGATTAATGTTCTATCTAATTATCTATTAATCTTTGGGAAGGCTGGCTTTCCTGAACTAGGAGGTGCTGGTGCAGGCTACGCAACCGCCATTACCTACTGGCTTATTATGTTAATCGCGATTTGGATTATTCTACAGAAGACTCCTTTTGTTGAGTTTGGGGTATTTCGCAAACTTTATTCCGTTTCACTTGCTAGCTGGGGTGAGATTTTAAAACTTGGATTGCCGATTGGGTTTGCTATCTTTTTTGAAACGAGTATTTTTTCTGCCGTTACCTTGCTCATGAGTGAATTCAATACAATTACCATTGCAGCTCACCAAGTCGCGATTAATTTTTCATCATTGCTTTATATGATTCCATTGAGTATTTCAATGGCACTAACCATTGTAGTCGGCTTTGAGGTCGGGGCAAAACGTTTTAAGGATGCCAAACAATATAGTGTATTAGGAGTTTGTATTGCTGTCTTAATGGCCCTGGTTTGCGCAGCAATTATTTTCTTGTTTCAAGAACCTATCGCGCGAATGTATTCAACGAATCCAACAGTCGTGAATCTTACTACACAATTCTTAATCTATGCGATTTTCTTCCAGCTATCAGATGCCATCGCAGCCCCCATCCAAGGTGCACTTCGGGGCTATAAAGACGTGAACACAACCTTTGTCATGACGCTCATCTCCTATTGGGTGATTGGTTTACCAGTCGGGTATGTGCTTGCAAATTATACGTCATTAGGTGCCTTTGGTTACTGGATTGGATTAATCGTTGGCCTCGCAGCAGGTGCTGTTACATTGTCAGGTCGTTTGATAATTGTGCAGAAAAAAGCTGCTCAGATGAAGGTAGAAACAGAATGAGTAGAACCAGCCTGTTATCAGGCTGGTTCTTTTTCATACTTCGTTTTAAGGGGTAGATTGGCTTTACTGTCACTAATGAACGAAATACTGTCACTATTTTAGTAATACTGTCACTATCGAGAAAATACTGTCACTATTACAGAAATACTGTCACTAACCAGAATTACACTCTTTTTTAAACCATCTCATTGAGATATCGCAACTCATCTTCATGTGAAAATTCACTAGTATGCGGCGTCTCCAAAACAAACGGGATATCGCCAAAAACAGAGCTCGATAGTAATTCCTTGATTTGCTCTACTTTAATTTCCCCATACGGAATATTCGCATGGCGATCCTTCATTGATCTGGTAGGATACATTGAATTGTTTAAATGAACAGCCTTTACATGTTCAAAATAGCCTAACTCAATCCCCTTCCCCTCAACTTCTGCCCAATTATCACCGTCCCATACACCACTAGCAAATACATGGCATGTATCTAAGCAAAAGGCTATCTTATCAGGATAATCGGTAAGCTGCCTAATCTGTACGAGTTCCTCCAGTGTGGTTCCTGTTGGTCCACTTTTTCCTGCATTGTTCTCTAACAAAAAGAGTGACTCACCCTCCCAACGCGAGAGTATTTCATTCATATTTTCAATCATTCTCTTATAGCCTGCTAAAGGATCTGGTTTACCTTTTAAGACGCCAAAATGAACAACCACCCCGACAGATCCACACTCATTTGCAATCTCAAGGTCATTTAACACAGAGTCGATTACAAGCTCAATTTGATTCTCCTCTGCCACCAAATTCGTTGGGTATGGGGTATGGGCAATTGTGACGATGTCATGCTCTTTACAGTACTGCGCACATTCCCTGGCATCATGGCGATTAAAATCCTTAACGGATAAGCTTCTAGGATTTTTAGGAAAGTATTGAAATGCTTTTGCACCTATTTTGTTCGCGTGTTGGGCTGCGCCTATATATCCATTTCGAATGCTAATATGACTACCAAATCTCATCATTTGTTCTCCTATTCACTAAATATCATTAGGTTTTTCAAGCAGAGAAAGAACTATTCAAATAATGAAAAATGGACATACTATTTTTGAGGTGACAGAATTGGAAAACTTTACATCAAAGGATGAAACAGTCCTCAATAAATCAATCGAAGAGCTTGAAGAAGAAATGGGCCTATATATTGTATCTCCTGAAAAAATCAGCGAGAGTAGTTCGACCTTAGAAAATGATGTATGAGTACACAAAAAAGAGCGGTGTCCCCGCTCTTTTTTAATTTGTGCTTATATTTTATTAATGAAAATACGACAATAGGCTAGCTGCTCTCCATAAAATGAAAAAAGAACATAAGCTAATAAACGTTGCACTTACTATTTTTGGTATCTTTTTATGTGTTCCTTTAAAAATTGATGTTGCTAAGGAAAAAGTAAATATCAAAAATAGAATGACTGAGATTTCCATATACATGTTCATCTCCATAAAAATACCCCTTTCATTCCTTGACACTATGTTGAGATATTTTGACGAGCTCATCTGTGTATATTTTTTGATTATAAAGGAATCTCAGTAGTTGTACAACGGAAATTCTACCTATTTGTAAAATTTTTCATATTTTATTTACACTTTCTTCACATTTTCCATTTCATCTAGATAAATGTGCTGCAGACTTAGCTTTTCTTCCATCGTTAGTGATGAATCGAAAATTCGTCGGCTCGCCATAAAAAACTTTTCATATGGCGTTTTTCGTAACCTTGGATGTGTTAGTTCATCTTTTAAATCTCTTTTAATCGTTGCACGAAGGATGTCTTCACTGTTTTCATCCTTACGCCATAGTTGTCGATTCATCCATAGCGATTGATAGGCCTTTAAAAGCTGATCAAAATCAACTGGATTGTTCTCCATTTTGATTGAGCTCCTTTTAAGTAGAACCCATTTCACTGGGCACTACAACTTAATCATCAAATTTATAGGTCCAATATACTTCGGTACGCAGCCAATCCATTATTTCGTTTTCTTTATCATCAATCTTTTTCAGCAAATTTCCCATTAAGCCTTCTGTCTGGGAACGATGTGCTCGTAATGTTGCTAATTTCATGTCCATGACTTCATCTACATTAAATTCTACATCATGCTCCCCAAGCTTTTCGACGCGATTATGTGTGATTGCTTTACAGAACACCTTTGGTCTATTTTCTTTGGGGAATCTCGCAACTGCACGAATCGTTGCTTCACCTGTTGCATCATGATCAGGGTGAACACCATGTCCTGGATAAAATGTGATTACAAGCGAAGGATTCACTTCTTTAATAATTTCTTCAATCTTGTCAGCTACTCTCTCCGGATCAAGAAATTCCAATGTTTTATCACGGTAACCTAGCATTCGAAGATCCGAAATTCCACATGCTTTACACGCTTCCATAAGTTCTCTTTTACGTATCTCTGGTAGAGTTTCTCTAGTTGCAAAAAAAGGATTTCCAAGGTTTCTTCCCATTTCTCCAAGCGTCAAACATGCATATGTAACGGGAACCCCTTTTGTTGTATGTAAACTAATTAAACCAGATACACCAAATGCTTCATCATCTGGATGTGGAAATACTACTAAAATTTGTCGTTCCATATCATTACTCCTTTATAGGATGTTCAAAAAAGTCCGGTGAAAATGACACGTCGAATTTTTTCGTTGGCTTGTTTTTCCGTTGCTCACGTATTGACTACATACGTTCCGCTACTCAAAACTGCGCCGCCTCAAACTTCTTGGTCCTTTTCATCCTCCTTTTTGAACCTTTATTTTAAGAATCGGATGTTCAAAAAAGTCCGGTGAAAATGACACGTCTTCAGAAGATCTTCGACTAAATACCGACACGTCCTGTGTCGAACGTCGAAGTCACCACTTCCTGTGGAAGCTCGTTGGCTTGTTTTTCCGTTGCTCACGTATTGACTACATACGTTCCGCTACTCAAAACTGCGCCGCCTCAAACTTCTTGGTCCTTTTCATCCTCCTTTTTGAACCTTTATTTTAAGAATCGGATGTTCAAAAAAGTCCGGTGAAAATGACACGTCTTCAGAAGATCTTCGACTAAATACCGACACGTCCTGTGTCGAACGTCGAAGTCACCACTTCCTGTGGAAGCTCGTTGGCTTGTTTTTCCGTTCCTAGGAAAAGAATATCACTTTTCCGTCTTGCGAAGCGAATTCTTTGAAGCATAACCTTATGCTCACGTATTGACTGCATACGTTCCGCTACGAAGGAACTGTGCCCCTCGAACTTTCGACGCACAGGATGTGCTAGTGTCGACAAGACATAAGGACGTGGCGTCCTTGTCGACGCGGTCCTTTTCATCCTCCTTTTTGAAATCTTTTTTTAAGAATATACCTTTTTTTAGAATGGGGTTGAACTAATTTGAAGGGCAACAGCTAGTTTTCCTTCTTCATCATGGCCCGCTAATAAAAGACGGTCCTTTTCGTCGAGTTCCCAATCTGTTAACCCTTCGGCATATATCCAGCCGATATCCATCTTTAGACCAACTCGATATGGATCAGTTCCAACGATTTTCCCCTCTGAATAAGTTACAAGAGCGTTACGAATAAACGCACCTGCAGATGTCTTACGTGTACCAGAATGAACAGCATAAGCTCCATTGGTAGTTTCAAGATGAATATAGACGCTTTGATTTGCAAAACGATTGATGATGTCCTGTACTTCTTCTTTCTTAATCGGTTTCAAATGTGAATCCTCCAAACTAAAATAAATGATCGTATATAAATATTAACGATTTTAACAAGAAAATACCAATAATGCGAACTAGAAATTTTAATAACAAGTAAATATTTGCACTTCTGGTATGATTTTCTATGTATTGGACATATTACGTATATGAAGAAGGTGGTGAGCAAGTATGACAAAAGAAAACCTTGAACTTGTGACAAATATGGAATTTGGTATTACACAGAAATTTGTACCGAACTTATGTGATGCAAAGACATTAAAGGTTGTTGAAATAAATAATTCATCTGTTCGAATTGAGTTAGAATCAAAGCAAAAAGGTGTATTCCCAATCTCTCATTTTCAGTATTTAATCCGCCATGGAGCACTCGTATTAGCAACTGAAGAAGGCGAAGAGACTGCGTAAAGTAATCGTGCCTTATTCATGACCGGTAACTTTATCTTTGTTCCAACCAGAATTAGTCAAGCAAGTTTTTTCTGTCGTAACATAAAAACAACCATCAAGCTGATGGTTGTTTACTTACTTTTCTATTATTCACCAAGACCTTCTTCTTTTAATACAGAAGCAAGTCCATTTAACGCGTCCTCTGCATCATTTCCCTCTGCTTGGATTACAATTTCTGATCCTTTAGGTACGCCTAAAGACATTACACCCATAATTGATTTAAGGTTTACTGATTTACCATTGAAAGAAAGTGTAATTTCTGATTGGTATTGGCTTGCTTTATGTACAAGTTTCGTTGCCGGTCTTGCATGTAGCCCCGCATCACTTGTAATAGTAAATGTTTTTTCTGCCATAATAATCCCTCTTTCTAATATTCGTTCTCCTTTAGAATAGCCATTAAACCCTATGATAATCAAGTGTTTTTTTTTTAGATTTGGCAATTTGCACAAAAAAATGTCTTCCTAGAAGAAATTAGTTTCTTCACAATTTTCGAACCACATCGTATACAAGTTTGACCTTCACGATCATAGACTTTACATTTCTCATTATAACCCCCAGTTAATTGGTCGTCCTTAAATAGAGGTTGTTCAATATAGCCACCAAACCGGATAGCTTCCTGTAAAACCGATTGAATGGAATGATACAATTTCTCAGTTTGTGTCTCATCAAGGGTATCAAAGGTTCGGGTGGGCAGTAGTCCTGCTTCAAAACATATTTCATCCGAGTAACAATTTCCAATTCCCGCGATAAAGTGTTGATCCACCAGTGTTGTTTTTAACCTCCCTCTTTTGTTTTCTATTAACTTTTCAAACTGTTGAGGTGTAAAATCTGGTTGTAACGGTTCGGGACCTAGGTCAGAAAACTCATCATCTATTTCTTTTGGGGTGAGGAGGTGCAAGTAACCTAATCGCAAACCAATAAAAGTAAGATGGTGAGAGGCAAAGGAAAGAATAACTTGTTTCGTCCTTGAAATCGTGTCGTTCTCTGTCTCAATATACATGAGACCGCCCAGCATGAGGTGAAGTAATAATCTCTTCCCTGTCTCTAACTCAAAAATGAGATGCTTTCCTCGCCTTTTTACGCTAATGATTTTGGTTCCAACTAATTCTCTTGTAAAGTCAGAAACAGGCGTATTGATTGATTTTTCACGATTAACCTCGACCGATTGAATGGTATGACCAGCTACTTTCAACTGCAAAAGGTTTTTATATGTTTCCATTTCTGGTAACTCAGGCATAATGACACCACCAAATTCTTTTCACTTAGCTTAAACAATTCACTACCATCTCATGTATAAGAAAAGCGAACGGCCCGCTGCCTTAGGCGACAAGCCACTAGATAAGTGCTGACAGAAGTCGCTTTTTGCCTTCAGAAGCAATTGTCTTGTGACCTCGGGCTGATGGCGAATTAAAGCTAGACATTGAAAACTGAGCAGGAAATCTTTATATGATCTTATCATTTAAAAATGCCACAGGAGGATTACCTCCGTGGCATGATTAATGTAGTTTCTCGATTTCATTTTGCAATTGTTTCGTACGTTTCGCATTTCCTTCTGCAAAATTAGTGAGTCTTTGTTTTAGCTCTTCGTCATGATGAACCCGTTCAGATGTATTTAAATAACGTCGCATCAATTCAGATTCTGCTTTATAGGCTGTTTCGAGAATGGCCTTTAACGAATTTTCAGTGAGCGTATCCTCACGATCCAGATCTCGATCATAATCCTTCTCATGGTTCATGAAAATCACCTCTTTAAAAGTATCCACTACTTGTCCGAGATTATGTTGTTTAACAATAGGGCGATCATACATGTTTTGGAAGGTAGAATGATTATTCAAATACCCCAATAATCGGTTGCCCGTTTTTTACGTGAGGTAGAACACCGCTATCGTCCTTCGCTATCTCACCTGACACTAGTACATATTCGATGCCAGTAGATAATGACGCCGGTTTTTCGGCTGTTGATGTATCAATAATTTTATCATAATCAAAGATTGTAATATCTGCGGTTGCACCCTCCTGAAGCCTTCCTCGGGTCGCCATGGCAGGAGCAACATCCTCTAGTTGCCTTGCCGAATGGATCGTTATTTTCTTCATACCTTCCATGAGTGGTAATACATCAAGGTCCCGAATATAACGACCGATGAATCGTGAAAATGTACCTGCGCCCCTTGGGTGATTATACTCGCTATTCATCGTGGCATCGCTACCAATCATACTATGGTCAACCTGGAGCGCTTTGATAAGCTCGTCTTCATTCATGGCATAAACAATAACCTGTCCGCCTTTTTTACGGTATTTCGAAAAGGTTTCCTCTGTTAAACGTTCCGATGTGCCTGCTACTTGGATATCCGAGTATGATATCCCAAAGCGTGATTGCCAATCCCCACTTAAACGCTCAAACGAAATGTCTGTCGCCCAAGAGTCGTATGGATATATATCATACGTTACATGGTATCCTTCAGCTCTAGCTTCTTCAATCAGTGCAAGGGCTTCATCCATAGCACCTGTACCTCCTGTACTGTGAAGGTGCATAAAATGTACCGGTGCATTAAGCTCTCTTGCATACCCAAGTACTTCTTTAACCGAATCAATGCTCGTATGTTCACCTGTAATTGCTGAGTGTCTACCATGGAAGTGAGTAACGAGCCCATATTTCTTTGCAACCTTCATAATGGCCTTAATCTCTTCAGGGGTTGTTCCTGGATAATACTCAGGACTAAAGGCTACTGAGAGTGCACCTTTTCTAATTTCTTCCTCAGCGCGTTTTACCATATAGTCAATTTGTTCTTGTGTAGGTGTTCCATGATTTCCAAGTCCAGCCTCATACCGAAGACGGACTGCAAAAAGCGCCCCACCGTAATTTACGGAAGTAGGAAATTTCTCGTATTGAGCAAAGAACCCATTAAAATCCACCGTACATCCATGCATTGAAAGGTTTGTTGTAACACCATCCCCAATTTTGAATTTTGCAGACATTGGATCTGGATTAAAGGAAAGCATATCAATAAATCCCGGACTAACTATTTTTTGGTACGCGTCAAGGACTGTATCTCCTTGAATATCTGTTTTGGTTATTGCAGCTACTTTGTCATCCTTAATCCCAACATGATAGCCAATTTTAATAGTTTCTTTATCAGGGTCTAAGACAATCCCATTTTTTATGACAATATCATAGTTTTCATTCTGAGTAGTGGAATCAGTATTACGGTTGTATTCATATTCTTTAATTTCCAGCGTGTCTTTTTTCGATCGGAAACCGACAAGCTGTTCCCCATCAAATAGAAATTTGTCTCCACTTATTTTTTTCAGTGGAGTGGTAACATTTGTGGATAATTCATGAACAAAGGCTGTGACTTTTTTCTTGTCCTTTATCGTATAAACAATATGCTCAAGCTCCGGATTCACATCGACCCAGTCCACATATGAATCTTTCGATGGTAAATCCACAACAAGTAAGTCCATATGTGAGGTGAAATCTATATTATTTAAAATAATCTCAGCCTTTTGTTCTTCTGGATTAGTTTTTGCATACAGCATTCCTTCGGTGTAACCATTTTTGAATTTTATATTGCTCAGTTTAGCCGAGCCTTCCAATGGAATCTCCGATACAGGTTCTTTTGTTGCTATATTAATCACATCAACGAAATTACTGCCATCCTTTTTTTGACCATATAAATACAAAAGATGGGCATCGGGATTCACTTCAACACCTTCATATATTTTATCCGTGCTTTTTGGTGGCTGAAAATCAGCCCATGGTTGTACATTGTCAATAATAGACTGTTCATGGTCCCCAATGTATAGCTTTTTTTCGCCTTTTTCTTCAAGAAATGCTAGTACTTGATTTCCATAAAAGGTGATACCCTCTATTTTGTAGCCGTTTACAATTAACTGACTTTTCAATTCTTCATCAGTATCCGTATAGGATTCAGATGGAGAAATGATTTTCAAACCAAAGAAGACGAAAAACGCAATTGCGACAATTAATACATATTTAACAAATCGTTTTTTCATATACTCATCACCCTAATAAAAAGGGGAAAAATCTCGTAACACGAAATCTCCCCCCCTTTCTTACTCTTTCAATGCCGCTTCTAGTGCAACTTCAATCATATCGTTAAAGGTCGTTTGTCGTTCTTCTGCTGTTGTCTCTTCACCCGTTAAAATATGGTCACTTACTGTTAATACGGATAATGCATTACGTCCAAATTTAGCCGCTAATGTATAGAGTGCAGTGGTTTCCATTTCGATTGCAAGAATACCGTAGTTTGCCCATTTTTCAAGCTCAGCATTTTCATTGTAGAAAACATCACTTGTAAAGACATTCCCAACTTTTAGTGCCATTCCTTTTTCACTTCCAACATCATATGCTCTCTTTAGTAAGTCAAATGATGCAGTCGGCGCATAATCCACACCACCAAAGGTTAGGCGGTTCATTTGTGAGTTGGTTGATGACGTCATGGCCAAGATTACATCACGAACCTTTACGTCCTTTTGAATCGCACCACATGTGCCAACTCGTATTAAATTTTGAACACCATACTCGTTCATTAATTCATGTATGTAGATTGAAATGGATGGTACACCCATTCCCGTTCCTTGTACAGATACTCGTTTGCCTTTATATGTACCGGTAAAACCTAACATACCTCTTACTTCGTTATAGCATGTAACATCTTCTAAAAACGTCTCTGCAATATATTTTGCGCGTAACGGGTCACCCGGAAGCAACACTGTTTCTGCGATTTCACCTTGTTTTGCACCAATATGTGTACTCATCTAATGTCCTCCTAAAAAAAATCTTACACTTTTCCTAGCATACCACAATTATATTCTACATCCAAATACGTCTTGGCGTATTTTCGCCAAATTTTTCGGCCCACATGAGGTGGTCAATAAAACGTTGCACATGGTGGCGTTCTAAGTCTTTGATTTTGTTGTTTTCTAAAAGTTTTTTATAAAAACATCTAGGTACCACCGGAGTCAGACTTCTGACTGAATAAAGTAAAAACATTCATTAACACAAAAATATGGGGAAAGATAATGGTGTATTACTTTAATTAGTTGTTAAGGGTTACCCCTATTCTGATTAAAGTAAGCCTCGGAATGACAGAGGAATGTTCAAAAGAGTTCTCAAAAATGGAATCACAAAATAACCAAAACATATTTGATTTGGTGGTAAGGGGGAAATCACTTGTCCAAGCAAGGAATGAGTAAAAAACTAAAACAAGCGGTTCAATATGCGAATGAAACTGATACAACAAAGGGTATTGGAAACCCGCCGAATACATCTAAAGGTGAAAAACAAGGCTTTATGCAGCCTAAGTAAATGGAGGGATTATTGTGGGTAAGAAAAACCGTAATCGCATAAATGCACCAAAGAAGAACAACCATATACCACCTGAAGCGATTGAGGCCGAACAGATCGCACATGGAAAAGAATTCTCTGCTGCTGGTGGCCGTAAAAATGGACCAGGACATAATGAGTAATAGAGCTGCTAACTGATAATATTGATTGAATCATTTGTCAGACAAGCCGCAAAGTCGAGCACAGACGCGAATAGAAGTTGCCTTCATGAGGCAACACGCAGCATGCGAGCGTTTTTCAACAGTCTGAAGGGCGTCCGATTGGACGCCCTACTTTTTAACTATGACGGCTGATTAACGAATTAATTTGCGATTTGAGATTTGGAAGGTCACTTGTATTCACAGTGAATCTCACATATGATTCATCCATCTCCAATGCTTCTGCAAGGAAGCTACCTAAACCACGTGCACGTCGGTCAACCTGCATCAATACTTCTAATTGATCTGGTGATTGAGGGAAGAACATGACCTCAACTTCGTCTAATTTACCTCGATATGCCCCGCTAGTTGGTACAAACTCAAATTCTTGAATAAACGGTAAACGTTTTCTCAAGCGATAAGGAGCTGCCTCACAATCCACCTTGCGTAAGCTAAAACCTAAGTCATATACCGCATTCAACACACCTGCCATTAAAGGTGATGGTGAAACGGAAAGATAATCTTTGTCAGTTGGGTCAATGGCATTTTTAATATCCAATCCTGTTTGAATCCAAACTTTTGTTTTTCCAAGTGTTGCTGGTGTATCAAGAGGAAGTACAAATGAAAAAGGAATTTCTCGTTTCTCATTGCTGCCTATTGTAAAACGTTCAACGATTTTTATTTTTTCAATGGTAGCTTGCTGATTAAACTTTCTGTCATTTGATTCTTTAAGATACGTTGTCATTAAGGAAAGATAAATCTCATCAATTTGCTGCTCTGTGCTACCACCTACAATCTCAACTACACCACTTACCTTTTCACCTACACGTAACTGATCTGTTGTGAGTTTCGTGTCTACCCTTGCACTACCGACACCAATACTTGATAAAATTTTATTAAATAAGGACATTATGAGTTCCTCCTCTTTTCTTTGGATATAAAACTATACGATTCTGATTGAAAAAGGTTTCTAACTTCTTCAAAAAAATCTTTCATACAACAAAAAAACGACGGATACACCGTCGAGTTGTAGGAGTGGATATGTATTATATTTATTCATTTTCCTCGTCAATGACGCATTTAAAGAGCAAATATTCAAATGTGATGTCGGCTAGCTCCTCTAGCTCTTCCTCACTTGGGGCAAATCCCCGCCCAACAAGTTCGTTATAGAAAAACTCCGCAATTTCCTCAGTGTCAATGACAACCTCGATCTCCTTCAGCATGATCGCCCCCTTTACTAAGATGTATGTTTAAATCTCTACACCTATGTCATTTAGTTATGTAATTATTTTTTAGTCATGAAATGGATTTCTCATACATAGGATGGAGTATAAAGTTGGACAAGCCTAATGGAGGGATTCACATGACAAAGCATGGTACAATCGTAAACTTTCCTATAAAAGAAGAAAATCAGACAAACAAAATCCTTGAATTTATTGATGGGGAACAATTTGACAAAGTACTAGGAAAAGTAACAAAAGGTTTATTTTCTATTATTCTATTTTTAGGGATCCCTTATTTTTTCTACGTGTTGGTACAAGCTTGGTTCATTGGTTAATCGTTACCCTTCCCAGTTTCAAATTTTTGTAGATTTTTCATAGCTAAATCCATTACGTCTTTATATTTTGGATCCTGGAACATGTCGTACAGGATCTTATAATCGTTGTACACATCAAGTAATCCATCAATGATTTCTTTTTTCTCCTTCTTAATACGCATATGATCTTTTTCGGATTTACGATAAATATCCATATTTTCATACATCCCCACATTTTTGTTTTTCTTTTTCACAAAATACTTTAATGAATATTTTTGAAGGAATGTTTCTGCTTGATCAAAATCTGCAAGTAGTGTTAGCTCATCCTCTCCTGCTTCGAGCCACTCACCATCTGTTAATCGTGCTAATTCATAAATCACATCCTCCCATGCACCCTCTTTGTACCGCCATATTTCAGTGTGTATTCCGACAATCTTGAATACATCGTTGTCATACCCCTGTACGAAGACAAGGTCACCAAAATAATACTTATACTCGATTTCTAGTTTTTCAATTTCAATCGGCATGGCTTTATAGTGTGACAGCAGGGTTAATGACGATTCAGCGTAAAAAGCCTCGCCTTTATTCACTTTATATAGATAATTTCCATCAAGCTTACGAATATCGGTCACAGATCCCACTGTTCCATATAACGTAACAACGACAATGTCACCGATTTTGTATTTGGGCTTTTTACTTTTCTCTTCCATTTATCATCATCCCTCTGCTTCCTGTGTCGATTTGAAGGGTGTGAGATAGTATATGCAAGTCTTTGCTAAAACGGCAATATAATGAGGCTTGTGAGATAAGAAAAATTTACTGATGGCGAGCCTAAAATTTTGGGGGAATGCTGTTCGATTTAGCGATTGTTTGGGACATGGGGATTTGGTTAGTGACAGTATTTTCACGGATAGTGACAGTATTTCGTGAATAGTAACAGTATTTTTCTGATAGTGACAGTAATATGAAAATAGTGACAGTATTTTTCTATTTTAGTAGGATCACATGTCTATAAAAGAAAAAAACCACCGAGATTTTGCATCTCAGTGGAATAAATCAAATAACCCTACCATATTTAATCCTAATTTCTCGAATTTCCTGAAAAATTATATTTAAAAGTAAAACTAATCTTCATTTTTATAAAGCTCCCAGGCATTATCAAAAATAGACATGCTTTTCAAATAATGCCCGTTTAGCTCAAGATACGAGCTCAATTCGTCATAGTCAGTTGAATAAATTGGAAAGCTATGATCCAAATAGACATCATTCGCAAATTGACTAATTTCATCCCTCGTTTTTGCTGCACGATACTTTACAATATAATGGTAAAATGACTTCCCCACGACACCACATCCTACATAAGCGTTCATTTTTGTCATTTTATCACGATATGGAAGCATGTCAAATCAAAAATGTTTAAAAACGGAAGTAGTTATGCTTTAAAAACCTAGGAATGTCCATGAGTTCCTTATATCCAATTGTTTTCGAAAGTTTTTTCGTATCAATTAACAGAAGCTGGTCTTCAATTTCGTTAATTATGCTTTCTTCCTGATATTCCATTCCACATTCTTCACATTTTACGCAAGGTGTCTCTGAAATTTCAATTGCGCACGTTCCATCAGGCAGTTCCCAATACACACTGTTTGTGGTTTCACGTGCTTTTTCCGATTCACACCACATACAATTCAAGCCAATCCCTCCTTTTTAAACAATGGTGAAGTTATCGTACCCACCATACTAGTAATCCTAAGACTGGTCTTTCTTTTCGGTACCTTTCATTTTTTCTAGTGTAGATTTGAACTTTTTCTCCTTCAGTTCATCTCGTTTGTCACGTTTATCCTTTAATGTACTATGTGTTGGATCCTCATTGTATTTCTTTCTTCTTGAGATTCGGTTAATTCCTTCAGGGACAAGATTAAAGCCCTCACCCAGTAGTCCCGCTATCCCCGCAGTTGACTTTTTATCCTCAAGTGAACCAACATGCTCGGTAAAATAAGCATCCGCACGACCTGGCACGTAGTTCTCCGGTTCTGGATACGTTGTAATGACACCTTCAAAGTTACGCAGCACCACTTTTTCGGGACTTTGTGAGAGTAAATAGTTAGGCTGTACCGCGATTTTTCCGCCTCCACCTGGAGCGTCGACGACGAATGTTGGCACCGCATAGCCCGAGGTGTGTCCACGTAAGCCTTCGATAATTTCCAAGCCCTTTGAAACCGGCGCTCGAAAGTGTCCAATTCCTTCAGATAAATCACATTGATAAATATAATAAGGTCGAACCCTAATTTTCACTAAATCATGCATTAGCTTTTTCATAATTTCGACACTGTCATTAATTCCAGCTAAAATAACCGATTGGTTCCCAACCGGAACACCTGAGTTTACAAGCATCTCACACGCTTTTTTCGCTTCCTCTGTAATTTCAATTGAAGTATTAAAGTGAGTGTTTAACCAGACCGGATGATATTTTTTTAGAATATTACATAGGTTTTCAGTTATACGTTGCGGAAAAACAACTGGCGCTCTCGTTCCAATACGGATGATTTCCACATGCGGAATTTCACGTAAGTTTTTCAAAATGTATTCAAGGATATTATCATTGATGAGGAGACCGTCTCCTCCAGAAATCAATACATCACGAACCTCTGGCGTATTCGCAATATACCCAATCGCAGCATCTAATTGTTTTTTCGGCACACCCATGCCAATTTGGCCGGAAAATCGTCTCCGTGTACAATACCGACAATACATGGAGCATTGGTTTGTCACTAAGAAGAGAACACGGTCCGGATAGCGATGCGTTAAACCTGGAACAGGTGAATCTTCATCCTCTTCAAGTGGGTCCTCTAGGTCATATTTCGTTTTGTGAATTTCTTTTCCAATTGGTACAGATTGCATTCGAATTGGGCATCGAGGATCGTCAGGATTCATTAATGATGCATAATATGGCGTAATATTTAATGGAATTGTCTTAGTAGAAATCAAGACACCTTCCTCTTCTTCTGGTGTCAGGTTTATCACTTTACGTAAATCGTCTATGGTACGAATGGTATTCGTTAATTGCCAAATCCAATCATTCCATTGCTCCTCCGTAACATCCTTCCATAATTCAATGTCTTTCCAATGACGTTTAGGTTTGTATAAATTCATATGCATAAAAAATCTCCTCCCTACTACCATTTACATGCAAGTTGCATGCCAAAATGAATAGCAGGAAGGAGTTTATTAAAAAATGGGCTATTTATGTTTTAATTTTTGTAATTTATATTGTAAAGTTTGACGAGGTATTTCCAATAGCTTGGCGGCCTGATTAATATTGCCACCAGACTTTTCCATCGCTGCAACAATTAACGCTTGCTCTGTCTCACTCAACGTTTGCCGCAATGGTCGTACTGATATCCCCGTTATCTCAGGGGTAGTATACTCCACAATATGATTTGGCAATTGCCTCTTTGTTAGCGTTTCACCCTCTGCCATAATCATCGCATGCTCGATTATATGCTTTAATTCCCTCACATTACCTGGCCATTGATACCTACAGAACAACTGTAGAACTGCTTCATCCACCCTTGAGACATGCTTTTCGAAACTGTGATTAAAAATGGATACAAAGTGATCTACCAAATATGGAATATCCTCAATTCTGTCTTTTAATGGAGGAATATCTAGCGAAAACACGTTCAATCGATAATACAAATCAGGACGTAATTCCCCCGCCTTCACACATTCAAGAGGATATTTATTTAATGCAACAATCACTCTTACATCAACCTGAAGAGCCTTCGGGCTACCAATCCGGCGCACCAACCCATCCTCTAGGACACGCAACAAACGGGATTGCAGCTCTAATGGCATCGAATTAATTTCATCTAAAAAGAGTGTGCCACCATGAGCTATCTCGAATAACCCTGCTCGATCAACTGCCCCGGTATAGCTTCCCTTCACCGTTCCAAACAAAATGCTTTCAAGCAGACTTTCTGGTAGTGCAGCACAGTTTTGAGCGATAAATGGTGCCTGCCTGCGTGCCGAAGCATTGTGTATCGCTTGAACGAGAAGCTCCTTCCCGGTGCCCGTTTCCCCATATACTAGAACAGTAGATGATGAGTTTGCGACCTTTGCTGCTTGATCCTTTACATGGTTGAACCGCTCATTTTTCGTCAAAATGTCTGTAAAGGTGTATTTTGCTCCGTAAAGTTCGTGTGGTTTTTTTGAAACACCCCGAACTTTAGATTGAAGATCCAACAATTTATTTGATAAGTCCTTTATCTTCGAATAATCTTTTCCAATTTCAACGGCCCCGATAAAAGAGCCTTCGATTTTTATTGGAAGAGTGGTATTAATTGTATCAATTAGTTTTCCCCGTATATTTTTATAGGTTTGGGGAAGATGAAAAATCGGCTCCTTGGTTCGAATCACCTTTAATAGTGTGCTAGAATCCTCAGTTAAGGAAGGAAAAACCTCAAGAAGATGCTTCCCAAGGACCTCTTCCTGACTCAACCCATCATGCTGTGCAGCAACCTGGTTATAGAAGATGGTGATTCCCTCTTCATTTACAACATGAATTGCTTCATCAATACTATCTAAAATGGCTACGACTAATTCTTCACCGATTTGCAAGCTTCCCCACCTCCTTTTTGCTATGATGAATTATTGGCACACTACGCCGAAAATTTGGCATTTCATTATTTAGATAAGTCCTTCACCCACACATTCATATCTTCAATTTTATCGAAAATATAACAATTATTTGTGAGTCTACCCGTATACGAGTACCCAAGTTGGTAAAAGCTTTTATTCATTCCATATGAAAGTGCTCTCGCAATCGAGTACGCACAATATATTCCATTTTTGACTAACTCTTTTTCTAATTGTGTCAATAGTCTTTTCATTAAGCCATGCTTTCGATAAGCATCCAACGTTGCACAGTCGGTTAGTTCCGCATTATGAAAAGTAGAATTCACATCTGCAGAAGCAGCGCTCACAATCACACCGTTATCTTCAACTACATAAAAAATAGTCGTCTCCTTCATGGCTTGTTGAATATATGTTGGATTGTTTAAGGGTGTAGGGTAGATCTGAAAAACTGTACTATATAAGGATGCAAGCTCAGTGGCATCTTCTTGAGTTGCCTTACGGATTAAAAATTTTGTATCGGTAGTAAGATTTTCTTTTGATCCACTCAGAATAGCGTTAATGATATTTTCTTCTTCCATCCATTTTTCGCTATTTCGTCTCACATTTGTTAAATACTTGGTTAAAAAGTAGGCATCACTGCCATTAAAATATCTCTGAACCACCGCTTCTATCATGAAGCCTTTCGCCATAAAATCAAACAAGTCTTCACGTCTAGCCATACAAATGATTTTTTCAAATGAATGATCCTGTGCAAGCTCATACATGTCGTCCAGTAAAGTCAAAAGATCGCCACGATACTCTAAAACTCTGAGTCTACGGTTGAAATAGTCTAGTACGATATTTGCTCGATATGTAGCTTCTTGTAATTGTTTGTTTTCACTGTATTTTTCATTCGACAACTGTAAACCTCCTAGGTACCCTTTTCATCTATCATATCATTCCTCTGAAACTTCACACCATGCCAAAATGGTCTGAGCGATAATTTCAGCTGCTTCAAACATTTTCTCAAGCTCAATATATTCATTTGGATAATGGGCTACTTCTGTTGTACCAGGGCCAAATACAATGGTTGGAATATTTCCAACAGCAGTTAAGAGTCCACCATCTGTTCCCCATGGAGAGGCTTCAATAATAGGCTCTTTTCCTTTTACTTGTTTAAAACTATCCTTCACTACTTTCATTAATTCATGGTCAAGGTCTATGGTACTCGGTACCCATCTTGCACCAAACCACTCAAGTTCGACTGGGTGCTCATGAAACCAGGAATCTATCTCAGGTAATTTTGCTAACCATCTCTTCATTTCGGATTTTGCATGTTCAATCGTTTCATCCGGTGCCACACCAATCCTACCCTCAATTGTCACAATATCAGGAACAGATGACGGCCACGTTCCCCCTTTAATTTTTCCGATATTTATCGGTACAGGGATTGGTGTATTTTTATAAAGCGGGTCAGAAATTGCACCATTCCGAATCATTTCCAGCTTAAGAATATGGTTGATGACAGTCATACTTTTCTCAATGGCACTTACGCCTTCATATCTAGTTCCACCGTGTGCAGATCGTCCAAATGTACGTATTTCAAACCATAAGGAACCTTGTTGTTTTGGAAATATCTTCATATTGGTTGGCTCAGGGATAATCGCACCATCTGCTTTATAGCCTTTGATGATTGCTGCTAGAGTTCCAGCACCACCGCTTTCTTCCTCGATCACACTTTGAAATAGCAGATCCCCTTTTAAGCGAATCCCTGACTCTTTAATTGCTTGGATGGCTAAAAGCAACGCAACATTTCCACCTTTCATATCAGTGGATCCGCGTCCATATAATTTACCATCCTTAATCTCAGCCGAATAAGGGTCTACATCCCAATTTGTTAGGTCCCCCTCTGGCACCACATCGATATGACCATTGAGTAGAAGTGATTTCCCACCCCCCGTACCCTTTAGGACACCTACAACATTGGGGCTATCTATGAAACTTGTTCGTGGAGAAACAAAATATGGATGCTTTAAAAGCTCCGTGCCATTCGGTTCCCAAATATCAATTTCCATTCCAAGCTGACGACATTTTTCAATCACAATTGCTTGTGAAGACCGTTCATTGCCTTGAAGACTAGGTTCCTGTACAAGCTTTTTTAAAAGGCGTATGCCCTTTCCTTTGTTATCTCGAATCCATTTTCGAACCGTTTTGGTATAGTCACTCAACGTATCTCCCTCCTTTTTTGTTAGGATATATGTGAGATTGTTTCATCCCACTTTAATTTTGCAGATGTATTTTCAATAACATCTTCTACCGAATATGGGGTCATCACCTCTATCAGGTGAAGGCCATCTTCCTCCACCTGAATGACAGCCATATCTGTAATGATTAGGTCCACACAGCTCTTTGATGTTAATGGGAGACTGCATTCTCTCACAATCTTTGAATTTCCGTGTTTATCAACATGGTTCATGACCACAATAACCTTCTTTGCCTTCTGTGCAAGCTCCATCGCCCCCCCCATACCCGGGACACGTTTTCCAGGAACAATCCAGTTAGCAAGATCGCCTTTTTCACTGACTTGGAGCGAGCCTAGAATAGTGATATCTATATAGCCTCTGCGAATCATACCAAAAGCTATGGAACTATCAAAATAGGAGGAACCAGTTATGGTTGTAACAGGATAACCGGCAGCATTACAAAGATTCTCATCCTCTTCCCCTCTCTCTGGGCTTGGTCCAATTCCCAAAATCCCATTTTCTGCATGGACCATAACATTCATTCCCTCAGGCAGGTGATTGGGTACGAGGGAAGGAATTCCAATTCCTAAATTGACAATCATACCATCCTTAATTTCCCTTGCTGCTCGTCTTGCTATCCGGTTCCGAATATCTATTCCCATACCCATTTCCAGTTCACCCCTTTGCTTTTGATAATCATATCAACATAAATTCCGGGCGTTATTATTTCTTCTGGATCAAGCTCTGACAATGGAACAATTTCTTCAACTTCGGCAATAGTAAATTTACCCGCCATTGCAACAAGAGGATTCATGTTTCGTGCACTTTTGTCATAGACAAGATTTCCGAATGGATCGGCTTTCTGCGCAAAAATAATCGAAACATCTGCGGTTATTGGGGTTTCCAAGAGATAATCTTTGCCATCAACTGAAATAATTTGTTTGCCATTTGAGACAATTTCATTGTCTATACCCACATCTACTAAAACCCCACCAAGTCCCACACCACCCGCACGGATTCGTTCCGCCAATGTGCCTTGTGGAGAAAATTCAATTTCCATCTTCCCCTCTGTCATTAGCTGTCCTGCAACAGGGTTTGAGCCAATATGGGAGACGATGCATTTTTTGGCATGTCCTCGACTAACAAGTTTCCCGATACCTATATTTGGAAAACCAGTGTCATTTCCAATTAATGTTAAGTCTTTTACCCCTTTATCCAGCAATCCATCAATAAGAGTGGGCGGACTTCCAATACCACCAAATCCCCCAAACAGTAAGGTCGTACCATCATTAATATGTGTAAGTGCTTCTTCTAAGGTTGAAATTTTATTGAAACGATTCTCAATCACTTTTATCACCTCCAATTTATGCAGGTAAAACCCCTTTTCCTTTTAAGTCTGTTTCAACGTCTGTCAACGTTTTGTCGAGAAGACCTATTAAGTCATCAATTTGATCACAGGTTATGGTTAATGGTGGAGCAACAAGAATAGCGTCTCCACCAACACCTTCAATTCCAGCAGTTGCTGGATACAATAAGAGTCCATTTTTTTGCCCCTGATTCACTATAAATGAGGTTATATCCAATTCCTTTTTAAAAGGAAACCTTGTGATTATGTCTGACACAAACTCTATGCCACACATGAGCCCTTTACCCCTAATATCTCCAATAATAGGAAACTTTTTCTTTAATTCTAGTAATTTTTCAATTAAATACTTTCCATTTTTTTCTGCCTTTTCTACTAAATTATGAGATTCAATATACTCCAATACACGTAACGAGACAGCAGCTGACTGTGGGTTCGCGCTATAGGTGTGCCCACTCATAATCAGCTTCGATCCAGCTTGAATTGGTTCCATTACCTTTTCACTTACAAGAGTTGCCGCCATTGGGGTATAGCCTGCGCTCATCCCTTTCCCGAGGGTGATAATGTCTGCCTGTGTATCCCAATGCTCTAATGCAAACATTTTTCCAGTCCTGCCTATCCCCGTCATGACCTCATCTGCAATAAATAATATTTGGTGTTTATCACATAGCTTTTTAATAACCTGGTAGTATCCTTCAGGCGGTACAATCGCTCCTCCAGCCGCACCGATGATTGGCTCCGCAATAAACGCTGCAATATTCTCGGAACCAATTCGATTAATCGCTTGTTCAAGCTCTGTCGCACACATAAGGTTGCAAGTTGGAAAGGTTGTATGATAGGGACATCGAAAGCAATACGGTGGTTGCAGGGTTGGATAATCCTCAAGCATGGAGACAAATCGTGCACGTCTTCCAGTATGACCAGACATTGACAGTGCGCCGATTGTAATACCGTGATAACTCATCCACCGTGATAGGATTTTATTTTTCCCTCTTATCCCTTTTTCCTGCCAATATTGAATCGCGATCTTCATCGCCGTCTCTGTTGCTTCAGAACCGCTATTCACAAAAAAAGACCAGTATTCACCGCCCTTTGCTAGGTCACTCAGCTTCTTTGCTAATTTTTCTGCAGGCTCACTGGTGAACTGTGATCGGTAGACAAAGGATATTTTATGTGCCTGCTTATCAATTTCTTCAATGATTTCCTTCACGCCATGGCCAATGCTAGCAGTTATGGCTCCTGATGAACCATCGATGTATGTTTTTCCGTCCGTGTCATATAAATAGATTCCATTTCCATGGCTTATCATCGGATACTCTTTATCCAATAGTGGCTTAATTAAGCGGGTCTCCTCCATCGTAAACCCTCCTTGCCGTAGTGGTGTAGCATTCAACATCTGTCTCGGTACACGCTCATTGGTTTTCAGGTCGACCATGTACGGCTAAATCATTCTTACGATACACGCTCACCGATTTTAATACAAAACTGTAATACATAGCGCCTCTTGCGGTACACGATAACCAGATTTATGAACCTGCATGTATCGCGAGACTCCTCTTACCATACATGCTCAACACGTTTTCGAACTAGCGTGTACTGAGAGACAACTTTTGCCGTACACGCTCGCCGATTTCTGGATCAAGCATGTACCTCTAGACACCTCTTGCGGTACATGATAACCGAATTTATGAACCTGCATGTACCGCGAGACTCCTCTTACCATACATGCTCAACACGTTTTCGAACTAGCGTGTACCTCTAGACACTCTTGCGGTACACGTTCACAGATTTCTGAAACTAGCGTGTACTGCGATACACTACTTGCCATACACGCATACTGCTTTTTTGAACGAGCTGTACAGCTAACCCGTTATTGCCTCACACAATAAAAGCTTTTAAGTCGAGCTTGTTACGATAAACCATCACTTTAGTACACGTTTACAATTTCCAAGACGTAGCTTGTCACAAACACATTTCTAGTCTCACTAAATAAAAAGCCTAATAGTACATCATATGTATGAAGGGAGTGATAATTTCGTCAAACTAGAGGTTTATTTAATCTTGTAAAAGGCTTTTGTGTATCCAAATGGCCGCCTGCATTCCATCTCCCATAGCAATAGTGGTTTGCTCTGAATGAACCGTAATGTCACCTGCAGCCCACACATATTCAACATTCGTCTTCTTTGTTCGAGGGTCGACGATAATATGTTTATTCTCTGTTCGCTCGATGCCAAGCTGGGTAGCCAATTCCGAACGGACTTCATTACCTCCAAACCCCATAAATCCACGATCTCCATCAATCACATCACCACTCTTCAACCTAACACCAACAAAATTGGCAGTTTCCTCTTTTAACATGATCTCCTCAACATCGTCTTGTATTTGTGTAATCCCCTTTCGTTTTAGCTTTGTGATCGTATCATTATCAAGCTTATTCCAATCATGATTGATAAAAGTGATATCCTTTGTAAAATAAGCTAAAGTGAGTGCCATATTTGCACCAGGCTTACCAGAACCAATGACAATCACATGTTTGTCCACAACTTCGTACCCGTCACAATCAGGACAAACATAAATGGTTAGCCCTAAGCATTTGTAGATGTTTTTAATCGGTGGAATATTGTCCTTCACACCTGTTGCTAAAAGTAATCGTCTAGCAGTATATGTATCACCACCACGACAATGCAGTGTAAAGTCACTACCCTCTTTTTCAACTTTTATAACTTCATTATTGATAAAATCTACCCCATAGTTTTCTGCTTGCATTTTCCCTAAATTACGAAGAGTTTCCCCACTTACACCATCTGGCCATCCTAATATATTGTGATAACACCTACAAATAGTGGATCGACCGTCATTTGAATCTATTACAGCTATCTTATGTTTATACCGTCCTAACTGGATGGCAGCTTGTAAACCAGCAATGCCTCCGCCTACGATAATCACATCATATCTTTTATCCATGTGCTCACCTCAATCAAAAATGCCTTGACGAATTTTTGCTTTTTCTCCACACTTTTAGTCCGAAAAATACCTTATCATAGATATGTTCTTGAACTTTTCTTTCAAATTACCTTTACCTATTCATCCACCGCTTAAAAAAGAGGCAAATTTCTATCCAATTAGTTAAAAACTGTTACCGCTTATCTTTTGTTTCAACATCTGTAATCTATTCATGAATTGTTAAATCTAAACAAATTTCAATCCATAATTGAAGAGGGTTCCTCTCACTTATTTGTAAGAGGAACCCTTTTATAAGAACGTTTGTAGGAAGCCTATCCTTAGAAACGTACTACCTTCGTATTTTTATCGTACGTATGAAGCACCAACAATTATCAATAAGATAAACAGTACAACAATTAATACGAAGCTGTTGTTATTTCCAAAATCACCATATCCATATCCGTGTCCGCAATGATCATGATATCCGTAATGCATAGTGTCATCTCCCTTTCTTTCTATTTACACTGTTAAGATATGAGCCTATGGGTTGTACTGTATGTGCTAGTGCCTAGATTTCATAAATTTTTATTTTTAGAGTGTGATTGTTATACAAATATAGTATACTAACCTAAGAGTTTAATTGAATTTTTATTCCTTACGATTTATAATAATCCATACATATTATTTTTTCAGAAAGCAGGGTAAACATGAAATCAGACATACTAGCAGCAATCGAAGCAAATAAAGAACGTTTTTATGAAATTAGCACTTATATCGGGGCAAACCCTGAACTCGGGCACGAGGAATTCAAGGCTTGTAAAATACTTACGGATGAACTTTCAAACCATAACTTTGATGTAGAAATTGGGACTGCTGGCCTCCCTACTGCATTTAAAGCTACTTTTGACAGTGGTAAACCTGGTGCATCAATTGGAATTATGTCAGAGTATGACGCACTACCTGATTTGGGACATGCTTGTGGCCATAATTTAATTGGAACAATGGGTATTGCAGCAGGGATTGGACTAAGCAAAGTTCTGCAGTCAACTGGCGGAAAAGTGATTGTATTTGGTACTCCAGCTGAGGAAACTAAGGGTGGAAAAGTAACAATGGCTGAACAAGGTATTTTTGACCAACTTGATGTTGCAATGATGGTTCATCCGCTAAGCCAATACGAAAAAAGTGGTCATTCACTTGCAATGGATGCGATTCAATTCGAGTTTTTTGGTAAAGCAGCACATGCAGCAGCAAGTCCACACGAGGGAATAAATGCACTCGATGCAGTTCTTCAACTCTTTACAAGCATCAATGCCTTAAGACAACATATTACATCTGATGCTCGCATTCATGGAATTATACCAGAAGGTGGCAAGGCCGCTAATGTTGTTCCTGATTACGCGGTTGCACAATTTTATGTTCGCGCTGCCTCACGCTCTTATGTTAATGAGCTTGTTGAAAAAGTAAAGAAATGTGCAGAAGGTGCTGCCCTACAGACAGGTGCTTCTGTTGAATTCTCAAACTACGAATTTTCGTACGACGACATGATTACAAACGAAGCACTTTCTTCTGTTTTTACTGATACTTTAATTGAACTAGGAATTAATCCTGAAGAAATCCAGGAACGTTCAGAAGGTGCAGGTTCACTTGACATGGGAAATGTAAGTCAAGTTGTTCCTTCGATCCATCCTTACATTAAAATTTGCGATGAACCATTTGCATGCCATACACATGGTTTCCGTGAAGCAGCCTTAAGTAACCAAGGAAAAGAAGCGATGATTCTTGGAGCAAAAACGATGGCACTTACAGGTTATGAAATCCTCACAAACCCTGAAACTCTTGAGAAAATAAAAAAAGAGTTTGTAGCAAAACAAACCAAATAATAATCTAAGGGATCGTTCAAATTGAACTGTCCCTTTTTCTATTTAACAATTAATATGTTAAATTAGAGCATGTAATAAAAAATCTAATGACAATAATAGGTGCAACTCCAGTAAAGGAGTTTGCACCTAAGGATATTACTTCTCATTCAATTCAACTGCTTCCTTCACTAGTAAAATAAAAGCTTCTGGTTGTATTTCATCCATTTTTTTAATCTTTATATGCCTCATTGTTTTTCCAGATCCTTGTAGCAATGAATTTGGGTCCTTTTCTTGGAGTTCATTCCCTTTATGAAAGCCAAAATTCACATGTTTCTTTGAGGCTTGCAGGTAACATACTAAACCATTAAAAGAATAATTAGGCATTGACCATTTAAACTCTTCTACTAGATTTGGAGATGAAGTAAGGATGATCTGTCTTAGCTCTCTAGTAATGTCCTTAATATCCTCAGGCAAAGCTAAAATATATTGGTCAACTGCTTCAATCCTTCTACCTTTTTCTGACATTCACTATCACCTTTTTCGTATTTGAATTGGTTGTGTAAAACGTTAACAAATACACGTCTTTCGCTTCAACCCAACTCTATTTTTCTGTTCAACTTTCTTAATATAATCGGATGCAAGAGGAACCTTACATGCCGTATTTCCTACATCTACATGGACTTTCCCTATGTATTCAGCTACTTCCTTTGCTTCGTCACTTAATTCTTCCACATAGCAGCCGACAGACATCACAAACCCATTCATTACATAACGCACCCGATTTCTTTCTTCATGAATGGCACGTTTCACCTGCTGTAACAATGTTCTTATTTCCTCTTTATCCAGCTCTTCATCTGGTGTTATTGATAAATAATTAGAATATGTACTCCAACCACAAACTGCAATCATTTCTTCCTCTGAACTCATCCACTCTCTTGCCAATTCAAGTGCAAACTTACTCTCAGCCGCTACTTGTGCAACTGTATATTCTGCAATCATATACCAATACGCTTTCTTAGCCCAATCTTGTAACGTCTCCTTTGATAGAAGCTTTGGATTAACCGAAAGACCAGCCAAATACATGGCATCATGATTACCTGAATTAAATAATTGTAATACTAATTCTTGATCCTTTTTCACAAACTTGACTAGCTTTTTCATATCCCCTATTTTTACGCCATAAAAGGGTTCTCTCACTCCATGATTCTGATAGATTTGCTTTGTTTGCTCCGAACCTAATTCTTTCAGATTTTGCATAATTTCTTCATATGTCATCTTGATCATCCTCTCCATAAAGATCATTACTCTATTTTAATAGGCTGAATCTTGTGTATTTTAATGTACTCCTTTATAGTAAAAGAAAAGATTGGAGGAGAACATATGAAACTTGGTGCATTTTCCGTTAGTTTAACTGTGAAAGATATTGCCAAATCAAAGACATTTTACGAAAACCTCGGTTATCAAACCTTAGGTGGTGATTTATCTCAAAATTGGCTTATTATGAAAAATGAAAACTCTATTATTGGTTTATTTCAAGGTATGTTTGATAAAAATATTTTGACTTTCAATCCTGGATGGGATGAAAATGCTCAAAATCTAGAATCATTTACTGACGTCCGTGACATTCAAAAGCAACTCAAAGAAAAAGGCATTCAAATGCAAAAGGAAGCAGATGAATCAAGTGAAGGACCTGCTTATTTTACTATTGAAGATCCCGACGGGAACCTTATCCTTGTAGATCAACATAGGTAAAAAACAACTTTTACATACTTGACTTTAAAACATAAATAGAGCCTTCCGACACGTAGTTTTACACTTTATGTGGCGAAAGGCTTCTTACCTATTTTGGTCTACATAAATGTGAAAGTCTACTTCGCATTCTCATCTGGTTGATGAATTCCAAATACATTACCTTCGGTGTCTACATAGTAGCCTTGCCATGCCATCCCTGGTAGAGCATATTTCGGTAATGCCACCTTACCGCCTCGATCCAAAATTTTCTTTTCAGTAGAATCGTAATCTTCTACGCCCATTGTACAAGCATATCCATTCAACGCTTGATTTGGTTCAGGAGGAGCACTTTGGCGTTGCATTAAAGCACCATTAATTCCCGGCTGACTTTCATCTCCCGTCACAGCTCCAAAATAAGGCATTCCGGCATAGTCTGTCCAGTCTTCAAATGACCATCCAAATACCTCACCATAAAACGTCTTAGCACGATCCATATCGTCTACATGAATTTCGAAATGCACCAATCTTCCCATCATAATCCTCCATCTTAAAACAAATTTTTTCGTACTAGTATGTATATTCTACTTAATATCCGATACACCTTCACCATTATTGGAATAAATGGAACATATTATTCAATTTAGTTGTTCATAAGCCATCTATATACACACTTGCAGTAGTAACTCTCTGAGGTTCCAACAATTGACATTGTTGTATGTTTTCCCTTACACTTTTCTTATTCAAAAGCTATATTAATAGACAAGAGGGTGATTTATATGAGTACGGAGGACTTCTCTCTCAAAGAAAAAGCAGTTTCTTTTTTAACACTAGTAGCCGCTGGGAAAGTTCGTGAAGCCTATCAAACTTACGTCGGTCCAGATTTTTGTCACCACAATCCTTTCTTCCACGGTAATAAAGACTCACTTTTACAAGCAATGGTGGAAGATGCAGAAAATAACCCTGACAAAATACTTGAAATCAAGATTGCCATACAAGAGAAAGAAATGGTTACAGTTTACTCCCATATGAAGCAGAAGCCAGAGGATAGTGGTGTAGCCCTCGTTCATATCTTCCGTTTTACAAATAACCAAATTGCTGAATTATGGGATCTCGGACAACCCATCCCAGAAAATTCACCGAATGAAAACGGCATGTTTTAACGTTAAATAACATAGATTTTCATACTAGTTTATTACAACACAAAAGCAGCCTTTAGGGCTGCTTATTTTTAATATACATATTGAATAACAAAATTACTCAAAAACAAGATAGCAATTAGATATAAGGCAGGATGTATTTCTCTCCCTCTCCCCATTAGTAGCTTCATTAAAGGATATAAAATAAAGCCAATTGCCATCCCATCTGCAATACTATACGTTAATGGGATCAATACAATAATTAATAATGCCGGAAAACTCTCTGTAAAATCTTCCATTGAGATATGAACAATGTTTTGAAGCATTAATACCCCTATTAAAATAAGAATTGGTGAGACCGCACTTGCCGGTACCATCTTAATCACTGGAATAAACAAGATAGATGCGAGGAACAAAATTCCAGTCACAATCGTGGTTAAACCCGTTCTCCCACCTGCTGTTATTCCTGCTGCTGTTTCTACCGATGCGACAGTTGGACTTGTTCCAAAAATTCCAGATGACAAGACTGATACAGATGTCGCCTGCAGAGATTTTTTACTACTCTCAGGGCGTTTCAACATTTTGCTATGACCATGGATTAGGCCAATATTCTCAAAAACAAGCACCATAGCTAACGAGATAGAAGTTAACCAGAATACAATATTACCCGCTTGGGCCCATGATAATTGACCAAATACAGTGAAGTATTCTTTAAGATTTGGCATTGCTAAGGTTGCCCCGCCGAGGCTAGCTCCACCAAACCAAATGGATAATAACGATGTAATGACAATACTTAATAATAGATTTCCTGGTACATTTTTAATAAATAATAGTACCGTAATGATTAAACCTACAAATGTTACAAGTACCGTAGGGCTACTCAAATCACCAATTGCAAGCAGTGTGTGTTCAGAATTTGTAATAATACCTGCGTTATCAAATCCAATTAAAATCAATAAAATACCGATTCCAATTGTAATGGCTTCTTTTAAAGATTGAGGTATTGAAGATGTAATCATCTTTGCCATTGGTGTAAAAGCAATCAGAACAAAAATCAATCCTGAAACAAAAACCATCGCCAAGGCTTCCTGCCAAGTAAATCCACCTGACTGTACAATGGTATACGTAAACATTGCATTTATTCCCATACCAGGGATAAGGAGAATCGGTGTATTACTCCATAATCCAATGATTAAACAACCAAAGAAACTTGTTAAAATTGTCGCAATGATTCCTGCTTCCATCGGAATACCCGCAACGGCTAGTATTGTTGCATTAACAATAATGATATAGACAACAGTAATATAAGAAATAAATCCCGCTGAAAATTCTTTTGCAATTGTTGTACCATGTTGTTGTAATTTAAAAAATCGCTCCATTATTTATCACCTTTCTAACGTCCATACGAAAACGATATTAAGCATAACATAGACTTATACTATACGAAAAATATATAATTCGTATAGAAACCATACTTTTTTCATATAGAAGGAGAAATCAATGGATATTAAACAATTACGATATTTTATTGCAATAGCTGAAGAAAGAAATATTACAGCTGCTGCGAAACGATTACATATGTCTCAGCCCCCACTTAGTATGCAATTGAAACAATTGGAAGAAGATCTCGGTGTACCGTTAATTGAGCGCAATGGAAAACAGTTAGAGTTAACTGATAAAGGCAGCATTCTATATAAACGTGCCATACAACTCGTGAACAGCGTGGAAGAAATAAAAAATGAAGTGAAGGAGACTGGTGAAGGAAAAAGAGGCACCCTAGCCGTAGGGATCAACACGTTATCAGTGTCAGGATTTTCAGACATGATACAATCATTCCATCAAGAATACCCCTTAGTTTCCATTAAAATTGTTCAAAACGACTCGTATTATTTAGCAGAAATGGTAAAAACAAGAGCCATCGAAATGGCATTTGTACGACTTCCACTTGAACATCGTGGGTTTACGTATCAGCATCTTATTAATGAACCTTTTGTATTTGTTAGTGACAAGAAAGTAGACAATCTTTCATTAAAAGAGATTTCAAATCTGCCACTCATTATTCCAAGTACCGAGGGCTTAGGTAGTTATAACATTATCCTTGAAGCATTTTCTAGACAAAAGCTTCCACTACAAAGGATTGCGGAATGCTCTGATATGCACGTGTTACTGGAGATGGTTAAGGGAGGAATGGGGGCCACAATTGTCCCTAAATCAGTATTTGATGTCTACGGGAACAATGGTCTCTATTCAAGTCAGATTGTGGATGCCAATTTAATATCTTCTTTAGGAGTGATCTGGCTGGATCATCATCTTGTTTCAAAACCTGCCACCAATTTTATTGAATTAGTGAAAGCTAGACTAAAATCATTGGAATAGATTCATCATCCAGTTGTTGGTACATTGTGTCAGTACAAAAGCGCAAGCGCCTCGAAAGTGAACTCCACTAAAGACTGCCACGTCCTGTAGCAAACGCGGACGCCAGCACTTCTGAGTGCAAGTCCGACAGGGCACCTCGAGGGGCTTTGCGCTGGAACTAGATGTCGAAATAAATATCCACAGTTCAAAAATTTTATAATTTCCTAAAAAGTAAAAAAAACAGCCCTACATCAGTAGGACTGTTTTGTTTCATTTATATGTTAGATTATAATTTAACTACGTTAGATGCTTGAGGTCCACGGTTACCTTCAACGATTTCGAAAGAAACTTCTTGACCTTCTTCTAAAGTTTTGAATCCGTCACCTTGGATAGCTGAGAAGTGTACGAATACATCGTCTCCACCTTGTACTTCGATGAAACCGAAACCTTTTTCACTGTTAAACCATTTTACTTTACCGTTTTGCATAAAAATATGCCTCCTAAAATGTAACACACAAACCATTTGTGCATTGATATATTAACCATTGTACACTTACATAAATCTAAAACAAATTCACATATAACTTCAGAAGAATAACCAAGCATACTTTGAAATTATCGATCTTTCTTTCTTTAAACTTATATAACGCAACAAAATGGTCTATTTAATAATAGCATTCTGGGCACCTAGAGTCAATCGCATATTTTAAAAATAGTCATATTTTCACAAAATTTCATAAATTACTAAAACGACTTATTAACTTAGTTAAACAACTTTATATATTCTCCATAGCCCTCTTTTTCAAGGTCTTCTTTTGGAATAAAACGGAGTGCTGCTGAGTTAATACAATAGCGCATACGTGTTGGACCAGGTCCATCGTAAAATAGATGTCCTAGATGAGAATCTGCACTGTTACTTCTAACCTCCGTACGAATCATTCCATGTGAAGTATCCAGCTCTTCCACAATTTCCTTCGCATCAATTGCTTTCGTAAAACTTGGCCAACCACAGCCGGCATCATATTGATCCAATGAACTAAATAAAGGCTTTCCGGAAACAATATCCACATAAATCCCATCTTTTGCATTGTTCCAATACTCATTCTGAAACGGCGGTTCTGTGCCCTGTTCTTGCGTTACATAATACTGCATATCAGTCAACGTTGCCTTCGCCTCTTCAAATTCCTTGGCCGCCCAGTGTTTTCTAATAAATTTATCTCTTCCAGATCCGGTACGATAACGGTTATAGTGCTCTGGTTTCTTTTTATAATAATCTTGATGATATTCTTCAGCTCGATAAAATTCTTTAGCTGGTAAAATTGGCGTAACGATTGGCTTTGAAAAGATCCCACTCTCGCCTAGCTTACGCTTCGATTCCTCAGCAATATCTTTTTGTTCTTCAGTATGATAGAAAATCGCTGTACGATAGGATTCACCGCGATCATAAAACTGGCCACCTGCATCAGTAGGGTCGATTTGTTGCCAGAAAAGCTCAACTAATTTTTTATAAGGGAATATATCTGGGTTATATGTAATTTGGACGGCCTCATAATGCCCTGTCGTTTCCGAGCAAACTTCTTCATATGTTGGGTTTTCTTTTGTTCCGCCCGTATATCCGCTAACAACCTCGATAATGCCTGGCTGCGTATCAAATGGTTTCACCATGCACCAGAAACATCCTCCTGCAAAGGTTGCTTTTTCCACTTTTTCATGCGTATTTTCCATGCTCCCTCTTCCTTTCTATTTTGCAATACATTTCTTCCATTATTATATCACTTCTTATGCCAGTTCAAAAAAATACGCTCATAGTATATCTTTTGTTGGAAATAGTAAAAAATAGGAGGTGCATCAAATGACAAGTCCATATTTATGCCCAAATTGTAAATCGAATCGGACAAGATTCAATATTATTGAACAAGTTCCGAAGGCGGTAAAAATGAACCCACAAAGTGGAGAAATCATGGAAGAATATACAAATAACCTTGACCCCTTCCACGTCCCCTACCGCGGACCAGAGCTTAAGGTTCAATGTGGAGTTTGTGGCCTAATCGATGAGGAACAATCTTTTATCAAACGTGCCCAAAATTATAAAGGTTAACAAAAAGGACGGTTTTGTGGATTCTAGAAAGGTACTAGGCCATGACCGTCCTTTTTTATTGATTAGTAAATCATAAAATATCTGAACGGTGATATTTATTTCGACATCTTGTTCCAACGCCAAGCCCCCTACGATGCTTGTCGGACTTGCACAGGCAAGGAAAGCGGTCTACATCATACTAATCGCACGAAGAAAATGCACAGCAATTTCAAGGAAGTACTGACGTCCGCGTTTGCCACAAGACGTGGCGGCAGTCTTTAGTAGACGTTCACTTTCGGGGCGCTTTTGTTATTAATAACTCTGTTGTTTTACTGTAAAGTACCTTTTGATAATCGATATTCTTAGTTCAATTAGGGGCTGTGTGATTGCTCGTATCGTCTTAGTGGATAAGAGCAGTGTAAGAATGAGTGAAGCAACAACTAGCAAAAGAATGGTTCCTGTATCTTGCATATAATCGAGCCATTGGCTGTTGCGAAAATATTTAATCACAAAGCCATGCAATAGGTACACATATAAAGTATGGGTGCCCCACCTTGTGAAAAAGTATTGTCTCTTTGGCAAAAGAGATAGGAACGCAATCGTCATGATAATTGAAACAAAATAAATGGCTAATCTGATTAAACCTCCAAAATTCGCCTGTGACAACGTCTCATATGACTTCGAACCTAGTAGCCAGCCTGTATTAAATTCTGGCACAAAATAATAGCCAATAAAAATCGCTGCAAGTAATACCGCTGATCCCACTTGTATCAATGGGCGTTTCAACGCCATAAAATGTTCTTTCTTACAATAGAAGCCTAGAAGAAATAGTGGGAAGAAGACAAATGTACGTGACAAGCTTAAATAGTTGCCCACAAACGGTATATAGCCAATACCTACTCCAACAACTATCGCAAGTGAAATTGACCATTTCATTGGAAGTTTTGTGTATGCATATAGCATGACATTCCAGCAAAACAAACTAATTAAGAACCAAAGCGACCATTGGGGATCAAGTGGTTGAAATAGCAGAGTTTCTCCCTTGTAGAGAAAATAATAATAAATTGTATATAGAAGCTGAAAGATTAAATACGGTATTAGCAGCTTTTTTGCTGTCTTTTTGATATACCCTTCCTTTTGAAAACTCTTTGCAAAAAAACCAGAAACCAATATGAATGCTGGCATATGAAATGAGTAAACAAAATGATAAATTGTCATGATAATTTTATGATCACCTATAAAAGGCTGAATAAAATGGCCAAACACAACAAGCATTATCAGAATAAACTTAGCGTTGTCAAAATAATATTCTCGCGTAGTTGTCATGAAATAACCTCCAAACGCATTGTTATTGTATTATAGCATCGTAAGGGGGTTGTTTATGCCAATGTCTCTGATTTGTAAATATCTTATCAAGTAATAAGACCCGTTTGTAATTATATTGAAAAATCTTAATCGAAATGAAATAAATGACGGGACTATTCTCATGGGCCGTTTAAGATTTCTTACTGTTATTTCCACATAAAAGATACTCCACTTCTCCTGAGCCCCCTTTATTACATAAACATTTCCCAACTTCTCTTTCTTTGTCACCTAGAGAATCCGTCAATACACTTACTTATTTCAGAATCCGAATATTTCGGTAATGAAAATAAATCCTTTTTATGGTACTATTATTCTATTATTTTATTAATTTACTTAGGGGATGGAAAAAATGCCGACATGGCAACGGAATTTATGGGTTCTTTGGATTGGTGTCTTCTTTACAGCAGCAGGGTTTTCAATGGTCATTCCATTTCTACCAATTTTCCTACTAGAAATCGGGGTCCACGACCATACTGAACTGTGGTCAGGACTAATTTATGGGGCTGCATTCTTTGCTGGTGCAATTGCAACACCTCTTTGGGGAAGAATTGCTGACAAATTTGGTAGAAAACCAATGATTATTCGGGCAGGTTTTGTCCTTTTTGTCGTATATACGTTAATGGCTTTTGTAACAAATCCGTACCAAATCTTAGCACTACGAATCATGCAAGGGTTATTAAGTGGTTTTATCCCAGGGTCCATTGCACTCATCGGAACAAATACACCAAATGAAAAAGTCGGATATGCGCTTTCGATGATTTCATCTGCTTCAGCAACAGGTATGATCTTAGGACCTTTGTTAGGTGGAGGCATGGCCGAGCTATGGGGAAATCGATGGGCATTTGCGAGTGCGGGAATCATTGTATTAATCGCTACTATCCTAATTATTTTCTTTGTTAAAGAAGAAAACTTCAAACCAAACAAGGAAAAAGGGTCCGTAATCAAGGACTTCGGCATTGCAATTAGCAATCGCCCATTCCTACTCGTTCTTATCCTAACACTAATGGTCAGTTGCTCTATTATGATTATTGATCCGATTCTTCCATTGTATATAGCGGATATCGCTAGTTCTTCTGGTTATGCAACATTGCTCACAGGCTTTGTCATTGCCTTACCTGGTCTTGCAAGTGCATTATTTGCACCAGTATGGGGGAAATGGGCTGATAAGGTAGGCTTCCAGCGTATCTTATTCATCGGTTTATTGGGGGCTGCCATTGGAACTTTTGCTCAAATTATATTCACGCAAATCTGGGGATTCTCCTTGATTCGATTTGTATATGGTGTCTTTTTCTGTGCAGTCTACCCTGCATTAAACGGCCTAGTTGTTCGTTCCACACCTGAGGATTTCCGCGGAAGAGCATTCAGTTTGCATCAAACTTCAAATCAAATTGGTGGAATGATTGGACCGCTGTTAGGTGGCTTACTCGGTGGTATCTTCCCAACAGAAATACTTTTTGCTGTTACCGGAGTCCTGTTATTAGTGGCCATGGCTACAGCATACGGAAATGCTGGACAACTAAAACGTTCTTTCAGACGTGAAATGGTACCTAAAAAATAAAGTACTGCTGCGTAAACGCTAAGATTCACTCTTAGCGTTTTTTTGTACCCTTTCCTCTACATCTCCGCGATAGATGATTGGATACGTCAAAAGTTGTATTCATACTCCATGCCCTCACCCCAACATATAGACCTTCATAGGATAAATGGTACGAAGTATCTTAAGTGAGGTGACATGATGACAGAAAGGTTGTTTAATTTTATTTTAGTTACTGTAATTGGGATTCTTCTAGGTTGTGCTGTCTACTTTTATCTAACTGAAGACAAAACTAGGCAAGTAACATTACACCCTACAACTGTTTCTGAAACACCAAGCCCAAATACGAAGACCCCACCTACTCCCCCTCCTTCAGAACCTACTGATGAAAATACACCTCCTCCTACAAATGAGGGCAACAAAGATGCAGAAACAGGTAAAGAAGAACAGAATAAATCAGAATCTAAAGATGAACAAAAGGATGAAGCAAATAAAAATACAGAAGCTAAGCCTAGTGATAATCTACCAGAAATCGTTTGGGGAATTGATTCAGCTAGTGAAACAACAGCGGACTTTTATGCGTGTGTAAAAGAAAACTTCGGAGATCCGGTTATTTTTGGTCGCTATCTAGGAGAACGTGAAGGCATATCTGTAGGCCTTACGCCTGAACAGGTAGAAGCTATACATGGTGAGGGAGATTTTATACTACCTATCTACAATCACTTTAACGATGCTACTGGCTACGATAATGGTGTTGCCCATGCAAAAGAAGCGATAAAAATGGCTAGTGAAATGGGTATCCCTCACGAAGTAGCGATTTTTGCAGATATTGAGCCAACCTATCCGGTAGATTCAGAGTTTATTAGAGGTTGGTTTGAAACAATTGAGGAATCTCAATATAAATCAGGGATATATGGTGTATTTGATGCTGAACAGGCACTTTTTGAAGCATACCAGGCCGCAGTAAAAAGCAATGGCGCAATCCTTGAAGGTAACTATATCTGGACCGCTGCACCAAATGTAGGGATTACCACAGAAGCTGAAGCTCCAGCATTCGAGCCTGCTGCTCCGGAAGGATCATTAGCTTGGGGTTGGCAATATGGTCTTGATGCTGAAACCTGTAACATTGATACAAATTTATTCAAACGTGAACTCGTAGATGTGCTTTGGCGTCCTTGATAATAAGAAAAAAAGTGTCCACCAATATGGTAGGCACTTTTCCCTTCACTTAGCTATTTGATTGTTGCATATATACTTCCTCATATGGTTGAACGATAACAAATCCATCTCCCTCAAACCTCATTTGTATGGATTCGCCACTTCCACGCCCGACGAAGGTTTTGAATGAGATATCCGTTTGGAATTCGGGTTGGAGGTTTCCGGACCATGCTACTGTCGCATTCGGGTCTGTAATAATTGGCCGGCCAGGAGTAACGCGTAATGTAAGTGGCTCATAATGTGTCGTAATCGCAAGCATACCAGTACCTTCACATCGAACATTAAATAAACCTCCTGCCATCATTCCGGCTACACGTCTCATAAGTTTAATCTCGTGGTTCAAAGAAGGTTCAAACGCAAGCAGGTCATTTCCATTTACATAAATAGCTTCATTTTGAAGGTGAAGTATGATTATCTTTTTCCCACTATCCGCTAAATATAATTTACCTTGCCCGTTTGCTTTCATTAAGGATGCACCCTCACCTGTCAAAGCTTTTTTGAACATGCTCCCTAGTCCGTGCTCGAGGATCCCTTCACGTTCAAACTTAATTTTGCCGTTATATGCAACCATCGATCCCGCTTTGGCCCAAACCCTCCCATTCAAATTTACTTCTAGCATTCTTGGAGTTTCTAGTTCGAAAAGCCCTTCCCCTTTGTCTTCCTGCTCCGTATTTCTTATGAATTCAGCAATTGAATATTTACTCATTCTCCCACTCCCTTTCGTTACTTTGTTTTACGTATCAACAATTAAATAGGTTTCAGTTTATTAAGATTTTGTAAATATTCAAGTATGGTCTTTTCATGCATCTGTTCCAATGCTATACTTCTGATATCGGATTTCGATATCGGATATCTATATTAATTTGATTGGTGGTACACACGGTGGAAGAAAAAATTCTCAGAAAACTATTCTTAGGATTTATTCAGATTCATATTTTACATCACGCAAAAGAACATCCCATTTTCGGTGCATGGATGTTAGAGGAGCTAAAGGAACATGGGTACAAAATAAGCTCTGGAACGCTATACCCTATCCTTCATAGCATGGAAACGGATGGACTTCTTGAAAAAGTAGAGCGGAATGTAGAAGGTAAGATTAGAAAGTACTATACAACCACTGCAAAAGGAAACTCTGTCCTAATAGAGGCTAGAGATAAAGCTTATGAGTTATTTAAAAAAATAAAAGATTAGTTTGAGAGGAGATAAAAATGAAAAATAAGCAGAATAAAGGTTTATCATCACTACTAGAAATCCTACTTGTCTCAACAAGGCTAGGATTCACTTCATTCGGAGGGCCTGTTGCCCATCTAGGTTACTTTCACGAGGAATATATTCGAAGAAGAAAATGGATGGATGAAAAAACCTATGCAGACCTTGTTGCCTTGTGTCAGTTCTTACCTGGACCAGCTAGCAGTCAAGTAGGAATCGGCATTGGTGTCATGCGGGCAGGAGTTCTCGGAGGAATCGTATCATTCTTAGGGTTCACACTTCCTTCTGTCATTGCTTTAATTGTTTTCGCAGTGGTACTGCAAGGGCTAGACATTGGTGATGCTGGTTGGATTCATGGATTAAAGTTAGTTGCCGTTGCCGTTGTGGCACATGCCATTTTAGGAATGGCTCAAAAGCTGACACCTGACTTATCAAGAAAAGCCATTGCATTGCTTGCGTTGGTAGGAACTCTCTTGTGGCAGACTGCCTTTACTCAGGTTGGTGTTATCTTCGCAGGAGCAATCATTGGATTTTTATTATATAAAAATCATTCAGATAACGACACGTCTAGGGTTATCTTTCCGATATCTCGTACATTTGCAGCAATTTGTTTAACATTGTTTTTTGGGTTACTCATCATCTTACCAATTTTAAGAGAAATAACCTCATTAAATTGGATTGCTATGTTTGATAGTTTCTATCGATCTGGTTCTCTCGTTTTTGGAGGTGGGCACGTTGTTTTACCATTACTTGAACGTGAGTTTGTTCCAACAGGCTGGTTAAGTGAGGAAGCATTTTTAGCTGGTTATGGTGCTGCTCAAGCTGTTCCAGGTCCTCTCTTTACATTTGCAGCCTATCTTGGCGCAGTGATAAATGGATGGCAAGGGGGCTTACTCGCAACAGTTGCTATTTTCCTACCCGCTTTTCTCCTTATAGTAGGAACATTGCCTTTCTGGGATTCTTTACGCCGGAACCCAAAAATTAAAGGCGCTCTAATGGGGGTAAATGCAGCAGTAGTGGGGATTTTGATTTCTGCCTTTTATCATCCAATTTGGACCAGTTCCGTGTTTGCGCCAATTGATTTTGCGTTTGCCGCAGTATTATTCAGTATGCTCGTATATTGGAAGCTCCCACCGTGGATTATTGTAGTGACAGGAGCTATAGGAGGAGCAGTGCTTAACCTAATTTAGACTACCAGCTTGGTAGTCTTTTTTCATTTCCAAATCTATAAGTCCCTTATTCATCCTCATCATCATCATCCAGAAAAAGTTCCTCTAAGTATCGGTCTCGTCGATTCAAAAAGCCCATCGTGATTTGATAATGCTCGGTATCTTCATACTCGATTTCCTCAATCGGGGAAGCATCGAAATTATAAATCTGCGCTCCAGGATATCCTAGTAGTATCGGGGAGTGTGTAGCGATAATAAACTGTGCATCCCCTGCTTTTTCTAAATCATGGATGACACGTAAAAGTGCTAGCTGACGTGCCGGAGATAGCGCAGCCTCTGGTTCATCTAGGAGGTAAATACTTCTATTCCCAAATCGATTTACAAATAACGATAAAAATGATTCTCCATGGGACTGTTCGTGCAGTGACTTCCCACCATACCCATCATAATTAAATGTAGGATCCTCTTGTGCAAGCCGATCTAAATAAGAAGCAAAATGAAAAAAACTTTCTGCACGTAAAAAAAAGCCTTGGTTAATCTTTGGCATCCACGAAAGACGAATATAATCAACTAAAGCTGGTATTGTTTCCTCAAAAGAATAAGAATTATTCCTTCCACCGCCACCTGTATTAAAGCCGCATTGATACGCAATCGCTTCAAGTAACGTAGACTTACCAGATCCATTTTCTCCTACAAAAAATGTGACAGGATTCTCAAAATCAAGTTTATCCATCCCCCGAATACTCGGTATGGAAAAGGGATATACTCTATCATTATGTATTTTTTCGGATAGTAACGTAACACTTCGTAAAAACATGAATCTCACCTTCTATACAAGCTTTACTTAACAGTTTACCATTTTCACCTCTAGAATCCATTATATATTTACATACTAAAACGTAATTTGGTTTTGTATATCTTGATACTTTTTCTTTACTATGGTAAAATTCAAAAAATTTATCTTTTAGGGGGCCTGAAAATGAGATATGTCACACTAACAGAGATTTTTACTCATCGTATTGCACAAAAGTACCTGTCTCGTTCAGGTGAAGCACATGCAATCGCTTGTGCATACCATGCATTTAAAATGGCAAAGCAGCAAAATGTGTCAACTGACTTGGCGACAAAAGCCGCGTTATTACACGATATGGGTCATTATACTTGGTATCGTAATGGAAAATGGGACTACGAGCTCTATCGAGAAAACGATATTCACGCTATTAAAGGAGCCGAGAGAGCACATAAACTATTAATTCGATTAGGTGAAAATCCAAAGTATGCGAAGGAAATCGCCTATGCCATTTTATTTCACACAGATTCATATATTGAGGAAGGCTTTATTAAACGTACACCCCTTCAAGCGATTACAAAGCTTGCTGATGAAATGGACGAGGAAAAAGGAGGACTACATCACTATCGAAAAATTGAACAAGAAAAAGCCCTACGTATGATAGAGAAACTGGATGCTATGGTTATAGAAGAGATGAATAATGTGAATGGGCAGTCCTCGTAGAAAAAAAAGCCCAAGAGCTAGCCCCCATGGAAGCCTTCTCTTGGACCTACTTACACTCAAATCGCCCAATTTCCTTTTCGAAAGATAGGTACAATTGTACCATCTTGTTTAATACCATCAATATCCATTTCACTTGAACCAATCATGAAATCGACGTGTACAGTCGAGGTGTTTAGACCATGTTGAGCGAGTTCTTCCTCGTTCATTTTTGTTCCACCTTGCAGATTCGTCGGATATGCAGCACCGATTGCTAAGTGATTTGATGCATTTTCATCAAATAATGTATTAAAGAACGTAATACCCGATTGCGAAATTGGAGAAGGGTCTGGCACAAGTGCTATTTCACCTAATCCCGTTCCACCTTCATTATCAAATACTAGTTTCTTCATGATGTCATCTCCCTTTTCAGCAGAGATGTCAATAATTTTTCCATCTTTAAAATGCACCTCGATGCCTTCAACCAATGTACCTGCATAGCTCAATGGTTTTGTGCTTCGAACGACACCATCCATCCGGCGAGTATCAGGAGCAGTATAGACCTCTTCAGTTGGCATATTTGCCAAGAACTCTTCTTCTTTTGGATTATAACTTCTAGCACTATCCCAAATATGATTCTTAGGCAATCCAAGAGTTAGGTCTGTACCTGGAGCTTTAAAGTGTAACGCATCAAACTGAATATCATTTAATATTGTCGCTTTTTCATTCAATACGTTCGTATGGGCATCCCAAGCTGCAACAGGGTCTTCTTCATAAATACGACAAGTTTTAAAAATTTGATCCCATAACGCTGCAACCTGTTCTTCAGACGTTGCCAAATCAGGAAACACCTTTGCAGCCCAACTAGCACCTGCTGCTCCAGCAACCGTCCATTTCAAATCATTATTTTGTGTAGCAACACGCTGTATTTTAAATGCTTTAGCAGCTGCGTTCTGATACGCAGAAATTTTCGATGAATCAACTCCATTTAATAATCCAGGATCACTAGAAACAATGGAGAGACGACAAACACGGTGATTTAACACGTGATCGTCAGATTCTTGAATTTCGTACTCAGGTATATTTGTTAAGACTTCAGTAGGCTGATGTACATAATGTAGCTTACTAACCTCATCATCGGACCATTTTACAATCACTTTCTCAGCACCTAACGCATATGCTTCTTTTGTTACAAGACGTGCAAGTGGAGCTTGGTCAACTGTAATTGTCATTTTCACCCAATCGCCAGGCTGTACATTGAGCCCTTTCGCTACCAATAACCTTGCATACTTTTGTAAATTCTCTTCAAAATTTGGAAGACCCATTCATAAAACCCCCAATAAAATATGTATAACACCATACTAGCATATGTAAATTTAAATGTACTAATGAATTAACGAACCTCTCAGAGTCGTTATCTCGTTTTCTAGATACCCTTTCAAGCAAGTTAACATATACATCCAGCCTTCTTTTTGACCTAACAAAACATTGATAATTTCAGGATCTTGTACATCAAAGCCAGCTTCTGTTACTTCTAGTACTGTTTCTGTATTAGGCTCACTTTTTAATAAAAAGGTAACAGTTGTTTCTTGATGCCCTTCACCCCATTTGTACATGATTTTCTTGTTTTCTTCTACCTTGATTACACGTATTGTAAGCTCCGCATTGTATTCTCTATAAACCCAGGTAATCTCCTTTCCTTCTTCCAGTCTTCCAGAACCAAACGAAAACCAGTAGTTTTGCATTTTATCTGGATTAACCAGCGCTTCATATACATCACTGGCTGGCTTTCTAATTCTCATTTTTGAAGTTATTTCTGTCATCATGTAAAACAACTCACTTTCAATTTTTAAATAATCATTTTTTCTTACATTACCCCTATCCTATCATTACTTTACTAAAAAAGCGTAGATTCTCCAAGAATCCACGCTACTTCTTCTTTTATATAATATTACGATGTTGGGTAACCTTTTAGCGTTTTAAACTAGCTTGAAAGAGATCTATTATTTCTAAAAATCTTTCGGCTTCTCTAAAAGTGTGATCGGCTAAAAGAGGATGAATATTACTTTTAATTCGGCAGGCTTCTATTAACTCCCTCGCTGTTCTCTTAAAGTCTCTTAATGATGCAACTGAAACTCTATTTTGATCTAAAAACTGACTTAGAATTGGTTTTGTTTCAGACTGTGGCCTCATCGAATCCAAATCAACAGCTTGAAATAACAATTGGTCGAAGTCATGACTAAACTCTCTTGCCTGGTCTACAAGCTTTCTTTCTGAAGGGTCTAATAGATGTCCAATAAATTTTGCATGGTCAGCCATTATTCTAAGAAAGAATACGTTCTCTTGAATGATGGCTTCTGGTTTTGGTGCTAGGATTCCCAGGTTAAGTTCTTTTAAACGATTAGCAAAATAGGCTGCTTCCCTACTGATATGATCAACTAATAAAGGATAGTTGTTAGATATAATTTCACAACGTAACGTTAGTCCTAACACCTTCCTTTTATACGCCCATATCGCAGCTGCCGCTTGGTATACTTCAGTGTTAAAAGCTTGAATTTGTCGTAATTCTGAGTTAACTGAAAACCTCGCTAACTTTTCCTCAATT
This sequence comes from Ferdinandcohnia sp. Marseille-Q9671, assembly GCF_976954385.1. Taxonomy (NCBI): domain Bacteria; kingdom Bacillati; phylum Bacillota; class Bacilli; order Caryophanales; family Bacillaceae; genus Ferdinandcohnia; species Ferdinandcohnia sp. Marseille-Q9671. Next base: position 376,646 of record NZ_CDRJTA010000001.1, read on the forward strand.
CTTTCAAAAAGACTGATAAAATACTTTGCTTCATCGATTAATTGTTTCTGCTCATGTGTAAAACCTAAACTCAAAAACAGAGCATGTTCTTTCATAATTCTTGACCAAAATGTAATCTCCTCTATCGACCTCGACACAATGGGATCTGCCATTTCTATCCTCTCCTTCTTCACACCCTTCCTATTTATATTTATGTTATATCTGGTTGTACAAATTCAAAAGGACTCACATAAGTTTTTTAACCAAATTAAAAAGCAAATCAATTTGATGATCTGCTTTATATTAAATACTATTCTGTCGGTACCAGTAATGTAAACATTAGCTTATCCTCATTTAAATTAGATGAGACCACGCTAACTTCATATCACTCCGTCCAAAACCAAACGAAAACCAGTAGTTTTGCATTTTATCTAGGTCTACAAGAGCTTCATTAATATAACTAAAAATCCTAACACAATCATACGAAACGTAGTATGGTCATTTTCCAATTAAGGTGCGGTGTTCTAAGAAAAGCCTCAACCATTGTGCAGGTCTCTCATTACGATCTACTTGTTGCGTTAAATATATGTACCAACTAAGTGCCCTTTGTATACATGCCAATTCATCCGAGATACGAAGCGCCTCATCTAACTCCTTCATTGTCGCAAATTTCAACCACGGTTCTAAATAATAAGGGCGAAATTCGTCTACAATAGCTAACCACTCAGACTCTTTTTCTATTAAATCATCTAGAGCATGCCAGAATATACGAGTACTAAAAAACGGATGAGAAATTGAGGCGTCCCCCCAATCAAAAAACAAGATATTGTTATCAACGACTCTTATATTATTTGAATGTAGGTCACCATGCTCAATTGAAGAAGGAACAATGGAATACAATTCGTCACACATCTTTAAAATTTCTTTTTGAAGTGACAATATTTTTTCTGCTTCTTCTGTCGATAACCTCGAACTCATATCACGTAAGTGCTGCTCGACTTCGGACTTTAGCTTTGGTATTCTTCGGTCTGGAACTCCCCGGTAAATCAGATTATCTACATATGAAATCTGGGTAACCTGTAATTCTGCATATTCCTGTAATGCCTGCTGCCATATCCTTTTATCTTTTATGCTACGGAGTGAAGTGCCTCCTAGGTCCTCCATCAAAAGCCATCCGTTTACTTCATTACTAGATATAATCCGAGCGGTTTTACCAAAGGAAGTTTCATTTAAATGCTTACTTAATGCAGCCTCGTGCCTGGTTGCCTGACCATTTGCTTTAAAATATACATCGCCACAATCTGTGGATATGCGTTCTACAATAGAAAAATCCGACTCTTTAACCCTTTCTATTTTACCAGTAAATTGAAGACCAACGTATTCTAGTTCTCTCCGATACCAGTTATCTGCCTTTTCAACCTTAGATAAGTCCATAAAAGATACCCTCTTTTACATACGTTTTTTCTAAACTAATTCAACAAAGATAGAGTTATTCCTTCGTAACAACAAAAAAAAGCAAATCATTATAGATTTGCCGCTGGTCATTTTGTTGGTACTTGCAACTTGAATTTCAATTCATTTTCACCAAGATCAAACGTATCTACAGCTACTTTCATATCACTTTTCATTTCCATTTCAGATAGATAGACATAGATATCTTGTTTTTTCGCATCTATTTGGACCCATTCAGGGAGATTGTAGTAGTCATTGATATACCGTAAAACAAACGTCACGGGTAAACTTACCTGACCCACTGTAAAAGCCTCCTGTTGTAAGAGTAAGTCCCCATTTTCAAGTACTACAGGCTTAAAGGTCATTACCATGTCTATATCTTTTCCAAAGACCTTAATTGATCCTATAAGCATGACACGCTCCGTCAATAAAACCTTATATTGTAGGGGCTGACTATCTTTTGCTTCCTTTTTTAAAAAGTTATTTATAAGTGTCGTTAGGTCCTCTTTATTCGTTTCGACTTGTAGATCAACATGTTCTGCAGATATCCCTTCTTTCTCCGAAGGGCTTACCTGTTCACTTGGCCAAAAAATCATACTAGTAAAAACTAGCGCACACACTACATTAAGTGCAAGAAGTGCCCAAAAAAGTACTTTCCATTTATTAATTATTTTCATCAAAGACCCCCTGTAGGAAGGAAAATCATATACTATTTTGCTTGCTTAGTACCCAATTGTTTTGGGTTATAATAACGTTGCTGCTGTCGCGACCTTACTCAATTGACCAGTTATAGTCCAACTAGTAATAAGCCTTGATACACCTCGTTATTCATTCGTAATGGCTTCAAAAATCCTTTGGCTCATTATTTCATACCCTTTTGCGTTCGGATGAAACTCATCCTCTGCTAAAAGATTTTCCTCCGATACACTAAATACATCATCAACTTCTACAAATTTTGTATGCTCAAATTGAAAAAGGATGTTTTTACTTCCTCCATTCCAATTATCAACGATCGTATTTATTTCTGTTGAGAGGTCAATAAACCATCCAAAAGGGTTGTAAAGGCCGACAAGTACAATTTCTCCATCGCTATTATGTTCTCTAATTTTCTCTAACACTTTATGAAGACGATTTTCATATTTTGCTTGCTCTTTCTCAAATACTCCAAGAGATAATTCTAGAAGGTTCTCTTTCACGATCTTCATTATATCATTCCCTCCAATGGTAATGATTATAATGTCTGCATCAGCAATACCCGCTTGTACTTCCTTATCCTGTAACCGATTTAAAAGGTCAGTCGTTTTATGCCCTTTTACTCCATAGTTTTGAAGAGTAACTGATTTAACCTCTTTTTGAAGTTGCAGTTTACCCTCTAGTAGTGAAGTATATCCTCCTTGTTTTGTTTCATCACCTACACCTTTTGTAAGTGAATCACCAATTGCAGCTATTTTTACATCTTTCGGAATAAAATCAGCTGGTATCTCTTCTTTTGGAAACAGACCTGTATCATGAAGGTTAATCGTCCCAGAAGTAGCTACCGCTGAAGAACAGCCACCCATTAATAAACTAGTGATTATAATTGCAAATATTGTGTTATTCATCTTTCCCACCTACTTTTCTTTTAGACAGTTAGTCTACAAGTATAGTATTATAGCATACGTAGAAAAACGAGTATGGATTACAGTTTCTACAAAATACCATAATTTCAAAGTAATATTTTCAATCGTACCAAAAAATAATTCAATTCACAGGAATGTTGAAAAAAGACGTCATCAATTTGACGTCTTTACGTTTACCCCAATTAATCGGCATCAGGCACCCACATTAGTGGACCATCTAGAAAACTTGCTGACCTTTATATTACTTGTCTTTCACTAACGGATTCTGCTCCTAAGGTTATTGTGTGAATTGTAATCTCTGGGTTACTACGTACACGTATATTCACACCAGTTTGCCCAAGTCCTTCATTAATATAAAACGGCTTACCGTCATGTATATGAAATCCTTTTATCATATTCATTCTAACAAGCTTTCCCATTTTCACCAAGTGATATGGCTTTGGATAACATATTTGCCCCCCATGAAAATGGCCAGAAAGCAGATAATCAAAATGATAATTTTGCATGTGTAGAACCAAGTTTGGGTCATGCGTCAATACAAGATTGTAGCCTTTCTCCAACGAAGCATATGATTTTTCAAGATTACTTCTTTTCGTGCTGAAGTCATCTATTCCAATTACATTTAGACGCTGTCCATTAATAACAAGTGATTTATTTTCGTTTTGAAAGGTTTTCACACCATATTGATGCAAAAGTTTTTTTAATTGTTCAAAGTTTTCCTTCCGCAGTACATAATCATGGTTTCCAAAAACCGCATATGTCCCATGGGTTGGCGCTATCTTTTGAAACACCTCGAGATATGGAATTAGTTTTTGAATACTTCGTTTCCGGTCTAAAAAATCACCCGTGATGGCTATTAGGTCAATCGTCTCCGATTTCACTTGACTAAATAAGCCCTCTGGAGTGATTGATAGATTTTCAAGATGTAAGTCTGAGAGGTGGAGAACATTCATTTGGGTCGGATTCGTATCTTGTTTATGCACATCAGTCAATTCATTCACATGAATTTTTGTAAGGTTTACTTTATATGTGTTTTTATTAGCTTTCACAAGAAAATAGTAAACTAGTATTGCTAGTAACACAATCATAAAAATCTTCAAAAAAACACCACCTTTTCCTCCTCCATTATAGTAAATCGGATACGGAAAATCAGTGGTAATGAATGGATGCCTATTCTTCTGAATGGTACAAATCTAATAACTTTGACTTGGACATAAAGAGATACATCGGTGGCCTTTTTAGTGTTTTCATCGAAATTGTGGACATACCCATGAAATGCATAGGAAGAAAAACTAACTGTTTAAACCGTAAATATGCTTTATTTGAAATAGATACAGTTTCAAATCCCAACCGTCTACTTCCTTTATTTAAAGAAGTAATGCCAATAATCCCTTTAATTTCTTGTTTTTTTGGATGGTTGTATATATATTCCGCCAATTCAGGAAGTGATTGTTTAACCTGATGGTATATTTGCCGAGCCTTTGTCGTTTCACCGTGTAAACCCAGTAGGCTCTTTAACAAAATTACATTATGTAGGTGAATTTTTATTAACAAATCATTTTTATTAATAGATGTTCCATCAGTTAGTATACAAGGCTTCCCCTTGTATCTCGTAACCCTGACACGCAAGACTTGATTTTCTGCAACATATGTTAACCTTGTTAAGAAGTAATAAATGGGATCCAGAACAGTCCAGATTGTAATCACACATAATTTCATTTTTGCGAGCATCTACATAAATTCTCCTTATTCACAAAAGATATTTACATACTCATTTTCTCTAATCTCATGAAAATTATTTTGGAAAAGTAAGGTAGGATAAAAAAAGGCACTTTTCTTGAAACTACTTGTATAAATTAACGAAAATTAAGGAGTATTTTTCATGAAGAAAATCCTGTTCATGCCTTTCCTACAGCTACCATCAGGTCACCACCAAGTTGCAGATGCGATAATAGAATCTCTCACATCCCTAGACCCCTCTCTCACGTGTCAAAAAGTTGATATCCTACACTATTCGTATGGAAAAATAGAAACATTCGTTTCGTCAATCTATCTAAAATGGATTCATCGTTTTCCAAAAACCTACAGTTGGATCTATAAAAAATCCGTCTTCCAGGATATTGAACGAGACAAGGACTATCGATTATATGAGATCTTGTTCAAACAATTTGTTCAGAAGCTAGTTTCAGAAACAAATCCAGCCCTAATTATATGTTCTCATGCATTACCCTCGTACATGCTAAACAAACTAAAGGAAAAGAAACTTTTGAACATACCCGTTGTAAATGTATACACCGATTTTTTTATCCATACCTTCTGGGGGATTAGTCACATTGATTATCATTTTATTGCACATCCCGAAATGAAATCCTATTTAAAAAAGAAAGGCATTAGTGATGAAAAGATACATGTAACAGGAATTCCAGTACATCCATGTCTACGTAAGAATAATAAAACTAAGCCGTCAGTTGAAACTGATAAAACATATACTTGTACGATAATGGGAGGAAGTCTCGGAGTCGGCGCTATCGAGGAGCTAATCGGTATACTTCTACAATCAAAAAGAATTACTTATCAAATACTTTGTGGTAAAAATAGACGTCTTTTCGCTAAGCTCAAAAGCCTAGACCATCCGAGAATTACTCCCCTTCCGTACATATCTTGCCGCGATGAAATGAATACTTTATATGAACAGACTGATTTTGTCATTACAAAGCCTGGCGGAGTTACAATAAGCGAATGTTTGATGAAGCGAATCCCGACATTTATCTATCATGCCCTTCCCGGTCAAGAGGAAATCAATCTTCAAGAGCTACTAAGAATGGGCTTAGTTGTAAAGTTGCCACATTGGGGTGAAATAGCTGATTTAGAGGGCCTACTATTGACAGAGGTAAAGAGATTAGACAAGCTTTATCAAAATATAGATGTCTTTCATAATCACCTCTCACAGCAAACAGCAGGGGAAATTGTTCATAAAATCATAAATGAAAGGAGTCTACCAAATGAAAAAAGAGCATGATGCAAAAAACATACAACAGGACAAACAAGACTTCCCTGAGCAAATTTCTACAGGATGTCAAACATTTACTAGCCATGAACTGTTTTGGAGGGAGCTTGAAACGATCGTAGTTGATGGAGTAGTACAAGCAGAAGAAGTAGAGGAATAAAATAAAAACATGGTTGCTACAAGAAACTCACTAAAACCAAAAAGGACCCCTAGATAAGGAGTCCTTTCAACATTATTGAATCTTTTTAATATCCTCGATGATTTCCTCGTATGGAGTATTCTCTACCCCATTGTAATCCTTTAAGACTGTTCCATTTTGATCTACTAGATAAAATTTAATACCATGCATAACTTGGTCTTGTCCCTCTGGTTTTGCTACTAAAGCTGCAAAGCTATCTTTCGCAAACTTCTCCATCTCCTCTAGAGTATAACCAGTTAAGAGATTCCAGTTTGAAAGATCAGCATCGAAGCCCGCCGCATATTCCTTAAGCAGTTCCGGTGTGTCTACTTCTGGGTCAACCGAGAATGATACAAATTCAACATCTAGCTCCTCTTCCTTTGCCATTCCTTGGAGCTTTGCCATATGGGCTGTCATTGGTGGACAAACAGTATCACAGTTTGTAAAAATCATATTTGCAACCCAAACTTTACCCTCTAAATCCTTTAAACCAAAAGGTTCTCCTTCTTGGTTTGTATACGTAAAGTCAGAAACCTCATAATTTAACGGATCCTTAATTCCATCATTATTTCCACAAGCCGCTAAAATAAGAATGACTCCTAAAACAAATGAAAGATATACTTTCTTCATGTTCTCACCTACTTGTCATTTTGCTATTCAATATCTCATTTTAAAGAACTTATAACAAACTTACAACTAAAATAGCTGTGAACAATTTTCGAACATAATGAACTGCTTGTCATCATAAAATGGACAAGGAGAGTGTTTTATCATTATTTAATAGATAATCTTAAACTGCCTCAGATTTTTAGAGGACGTTATTCGCGCGTAAGATCAAAGACGATAAACACCACATCATGTGGCAAATTATTTATAACCCACCTCGTGTGGTCCAAAAAATCTAGGCTAATACGCCAAGGCGCATTTGATCAGGAGGCTTACAAGGATATGTGGATTCAACATACTTGTCAGAAAGGGCATTTGGTTACATGCCAAAAATAATAATATCCTACGTTTGTATTGTTATCGGAGCTTTTTTACAGGGTTTAGGAATGTCCTTATTTTTATTTCCTCATAATATTCCTTCCGGCGGTGCGGCAGGCTTAGCTATTCTAATGAATCATTGGGTGAACCTACCTTTAGGAATGTCACTTTGGATTGTCAATTTTTCATTTTTATTTTTGGCCTTAAAATACTTTGGCTTTAGTTGGACTGTCAAAACGATGGTCGCTGTTACGATTACCTCCGTAACAGTCAGTTTTGTTTCGACTCTAGGTTCTTTTTTAACCCCATTTTTTTGGTTGGATTTGCTTTTTGGCAGCTTGATATTTGGAGTCGGTGTAGGGTTGTTAATCCGAAGTGGTTCTTCAAGTGGCGGAATGGTCATTCCAACATTAATGATTGCCCAATACAATGATTGGTCCCCAGGAAAGGTGATGCTTTGGTTAAATTTCTTTATTTTCTTGTTAACTGCTTTCGTTATTGATATTCGGATAGTTTTCTTTGCAATCCTTTGTCAAACAATCTCAACAAATCTAATAGACGTTATTTATCATTTACGGGCACCTTCTTTTATCGCCTCACCTTCATTTGGCTGGAGAAAGAAGTAATATGTAGGTAAGAAAGCGAGTCTCACTTTCTTACTATTAAAGTATGTTTCTAGCTTTTAGAAAGTCAATAATCGTATTGACCGATTGTAGTATCGTTAATTGGTCGGATTCGATAACTAGCTCAGGGTGCTCAGGTTCTTCATATGGGGAGCTTATTCCGGTAAATTCGGATATTTCTCCCTTCCTTGCTTTTTTATACAACCCCTTGGGGTCCCGATTTTCACATACTGAGATTGGACACTTCACAAATACCTCAATAAATTCATCATCTGGAAATAAGGCTCTTACTTGGTCTCTGTCTTCGCGAAACGGGGAAATAAACGCTGTCGATACAATTTGACCGCTATCCACGAACAGTTTAGAAACTTCACCAATTCGGCGTATATTTTCTTTTCTATCATCCTTACTAAAGCCCAGTCCCGCATTCAAACCATGCCGAATATTATCTCCATCGAGCACATAGCTTTGCACATTTTGTGCATATAACTCCTTGTCAAGAGCATTTGCTAATGATGATTTACCTGAACCTGAAAGACCAGTAAACCAGATAACACAACTTTTATGATTATTCCTCTTTTGTCTATCGTGTTTTGTCACTGTTGCTTGATGCCATATAATATTTTGATCTTCGCCCATTTTACCCACCTTTATATCTTAGAATATTGTTCGGCCATACCTCTAATGAGCACATCTACTACCTCTGGTCTGCTAAATTCTTTTGGTGGTTTTTTTCCCGATTTAAGCATTTCGCGTACTTTTGTACCCGATAAAATGACATGATCCTCCATGCTATGTGGACAGGTTTTTGCAGATGCCATATTCCCACATTTTTTACAGAAAAAGCTATGTTCAAAGAACAACGGTGAAATACCTAGTTCCGTTTCTGTGAAATGGCTGAAGATGTTCTGTGAATCATACGTTCCATAGTAATTCCCTACACCGGCATGATCACGCCCAACGATAAAATGCGTACAACCATAATTTTTTCGAACCAATGCGTGAAAAATTGCCTCTCTTGGGCCTGCGTAGCGCATTGCAGCTGGAAATACCGACAGAAAGACTCTGTTCTTCGGGTAATATTTTTCGAGTAAGACCATGTAACTTTCCATCCGGATGTCACTAGGAATATCATCGCTTTTTGTTTCACCGACTAACGGGTTGAGGAATAAACCATCCACAACTTCCAAAGCAGACTTTTGAATATATTCATGTGCCCGATGAACTGGATTTCTAGTTTGAAATCCTACTACCTTCTTCCAACCCAAACCCTCAAAAACAGCTCTCGTTTCTAGTGGATCTAAATAATAAGATTCAAATTTCTCTTTTTTCGGACGTTTTACCATGTGAATCGGCCCGGCTATATATACACTATGTCTTTCAAATAATTTTTTGACCCCCGGATGTGCATCTTCGGTTGTTCGATACACCTTAAAGGCTTCTATTTCCTTGTTCGGAACATATTTCTCTGTAACTTCTATGACTCCATATACCTCATCTTCAAAAACCAACCTTACCTTTTCTCCAATCGAGATCTTCTTTGCAGTTGTTTTATCTACTGATAATGTAATCGGTATTGACCACGGCAGGCCATTTGCGAGCCTCATAGAATGTAGAATTGACTCATAATCGTCTTTGCCTATAAAACCTTCGAGAGGGCTATATGCACCAACAGCAAGCAATTCTAGGTCACTTAACTCCATGTTACTAAGTTCTATTTGTTTGTCGATATTATCGTAGGGAAACGTCGGGTTAAAGCGGTTTATCAATGTACCGCCATGCGGTTTACTTAATGCCACTATTAAAACCTCCATTACATACATCACTTTGTCATTTTACTGTTATTTTAGATGCAAACCGCATTCCGTTTTATTGGAATTGGCCCATCTTCCTGATCGTAAATCACCGTTTATCGCTTGATTCGTACAAGGTGCACACCCAATACTCGGATAGTTATTATCATGTAATTCATTATAGGGTAAATTATTAAGCTTGATATATGTCCACACATCATCCCAAGTCCAATGGATGAGTGGACATATTTTAATGTTCTTGAACTTCTCATCCTTGTTTAGGTATTCCGTATTTTTTCTTGTAGGTCCCTGTTCCCTGCGCAATCCAGATACCCAAGCCTCAGCCCCAGAAAGAACCTCTTTTAATGGAACTATCTTTCGAATTTGACAACATAAATTCGGATTACTTTTCCAAAGCTCTTCCCCGTGTTTTTCAGCTTGCTCTTTTAAATTTAATACTGGTCTTTTTAGCTCAATTTTAAGATCCGGATATTTTTGTTTTATTTTATCTATTAGTTCATATGTCTCTTTAAAATGCAGTCCAGTGTCTAAAAAGACGATTCGAGCATCTTTTTTCACCTTCGATATTAAATCAATTAAGACAATACCCTCTGCACCAAAGCTACAAGCATATACAATGTTCTCTGCATCATAGGTGTTATATGCCCATTTAAGAATGTCATAATAATCTTTATTATTCGAAATCACCTGCGAAACAAAATCCTCATTCCAATTGTTATATGTGATGGCGTCCAAGCTGATAATCCCCCTCTCTTACCTTGATTGTTTCTAGTTGATTATTCTTTATTTCAATCTGATTCATCTTATTGATCGTTCCAAACTCTAGATGGGACATACATGCCCTCATCCACGACCCATGCCCGAAAACTAAAACAGAATCATACTCGGAGTATGTTTGTAAAAATAAAAGCATTCTTTTTTCAAGATCAACGACTTTTTCTCCTAGCACAATCATACGTGGGTTGGTATACCAGACTTCCTTATGTGATTCTATGAGTCGTTTCTTTTCCTTACCCTCAAATTCACCAAAGTGTAATTCGTTTAACAAAGGCTCTATCTGATATTGCTCATAACCATATGCATGGGCTGTTTGTTGGGTTCGAATTAAAGAACTTGTTACAACAATTGAAAATGGACCTTTCTTTTCTAAGTGTGTTTTATTTTTTTCTATATCCTCTATGTCAGCTTCACATGGTTCTAAAATGGGAATATCACGACTCCCTTGAAGGACTCCCCTTCTGTTCCATTCCGTTGGAAGATGCCTTATTAAGGTAAGTTCCATGTCTTCTCCCCCATGAAAAATGTTTCACTACGCAAACCAAGTCGTTGGGCTTCCAATACGAGGACATCATTTATTTTTACATTTCCTAAATTTACGTTTGTTCCAAATTGATTGATGAAAAACATCTGTTGTTTTGGAGTCGGAGCTTCAAAAATAACTTTGTTAACATCAATATTTTTTGAAATTTGATTGATTAAGTCCATATTTACACTTCCTGATTGATTGTAAATACCTGCTGTCCCCGAGTCTCTCCCCTCAGTAATGACATATTTACAACCTGCTGCTAACAACAAATTTATTTCTTGTTCCCACTCAGACAGAGGCATTTCTTTTTCCTGATCTTTAGACCCTACCTCTGCAATAACATTAAATTTTTGAGTTAATTTTTTGATTAAGGAAATCCTTTTAGTAAGCGGAATATCCAACGTACCATTTGAAACTTCAATCCATTCAATACCAAGTTCCTGAAGACTATTCACGTATTCATTCACCTTATCCTGGACATAGCATTTTTCAAAGAGCGTCCCGCCACAGTATGGGATAATCTTATATTTTTTATAGAGGTCTATCTTCTCTTGTAGGTTTGGGGTCACATATGCAGAGCCAATCCCAATTTTTGCAATGTCAATATATGAATGATAATCGTGTAAATAAGCTTGTAATTGGCCTATTGGGGTACCAAAATCCGCGATTGAGGTAATTCCATAACTTCTTTCACCATGTGTACGAGTTGGTACATCTAAAAAATCCATTGGCATAACTCCTCCTTTTATCGAACCGCAAGCGTCTTACATAAGTAATCTAGTGTATCAGAGGCGTTTGCCCCATTCATCTTTAGGTTTTTATACCCTTTTTATTATATTTACCTAGCCTTCTTACAGTTGATATGTTATTCAAAAATAGGTAAATGGTGTATAGAATGGGCGAATTCTAGGCATTTGTCTAACTGGAAATCACTAACAGAATAGGAATCACAAGTAATTGAAAAAATAGTAAAGCAATAATTGATTTCAGTTACAAAATCGAGAACTGAATGTTGTTTATTGAGTTATTTTAGACACCGTACAATAAGGAGATGCAAAAACTTGTCCAGTCAAAAAACTTCCGCAATGACAATTGTTGCAATTGGTTCGATTCCACTCATACTTGTACTTGGTAATTCGATGTTAATTCCTGTTTTACCACAGATGCAGAAAGAACTCGACATAAGCCAATTCCAAGTTAGCCTTGTAATTACTGCTTTCTCAGTTGCAGCTGCTATATCAATTCCGTTACTTGGGTATTTTTCGGATCGTTTTTCAAGAAAGGCAGTCATTATCCCTGCGCTGATACTTTATGGTACAGGTGGACTGATTGCTGGTGCGGCTGCTGCATGGTTTGCTAATCCATTTTTTTGGATTATGGCTGGTCGGGTTATGCAAGGAATAGGAGCTGCCGGAACAGCACCAATCGCAATGGCACTTACCGGTGACTTATTTAAGGGTGGACAGCAAAGTAAGGTGTTAGGACTGGTAGAAGCTTCAAACGGCTTTGGTAAAGTTATTTCACCAATAATAGGATCGTTGTTAGCACTATTGTTTTGGTATGCTGCCTTCTTTGCTTTTCCCATCTTCTGTTTAATTTCCGTATTATTAACCATTTTCTTTGTCAAAGAAAAAAAGGAGAAGAAAGAACCACCTCCACTAAAAAAATATGTACATGGTTTATTTTCAGTTTTTAAAAATGAAGGTAGATGGCTGTTCACAGCCTACTTAGCTGGAGCGACCTGCCTATTCACATTATTTGGGATCCTTTTCTATTTATCTGATGTGTTAGAGAAGACCTATAATACGGATGGTGTTCTCAAGGGCTCAATCCTAGCCATCCCACTTTTATTTATGACAACAACCTCTTATATTACAGGTAGTAAAATCGGCAAAAAGATGCCATTAATGAAAAAACTTATTATCATTGGGCTCGTGATGATGACAATATCATTTGCGACGTTAGTTTTTTTCGAAAGTCTCATCCCGTTTATCGCTGTATTGGTAATCAGTAGTATAGGTACTGGACTTGTTCTACCCTGTATCAATAGCTTTATTACAGGTTCCGTATCTACAGAAAAACGTGGATTTGTTACATCATTATATGGGTCGGTACGATTTTTAGGGGTTGCGATTGGACCACCGATATATGGTTGGCTGATGAATTGGTCAAGGTCTGGTATGTTTTTAACGACCGCTTCCCTAACCCTTATTGTGGGCTTACTCTGTATGATGTTAATACATGTGAAAAAGAAGAAGCCAAGTGAAGATACAAATGATTCTCTATTTGAAAAATTACAGTTAACCTAAAACATTTAATAAGGAGGATTTATTGTGCAAATATTCGTTTCCCCAGAGGTAATTAAAGAACAATGCCAAATTTTAAACATTGTAAATTCAGAAAAAAAAGCACTTGGGTATATCTCATTCTTCTTTGATGATAAAAAGATGTACATCTATGGTCACTGTGAGGATATGGGAGTTAGTAAGGATTTCAAAGATACGATTACACCTTATATTCAAGGAATGGCGAAGGCGAAGCCTGATCTGGATATGTTAACTTATATCTCAATTGGTGGAGAAAAATTAGAGCTTTCCGAAGAAGAAACTAAGGAAAAGTAGGGTATCATTTTCGATACCCTTTTTCTAATGAGTTCACATTCCATAGCAATATGAAGGTTTTATGACATCATTGTGAATTCTTTTTTGTGTCCTGATTGATATGTTAAAATAGGTTTACACACAAAAAAGAGAGGTTTGCTTGTATGAAAAAATTAAATTTCCTTCTAATTCTCGTACTTGTTGTCGGAATGGTTGGTTGTTCACAGAATGAAGATGGCCATGAAACACATAGTGAAAAACAACAGATGGGTGATATTCGAGAAGAAACAGCTTCCATTGAAGGCTTGCCGTCTTTTTTAGATGATAAGCCAGAAGAGATGGTCACGATTTATAAAGCAGCTGCAATGCATAAGGATCTACTTGAATCAATACCCTGTTATTGTGGTTGCGCTGACTCTGTCGGACATCGCGACAATTATGATTGTTTCGTTTATGAAAATGATGGAGACGCAATTGTATGGGATGACCATGGTACGAAATGTGGTGTTTGTTTGGATATTGCAGCTACTTCTGTATTAGAGTATCAGAATGGCAAATCACCAAGCGAAATACGTGCTTCGATCGATGAAGCTTATAAAGAAGGCTTTCCTGCCCCTACTCCAACCCCTAAGCCTGAAATATAAAAAATGACATAAGAAAATGACGTGTAAACTATCTACACGTCATTTTTTATGTCTACTTTTATTCTGCGTAATACATAAACCCGATCGCCCCAGGCCCAGTATGTGTACTTATGACAGGTGTTGTTTCCACAATATCAACATCCGCATACCCTGTAAGTTTTATTACAGCTTCTTTTAAGTTTGATGCTAGTTCTAACGCATCGACCTGTGCAATGGCGACACCTTTAATTGTTTTGTTGCTTACATCCTCAGCAAATTGCTTACTCAAGTACTTTACGATTTGAGCATGGCTACGTACTTTTGAAACCGGAGTATATACTCCATCCTGCAAGGAAGCGATTGGTTTAATATTTAATAAGGAGCCAATTAATGCTTTCCCTTTCCCAATTCGGCCACCCTTAACAAGGTTTTCTAATGTGTCAACAGTTACAAACAACTTGGAATTTTCCCGTATTTTATTTACACGTTGTATGATAGCTGCTGAATCGTGCCCCTCAATTGCCATTTTAGCAGCTTCCACTACTTGAAATGCTAACGCCCTTGATATGTACATTGAATCAATTACTGTCACTTTTGATTCAGATATTTGTGCAGCATTCTCAGCCGAAGTAACAGTTCCGCTCATTCCGCCTGTCATATGAATCGAAATGATTTCACTTCCATCTTTACCTAATTCATCATATAGCTCAACGAAATGGCCGACAGCAGGCTGAGAGCTCTTTGGTAATTCAGCAGAATGCTTCATTTTTGTTAAAAATTCACTCGGGGTAATGTCGACTCGATCAAGAAAGGTTTCTCCATCAATGGTGATCGACAATGGAACCACCGATATACCAAGCTCTTTAATTTGTTCATTTGATAAATCTACTGTTGAATCTGTTACGATTTTTACCTTTGTCATACCTTCACTTCCTACGTTTAATCCTATTTGTTATGTATAAAGACATTTGCGAACCTCTGCTTGTCCTATTATATGTAAATATAAACAAAATCCACAAAAAGTCAAAACAGAGCGAAATCTTGATACATTATTCAAAAGAAGACCCCACTTATGTAAGTGGGGATGAATGAGATATATCTTGCTTCAGTGAGAGTCAAACCCTTTGCTGAATAAAGTCAAGCCTCCGCCGGATGCCACAGTTTTCAAGCAAACTCGTAAATTCGAGCGCAAATACAAGATCATGTATTTGAGAAATCGACTCATTTCAAACTATGCATTGTGTTTTAAGATATCTAATTTGAATAATCGTTCATAATCAGTCCATTTTAATACTGTTTTTAAGTATTCCCTAAACGAATAAACCTGATTTGGACTTGATTTTGTCATAATTTTCGACAAAAAAGCTTGTAAACGAAAATCGAGCATAAAGTGATACGTGTTGCCTTCCTGTAATACTGGAATTTCAATAACTTTTACCTTATGTCCATGACAATTTTTGAACTCTAGGCTTTTGAATAGCAAACTATCAGTCCTTTTTCACCCGTTTCTTTTATTATACATGAAAACAAGCTTTTCGTCTTTGTCTAATTATGCAAAAACATAGGTATTCACAAAGGTTTCACTAAATCAACAAATTAAATAGATTGCTTTCTTTGTTTACCTCTTGGAATGGGAAGCCTTTTCTATGCATGCGATTAACTAGAGCCTGATAATCTTCTTTATGCTTCAACTCAATTCCAACTAAAGCAGGACCATTATCCTTATTATTCTTCTTGGTATACTCAAAACGAGTGATATCATCAGTAGGACCTAATACATCGAGCAAAAATTCACGTAACGCACCAGCTCTTTGAGGGAACTTGACGATAAAATAGCATTGTAAGCCTTCATACATCATAGAACGCTCTTTAATTTCCTGCATTCTACTAATGTCATTATTTCCACCACTAAGGACACATACAACCGTTTTACCTCTTAATTTATCCTTATATAAATCAAGTGCTGCTAATGACAAAGCACCGGCTGGTTCAGCTACAATAGCATTTTCATTATACAAATCTAAAATGGTTGTACATACTTTCCCCTCTGGTACTTCAACGACGTCGTTAACAAATTGTTTACTAATTTCAAACGTTCTTTCCCCAACAGTCTTTACAGCCGCTCCGTCAACGAATTTATCAATTTTCGGCAAAGTCGTTACTGCACCATTTGCTAGTGAGGTCTTCATGCTTGGTGCACCCTCGGGTTCAACACCAATGATCTTCGTGTGAGGTGATATACTTCTCATATACGTCGAAATACCAGAAATAAGTCCGCCACCACCAATTGCTG
Organism: Ferdinandcohnia sp. Marseille-Q9671; assembly: GCF_976954385.1. Lineage (NCBI taxonomy): Bacteria > Bacillati > Bacillota > Bacilli > Caryophanales > Bacillaceae > Ferdinandcohnia > Ferdinandcohnia sp. Marseille-Q9671. The sequence continues at coordinate 393,124 of NZ_CDRJTA010000001.1, forward strand.
CAAACACATAATCAATCGGCTCCGCACAGTCATTCAGTATTTCAACAGCCACTGTACCCTGGCCCGCAATGACATCCTCATCATCAAACGGATGAATAAATGTCCGATTCTCCCTATCACAACAAGCTACAGCTTCGTCATAAGAATCGTCAAACGTATCCCCTGATAAGATAATTTCAACAAAATCACGGCCAAACGCTTCTACCTGTGAAACCTTTTGTCTAGGAGTGGTAGAAGGCATAAAGATCTTTCCTTTTATTTTTAATGCAAAACAGGAGAAAGCGACGCCTTGTGCATGGTTTCCAGCACTTGCACAAACAACTCCGTTTGACAGCTCCTGTTCAGTCAAGTTTTTTATACGGTTATAAGCACCTCTAATTTTAAACGAACGTACAATCTGTAAATCTTCTCGTTTTATGAGTACATTACATTCATAACGTTCAGATAATAATTCGTTTCTTTGTAAAGGTGTATGGACAATAACATCCTTCAATGTCTGGTTGGCTTTTATGATATCCTCGACATGGATTCCATCTAGTTTTTGTTTTACCTCGTTTGTCATAAGCGCCATATCCCCTTTCACGTACTTCTACATCGCAGTACAGTAATGAAGTTTTAATTTGTTCATTATAACATGAATTACCACTTATGAAAGTAAATTTTCTAAATATTTTATAACCTTCCGAAATGTAATCGCTTCCGATTCTCTGAATAAAAAATACTTGTCGTTCTTCTCTATTTTTTTATTAGATTACCTAGTTTTTTATGACGTTTGTAATTTGTATTGTGGCATTTTTAGCAGTATGATTGTATGAGGAATTGTAATCGAGGTGAAGAGTATGACGTATAGGCAAGAGTCTTTAAAAGAAGAAATTGCAAATGCGATTACACACGGTCTTGGTGTTTTATTAAGCATACCTGCCCTTGTTCTGTTAATCGTATTTGCAGTAAAATATGGTGATGTGTGGCATATAGTAAGCTTCTCAATCTTTGGGGCTACAATGTTTCTACTTTATTTATTTTCAACCCTTTTGCATAGCATCACGCATCCGAAGGCAAAGAAAGTATTTGCCATTTTGGATCATTCGGCGATTTATTTATTAATAGCAGGAACGTATACTCCGTTTGTTTTAGTTACGTTACGAGGTTGGCTTGGCTGGACAATGTTTGGTATCGTGTGGGGACTTACTGTCTTCGGTATCGTGTTTAAGATCTTTTTCGTAGAAAGATTTATGATACTTTCAACCGTTTGCTATGTCCTTATGGGTTGGTTAATTATTGTTGGTATCAAACCTTTGTATGAAAGTATTGGGTTTAACGGCTTTATGCTGTTACTCTCTGGGGGAATTCTGTATACAGTTGGTGCAGTCTTCTATGTATGGCGAAAGCTACCTTTTAATCATGCAATTTGGCATTTGTTTGTGCTAGCTGGTAGTGCGGCTATGTATTTTTCAATATTGTTTTATGTGGTCGATGTTCCGTTTATTTCATAAGAGAAGCCCGCAGTTACGTCTGCGGGCTTTTGTTTATTTCACTTTTTCATAAACCAAAAATGTATAATCATACTGATTCTTCTCATCTTTTATTCCTTTTTCTTTTGATATGACCTTCCAATCTGCCTTATCAAATGCAGGGAAATAAGTATCTCCCTCAAATTCCTCTTCGATTTCTGTTATGTAGAGTCTATCGGAGTACGGTAGTATTTCTTTAAATATTTCAGCCCCACCAATAACAAATAGTTCCTGCTCAGTATTCTCACTCAACGTCACTATTTCTTCAATTGAATGTATTACTTTGCAGCCCTCTGCATGATACGTTTTATCACGAGTGACAATGATATTTTCACGTCCAGGAAGGGGTCGTCCGATGGAATCATATGTTTTTCTACCCATAATAATTGGGTGGCCCATTGTAACCCTCTTAAAATATGCTAAGTCTGCGGGTAAGCGCCATGGTAGGTCATTGTCCTTCCCAATTAACTGGTTTTTGTCCATTGCTAGTAATAATGAAATCATATTTATCATCCTCACAATCAAATACGCCTTGGCGTATTTGCGCCAAGATTTTATTCGAGCCTGCTCGAAAACTTACTTTCAAATAATCTGAGGCATCCGCCGGAGGCTTTATTTTATTCAATAGCGCTTATATACCGATAAAATGGTAATCCTACTACATTTGTCACGCTACCTATAAGTATTAATCCTAGTTGAATAAAATTGATCCTTAGGTCGATTATACCTTAGGATCTTGGAAATAGAAATGCTTTATACTGCTACAGGTGCTTTAATCGCTGGATGTGGATCATAGCACTCAATTGTAACATCCTCCATTTCAAAATCAAACACCGAATCAATGCTTGGGTTTAATTTTAGAGTTGGAAATGGACGTGGATTACGACTTAATTGTACATTTACCTGTTCAATATGATTTGTGTAAATATGTGCATCCCCAATTGTATGGATGAAATCCCCTACTTCTAATCCACACTCGAATGCAATTAGATGGGTTAACAATGCATAACTTGCAACGTTGAAGGGAATTCCCAGAAATAAATCACCTGAGCGTTGGTACAACTGACAGCTTAATTTCCCATCCGCTACATAAAATTGAAACAAGCTATGACATGGAGGTAAAGCCATGAATTCAACATCACCTGGATTATAGCCCACCACCATATGTCGTCGACTATCAGGATTCTTTTTGATTTGTTCAATTACATTTTTCAACTGATCAATGGTCTCTCCGCGTGACGTTTCCCATGCTCTCCATTGCTTCCCGTATACTGGACCAAGTTCGCCATATTTAGTAGCAAACTCATCATCCTCAAGGATACGTTTTTTAAACTTGTCCATCTCCGCTTCATAAAGTTCATTAAATGCAGAGTCTGTTTGACTTCTGTTTCCAAAATCAGTCATATCTGGACCACTGTATTCATCACTTTCAACCCAATTTTTGAACGCCCATTCATTCCAGATATTGTTGTTGTTTTTAAGTAGATACTTTATATTCGTATCACCCTTCATAAACCACAGTAGCTCACTTGCTATTAATCGAAACGGAACTCTCTTTGTAGTTAGTAGAGGAAAGCCCTCACTCAAATTAAAACGCATTTGATACCCAAAGACTGAAAGTGTACCTGTTCCTGTCCGATCCATTTTTTTTGTACCATTATCAAGAACATGTTTTAAAAGCTCTAGGTACGCATTTTCCCCATGTTTCAATAGATTCACTCCTTGCAAACTATCATGCTTTTATATTACACAATTAATACTTCTTTCGAAACCCTATTCCTGAAGTTTACTTAAATCTACAAGAAGCTGATATGTTAAGGGTGCTAGTTCTTTAATTTGATTTCTTGCGACTTCCGAAAGGTAAAACATTGCGAATGATTCCGCAAAATACTCCTCCGGATACGTGCTAAAATAAGATTGATTTGGAAATAATGTACCTACTTCCTGCCTCCAAATAACCTGAAACGAAGGATCGTGGCTAATCGAATCAAAAACAAACCGATCGATTGAATGGGCCAATTCATGTAGCTCTAAATTAATAGATCCGTGACCATTTCCCTTTTCACTATGTCCGATTTTTGCCAATACTACCTCTGCCCCACCTATACCAGGTACAGAATCCCAAGTTGGTCCGTTCTCACTATAACCACGAGGCTTTTTCCCTTTTAGATAGGCCGCAGTTGGCTCATCGGTTAAATTACCGGTGAAAAGCTTAAGCATAATACCTTCTTCTCGTAATACCTTTAAAATTGCTTCGTCAATTCTGTTCACTCTATCAATCATCTGTGAAGCGATTGTTTCATTAAACTCAGATTCTGGTAATAAAATAATATCTTTTACAATGTCATAGTTAGACATGAGAGATGTTTGTGTATAGAGGGTGATAGAATGATACTCTTTAAGTGGAACTCCATGAGGAGAAGCTTCGCCAGGGTGATACGTAAAACCGATGAATACGAGAATTAGCGTAAGAATTACTGTTTTTTTCATAGAATGCTCTCCCCTGTTCTATGTAGAATCTTAGATGCGAAAGACACTTAACTAAACAAATAGGACTGAAGCGTATTTGCGCCCCAATTATGTTGAATCTGATCGGAGACCACATATAAAAATCTGTGCATCCGCCGGAGGTTTAACTTTATTCAGCTAGGGATTGAAGTCTGTCATTAGCACTACTAATAGGTTGAACACGCAGCAGAATATAGTTAAATAGTAAAAATAGTATAACATGTTTTAAATTCATAGTATGCTAGATTGAATGTGAGAAATTCTTCCAGACTATGGATTAAAAGAAAAAAAGGGACAGTCCACTAAGTCTATGTTTCGACCCGTGGATGTCCCCTTTTTCAATTTTATATTTTTTACTAAGTAACCTGTTTAGCTCAGCCACTTTGGCGGAGTATTCTTATTCCAATAAATATCACCTAACGTATGATGTGCTTGGAATCCATCATGATGAGTATGATAATGAAAATTAAACCAGTAGCCGTCTTGTGGAGGATGATCCTTCCTTACATGAAAACGGATGATATCCTTCCCATTTGCACTATCAAATATGTGAAAGATTTTTTCTCCATTTCCACCTGATGGTTGCTCTGATATTTCAAGTTGGTCTAGCTGTTCGGCTGGATATTGTTCTGCTAATAAATCAATAACACTCTCAATTCTAGGTAGGATTTCATTTCGGAACTCATCTTCAATTACTGGTCCAATTTTACTTCCGAATTTCTCAAATGAACTAGTTAGTGCCTGGGACTTTGCATATTCAATAAAGTCCCTACTATCATAGCCGTAATCATCCGAGAAATCAGCATATAATTTTGAATCATTAGCAGGTTCATTAATTGAATTGAACTTACCGGATTTATCCGAATCCGACTGCTCCATTGTGAGAGCAGCTGGAGGCGCTACCAAACCAAGTGTTAATACTGAAAATGATACAACCAGGGCTTTCCGCAACCACTTTTTCATCACAAAAACGTCCTTTCAACACATCTAAACTTACCATTATTTTACCACAATCTATCAAGAATTTTTACTATTAAACTAATAAAATACAAAAAAATAAGGATAATGGCCCATAGGCAGCTAGTGAAATTTAATTCAAAACCGATGGTAGTGCAAATAGAACAATAAATAAAGTTTCATAAAATGTTCATTTTTTGTTAAAATAGGGATACTATACATATTTGAAAGGTGGATGATCATGGATTTGGATTGGGTTTTCGGAATAGCAAGTTTTGTTACTTTGGCGTATTTCATTTATGCCTGCGTTACTGAATAAAGTTCTAAAAGAAGTAACCCCTAAATTGGACTCAAAAAGCCGACTTAGGGGTATTTATGTTGTGTAAGGACTTAGTTTCATGCAAGTAGATTAGTCTCGCTTTTTCTTACGTCTAGATGAATCCATCTGCATTTTTCCTGTTTCTTGTTGAGTTGTACCTTGTCCTTCTACATCAGCTGAGTTTAATCCGATTGTTGAAGGGTCTTTTTTGCGCTTAGCCATTGTCATCACCTCCGTTATTTAACGTATCCAAAGGTGAGTCAAAATATCAATGTGACCTTATACTTCAATAACTCCGAAATGAAACTTAGCAGTTTTTCGTCTATAAACAGTAAAACCATATTTCTCGAAATTGTCACTTTTCCAATGATCTTTTAGAACTACTCGATGTTTAGCAACTTTCTTTGCCGCATCAATCGCTTGAGAGCTTAACGGTGAATAGACAGCAAAACTCCGAAGTCCCTTTATCCCTTCCGATTCATCAATTGTTTCTTCGAACATAGGATCAAAGTATACAACATCAAAGCTTTTAGGAGGGCAGGTTGCTAAAAAATGTTCATATGTATGATGGAAGACATGTATCCTTGACATAGCCTGATTCATCAAAGAATTTCCTGTATCCCACCTTTTTAAACCAGCCTTCAAAAGATAATAAAGATACCGATTACCCTCTAGAGCAGTAATCCTACCCGTCTTTCCAGCAACAAAACTTGCAACAATGCTATCAGAACCCAATCCAAGTGTACAATCTAATAGAGTGCTTCCTTCCATAATACCCGCAGCTTGGACAAAAGGATCATGTTCTCCCTTCACTAAACGTTTCATTCGAAACATAGCAGAATTGGGATGAAAAAATAATGGTTCCTTATGGAGGAGTGGGTAAATTTCAAATCGATTCTTTCCAACAACTAGAACATCATCATTTGTTTTTCCCTGAATAGTAGATACGGATTGCTTTTCTCTTCGAATAAATAAAACCCCTAGTTCAGAAGCAACTCTTTTGGCTGTTTCAATCATTTCATCATTTGTGCGACCAGCAGTGGTTACGATCAAGATAATCACCTATCCATGTTAATTGCGCTTTGTCGTATTTTTTCAAATTTCCATATTAATCTGAAGCATCAAGTTAAGAGTTTAAGACCTCTAATTTGAATTTGAAAGTAAAAAAGGATGTCATGATGACATCCTTTAGCAATGCTTATTCAATGCGGAAGTTACATTCTCCATTATTGTTTCCATTGAATTAGCTTCAATGTCGTGTCGTGGAATGAAATGTACAACTTCTTTATCTTTTAATAGCGCCATTGATGGTGATGAAGGCTCATATCCTGAGAAAAACTCTCTCATTTTTGCAGTAGCTTCTTTATCTTGACCTGCAAATACCGTTACGAGATGATCCGGTTTTTTCTCGCTCGTTAGGACAGCTTGTGTTACTGCAGGTCTTGCTAATCCCGCTGCACAACCACAAACTGAATTTACAACTACAAGCGTTGTCCCTTCAACATCTTCCATGAATTTTTCTACTTCTTCTTCAGTTTGGAGCTCTTTAAAGCCAGAAACAACTAGCTCCTCGCGCATTGGTCTTACAATTTGCTTCATATATTCATCATATGCCATTGACATATCTAAAACCTCCCTAATCTAATTCAATAAAATAAGCATACTATAGGTTTACTAGTAAAATCAATTTTGTTACGCCACCACTATTCGAGACTTACTATTCTTTTCTGCTTTCAGTCATTTGTTTCCAAACAGATCCCTTAGCTTCTTCGCCACCTTCAATTCGTCCGATAGCTAATTTGATTTGCATTTTCACTTCAAATTCTGGGTCCTCTTCTGCTTGCTTTAGTGCTGGCAAGGCAGACTCGTCTCCAACCTCATATAAGAACATTGCAGCGCGCCATCTTACTAGCTTACTTGAATCCTTCAATGCCTCACACATTGGACCAATCGCATTAGCATCTCCAATGTCAGATAAACAATCTCCAGCAGTTCTTCTAACTGTTACAGTTCTATCCTTAAGGGCTTCATAAAGGTAAGGTAATACCTCAGATGTCTCTACCATTCCTAAATACACGGTAGCTAGTCTTCGTATGGACGGTTTTTCATCCTTCAACGCTTTTGCTAACACCGGTATATCGTCTTCAGTTGGATCCATTTGTTCCAAGCTTGCGTAGCGTTTTGTCCAGTCTGGATCATCCAGCATGTCAAGAGTAACCTTGTATGACTCCCTTTTTTGAATAGTAGGTGCAGCAATCTGTTGTGAGATAAGAGTAACTAAACGGTCTAGTCTTTCTTTTGGATATGCTGCCGCTAGCTCGTCGACTACCTCTTTTCCAATTTCATCAAGGTTACCGTATCTAACTCCCTGCTCCTTCCATTCCCTTTCTAGCACAACATTACCTGAAGCTTCTTGTGCTCGCAGCAGTGCGTCCCTAAAGTACTCTGGTAGTCCAACTCGAACTTCTTGTTCCCCATCATGAAGCTTAACCTGCATCGGAAGTCCCTTATACATTTGAACAAATACCTTAACTTCTCCAAAATGCTCATCGAGTTTTTGTTCGTGTACTTCGCCTTCAGCCACTTCTTCACCAAATACTTTTCGTACATTTGGTAAAAGCTCTTGCCAATCATACCTGGCATTACGCTCAACAGCTAAAAAATCTGCTACATGATAGACACCCTTAATCCCTTCAATCGCCATGATCTCTTTAATAACTTGCGGGGCTTGATCTATATTTTCTTTCTTATAATTATTGCTCTTTCCCTTTGGAAGTTCCTCGTCTAACGTAATCTTCATTGTATTAGGACTAGGTGTTGGTTCAATTGATACGATTTTCATGGTACCGCTCCTTCTCCTACAAAAGTAATCTACTGTGATTGTAGCATACGTATTATCTAGATATCCATTGTAAGAACTTTTGTGATTTCTAATCATTGACAAACAGCATCTTTGAAAATTACTACTCACAATCTTATAAGTAATAAAAATGTAATATATGGATTGATTCTCTCAAATATATTGAAGCTACTGCATTTTATAAACAAGTGAACTTGTCTATTTTTAGCGCTAATGTACTAATTATCAGAACCTTTGTCATAATAACTTTTTTTACAAAATATCATAAAGGTGTATTGACTACAGGTCGTTTTCATTTTTTGTTGTTATGAGGTTTCGTTTCGTAATACATACTTTTTGAATTACCGTACCGAATCGTTTCCATAGCCTTTTCAAGCAACAAATTCTTAGAAAACTATCCATTCTATTTCTTGCTTTCGCAAACATCAAGGAGGAACTTCAATGAAAAAACGCTATGGAACCCGCGACGCGATTGTTGTGACATCTCTTGCAGCTGGCTTTTTCTTTGGCGCCCCACTTGTAGCTGATGCATCTGAACAGAACTACTTAGACCCATTATTGGATAAAAATTATCAGTTTGATACAAACCAGGAATTACGCTATGGTCATACAGGTTATTCTGTACGATTCCTTCAATTTGAGCTGCAAAAGCTAAACTTCTATTATGAAACAATAGACGGTCATTTTGGAGCCTCTACGCAGGAGGCTGTAAAAAGGTTTCAAGAACTTTACGAGCTGAGAGTAGACGGGATCGCGGGCTCCACAACATTAGAAAAATTAAACGAGGCAATTTTACAGCCCAAACCACCCTTTCTCACGATCGGTGACGAGGGTCCTGCAGTAAAACAACTTCAATCAAAGCTTAATAGGTTAAGTTATTATAGCGGATTAATCGATAGTAAATTCGGTGAGATGACGGAGCAAAGTGTAAAGGCCTATCAAAAAAAGTACAATCTAGAAGTAAACGGTTTGGCAACCGATGAAACGGTAGACCATATTATGAAAAATAAAAATGTGAGAGGTCTTACGATAAAGAAAGCTAATGTTAAGGTTGCTCAAGCAGAATATCCTTCACAATCGAACGAAACTAAATATGAAACTACTGAAGCCCCGGCTGTTGATTCAAGTGTTATTTCTATTGCCATGAACTATATTGGGGTTCCTTATGTGTGGGGAGGTAGTTCACCAAATGGATTTGACTGCAGTGGATTTTTACAGTTTGTATTTGCACAAAAGGGAGTTGGCATCCCTCGTACAGTAACAGGAATTTGGGGCCAGTCCACAAGCGTTTCTGCACCTAGCGTAGGAGATCTTGTGTTTTTTGAAACGTATAAACCTGGTCCATCCCATGCAGGAATTTATATAGGAAACAACAAATTTATCCATGCAGATTCTACCGATGGTGTAAGTGTAGACGATTTGAACGCTACATACTGGGGAGCACGCTACTTAGGAGCAAAACGATTATAAAAAAATAGGACCAGGCAGCAATGCCTGGTCTGTTTTATAATAAAGAAACAACTCTTCTGGCTTGACTTATGTTAGTTCCGGATAAAATAGTAGCCTGCGCTTTTCTTAGTCATTCACAAGTTCAGAAAGCTCTTCCCATCTTTCTAGTAATTGGTCGAGAATTTCTGATTCTTTCGCATGTTCCTCCATCGCACTCTGTGCCTTTTGGTAGTCACTACCCGCTTCTTCAATTTCTTTAACAAGTCTTGAAACCTTCTCTTCTTGAGCCTCAATTTTCCCTTCAATCTCATCCCATTCAATCTGATCTTTATAGGATAACTTCTTTTTCTTAGGTTTGACAGTATCCTGTGTGGATGGCTTTTCCACCTTTTGTTTTTGTACGGTTTGGCTAGACTCTGAAATTTTTTCGAGATATTCCGTGTACTCTCCAAAGTATGTGGTGATTTGGTTGCCCTCTTCAAAAATAAGCAACTGATCTGCCACCTTATCTAGAAAATAGCGATCATGAGATACGGTAATCACTACACCAGGGAACTCCTCTAAATAATCCTCTAATACAGTTAAAGTATGTGTATCCAAATCATTTGTAGGTTCGTCAAGCAGTAATACATTTGGTTCGCCCATGATGATTTTTAGTAAATACAATCTTCTTCTTTCTCCACCAGACAGTTTTCGTATCGGTGTGCCATGCGTGTTCATAGGAAATAAGAAACGTTCCAACATTTGTGCTGCAGATATGAGTTTACCATCTAATGTATGAATGACTTCAGCTGTTTCCTTTATATACTCAATCATTCTTTTATTAAGATCCATATCAATACTTTCTTGAGTATAATAAGCAAGCTTTACAGTCTGTCCGATTTCTATTTCACCTTGGTCAACGGGAATTCTACCTGCTATGACATTTAATAACGTAGATTTCCCACTCCCATTTCGACCGACAATTCCAATTCTGTCACCAGGTTTCACAAGCAAGTCAACATTATCTAAAATGGTTGTGTCATTAAAGCTCTTCGATACATTTTTTAACTCAATAACCTTTTTACCGAGCCTACTACCCCCAAGAGAAATATCCACGGTATCGGTATTCATTGTTTTTTTGGAGCTCTCAATCTCTTCAAATCGTTGAATTCGAGCTTTTTGCTTTGTCGTTCTAGCCTTTGCTCCACGTCGAATCCACGCTAACTCACGCCTGTACAGGTTTTGACGCTTTAACTCAGATGCCTGTTCCTGTTCAATTCGAAGCGCTTTTGCTTCTAAAAAATTACTATAATTCCCTGTATAGCTATAAAGGTTTCCTTCATCAAGCTCGATAATCCGATTCGAAACACGATCTAAGAAATATCGATCATGTGTAACCAATAGTAATGCCCCAGTGTATTTTCCAAGATAGTCCTCTAGCCATTTTATCGTATCAAAATCTAAATGGTTGGTTGGTTCGTCAAGGATCAGTAAATCCGGTACCTCAATTAAGCTCTGAGCAAGTGCCACACGCTTTTTTTGTCCGCCTGATAACTCCATTACATTCTGTGAAAAGTCCGTTATTCCAAGCTTGGAAAGGACTGCCTTCGCATTGGAATTTGCCTCCCAGGCATTAGCCGCATCCATTCTTTGTTGGAGTTCATAGATCCTTTCCTGATAAGCAGCATTCGTTGAATCCCCCTCAAGTCTAAGCATCGCTTCCTCGTAATCTTTTAGCAACTTGAGAAGCTGTGTGCTACCTTGGAATACTTGATCAAGCACTGTATTCCCTTGAGAGAAATCTGGCTGCTGTGGCAAATAACTGATCGTATACCCCTTTGAATGAGTTATTTCTCCATTGTCAGCTTCTTCTTGGCCCGCAATAATTTTTAAGAGAGTTGATTTTCCAGTTCCGTTTACACCGATTATTCCAATCCGTTCTTTATCTGTAATACTAAAGGATATATCTTCAAATAACGTTTTTTCTGCATAGCTTTTAGCTAGATTTTCTACCGTTAAGAGCCTCATAACTGTCCATTCCATTCTTTATAAAATTGATTGAGGAACTGTAACATAAATTCATGACGTTCCCTCGCGATTTCTTTTGCTGTATCAGTATTAAGTGTGTCTTTAAGCTTCAATAGTTTTTCATAAAAATGATTGACCGCCGTTGATTTTCCATTTCGGTATTCTTCTTTTGTCATTTCCTCGCGATATGGTAAATCCGGGTCATACATTAGATCCCCACGAGATCCAGCATATGCAAATGTTCTCGCAATACCGATTGCCCCAAGTGCATCTAAACGGTCAGCATCTTGAACAACCATCCCCTCAATTGTCTTCACTGGGGGTCTATTTCCACCTTTAAAGGACATGGTTGAGATTATCTCGATAATTTCCTGTTGTTCAAAATCAGGTATATGTAGAGAAGTGAGCCAATTTTGTACCTTTTGGAGGCCTTCTTCTTCCGAGTCATTTAATTTTTCATCAGCAACATCGTGTAATAATGCTGCAAGTTCAACAACAAATAAATTTGCATTCTCTTTTTCAGCAATTTGAAGAGCCTGTTTTCGAACTCTTTCTATATGCCACCAGTCATGTCCACTGCTGTCATTCTGTAAGACTTTTTTCACGAAAATAATTGTTTCATCTATTTTTTTTTGCTGTTCCATTTTATCCCCCACTGCAAACATTATCTCTATCATTGTACCATATTCCAAGAATTCTCGATGTGTAGCGTGTAAGCTATGGACTGCATAAACTAAAAAAAAGCCGGATAACCGGCTCAAAAAAGGTGGTAGTACGCATGTTTCATCCTTATGATAAAAATCGGGAAATTGGGACCGCATGGTATGGGCGTCATGTTGTGTTCATTACATGTAATCCATATACAAATCAATTTACGCAACTACACAAGAGTCTGCACGCTCCAACCGAGCCTCCCCACACAACCTGTGCGGAAACAATCTCTCAATTCTTGAGTATCGGATACCAAATTGCAGCTATTACGCCTTTATCGAAAACGGAGATACAATACGTGCTCGTGAAATAGGTACTTATTTCTTATTCATCCAGCTAATTCCGATTGTATTTTCCCCAGCATGGACACCGATAGCCACTCCAAGCGGATAAGATCCTATTTTAATATCACCAGCAAATTCTCTAATTTTACCCTTCCATTCATTCGTCTTCGAGTCGTCCAAACCATATAAAATATAGACTTCATCCACTGTATTTTTAGATATAGCTTCTTTTAAATACCCAAATATTTTATTTGTAGCTTTGTTTTCAGAGCGCACCTTTTCCTTTACAGAAAGTTCACCATCGAGAACCTGTATGATTGGTTTTATTTGCAACATACTTCCTAAAAAATATTGAGCCGTATTCATTCTCCCACTTCGGTGTAATTGTTCTAAACTACCAATTAGGACATATGTTTCAAGATTTGATGATAAATCCACTATATGCTTCTTAACATCTGCAGACGTCCCGCCTTCACGTATAACCTCCATACCCTCCTTCATCAACTTAGTCATCGGATAGGTTAAAATTTTCGAGTCAATTACCGTTACTGGTATATTGACTAATTCAGCAGCCTGTCTAGCAGAAGATACTGTGCCACTTAATTTTTCTGAAATATGCACTGAAATAATCTCATCATATTCATCTTCAAGACTTTTATATAATTCTACAAAGCTACCAATCGATGGTTGTGATGTTTTTGGAATAGTCTTTGATGATTTTAATCGTTCGAAAAATTGAGCAGGAGTAATTGTTACTCCATCTAGATATTCTTCCTCATCAAAGAATACTGTCATTGGAATAACATAAATATCTTTATTACTAGAAAGCTCTTCATCTAAATAGCCTGTACTGTCAGTTACCCATGCAATTCTACTCATACTTAACCCCCTAATTTCATTCAAGTTAAAGTTATGTCTAAATCTTCTGATTTTTAGCCACAGAAATCTATCCACTTTTAAACTATCATTAAGAACAATTAGTAAGACATAGTCTGTGGAACGAAAAAAATAGTTTTTCTACTATTCTACTATAGATATGTCAATATTATAAACAAAACTGTACATTTTGGTAAATTTATGTATAAAAAATCGTAATCTCTTCTGAAAAGTCCTTTTTATTTAATAAACAGAGTGTAGACACGGTCATTTCTGACTTGCCTACACTCCTGACTTGCTTTAGACCTTATTTAATTACTCGACTTATTTGTTCAATCGAATCAATTATATACTCAATCATGTTGAGTAAGTCATCAATATTCTCTTCATGTATTAACCGATGAAAAATAATTTTGCTATTGTTTATATAATGATGTTGTACACCGTAATGAAAGGTTATTGTTTGTTGAATTTCTCTTGATTCACCCCAGATAGTGGTAAGTACATCTCGAATTTTAGGACAATTCTCAGTTGTGTTCATTTCAAATAGAAATCCGATTTCTAACTTACAGCCTGGAAGTTGTTCATTATGACTTCTTAGCTCTGTGACCAAATTATCTAAATCGATTTTCAAATCGATATATGCCTTGACTTGGTCAATTGCCTTATCCTTAAAAGAAATCCGGTACTTCCTACTCATTTTTGCTAGTTCTACTTGGTCCTCACGATCCGTAATCATAAGTCTCCCATCGAGATCTAAATCATATATTGCACCTTCAATGACCACCTTGAGATTATCAAATACTGTAGGATCAAACATATACTTTTCCTTCCCTTAATGAATACAATTATTAAAATAACCCTACAGCTTTCCCTTCCTTAGTAACGTCCATATTTAACGCTGCAGGTTTTTTTGGTAAACCAGGCATTGTCATTACGTCCCCTGTCAACGCTACGAGAAAGCCTGCACCAATGGATGGCTTAAATTCACGTATAGTTATTGTAAAATCCCTAGGACGTCCAAGTAGGGTTGGGTCGTCAGATAATGAATACTGTGTCTTTGCCATACAGATGGGAAGCTCTCCCCATCCAAACTTTTCAAACTCTAGAATCTGCTTTTTCGCTTTGGAGGAAAACTCAACATCTTTCGCCCCGTAGACGGTTCTCGCAATACATTTTACTTTTTCTTCTATTGATGTTGATAACTCATATAATGGTGCAAAGTGGTTTTCCCCTGTTTCAATAACATCAAGAACCTTTTTAGCTAACTCAATGCCGCCTTCTCCACCCTTCTCCCAGACTTCTGTAAGAGCCACTGGATATGAATGTTCAGCACACCAAGATTCTATTTTTGCAACTTCCTTTTCCGTATCTGTAACAAATCGATTAATTGCTACCACAAAAGGTAACCCGAAAGATTGAATTGTTTCAATATGTTTTTGCAGATTTTCTAAGCCCTTTGCTAAGGCTGCCACATTTTCTTCTGTCAAATTATTTTTCGCTACACCACCGTGCATTTTCAATGCCCGATTCGTAGCAACAATTACAACAGCTTCTGGCTTAATATCTGCATACCTAGCTTTTATATCAAGAAATTTTTCTGCCCCCAGATCAGCACCAAAACCACCTTCAGTTAAAACATAGTCCGCTAATTTTGCAGCCATTTTTGTCGCTATTACACTATTACAGCCATGGGCTATATTAGCAAATGGACCACCATGAATTAGGGCAGGTGTATGTTCAAGTGTTTGGACTAAATTTGGTTTTAATGCATCCTTTAATAATAAGGTCAACGCTCCCTCAGCCCCAAGGTCAGCAGCCGTTATAGGTTCTTTATGTATATTGTAAGCAACAACAATTTTAGATAACCTCTTTTTCAAGTCTTGAATGTCTGTAGCAAGACAGAAAATGGCCATAATCTCTGATGCAACGGTAATATCAAATCCATCTTCACGAGGAACACCTTGAACAGGTCCACCCAAACCAATGATGACATTACGAAGTGCACGGTCATTTAAATCCACGACCCGTTTCCAAACCACACGTCTTGCATCTATTTGAAGCTCATTTCCTTGATGGATATGATTATCAAGTAGGGCAGACAATGTATTATTTGCGGTTGTAATTGCATGAAAATCACCTGTAAAATGTAGATTGATGTCCTCCATTGGAATAACTTGTGAATATCCTCCACCAGTTGCGCCGCCTTTAATCCCCATTGTAGGTCCAAGCGAGGGTTCCCTCATTGCAATCATGGCATTTTTCCCAAGCTTCGCAAGTCCTTGTCCAAGTCCTACGGTAACTGTCGATTTCCCTTCGCCGGCTGGAGTTGGATTAATGGACGTTACAAGTATTACTTTCCCGTCCTTTTTATTTTCAAGGCGCTTCATCACGTCCAAGGAAATTTTAGCTTTGTAGTGACCATAGGGTTCAAGCTCTTCATCAAGTAAATCAAGCTTTTCCGCGACATCCTTGATGGGCTTTAATACAGCCTCTTGAGCAATTTCAATATCAGACTTAAATTTCGTTGATAATTCCATGCACAATTCCCCCAAGTTTTCTTATTTCTTAGAAATTTCCTTACCAACTCTATATTACCTTATCTGATAGGTTTGTTTAAAGGGAAACTTCGCTTATAAACTTTTTCAAGACGATTTGCTTTATCACTAAAAATTGATAAAGAGGTTTCAATTGATTATCTTGTATGAATTGTTGTAAAATTATTTCAATTATACAATGAAAATCGGGAGATGATAGGATTGCCAATTAACATACCTAGTGACTTACCAGCAAAAGAGGTATTAGAATCCGAAAATATATTTATCATGGATGAGGATCGCGCGTATAGTCAGGATATCCGTCCACTTAATATAGTAATCTTAAATATTATGCCGGAAAAGGTAAGAACAGAAACACAGCTTCTTAGACTTCTAGGAAATTCCCCTTTACAGCTAAATATTACCTTTTTATTCCCGGAGACACATGTAGCAAAGACAACCGGGATAAATCATCTTGAAAAATTCTATACATCGTTCACAGAAATTAAACATAAAAAGTTTGATGGAATGATCATTACAGGGGCACCAATCGAGCACCTATCTTTTGAAGAGGTTACTTATTGGGAAGAACTTAAAGAAATTATGGAATGGACCAAAACAAACGTAACTTCCACTTTACATATTTGTTGGGGTGCTCAAGCAGGTCTATTCTATCACTTTGGAATTAATAAGTATCCACTTCAGCAAAAGTGCACTGGAGTGTTCAATCACCGTCTGGTTACAAAAGACTTTAAGCTCGTTCGAGGTTTTGACGACATGTATTACGTTCCACATTCTAGGTATACAGATATTGCTTTAGAGGATGTTCAGAATACAGAAGGATTAACCCTTCTATCAGTATCTGATGATGCAGGTGTTTGCCTTGTCGCTTCAAACGATGGGAAGCAAATATTCCTAACTGGCCATCCAGAATATGATGTAAACACGCTAAAAGAAGAATATGAAAGAGATCTTGCAAAAGGAAGACAGATCATACCAATTAATTATTTTCCTAAGGATGACCCTGCAAATCCACCTGTACACAGCTGGAGATCACATTCCTATCTGTTGTTTGCAAACTGGCTTAACTATTATGTATATCAAGAAACTCCTTTTGATTGGGAGTAGGAGAAGAAAAGCGCAATGCGCCTGAAAAGCTAGACATTGAAAACTAAGTAGGAGATCTTATACTTTCTTATCTCTTGAAAAAAGGTATCTCTCATGTGAGATACCTTTTTACTTTCAAGAAAAAGCCTAACATCTTGCGCTATATATACTCAGTCTTTTCGTAATATAAACACCCACATAAACGACAATGCTTGCTTTAATTCCTTTGGTAATCCTGTCGTTGTCTCTTTTGAGACCGCCTCCTTATATACTGGCATCCCATCAACAACGCTCCAGCCATTTTCGGTTACCAATTGCTCAAATTCCCATGGCATCATCGTATTACAGATAACCTTTTCCTCATAGAGACGTCGAAATGCATTTTGTCTGGGTCCTGCCGTCGGGCCCAATAGACCTACACATATAACACCACCTGTTTTTGTCACTCTCTTTATTTCATTTATTGCATCCAATGGTACCTCTGTCCACTCTAGTGAGTTAACCGCCATTACTCCAGAGAATGTTTCATCCTTAAATGGAAGAGCGGTCAGATCAGCTTGCGTGAATGAGAGATTATCAGATTGACTTCTTATGTTTGCTTTTTCAATCATTTCTGCTGAAATATCTACTCCGACCACATGATATCCACGCTTTGATAGTAAAAATGCACCATAACCATCACCACAACCAGCATCTAAAATTGTCGACTTCTCCTCCAAATACTGAGAATAAAACGGTATGATTGTGGAGCGACTCCCTGAATTCCACATGGATTGACTTTGCTTACTCCAGAAGTTTGCACGTTCATCCCATTGCTTTTCAGCCTCTATATGCCAATTAAAATTTGTCATCTTCCTCACCTCTCCTGTTCTATTTTTATCTCATAAGAAAAAACAATGAAGTATTTACCTTCATTGTAGATTATGTCACATTTATTTTCTTATCCGTATCATCACGGTTTCTCTTATAGTACCTAACAATATTGCCAACATATTCTTTGAAGTCAGGACAATGGATTCCACCTTCCCCAAGAACCTTCTTAGCAATAGTTGCATCATAGTGAGACGTACAACTAAAATATTCGATTGCTTCCTTTTCTACCCCAAATATTCTCCTAATCCATGAAAATGACAGAAAAAACTCCACTAGTTTGGGAGAAATTGTCCAGGAAGGCTTCTTGCCCCGCAGTTCCTCACATATCATCCTGTATAAATCCCTAGCTTCATAAGGATTTGGGTCTGTTAAATGGAAGGTTTTCCTCTTTGCTGCCTCTGCTCCCGATAAGTAAACCGTCGCATCAATAAGATAATCGTAGGGTACAACATTAAAAAGGGCCTTACCCTTACCTATATATGGAATTGGTAAAAATCGTACAGTATCCAAAAATCTCATGATAAAATAAGGGCCATCAAATTTGTCGGTTTCACCGGTTTCTGAGTTTCCAACAACAATTCCAGGTCTAATAATTGTATACGGGACATCCTTCAGTTGTTCAACAAGTACCTCTGCTTTGTACTTAGTTTCTTCATAATGATTTTTAAATTGCTGTCCCTTCACAAGCTCCGTTTCCTTAATCAGTCCTGTACGAAGTCCGGAAACATAAGCAGTGCTGAAATACACATATCGTTCCAAGTGCTCAATAGTTTGAATGAAATCATTTATATTTCTCGTACCATTTATATTTACATCTTCAGCAATTGACTTTGCAACAGCTAAATCATAAATAGCTGCCAAGTGAAAAACATGTGTTAGTTTTTTACTAAGTAATTTGTAAACCTCACTTGACAAACCTAGCAGGCTCTCAGTAATATCACCCATTTTCACTTCTATATTCCCAAAATCTTTTACCCTATCATACGCTTTTTCGTATTGGCTCGGATGGACCAATAATACAAAACTGGCATCAGTATATTTTGCTAGTAAAGCATGTAGGAGTCTAGTTGCAAGAAAGCCTGGATAACCGGTTATTAAAATGTGCTTCATACCTTCACTCCCAATGGATTAGACCCTAAACTAACCTTTTAGTTTATAAATGATCTTTTAGATTATATTCTTTAAGTAGACCTTCTAATTTCATAGCTTTGCCAATATCGCCTTTTATTTTTAATTTCCCTGTCATAAATGCAGCAGTTCCGTTAAGCTTGCCCAGTATGAACTGTCTAAAGTTAGTTAGAGATAAAAGTAATGTGCAATTTGCACTGTCATTAAATCCTTCCACTACCTTTGCCTTGCCTTCTGATAGCTGTAGTTGATACGTTACTTCCTCATCATCTTTAATCGTAAACTGATAAACTACTTGTAGCCCTGCTATTGGGGCAGAATCTTGATTAATTATTTCTTCTATTTTTAGCATCAAATCGTTTAATGTATAACTCTCAATTGTTTTTGTCATTAATAATCCCTCCAATATATAAAATTTACAATTATAGGAAATTAGTAAAGAAAACAAATAAAAAAATTTTACAATTTTCCGCTTACATACTCATCTCACAGGTTCTTATTCCTGCATTCCTAAGGTTACAAATGCGCCTATGACAACGCGGTTAAGTATCCTAGAAATTTCATCAAAGGTAACCCCTTCGTCCTCATTCTCAAAAAAATTTTGCATAATAACTTCATTTATTGCTCCAACCATAGCTTGTGAGACAATTTTCATACCACTCTCGGAAACAGAAGTAGGTAATTCCGGTTGAACGGTTTGCAAAATCATACTTGCAAAATCACGGTGCGATTTCTGCCTAACCTCTTCCACATTTCTAGAAACCCCGACAGATTCAACTAATAGGATTTGAGCAACATTCTTTGTTTTCAAAGCATATTTGAATATAGCGACTTATCCCCGCAAACGCCTTGTAAGAGATTCTGTCTTCGTTAGAGATTGCACGCTTTACTTCTTGAATCATTTCTTCTCCAAGGCATTCAAACAGGGCAACCATTATATCCTCTTTGCTCTTGAAATGCTGGTAAAAAGTAGTTTTCGATACTCTTGCCATCTCTACAATTTCAAGCACAGATGTCTTTTGATATCCATATTCCGTAAATAGGATTAAACCTGCAAATAATAACTTTTCTTTTGCCTCAGTTGGCATTTCAGTTACAAATAACAATGATATCCTTCCAATCTTTACAGTACGAGTACGTATTAGTATTACTTCTTCATTATACTATTATCATGTAAGTGTTATCAATATTACTTTTAGAAAATTAAAAATAGGAAGAAAAGAGAAGCTTCCTTCCTTCCTTCCATTATTTCTTTGATAAGTCATGACGGTTGGTAGCTAATGGTGGTTGCTCCAGCCATTTATTAGCTATCATCATATTCGTACCATCTTCAGAAAACTTTACTATTTCTGCTGTTAATCGAGTATAATCTGTGAGTAAGTCGCTACGTTGAGACTCGGAAATTGCAACACCATAGTTTCCAATTCCTGCGTAAATCATCAATCCAAAATGAAACAGCATTAATTTATCTGAAAATGGCGCTTGCTGTGAATCGGTTACTTCTTGATCAAACGCCATCGGAGTCGGAAGTGAATGCATTTCCAAATAACTTCGGAACACTTCGATATGTTTTAATGCAATTTCCTTACCTCGTAGCATTATTTTACGTACCTTATCCGACTTTGCAACCTGGCTAAATGCAGTAGCCATACTTACACCTAAATGATTTGTTAATGTATTTGCATAGAGATTTGTAACCTCTGTTCCAGTAAGTGCTTCTCTTCTGCCTAGTCCCTCTAAAAAAAAGGATTGTTTTTTTATAAACTCTACTTCTTGAGGATACGGTATGGTTGGTGGACGTACAGAAATTCCTTTATGTAATAATACTTTTGTAGCCTCCGTCTTTAATTCAATTGTCGACGTTAGACATTTTGCAAAGAAAGAGTGAATGTCTTGGCGAAATACATTCTGAAGTATTCGCCCATACGTGACCAACCCACCCTTGGCCATATTATTGATATACCTAATATAAAAAAAATCTGAAAACAGCCGCTTTGCTTCTAAATTAACGTCTTTTTCTGTAAAGCCTTGTGGAATCTGCACTCCCTCTTCTATAAAAATAGCCTCAATCGTTTTAACATGTTGTTTTGATAAATCTAAAGCATGCGTTGTAACACTCGTAATATCCTCATCCTCTATATGTTCAAGAAAATATGTCAAGATACATACAGACATGCTATCCGCGATGTATGTACTCCATAAATATGAAAGTTCAGCACTAGTGAGCTTAATATGCTGATGATCCTCCTCCATTACCAAATCCTCCTTTGCTTTTCTATTAAAGATAATATCCCCTAAAATTGGATAGTTATCATTTTAGAGCCAAGGAATGCGAAAAAACAGCCCACTGAAAAGTAAGTGGACTGCTTTAGTTCTCTTTTGGCACCTTAACCGGGAATTCAAACTCTATCTTTCCTGTTTGTTCGTTCCATTTTAAATAGGCATCGAAGGTTTTATTGGCTTTTTTAAAGCCCTTAATTAAGTTTGACTTATTAGATGAGAGAAGTTTTTGAACATTTGTTTTTGAAATAGCTTTACCTAGTATTTTCCCTGAAATTGTAAATTGACAGCCATTGTCTTTATAATTAGAACAACCGTAAAAATTACCTTTATTAATTACATTGCCGTTACACTTCTTACATGTTCCGACTACTGTCCCAATATCCTTTTTGGTGTAGGAGCTCTTTGGAGTACTAAAATTCTCCTTGTTAACATTTGAAAGATCCCAGCTTTCACTTTGTTCTCTGGCATCATCCACAATTTTTTGCGAAAGCTTTTTCGTTTGAGTCATGAAGGAGATTGGCGAAGCT
Organism: Ferdinandcohnia sp. Marseille-Q9671; assembly: GCF_976954385.1. Taxonomy (NCBI): domain Bacteria; kingdom Bacillati; phylum Bacillota; class Bacilli; order Caryophanales; family Bacillaceae; genus Ferdinandcohnia; species Ferdinandcohnia sp. Marseille-Q9671. The sequence continues at coordinate 415,064 of NZ_CDRJTA010000001.1, forward strand.
TTCCCTTGTCCAATTTCATTCAAACGTTGCTCCCACTTTGCAGTCATTTCTGGTGACGCAAGAATTTTTTCACCAATTACATCTATTAGTAATATTCCCTTTTCAGTTGCAAACACCTGGTTTTTCTCTACCTTGATATAATTACGTTGCTTTAACATGGTAATAATCCCAGCTCTAGTAGCCTCCGTGCCGAGACCTTCTGCTTTAGCAAGTATTTTCTCAAGTTCATCATTCTCAATATGCTTACCAGCTGTTTTCATCAAGGTGATAAGTTGACCCTCGGTATACCGTTTTGGAGGTTGCGTCTTCCCTTCCTTTGTAAAGCTATTCTCAACAACCCCAGTTTCACCTTGTGAAAGAGGTGGCAGAATGACGTCATTCTCTTTTGAATCCTCATTAAAAAGCACCTTTCTCCAACCATCCTGTAGCTTTACCTTTCCTTTTGTAATGAATTCGGCTCGCTTATCAACCATTGTTCTCACTGTAGTGTAATTAACAATAGCTGGTTTGTAATGTGCTGCAAGCAATCGTCTGACGATTAAATCATAAATCTTCTCTTCATCACCTGAAAGTCTTGTTGGATTTGGTACCTGCTCTGTTGGAATAATTGCATAGTGATCTGTAACCTTTTTCTCATTCACATACCGCGAATTATTGAAAATTGATTGGATAGGAGTCGGAAAATAATCTTTGTATTTATCAAGTTTTTCAAGCTTCGTAAAAACCTCTGGTATCGTTTTTGCTTCCTCTTTCGTAATATAGCTAGAATCAGAACGTGGATACGAAATAAACCCTTTTGTATAGAGACTCTGAGCCACATCTAATGTTTTCTTAGGAGAAAATTTAAACGCTTTGTTCGCGGTTGCCTGAAGACTTGACAAATTAAACAATAATGGTGGCTGATATTCTTTCTTTTCCGTTTCCACTTCAGCAATCTCAGCAGGTTTATCTTTGCAAAATGCAGCAATTTTTTCCGCCATCTCCTTTGTAGATAGGCGTGACTCATTATCCTTCATCCATTTTCCTTCATATTGTTTGCCTTCAATCGTAAAACGAGCAAAGACCTCCCAAAAAGGTTCTGATTTAAAGTTTGCGATTTCTTTTTCGCGTTTTACAATAAGTGCTAAGGTAGGTGTTTGGACTCTACCTGCAGAAAATACATCCGTAATTCCTTTTTGTTTAAGTAGTAATGTATAAACTCTCGAGGCATTCATACCTACAATCCAGTCCGCACAAGCACGTGCTTTTGCCTCATAATAAAGATTGCGGGTATCCTGCTCTCCTAACAGATTCTGAAAACCTTCCCTTACCGACTTTTCTGTTAAAGATGAAATCCATAATCGACTTAAGGGCTTAGTCACCTTAGCCATTTCTATAATATTACGAATGATTAGTTCCCCTTCTCGACCCGCATCGCCCGCATGAATAATTTCCGTTACCTCTGGTTTTCGTAGTAAATTTTTGATAATTGTAAACTGCTTTGATTTAGATCTCATGACCCGATATAAGAAATGTTCGGGAATGATGGGTAGAGTTTCGACTCGCCACTTTTTCCATGAGGGATTATACTCTTCTGGGGGAAGTAATTCACAAATATGGCCAACCGCCCACGTAAAAAAAGCTCCGTTAGGAAAAAGTGGATCAGGCGCAATCTCAATAAACCCCTGCGATTTCTTACTTCTAAATGGTGCCGCAAGCTTTGCTGCTTGGTCAGGCTTTTCAGCAATAATGACTTTCATAGTTATCCTCTTTTCAATTACACTAACAATCTAGCATACCTATTTTATCATATATAATCTCATTCTTTGAAATAGAGTTTTGGTGGGAGAAACTGGAGATAGACAACACGAATAGGAGGTATTCGAAAAAAAAACTGAAAACCGTGAGGACGGCCTTCAGATTTCTTTTTTCTCAAGGTAAAGGTGGTTGTGATCTACAATATGTTGGATTGTAATTACAGTTAATTGTCCTCTCTGGACTGTTCCGACGGCTAACCTTCCTTCTTCATCTTCTACTATAAAGGATGTACCGTGTTCTGCTTGAAAAATAGTGTCACTGATGGAAATGATCTTCTGAAATAAGTATTCCTTATTTAACTTCTTGTTTTTCGTACTTGAAGAAAACCGGATGAATATGTCTTTCCCATTATCGGTATATCTAAACATTGTATCAGCCTCCATCAATATTAATCTGATAAAACACGTTCTATTTGAATTGTTTTTTGAACAGATAAATCGATAATTGTATTGGATACTTCAACTAAAGGATGTAATAGGTTGAACTGATTAATAAACTTAATCACTCCTATCCTCCCATCTGTAAGCAATACCTGATGTCCGAGTAAAGCGTACATAATATGACGCAAAAACGGAACTAAAATAGTTGGTTCAAGCTTTCCAAACATATCATCATCCATTTGCTTAATCACCTGGTAAAATGGTGTTGCATCATGGTAGACACGAGTGGAAGACATGGCATGGAATATATCGGCAATAGCTACAATCTTTGAAAAATAACTGATTTTTGAGCCTTTTACACCAAAAGGATATCCCTTTCCATCTTCTCGTTCATGATGCTGTAGAGCAACTAGACTTATTTCGTGACTGATACCATTTGTATTCTTTAATAAATCATAGCCATAAATGGTATGCTTTTTGACAATTTCATATTCTGATTGAGTTAATTTTCCAGGTTTATTTAGTATCTCAGGAGGTATTTTTGTTTTACCGATATCATGTAATGTTGCAGCGATTGTAAGTTCGGTCAAATCGGCTCTAGGTAGTGAAAGAAACTTACCAATCAACGTTGCAATCACTCCTACACCTATATTGTGTCGATATGTATAATCGTCTGCTGACTGAAGTTGATAAAACAAATGAAAAAATTGAGGTATTTCAGAAGCCGTTTGGATAATAGGAATAACTGTTTCTTTAATTTCAGTAAGTGGTATCACATTTTGTTCCTTTACAAAATAAAAGATATCTTCTACCTGTTTGATAGCCTTTTCAAGCATTTCTGAAACAAGCGATAGATCTGCCGTCATATTTGAGTTGTTTATTTTGTAATCGTTATCAAGACTCTCGATAATAAAATCAAGTTCATCTGGCTGAATAACAGTGATTTTGTTATGATTATTCTCCATCAAATAGGACTCCCCACTAAACCTTCTTTCTATTATTATATCAAGATTTGGAAATTCTACAATCATTATTTGAATATACAAAAATATCAAGTAACTTCTATGACTAGGAACATTTTATGACACAAAATTCTTCCATTAATGCGTAAAAAACCCTTTATTCCCTTGACTTAACACGTTCTAGGTTGTATATTAAAATCATCATTTAGCTAGTAATTTAGTATTCTTTTTATTTACATTATATTTTTCAAGATACATAAATGTAAGCTATTTGATAAAAATTTTTACGTTGCACGGTTGTGCGAAGGTTTAGGAGGATATGCAATATGCAAAACGGTAAAGTAAAATGGTTTAACAACGAAAAAGGATTTGGATTCATCGAAGTTGAAGGTGGAGACGATGTATTCGTACACTTCACTGCAATCCAAGGTGAAGGTTACAAATCTTTAGAAGAAGGTCAAGAAGTTTCTTTCGAAGTTGTTGAAGGAAATCGCGGACCTCAAGCAGCTAACGTTGTAAAGCTATAATTTAACATTTTAATTTTAAAATGTAAGTAAGGCTGATTTTTATCAGCCTTTTTTTAGGGCTCTTGTACGAACAAGAGCCCATTTATATATGAAGTTCCTAAGATAATTTCTTTCCATACTCTTTCAATTTTTGACCAACGGTACAGTTCTTAATGCAAAAGGTTTGGGCATATCGCTTACCATGTTCCTTGCGAAAATGATCTTTGACAAAACAATCTTGGCAAAAGGTATCGAGCATTTCACCAACTTCCAATAAAAGTTTCCTTCTGTTCATGAAACAAATCATCTCCTATTACTTTCATCTCGCATCTACCTTACGAACAACTCATCCATTTCCATTATTTACTCTTACTTAATGATTATGTCAGATAGGCTTAATTACTTACCCTTTAATTTCAAATTTGCTCGAAACGATTGTCCCTTCTAACGCTTGTGTAGCTAATTTATCGCACTCTACATTTTGTTTTCGTCCGATTGGCTCGTATTCTGGATGAATGCCTAATTTCTCAATCCTTTCTTCAATTCTATCTAACCATTTGTTTAGATTTTCCTCGAAGCATGGCCATTCTCCAGACAGTTGTTTTAACACAACATGTGAGTCCCCTTTAAAAGTAACTGTCGTATGGTGTACACCTAGCTCCTCTAACGTATTTAACATTAGCCAAAAAGCAGCATATTCTGCTTCATTATTTGAATCCATTTCTTCAAAAACTTCATTAACTCTTACCCGGAATTGCTTTTTATTTTGCGTATAGTATATTGCTACACCGAGTCCGGCTTTCCCTGTATTTATGTCAAAACCACCATCAAAATACGCAATGATATCCTGTGGCTCTGTTTCAAGTTCTTTGATTAGTTTAATTAGTTCTTTTTTTGTCCATTTTGTATGACGCTCGTCATAGAAAACAAGGTCTTTTGTCCGCCCTGTCCGTTCAAAATCCTCTGCTATTACTAACGCCTCTTCCACCGATACCTCATCAGAAATCAGGGTAATAACCTTATTTTTAGGTGTTTTATAGGTCCATTCCAGCTTGAGTTTCATCACGCTCATCCTCTCTTATCAAATACACCTTGGCGTATTTACACACAGATTATTTCGAGCTTTCGGGAATCTCTTACTTTTGACAAATCAATTGTTCTTTTTAGCCTCTGTTCCCCATTAAATGTATTCTTTCATGTATGTATGCCTACCTATTAGTACATGACTTAAGAAACTAAAGGAAAATCCTACCCTCATTTTTCCTAATTTTTTACTCATTATACACTTTTTCCATCTAATAATGTACTTCCACCTTTGGGGGAATCGTACTATAATTAACTTTTGACAAATTAAATAAGCTATGGAGAATTTGTGATCGTATTAAGTCCATACGAGACCCCGCAATTCCCCCAGGCCCTTTCGCGGTTCGTGAACTCCCGCGTTATCAAAACTATAGGAGGAATACTATGTTTAATGAACTAATTTGGTTTTTATTTGCGATCGTCAATTTTATTTTAGTGCTCGCGATTTATCGGTTATTTGGTAAATCTGGGTTATTTGTATGGATTGGCTTTGCTACTGTTTGTGCCAACCTACAAGTTGTAAAAACTGTCGAGTTATTTGGCCTCACGGCTACGCTTGGAAATATCATGTATGGAACAAGCTTTTTAATAACAGATATTTTGAACGAAAAATATGGGAAAGAGGAAGCGAAAAAAGGCGTATGGCTTGGATTTTTCACTCTTATTACCATGACGATTATTATGCAATTTGTGCTATTATTTGAACCACACGAGGTTGATATTGCACAAGGCTCGTTAGAAACAATTTTTGGACTACTTCCTCGGATCGCTTTAGGGAGTTTACTTGCGTTTATAATTAGTCAGTACAGTGATGTAATCATTTATTCCAAATTTAAAAGCAGGTTTCCAAAGGACAATCAATTATGGATACGAAATAACGGAAGTACCATGATAAGTCAGTTGATTGACACATTAATCTTTACAAGTGTTGCCTTTTTAGGAGTTTATCCGTTTGATATATGGATTGAAATTTTCTTAACAACGTATTTTATTAAATGGATTGTAGCCTTACTAGATACACCATTTATGTATATCGCCAAAACATTTCATAAAAAAGGATAATCACTATAATGTATCTATAAGAGCGTCCTTTTAGAGGGAGGTCATAGAATGATTGAAGTGTATATAGATGGCGCAAGTGCAGGAGATCCAGGACCTTCTGGTGCTGGTGTATTTATAAAAGGAAATGGGATTGTAGAAAAGCATTCGATACCGCTTGGTAGTATGACCAACCATGAAGCTGAGTACTATGCCTTATTGAAAGGGCTCGAAATTTGTATAAAGAATAACTATAACGTAGTTTCCTTTCGAACAGATTCTCAGCTCGTAGATCAGGCGGTCGCAAAAGAATTTGTGAAAAACAAAAAATTTGCACCACTACTTGAAAAAGCACTTACGCTTTCTAAAGAACTCGATCTCTTCTTCCTAAAATGGATCCCAAGTGGTCAGAACAAAGTCGCAGATGAATTAGCAAGACAAGCAGTTAGAAAAAATAATGCGTGAAGAAACCCTCGACCACTTCAATGGTCTGAGGGTTTTATGCCATTATTTTCTTTTCTTCAACAAAGCAATAAGCTTGTTTTCTAGTCTCTATTTTGTTTTCCTTTAACATTTCTAATAATGAAATGAAAAAGCTTCCGTCAAATTCCTTTTGTGCTTTTAATGTAATCTCAATGGCGACTTTTACAATTTCATCTGTTGCTGCTGTATAATGTTGCCCAAATGAAATAAAGCCAACAGCATCCTCACCAAGATTGAAGCCCTTTTGAGCTAAAAATTGCAAATAATCTTTTACACTATTTTCTAGTTTAAACAATAGACCCATCCCCAACAAAAATACTAAATCTATCCTAATAGTACCGTAATTTTTGTCGAAACACTACGATTTTTTTGTCAATAGATAGGCTAAAGTACCAGTAATCATTCCGAAAATAGCTCCACCAATGACTTCCTGTGGCTGATGACCAAGTGCTTCTTTTAATTTTTTCTCTTTCTTATCATGATAGTGATGATCTTCTTGTCCTGCTAATCGCTCAACCTGTTCGTCTATCTCGTTTACCTTTATGGTCAATTCCCCTGCCTGTCGGCGAATCCCTTGTGCATCATACATAACAATTAACCCAAAAATAGTGGATAATGCAAAATCAATCGTGGGCACACCTCTCTTTAAGGCAATAAAAGTTGCCAGTGAGGATACGCCAGCTGAGTGCGAGCTTGGCATCCCACCTGTTTCAAAAAAAGTACCCCAATCCCATTTACCTGTTTTCGCTTTCTTTATCGGGATTTTTAATAATTGAGCAAGCCCAATTGAAAGTAAAGCCGTATATATCCCTTTGTTCACTATTCTCACCTCATGATTAGTTTCCTAGTTCGCTTCATTTTCTATTCAAGACATATTCCAAAATAGTATGGAAATAATACGAAATGGAGGTGACACCCACATGGCACAAAAAGGAAATAATCGCGGTCAAGCTCCACGAGGAGTAAACCCACAGGGCTATAATCAAGATACTGAATCTTCAATGGAACCAAAAAGTCAATTAGAGCAAAAAGCGAAGAAATCGAATACGAAGTGATAAGCATTTTTAAGGATGTCCTGGAGGTACAGGACATCCGATTTCAGCTTACATTAGGCTATGGCCTGGGTCAAAACTATTTGACTTTGACTATCAGCCAAACACCTATTAAACAGCCATATTATATTTATTGACCATAAAAATATTTATTAGCCAAAACTTAATAGTATAAAGAAACGTTAATCATTCTTGGGTAAGATTGTACAAAAACCTCATACTTATTACATAAAAAACTAAAAAAAGAGCACTCATTTGAGTACTCTAGCTAATAAATTGATCTAAGCCCTTAAATTCAAGCTCCTTGAATTTTTCATATACTTTATCAGGATTAATTTGGATACATGCTTCATCAAGTGAACAGCTAATCGGCACTTCGCAATGAATCCTAGCCAACTTTCTAGATAAATGAAGCATTTCCAGATCCTCTTTAATCTTTGTCTTTTGTGCATTTGTTAGGTTTTCTACATTTTCAATAATACCTTCGATCGTTTCGAACTGTTGAAGTAGCTTAAGAGCCGTTTTTTCGCCGATTCCCCTAACACCTGGGTAGTTGTCGCTTGTGTCACCCATTAATGCTTTTAAATCAACCATTTGCTGTGGTCGTATACCTTTTTCCTCTAAAAAGCTAGCACTTGAGTATTCTGCATAATTCCCAATACCCTTTTTCATAATTAGTACGGTAATATTTTCATCTAGTAACTGTAAAATATCTTGATCTCCAGTTAGGATAATGACATGAGTGTCTTTACTGTATTGTCTGGCAAGTGTACCAATGCAATCGTCAGCTTCATATCCAGAGAGACCTACATTTGGGATATCAAACGATTCTACTACATCCTTAACAAGATCAAATTGTGGAATAAGTTCTTCCGGTGGCGCACCACGGTTTCCTTTATAATCCTGATATATTTCATTACGAAATGTAGAGCTCCCCATATCCCAGCAACAAACTACATGTGAAGGCTTGTACGTATTAATTGCTGTCATCATATGCTTTACAAATCCGTGTATTCCGTTCGTTGGGATCCCTTTACTATTCACCATAAAATAACCACTCATTGCTGTTGCATAAAAAGAACGGAACAATAATGCCATACCATCTATTAACATAACCTGATTTCTCATCAATTTTCCCCCTATCGCAAAAATCCTCATAGAAAGAATTATACCATAACTCCTACTTTCTTTCGTTTGTATCTTCTTCCAAGCCCACAAGAAAAGGGCAATGCGCCATACTATTGGCGACAAGCACAAGAAAAGCGGTGACCGAAGGCGTTTTTTTATTCAGAAGCGATTGGATAGTGACCTCAAACCGATGGCGGCTGAAGCTAGACAATGAAAACTAAAGTAAAAAAATTTTATGCACTCTTACCTATCAAATAAAGCCCTCTTGACAACAAGAGGGCTTCAGACTGTTGACAAACGCTCGCAAAAAGTACTGTGAAACATCGTGTAGACAAAGTCAGTACTGACTCACTCTTAAGTCCCCATTACAAGCTCAACTTATTATTTACTTTTCATTTTTTCTGCTTCAATTTCGGCATAGGACGCAAAATGATAAGGTGTCGTACCTTTGCCCTCTTGCTTCTTTTCTTTATCTTGGACAGATGGTTTATTCTTTTTCAACATGCATGTCTCCTTTATGAGAGATTGCTGTTAGTATTTACTATCCCAACTCTTTTATCCTGTTTCTTACTTTCGATTCGCGTACTCCTGTACCATTTCAGCTGTAACAAGCTTTCGTAATGGGACTATACCTTTTTGAGCAAGCTCATTCATTTCAATCGTTACTTTATTGATTTTATCAACGGTAAAGGTCTTATTATCTTTTGCTAATGCAACTGCCTCATCGATATAAAATTCACGTTGTTGTTCAAGTGTTAAAAAAGTTTTTACAAGTTGGTGTTGCGAATTTGAATGCTTGGTAATTGCTTCATGTACATTACTCATTTTTACCCTCCGATGTTTTCTCTTTCCATAAGCTTCACAATGTGGGCTTTTGGTTCCCAACAGTTAAATTGATAAGCCGGCATTGTCTCATAGCCTAGCCGAGCACAACTATATTTCATTTTCCCTTGTATTCGGTTCATAGTAAAGTTAACACAAGTTGCGCAAGCATGGAACCTTGATTTTGAGTTAGTCAGTTCACTTCACCCCGTCTGTTCCATATTAGATAGCGTTTGACTTACCATCTCTAGATTCGCAATATCAATATCTTCAGAAAGAATTTTAGTAACTCCTTCAAAATATTCTAGGGTTTCTTGCAATGCGTTTTCTTTAAGTGCTTGTAAACCTTTCGTAAGCTCCATATTATAAAACTCAACTAAAAGGGATTGATTTTGCTCAATGTAAGATACTACTGGTGCATCTAACAGATCCACTAACTCATCATGCATATGCTTTTTCTCATTTTTCTCGAAAAATGCCTTAGGATTTTTAAACATGGACAAGGCCTTTTTATATCGTGATTTATCCTCATCTTCCAAGCCATTCTTGAAATCAATTGTATTGAACTGAAGGTCTAGTGCTTCTGAAATACTCATATTTTTATTCTTTGTTTTTATTTGATCATTGATATTTGCTAATAGAGCATGTAATTTTTTTGAAATAAACGCTTCAATACGTAATGATGTTGCTCGCATTTCTTGAGCTAAGTCAAAGCCAACCGATTCTAGAAATTCTGTCAGACAAGACTGTAAAGCTTTCTTTAAATCACGCCCATCATCTCTTAAAGAAGATGGATTAAATGCTTCCTTGAACATGTCGGAAACCCGTAAATATACTCTTTGTTTGATATAGTAGCTAAGCTCTTTGATTTCTTGTTGTACTGCTTGGAAGGAAGCTTCTTCATCTGCCCCTATGATGAGTGACCTTATTTCCTCATGCTGTTCTTTTGCTTGCTTAAGCTTTGCCTGCTTAATACCCTTATCTTCCTTAGCAGATTCGATGTACGAGTTAATAATCGTTCTCGCTCGACCAATATCAACATACCCTTCATTTACTGCAACCTCCGTCAGTTCATCAATGACAAAGGAATTAAAATCGGCCTCAAAGCGTTCAATTCCGGATGTTTGTAAGATTCCCCTGTCCTTCCCGCTGTCTTCATTTTGTTTTTCTAGTAATGCAGCACGACTGGATACTGTATAAAGTCGTGGAAAACGAATTCCATAGCTTATAAGCTGCGACTCTACATAGTCCTTAACATCAGCTAACTCGTCAGTTGAGTTTGCTAAATCTGCTGCATTAATGATAAAGAACATCTTATCCATACTAAAGGTGTCCTTCACGCGACCTAATTGGATTAAAAACTCACGGTCCGCTTTTGAAAAAGCATGGTTATAATAGGTAACAAACAAAATGGCATCCGCATTTTTGATGTATTCGAATGCAACCCCTGTATGACGAGCATTAATGGAGTCAGCTCCCGGTGTATCCACCAATGTAATTCCCTGTTGGGTTAATGGACAATCATAATAAAGCTCAATCCATTCCACAAAACAAGCTTTTTCTTCGTTTGCGACATATTCATTAAAACCATCCATATCTGTAGTCAATGTGCGATCTAACGTAGTTGATATATTTTCAAACCCATTTAGAACCGCTTTTAAAAACGAAAAATGAGGTTTTTCCTTTGCTTCTATGGTCGCAATATTACTAATCTTCGACTTAATAATGTCAATACTTGCCGGAAGGCTATCCGATTTTTCACCAAATATGTGTAACGAATGGTTGATATCCTCCAACAATTGTTTGGCCGATTTAATTTTCACAAGTACGGTTCCGTGCTTGTGCTCTTCAGTTGGGAAGGTAATCTTATTAATCGTTGCTGTTGTTGGATTTGGTGAAACTGGTAGAATATGTTTCCCCATCAACGCATTTGCAAAGGATGATTTCCCAGCACTAAACGCACCAAATAATGCAACGGTAAAATGATTATGCTTCAAACGATATGCTTTGTCCTTTATATCCTTAGCCAGCATGGATAGACCGGTTATAGGACTAATTAATTGATAAGCCTTTTCTAAATGAGCGATCGCTTGCTCAGGTGATCTCTTACTAACTCGTTGACGTATTTTAGTCGTTTCTAACTCAGGTAATTGTACAGCTTGTTTTTCAATCTCACGTAACACATTTTCTGTTGATGATATTTCTACGTTTTCTATAAAACGTGATAGTAATGTTTCGACAGACTCGATGCCTTTTATTTCCGACTTTCCATTCATAATGTCGGTTAGGGTAGCCTGTATTTCAATTCGCTTCCCTTCAAATTCTCTCAATCTTGAAAAGGCTTCTTGATAAACAGCATATTTGCTTAACTCATTCTTCAATTTTTCTTCTTGATTACTACTACTCTCTTTCATTTGTTCAAGAAGTTCCTGTAAATAAGAAGTTGCTCTTTGCTTATACTTCTTTTTTATATAGCGGCTGACATCATCCGTAAAAGTTAAAATATATTCACCCGTTACACTAGCACCAGGCTTAATCAAGCTTTCAATCTCCTGTGGAGTAAGATTAACGACTAACTCGTTCCCAATAGGTTGTTTAGAAAGACGTAGATTGCTTGTAAATTCACCCACAAAGTCCTTCATATGCCACTCTAATTGGGTAGACATCTTATCCTTAACATCAGCAAAGAAAGTTTCTAAACGCGCTCCACGCTCTTTTTCCGTTTTGTTTTTTGAAAATAACAAGCCTACCTTGAAATCTGGTTGCATTGATTCAAGATACTGCTTTGCATACTCACGTGTTTGAAACGGCATTAAAATTGCATTCGATAAAATTGAATCAATCTCATTCATGAATTCCGTTTCCGTTTGATCACGTTCCCTTGCAAAGCTAGACAATTGTTCATTTAATTCTTGTATCTTATTAGGAATGAACTCCCGCTCAGATTCCGTTAATGTGTAGAGCTTTTCCTTAATATGTTCAAGTTCAGTTGCATTTCTCTCATCTAAAAATGCAATATGCTCTAAGATGATTTGTGTAGCAGAATGAAACACACCTTCAAGTAAAAGCTGTTCCTTATTTTGAATTTTATCAACAAGCAACTGTTTTACCTGCTGGAGTTGATTGTTACTGTTTTCTTCATCCTTAAGCGTTGTGTAGAAGATATCAGAATAGGCAACGTTCCAATTTTGAAAGGCCTCCTCCACACCTTGTTTAAACGTATCAAAACGTAGCTCCGACTCCTTGTGCTTATCTACTTGGTTGACAATTAAATACACTGTTTTATTTCTGTCTGTTAATTCTTTTGTAAATTGAAAGTTTAATTCTGACAGTACATGATTATAGTCCATTACATAAAAAAGTAAATCTGCCAAGTGTAACGCAGACTCCGTTGAAACACGATGGGCATCATCAGTAGAGTCAATACCTGGCGTATCCATAATCACTACTTGTTCTGGAAGCTTCATATTGTCATGGCTGATCTCTATGGATTCAATAGACTCCCCATCTTTTGCATACGACTTAATCACGTCATAATCATAAGGAGCAGGATATTCGATGATTTTGCCATCCCGATAATACACACGTGCATATTCACGGCCAGCTCTCACTTTTACCAAATTCGCACTTGTTGGAATTGGACTTGATGGTAAAAGGTTCTCCCCTACGAGCTCATTAATCATGCTTGATTTCCCTGCTGAAAAATGTCCTGAAAAGCCGATCATATATTCCGAAGTTTTAAGTTTTTTTAGTAACTGTAGAATTTTCGAACTACTTTCTACATCTGAATTTTTTTCAAATATATCGTGTAAGGAAGCAAGTCTTTTTAGTAATTCTTCCTTCGTTACTTCTGTTATCTGTTTTGTATGAATCATGTCAAATCCCCTTATTGTGCTAACCTAAAAATTTAGTATATGTAGTATTTTACTCTACAACCTATACTTTTGACAAAGCAGAAAATTTAGAAACTAAAAACCAAAAGTGTAAGACCTTCGGAAGTGAACGTCCACTATAGGCTGACACATCCATGAGCAAACGTAGATATCAGCACATCATTTGCGAGCCCGAAAAGCATAAGACGTTTTAGAATAGAAGGTGCTCTTGCCTTCAATTCAAATTGGCAATGACCTCTAGCTTTTTGAAGCACTAGGTTAAGGTGATAAATGGCTATGCGTCGGAACTGGATGACGAGAAATAACCTACAGTCTTAAAAATATATATATTTTCCTAAAAAACAAAAAGACCAGGTGTAATACCTGGCCATGACCTTCGGGATATTTCCCGTTATAAATAGTGGAACTATTAAATTCGTTTAGGTTTTGCAACATTTTGTAAGACGTAATACATAATAAAGCTGTAAATTCCTATTGTGGCAATCACAAATAAAGTAAGAATGATATTCACCAGCTTTCAACTGAGAGTGAGAATTATTTTCATCTATGATTCAGTTTATCAGCTATTATCATTATTTTCAATCTCTTTTTGCATTTCTACTTACATTGGTAATCAGCTTTTTACGTTGCATACCAACTAACTCGTATTCCTTATGAATCGTTAGTGCGCTTTCTTCAATTGGGATCCGTACGGCCATGATAGCAAGGTTTAGCAATGAAAAAGTAATGGCAGTTGCATATGCTTGAAACAACAAAGGGAGAATAGCGAACTCCAACGCTACTATCAAGTAATTTGGATGCTTTATATATTTATAAGGACCTTTTACTTGTATTTGGCTTGTGGGAAGTATCATAATCTTCGTATTCCAAAACACACCTAACGATTGTAACGCCCATACTCTAACAAGCTGCGTGAGAGCAAAGAAGAAAAATAACAAGGGAGCAAATGCAGATAACTCCTTTTGATAATAAGTAACTTCAACAAGTAAAGTTACAAAAAATAAAATATGTATTAGCACGATATATTTATAGTGGCCTTTTCCCACTTCATAGCCACCTTGCTCAAGGATCCATTTTTCATTTCTTTTTGCAATCCGCAATTCGACCATTCTTTGAGCAACAACCAACATTATGAATATCCAAAATATCATCTTATTTCCTCCACCGTAGAAGAAGTAACTCAGAGCTAAAACCAGGTCCTAGAGCTGTAACTAAGCCAATATCATCCTCATTTACTCTCTGCCTCTCCATAAACTCCTTTAGTACATAAAGTACTGTTACGGAAGACATATTGCCTTGCTTTCTTAATACCGCTCTAGGAATTTCAGTCATTGTACTTGGAATTCCAAGTGCAGCTTCATATGCATCTAGCACTTTCTTTCCACCTGGATGGGCAATAAAATGCTTCACTTCCCCTATTCCTAGAGAGTTCCTGTGTAAAAACTCAGCAACATTACCTGTTAACCAGGTTTTCACAATACTCGGAATATCTTTAGAAAAGATTACGTGTAGTCCAGTATTCTTAATATCCCATCCCATTACGTCCTCTGATTGCTCCATTAAAGTTGACTGAGATGAAACAAACTCAGGTAACACACCAGAAATTACATGATTCTGATGATCAACCTCATCTCCAGCGATACATACACATGCAGTACCATCAGCAAATAATGATGTACCAATCAAATTACTTTTGGAGAAGTCATTTTTTTGAAACGTTAAGCTACATAACTCGACAGCTAACACAATAATCTTTGACCTTGGAAATGCTTGACAATATTCAAAGGCTCTCGCTAATCCGGACGCTCCACCTGCACACCCTAATCCCCAAATAGGGATTCGCTTTGTATGAGGGCCAAAATTCATTTTATTCATGATTCTTGCCTCAATACTCGGGGTAGCTATTCCTGAACTAGAAATGAAAAATATTGCATCTATTTCGTTACTGTCTATGTTTTTTCGAAGTAAATTATTGTTAGTGAGGCAATTATGAATTGCATGAACTCCAAATTCTACCGCTTTCTCTATGTATGTATTATTTTTTTCTTCAAAGGTATGGTCTTTACCATACCAATCTAGTTCTTCACTAAAATATCGCTCCTCTATTTCACTATTTACAAATACCTTTAATAAGCGGTCAATATCACTGAAATGATTATAGAATAATTTCCTAGCAAATTCGGTTGTACGTTTTTGATTGATTTTATGTGGCGGATTATATACTCCTACTGACATGACCTTTGGCATGATAGCCATCCCTTCTCAAATACATAGATAATAAGGTTACTTTTACCAAATTCGGAATAAGTATGCAGAGAAAAGGCAAAATGATACAAAAAAAGCCTTCCCAATCAGGGAAAGCTAACGTTTCAAAGGAGTTGTTTTGTTGTTGTGCATTTATAGTATAACGCAAACATTTCAAACATTCACTAGTAAAATTTTGGTTTAAAATCTTAATTTTTAGAGTAATGTGCGAATGATTTCTTCTCTTTTCTTATCAATTGCCTTAAAATCCATGGCAGTCTTGTAGTATTCCTCAAGCTTATCGTGAAGTCGTTTTGCTTCACTTAAATAGTTTGTTCCAATTGCCATTTTATTTTTATATTCAAGATTTAAATCCTCAATTTCTTTTTTACATGTAATTTCAATGGTCGGATCCATGCATAATGTAAACATATCAACAACTTCATCATGCTCACGAAATGGATCAACTACATGCGGAGCCGTACCATCAACAATCGAAACTCCTAACTTAGGGATAATGATCATATCTATACTCTTTGGATCAAAAGCACAGTGAAAATATTCAACTGATAACCCATTTTGTTCTGCATGTTTTGCAATTTTCTTCATAAGTGTTGATTTTCCACTGCCTGGTCTACCCTTGATGATATAACGCTTTTCATAATCCTCTGTAATATTGTCGATAAAATTAACTGCACCCTTTGGTGTTGCTGCCCCAAAGAATCGTTTTCTTGTAGTCGGATTTTCCTCTGCTTCAAAAGGTTTGCTAAACATCGTTTCAATCAAGGATTGTAGTACTCCATCGGCTTTCTTAAAACTCATAGAGGAAATATAAATATCTTCACGCTTTAGATGAATTTTCTTTGCCTCCGCAAACGTCTGATAGGCATTTTCAAAACTCTTTGATATATCATCAGTAAGTTCAATAATCTCATCTTTATATTGAAGTAAGTATTCATCATTACGATATTGACCAAGGTCAATCACCTTTTCAACCACTCCAGGATATCTTGGTTCGATAATATGTGGTGCGGTTCCGTCTACAAATCCTAATTTTTGTTCAGGGATAACAATTCCATCTATAGATTGATTATCAGATGAACAATGTAAGTACTCGAGATCATAGCCTTTATCAATAAAAGCAAGGCCAATCTTTCTCATGAAGGTTGATTTTCCAGTTCCAGGTCCACCTTTTAAGATATAAAGAGTATCCAACCCCTTTAAAGCCTCATGATACAATGAGTAAAAACCTACACTTGAATTCGTACCTGCATAATAATTTTTTACCTTTGCCATAAATATTCCATACCTCCTTGTAGACATTCGCCTACATTACAGTATGGAAAAAGTGGAAATTGTGTGATTAAAATCCTCGAATTGTCATTCCACCATCTACAAAAATCGTTTGTCCACTTACATAGTTCCCTGCATCAGATGCTAAAAATACCGCTGGCCCCACTAGTTCGGGTAGCTCTCCAATCCTTCCTAATGGAGTAACTGCTACTATATCGTTCACATATTGTTCATCTTGAAGCAGCTTTTCTGTTAGTGGTGTTTTAACATACCATGGACCAATGGAATTTACATTAATACCATACTGCCCCCATTCCAACGCAAGTACCTTTGTCATTTGAATAATAGCTGCTTTCGTGGCTGCATATACAACTCCCGTTCGTAGTGCAACATGACCACCAACAGAGGAAATTGAAATAATCTTACCTCCTCGTTGCTGCTGTTTCATCACTTTTCCTACCTCTTGTGACATTATAAAAGCCGATTTTAAATTCGTATCTAAAATTGTTTGCCATTCTTCATCTGTTACATCAAATGCCTTTGAGCGAATATTCATTCCCGCATTATTCACTACTATATCTATTTGACCGGCTTTGGTTTGAACTTGTTCGACAGCAGCAACAACTTCTTCCCTGTTCGTTACATCCGTCGGGACGATATAAGCCTTTCTACCAAGGCCTTCAATAATGCCAGCAACCTCAACCAAATCCTGTTCCGTTCTTGATAATATCGCAACATTAGCTCCCGCTTCTGCAAAGCCAATTGCAATTGCTCTTCCTATACCTCTTCCAGCCCCCGTTACAATTGCGACCTTATTTTCTAAATGAAATGATGGTAAAAACATGCTTCTCTCCCCTTGCATAATGACATCCATTATTATTTCAACATACCATCAATCATTTCCTTTTATAAAAGAAAAATCACTATTAAAAAATAGTGATTTACGCTTTTTTACCATTATTTTTTTGAACATTGATTTCAATTTGACTAACTTCTCCATTCCCACATTTAAAACATCTTTCTTTGTTATTTAGTAAGAGCGTATGACATCTTGAACAATAGTATCTAATCATTCCATTTCACCCTTTTTATATAGAGTATGTTTTTAGTAGCTTGGCCGTTATAGCATTTGTCACAAAGTTTTCAAAACTTCCCCTACCCTAATGTGATAAAAATCACTGTTTTACTAATTTTTCACTATTAATATAGTGATTAGGTTAGGAATGAACAATTTGTGAATTGCTCAAAACCGTCTAGAATTTTATAAATTGTTTTGTATGATGAAATTGTAAAAACTTCATCTAACACTTGAAGGAGGTTGTGGGGATGGCAAAGACACAGATTACGAAAACAAGCAAAAAAATCAAAATCGAAGACGAGCGTACTTCCTTAAAAGGGACTTTAGCATCTGTATTTTTACTTGGACTTTTCTTAATTTTATCTTGGCTAGGTGTCTATTTCTTGTTCTTAGACAGATTGTAAAAAAGGAGAAGGCAACATAATGTTGTTGCTTGTTACATTTTATGAGAAATCAAATAGAAAAAGAATTGTGAAATTTGAAGGGGGAAAAAGCCGTGCATCTGCATAAGTTCGAAAAAATATGGCTCATTTTTGGCATCGGAATCCTTATTGTTTTCCTTGCTGTTGTTGGTGTTGGTGCCTTTGCGATGGGACATCAGCCAGCAAGTAGTATCAAAACCATTGATCCTGAGAAGGTAGCTGAAACAGCTCCATTTGATAATCCTGGACTTATTCATATCGAAGGTAACAAATACGAACTAAACCTGGTTGCTGAAGCGTTTGCTTATACACCAAACACAATCCAAATTCCAAAGGGTGCAGAAGTAACAATTAATGTTGCAACAAAAGATGTTGTTCACGGATTTGCGATTGCTGGTACAAACGTAAATATGATGGTTGAACCTGGGTATGTCAGCACTTATACACAAACATTTACAAAAACAGGGGAATTTTTGGTTTTATGTAATGAGTATTGTGGGGCTGGACATCACTTAATGATGGCAAAAGTTGAGGTGACCGAATAATGATTAATTCAAATGTCAGTGTAGACAAAAGAGATGGTAAGTTAGCAATGGCTCATTTTTATGTAGCCTTTATCGCACTACTATTAGGTGGTACTGCAGGATTACTTCAGACTCTTGTCCGTTCAGGTAAGTATACGTTACCTGCAGGAATAGGCTACTATCAATTGTTAACTGTTCACGGGGTATTATTAGCACTTGTACTTACTACTTTCTTTATTATTGGTTTTTTATTTGCAAGCTTAAGTAAAACAGCAGGCACACTTTCGCCTAAGATTCGTTTAACAGGTTGGATTGGCTTCTGGGTAATGACAATTGGAACTGCTTCAACAGCCACTACCATTCTATTAGGTGAAGCATCTGTTCTTTATACATTTTATGCTCCCCTACAAGCACATCCTGTCTTTTATATAGGATTAGCGCTAGTCGTTGTAGGTAGTTGGATCAGTGGTTTTGCCATGTTTACTCACTTTGGGAAATGGAAAAAAACAAACCCTGGTAAAGTAACCCCTTTATTAAGCTTCATGGCAGTAATGACGATGATCCTTTGGTTAGTTTCTACACTTGGAGTTGCTGCAACTGTTCTTATTCAATTTATACCATGGTCATTAGGTTGGGTTGATACAATCGATGTCTTAATTAGTAGAACACTATTCTGGTATTTTGGTCACCCGCTAGTTTACTTCTGGTTACTACCAGCGTACATGGCGTGGTATGTCATTATTCCAAAGATAATCGGCGGAAAGATTTTTTCGGATGCCCTAGCTAGACTATCGTTTATCTTATTCTTACTATTTTCAATACCAGTTGGCTTCCACCATCAGTTAACTGAACCAGGTATTGATCCAGCTTGGAAATACTTACAAGTTGTCTTAACATTCTTAGTTGTCATTCCTTCTTTAATGACAGCATTCTCTATGTTTGCAAGCTTTGAAATGTATGGAAGATCAAAGGGTGCTACAGGACTATTTGGATGGTTTAAGAAGCTTCCTTGGGGAGATGCACGTTTCTTCGCACCATTCATGGGTATGTTAATCTTTATCCCTGCAGGTGCTGGCGGTATTATCAATGCAAGTCACCAAATGAACCAAGTTATCCACAATACAATTTGGGTAACTGGACACTTCCATTTAACAGTTGCTACAACCGTATTATTAACGTTCTTTGGTATTGCCTACTGGTTAATTCCTCATCTAACTGGTCGTGTGATGACTAAAGCAATGAACAAGCTTGCAATTGTTCAAACAATTGTATGGACAATTGGTATGGCATTTATGTCGACAGCCATGCACTTTGAAGGATTATTAGGTGCTCCTAGACGTTCTGCTTTCTCAACATATGGGGATTCAATTCAAGCAGCAGAATGGATTCCATATCAAATAGCACAAGCAATTGGTGGTTCAATCCTATTTATTGGGATTATCTTAATTCTAGTAATCATTGTTAATCTCTCCTTCTTTGCACCAAAAGGTGAAACAGAGTTCCCTATTGGTGAAGTAGCTGAAGAAGCTGAAAAAACACCAATGATTCTTGAGAATTGGAAGCTATGGGTTGGGGTATTAGTGGTATTGATTCTAATCGCATATACAATTCCATTTGTAGACATGATTCAGAATGCACCACCAGGAGCTAAACCGTTCAAGAATGTATTATAAAAAGAACAAAAGCGCAAGCGCATCGAATAGGAAATTCTACTAAAGGGCTGCCTCGTCCTGTGGCAAACGCGGATGTCAGCACATCCTCAAAAATGTTATGCATTTTCTTCGTGCGATGATATGCTGTCGAAGCTTTCCTTCTTTCCTTGTCCTGTGCAAGTCCCACAAGGCTACCACGAGGGGCTAGGCGCTGGAACTGGATGAAGAAACGCTTATCTACAGTGAAAAATTTACTAATATTTTATCTACAAAACAAAAGCTACGAAGAAATCTTCGTAGCTTTTTTACTATAGTTTGTAGATTGCACTATATTTATCTTCCAAATACTCTATTAAATGCTTTGCATTCAATCCCTCTCCAGTAACCTCTTTAATAATTTCTAACGGCTTTTTAAGCTTTCCATGCTTATGTACATTCTCTGTAAGCCATTCCTTGATTGCTAGGAAATTACCCTCTTCAAGTAATTGATCAAAATTCGGTAAATCCTGTATCATTGCATTTTTTAATTGAGCAGCATACATGTATCCTAATGCATAGGAAGGGAAATATCCAAAGCTGCCTCCAGCCCAGTGGATATCCTGTAAGACCCCTTTAGCATCATTTTCAGGACGAATACCTAAATACTCCTCGTATTTCGCATTCCAGATCTTAGGTAGGTCTTTCACTTCGATTTCATCATTGAACAAACCTTTTTCAATCTCATATCTCACCATTATATGCAATGGATATGTTAGCTCATCTGCTTCAATTCGAATCAATGAAGGCTTTGATTCGTTAATTGCTCTGTAGTATTCCTCTAGAGATACAGAATCAAATTGTCCATCTGAATACTGCTTTAAGAGATCATAATTGGTTTTCCAAAATGCTAGGCTACGCCCTAGAATATTTTCATAAAAAAGTGACTGAGATTCATGAATTCCCATGGAAGTACCTGTAGCCAAATTTGTTCCAACTAAATCTTGTGAAATATTTTGTTCATAAAGGGCATGTCCCCCTTCATGGATTGTTCCAAAGACGGCAGTTCTAAAATCATTTTCCACATAATTCGTTGTCACACGTACATCCCCTGGATTTAATCCAGTTGCGAATGGATGAACAGTTTCATCTAGACGTCCCGCATCGAGGTCATAGCCAATTTTCTTAAGTATCTCAATGCTTAGCTCACGTTGTTTTTCTTTTCGAAATTCCTTAAATAGGAATGATGTGTCTGGTTTGTTTGTTGATTCGGTTACTGCTTTTACTAGAGGAACAATTTTCTCACGTAATTCCGCGAAAACATCATCGATTACATCTACTGTAACTCCTGGTTCATACATATCAAGTAGGGTATTGTATTTGTTCCCTTCATATCCCCAGTACCCAATAAATTTCTTCGTATATTCTACTAGCTTTTCTAAGTATGGACGGAACATCTCAAAATCCGATTTCTCTTTTGCTTCTTCCCAAACCGATTGCGCTTTGGATTGAAGGATTACATACTCTCGAAATTCGTTAGCTGGTACTTTTTTATTACGTTCAAGTTCTTTCTGACATTCTTCAACCACTTTTTTTGTAATCTCATTTAACTGTTGCTGCGCGTCAGGTTTGGTTAGTTCTGTTATATATGATTCCATTTCCGAGGACGTTGACATTGCAAATACTTCAGAAGATAACATTCCAATCACTTCAGAACGCTGATCTACACCTTTTTTTGGAGCTCCTGTTTGTAGATCCCAATACATAACCCCTATCGCTTCATTATAACTCGTCATTTTTTTGACTAATTCTAGAAATGCCATTTCAGTTTGTTGTACTTGTGCAGACATATAGATTCCTCCCCTTCTTTATGTTAAATACTACTCTTCAACCTTTGTTGGCAACACATTTTTTATTTTATCAATTACAGATACATTTACGGTTTCATCTACTAAAATACTTACTACCCCACTATCCTCACTTGACCGGATAAGTCTACCAATCCCTTGTCTAAGGCGTAAAAGCATGTATGGAAGGTCAACCTGCTCAGAAGGATTTTGGGATCTCTTACGTTTAGATTGAAAAACTGGATCATTCGGTGGAAATGGTAACGACCAGATTATCACATTTGATAGCGAAGGCCCTGGAATATCGAGTCCTTCCCATAATGAAACAGAGCAAAGAATGCTACTCTCTTCATTTTGAAAACGTGAAACTAGCTGACTAATTTCTTGATCTCCCTCAAAAAGAAACTCAAATGTATCTAAATCGCAATATTCTTTAAAAGTATGAAGCTCTTCCTTAGAATTGAATAAAAGGAGGGCCCTACCTTCTGTCTTTTCTATTTCTTTCAAAACAAAGTCTAATTTTGATTGGAACTTGTTTTCATTTTGAGGAAATACAGGCATTTTAATTGTCATTTGATTCTCATAATCAAACGGTGATTCCACAGAAAAGGACTGATAGTCTTTAATTCCTAAACTGTTTGCAATATAATCAAACGACTTATTTTCCGAAAGAGTTGCCGAAGAAAATACAAATGGAATCTTATTTGAAAATACTTTATCAGCTAAAATGGTTTCAACAGCTTGTGGCATGATGACCAAGGTATAGCTTTCATCATCCGCTTCAACCCATGTGATCGCATCGTTTTCTTCGCCAAATAGCTTTAAGGAATATTCCAGTTGATCTAAATATTCATCAACAATATGTAATTCGTATTGGTCAATGGTATAGGTCTCTGCTTCAAATACCAGATTATTTCCAATCTCAACAACCATTTCATATAGCTTCTTTGACTGATTTAGGAGACTGCTTGTCCGTTCAATATCCATCCGTTCAGAACCTTCAACTATTTGACTGTTATCTTTAAGGCTACTATAAAAGTGCTGGTTTTGTTCAAGTGTGTCTTCTATTAATTGTGCAAATTCCTCGCGAATATCATTTTCCAGAAGCCGAGTTAAGAGAGACTCTAATGTTGTTTCCTGGACACGATATGTTAACGCCTTTTGAGCAGAATACTCAAGGAGATGACCTTCGTCAAAAACAACACAACTGCTCTCCGGTAAAAACGGGAGCTGACCTTCCCTTTTTCTTGACTCCATTGTCCACACATGCTCCATATAAAAGTCATGCGAACAAACAATTAGATCAACAGCCTTCCGGTAATGGTCTCTTGAAAGTGTTAAACCGCAACGATGTCGCAAGTCACAAGAAAAACAGTCCTGAAAACTATCATATGCTACACTTTTCCATTCATCATCTGTTAAGGTAGGATATGTTTTTCTGTCCCCATAATGGTGAAATGCTTGCAGTGTAGAATGACTATGTACAAAGTCAGGTAACTCCTCATAGACCTGTACAATTTTTTCATTTGGTGTTCTGCGAGTCGTTTTATCTAGTTTTTGTAAACAGAGATATTGGTCTTGTGCCTTCGCTAGTCTTACATCAATGGTTAAGTCTAATGCATTTGCTATTTTTGCAATATCTCCTTCTGGTTTAACTAGCTGTTCGATTAAGGACTCGTCTGCACATGAGATGATACTTGGCTTTCTCATATATCTTGCATAACAAATTGCATATAGAAGATAAACAATTGTTTTACCTGTTCCAACACCTGCTTCTGCAAAAACAATCTCTTTATCCTTAAAAGCTCTTTCTAGCTGAAATGCCATAAAAATTTGTTCATCCCTGAGCTCAAAGCCTTGTTCGGGTAGGATGTCGTAAAACACATCCCCTATCCATTCATTAAATTTATCAAAGAAATTCTCGTTTTTTTCTATTTGAAAGGGTAACCTTTCTCCAATCATATGTAAAAACCCCCAACTTCAAGGTACGCGCCAATTTTTAATTATCTCTTACAGTAAGAGGTAAGTCAATAATGAAACAATTTTTAGAATAAAAGAAAACCCGCCAAATGGCGAGTCTTCAGCAAATAGTCACTCAGTTGTGTATCGTAAATAATCAACATCAATTGATGTTGAATGAGACATTGCTTGGAGAAGTTCTTTTTTTGCCTTTGAAATGGATTCAAGTGGATCAATTTCCGCTCCAATTTCATTTTCAAGTACTTTGTATGTACCGTTTAAAGCATCTTGAATTTTTTTAAAATCTAGGTAATTCATTGTTCATTCACTCCTGAAAAATATTGTAGACACCAATAAAGTATATGTCCTCTGAGGTAGAACTATTCATGAATTACCCTATTAAGTAATGTTGTTTATTTTACTCTTGGTGGGCGTTTACCCCAATACTGATAATAGTCTGTTCGTATAAAACCATTAAATAATTTACGTTTTTTAGTTGCAGGTTTTCCATACAACTGCTCAAATTCTGGGTGTGAGGTTAGCATATAAACTGACCATGTATCATATTTACGAAGAGTTTCCCCCATCACGCGATACATTTCTTCAACAGACTTTTTCTCGCCAAGTCTTTCCCCGTATGGAGGGTTTCCAACAATTACTCCATATTCCTTAGGCGTTGTAAAATCTCGAACCTGCATTTGTTTGAATTGAATGAGGTCGCCTAGACCTGCTTCCTCGGCATTATCCTTCGCGATTTGAATCATTTTGTGATCAATATCAAATCCACTTATATCAAGTGGTTGGTCATATTTGGCTAGGTCCTCAACCTCTTGCCTTGCCTTGTTCCATGTATCTTTACCAATCCAATCCCATGATTCTGACGCAAAATCCCGGTTAAAACCTGGAGCAATATTTTGACCGATTAAAGCTGCTTCAATTGGTATCGTACCAGAGCCACAGAAAGGATCGACAAACGGTTTATCAGGGGTCCAATTTGTCAATTTTACTAATGTAGCTGCAAGTGTTTCTTTTAACGGTGCTTCCCCTTGGCCAGCACGGTAGCCCCGCTTATGAAGTCCTACTCCACTACAATCAATTGTTAATGTAGCTACATCTTTGAGTAAGGCCACTTCTATTCGAAACAGCGGACCCGTTTCCTCAAACCAACCTGATGTTTTACGATAGTGTTTCTTTAAGCTATCCACGACTGCTTTCTTAACTATACTTTGGCAATCAGAAACACTGAATAACTTGGATTTTACTGATTTACCTATGACAGGAAATTCAGCATTTTCTGGAATATAATCTCCCCAATTAAGAGCCTTTGTCTTTTCAAACAACTCATCAAATGTGGTTGCTTTAAATTCACCGATTTTTATTTTAATTCGATCTGCAGTTCGCAACCAAAGATTACTTCTGCAAATGGCTAACTCATCAGCAACAAACGTTACCTTACTATTTTCAACCGTACATTCATAGCCTAAGTCTCGGACCTCATTCGCGACGATTGATTCAATTCCCATTGCAGCAGTTGCAATTAGTGTTACTTTTCCCATTCATGTTCACCCTAACTATGTACAAGCTTTGTATACTATAAAGAATATAGAAATAATAAATGTAAAGCAAGAAATGCTCATAAAAAATGCTAACGGTTTTAAAAGCAAATAAAAAGCCCTTCATAATGAAGAGCTTTACTTCTTTAATCATGTTTTGTTCGTTTTATCAATAACGTTCTGTAAGCCATGTTTTGTTCCTTCGTACTACAAGCGACAAAACGATTGTCTCGTACTCTGGTGGTAATCATCTATCTACAGATGGCGAACCATCTGTCCTTCTCCTCGTTTGATTCCTCGGAGAAAGTGCCCCTACCATTATTTGGGTTTCTCGCTCGTGGGGTTTACCTCGTTCCACTCTTGTAATTTCTTACAAGACTTCGTCACTGTGGCACTTTAAAGGTAGTCAAACCATATCCCTAAGGACTTAGGTTTTTTCCCTGCCGTTAATCCAGTCGAAACCAGACTACCCTAGCTTATCTTTTCGCTAGGCACGAACACTACGGACATCTCAGACCGTGCGAGCATGGACTTTCCTCTGCAAGTAAGCTTGCAGCGATTACCCGAACGTTATTAATGTGTGCAAACAATAGTATAGTAAAAAATCATCTTAAATGCAACAGTTTACACGTTAGTAAAGATTGTCAGTCGTACAATTTACTTCCAAACACATGTTTTTCAAGGTTTGATAGTCTTTTTAGAATATCAAAATTAGTCGTACCTGTTTGAGCCTGTGGTTGTTTTTTGTACGAGTCTTCTAGCTGACGCTTTAATCTCATGTTTTCTTGTTGAAGTTCCTCGATTTCCTGACTAAACGCTTCATAATCTTTTATAATCAGATCTAAAAACTTATCAACTTCCTCTTGCTTGTAGCCTTTCATGCCAGTTTTAAATTCTTTTTCAAGTATCTGTGTCGCAGTTAATTTTATTTTATCAGATAACAATTTTTTCACCTCGATACACTTTCCCCATTATTCCTACTCTATTTTTTCAAAAATTTCATGTATTGTCAATTTTAATTAGCTTACATTAAAAGGTGTCCATAGTCTACACCTGTTTTTAAATTCTCTAACATTTATCCTACTGTATAAAAAAAGTGAATGAATAAATGCCTTATTAGATTAAAAATCATTCTTTGAATACTGTTCTTCTTCAACTACTGCCTGTAGGTCGTAAGCATTTATGGTGATAAGTTGATAATTATCATTATCCGCTTTCTTTTTAGCCTCTGTGTACATATAGCGTGGGCTACCATCCTTTTCCTCATCATATAGGATTAGTAAAGCATCACTTTTATCTAGAAAAAAAGCATTTTTTAATCGAAATTGTGATGGATTATCATACTTTCTGTTTGTAATACTATTTACATAATCTGCTTGCGACAGAATCATTTCGTAATATTCTTTGTTCGTTTCATTCCAGTTTTCTTCCTGCTGTAAGAAAGGGGTAATAACAGCAAGCCTTACATTCGGATAGTCCTCTTGCAGCTCAAATATGACTTCAGCTCCCCAGAGTTCAACGCCTAGCTGTCCACTTATAATCACCCATTCCAAGCCATCTTCAAGTAGAGGAATGAGATGTTTCTTTAGAGCAAGTTTAATATAACCAATTCCCGGATGATCTTGTCCGAAAATTCCAAGTTCAAATGGCTTGTACCCTGTTATTGCTATCACTTTTATCATATTAGGTCTCCTTTTCAAGAGAAGGATCACAGGAACTATGTAAAACAGGAACCATTACAGTTCCTGTAGCATTTACGTTTTTTAAAATGTCTTTTCCATGTTACAAATCAAACTCGATGGTTAGTTATCTCCCCATAAATGGGCCTGGTGGTCTTGCTCCACAATTGAAGTGTTGATTTGATACTTCATTCGCAACAGACTCCGTGTGTGGGTAATAATGCATATGCTGATACATATGATGATTTACATGTTGCGTATGTGAAGGATGAATGTGTGGAACTATTGTTGTAAAACAATGGTGCTGAACACAGCACTTTGTTGGGTGAACAATAGGTTGCATTACATGTGGTCTTCCATTCATTTTTTTATCTCCTTTCCTTCATCTGTCTTACATTAATAGCCTATGAAGGAAGGGTAGGTCATGTACTAATCAAAACACCTATTTTTTAGAGGAAGTTTAATAAATGTGGTGAAATATCGAATTTCTTCGTTGGTTTGCTCTTACGGTCCTCACGTATTCAAGGCATACGCTCAAGTACGCGGAAATTAGACCGCCTTGAACTTTCGACGCACAGGACGTGCTAGTGTCGACATTGCCACAGGATGTGGCGGTCTTGTCGACGCGGACCTCTTCACCTACCTATTATTAAACACCAATTTTTTATGAGAAAAAGGCATAGGAGCCATCTTTCACTCCGGTTAACACAAGAACAATTACAATTAGAACAAAAAAGTATAGAAATAGAATTTTCTTATACATGTACTCTCTCCACCTAAAATAATATTTCCGTTACACAAAACACTATTTTACATGGTATTACAGGGTTCTACAATGACAAATGAAGGAAGTCTTAAAATTTTCGCATAATCGACAAATAAAATGCGAAAAACCGCTAATTTTGCGCTTACCCGGGTAATATTTTCTTACTATTTTGAAGTTTCTTCGTTAGTCTTGTCATTCTTTTCTCAAACTCAACTTCGAGCTTCGTATCCTTAGATTTTTCTCTAACGTCCTTTGTCTCTTGCCATTTTATGAATCCATTGTTAGCAAAATTCCATGCAGCTTCATAATTCTTTTTCGAATGCTCATAATACTTTGCTAGCTCAATGCTTGCAACAATCACTTCCTTATCATCGCCTTGTTCTTGAACCTCGTAAAAAAGCTTCATAGCCTCCTCTAGCCTATTCTCTTTTTTAATAAGAAATGCTAGGGCAAGCTTTGCCTTCATTTCCTTTTCTGAATCCATATCTACAACCTGTTCATATAATTCCTGTGCCTTAGACGTTTCCCCTAATGCCTCTAGCCACCTTGCAACCTCGTATTTATCAGATATATGCTGGTTCTTTTCTGTCATGATAACCACACCAGACAAATGAATATAAAGAGTGAGTAGTGACAAAATATCAATTTCATTGTGACGTAGTACCCCAAAAATACCGTCTGGCACTTTGTTTTCAACATAATCAAAATAGAGAATTGGGGCTAAATATCCGGGTACATCCCCTTCCCGTGTGATATCTAGAATGTTTTTCTCTACATTGGAAAGTCTCACAGATTCGAGTTTGTTCTTCCATAACCGTCTGGCTGCGTGGTATAAATCAAAATGTCCAAAATCAGGAAGCTTCGGTAACGAATCTCTTATTAATGTATGCCTTGTTTTTACCTGTGGCCAATCAAAGGATTTTCCGTTATACGTCACAAGAGTTGTATAATCAACACTTGAAAGAAAGCTTTGGTAGAGTGCAACTTCCGCTCCAGGGTTTGGTAAA
Source organism: Ferdinandcohnia sp. Marseille-Q9671 (assembly GCF_976954385.1). NCBI lineage: Bacteria > Bacillati > Bacillota > Bacilli > Caryophanales > Bacillaceae > Ferdinandcohnia > Ferdinandcohnia sp. Marseille-Q9671. Next base: position 444,208 of record NZ_CDRJTA010000001.1, read on the forward strand.
AAATGCTGTGTTACTACCACACGATCATCTAGGATTCTTGCATGACCAAGTAAAAATATCGTGTTCCCCGCTCCCCCACCTAGTCCTGTTGTTTCAGTATCGAAAAAAAACAAATCAGACATTCGATGACCTTTTGACGATAGAGGATGATTCAATGATGAAGAATTCCACATGTCAATTACATCTTTTAATTTTGAAAAAGAATACAATCCATGCTTATAATCAAGTGGATATTCAACCTTCCTAACCAAACAATATGAATCATCAAAATAAAAAGGTTCAGCACCGAACTCTTTCCATTTATCTAAAAAGGGAATTTCTTCCATTTTAACAACAGGGACTGTAGACCTTGGTTTGTGTGGGTCTTCCTTGACAATATGATTTTTTAACCGATTTAATTTCCCCTTAAGTGACATAATAAACTCCTTTATGATTTCGAAGCTTGTTTTAACTTTTTAAGTAAACTTAGCGCATCTGCTTTTGCCCGTTCATGCAATACTTCCGTTCCGATGCAAGATGGGCAACCTGTCTCACACGTACATCTTGTAATTAGTTCCTCGGACTCATTGAGAAGACTTTCCATTACATCATAGACTTTTTCACTTAAACCAATTCCGCCAGGATATCGATCATATAAAAAAATAGTTGGTTGCTCATTATGAGCAGCCTTAACTTGTGGAACAACGTGAAGGTCGGATGGGTCGCACATTGTTAATAATGGAGCAACATGCTTCAAAACATTTGCGACACCAATTAACCCTTCTTCAATGCGAGCTTCACTAATCCCATCTAAATCTGACTTTTTTAGACTAATCCATGCAGATGAGGTATGAAGCTCCTCTTCTGGTAAATGAATTGGACCAGAACCAATATTTTCATGTGTTTCAAATTTAATTTTCTTAAAAATAGTTGCCATTGCCTGGACAGAAACATCTCCATACCCAATTTCCACGGTTTCTTTGGAGCGTTTCTTATCAACCTCTAGCACTCGAAGATTGACTGCAAGGTTTGCATCTGTGAAATAATCGACATCTACTTCACGTACAAATGCTTTCTTTTCTTCCCAATCTAGTTTTTCAACCTGATATTGAACACCCTGGTGTAAATAAATGGCCTCATCATGTAACAAAGTCATGGCACTAAATCTGTCCATTTCACCAATTACCTTTACCGCTGCAATATCTGTTTGATCAATAATCACAACATTTTCCTGTGAAGCCGATCGCAGGCTAATGTTATGTGCAGGAAAGGAATCATTCATCCAATACCATTTGTCTCCATTTTGATGAAGAACTCTTTCCTCAGTTAAGAACTCCAGAATATCTTCAAGTTCCAAGTCACCAAATGTATCTCCTGACTTAAAAGGCAATTCATACGCAGCACATTTAATATGATCTAGTAGAATTACAAGATTGTTAGGGTTAATGCGAGCCGTCTCTGGGTTTCTACTGAAAAAATATTCTGGGTTTTGAATCATATACTGGTCAAGTGGATTAGAGCTTGCGACCATAAAAATAACCGCTTCTCCTTGTCTACGTCCAGCGCGGCCAGCCTGTTGCCACGCACTTGCAATCGTTCCAGGATAGCCTGTCATAATACAGACCTGTAGTTGACCAATATCTACACCTAGCTCAAGTGCGTTTGTACTAATGACTCCATAAATTTCCCCATTACGCAGACCCTGTTCTATCTCACGTCTTTGTTTTGGCAAATAACCGCCCCGATAACCACGTATTGCTTTAGGACCAAGCTTATGCTTTACCAGCTCTTGAAGATATGTCAGGATAATTTCTACCCTCACCCTACTCCGTGCAAAAACTATCGTTTGAATCTTATTTTGTAAGAATTCACTAGCCAATTTTCGCACTTCAAGCGTCGCGCTTCGCCGAATATTAAGCGGTTTGTTAACAATTGGTGGATTGTAAAATACAAAATGCTTTCTCCCAGTTGGAGCACCATTATTGGTAATTAGTTCCATTCTGGTTCCGGTTAGAGTTTCTGCAAGTTCTTTTGGATTCGCAATTGTTGCTGACGTGCACATAAATATTGGACTACTGCCATAAAACTCGCAAATTCTCTTAAGTCTTCTAATTACATTTGCAACATGACTCCCAAAAACACCACGATAGGTATGAAGTTCATCAATAACAATATATTTTAGATTTTCAAATAACGATACCCATTTTGTGTGATGAGGGAGAATCGCAGAATGTAACATATCTGGATTTGTAATAACAATATGTCCTGCTTTTCGTACCTTTTGACGAATGTTAGCCGGAGTGTCACCATCGTATGTATAACTATTTATTGCTACTCCCATTTCCTCTATTATTTCATTTAATTCACTTTTTTGATCCTGTGCTAGTGCCTTCGTAGGGAACAAATAGAGTGCACGTGCCTCGGGGTGCTCCACAATTTTCTGTAGAACCGGTAGATTATAACAAAGAGTTTTTCCTGAAGCTGTTGGTGTTACAGCTACAAAATTTTTATTGCTCCTAGTTATTTCATAGGCTGAATGCTGGTGGGTATATAGATTTTGGATACCTCTACTATTTAATGCCTCTCTTAATCTAAGATCAATAGTAGAAGGCATGTCCATCGTTTTAGCAGGCGTAGCATCTATTGTATGCCAATGTTCAATATTGTTCATATATTGTGGATTTTCTTTTATGAGATCAATTAGTTCATGGATATTTTTTCGAAACTTCATTCATAATCACCTCAGGATTCTACCCTTTATTGTACAGAATAAATGTTCGTTTTTGAAGTGATTTGGTAAAAAGTGTTGATGGTATAATTTATCAAAAGACAGAGTAATTAAAACCGCCTTGACGCATCGACTTGATTTATTCGAGTAGCTTATAGAGTTCCCGAGGTTTCCACCATACAAAAAAGGCACATCTATTAATGATGTACCCTCTTTTAGACTGTAATTAAGTTCCACAAAAAGTTCGATAAGGTTTGTTCGTGTCCTCCGGAGGCTTTGCGTACTGCTCCTGCTCTGCAACATGTGAATAAGGGTTTTTCAGAACATCTAGCAGACGTTCCATAACCAGATAGTCTCCTTTTTCAGCTGCCTCAAGTGCTTCTTCCACACGGTGATTTCTTGGGATAATAGATGGATTCGAGTCGCGCATCCGCTCTTTTACAACTTCCTCAGAATCCTGTTGTCTCTTTAGTCTTTCTATCCATTTTTGATGCCACTTTTTAAATTCCTCCGCTTTAAACATATCTATTTTATCGAATTTGTCAAAAGTCAGAGCTACAAATGTATTTGTATAATCTGCAGAGTGAGTCTTCATCATTGTAAGAAGTTCTTCAATGAGCGTCTCATCCTCTTTTTCTTCATTCGTGAACCCAAGTTTTGCTCTCATTCCAGATAACCAATTCTCTCGATAAATGCCAATATATTTTGACATCTCAGTTTGAGCTAATTGAAGCGCCTGTTCCTCGTCTTGATGTAATAATGGTAATAAGCTTTCCGCAAATCTTGCAAGATTCCAGCCACCTATATACGGCTGTTTACCGTACGCATACCGTCCTTGCACATCAATCGAACTAAAGACCGTTTCAGGATCATATGAATCCATAAATGCACAAGGACCGTAATCAATTGTTTCTCCACTAATTGTCATATTATCAGTATTCATGACCCCATGTATAAAACCTACGAGCTGCCATTTAGCTATGAGATTTGCCTGGCGTTTGATAACCTCTCTAAGAAAAGAAAGGTATAGGTTGTCGTCATGTTTAATCTCCGGATAATGACGTTCAACTGTATATTCAGCAAGTATCTTAAGTTCATCCATTTTTTCCAACCCTGCTATATACTGAAATGTACCCACACGAATATGACTTGCAGCAACACGGGTAAGGATCGCTCCAGGGAGAACTTTCTCTCTATAAGTGGGTTCACCGGTTGTTACAACTGCTAGACTACGAGTAGTTGGGATACCAAGCCCGTGCATAGCCTCACTAATAATGTATTCTCGCAGCATAGGTCCCAACGCTGCACGACCATCACCACCCCGAGAATATGGCGTTTTACCTGCTCCTTTTAGTTGGATATCAAACCGCTCATCAGAGGGAGAAATCTGCTCGCCAAGAAGAACTGCCCGACCGTCTCCTAACATTGTAAAATGACCAAATTGATGCCCAGCGTATGCTTGAGCTAGAGGCTTTGCACCATTTGGAATTTGATTTCCGGAAAAGAATTCTACGCCATTGTCAGTCAAAGCATCACTATTCAATCCTAACGAAGATGCCAGTTGTTTATTTAGTATAACAACCTTCGGATCTCTCACTGGTGTTGGATCTGTTAGTGAAAATAATGTCTCAGGTAGTTTTGAAAAGCTGTTATCAAATTTCCAACCAATTTCATTCTGTGAAATCATAAACACCCCTTTTCAGTAGAATTTTTACTTCATTTTACGTATTACAACGTTCTTAGATAATACCAAACTTGATTCGTGAAAGTAGATATTTCTTGTTTTACTTGAGATTGTATAAAGGCTTGCTGAAATGGTTTAATCAAAGGTTGGAGAACACTCTTTCGAATGCGGTCACGTTTTAACTCTGAAACAATTGTGTCGAATAGATCTTGTTGGTCCGTAGTAAAGGTTGTCTTCTTTTCAAGATTCTTAGCCAGATTTAGTATTTCTTCAATAGATATAACCTTTTGATCAATTTTAGACTGAAAAAAGCGAAGTGCTGCTTCATCAAGCAATGTACCATCATCATGTATCATTTTTGGAATTATAACTTCCAAGTAGGAAAGCAGTACTTCTATAACCCGGTTAATGGATTGGGAACTATTTGTTATCTTTATTGTAAACAGAATATGCTGAAGCATTCCGTAAAATAAAATGGAGAGTTCAATTCCATATGGTCTTATTTCTTCTCCATACACTTCAATAAACCTACCTGCAAACCACTCTAGTTCATAGAACCGATCACGCATTACTAACTTTTTCAGTTCCACCTCATTTGAGCTTAAAATTGCCTCATATAAGGTGTGTAAATTTCGTTCTGCATTCAGTTGAATTAAAATAGAGATTTGTTCGATTAGTATATTACGATCTGTTTCATCCTTCCCAATCTGCATCTCCAATCGTAATTGGTTAGCATCATAACGTAAGCCTTCTAGTATTTCTGCAATACAATCATTTTTATTTGAAAAATAATTATAAAACGTTCCTTTGGAAATTTTTGCATGTTCAATAATATCTTGTATTGAAGTTTGTTGAAATCCCTTTTCTATAAATAATTTTAAAGCTATATTGGCGACATGTCTCCTACGCTTATTCATTTTTCCTCCATTATTACTTTCCCATTATCATATTATAATCCATTTATGAATATGTTGTACCCTGAGTATAAAAAAATTGCACAAATTGTACTTCTGGTATAAAATCATTCAAGTAAATAATAACATACTAATGAACCGAGGGGAAAAATATTGGATTCAACCTTACAACAACAAAATAAACCACCATATTTAATGTTAGCCATTTTATTTATAGGGGCATTTGTTTCTTTTCTAAATAACTCGTTACTAAACGTAGCCTTACCGTCAATCATGATAGATTTAGAAATTGAAAATTACTCTACTGTACAATGGCTTGCCACAGGTTATATGTTGGTCAGCGGAGTATTAATTCCAGCATCAGCCTTTCTAATTACACGTTTTTCAAACCGTAGTTTATTCATTACATCAATGGTGATATTCACCTTAGGTACTGCTATGGCGGCCTATGCCCCAAACTTTGGGGTGTTAATAGCTGGACGTATGGTCCAAGCAGCAGGTTCTTCAGTAATGGGACCTTTACTAATGAATATCATGCTTGTCAGTTTTCCGCGTGAAAAGCGCGGTACAGCTATGGGTATATTTGGATTAGTTATGATAACAGCTCCAGCAATTGGACCTACTTTATCTGGGTTTATTGTTGAAAATTATGACTGGCGCTTATTATTTGAAATGATCTTACCACTTTCCATTATTAGTCTAGCTTTAGCAATATGGAAATCAAAAAATGTGATGGAAGTTAATAAAAATGCAACGATTGATTCCTTATCAGTTGTCTTATCAACTTTAGGGTTTGGGGGATTGCTATACGGCTTTAGTTCCGTAAGCACTGATGGTTGGACAGATCCTTTAGTTATGTCTTCTATCCTAGTAGGCGTTGTTTCATTAACGATATTTATTTTGCGTCAATTACGAATAGATGAACCAATTCTTGATCTAAGAGTTTATAAATATCCTATGTTTGCGTTAGCTTCAGTGATTTCAATCGTAAATGCTGTGGCAATGTTTTCTGGAATGATTTTAACACCTGCTTATGTACAAAGTGTTCGTGGTATATCTCCACTTGATTCAGGGTTAATGATGCTACCGGGTGCAATTGTAATGGGGATTATGTCACCTATTACAGGAAAATTGTTTGATAAGTTTGGACCACGTCTATTATCAATAGTAGGTCTTGTTATTACAGCAATATCAACCTATCTCTTATCTGAATTACAAATTGATTCTTCTTACACATATATCGTTATGATCTATACACTCCGTATGTTAGGAATGTCGATGGTTATGATGCCAATTATGACAAATGGGTTAAATCAATTACCAACACGTTTGAATCCACATGGTACAGCTGTTAATAATACAGCTCAACAAGTTTCAGGATCTATTGGTACAGCGGTATTAGTAACGATTATGAATAGCGTTACTAAGACAGAAGCCGAAAGCTTAATGGCAAATGTTGATCCTACTACATTAACTGAGGCTTCCACAGCAATACTTGGTCAGCAGGCTCTTCTTGCAGGAATTCAATATTCATTTCTAGTAGCCTTTGTTATTAACTTAGTTGCACTCGTCTTATCATTCTTCATTAAACGAGTTGATGTAAGTTATGAAGCTGTTCAAGCTCTTGAAAAAACAGGTAAACATACCGAAGCAGTAACATAAATTACAACCCCCTAACCTATAGATCGGTCAGGGGGTTTCTTATTCATAGAACACATTTATGTACGTCAAGTTTTCAAATATATCGTTCATACACAGTTACGAAGACACCATCTATGTAAGGTTTCTTGTTAACAAAGGTAGCCCAATGCCTCTTCGCTTTCCATCCAACTCCACAAAAAAAACAGATTCTAAAATAGAATCTGTTTTTTACAGTTTATATATGGTTCATTATATTTTTTGAACATTAGCAGCTTGTGGTCCACGGCTACCGTCTTCGATATCGAAGCTAACCTCTTGACCTTCTTCTAACGTTTTGAACCCATCACCTTGGATTGCTGAGAAGTGTACAAATACATCATCTCCGCCTTCAACCTCAATAAATCCAAAGCCTTTTTCACTGTTAAACCATTTTACTTTTCCTTGTGCCATTTAACTTCCTCCTATGTAATGCAACAAAAAGTGTTGCAAGGTAATGCATGAATTATTATGTCCATAGAAAAAACATTTTATAACAAAATTTTATTGTTTTTATTTAAAATAGAAATTGTTGGAGGAAATAGACACAATCTTAAGCTAAAAAGCTTTTATTATGATTGTTTACAACCTGCAATAATCTTATATTCGTTTCCATTTCAGATCCACATAATGGACATCTTGGTTCCTGTGTGCTCTTAAAATTATCTCGTACCCATCCATTACACTCTTCCGCTGTGCATTCCCACACCTTCGTTTCTTCTGTTACAATTTCTTCGACTGGTCTTCTTCCAAAAGCCATTCAAATCATCTCCTTCGTTTTGGTTGGCACGAAACTTCAACAAGAAATCGATAATACAACAAAACAAAAAAAACTTACTATAAAAAGTATTTCTTTGTTCGCTTATAGGTTCAATAAGCGTAACTACGGCTAACTTGGCCATTTGGCTTACGTTAATGCCGAGCTTCCATTAGAAACTCTTTATAATAAGCATTATTATTAATGTATCTCTTGTATCAATAATTATACCACTTTCTACCTATATTTGTAAAACCCATGCATTACTCATCGTATAAATGGCAGGCAGTAAAATGAGAAGGCTTTACTTCCTTCCATCTCGGTACTTCGGTTGAACATTTCTCCATCGCATATTTACACCTAGTTCGAAACACACAACCTGAAGGTGGAGCTAAGGGGCTTGGTACCTCTCCTTCTAACACAATCCTTTCTCGCTTAACGAGTGGATCTGGGATAGGCACTGCAGACAGCAAAGCTTGTGAATACGGATGAAGTGGCTCGTCATATAAGGAATCACTATCCGAAAGTTCAACCATATGTCCCAAGTACATGACAAGAATACGATCCGAAATATACCTCACCATCGATAAATCATGCGCAATAAACAAATACGTTAAATCCATTTGTTCTTGAAGTTTTTTTAAAAGGTTGACTATTTGAGCCTGAATGGACACATCTAATGCTGAAATTGGTTCATCACACACTATAAATTTAGGATTAAGTGCCAGTGCCCTAGCAATTCCAATACGTTGCCTTTGTCCTCCGCTAAACTCATGCGGAAATCGATTTGCATGTTCCGGACTAAGTCCAACTAATTCTAAAAGCTCCTTAACTCGTTCTTTTCTCTTTTTTCCCTTTGCAAGGTGGTGAATATCCAATGGCTCACCAATAATATCTTCAATCTTCATTCTAGGATTAAGTGAAGCATATGGATCCTGAAAAATTATTTGAACATTTTTCCGAAGTTCGTTCATTTCTCTTGGGCTGAAATTATATATATTTTTCCCTTCAAAGAGAACCTCTCCTGCAGTTGGTTCCAGTAAACGAATAATCGTTTTTCCTGCTGTTGATTTTCCACAACCACTCTCACCGACAAGTCCAACTGTCTCTCCTTTGTTAATGATTAAATTTAAATCATCAACGGCCTTCAAAGGCTTGTTTTGGATTGGAAAGTATTTCTTAACATTCCTTATCTCAAGCAAAGTTGTTTCAGTTAACGAATCCACTTTTTGACTCCTCCTTAGCCGAATTTGTCACGTTTTTTAGCCATCGGATGGTTTAGCCAACAAGAACTATATTGTGTCGGGCTAACACCTTCAAATTCTGGTTTATGTTCTTTACAAATTTCCATCGCCATTTCACACCTTGGAAAAAATGAACATCCCCTCGGTGGATCTAGAAGGTCTGGAGGAGTACCTGTAATTGTTGAAAGTTTTTCTTGCCTATTCATGTCTAGACGAGGTACTGATTTTAATAATCCCCTCGTATATGGGTGTGTAGGATTTGTAAAAATCTCTTCCACACGGCCCGTTTCAACGATTTCACCTGCATACATAACAACTACTTTACTGCACATTTCAGCTACAACTCCAAGATCGTGTGTGATTAAGATAATAGATGTATTGGTCTTATCCTGAAGTTCCTTCATTAACTGCAGTATTTGAGCCTGTATCGTTACATCAAGTGCTGTTGTTGGTTCATCTGCAATTAATAACTTCGGTTCGCAAGCAAGGGCAATTGCTATCATTACCCTCTGTCTCATCCCACCCGAAAACTCATGCGGATATTGATTGATACGCTTCTCAGGTTGCGGGATACCTACCATTTCAAGCATTTTGATTGCATGGTCCATTGCTTTCTTTTTTGATACTTTTGTATGTCGAATGATACCTTCAGCAATTTGATTTCCTATTTTTGTAGTAGGATTTAAAGAAGTCATCGGATCCTGAAATATCATCCCGACCTCGTTCCCCCTAATTTTCCCCATGGCATTTTCCGACTTTTGTACAATGTTTTCTCCGTTTAACATAATCGAGCCTTTTTCAATCTTAGCCTGTGGTGACGGGAGTAAGCGCATAATTGATTTAGCCGTTACACTTTTTCCACACCCTGACTCACCGACAATTCCAACTGCTTCTCCCGTCTTAACTGAAAAAGAAACTCCCCTAACTGCTTTGACTTTTCCAGCGCTAGTATCAAATGATACATGTAGATCTTCAATGTCTAAAATATTCCCCATCTACTTTCCTCCTCTATCTATCTCCGCAATTTTGGATCGAGTGCATCCCTTAATCCATCCCCGAACACATTAAAAGCAAACATTGTTAGCGAGATTAGGAAAGCTGGAATAAATAGTTGATAGAAATTCCCAATTAAGATACTGCCAAGAGCATCATTTGCCATGGTTCCCCAACTCGCTTTCGGTGCTGGAATTCCAAGACCTAAAAAGCTCAGGGTAGCTTCAGCAAATATGGCAGTTGGTACCGTTAATGTAACATTTACTAAAATCGGCCCCATCGTGTTAGGAATCAAATGTCTTCTTAGAATCCAAGAGGTCTTCGCACCCATTGCATTCGCTGCCTGCACATATTCATATTCCTTTAGCTGCAATACCTGCCCGCGGACGAGTCTAGCCATTGGAATCCATCCTGTTATCGACATTGCAATAATAATTGCCCAAATCCCTCTTTCAAGTACGATCATGACTAAAATAACCATCAATAAATATGGAATCGCGTACAAGACCTCTGCAATTCTCATCATGATATTATCGGTCCTACCACCGCGAATACCAGAGATCCCTCCGTAGATAATCCCCACTGCAAAATCAATCATGGCTGCCATTAATCCGATAAATAAGGAAATTCGTGCTCCATACCATGCTCTTGTAAATAAATCTCTTCCAGATGCATCCGTACCGAACCAATGCTCAGCATTCGGACGCAAGTTTTTCTTTGTAAAATCCTGTTCATAATACGTATAGCCATTTAAATACGGGCCAATAATTGCCATTATCCCAATTAATACAATAATGATTAACCCTAACATTGCTAATTTATTTTCTAATAATCGTTTCCAAACATCTCCCCAGTAAGAAATGCTTGGTCTCGTAATTTTTTCGGCTTCCGCAAATTTCTGTTCAACTGGTGTAAACATGTCTTCTGTAAAATTTGGTTGATTTCTCATTTGCTCTCCCCCGATACCTTAATTCTTGGATCAATCCACGTATAAGCAATATCAACAATTAGAATGAAGAGAATGAGGATGGCAGAATAAAAAATAGTTGAACCAAGTATTACAGGGTAATCTCGATTAAAAATGCTAGTAACAAACATTTCTCCCATACCCGGAATACCAAAGATTTTTTCAATAATAAAGCTTCCTGTCACAATATTTGCGATTAAGATTCCTACAATGGTGACAACCGGCAAAATAGCATTTCGAATCGCATGCTTTAAAATAACTGCACCTTTTTTAAGACCTTTTGCCTTTGCGGTTAATATATAATCTTGACTCATCACCTCTAGCATACTCGACCTCATTAATCTTGCGATGAAGGCCATTGGCATCATAGCTAATGAAAGGGAAGGCAACACTGTATGAGACCAGGACTTCCAGGTTGCAACTGGGAACCACCTTAATTCAACAGCCAAATAATTAATTAGAAATGTTGCAAGTATAAAATTCGGGACGGAGATGCCGATGATGGCAAGAATCATAGAAGAGTAATCCGGCCATTTATTACGGTACAAAGCTGCAACAATCCCGAATAGCAATCCGAGAGGAATAGCAATAAGCAGGGCTTGTGTACCTAGATGTAAGGAAACAGGGAAGCCATTTATGATTAGATCATTAACTGTCAAGGAAGAGGATTTATACGATGGTCCAAAATCAAACTGTAAAATAGATTGTAAATAAAGTCCATATTGAACAAGAATAGGTTTGTCCAAATTATAATAGCTTTGAAGATTGTTATATACCGCCTCTGGCATTGTACCCTCTTGGGCAAATGGATTACCTGGGATACTGTGCATCAAAACGAACGTTAGTGTGATAATCACCCAAAGGGTAACAGCTGCCAAGACGATTCTCTTTCCAATATATTTAAGCATGTTATCCCCCTTATTTTAAAGGTTTGGCAACTCAAATCAGCCAGATCATGTTCAAGTGAAATCGGGGTATGCTTTTGGGGCATACCTCGATTCTACTAGTTAACTAGTTTTTTATATCTGCATAAATGAACTGAGGATAACTATTAATTGGTGTATAGATTCCAGTTACGTGTGGTTTCACAGTAAATGGCTTTGTATAGAAATAGACTGGAACGATTGGCATTTCATCCATTAAGATTTTTTCAGCTTCATGCATGGCTGTCATTCTTTCTTCTTGGTCCATCGTAGTTTTTGCAAGATTTACAAGTTCGTCATACTTAGCATTGCTCCAGTTTGCGTCATTGTATGGTCCATCGGTTACCCATAGATCCATAAATGTCATAGGATCTACATAGTCACCAACCCACCCCGCTCTTGATATTTGATAATCTCCCGCTTTTTCACGGTCAAGCTTTACCTGGAACTCGACGTTTTCTAATGTAATTTCTACACCTAGATTTTTACGCCACATTTCCTGAACTGCCTCTGCGATCATCTTATGACCTTCTGAAGTGTTGTAAGTTAACGTTACAGCAGGGAATGAATCTAATCCTTCTTCAGCTAATCCTTCTTCCATTAACTTCTTCGCTTCCTCAATATCAGCTTCAAACAGCTTACCTGTATTTTCTTGGAAGTCACCTGTAACATCAGGAATTCCTGGTGGTACTACAGAATAGGCTGGTGCTTGACCACCCTGTGCAACATGCTCAACAATTGTTTCGCGATCGATCGCCATTGATAATGCTTTTCTTATTTTTGCATTATTAAATGGCTTCTTTTCTGTATTTAAGTTGTAATAGTATACAGATAGGTCTGATCCAATCTGGAATTCAGGATTGTTCTCAGCCTTCAATTGACCAATTACATCCTGTGGAAGTGGATAGACTAAATCCAATTCATCAGACTGGTACATCTGCCAAGACGTATTCTCATCATCAATTATGACAAAATGAACTTCATCTAAATTGATTTTGTCTTTATCATAATAGTTTTCGTTCTTAGCTAGCTTCATGCTTTCTTTATGCTTCCATTCTGTTAGCTTAAAGGCACCATTTGACACATAGGAGTCTGCCTCTTGATACCAATTTGGATTTGCTTCCTGCACCGCTTTATTAATCGGATAATACGTGTAGAAAGAAGTTAAATCTAAGAAATATGGTGTTGGTTGTGCCAGTTTGACCTCCAATGTTGTATCATCCACTGCTTTTACACCAACAGCAGCTTCCAGTGCAGCTAGGTCAGCACCCTCTTCTGCCGAGTTGTATGCTTCTCCACCCTCTAAATAATAGAGTTGGTATGCGTACGTTGAAGCAGTTTCAGGATTTAGGGCATATTTCCACGCATATTCAAAGTCATGTGCCGTTACAGGGTCACCATTCGACCATTTCGCATCACTTCTGAGCTTAAAAGTCCACGTTAAACCATCCTCACTAGGCTCCCATGATTCAGCCATCCCAGGCACTATTTCCCCTTCAGGTGTCTTTTTGGTCAATCCCTCAAATGAGTGTTCGAGAATCCAAGAATCATGTGTTCCTTGTGCTGTACCTGGATGTAATGATCCTGGCTCTTCATTGTTATTCAGACGAAGAATCTTCGGTCCTGCTGTTTCCTCTTCATTTTCATTGCCTTCCTCACTTGGGTTAGTTGGCTTTTCTGGTTCATTTGTTGTTGAATCACCGCTAAAACAACCAGATAAAGCTAAAAAGATAGAAAGCAGCAATACCAAACTAAGTGATAGCTTTCTTTTCAAGTAATAGACCCCCTATACTATTTTTTAGAAATCATATGATTTCTACATTAAATCTATAAATAAAATCTCGAAAATATTACATTTGCTATAAATTTCTTTTAATTTTATGTATTACGTACTAGTTTCCCTTTCATACTTTAATACGACGTTCTTTTACTACGTTAAACAACCTAATAAGAATCTTTACAGGTCCTTTACCTTTAATCTAGCAGTTTGGTACACTAAAGCTACTAGCAAATATATGGAGTGAAATAGATGAATCGTATTGAGATCACAGAGGTTCTACGAACGGTACCACTTTTTAAAGAACTAACGAGTAACGAGCTGGAAGAAATGGTTAACATAGCCCAATATCGAAAGTATAAAAAGGGTTCACATGTATTTATGCAAGAGGATCCTCTTGAACATGTGTTTTTCATATACAATGGCAAGGTAAAAATATATAAAAATGATATAAATGGAAAAGAACAAATTGTGACTATTCAGAAAGATGGAGATATGTTCCCACATGTCGGATTTTTCCGTAAAGGAAATTACCCCGCATATTCATTGGTGTTGGAGGATACAATGGCAGTGGTTATTTCAATTTCACATTTTGAATCAGTACTGCTTCAACACCCCCAGGTTAGTATTAAACTATTTAGGGTGTTAGGAGAAAAAATAGTAGACCTACAAAACCGACTTGAGGCACAAATATTAAACAATACATATGAACAAATTATTAAATTAATGATGAGGTTATGTGAGACTGACGGACATGAAATGGCAAATGGCAAAAAGATGATTACAACCCAGTTTACGAACAAAGATCTAGCTAATATGATTGGAACCACTCGCGAAACAGTAAGCCGGACCTTGACAAAACTTAAGAAGAAACAATTAATAGAAGTAGATGAAAAAGGAAATATTATCGTCGATTCAGAAGCCATAGAAGATGAGTTATTTCTATAATAATAGCCAAGAACTGATCACACAGATGCTCAGTTCTTTTTTCATGCCCAAAATAAAAACATTTTTATATGAAGTGAATATAGTGAAAGTAGAAAATACGTCTAGGAGGAGATAACTGTGAAAGACGACAAGCCTGATAAACAAATACGCAAATACGAACCTGAACATTTTGGACCAATCATAAAGTCGATGAATGAATTCTTTACACAACAACCTGTAAAACGACTGCTCGATACCATTGATGAATTCTTTGATAAACCCTTCCCCTTCACTACTATTCCCATTGATATGTATGAGACAAAAACAGAACTCGTTATATCTGCAGACCTGCCTGGTGTAAAAAAGGAACAAATCGACATTGAATACTCCGATAGGTCTATCACCATTACGGTTAATCATGAAGAGGAATTGGAAGAAACAAACGAGAAAAAGCATTATTATGTAAAGAAACATAGCTATAATAAAGCATCTCGTACGGTCGCATTACCTTATCCCGTTCAATCTAAACAACTAAAGGCCACATATCAAAATGGTGTTTTAAACATTCGGATCCCCAAACAAAGAAAAAGAAAAATAGTAATCGACGAATAAGTAGAGTACGTCAAAGCGTACTCTTTTTTACATACTTTTCACCGAACAATAGCAAGATATTGCTAGGAGGTGTAAATATGGTGAGAAAACAACCCGGCAACAAAAAACTACCCGATTTCAAGGAACTGAATGACAGGATAATTGCAGAGGCTAGTGATGAACCAATGTTAGTCATTAAAACGAATCTTGATCCCCAAAATGCAACACAGGAAAATCCGTATTATAAAGAAAAAGGATCAAATCAAGAAGAATTTAACTCATATTTTGAAGAATCTTAAAAATGAAATGGTGATATAGAGTGGATAAAACGCTAGGATATGTGATTGAAGTAATTTCAAATTATGCTGACGAAAAGAAAACGTCCCAGACTATTTTAACTAAAATTGTGAACAATCAGTATGGTACGGAAGAGGCATTTGTAAGGGATCTTACTGAAGAAGAAATTGAATTTTTAAACAATGTTTTACCGGATGAGATAAATTATGCAATGGACAACCGTGACTTTAAACGCGTTCAAGAATTGAATGAAGTGTATGAATTACTATTTTAGCAAGGGAACAAGGCTTCTATTGTTAGTATAGTAGGATGGTGAATTAGATGAGAAATGGTTTTAGTACAAAGCAATATTCTGATACAGATGTAGAAGAAGTCAAGAAATTAAATGCAAACTCTGGATTATCCTATAATGAGGCATTACAGCTATTAGCAAAGCAATACAATGAACAAAAGAAACAAAAGTAAACAAAAAAAGAAAGCTGAAAATTAGCAGCTTTCTTTTTAATTTTCACTTATACTTTAAAGGTCTTTGTTAACCCTTTGACAATTGAATTTACTTGATTAACTGCCCCCACCATCTGACCGGCTGTATCCATTAACTTATTGATATCATACGTTCCCTCTTTCGTTTTAAACTGAGAAAGCAAACCGCTTGCCCCTTTACCTTGTGGTTGCTGATTACCCATACCTGTTGGATATGGATTCGGATAAGGAGCTTGATAAGGCATTTGGTTTGAAAAAGAAGAATAACTACCGTAACTAGAAGGGCTGCCGTGCAAATACGGATGAGGACTTGGATAGTTCCAATATGGTTGATACCCTCCATAATTCACATACTGATAAGTAGGCTGACCTTGGTACGGTGTTGCAAAGCCATTTGGTCTGGTAACATATTTGTTCCTTCTATAATTTGAATACATGGTGGAACAAACCTCCTGTGATATTCTTTTTCCTATAGAATATGTGAAATATGGGTTATTGTTAACAAAAAGAAAAGATACCACTCTTAATAGGGTATCTAAGTCATTTTATTAATTGTTACCTTTTCAAGTATATTATCAAGTACATATTGTATAGATTCATACATGTTTTTGAATCGTTTGACTTTAGTATCCCGGTAAAAACCTTGGATCGAGATAAATTGGATATTTTCATGTGTGGCATCTATTTGATTGGGATGGAGATTTTTTGGATGCTCTTGTTTAATCCAAGAGATGGCTAAATCTCTCCAGCTATCCGCTATTGCCATTGTATCGTCTACAAATGGCTTAACTTCTTTATAGAAATCCGCTTCATATGTTTCATTATCTTTAATTTCCTCTAACCTTACAAGTGATTGATCACAAAGATCTTTTAACAAGTTGGTTTTTGCGAGTAGTTCCGTATACATTCTCTCACCTCAACAATATCATACAGCTTTAGTAGCTTAATGTTAAGTGATAGGAATGGTCCTTTTTAGCTTTTGTACTATTTTCGAAACTTTGTTTGCGATAAAGGCTACGTAAAGACAACACGTCACTTTCTAACCTTTTCATATGCTCAACAAGTTGACTCTCCCCCTCATTTAGATGCTCATTAATCTCCACTTGGACTTGCTTATCAATCTTATTTAGCGTATGAATTAATTGATCAATATCCTCAAGAACTTGTGCTTTTGTTGTGAAACCATCCTTTACCATATTCATCCTCCTCACAGGCTTTTTTAACTAATTCGATGTCAAAATTTTTCCTCCTGCACACTTGACAAAACTAGTTTTCATTCGTCAAAGAAAGTGGATATATCTCAAAGTTTCTACTCTGTTTCGACAACAGTTCCGCATTATTGAGAATGGTAAATCGCAAATAT
Source organism: Ferdinandcohnia sp. Marseille-Q9671 (assembly GCF_976954385.1). Taxonomy (NCBI): domain Bacteria; kingdom Bacillati; phylum Bacillota; class Bacilli; order Caryophanales; family Bacillaceae; genus Ferdinandcohnia; species Ferdinandcohnia sp. Marseille-Q9671. Next base: position 461,512 of record NZ_CDRJTA010000001.1, read on the forward strand.
GCTCAAACTACCTGTAGGAGGTGAGGGTTCCATGGCAAAGAAAGATAAAAAGAAAAATAAACAAAGACCTAATGAAGAGACAGCAACAGGTTATGGGGACAAAAAACTAGAAGGACCTAACCGACCAGCAGAATAACATTACATACAAAGGCTGATCATCAGCCTTTGTTTCAGACTGTTGACAAACGCTCGCATACTGCGTTGCTTGCCTCTCTCGTCCGCTCATGAAGGTAACTTCTATTCGCGTCTTCGATCGACTGCGCGCCTTGTCTGACAAGTGTTTTCAAGACAGTCTGGGGAAAGTAATTTATTTTTAGAAGTACTGTGAAAAATCGTGTAGACAAAGGCTTTATCAGCCTTTGTTTTTTAGTATCAATTCCTCTAATAAAATTCCAGCCTGTAGTTGCTTTTGTTTCTTCAGATACCATTCCGTCAGATCAAACTGTTGATCCAGGTTCGCTGGACGAAACCATTTATCCTTCCTCTTCCCCTTATACCAATCCATTGTATGCCCCCTGCTATGCTTAATCACCGGATATGTAGAACGTAGAAAAGGTGTATTACGGAACCTTCGCTCCGACACAAATCGCTCATAATCAAACCTTGAACCCGTATGTTCGTTTTTGTTGGAAAATCTTTGGAATAACTGATAATACTTTTTATGAAATAGAAGTGAAGCCAACCTTTTACCTAATTCAATTCTTTCATCAAGTTTCGTAAATTGATGAACCGAAAACCCATATAGACGACCATCTAGTGTCGGAAAAATTACAGAGCTAAAATGTAGAAAATCTTGTAGGTTATAAAAAAACGTACGAAAGACCTTTTTCTTATAAAAAGGATGTTCTAACACTGGCTTTTGAATGATATTTTGTTCATTAATAATTTGAGACGTGATTAAGCGAATACTATCTCCATTGTGCCAATAATACTCCCATTCTGCTTCTATGAATCGTGATACAGAAAAGAATGGGAGGAGGTGAAATAAGGGTCTACCAAGTTGTTTAGAGTATTCATATAGTAGGATCTGTGGATACGCATCAGAAAAAATAAGCCAGTTCGCACGTTCATATGTGTGGAACAGGACTTTTCTCTCTTTTTTAGTTAGGACCTTTGGAAACCATTCTCCCTCTAGATCTGTCATGTTCCAGCCAGCATTCCGTGAGACCATGCTAGCTAAAAAGGACCATTTTATCTCATTATTACGTTGGTAATAACTTGCATAGCTCTTTGTCCTTGAAATATTATCAATATTTCCTTTAGCTATTTTCGCTTGAATTTCGTTTATCAGGTTCTTTTCATCTATACTTAGTCCTTTTTCCTGCTCTCTTCGCCTGGTTACCATCATCTCAAATTCATCTATTCCAAACTCTTTTTTGTTCATTCAAACACCCCTCATACTGTAGTGTAACCATCCTTTTGTATAGCACGCCCAAAAAGTATATCTTTACTCGAATTGTATGATATAGTGATATATATTCCGTGAAGTCTCTCTATCTTGGTCAAACAATTTGACAAACTATTGTTGAATATTTTTTGATATGATAGATAATAGGTTTTTAGGGGGGAAGAATCATGGAGTTTCGGTATCCAAATGGGAAAGTATATAAGCCCCAACAGGCAAAAAGTAAGCCTCATCTCAAACAAATGATCTATGGTAATCGGGGAATGACTTTAGAAGAAGACCTTAACGAAACGAATCTTTATTATTTAGAGCAGGCAATAGCAGTCATTCATAAAAAACCAACACCTGTACAAATAGTAAATGTTGATTATCCTAAGAGAAGTGCAGCTGTCATTAAGGAAGCCTATTTTAAACAAGCCTCAACCACAGATTATAACGGTGTTTACAAGGGCCGATATATTGATTTTGAAGCAAAGGAAACCAAAAATAAAACATCCTTTCCACTTCAAAACTTTCATCAACATCAAATTAAGCACATGGATGATGTTATTAAACAAGATGGAATTTGTTTTGTCATTCTACGATTTACTACTACGGATGAATTATATTTACTTGAGGCAAAGCATTTATTAACATTTTGGGAGCGTAAAGAAGCAGACGGCAGAAAATCAATTGCAAAACAAGAAATTGAAACATTTGGCCATCAATTAGCAATTGGTTACCATCCGAGGATTGATTATATTAAGGTGGTTAAGGAACTTTACTTTTAACCAATATGTTTTCAAAAATTATCTTACAGGAAAATGCAAAACGTAAAATTTAGCTTGAAATTGAAACCTAGCTGAATCAATTTACGTCATAATGTATGAAAGCATTTGAAAGGCAGGAAACTTGTATGTCTGAAAAATTCCAATCACGTGAAGCACGTCGACATGCGAATCAACAGAATAATAAGAAGAAAAAGGGTAAAAAGCAAAAAAGCTCTATATTTAAACGAATTTTATTAGTAATCCTTGCTCTAGGAATAATCGGTATGATTACAGGAGCTACGACATTTTTTGTCATGGCAAGTGGTGCCCCACCATTGGATGAATCATTACTAAAGGATCCACTATCTTCAAAGGTTTACGATATCAATGGTAATAAGATTTATGAATTCGGGGCAGAAAAAAGGACCTATGTACCACTAAATGAAATACCAGATAACCTTAAAAATGCAGTCTTAGCGGTTGAAGACGCTCGCTTCTATGAACACCATGGATTGGATGTTATCCGACTGGGTGGAGCGGTCTTAGCAAATATCACAGACGGATTTGGTTCTGAAGGTGCTAGTACTATTTCACAACAGGTCATTAAAAACTCTTTCTTTGCTGAAGGAGAGAAAAAACTCACTCGGAAGGCGCAAGAGCTCTGGCTTGCTTTTCAACTAGAACGAAAATACTCAAAAGATGAAATACTTGAGATGTATTTAAACAAGATTTATTACGGTGTCGGAAATACATATGGGGTAGCAAAAGCTGCTGAGTTGTATTTTGGAAAAACTCTTGATCAAATTGAACTACACGAGGCAGCATTTATAGCTGGTAGCGGACAGAATCCTGGTATCTATAATCCATTTGTTCATCCAGAACGGGCGGAAAAACGTCGAAACATCGTGTTAAATCTCATGGTTAGACATGAATTTATCTCGCAAGAAGAAGCAGATGCTGCAAAAGAAGTTCCAATTGAGTCATCTATAGTTGAATCGAAGGAACAATCTCAACCGATTGATTCTTTCTTAGACCAAGTAAAAGTAGAGCTTAAAGAATATGGTGATATTGATGTGTACAACTCTGGTGTAAAAATTTATACTACTTTTGATCCTAATGCACAAGCTCATGTCGACTCATTATTAGCAAACAAAAATGCAGATATCCAGTTCCCTAACGATGAGTTTCAGGCGGGAATCGCAGTTGTGGATACAAAGACTGGTGAAATTCGAGCGCTTGGTGGCGGAAGAAACCAAGCCCAAAATACGCGGGTGAATTTTGCGCTCGACGCGTCAAATCAGCCGGGTTCAACAATTAAACCGATCTTAGATTATGGCCCTGCAATGGAATATTTAAAATGGTCCACCTATCACCAAATAAAGGATGAGCCATATACCTATTCAGATGGCGTTCCAATTAATAACTTTGACCGAAAACATATGGGTCAAATTACAGCTAGAGTAGCTTTAGCCCATTCACGTAACATTCCAGCGCTTAAAGCGTTCCAAGAGGTAGGAGTTACGAAAGCAACTGAATTTGCTGAAGGCCTTGGAATAACATTTAAAGAAAGATTAAATGAAGCTTATTCTATTGGTGGAATCGAGGGAGGTATCTCTCCTCTTGAAATGGCTGGTGCTTATGCAGCATTCGGTAACCAAGGGAACTTTATTAAACCACATGCAGTTAAGAAGATTGTCTTTCCTGATGATAGAGAAGTCGTTCTATCTCCAGAGCCTGAAGAAGCAATGTCTGAGGCAACTGCCTTTATGATTACTGACATGCTGAAATCTGTGATGGATTTTGGTTCAGGACGAAGATATGATGTTTCAGGCTTACAAATTGCGGGTAAAACAGGAACAACAAATTATTCAGAAAAAGATCGCAAAAAGTATAATATACCTCCTGGTGTTCCAGATGTTTGGTTTAGTGGGTATACACCAAGCTATACTGTTGCAATTTGGACTGGATATAAAGATAATAAGACTCCAATTAAGCCAGCAGAACAAACCTTAGCACTAAGCTTGTTTAGAGACATTATAACGAATCTTTCTGAAGGAAAGGAAACGGAAGATTTCCCAATGCCGAAGACTGTTGTCAAAGTTGGGGTTGAAAAAGGGACAGATCCAGCGAAGCTTCCTAGTGAATTTACACCTAAAGAAAATATTGTTTATGAATATTTCCTTAAAGGAACGGAACCAACAGAAGTATCTGATAAATATGATAAGCTAACTACACCTACAGACCTAAATGTCATGTATGACGAAGTGGCAAATCAAATTAATTTATCATGGGCATACGCAGAAGGTGAACTTGAAGGAAAATCCTTTGAAATTGGGGTTTCCATCGATGAAGGACCAGTAAAGGTATTAACGACTACGAAAGAATTAACATATACGGTGCCTGATGTCATACCTGGAGCCATCTACCAATTTACAGTTACTGTTGTCAGTGATAAAGATCCTAAAAAACGAAGCGAGCCTGCCACTAACAAAATTGAAGTGCCAGAGCCAACTGAGGAGGAAATAGAGATTCCACTTCCACCTGGTAATAATAATGGCGGCGGAAATGGGAATGGTAACGGCAACGGAAATGGTGAAGGTAACAATGACGGCAATAACGGTGACGGTGAAGGAAATGGGAATGGAGGAAATCCAGGAGATGGTGACGCTGGAATGCCAAGTTTCCCTCCCCTCCCTCCTGACACCGGCAATGATGAATAAGCAAAAAATAACGCACAATATTGTGCGTTATTTTTTTTGCTTTATTATTTGTTTTTTAGCATTCAGCTTTTCTAGCTCATGAAACAGTTCTGTAAGTTGGATAAAGGAATGGTACTGATGCGGCTTTTTCATAATAAATTCAAGTCGTTCTTTTACATTTATCGGCTTATACTGTAGTGAATCAAGCTCTTTATTCAGCTCTTCTTTGTTCTTGGGATGTTTGTCATTTACTGCGTATAAAAACGAGAGAAATGCAGTTATTGATTCTTCCATGGGTTTACCAACTGAAGCCTTGTCTCTTTTTCGAAAAAGATTTGTAAGAAGTTCCTTTCGAGAGTCCCATGTTTGAATCAACTCGCTTATGGTCGTCTGTTTATTTGAGAAGTCCTTATTATCCAACCTTTTCTTTCCCCTTCATTCTCTTTTTCCCTTCTCTACAAACCTCTAGAAGAGGACATATTTCACATTGAGGATTCTGAGCTTTACAATGATATCTTCCAAAAAAGATCATTCTATGGTGCGTAATAGACCACTCTTCCTCTGGTACCTTTTTCATTAAAGTCTTTTCAACCTCTAAAACTGAATCCTTCCATCTACAGAATCCAAGTCTTTTGCTTACTCTTTCAACATGAGTATCAACGGCAATTGCTGGGATGTCAAATGCAACCGAGACTACAACATTAGCTGTTTTTCGACCTACTCCTGGTAACTTCGTTAGTTCATCACGATCTTGCGGGAGTATGCCACCGTATTCTTCAATTAGCATTTGACATAGTTTACGAATATTCTTGGCTTTATTTCGAAAAAGTCCAATTGATCGTATATCATTTTGCAACTCTTCAAGCGATACCGCCAAATAATCTTCTGGCGTTTTATACTTTTCAAATAGAGATGCCGTTACTTTGTTGACTAATGCATCTGTGCATTGAGCTGATAGTGAAACAGCTATTACCAGTTCAAATGGATTTTTATGATGTAATTCACAATGGGCTTCTGGAAACATTTCACCCATTATGTCTAGACAAAACTGAATTTGTTGTTTATTCAACATTTTTATCACCTAATTTTATACACTTTAATTTTCAAGCCAGTTGTAAAACGGGATGGTTCTTTTATAGTTGTCTTGCTGGTTTTGTTCTGGTTGTTTATTTTTATTCTGATATTGTCGAAATTTTTGTGAATGAGATTGTGCTTGTGCAATCGTTCGGATACCATTCTTTTTCCATTCGAATAGGATACGATCAATATAACGAAAGTTAAGCTTTCCGGACATAACAGCCTCTCTTAAAGCTGCTTTAATGATGGTAGGGTCGTGGTGATCCTGGTCTAACCACATGGCAAGCGATTCGCATTCAAAAGGAGAAAGGGGTCGTCCAAATTCTTGTTCGAAAATACTATACAAATTTGTTTCTACCTGCTTTTCTTTTTCCTTTTCATCATTCATGTCTTGATACAATAGCTGTTGAAGCATTTTTTCCCACAATGGACGTAATGAGTACTTTTCGTAAATTACTCGGTTTTCATCGTCCCCATCATTTATTTCTAAAAATCCACGTTGAATTAACTGACGTAGGATTTCCATGCATCTTGTTTCAGATATAGTCATACGATTTGAGATTTCAATTGGTGTCGGGAAAAAATTTCCGCTATCCATAAACGTTAGAATATGAAATAGCACCATCATTTCCTCTTCTTTTAATTGTAGATGTCGATACGAGGACATTAACATTTTGGGAATTGAAATACTACCCTGCTCAAATAAATCAATTAAGTTATCCATTTTCATGTATAAACACCTCTTCATACCTAGTATAACATGAGATTGAGAGTGTGAAGAAGAAAGAAATATTTGGTTAGGCTTGTACGTTAATTATCACCAAAACGCAGCCTTCCCCTATGCTTTCTTAGCCTTGCTCTTCTAATTTTACTTTCCGTATCAGAGTCTCATGCTTTATGTTAAAACTAAAAACAAAAATAAAATGAACCTCCCTTTTAGGAAGGTCCATTTACATTTTATTAAGGATATAAGCGATTTAAGAGACGTGGGAATGGAATTGATTCACGAACATGTTCTACTCCACTGATCCACGCAACCGTTCTTTCTAGGCCTAACCCAAAACCTGAATGTGGGACAGATCCATATTTTCTTAATTCTAGATACCACTTATACGCATCACCAGTTAAATTATGTGCTTCTAGTTGTTTCTCCATTAATTCATAATCATGAATTCTTTCGGATCCACCGATGATTTCACCATAACCTTCTGGAGCAATTAAATCCGCACATAATACGACATCGTCACGGTCTGGTGCAGGCTGCATATAAAACGGTTTAATATCTTTAGGGTATTGTGTAATAAATACAGGCTTGTCATAACTTTCTGCAATAGCAGTTTCATGTGGGGCACCAAAATCATCACCCCACTGAATATCTGTAAAGCCCTTTTCGTGCAGGAATTTGATTGCATCGTCATATGAAATACGTGGGAAAGGAGCCTTCACGTTTTCTAATTTGGATGTATCGCGACCTAAGGTTTTTAATTCTAGTTGACAATTTGTTAATACTGATTGGACAATATATGAAACATATTCTTCTTGTACCTTTAAACTATCCTCATGCTCATAGAAAGCCATTTCAGGCTCAATCATCCAAAATTCAATTAAATGACGTCTTGTTTTGGATTTTTCCGCACGGAAAGTAGGTCCAAAAGAGAATACTTTCCCTAAGGCCATCGCCGCAGCTTCCATATATAACTGCCCACTTTGAGATAAATACGCATCTTCATCAAAGTATTTTGTAGCGAATAGCTCAGTTGTACCTTCAGGAGCACTTCCTGTTAAAATTGGTGGATCTACTTTTACAAATCCATTATTATTGAAAAACTCGTATGTTGAACGAATGATTTCATTACGTACTTTCATTACTGCGTGCTGTCTCTTCGAACGTAGCCATAAATGGCGATTGTCCATTAGGAACTCAGTTCCATGCTCTTTTGGTGTGATTGGATAATCAATAGATTCATGAATAATATCTATATTAGTTACTGTTAGTTCATAACCAAACGGTGATCTTTCATCTTCCCTTACAATTCCAGTCACATAAAGAGATGTTTCTTGTGTAATTGATTTCGCTTTTTGAAAAACAGCTTCATCAACTTCTGCTTTAACAACGACACCTTGGATAAAGCCTGTCCCATCTCGAAGCTGTAAGAATGCAATCTTTCCACTTGAACGCTTGTTTGCTAACCAAGCTCCAATTTTTACTTCTTCACCAACATATTTATGAACCTCTGCTATTGTTGTTTTCAATACTTTCCCTCCAAAACCCTAAAACCTTATGTAATAAATACGCTTTGGCGAAATACGCCAGATTATCTTTTACCCACACGTAATGGGTTCTTCAAACAATGCCATAGGTTATGGCGTCATCTTACGTCAATAAATGCTATAAATAACGAAGCATCTGCCTTTTTATTATACATTTCTTGCTATAGTGAAGCAAGAAAATGGCGAAAACCGTAACATTTTGCATGAACATTCATAAAAAAGATGCCTAGTACCACTAGACACCTTATCTTAATTATTTCGACATTTTTTCTTCAACGAATTTGTGGATACGTTGAATTGCTTGCTCTAATTGATCTAGAGATGTCGCATAAGATAAACGAATATTTTCAGGTGCACCGAAGCCTGAACCAGGTACTACAGCTACTAGTGCTTCTTCTAGCAAAGCTTTTGCAAAATCATCAACATTGGTATACCCAGTAAGTTCAGCAGCTTTTTTTGCATTTGGGAATAAATAAAATGCACCCTGTGGCTTAATACAAGTGATTCCCGGGATTTTTGTTAGTTTTTCATAAATCACATCCAAACGCTTTTCAAACGCTTGTCTCATTGTCTCAACTGGCTCTTGAGTGCCCTCATAAGCAGCAATAGAAGCATATTGAGCAATCGACGTTGGGTTCGAAATACTATGGCTTGAAAGGTCAGTCATACTTTTAATAATTTCTTTTGGACCAGCCGCATAACCAATTCTCCAGCCAGTCATTGAATGAGATTTAGATAATCCATTAATGATAATTGTTTTTGCTTTTACATTATCATTAACTTGTGCGATAGAAAAATGCTCTGCTCCGAAGTAGACTAATTTTTCATAGATCTCATCTGAAATTACCCAAATATTATGAGTAACGCATAGTTCTCCAATTGCTTCCAACTCTTCCTTTGAATAAAGCATTCCAGTTGGGTTACTTGGTGAATTTAATACTAATGCTACGGTCTTGTCCGTAATTGAATGTTCAAGTTGCTCTACTGTTACCTTAAAATTGTTTTCTTCCTTTCCTTCAACATACACTGGCACACCTTCAGCAAGCTTTACCTGCTCTGGATAGCTAACCCAATATGGGATTGGAATAATAACTTCGTCCCCTTTATTTAAAAGAACTTGGAATAGAGCATATAATACAAATTTAGCACCAGTCCCAACAACCACCTCATTTGGTTGGTATTCAAGTTGTTGATCCTGTAATAGCTTGTTACAAATAGCTTGTTTAAGTGCCGGCAATCCAGCAGAAGGTGTATATTTTGTATGACCTTCCTTCATTGCCTTTACTGCAGCTTCTATAATATGATCAGGTGTATTAAAATCTGGTTCACCGGCACCAAGACCAATGACATCATGACCTTGGGCTTTTAGTTCCTTGGCCTTTGCAGTAATTGCAAGTGTTGACGATGGAGTTAGAGCAGCTACCCTATTTGCTAATTTCATGATTTTCCCCCCGTATGTTAAGGTTTGATTGAATTACGATATTTTCCTGTTTCAAAGTACAATTTGTGGTAGGTCAATCGATCATCACTACCAATATAAATAATCTCCCAAATAGGGATATTATCTTCGATTCCTAGTTTTATGGAACGTATTTCTTTTGGGCTACGTTCTTCTTTTACTATTGACAATGCTTCTTTTTCCGTGATCCCATCACTTTCAAAACGGGTGATAATCTCTCCCTTATCGTCAGGAATCCATGCGATCATCTTTTTATCTTTATCTGTTTTCCCAATAACCACTTGATACGTATTTGTTCCAAAATATGTATAGCTTTCATCAATTGTTTTTATTGCTGTTTCTTCAAGCGCAGTTTCATTTCCTTTTTCCTCAGCCTTTTGAAGTGGCTCTAACGCTGCTTGATAAATGTTGTTTCCTATCCAAATCACACAAACAAGCACAATAATAAATATTCCAATAATCCATTTTTTCATTTACACATCAACTACTTTACGTACGATATATAGTAAAAACTGCTTTTTCTTGGTCTTCTCGATCAAGAGCAAGGCCAAACATCAAATTTTCATGTTTTAATGTTCGATTACATATATCAACAATTTTATATAAATCAGGAGTATTTTTTATTTTCACTGTCGATAGAACCTCTATCTTACTTTCCAAGCAAAAGCTCTCCCTTCATTCATCACAAATTTTACTACTCATACGTTACAATGTCTACGGTAACAATAGTAGTACTACAACACTACAGTGAGTGTTCAAAAACACACCAATTTTTTTGAACATCCTTTTAAGTTGAAGTTGTCTTACATCATTATAACAGGTACAAGACCATTCACAATATATTTTAATCAAAAATTAACTCCTAATCCCACACCATTAACCTGTCCTTTGAGGCAGGTCTTTTTTTATTTGTTACTATTAATGCTAAGACATAAGGGACAGTTATTTAGTCCAACTATAATTATGTTGTAACGAACTATAGGAAAAAATAATTCAAACTAACTAACTGCCCTAACAATATAAAACTCTATATCCATTCGTCCATTAGCTCTAATAAGTGATCAAGTGGTTTATGATAAAATTTCATCTTTGGGATAGATGAAAGGAACTTCTTTCCATATCGTGCTGATACAATACGACGATCTAAGATAAAGACAATTCCCTTATCTTCGTCTGAACGGATTAGTCTCCCTATTCCCTGTTTAAAACGAATTATCGCTTCTGGTAGTGAAAGTTCGCGAAAGGAGTCTCCTCCACCCTCTTCAATTTGACGTGCTCGAACAGCGAAGATAGGATCATTGGGAGGTGCAAATGGCAGCCTAACAATAACTAGGGCTGTTAAATCCTCACCGGGAATATCAACACCTTCCCAAAAACTACTTGTTCCAAGCAAAATTGACTTTTCAAACGCACGAAAATTCTTAGTTAATTTTGCCCTACTCCCTCCACTGATACTCTGTGCAATTAATACAAACTGCTCGAGTAAAGGCATTTCCTTCAATCTCAAGTAGGTTTGCTGCAGCATGTCATATGAGGTAAAGAGTACAAGCATCCTACCATTTGTTTTGTTGGCAATTTCAGAAATTTGGGTAGCAATTGAATGTACATATTCCTCTTGCGAAACAGAATGAATAAGTGGTACATCAGTAGGCACCATAATTGCCGACTGTCGCTCATAATCAAATGGAGATGGAACTGATAGAGTGACTGGCTGAAAATCATGTAACCCGATTTTATCCATAATAAAAGAAAAAGATTCATCAACAGTTAATGTTGCAGATGTCATGATAATTGATTTTTTATTGGCAAAAAAGTGATCTGCTAAGTAATCCGAGATATCTGTAGGCTCTGCATATAGCATTGCTGAATTTACAGGTCCTTTTGGGTCAATCTCAACCCAAGTAATTTGTTCATTTTGCTTACCCTTAAGAAAGAACCTTTCAAGATTTGTACATTTTTCTAGTAATAAATCAACATTCATTAAATAATCGTTGAATATTCCAAGTTGCATTGGTGTAACCATCGATTTATTTTGGATGATGGATTCTTTGTGGCTTTGAATTGTGTTTTCAATGCCTTTTCTTGAGATACTTAGCCTGGTGAGTTGTTCATATACTTCTCGCCAATGCTCTCCAGTTTCTATGGAAGAATCAAATATATAATGAATTCGATTCATTGGGTTATCTTTAGTCTGCTTCAATAAAACATGGCTCCGAATCATTCTAAATACTTCATTTATTGACGCCTTCATATCTTTTAACAGTTGATTCACTTGGAGATATGAATTCCGGTCATATCCTATTCGTTCCATAACTCTACATGATTTTGAGAGCAAATCTTCTGTTTCAAGTAACCCTATTCTTGTAAAGATAGAGTGAAATGATAAATAGTGAAGGTTTATTCCTACCTGTCTTTTCGCTTGACCCTCAAAATGATGTGCTTCATCAATAATTAGGTAATCGTAGGTAGGAAGGATTTCGTACTTATTCGCAATATCCTGTAATAATAAAGCATGATTCGTTATTAACAAATCAGCTTTTTCCGCTGCTTTCCTGGCCCTTCGGTAAAAGCACCTTGATTCCCAAATTGAATCTTCATATCCTGGATTACCATAACTGCTCTTTACCCGTTCCCATAGTATCTTCCCGCCAGATGGTAGGTTCATTTCATCAATATCACCTGTTTTGGTCTCAGTTAACCATACTAAGATTTGCGCTTTTGTTAAGACTTCATCATAATTTTCCGTATCTTCGTAGAGAATCTGCTCAAATTTTCTGAGTGAGAGATAATTCCCTCGTCCCTTTAAGAGTGCAACTTGAAATTGAAATGGAATGATTTCCTTTAACTTCGCAATATCTCGATCAATCAACTGCTGTTGAAGTTGTAGAGTATTTGTACTAATCACGCACCTACCCTTTGTTTTAGCGATAAAAATGCTTGGAAGTAAATATGCGATTGTTTTACCAATCCCTGTACCAGCCTCGATAAGTGCATGTTGATTCGTTTCTAATGCATGTAAAATGCTCTGAACCATTTCCACTTGCCCGTTACGAAACGGAAAATTATTTAGTATAGTTTTAAATGCATCATCTGTGTATGTCTCATCTGAATGTTTATTCGGATATTTTAATCTCTTTCTAAGTGCAAGACCACGATAAATATCATATTTCGTGTCTTTCTTCGTTATATTTGTTTTGTGTTCAATGATTTCACTCAATATTTCAGTAATGTCACTTTTAAAATATTTTGACAGAGAATAAAGCTTTTTAATGGTAACCAGAGGCAGACTCTCAATTTTATGTAATATTTTCAAAAGGATCTCTGCTGTCACCTCAGCATCACTGTCCGCTTGATGTGGATTTTCATGAGTTAACGAAAGAGATTCTGCAAGTTGTCCAAGCTTATAGCTGTCTGCTAGCGGAAGCATTACTCTTGATAATTCAACAGTATCAATTGTTAGGCAGTGAAAATTGTGAAATCCACTTTGTGCAAGTTCCTCCTGTAAAAAGGAGTAATCAAATGGAACATTGTGTGCAACAAAATATGAATCCTTACACATTGAAATAATTTCAGGTGCAACAATTGAAAAGTCAGGCGCGTTTGCAACAACCTCGTTTGAAATCCCTGTTAATTGTTCAATAAATACAGGGATATTTTGCTTGGGATTTACAAATGTAGCAAACCGTTCAATTATTTCACCATTTTCAATCACCACTGCAGCAAATTGTATGATTCGATCACCCTTTTTTGGAGAATTACCTGTTGTTTCTAGATCAACGACAACAAAGCGTTTATTCATAAGATGCCACCTCCTAACACAAATACCCCCAATTTGGGGGCATTCGTTCATTCGCTCTTAGGAGTGAATAGACTTCTCTCCTAAACGCATACTAGCATAAGAATTTTGCTATTAAGCAATCATCGCAAAAAAGCTTGTTTTTCCAGCGTATGACTTACTTACCCGGTACAATCACCGTACGTTCACTACAATACAGTTGCAGCTGGTTCTTGATATAGCAATTCCTTAATTTGATTGTTATCATTCATGATCGCTACCTTCGGTGTATGAATTGAAAGTTTCTCCTCAGGTACAATTGCGTATGAAATGACAATAATTATATCATCTTTCTGTACAAGACGAGCAGCGGCACCGTTAAGACAAAAAACACCACTACCTCGCTCACCCGGGATGATATATGTTTCCAGTCGAGCCCCATTGTTATTATTCACTATTTGAACTTTTTCATTAGCGACCATTCCCACTGCATCAAGAATATCTTCATCTATGGTTATGCTACCTACATAATTTAGGTTAGCCTCTGTAACACGTGCTCTATGGATTTTTGCGTTCATCATTGTACGAAACATGATGGTCCCCCTCAAATCTAAAAGATTTTCTATATCTCAAAAGTAATATTATCAATTAGCCTCGTTTTTGTAAATCTCACTGCAAGAGCAATAATAATAGTGCCAGTCAGTTGAGTGAGTTCTTTTAGTTCTGGATAGCTATAAATTTCAACATAATCAATGACACCCGCCGTGTGTTCCGAAATGTGACTTTTTATTAATTCCTCAATTGCCTTTGGATTTCGCTCCCCATTGTCAATTTTACTTTTTGCCATCTGAAGACTCTCAAATAATCTCGGTGCTTCCGCACGCTCTTGAGCGGTTAGGTTTACATTCCGTGAGCTTTTGGCAAGACCGTCTTCTTCTCGAACAATTTCAACGGGTACAAGTTCAATCGGAAAATTAAAGTCGGTTAGTAATCCGTCAACTACCGCTACTTGTTGTGCATCCTTCAACCCAAAGTAAGCACGGTCTGGTTTTACAATATTGAATAGTTTAACCAAAACGGTTGCAACACCATCAAAATGCCCATTTCGTTGTCTGCCACATAACACATCTACTCTGGAGTGGACCTTAGCAGTAAGGGACATTTCATTTGGATACATTTCTTCCGTACTTGGGTGAAAAAGAACGTCTACTCCATTTTTTTCTGCTAGGCCTTGATCTCTTTCAAAATCACGTGGATATGCATCAAAATCCTCATTTGGACCAAATTGGAGTGGATTAACAAATATACTTACAGCAAGCATATCATTTTCTTTTCGAGCCTTGTTCATTAATGTTAAATGTCCTTCGTGAAGGTACCCCATTGTTGGTACGAACCCTATTGATTTTCCATTTTGCTTTGTAGTCTTTATATATTGCTGCATCTCATTTATCGAAGTTATGACCTTCATTTCCCTTTTCCCCCATAAAGACCTGTAAGCTCTTCCTCTTTCATCGTATACATATGTTTTTCCTCAGGGAATGTATGTCCTCTTACCTCAGCAACATAGGTTTTTAATCCATTAATAATTGGTTCATTCACAGATGCATATTGTTTAACAAACTTAGCAACACGATCTACACCGTATGAAATTAAGTCATGATAGACAAGCACTTGACCATCCGTCTTATTACCCGCCCCTATTCCAATTGTTGGTATAGAGATGCTATTTGTGATTTCTTCTCCTAATTGCTTTGGAACACATTCCAATACTAGTGCAATCGCACCAGCTTGTTCAACCTTCTTCGCGTCTTCGATAAGCTGCCTTGCACTTTCAGCATCTTTACCTTGCACTCTATAACCACCTAAAACACCAACAGCCTGAGGAGTTAGACCTAAATGAGCTACGACAGGAACTCCTGCATCCGTTAAGGATGAAATAGTATAGATAACGTCTTTTGCTCCCTCTACCTTTACAGCGTGCGCTCCTGATTCTTGAATAATTCTTGCGGCATTTTTTAATGCTTCGGAGCGAGAAACATGATAGGACATAAATGGCATATCCGTTACGATAAATGTATCCTTTGCACCACGCTTTACGGCTTTCGTGTGATGAATCATATCATCAACGGTTACTGGAATTGTTGTGTCATAACCTAATACAACCATACCTAATGAATCCCCAACAAGGATCATATCGACCCCGGCCTCTTCGGCATGCTTTGCTGATGGATAATCATAAGCTGTGACCATTACAATTGGTTCTTTCTGTTGTTTCATTTTCATAAACTGAGTTTTCTGTTTCATCACGATTCCTCCTTTGGCTTTAGAAAGCACATTTACTTTCTGTAAAGTAGCCTTGCTCAGGTGAGACCTGAGTTTCCTTAAAAGAGGAGATGAAAGACCGTGTTATTATGAAGTAAAAAATCCTTCTTTCAAAGAGAAAGAAGGATTAAACATGATATGTTCGGTTAATTTCATCCCTCTGTCCCAGTCCAATGGATCAAGGCAGAATACAATATAATGTTTCGTTGCATAATTTTGTTCCTTGGTGTAGTTCCATTACGGATACCACCCACTAAATTGAATTATACAAAAAATTCTTGCACAATTCTATACTTTATTTTTGAGGAAGCTCAATATCAGCTGAATATATATGATGAACAACCCCAGAAGCATCCTCTATCAGCAGAACACCTTCATCATTTATTCCAAGGGCTTTTCCTTCAATTGACCCTGATAAGGTTCTAGCTACAATATTCTTCCCTATACTTGTCGCATAGCTTTCCCATAAAAGCTTAACTACCTTAAAACCATGTTGTAAATATTCATTATATAGTTTTTCAATCTTTAATAGTATCGTTTGAATTAACTTTGCACGATCAATATTTTCTCCCTTTTCAATGGAAAGCGAGCTTGCAATGTGGTGTAGGCTTTCAGGGAAATGGTTAATGTCCTGATTTACATTGATGCCAATTCCAATGATAACAGAGTTAATTCGGTCGGTTTCAGCTTGGAGCTCTGTTAATATGCCAACAAGCTTTTTTTGATTCAACAAAATGTCATTGGGCCATTTAATATCTGGTTCTAACCCAGTCACCTCTTGAATTGCTTGGACTACACCTACTGCAGCTAAAAGTGTTAGCTGTGGTGCCTTGGAAGGTGGGATTTGTGGTCTTAGGATCATACTCATCCAGATTCCTGTATGCTTTGGTGAATACCAAGCTCTATCCAATCTACCGCGACCAGTTGTCTGTTCTTCTGCAACAACAATTGTACCTTCAATAGCTCCTTCGTAAGCTAAACGGTGTGCAATTTGCTGTGTGGATGTGACTGATTCCTCGAAGTGTATATTTCTTCCCAGAACCTCCGTTTTAAGACCTAACTGAATTTCATTATTAGTAATTTTATCTGGCTTTGTTAAAATCCTATATCCAAGCTTTCTAACAGCTTCGAGCTCATAGCCTTCACTTCGCAAATCTTCAATATGCTTCCAAACAGCCGTACGAGAGCATCCAAGTTGATCACTTAATTTCTGACCGGAAATAAAGTCTCCATTTGCATTAGAGAAAACTTCTAATAATTTATTTCTTATTTCTGATTGCAAGATAGAAGCCACTCCTTAATTTTTTGCTTATCATTTTCAATTTTATTTTCTAGCACTCCATTTTCTACTTTCTCATAAAGTTCGGCAACCCATTTTCCTGGACTTTGCTTGTACCAATTTAAAAAGTCTTCTCCCGAAATAGCTAGTTCAGAACGATTATGAATCGGCAATTCACTGTATTTCTCATAAAGTGACACTTCTTGTTTAACTCCTATTACATGAAGAATTCTCTCAACTTGTTGGATACAGGTAGCTCCAGCGTCATATAACAGGCGTGTACTCCAACCTATCTTCTGAATACTATTCATACAATCTACGTTTTTTATCACTTGATCAATTTGTTTTGTAGGTAACTTCCATAGCCGCAAAAATTTCTTAGTGTCATCTAGTTGTAGTACATAACAAACAAGAGTCCAATATTCAGCTCTCTCTTGAAGTAGATTCCATTGGTATAGTGAAAAACGTTGTAAGCTATGTTCTTTATTTAGTAAACCTGGTATGTATTGATATAGTTTTGTATCTACTAAAATTGGAAAAGCAGATTGGCAACTTGGCCCTTTTAGTAATTTTTCAAATTCTATGGTTATCCGTTCAACCGATATTCGTTGTAATAATGGAGCGTTTTTTTTAATGGCCCGCTTTGTGTCATCACATAGCATAAAGGATAATTGACTTACAAAACGAACAGCTCTCATCATCCGTAGTGCGTCTTCTCGAAAACGTTCGCAAGGATTACCAACCGTTTGAATTCTTTTCTCTTGAATAGCTACTCTTCCATTAAAAGGGTCCAAAATCTCACCATCAACCGTCATCGCAATCGCGTTCATTGTGAAATCTCTTCTCTTCAAATCCTCGTGTAGGGATGTTACAAACTCTACATGGGAAGGTCTTCGAAAATCCTCATAACCCTCTTCCGTTCGAAAAGTTGTCACTTCGTACTGCTCACCTTCATGTAACACAATTATCGTTCCATGTTCAGCACCCACGTCAATGGTTTTTGGAAACAACTTCTTAATTTGCTCTGGACGAGCTGATGTTGCAATGTCAATATCACCAATTGGCCGTTGTAATAGAAGATCGCGTACTGAGCCTCCAACAAAATAAGCCTCAAACCCATTGTTATGTAATGTTTTTAGAACTTTATTTGCCTTTACAAATGGTTCATCCATCCTAGAGAGCCCCTATCCACTTTATTTAGAAATAATAGAATAATATATATCCTCGTATTCATTTACAATCTTTTCGGAGTTAAATTTACCCTGAACGGTGAGTAATGCCTGTTTTGCCATTTCGCTATGTAAAACTGGATTAGATAACAAATCTATTGCCTTACTTGCTATGGTTTGAACATCCCCAAGTTCACAAATATAGCCATTCATTCCATCGTTTATTACCTCTGGAATACCACCTACATTTGTACCTATCGTTGGCACCCCACAAGCCATTGCTTCTATTAGTACTAGACCGAAACTCTCCTTTTCTGATAACAAGAGTTTCAGATCACTAATCGAAAATAATTCTGCCACATTTTCCTGTTTCCCTAATAGTAGCACCTTGTCTGTAAGTCCTAATTCATTGATCATATTACAAACTGTAGTAAGTTCAGGTCCATCGCCAACCAAAATAAGCTTTGACTTAATTTTTTCTTGAATCAGATGAAAAGCCATAATTACATCTTCGACACGCTTAACCTTTCTGAAGTTAGAAACATGAATCATTACTTTTTCATCATCAGCAATACCGTACTGCTTTCGTAAACTATCTGCTTCATGCTTGTAATAAATTTTTTCGTCGACAAAATTATAAACAGTCTTAATATCCTTTTTCGGCTCAATTAATTGATAGGTTTGGTTTACGAGTGACTGTGATACGGCTGTAACAGCATCAGATTGTTCGATACCAAACCGTATAAGGTCTGTTAACGAAGGATCATAGCCTAGAACTGTAATATCAGTACCATGTAGGGTTGTCACGACCTTTACATTTCCACCTACCATTTGCTTAGCTAAATACGCACATGCTGCATGTGGAATTGCGTAATGTACATGAAGCAAATCTAGCTTTTCCCTTTTTGTAACCTCTGCCATTTTACTAGCTAACGCTAAGTCGTATGGAGGATATTTAAAGACAGAATATTGGTTTACCTCAACTTCGTGGAAATAAATATTTGAATAGATTTTATTAAGACGAAACGGAAGACTTGAAGATATAAAATGTATCTCATGTCCTTTTTCTGCAAGTAGCTTCCCTAATTCTGTTGCTACAATTCCTGAGCCTCCAACGGAAGGATAGCAGGTAATTCCTATTTTTAGTTTCTTCATTCCAATCTCCCACTTCATGTCTGATACAATTTGAATTTATCTACTCTTTAAAACTGGTTTCCGGTTCATCCTTCTTGTCTATCACGGATAATTTCACGCCATGAAATAAAACCTTGTTCAAGCCCATGAATAAGAACTTCGGCAGTCCCCATATTTGTTGCTAATGGCACGGCATACACATCACAAAGTCGAATCAGTGCGGTAACATCTGGTTCATGCGGCTGAGCTGTTAATGGATCTCTAAAGAAAATAACCATATCCATCTTATTCTGGGCAATCATTGCCCCAATCTCCTGGTCACCGCCTAGTGGACCTGATTGAAACCGGTGAATTTGCAGACCGGTTGCTTCTGAAATACGTGAACCAGTTGTACCAGTGGCATATAATTCATGTTGTTCTAAAATTGATTGGTAAGCTGTTGAGAATTGTACAAGATCGTTTTTCTTTTTATCGTGAGCAATTAAGGCTATTTTCATATCTACTTATCCCCTTATTCGATAATATTTTCTAATCCATATACTAGTACGTCTAATTTCATCACTGTTTCTACGGATAATTTAACTCCTGACATAAAAGAAGCTCTGTTAAATGAATCATGACGTATTGTGAGCATTTGACCGTTTCCACCGAACATTACTTCTTGATGCGCTACCAATCCTGGCAAACGTACACTATGTATCCGGATTCCATCATATTCTGCACCACGAGCACCTGGTAGCGTTTCTTTTTCGTCAGGGTGTCCCTGCTTTTTTGGTACTCTTACAGTCGATATCAACTCAGCTGTTTTTGCAGCAGTTCCAGATGGTGCATCAAGTTTTTGATCATGGTGCAACTCTGTTATTTCAACATCTTGAAAATACTTTGCAGCCATTTGTGAGAATTTCATCATTAATACAGCACCTACTGCAAAATTAGGTGCAATGATTGTTCCTACTTGACGCTCTTCTGCCATAGTGGATAATCTATCTAATTCTTCTTTTGTAAAACCGGTCGTTCCGACAACTGGTCGAACACCATGTTGTATGGCAACCTCAGTATGATATTTCCCGATTTCAGGTGTTGTTAAATCAATGAGAACATCCGGATTTGTTTGTTGAAAGCATTCGGTAATGTCATTAAAAACTGGTACTTCTACGTTAGAGAAGCCTTCTACATCACTTAGGAGCTTACCGTTATGTAATCGATCAATAACACCGACAAGTGTAAAATGATTTGTTTCTTGAACGAGAGCAACCGCCTCTTTCCCCATTCTTCCTCTTGGGCCAGCAATTACAATTTTAATTGTTTCCATTTTAATTTCTCCCTTATTCTTTACTGTCAATTCGAGTCCATCTGTCTTTATCTCGTGTATTAAATTTATTCATTACTGTATTATGAGCATCTTCCAAGTCAATGTTCAAGGAATTAGCTAAGCAAATAAGAACAAATAGCAGATCTCCACTTTCTTCTGCAATACTTTTTTCTGTTTCAGATTTCTTTTTAGGCTTTTCTCCATAGTGGTGATTTACTTCTCTAGCTAACTCTCCTAATTCCTCTGACAATCTTGCGATCATTGCTAACGGACTAAAGTAACCTTCTTTAAATTGACCTATGTATGCGTCCACTTCTTGCTGTAATTGTTTCATTGTCTTGTCTGCCATCTCTATCACCTCATCGTTACTATCCTTATGGTAGCGTAAAATAGGGAAATTTGCCAAATTTTTTATTTATTATATCACTAGTAAAAGCCTCAATTTATCAAAAAATAACATAGCATCATACACAAAGAACACTACATCCGTTGCGACGGCCTAGTGACCCACCTCGTCCGTAATAACGTGGAGCAATTCGCCTATGTGAATTGTCATAACAAAGCATGATTTGTAAGTTGTTAAACCATACTCTATAATAAAGTGGCATTTATTACTATTTTTCGGGGGTATTTCATTTTGAAATTTTCGATAAAAAACATCTTTTTCATCCTATTAGGGTCAGCAATTTTTTCTTTTGGTCTAGTACATTTTAATATGCAAAATAATCTTGCTGAGGGTGGATTTACTGGAATAACCCTTCTTCTTTATTTTCTATTTGAACTCGATCCGTCCTATACCAACTTGATATTAAATATTCCACTCTTTATTCTTGGATGGCGATTGCTAGGTCGTGTTGCATTTTATTATACACTTATCGGTACGCTTAGTCTTTCCGTATTCCTATGGTTCTTTCAACGCTATCAATTTAATATTCCACTTGATGGAGATCTAATGCTTGCTGCATTGTTTGCAGGTGTATTTATTGGTGTTGGACTAGGGATAATTTTTCGATATGGTGGTACAACTGGTGGGGTCGATATCATTGCTAGACTTGTTCGAAAGTACATTGGATGGCCGATGGGGCGAACCATGTTCTTATTTGATGCAGTGGTGATCACGGTTTCCCTCATATTCTATTTATCACCACGTGAAGCAATGTACACCTTACTTG
Organism: Ferdinandcohnia sp. Marseille-Q9671; assembly: GCF_976954385.1. Taxonomy (NCBI): domain Bacteria; kingdom Bacillati; phylum Bacillota; class Bacilli; order Caryophanales; family Bacillaceae; genus Ferdinandcohnia; species Ferdinandcohnia sp. Marseille-Q9671. The sequence goes on from NZ_CDRJTA010000001.1 coordinate 483,335, forward strand.
CAGTGTTCATTGGAGCAAGGGTGATTGATTTTATGCAGGAAGGTGCTTATGCAGCCCGAGGTGCCATGATTATTTCTGAGCAGAATGATGAAATTGCTAAGAGGATTCTACATGAGATGGAACGTGGAGTTACGATTCTAAAAGGTATGGGTTCGTATACAAAACAGGAAAAGCATATCTTATACTGCGTAGTTGGTAGAAGTGAGGTTGGACGGTTAAAGCAAGTCATTATTTCGGTAGACCCACATGCTTTTGTATCGGTTACAGATGTTCATGATGTTCTAGGTGAAGGGTTTACATTAGATGAGAACAAAAAGCCGATTGAACGGTAAAACTAACAAATTTATTTCTAAACTAGCTCATTCGAGAGAAGCTATGGCTTCTCTCGCCTTTCAGCAAGGCTGAAAGGTAACCAAGAAACAAGAAATTTTCTTGAAGCAAGCGAGCTTGCTCTGTAAATTTCTCGTTTTTTGGGTAAATGAGCTAATAGGTAAAACTCAGCAAAAAGCCAGTTATTCACTGTAGAATAACTGGCTTATCTTCTATTCTTCTGAACGTGTCATACCTGTATACATAAGTATCAATCTCAACAGTTCTAATACGGCTACAGCCGCTGCTGCAACGTAGGTAAGTGCTGCTGCGTTTAGGACTTTTTTGGTTTCGCGTTCTTCGTCATTTCGGATGACTCCAGCTGATACAATTTCGTTCATTGCTCTTGATGAGGCATTGAACTCAACTGGTAATGTAACTAACTGGAAAAGAACCGCTGCTGCCATGAAGATAATTCCGTAAAGCATTAGGCTAGGAATGGTAAAAATCATACCTGCAATAATTAGAATCCATGAGAAATTTGAACCAATGTTTGCTACAGGAACAAGTGCATGTCGGAAACGGAGAAATGCGTAATTTTGTTGGTCCTGAATCGCATGACCTACTTCATGGGCTGCTACGGCTGCCCCTGCGACTGAATTACCATAGTAATTGTTAGTCGAAAGTCTAACTGTCTTTGATCGTGGATCATAATGATCAGATAGTAGACCAGGTGTTTCCTCAACCCTAACATCGTATAACCCATTTTGGTCAAGAATCCTTCTTGCAACCTCAGCACCTGTCATACCTGAAGAAGCAGGAACCTGAGAGTACTTTTTATATGCACTCTTCACTTTCATTTGCGCATATAAAGGAATGATAATAATTAACGCAAAGTATACTAAAAACATTCTATTTTTCCTCCATACTATAGTATAGTTTTATTTTAGTAAGCAAAGCCTTTAAAGTCAATTAACTTGCTTACAAAATAATCAATCCCCCCATTCTTTAAATTGCTCTTTTCGAAAATAAACACCTTACAAAACAAACAGTGGGTGCTACCCCACTGTTTGTTTTTATACAGTGAAAGTCACGGAACCACTGCATACTTTCTTGAACTATCTATCCTCATAATCACGTTGTGTCTGACGTTTTTGCTTATCTCCCTTATATTTTCTCCAACCTACATAGATTAATGTAAGAATAATTGCACCGCCAGTTGAAATCATCACCCATATAAGCGAAGGATCCGCATCATCTTCTGTCATTCTTTCAAATAAATTATTAAGTTCAAGCTCCATTTCATCTAGTTGTTGCATTCTTGTGGTAGTTTTTAGCTCCTCATTCCTGTAGGTATCTAAGAATGCAATATGTGAGTCAATTTTTTGAACATCTTCAGGAGTAATGTCTACCTTAATACTTGGATGAATCACATTATATTTTGATAGAAATATAGTAAGAAGTTGATTGTAGTTTTCATTATCTCCTTCTTCAATCGTTTGCTTCATTTGGCTAAATGTCGTCATAATTGAATCTTCCATTTCGGTCCACATTGGTTGATGCTCTGACCGAAGTGCATCAATTACCAAACGAAATTGAGTGACTTTATTTATTCTTTCCTCAAAGCTAAGAGAAGTAGAATTTACAGCTTCAAGTGCGGCATTATGTGTCACCGTAATAACTCGCAGTTCATCCATTGAATAGGATTGTTCACGTTGATTCATTCGTAGAAATTCATTTGAAAAATGAGTCAATAATTGCTTAGCATCCTTGTATCTTTCATGCTTCACCATTTGTAGGGCTTGGTCAGAAATTTGATCAAGTTTTTCCCAATTCTCTTCGTTGGAGGCAGCGAATATGGATATAGGATGAATCATAACTATAAAGCAAATAATACATATAATTCTAGAGATTTTCATACTTGTCCCTCCTCAACATCTAGTAAAATGTATGAGAGATTGGACAAGAGTAGACCAACTTTTTAAAAGAGAGGGATAGAAAAGTCCCCCATTGATTAATATTTCTTTATTGAAGGTCTAGTTTATAACGATTGGTTTTAATGCAAAGAAGATAGGTAATCAAAATTGACACGATACTCAACCAAAACGTAAAGTACCCTATTTGAGGTGTAAATTGATCTAGGACACTATACCTCGGCATCATGAAGAAAACATAATCAATCACATCGTTATGCAAGGTCCATACTGCCGCAAGTACTAAATGAATTGGTTTAATCCGATAGTATGGAGCGTAAAGCAATCCTTGTATCGCCATACCAAGATGAGAAATTATTAACATATAACCAGAAGGACTCAATCCGACGGTAAAATACGTAAGGATATTCATTACAACTGCCCATATCCCATACTTAAATAGCGTTACGATAGCCAACGCTTCAATTAGTGGCCAATTCTTTCGTAGTATAAATGCTAGTAGTACTAAACAAAAGAATAGACTGGCCGTAGGACTATCTGGAACAAATAATAGAAATTCTTTGGGGGTTATTTTTAATTGACTTTCATACCAAATGTAACCATATATGGTTCCCGGTACGTTAATTAAGAGCAAAATCCAAATCACCCAACGCTGTCCCATTAAATACGTGATCCATTTCATATATGTACCAACTTTCCTTATTCTTACCTAAAGATTCTCTTAAAATTGGTAGACTTGTCAAGGTTAAATATGAAAATTATGCCAAGTAAAAAAGCTGACTTGCAAAAGTCAGCTTTTTTCATCTTATTTAGAAGTTACTCCTGAGATAAATTCAGTAAGTTTTTGTAATTCTTCATCTGTTCCTTCGAACATACCTGGTGGCATTCCGCCTTGACCATTTTTGGCGATATCTGCAATTTCTTCAGGTGTTAGTCCATTATCAACTAATGCCTTTCCAGCAGGTCCACCTTCTAGGTTTGCACCATGACATCCGATACAGCCTTTATCTTGATAGAGCAAGTATCCTTCAGATTCTTTATCAACTTCTGCTTCTGCTACAATTTTCCCAGATTCAGCTCTTGCTTCCCAGTCTACTTGGTCTGCTGATTCCCATGTTAAGTATGCAACTGAGGCAAATCCTAAAAGCATCATACCTGTAGCAATTGGACGCTTAGATGGTCTACGTTCTGGACCACGATCTAAGAATGGGGCAAGTAATAGTGCGCCAAATGCAAGGCCAGGAATAATAAGCGTACCAATAACGTTATAATCACCTGATGCATACGTATATTTAATCAATTGATACATGAATAAGAAATACCAGTCTGGTAATGGAATATATCCTGCCGCAGTCGGGTCAGCGATTTTTTCCAATGGTGATGGGTGTGCTGCTGTTAAACATAAAAAGGCTACTAAGAAAACAGAACCAACTAACCATTCTTTTAATAGGAAGTTTGGCCAGAACGCTTCTGTTTTTCCTGGATACTCAGAGTAATCCTTAGGAATGTGCTTTTTCGTACTAACAGGAACACGGGAGTCCCCAACAAATTTCATTCCTTTTCCGCGATGCATAATCAGTCCCCCTCCTTTTTAGAGAATTTTCATTCAAAAGAGTTTTTTTACATAGATTCACATACACAATCGAGCATGCTCGATTCATTTAATTCTAAAAAAGCCGCTGTAATCATATGAAAACAGTTAAGATCACAGAGCATCCCAAACATTTTACAATGGACCTGAAATACCTTGACGGCGAATCATGATAAAGTGAGCAGCTAATAAACCGAATAATGCTGCCGGTAAGAAGAATACATGAATCGCAAAGAAACGTGTTAATGTTTGCGCACCAACTATTTCTGGATGTCCTGCCATTAAAGTCTTTAAGTATGGCCCTAATAGAGGAACCGATTCAACAATTTGAATTGTAACCTTTGTTGCGAATAACGCTTTCATATCCCAAGGTAATAGGTAACCAGTTAAACCAAGTGCTAACATTACAAAGAATATTAAAACTCCAACAATCCAGTTTAGCTCACGTGGTTTTTTATATGCACCTTGGAAGAATACACGAAGAGTATGTAAGAACATCATTACGATAACAAGACTCGCTCCCCAGTGATGCATCCCACGAACGATTTGTCCAAATGCTACTTCGTTTTGTAAATAATATACAGAATTCCATGCATTGATGATATCTGGTACATAATACATTGTTAGGAACATACCAGATAATACTTGGATGACGACGATAAAAAATGTTAGTCCTCCAAAGCAATAAACAAACGCACTAAAATGATGCGCTGGGTTTACGTGCTCAGGAACCTCATGGTCTGCAATATCTGCCCAGAGAGGAGTAATATCAAGTCGTTCGTCAACCCAATCAAAAATCTTATTTAACATTGATTACTTTCCTCCTCTAGGATTTGGCTTAGCTTTTCCTAAATATAAATAACCATCTTTTACTTCACTTTGATATACGTCTAATGGGCCCATTGGTGGTGTTCCAGGCACGTTCATACCATCCTTTTCATATAACCCATAGTGACAAGGACAGAAGAAACGATTTGGGTTAGCTGGATCCTCAGCCCAAGAAACAGCACAGCCAAGATGCTTACACACCGGTGACAATGCAATAATGTCGCCATTATCATTTTTATAAACCCATGCTGATGTTGAAACGTCTGATTCATACCATGCATCAACTTGATTTATTTTAAAATCAAATTTTTGAGGTTCATTTGTTATCTTATCCACACTTACCACTTGTACCATGTCGTGTTCAGCTTCAGGCTGAAGTAATGGGTCAATTGCAAAGCGGACCATAGGCATTAACATCCCAGCTGCCATGAAACCTCCTACACCTGTTAGAGTATAGTTTAGAAATTGACGTCTTGAAACCCGTTGTTTATTCTCGCTCATTTTTTTCCCCCCTCTATGTTAAGCTAAGTCCACACCGGACATAATTATACACATTTAAAACTAGGACATTCTCATGATATATCAATATTTGGTACAGGTCAATAATAGGATTTACTGAAACAATGGCAACTATGTGACTTTATGAGGAAAAGTAAGGAATTTTTTTACCTTTATTCAACAAAAGTACCATTCGTTTTATTATTATTGTTACATAATGATATAAATCCTTACGTTTTGGCGTAATTAGTCTTTGTTCTTACTCCTGGAAAAAGGTTTCCTTAAAATACTTTGGCATCTGCCGTATGCTTACATTTATTCAGTAATTTACTTTTGCCAAATATTCATAAATAATGAAACTAACTGCTTCATCTGATCCTGTAACATAGTTTGTTTGTACTTTTCCTCTACATATTCAAGTGGCAGTGTAGGCAACCAAATGAGAGTACCAGTTAAATCAGCCTCTACCTGCTTCCAGCTGCTATCTGATGTAATAAAAATGGAATGTTTCATCCCTTGTCCACCCAAATCACTTGTCCACTGATTTAAACGACTTTTAGCCATTGTTAGTTCTTCACTAGTAGAATAAGTAAATGCAGGAAAAAGAATAATTCTACCTTTAAATTGCCTCTCTACCTCGTTAGAGAGTATAGTAATAAACTCTCCCATAGAAACTGTGTTTTTTAAATTCCCTTCCAGTGATACTGGAATAAGTGGAATGACAGCAGTGTCCACATATTCCTTTGCTTGTAAATAAACGTCCATATCCTTAGTGACCCATTTCATTATGTATGCTCCCTTTCCTAGTGCTTATAGAAATCAACTATACTTAGGCTAATATGTACCTAATTTTTAAACTTTATAGGTTTCCATTAAAATTAAAGTTAGCCCTATACTTAGGGGTAAACTCCGAAACTACCATATCATAAAATACACAAATCGAGTAGAGGGAAAATAACTTAATTTATTTCCGCCCCTCTCACAACACCGTACGTACGGTTCGCGTATACGGCGTTTCAATTTATATTCCAGTGTGTACTTTTAGGTAACGTTCCAAGGCAGAGGGAATTCCCCTCTGCTTTAGTCTTTTATTTGAAAGTGCTCTTTGAACTACTTTTGATAATCCTATATATCGGTAGCCTTTTCGACAAAAGGTTAATCCTTTCGCTTCTTCCTTTGGAATTCCTAGTTGAATTAGCGATTTGATTTGTTTTCTCGGTACCTTCCATTGTTTCCATATGATTACCCTAATTCTTGAGCGTAACTTCTCATCAATACGAGTCATTACCTTTTTCATATTTGATATTCTAAAGTAATTTACCCATCCGAAAATGACTTGTTTCAATTTCAATATTCGGTAATCTAACGGAATACTCCAGTTTCGCTTTGTCAATTGTCGAAGCTTCCTTTGAAATTTCTGTACAGAAGTTAGGTGTGGTTTCACTTGATATCTTCCGTTTTTAGCATCGTAGTAGTAACCAAAGCCTAAGAACTTCAAATCTCCCGGACGGGAGACTTTACTCTTTTCTGTGTTGACTAACAAGCCTAATTTCTCTTCTATAAATCTCACGATTGATTTCATCACTCTATTAGCTGCTTTCTCGCTCTTCACAAAGATAAGAGCATCGTCAGCGTACCTAACGAATCGTAGTCCTCTATTTTCTAGTTCCTTATCTAGTTCGTTCAACATAATGTTACTTAAGAGAGGGCTGAGATTGCCTCCTTGCGGAGTCCCGACTGGTGTTTCTTCATATCTACCATTCACCATGACCCCACTAACTAAGTATTTTCTTATTAGTGAGATAACATCTCCATCGTCTATTGTGTTGGATATAATTCGCATTAGTTTATCATGGTGGACTGTATCGAAAAACCTTTCAAGGTCAATGTCCACTACCCAATCGTGTTCATCATTCAGAAATTCCAAGCTTTTTATAATTGCCATCTCACAACTTCTTCTTGGTCTAAAGCCATAACTGAATTCACTGAACTGCTTTTCAAATATCGGACTAAGTACTTGATGAATGGCTTGTTGAACTACTCTATCCACTACTGTTGGTATTCCCAATTTGCGCATCTTTCCATTTTCTTTTGGGATTTCCACTCTTAAGGCAGCTTGTGGTTGGTATTTTCTTGTTCTGATGCGCGTGCGCAATTCATCCTTGTTCTCTTTCAGATATTGTTTAAGTTCGTTGACTGTTACTCCATCCACTCCACTTGTGCCTTTATTTTTATATACACGCAAGTAGGCTTCATTCATGTTTTGATTACTTAGAATTTGTTCTAAAATCGACACACTCGTTTCCCCTTTCCTCTCACGTAATAAGTGATAGCTCTATCTTTTGGTTATCCTTTGAGATACGCTCATACTTTCACCATTAACACATTCAGAGTTCGTCACTTACGCATTCGTGGTGTTGAAACACTATAAATTGTTCAGCCCTTCATGATTTAACTCATTACTATGGCTTCTGCTGACTTCTTGCGACTAACCTTTTCCGACTGTACTACTGTACATCCGCAAGACCTCCCAGGGTAAGACAACTATCTTTCCTCTTTTACTCGCCTGATTTACTCTACAAAGTACGCACATCTTTTGGACTTTGACTTGTTATGGAGCCTCATCCCCTTATAGAGCCTTAGTATCAGATTTCTGTACGTCGAGCCAAGATTTTATTCCACGCTTCCTCCAGCCCTTATCTCACGATAAGTACCTTGCGCTTCCTTAGTGGTTGGTGATGTGTACCCCCACAGTGGACTTTCACCACCTAGATAGCTGCCATGCCTGGCACACATAAAAAAGACTGACAAGAGTCAGCCTTACCAAAATATTTACAATGTTTTCAACTGTTCAGTCAGTTTCTGAAACTCTGTTTTATCCTGTTTGTCAAGCGCTTCATCGATACGTTTTAAGAGATGCTCCTTCTGGAATAAGTGAATTGACTCCTCAAGAAACTTTTTAGCAAGCTCTTTATCCTGTTCGTTCACCTGAAGATGCTTTGGCATATATGGATTTTCTTCCAATACAGCAACATAATTCGGAGAATGGAAGGAGGATCTGAAATTAAGTTGAATATAAATTTCTTCATCTCTGTTTAGCCGAATATCATGAAATGACTTCTCAGCATCCGTTGTCATTACATTTTCCTTATAAAAACGAAATGGAACATCATCCACACAATGAGTCGACATTATGATTCCTCTAGGACAATATTGGGCCTGCTCGACAAAATGAACATTTTTCATAAGTTGGTCATGGCTCATTAAATAATTTAAAATCCAAACACACTCTCTTCTTTTAAGCTGATAATTATTCAGAAACCAGCGAATGAAGTCTTTTTTCTCGTTGACAGATACAGGGGTAGTCATCGCATGCTTCCCTCCTCTGCTAGTATTAAGTAATGTACTGATATACTTCAACAATCACTTCAAAATATCCTTCATATGGATGTTAAAAAGTACGTCAAAACAACAGAAAGTTCCTGCTATTGCAGTTCGGAGATTAATTCTTCAATCTCATATTTCATCGGGTCAAGCTTTAGTAATTCCTTAAAGACTTCGATTGCTTCTTGTCGTTTACCATCCTCCATCAAAAAATATCCATACTCTTCTAAAAACTCTGGAGTTTCTTTAAAAGAAGTATATGCACGACGGTAATGATTTAATGCATCCGAATATTGTTCTAATTTATTTTTTGAATAAGCAAGATCCCATTCAAATTGTATATCATACTCACTATAACCCATTACTGTATCTAAGAGGTCAACTACGTCCTCATATCTTTCTTCACGAATGAGGAATTTTGATAGCTGTAGCGTGGCTTCCACATAGCCAGGATCAATTCCTACTGCTTCACGTAGATATTGTTCAGCAGAATCTTTATCACCAAGCATCATTGATATTTTACCAGCATAAAAGGTAAGCTCTTTATTCAAGGATTCCACCTTTAGGCCTTCTATTAGAACTTCTAAGCTATTCTTTAATAGCCCTTCTTCCTCATATGCCTTTGCTAAATAGAGGTAAAGGGATTCGTAATCTCCATCTAGTTCTTTGAGTCTTGACAGAACCTCGATTGCCTTTGTAAAATACTTTGCTTGGAATGCAGTAACCCCGAATCCAAACAGTGTATTACTGTCCTCTTGCTCTTTCATAGCCTCTTCGTAAAATGGAAGTGCCTCCTCAAACTTACCAGTAGCACTATAGCTTTCAGCTATTCGAGCATTTACGTTAACTCCAGCTATTTCGGTCTTTTCGTTTAACACTGTTTCATAATATGGAATGCTTTTATTATATTCACCGTGACTTGAATATAACTCAGCTAAAGCGAAATCAATAATTGGTTCATTATTAGATTGTTTTTTTGCTACTAGTAGTTTTTGTTCACTTACTTCATGTAAACCCTGGATTTGGAATAAGTCAGCCTGTAGAACGAGAGATTCTAAATAGACAGGGTCGTCTTCAGCAATTTGTTCTAGTATGTCTATTGCTTCTTCCTCCATATCAAGGTCAATCATGATTTCAGCTAAAAAAACAAATAGCTCTCCTTCATCTGGATATTGCGCAATTAATTCTTCAACAATTTCTTTTGCTTCCTCAATAAAGCCCCATTTATAGTAATTTTGGGCAATCGTGTATTTTTCGTCGTCATTTGATTGTTCTCGAAACTTTTTTATAGCCTCTAGCCCTTCCTCTACGTTTCCATCCTCTACTAGTTGAATTGCTTTATCTAATCGATTCATGAATGATTGCTCCTCTTATTATCTCTCTTTTACCAATACATCCTTATCAAAGGAAGATACAAAAAAGCCAGGTTTCTTTACTATACATTCATTACCAAAGCCCGAATGGAAGTATACCCTGTTTCCTATTTTTGTGAAATTCCCTTTGTGCATGGTTATAGTCGGTATAAGTTTATGATAATCGAGAGTTGGCTTTTCATCAACTGTATAGCCTATCGAATCATGTTCATAAAGGTTGTAATCAAGCTCCCCTCCAACGCGAATATCTCCTTTATCTGGGTAAATACCAATTTTTTTTAACATATCAATCGATAGTGGATGGTCTTCGCTTGGACAAACTGGGATAGTAGGTATCCGGTTATCCTCAGTGATGGCCTTCCAGATCTCTTCTTTTCGATTGTTTGTAAATATAGATTTCTCTTTAATATTCCACTCAGGGATAATTGGGATTTGGTAAGCATGATATGATTCCCTTATCCAGCCCCATGGAATTGTGTGTAAATCGTCTATATTTTCAATGGAGACAATGATTACTGGAACTTTTTTACGCCTACAGGCAACAAGCAGCGAGGGTGTTAAACTTCCGAGAGGAATTCGAATACCAACGTAATAATCGATTGGACTATTCAACAAATTATGCCTAGTGCTTTTTAGTGAATGAGCTAAATCGTTTTCATTTTTACTATCACTAATAACAAGTAGTGTTGTACAGCCTCTACGTAAGTAGTCTTCTGTCATCTTCTTTTTAAATGTTTGAAAGGAATGCTCAGACGAAAAAGAATAGTTGACCATAACATGACCTGGTGTTAATAGGTATTGTGACAGGTTCGTTTTCATATATGAAAGTCTTCTGAGGTTGTCACTCATATAATCAACTCGTTTGTTTTTTACTAGTATAGAGCATGAAACAACTTTATTTTCCTTTAGAATACTTGCTTTTTCTAAAATATACGGCATCAAACCTCCCCTTTCACATACCAGTAGACAAATACTCTTAAGACAAGCTATGCGAAAAAAGGGAAATGTATGTTTATTTAATAAGGGCTTCTTATGATTTTACTACTATTATTTTATAATCGGCCTGATTGGCTTAGAAACTTTCTTTTCCAAAGGAAAGAACCCATGGAATTTGGGACTCCATGGGCAAGTATAAGGAATTCTATTTGCTTTCTTTAACTAACAAATCAAGATGTTCAAAGAAACTTGGATAAGAAACTGAAATGGATTCAGGAGCTTGTAGAACAACCTCACCAGTAGCAATACAAGCAGCAATTGCAAGCATCATGCCAATTCTATGATCACCATGACTTTGTACTTTGCCTCCAGTTAAAGGCTCCTTCGTACCAGTAATAATCATTCCATCATCCGTTGATTCAATTACTGCACCAAGCTTAGAGAGCTCACCTACTACCGTCTCAATACGATTGGTTTCTTTAACCTTTAGTTCACCAGCATCTTTAATAACTGTGTTTCCGTTTGCTTGGGTTGCTAATAAAGCAATTATCGGAATTTCATCAATTAATCGAGGAATGATGTCACCACCTATTTCAATCCCTTTAAGGTCTGATGTTTGAACAGTCAGGTCAGCAATTGGTTCATTATTTACTTCTCGTTCATTTTCAATTTCAAGTCGTGCACCCATCTGGACTAGCACATCAATAATACCTGTTCTCGTAGGATTCATACCCACATTTTTCAATGTAAGCTTACTATTAGGTACGATTGCTCCAGCCACAAGAAAAAATGCGGCCGAGGAGATATCACCTGGCACCTGGATATTTGTCGCTGTAAGCTTCTGCTGCCCTCTCACTTTAACAGTAAGACCATCTTCTTCTACTTCACAGCCAAAAGCACGAAGCATTCGTTCCGTATGATCCCTCGATTTATGTGGCTCGGTAACAGAAGTTGTACCTTCTGCATTTAACCCAGCCAAAAGAATGGAGGATTTCACTTGTGCACTAGCTACAGGTGATAGGTATTCAATACCATGTAATGATCCACCTCGAATGGCAAGAGGGGTAAAATTCCCATCCTCTCTTCCATCAATTTTAGCTCCCATTTGACGTAACGGTGATGTTACACGCTTCATTGGTCTCTTGGCAATGGATTCATCACCGATCATACAACTGTGAATTGGAATACCAGATAGTAGACCAACCATCAATCTAGTGGTTGTCCCAGAATTTCCTGTATCTAACACTTCCATAGGCTCGCGTAACCCTTCAAAACCAGCTCCCTCTATCTCCACATGATCGTTTTGCTGTGTAATCTTTACTCCCAATTTTTCAAAACAACTTATTGTACTTAAACAGTCGTCCCCGGGAAGAAAATTATCTACAACCGTCTTTCCTTTAGCAATCGCTCCAAGCATAATGGAACGATGCGAAATCGACTTATCACCTGGAATATGAATCGTACCAGTTAATCCAGAAATATTTGTACGTAATTTTAATGCATCCATCTTACCCACTCCCTAATCAATGCACTTTGACTTTGCGTAAATGTAATTGTGTATGATTGCCATCCCAACTTTGTTGGGTAAGCATTTCTAATGTATCTTAAATAGTTATCCATTAAACGTTTCGTAATTTGTTTTACTTTCAATACATTGCTTAGCTTTTTCCCGGTCTTCTTCACCTTGGAAGCTAATTCGTAATACACCATATATTTCTTCTCTTGTTTCAATGATTCTTATATTTGTAATACTAATTCTTTCTTGTGCAAGTAGTCCAGTAATTTCAGAAACAACTCCTGGATAGTCAGGAATATCCACATACAAATCATAAAATGACGGAATCGCGCCTTTTGTACGTGTTGGTAGTCCATCTCGAAAATTTTTGGCATCCATGAAGTAGTTATAAATATGATCACCATTACCGGTCTTCACAAATTCTCGAATTTGATCCATTTCATGAATCCATTTTTCAAAAAGATCTAGTAATATATCTCGGTTCTGTAGCAAAATATCTCGCCACATGGATGGATTGCTGGATGCAATTCTCGTAATATCTCGGAATCCTCCCGCTGCTAGTGGTCGGACTAACTCGTTTTCCTTATCATATTTTTCAGCTTGATGAACAAGACTCGCCGCAACAATATGTGGAAAATGACTTATAACACCAGCTACGCGGTCATGCTCTTCAGGAGACATCGTAACAAAATTTGCCTTTGTCCCTTTTAAGAGTATCTTTAGCTGTTCAACCCCTTGTTTGCTAGAGGAATCCTGCTTAATAGGTGTAAAAATATAAAATGCATTTTCAAATAGATGTTCCTTTGCAGCAGCTACACCGCTTTTATGTGACCCAGCCATTGGGTGTCCACCTATAAAAGTCACCCCGATTGTGTTAAAAATAGACTCAGCCGTTGTCACAATTTGTTGTTTTGTACTACCAACATCTGTTACAATGACATCTTTTTTAAGTTCATATGTACGTAACTCATGAATAATTTCTACAGTTTGTTTCACTGGTACAGATATAAAAATAAAATCACATGTATGTACGACATCCTCCAACTTAAACACTACTTCATCAATTACTTGTAACGTCTTTGCAAGTAGTGATGACTCTGTATCACGGTCAAAACCGTATATTGTTGCTTCAGGATGTTCCTTTTTTATCGCTAGTGCGATTGAACCACCGATTAAGCCAAGTCCAATCACTAAAACATTTGTTTTCAACATCATCACCACCAAATTAGAAAAGCACAAGGCACACTTCCATATGTATCTTATTCGAAACACGGGAATCCCACTTCCTAGCGTGGACCTAATAACATGGGGATTGCTGGCACCTGGAACTAGACATCGAAGTAAAAACACATAATGGGGGTTACTCGATAACCCCCGCAGTTTATTATTTATTACTTTTGAGCATCTCTGTTAATAGAGCAATAATTTCATTATTTTGTTCTTCAGTACCCACTGTTATCCGAACACTAGATGGATACCCCAGAGCATTTCCTGACCGAACAATGAAGCCACGTTCCAATAGATAGTGGAATACTTCATCACCGGAACGGTCAAAGTGAATTAATACAAAATTGCCAAACGAAGGAAAATAAGTTAGGTTATTTTCTTCGCAAAATGTGTAAAACTGCTGTAAGCCTTGCTTATTTTTTTCAACATATGTAGCAATAAAGTCTTGATCTTCTAGTGCAGCTATTGCTGCTGCTTGAGCAACACGGTTTGTATTGAATGGCTGACGTACCGGTTCAATTTTAGTGATAAATTCACTATTTCCGATCGCGTACCCTACTCGAAGTCCACCAAGCCCGTATGCTTTTGAAAAAGTCCGTAAAACAAGAAGGTTAGGATAGTCCTGTAGTAAAGCTACTGTATCTGGATAATCCTCCTCGTTTGCGGCAAATTCATAGTATGCTTCGTCAACTACAACAAGAACATGTTTTGGAACCTGTTGTAAAAAAGTTAGAAGCCTGTTTGAGCTTACATATACGCCCGATGGATTATTTGGGCTACAAACCCAAACTATTTCTGTATTTTCATCTATTTTTTCAAGCATTCCATCTAGGTCATGATGACCATCAATAGCTTCAACTTCGCGAACCTCTGCGCCTTCTAATACCGCATTATGCTTGTATTGAGAAAAAGAAGGTGTCGCCATCACTGTATTTTTCCCTGGAGCGAGCAATGCAGTTGTCAGGATGTGGATAACATCATCAGACCCATTTCCAAAAAGCAATTGTGCCCCATCTACCCCTAAATGTTTTGCAACCTTTTCCCTAAGTTCAGTTGCATACCCATCTGGGTAGATAGCAAAGGAGGTTAAACTGCTAGTTACAGCTTCTTTTACTTTTTCTGAACTCCCGTAGGGATTTTCATTTGATGCTAATTTTACGATCTTATCTAGCCCATATTCCTTTTTTACCTCTTCAATTGGCTTTCCTGGCTGATATGGTTTTAATTCCAAAAGCTGTTCTTTGATATTCATTTAAGCTGCACCTCTTACTCATTAGTTAATAGGAGTTATTACATCACTAATAAAATCTTTAAAATGGCATAAGGCTGGGGCTCTTGTTCCTTCATCGACCAAACCTGGCACTAGTTCCTCTATTTTTTGAATCAAAGCACTGCCCATAATAACTCCATCACAGTGGTTCTTTAAGGTCTCAACCTGTGAAGCATTAGAAATTCCAAACCCTACCGCAACCGGTATGTTGCTATAGCGTTTTACTTCATCTAAGAATGAGTATACCTCTTTGTTTAGTGAATTTCGAACACCAGTTACACCGAGAGATGAAACGCAATATAAAAACCCTTGGGCATTTGTCGCAATCATTTTAATTCTACTACTTGAAGTTGGAGCCACTAGAGAGATAAATTTCAATCCCTCAAACTCACATTTCTTACGTAAATCTTCACTTTCTTCAAACGGAAGGTCTGGAATGAGCAAGCCATCTATACCATTTTGTCGCGCTAAAGCGAAAAAGTTTTCTTCTCCTAATTGTAGCACAGGATTGTAATAGGTAAAGATGATAACCGGAATTTTTAGTCCTTTTTTTCTCATTACAGAAACTAGATTCATAGAATTTTCTAGTGTTACCCCATTCTTCAACGCTCTTGAAGATGCCCTTTGAATAACAGGACCATCTGCCAATGGATCTGAGTACGGAATCCCTAATTCTAGGATCGACGCACCGGCTTCCTGTAGGGTAAGAGCTATTTCCACAGTAACATCGGGGTGTGGGTCACCAGCAACAATGAATGGGATAAATAATTTCTCAGCCTTGGGCAATCGTTTCGTAAAGGTTGTGTTCATTTTTAGCTCCCCCTTCTTCTATATATGTCATTAATGAATGGACATCTTTATCACCACGGCCAGATAAACATACTAACAGTGATTCTTCGGGTGACATCTCTTTTGCAATCTGGATCGCTTTTGCCATTGCATGGGCAGATTCAATAGCCGGAATAATACCTTCAACTCTAGTTAGCATTTGTAATGCATCAAGTGCCTCCTGATCAGTCACTCCTTCATAGTTTACTCTGCCGTTATATGCAAGGTATGCATGTTCAGGACCAACACCTGGATAATCTAGTCCAGCAGAAATAGAATATGGTTCGATGATCTGTCCATGTTCATCCTGCAATAGATAAGTTAGCGAACCATGAATGATTCCTTTAGTACCTTTTGTAATCGTTGCTGCATGTAAAGAAGTGTCAACACCTTTACCTGCTGCTTCTACACCAATTAAACGTACATCGTCATCTAGGAATGGATAAAACATGCCAATTGCATTACTTCCCCCACCAACACAAGCAACAATGGCTGTAGGTAACTGATTTTCACGTTGTAAGAATTGTTCTCTAGACTCATCACCAATAATTCGCTGAAAATCACGTACCATTTTTGGATATGGATGGGGACCAACAACTGAACCAATCATATAATAATGATCTTCACAATGTTGTACCCAGTAACGAATTGCCTCATTTGTTGCATCTTTTAACGTTTGATTACCGCTCGTTGCAGGTATTACTTCAGCACCGAGAAGCTTCATTCTAAACACATTTAGTTTTTGTCTCTCAATATCCTCTACTCCCATGAAAACCTTACATTCTAGTCCGAATTTTGCTGCTACCGTAGCTGCTGCAACTCCATGCTGCCCGGCTCCTGTTTCTGCAATTATTTTTTTCTTGCCCATTCTTTTTGCGAGAAGGGCTTGACCAATCGCATTATTAATTTTGTGTGCACCAGTATGATTTAAATCTTCTCGTTTCAAATAGATTTTTGCTCCACCTATTTGCTTAGTTAAATTTTCAGCATACGTAAGTGCTGTTGGCCGACCTGAATACTCCTTCAAAATCCGTAAATATTCGTCTCGGAAGTCTTGATCATTGTACGCTTCCTCAAGAGCCTTTTCGATCTCCTCTAATGGCGTCATCAATGTTTCCGGAACAAATTTACCACCAAAGTCTCCAAATCTACCATGTTGATTAGGTACGTTGTTCATACTTATCCACCTGCTTCTCTATAGTTTGAATGACACTGTAATCTTTCTTTCCTTCAAGTTCAATCCCACTCGATATATCAAACCCGTCAATTTCATATTGTAGGAGCTCTGAAATATTTCGAGAATGAATACCGCCAGCTATGAAACAAGGAACTCCCTGATTATGAGCCTCACGTTGGTATTTTGGGACTGATTTCCAATCAAATGAAACACCAGAACCTCCCCACATGTTTGCTACCTTTGTATCAATTACATAACCGTCCGCAACGCCCTTGAACTGTTTCATTTCCTGAAGAGATATATTATTATGATGGATCACCTTCCATACATTCTGTGTCGTAACTTCCTTAATTTGTTCAACAAACTCTACTGATTCAGTTCCATGGCATTGAATAATAGATAGAGGAACTTGGTCTAACACTGTCATAATGTCGTCAAGCTCTGCATTAACGAAAACACCAACTACCTTTTTATTCTGTATATCTACCTCTTGCAACCAATTCTTTACTTCAGTTGGCTCTACTTTTCTTTTACTATCAGCAAAAATAAACCCAATATAGTCCGCGTTACTTTTTGAAACTACTAGAACATCCTCATGTGATTTATTGCCACAATACTTAATAATTGGACGTTTCATTTGCTACCTCGCCAAAGATTTGCCTAATCCCTAATCCAGGTGATGTTGCCCGCATAAAAGCTTCACCAATAAGTGCTGCTTTTGCTCCAAACCTACTAATATCCTTGATATCCTGTGGACTATGAATCCCGCTTTCACTCACTACAAGACTCTCAGCAGGTGCTTCCATTGCAATTTCAGCCGTATGAATAATGGAAGTCTCAAATACCTTTAAATTTCGATTATTAATGCCTACTAGTTTTGGAGAAACATATTTACATACTTGTTCCAGTGTTTCCCGGGAATGCACCTCTACAAGACACTCCATCCCACTTTCATACGCTTCACAATAATATTCATGTAATTGTTTTGGATCAAGGACTTCTCCAATTAATAAAATCGCATCCGCACCGATTTTTTTACTTTGGCGAATCTGTTTTGCGTCAATGATAAAATCCTTTCTGAGTACAGGGATATTAACCCTTTTCTTAATATCAATTAAGTATTTCATTGATCCTTGAAAGAATTTTTCATCCGTTAACACGGAAATCGCATCTGCCTTTGCGTCCTCATACTCAGCTGCAATAGAGACTGGGTGAAAATCCTCTCGTATAATACCTTTTGATGGTGACGCCTTTTTCACTTCCGCAATTAGTCCAATTGACCGATTCGGTTTAACGAGTGCATTGTATAACGACCTCTGTTCTATCTCACAATCTATCTCAGGATATTCGAGGCTTTCCAACTCAATCTTTTTTTGTTCGATGATTTTATTTAGCATAGTATTCCACCTCACGATTTCTTAGCTGTTCAAATTGACGCTTTGCCATCCCCGTAACAATAGCTTCTCTTGCTAAATCAACACCTTCGCCAATGCTTTTCGCCTTTCCTGATACATAGATGGCCGCTCCCGCATTAAGTAAAACAATATTTGTGGCACTTTCGTTCGCAGTTCCATATAAAACCTCCTGTAAAAGAGTAGCACTTTCTATCACAGAAGATACTTGAATATCTTTCATATTTCCCCGTGGGAGATTGACATTCTCTGGTGCTAACACAAATCTTGAAATCTCTCCATTTTTTAATTCCACAACATCAGTTTCTGTGGAAATACTACATTCATCTAACCCGTCCCTACCAGATACGAATAAAATATGTTCTGAACCTAGTTTTTGAAGGGCATATGCCATCTTTTCGGCATACTCCGTAGAATAGACCCCTAACACTTGTTTCTTACACCTAGCCGGATTTGCCATTGGACCTAGTAAATTAAAGATTGTTCGGAATCCAATTTCTCTTCTCGGTGTAACCGCATGTTTCATTGCAGCGTGATAAATGGGAGCAAATAAAAAACTCATATTCCGTTTATTTAAAGCTTCTCTTGCCTCTTCTTGAGTGGATTGAATCTCAACGCCTAAATATTCTAAAACATCAGCGCTACCGCTTTTGGATGAAACGGCACGATTCCCATGTTTCGCTACCTTTACCCCTAGGGCAGAAACAACAATCGCAGATGCTGTTGAAATATTGAAGGTTGAAGCTCCGTCTCCACCTGTACCACAAGTATCAATCACGAACTCATTCTCATAATCTAGCTGCATCATGTGTTCTCGCATCGCTTTTGCAAAACCTGTAATCTCATCAACTGTTTCCCCTCGAAACCTCAAGATAGACAGTAGACTTGCAATTTGACTAGCAGTCGCTTTTCCAGACATAATCTCATCCATCACTTGATAGCTTTCTTCTTCAGTTAAATAGTCACCATTAATGCATTTATTTAAAAGATGTTTAAACATGAATATCCTCCTTATCGAAAGCTTCTTCTGCCAATTGAATTGTTTGTATCAATGCACTAGCCTTATTAACCGTTTCCAGCCATTCATGCTCAGGAACAGAATCTGCGACGATACCTGCCCCCGCTTGTACGTAGGCAACTCCATCCTTTATGACAGCTGTTCGGATAGTAATACACGAATCAATATTTCCGTCAAAACCGATGTAGGCAATTGTCCCTGCATACAAATTTCGAGCGGTCGGTTCAAGCTCTGAAATAATTTGCATAGCCCTAATTTTTGGGGCACCGGAAACCGTACCAGCAGGGAAAGCAGCTAATAAAGCATCCAACGGATCAATTTTTTCATCTAGTTCACCTGTTACTTTAGAGATTAGATGCATAACATGTGAGAATCTCCCAACTTCCATAAGAACAGGCGTTTTTACAGAGCCAAATGTTGAAACTCTTCCTATATCATTTCTTGCGAGGTCTACCAGCATATAATGCTCTGCCTTCTCCTTCTCATCTTGAAGTAATTCTATTGCGAGTGCATCATCCTCTTCTTTTGTTTTTCCTCTTCTTCTTGTTCCAGCAATTGGATGTATTTCTAAGTGCTTGTTGTGAATTTTTATTAAACGTTCAGGTGAACTACCAACAATCTCAATGTCATTTATTTTGATATAAAATAAATATGGTGAAGGGTTAACCATCCGCAACACTCTGTATAGTTGAAAACCACTAACAGTTACCGGTATTTCAAAGCGCTGTGATAAAACAGCTTGAAAAATATCACCCTCGGAAATATAATCCTTTATTTTTAGTACCGCATCGAGAAAATCCTGTTTTTCAAAGTTGGTTTTTATATCCGAAACGCTTGGGATCTCGTGCAACCTTGGTAAAAGTAACATTTCATTTTGTTCTTTATTTTGAATAATCTTAGATAGGTACATATTGATCTTAGAATTGGCGTGATCAAAGACCGCTCTCTTAATTGGTCCATTTTCATCCCCATTTAACCGAATATAATGAACAATAATTAATTCACGGGAATGATGATCTAAAGCAAGAATCGTTTCACAAAAGAAAAACTGATAGCGCTCCATATTTAAGTCATTATTATGGTGCTCTTCCACCTTTTCAAAGGTCGAGATTGCATCATATCCAATATATCCAACCGCCCCACCATAAAAGGGAATTTCAATATCAAGTGGTTTTAGGACTAAATAATCTTTAATCCAGTCAAAGGCATCCTTAACGGACTTTTTCTTAACCATACTTTGTTGGTTTTCGTTTTTCACAAAGTAGCGACCTTTGTTTTCATCGATAAACAGAAATGGCTTTAATCCAATGAAAGAATATCTAGACCAATCTGATTCATCATCCTTACTTTCTAACAAAAAGGAAGCTTCATTTTTTAAATTTTGGAAAATTTGAATGGGTGTTAACGTATCAACTAAGAAACGTTTCACAATTGGTATTGTCCGATATTGTGTTGAATCGGACTCAAACGAGGAAAAATCGTACGTATTCATTTGGCTCACTCCTTCATATAAAATGAAGAATGAGGATTTAGGAGGTATGTAACAAAAGGTATTGCCTATAACATACATAGTAAGATTTTATAGGCAAAAAATAAACAACCCAAAGACACATACGTTCGTATCTTTGGGTAGAAGACTACATATACACTAAAAACTAACCTCAGCTAAACTCTCTCATTCTCGTCTACCCTATGCTCAACTCTAACTTTTCTAAAAAATCTAACTATACTAAATAGTATTCATTTATAATATCTTATCAGGCGTGTAATTGTCAATCCATTGTATACCATTTTTTAATTACCTTTATTACTCTTTTACAACAGATAAATCAGGTCTAAGTACAATGGCTCCCTCTTGATAAACATGGTGGATATCCTGTTGTTTGATGATTGTATTAACAGTCATCATTACGCGAATACACATTGGCAGTGATCCTGGAACTGGAATTTCCCTCATACTTATCACCGGTACATATGTCCAGCCTTCAATTTGCCTAGCTGCTGCTGCCGGAAATGCCGCATTAATGTCATCCGTTACGGAAAATAATATTTGAGCGACATCAGATGCTTCTATCTGGTTTTCAACAATCATTTCGCGTAGTAGTTTTTCAGTGGCGTCTAATATCTCTTGTTTGGTATTTGCTGTAATTGTGGTTGCACCACGTATTCCCCTTACCATTCTCACTCCTCCTCATCGCCAGAGCCTACCTATCCATGTTTTTTTAATAAACGGAGTAACTGCTGGTCATCTATATCTTTTATGACGGTTTCTCCTATGTTTTTCAATAGTATCATTTTTACAATGCCAGAAGTTGCCTTTTTGTCATGTTTCATACGTTCAAGCAACTTTGCAGGATCTACCGTGTTCGGAATGCTGGTTGGAAACTCAAATTGAGCAAACCAGGCTTTTATCTTGTCAGAAGATAAATCAATATTGTATATTTCCTCACTAACCTTTAGAGCAAATATCATTCCGACTGCAACGGCATCTCCATGGGTTATCTTTCCATAACCAAGTTCAGCTTCAATTGCATGTCCTAACGTATGTCCAAAGTTCAAGATGGCACGTAATCCTTTTTCTTGTTCATCCTCAGAAACAACCTTCGCTTTCACCGCTACCCCTTGTAATACCGAGTACTGGAGCTTTTCATCACGCAGGTCATCTAAGGTTGTTATTTCATTTGTTAACCAACTAAAAAGTTCTTTATCCCAAATAAGACCATGCTTAATAACTTCTGCAAATCCTGAACGAAGTTCTATCTTTGGAAGTGTCCTCATAAAGTCGATATCATATAGCACTGCATTCGGCTGATGGAAGGCACCAATCATATTTTTTCCTAGCTCATGATTAATAGCTACCTTCCCACCAACTGCACTGTCATGTGCTAATAAAGTAGTCGGAATCTGAATAAATGGTATACCCCGCATGAATGTAGCAGCTACAAATCCCGCTAAATCTCCTACCACCCCTCCACCTAATGCCAGTATGACAGAAGATCGATCAAGTCCATTCTGCAATGCATACGATTGACATTGATAATACATATCAAATGATTTAGCACTTTCTCCAGATGGGATGACAAATGATAATGGATTATCAAATTGCTTATCGAGTATTCCCACGACTTTTTCTAAATAAAGTGCTGCTACAGACTCATCACTTATAACAAGTATCTTTGAAACAGATTGACAAGTATCTTCAATAACCTGAGGCAATTTATCAATGATATTCGACCCAATAAACATAGGATAGGTCTTTGATTTAGTTGTAATGGTTAGCTGTTCCATTAGAAATCCCTCGAATACTCTCGCATTTTGTCAATGTTTTCACGAATTAATTCGATTCTATCTTGTCCAAACTGTTCAAGAATTGCATTCGCAACTTCCCATGCTACAACGGCCTCAGCAACGACGGATGCAGCAGGCACTGCACAGCTGTCCGATCTTTCAATGCTTGCTTCAAATACTTCTTTTGTATCAATATCCACACTTTTTAAAGGCTTATAAAGTGTTGGGATTGGCTTCATAACACCTCTTACAACGATTGGCATGCCGTTTGTCATACCGCCCTCAAAGCCACCTAAATTATTTGATTTTCTCTTATAGCCATCCTCTTTATCCCAAGTGATTTCGTCATGTACTTTACTACCTGGAATTCTTGCAGCTTCAAATCCAATTCCAAATTCAACACCTTTAAACGCGTTAATACTAATCATTGCTGCTGCAATTTTGGAATCAAGCTTTCGGTCGTAATGGACATAGCTGCCAACGCCAACTGGCATTCCTTCTACAATAACCTCTACAATTCCACCAATTGAATCCCCGTTTTTCTTTGCTTGATCAATCGCATTCATCATTTCAATACCAGCTTCTTCATCTAGACATCTCACTGGTGACTCTTCAGTCTTTGTTTTAAGTTCTTCCAAGCTTGAATATGTAGAGTCTTTTGCACGAACGCCCCCAATTTCCAATACATGTCCTGCAACATGGATATCGAGTGCCGCAAGAAACTTTTTAGCGACTGCACCAGCTGCCACTCGAACAGTTGTTTCACGAGCGGAAGACCTTTCAAGTACATTTCTCATATCACGATGACCGTATTTTATAGCTCCATTAAGGTCTGCGTGACCTGGTCTTGGACGAGTGATTTTACGTTTGACTTCATCTGCTTCTTCGTCTGTGATTGGCTCAATACCCATTATTTTAGTCCAGTGCTTCCAGTCATTATTTTCAACTACCAAAGCAATAGGAGATCCTAATGTCTTTCCATGTCTCACTCCACTAACGATTTGCACTTGGTCTTTTTCAATCTGCATTCTTCTTCCACGACCATGTCCCTTTTGACGTCTAGCGAGTTCAAAATTTATATCTTCTGTGGTCACTTCAAGACCGGCGGGAACACCTTCTAAAATGGTTGTAAGCTGTGGTCCATGTGATTCCCCTGCTGTTAAATATCTCATCTATGTTACCCCCTTATATAGCTAAAAGTGAGAATTTCACTTTCATAATTTAAAGCGATTATGTATCAATATATCACAATCTATGTATATCCGGGAAGATTTTTTCAAATTTTTTGTACTCTTTACCTCTTGAATATAAAAGAAAAGAATTCACCGATTAGGTAAATTCAATTACTATATGTTAGCAAACACATATTGATTGGTCATTGTTTTTTCATTTCTTTCGATAAAAAAAGGTATCTTCTGTCTCAAAGCCATAAGACCCAGGGTTGAATATTTGTTCTGTGCTCCCAACAAATAATATTCCCCCATTTCTAAGGGCTCCACTAAATTTGTTGTATAGCATATCCTTTGCCTCTTCTGTAAAGTAAATTAATACGTTTCGACAAACGATAAGGTCAAAGTCTCTTCCAAACGAGTCGGCTAACAAGTTTTGCTTTCTAAATGTGACTGTCTTTTTAATATCGTTGTGTATTTCAAAGAAAGTGCCATCTTGAGTAAAAAACTTCTTTTTCATATCTAATGGGACTTCTTGTAGAGAACGCTCTGGATAGACTCCTATTTTTGCTCGAGCTAGAACATTGTCATCAATATCTGTAGCTAAAATGGAGATTTGTTGTAGAGGTAGAAACTTAGACAGTACCATCGCTAACGTGTATGGCTCTTCACCCGCAGAACAGGCAGCACTCCACACTTTTATACTCTTCTTTTCTTTGAGTAGCTTTGGAAGAATTAATTTTTCTAGTACCTCCCACCTTTTTCCGTTTCGGTAAAACTCTGAAACATTTATAGTCATTCGATCTAAGAATTCATGGAGAAGTGCCTTATCTTGCTCAATCCCTTTATAATAGTCTTGGAAACTAGAAAAGCCCCTTTTCTCATATAATGAGGTTAGTCTTCTGATCATCTGTGCTTCTTTATATAAACGTAAATCAATACCTGTCTTAGCTTTTATTTGTTGGATAAATCTTATGTAGTTTGTTTCCATGTTTTCCCCTCACTTCTTGGTGCCAAAACCTTTAGAAAAACCAGCCCTGAAAAAGAGCTGGTTTGGTTGGATTAATAAATCCAGTTATTAATTAGTTTATCATAGTCAACAAGTTCTTCTTCCTTGAAAAATAATGAAATTTCTCTTTCAGCACTTGCTGGTGAATCTGACCCATGAATCACATTTTTACCAACTGTTAAACCAAAATCACCACGGATTGTTCCTGGTGCAGCATCTTTAGGATTGGTTGACCCCATCATTTGACGAGCTGTAGAGATAACATTTTCCCCTTGCCAAACCATGGCGAATACTGGTCCAGATGTAATAAATTCAACAAGTTCTCCGAAGAACGGACGCTCTTTATGTTCACCATAATGTTCTTGTGCGAGCTCTTGTGAAATTGACATTAACTTTGCGCCTACTAATTGTAAGCCCTTACTTTCAAAACGTGATACAATCTCACCGATAAGCTGGCGTTGGACGCCGTCAGGTTTAACCATTAAAAAAGTTTTTTCCATGTTTATCTCCACCCCAACAAATATGTATATAGTCATTAATTAAGTGACCAATCAAAATAGTAACACTATTTTGATTGGTTTGCAACTTAATTCATCAACTATGCCTTTGGCGTAGTTACGCCGAGATTGTTGGCCCATACGAAGCGGGACATGAAGACGCTGCTATAGGAAGTGGCGGTTTTAGACTTCGGTCCCTATGCACGAATATTCTATTGAAATCTGTGGCATCCGCGCCTGAGTCTTTAACATTATTCAGTGGGAGATAACCTCCACTGAATATGTTAAAATTTTCTTTTTCCTATATACTTTGCAATACTTGTTAAGGTATTTCTCGCACGACTAGGAGGCAATTCTCCTAGAACCTTATATGCCTTTTCTAAATACCGATAACTCATTGCCTCTGATTGTTTAATCGCATCTGATTGTTTGATAGATGTAATGATCTGTTTAATCTCAGTTGAAGTGGTTTGGTCTGAAACTTGGATGATTTCTTGTTTTAATTTTTCATCCTGCATTGCATAGAGTACTGGCAAAGTAATGTTACCCTGTAATAAATCACTGCCAGCCGGCTTACCCAATTGTTCCTCCGTACCCGTAAAGTCCAAAATATCATCTGTAATTTGAAATGCCATTCCAACATAGTAACCATATAGGAAAAGCTTTTTATGAATTTCAGTCGGAACACCTGCGGCAATTGCACCTAGTTGACAACTAGTCGCAATTAACAATGCTGTTTTACGCTTTATTCTACGTAAATAACAACGAAGATTTTGATCGAAACGGTATTTATCCTTGATTTGTTCAATTTCACCTAAGCAGACTTCTACAATTGTGTGTGCTAGGATTTTATGCAATAAAGGATTTTCAAGTTTCGTGATGATTTCAAGAGAGCTCCCTAGAATATAATCTCCAGCATACATTGCAATTTTGTTGTCCCATTTGGCCTTAATAGTAGGTTTACCTCTTCTTATATCTGCATCGTCTATGACATCATCATGTACTAATGAAGCTGTGTGTATAAGTTCAAGTGTAACAGCAACATTTTTAATTACATCAATATCATAATTACCGAATTTGCCTCCTAACAGAACAAATACAGGTCGCAATCTTTTTCCACCAGATTGTAACAAATGCAATCCCGCCTGTTTTAATACGGGGTGCTCACCTTGGATGGATGCTTCCAATTCTTTTTCTATTATTGCTAAATCCGTATTCAAATAAGAATACATCAAAGATAATTTCATTGGTTTCACCTTAATTTACAAAAATATGAAGCAAAGGACTAATTTTTATATCCCAAATGCATGGCGGCAACACCTAATGTGTATGGCTTAACCTCAACATTTGTCAAACCCGCTTCTTCAAACATTTTAGCAAGTTCCTTCATTCCTGGAAAATCCCTTGCAGATTCTTGTAGCCACGAATACTCCTCATAGCTTTTCGCAAAGAGCTTACCAAAAACAGGCATAACAAACCGGAAATAGAAAAAGTATAATTGTTTAAATCCGATGAGTGTTGGTTGGGATGTTTCTAAACATACAACCTTGCCCCCAGGTTTTACAACTCTGTACATTTCTTTTAAGACTGTCAAATAGTCTGGAACATTCCGAAGGCCAAATCCAATCGTTACATAATCAAAAGAATTATCATCAAAAGGAAGCTCCATCGCATTTCCATGCACTAGTTGTACTTGGTCAAGTTGAAGATTTTTCACCTTTTCTTGTCCAATTTTAAGCATGTTTTTACTAAAATCTAGACCGATTACTTTTCCAGTAGGTCCCACTGCATTGGCTAATGCGATAGTCCAATCTGCAGTACCACAACAAAGGTCTAATGCGGATGCACCCTTTTGCACATTCATTCGTTTCATTGTATCTTTACGCCAAGCTTTATGTTGTTGGAAACTGATTACGGAATTCATTTTGTCATAATTCTTATATATTTTTTCAAACACATGATGTACGCGTTGCTCTTTAGATTGCTGCATGTATTACCCTTCTTCCACAATCTTATTCATTGTTAAAGAATTACCTTTGTGTAGTAATTCATTCATTCGATTCAGGAGGATATGATTTATTTTAGGATTTGTAGCAAGAACCTTTTCTAACAACTTACTTACATTAGATAAGTATTTATCAAATTCTAATAGAATAATTTCTTCCTGATTCTGTTTATCAAGTTGAGACAGAGACTTCTTAAGCGAGTCAAATACAATTGAACTTCCATCTCTGACATACATTTCTCTTTCATTTAGAAGCCTTTTCAATAATAAGAATGGTGGAACTAACTCGTCCCATTTTTTTATTTGAAAGCTATTTACTATTTTTTGAAAAATAGCTGACTCAACTAATTCTAGATAAGAAAATAATTTACTTATTTCAGTATAATCTATTTGATAGAGGTAAATTTTCGCTTCATTTACTTCTTTAATGCCTTCTGCCAATGTACGAATGAAGGTTATATCGGATGATTGAGCAAGGAGATAATAATACAATCCGCTAAAGTAGTCTCCTGCGAGCACACTCAATTGTTCACTTCGCATGCTTTCATCTGAATAGGTAAGTCTATTGGGGACTGATTCATGGGTATCTAATGCCTGCTGAACAAGCATAGTAGTAAGGATATAATGTTCTGATTGCTCTCTTGGTAAAAGTAAATCCTCATATAAAGAGTACAATAACAAGATTTTATCCTCATCAATACTCGGTGCTTCCATATACTTTTGAAGGTATGAGTGTTTTGTTTTTAACTCAACAAGTCCCTTAAGATTGCTAACTATTTCTTTGATGTCATGCAAATCAATCACCCTTGTTTCCCCAATTTAAATAGTTGTATTATTTCTATTTACAATTACTTTATATTAGTGTTCATAAAACAACGTTAATTATAACATACATCCATTAGTATTTTCCTTAGTTTTATGAAATGCAAAAGAAAAAGCAGGGTTTACCTGCTTATTTTTTCGAGTCTGATTTAATTTCCCCATGACTAGTTTGGATAATTGCATCTCCACGTACTTTTATAGCAGAAGTATGTTCTGTGAATTGAGCAATCATTACTTCCCCTTTATCCAATTTTTCGGAATGATGAAAACGCGTATCAGAACCTCTAGTTAACCCTATAACGTTCACTCCATCTTCAGCTGCCTTGATTACGATAAAATCCGAGTTTGAATTAGCACTCATCCTTTTTCACTCCTACAACGTGTCTATGTATATGTTCACTCATCAGAATTTATTCGGAAGATGAGAAAAACTCATATCTTTCCTTACTATCTCGTAAAATGGGTTTGATGTCAATTCTTTATTAATGATAAAACCTCACTACGGGCTGCTGGATCCTTTTGTAAAATTCCACGGACAGCTGAAGTAATTGTTTTTGCCCCTGGCTTCTTTACTCCACGCATAGTCATACACATATGCTCTGCTTCAATTACAACCATTACACCATGTGGCTGTAACGTTTCTACGATCGTGTCTGCAATAGTGGAAGTAATTCGTTCCTGTAGCTGAGGTCTTTTCGCGACGGCTTCTACAGCCCGTGCAAGTTTACTTAGGCCGGTTACCTTTCCTCCTTTTGGAATATAGGCAACATGAGCATGTCCGAAAAATGGTACAAGATGGTGTTCACACATTGAGAAAAAGGGAATATCTTTTACAAGTACCAATTCTTCATGTTCTTCACCAAAAATGGTTTGAAAATATTCTTTAGGATCATCCTGTAGTCCTGAAAAAACTTCAGCATACATTTTAGCAACTCTTTTTGGGGTATCAACTAATCCTTCACGATCTGGGTCCTCCCCAATTGCTTCTAAGATCATTGTCACCGCTTGTTCAATTTTATTGTAGTCTATGGAAGTCATACTTAGATAACCCCTCCTTAATCACATACTCAGTCCATTGATTCTAGCATAATTATGTATAAATAACAAAAAAGAGCCGTCAAAAAACGACCCTTTCCTAGTATCTTTCACATAGTATCTATGTAAAATTATTTTACTGCATCCTTAAGCGCCTTTCCTGGTTTAAATGCAGGAACCTTGCTAGCAGCAATTTCGATTTCTTCACCTGTTTGTGGGTTACGACCTTTGCGAGCTGCACGCTCACGTACTTCGAAGTTACCGAATCCGATTAACTGAACTTTGTCCCCCGACTTAAGAGCATCAAGAATAGAATCAAAAACTGCATCAACAGCTCTTGTAGCATCCTTCTTAGAAAGTTCAGCGCTTTCAGCTACCGCGTTAACTAATTCTGTTTTGTTCATGACATTCACCTCCTCCCAAAAGAAGATTTCAAATCATATTAATTTTTATACAAGTTTAGTCTAGTTATGTAAGTCACTCAATATGTAGTATGTTACTAACATGCCTTATAATAAACGATATCTAGACATAATTCAATCTTTTTCAACAGAAATTCTACCTTTTTATGTATATTTGTCCAAGAAATCATCTGCTTATATTGTAAAAAGCACTTAAGTACTGATTTGCAAGCAATATTTCTATTAATTATTCTAGGTTACTGGGTTCACATACTTTATCATCATACTTATAATCTCCAATCTTCATTTCAAAAGTATGTATATTGTTTTCCTATTCAGTATGCACAACAAAAAAAAGACTCCTTACAAGGAGCCTCAATCCTATAATATGATAGCAATCAGTCCGCCTGAACCTTCGTTAATAATTCTTTCAAGCGTTTCTTTTAACTTATAGCGTGCATTCTCAGGCATCAATGATAATTTTGCTTGTATACCCTCACGTACGATTGAACTTAGGGATCTACCAAAGATATCTGAATTCCAGATAGACAGTGGGTCGTCCTCAAAGTCCTGCATTAAGTAACGGACCAATTCTTCACTTTGTTTTTCTGTTCCGATAATCGGTGCAAACTCGGACTCTACATCTACCTTAATCATATGAATGGATGGCGCTACCGCTTTTAAGCGAACACCAAACCTTGAACCTTGTCGAATGATTTCAGGTTCATCCAAACTCATATCAGACAATGCTGGTGCTGCAATTCCATAACCTGTTTGCTTTACCATTTTTAACGCATCTGCTACTTGATCATATTCAGCCTTAGCGTGTGCAAAGTCTTGCATTAGCTGTAAGAGATGATCTTTTCCACGGATTTCAACACCCACAACTTCTTTAAGAATTTGATCGTATAAATCATCTGGAGCATATAAATCAATTTCCGCTACACCTTGCCCCATTTCAATTCCAGCTAAGCTTGCTTGGTCAATAAAGTCATATTCACTAAATTGGCCAACTACGCGGTCTACATCACGTAATCGTTTGATATCTTGTACTGTATCTTTCACAGCATCCTGATAACTTTCTCTTAACCAATGATCCTCTCTTAAGACCATTACCCAGCTTGGAAGATTTACATTTACTTCTAATACCGGGAATTCATATAGTGCTTCACGTAATACGTTATAAACATCACCTTCACGCATACTTTCTACACTCATAGCTAAAACTGGAATATCATATTTTTCATTTAACTGTTGGCGTAGAGCATCTGTCTCAGGATGATGAGGGTGCACAGTGTTAATAACCATGATAAATGGTTTGCCTACCTCTTTAAGCTCTTCAATCACACGCTCCTCGGCTTCGATATAATCCCTTCTTGGAATTTCACCTATCGACCCATCTGTTGTAACAACTACACCGATTGTTGAGTGCTCTTGGATAACCTTTCTGGTTCCAATTTCAGCAGCTTCGTGAAACGGAATTGGCTCTTCATACCAAGGTGTATTAATCATTCGAGGACCATTTTCATCCTCATACCCTTTTGCCCCTGGAACAGTATACCCTACACAGTCTACTAGGCGAATGTTCACATCAAGCCCTTCTTCAACATGAACAGAAACAGCCTGGTTTGGAACAAATTTTGGCTCAGTTGTCATAATCGTTCTACCTGCAGCACTTTGTGGAAGCTCATCTTGTGCACGAGCCTTATCAGCTTCATTACCGATATTTGGTAAGACTACTAATTCCATGAACTTTTTTATAAAAGTAGATTTACCTGTTCTTACTGCACCAACGACCCCTAAATATATATCGCCACCAGTACGCTCAGCGATATCTTTAAAAATATCTACCTTTTCCAAGTGTGATCCCTCCCGATTTTACAGTTCTTGGGATAAATTTATCCGTTTACTACATATTCTAGGACATTATATTTGTATGACGTTGTCCTAAATAAATATGACTATTTTTTGAAAAAAATTCCCCCCAATAATATGTAGCAGCAATGTCATGTTCAAAAAGGAAGATAGAATGCAACCTAGCAAGCTATTTTTCTTAAACCTTTTGAACAAAAAATTAAATCAAATACGCCTTGACGTAATTGCAACCAGATTTTTAGGTCCACATAAGGTGGGTCACAAAGATGTTGCCATAAGATGTGGAGTTCTAAATCTTTGATCTTGTTACCGAAGAATTTCCACTAAAAATCTGAAACAACCACCAGAGGCTTTACCTTTATTCAGATGAGATTTGAACTTTTATTTGAATAAAGAAAAACCCTTCTCTTAGAGTTTATGTCTAAAAGAAGGGTTCATGACTTAATTATCTAAAAAAATTGGTTCGTTTTCGTCATTAATGGTATACGGAAGGGAATTAGTAGGAACAAATAATGAATTATTAATTAATATATCCCTAATATCATCACCGGGTTTAAATGTATGGTCATGCTTCGTTAGATATTCATATAAATCCATTCGATAGTCTACAAATATTTCATTCGTATTCGTTATCAAAAGAGGTAGGTTTTTTCCTGAGAACGGACTAACAACAAATGGCTCCTCTTTTAATCCTAGCTTGCTATAATCTAAGGTAAATACATTTGTATTGAGCTGTTCCTTAAATGGAGCATACCCATTTGATTGACGATACATATGAACACGTAAGTTAAGCTCACTAATTTGTTCTGAAATTCGTACATCTAAAAGTTTAACGGTTGGTTTTGTTTCGACATCTACTAGTACATATAAATAAACCCCACCAGCTTCATATGAATTCCCAGGAGGTTCTGCTATGTATCTAGGTGAAAGCCTATTAAAATCAATTGGATATTTTTGATAGATAGGCGTTTCCATATCTCTTGTCTTAATTGGTAGAAGGCCGCTACTATCTTGCTGAAATTGATCTACAGCTCTTTGAACAGAGGCAATTTGATCTTCATAGGGTATTTGATTTTTTGCAAGCTTGTCTTCCGGGTACATGCATCCTGTAAGTAATGTTACCAAAAAAACAATAGCTAACAGTTGTAATGTAATTCTCATATTTATACCATCCTTATATTTGTATCTCTACTCACTAACAGGTCCGCTAAATACAACAAAGAATATAATAATTCCTGCTAGAATCATAAAAAGGTATGCAATCGTAGCTACTATCCCCTTAAGGATGCCCTTAAGTTTAAATCGACTAAAATAAATTGAAATGACAGCTATAAACATAAATGCAATTCCAGCAAAAGATATCCACATTTTAAGTAATCCTGGTGTCACTTTTTTCACTCCCTTGTCCAACTCTTACATCCGAAAAATATTATATCATAATAACCCCTTATAAACTAAGACAATGTTGTATAAAGCACAAAATGGTCACAATGAAACGAATAAATTGATCTTCGAATATCGCCAGTAAGATTTATCTTACTTTTCAATCCAAATAAAAAAAACTGAAGTAAAGAGGGGCACCTTTACTTCAGCAAGATGAAACAACTAAATATTACTCTTATCCAATCGTTCAACCCACAGTATACTACGTTGCATTTTATGCGAAATCAGCATGAAATGTATCGTCTAATGCCTATTTTTTGCGAGAAAAGTGCAAGCGCCTTGCTCTACTAGTATGATTGTAAAAGCAAATTGTTTAGAAATTCCGCTATTATTCTCTTTGCCATCATATGCACATAAAAAGGGGTACGTGTAATAAATATAGTTTTATTTTTTAAATGGAACCTTTTTCATCGAAAAAGTTAAAAAGGTCTGCCATCTCATTTGTCCTGCCTCGCGACATTAACTGATCTACAGCTTCTTTTGGTGATTGATTGTTAAATAGAACATCGTAAAGAGCAAATGTAATCGGCATTGAAACATCCATTTTTTTCGCTAACTGATAGGCAGCTTTCGTTGTTCGAACACCCTCGACTACCATCCCCATATTATCAAGTACTTCTTGAAGACTATGCCCTTTTCCTAACAAATTTCCTGCACGCCAGTTACGTGAATGCACACTTGTACAAGTAACAATTAAATCCCCTATTCCTGTTAATCCAGAAAAAGTCAAGGGATTTGCACCCATTTTGCTACCCAAGCGTGAAATTTCCGCTAACCCACGCGTAATTAACGCTGCTTTGGCATTATCACCATACCCGAGACCATCAGTAATACCTGCTGCTAATGCAATAATATTCTTTAATGCTCCGCCTATTTCAACACCGACTATATCTGGATTTGTATATACTCGAAAGTGCTGATTAATAAATAAATCCTGAACATATTCAGCGCTCTCCATATTTTTTGAAGAGACAGTAACAGTTGTTGGGTGACGTAGTACCACTTCTTCAGCGTGACTAGGCCCAGAAAGCACCACAACGTCCTTTAGAAGAGGAGATGGCATTACCTCCTCAATCATTTCAGATATCCGTTTTAATGTATCTGGTTCGATTCCTTTACTGACATGAACAACGGTTAATGGTGTTGAAGTAGCTTGACTTATTTTCGGAAGGACTTCTCGAATTGCTTTTGTCGGAACAGCAAGCACAATCGTATTGACACCCACTAATGATTCACCAATATCAGTAAAACCTGTAATTGTTTCAGGCAGTTCCACGGAAGGAACATATTTAGAATTCGTATGTTTCGTGTTAATCTCGTCAATTTGTTCCTTTCGATGTGCCCAAATCCGAACATCATGATTATTATCTGCAAGTACAAGTGCAAGAGCAGTTCCCCAACTACCTGCACCAATAACCGTCACTTTCTGCATTCTTTTTTCCCCTTTCTATTTTCTAGCCCGAGCAATTAGCTTAATTGGTGTTCCTTCAAATCCAAACGCATCTCTAATTCGGTTTTCCAAGAAACGTTCATATGAGAAATGCATTAATTCTGGTTCATTTACAAACACAACAAATGTAGGCGGTTTTACTGCCACTTGCGTTACATAATAAATACGCAATCGAACTCCCTTATCAGTAGGTGCCGGATTCATTGCTACAGCATCCATTACCACATCATTTAATACATTTGTTTGAACACGCATTGAGTGATTTTCACTAGCAAGATCAATCATCGGTAACAGTGTGTGAATTCGTTTTTTTGTTTTTGCTGATAAGAAGACGATTGGAGCGTAATCAAGGAATTGGAAATGATCACGAATTTTCTCCTCAAATTCAGTCATTGTTTTCTCGTCTTTTTCAATTGCATCCCATTTATTTACGACAATTACAACTGCTCGACCTGCCTCATGGGCATATCCAGCAATTTTTTTATCCTGCTCAATAATTCCTTCTTCAATGTTCAACACAACAAGGACAACATCTGAGCGTTCAATCGCCTTAAGAGCTCGTAAAACACTGTATTTTTCGGTACTCTCATAGACCTTCCCTTTTTTCCTCATTCCCGCTGTATCAATAATGACATATTCTTTTCCATCAAACGTGTACTTTGTGTCAATTGCATCACGAGTAGTTCCTGCTATGTCACTAACAATAACTCTTTCTTCACCTAGTAATGCGTTAACAAGGGAGGACTTTCCAACATTCGGTCGGCCAATAAGGGAGAATTTAATTATATCCTCATCATATTCCTCATCTCCATGGGATGGAAAATGCTTAACAACCTCGTCCAAGAGATCGCCTAGTCCGATTCCATGAGAGCCGGAAATAGGAACAGGTTCACCAAATCCCAATGCATAAAAGTCATAAATATCCGATCTCATTTCTGGGTTGTCCACTTTATTTACTGCAAGGACAACTGGAGTTTTCGAACGGTATAAAATCTTTGCTACTTCTTCATCCGCACTTGTTACCCCTTCACGACCACTTGTCATAAAAATAATGACATCTGCTTCATCAATTGCTATCTCTGCCTGATGTCTAATTTGTGCTAAGAATGGCTCGTCTCCAATATCAATCCCGCCAGTATCGATAATGCTAAACTCTTGATTCAACCATTCTCCTGAGCTATAAATCCGATCTCTTGTTACCCCAGGTACATCTTCTACGATTGATACCCTTTCTCCTACAATTCGGTTAAAGATCGTTGATTTTCCAACGTTTGGTCTTCCAACTATTGCCACAACTGGTTTTGCCACAAGCTTTCTTCCCTTCTGAACTTATCTCTATAAACATATATCACATAAATATGTATGAAAAGCAACTGAATTGAAATGCATTAGTACCTTTAAACATGTAAACTCGATATACATTTGGCGTGTCTCCTGAAAAAAAGCAACTTACGCTAGTTCGGTGATAAAACTAGTAAACGAAGTTCCAGATACCGCCGCTTCCTAATGTTTTAATAAATAAACCCTTCTAGGATAAGAAGGGTCTAGCTTTTACATTCTATCAAAAATAAGAAACTTCAACAATCAAATGTTTAGTGTTTCACGATAATATACAAGTTCTCACTAATTTCGTGTGCAATTCCATCTAAAATCGCCTCTAAATTAGCAGTTACTTGCTCCATCTCTTGTTTTGATTGACAGGTAAACACAGGTGTACCTCCTGTAACCTTTGAAGAATCTAACGTAATGGCTGCTAAAATATATTTTTCTAAATTCATTCTAGTGGCTGTCCCTTCTGGTTAGCTTTACTCTCCGTAGGCATTCGGATAGCATTTTCCAAAGTAGGCACTTGACCAATGACCTCGATTGCTTTTTTAACGTCCCTTTCCTGTGGTAGAACAAAAACTCCTACACGACCATCATCCAAATCTCTTTTAGCCAACGGGACTAAAGCAGGTGTACCTGAATCTCGGAAAACACCTAGTGCATTTGAAACATCATGTAAAATAGCTTGTCTTTGCCCTAAATTAGCTATGGTTGCCCGGGCATTAAATGATTTTGGTTTTAAGATGAAACCCATTCCGTACTTTAACACTTCCTTTTGTCTTGCAGGTAATCCAATATTCATAATATAGATATTGTCAACATACAAACCCGCTCCATCAAAGGTTGGTTGGACATACTCGATATCCACAATATCTTTAAGCTTACTTCCTGCCATTAACTTTTTACAAACAAAAAGACAAATGGTCCCTACAATAATTCCTGCCCACATATTAATAGCAAGATAACTAAGAGTAGATAGAAAGGATGTAAAAATAACTAAATAATTTCGACTTTCGAAAGCAACGGCTATCCCCTCAATATAAGTCTTCCCTCTTGGCACAAGTTCATAAGAGTCCATCTCGGTAAGGGTATTACGCTCCATATTACGTACATCACGAAATTGTGAAGCTGCAATTGTTAAAAATGTTATAGCTGTAAAATCCTGTTCCATAATGGAAGGTACTGCTACTGTACCTAGTCCTGCTGCAATAAAACCAAGTGCAATGTGAATGATTTTCCCATGTAAATAGGATGGATACTGGCGATAATCAGTTCGTAACATGTACAAACGAACAGCAACACCAAAAATGACTCCAAATAATATCGGATAAGTATATTCATTCATGCTAACCATGTTTCTCCTTCGTGTTTTTTTGGAACAATACGTCAACATGACGTAGTAGTATTTCAAGTGAAGACCAAACAAAAATAAAGCTGAAACTTATTGAAATCACATCTAAAAACACGAGCGAACCAATTTCATATGGGAAATTGATTTGACTGACAACAATCCCATAGAGTATGTCTCCTTGAATGGCGCCTATTGCTAACCCCGCCAATCGTAAGCGAAAATCCTTTAGGAGCATTAACGTAACGTATATTAACACAGCCCCTAGCAATAAATTGCGATCTAAAAATAGCCATACAGGGTCATATAACTCGAATAATAGGAAGCTAGAATAGGCTAAGGAAATCGTGAGAATACAAATTAACAAATAGAGCTTTTGTTTATTCGGCCTTTTTGAAATCTCCTTCAGGCAAAAAAATAAAATTGGAAATACACTTGCATTAATTTGATAATCACTAAATCCAACATAATATCCTGATAAAATAATTGAAATTAAAAAAAGAACGGATAAATATAGCCTTTCCTTGCTTTTTTTCATTAAAAAGGTACTACATACCCATGCCATCCAACAGATCCAATAAAAAAGGACACCCTCCACATTTCCACCTCC
This sequence comes from Ferdinandcohnia sp. Marseille-Q9671, assembly GCF_976954385.1. Lineage (NCBI taxonomy): Bacteria > Bacillati > Bacillota > Bacilli > Caryophanales > Bacillaceae > Ferdinandcohnia > Ferdinandcohnia sp. Marseille-Q9671. Next base: position 520,914 of record NZ_CDRJTA010000001.1, read on the forward strand.
TACTATTCCCATTATGGCTTGAAATTATGAAATTTAACCCAATTGAATACCAAAATTCCTTTTAAGAAACAATAAAATGAAACATCACTATCAATTTAAGATGTACCTACAATAAACTGCCCAAATTTTGTGCTTTTATGTAGGTCAGCATAAGGAGGGATATGATTTGGGTAAAGATAGACAAACAAGAAAACATAAAGAAGCAAGACTAACGGAGTCAGACCGCGATCAGTCGATAGACTATCCTGGAGCAACAAGATTAGATACACCTGAGGAAGCTAGAGATATTAATCGAATGAATCCAAAATAAAAGCTCTCACCCAATTTGGATGAGAGCCTCTGAGTGTTTTCCTAACGCTTTCGAACGAATTTATTTCTCGTACTTGCCGATAAAGAAGACATTCTTGACCAAAAGCCTTGTATCACAAGTATTTTTCGAGATAACCTGGTCCAATTCAAATTAAAAAAACACAAAAAAGTGTAGACAGTCTTAGAAGGACTTGTCTACACTCTGCTAATTACTTTTTCAATTTATTTAATGCGTCACCAATAACTTCTCCAAGTTGGAATCCTGTTGATTCCTCTTGCTGTTGGTATTTGCTGAAATCTTCCTCAATCTTTTCCTCAAGGTCTTTAATACTTAATGAAATACGTTTTTCCGATTCATTAAGTTCAAGTACCTTCACACTGACTACTTGATTTTCTTTCAATACTTCATGCGGTGTGCCAATATGCTTTGATGAGATTTGAGAAATATGAACAAGACCTTCTACACCCGGTAGCACCTCAACAAAGGCACCAAAAGAAACCAGTCTTCTTACTGTTCCTTCAACTACATCACCAACTGATAACTTCGCTGAGATATTCTCCCATGGCCCTGGCAACGTTTCTTTCACAGATAAAGAAATTCTTTCATTATCTCGGTCAACTGATAAAACTTTCACCTTAATGGTTTGGCCTTCTTGAACTACGTCAGATGGCTTTGATACATGCTCATGTGATAATTGAGAAATGTGAACTAATCCATCAATTCCACCAATATCAACAAAAGCACCAAAGTCCGTTAGTCTTTGAACAGTACCCTCGAGGACATCCCCAACTTTTAAGGATTCAAGCACTTGTTGTTTTTGGTTCTTTTGCTCTTGTTCAACAACAGCACGGTGTGACAAAATTACTCTGTTTTTATCACGGTCTAATTCAACCACTTTGACAGTTAGCGTTTTGTCCTTATAATCTGAGAAATCTTCTACATAATAGTTTTCAACTAAGGATGCCGGAATAAATCCTCTTACACCAAGGTCAACAACTAAGCCGCCTTTTACAACATCCTTTACAACTGCCTCAAATACCTCACCTGAGTTAAATTTTTGTTCTAACTCATCCCATGCTTTGGAAGCTAGTACAGCCTTTTTGGATAAAATAAGTGCTTCCTCTTCTACTTTTATAACGGCTAATTCTAATTCCTCACCATCTGAAACAACATCACTCGCTGTTTCAACATGGAGACTTGATAGCTCACTTATTGGAATAATACCATCCAATTTGCTGTTTTCAACTGCTACAAATACCTGTTTGTCATCTACTTTTGTTACTTTGCCAGTGATAACATCACCAACCTGTAACTCCTTGTACTCTACTTGATTCATATCCTCCGCCATTTTAAAATACCTCCTTCTAAATCAAACACTTAAAGCTGTTTTATGTATGTATCGCTGGTCTATATAGCTATTAAAAAGAGTACCCTCTTTCTAAAAACTTAAAAGGACACTACCTCTTAATAAGATTGAGTCAATCTATTAACTACTAATAGAAAAAGTCCTTTGATACACTGATGATTACAATTGCGCCTGAGCGTATATGAGAGCACCACTTTCTGGGAGAACTCCCTGTAACCCACCTCGTGTGGGCCGAAAAACCAAGGATATTCTCAAAGTTTTCCTTTGAAAATCGGTGCAGCCGCCATAGACTGAACTTTATTCAAGCCTTTTTGAATAAAGTTATAAAAATATTCTTTTAATTAACTTCTAATAAATAGACGTTTTTGTCAAGTGTAAACTCTTAATCTATCGATTTTTTTTAATCAATTCTCCTATTGATTCCATTATCTTCTCTGTAACTATTTCTGCAGAAGCCTTTTCTGCACGATATGTTTCCATTTGAACAGGCTCCCCATAAACCACCTTTACTTTACCAAATAGTTTGTATGGACCAATAATGGCACAGGGAACGACTACACAATCGGTACGTAATGCAAAGAAGCCAACCCCGGATAGCCCTTTTCCAAGATTTCCATCCTTACTTCTTGTACCTTCAGGAAAAATACCTAATACATTCCCATCTTTAAGTAGCTTTAGAGCAGTTCGAAGGGCTTCGCGATCGCTCATCCCTCGTTTGACAGGAAATGCATTAATTTTAGGTAATATAGATCCTAAGACAGGAACCTTGAATAACTCCGCCTTAGCCATGAAATGAATTGGCCTTGGAGATGTAACCCCAACTACTGGTGGGTCTAGATTGTCAATGTGATTTGAACAGATTAGCACTCCACCATCCGTAGGAATATTTTCTCTACCAATTACTTCAAAACGATATAACGGTTTAATAATTGCTCCCACTAGCCCTCTTGCAAAGGAATATAGGTTCATACCCTTCAAATCCTTTCCTTTACAACATCCATAATTTTCCCGACTACCTCTTCGATACTTAATGATGTTGTGTCAATTTCGATTGCATCTTCTGCTTTACGCAATGGAGCTACTTCTCTTTCAGAGTCTAATTTATCTCTAGCTGCAATCTCATCCTTTAACTTTTCTAAATCAGATTGGAAGCCCTTAGAAAGATTTTCTTCATGGCGACGCTGTGCTCTTTCCTCAACAGAAGCCAATAAGAATATTTTCACTTCCGCTTGAGGTAGAACATGAGTCCCAATGTCTCTACCATCCATGACAACCCCGCCACGACTTGCTAAACTCTTTTGGCGCTTGACCATTTCTTCCCTTACTTTCCGATGTTTTGCAACAATCGAAACTGAGTTAGTTACGTCATGCTCACGTACTTTTTCAGTAACATCCTGATCATCGATGAAAACGAGTTGCCCTGTTTCACTAGGCTTTAATTCTATGATTGTGTCTTCTAACACTCCAATCATCTGATTTTCATTATCTAAATCTAATGATGATTGTAATGCCTTAAAGGTTAATGCTCTGTACATTGCACCTGTATCAACATAAATATATGAAAGATTCTTCGCTATTATTTTAGCGACAGTACTTTTCCCAGCAGCTGCTGGACCATCAATTGCAATAGAAATTTTTTTGTCCATAAGTTATGTATGCCTCCCAATAGTTGCACCCTTATTAAGTAATCGTTCGACTACTTCTGGTATGTAAAAAGTAAAAAAAGTTAAAGTTCTACTAAATTTTAGTATGTTAAGCCGAGAAAATGTTATTCGATTCTACGAAAAAAATGCAGGGAATCCCTGCAATTATTTTAATTGTTATTTTGTAATGTTTCAATGGTTTTGGTTGTATCCGATTGGTCAACACCTTCATATTCAATCATTCTTGTGACATAAGGCGTCAAAGGACTATATAAAATAATTGCTTGAGCAATAAGGAGAAAGATAAATTGAATAATAGCAAGCTTAATTAGAATACGTTCAAAATTTTTCATTGGCATACCAACCTATAAATTGTTTTTCTATTAGTATGCTAATGTTTAATTCTTTTTATTCGTATATTCCGAAATGAAACAGTTTTATTCTTGCGATTTTACTCCTTTTTTCTTTAATAATAATTGTCTTTCAAAACAAAACTTTATTAAAAATTGACGGTCGGTATCTGTAATATCAATAAATTGAACTGAAGCTTTGTTTCTTTCTCCACTCTTCCCCTCTACTATTCGAATAACATGACTTGTAAACGTTACATAATGATAGTCTTCTGATAAAGTTGGCAGTACGAAATGTGTCATAATATTTTTCCCTGGCGTGAGGGCTTTAGCAAAAGGTAATATTATAGAAGCTCCACCCGCACTAATATCGTGTGTAATTGATACAAAAGGTGAAAATTCCTCATTTAAACTATGAAGTGCCACGTCTACTGGTGTTTCTACGCGCACATACTCTCTGCGCTGAATCCGATAGATACTTTCCTGACTAGGAAAAGATAGAACAATCATTGGAATAGTTTGCTTCATCCTACCTAACACAGTTGTATCAAAAAAATAAGCTGAAGAACCGTCTCCTGCCACAAAAGCCTTAAGCTGTGTACCATTTAATAAATACACTGTTTTACCTGTCTTAACATTAACTGGATAATCTATGTATACCTTGTTATCTTTTCTCTCGACAAGCCTACATCGATATTTTTCACCTTTAGGATTAAATGCTGGTTCAAGCTGTATCGTATCCCCAATTTTCAACACGTTTGTTCACTCTTTCTAAAAACACATTTGTATTCTTATTAAACCACGAAAAGTCAGAAAAGCGCAAGGCTGCTGAGCTACCATAAATGCTGACTGAACTCCCTATTTGCCTTCATAAGTGATAGATTATAATCTTGAATCTAAGGCGCCTGGCGCTTGACAAATCAAAAAAGGGAAAGCAACATTGCCAACCCTTTTTCGACAGCTGATTAAGATTTGTTTATTCCATTATAAACTGGTTCTGCATTTTTAAGTTTTTCTACCTTCTCTTCAAACCCATTTTCAGCATTAATAAATATACGATACGTATCATCGTTAATTGTTCCTAAAAATTCATAACAAAGGACATCTTCACTAAGATCGTTTGTAATAATGGCTAAACGATCCTCCATAATTTCAAGGTTCGGATTAATTTTTTTCTTGGCTTCTTCTTTAGATATTTTCGGTTCGGACGTTTTAGTAATCTTCCCAGCCATCAGGTAATCTCTTGCAGTAAATCCAGTGATATTTCCATCATCAAGTGCTACCTTCATTTTTATGGAATCAGAATATACCCTCACACCGTCTACAGAAGAAACAAAATTAAACACTCCGATGTTATCATATTGAGCACTTTCGAAGAGCTCTAGGTTTTCGAATTTATTATCTTTCAAAAAGGTTTGTGCCCTATTATATGCCTCATTTAGACTGAGTTTACTTTTCTGTACTTCTCGATTTCTTATAACCCAAATTGGGATGCCACCTTTTTTCGTAATATCCATATACGTATCAACCTTAGATTTTGGGTCATTAATTTCTAAGCTGTAGAAACCATTTGAAGACCCCTTACCATTTTCCGTCACTTTCATTTCAATATTTCCCTTTAAACCAAGAAACTTTTTGGCAATTTCTTTCGCTTTTTCTTCATTAATTTCAGGACCTTCTAAATTTGGAAATGTATCACTATCTTTCTTTGTAGAAGTTAGACTGACACCAAACTCCGCTTCAGAATAAGCTGCAACATTCTTTTCAACCGTTTTTAAGCCATCAATAATTGTGTTATCAGCTTGTTTTTCTCCCGAAGCAAGCGCTAATTCTACATCCATCCAGCGCAGGTTATTTTCCATAACTAGATGTTGAACGGTACGGAGTTCTTTTTGAATGTCCTCTGCATTTTTATATAGCTGTTGCAGTGTTTTATATTCGTCATCAGTTAAAGGATCCTTTGACAAATCACGCACTGCTGTACGGTAACTAAAATCCCCAATATTACTTAAAAACTCTTCTGTCTTATTAAAAGGTAAAAGCGCGAGTGGTAATTGTCCCACATCAGAATGCGCTTCAGATGTGAGTCTCCACACATCTGCCAAAGTAGGAGATAATGAACTCCGTGAATTCATTGCGAGAGTTGTTCCAATTTTGTCATGTAGTAGGTCGATATGATAGGTTAAATCATGAAAAGCTCTTTGATAATTGTTTTCTGCCTGTATTAGAATGGCATTTTTCTCTTGGTGCTCCTTATATCCCCAATATCCCGTTCCAACAATTCCAATTGTTAATACTGTTATTAAAATTCCTCTTAGCAATTTGTCTCACCTTCCATTCTATCTACAGAATATATGCTTACCGATTCTCTTAATTTGGGGTCTACCCCAAATCCATTTACTTGTAGCAGTATCCGGATTGAAGTAATACGTTGCACCGCCGGTCGGGTCAAATCCATTTATGGCATCAATTACTGCCTTTTTTGCTTTTTCATTAGGAGTAAGCCAAATTTGTCCATCCGCAACTGCAGTAAATGCTAATGGTTCAAATACTACACCAGAAACAGTATCTGGGAATGTGGGACTATCAATACGATTTAATATTACGGCTGCAATAGCTACCTGACCGATATATGGTTCACCACGCGCTTCACCATATACTGCATTTGCCAAAAGTTGTATATCATTTTGTGAAAAGCCTCCTGGCATATTTACTGCTGTTGGACCTTGTGCAGTCTCTCCTTGCTCAGCCTCTTGGGTTTTTGGTTGTTGCGGCTTTTCTTGAGCTTGTCCTTGCTGCCCCTGAGGTTGCTTTGGCTGTTCTGCTTGTCCTTGCTGCCCCTGAGGTTGCTTTGGCTGTTCTGCTTGTCCCTGCTGTCCCTGAGGTTGCTTTGGCTGCTCTGCTTGTCCTTGCTGTCCTTGAGGTTGCTTTGGCTGCTCTGTCTGTCCTTGCTGTCCCTGAGGTTGCTTTGGTTGACCTTGACTTTGTCCACCTTGAGCCTGTTTTTGCTCTGCAGTATATTGTTTTTCAATTTCTAGTCTTCTCGCCTCTGCAGTTGTTTTAGCCTTTTGTCTATTCTGCTCAGATGGTGCGGATTGAATATTCCAAGGGACACCCCCATAATGGGTAAAACGGTTCCCCTTACGTAAATTTTCGTATACAAACTGTTTGTTATACTTTGTAAAACGATTGATCATTGCTTTTGTTTTTTCTCCAACCAAGCCATCCACTTCTTCGAGTCCAAAAGCTTTTTGGAAATTGCGGACTGCCCAGTACGTGCTCCATCCATACACACCATCAATGGTTCCATGATAATAACCGTTATATTGAAGTCTTGATTGAAGTTCGATTACATCATCCCCTGTAGCACCACGTTGGATAATTTGTTCAGAAAAAGCCTGGACATGATTGTTGGTTCCGCCTACAATCACACTTCCAAACAAGATAAGTACTATGGATAACATAATATGCTTTTTTAAGCTCATGATTAACTACCTCCCTAACCATTTTCTATATATACTTACATGTATTTTCTGTAGAGATTGGTATTTTATTCAGAAGTATTTAAATCTGGCTATATCAACTTACCTTATAAAATCAAGAGAACTCTTTGATAGGTTACTTACAAAAAAAAATAACCTGATAAATTCAGGTTATTTTTGAATTACTTTAATAGGTTATGATTTAGCTATTCGAACCTTACGTAGACCAAACCACCATAAGAACAGCATAAAAGGTATCATTAGATACATCCATTTTTCCAATGACAGTAATATGTAATCATACATTCCGTGTAAAAGAAATGGCAGTAAAAAGGAGAGAAAGATCCAATTTTTCTTTTGGACAGGTGAGAATTTGGCTTTTCCAAGATAATAACCCATGATAACGCCAAATAATGCATGGCTTGATACTGGCAGAAGAGCTCTTCCAACAGCAAACTGAACACCGTTAGCTAATAGATATAAAATATTCTCTAAGGTAGCAAACCCTAATGAAAGTGCAGCACCATATACAATTCCATCGTATTCTTCATCAAATTCAATATGCTGGTAGACTGTGTAAAAGAGGATAAACCATTTAAAAAATTCTTCGAATAAGGCAACAACAAAAAATGCCTCTGTAAAGCTGTGACTAAATACTCCTTCCACTTTTAAAACATATTGTATAAACATGATTGGAAAAACCATAAGAGCACCAAAAATAAATATACGAAAGACCATCGCGATAGGTTCTGCATCATATCTATCTTTCAAATAAAAATAACTTAGCAACGCAAGTCCAGGTGCAAGTCCTGCGGTAATAACCGCTACCATAAGAATCCTCTTCTCCCTAATAAATCAAATCTTTATCATTTACTGATGAAATATGCATTGGCATATTTACATCCAATTTTCCCAGTAAAGTCATAACAGCAGATAGATGGGAATTACAATCTGACACATGATGATATACTATATGAAATTAACCATTACTGCTTAATTAATTATTGAGTAACAAACACTTTTATCGTAACATGTAATTTGATAAATGAAAATATGAAGTATACTTAAATTGGATAATTTTTCTATACAGGAACGAGGGTAAACTATGAAAAAAATACTTGTTATTCATACGGGTGGAACCATTGCAATGACGGAAGATAAAGAAACAGGAACTGTTCAGCAAAATCGACAAAACCCACTTCTCCTACAAACAGATGCACTAACCTCTATTGCGGATATTAAGGTTGTAGAGTTATTCAAACTTCCTTCCCCTCACATTACAGAAAAGGAAATGCTCCAATTAAAAGCGAAGATTGAATCCTCAATCGAGCAGGACAATATTGAAGGTGTTGTAATAACACATGGCACTGATACATTAGAAGAAACAGCGTATTTCCTTGATATTACCGTACAATCCGATATACCAATTGTTGTTACAGGTGCGATGAGATCTAGTAACGAGCTTGGTGCAGATGGGCCATACAACTTAATCTCAGCTGTTCGGGTCGCGTCTAGTGACCACGCAAAAGGTAAAGGTGTTTTAGTCGTCCTTAACGATGAAATCCACACAGCCAAGAACGTTACAAAAACTCATACAAGTAATATTGCAACCTTCCAGAGTCCACAATATGGTCCACTAGGAATCGTAAATAAAAAAGAGGTTAGCTTCCATCATATTCCAGCTATTAGAGAAACCTATGATATTGATAAAGTCTCAAAGACTGTTGTCCTACTTAAAGCTTACGCTGGGATGGATGGAAATATCATTAAAGGTATTCGAACCGTTAAATTGGACGGACTAGTGATAGAAGCACTTGGACAAGGCAACCTGCCGCCATCGATGGTATATGAAATAAAGGACCTCATTAGAAGTGGTGTTCCTGTTGTTTTAGTTTCGCGTTGCTTCAATGGATATGTTCAGGATGTTTATAATTACGAAGGTGGCGGAAGACAATTAAAAGAACTTGGGGTCATCTTTTCAAATGGATTAAATGGACAAAAAGCAAGAATTAAGCTATTAGTTACACTTGAAAAAACAAATCAACATCAAGAGCTTCAAGATATGTTCCTAAAATAAATTAGAAAGGCAACTCAAACGAGTTGCCTCAGACTGTTAACAAACGTCTGCATACTGCAATGCTTGCCTCGCTCGTCCGCTCATGAAGGCATCTTCTACTCACGTCTTCACTCAAACTGCGCCTCAGTGTGCCAAGAGTTTTTTCAAGACAGTCTATTTCAACACAGATTAACAAAAAACTTCAGGCAACTCAGGAAAACACCTATTTTCTATCTTGGATGGCTTTTGCGATTAAGTCTCCATGGAACCGTCCGTTTTCTATAAATATTTCATTGGCATTGTTGCCTGCAGCAATTACACCTGAAATAAAAACACCCTCAACATTTGTTTCCATTGTTTCCAGATTAAAAACTGGTCTTCCAGTTTCACTTTCAATCTCAATATTCATTTTTTGTAAAAAGCTGTGGTCGGGATGATAACCCGTCATCGCAAAAACAAAATCATTTTTTATTTCTTTTAACTCATTTCCTACCTGATATTTTACAATTTCTTCGGTAATCTCAACTACGTTTGCATTAAATTCCATGTTAATGATGCCGTTTCGAACAAGTGCTTCAAACTCCGGCAAAATCCAAGGCTTTATGCTTGGAGAATATTCAGTACCACGATAAAGGACTGTAACTCTTGCATCTGCATTCGCAAGTTCTAGAGCTGCATCCACACTTGAGTTTTTCCCACCTATTACAACTACATCCTTTTCAAAATAAGGATGCGCCTCCTTGAAATAATGAGATACCTTAGAAAGATTTTCTCCTGGTACCCGCATATAATTTGGGTTGTCGTAATAGCCAGTTGCAATGATTACATATTTTGAATTGTATTCGCCTTTTGAAGTAGAAATATGGAATTCACCAGTGTTACTTTTTTTAACCTCTAAGACCCTTTCAAATGCATTCACTTTAACCCTTTTTCGTTTCGCTACTTCTCGATAATAGGCAAGAGCCTGATTTCTCTTTGGTTTACGTCCTTCAATGATGAATGGAACATTTCCGATTTCTAGTTTTTCACTAGAACTGAAAAAAGTTTGATGTGTTGGATAATTGTATATCGCATTCACGATGTTTCCTTTTTCTATAACCAGTGCTTCAATTCCTATACCTTGTAGGGCTATTGCAGCTGCAAGACCACATGGACCCCCACCAATAATTATAACTTCTTCCGATTGCATGCTTGTCACTCCTAATTTTTAAACCAAAAATCTAAAATCTCCTACCAAAAATGATAGGAGATTTCTGTTGTTTTTGCAAAAATAATGAACGAAATCAAATACGCCTCGGCGAATTTTTGCCCAGATTGAATCAAGCTTGCTTGAAAAACTTCATTTAATAGTCTGTGCCATGCGCCGGAGGCATTACTATGATTTAATTGGGAGCTACCCCATACTAAATCATATTAGATCCAACCTCTAAAACGTGATGCTTCGGCCATTTTTCTTACCCCAACCATATAGGCTGCTAGTCTCATATCAACACGTCTGTTCTGAGCAGTTGTATAAATGTTTTCAAATGACTTAACCATCACTTTTTCAAGCTTCTCTTCGACTTCTTCTTCTGTCCAGTAATACCCTTGGTTATTCTGAACCCACTCAAAGTATGAAACAGTAACTCCACCTGCACTTGCTAATACATCAGGCACAAGTAAAATTCCTCTTTCTGTAAGTATTTGAGTAGCTTCTAGAGTTGTAGGACCATTCGCTGCCTCAACTACTATACCTGCACGTATATTATGAGCATTTTCTTCTGTAATTTGATTCTCGATTGCCGCTGGTACGAGAATATCACAATCAAGCTCTAATAATTCTTTGTTTGTAATTGTATTATTAAATAACTTTGTAACAGTACCAAAGCTATCTCTTCTATCTAACAGATAATCAATATCTAAACCATTTGGATCGTGTAAACCACCATACGCATCGGAAATTCCAATAACCTTTGCACCTGCATCATGCATAAATTTAGACAAGAAACTTCCAGCATTTCCAAATCCCTGTACAACAACTCTGGCGCCTTCAAGGTTGATACCTCGTTTTTTAGCTGCTTCACGAATGCATATCGTTACACCCTTTGCTGTTGCAGATTCACGCCCATGTGAACCACCTAGTACTAGTGGTTTTCCAGTAATAAAGCCAGGAGAATTAAATTCGTCAATACGACTATATTCATCCATCATCCATGCCATAATTTGTGAATTTGTAAATACATCAGGTGCAGGAATATCTTTTGTCGGACCAACTATTTGGCTAATTGCACGCACGTAGCCGCGACTTAGACGTTCAAGTTCACGGAATGACATATCTCTTGGATCACAAATGATTCCACCTTTTCCTCCACCATATGGTAAATCAACAATTCCACATTTCAAACTCATCCAAATAGAAAGCGCTTTAACCTCTTTCTCAGTTACATTTGGATGAAAACGAATTCCACCTTTTGTAGGGCCGACCGCATCGTTATGCTGAGCACGATAGCCAGTAAAGATTTTAACAGAACCATCGTCCATTCTTACTGGAATCTTTACGGTCATCATTCTAATTGGTTCTTTTAGAAGTTCATAAACTTCTTCAGGGTACCCTAATTTTTCTAATGCCTTATGTATGACTGTTTGAGTAGATTTTAGGACATCCATTTTTTCTTCATTCTGTTGTGAAGTGTCCTTGTTATTTTCGGCTACCATTTGTAAACCTCCCAAGATTTTTCACAGTACCTATTAGAGGATCGTCAATAAGTCCGGTGAAGATGACACACTTTTTATCCTCCATTTTGACCACACATTTATCAAAAGGTGTAAACAAAAAGCTGGAAATACCGAGTTTTTCGGTAATTTATGATTATGTAAAAAGTTTCTTGATGCTAATAGACAAAAATAACATCTATTTTCCAGATAGTATTATTGTCCACCTTTCCAGTCACTAGTATACACCTTCCATATCTTTATGCAAGATGAAAAATGAAGAATCTTACCTTAAATTTTTTTATCTTTTACCTACTTTACCCTTCCATAAGAAAAACCCCTAATCCAGTTAGAGGTTCTTCCTGTTTTTTATAAAAATCCGATAGATATCCTTCATTGCATGATCATTAAATATTTCTTTTCCATATTCATGTACTCGGTATTTAGTGATTGTCGCTGGATTTCCAAACTCAGCTAATATCGCAATAACATTCTCTGTGTTCGTCTTTGCATTCTCTTCGAGTAACAAATAAAAATAATCTTTATATGAATATAGTTTGCCACCTTCAACAGATATACTATTTAATCTGGTTGAAAGCTGAATTACGTCCTCGAACGTATGAAACTCATAAAATATATCCTTACTTTCATCAAGTGTAACCTGCATTTCTATATATTCATCATCTAAAAATTCTTCATCTTCATTGTCCCCTACAGCATTTGTTACGATAATTACCATTCCCTGTGCCTGTAAGGAGTAAACCTCAACTGCTATAGGCCCATCTGCTTCAAAGCCTAATTCTATACTTGCCTCTTCAATCATATCTCTAAATAATTGGTGAACCTTTAACGAGTCTGACAAAAGATCATCTTTAGTGAGGCCACGATCAATCAGATCATCGAATGTTAGAAATATCTTGATTTTATTATAAGTTAAGCGTTCAAGACGCATTAAAAACCCTCCCTCACCATCACACCTGCAGCAACCTTTTCTTTATTTTATGAAGGATTATAAATTATGTTCTTGTTTTAGCTGTGTTCGGGCATATTTCTACAAGACTTGTACAAAGTACGAAAGTCTATTTTTCGCTTGATTGAAGTGTAATAAGATGTGTTTCAGGTGGTGCACCGAATCGTAATGGAACACCGGACGTCCCATAGCCGTTACTGATAAAAATTGTGGTCTTGTCTATTTGTTGGATACCACCTTTTGGGTATAATCCAAATTTCCAAAATCTGATTTGTCCACCATGGGTATGTCCAGACAATAATAGATTAATCCTTTGTTCTGCATGTAGATCCGCTTTAATTTCGGGATTATGGCTAACAAGGATTTTAAAATCCACTTCATTCCCAGCATCTAGGAGTGCCAGATCAAGTCTGCTTCTTCCTTCCTTCATATCATCAATTCCTAAAAGGGAAACCTTCTCACCTTCTCCGCTTTCAAAAAGAACAGCTGTATTATCAAGAATCTTTATCCCCATATCTAATAGTATAGAATCTAGTTCATGGTAATCAACTTCATAATCATTGTTGCCCCAAACAAAATAAGTCGGTCCTAGAGATCTCAGCAATTGAAGGTTCTTTTTTACACGCTCAAATGGAACCCCTTTTTCCGTTAAATCCCCACCAATTATCACAATGTCGACTTTCCCTTTTACTTCTTCAATTATATGTTCTGACACCTTTCTTCTGTGAATGTCTGAGATGAAGAAAATTGTTATCTGTTCGAAGCTTTTTGGAAAATTAGAAAATGGCAAGGTATGAGTAACGACACGGTCAAGCTGTGCTTCTCGCCACATATACAAAAGAAGCAACAAACCAATCGCGATAAGAATAAAAAAAAGTAGCATGGCTTTCGCTCCTATCTATCGACATCTAACAACGTATTCTTTTTTAAATCTACCGATATAATACCATAAAAAATGGAAAAGGCTAGTAAAATGAATGTTTGCCAAGGACCGAATACAAATAAAATAATGTAACCGGCAGTTAACCTGATTGGTAAGAAGAACTTTATGCAGGACTGTTTTTTTCTTCTTAAGCGTTTATGAAAATCTTCGATTACCTCTTTTATTATCGTAGAATGCGCTAAAAAGCCTATAAAGTAACAGACCATGATGATAAAAAATAAGAAGGGATTGACTATAAATCCCATCATTAATTCCGGAATTTCACTTACTGATGTTTCAATTGTTAAAAGAATGAGCATACATCCACAGAAAAATCCAATTATCTCATAAAGCAGCTTTTCCATACTCCCATCTCCCCCTATTTAAAATTATGAGGAGAGGAATGAATAGATACAAACTTTCATGTGACACTGTTTAAATAATTTGATTGTCATTTTTCAACCATCTATGCCATAAAGTAGAATGACATGAAATTGTATTTTGACATCAAGGAGGCTACATCATGTTTACACCAAAGAAAGAATATTACCCCTATGTAAGCCCTTATGACCCTTGTAAACCCATCACATGTAAAACATACTCAACCCCTCCACACCTGTATATCAATTTTCAACCAACAAACCTACCGCAATATCCACCTAAAGAAGCATTACATAGAGGGACACTATGGCCTGCTTTCTATGATCCATGGTATAACCCTTACGAAATGAAAAAAAGGGAGGAAGAAAGTAAATGAAACAGATGCCTCCAGAATATTATGCTTTATTAGAGGATTTACAGGCGTTGGATTTCGTACTAGTTGAACTCACCTTATATTTGGACACCCATCCAAACGATTATGAAGCCATTCAACAGTTCAATCATGTCTCATTACAGCGTAGAAAAGTCGCAAAGCAATATGAGGAAAGATTCGGACCTTTGCTTCAATATGGACATAGCTATTCAGGGTACCCATGGAATTGGGATGATGAGCCATGGCCTTGGCAGGTATAAACCTAAAGGAATCACATTCTGAGTTTTTAACAGAGGAGGAATCTACGTAAATGTGGGTTTATGAAAAAAAGCTTCAGTATCCCGTAAAGGTAAGTACTTGTAATCCAACGTTAGCTAAGTTTCTGATTGAACAATACGGTGGTGCTGATGGAGAACTAGCTGCTGCACTACGTTATTTAAATCAGCGTTATACAATACCTGGCAAGGTTATCGGACTATTGAATGATATTGGTACTGAGGAATTTGCTCATTTGGAAATGATTGCAACCATGGTGTACAAACTCACAAAGGATGCTACTCCTGAACAACTAAAAGCTGCTGGTTTAGCTCCACATTATGTTGACCATGACTCCGCATTATTTTACCATAACGCTGCAGGCGTGCCATTTACTGCAGCATATATACAAGCAAAAGGTGACCCGATTGCAGATTTGTATGAAGATATTGCAGCTGAGGAAAAGGCACGAGCAACCTATCAATGGATCATTAATATAAGTGATGACCCTGATTTAAACGATGGTTTGCGTTTTTTACGCGAACGTGAAATCATTCATGCACAACGCTTTAGGGAAGCAGTTGAGATACTTAAAGAAGAAAGAGACAAAAAGAAATTTTTCTAAATGATCCCATAACTTTAAAGAGTGAGGACCAAAGCTTCATTTCATGTCTTCACTCTTTTTATGTAGATAATTTTTACCAAATATCTTACAGCTATTTACTTTCATGATATAAATTTATATCATATTCTTTTTTCATCATTTCAAATACACGCTGGCGTTCTCGCCACTGTACAGGCTCTTTCCATAAATCCTTACTTTTATCAATTATTTCACATCTAATAGCGTGGTATTTATCCTCTGCTTCATCTTTCTTTTTGTCAACATACCGTACACCACCATACAGTCCTGCTATTATAAAAACAAACATGAAGTAAATGGATCCATCCAGGAAAATACTGATCATTAACTCCGTAGAATGGCTATAAGGAGAAACAATGGTCTTGTACACATAAACTAAAAAAATAGATAACAAAAAAAGAACTCCAAGCTTCATATAATAGGCTCTAGCCTTTAATTTCTCAAATTTACGTTTCTTTTCAACCGTATGTTGAAGCATTTGTTTTGTAACCTCATCCGTGTATTCATTCAACTCACTTATTTTCTTTTCGATTTCTCATCCCTCCAGCCTGAACCACTTTTCTAAATCGAAATATTCTAACGTCGAGACAACCTTATTATTAAAAATATGAGCTTGTACATTGGTATATGTCTTTTCCACAAAATAAAAAAAACGCGAGTTGTCACTCGCGCTTACTGTATTTTAATCGGTATACGTAATACTTGACCAGAAACTACTGTGTCCCCGTCTATATCATTCCATCTTTTTATGAGGTCTTCACCTTCACGACTGTTGTAGTATTTCATCGATATCCGATATAGTGTTTCTTCGGGTTGTACCTTGTGATATTTTACATCATATTGGTCCTTAGGCTTTTCTTCCTGCTGTTGGGGTTGTTTTGCAGCTTCTTTTTCCGCAGCTGTAAGTTCCTTTTGAGGAATCTCTTCCTTACCCTTTTCTTCTACTGCATTTTCAGTTGGTGTTTCGTTATCAACAGATTTAGGTTCCTCGTCATTTTGATCCTCTATTTGTGGTTCTTCAGTAATCGGATCTTCTTCTTTCGGAGTTTCGGATGATGGTTTAGTTTCTTCAGGCTTTTCATAACTGATACTCTCAAAATTCGAACTCTTTTTTACAGGTGCTGGTTTTAGAAAATCTGTATCAGAATTAAATTTATAACTTAGAATGGCGATTGGAAGCAAAACAAATAACAGTGCCAATAATCGTACCACAGGGTATTTGATTTTAAATTTTGTTTTCTTTTTTTTCTTTTTATGAACTACGCCTCGAGGCGGTAGAGATGTTTTTTTATCGGGTGTTACAGTCTTTCCTTCTTCATTTTGTTGCATAACTATTGTACCTCCTCCTCGCCCGAACCACGTAAGTAATCCATCCTTAGCTTTATAGCGAAAATAAAATCAATTAAGAAATGCGCAAAAACCGTAATCCAAAGATTTTGATACAGTTCATAAATATAACCTAACAAAAAACTCAAAGCAATAACCGTTAGCAAGAGAACCCATTTATACAGATATCGAACATGTAATAATGCAAAAATGACACTTGCGACGATAAGACCAAAATGGGTCTGAATCACACCCCGAAATAGTATCTCTTCTGTAAATGAAATCAAAAGACATAAAAGAAAAATATGGGGAATACTTCTTCTTTGAAAGATTCGTTCATTTATTCCTCCATCATCGTACATCGACTTGGGTAACCATTGCATCAATGCAAAATCAATTAATACAACCCCAATTGCGATACCCCCACCAATAATCAATATATTCCAATCCTTCAACTTCCATAGCTCAATAAAGGAGGACCATTTGTCAAATAGAAAGATACCAAGACCTAACGAGACAAGTAGAAGAATTCCTTGGGTCAGATAAAGGTGAAAGACGATTTCTTTATCCTCTAAATTTTTGATAATCTCCGCTTGCCGCTTACTCATAGTTTTCGCTCATTTCTGTGGAAGATACGATACAATTCTTGTCTCCAGGAAGGTAACTCCCACTTCATATCGTCATTTGAATGCCTTCTGTACAAATCCCACTCAATTATACAATGATCACAGCATGAAGCTGTTTTGTTTATTAAATTTTCATTAAAATAAGCTAGAATTCCCTGACGTCGACATTCTTTAGTTTCAAGCCAATTTTCCATGAACTGTAATTTCTTGTTTTTGTACAAATAGCGTTGGTTTGCAAACTTCTCAATAATACCAATAGCTTTACTTATATCGATTTCACGATATAAGTTATCTTCTAACTCCAAATAATATTTAATAAATCTCCATTGTATTTCCGTTATATTAAAGGAGGTAAGAAAGTAGTCTTCCATTGTTTTTGAAATGGAGAAGCTCCCATTTTTTTTGATTTGGAAATTAATATATTCAATCACCTGACCTGTCTGCTCGGTAGACGGAAACTCGTACTTAATCAAGAACTGTGGAATTTCATGATCATGTTCACTATGAAGTAATACAGCAACACTTGGCTTTCCATCTCTTCCAGCACGTCCTATTTCCTGTAAATACGCTTCTAATTGTGAAGGATAATGGAAGTGAATAACATATCGAATATCTGGCTTATTTACTCCCATTCCAAACGCATTTGTACAGCAAATAATAGATAATTGATTATTGATGAATTGCTCCTGAATCAACATTCTTTTTTCTTGCTCCATACCAGCGTGATAATAGGCTACTTGATCAAAGCCTTGATCTTTTAAATAGTGCGCTATATTCTCTGCCCATACTCTACTAGAAAAATAAATAATCCCTGGTCCTTGCAGATTATTTACATATCTTAGTAGCTCCTCTTTCTTGTCATGAATCGATCCAACCTTTTTAACTGAAATTGCGATATTTGGTCGATCCAAAGAGTGAATATGTTGTTTGGGGTGTGATAGTTGAAGTGTTTTCTGGATATCTTCTATTACATCTTTGGTCGCTGTAGCAGTTAATGCCAAACAAGTAGGGTTACCCAATTCCCGCCGAATTTCTCCCAAGAGTGAATAGTCAGGGCGGAAATCATGCCCCCACTGTGAGATACAATGTGCTTCGTCTACAACAAACAGAGAGAAATCGATTTTCTTTATCATATTTAATACGTATTTAGACTGTAGAATTTCTGGTGAAGCAAAGATGTATTTATAATGATGAAGATTTGATAAAATCCTTTGTTTTTTTTCATTTTGTAAGAAACTATTTAGTGCAATTACTCTCTTCTCTCCTAATTTCTTTAACTGTAGAACCTGGTCTTCCATTAATGCAACTAGTGGAGAAATTATAAGTACACTTCCCCCGAAGATTTGGCCAGGTAGCTGATAGCATAGCGATTTCCCACCACCGGTCGGTAGCAATGCCATTACATCATGACCCAAAAGTAAGTCTTCAATAATTTCCTTTTGTCCCTCTCGAAAGGACGAATGATTAAATTTTTCTTTTAAAATCGAATTAAGATTCATAATTTCCACCAATTTTCGCAAGGACGAGTCTGATCCCAAAATAAGTAATTGTACTTGGTAACTTTTCTTTCAATGATCGTAATTGTTTTGTACCTAGCGCATTATATGTAGATAGGATAATCTCCTGATGCTCAGGCGGCACAAATGGATCAATGGAAAACTCAGGGTTGTGATGCGCAACTTCAACAATATGGTCCTCGATTGTATTACGCTTCAAGTCTCTAAGAAGAGCAACCTCCTCAATGGATTTCCCTTGGAGCAATAGCTTATATGTTGATTTTGTTGAAGCTGTTAACAATATGTCTTCTTGCCTGTTTTTTTCTATCATTGAAACCAGAATAGGAAAATCAGGAGCACTTGACTCTAAATGTTGAACAATTCTATGTAATGTATGTATAAACATAACATGACACCAAGTCTCGTCTTCTTTTAGCAAGTCACTAATTTGCTCAATTGTGTACCCAATTCTTGATGAACTTGTTAGGCGTAGTACAAAGATTGTTGCTTCTATTTCAGAAACCAATTCAAGGCAAGTTAGTAACTCATGATAAATAGATTCTGCCAACTCAAATCGATTATGTCCGTCCTTCATTAGGAACCCCTTTACCCAATTAACAACCGTATCGTCCTGCTGGATAGGAGTATATTGTTTGCTATCCTGTATTAAATTAGATAACGATTGTGACAGTAACGAGAGTCTGCGCCAAAGTGTTAAGGCTTGATCATTGTATTTCCAACCATTTAGATATTTTGGGACAGGTTTTTGTTCAAGATTGCGATCTAAGGCAGCTTTACCTCTTGGAGTAAGTATATATTTAGTTGGGGTAATTTCTTCAATTAGTTTGTTTTCAATTAGATTATTGATATCTTCTTCAATCTGTTCTCTTTGTATCGGTCGAAGGACCCCAAAAAGATGTGCTAATCCAAATAGATTTGCATCCCCAATCGTCTGAGAGGATTTTTTTCCATTTAGCAAGTGATACATGCCGTAAATTGTACGCTCGCCATTAAACTTATGTAAACAATATAAAAGCAATATTGATCGAAAAGTCATGTTCACTACTTACTCCCCTCTCTATCGGATTGTTTGGTAAATAGTCGAAGGAATGTTACCTTTATTTTATCAAATAATAAAGAAAAGTGGGATGTTTTCATGTCGAAATGTAGACAAGGTTGTCAAAATAGGAAAACCCCTTTATATTCAACAATCTCACTATATATTTTTATTGAAAAGTTGAGTAAACAGCTTTACAATGGAATATGAGGAAGCTGTTTCCATCTTATGTGGAAGTAGGATGCGGAACTTATATAAATAGTAGAATATATTATATATGTAACGATTTTTGGGAGGTAATATACAGATGGCAAAATACACGATTGTTGACAAAGACACATGTATCGCTTGTGGTGCGTGTGGAGCTGCTGCACCAGACATCTACGATTACGATGATGACGGTATTGCATTTGTAACACTTGATGATAACCAAGGGATTGTTGAGATTCCAGAAATATTAGAAGAAGATATGATAGATGCATTTGAAGGTTGTCCTACTGATTCCATTAAAGTTGCAGATGAGCCTTTTGATGGTGATCCATTAAAATTTGAATAGTATTTTTCTCAAAGAGCCCTTCATATGTGAAGGGTTCTTTCTTTTTACTATCAGTAGGCATCTACTAGCAATGATACACTTAATAAGAAAAGAAAGCAGGCTTGTAGTGGCCCACTTTCTCTGTTTTTACGCTTCTTTTTTATCCTAGTGGAACTTCCTTACGTTCCCCTTTTTCAAATGTCATTAGTGTTTCATATCCAACACTTTTTGCTAATGCAATGGCTTGCTCAAAATCTGCCCCGACATCCTGAGGTCTATGTGCATCTGATGATAATACTATAGGTATATTTTTGTTATAACACATTTTCAATAGTCTAGGATCGGGATAGAGCTTTCCGATTACCTTTCGCAAACCTGCAGTACTAATCTCGACACAAGTTTTGGAGTTAGCAAGAGCAGTTGTAGCCCGGTCAAATTGATGAAGTAGGAATTCCTCATCCTCTGGAATATACTTAAATATTTTAACTAAATCGATGTGACCAATAATATCAAAAAGATTTGATTGTGCTAATGTTACAACCTGATCATAATATTTTGTGTATGTATCGTATAGGTCTCGCTTATCCCATTCTTCACGAAATTCTGCAAGGTCAATTCCAAAATCTTCGACCCAATGTATGGATCCTATCACATAATCAAAATCGTAAGAAGATATGAACGATTCCATTTCTGCATGCTTACCTGGCGTATAGTCCATTTCAATAGACATTTTTACATCGATGTTATTTTTCCAGGCAAGTTTAAATAAGTTCACATAATCCTTCATGTCATAATACCTTCTTGCATCCACCCAGGGATTAGATAAAATGTCTTTTGTTTGATAAAAATGATAGGCATGCTCCGAAATGCCAAAAGAATCAATCTTTTTTGCTTTTGCTTCTTCAATAAATTTCATTAAATAATCTAATTCAAGTGTTCCTAACTCTAAATGATTGTGGTAATCAGTAAGCATGAATATCCCCCTAAAAGTTTTTACCATTATACATGAATAATCCTCTTAAGGGGAAGTGAAAATATTCAAATTGTTTTATGATTTCTCAATAATGAGCTCTTGATGCGGGAAGATTAAATCACTTTGTAAATGATTTAAAACTTTAATTTCTTCAACTGTTAAACCAACCTTGCTTGCGATGACTGATAGGGAATCACCCTCTTTAACGGTATATGTCTTACTGTCATTATGATAAATATCCAGAGTTTTTCCTACTTCTAATCTTGAAGAATTCAGGTTATTCCACTTCATAATCGATTCAACTGAAACATTATGACGGATTGATAAATCCCAGAGTGTATCCCCCTTTTTAACAGTAATCTTAGATACAGTATTACCTTTGTTTTCAACTGTAGCTGCTTCAATATGATTTTCTTGTTCTTTATTATAATTAAAGCCTCTAGTTACTTTCTCTTCTACCTTTTTTGAAACTTCAATCTGCTCTTTCTCTAGTAAAGTTGGAACAAGAATTTGTTCATTTGTAAGCACAAAGAGGGGATCAATTGCATTATTTCTTGATGCATTCCATTCCCCGTTGTGTACTTCGAAATGCAAATGCGGGCCAGTAGAATTTCCTGTACTTCCTATGTGGCCAATTATTTGGCCTTTTTCTACCTTCTGTCCTTCCTGAACATTTCGTTTACTTAGATGTGCATATACTGTTTCATATCCATTGGGATGCTCAATAAAAACAACATGACCATAGGATCCCTTAAAGTATGATCCTTTTACAATTCCTTCATCAACTGCATATATATGATCTCCAATTGGAGCGGCAATATCTAAGCCTTTGTGATTCCCCTGCCTTGTACCAAATGTATCTGTAATTCTACCAAGTACAGGCCACGCCCATTCCTCATCTGTACCAGTTACTGGTACATCCTGTGCACTAGCACTTAGACTACCAATAAATAGGATACCTATACAAGCTGCAAATAGCGCAACGATTGTAATGCGTCTAACAAACACAAACATTGTGATCCTCCTCAATATAGCTATGAAAATTAGTATGTAAACTAGATCAATGTGACCTCGGCTCGCTTGTCTAACCAATCGCATCGGAAGGAAAAAAATCGCTGTCTGCACTCGACTGATGCAAATCGCCTACCTTTCACTTCCGTAGGAACACTCTTTGCTTGGCTACAAGACACCCCCTATCTAAAGTATCAAGCAAAAATGGACACCCTTTCATTATTTGAGAAATTTTCTTAAATTATGTAAAAAATATGTAAAAAATTTCTTCATAATTTTTTTGACTAACATATGGAGACAAAAAAAAGAGACAACAAGTGTCTCTTTAATGTACTGGCAAAGGATTTGGCGCAAGAGGAACCTGTACAGGCTCACCAAATGGTATATCACCAATTTGATCAATTTTCCCATGAAAGGTAACTGTCTCAAAATCGAATTCCTTCGCAGTTAACAAGATTGCCTCAATCATGCCAATAAATGTATCGTTATTAGTAAGTTTTGCATCATCAGCAAAATAGATCTCTACATTTGTTCCATTCGTTTTTATACTTTCAATTTGAGCCGATTGTATGATTGGCGGATGAAGTTGATAATCTCCCTGATTGAGCTGTTCTTTCATTGCTTCAATTGCTTGTTCAAGTGTATCAAAATTTTCATATGTCGGAATTAATATCTTATAATTAGATCCTTCATTTATATAGAATAGATACGCTTTTTTAGTATCCTTTTCCACATCAATATGATTTTCAATAACACCTGATTGACCTATGATTATTCCTTGTTTATCATTTTGATAAAGTTCTGCATGTTGATAGTCTTCCAATAGATATCTAAATGATTGTATTGTATTAATGAAATCACCTGATTCTGCTGTTGCAAAAGATTCAGTATTGACGGTCTCTTCAACCTCTACTTTTACAGCTTTTGATCCATCAGGTTTAATTACTTCAGAAAAATCTTCAAAATACGTATCAACAGTTAATTCATCAATTCCCCAGCTAGGATTTTGTAGAATAATATTATTCACTACCGGTATATTCTTTTCCCATTGTTCAATTACATTTTGCCCATCTGATTCAACTACAACAGATACAACGGTAGGAAACATCACTCCACCTACATATACCCCGTATGTTAAAATAACTTCATTTTTAGAAACACCCTTCACAGAATAGGCTTGTTGATTATCGAATGTAGACATGCTAGCTTCACTTTCTTTGTCTTCTTCCTCCGTTTTTTGTAAAATGCCAACCGACTCTTCTTCAGGAGCAACAGTTTCCTTATCTTCTTTATCCATTGCCATATTTGTATTTTCTCTAGACATCTCAGCTGACTCAAAGCCTGAATGATTCGTGTTTAAAAAAGAAGGAGCTAAAATAAATAATAAAAGCGCTGCTGCTGCAGATGCAATTGTCGGAACAAGCCATACCTTTTTCTTATTCTTGTTCTTTCTTTGGGATATATGTTGATAAATCTTTTGTGGACTACGGTTATCTTTAATTGTTGGCATTTGAGAAAGCATATGCTCTAGCTGTTCATCACTCCACTCTGATTTTTTCATCAGCTATATCCTCCTTTACTCCAGATTCCTCCATATAGGTCTTTAAAATTTTCAGACCTCTATGCTGAGTTGTTTTTACCTTGCTTTCAGTCCACCCAAGGGCTTCTGCAGTCTCAGCAATAGAAAGTGATTGGATATATCGTAAGATCAGTACCATCTTTTGATCAGTAGTGCACCGATCCAAACAGCGATACATCGTTTGTATTTGTTCATTCTGCAAAGCAATTTCTTCTGGAAGTGGTGCATAATCCTTTACCTCTTGGCGACTCCAATCAAACGAATCTATAATTCGCTGCTTCCAGCCTTTTTGTTTTCGAAATGAGTCTATTGCAACATGTCGAGCAATGGAAAATAACCAAGTCTTTTCACTGCTTTTCCCTTCGAATCTATCATATGATTTTAACACTCTTATATAAACTTCCTGAACGAGATCTTCAGCTTGTTCACGATTTTTCACCATATAAAATAAGAAGGAAAAGATATCGTGATGATATTTTTCATATAGTTCCTCAAATAAGGAATCCATTCTAAATCCTCCCGTTCATTTCATTAGTCGAAAGTTTTTTAAAAAAAGTTACATACCCAATATAGACTGTTTTCATAAAAAAAGGAAGAATATTTTGGTAATATTCTTCCTTACTTTGCAATTGTTACATTTTTTAAGAATAGTAGTCGTAAAATCGGATATAGGATAAGAAAAAATACTCCATTCCCAATTGCATGGCTAACATCAAACGGTAATCCTGCCAGATAATAGGCAATGAATTTACCTGAAAAAAGATAAAGTGGTACTGAAATGATGAACCCATATAAAAATCCACAAAAAATAGCAAATAAGGTAAGGATGAGTACTGGGATTCGGTCCCGATATACGCGTAGAACACCACCTAGTAATCCAATGATGCCCCATGCTATGATTTGACCAAATGTCCACAATCCCATCCCCATCACAAGATTGGAAAGTACGGAACTAAAAACAGCAACTATCATTCCATATACAGGCCCTAAAAACAAACTTGTTATGATGATAATGGCAGTAGTAGGTTGAACATTTGGGAGGAATGTAAATGTAATCCTCCCAACTACAGATAAAGCGATTAACATTGATAAAAATGTTAGGTTTTTAACAGAGAGTCTTCTTATTCCCATGCGTGTAAATCAAATTCTACTTTATCTTCAGGCTTTAGTTTAAATTCATTTGCGCCAACCATTGCCTCTTCACCATTCACAGAATAAAACCAAGATGTTTTTTCTGCCTCATTTGCTGCAACTCCATTAATACTAACAATAAATGCGCCATCAAATTGTGTTTCAAGTTCAAAGTTATCCTGCATGACATCCATAACTGTAACTTCTTTTCCTGCTTCAATTTCTATTTCCTTTTCAGCGATAATTTCTTCTCCATTGTTCTTTGAAATAACAACCGTAACTATTTCAGCTTTTTCTTCTTTCGTCGTATTTTCCGACGTATCCTTTTTTGGAGTCTCATTAGTCGATGGCTCATTACTACATCCAAATAATAAACCTAATGATAGTAATACAAGTAAAAGTTTTTTCATGTGTCTAGCTCCCCTTTGTGTTTTATAATAAGTGCAATAGCACCTATAACCTTTTAATCAAATATTAAAGCAAAAAAACTCACCCTACGGGGTGAGTTTTACAGTAAAAAGTGAAATCAAAGATGATTAAGTCTACCTTTTATTGCTAATTCTTACACCCCGAAGAATTACATAGAAAGAGAGAATTAGGCAGGTCTACTGACTTAAGCTTCTTCCTACTTTGAGTCCTTCCCATATGAATAACAGCATTTGCTATACATTCATACAGTGGTTCTTCTCATTTCGTCCACTTTAACAGTTGCGGGGGCAGTTCTGGACTTACACCAGATTCCCTATTAAGTCTACGAGAATTGCTTCAAAAAGCTCCATTCTCAGACACCAATAATTCTTACTAATTTATTAAATTTTTTTATTTGCTATCATTATAGTACTAGAAGAGTTTTTCATTTACAAGACAAATGTTTCTTATGGAACAAGAATCTTCGGCACAAACCTTCAAATTACTCATTTTTTCGAGGAATTACAAAGGTAAATGTTGTCCCCTCGTCCATTTTACTGTGTACTGAAATGTTTCCGTTGTGTGAATCAATGATATTTTTGACAATTGCTAAACCTAAACCTGTACCAGATTTCCCTCTTGTTCTAGCCTTATCAGCTTTGTAAAAACGTTCAAAAACAAACGGTAAATCCTCTTCAGGTATTCCAGATCCAGTATCCCTAATATCAATTTTTATCCCCTTTTCCTGTCCTTTTACAAGCACTTCTACTTTCCCATTTGCATCTGTATGTCTAATTGCATTATCAATTAAGTTAGTAAATACTTGTTCAATACGATCAGGATCTAGGAAAATTTCACCGATATTCTCTTCTTTGTTTGCAATGAGTATGATTTGATTATCCTTCGCTAGACCTTGGAATTTTCGAACGACTCGATTGACTAATGCATCAAAGTCAACTAATTCTTTATTCAACGTAATATTCCCGGACTGCATTCTAGCTAAATCCAATAATTCATTTACCAACCTACCCATACGTAAAGACTCATCATATATGACCTTGATAATTTCTTTTCGTTCTTCCTCTGAGCTTGCAATGTCATCCAAAATTGCCTCACTATAGCCTTGTAGCATTGCTATCGGTGTTCGAAGTTCATGTGAAACATTTGCAATAAAGTCCTCTCGGAGTCTATCTAATCGTCTTTCCTCGGTCATGTCACGTAAAACAGCTACAGCACCTCTTATATATGTTTGATTATAGAGTGGGCTCATTAATATAACCCATGTTCTTCCCTGAAGACTTATTTCTATAAATTGTTCCTTCTCGAAAGAAACGGCACGCTGAAATAAATCCCTTACCTCGGATGGAAGCTCTTCCCCAACATCCTGGTACATGCCTTGCTGATAGTACCAAGCTTGAAGAAACCTCTCTGCTGGCGGATTAGTTACTAAGATTGTGCCATCACGATTTAATGTAATAACCCCATCGGCCATACTGTTAAGAATACTCGCTAACTGTTCTTTCTCTTGATTAAGTGCATTTATATTATATTTAAGTTGTCTACCCATTTGATTTAATGCCATACCAAGTGCCCCAATTTCATCATGGGTAAGAATTGGAACCTTTGTATCAAACTTCCCTCTTGCAACTTCAAATGCAGCCTCCCTCATCTTTCTGAGTGGGGCAGTAATACGAGTTAATAGAAAAAAGGCAAATACAGTGGTTAAGACAATCCCAATTCCTGCAGCTAAAAAAATAAATTTTGTTGTTTGTTGAGCCGTCTTCTGGACAACGTCTAATGATTGATAAAGGAAAACCGCTCCCTTTTGATCATTTTCAATATGAAGCGGAGCCCCCACTACGAACAGCTCTTTTGATTGCTTACCCTCAAGATGTTCTTCAGTAAGATAGATCTTTTTGCTTTCATATTCATCATCCGAGATAACCTTTTTTAGAACGGGGTCCTCTGTTATTAGAGTTACTGGGATATTTGCAATCGATTCCCGATCCGGAGATAACCAATTGGTATTTTCGTCCGCGACAATGATAACCTTTGTCTCTTGATCAACAAGCTCCCACGCTATGGACCTTGCAACATCTTTATCTTCGTGTTGCTCCATAATCACTGCAATATTAGACGCAAGTTGAGTAAGATTTCTCTCAGCTTCCTGTATATGATAATTCTCAAAGTACTCCATAAATAAAATCGTTAAAACAAATAAAACAAAGGAAAACAATAGTAGAATCGTTGCCCACAGTTTTCCTACTACACTGCGCCAAAATTTCATTCCTGGCCAACCTCAAACTTATAGCCAACTCCCCACACCGTTACAATCATTTTTGCAGCATCCTGGGAAACTTTATTTAATTTTTCACGCAGGCGTTTTACATGTGTATCAACCGTACGCAAATCTCCAAAAAACTCATAATGCCAAACTTCTTTTAAGAGTTGTTCTCGATCGAATACCTTGTCTGGTGCTTTTGCTAAGAAGCATAGAAGTTCGTATTCCTTCGGTGTTAGACCAACTTCTTTTCCATCGGCAAGTACACGATGTGCGTCATTATCAATTGTTAAATGAGGGAACACAATTATGTCCTTTGCTGTTGTTTCGGTTTGAAGGTAGGTTGTGAGTGACGCCCTTCTCAATAGAGCCTTAACTCGTAGCACTACCTCTCTCGGACTAAATGGTTTGACGATATAGTCATCCGTTCCAACCTCAAATCCTTGAACACGGTTTACCTCTTCTCCTTTTGCGGTCAGCATAATAATAGGGGTTGATTTCTTCTCGCGTAATTCGCGACACACCTCTATTCCATCCTTACCGGGCATCATAAGATCTAATAAGATAAGGTCATACTCATTTTTAAATGCCTTCTCTAAGGCAACTTCACCATTATCAGCTTCTTCAATTATATAGTTTTCACGTTCAAGATACATTTTAAGTAGACGACGAATTCTTTCTTCATCATCAACGATAAGAATTTTTGCTCCGTTTTCCATGTTTATTCCTCCATTTTTCTAAAGACTCTGTTATCAGTAGTGAGATACCAACATAACTATCTACTTTTCACTACCGAAAGCCTTTACTAAAAAGATGTAAAGGGACTCGAATTAGAATTTTCCTTGGTGTATTAAAAACCGTCTTAATTCGATGTTACAAAACTAGTACTTTTTATATATTCCTTAACACTTATATCGTACATAAACTTTTCAAGATTATCTATATCATATATCACACTAGTCTTGCTCTATAGATCAAAAGTCAATATTTAGACACAAATGTTAACTTTACTCATTCTATATTCTCATTCATTTTGTATTCACAGACTACCATACAAATAAAGTGCAGACAAAGTCAATTATTGACCTCGTCTACACCTTAAAAGATTTCTATTTAAGCATATGAGTGTAATCCAGCAATTACTAGATTCACGAAGATTGTATTAAACATAATAATAAAGAACCCTACAACTGCTAGCCATGCGGATTTCTCTCCATGCCAGCCCTTTGAAAGTCTTAAGTGAAGGAATAAGG
Organism: Ferdinandcohnia sp. Marseille-Q9671; assembly: GCF_976954385.1. Classification (NCBI taxonomy): domain Bacteria; kingdom Bacillati; phylum Bacillota; class Bacilli; order Caryophanales; family Bacillaceae; genus Ferdinandcohnia; species Ferdinandcohnia sp. Marseille-Q9671. The sequence continues at coordinate 550,032 of NZ_CDRJTA010000001.1, forward strand.
CATAAAATAGCCAGGTAATAAGCGCCCACACTTCCTTAGGGTCCCAGCCCCAAAAACGTGTCCATGCGATTTGTGCCCATATCATCGCAAAAATTAGTGCACCTAACGTGAATACAGGAAACCCGATAGCCACCGAGCGATACCCAATTTCATCAATAAGATCTAAATTTAAACGTTTTGTTAAAGGCTGTAGTGCAGCACCAATACGTTTACGTAAAATTAAGCGTAATAGTCCGTATAGAATAGACCCGGCAAAGATTGACCATAACACTGTATTTACTTTTCTCGCACTCAATAATGGTGGGAGTTCAATTCCAGTTGAAAACACACCATCTGTTAGTAATTCTCCTTCATTAGGGATGACTAATGCAGGTAATGTAAATACCATTTCTGAATCTACACCTTCTTTATCCACCCAGGAGAATGTTGATTCATATTTCATTGCACCAAAGGCTGTAGATATGGCAACAAATCCAACTACAACAACTAGTACATACATGATAAATTCTAGCCAGAAAGTTTTTTTACTTTTTACAGTTTGATCCACTACCCTTAACAGGTACAGAATTCCAGCCACAAAGCTAATTGAAAGTATGGCTTGCCCCAATGCTGCGGTCGTAACATGGATATGTAGCCAGTCACTTTGTAATGCAGGTATTAAAGGCGAAATTTCTCTTGAGAACATACTGCCATATGCAATAATTAGTAAGGCTACCGGTAATGTGAATAGTCCTAAAATACTTGTTTTATATATAAAATAGATAATAATAAACGCTAGAACAAGCATCATTCCAAAGAAGGTAATAAATTCAAATAAATTACTTACTGGTGCATGTCCTGATGCAATCCACCGGGTAAAAAAATAGCCTAGTTGTGCAACAAATCCGATAATCGTAATAGCTATCCCTACGTGTGACCAACGGTTATATCCGTTTGTATTTTTTTTATCCCTAATCGCTCCACCAAAAATAAACGTCGCAATAAGATAAAGAATGAAGGCACCATAAAGTAGATTTGAGCTTAATTCAGCCATATTTATCCCTCCTTATTTTCCTTATTTTTTACATCAACTTGATCAATTGGTTCTTCGATACCAGTATCTGAAAGAACAAATCGAATTTCATTTTTTAAACCAAACCAGTTTTTATTTGTATGTCCGGCCACAATAACCTCACTATTTTTACGCTGAACCCATATTCGACGATGATGCCAATAAGAACCTTGGATAACACCAATCATGAAAATAGCTCCACCTACAGCTAGAATCCAAAGTGTGTAGTCTCTTCTAACAGTCAGTCCAGAGACATTCTTCATCTCAACACCGCCAAAGGCCATTTTGTATTTATTGTCACCCATAGGTTCAATATTTTGTTGAATAGCGACAAAGCTAATTTCACCTTCAGGTTTATCCGGAGCAAACATCTTAAATACAAATGCCGGGTTGTTAGGAACCTTTGTTTTCGTAGCTGGCTCTCCGTCATCATTAAAGTAGAAATCCGGGAAATAGCTTGCTAACTCAATTGAGTAGCCATTTCCTAAATCATACATATCTTGTGGATCCCGTAAATTAATCGTGATTTTTCCAAAGTCCTCTTCCGTTGTTTTATCAATCATATTAAAAGACATTGTACTAAATTCATTTAATTTATAGTCGACTTGGTAGAATGCATAATGGTCATGCTTTAGAGGTTCATTTACTCGAATCTCATGACTTTTTATTTCTCTTAATTCTGGCTCGCGCCCATGAATAATTTCATCAGTACGTTCATATAACGTAACATTTGTTTGGTAGTTTTTTACAACCATTGCATTTCCTGCTTGTTCGATTGCTTCCTCAAAAACTTCCTTTTCTTTGTCCTTCTCGTAAACTTCTACAATAAACTTTTCACTTTCCAAATAGTACTTTCCGTCCGTTCCTGGAACACTTGCAGTTTCTCCTTCACGTAACCAGAGCACTTCATCCACGTACATGCCAGGTACAAAACGGAGCATTGCACCAATGAGAAAAATAATTAAACCAACATGGTTTACATATGGTCCCCATCTAGCAAAACGACCTTTTTCTGCTAAAATATTTCCATTTTCCTCACGAACTTTATATCGTTTCTTTTGTAACTTTTCTTTTACTTTTTGGAAATCGCCATCAACATCTTCAACCTTGTTTTTTCCGTATACTCGCTGCCTTTTTAAGAAGCTTTCATGACGAGTAACACCTTGCTTTTTCAAAGCTTTATATAATGGCACTACACGGTCAATACTACAAATGATTAAAGAGATACCTAGCATCGCAATCAGAATCATATACCACCAAGACCCGTACAGGTTATGGAACCCCAATTGATAATATAATCTTCCTGTTATTCCATACTCCTGTTCATAGAAATCTACTGGACTCATGCTTGGAGGTATGTATAATTCCTGTGGATAGATTGTTCCAAGTGCTGAGGCAACTAATAGAAGAACGATAATCCATATCCCAACTTTTACAGAAGAAAAGAAGTTCCAAATTTTATCAACTATTGTTTTGTTGTAGGTTTGAGAACGTCTTGCACTTCCCTCATACCGCATATCTAACAATGGCTTTTTTTCAGTACTTTCTTGATTTGTTTCCTCAGTTATGACAGGCTTACCGCATGCTTCACAGAATATCGTACCGTGTGGGTTAACATGCCCACACTCACATTTTACATTTTCCATAAAAATAACTCCCTATGGCATAATTTGCTCCATATATTGCCGTACCATCTTTTTTGACATTTCACCCGTAATAATCTCCACAACTTCTCCATTTTTATCAATCAATAGCGTAGTTGGTAATGGGTCAATTCCATAGGCGTTTAACAACTGGTTTCCTTTATCTATCGCGACAGGAAAGGATAATTCGTATTTCTCAATAAAGTTTTTCACACTAAATTGTGGTTCCCCAACGTTTATTGCAACTACCTCAATTCCTTGATCTTTGAACTCTTGATAATATGTATCAATATATGGAAACTCACGTTGACAAGGCTCGCACCATGTTCCCCAGAAATTTAAAAACACACCTTTTTTTCCTTTATACTCGGATAAATGGTGTTCCTTCCCATTAAGGTCCGTAACGACAAAGTCTGGCGCCTTATCTCCTACTGCTACCTTTTCCTTACTTGTAAAGAAATTGATATACAATGTATAAACGAGTGCAGCTGCGAGAAGTGACAAAATGACGGTTCGCATGACTAATCGTCGTTTCTTTTTGTCCATTTGGCAATCTCCCTTATATCAGTTTTGTGCACTTTCCTTGTCATTATAGCATTTAATAGATATGTGACCTTCCTTATATTTTGAAGGTTATGTGACAATTGAGAATAATTATTAATTGACTAACTCGAGTTAAAGAGACTTTTACTCACCTGTTAGCAATACTAAAAAGGTGCCCAAATGAAACGGAACGTGAAAGCTAGCTTTCTCTACAATAGTTTCACTTCATTTGGGCTAAATAGCAAAAATACTACAATCTATTGTTTTTTGTACTTGCTAATGCCCTTAATTGTTTCACTTCATGCGGCTGTAATTCTCTGTGTTCACCTGTATGTAGTCCATTGAGAGTAAGAAAGCCAAATCTTTCTCTTTTCAGTTTCATTACTTCATGTCCAATCGCTTCAAACATTCTTTTAACCTGCCTGTTTCTACCTTCATGAATCGTAATCTCAACAATAGAAGTTTGTTTACGCTTGTCCATTGATATTAGTTTTGTTCTAGCCGGAGCAGTCATGCCATCCTCTAGTTTTATTCCCCGTTCCAATTGACGAAGTTTTTCTTTTGGAGGTATTCCTTTTATCTTCGCAACATATACCTTTTCAATTTCGTATTTTGGATGCATCAACAGATTTGCAAACTCACCATCATTTGTTAACAAGAGCAAGCCTGACGTATCATAATCCAGCCTTCCAACTGGATAAATCCTCTGTTGAATTTCTTGAAAAAAGTCGGTTACAACCTTTCTACCTTTATCATCGCTAACACTAGATATGACAGAACGTGGTTTATAAAATAAAAAATAAACAGGCTCTTCTCTCTCTAAAGGAATCCCGCTTACCTCGATTTTATCATTATGGCTTACCTTAATTCCGAGCTCTTTAACAATCTTTCCATTTACTTTAACTTGACCAGCTACAATTAGCTCCTCAGCTTTTCTCCTAGAAGCTACACCGGCATGTGCAATGACCTTTTGCAAACGTTCCATCTATTTTCACCCCTTAAACATCTTACTTGTTTCTTAGCATTTTCACAAGATAAAAACATTTTCTAGTATGTCCATTCCAGTAGTTTCCTATTAACTTCTAGAATTTCATGTATTCCTCTTGTTATATAAATTACAATTACAAAAAAAATAAAACACGCAAATGCGTGTTTCAGAATATAAACAAAGATAGTAACGTCTTTGCTTGAAATTAATGAGTAAACTATTTAAGAGGGAAAATAAATGGTATTCCTTTTTAATTCAAATAATCAAGGACAAACACTATATGGTGATTTGCCAGGAGGTTTTACTACCCAAACAGTAAGGTTACAACTACGATACTTGCAACTATCCCTAAAAAATCTGCTAAAAGACCAACCTTTAAAGCATCCCCCATTTTTTTAATCCCCACAGCTCCAAAATAAACAGTTAGGACATAAAATGTAGTATCCGTACTACCTTGCATGGTAGAGGCAAGTCTTCCAATAAACGAATCGGGTCCATATGTAGCAATTAAATCTGTAGTCATCCCAAGTGCGGCTGTACCAGAAATCGGCCTAATTAAGGCCAATGGAGCAACCTCTGCCGGGAACCCGACGAATTCCAGTGCCGGCCGTATTAAGTTAACGAAAAATTCCATTGCGCCTGAAGCGCGAAAAATAGAAATTGCCACTAACATTCCAACTAAAAACGGGATAATGGAAAAGGCTATTTTAATCCCTTCCTTCCCCCCCTCAACAAATGTTTCGTACGTTGGAATTCGTTTCGCGGTACCGTATAAAAGTATAAAACCGATTATTGCTGGTATGAGCCAGAGTGATATGGTGTTAATCATTTGCATCATTAAGCGCCACCTTTCTTCACTCTTCGGTAATAAAAATATCGATCTATTAATATGGCACCCATTGTTGAACAAATGGTCGCTATTAGAGTAGTTCCTACGATTTCAGTTGGATTAGCAGACTCATAGGTCATCCTAATGGCAATAACCGTTGTAGGAATCAGCGTTAAGCTTGATGTATTTATCGCTAAGAACGTAATCATTGAGCGACTTGCTGAAGTACCTCCACCATTAAGTTCTCTTAGCTGCTCCATTGCTTTTATTCCCATTGGTGTAGCAGCATTACCTAAACCAAACATATTGGCAATCATGTTCGAAAGCATATAGCCCATAGCCGGATGATTTACTGGCACCTCTGGAAATAATCGACTTACCAGTGGACGGAATAATCTAGAGAGCTTTTCCAACAGGCCAGCTTCTTGTGCAATTCTCATTAGCCCCAACCAAAATACCAGTACACTTATTAACCCAATACAGATTGTAACTGCTTCAGATGCCCCTTTAAAGATTGCTTCGTTTACCTCACTGATTGTTCCATTCACTATCGCAAAAACAATCCCAATAATAGTCATTGCAACCCATATTATATTTACCATCGTTATCTAACTCCTAGTATTACTAAGAAAATACTTCTTAACGTTTCCCAGAAGGATTTTTTTGGTTTATCGACATTTCCATTATCAAAATAGATTGGCATTTCTTCAATTGTATTATCTCCAAGGTTAACTGTTAGTGTCCCGACGATATCAGGAACTGTTTCTGGACTCCGCCAATGATTCTCTTCGGGATCAAGTAGATTAATATCAACTTTTATGTCCTTTTTTTCCTGCTCTGTCAGTGGATAGAAAAAAGTATGATCAACAAATACCTTTCCTTTATAAAAGTCTTGCTTAATATCTTTTAGTTCTCCTTCCTCCACTACTTTAACTACGTCATACGTATCAAAAGCAGTGTTAAACATTCTCATATGATCATTCCAATCATCGGAAGCGTTAATTGTAACCGCTACTAGATTCGTTCCATCCTTTGATGCTGTTGAGACCAATGTTCTTTTTGCACGTTTTGTATAGCCTGTTTTACCTCCTGTACTATATGGATATAGCTTGGTGAGAAGTTTATTTTTATTTCTCCAAACGCGATCCCATTTTTCATTGGGATTCGGAGCACGGTAAACCTTCGTACTAGATATCTCTCTAAATTTTTCATTCTTCATGGCATAGCGTGTTAATATAGCCATATCATAGGCACTTGAAAAATGATTTTCATGGTCGTCCAGTCCATGAGGGTTTGCAAATTCCGTATTCTGCATCCCTATCTCTTCTGCCTTTTGATTCATAAGAAAAACAAAGCCATCTAAACTTCCTCCTACATGCTCTGCAATCGCAACTGCAGAATCATTGCCAGAACGCAACATTAATCCGTAGACTAAATGCTCAAGCTTAATTTCTTCATTTGGCTGTAAATATAAGGAAGACCCTTCAGTGCCTACAGCCTTATTACTAACCTTTACCATATCGTTTAGTTTTCCTGATTCGATTGCGATAATAGCAGTCATGATCTTTGTGATGCTAGCGATTCTCATTCTTTTATGTGCATCTTTTTCATACAGAATTCTACCAGACTCTTGCTCTATTAAGATGGCACTTCTTGCACTAACAGAAAGTGCACTTGTTTTTTGAGGAAGTACGCCTATGAGAATCATAATAATGATAAAAAGTGTAAAAAATCTTGTCCGAAAAAAAGTCATTCGATCCCCGTCCCTTTTGCTGTTTTGTAAAAGTGTATGCGAAACATATCCACCTATATGAATAAAATATGTACAAACATTGAAAAGTGCATACGCCTAAAAAGAGGAACATCGACAAACTACTGCCACGTCCTGTTGCAACATCAATGTCAGCATCCCTGTGAGTACGACAAGAATAAAATCCGTCAAGAAAATTGTTTTTAATCTTTCTTGACGGATTTGCTTATGACCACGAGGGGCTTGTCGCTAGACCACTATGAACAAAAAAACTGACCGTCTCTTGGCCAGCAGGATAAAATATATAACTTAATATTGCTTCCAATCTATTTTAGATGCCTCCTGGAATCTATATTCAACCTCATCCCAATTCACTATGTTCCACCAATTCTTCACATATTCTTCACGCACGTTTTTATATTGTAGGTAATAGGCATGCTCCCATACATCCAGTACGAGTAGTGGAATCGTATCCCATTGTGTCATGAATTGATGTCTCTCTGCTTGTAGGATTTCTAACCGCCCTGCTCTTGGTGCCCATACTAATATTGCCCATCCAACACCTTCCACTTTATTGGCTGCTTCACTAAAATGCCGTTTAAAAACCTCAAAGCTACCAAAATCCCTATTGATTTGACGTAGCAATGTTCGCCCTGGCATACCTCCTCCTTTTGGCTTCATAATTGACCAAAAAATTGTGTGGAGGTAGTGACCAGATCCATGAAACGCAGCTTCCCTCTCCCAATGTTTCAAGAGGTCATAGTCCCCAGTGTCTCGTGCCTTTTCCATCATTTTTTCCGCCTTGTTTAACCCATCTACATAGCTCTTATGGTGTTTATCATGATGGAGTCTCATAATCTCTTCCGATATATATGGTTCAAGTGCACTATAACTATACGGTAGTGGAGGTAGGGTATGTTGTCCAATTCCAACCCTCCTTATCTCTGCCTGTGCACCACTGTTTTGTTCAGCGAATCGTAGCCCAACATCATAAAGCTTCTCCACTTGTTCTTGGAGTTCCATCAAGGTAGAAGGTGAAGTACTTTCTTCAATTGTCTCTAAGAAATTTGAAAGATTTTTAAGCGAAGATTCTATTTCTTCATTCCTATTATTCATTAGAAAACTCCTCATTTTCCCTACCCATTCTTTTACATGTATCACATATTTTTCGTAGCTTTCAGTATTGTTCATACTGTCCCTCCTACAGATATAATCGTCACTATCGTATGCATATTACCTAGATTCGTGACTATGAACTTGGGAAAATATATTTCAAATTCACCACTTATGCTCATTAATCATACAGATACATATGGAAGACCATGAGGAAAAGCACTTGTTTCAATTGGCTCGTTTTGAGTAGGAATAAGAACAGCATAGAGAAAAGCATCATTTAGGAGGTAAAGGGGATGAATCGTTTGAATCGTACTTATCATGAGGAAGCATTATTTGAGACCGAGTTTTGGATGCAAGTACTAGGTGACCATAGCAGATTTTTACATGATTCTTTAGCACCAAGTGAAAAAGAAAGAATATCAAAAGCGCAGCAATTTATGATGATTTTTGATCGGTTATTAGATGCCTCCAGACAACCAGTTCAAACAAATGACTTAATAAGTTTAATTCGAGAAGCAAGAACAGCTAGTGAACACCTTCGTACTTTTAAACTAGATATTATTAAAGACCATTTGGTAGGTCAGGTAAAAATTAGTCTTACCCCCTCTTTTATTAATCATATGGTAAATGAATTAGATGAATGGCTACGAGTTTCAAGATTTTTAGTGGAGGGCAAGAATGTACCTCCTACGCACGCACTTCATCATCACTTAATTTGGCTGTTAGACGCCGCAGGACATGCAGGAGGTATCGCATCTAACCTAGATCGTGTTGAGAAAGATCTGGTCAAAAAAAGCGAAACATTCATGAAGGAGTGGGAGGATTTTTATTTAAAAGCGGTTGAACTCGTAGGATTCTTACGTACAAGTCAATATGAATTCCCTGCACTTTCACGTTTCAATAATGATGTAGAAATAGAGATGCAGATATTCAAAGGATTTTTAGAAGAATTAGAAGAAATGGAGTTAAATAAAGAGATATTAGGAGTTTTAACTCCACTAATGGCGGACCATATGGCACGAGAAGAATGTTATTATCTAATCAAATTAGCACAAACCACAAATGAAATTAATCAACCTGATTGTGACCCAACAAAGCCGCGAGTCCAATAAGTTAAAACCCCAATTACCTTCAATTGGGGTTTCTTACAGTCTACCTATGTTGGGTAAATTCCAATGGTGATTTAATTTCATAATCTTTGTTTTGAGTAAGATGTGTCATTATTTCTTGTAGCCTATCAAATTGTAATCCTTTGAAATGTTGTTCGAATTCTCGCAGCTCATTGATGAACACTCGCTTACGATGACGATATCCTGGATTTGTTAGTAAACAGGCCAATGCTACAATATCTCTAAAATAAACTTCTTTTGATTGAATTGTAAAAATAGGATCCTCATCAAACGGGATAAATGATGAAATTTGTTCATCGAAATAACGTAAATAAAGCACACGGAATGTTTTTTCCTCACCATTTTCAATAAAGGTTACTTCTGATTGGTTGTAAAAGTCCTCGAATGTATTTTTCAACGTCTTTTCTAACTCAAATCCACTACACTGTTTGATTAACACATTTTCACCTCATTAGCGACCAATTTTACAATTATTATTTTATATTACCATATTTTGTAGGTCAAAGGTGTGTTTAATTTGAATCATCGATTGTTTCTTGAAATCTTTCAAAAAATAGGTCCGCTTCCTCTTGTACATAGTCTTCATCTACCTTGTCAGGAAGTGGAGGTAATTCTTTTATGGTTTTCAAACCAAAATACTCCAAAAACTCTTTCGTTGTTCCGTATAAAATAGCTCTGCCTGTACCTTCTACACGCCCAACCTCTTTAATAAGTGCTTTTGCTGTTAATGTATTAATTGGCCTCTCGGTTTTAACTCCCCGAATTTCCTCGATTTCAGCTCTTGTAATCGGCTGACGATAAGCAATAATAGCAAGAGTCTCCAAGGCCGCCTGAGACAAAGAACTTGCAGATGGGGACTCTACTAGTTTTTTAAGATAAACAGCATGTTCCTTTTTGGTAGTTAATTGATAGGTTCCTGCAACCTCTACTAGATTAATGCCACGTCCTAAGTTAAGGTAATCATCCTTTAATTCATTTACGATATCTAAAGCGGTACTTTCCTTAACTTCTAACACAACCGCCATTTGTTTTAAGGTTAAACCTTCATCTCCCGCAGCAAAAAGTAACCCTTCCACAATAGCTTTCACATCTACTAAATTCATTACGTATAATCCCTTTCCATACTAGAGTATATTCAATAAGTCATCAAATGCTATACTTCGTCAACTTTTGAAAACTCACTACTAGAAATATAAATTTCAGAAAAGTTATTTTGTTGCTCAATTAAAACGACATTTTTTTTCATTAATTCAAGAATTGCAAGAAAAGTAACGACTATATGGTTCTTATCATGGTAGGGAAAAAGCTCCGTAAACTTCTTTTTTCCTTGGAATCCTCTTAGTTCATTAATAATTTCTTCCATTCTTTTTTCAATGGGGATTTCTTGTCTTGTTATTCTAGTTGATAACGGTTTTTGTAACTTTTTTCGACGCATTAGTTTTTGCAATGCCCCCAACATGTCATAAATATTGACATCTAACGAATAATCAATTGCCGTATCCTTCGAAAATTCACTTAGATCACTAGGAGGCTTTGTAAATAACTGCGAACGTTCCTCTTCTAATAACTTTAAATCTTCAACTGCGTTTTTATATTTTCGATATTCTATTAATCGATTCATTAGTTCTTCACGCGGATCTTCTTCATAGATGATTTCTGTATCCCCGTCCAAAAGTTCATCCTCATGTTGAGGTAATAACATTTTACTTTTTATTGCTAATAAAGTTGCTGCCATCACCAGATATTCACTTGCAATATCTAATTGTAAAACCTTCATTGCATGTATATACATTAAGTATTGTTCTGTTATTTCAGAAACAGGTATATCATAGATATCAATTTCTAACCGATTGATTAGATGTAAAAGAAGGTCTAAAGGACCTTCAAAGGAATCAATTTTAACATTATATTGTAAATCCACGCTCATACCACCAAAAATACCCTTCATGACAAATTTCATATATTTTATTTTAACATACTAATAGTATAGAGCATTATTTGTAATCAAGCTATAATTGAAAATTGGATATTTATACCTCCAAAAACAAATGTAAAAATTTTATTCAATGTAGGACACTCGCCCACACAACAAATCTAAAAGGTCATATTATAACCGTGTAACTAGGAAATGAATAGGAGGTATTTAAAAATGGGTGACGGATACAATTTCGGAGGCGGATTCGCCTTAATCGTAGTGTTGTTTATTCTTTTAATTATCGTTGGAGCTGCATGGTTCTAAAATCGTAATGCGAAAAGCATTTCAAGAGGAACATCGACTAACTTCTGCCACGTCCTGTGGCAAGCGTTGAGTCAGCACTTCCTGTGTCACTCCGACATGTAAAAGTACTGGAACAAAAAGTCGTTCTTTGACTTTTATTGCCACATTTTTTTGAGCTCGAGGGGTTAGGCGGTGCAGCTAGACATCGAAAACGAATCTCAAATATGAGTAGAGTGTTCAGTAAATTCGCTGAACACTTTACTTTTTCCATGATTTGGTTCCGTTATTTATGATAAACTATCCATACATAGTGTTAAAGGAGTGTTGTGCCACTTGTATCCAAAAGCCTTTATCGATTATTTAATACATTTCCATTGTGATCGTGATTATTTTGAATGCCATGAAATTTTAGAGGAGTATTGGAAGGAAGACCCGACAACAGAAAGAAAACCTCATTGGGTCGGGTTGATTCAAATTGCAGTTTCGCTCTATCATCAACGACGCGGAAATATATCTGGAGCTCTACGAATGATGAAAAGTGCAATAACAATTTGTGAGGAGCACAAATACGCCTTGTCAAGAATAGGCATACAGGATGAGAAGCTTATTGAAGTATTACAAGGAAAATATCAAGATATTAAAAGCGGTGTTTCTTATGTAGATATTAATTTACCCATAGTTGACGATCTTTTAGCCATCTGTCAATCACTAGCATCAGATAAAGGAAAACAATGGGGAGCAAAAAGTGATTTATCGGATAAGGAATTAATTCATAAACATAAGCTTCGGGATAGAAGTGACGTCATTGCTGAACGCCAGAAACAGATTCTTTTAAAACAAAAAAGCAGAAAAAAATAAAAGAGACAGTCTTATGACTGTCCCTCTTCACATTTTTCGTCCTCTGAGAAATCACATTTCTCAAAAAACGCTGCGGTATGTTCATTAGGTCGTAATTCTCGATCTGGAAAGTGCTCGTTAAGTGCTCTAACCATCCTTTTTCCAATCCCTTGATAGCGATGGGATGGATTAACACAAATGTGTTGGATTTCTACAAAATTCCCGTCTTGGATTGTTGTTCCGATAATTCCTACAATATCTTCTTCTTTCCATAAGAATAACTGCTTCGTATCATCTTCTTCATATTGCTTCATAGTTGCTTGCAGATTCTTTAATTCCTTTTCAGTAGGCATAAATGAAAGAAGCCCCATTGCGATTTTTTCATAATTCTTTTTATAACGAACTAACATATAAATCCCTCATTATCGAAAAACTTTCCTTCTAGTTTACGTTCAAATAGGAGAATGAAATTTCACCAGTCTCTTTGAACGTTCTACTACTTTTGGACTAACCTCAATACATTTATTAAGATTACCATTTTCCAGTCCTTTTTTCCATAGTCTTTTTGGAATACCCTTAAATTTAAATTATATCCAAGACTTTCCAGATCTATACTACCTTCGACAATTAATCAAATGAACGCGCTAAGTTCGCCATTTCAATGGCAGAAACAGCTGAATCCCAACCTTTATTTCCTGCTTTTGTACCAGCTCTTTCAATTGCTTGTTCAATTGTATCAGTTGTTAAAACCCCAAACATCACTGGTTTACCAGTTGAAAGCGCGGTAGCAGCTAATCCTTTTGCTACTTCATTACATACAAAATCATAATGTGATGTAGAACCTCTAATAACAGTTCCTAAAGCGATAACAGCATCATACTTACTTGATTCAGCCATTTTCTTTGCAATTAGTGGAATTTCAAACGCACCAGGTACCCACGCGATTTCAACATTTTCATTCTCAACACCATGTCTTTTAAAGGCATCTAATGCTCCAGTTAAAAGCTTTGCTGTGATAAATTCATTAAAACGTGCAACAACTATTCCTACTCTTAAACCAGTGCCAACTAAGTGTCCTTCATAAATCTTATTCATATATATCCTCCTGTGTTAATAGTTATTTGTTCTATTTCTTTAAAAATGAAGCATTTGTCCTACCTTTGAATTTTCTGCTATTTCTTTATCCATTTGAATAGGAATTCGTTCGACTACTTCTAAACCATACCCTTCAAGCCCAGCTATTTTTCTAGGATTGTTCGTTAGAAGGTGCATTTTGGATATCCCTAAATCTTTAAGGATTTGCGCACCTATGCCATAATCCCTTAAATTGGGTAATAGCCCTACATTCGCCTCGTCCGATTTTTCTCCTTCTTCCTGTAGCTTATATGCACGCATCTTGTTAAGTAGTCCATTTCCCTTACTTTCTTGACGCATGTATAGGAGTACACCTGAACCAGTCTTCTCAATCTGACGTAGGCTTGCATGAAGCTGTGTTCCGCAGTCACATCTTTTTGACCCAAATACATCCCCAGTTAAACATTCAGATTGAACTCGAACTAAGGTTGGCTCTGTTTCACTTATTTCGCCTTTTACGAGCGCTACATGTTCTTTTCCATCAACTATGTTTGAGTAGCCAATAGCTTTAAACTCTCCATATTCAGTTGGTAAATTTACTTCAACTTCCCTTTTTACTAACTTTTCTTTTTGATTACGATAACGTATGAGTTCTTCTATAGTAATCATTTTCAGATTAAACTCATCTGCAATTTTTCGCAGATCAGGAACCCTTGCCATTGACCCATCTTCTTTTACAATTTCACAAATTACACCCGCAGGTTTAGCACCACAAAGAGTGGCTAAATCAACGGCTGCTTCCGTATGGCCAGCTCGGCGGAGAACCCCTCCTTCCTTTGCAATCAAAGGAAACACATGACCTGGTCTTTTTAAATCCGACGCTTTCGTTTCTGGATTTAGTAACTCGATTATTGTTGTAGCCCGCTCATGTGCACTAATTCCCGTTGTCGTGGTCTTATGGTCAATACTAACTGTAAATGCTGTACCATGTGGGTCTGTATTATGTCCCACCATTGGGTCGAGACTGAGTTTTTTTGCAAGTGATTCCGTTATTGGCGTACAAACAAGACCACGGCCATGGGTTATCATAAAATTTATTACCTCAGGAGTTGTCTTCTCCGCAATTGCAATGAAATCTCCTTCATTTTCACGATCTTGATCATCACAGACAATAATTACCTTACCTTGCTTAAGATCTGTAAGTGCCTCATCAATTTGATCAAACATGTTATCTTCCCCCCTTCTTATTTAAATCCATGTTCTTCTAAAAAACTTGAAGTGATTGATGATTTTACTGGTTCCTTTTTCTCAAATGAACGTTGAATAAACTGCTTTACATATTTACCAAGCATGTCACATTCGATATTCACACTATCCCCCACACCTTTTTCGCGCAGTATTGTTTCAGTTAACGTATGTGGGATTAGTGATAGTGTAAATGTATTCTCTGTAAGTCCAAATATCGTTAGACTCGTTCCATCAACAGCAACAGAGCCTCTCATAATCATAAATTGGACGATTTCTTTAGGAACCTCTATTTCATAATAGACAGCATTCCCTTTTGGTTCTTTCCGTACAATTTTGCCAATTCCATCGACGTGACCTGAGACTATATGTCCTCCAAACCGTCCATTTGCTGACATGGCTCTTTCAAGGTTAACCACATGATTCCGTTGTAAGTCACGTAATGAGGTGGACTTTACTGTTTCTGGCATTACATCCACTGTAAATCCATCAGTCGTAAAAGAAGTTACTGTTAAACATACCCCATTCACTGAAATGCTGTCACCAAGGTTAACGTCATCTAAGATTCGCTTTGCTTGTATGACCATTTCAACCGCATCCTGCGAACCATTTATAGCTTTAATCTTCCCAATTTCTTCTATAATTCCTGTAAACATTCTTTTCAACCCTCTCTTTAGATGGGTTCAGCCACAATTTTTACATCTTCGCCAATCTGTTCAACCGACTTTATTCTTAATTGAATGGCATCATCAATTTCTTCGATACCAGTTCCGCCGATTGAGGTTGGCGCTTGTTTTCCACCAAACAACTTTGGAGCAAAATAAGTAATCACTTGGTTAATAGCCTTCTCTTTTAAAAAGCTACCATTTACCCCGGCTCCACCTTCAACAAAGATTGACGTTATCCCTTCTTCAGCTAATCGACTTAGCAATTTTTTTATGGATATAGTTGGTTCATGCATTTGGATAACCCGAACGCTTTTTTTCTCAGCAAACTTGTTAACTTTATCTTGGTCGACTTTATTTGTAACAATAATCCAGGTTTGTACCTTACCGTCATTTACTACTTTTGCATCAAGTGGCGTTCGTAACGTAGAATCCAAGATGATTCGAATTGGATTCTTCCCCATACTATTTGGTAATCGAGTCGTCAAACTTGGGTTATCAACTAGAACTGTATTAACACCTACTAATATGGCGTCATGAATACTCCGATATAAATGGACATCATTTCGAGCTTCTTCACCAGTTATCCACTTACTTTCCCCTGTAACGGTCGCTATCTTTCCATCAAGGGTTGTTGCAGATTTCAATGTAACATAAGGAATTTTTTTATCTAAAAAGTGATAAAATACAGAATTAAGTGCATCTGCTTGTTCCTTACATACCCCTACTTCTACCTCAATCCCAGCTGCTTTTAATTTTGCAATACCCTTTCCTGCAACAAGAGGATTCGGGTCAGTGGTTGCAATCACAACACGTTTCACATTATTTGTAATTAATAAATCCGCACATGGTGGTGTTTTCCCATGATGGCTACAAGGTTCTAGCGTTACATATACTGTTGAATTTTGGGCATCCTCACCAGCCATACGAATCGCATGTACCTCTGCATGTGGCTCTCCTGCTTTTAAATGTGCACCAATTCCTACAACACGTCCTTCGTTTACAACAACTGCACCTACAACTGGGTTCGGATTTGTCTGGCCAACGCCCGCTTTAGCTACATTAATGGCCAGATTCATATAGTCTTGATCCCTCACTTTTTGCTCACTCCTTTCTTATTTAATGAACGTTATGGGAGTTCAATTTTTCCAAAAATAACAAAAAAGACCCTGAAATTAGAATCTCTGGGTCTTAATGGTCGTAATTAAAGTATCAAAATATGTATATTTGCTCAACACAAATAGAGGTAACATGAGCATTTTTTTCACATACCAGTACTAAAATCCTTCTCCCATCCAGACTATACTGTCGGCCTTGGATTCTCACCAAGTCCACCATTTTAAATGAAGTGTACATAAATACCACTCATAGCAGTAATCAGCTTGTCAAACATCAATATGTTCAGACATTAAAATGGGTCACGGGCTTAGAACAAAAGGTTCATCACCGCCGGTTAGGAATTTCACCTGACCCCGAAGGAAAGTATTAAATTATTATAGCGTTCGATTTTAAATAGTATAACATGAATTACTATTATTTTGTCGAATTTAAGACTTTCTCATACTTTTATTAAAAGTGATCGCTACATGCTCTTGTATTTTCACACGATAAATAGCCAATAAATAAATCCCCACGCAAGAGATAAAATGGCCAATACAATAAAAACAGCCCATTTTCCTTTTTCCACACAACTCACCTCTCGACTAATTATAGACAAGAACAAAAGCGCAAGCGCCTCGAAAGCGAAACCTTTACTAAAGACTGACACTTTGTGCAAGTCCAACAAGCATAAGTCGATTTAGAATAAAGGCGCTCTTTGCCTTACATTCTATATTGGCTAATGACCCTCGAGGGTCTAGGCGTTGGAACTAGAACGAGACGCTTAGCCTAAAGTCTCAAGATATTTATTATTCCTTAACTAAAAAAAAGACACAACAAGAAAGACCTGCTGTGTCAATTTGATTACTCTTCCCAAACTTTAACTTCTTTCATAACGTCACCTTGGTGAATACGATAGACTGAATCCAATCCTTCGATTACTTGACCAAATACTGTATGAACTCCATCTAAATGAGGTTGTGGTTCATGTACGATGAAAAATTGACTTCCTCCAGTATCTTTCCCTGCATGCGCCATGGATAATGCACCAGCAACATGCTTGTGTGGGTTACCTTCTGTTTCACATTTTATAGTATAACCTGGTCCACCCGTTCCATTTCCTCTTGGGCAACCTCCCTGAGCAACAAATCCAGGAATTACACGATGGAATGTTAATCCATTATAAAATCCTTCATTAGCAAGCTTTTCAAAATTTGCAACAGTTCCTGGTGCTTCATTTTGATACAGCTCAGCAACGATTTTTTCTCCGTTTTCGAATTCAATGCTAGCTTTTTTCATTTGAAACCTCCGCTCATTTCTATTCGTCAATATGTATTGAACGTGTTCATTTTACTATAAATAAAATCAATAATCCAATATGAAGGGAGGCCTTACATCCTAAATCGTCTATAAACGATTTATTTAGTACCATCTACTGTATAATAATAAATGATTGATAAGTCTATTTTCGCAAACAGATAAAGGAGGCTACTAAATTGAGTACTACACGTCTACTCTCGTTTTTACTCGTTTTTACACTCTTACTTCCAACTCTAAGCTATGCAGATGCTGCACCAGGTGATGTTATCATTACACTAGGACAGGATTTAACAGAGAGTGAGAAACAATCAATACTAAAAGAAATGAATGCACCTGATAACCCTCAAATTGTAGTTGTTACCAATGAAGAAGAACATCAATATCTTGGTAGGTACATTCCAAAAGCCAGGATTGGTAATAAAGCACTTTCCTCTGCCTCCATTACAATAGGAGAAAAGGGTTCAGGCTTAGATGTAACAATCACAGAAGACATAACCTTAATTACAGAAGAAATGTACGCAAATGCTTTAATCACTGCCGGCGTTAAGGATGCAAAAATTTATGTAACCGCGCCTGGAACTGTTTCAGGAACTGCTGCACTAACGGGTATTATTAAAGCCTATGAGATCTCATCTGATAAGGCTATTCCGGAAGATGTGAAGCAGGCTGCCAATGAAGAAATGGTGGAAACAACAAAGTTAAGTGAAAAATTCGGAGCAGAAGATGCTTCAGCGTTAATGGCAAAAATTAAAGATGAAATATCTAAAAATGCTCCACAAAATGACGAAGAGCTTCGGACCATTATTATAAATGCTGCAAATGACTTAGGAATCACGTTATCTGATGAGGACATTCAACGTCTCATGGATCTATTTACAAAGTTAATGGAACTTAATATTGACTGGAATCAGGTTGGGGAGCAATTAAATTTGGCTAAGGAAAAGCTCACAGGTTTCCTCGAATCTGATGAAGGACAAAACTTCCTAGATAAACTAAAAGAATTCTTTACTAACCTAATCGATGCGATTAAGAATCTTTTTAAATAAAGGATGCAAAAAACCCACGAAATCGTGGGTTTTACTTATTTCAATTAGTCAATCACTTTGGATTTTAACGGGATATCTAAGCGAACTAAATCCTCGTAGCTTTCACGCTGGACAACAAGTTGAGCTTCTCCATTTTCTACGAAAACAACTGCAGGTCTTGGAATACGATTATAGTTATTTGCCATTGAATATCCATATGCACCTGTACAAAATACTGCCAACATATCTTCCGAATTTGCTTTTGGCAACGGTAAATCCCAAATTAGCATATCTCCAGATTCACAGCATTTCCCAGCAATCGAAACGGTTTCCTCAACCTCATCCATTACACGATTTGCTAATACCGCCTCATATTTCGCCTGGTATAATGCCGGTCTAATATTGTCTGTCATTCCGCCATCAATCGCTAAATATTGTCGGATATTTGGTACTTCTTTTCTAGAGCCTACAGAATAAATCGTTGTTCCTGCATCTCCAACAATAGATCTACCTGGTTCAATCCAAATTTCTGGAATATCAATCGATAAATGATCAGCATGTTTCTTCACTTCACCGATAATTTCTTCTACGTATTTTGATACTGGTATTGGGTCATCCTCATCTGTGTATCGAATTCCAAATCCACCACCTAAATTTAGAACACTAGGTGTAAACTGAAACTTATCTTTCCACTCTTTTAGCTTTGCAAACATTTTACCTGCTGCTACTAAAAATCCAGTTGTTTCAAATATCTGTGAACCAATGTGAGAATGAATCCCTAATAAGGTTAAGAATTCTGAATTAAGTACTTGCTCAACAGCTTGGTCAGCCTGTCCATTTTCCAGCCCGAATCCAAATTTAGAGTCTTCTTGGCCAGTTAAAATATAATCATGGGTATGTGCTTCTATCCCCGGTGTTACTCGTAACAGAATCTGCATTTTTGTACCATTTGCCATACAAACTTGTTCAAGCAATGAAATTTCAGAGAAATTATCAACAACAATACATCCAATTTCGTTCTTAACTGCCATATCAAGTTCTTCAAAGCTTTTATTATTTCCGTGAAAATGTATACGTTCTGCTGGAAAACCTGCTTGCAATGCAGTAAATAACTCACCACCAGAAACTACATCCAAGGATAGCCCCTCTTCATCAGCAAGCTGAATCATCGCAATAGTAGAAAACGCTTTACTTGCATAGGCCACCTGTGCATTAATATTTAACCGCTCAAATGTATTTCGAAAGCTTCTTGCCCGTTCTCTTATGAGCGCCACATCGTATACATATAAAGGTGTTCCGTATTGTTTCGCTAATTCAACTGTGTCAACTCCACCAATTTCAAGGTGACCTTTTTCATTTACTTGACTTGTGCCATGCAAAAACATCTATTTCCCCTCATTCCTTCATACAAAAGTACAATTAAAAAGCACCGTTTTAGTTGCGCTCATGTCATTATTTATCAGCTTCACCATTAATAGAAACGGTAACTTTAGCTGATTAAAGTTATAAATAATTTAACACAACGTTTTATATGGTGCAACTATTGTTTAAAAGGTTTTTGAGGGTGTACAATGCTTGGTCTTAATTTAGCTCCTGGCACTGAAGTACGAATCAAAATCTGCAAAAATGCCTTAGGATTGAACGGCAGAAATGGCCATAAATATGGAGTATTCAAGGAACGAATATTTGCTAATATTAGGAAGTATAGCGTACATCCGATAATAAAGCCTGGCACTTTAAATATAGCTACAACAACTAATAAAAAGAGTCTCGCTATTTTATTCGCAGCACTCAATTCATAACTCGGTGTAGCAAATGTACCAATTGCAGCAAGCGCGACATAAAGTATTACTTCTGGTGTAAATAGGCCTACATCGATTGCAATTTGACCAATTAAGGCTGCTGCAATTAAACCCATCGCCGTTGATAGAGGTGTAGGCGTATGTATAGCTGCCATACGTAAGAATTCAATACCCATATCTGCCAAAAATATTTGCACAACAATAGGAATATTTGATTTTTCATTTGGTCCAATATAATCAATTGCACTAGGTATCATGTCTGGCTCTAATACCAGTAAAAACCAAAAAGGGAGAAGATAAATGGATGCCAATATTCCAAGAAACCTCGTCCACCTTAATAATGTCCCAACCGCAGGTGCCTGTCGATATTCTTCAGCATGCTGTACGTGATGGAAAATTGTTGTCGGTGTAATGATCACACTTGGTGAAGTATCGACCATTATTACTACATGGCCTTCAAGTAAATGATTTGCTGCAACATCGGGACGTTCAGTATATCTTACCAATGGATAAGGGTTAAACCCTTGATTAACAATAAATTCTTCGATTGTCTTATCTGCCATTGTTAACCCATCGACTCTAATATTCTGCAGTTCCTTTTTGATAATTTCAACTAAATTAGGATCTGCTACATCTTTAATATAAGAGACACAAATATCTGTTTTAGATCTTTCACCAACCTGTAAAATCTCATGGCGAAGTCTTTCATCTCTTATCCTTCTCCTTGTTAATGCACAATTAACTACGATGTTCTCAACATAGCCGTCCCTTGAACCACGGATAACTTTTTCTGTATCGGGCTCCTGTGGTGTTCTTCCTGGATAGCTCCGTACATCAACGGCAAATCCAGAATCTTCACCTTCAATTAAAATCAAGATAAGGCCCGATAATAAATTATCTACCGCCTCATCTAAATTTTTTATTGGACTCACTTGCTGATGGACAAGTCTATTCTCAATTACTTGGAAGGCTTGATAGGAATTTTTCTCTTTATCATTAATATTAACTAATTCTTTTAATAGCTGAATGATAAAAGACGTGTCACACAGGCCATTCAAATAATAGATATGAACATCTTTTTTCAAGATTTTTATCTTTCTTACTCCGACATCAAAGCTGCCGGTACCTATGCCAATATGTGTTTCAAAAAATTGTTTATTTATTTCTATGTCAGGAGAGATTGGAGTCTTCATCTTTTCTTGTCCGATCATAACCACTCCTTTCGAGTATGAGCTCAACTGCTTTTCTTGTAATCGGGGCGCCGACTTTAATGTCATCCTTTCGTGCCATCTTCCCAATATCTCCAATACCTACAATAATCGGCACATCCAGTTCATCTAGGCAATAGACAGTATCTCCATTAATCCGGCCAATATCGTGCTCTGAGATCCCGCTTTTATCTACCCCGTATTCGGTTAAGTTTCCGTCTCTGTCAATACTTACATTTACCTTTGCCCATTCAGTTTGATGGGTTTTCGATGCCACGGCAATAACCCCTAGCACATCTATTTGTGGATGCTTTGCGACATACTTCATGGCTCGTTCTCCCGACCCTTCTCCTAGATAACCACTATCGTCAAACATCACAAACACAGGGTCATATGGAGTCTTAAGGATTAAATTCACCATTTCCTCTCCAGTTAGGACGGTCGGATTGCCATGAGATTTTGAAATACAACGACCTCCAACCTCTTTCGAAATATATTCTAATGTTTTTAGTGCATATTCATCTCCATCAGTAACTAGAATAACTTTTCTTCTAGCTTGCTCCATATATCCTATCCTTTCGCTCTGAATATCAGTGCAACTATGAAAGAGAACAAGATTGCGGACGAAATACCTGCCGATGTCAACTCAAATATTCCCATTCCAATTCCTATAAATCCATGTTCCTCAGCGCTTTGCATGGCGCCGTGTAAAAGTGAATGACCAAAGCTTGTAATCGGCACAGTAGCCCCAGCCCCAGCAAATCTAATTAAATTATCATATAAATTAAAACCATCCAATATCGACCCTAATACAACAAATATACTCATGACATGTGCTGGAGTTAATTTAGCAAAGTCCAGTAATAGCTGCCCTACTACACATATTGCTCCACCGACTAAAAATGCATATAAATATTCCATCCCTACTCACCACCTTGGACTCGTTCCAATACCACGCCATGTGCGATTGTAGGAATCGATTCCTTTTGCTGTATCATTGTTGGATTAAGCAGTGCTCCAGTAGCCACCACAAAAATCTTATTTAAACTACCACTAATTAATTCTTTTATCAGGTGACCGTATGTGACGATGGCGGAGCAAGCACAACCACTTCCTCCCGCAAACACCTCTTGGTCTGAATGATAAAGCATGAGACCACAATCATTGTGAATTGTACCCAAATCATACCCTTCCTCTTTCATCAATTCTTTAAGAATTGGGCTTCCGATACCCGAAAGGTCACCCGTTGCAATTAAGTCATACTCATTTTGATCTATATTTAGGTCCTTGAAATGACGCGTAATCGTGTCTGCTGCAGCTGGAGCCATGGCAGAACCCATATCGAAAGGATTTGTTATCCCTAAGTCCACAACTCTTCCTATCGTTGCTGATGTAATTCGAATCGGGCCTTTTTCTTTACTTACGAGTGCCGTTCCCGCACCAGTAGCCGTAAAGGTTGCAGTATCTGGCTTTTGTCCACCATATTCCGTTGGATAACGGAATTGTCTTTCTGCGGTAGCATTGTGACTACTTGTTGATGCGAGGATTCTGTTCGCAAATCCACCATCTACCAGCGCTGAGCCGACAGCTAGTGTCTCCATTGATGTCGAGCAAGCCCCAAACATACATAGAAGAGGAATTTGATGACGTCTAGCTGCATAGTTAGTCGTTACGTTTTGATTTAGCAAGTCACCTGCTAAAAACAAATCAATGTCTTCATTTGTTAGGTCAACTTTCTGGAGACATGTTTCTATGGATTCTTCCATCAACCTTCGCTCCGCAAACTCCCATGAATCCTCTCCACAATGTAAGTCATCATATTTTTTATCAAAGGTGGTACCTAATGGACCTTTTGCCTCTTTTGGTCCTACGGCTGTCCCTGTTGAATTTAAGAATATTTGATTCTCAAATACCCATGTTTGTTTTCCAACTAGCTTCATCTGTCTCCACCCCTTTATTTAATCAGGATATTGTGTGATTAAAGAAGTAACGAATAATCCCAACTATATACGCAGAAACTGCTCCAAAAACAATTACACTTCCCGCTAACTTAAACATATTTGTTGCAATTCCTAATACAATTCCTTCACTTTTATACTCCATGGCTGCACTTGTCATTGAATTCGCAAATCCCGTAACAGGAACTGCAGAACCTGCACCAGCAAATTGTCCGAGTTTGTCATATAGCCCAAGTCCCGTCAATATCGATGAAATTAGGATTAACGTAGCAACTGTTGGATTGCCTACATCTTTTTCAGAGAAGTGAAACACGGTCATGTAAAAGTTTTGGATGCCTTGACCAAAACAACAAATGGCTCCTCCCACTAAAAATGCTTTTAAGCAATTTAGAAGATAAGGTGGCTTTGGGTGGAACTTCTTTATACTATTTTTGTAATCGTCTTTTATCTTTTTCTTTGAAGCCAATGTAGTTCACTCCTTTTGCCTATTTTACGTAATAGATCCATTGAAATAATGACCCCGCAATCTTTCCAAAAACAATGGCCATTACCAAAATCACAATTTTACCCTCAATACCAATACGCTTTGCAATAATAGGAAACACATTTAGTACCTCCGTAAGGGCTGCTGCCAACATTCCAACGAATATACCACTTGCTAACCCAACAGGAATTACTAACATACCCCACAAATTAAAGATTTGGTCGTTAAGTGTAAACCAACCACCAAATACTGCTCCAAGTACTACACCCCATTCATAGAACCGAATGAATTTCATTGTTTTGGTCAATTGTGTAAGCCTCGGTATAATCCCTAATACAGTCAAAAATGCTACAAAACCGCCTCCGACCGCAAATCCACTTGCGAGACCAATAAAGATAATAAGAAGCACTTTAATGGTCATCGATATGTTTCATGCTTTCTTTGTTTTCTGTCATGATTAGGTAGTTATCTAAATCCTGTTGGTAATTGAACATTTCAACTTCAAGTGGACTTGGTTCCTCATTCAGACGTTTACGGAAAAAATGATTGAAAAATAATATCATACCTAAGCCTAATCCAATCGAATAAGGGATCTGAAACAGTAGTGGTTTTGCTATTTCCTCTCCTGTAATCATCATATAGATACGGAGATGTACTTCTCGCATGGATACATCTTCATGAAAGTTCATCATGGTAAGTGCTGCTCCCACAAATAATAAAAACCAAACAGCTACAAATAGTGCTGGCGCATATCGTTTTTTCTTAATGACAATTTCAACTATGGTCTGTGCAGGACCAACAGTCTGTATGTCAGAGTCCGGAAAACGCCTCCTTATTTGATGTATCACTTTCATTACATCAATCACTACAATGTTTTTATCTTTTTTACTAACTTCATGAATAGTAATATTTTTAATAACCTTCTCGACTTCTTCTTCGGCACTGATCTGTACAATTTGTCCAATTTTTACAGTTGCATTGGGTTTTACCTGTACGCGATGGCGCATTCTAACATAGATTGATTTTTCCATCACTTTCACACCCTACACATTGTTTTCCTTATATATGTAGTATGTTAAATCTTGTTTTTCTAATGCGATAACACAACGAACTCCAGTAATTACCACCAAATTAAGGTGGAGATTTATTGTTGCTGCATTCAATATTCATGAGGAGTCTGTGTGAATAGTTAATTTCGCAGTTATTGCACACAAAAAAACCGAATGGATTATTCATCCATTCGGTCTTTCATTTGTTGCAATATTTTCTTTTCTAGCCTTGATACCTGTACCTGTGATATACCAAGTCTTGTTGCTACTTCAGACTGAGTTTGATCTTTGTAATAGCGAAGGAAAACAATTAACCGCTCACGTTCATCTAATTCGCGTATTGCTTCCTTTAACGCTATTTTATCAAACCATTTCGTTTCATTATTATCAGCAATCTGATCAAGTAATGTAATTGGATCTCCGTCATTTTCATATACAGTTTCGTGGATAGACGAGGGTGCCCGACTTGCATCTTGCGCTAATACAACATCCTCTGGTGTTATTTCCAAGAATTCAGCAATTTCATTAATAGTCGGTACTCTTCCAAACTGTTTCGATAATTCATCCCTTGCTTTACGAATTTTATTGCCAGTTTCCTTTAATGACCGACTTACCTTTACCGTACCATCATCCCGAATAAATCGTTGAATTTCTCCGATAATCATTGGTACAGCATAGGTTGAGAATTTGACATCATAAGATAAATCAAATTTATCAACAGATTTTATTAATCCGATGCAGCCTATTTGAAATAAGTCATCTGGTTCATAGCCTCGATTTAAAAATCGTTGTACAACAGACCAAACTAACCTCATGTTTTTTTGGACGATTAAGTCTCTTGCTTCCTGTCGTCCCTCTTGGCTAAGTTTAATTAATTTCTTAACCTCATTGTCCTTTAAATACGTTTCACTTTTGTTGTTCTTGACCTCCACATCCATTGGCAAGTCTCCTTAATTGCATAACGCTTTACTCTTTGATAAATGCTTTGTTAGCCGTAAAGTTGTACCTAAACTTGAACCTGTTTCCACTTCAAACTCATCCATGAAATTCTCCATAATTGTAAAGCCCATACCAGACCTTTCAAGCTCAGGCTTTGTCGTAAACAATGGCTGCCTTGCTTCCTCGAGATCGTTAATTCCAATACCTTCATCTCTAATGGTAATATAAACAGTTCCTTCTTCAATTTTACATGAGATATAAACAATTCCATTTGGGTCACTTTCATATCCATGAATAATTGAGTTTGTTACGGCTTCAGATACGACAGTCTTTATCTCAGTAAGTTCGTCTAAGGTTGGATCTAGTTGTGTAATAAAAGCTGCCACGGCAACTCGAGCAAATGATTCATTTTGGCTTAGTGCGGAAAATTGAAGGTGCATTTCGTTTTTCATACTTATGCCACCCCCAATGACTGAAGCGCAAAAGATTCATCACGCTCTAAACGAATAATCTTGAAGAGTCCAGACATCTCAAATAAGCGTTCTACTTGTAGAGATATAGAACATACGACCATTTCTCCACCAAGGTTTTTGATTTGCTTGTATCTTCCTAAAATAACACCCAATCCTGAGCTATCCATAAATGTAAGCTTTTCAAGATTCAGCAGGATGTGATTAATTTGATTATTCTCAATTATATCTGTAACTTTTACTCTTAATTCTTCTGCTGTATGATGATCTAGCTCACCAGTTAGCCGAATACATAACACATTGCTTTTTACCTCAAGTTCAATACCAAGACTCACTTTACAATGCCTCCTTAAAAAATCGTATAGTGAGTCTTTTCGCTATTAACATGAAGGAATCCTTCTACATGACAAAACTAGTGCTCATTCGGCAAAAAAATCTGTAATGCGCAAGCGTCTATAACAATTCACACAAGCACTAGACGAGCTGTCAAAAGGCGCGTTTATTTACCTTCTTGACAGATTGGGTTTTGACCTCGTGGGGCTAGGTTGCTTGCGCTAGACACAATAAACTACCTGCTTAAGGAGTCTTATTAAAACTTCCCATTGTGCGTTTAAATAATTTCCACCAGCTAGCAGAATCAATATTCTCAGCTGCTACAAGAGGGCTTTCACTAAGAACCTTGCCATCTTTTTTAATCACTAATTTACCAATTTCGTCACCTTTTTTAATTGGTGCATTTATTTTATCTGCGACAACAATTTCTTGTTTGACATCATCTATTTTTTCACCTTTTTTTGTTAATAGTGATATTTGCTCAGAGGTAACAAGCTTAACTTTCTTTTCGCTACCTTTGCTAACCTTTGCATCTGCGACCTCTTGGTTACGCTCATAAAGTGGATGTGTCTTATATTGACTAAACCCATAATCCAGCATTTTTGTCACCTGCGCATTACGCTCCTTTGGAGTCGGTGCACCAAAAATGACTGATATTAAACGCATATCCTCTTTTTCAGCTGTTGCTGTAAGACAATATTTCGCTTCAGTAGTAAAACCTGTCTTTAAACCATCTACTCCAGGATAAAATCTCACAAGTCGATTTGTATTTACTAACCAAAACTTATCTTCTGAGTCCTCACGTAAATAATCTTCATATTTTCCTGTGAAGTTTGTAATATCCTCATATTTTAGCAATTCCTTTGACATGATTGCCATATCGTGTGCAGAACTATAATGGTTTTCAGCAGGAAGGCCAGTTGGATTTTGAAATAATGTATTTTTAAGTCCCAATTCCTCAACCTTTTCATTCATCATTTCAACGAAAGCTTCTTCCGAACCTGCTATCTTTTCTGCCATGGCAACAGATGCGTCATTGCCTGAACCGATTGCAATTCCTTTTAACATTTCTTCAACTGTCATTTCTTCGCCTGGTTCAAGAAAAATTTGTGATCCACCCATCGATGCAGCGTGTTCACTAGTTCTAACCTTGTCAGAGTAGGTAATACTACCCTTATCAAGAGCTTCCATAATTAAGAGCATTGTCATTATCTTCGTCATACTTGCTGGCGGAAGCTTTTCATCACTATTTTTCTCGTAAAGAATTTTCCCTGTATCTCGTTCAATAAGTATTGCGGATTTTGCATTATTCGCTAGATCAACAGTGGATTCCTGTGCAGAAGCGAAAGGGCTAAAAGTAAAAATCATGATTGTAAAAATTAACAGATTAATAAAAAAGCGTTTCATCTCCAAACCCTCCATTCTTTATACTTTCCCATTTTTTCCAACAAACCAAAAATTATACATAGAAAGTTGTAGGCCCACAGTCTTAGGCTCCAAGTATATAAACATCAAAAAAGCAGGCTTTAATCCCTCTAGAAAGCGAATTTCTAGACCTAAGAACCGTTTGTACATAGAAATAGACAAAAAAAATCCGAGGATTTCTATCCTCGGAAAGTGAGTAAATTAAGAAATATTATCTTTAATTAAGGTAGGTGGTGTTACTGGGTTTTGAGTAATTTGTATACTTTCAGAAAGTTTCTTCTTGATTTCATCAATCTTTTCAAAATTGCTATGAATCGTCACAAGAGTATCACCTTTAGATACTTTGTCTCCAATCTTCTTTCGTAAAACTAAGCCCACTGCCAAGTCTATCGTTGATTCCTTCGTTGCTCTTCCAGCGCCTAATAACATAGCAGCCGTACCAATTGAATCAGCTATGATTTCTGATATATATCCATCAGTTTCTGCGTTGAATTCAAACTTATATGTAGCCTGCGGCAATCTATCGGGTGAATCGACGACAGTAGGATCTCCTCCTTGTGATGATAGGAACGTTTTGAAAGCCTCTAATGCCTTCCCATTGTTAATGGATTCTTCTAGCATTTTTCTTGCTTCATCAAGAGTATTTGCCTTCTTCGCAAGTACAACCATTTGGCTCCCCAGCACAAGACAGAGTTCTTGTAAATCTTTTGGGCCTTCACCCTTAAGAGTATCGATCGCTTCTTTAACTTCAAGAGCATTCCCAATTGCGAAACCTAGAGGTTGACTCATATCAGAAATAATTGCCATCGTATTTCTGCCAACACGTTTTCCGATTTCAACCATTGTTTCAGCTAATTCTCTAGCATCCTCAAGATCTTTCATGAAAGCTCCTGCACCCGTTTTTACATCAAGTACAATTGCATCTGCACCAGCAGCAATTTTCTTACTCATTATCGAACTAGCAATCAAAGGGATACTATTTACTGTTGCTGTTACATCCCTTAGTGCATAAAGCTTTTTATCTGCAGGTGTTAAATTACCACTCTGACCAATAACCGCAACCTTATTTTGATTGACAAGATGAATAAACTCATCATTATTTATCTCAACATGGAAACCTGAAACTGACTCGAGCTTATCAATCGTTCCACCTGTATGCCCTAGACCACGCCCTGACATTTTGGCAACGGGTACACCAACCGAGGCAACAAGTGGTGCAAGAACCAATGTAGTTGTATCGCCAACCCCACCTGTACTATGCTTATCAACTTTTATTCCTTCAATTTTTGAAAGATCAATTGTATCTCCAGAATGTACCATAGCCATTGTAAAATCAGCACGTTCTTGTTTTGTCATGCCTTTAAAGTAGACGGCCATTGTAAAAGCACTCATTTGATAGTCAGGTATGTCACCTTTGGTATATCCATTTATAATAAAGGAGATCTCCTCATTGGTTAGCTCCTGACCATCTCGTTTTTTTTCGATAAGGTCTACCATTCTCATTGTATATTCACCTTTTTCAACTATTGGTTTTGTATTTCTTAGATCTTCTTCACGACTTGTTTTACTAGTGATAGAAAGTCAGCCTTTACCTTTTCAGTTGTCTCGATTACTTCATCATGTGTTAGTGGCTGGTCTAATATTCCGGCAGCCATATTGGAGATACATGATATCCCTAGTACCTTTAAATTTGCATGGCGTGCAATAATTACTTCTGGTACGGTAGACATACCAACAGCATCTCCACCTAAGGTACGTAGCATTCTAATTTCAGCAGGGGTTTCATAAGAAGGTCCTGTCATACCAACATATACACCCTCTTTAATATCAATATTTAGTTCCTTGGCTACATCTTTTGCTAATGTACGAAGTTCTTTTGTATATGCTTCAGACATATCTGGAAATCTTGGTCCAAATTTCGAATCATTTGGTCCGATAAGCGGATTTTCTCCAAAATTCAAATGGTCGGATATAATCATTAGGTCTCCTGCATGGAATGATTCATTAATTCCACCCGCTGCATTGGTTACAACTAATGTAGTTACACCAAGCTCTTTCATTACACGCACGGGAAAGGTAACTTTATCAAGACTATATCCCTCGTAGTAATGAAAACGGCCTTGCATCGCTACAACTGATTTCCCTTGTAATGTTCCAAATACAAGCTGGCCAGCATGCCCTTCTACAGTTGATACCGGAAACTCTGGAATCTGATCATAGGGAACGTTGATTGGATTTTCGATTTCTTCTGCTAATACCCCAAGACCTGAACCTAAAATTAATCCAATTTCTGGAATAGATGGGCTTTTCTCTTTTAAATATTGTACTGATTTTTCTATAACTAATTTATCCATTCTCATTTCCTCCGTTAATCTCTGAAAGAAAGCTCTTTCCGTGTTTAGGTAGAGTTACATTAAAATTGTCCGCTACCGTTGCGCCAATATCAGCAAAACTTGTCCGTAATGGAATTTCTCTGCCACCATCCATTTTTTTGTTATACACTAGTAACGGAACATATTCACGTGTATGATCCGTACCTGGATGTGTTGGATCATTCCCATGATCGGCAGTGATGATTAATAAATCGTCATCGTTTAGCTTTTCAAACACTTCTGGTAATCGTGCGTCATATTCCTCCAAAGCCTTTCCATAGCCTTCTGGATCACGTCGATGTCCAAATAGCGCATCAAAATCTACAAGGTTTAAGAAGCTTAAGCCCGTAAAGTCCATTTCTAGTGTTTGAACTAATTTGTCCATGCCATCCATGTTTGACTTCGTGCGAAGAGTATTTGTAACCCCTTCACCATCATATATATCGGATATCTTCCCAATCGCAATCACGTCAAATCCGCCATCACTTAACTCATTCATAACAGTTCGATCAAATGGCTTTAATGCATAATCATGACGATTTGAAGTCCTGCTAAAATTACCTGGCTCCCCAACAAATGGACGAGCAATTACGCGCCCTACCATATATTTTTCATCAAGTGTCAACTCGCGTGCAATCTCACATATTTTATATTGTTCTTCTATTGGAACTATTTCCTCATGGGCTGCAATTTGTAAGACTGAATCTGCTGAAGTGTAAATAATTAATTTACCAGTCTTCATATGTTCTTCGCCAAGCTCATCAATGATTTCCGTACCTGAAGCTGGTTTATTTCCTAAAATGCCACGGCCTGTCCGTTTCTCAATTTCATCTAAAAGTTCCTTTGGAAACCCTTCAGGGAAAACTTGGAATGGTGTTTCAATATGCAACCCCATTATCTCCCAGTGTCCGGTCATAGTATCTTTTCCATTAGATGCTTCTTGCATTTTTGTATAGTAAGCTAATGGTTTGTCTTGAGCAGGAATCCCTTTGATTTCTCGTATGTTACTCAAGCCTAGCTTTGCCATATTAGGCATATGTAGTCCATTTCTTGCTTCCGCGATATGCCCTAGAGTATCCGAGCCCTCATCGCCAAACTTTTTTGCATCGGGTGCCTCACCGATTCCTACTGAATCCATCACAATTAGGAAGATTCGTTTATATGTATGTCCAGACATGTGTATCATCCCTCCAAAAGTCAGCTGAGCCTAGGCGTTGTTGCGACTAGCTTTGTATTCGATCTGCTAGAAGAGCATCTAGTAGTCCTATAACAACCACCAAGGCTTTAACTATACTCAATTAATTTGATTGTATCTATGACTGAATATAATTAATCTATGCAGTATTTTCCCCTTCTAGCTACAACTTACTCAAATTTTCGTTTTTAATCACTCGTCAGAAGTCTGACATCTTTGAGTATATAGCTGAAAGTAGGTAATTTCAAGAATAATACGTAAGATTTGGCAAAACTTTATGTATGAATAGTAAAAAAGACAAAAGCTAGACAATTATTGTCTAGCACAGACTGTTGACAAACGCTCGCATACTGCGTTGCTTGCCTCTCTCGTCCGCTCATGAAGGCAACTTCTATTCGCGTCTTCGATCGGCTTCACGCCTTGTTTGACATGCGTTTTCAAGGCAGTCTGAGTACATAATGTAACCAGAGATTTTCATATTAAAAGAGTGTAGGCAAAGTCATTTCTGATTTGCCTACACTCTGAGCTAGAGCTAGTCTTTATTGTCTAGCAATCTATTAAAAATATTAAGCTCTTGGGTGATACATTTTATACACGTCCTTAAGACGCGCTTTAGTTACATGTGTATAAATTTGTGTCGTTGAAATATCGGCATGTCCTAACATTTCCTGAACAGCACGTAAATCCGCACCATTTTCTAAGAGATGTGTTGCAAACGAATGTCGAAGTGTATGTGGAGTAAGTTCCTTCTCGATCCGAGCTACCTTTGCAATTTTCTTTAAGTTTTTCCAAAAACCTTGTCTTGTCAGACGGTTCCCATGATGATTGACAAAAAAGGCATCGGTTTTCTTTTGTTTTACTAATTGCCCTCGTGCATCTTCTGTATAATGGAGCAATGCCTTTGTAGCCACACTGCCAAGTGGAACAATCCGTTCCTTGTTACCTTTTCCAAGACATCGTATAAATCCCATAGATAAATGTATATCTGATAAATTTAGATTAACTAACTCACTAACCCGAATACCAGTAGCATATAGTAGTTCTAGCATCGCCTTATCCCTGATACCTAGGGGATTGTTCAGTTTGGGAGCATCTAACAGTGCCTCAACCTCTTTAATGTTTAATACCTTAGGCAATGTTCGTTCTGATTGCGGCGTTTCAATTTGTTCAGTTGGATTATGAGTCGTTACTTTTTCCCTAAATAAAAACTGGTGAAAAGAACGTATTGAAGCAATGTTTCTTGCTAGTGTCTTTGAGGATTTCCCTTGTTCCTTCAAGTATTTCAAAAAATGAATGACCTGAAGTCGACTTACCTCATTAAATGATGTAATAGATTCAACCTTCGTTAAATATGCATAATATGTTTTTAAGTCCCTTTCATAGGACATGACTGTATTGTTTGCAAGTCTTCTTTCTACGACTAAATAATGCAAATAATCTTTTACTTGATCTTCCACTACTCTCTACTCCCCGTTTCGGTAAAAAAACAAAAGTCTGTCAACTAGGCTTTCTTCCTTCTCTTCAATCATTGAAGTCGCCTTAACTGAATTCCCTTCTGGCTCATCATACTTTTGGTAATTTTGATATTCCTCATTAATCCATATAATACCATAATAAAATAAAACCGTGCAGCCGGTAAATAGAACAAACACCTTTAACGTATCATATACGACTCGTAACCATTGTTTCATCTAGTAATCCTCCAATAATAATTAAATCTACCTTGACCGTAAAGAGATTCGAGATTTGTATTTCTCAGCCTGAGGTATTTTTCTATTTAGTCATAGGGTAGCCCTACTGAATAAATATGGTCATATTAGAAGATATGCCAAATTCAACCGGTTTTATACATGCTTATCCCATTTTAGAAGGATTTCTTACCAGAAACTTATGTACCTATGAAATTATGAAAAAATAAAAACCCTTTCCATAGTGGAAAAGGTGTGATTTATAAAAGACTATTCTCTTCTTCTCTTTTTGCTTCTTTATCATGGCATCGATGACATATACCGTGGAAGGTTAGTCGATGGTCTTTAATAATAAAGTTCCAATTTTTTTCAACAATTTCTTCTACATCCTCGAGGAGGTCTTCTTGAATTTCGTCCACTGCTCCACATTCAATACATACGAGGTGATGATGGAAATGTGCTGCACCTTCTTGACGGAGGTCGTATCGTGACACACCATCTCCGAAATTTATTTTATCAACGATTTTTAATTCAGTAAGTAATTCAAGTGTCCGATATACAGTTGCTAAGCCGATTTCTGGCGACTTTTCTTTTACAAGGAGGTAAACATCTTCGGCACTTAAGTGATCCTCTTCATGTTCAAGTAGTACCCGAACGGTCGCCTCACGCTGTGGCGTAAGCTTATAACTTGACGAATGCAGCTGTTTCTTAATTCGATCAATCCGATTTTCCATGTAAAAAATTTCCCTCCCTCGCCGTTACCTCATTATTATAACAGAAGAAGGGGCACTGTCCAAATAAAATAATTATAAATAACGCAAAATAATAATTATCTTTTAATAATAATTATTATTGTTTATTAACTACGTCAATAACTTCCTTCATTAAGACAGGAGATGCGAATGCTTCCACAGCAGAAGCGATCAATATTACAAAAGTAACGGCAAGCATTAACAGCGAATATCGTGAGAGTAAGTGTAAAATTGGTTCATTCATACGCTTCATAAACTGTTGACGAATCATTTTTAATGAGAATGCGACTGCCACAGCCCCTACAATGATGAAAGTAGGGATAATTAATAAATTTTGTGGTAGTACTGATACAAATGATAGTAAAAATCCACTCCAGCCCATTTGATTTACAAGAAAACCAACCGTAAATCCAACTACAACCCCTTTTAAGAATAGAAGGATTAATATAATGGGAAGGCCAATAATTGATATACCTAAAAGCCAAATGAGCCCAACATATTTAAGGTTGTGGAGAAAGCTTTGTTTAAACATGTCGGTTGAATTTGCATATGTTCCTTCCGATACCTCACCAAAGAATCTACTTAAATAAAAATATAAGTCTTCCTTTTGACTAAAGTTAAGACTATTTACAACAATAGCCCCAAAAATAACACCCATTAAAAATAAAATAGAAATAAACAAATATATCGATGAATGCTCCCGAAAGTGGTTGGCTATGATTGTTTTAAATGGACGTTGCTTTTTCATCTATCGTTCCTCCTATCAATCTCTTAGTAGATTCTATGAGAACGTATAGATTTCTATGACAAACTTGCAAAACAATTTCTAGCATTTCACTTTATTTGATAGAAAACAGACCCCCTATCCAGGGGTCTGTACATGATATAAATTTTAGGTTATTCGGTTTCTACACGGGAATCTACTTTACCGTATTTCCCTCCTCCACCCGCTTTAAATCGCATTGTTCCCTGGCGTGCCTTCATGATAGCGTCCACGATTTGTGAACTTACAACATGTCTTAGCTCCTTTTCAGGTATCTCGTGGAGTATTGCCATTTCTGTCTTAAAATAATCTCGTAGTTTTTGTAATGTCTTTGGACCTAATCCAGGAATAAATTCAAGTGGTACCTGGTGAATATAGGGAGGCCTATTTAGATTTGGTTCATCACTAGTTTTTAGCTCATGTAACCTATCAAATACTCCCTTGACGAATCCTTTGTGTCCACAACTTGGACAAACTTCAACCATGACATCCTCGATAATCGTTACACATTTTTCACAAGTAGTCCTATGGTATTTACCTAATAAAGGATCTAAGCCGTAATTTGCTATAATTTCTCTTCCGTCTTTATGATGAAGTGCCAGGCGAAGCTCTTCAAACGTAGGCTCATTCATTCTTACAACTTGATATTCTCTCGCAATTTTTGGTAGAGAATGGGCGTCTGAATTGGATACAAATGTGTACTGATGTAGTTCCTTAATTTGGTCAGCCATTTCAGTATTTGAACTTAATCCAAGTTCAATTGCATCGATTAACGTTTCATCAAAAACCTCGGTTAAGGATTGTGCGACTCCCTTTCCATACATGCTTTTATAGGGTGTAAACACATGGGCAGGTATAAAAATCCCCGCTAAGTCTTTTACCTTTTTTTGCAGTTCCTTCCCACTCTCATAAATTCTCTGGGAACTTAACGTTATATTTTTCATTCTCGCAGTTAACCATGTTGAGAAATCTTTCATTGTTTCAATTGTAGGCATAAAGGCGAGGACATGGATGGGACCTTTGCAGTTCTCATCATAGATTTCAAGTTCACTCCCTAAAATGAGGGTCACATTCTTAAACCGTAATCCACCTTCTTCATAGGGATAAACCTCTCCCCTTGCGATAAGCGCTTCTAGCTCTTGGATGACCTCTGGAACATGGCAATCAATTACTCCAATCATATCCATTCCCTTAATTTCAGTGGACTCCCTTAGAATATTTTCAATTGTTAAGGTCTTGGCACCAGTAATTTTTACAGGTTTCCCTGAATTTGTTCTACCTATATGGATATGTAAGTCTACAAAGTAATTGTCCATCATGGCTTTATTCTCCTAATGCTTGTTGTAGTTGTAAGTACTGAACAGCATAAGCTGTTTTTGCGTCATAAATTTTTCGTTCTTGTAAAAGATTTAAAGCTTCATCTAACGTAATTTCTAATACGTCTACAAATTCGTCCTCGTCTAACCCTGCAGGATTTTCGATTTTTCTTAAGCCTCTTGCAATAAAAAGATGAACCAATTCATCTGCAAAACCCGGTGAAGTATAGAAGGAAATCAGCGGTGTCAGTGAATCACACTCATATCCAGTTTCTTCTTCTAATTCTCTTTTTGCCGTGTATTCAGGAGCTTCTCCCTTTTCAAGCTTTCCTGCAGGAATTTCAATAATTACCTTATCCAACGCTTTGCGATATTGTTGTACCATGACAAGCTTGTTGTCATCCGTGACAGCGAGTACCGCTACAGCACCAGGGTGCTTAATTAACTCTCGTCTACTAGTATGTCCATTTGGTAATTCTACTTCCTCTATATGTAAATCAATAATCTTTCCTTCAAAAAGAACTTCCCTACTAATTGTCTTTTCTAGTAAATGATCCATCAATACCAGCTCCTTGTTCTATCAATTATCTACACTTCATATATTTTAGCATAGATAATCTTATCAAATACGCTTTGGCTTATTTGTGTCCTGATTTTTTTGAGGAATCTGTTGGAGTCATAAAGTTGAAAATCCTAGGGGGTACGCTATGAAAATTGTGATAGGGAAAAATAGGATAACATTAGTGGGCAAGGCCTGGGAAATCCGTGAAAAACTTAAGGAATATGGTCGCTCTTTTCAAACCGTACAACAGTGGATTGATCATGGAAAAACAACACAAAAAAACAAGTA
Source organism: Ferdinandcohnia sp. Marseille-Q9671 (assembly GCF_976954385.1). Lineage (NCBI taxonomy): Bacteria > Bacillati > Bacillota > Bacilli > Caryophanales > Bacillaceae > Ferdinandcohnia > Ferdinandcohnia sp. Marseille-Q9671. The sequence goes on from NZ_CDRJTA010000001.1 coordinate 587,168, forward strand.
AGCTGCTTTATCCTCGTATCATTTGTCGTTCGTATTTTTAAACGTTAAAATGAGAGTAGACACAGGATATGGAGGGGTAAGCTTTTGGATAAAAGAAAAATTGGTGATTCCGATTTATATGTAAGTAAGATTGGACTCGGCTGTATGTCGATTGGTACTGAAGAAAATAAAGCACTTCAAATCATTGATGCTGCGTTGGATGCAGGGATTAATTATCTAGATACGGCTGATTTGTATGACCAAGGACTTAACGAGGAGTTTGTAGGAAAAGCCATTAGACACAAAAGACAAGATATCATACTTGCTACTAAGGTAGGAAACCGTTTTGAAAAAGGAAAGCAAGGATGGTCATGGGATCCTTCTAAATCCTATATAAAAACAGCGGTAAAAAATAGTTTACAACGCTTACAAACCGATTATATTGATTTATATCAGCTCCATGGTGGAACAATTGAGGACCATATCGATGAGACGATTGACGCCTTTGAAGAATTAAAAAAGGAAGGCGTTATCCGGTATTATGGGATATCCTCTATCCGCCCAAATGTGATACGAGAATATGTCAGGAAATCTTCTATTATAAGTGTAATGATGCAATATAGCATACTAGACAGACGGCCTGAGGAGCAAATGCTTCCATTTTTAAAAGAACAAGGAATAAGTGTGGTCACACGTGGGCCAGTTGCAAAAGGCTTACTTACAAATCGACCTCTTGAGGCAGTAAGTGAAAACATGAAGCAGAATGGTTATTTAGATTATTCCTTTGAGGAACTTGAAACTGTGGTTTCTACGTTAAAATCAGAGGTGGCCAATGGCCGACCTTTAACTGACATTGCACTACAATACTGTTTATTTGATGATGCTGTTGCTTCTGTTGTTACAGGGGCAAGCTCAATCGACCAAATTACAAGTAACGTTGCTGCAGCAAGTTCACGGCCACTTACTACGGAAGAAGTACTGAAAATTAAACAGATTACAAAGGCTTCTGTTTATAATGAGCATAGGTAAGCGAGTCATAATTCCGTTACTGATTAACGATTTTAAGTTTATAAACAGTAAATTAAATTAACGACAGTATTCTTGATTTAAATACAGTAGCCCCCACAAAGTGGGGGCTACCTTATTTCTTAGGCAGTCTCTTCAATCAATATAGTTGGCACTTTATATAGAAGCAACAATCTTTTAGAAAAGAGCCTTTATTTATAATCAGACCACTTTAGGTTACTTTCGTTAAACAATTCTTCGAAAGATTTATTTTTTTCTCTTTGTCTTCTCTCTTCTCGTTGTCTTTCGAGGGCATCTTCCTGTTGCTTTTGCTCCTCAGCCTTTAGTTGCTTTTGTGTATCCTTTAACTTTGAAAGAATATCTTCATTTAGGTAATCACCAAGACTTAGCTTTTCATCTGTTTGCTTTTTTGCAGATGGCCTTTGTTTCTTTTTAGCCATATTACTCCCTCCATACTATCAAATGCACCTCGGCGTATTTGTGCCCGATTTTTAGGCCCACACGAAGTGGGTCATAAAGACGTTGCCACAGGATGTGGAGTTCTTAGTCTTTGATCCTGCGCTCGAAAAATTCACTTTAAAAAATCGTGGCATCAGCCGGAGGCTTTAGGCCCACACGAAGTAGGTCACTCAGACGTTGTCACAGGAAGTGACGTTCTTAGTCTGAGTTCCTTAATTTCAGATGGGGTTTGAACCTCATCTGAATTGTATACTCTTTTGCATACTTCCCCACTTATAAGAAGAGGGGACTTCTGCTGAATACAGTAGACCAATTCGTACCCATTATAGCATAAAAATGCGAATAACCTGGCATTGGTTATTCGCATAAATTCTAATAGGCATCAAGGACTACGTGGTCATCAATAATTAACTCCGGTTCAGTCGAGGCTTTTACATCTTCAATTGTATAGCCTTTTGCTACCTCTATTAATTTCAACCCGTTCTCAGTCACATCGATTACCGCACGATCGGTAATAATTCGGTTCACAACACCTTTACCAGTTAATGGAAGGGTACAGTTTTTCAGAATTTTTGCCTCACCTTTTTTATTTACATGATCCATAATTACAATTATCTTCTGGGCACCGTGAACGAGATCCATCGCCCCACCCATCCCTTTAATCATTTTTCCAGGGATCATCCAATTTGCGAGGTCACCAGTCTCCGAGACTTCCATTCCACCTAGGATAGCTATGTTAATATGCCCTCCACGTATCATTGCAAAGGATTCTGCACTGTCAAAATAGGCTGCTCCAGCTATAGCTGTTACAGTTTCCTTTCCTGCATTAATTAAGTCCGGATCAACATTTGCTTTTTCTGGATAGGGACCTATTCCTAGTAATCCATTTTCAGATTGGAGGACAACCTGCTTATTAGAAGATATATAGTTTGCAACAAGGGTAGGCATTCCGATTCCAAGATTCACGTAGAATCCATCGTTAATTTCTTTCTCAGCCCTTTTTGCAATCTTTTCGCGAGTATTAGTCATATTCTTATTGCACCTCCCTTGCTAATGTCAAACGCTCAATTCGCTTCTCTTGTTTTCCAACTATCATTCCTTGAACATATATACTTGGTGTTTGGACCATGTTTGGATCCAGCTCACCTATTTCATAAAGTTCCTCAACTTCAGCAATCGTCACTTTTCCAGCTGCAGCTATCATAGGATTAAAGTTCCGGGCTGTTTTGTTATAAATCAAATTGCCCATTTTATCGGCTTTCTGTGCACGAACTAGGCTGAAATCAGCTACAAAGGCTTCCTCTAATACATACTCTTTTCCATTAAATACTCGAGTTTCTTTGCCTGCTGCTATAGGAGTTCCAACTCCCGCAGGCGTGTAAAACGCCGGAATTCCCGCACCACCTGCCCGAATTTTTTCCGCTAATGTCCCCTGCGGAACAAGTTCGACCTCAAGTTCACCCGATAAGGCCTGACGTTCGAATTCCTTATTTTCTCCAACATATGAACCTATCATCTTAGTTATCTGCTTATTTTGTAAGAGCAGTCCAAGCCCCCAATTATCAATCCCACAGTTATTTGAGATGACTGTTAGGTTTTTAACCCCTGTTTCAGCTAATGCTAAAATAAGGTTTTCTGGAATTCCACATAATCCAAATCCACCAACCATTATTGTTGATCCATCTTTTATCTCTTTTACAGCTTCCAAAAACGAGGAATATATTGGTTTCATATGGTCACCCCATTATTCAATATTTTCAACAATTGTAGCTACCCCTTGACCGCCGCCAATACATAGTGTGGCTAATCCGTAGCGTTCTTTTCGACGTTTTAGCTCGTGAATTAATGTTACCAGAATTCTTGCTCCACTTGCTCCAATCGGATGACCTAAGGCGATTGCTCCACCATTTACATTTAAAATATCATGATTAAATTGAAGTTCACGATCAACTGCAATTGACTGGGCAGCAAAAGCTTCATTGGCTTCGATTAAATTCATATCACTCACATGTAAGCCAGCTCTGTCCATTGCCTTCTTCACAGCTGCTACAGGACCAATCCCCATAATACTTGGGTCTACACCAGCATTACCGTTTGCCTTTATTGTGACTAACCCTTTTATACCAAGCTGATCGGCTTTTTGCCTGCTCATCACGACAAATGCAGCTGCGCCATCATTAATTCCAGACGCGTTCCCTGCAGTTACAGAACCATCCTTTTTGAAAGCCGGGCGCAAACCTCCTAGTTTCTCTACCGTTGTCCCTGCTTTAGGGTATTCATCTGTTTCAAAGAGAATGCTTTCTTTTCTCCTTTGTGGAATTTCAACAGGTACAATTTCTTCTTTAAATTTACCTGCTTCAATTGCTGCAACTGCCCTTTCTTGACTGCGGGCAGCAAATCTATCCTGTTCTTCTCTCGTAATCTCATATTTATCACATAAATTTTCAGCTGTGATTCCCATGTGATAGTCATTAAACGCACACCATAGCCCATCCGAAATCATACTATCTATAAGCTTTTGGTCACCCATTTTGAAGCCATTGCGGCCTCCCTTTAAAAGATAAGGAGCTTGACTCATATTTTCCATGCCACCAGCAACGACTACTTCTGCATCTCCTGCTAAAATTGCCTGTGTTGCCAAGTGGACAGCTTTTAATCCAGACCCACATACCTTATTTATAGTCATTGCAGGCGTTTCCTGTGGCAGACCTGATAGTAGTGCCGCCTGTCGTGCTGGATTTTGTCCAACTCCCGCCTGCAAAACATTTCCCATAATTACTTCGTCGACAAGAGTATAATCGATTCCTGCTTTTTCTAGTGCTCCTTTAATCACAACAGCTCCTAGTTCAGGAGCCGATACTGATTGAAGTGTCCCTCCAAAACTGCCAATCGCCGTTCTGACAGCGCTTACAATAACAACTTCATTATGCATCTTCAACATCTCCCTTTTCCTATTCTTACGATGATTTATGTATTCTTATAACATGTATATTTCTAGACCTTTTTCGAAATCCCTCTTATTTTGTCTAAATTTCTATTATTCTTGCTTTTTCTAAAAAACCTCAACTAGAATAGAGTTATCATAAGTTTTGCTGGAGGGTTGTCTATGCAATTACCTAAGCAAGTTACAATTATCGAAGTTGGGCCAAGGGATGGGCTACAAAATGAAAAAAGCCTAATTCCCACTGAAACAAAAATTGAGTTTATAAAAAAGTTAAAAATAGCAGGTATTCAAGAAATGGAACTAACCTCCTTTGTATCACCAAAATGGGTTCCACAAATGAAGGATGCAGAAGCCGTCATTACTTCCTCTTTAGACAACAATCGTAATATCGTATTAGCCCCAAATCGTAAGGGGATTGAAAGACTTTATGATACAAACTGCAGAGCGGTGGCTGTATTTGTCGGGGTGAGTAATAGTTTTAATAAAAAAAATATCAATCAATCAACCAATGAAAGTATGGAGGAATTAAAGCCGCTTATTTCGGAATTAAAACAGAAAAATTACTTTGTTCGCGCATGTATTTCTACATCTTTTCATTGCCCGTATGAAGGTAAAGTGAACGAGGAAGCTGTCCTCCAATTGTGTTCAACATTTGTCCAATACGGTGTAGATGAACTAAGTGTTGCAGATACAATTGGAAAAGCTAACCCAAAAGAGGTTTATTCCCTTTTTACCAAACTCAAAGAGCAATTACCTAATACCCTTTTGACGGCTCATTTTCACGACACCAGAGGCATGGCCCTCGCAAATGTTCTATCAGCACTACAAGCTGGGATTGACCGTTTTGATACTTCTGCAGGTGGTTTAGGTGGATGTCCTTTTGCACCGGGAGCTACCGGAAACGTTGCAACTGAAGATGTTGCTTATATGCTTGCTGAAATGGGAATAGAAACCGGACTGGATCTTACCAAACTCACCCAAGCTGTTGACGTTATTAAGCCTTATTTAACACGATCAATTGATAGTAAATATTATCGATTACAAGGAACAAATGCGCAAGCGCCTTTAACGTGAACGTCCACTAAAGTTTGCCAAGTCCTGTGATAAAGGCGGACGTCAGCACATCCTCGAAAATGCTATGAATATGCTTTCGAAGCTTTCCTTGCCCTGTGCAAGTCCGACCTCGAGGGGCTAGGCGCTAGAGCTGGACGTAGATAGACTATGCTATGAATTTTAAAAATTGGTAGTGTAAAAATAATCCAAACCAGAATAAAATAGGAATATTTTTTTAAAAACTCCACAACCTATCCATGATATTTTAAGTACTTATTCAAAAGTCACAAATTAGAAGCAAGAAAATCAGGAACTCCCGGAATGAGGACCGGAGCGTATTTTTTTATACGTGAGTACCGGAAAGGCCGAGTGACGCCGAGATTTGAAGTCTTATCATTTGGTGACTTTTTGAATATCATATTTTGGAATGGAGTTGTTAAAGTTGACCAAACGAGATAAAGGTCGCTCACAAAAAGGTAAACCAAATGCAGATACTACGAATAATACAATGGCTGCAGTGGAAATGGAAAAAGCAATTCATCCTACTAAGCGTCAAAATTCAGAGCAATGACATGAAACCGTACCAGTCACAGGTACGGTTTTTCGTATTCTTTTTTGGGTTAAAATGGTAAAATAATAATGTTTATGGATGCTCGCTTTTTACACATATTTATTTTTCAGGAGGAGCGTTTTCATGAAAAGGTTGAAAAGGCTATTTATCACACTTGGAGTCCTCTTAGGCTATATCGCTGCTATTGGTATGATATTTTCAAATACCGTTATGTTTATCAAAAAGAAAACGGATGAAGAAATTCTTGAACGTGAAACTCGAGAAGGCCGGCTTACTTTAGATGAGATCGAGTCCCTTCAAAAAGAAGATGTAACCATTGAGTCTAAGTTTGGCTATACCATTAAAGGCTGGTTTGTAAAAAAAACAGAAGAAAAAAAGTTTATCATTATCTCTCATGGTGTCACTCAAAATAAATTAAATTCAATTAAGTACATGAAACTTTTTTTACAGCGAAATTGGAACGTTCTACTTTATGACCATCGTCGACACGGAGAATCCGGTGGAAAAACGACTAGTTATGGGCATTATGAAAAGTTTGATCTTCATTCCGTTGTTTCGTGGGTTAAAGAACAATTTGGAGATGATAGTGTCATCGGAGTCCACGGAGAATCAATGGGAGCTGTAACGACACTGCTTTATGCGGGGATGATTGAAGATGGAGCTAATTTCTATATCGTGGATTGTCCTTTTTCTGACTTTGAAGCTCAACTTCGATATTTATTGAAAGTTGATTATAAAGTTCCTGCTCCTTTGGTGCTTCCTTTTGCGAATATGTTTTTAAAGTTTCGTGATGGATACAGCGTGAAAGATGTTTCCCCTGTTTCCGTGATACAAAATATCAAAAATCCGATTTTGTTTATCCATAGTGCTAAAGATGATTATATTCTGCCCGAAATGACAATGGAGCTTTATAAGCGGAAGGAAGGTCCGAAACAAATGTTAATTGCCGAAAAAGGCAAACATGCGTATTCTTTTGCTGAAAATAAAGAAGCCTATGAAAAAGTTATTGATGATTTTCTGCATGAATATGTAAGGGACTGAAAAATCAGTCCCTTATTATCCTAATACATCTGTTATTTCTTTAAAGTTCTCGTCAATCCATGCTAATGCCAGTTCAATAGTCTCGAATTCCTGTACCTCAAAAGTTACTTCATCCTGTAGAAGCCATACATCCTTTTGTTCATGATTTGCCCCTGCAACAGACCAATGAAGGAGACTATATGGATGGTTATCATGCAAAAAAGAAACCCATGTTTTATTTTCTGCTATATTCCGTATTGCTTTAAGTTTAGTGCCCATTTACTTCACTCATTTCTACAAATCGTAATCGGGGATTGAGAATTTCGTTTGGACTTCTTAGCTGGTAGCAATTTGCCGTTTCAACTACGTCAACAGTCATATTTTCATCTAAAAATACCATTTTTGACTTTTCAACTAAGAGAGGTCGATAATTTGTTTCTAGTGTTAGGTCATCATAATCTTCCGATTCCACTAGCCACAATGCGGTTACCCCACTCATTACACAGCCACAGCCTTCTGTCTGGTATTTTAGCTTAAGTTTTTTATCTTCATTTTTAATTTGTGAGTTTAGTTTTTCAATTGCACGTTCTGTAAATGTTACCTTCACTTTCTCTCCTCTTTCTTCTTAATATCCTTCACATATTGAAGTGGAACTTTGCTGAATAAAGTTAGTCCTATTTTAACATATCTTAATTCCTTCTACATATCATTACAGTAACCTCAGGTTTATTTACATTTGTATTTAGGCAAATAATTCCTTATTATCAATAATAATACTATATTTTTAAAGGAGGAACATAACAGATGTCAAAGGTAACAATTAAAGTAAATGATAATGGCTCACTACGCATTACTGGTGATGTTGAATTAGTAGATGCGGAAGGGAATGCATTTCAAACCAAACAAACCTTCTCCCTATGTAGATGTGGTTTGTCTAAAAATAAACCTTTTTGCGATGGATCCCATAAGGGAAATTTTGAATCAGTAGTACGTGCTTAAAAAATGATAGGCTTAAGCAGTAACCGAACGTTTATTGCGTTCGGTTTTTCATTATGTAATAGCTCAGATATGGTACAATACTGGTAAGTATAAGACAGTCACGGAGGTACAAATCATGCCTGATTGGTCATATCATGTACTTTTTCAACCCATTTTGTCTCATCTTTCACCGTATTGGTCTAGAGAGTTTATACATAGAGGAATGAATACTATAGCTTCCCTACCTGGCGGACACCGAATCATTCATTTTCTTGGTCGAGAGGAATCTTCCACTGCTGTAAAAAAGAATATCCAAGGCTTCGCTTATGCTAACCCTATTGGACTATCCGGAAAGGTTGATCCTTTATTAACAGGTTCTAAGGCTTTTTCAAACCTCGGCTTTGGATTTATCGAGATTGGTCCAGTAACGAAAGAGTATGTAGAGACTCCAACCCTACCAATAATCGACCACCAAACACAACTTATCACTTTTCCATCAAATTATGAATCTATTGGGATTGAAAAAACAGTTCAAAAATTAAAAAAGTGGAAACCGACACAACCAGTATGGGCACGGATAGACGGTACTATAGAAGAACAACTTGAATTAATGAGAAGATTGGAACCCTTTGTCTCTGCTTTTGTTACTTCTACTATCGATGAACAGATTTTTCGAGATACTTCTGGACGTCCTGTTTATCTCTCGGTTCCTATTCAAAGGGTTAAAGAGTTACCCATTAATAGAATGAAAAGGATTATTTCCGGTATTGTGATAGACGAACCAAGTGGTACAAAAAATGACGTCTATTTGGAGGAACTAGTAAATTCTATTCATTTTTTAAGGAATCGCGGTTTCACCCTCCCTATAACTACAGTTGGAGGTGTCTATGAACCTGCTGATGCAGTAAAGCTGTTTGACGCTGGTACTGACCTTGTCATGCTTTCAGGAGGATACATATTTTCAGGTCCTGGTCTTACGAAGCGGATTAATGAAGCTCTCTTATACCAAGAACAGCCAAAGCCTCCGGTACATCCCGCCTGGATATGGTACTGGCTATTCGGACTGGCCATTTTGATTGGTGGTATAATTGCTCTTCTCTTTAGTCTGACGACGATTATTCTGCCATATGATGAACAATTTCTCGGGATGAAAAGAGAAGATATCCTCCTGTTTAATGATCGAATCCTTTATTTCATGGCGCATGATCGCATGACTCTGGCAGGTACGATGATTTCTGGTGGTATTGTGTATATGGCATTAGCTCGGTTTGGGGTTCGAAGTCACTTGCTATGGGCAAAGCAGTCCATTGATTTGGCAGCTATCCTAGGCTTTTTAGGGATTTTTATGTTTATTGGCTACGGGTATTTTGATTGGCTTCATCTTATCTTTTGGCTTATTTTATTACCAATCTATTTAATTGCTTTTAAGAAAACAAGACATATTAAAGGGACAGCCACATCACTCAATTTACGAAATCATCTCGTTTGGAGACGTAGTTTACTAGGTCAACTAGCCTTTGTAGTACTTGGATTTTCATTTATTTTAGGAGGAGCTGTCATTTCTTATGTTGGAATTACAAGTGTGTTCGTTTCAACCGATATTCTCTATTTATGTATGCCGCCTGAGATACTTGATTCTTTTAATGACAAACTGATTTCAGTAATCGCCCATGACCGTGCTGGTTTTGGAAGTGCACTTCTTAGTGTTGGATTTCTGGTCCTCACTATTACCCTCTGGGGATTTCAGCAAGGCAACAAATGGGTATGGTGGACGTTACTAGTTGGGGGAATTCCGGCTTTTTTTGCAGGGATATGGATTCATTTTGCTATTGGATACACGACATTTTTCCACTTACTTCCCGCTTATTTTGCACTTTTTCTTTTTATCACCGGACTTTGTACAACATACCGTTTTTTTCATATGGGAAAGGATATATAGAAAGGAGCCTGCAAAGTATCAGGCTCCTTTTCTCATTTCGTATTTTCCCAGTCCTCTGCTAGCATTCCATATACCACATGATCTACATAATGGTCATAGAGCCATTCACTTTGTCTAATCTTACCTTCATTAACAAAACCAAGTCTTTCTGGAATCGCCCGACTCTTATCGTTTTCTACAGCTGCACGGATCTCTACACGGTTAAGTTTCATAGTTTCAAAAGCGTACTCTGTCAGCACCTTTGCTACTTTTGTCATGATTCCATTCCCTTGATACTGTTGGCCAAGCCAGTATCCGATATGGGCAATTTTATTGGACCAATCAATTGAATTATAGCTTGCTACCCCTACAATTTCATTCTTATAAACTATGGCGGTATAAAGTCCCTTTTGATCTACATAGCTTTTTTTACAAGACTCAATATACGCTTTTGTGTCTTCTATTTTTGTTGTAGTGTCTAGCCAAGGTAGCCATTCTCTTAGGTATGGTCTCGAACCTTCAGTTAAATTAAAAATCCGTTCCGCATCATTTGTTTCAACTAATTTAAGTGCCAGGTCTTCGTCAATTTGATAGACAAACATTCTTCATTCCCCCCTTACATCTATATACTTTTCTCTATTCCCTTGTAAAAATCCTTCCTCATGGGATTACGTAATTACCCTAATAGACTGCTTACTTACCTCACGATTCTCTCAAGAAATAATGACCGTCTTACCTTTAAAAGTACTGTAGAGATTTTACCGTATAATGAAGATTTGACACCTCAAACCGTTCCTCAAACTACCCCTTGGTTGGAGGTGCGAAACCTTGTACTATTGCCAAGGATACTAAAAAAAATCCCTCTTTTTGCGAGGAATTATTCCGAAAATCTTACATCTAGCAACATATTTACAGGGATGTAATGCACTTCGCCAAATTTATCAACGACATGCAATCTCCCTTGTAGCGCATCATAGTGATGAATGGTACCTAGAAGGAGCTTATGATGTTTGTACTCATAATGTGTAAGTACTAACTCTCTACCCTCCTCCATTGCCTGACAAAGTAGTCCATTCATTTCCTCAATTTGTTGCTCATCTAATTCAGGTTTTTGTTCATACGTATCTTCTTCCGCCCAATCTCTAAGTATTTTCACATGCTCTGGCAGCATCATTGCTGTCCATTTTATTGATCCTCGGTCTCGAATCATTCTCGTCACCTTTCTTATGTCTAGCGTTTTTAGTTATTACTCTGCCTTATGTCCACCAACAAGCTTACTACGATGTCTTGAGGTTCCGGCATTGGTATAGGAAACTGCACGTAAGATTGCATCTGAACCATATTTCCCACGGATTCCATCCATTACATAGCCGAGTTTGTGTTGTTTAACCCTATTTAAATAAAACAAATCCAATTGCATTTGTGTGTCATCCTCAATATTTGAAAGTGCAATATAAATTTTGCGGACTGTCTTTTGTGCATAAAATTTTTTGAATAGCTCTAGACACACCTCATATATTTCCATTGTGATATTTGTCGCAGTTTCAATTGTTTTTGAACGGTAAAACCCTCCACCAAACTCATCCCTACTATAATCAAGCCCAAGACTAATCGTTCTTCCTGCTTTTTTATGCCGGCGAGCACGTCTTGCTACCTCTTCACACATCTCTAGAATTACATGCTTTACTTCTTCTGGGTCCGGGTAATCACGCAAAAGAACCTGGCTTTTCCCAAAGCTAATTTGTCCCTGCATAATAGGAGCACCAATTTCTGATAAATCAACACCCCACGCATGGTAATAAAGCTGATTTCCCATAACTCCAAATTTCTTTTCAAGCAGTTCGAGTGGGTAATGGGCAAGCTGACCAACTGTCGTGATTCCCATCCCATGTAAGGTCCGTTCTACCCTACTCCCGATTCCCCACATTTCCCGTAATGGAGAAACTGGCCATAGTTTTTCGGGAATATCTTCATACGTCCATTCTGCAATTCCTTTTTTCTTCGCTTCCAAATCTAAGCAAAGCTTTGACATCAGCATATTAGGTCCAATCCCGATTGCACAGGTAAGACCATACTCAGCCTCAAGTTCTTGTTTTATTTTACGAGCGATTGTTGTCGCATCTCCCCATAATTTCTCGGTCCCATCAATTTTTATAAAACTTTCATCTACGCTATAAACATGGATTGCACTTTTCGGTACATATCGATTAAAAAGCCTTGTAATTTCAGTTGAAATTCGTAAATAGGTTGCCATTTTGGGATTCACAAGCTGAATTCTTGGATCCTTTGGGATTTCAAACAATCTTGATCCTGTTTTTATCCCAAATTCTTGCTTTAGTTTTGGCGAAGCCGCAAGTACGATACTTCCCTGTCTCTCCGTATCCCCGACGACCGCCAAATAGCACTCAAGCGGATCAAGACCTAATAAAACTGCGGCACAGCTTGCGTAAAAGCTCTTTATATCCACGCACAAAATCTTTTGAACGGGTAGCTTGCTGTAATCCACCATGTACATCATCTCCAAAAAGAATGTATGTTCGTATCATATTCTTAATGATAAGAGAATATACGTTCGATTTCAATGGAAATTTAAAACAGAAGTTAGTGGAGAATCATTTCGGAAACGTACTATAATAGGGTAAGTAGAAAAAGAGGTGCCGTTTAATGGATGAGAAATTCATTCGAAAATTGATTCGAAATTACTTTTATCAATATCAGCACGATAGCGATTCCGTGCCATTATCTGAAGAGGATTATAGAGGATTAATCATAAAGATCAAAAAGCGGCAGAATGCCGAACCAGAGGAAGCCCTGTACGACATCATAAATGATGTGATATATGAATACGTAACGACTTGAAAAAACCGGTCTGAGAAAAAACACTCTGAGGGCACAGGATTAACGAGTGAAAAGGTAATAAAACAAAGAGTTTTGCGCAGCTTTGACTACAAGTGGATTACTAAAACCATTCGCATCATACAGATAATGGAAAAATATACGCTGAGAGCACGACTAATTGTAACATTCTTCCACTTGCGCATGGTTTTTAAGTAAAAAGGTAATAAAATCATGCGCAAATAGGTTTGCGCATGGTTTGACTACAAGTTGCTTCATAAAAGCATCCGCATCATACATAAAATGGCAAATCCTATTTCCGAAGGTCTAATAAAATTTCTAAAATTCACTTAGAATCGTCAACATCAACCATATTCTGAGACATATAATATTCCATTGCCTCATTGAGCCACTTTTCCTCTTCTGCTGTGTAAGGCGAAGGTGCCATTTTTTCAAGGTTCATTAAGAGAAGTTCCTCATCTGTCTCTGTAAGGTTTAACTCGGCTAAGGCATGCATAGCATCTTCACCTATAAAAGAAAAGGAAGCTTTCAAGTATTTATCTATCATAGCCTGAACCTCTAGATTATGAACTGGCTTACCATATAAACGCTTAACTTCTTTTGATAATTGAATAAACTCCTTATCCAAGGCTAGCCGCTCTTCTTCTGATTTATTATAAAAATACTCTACAATGTCTGGCTTTGTATGCTGCTCTAGCCAAAGACGTTGTTCTTTTTCGGTTTGGGTACTATTAATCAGACTCATTAGAACAGCACTATCAACCTCCCCCTCTTCTTGGAGTAACGCTATTGTACGAGTAATGGCAGAAAGTGCAGACTCAATCTGCTCTTTCTTCTCTTCAAAAGCTTTTTTCTGAATCTGTAAAGACTCGTTTAAACTAAGGTCAAAGCTAGATTCATGAATCATTTCCCCTATTTGTTCTAAGCTATAACCTAGAAATTTGAAACTAACAACTTTCTGCAAGGTAAGTAGATCTTTGTTTGTGTATTGGCGATGGCCCGATGATGGGTGCTTATCAGGTGAAAGTAATCCAATTTCATCATAATAGTGCAGGGTTCTTATCGAGATGCCCGTTCTATCGGAGAATTCCCCTATAGAATAAAAATCATTCTTCATTAAATAAGTCTCCTTTCTAGCTAAAACTTCTTCTCAATTTGATTTTACATCCTTACGTAACTGTAGGTTCAAGAAAAATTCCCCTATAAACTAAAAAAAAGAACCAAAACGCTGCAATAGCGGATTGGTTTTTTTCAGTATTATATAGACAATCGGAATGCTTTTACGATAATCCCATCATTTGCAGGTTCAAAGTCATACTGTGGTAAACGCTCAAAGCCGTGCTTTGTATATAATGTAATCGCAGCCTTCATGAACTCACCAGTGTGTAAACTGATAAACTGGTGATTTTTCGCTTTTGAACGCTTGATGCATTCTTCAATCAAAGCTGAGGCCACCCCCTTACCTCTAACATCAGGATCAACTGCCAGCATTCTGATTTCAGGGTAATCTAGTGCCTCCAGCTGGCCTTCATATGCGTCAATTTTAGCAGGGAACAAAACGACACTCCCCGCAATTTTTCCAGCAAGTTCACAAACAATAAGCTCTACACCTGGCTGTCGATCTGCTTCTGAGGAGATAGCCTTCTTAAGTGCTTCCCAGTGGGCAGCAGGAATTGCTTGCGAATGCTCAAAATACGCTGCAACTCGCTGTTTCCGAATAAAATCTACCTCATCCTGTTTTGCATCACGAATTTTCATAGTTATCCACACCTACCCTTGAATCAAGAACTTTTCTTTTTTATGGCTCAATTGCTCGCGGTTATGTTCAGTAAACCACACGGATTCATCTGGTCCTTTAGGAAGAATATTTACTTCCCCTTTCGCTGGGTCAATCGTAATGGATAAATGATAATGCCTTTTTATCGCATCAAAATCCGTTGTTTCACCGAAACCAGAAGTCTGGTACAAGTCACGGGCATAGCCCCATAAATTAGGAAACTCACGAATTAAGTTTCGGTTTGTTCGAAATGCAGAATAATAGGCTGCATCAAATCGAACCAATGTGGTATATAAGCGAACATCTGAATCAGTTATAAAGTCACCAAATAGAAAACGATGCTTAGACAAGCGTTCCTCTAACTCATCTAATCTAGTAAACAATTGATTATAGGCTTGTTCGTAGGCTTCCTGTGAGCGAGCAAACCCACATTTATACACACCATTGTTTACCTCATGAAAAATGATGTCATTCAATGCATCAATCTCTTCACGCAAACCAATCGGATATAAATCTGGAGCGTTTTCCTTATGGAATGGAGCCCATGCTGTTTCAAAATAATTGGTTAGTTTGAAATAATCATTGTTAACCGCTTGTTTTGTTTTGACATCAACCATAACTGGAACGGTCGGTCTACCAGTGTAATCAGGGTCTGCATTCTTATAGGCCTCACTTATGTACCTTACCCCAAGAACAGGATCGACCCCATTTTCATCTAAAGAAAATTCCCAATCCACATGTTCAATTCGTGGTCTCATAGGACTTACCGTACCTAAGCTAATTGCAGCTTCTAAGCCAAGGATTTTGCGAACTATAACCGATCGGTGCGCCCATGGACATGCCGCTGACCAAAGCAGGCGATAGCGCCCAGCTTCAACGGGTAACTCATTTGTCTGAGATCCGAAAGGTGTGGTAAAGCGATTGATTTGACGGTTAAAAGATCCATCAGATGTAATTTCTTGCGGTTTTTTTGCGGAATCCGCTTCGGTTTTTACCGGAACACTACAACTACTTGCTTGATTATTTTGTGACATTAGTCTCTCTCCCTCTGTTTGCTACTCTATAACCAAATTTTAATACACAGTAATGTAATCAGTTTAATGTAATTTACTCATTATCTAAAACACGAGTCAAGAAATTAGACTTAGAAAATTCAGTTAAATTCGCGAAAAAAATACCCCTCTTTTAAAAAGGAGTATTGACGGTTTATTTTTTAAAAAACGCCTTCCCTCCAACTTTTTCAACAAGTCGGGGAAATAGGGTATAAAACATACTTCCTGCATTCATCCATCCTGGTAGATTGATCTCGCGCTTAGGTGTTAGCATTGCATGTACAATTTTTGAAGCAACCACATCAGGATCAAGCATGAAACGATTTACGTTTTTTGCATAGCTTCCTGATTCATCAGCAATATCAAAAAAGCGTGTGCGAATCGGCCCTGGATTGACAGATGTTACATGTATATTTGTATCAGAAAGCTCCATTCTCAAGCTATTCGTAAAACCAAGGACAGCATGCTTTGTTGCAGAATAGACACTTGATTTTGGCGTAGCAATCTTACCAGCCTGTGATGCAATATTAATAATATGACCTGTATTTTGCTCAAGCATTTTAGGCAAGACCATCTTTGTGCATGAGATGAGACCAAACACGTTTACCTCAAACATCGCTTTCATTTGGTCGATTTTTGCATCCACGACATTGGCGAACACACCAAACCCGGCATTATTAACTAGAACATCAACGGTTTTTACTTTATGTAAAATATCTGCAAACACTTCTTTCACATTTTCTGTATCACGAACATCTAACTTATAGAATAAGCATTCCGTGTTATATTTTTCTTGAATCGTTTGTGCAATTTTTTCTAACTGATCATGGCTACGCGCCAACAAAATAGGACGAGCGCCTTGTTCAGCGACAAGATATGCAATCTTTTCGCCAATTCCACTAGAAGCACCTGTAATAACAACTGTTTTCCCTTTTAGCCTTGAACTCATTTGGTCTTTCACCTCGGAGAAGATTTATATTGATGATAGATATGTTGACCGTTCACTACTTCTATCTTAATTTCCCCTATTTCCTCAAGGAAGTCAAGTTGTCCAACCGTTTCCGACATCGTGAAAAGAGGTTGCTTTACATATACTTTTGGAAATAATTTGGTACATACTTCAAAAGCGGTCATCGGCTTTTTCGTTAACATATCTAAAACCTTATAAGCCCGCTCTTTTTGAGATAAAAGTCTTTCCTGAATAAGTTCATAGGGATTTAGAATATCGTCTCCATGCCCTGTCACGGCTTTGGATACGTCTAGTGTAACTAACTTACGTAATGAATCATTATATTGAATTAATGGTCTCGGTCTTGTTGTTTCTCCAAATTGAGGTGGTTCTAGTAATGGATTTGGCGAGATTCTTGCCAAAAGAGTGTCACCTGCAATTAGAAGTCCATCATCTTCCCTATATAGAACAATATGGCTTTGAGCATGCCCTGGGGTCTCGATTACCTTAAAGCCAGTCATTCCATCAATCGTATCTCCTTCTCCAACTCGGGTTGTTAAGGATCGGTGACAAGAATAGGCAAGATCTTCCTTCATATCTACTAACGAAACAAAAGCAGGATTAAGTCCTAATTGAAGAAAAAGCTCGTTAAAGAATGGCTCACTATTTTTAAAAAATTGCAGGTCTTGACTAATCCATGGCTGGTTTTTAGGATGGCCAATTACAGGGATATCCTTATGGAAATAGTCAAGTAGTCCAACATGATCTGGGTGGTGATGAGTGATCACGACTTGTTCAATATCAGATGGTTTATAACCTAATTGAGATAGTTGCTCATTGAAGGATTGCCATGCCTCCTCCGTTTTAGCACCAGCATCAATTAAGGTTAGGGCCTCACCCTTAACTACGTATACGTTCACATCCCCCACCGCAAAGGGTGTTGGTAAGGTTATTTTGAAAACATCTTTCGTGGTAGTAAGTTTACTCATTGATTTCTCCTTTGTTCTGTTATTCTTATATATCAAAAACGTTCGCTTTGTTACATCACTGTATTGATCCTATTTCAGTTTACCTTTTTCATTTTTATTTGTCATTATATTCGAATAACTTATCTTGTATGTAACTCATTATTAGGCTATTTTTAAAAAATAATCCCTTGACATACCGATTAATCCAGTGCATAATGACTATCAATATTAATGATGCAAAGCAATGATTAGGACTAGTAAATCATCTAATGGCAATAAGAGAATGAGATCCACCGGCTGAAAGGTCTCATAGCCCACTTCTTGATTGAACCTACCTATGAGCTGTTAGGAAAACCTAACCGTCTCCCCACGATACGGGTTCGAGTTGAACATCAAAATTCGCCTAATTTTCATGATGTTAAGTAAGGTGGTACCGCGGATAGTCAGACCTATTCCGTCCTTTATTAAGGATGGAGTAGGTCTTTTTTATTTTTACACCTGGGTCACTTTTTAGCAGTGGGATGCAAAACCGACTGAATATTTACAGTGGGAATATGCCAAGACACATTTGATTTAATTAACGGAGGGATCGTTATGGAAACGAAACAAAATATTGTGTTTGTTGGGGCTGGCTCGATGGCTGAGGCAATGATTTCTGGAATGCTACAAAAGGAGCTCTTTTTGCCGAAACAGATTTCTGTAATGAATCGCTCCAATCATGAACGATTAGAATATCTTAACACCACATATGGAGTTGTCATTAGTAAAAACAAACAAGAAACAATAAAAAATGCGGGAATCATCATTCTTGCAATAAAACCAAAGGACGTAGCCGAAACTGTTCTAGCTATTAGAGATTATGTCAATGAACAACAGCTTATCATTTCAGTATTAGCAGGAGTGTCAACCACAACTATTACCGACTTGCTGAACAAGGAGGTTGCAGTAGTAAGAGCTATGCCTAACACCTCGGCAGCAATCGGCAAATCTGCTACTGCGCTCGCGGTTGGAACATATGCTTCAGAAAAACACCTTCTCATCTCACGCGAATTATTTGAAACGATTGGGATTGTAACAACGGTTGAAGAAACGGACCTCCATGCCGTTACGGGTCTATCAGGGAGCGGACCTGCCTATGTCTATTATTTAGTCGAGGCAATGGAAAAGGCTGCTGATGAAATTGGATTGGAAAAAGGAATTGCAAAGGACTTGATTCTGCAAACAATCATTGGCGCTGCGGAAATGCTTAAAAGCTCAACCAAACAACCAGCGATGCTACGAAAGGAAGTTACAAGTCCAGGTGGTACAACCGAAGCAGGTATAAAAGTGCTGGAGGAATTTAACTATCAAGAGGCCATGATAGCCTGTATTAAACGTGCAACATCGCGATCAACTGAATTAGGTAATGCCATGTTACAAAATGTTTCCGAAGAGAATTAAAAGCATCTAAATTTGGGGAATCTTGCCGTTTAATAGAAAAATGGTGCACAACGGTATGATTCTCTTACCATTTTTGGTAAAATTTAAGTACCAATAATAGTTAGCTAAACGAAATAAAATATGATGGGGAGATACGATGAGTGCACCAGCTATTAAAGAAACACCATCTCTAAAAACGACAAAAGAAAGAATTTGGACACGAGATTTTACACTGATTTGCATTTCGAATTTTTTTATTTTCCTTGGGTTTCAAATGACATTGCCCACAATTCCACTCTTTGTTGAACATCTTGGTGGTAATGATCGGTTAATTGGATTAGTTGTAGGTATTTTTACATTTTCAGCCCTATTAATTAGACCCTTCGCAGGTCATGCCTTAGAAAAGAAAGGGCGCCGCTTTGTTTATTTACTAGGACTTTCTATATTTGTACTTTCTGTTGGCTCCTATGGCATTATTTCAAGCCTCTTATTTCTATTTATTTTTCGAATGGTTCAAGGAGTTGGTTGGGGTTATTCAACAACTGCTTCTGGTACAATTGCAACTGATTTAATACCTGCTAAAAGACGTGGCGAAGGAATGGGGTACTTCGGGCTATTTGGCAATATTGCCCTCGCCTTTGGACCCACACTAGGTATAACACTTGTTGGTAATATATCCTATACAACACTTTTTTCGATCTGTGCGTTCCTAGGATTAGTCGCACTACTTCTTTCATCAAAAATCCACTACAAAAAAGTAGAACCCATTCAAGAACAACCTAGAAAATGGGACTTTTATGAAAAAACTGCCCTTCCCCCTTCTATTCTACTATTCTTTATTACTGTTACTTTTGGAGGTATAGCAGCCTTTTTGCCCTTATACACTGCCCAAAAGGGAATACCTGGGATCGAGTTATACTTTTTACTTTTTGCCCTAGCTTTAATGATTACTCGTACATTTGCAGGGAAAATATACGATTTGAAAGGTCATCGAGCAGTATTCGCTCCTGGAGCATTTTCCATTGTAGTAGCAATGTTTCTACTAGCTTGGCTACCTACTAGCCTCGTACTCTATGTAGCTGCAATCTTTTATGGACTTGGCTTCGGTGCTCTCCAGCCGGCCTTACAAGCATGGGCTGTGCAATCCGCTCCCGTACATCGTCGAGGAATGGCAAATGCTACCTTTTTTTCATCCTTTGATTTAGGTGTTGGTGTTGGCGCAATCGCCTTTGGTCAGGTTGCT
Source organism: Ferdinandcohnia sp. Marseille-Q9671 (assembly GCF_976954385.1). NCBI lineage: Bacteria > Bacillati > Bacillota > Bacilli > Caryophanales > Bacillaceae > Ferdinandcohnia > Ferdinandcohnia sp. Marseille-Q9671. The sequence goes on from NZ_CDRJTA010000001.1 coordinate 607,380, forward strand.
TATCTTCTTGGATACCATTCAATTTACATTGTCTCAGCATTTTCTGTTCTTATCTCAATACTGCTTTATTTTACATGGATCGGTAAAACCAATACAGGTCGCACAGAGTAACAAGGGGCCACATTGCCCCTTTTCATTCTAGAATCCCTTATCGTTTCTGAAAAATTTGGATAGAATGTATTTAGGGATAGGAGGTTTTACATGAGAAGATTCCTGCTTTTACTATCATTTTTATTCTTCTTATACGCTGGCTGGACAGTACTAGATAAACTAGCAGCCAAAACTGAAAGTCAATCAGTTTTAGATACTATTTCTTCTGAGATTGAGAGGGTTTCTGAATCTGAGGAACTTGCAGATATAAAAGATAAACTCAATGAAGGCGTCCAATTTATCGCGACATTGCTACAAACCTTGGAAGAAAAGGCTCCTGAAAACTCAATAATCGACAAAAATGAAGTAGAAAAACCAGAATTACACGCACCTAGTGAACAGGCTTTTTCTATTCATAATATAGAGCTTGGGGAAAGTAAAGAGAATGTGGAAAGCCAGGTTGGCTCCCCAAAACGAGTTAGCATAAATGAGTATCGAACAAACTGGTACACCTATCATGAAAACTATCAAAATTTTTTAATGGTAGCCTATGATTCAGGGAATAAAGTTGTAGGATTGTACACGAATCAAGACCTCATTACATCAACAAATGGAGTCAAACGCGGGACTACCAAACAAGAGGCTTTGAATCAACTCGGTGATCCACTAACAAAGATCCAAAAAGGATTTGTTTACTATGAGTTTCAAAAAGATCGAGATTATGATGTATTCCACTTAGACAATACGTATGTCACCCTCTTCTATGATAAACATCAAAATAATACTGTGACGTCCATTCAAATTATTTCGGAAACACTAGAAGAGAACCGAAATGACTTTTACACAGATGCGAGTGAACAATTAAAGCAAGGGTTTGAGTATCAATTATTCGATATTACAAATGCGTCAAGAGTTAATCATGGACTTCCTATTCTTACCTGGGATGACCATGTCAAAGAAACTGCTAGAAAGCACAGCTTGGACATGGCTGAAAATAATTACTTTAGCCATACAAACCTCAAAGGTCAATCCCCTTTCGATCGTATGCTCGAGGATGAAATACTGTTTACGATGGCTGGTGAAAATCTTGCTTATGGCCAATTTAGTAGTATTTTTGCTCATGAAGGTCTAATGAATTCAATGGGGCATCGTGAGAATATATTAAAAGAAGAGTTTAGATATTTGGGGGTAGGCGTAGCGTTTAATTCAGAGTCTCATCCCTACTACACCGAAAAGTTTTATACAAAATAGGCTGTTTCATCTATATACCTCACAAATTTTGGTTATCCTACCAAAGAGGTGATAATAAATGAAACTTGTACAATTTTTGTTACTGTTTGCACTTTTCACTGGTTTTTCAGGTGTTACGTTCGCCGAACAAACCGTAGGTGAATATGGTCCTTTTACCATTGTTCAGAAGGAATATGTTGATTTAGATGGCGATGGCAAGAAGGATATTATAGAGCTATATGCCCGAAAGAATCAATACAACCTTGCAAATGAATGGTCAATCAAAATTAACGGAAAACAATTCGGAACGTATTCAAATAAAATGGATTTATATCAGTCAGCAGACATGGAATTTACGGATGTCACTCAAAATGGAAAGCAAGATATTCTTCTCTATTTTCGTTCTATCGGAAGTGGTGGAGTGAATGGTTTACATGTAGTTAGTTATACAGGTGACAGTATCGAGGAAATCTTTGCCGATCCTAACTCTGCCGGATGGTTTGATGAGGCAGAAAAACGTTTCTCAATGAAATACATCGGGGATAATGAAGTTAAATTTATTGATACGAAAACAGACTTACAAGCTGTTATTCCCTTATCAGAAGAACGCTATAAGGATTTTCCTGATAAAGACGAACTACAAAAACGACTAAATGAAATCAATGTAGGGGTTGATCCTGCTTCAAGATTTCGATTCGAAAAATTGACAAAAATGAAGCCCCAAGAAATTGTCGTAACCCAAGCTGTATCAGGCATTGCCCACTATGATGTAATTGCCTATTTTGAAACGAGATATGCTTTTGATAACCAAAATCAACAATATGTACCAACGAAGGTCTCTCTCATTAGTTCAGAAACACAAAAAAAGCTAGCAGAAAAAACATGTAAATAACCACATTTTTTTGCATCGGCTCTCATTGACCGATGCTTTTCCATTGCTTAACACTTTAGTTGGAAGTGCACAGAAAATGACCTTATAAGAATAGTTTGTTATAATATTTAGCGAACCGAAATACATAGGAGGTATGAAATGAACTCAGCATTATTTTCTCCGTATACCATTAAGAATGTTACCTTAAAAAATAGAATTGTAATGTCTCCGATGTGTATGTATTCAAGCCATAATGAGGATGGAATGCTTCAGGATTGGCATTATACACATTATGTAAGTAGAGCTGTTGGTCAGGTCGGTCTCATTATGGTGGAAGCTACAGCTGTTACCCCACAAGGGAGAATTTCTCCCCAGGATCTAGGAATTTGGAGTGACGACCATATACCAGGATTTAAGAAGCTGGTAAATATGATCAAAGCATATGGTTCTAAAACAGCCATCCAAATTGCCCATGCGGGTAGAAAGGCCACTGTGGAAGGAGAGATTGTTGCCCCTTCTGCGATTGCGTTCAATGAGAAATATAAAACTCCTAAAGAATTAACAATAAGTAAAATAAAAGAAACTGTTGAAGCTTTTAAAGCGGGAGCAAAAAGAGCAAAAGAAGCTGGATTTGATATCATTGAAATTCATGGTGCTCACGGCTATTTAATTAATGAATTTTTATCACCTCTTTCTAATGTGCGCGAGGACGAATATGGTGGTAGCGCTGAAAATCGGTACCGGTTTCTAAAAGAGATTATTGATGCAGTAAAAGAGGTCTGGGACGGTCCGCTATTTGTGAGGATATCAGCAAATGATTATACTGATGGAGGATTAACACCATCAGACTATGTTGACTTTGCAAAATGGATGAAAGACCAAGGTGTTGACTTACTTGATGTGAGCTCTGGTGCTGTAGTACCAGCTAGTATTGATGTTTACCCTGGGTATCAAGTTGGCTACGCTGAAAAGATCCGAACAGAAGCTAACATTCCAACCGGAGCAGTTGGTTTGATCACGAAAGGAGTTCAGGCTGAAGAAATTCTAAGGAACGACCGAGCCGATTTGATATTTATCGCACGAGAACTATTACGAGATCCATATTGGCCAAGAACTGCCGCAAAAGAGCTTGGCGTATCAATTGAGACCCCAAAACAATACGATCGTGGTTGGTAATAAAGAAATGAATAAATTGCAAGGCGCATAATCGAGCGAATACGACGACTTAAGGTTACTTGCATATTGAAGTAGAATATATAGTCATGATAGCGTTCGAACAAACTAAAGGAACCCTCTTATTGAAGCAGAGGGTTCCTTTCTTGTTTATATCATGAGGATTTCGCGAATGTCTTCTTCTGTAATTGTTGCTGTTGCCTTTTCATCTGAATCAATTAATTCCGCAATCATATTTCGCTTCTTTTCCTGAAGCTCGTTCATCTTTTCTTCAATTGTACCTCGAGCATATAGTTTAATCACTTGAACGACCTTTTTTTGCCCAATTCGATGGGCGCGGTCAGCAGCTTGTTCTTCAACAGCAGGGTTCCACCATAAATCATATAATATTACCGTGTCAGCACCAGTAAGGTTCAACCCAGTACCTCCCGCTTTAAGAGAAATCAAGAACAATTCCCTTTCCCCATCATTATATCGATTGCATAATTCAACTCGTTCTTCTGTTGGAGTTTGTCCATCAAGATAGAAAAATGAATGACCACGATTTGTAAGCTCTCTTCCTATTAAATCAAGCATTTTAGTAAATTGGGAAAAAATTAATACTCTTCTGCCAGACTGTTTGGATTCCTCAACGATTTGCAGGAGCTGTTCATATTTAGCAGAACTTCCCTTATAGCCGTCAACAAAAAGAGCGGGATGACAACAAATTTGCCTCAATCTGGTTAATCCTGCAAGAATTCGTATCTTATTTTTTCTAATGGTATCTTTATTAAGATGTTTTAATGTATCATGACGCAACTTTGCCAGGTATGCCGCATACAGCTTTTTTTGTTCTGGGAGAAGCTCGGATGATTCAAGTAATTCTATTTTTCCGGGTACCTCTCCTAGCACATCTTCCTTTAATCTACGGAGCATAAATGGTCGGACTCTCCGTGCAATGGCTTTTCTAGATAAATGACTGTACTCTTTTAATCCCCTGAAAAGTTGCGGGAAAACAACATAATAAATGGACCAAAGTTCTTCTAGAGAATTTTCTATTGGTGTACCGGAAAGTCCAAAGCGATGATTTGCCTGAAGTCTTTTTACAGCTTTGGCAGTTTGAGTCACCGGGTTCTTAAAAGCTTGGGCTTCATCAAAGAAAATGGTATGGAAAACTTTTGACTCATACCATTTAATATCTCGACGTAATAACGGATAAGATGTAATGATAACATCTACACCCTCTGATTCCTTTTGAAGTTCTTGTCTTTCACTTTTAATCCCGTCAATTACAATCGCTTGAAGTTCAGGAGCAAATTTGAGCATTTCATGTAACCAGTTATACGTTAAGGATGACGGACAAACGATAAGGACCGGTTGTTTCGTTTCTCGAATGCTAGAAAACTCAGAAATAATAAAGGCAATACTTTGTATTGTTTTCCCAAGCCCCATATCATCAGCAAGTACACCGCCAAATCCGAAGGTAGCTAGTGTCTTCATCCACTTAAAACCTAGTTTCTGATAGTCTCTTAAAATGGTGTCCAAGCGTTTTGGAACTTCCATTTCGATTTTATTTGGATCCCGAATAACATCAAGAAACTGTCTAAAAGATTCCTCAACCGTAAATATTTGACTATCATCGATTGAATCTAAGAGTGAGAGACCTTCAATCATCGGCATATTTAGGCTAGCCTCAAAATTATCATCCTGAACAGGAACAGCTTTCAAAAACCGCTGGATTTCTTCCATCTCTCTCGTCTCTAAGGAAAGGAGTGAGCCATTATTAAGGCGAAAGTATTTGCGTTTTTCTTCTAAGGCTGCCAGTATCTCGCGAATCTGCTTATCCGCTATACCATCCATTTCAAATGTGAATTCCAACCAATTCATACGCTCTTTTTTTACCTTGATTCTAATTTTAGGATGGGTACCCTTTCGAATGATACGATTCCGTATAGCTGTAGTGGCATAAATTTGAGTATACTGCTGTAATTGTGGTACCACATGATACAAAAACTCATACTCGAGGGCTTCATTATGCATGTAATAACCGCCCTCTGTCTTAGAAAAACCACTCTCATCCATTAACCGAAGAATTTCATCTTCTGTTTCTACATCCCTAATAATCATTGGACCAGTAGATGTATCCCGACTTTCCAATGGCTGGATTACTACATTCTCATAGTGGAATTCAAGACCCGCTAGGAGTTTATTATTCAAACGATCTAGGAAGAGCTTTGCGACAAGTGGTGTTCTCATAAACTCCTGGGATATTGCATGGGACATATGAACAACACCAATTCTTTTCAAGCTAGGCACAATTTTCTTTAGGAAAAATTGAAAATGATCCTTTGGTATCGGGATATGGTTTGTACCCGGCGCCGCTAACATCTTCTTTAATTCTGTAAGTCGGTCACAATCCTGTTGGGCTAACTGATAAAAACTCCCATCACTTAAGACAGAATGATAGGAATTTAAAACAATCATTCTGTTAAAACCCTCAATTGTTAAGCGAAGACCCTCCCCTTCTCCTTCTTCGAATACAAAATGCAAGGGTGGTGGACCCTCTATAAGTTCCAAGCCTTCATAAGACCGCTCATTATATTCAAGAATAACAGATTGATGTTTGGCGAGTAACGGCGCAATTCCAAGCCAGGATGACGGGGATATAAGTAATAATTGTAGACTAGCCTCGTAGTTTGAAAGTTCGGGTATCGACTCTAGGAATGCCTTTTCATCATGTACGACCTTCATCAACTGATGCAAAAGGGTATCTGATTCCCGTAAAAAGCAATGACTTCTAGGGTCATAGGTTAATGATTTAGAAAGGTGATTTGACTTACCCTGTTGTATGTTCTCTAGAAATTGTCGAATGTCATGTACCTTACTTTTTGCAACATCAACTTCGATACCAAGCAAATACTGTCCGTTTGAAATAAGTACTGGCTTACATGTGAATTCCACATGTAGTACTTCTCTGTTTTCAAAATGAAGTTGGTGCCCACTTGATGAAACCTTACGATTATTAAACAGAGTGATGAAGTCTTTTGTAAGGGTATCATAATGAGGTTGTAGAGCCTCTTCACTGACAACACTTTTTGCCTGTTGTTGCTGTTCATAAATAGCATGTAATACCGCCGCAACGTGTTGACAATCCTTTTGAAAGGTAGCTAAAGTCGGACAGCTACATGTCGCCTGTAGTTTCCCTTTATTTTTTTCAATAGTCACATGAAAATCCTCTGCGCCTTGAACAGTTGCTTTACATAAGTCCTCGCTATACTCATTAAATGTGACCTTGTTTGCTCGATAAAAAGCGTCCCCTCTTTTAAAGGAGACGGTCCCACACATTTCTTTTATCAATTTTTGATTCACTTTGAAATCCATGTATACCCCCTCCTTTCTATTGTATAGGGAAACATGCGAGCCTGGGGTAGATCAGTTTTTATTGAAGCCTTGCTTCGTAACAAAGTCCTTCATATACATTCGTTTCGGCTTGTCCAACATCGATGCCATTTGCGCCGTCCATGTATCTGAACGTTTTCCATTCGTTCGTTTCGTATAGTACTCAGAGATCGTCTCGTTGTACTGTTTAAGCCCTTGCTTGTATTTTTTGGTGTCTTGTTCGTATTGCTCTTCATGATATACATGTTCTAGAGGTAGTCTTGGTTTCTTATCCGGCATCTGAGCAGGATACCCTACAGCTACACCGAACAATGGAATCACATACGGCGGTATGTTTAGTACCTTACACACCTCGTCAAGATTATTACGTAAACCACCGATATAACATGCACCTAGTCCCATTGACTCTGCAGCAAGAACAGCATTTTGAGCTGCCAATGCTGCATCAATGACCGCTACCATAAATTTTTCCGTACTTTCAAGAGAAGTTGATAACTCTTTGTCCTCTAGGTCACTTATGATGTCATGACGATGTAAATCTCCGCAAAACACAAAGAAATGTCCATTTTCCGCAACATAGGCTTGATTTCCAGCAATTTCTGCTAATTTTTGTTTTCGTTCTTTGTCCTTCACTCCAATAATCGAATATGCCTGTATGAAGCTTGACGTCGATGCCGCTTGGGCACATTCAACAATTGTATGAATTTGCTCGTCTGTTAATCCCTTTTCCTCAAACTTTCGAATCGAACGATGATTCATAATTGTTTCAATGACCGAATTCATTCGTATTTCCTCCAGTTCTAAGTTTCTTTATTGTTGACTTGGTTTTTTACCTCAAACGATAGAAAATCCTTTGCAATATATGTAGATGGAAACACTTGTCTTGCTTCCATAAGAAGCTGTTCGGAATCCTCACCTTGATACCTTGAACTAATATGTGTTAAAAGTAGCGTCTTTGCCCCTGCTTGTGTTGCAACATCGGCAGCCTGTGTCGTAGTTGAATGGAAGTAATCATGAGCTAATTCACCTTCCTTTGAACTGAAGGTTGCTTCATGAATAAGCACGTCCGCATCCTTCGCAAGCTCAATACTTTTTTGACAAACACGTGTGTCGCCTAGAATTGTAACGATTCGTCCCTTTTTAGGTGGGCCAATATACTCTTTTCCATCTATTTGACGTCCATTATCCAGTACAACTTGTTGTCCTTCTTTAATCTTCTGAAAAATAGGGCCAGGCTTAATCCCTTCCTGTAAAAGTTTTTCAACAAGAAGTGTTCCTGGTAGATCCTTTTCTATGATTCGATAACCAAAGGATTGTATCCCATGCTGAAGCTCACCAGCCACAACACAAAACTGTTCATCCTCAAAAATGACTCCTTCCTCAATTTCTACTACCTCAAGTGGGTAGCGAATATGAGTCGAACTAATCGATAAGGAACATTCAACAAAGGACTTTATTCCCTTTGGACCATACACAGTTAACAAAGATTCTCCACCTTGAAATGAGCGACTTCCTAAAAACCCGGGCAGTCCAAACAGATGGTCACCATGTAAATGAGTAATAAAAATCTTTTCAATTTTCCGTGGCTTGATTGGCGTGTATAATATTTGATGTTGTGTTGCTTCTCCACAATCAAAGAGCCATGATGCCCTACGTTCCTCTAACAATTGTAAGGCAATTGATGTAACATTTCTTTCCTTTGCGGGCACACCTGCACCCGTCCCCAAAAATACGACTTCCAATCAAATAGCCTCCATTTTAAATCTAAATTATCTGTCGTTTTGTAAATGATTTATTTTATTTATTTACTATATCATATACTTCCTTTTATTCACTAGGTAAAGCACTCGAAATTCATTTGTTGATTACTTTCTAGAATATCCGTATTATGTTAAGGAATACTGAGTAAAGAAACTGAAAAATTTGAACGAATTAGTTGATTTACTAAACAAAAAAGTTTACATTTAATAAATATAATTAAGAAAAATAATGCTTGAAAAGTGGGGAATGTAAATGACAGCACCAAAATCAATCGTTATTATTTTTGGAGCAACAGGTGACCTTGCGAATCGAAAGCTATATCCTTCTATATATAACTTATATGCGAAAGGTAAACTTTCTGAGGATTTCGCGGTTATAGGTGTTGCAAGACGTCCATTAAAAAATGATGAATTTCAACAAAATGTTAGGAACTCTGTAGCTGGGAAGTTTGAAGAACATAATGCAGACATCGAGAAATTTTCGAAGCATTTTTACTATCTTCCTTTTAATGTGAAAGACAGTGCTTCCTATAGAGAGCTTAAGGGTCTTGCGGAGCAATTAGACACCACCTATCATACAGAAGGTAATAGAATTTTTTATCTAGCCATGGCTCCTGAGTTTTTTGGTACAATTGCTGAAAATATAAAATCAGAGGGGTTAACTTCAACAGCTGGGTATAATCGTCTTGTTATTGAAAAACCTTTTGGGCATAATCTCCCTTCTGCTAAGCAACTTAATGAACAACTCCGTCAAGCCTTTTCAGAGGATGAAATTTACAGAATCGATCATTACTTAGGCAAGGAAATGGTCCAAAATATCGAAGTAATTCGTTTTGCAAATGCGATATTTGAACCACTATGGAACAATCGTTACATATCAAACATTCAAGTAACTTCGAGCGAAGTTTTAGGTGTAGAAGACCGTGGGGGCTATTACGAAAAATCTGGTGCCCTTCGAGACATGGTTCAAAACCACATGTTACAAATGGTTGCGCTCCTCGCGATGGAGCCACCTATCAAATTAAATACAGATGAAATTCGAAGTGAAAAAATTAAAGTGTTACGTGCCCTACGACCTTTAGAAGATGATGAAGTGAAAAACTATTTTGTAAGAGGGCAATATGGTTCAGGTACCATTAATGGAAAACAGGTCCCTGGCTATCGTGAAGAGGAAAATGTAGATCCTCAGTCCAATACCGCTACTTTTGTTGCCGGGAAATTGTTAATTGACAATTTCAGATGGGCTGGAGTACCTTTTTATATTCGTACAGGGAAACGAATGAAAGAAAAGTCGACAAAAATTGTTGTTCAGTTCAAGGATATTCCGATGGATTTATATTATAAAGAGGAAAATGATCGTCAAAATCCAAACCTACTTGTAATTAATATCCAACCAGATGAGGGAATTACACTTTATTTGAATGCAAAAAGACCAGGTCAAAATACAATGACATTACCTGTTAAACTTGATTATTGCAATAACTGTATAGATGGGATTAATACACCTGAGGCTTATGAAAAGTTGATTTTTGACTGTATGATGGGTGATACTACAAACTTTGCTCATTGGGATGAAGTTGCTCTTTCATGGCGTTTTGTTGATTCAATCTCAAAAGTATGGGAAAATCAAATCTCAACTGAATTTCCAAACTATCCATCCGGAACTTCAGGACCTAAAGCTGCAGATGCATTGTTAGAAAATGATGGCTTCCACTGGTGGCCTGCTGAGGATTAATACAATAAATCTCTGGTTAAAATGGAAAAGGCGATAAAGCTCACTGCTTTTATCGCCTTTTTCTTCATGTTCATTTTTAGCTTAGTTCAGGCCAGTACCCTTTATTAGCTTCGATTAAATCATCTAAGATTTCTTTAGCCACCTGTGCACTAGGGACTGTCTTTGAAAGTGTTAATGCCTGCCATAATTTTTGATAACTGCCTTCAATATAGGCTTGTACCACTAATTTTTCAACTGTCACCTGCTGGTACATTAACGCTCTTTGGAAATCTGGAATTTTCCCTTGGCTTAATGGCTCTGGACCATCGCTTCCGACAATACATGGTACTTCAACCATGGCATCATCATCAAAGTTAGCAATCGCACCATTGTTCTCCACAATTAATAGCATTCTTTCATGAGTGTTAAAGGCAATCGCTCTGGCCAAATCAACTACGAAAGTAGCATGTGCACCCATTTCAAATTCGCAGCCTTCTGCTGTTCCATTTTCAATAATGGTTCTTGCTGTTGAAAAGACTGTCTTTTCTCTGCCAGCGATAACTTCATTTGCCCTTGTGTGTTCTGGGTTAGAAGTCTTCACCACATAGTCAGGATATAAATAATATTTTAAATACGTATTTGGCAAGAATCTCGGATCAACTGCTAACAAGTCCTTTGCTTTTTTATGAGTATCCTGCCAACTAGCATCTGTATGCTGAGTATCTACTTCCTTTTGAGTTAAATAGCCATTTTCTGCAACAAAGTTGCGTAGTTGAGGAAGATATTCGTTACCCTCTTTATCTTTTACACTTGTCCACCAACCAAAGTGGTTTAAGCCGAAATAACGTACTTCTAAATCTTGTGGTTCTTTACCAACGATATGTGACATTCTACGTAGCGTGCCTACAGGCATATCACAAATATTCAATACCTTTGAATTTGGACGGAGAACACGGCAAGCTTCTGCTACAATAGATGCTGGATTGGAATAGTTTAACATCCATGCATCAGGAGAATATTGTTCCATTATATCGATTAACTCGATCATATCACCGATACTTCTCATCCCATATGCAATACCACCGGGTCCACAAGTTTCTTGACCAACAACACCATGCTTTAATGGAATTTTTTCATCTTTTTCACGCATTTCATATTTTCCTGTGCGGATATGGGCAAAACAGAAGTCGATATCAGTAAATGCCTCTTCTGGGTCTGTTGTAAAACAATACTCAATATCCGGTGCTTTTTCTTTTAATACGATATCAATTGCTTCCCCTAAAACAGCTTGTCTTTCCTTGTCATTATCGTATAATTTTAATTTTCGAAGTGGAAAGCGGTCTAGGTTATCTAATAACATCATCACAATTCCTGGGGTATACGTACTTCCTCCACCTGCTATTACTACTGAAAACTTTTTCATGTTCTCCCATTCCCTTCTATCATTCTGTAGTTTCTTTGTTTGTAGAAAGAATTTATTTCACTATTTTACTCGTTTGAACTAAACCCTAAAAAGCTATCAACTTCTTTTCGAATATTTGTTACTTGTAAGCCATACACGACTTGTACATTATTACCTTTTATCACTACACCGCTTGCCCCTGTCTCTTTTTTCAACGTATCTTCGTTTACTACCTCAGGGTTGTCCAATGTTAAGCGGAGTCTAGTATAACAATTTGTAACTGTATTGATATTGCTTGCGCCACCTAGGGCATTAACAATAACGCCTGCAATTCCAGCATTTCCTTCAGGCATAGTAGTCTCTGTTTTTTCTTGGTTTTTCTTTTCGTTATATTCTTTCTTAGAATATAACTTTGTCTCGCTTCCTTCATCTTCTCTTCCGACAGTCTTAAAGTTAAATTTCACAATTAAGAAACGGAAGACTACATAGTAGATAACGAAGTATAGTATCCCTACTAAAATATACATTGGCCAATGTGTTTTTTCGATTCCTAGTGGTAAATTGAACAATAGGAAGTCAATCATTCCATTTGGACCAATCGCTCTCACATCTAATAGATTTAGCGTAACCATACTTAAACCACTTAACGCTGCGTGAACCACGAATAGCAACGGTGCTATAAACATGAATGAGAACTCAATTGGTTCAGTGACACCAGCAATAATAGATGTAACAGCAGCTGGAATTAAAATTGCTTTTACTTTACCTTTATTTTCAGGCTTTGCTGTATGGTACATCGCTAAACAAGCCCCAATTAATCCGAACATTTTAGAAATACCACGTGCATCCCATATTACACTTTCTGAAAGAACCTTAACTGTTGGGTCGGCGATTTCTGCATAGTAGATATTTCTAGCCCCTTCAAATACTTGGCCACCAACTTCTGCAACACCACCTAATGATGTATACAAAAATGGCGTATAAATTAAATGATGTAGTCCTGTTGGAATTAATAAACGTTCTAATGCACCATATAGGAATATTCCAAAGCTTCCACTATGATTGATCAGATTTCCAAGGTTGTTAATACCAGCTTGGAAGAATGGCCATATAAACGTAAGTGCTATCGATAAAAGTACAACAACTGGGATTAGTACGATAAAGACAAATCTTGATCCACCGTATATTTGAAATGCTCCCTTAAAATCTGTATCAATGAATTTGTTATGAACCATAGCGGTGATAATTCCTAGAATCAATCCAAGAAATACACCCATATCTAGAATTTGCACACCAAGGACTAAGGTTTGTCCAGTTCCTTGTAGAGACTCTCCTTCAACAAGTACCCCACTAAGCTCCATAAATTTATTCATGGCATTTACAAATACCAAGTAGCCTAATAAAGCAGTAAAACCTGCGACAGCCTTATCTTTATTAGCCAATCCTACTGTTATTCCTACGCAAAAAATGAGCCCCAAGTTACCGAGAATTGAAACCAATGATCCTGTTAAGATTGTTCCAAATCCGGTAGTAATGGGATTATCCAAAAATGGAATAAATTCCAATAATCTCGCGTTTGTTAATAAATTTCCTAGTGCAATTAAAATACCTGCAATCGGCAAAATAAGTACCGGAATGAACATCGCTTTTGAAAAACGTTGCATGCCTTCCATGACTTTCGTTTTCATTTTGCCTTCCCCTCCTGTAAATGTTATCGTTTTCGTTGACAGATTTAGAATACAATGTAACCGTTTTATAGTCGATAGATTCTGCCATATAAAAAACGTGTTTCACACATTGAAACACGTTTCACTCACTATTATCTTTCTCTTTTTTAATAAGAAATGATTCAACGTACTGCTTAACGATGAATTCGAACATCAATGTTAGTCTAGGAAAAAAGCTGTTTGGTAGCATATTTCGATCATCTAGTTTATTATGATCGATAATTTTAAAGTTTAAATCTGATAGTTCAGCAATCCGATTATTTGTTTCTTTTGTGAAAGATACAGTAAAGATATGGTGTTCCTTTGCAGCTAGTAATTTATCAACAACCACCTGAGTTTCTCCAGACTTTGAAATGACGACCAATGCACTAATATCTTCCAGGTTATTTTCAAATACACCAATCGAATCTGTTCCACTTGCAAAGATCGTTTTCCTTCCTAATACTAGTAGTTTTTTGTATAAATACTCTGCAGCAATAGCAGAAAAACCGGTAGCGTAAATAAAAATATAACTTTGCTGGAGGTTGAGTACTTTCTGAATAAATGTTTCTATATCTTCCATCGAATTATGTTCCATGTAATCTCTCTGGTTAATCTCAAAAAAATCTTCAGACAGAGCGTTTTCTGATATATCTGCTTTTTTGACAAGTGGTAGGAGCTGATAATACATATCGACAAACCCCGCATAGCCTAACTTTTTTGACAACCGAATGACTGTTGCTGGAGAAGTAAAGTTTTCTTTTGCTATTTTCCGTACACCCATTTGCAAAACTGTGTCAATATTCGCCACTATATATTGGACGAGTTGAACATCTATATCAGATAAATTTTTCCCTTGGATAATTTTGCTAATATCAATCATTTTTTCCTCACTCTCGCTCTATGAGAGCCTTTGTTATTAATAATACTTGATGTAGTTAGGTAAACTTTCTCTTTATGTTAGGAAAGTTTATATTAAAGCCTCTACTTATTATCAGTTAAAAAGTCTTTTTCAAAACTAGTTCCATGATCATTGTTTCGTGGGGTTTGATTTTTAGGGAGTTTGATTCCATTTGACACAATCTCTTTCCCATATTTGCCCTTTAATTGATCAATCACCTTTAATAATGGCTCTTTTTTAGCTTCCTTTTCATAAGAAAAGATATCAAGCTGCTTAAATGCCTCATTTTTCTCGACTAAGTCCTGAGCTGTAACACCTAATAAACGGATGGGTTCCTCATTCCAGTGATTTTTCCATAATCGGATTGCTGCTTGAAGAATTTCTTTATCCTGATCAATAGGGTTATCCAACTTCCGACTTCTTGTAACAGTTTTGCGATCCGCATATCGCAACGTCAGTTGGACATTGTTTGTTAGCATTTCCTTTCTTCTAATTCTTTCACCTACAGAAGCTGACAGCCGTTTTAACACACCCAAAAGCTCCTCCTCATTTGTCGAGTCATATGGTAGAGTTGATGAATTACCGATGCTTTTAAACACGGAAATAGAATCAGGATCAACGGGACGATCATCAATACCATTTGCCCGTTGCTTAAGCCGCGCTCCATTAATTCCTAACAGCTGCTTTAGTTGAATTTCATTTCCCTTTGCAAGTTCGCCAATCGTTTTAATATTTATAGTCGCTAATTTTTCGGCTGTTTTTTTTCCTACGCCATGCATTTCACCTGCAGGCAATGGCCAGAGAATTGATTGAACATCTCTCTTACGTAATACAGTAATTCCTAATGGTTTTTTCATATCAGATGCGGTCTTTGCTAGAAATTTATTTGGTGCAATCCCGATACTACAAGGAAGCAGTAGTGATTTTTGTATTGTTTCTTGAATTGATTTGGCTATCTCAATGGGAGATCCCTTCTCATAACAAGTTGTTATATCAAGATACCCTTCATCAATCGAGACTGGTTCTACTAGATCAGTATATGAACGGAGAATGTCAAACATTGCCAAAGAAGCCTTACGGTATCGTTCAAAATTCGGCTTCATTACAATCAGGTTGGGACATTTTTTCCTCGCCTCCCACAAGGGCATAGTGGTTTTCACACCAAATGCTCTAGCCTCATAGCTGCAAGTAATAATGATACCCTTTCTTTCCTCAACGTTTCCTGCGATTGCAACTGGTTTCCCCTGCAAGCTAGGATCATACGCGATTTCGACTGAGGCGTAAAAACTATTCATGTCCACATGTAAAATAACTTTTCCATTTTTCGGATACATTTCTTTCATGTTTAACACTTCCTAGAAACTATTCAAACTGAATAATGATACACTATCATTAGTTTATCATAGAAAAAACCACCTATTCTTGGTGGCTGTGAATGTGTTCTTTAATAACTTCGAAACCTTCTATATCTTCAAAAAGCTTAAAAGGATCGAGCAATGTAATTAGTCTATCATTAAGCGTAGCTACTCCAGATATGTAAGGAGATAGCTGATATGTTAGATTTAATTGTTTCAGTTGACTATGAGGAATATCTAGTATTTCCTTTGCATCATCTACAAGTAAACCTACTGATAATGAATCTGTTTTCGTGACAATAATTCTTGTTTTTTCGGTAGGTTCTATCTTTTTACTAAATAAGAGAATACCTGTATCTACAATTGGAACGAGCTCATCACGAATTGTTAATACGCCTTGCATATAGCTTGGCATATGGGGGATTGTATTTAGCTGTTGTGATTTTTCGATAGAAATGACATGTAGTACAGGTATACCAAATTCCTCATTTCCAGTAGAAAACACAACGACCTTTTCATTTTCCATCAAACTTCACCTCTATATGGTACGACCATTTTACTATTATTATCATACTGCACCTATTTCGTAAAAGAAATAGAAAAAAGTGAAACTCCTAGTTTATCTCAGGACTTTCACTTTTTTGAAAAGTTATCTTGCCACTTCTTCCGCAATTGCAACTATTAATTCAGCTGTTTTTACTAGTTCCTCAATCGGCATTTTTTCATTAGTTGTATGAATATCCTCATAGCCAACTGCAAGGTTAACAGTAGGAATGCCATGTCCTGCTATCACGTTAGCGTCACTGCCTCCACCACTTTGTTGGAGTTCACTTTGTCTTCCAATTTTAGCAGCAGCACGTTTTGCTACTTCCACCACATGGTCTCCATCTGCAAACTTAAAACCAGGATACATAACAGTAATTTCAACTTCTGCTCTACCGCCCATATCTGCTGCAACTGTTTCAAACGCATCTTTCATTTTTTGCACTTGATTTTCCATTTTCTCAGTTACTAATGAACGTGCCTCAGCTAATATTTCAACATGGTCACACACAATATTTGTTTGCGTACCACCTTCAAATCTGCCAATATTTGCAGTTGTTTCTTCATCAATACGTCCTAACGGCATTTTAGAGATTGCTTTTGCCGCAATCGTAATTGCTGAAACACCTTTTTCAGGGGCAACACCCGCATGTGCGGTTTTTCCAATTATGGTTGCTCTTACTTTCGCTTGAGTAGGTGCTGCTACGATGATGTTGCCTACTTTTCCATCACTATCAAGTGCGTAGCCATATTTAGCTGTGATCATTGAACGATCAATTGCTTTTGCTCCAACTAATCCTGACTCTTCACCAACCGTAATAATAAATTCGATTTTCCCGTGAGGAATTTGATTTTCTTTAAGTACTCGAATTGCTTCAAACATTGCAGCAAGTCCTGCCTTGTCGTCAGCTCCTAAAATTGTTGTACCATCTGTGATGATATATCCATCCTGAATAGAGGGCTTAATTCCTTTTCCGGGAACAACAGTATCCATATGGGATGTGAAATAAATTGTATCTGCCTCATTCTTTGTACCTTCAAGAGTACAAATTAAATTCCCCGCACCATGCCCGGTTTGAGAGATTGTATCATCCTCCACTACATGAACACCTAATGCTGTGAACTTTTCCTTTAACACCTTAGCAATTTCTGATTCAAATTTTGTTTCTGAGTCTACTTGAACAAGCTCTAAGAATTCCTCAACAAGTCTATCCTGATTAATCATTCTATGTACCTCCAAGATGTATCGTAATGTAAATTAGCCTATCATATTATCATCAAAAATCAAATTGATTTATTTCTCTTATAATGGAATGTTGCCATGCTTTTTCTTTGGACGACTCTCCTTTTTATTACGAAGCATTTCAAGAGCCTGGATGATTTTTATTCTCGTCTCTCGAGGGTCGATTACATCGTCTACCATTCCTTGACTTGCTGCAACATAAGGATTTGCAAATTTTTCCCGATATTCTTCTATTTTTTGTGCACGTGTTTTTTCAGGATCCGCACTTTCATTAATTTCACGCGCAAAAATAATATTGGCTGCCCCTTGTGGACCCATTACAGCTATTTCCGCATTCGGCCATGCGAATACTAAATCTGCCCCGATCGATTTACTATTTAAAGCTACATACGCACCGCCATATGCTTTTCTAAGAATGACGGTCAGTTTCGGCACGGTCGCTTCAGAGTATGCATATAGTATCTTCGCTCCATGACGAATAATTCCACCGTGCTCTTGTTTAACCCCTGGAAAGAATCCAGTAACGTCCTCAAACGTAATAAGCGGGATGTTAAACGAATCACAAAAACGAATGAATCTTGATGCTTTATCGGATGAATCAATATCAAGTCCTCCAGCCATATACTTCGGCTGATTACATACAAGACCCACAACTTCCCCCTTCACCCGAGCAAGTCCAACCACAATATTTTTGGCAAAATCTTTATGAACCTCCATAAATGATTCCTCATCAACTACTTGATGTATTACCTTTCTAACATCATACGGTCTAACAGCGTCAAAAGGAATCGTATCAGTTAGGTCTGGCCGATAATCATCAGTATCTTCAATAGGGACAATAGGAGCTTTTTCTTCATTATTTTGAGGAAGATAACTCACCAGTTCTCTTACCTGTGAAAGTACATCTTCTTCCGTTTTTCCAGAAAAATGTGCGTTACCACTTATAGAATTATGTACACTTGCTCCACCTAAGTCCTCAGAGCTAATTTTCTCTCCCGTTACGGTCTCAATTACTTTGGGGCCGGTTATAAACATCTGGGACGTTTTCTCAACCATAAAAACAAAGTCAGTTATTGCCGGAGAGTATACTGCCCCACCTGCACAAGGACCCATGATCACAGAAATTTGCGGAATGACGCCTGAATATATCGCATTTCTATAAAAAATATGGCCGTACCCATCTAGCGAGACAACTCCTTCTTGAATTCGTGCCCCGCCTGAATCATTTAAACCAATAAAAGGCGCACCATTCTTAGCAGCAAGGTCCATTACATTCGCAATTTTTTTTGCATGCATCTCCCCAAGTGCTCCGCCAAAAACAGTAAAATCTTGTGAAAATAAATAGACCGGTCTTCCTTTTATTTTTCCGTAACCAGTGACCACGCCATCACCTGGTCCTTTTTTATCAGCCAAACCAAAATCAATACTACGATGTTCAATAAAAGGATTTAGCTCAATAAAAGTATCTTTATCTAGTAATATATCAATTCTTTCTCTTGCCGTTAATTTACCCTTTTCATGTTGTTTTTCAATTTTTTCATCTCCGCCACCTAATTCAACCTCACGACGTCGATCGTACAGCTCATTAATTTTTTCGTAGATGTCTACCATTTATTCATTTGCCTCCTTACTAGGTTTCTCACAGAGTTCGTATAATACACTGCCTGTTGATTTAGGATGCATAAAAGCAATTTTGGCTCCACCTGCACCTCTCTTCGGCTCGTCTTGAAGCATTTTAATCCCATTTTCTTTGATCTCTTGGATACGCTCTTCTATTGAAGTGACTCCTAATGCAATGTGATGGATGCCTTCACCACGTTTTTCAATAAACTTGGCAATTGGACTTTCAGGAGAAAGGGGCTCTAAAAGTTCTAGCTTGGATTCTCCTATTTTGATAAAAGCAACCTTTACTTTCTCTGATTCAACTTCTTCAATTCCTTCTACTTGTAGTTTAAGAACATTTGTATAGTATGGTAGGGAGCTTTCAATGGAGTTGACTGCAATCCCAATATGATCTATTTTTTTTATCATGTAACTCCTCCTCTTAGCGAGCGCTCGCTCATTATGTAAGCGTTTAATCTCATTACCTAAGTTAAAAAAGTCTAATTGCAATGGCACAAAAGTACATTGTTCAGTATTTCTATTGTAGCATGAAATCAAATAAAATTGTGTATTTTCAGTCTTTATATAACTCACTTATTGGTTGTCCAACTCTCGTTTTCGAGGTAAAATATGAAGTAAATATGTAAGCAGAAGGGAGTATGAAAAGTGTCCCGTAAAACTCAAAAAATTGTCGTTTATTTAATGATTGCTGTTATGTTAATAACAACTCTATTAGCAGGCGTTGGTATGTGGTTTTAATAATTGAGGAAGCTTGATTCAATGGTAAAAGGTGACCTTGTAGTGGTCACCTTTTCGTCTCGCTTCTAAATAATCTTTTAATAATTAAGTACTCCTCCATCTCTTTGACAAACTGGAATAGAGCAGCTCTTGACTCGAATTCTTCCCTCGTACTTGGTAACGGCATTTCTCTAAATGTTTTTCTCATCGTATCAAGCTTATCTAAGAATTTACTCGCTGTGTTACCCGGATGAATAGACCGGCTAACCTCTTCAATGAAGTCTGCAACCATTTTCCCCTGTTCTACCGATAGCGTAATTGAAGTGATGGTCGGTAACATTCTTTGAAGGATCTCAAACTGTTTTTCCCTCATAGTAAAATACGTAAAATATGTACTTTCCTCTCTTAATAAGCTATTCTCTACATCGCGGTACGCAATTCGCTTGGCCTTTTTCAATAATTCTTCAGTGGCTGTTATCTCTTTTCCATCCCAGATGCTCTCACCAGTCCGTAGAAAATGAACCATCTCATTTAAAATGTTACCAAACAAGTCTTCAATTTCTTGCTGGTATAACTTAAGTTGGTTATCCACACTTGGCATATAAAGATTTACAATTAGTGCTATCCCAATTCCGATAATGATTAATCCGAGTTCGTTTAGTACCAATCCAATTGTTACTTTTCCTGCCGAAAAGATGTGCAGGATGATAACTGTACTCGTTACAATGCCGTCCTTTGCCTTCACAGCGACCAGTGTCGGAATAAAAAATATGAGTAACAATCCTATTGTGATTGGATAATATCCAATACCCTCAAAGAATACAAATGAAAAAGCAATACCTAAAACACAGGCAACGAAACGTTCCCATGAGCTCTCAAGGGATTTTTTTCTGGTTACTTTAATACACAAGATTGTGAGAATTCCCGCCGATGCGAAGCTATCTAATTCAAGTAATTTTGCAAGTAAAATAGAAATAGTCGTCCCTATAGCAGTTTTTAATGTACGGTACCCTATTTTCATCAACATTCATCTCCTATAAGAAACCTTTCTCCATTTGATTATATAGATTTACCATGGAAAGATAAAATTTACCATAAAAAAGTAGATAAATGCCAGTTTTATTGAATCATAAGAAACAAAAAAAGAATGACCACTAGGATCATTCCCTCTTTTATAAAACCTTTTCTAAAAATTCATGTGCCCTCTTGCTTTTCGGGTTTGTAAAAAACTCATCCGGTGTTGTTTCTTCAACAATTGCACCATCATCCATAAATAAAACACGGTCTGCCACTTCACGAGCAAATCCCATCTCATGGGTCACGATTAACATGGTCATTCCAGTATGAGCTAACCCTTTCATAACATTCAGAACCTCTTTTACCATTTCAGGATCTAGAGCAGAAGTAGGCTCGTCAAACAACATAATTTCAGGCTCCATCGCCAATGCTCTTGCAATCGCAACCCTTTGTTTTTGACCTCCGGAAAGGCGATTAGGATATTCCTTTGCCTTTTCGGATAACCCAACTTGCTTTAATAATTCATTGCCTTTGGCTTCAGCCTCTGACTTTGAGATTCCTTTTACCTTCATTGGTGCATATGTTAGATTATCGAGCACTGTTTTATGTGGAAAGAGATGAAAATGTTGAAACACCATTCCAATATGCTGACGAACCTTCGTAATATTTGTTTTTGCGTTTGTAATCTCATCACTTCCAACCCAAATATGTCCTTGTGTTGGGGTTTCTAGTAAGTTTAAACATCTTAGAAATGTAGACTTTCCTGAACCAGAAGGGCCGATAATGGCTACAACTTCACCTTGTTTAAAAGTGGTCGTAATTCCTTTTAACACATCTAGTTTACCAAATGATTTATATAAACCTTCTACTTTGATATGATCGTTATTCACTACGACGCAACCTCCTCTCAAGTCTTCCACCTAGGAATGTGAGAATTGTAACGATAATCCAATAAACTAAACCAGCAATTAAAAGTGGTTCAAAATAGCGGAACGTATTAGATCCTACAACTTGAGCACGCCTCATAATATCCAATAAGCCAATTGTACTTACAAGTGCAGATTCCTTTGTTAAGGTAACAAATTCATTTAATAGTGCAGGTAAGATATTCTTGATTGCCTGTGGCAAAATAATATCCTTCATCATTGGCTGGTACGGGATTGCCAGTGCTTCTGCTGCTTCTTGTTGTCCTTTATCAACTGCCTGAATACCTGCTCGAATAATTTCTGAGATATATGCACCTGAATTTAAACCAAAAGCCAAGACTCCAGCTGCAAACTTATCTATATCATATTGAAAAAGCTGTGGAACTGCAAAATAAATAAGAACTAGTTGAAGGATAAGTGGTGTCCCTCGAAAAATAGATGTATAAATATCTGCAAACCACTTTAAATATGAGATTTTACTTATTTTAAAAATCGCTAATATTGTTCCGAGAAGTAAACCTAAAATTGCCGATACTAGTGCAAAGGATACCGTGATACCGATTCCTTCTAGTATAAACGGAATTGAAGGCACGATTCCGGAAAAATCAATATCCAAACCCATGCCTTGCACCTCATTTCTACTAAAAATTTGTTGTTATTCTTCCATCCACTGTTTCTCTAATTTTTCTAATTCGCCATTCTCTTTCATTTCTTCTAAAACCTTGTTAAATTCTTCTACTAGTTCATTGCCTTTAGAAAAAGCAATCGCCATTCCTGGTGAAGCCTCAGTTGGGTCATCAAAGCCTGTAAGACCTAGCTCTTCAATAAAGCCAATTGCAACAGTCTTATCTAAATATACAGCATCGATTCTTCCAGCTTTAAGCTCTTGAATTAGCTCAGGAGCTTTATTTAACGCTGAAATTTCAAGGTTTTTCAGTTGTTCTGCTTGTATTTTCTTAGCGCCCTCTTCTTGGATTGATCCTAACTGAACACCAACTTTTTTCCCGTCTAAATCTTCAAAAGATGTAACATCTGAATCCTTTAATGTAACAAACATTTCACCTGATTTATGATATTCGGTTGAAAATTCCACACTTTTCTTACGCTCATCTGTTGCTGACATACCTGAAATAATAAAATCAAGGCGTTCAGATTGTAATGCGCTTATTAAACCACCAAAATCCATGTTTTCGATTTTAAGTTCATATCCAAGCTCATTAGCAATATGTTTAGCTAAATCTATATCAAAACCAATATAGTCACCAGTTTTTTCGTCGATCGTTTCAAATGGTGGGAAGTCAGCTGATGTCCCCATAGTTAAAACCTTTTTTGTGTCTGTACCTTCATCTGTCCCAGATCCATTATCATCACTTGTACCACATGCAGCTAATAGCAATACTGATAGAAAAGTAATCATTGATACTAGTAAAAATTTCTTCATTATGTTTTCCCCCAATGTTGGTTATTTATATTTATTCGATAGAATGTATTTTAACACATCTGTATAAATATACAATATGTTTTTTAAAAATAATAATAGATTGATAATTCTCTCATTTTCGGTAAAAACTTCAGTTTTTTACCTTTACTATAATTTAATCTATTAAACAATAAAGACTGTCCTATAGTGATTTACAGCCAACTATCACTTTTCATCAACTTATCAAGATTGCTTTTAAAAACTTTGTATAGAATAGTATTTTGTTTTTTCCATAATGAATAATAATGTATATTTTCTTACGTTATTATTCAAAAAATCACTGCCTAAGGCAAAAAAAAGAAGCCCTAAGGCCTCTTTTACATTTCTTCACAATATTCTTCAAACGATTCTTGTAATTTATTTATAACAGCCATTGGCTCATGCCCTTCAATCTCGTGGCGCTCAATCATTTTTACAATCTTACCATCTTTTAATAATGCAAAGGATGGTGAGGACGGTGGATATCCTTCAAAAAAGGATCTTGCTTTCTCTGTTGCTGCTTTATCTTGACCTGCAAACACTGTGACAAGTTGATCTGGGCGCTTATCATAATGAATTGCATGAGCAGCAGCTGGTCTTGCAATCCCGCCAGCACAACCACAAACTGAATTAACCATAACTAGAGTTGTTCCTTTACGGTTAAGTACTTCCTCTACCTCTTCAGGTGTTTTTAGCTCTTGATATCCAGCCTCCGTAATTTCTTTTCTGGCTGTTTGAACAATATCATTCATAAATAGATTAAAATCTACTTCCATGTTATACACTCCTTCAAATAACAAAATATATTGATTATCTTTATCATATCAATTTGCTATATGTTATGACAAATCTGAGATACTTTGTAAGCAACACGTTTATTATAACAATTTTTGGGTATCATATTACTACATCTAGATCATACCCCTAAACTCCCTAGATGGAAGGAAGGCATTTAATGGCTTTCCTTCTTTTTTTATTTTTCATAAAGCCGAATTAATTCCTTCACGGCTGATGTTACGTTAACGTCCCCCTTTACCACTTTGTTTTCCACTAGAGGAAGCATGCTTTTTATCGATTCATTGCTAAAAAAGCTTGTTTCTAGGTAATCTTTTATCATGGCATAGATCCAATCCCTCGTTTGAGAATTTCTTCTATCCTGAAAGACACCAGAGGCCTTCGTAATCTCTACAAAGCGTTCGATCACGTTCCACATCTCATCAATACCTTCATTGTTTAATGCTGAGGCTGTGTAGGCTTTAGTGGACCACCCCTTTGTTGCAGGTTGGAGATAATGAAGGATTCGACTATATTCAGAGCGAGCAACCTTCGCCTTCTGCTTATTATCTCCGTCAGCCTTATTAACCAATAACGCATCAGCAAGCTCCATAACCCCTTTTTTCATTCCTTGAAGTTCATCACCTGCACCCGTTAGGACAAGAAGAAGAAAGAAATCTACCATACTTCTCACAACGATTTCACTTTGACCCACGCCAATTGTTTCAACTAAAATCACATCGAATCCGGCTGCTTCACAGAGCAAAATTGTTTCCCTTGTTTTCCGATTCACTCCACCTAAATTTCCACCAGATGGAGAAGGACGAATGAATGCATTCCGATTTCGGGCAAGTGACTCCATCCTTGTCTTATCTCCAAGAATGCTGCCACCAGTTACACTACTACTCGGATCAACTGCCAACACAGCAACACGGTGTCCCTGTTCACATAAATAGGAACCAAAACTTTCAATGAACGTACTTTTACCCGCTCCAGGGACTCCTGTAATACCAATACGAACTGAGTTACCAGTGTGAGGAAGTACTTTGTTAATGACCTCCTGAGCCTGGTCTTCATGACGTTTCGCATTACTTTCAACAAGGGTAATTGCTTGTGCCAAAATCGTACGATCGCCACTTACTATACCTTGTACATAATCCATTGTCGAACGCTGCTTCTTTTTACTAAACTTACGCATTCCCACGGGTTGTTGCTGGCTATCTTTCCCTTTTACAATTTCAGTTGTAAACCCATCTGAGGGGTTTTCCGGCACCCAATCGGGACGCTGTCGTTTTTCACTCATTTCCTTCTTCCTCATAGCCAAGGCGTCGATAAATTTCTTCAATTACTTTCTCCGCAGCTACAGGGATAACAGTTCCAGGTCCGAATATGGCTGCCGCTCCCTGTTCTCTAAGGTACTCATAGTCTTGGGCAGGAATTACTCCTCCTGCAATCACAAGTATATCTTCTCTTCCTAATTTCCGTAGCTCTTCAATCAGTTGAGGTAGCAATGTTTTGTGTCCTGCAGCTAATGAACTCATGCCAACTACATGAACATCATTTTCAACTGCTTGTAATGCTGTCTCTTCTGGAGTTTGGAATAATGGTCCAATATCTACGTCAAACCCTAAATCAGCAAACGCGGTTGCGATTACTTTTGCACCGCGGTCATGGCCGTCTTGCCCCATTTTTGCAATTAAGATTCTTGGGCGTCGACCTTCATTTTCCAAAAATTCATCGGTTAATTGCTTTACATTCATTATCTCTTCCTCATTTGAATATTCAGAGCCATAGATGCCACTGATTGATCGGATAACAGCTTTATGACGTCTTGAAGCCTTCTCAATAGCTGTTGAAATCTCACCTAATGTTGCACGAGCTCTTGCAGCATTAACCGCTAGCTCTAATAGATTACCTTCACCCGTTTCAACTGCTCGTGTTATTTCAGATAATGCCTCTTCGACGTTTTGATCATTTCGAGATGCTTTTAATTCAGTTAGTCTCTCGATTTGTTTGATTCGAACAGCGGTATTGTCAATATCTAAAATATCGAGTGGGTCTTCCTTTTTTAAACGATACTTGTTAACACCTATAATCGTTTCTTTTCTCGAATCAATTCTTGCCTGTCTCCTTGCAGCGGCTTCCTCAATGCGCATTTTAGGCAGTCCAGTTTCGATTGCTTTTGTCATTCCGCCAAGCTCTTCAATCTCCTCAATATGCTTCCATGCTCTATCCATGAGTTCCTTCGTTAACGATTCTACATAATAAGATCCACCCCATGGATCGATTACGTTACAAATCCCTGTTTCATCTTGTAAATAAAGCTGTGTGTTTCTTGCAATTCTGGCTGAAAAATCGGTTGGAAGTGCAATTGCTTCATCGAGCGCATTTGTATGTAGTGATTGTGTATGCCCCATCGCAGCAGCCAAGGCTTCAATACACGTTCTCGTTACATTGTTATAAGGATCCTGTTCCGTTAAACTCCAACCAGAAGTCTGGGAATGTGTCCGAAGTGCTAATGATTTTGGATTTTTAGGATGGAATCCCTTCATCATTTGTGCCCATATGAGTCGAGCTGCCCTCATTTTTGCCACTTCCATAAAATAGTTCATTCCAATAGCCCAGAAAAAGGACAAACGCGGGGCAAAAGCATCTATATCTATACCCTTCTTGATACCCGTTCGAACATATTCCAAACCATCTGCTAACGTATATGCCAGTTCAAGGTCTGCAGGTGCTCCAGCTTCCTGCATATGATACCCTGAGATACTGATACTATTAAACTTTGGCATTTTCTTTGACGTGTACTCAAAAATATCTGAAATAATCCTCATAGAAGTTTCAGGTGGATAAATATACGTGTTACGCACCATATACTCTTTTAAAATATCATTTTGTATCGTTCCAGATAATTTTTCTGGTGTGACACCTTGTTCCTCGGCAGTCACAATATAGAACGCCATTATTGGAAGTACCGCACCATTCATCGTCATGGAGACGCTCATTTGATCAAGTGGGATTCCGTCAAACAATGTCTTCATATCCAAAATTGAATCAATTGCTACACCGGCCTTACCAACGTCACCAACAACACGAGAGTGGTCAGAATCATACCCACGGTGTGTAGCTAAATCAAATGCAACCGATAACCCTTTTTGTCCCATTGCTAGATTTCGTCGATAAAAAGCGTTACTCTCTTCTGCTGTTGAAAAGCCAGCGTATTGTCGAACTGTCCACGGTCGATTCACATACATAGTAGGATATGGCCCCCGCAAGAAAGGTGGTAGCCCTGGCATGTAATCGAGATGTGTAAGTCCCTTAAGATCTTCCTCGGTATATAGTGGTTTCACAGAAATTTGCTCATTTGTTTCAAAAAGTAAATCCTCAATTGAGTGGTTGATTTCGTCCTCAACTTTTTTTCTCCAATTTTCAGGTGTTGAAGGGGTATCGTTTGTCTTAAGTTGTATGGTCGAAAAGTCAGGTTTTTTAGCCATTATCCTGCACCCCCATTTCCTTTTGTAAGCTTTCTAAAAATCCATAACAATCAGTTCCAATATGGATAAAGTCGAGGATTCCCATCCTTTTATATTCCGCTACCGTAGCCTCGTCCTGCTGTCCCGCAATATACAAACGTATAGCCGGGTTTTGAAGCATAAGTTCCTTAGCTATAGCAGGGATCAACTCCCCATATCTATCATCTTTTCCACAAAATACAAAGGTTTGGAGCTTCATTGCCTTTGCACCAGCAATCGCAGCCTCGATAGCTTGATACCCATCGTCTCTTACGACTTGAAATCCTCCCGCTTCAAAGAAACCAGATATAAAGTCTGCCCTAGGTTTATGTTCTGGAATCGTACCTAAGTTTAGTAAACCTATTTTCGGACGTTCTCCAGTAGATTGTAAATGGTATTCAGACGCTTTTCGTAACTTTTCAAAACTCTCGGAGATACGGACTTGTGGTATTTTATCGACTGTCATTTGCTCTTGAGTATCATTGTTTGTTAGTTGATTTCTTGTTTCATTACTGCTAACCTGCATTTCTTTAATATTCGCATACACGTTTGTACCGACAATTTTTTCTTTACGGTAATTTACATTCTTTTGTCTTTCGGATAACACTTTATTTATACTAGTTTGGACACTTCCAGCTTTTAATGCCGAAAGCATACCACCTTGCAATTCTACTTCTTGAAACAGCTCCCACGCTTTCTCCGCCAGTTCATTCGTCAGGGACTCAACATACCAAGATCCACCAGCAGGATCAATAACCCTATCTAAGAATGACTCCTCTCGAAGAATGGATTGAGTATTTCTAGCAATTCTACGTGAAAATGAATCAGAGCTCTTAATCGGTTCATCAAATGGACTAACATGTAGACTGTCAATTCCACCAATAATCGCTGAGAACGCCTCTGTTGTTGATCGAAGCATATTTACATAAGGATCATAAATTGTTTTTGAAAAAGCTGATGTTCTTGCATGGATATACATTTTAGAGGATTCTTCTTTACCTCCATATGCCTCAATAATTGTAGACCAAAGAATCTTTGCCGCACGAAGCTTCGCAATTTCCATAAAGACATTTGAGCCGATCGAGAAAGTAAAAGTTATCCGCGATGCGATTTCGTCTATCGCAAGTCCTCTCTCAATAAGTTCGCTCACATATTCTGCAGCAGTTCCCAATGAATATGCTAGTTCTTGAACAGCATTCCCCCCACCATTGTGGTAGGGGTCTCCTTTTACAAGAATTGTACGCAGATTTGAACTCTTTTCTATTGCCCATTTTACCGATTCAGCTAATTGGTCATATCCTTTCTCAAGTGGCAAAGGTAAAGTACCGTTTGTGACTAATTGTGCAAACAGGTCCATGCCAATCGTTCCTGTAAGTTCTTCAGAGGAAATATTCTGCTCATTTATGTACGAAGAAACCAGATTTAGAAATGGAAGTAGCCCGGTTTTAGCGTCAATGAAAACAGGTATAGACGAAAGTGGAATCCCATCTAAAGCTATTTTCATATCTTCTATAGTATGTAGTGGAAGTCCTACTTCTGTACTATTTTGGGGCTGTAATGTAAAATGTATCATGGTTTGCCCATTTGCAAGTCCATCCTTTAGAGCTGCATTAAACCCTTCAAGTGTTGCATCATCTATTTCTTGACTTACATGCCAAGGTTGACTTACATATCCCGTGAGGCGAGTCCCACGCACTTTTGAGCTTTCACCCGGCATTTCCTTCAGAAAAGGATTATGTTTGATATCTTCCTTCGTATAAATGGGTTTAAGTATAATATTTTCATATGTTTTGGTATGTAGTTTTTCTATCGGCTTTCCTTTTAACGATTTTTCAGCTTCGTTTTTCCATGTCTCGTAATCTATTGGTGGGAAGGTAATAGCCTGGTATTCTTTAGATTGTTTTGTCACATGGTTGCCTCCTCTTTCGTAATCGCTTACAGTTAATTCTTTATTCTAATTTTAGTATATATATTGGGATGTCGCAATGGATAGATGTATTAGTAAATTGATGATAAGTGTTTGGAATCTTGTAGAAAAGAATAAATGATTTGTATAGATCAGGCTTAAAACGGGGATTGCATGTACCTCATGTTGCATGTTGTGGTACATGCTTAGGCTAATTTTGTTATAGCTTGTACGTCTAGAGCCCTCACGGTACAGGCTCGTGCTATTTGTCGAGATAGTTTGTACCTCTAGAGCCTTCTGCTCATGCTTAACTTGTACCTCTAACCATTCACGCAATACAGGCTCTTGAATATACAGGAGATAGTGTGTAACCCAAAATCGATGTAAAAAAAAGACACTGCCAATGCAATGTCTTTATCATGTATTTAATAAATGGATGTGTTCTCTTTGGAAGTAGTTTCGATAATTTCCTTTACACGAGCTAGGAATCTTCCACAAATAAGGCCGTCCAGAACGCGGTGGTCTAAGGACATGCAAAGATTCACCATATCGCGAACAGCGATCATTCCATTAATAATCACTGGTCGTTTCACAATTGATTCAACTTGTAGAATAGCAGCCTGTGGATAATTAATAATCCCCATTGATTGAACAGATCCAAATGATCCCGTATTATTAACAGTAAAGGTACCACCCTGCATTTCATCTGCTGTAAGCTTCCCAGCACGAACTTTAGCAGCTAACTCAGTGATTTCCCTTGCAATACCTTTAATAGATTTTTCATCAGCATGTTTAATTACTGGCACGAATAGAGCATCCTCGGTCGCAA
The DNA here is from genome assembly GCF_976954385.1 of Ferdinandcohnia sp. Marseille-Q9671. NCBI lineage: Bacteria > Bacillati > Bacillota > Bacilli > Caryophanales > Bacillaceae > Ferdinandcohnia > Ferdinandcohnia sp. Marseille-Q9671. Next base: position 637,509 of record NZ_CDRJTA010000001.1, read on the forward strand.
CTGCAATGGAGATATTAATGTCCTTCTTCTGGATAATTTTATCCCCTGCCCACATTGAATTAATTTGTGGAAATTCTTTCAAAGCCTGTGCTACAGCTTTTACAAAAAAGGCGAAAAATGTAAGGTTGAAGCCTTCCTTTTGTTTGAATTCACCCTTAATTGAATTTCTGTATTCCACCATATTCGTTGCATCAACTTCAATCATTGTCCATGCATGTGGAGCTTCATGCTTACTACGTAGCATATTTGCTGCAATTGCTTTTCGAACTCCTGTTACCGGAATTTCAATATCTCCTACTGAAGAAGACGTTATACTTGGTGACGTAGCAGGTTTGCTAACTTGTTTCTCAATAGTTTTGTTAGGAGTTTGTGTTGCTTCTTTTTCAACCAGTCCAGCGCTAGAAGGTATTTCTCCAGACTGAATTAGCTTTTGTAGGTCTTTCCGTGTGATTCTTCCACCTGCACCTGTACCTGTTACTTGACTTAGGTCAATATTATGTTCTTGTGAAAGCTTTAATACAGCAGGAGAATATCGTAGTTTAGACGAATTATCAGCAGGTTCTTGAGCTATCTTCTCATCTCTTTCCGGCGTTTCAACCACATTCAGATTTGATGCAGTTGGTTCTGACGACCCACCCGCTGTTTCGATGATACAAATAACCTCACCAACCGCTAACGTTTCTCCTTCTTCAGCAATAAGCTCTTTTATTGTACCTGAAAAAGACGAAGGTACCTCAGCATTTACCTTATCTGTCATTACCTCTGCTAATGGGTCATATTTATTAACCGTATCTCCAACAGCAACAAGCCACTTACTTATTGTACCCTCTGTTACACTCTCACCGAGTTGGGGCATTGTAATTTTTTCAGTTGCCAATCGTGAAAACCTCCTCAATTACCAATTCAAATCACTCTAATTCCCGAAGTTAAAATACAGGAATTATACGAATTAAAGTTAAAACTCTGCAAGCTCTCTCATTGCTTTTTCTACTTTATCAGGATTCACCATAAAGAATTTCTCCATTGTTGGAGCATACGGCATTGCTGGTACATCTGGACCTGCAAGTCGTTTAATTGGTGCATCTAATTCAAATAAGCAATTTTCAGCAATGATTGCAGAAACCTCACTCATAATACTTCCTTCTTTATTGTCTTCCGTTAGAAGAAGTACTTTACCTGTTTTTGAAGCTGCTTCCACAATAGCTTCTTTATCTAATGGATAAACCGTACGCAGATCAAGGATATGTGCTTGAATTCCATCTTTAGCTAGTCGCTCAGCAGCCTGTAGCGCGAAATGAACACATAAACCGTAGGTGATTACCGTGATGTCATCACCCTGACGCTTGACATCTGCTTTTCCAATTGGTAGTACGTAATCATCATCAGGTACTTCGCCTTTAATCAGACGATATGCACGTTTGTGCTCGAAAAATAAAACCGGGTCTTCGTCACGTATAGCAGCTTTTAGCAAGCCTTTAACATCATAAGGGGTAGATGGCATTACGATTTTAAGTCCAGGCTGGTTTGCAAACACAGCTTCAACTGATTGTGAATGATATAACGCACCATGCACTCCTCCACCATATGGAGCACGAATCGTAATCGGACAACTCCAGTCATTATTTGTTCGATAACGAACCTTCGCTGCTTCAGAAATTATTTGATTAACAGCAGGCATAATAAAATCTGCAAACTGCATTTCAGCAATAGGTCTCATTCCGTACATTGCTGCCCCGATTCCAACACCAGCAATAGCTGACTCAGCTAAAGGGGTATCAATGACTCGTTGTTCTCCAAATTGCTCATAAAGTCCATTGGTTGCTTTAAATACTCCACCTTTTACTCCTACGTCTTCCCCCAATATGAAAACCTTAGGATCTCGTTCCATTTCTTCACGAATTGCCATTGTTACAGCATCTATATAGGATATTACAGGCATTTTTCTTCCCCCTTACTGTTCAGCGTATACAAACTTTAATGCGTGTTCAGGCTCTGCATATGGCGCAGTTTCAGCATAATCTGTCGCTTCATTTACAAGCTTTGCAACACGATCTGCAATTTCCTTTTCCTTCTCCTCATCCAACACACCAGTATCCATTAAATAACTTTTAAAAGAATGAACTGGGTCATTTTTCTTTGCCTCTGCAACTTCTTCTTGCTCACGATATGCACGATCATCATCATCTGATGAATGGGCAGTTAAACGGTATGAAATTGTCTCTATTAAGGTCGGCCCTTCCCCTCGGCGACCTCTGTCCGCAGCTTCTTTAACTGCCTTATATACTTCAAGAGGATCATTTCCATCTATCGTTATCCCTGGCATTCCATAACCAATTGCACGATCCGAAATTTTCTCACAGGCAACCTGTTTTTCATAAGGAACTGAAATGGCATATTTATTATTTTCACACATGAAAATGACTGGCAGTTTATGAACGGCAGCAAAATTCGCACCTTCATGGAAGTCACCTTGGTTTGAGGAGCCTTCTCCAAACGTTACGAACGTAACTAAATCTTTCCCTTCCATCCTTCCGCCAAGCGCAACACCAACAGCATGTGGTACTTGAGTCGTAACAGGTGAAGAACCAGTTACAATTCGGTTTTTCTTCTGACCAAAATGACCAGGCATTTGACGTCCACCTGAATTTGGGTCTTCAGCTTTAGCGAATCCAGAAAGCATAAGCTCTTTCGCAGTCATTCCAAATGTTAGAACAACCCCCATATCACGATAATACGGTAATACATAATCCTTTTCTCGATCGAGGGCAAACGCCGCACCAACTTGCGCTGCTTCTTGACCTTGACAGGAAATGACGAATGGTATCTTCCCTGCTCGGTTTAACAACCACATTCTCTCGTCAATTTTTCGAGCTAAAAGCATTGTTTCATACATTTCAACAACCGCTTCATCGCTTAATCCTAATGCTTGATGACGATTTTCAGACATGTACTATACCTCCCAAAAAATCATAATGTATCTATTACACACAAATTTCTATGCTATCTCTCTATAAGAATAAAAGGTCCTTTTTATACTACCTATGAATGTATCGCCTTTCCATCAACAGCTAACGCAGCTTCCCCAATTGCTTCAGATAACGTTGGATGTGGATGGATGGTGTGTGCAACCTCCCAAGGAGTAGCATCTAGTACCCTAGCTAAACCTGCCTCTGATATCATATCTGTCACATGTGGTCCAATCATATGTACTCCTAATAGATCATCCGTTGCTTCATCTACCACGAGCTTTACAAAACCATCAGACTCACCAAAAACTAAAGCCTTCCCAATTGCTCTAAATGAGAACTTACCCACTTTCACAGAAAAACCTTTTTCCTTGGCTTCCTCTTCCGTAAAACCTACACTTGCAACCTCTGGGCTACTGTATACACACTTAGAGACGAGTGAGTAATCTATAGGTGCTGGCTGTTCATTAGCTATATGCTCTACTGCAACAATACCCTCATGTGAAGCTACATGGGCTAGCTGTAGACCACCAATTACATCACCGATCGCATAGATATGAGATTCCTTTGTTTGGAAAAACTCATTTGTTGTAATATAGCCTTTTTCCACGATAATCTCTGTATTTTCGATCCCAATGTTTTCAACGTTCGCTTGACGTCCTACAGATACAAGGATCTTCTCAGCTGAAAAGGCCTTTTCTTCACCCTTATGTTCTGCTTTTATGGTGATTCCGTCGCCTTTTTCGAGAGTTTCAGGTAAAACCTTTGCACCTGTTACAATTTTAACGCCTTTCTTCTTCATCAAACGTTGCATTTCCTTTGAGACCTCATGATCTTCTGTAGGAAGGATTCTGTCAGCATATTCTAGAACTGTTACTTCTACGCCAAAGTCATGAAGCATTGACGCCCATTCAATCCCAATAACGCCACCTCCGACAATAACAATTGACTTAGGGAGACTTTCCATCTGAAGAGCTTCGTCTGAGGTCATAACATATTCGCCATCAACTTCAAGTCCAGGTAATGACCTTGGTCTTGAACCAGTAGCAATAATTACGTTCTTAGGAATTAACATTTCATTTTCCTCACCGTTGTTCATTTCAACGGAAATTGTGCCTGGCATTGGGGAGAAAATAGATGGACCTAAAATACGTCCTAATCCATCAATTACATCAATTTTCCCCTGTTTCATTAAATGCTGTACACCCTTATGCAATTGTTCGGTAATACGTACTTTTCGTTCCTGCACCTTTGAAAAGTCTAGAGAAACTTCTTTTGCAATAACACCAAATTCCTCACTTCTCTTCGTTGTAGCATATACCTCAGCACTTCTTAATAGGGCCTTACTTGGAATACAGCCAGCATGTAAACAAGTTCCTCCAAGTTTCCCTTTTTCTACAACAGCCACTTTTAACCCTAGCTGTGAGGCACGAATTGCTGCAACATAACCGCCAGTTCCCCCACCAAGTATTACAACATCATATTCTTTTGCCATAACTACACACCTTCTTACATCCACATTATTTTAGTACATGGGTTTCAAGCGGCTTTCCAGGATATTCTTTTACCATTTCTTCTCCTCGAAGCACACGTAACGCACCCTCTGCCAACGCCTGTAATTCATTTTCTCCAGGTTGTATAATCACATCTGCAATCCAATTAACATGGTTAGAAATCTGGGTTATAAACTCTTGCCCGTAGGCTAACCCACCCGTTAGAATAATTGCATCTACTCTTCCAGACAAGACCGCACTTGCAGCTCCTATTTCCTTCGCTATTTGATAGGCCATTGCATGATAGACTAATTTCGCCTTTTCGTCACCTCTCGCAATCATTCTTTCAACTTCTACTGCATTATTTGTACCGAGATAACCGACTAATCCACCTTGACCTACTAGTTTCTTCATTATTTCTTCACGGAAATATTGACCCGAATAACAAAGGTCGATCAAATCACCAGCTGGTACTGTTCCAGCACGTTCTGGACTGAAAGGACCATCACCGTGTAGCCCATTATTTACATCTACAACCTTCCCTTGCTTATGGACGCCAACTGTAATTCCGCCACCCATATGTGTAACAATTAAATTCAAGTCTTCATAGCTTCTTCCAAGATCCTTTGCAACTCTTCTAGCAACAGCTTTTTGATTTAACGCATGAAAAATGCTTCTTCGCTCAATTAGAGCAAAACCTGTTATTTTGGCAATTGGATCTAATTCATCGACAACCACTGGATCAACGATATAAGGAGGAATATTTAACCCTGACGCAATCTCGTATGCAAGGATACCGCCAAGGTTTGAGGCGTGTTGACCGGCATACCCAATTCTCAAATCAAGGAGCATTTCTTCATTTACTTCATATGTCCCACCTTGGATTGGTTTCAATAATCCTCCACGGCCACACACTGCACTCAATTTCGAAATGTTAATTCCCTCATTGTCTAATGTTTCTAGGATCGTAGTTTTTCGAAACTCATATTGATCGATGATATTTTCAAATAAATGTAACTCTGAGCTCTCATGTCTGATTGTCTTCTCAAACACTGCACGTTCATTATCATATACGCCAATTTTTGTTGATGTCGACCCGGGATTGATAACCAGAATACGATATTCTTTGTCCTGCAATGTTGCAACCTCCAGTGTTGTACAGTGGTACATAATTTGGTTCAGTTAATTACTTTTTTATAAGGCTATCCTGAGAGGTTAAGAAGGGAAAAGCTTGTTTGCAGCATTTCCCCATATATAGTCTGATTACTTGTTTCTACGACTTAAAATGTTGTGTCCATTTCGTAAAAATTGACTGCGCGAATTTCTCATTCTTTCAATGCGCTCTTCCGCAAGACGATCTGCAGCTTGATAAGTAGGGATGCCATCTCTCTTTGCAATGGCAATTACTTTTTCAATTGTGTCGTAAATTAATTCGACTTTCTTAAGTGCGCGTTCTTGATTATAGCCATATAATTCATCAGCAACATTGATAACTCCACCAGCATTAATGACATAGTCTGGCGCGTACACGATTCCAAGTTCATGAATGATATCGCCATGGCGTGATTCTTTCAACTGGTTATTTGCAGAGCCTGCAATTACTTTTGCTTTTAACTGTGGGATAGTCTCATCATTGACTGTCGCACCAAGTGCACAAGGAGCATAAATATCACAATCCACAGTATATATATCATTTGGGTCAACTGCTTTCGCCCCAAAGTCTGCAACTGCTCGGTCAACCGCATCTTTATTGATATCTGTTACGATTAGTTGAGCTCCCTCTTCATGTAAATATTTACAGAGGGTATACGCAACATTACCGACACCTTGTACTGCAACTACCTTTCCTTCCAATGAATCAGAACCAAAGGCTTCCTTAGCTGCAGCCTTCATCCCGCGATAAACACCATATGCTGTCACAGGTGATGGATTACCTGATGAGCCAAACGCAGGCGAAATACCTGTTACAAAATCAGTTTCTTCGTGGATAATATCCATATCCGCAACGGTTGTACCAACATCCTCAGCCGTAATATAACGACCATTAAGACCTTGAATATAACGACCAAAAGCACGGAACATTTCTTCATTTTTATCCTTACGTGGGTCTCCAATTATTACTGTCTTTCCACCGCCTAGATTTAGTCCAGCAGCAGCGTTTTTATACGTCATTCCTTTTGCAAGCCTTAGGGCATCCTCAATTGCTGCCTCCTCAGAAGCATATGTCCACATACGTGTTCCACCAAGTGCTGGTCCTAATGTTGTATCATGTATCGCAATAATTGCTTTTAAACCTGATTGTTTATCCTGACAAAAAACTAATTGCTCATAATCATATTTTTCCATATAAGAAAAGATTTCCATTTGTAATTTCCTCCCCAAGATAGTGATCCAAATGCGCCTATGTTTAATTCCACCAGAATTTATCTTCCTAAAATCTCAGAACTAGGCTGCAAATTTTTTTCAGTTAATTGTAAAGCTGAATGTATTAATTAGTAGTAACAGAGCAAACTGCCAATGCTAATGAATATAATTTACTTTTAGCAGTATCAGCTCTAGACGTTAACACAATAGGTGCAGTGGCACCTGCAATTACAGCCCCTACTTCTGCTTTTGCAAAATAGACTAATGATTTATATAATGCATTTCCAACTTCAATCGTTGGAACTACCAAAATATCAGCCTGTCCAGCAACTTCGCTTGTAATTCCTTTATGCTCTGCCGCATGAAAAGAGACAGCATTATCTAATGCTAATGGACCATCAATGATACAGTTCTTAATCTGCCCTCGGTTATTCATCTGAGTTAAAACGGCAGCATCCAACGTTGCCTGCATTGCTGGATTTACTACTTCAACTGCTGCAATGGGTGCCACTTTTGGAAGAGATATCCCGATTGCATTCGCTACCCTCACAGCATTGTTTACGATCTGTGCCTTTTCTTGAAGTCCTGGCGCGATGTTCATTGCTGCGTCTGTTACAAAGAGTAAACGATCATACCCAGGAACATCGAAGACTGCTACATGTGAGAGAACATTTCCCGTTCGTAGTCCATACTCTTTATGGAGAACAGCTTTTAGAAGGGTTGAAGTAGAGATATTCCCTTTCATTAATACATCTGCTTCCCCTGTATGGACAGCTTTAACTGCTAACTCTGCTGATTCTTCTTGTGAGGCAGTATGTACCACAACAAGTGCTCCATGTCCTATTGTATTCTCTGCTTTTTCTGAAAGAATCTGATGAATTCTTTCCTCGTTCCCATACAAGAGAAATTGAGCAATCTCCTTGTTAACAGCCTGAACCACGGCTTCAAGTACCTCTGCATCCTCAGCTGCAGCAACAGCAACCATAACTAGCGGCTGCCTTACTGCCTTATCAACTAGATTTTTTAAATTCATAGAGCCTTACCTTCTCTTTTCTCTATTTCTTTTTGTATCATTACATGTTCTTACATTGCAAGAATCGTGCCAACCCATAAAAACAATGTAAGCGCTTTACTGCATTAAGTTTTATTAAAGGGATATGCTGCAACAACTTGCACATGTTGCAAATTATTGCGTGCTCAAATTTGCAAGATTATATTTTTCTAACTTATAATACAAACTCCTAAGCGATATCCCTAACGACTTAGCAGCTGCGGTCTTATTCCCGCCATTTAAAGCCAATACATCAGATATGACTTTTGCCTCGTATTGTTCGACTAACTCCGAGAGCGGTATATCTTTTATTTCCGATTCAGAAATAAGAGTACCAACCGGGACTTGTTCTTTTATATCATATAAAGGTTGAATATGCTTGATATCAATTAGTCTTTCCTGATACTTCATAAAGATTACGGCTCTACCAAGTACATTTTCTAACTCCCTGACATTTCCAGGCCAATCATAATCATGTAAATAATTGATGGCTTCTTCAGTTAGTCCTTCAACATTTCTACCGTAATCTTGGTTTATTTTATGTAGCAAATGCCCAGCTAACGGTTTTATATCTTGCTTCCTCATTCGTAAGGAAGGAATGTGGATTGGAATTTTATTCAAACGATAATACAAATCTTCTCTAAAGGTACCATTTGCAATTCCTTTTTCTAAATTTACATTTGTAGCTGCAATAATTCGGACATCAATTGAGGTCGGTTTCGTTCCTCCAACTCGAAGAATCTCTTTTTCCTGCAATACCCTTAATAATTTGGCTTGCGTATTTAATGATAATTCCCCAATTTCATCTAGAAAAATACTACCATTATTCGCTTCCTCAAATAAGCCACGCTTTCCACCGCGCATTGCACCTGAAAAAGCTCCTTCCTCATACCCGAAAAGTTCACTTTCTAAAAGCGACTCCGAAATCGCAGCACAATTCACTCTAACAAATTTATTAAATTTACGTTTACTCTCATTATGTATGGCATGTGCGAACAGTTCCTTACCAGTACCTGATTCACCTCGTAGTAAAACTGTTGCTGGAGTTTTCGCACCCAATTTTGCCTGTTCAATTGCAAATTCCATCTCTTCTGAAGAACCAATGATATCATCAAATGTATACTTTGCTTCGAGGGAACGGATGATATGCCTAGCTCGGCTCAATTCCGATGTTAACTGGCTGATTTCAGACATATCATGAATAACACCAACACTGCCCTTTAACCTGCCATCAACAATTACAGGTGCAACATTAACGATTACATCTTTATTATGAGGTCCTACCTTCATACGTACCCCACGAACAGGTCTCCTTGTCTTTAGAACCTGCATATGCATACTTTCACCTTCAGAAATATCTGCATTCGCTGGCTTCCCTATTACCTGTTCCTTATCAAGGCCAGTAATGCGAGAGTAAGCTCGGTTTATTAAAATTCCACGACCATCCTCATCAACCACAGAAATTGCATCATCCGAAGATTGAATAATTGCTTCAAGCATGGTTTGTATCTCTTTCAAGTTTGTTATTTCTTCAGCAAGATTTACAACTTCGGTAATATCTTTAAATACAGCAAAGGCACCTAACAACATACCTGAATCATTTACCATTGGAATTCGTGTTGTTATAATTTTGCGGCCATTGTTCAGGACTAATTCCTGATTCACTTCAACCGCCCTTGTAGTAAGAATCTCTGGAAGTTTACTATCTGGTATACATTCATAAATATGCTTTCCAACTGCTTTTTCCTTTGAGACACCAATCATCTTACTGGCACTATCATTAAGGAGGATAACTTGACTATTAATATCAATGACAATCATGCCATCATGGGTCGAGTTAAAAATAAGATCAATCATGACTTCTTGCATACCATTCCACCACCTACTGCAAAGTATTGAGTTGTGCAATAAATTACACACTCTATTATTGCCCTTTGCAAAAAAATGCACACCTTTATAATACCCCGAAAGCTCCAGCTTGACAAATCTTTTATTTAGCTTAAATTTATAGTAAGTATTTTTTATTGAAATGAGTATTCAAAAAGGAGGATGAAAAGGACCACGTCGACAAGGACGCCACGTCCTTGTCGACACTAGCACATCCTGTGCGTCGAAAGTTCAAGGCGGCGCCGTTATGAGTGCGGAGCTTCCACAGGATGTGGTGACTTCAACGTTCGACACAGGACGTGTCGGGGGTTAGTCGAAGTTCCTACTTTAGTCATTTTCACCGGACTTTTTGAACAGCCAATTGAAAGGATCTTATAAGATGCAGCGTATACTTGCCCTACTCGTACTACTTATTCCCGGTATCATTGCGGGGATTGGAATTAAATTTATGAGAGACATGTTTTTCGGAGTGTTACACGCCCCAATTCCATCTCTAATACTCCAATTTATTATTGGCCTTGTTCTCTTCCTAGCTGGCCTCTCATTCATTGGTGGATTTATCTTATACCGCGATCGAAAAAGAAACAAAGTACAAGAAAAATTCCAAAAAGAAGGCCCTCCAAATGGAGAGCACAATAATAACTAACCCCCGCTTTTATGAGCAGGGTTTTTTATTTATGTATCAACTTGACTGCCTTTTCAGGGTAATCGGTAATAATCGCAGAACAACCATAATCGACCAATTGTTTCATCTTTTGCTCATCATTTACAGTAAAAGGGCGAACCTGTATCCCATTCAGTTTGCACCCTTCTACAATTTCTTTATTCACAGTTTGATGATAAGGATGAATTCCGTTAACCAAAAGTCTATTCGCATAATCCCAGGGTTCGTATAGTCCCTCCATATATAAAATCGCAAGTTCAACTTTACTAGACAGGTTTCTACATTTCACTAGGCTATAATGATTAAAACTTGATAAGATAACCCTTTTTTCAAACCCATAATGCTGAATCATCTCAATCGTTTTATCTTCTATTCCTTTATACGAAACAAGCCCTGTCTTAAATTCCACATTCATTAATACCTGATTTGTTGTTGCCCAATCAAAAACCTCTTCAAGAGTTGGTATTTCACAAAAACCGTATTGATCCTTGAATTTATAACTTGCGTCCATTTTTTTTATCTGTTTTAACGTGTAATCCTTAACCCAACCCTTTTCCTTCCCATTGGTTGTTCGCTTAACAGTTTCATCATGAATAACTACAATCACACCGTCTTTAGTCATTTGAATGTCTAATTCAATTCCTTCAGCCCCAACACGCGCTGCTTCTTTAAACGAAAGTAACGTATTTTCCGGATGTGTTCCTGCGGAGCCTCTATGTCCAAAAATTTTTGTTTTCATCTTTGACAATCTCCTTTTTTTGGTATACTTCTATTATAATTCATTTTACTAAGGAGCAGTACTATATGAGGCCATTACAGATTTCTGCAGAAACCGCAGAACGTTTATCTAATTTTCTACAAGTTCCAATCGAACAAATCATGCATATGCCCCAGCATATCCTTATTCAGAAATTAATGGAGTTAGAACGAGCAGATAAAGAAGAAAAATAACAAAAACACCGCTTTCAAGTAGAAGGCGGTGTTTCCATTTATAAATTATGATAAGTTCAAGATCAATTCTTACCCTCTCAAGAAGCCTTGTGCTCCAAACGCAGCTTATCAGCCACCATTGCAATGAATTCACTGTTTGTAGGCTTAGCTTTAGACATACTCACCGTATAACCGAAAAGGCTAGAAATAGAATCGATATTTCCACGGCTCCACGCAACTTCAATCGCATGACGAATTGCACGTTCTACACGACTGGCAGTTGTATTAAATTTCTTTGCAATATCCGGATAAAGAACCTTTGTAATTGAACCTAATAGTTCAATATCATTGTATACCATAGAAATTGCTTCTCTTAGGTATAAGTACCCCTTGATATGTGCAGGAACACCTATTTCATGAATGATGCTTGTAATACTAGCATCTAAATTCTTTGGTCCACTCTCTTGTTGGGAGCGAAGAATAGAATTCGATGATGATCTTTTAATGAATGGAGCTGCTTTCCCACTCACTTGTCGGATTCTACTAGCTAGGTTCTCCATATCAAATGGCTTTAAAATAAAGTAGGCAGCGCCTAAATCTACAGCCTTTGTTGTAACATCCTCCTGACCAAAAGCAGTTAACATAATTACATTCGGCTGTTTTTCAAGCTTTAATTCACGCAGCTTTTCTAAAACAGCTAACCCATCTAAATGAGGCATAATTATATCTAAAACGAGAACATCAGGTTGTTTTTCTTGAAGTAAGTTGAGGCAGTCTTGACCATTGTACGCAACACCTAACACTTCGATATCATCTTGACTTGATAAGTATTCGTCAAGCAAATTAACCAGTTCTCTGTTATCATCGACCACACAAACTTTAATTTTCTTCACTATATTTCCTCCTCAAGCTAAATCCAGAAAATTTGTATATATTCTTATTCTAAAGAAAGAATTCGACAATGCAATGAAAAATCCTTTTATTTTTTAAAAAAATAGGAAAAATTTATTGAAAAATAAATTATTCTCCATTATACTTAAATATTCGACTAAAACCGGCACAATTTCTTGGGGAAATCTTGTTTTTGTCGAAAAATCTTTGTGCCATTTTATTATATAATTCATTCTTATTTTTAGCGATAGGTTTTCTCATTATTATTAAAAAAAACCAAAGGAAAGGCGAGCCGTTAGCTCGCCTTTTTTTGTTCCTTTTTATAAATATCAATACCCGCTTCACTTAGCATCCATTCTATGTGTACACCATAGCCACTTGTTGGGTCGTTTACGAATACATGTGTAACGGCTCCAATTAGTTTTCCATCTTGGATTATTGGACTACCGCTCATCCCCTGCACAATGCCTCCCGTTTTATCCAATAGGCGTTTGTCAGTAATTTTTACAACCATTCCTTTTGTAGCAGGAATTTTCTGAGGAACAGCACTTACAATTTCAATGTCAAACTCCTCAACTTTGTCGTCCTCAACAACAGTTAAAATTTTTGCAGGTCCTGGTTTTACTTGGTGTGATAGTGCAATCGGAATCGGCTTATCCATAATTCCGTTATTCACTTGTTTGTTTAATTCCCCAAAAATACCAAAGGGGCTGTTTCGTTTGATGTTACCGATTATTTCTTTATCTGCTGAAAATCTTGCCAACTTTTCACCTGGGTCACCGTTACTCCCTTTTTCAATAGATGTCACCGTCGATCGTACGATTTGCCCATCTGAAACAACGATGGGTTCCTTGGTATCCATATCCGAAATAACATGGCCTAACGCCCCATACTTTTTTGTATCTGGGTGATAAAAGGTCATTGTCCCAATTCCAGCGGCGGAATCACGTATATATAAGCCAATTCGGTATGCCTCATCATTCTTATCCTTAAGCGGCATTAGTTTCGTTTTGATGTCTTCATTATCACGGACAATAACTAAGTTTAACGCTTCACCTGTTTTGCCCGATTCTTGAACAAATGGACCAACATCACTCATTTTTTCAATCTTTTTACCATTAATTTCTTTGATAATGTCCCCAACCTCTACTCCAGCAATTTCTCCTGGAGATTTTTTACCATCTACTGTGTCGATTTGGTGATGACCAACCACCAATACCCCTAAGGTGTTTAATTTCACACCAATCGACTGACCACCAGGGATTACTTTAAAATCTGATAAAACATTAACATCGACTTTTTTTACAGGAATTCCAGCTAACTCAACCATCATCTTACCTTCACCGCTATTATTTGCAGCTACAGTGATTTTTTGATCTTCTACAGCTGACAAAAAGGCGGGATTGACTTGGTCCATGGATGTTGTAACTGGCAATGAGGATTGAACTGTGAAATTTTGGCCTTCAAATAGAGTAAGTTGCTTTGGAATGTCTATATATTCTTTAAGAGGCTTATAAAAACCTAAAGCCACTATTGAAACAAGGAGAAATGTACCGATTATATATCTAATTTTATCTATTTTCATTATAATTCACTCTCCTCGCTCCTATCCCACGCCATTTTTTTATGGCTACATTCTATAATTTGGCCTTTCTAGGCAACATTTATAACCTCAATGAGATTAAAAAAGCTACCCAATTTGGATAGCATTACAAATATTATTCTTTTGCAACAAAGTATAAAGCCATTTTGGAGGGAACTTCTATAGTTGACGAGCAAGTTTACTATCATTTGCTAATTTCAAAAGTTCTTTTGCATGCTCTTTTGTTAGGTCGGTTATTTCCACACCAGAAATCATTCTACACATTTCCTTAATCTTCTCTTGCTCATCCAGTGGTGTAACAGAGGATGTGGTTCTCCCTTGGACGGTTTTCTTTGCAATAAAGAGATGGGTATCTGCCATCGCAGCAACCTGTGGGAGATGAGAAATACATAAAACCTGTGATCCTACAGAAATCCCATATATCTTTTCTGCAATAGCTTGTGCTACACGGCCACTAACACCTGTATCTACTTCATCAAAAATAATCGAAGTTACACCTTGATGCTTCGAGAAGATACTCTTAATTGCGAGCATAATCCTCGATATCTCTCCTCCAGAAGCGATTTTTGCCAATGGCTTCAGTGGTTCACCTGGATTTGTCGAGATATAAAATTCGATATCATCTTGGCCAGTTGGTGTAAATTTTTGATGAGTACCACCAGGTAGAAAACTTATATCAAATTTCGCTTTTTCCATATAAAGCTCTTTTAGTTCTTTTCCTATCTTATTAATCAGTTCTTTTGCCAGTTTTTTTCGTATCTTTGAAACATTTTCGGCTTCTAGTTTAACGTCTTCTAAAACTGACTCAAGTTCTTCCTTAAGATTCCCTATATGCTGTTCTCGGTTTTGGATTGTGTCAATCTCATCCTCAATTTTTGCCGCATACTCGAGGATCTCTTCAACGGTTTGTCCATATTTTCTCTTTAATTGAGTAATTTCATTCAAACGACCTTCAATAAAATCTAAACGTGCTGGGTCATATTCAAGTTGATCTAGATGGTCTCGAATCCTATAGGAGATTTCCTCTAACAAATAAAAGCTATTTGAAATGGTTTCGTGAATATCTTTTAAATCTTTATCAATGTCCACGACATCCTCTGAGTGATTCATGGCAAGTCCAACCCAATCGAGACCTTTCTGGTCGCCATAGAGAGCATTATAACTATTTTGAAGGGACTTATATATTCTTTCATAATTTGAAATCTTTCTTTTCTCTTCTATTAGTTCTAGATCCTCTTGAGGCTGTAAATTGGCCTTCCCAATTTCTTTTAATTGAAATTGGATTAAATCCAAGCGATGGGCCATTTCTTGCTCATTTTCATTAAAGTTAGTAAGTCTTTGCTTAACACTCTTATACTTTCTATACACTTCTCCATACTCGAGTAAAGCTTGTTTTATCGTCGAACCTCCGTATTGGTCAAGCATATGAAGGTGCTGGTCTTGATTCATTAAATCTTGGTGTTCATGTTGTCCGTGTATGTCAATTAATGTTCTTCCAAATTCACGTAGAATTGATATCGTTACAAGTTTGCCGTTTATTCTACAAACACTTTTCCCTGTTTTTGAAATATCTCTGCGTAAAACAATCATTCCCTCGCTAATATCAATACCAAATTCCTTTGCTTTTGTATAGCTTGGATGATTATCATCTTCAATTAAAAATAAACCTTCTATTTCAGCCCGATCTTCACCATATCTGACAAACTCTGCTGAGCCTCTTCCACCCACTAATAAATGAATGGCGTCAATTATGATTGATTTACCTGCCCCTGTTTCACCAGTTAGGACAGTCAGCCCTTTTTCTAATGAAATCGAAAGAGATTCGATAATCGCGAAATTTTTAACCGATAATTCTGCTAACAATTACTACACCCCTAACTCCGATCTTAAACTTTCTTATAGCATATCTAGAAATCGTTTTGATACTGTCTCAGTTTGTTCTGGAGTTTTACAGATGATTAAAATGGTATCATCGCCACAAATTGTACCTAATATTTCGTCCCAATCTAAATGATCTATTAAAGCTCCTATAGCGTTCGCATTTCCAGGTAGGGTTTTCATAACGAGCATATGTCCTGCTGAATCTATCTTAACGAATGCATCCATTAAGGAGCGTTTTAATTTTTGAAGTGGATTGAAACGTTGGTCGGCAGGTAAACTATACTTATATCGACCATCAATCATTGGAACCTTTACCAAGTGAAGTTCTTTAATATCTCGAGACACAGTTGCCTGTGTTATGTTATAACCCTCACTCTTTAGAATATCAACAATTTCATCTTGTGTTTCTATATCATTACTTGTGATAATTTCACGTATTTTGATATGTCTTTGCCCCTTATTCATCGTGAGATCCTCCCTAATCAAATGATCTTTGGCGGTATTTAACCGAATTTATTTGAATATTTCTTTTATGTAAACGTACGAGTAGTATTATTACATCCTATGTTAGCCGATTCTGACAGAATTGTACATTTTTTTCACCATATATATTAGTTAACAATGTCACTGACGTATTTACATTTTACCCATTAAGAAAGAGGATAGCAGTCTAGCCATCCCCTTCCCGTTTATTTTTCACTCTTTAGTATAGTATGAGCGTTCTCAACAACTTCTTGTTCAGATACAGGTAGCTTATTCTCACCGATTTCGACTGGTCCATTCCAGCGCAGGTGCAGTAAAAATTCAATATTGCCTTCTCCCCCTGTAATCGGTGAAAAGGATAAATTGATGCAATCGTAACCTTCTTTCAAGGACAGCATGATAATTTGGGTTAATACCGCTTCATGCGTTTTCGGATCACGAACAATTCCTTTTTTGCCAACTAGCTCTTTGCCTGCCTCAAATTGAGGTTTTACAAGTGCTACCACGTCACTATTAGGAACAAGTAATGTTTTTAGCACTGGCAAAATCAGCCGCAGTGAGATAAAAGAAACATCGATTGTTGCAAACTCAGGTAATCCGTGCTGCAAGTCAGCTGGAGTTACGTATCTAAAGTTGGTTCGCTCCATTACGACAACACGTTCATCCTGTCTTAGTTTCCAAGCAAGCTGGTTATATCCAACATCAAGAGCATACGAGAGCTTCACACCGTTTTGAAGTGCACAATCAGTAAAGCCACCCGTAGATGAACCTACATCAATCATAATCTTATCTTTTATTTGCAGATCAAAGTCTTTAATTGCTTTCTCGAGCTTTAATCCTCCTCTACTAACATAAGGGATCACATTTCCCTTTATCGTAAGAGGAATATCAATTTCAACTTTTTCACCAGGCTTGTCTAATCTCTCTTCATTTGAGTAAACAAGACCAGCCATAATTGAACGTTTTGCCTTTTCTCTTGTATCAATAAGCCCACGTTCAACTAATAGCACGTCCAGTCTTTCTTTTTTTGTACCCATGTCTACACTCTCTTCTGCTTTTTCGGTACTAGTTTATGAATACGCTCTACCGCATTTTCCGTTGTCAGACCGATTTCAAGAAGTAGCTCATTTACATTCCCATGTTCAATAAATTGATCTGGAATACCCATACGATCAATTTGGTTGTTTTGATAGTTATGGTCATGCGCAAATTCAAGTACAGCACTTCCAAACCCGCCTTGAAGGACTGATTCTTCAATTGTTAAAATAGGAAGATTTGAACCTAGAATTTGGTGCATCATATCGTTATCTAATGGTTTGATAAATCGAGCGTTCACCACTCTTACGGATATATCCTCTTTTTCTAAGCGTTCTGCCGCCTCAATAGCCATAGGTATAGTAGTTCCAAACGTTAGGATAACAGCATCTGTACCCGGTCTTATGATTTCCCAAGAGCCTATCGGAAGAAGCTTTAACTCTTCCTCCATCTCAACTCCAAGTCCATTACCTCTTGCATAACGCAATGCAATTGGGCCATCGTCATAATGAAAGGCCGTATTTACCATATGTTGACCTTCATTTTCATCCTTTGGCATCATGATAACCATATTCGGGATATGCCTTAAGAATGCTATATCAAAAACGCCTTGATGTGTTTCACCATCTGCTCCAACTAAACCTGATCTGTCGATTCCGAAGACAACATTTAGATTTTGACGGGCTACATCGTGAACAACCTGGTCATACGCTCTTTGTAAAAATGTTGAATAAATAGCTAGAAACGGCTTCATATCCTGTGTAGCTAAGCCGGCCGCCATAGTCGTCGCATGCTGTTCGGCAATTCCAACATCATACATTCGATCTGGGAATTCCTTTGCAAACTTTTCAAGCTTTGAGCCTACAGGCATCGCTGGCGTAATTGCCACAATTCGCTTATCATTTTTTGCTAACTTCCGAACTGTTTCACTAATGACAGCACTCCAAGCTGGAGGTGCATTTACAGGCTTAACAAAGTCACCCGTATCAATCTTATACGGTCCTGTACCATGCCAAGTACCAATTTTATCTGATTCAGCTGGATAGTAGCCTTTACCTTTTTTGGTGATAACATGTACTAATACTGGACCCTTGGTCTTTTTCGCATATTCAAACGTTTCAAATAAGTCCTCGAAGTTGTGTCCATCGATTGGACCTAGGTATGTAAACCCTAGCTCTTCAAAGAAAACACCTGAAACAAGTAAATATTTGAGGCTATCCTTCACACGTTCTGCAGTTGATGCAAGTTTGCCACCTACAGCAGGTATCTTCTTTAGTAAAAGTTCAAGCTCATCCTTTACCCAATTATATTTTCCAGCTGTACGTAATCTTGCCAGAACATTATGAAGAGCCCCAACATTTGGAGCAATTGACATTTCATTGTCATTTAATATGACAATCATGTCCTTTTTTTCGTGTCCAATATGGTTTAGGGCCTCTAATGCCATTCCACCGGTTAAAGCACCATCTCCAATAATTGGGATGACAAATTCCTTTGTTCCTTTAATATCACGAGCTACAGCCATCCCCATTGCGGCAGATAGACTCGTTGAGCTATGCCCTGTTTCCCAAACGTCATGCTCACTCTCAACACGTTTCGGAAACCCACATAGCCCCTTATATTGGCGTAAGGAATCGAATTCACTAGCACGCCCTGTTAAAATCTTATGTACATAGGATTGATGTCCTACATCCCATAGAAATTTGTCCTTAGGACTGTCAAATTCCTTATGCAATGCAATTGTTAATTCAACTACCCCAAGATTAGGACCAATATGTCCACCTGTCTTTGACAACTTTGCAATTAAAAATTGACGAATATCCTCGCTAAGCTGATTTAGTTCATCTATTGTCAAATTTTTAAGGAACTTGGGGTCTTTTATATTTTGAAGATCCAAAGGATTCACTCACTTTCATTTACTATTCAGCAGGCAAAAACACCTTTTTACTATGGCAAACCATACTCGCGCCAAGATTTGTTCAAACTGCTTTAATAGACTTTTATAAATCCGATAGGCGCGCAGGTATTTTTAATGATCTCTAGATGCGATTAAAGTGCACATATGGTCTAGTATATCATGTTTTAATTCAACACTATATAAAAACCGCCGAGCTTCATCTACATGAAAAGTTAATTTTTCCTTTGCACCTTCAAGAGTTAAAAGGGCCGGATATGTATTTTTATTATTTCCTGTATCACTACCAACCGGCTTACCAAGCACAACCTCAGTGCCCTCTATGTCTAAAATATCATCTCTAATCTGAAAGGCTAAACCTAAATGATGGGCAAATTGAGTTAGTTTGTCGATTTGCTCATTAGTAGCATTTGCAAGAATGGCTCCTGCAATTACACTATAAGCCAACAATTTACCGGTTTTATTACGGTGAATATATTCCAATTCATCCAATTTTAATACCTTGCCTTCACCTTGCATATCAGCAACTTGACCACCAACCATCCCTTCAGAACCAGAAGCTTTCGCTAACTCTGTAATTAGCTTTAGCTTTGTCACAGGAGAAATAGTATCATCTAAGCCTTCAGAAATTACTTGGAAGCTATGTGTTAAAAGCCCATCTCCTGCGAGAATGGCAACTGCTTCACCAAAGACTTTATGGTTCGTAGGCTTTCCTCTTCGTAGATCATCATCATCCATACTCGGTAAATCATCATGGATAAGAGAGTATGTGTGAATCATTTCAATCGCACATGCAACAGGTAATCCTATACTCTCTTCTTTTCCAAAAGAATGAAGTGTACCCAGTAACAAAACTGGACGAATTCTTTTCCCGCCTGCTTCAAGGGAATATCTCATCGCATCTTTTAGTATTTGAGGAGCTGTCATGTCAGAGATATAAGATGGAAGTAGTTCCTCAACTTTTTGTTTTTGAATGTTAATAAATTGCTCTACATCAGTTGGGCCCACTATTCTTCCTCCTGAATCGTAAACGGCTCAAGCTCGCCATCTTCTCGCAAAATTTGTTCCATTTGCTTTTCAACATGCTGAAGCTTATCGTGGCATAGCTTTGAAAGCTTCATTCCCTCTTGGAAATAGGAGATTGCTTTCTCTAAAGGAACATCCCCTTCTTCAAGGCGGCCTACAATATGTTCAAGCTGCTCCATTGCTTCTTCAAAGGATAACACCTTTTCTTCACTCATTTATTGTCTCTCCTCTATATCTATAACTTCACAAT
The DNA here is from genome assembly GCF_976954385.1 of Ferdinandcohnia sp. Marseille-Q9671. Classification (NCBI taxonomy): domain Bacteria; kingdom Bacillati; phylum Bacillota; class Bacilli; order Caryophanales; family Bacillaceae; genus Ferdinandcohnia; species Ferdinandcohnia sp. Marseille-Q9671. The sequence goes on from NZ_CDRJTA010000001.1 coordinate 657,948, forward strand.
CAAGCTGACCATCTGTTAGCTTAACTTTAATGCGATTCCCCTGTTCTACCTGGTTTACACTTTTAACTAAACGGGTTTCATCGTCATATACCAGACTGTATCCACGTTCCATTATTTTAAGTGGACTTAGTGCCTCAAGCTTTGATACCACAGATGAAAACTCAAATTGTTTATGTTTAAGTATTTGTGAAAATTCCTTTACTAACATCTTAGTATTTAAATCCTGCTTTTGTTTCGCTTGTATTAGTTTCTCTTTCGGATGGTTATGTTGTAACCGTACGCTAAGCTTTTGGAATTCTTCTCGCTTACGGGCAATCACCATTGCTCCTTCTCTTCCTAAGCGATCAACTAATCGATCTAATTGTTGTTCTTTCTGATCATAGAGGTTTTTTGGGAAACGAAAGGCATATGATTTCTTTAATGTATCTAATCTTTTTGTATCTTGAGCAAGTTTTTCCTTTAAGGCACGTAATAACCGAGTATGTCTTACCAATAAACGCTCTGATAGCTCAGCTATATGCGGTACCGCTAACTCAGCTGCTCCTGTTGGTGTGGGTGCACGTAAGTCAGATACAAAATCAGCAATCGTTATGTCTGTTTCATGACCAACAGCTGAAATGACCGGTACCCTCGATTGAAATATTGCTCTAGCTACTTGTTCTTCATTAAATGCCCACAGCTCTTCAATTGAACCGCCACCACGGCCCACAATTAGCACATCAATGTCACCGAAATCATTTGCTTTTTCAATCGCTTTAGCTACTGATGGTCCGGCATTTACACCTTGAACAAGAGCAGGAAATACAATTACCTTAGCAATCGGATATCTTCGTCTAATTGTCGTAATAATATCCCGAATCGCTGCACCTGTAGGAGATGTTACAATCCCAATATATTGAGGAATTTTAGGAATTGGTTTTTTATAACGATCTGAAAAAAGCCCTTCTGCCTCTAACCGTTTCTTTAGCTCTTCATAAGCTAAGTATAAATTTCCGATTCCATCAGGTTGCATTTCTTTTACGTACAGTTGGTAATTACCATTAGACTCAAATACTGTAACCTCACCACGAACCAATACCTTCATTCCGTTTTCAGGAGTAAACTTCAAATCTTTGTTATAACCTGCAAACATCACGGATTGGATTCTAGCTTGTTGATCCTTTATTGTAAAATACATATGTCCACGGCTATGAGCTTTAAAGTTTGATATTTCTCCCTTCACCCATATATCTTGAAGGTGTGGGTCTGCATCAAATTTTCGTTTAATATATTTCGTTAACGCCGTAACGGTTAAATAACGATTTTGGTCCATTTCTATTGATCCCTACTTCCTTGAAAGAAGGGCAAAATTCTTAGCAGATTGAACGGTATTGTGAAGGAGCATTGTAATTGTCATAGGTCCAACTCCACCAGGTACTGGTGTTATGTAGCTTGCCTTTTCTTTAGCCTCTTCAAATATAACATCCCCAACTAGCTTACCGGTGGTTTCAAGGCGATTAACGCCAACATCAATTACAGCTGCACCTTCTTTAATATAATCCGCTGGAATAAAGTTGGCTTTCCCAACAGCAGCTACTAGAATATCTGCTTGAAGTGTCATTTCTTTAAGATTCTTAGTCCTTGAGTGACAGTATGTCACAGTTGCATTTTCTTTAAGAAATAGCTGCCCTACTGGTTTACCGACAATATTACTTCTACCTACAACCACAACATGCTTACCATCAATCGGAATTTGTTTGGATTTTACCATTTCAATAATTCCAAACGGAGTACATGGTAAAAAGGAGTCTTGTCCAGTCATCATTCTGCCAATATTAATTGGGTGGAATCCATCGACATCTTTTTCTGGAGAGATCTTCTCAATTACCGCTGTTTCATTTATAGCTGCTGGCAATGGTAATTGAACAAGGATTCCATGGATAGAGGAATCCTGATTTAAACGCTCAATCTCTTGTAGTAAAGATTCCTCCGTAATTGTGTCTGGATATTCCAGCAGTACGGAGTGAATTCCAGTTTCCTTACAAGCTTTCTCTTTTCCTTTTACATAAGAACGTGAAGCTGGATTATTTCCAACTAATAATACAGCTAAACCTGGTACAATACCGTCATTTGCTAATTTCTCTACCTCGGCCGCAATCTCATTTCGCTTCGTTTGTGCTAATTCTTTTCCACTAATAATTTCTGCTGCCATTCTCTTACACTCTCCCCTGATTTCCTATGTTCATATTCTATCGTTTTATTAGTCCTTCAATTTCACTAAAAACTACTGCAATAATGTATCTTTGACCTTTGAAAGAATTGCATTTACGAAACGGCTTGAACTGTCATCTCCAAATTCCTTTGCAAGTTCGATTGCTTCATCAATACTAACTTTAATAGGAATTTCCTCAATGTATTTCATTTCATAGACGGCAATACGTAAAATAGAGCGGTCTACATTTGCTAATCTTTCAAGATTCCATTTCTCCAAATGATCCCGTAAAATGGCATCAATGTCTTCTTTTTGCTCGACAACTCCATGTACAAGTTGCTCCAAGAAAGGATTTGTCGACTCTTCTTCAAGTACATTTTCAATAGCTTCTTTTGGATCACTTTCACTTACATCAATTTGAAACAACGATTGCAGAGCTTTTTGTCTTGCTGTACGTCTCTTCATAGTATTACTCCTTTATGTATATAAAACTTTACTTGTTCTTTATATATAGTTCTATCCATTATCATGATAATATCATAACTTTATTTTAAAATAAAAAAAATCCGTAATAAAAAAACAAAAGTCCTAGCGCCTCGAAAGTGAACGTCCACTAAAGACTGCCACGTCCTGCGCAAACGGGGACGTCAGCACTTCCTCGAAATTGCTATGCATTTTCTTCGTGCGATGATATGCTGTCGAAGCTTTCCTTGTCCTGTGCAAGTCCGACAAGGGCACCTCGAGGGGCTTGGCGCTGGAACTAGGTGTCGAAATATCTTTCCACTGTTCAAGAACTTTATAATTTCCTAAACAAGAAAAAAAAGTCTGACAGCGTTTGCCATCAGACTCACTTTTCATTATAGTTCTTGGTCGACTTGAACTTCTGTCTTCTGAGACTCTAATAAAACTCCGACTACATGGATATTTACTTCATTCGCATCTAGTGCTGTCATATTTAATAAAGCCTGACGAACATTGTCTTGAATTTGACGAGCAACGTTAGGAATCGAAACGCCAAAGTTCATCACACAGAATACATCAACGATAATACCAGTTTCTGTTAGTTCAACCTTAACACCTTTACCATGGTTTTTCTTACCAAGTCTTTCAACTACTCCAGAAGCAAAATTGCCTCTCATCTGCGCAACTCCTTCAACTTCTGAAGAAGCAATACCCGCGATAACTTCAATAACTTCTGGTGCAATCTCAACCTTGCCTAGACCGTTATTACCTTGATTCATCTCCAATAGATTCGTTTCAGCTGCCATTAGCAAGCACCTCCTACATTTAATTTTATTCAGTTCCCACTTCTATATGTGGTAGTTGAATGCTCTATAAGTAATTCAGATGGGGTCCGAATCCCATCTGAATAAAAGTAAGCCTCCGGCGGATGCCACAATTTTTAATGGAACGTCCGAGCAAGCTCGAAAAAATCGGGCGCAAATACGCCAAAGCGTACTTGAACGTACTACTTCATTACCTCATATAATTCAAGAAATTTTGTGTTGAAGTCTCCGCCAACAAATTTTTCATGATTCATTAGCTTTAGGTGGAACGGAATTGTCGTGTGTACACCCTCAATCACAAACTCACTTAGTGCACGTCTCATTCTAGCAATTGCTTCTTCCCTTGTCGCACCATATGTAATAAGCTTTGCAATCATTGAATCATAATATGGTGGGATTGTATAACCAGGATATGCTGCTGAATCAACTCTAACACCTAGACCTCCTGGTGGTAGGTACATTTCTATTTTACCAGGAGAAGGCATAAAATTCTTCTCTGGATTTTCTGCATTGATTCGGCATTCAATTGACCATCCGTTGAACGTCACATCACTTTGACTTAACGAAAGCGTCTCGCCTGACGCAACTTTAATCTGTTCTTTGATTAAGTCCACGCCTGTTACCATTTCGGTTACCGGATGCTCAACCTGAATTCTTGTATTCATTTCCATGAAATAGAATTGATCATTTACATGATCATAAATAAATTCAATCGTACCTGCACCAGAGTATGAAACGGCTTGTGCTGCTTTTACAGCTGCTTCGCCCATCTTTTGTCTTGTACCTTCATTTAGTGCTGGTGATGGTGTCTCTTCTACTAGCTTTTGCAAACGACGTTGAATAGAGCAATCTCTTTCACCTAAATGTATCACATTACCATGGTTATCTGCTAATACTTGTATTTCAACATGGCGAAAATCTTGAATATATTTTTCAATATATACACCTGGGTTACCGAATGCAGTTGCTGCTTCCTGCTGAGTTATATTAATACCTTTAACTAATTCTTCTTCATCCTTCGCGACACGAATCCCTTTTCCGCCGCCTCCAGCAGTTGCTTTAATGATAACAGGATAACCCATTTCATTAGCTAACGTAATTGCTTCATCAGCATCCTTGATAATCCCCTTGGAGCCAGGAACAACCGGAACACCCGCTTCCCTCATCGTTTCACGCGCAACATCCTTAGTCCCCATTTTATTGATTGCCTCAGGGCTTGGGCCAATAAATGTAATGTTTACTTCACGGCATAACTCTGCGAAATCTGCATTCTCAGCTAAGAAGCCGTATCCTGGATGAATTCCTTCGCTTCCTGTAAGCTTTGCAACACTAATAATATTTGTGAAATTTAAATAGCTGTCTTTAGAAGATTTCGGTCCAATGCAGTATGCTTCATCTGCTAATTGAACATGAAGTGACTCACGGTCTGCTTCAGAGAAAACAGCTACTGTTTCAATTCCGAGCTCCTTACAAGCTCGAATGATACGAACTGCTATTTCTCCACGATTGGCTATTAATACTTTTTTTAACATGAGGTCGCTCCTTACTTTATGTGATGTTCAAAAAGTCGGCCGAATATGACACATCAAGAGTGGAACTTCAACTACATGCCGACACCTGTATGAAACGTCGAAGTTACCACATCCTTAGGAAGCGCGTTGGCCTGTTTCTGCGTTCATTACGTATAAAACTTTATATGCTACGGAACGCGAGAGCTGCAAGGCCTACGCACTGGAAGTTCTTGTGTCAACAAGACTTATGGACGCAGTCCTTTTTTTGAACAAACTTTATGCTTTTACGAGGAATAATGGTTGACCATACTCCACAAGTTGTCCATTTTCAACCAATATTTCAACAATTTCTCCATTTACTTCTGCTTCAATTTCGTTAAATAGTTTCATTGCTTCTACGATACAAACAACTGAATCTTCTTTAACTTTATCACCTTTTTGAACATATGCACTTGCATCTGGTGATGGTGAAGCATAAAAAGTTCCTACCATCGGTGAAACAATTTTATGTAAGTTTTCATCAACTGCAGGTGTTTCTGCTACAACTGGCTCAGCTACTTTTGCCTGTGCTTGTGGTTGTGTTTGTTGTACCGCATTCTGAGCAACCTCAGTAACAGTTGGAACAGCCGGCTGTGCCTGTACCTTGTTTTGAACAACTGTTTCAACAATTGTTTCTTTTTGCTTCTTCATTTTTATCTTAGAACCTTCACTTTCAAATGTAAACTCATCAATATTGGATTGATCTACTAACTTAATAAGTTCACGTAGCTCTTGAATTTTAATCATTGGTTACACTCCTTGTATTTTACAGAAATAGTTCAATGTGAGAACTTCATTTTATTGCTAGTATTAGTACCACATACTAATATGATACGATACTTAAATCCATCTTTTCAATATATTGTGGAGATTTTTTATTGAAAGCGATGTCATTTTTACGTAAATAACTATCAAAAACTAGTAAAAATTGTATACGTTTCATAAGAATTATACCCTATATTGATTAGTATTGGAGGGATTAAAGAAAATAAAAAAAATGAGGCAGAAGATTGTGTTGAGCTATAATGTTGGAAAATAAAGGAAAAGAACGAAGAAAGCACGGCTTTTTGAGCCATGCTTTACAAATCATTATTCGCTTTCTTCTTCAGTTAATTGAAATTGTACAGCAACATTTTGAAGGTCGCCTAACTCGCTGCGAACAAGACGTAGAATTTCATTTGCTGCTTGCTTAGAGCTCTCTTTCGATTTAACTGTAATCTTAATTTTGTCACCTTCTACACGTACCAATGCATCTTCGTAGTTATTGCCTTTGATTAGCATTTCGATGATTTTCTCTTTTGATTCAATATCTTCTAGATTCTTTAAGTCTTCATATGCCTGGTTCTTTTGGTCAGCTGTTAAATCCTTTGATGCAGTTTGCTCTTCTAGTGTACTTCTTAATTTGCTGCGTTGCTCGTCAATTTCCAAACGTAATGCTGCAAACATATCGTCACTTGAAACAGAAGAAATCACATTTCCTTCTTCATCTTCTTCAACTGTTACACTTGAGCCTTCGCCTTCACTTTTGCCATCTTCATTTTTGTTTTCTGTAGCTGTTTCTTCTACATTTTCATTTTGAGTTTCTTTTTCCTCTTCCTGCTGCATTGCTAGATCTCCATTGTTGTTTTCCGGAGTTGTAATATAATAGACCGATAACACAACAACTAGACTTAACATTGTTAATAACCATACAGTTTGCTTTTTCAATAACATTTATGAATCCCCCTTTGTTTTCCTTGGTACTACTGCCACTTTATGATTTGGAACATCAAATCCCTTTGTAACAGCCTCAACCACCATTTGTTTTATTTTTGCATTTTCAACACCCTTAGCGACGATTAGAACGCTCCGTATGTCTGGCTTTTCAATTTTTAAGATAATTGGAGTTTCTGAATCACCACTTCGAATGATAACAACTTGTTCATCCTTCGTTACATCCTCAACTTGTCTTTTTCCACCGTCCCGATCCTCTTCATTCGTGATTTGACTCTGGGTTACGGTGTTTTTTTCGAGCACCTTTGTTTCGGTGGCATCTACACTTACTGTTACAATGACATCCTCTACTCCAGCTATGGCCTCTAGTGCTTCTTTAAGCTCGTTTTCATAACGATCTTCGTACTCGGAGATAGCCATCGTTAGCTCATCCTTTTTATGACCAAACGTAGGCTCCTCTTCGGCACTTGCATCTGAGGATGAAGCTGTCATTACAGAAGATGTTGGTTTGTCACCAGAAAACAGGTTACTTATTAACATAAAGGCTATTCCAACTGCCAATAAAAGTAAGAAATATTGGTTCTTCTTTTTGTTCCCCTTCTTATCAGGTGGTTCATCTTTCGACCCAGAGAACATTCCTTTGATGGTGTTCAAAATTCCTTTGTTTTTATCCATCTGCGACTATTTCCCCCCTTCCACAGAGACTACAATTTTTTCTGAGTCAATTTCCCATTTCGTAGCTAATGAGTTTGTAATTGCTTTAATGTTGGTCTGATCCACTTGTTTGTACACTGGTTCAGTCTGTTTGGAGGTATCAATCTCAACAGGTTTAACTACTGGGACATCATCAGGCTCGGCTGTCTCTTCTGATAACACCACCTGAATTGACTGAATGTCATCTAAAGTAACAGTCTCCTCATTGTCAACTGTACTTGAAAGGAATACATTCACTTCTTGAACAGTTAGGTCATATTGCTTTTGCACCAACTCCTCTTCTACTTCTGATTTCAATTGGACAGCCATTGTTTCTAAAATATATGCACGATGTGAGGCTTGTATTTCTTTTTTCTTCAAATCTATTAAATTTTCTAGATTTTTTTCGCTTTGAACTGGTTTTAAGTTCATATTTAGCAAGGCTTGGTCTAGATCTGAATTAAATAGGGAGAACAAAGGAGTTAGGATAATCAATATCAATAACAACCCCGTTACCATTTTTACGTATTTTTTCATACTTGAACTTGGCAACAGCATGTCCACAATCGTTGCAAGTAAAATAAATAGAATAATATTTGTAACCCATTCTGCTATGAAACTCAGATGTCCTCACCTCCTTGGCCAAATCTACTAAAGGTTATCTAACCATTAACGTTAAGTTTCCTGCAGCAATAATGACCGTTATACTTAGGAAAAACATAAGTGATACAATGGCTAATGCTGCAAAAATATAAACGACACTTTTACTAATAATGTCTAAGCAGGCTATCACAGGCCCCCCTCCAAGTGGTTGAAGAAGTGCTGCTGCAAGCTTATAGATAATAGCTAAGGACAGTACCTTAATAGCTGGAAATGCGGCAATTAAGAGTAGAATTACAACCCCAAATATACCAACTGTGTTTTTCAAAATGACAGATGCGCTGATGACAGTATCAGTTGCATCTGTAAACATCCGACCAACGACTGGTATGAAATTCCCCGTAATAAACTTAGCTGTTCGGATTGTAATCCCATCCGCTATTGCTGTTGTCGTCCCCTGAACTGAAATAACCCCGAGAAAAATGGTAAGAAAGACCCCTATAATTCCAATACTGACATTTCGTAATAGTTTTGCGAGCTGCGTAACCTTGTACTGCTCACTTAGGGTACTTACAATACTGAGTAGAGCTGACATAAACAATAGCGGTAAAACGATATATTGAATGAGCAGACCACTTGTATTCATTAAAAATAAAATCAGGGGGTGGAAAAAGGCAGCTGACGCAATTCCACCTGAGGATGCTACCAATGCTAGTAATAATGGTACAAGTGCTAATAAAAAGCTGATCATCGTTTGAATGGCTTCCTCTGTGTACATAATCGCAACACGAAAGCTATTTAACGCAATAATAATCAACACCATATATACAATTGAATACGCAACCTTACTGACTGTACTCTTTTCAAATGAATTTTGAAGTGTTTGTAGAAACATACTGAAAACGGTGAGCATGATGAGGGTACTTAGGAGTTTTCCGTTTGCGATTACTTCATGGAATACAAATTTAACAAGTCCAAGCAGCCATTCTTTTAGTGAGAGCTCTTTCTCACCACGGATGAAATCTAGTAAACTACCCTTTTGACTTTCTGGTAAATATCCTCCATATTCCGTGACAATCTCATCCCAATATTGTTTCACCTCGTCGATTCCGAGGGTTTCTAGCTGCTCCTCAACTTGATCTTGAATTTGATTCTCGATAACATCTTGTTGTTGTTGTTGTGAGGGTGAGGCTTGTACAATTTGAGGTAAGGAAAAAAAGAAAAGAAAAAGAATAAAGAATGTAAATCTCTTAGTACCATTCACGCCAATCACCCCCATAGTAAACGACTTCATTTAGATTTAACTTGGAATTAGTCCAATAATGGTTTCGATTAGAACTGTTAAAATTGGAATTGCCATTGCTAAAATTAATATTTTTCCTCCGAGTTCAATCTTTGAGGCAATCGACCCTTGACCTGCATCTTTTGTAATCTGTGCTCCAAATTCAGCTATGTATGCAATTCCGATAATTTTAAGAATGGTTTCCACATACACTGTGTTCACATTTGCATTGATGGCAACCTTCTCAAGCATTCGAATAATATCTGATATTTCCCCAACTAAAAACAGAAAAATCACACAGCCAATAAAAACGACAAGCATAAAGGCAAAGGTTGGTTTTTGTTCTTTTACAATGAGTGCTAGAAAGGTTCCAATTAAACCTAATCCAACGATTTGTATAATCTCAATCGCTCATCCCCTCCTTAGCCCTGAAAGAGGAACACTGCTTTAATCTTTTTAAAAAGATCCTCTACAATTGTTGCAACCATGAACAAGATATATATGAAGCCCAGCAGAGTTACCCATTGGGCGTATTCCTTTTTACCCATCTGATCTAGGATTGTATGGAGGAAAGCAACCACAATTCCTACACCGGCTATTTGAAAAATAATATTTACATCCACTCCCATTTGCCTCTTCTCCCCCTAAATCAATAAAATGACTACTAATAAACCTGATAAAAAGCCTAAGCTTTTCACCATTTTTTCATAGCGATATTGTCTCTCTCTGGCTTCATTTTCTTCCCGTTCAAGGTGTGTAAGTGCTAATAAAATATGTTTCTGTTGTGAGGTTCGATCATGCTGTCCAAGCGTCTCACCAAACTGTTGGAGAATTTCAATTTCTCCCTTGTGAAAAGCTGTTAGCTTGGACACCTCCTGTAAACTTTCATCCCAAGCAACCTTTACACTTACCTCCCCTGTCTGTAGCCTCTTCGCAAAGTTCTCAAAAAAGTAAGAAACCGGCTTAGGTATTTGCCTAGACAGATGGGTGGCAACATCAATTAGAGGAACATGTCCATACATAATTTCAGCTTCAAGTGATTGTAGAGCTGTCTTTAGCATTCTTAACTGTCGGGGACGTTCACTTAACTTCCGTGCCGCCTCAAACCCTATCCAAGTTGTCGCGAGTAAAATTAAAACGGCTCCAATGATCTTTATCATTTACGTCACGCTCACTTTTGATAAAAGTTGCTTTCCAGTTGGACCGAGAATGGACTTAATCGTGCCTGGGCCTTTTGTCCGTGATAGCTCTACAAATCTCTCAATAACTCCAGCTTTAACAATTCGTTCAAGTGACGGTCGCTTTAAGAGGTCTGAAACCTGGTGTCCATGAGCGGTTACTATAAGGCTAACACCAGCATTCACAGCCTCCATGATAGCTTGGCTATCTTCTTCTCTACCAATCTCATCTACAATTAGCACGTCCGGACTCATCGAACGAATCATCATCATCATGCCTTCTGCCTTTGGACAAGCATCCAGTACATCGACTCTAGGACCTAAGGAAGCCTGTGGTACCCCCTTCACACAACCGGCAATTTCTGAACGTTCATCTACAATTCCAACCTTCATAGCAGGTATTCCTCGAGCTTCAACCCCTGTACTAATAAGTCTTGCGAGATCACGTAGCAAGGTCGTTTTTCCTGTTTGAGGCGGGCCAATAATGATTGTATTCTTCCAATAGGAATCATATAGATGAGTTGCAAGTGGTGTAGCAACCCCAATTTTTTGCTTGGCTATCCGAATATTGAAGGAGGTCACGTCCCTTATTGCTTTCACCTTTCCATTTTCTGTGATGACTTTCCCAGCTAGTCCAACACGATGCCCGCCCTGAATGGTAACATACCCCCGCTTAAGCTCCTCCTCTAATGTATAGATAGAGTATTGACCCAGCTTATTAAGGAGTTGAATGGCATCTTCACTAGAAATAGTATAACTATGAAAAATGGGTAAGCCATTTTCAATAATTTCAAGTGGCCTGGACACTCGTATTCGAATTTCTTCCATATTTTCGGTTCGCTCTGGAGGATACTTAGCTATTATGGTTGCGATCGATTTTGGTAGTACATCGAGTATTTCTTTCATATAGTAAACTCCTCACATTAACTCTCATAATTCAATGTATGCAGGCTTGGACACTTTATGCCTACTCATCTTATTTCTAACGGAAGATCCCATACAAAATAAAACCAACACCAAGCCCAATGAAGAGTAGCTTAGAATATGAAAGCTGATCAGCGAGTCCAATAAGCCCAATTGACATAGTAGCAATCAAAATAAGAGGTCCCACAATCGCAAGCGAAGCATTTACCGCTAACGCCTTTTTCACATCATTAAATACAAGCATTAAAATGGCTGCCGTGATTTCGAGACATCCGGATAGGATTCGCAAACCCGCCATTGTCAAAACAGATGAATCAAACGTCGAAAAAAATCGTTTCATAATTTCCTCCACCTATAAATTTTCTTTTGTACAACCTATGCTTGTTCAAAGAAATTCAGAATGGGAAAATTTGAATTAAATTTTGGTGAGGAGTGGAGTGAGGTATTGATTTTGGGATATGGATAATGTGAAACGGGGGTAGTACGGGTTAGGCGTTTTTTAATCTCTCTACTTTTTTAAACATGTTGATAGTTAGAGCTAGACTCTTTTCGGACATGCTTAGCCTTTTTCTGCTCGAGCTTGTACGGCTAAGCCCTTCTTATGGGACATGCTATCCTTTTTTCTGCTCCAGCTTGTATGGCTAGACCCTTCTTGCAGGACATGCTATCCCTTTTTCTGCTCCAGCTTGTATGGCTAGACCCTTCTTGCGGAACATGCTACCCTTTTTCTCATCCAGCATGTACGGTTAGACTCTTCTTGCGGGTCATGCTACCTCTTTTTTTCTCATCCAACATGTATGGCTAGACTCTTCTTGCAAGACATGCTACCCCTTTTTCTTCTCCAGCATGTACGGCTAGACTCTTCTTGTGGGACATGCTAGGCTTTCCTCGAACATCTACCGCTAAGCATTTCTCATTGTTCATGTCTTATTTCAATTAAATTTCCCCACAAAAAAAGAACCCACCAAAAAGTGGGTTCTACATGCTAACAATTAGGCACGAGACACATAAGATGCTTCTGTTGTATTAATGATTAATACGTCTCCTTCATTAATGAAGAATGGAACTTGTACGCTTAAACCTGTTTCAAGAATTGCTGGTTTTGTACCGCCTGAAGCTGTGTCACCTTTTATACCAGGCTCTGTTTCAGCAACCTTAAGTTCAACAGTGTTTGGAAGCTCAACACCAAGTGTTTCATTTCCGAACATCATGATATGCACTTCCATGTTTTCTTTCAAGAACTTTAACTCATATTCAATCGTTGATGCTGGAAGTTCGATTTGCTCATATGATTCATTGTCCATGAATACATGTTGGTCACCGCTTGCATATAAATACTGCATTCTGCGGTTTTCAATTTGTGCTTTCGCTACTTTTTCACCTGCGCGGAACGTTTTTTCCTGAACCGCACCAGTACGTAGATTACGTAGCTTTGAACGTACAAACGCTGCACCTTTACCTGGCTTAACGTGTTGGAAATCCATTACTCTCCAGATTCCACCGTCTACCTCAATTGTCAAACCTGTACGAAAATCGTTAACTGAAATCATCTATTGTTTCCTCCTAAAATCAAATGCGCCTTGGCGTTGTTACTCCCGATTTTTTTAGCCCCACACGATGTGGGTCACAAAGACAAAGACGTTCCCAAGGGAAGTGGTAATCATAGTCTTTAAACCTAAGCTAGAATCGAGGCACCCGTCTGAGGCTTTACCTTAATTCAGTTTGGGTTTGAATCCCAGTGAATTAAGATATCCGACAAACCAATGTCTATAGAATAATTAACTCTTTTGTAGAGAAAGAAAGAGACTCATTGCCATCTTTTGTGACAATTGTATCATCTTCAATTCTTACGCCACCTAATCCTGCTATGTAAATTCCTGGTTCAACCGTAACAATCATTCCTGGTTCAAGCACTGTATCTGAACGTACAGATAATGATGGTTGCTCATGAACTTCCATTCCTAGACCATGTCCTGTAGAATGTCCGAAATACTCACCGTAGCCTTTTTCCGTAATATAATCACGTGTTAGGGCATCCGCTTCTTTACCTGTAATACCTGCCTTAATGCCAGCCATACCGCGTAACTGTGCTTCTAAGACGATATTGTAAATGTTTTTAAGCTCATCACTTGGGTTACCAACAGCTACTGTACGTGTTATATCAGAACAATATCCTTTATAATATGCACCAAAATCAAGTGTTACAAAATCTCCTGTTTCGATCACTTTCTCACTTGCAACACCGTGTGGTAATGCAGAGCGAATGCCAGATGCCACAATCGTATCGAAAGAAGAAGATACAGCTCCTTGTTTACGCATAAAGAATTCTAACTCAGTGGATACTTCTATTTCAGTGATACCAGGTCGGATCACATTTAGAATATGTGTAAAGGCAGCGTCAGCTATCTCCGTTGCTTCCTTTAATATCTTAATCTCTGATTCTGACTTAATCAAGCGTAACTTTTCAATCGCGCCAGATACTGGGACAAGCTCTGCCTTTACTACACTTTCGTAAGCAGAATATGTAGAGAATGTAAGGTCATCCTGTTCAAATCCTAGCTTTGTTATCCCCATTTTTTCAGCTTGTTTTGCTACTTCTTCAAGAATTGGACCTGAATGCTGCACAATTTCAAACTCTTTAACTTGCTCACTAGCTTGTTCAACATATCGGAAATCCGTAATAAAAATGGCGCTATCTTCTGATATAAGTGCTACTCCAGCTGTGCCTGTAAAATTCGTTATGTACCTTCTGTTATAGCTATTTGTAACCAATAAACCATTAATACCATAATCCGAAAAACTTTCACGTAATTTCTCTAATTTACTCATCTAGTTTCCCCCCAAATGTTCTAGAATCGCTAAAAGTGCTAGAGTGTAACCGTAAACACCCAATCCCACAATTTGACCAATCGTAACAGGAGCTATTACAGACGTGTGTCTAAATTCTTCACGAGTATGAATATTTGAAATATGTATTTCGACCACTGGTACTGTAATCCCTGCTATCGCATCTCGAATCGCGTAGCTATAATGGGTAAATGCACCAGGATTCATTACTATCCCGTCGTATTCCCCTTCTGCATCATGGATCGCATCAATGATGGCACCCTCATGATTGGATTGAAAACAAACCAAATTTGCACCTTTACTTTCTGCAAACTTTGTTACATTTTCCTCCACATCCGCAAGCGTAACACTTCCGTATATATGTGGCTCCCGCATCCCGAGTCTATTTAAGTTTGGCCCGTTGATTAGGAGTATTTTTTTCATATTTAAAACTCCTTTAAAGTAGAAGTTCAAAAAGTCTGGTGAAAATGACACTTCGAATTTCTTCGTTGGCTTGCTTTTCCGTTCCTCACGTATTAAATGCATACGTTCCGGTACTCAAAACTTCGCCGCCTCGAACTTCTTCTTGGTCCTTTTCATCCTCCTATTTGAACACTCACTTAAAAATAGAATGTTCGAACAAGAACATTCTATCATAACTATTCCTATTTTACCTACTCATTTGTGGATACAGCATGCTTTGTAGTGTTCATTTCATTTTCTTCAAATGAAATGGAATACCCTATAAATACACCATAAAGGACATAAAAGCATATAGTAGTAATCACTGTATTTCTTTTTAATTCAGCGACTGTTTTAATATCTGGGAAGATTGGATTTAACACATAAAATACAATAACCCATAAAGCAATACCAAATGCTGCACCGACCCAAATAGACTGAAACTTTTTTAAAAATGCATAATATAAAAGTGCTACACCAATTGAAATAATACCTATCACAAATACCCCGATAAATTGGCCTAAAACCCGATTTTTCCATTCACCAAGAATCCATGGTTTTAGAACGAGATTTGGACTAATTTCGGTAAAATGAAAGACATAGCTTAAATAGGACAGTAAACTCCAAAATATTCCTCCGAACAACCCAATGACAACAACCTTTGTAAGAAAGGACATCTCGCCCTCTTTTTTGTTTTGTTCAAGGTTAGGATCCTTTTTCTTAGCATCTACCATTGGTAACACCTCCATTTGCTATTATGTCCAGCTTTTTCTAATCTATTTGAAAAAGATTCATGGAAAAATGTGTAGCAATGGAAATTGATGGATAGAATAGTAACTGTTTAAATGAAGTGAATAAAATAAAATTCTCATAAATTGATGTCGGTAACATGGAGGGTTATTAGCTTATCTTGTAGAATATATATAATATAAGATTTTTACAATTATCGATAAATTAAATTGAATATATGAGCAACAACGACATCACTTCATAATACAATAACAGTAATAGCTTTCAGGAGGTGTTCTCATGAATCGTCGGAAATCAAATATAGTTGTTATGATTTTACTAGGATTAGGCGCACTTGGTTTTGTATACACCCTTATTTCTAATCCAGGTTCATTACTCATGCAAGCAGGCATGATATTCCTATTCATAGGTATTATCTATCTACTATATAGGTTTGTGATTAGTCGACGTATGGGAGGAAAAGATCAATCCGCTTATTTACGCGCTGCCAAACTTTCAAAAAGACGTTTTAAAGCTGGAAGTCAGAGGAAATCTCAGATTACGAAAATAGGCAATAAAAAACCATCTGGTGCCTCCTCAAAAAAGTCAAATGTCTCATCCATTTATAAAAAACGAAAAAACAATACAACACACTTAACCGTTATTGAAGGAAAAAAGGGAAAAAAGAAGAATAGAGCATTGTTCTAACTTTATTCAGCCGGTTGCAGATTCCGGCTGAATAAAGGTACTGCTTCGACTACTTTGGAAAATAAGGCCACAAGTTAATGCCAAGCCCATTAAATAAATCAATAACCCCAGGTTCGTAAAAAAGCTTCTGCCCGCTTTCTACCTAATTCAATCAGTTCCAGTTTTTTTTCTTCCGAAACCCCAAACTCTGTTGTCAAACCACTTTCAACCGGAATAAAAATGATATTTTTCTCATGTCTCCTCGAAATATGTCGCGCATCATGAGCATTTTTCATTGTTTCAAACAACGCACCAAATAGGTCAATAGCGTTGTTTATTTTATTTCGTTGCTGTTGCTGACTATCTCCACTAAGCTTAATTCCAAGAACAGGACGTTTTTTAAGTTTCTTTTCCTCGTCAAACAACCAAATTGGAAAATTAGATAATACACCCCCATCAACTACAATCGTATTTCCTTGAACATCCTTTAAACGAACAGGCTCAAAAAAGTATGGAAGGCTGCAACTCATTCGAACGGCTCTCGCTACAGGAAATGTTGCAGGGTTAATGCCATACCGTTCTAAATCATCTGGTAAGACAATGATTCTTCCATTTGTTAAATCAGATGCAATGATTCTCAAAGAGTCATGTGGGAGGTTTTGAAACGTTACAACTCCTTTTGCACGAAGCTTCGTATAAATCCACTTTTCCAACATTTCTCCTTTATATAAACCAAGTCTCCAATATAATAGAAGCCATTTTGTCAACGCTGTATTTAGCGGAGTTTTTCGTTCATCTAAAAAGTCACTAAGGTTTAGTTCCTCCATCAGATCAATGATATCTGTACTGGTATAACCGGCAGAAATTAAAGCGGCGATCAATGAACCCGCACTGGTACCCGCAACTCTTTTAAAGGCTAATCCCTTTGCTTCAATTGCTTGATACGCACCTATAAGTGCAAACCCCTTAATCCCCCCACCTGAAAAGACGCCATCAACTAACATCCATTCCCCTCCCATTTCTTACACTTCCTCTATACATTTGTAATCCTGTAAAAAGCTATTTAGTACGATTTTAGATGGTGTTTATTTTTGAACATAAAAAAAGAAGGAATCTTTTACGATTCCTTCTTTGCGTTCGTATATTACAATCCACATTTTAGCTGTGCACCACAGTTAGTACATGTGTTACAGCCACCTAGGTCTTCTACTGTACCTTGTCGACAAACTGGGCATGTATCTCCTACTTCAGAACCGATTGTTACATCAGTTTGACGTAAATCAATTACTGTATCCATAAGAACGACACGGCTCTTTGGCTTCTCTTCTTCAGTTGATACATCAGTGTCCTCAAATGTGTTTTCCTCAGCCTTTAATGTTAGAACTTGCGCATCACGGCTGCCGTCTACATACACAGTTCCACCTTTTGCTCCACCTTTATACAGGCGCTCATATACAGCTTCTACTTGAGAAACAGTGTAGCCTCTCGGTGCGTTAACAGTTTTACTGATTGAGCTATCAATCCAACGTTGGATCACACATTGAACATCAGCGTGTGCCTCTGGGCTAAGCTCCATTGCAGAAACAAACCAGTTTGGTAGGTTGTTTGGATCTGCTTCTGGATGTTGTTCTAAATACTCTTGAACAATATCAGCTTTTACTTCAATAAATTTACCTAGACGTCCACTTCTGAAATATGAGAAGGAGAAGTAAGGTTCTAAACCTGTAGAAACGCCAACCATGGTCCCAGTGCTGCCTGTAGGAGCCACAGTTAATAAGTGTGAATTTCGAATTCCATATTCCATAATGCCATTTTTAATATCTTCTGGCATTTTTTGCATGTAACCAGTGTTTATAAGTGCTTCTCTAATACGATTTCCTTCCTCAGGTGAATTACCTTCTAAGAATGGAAAACTTCCTTTTTCTTTTGCTAGTTCGATAGAAGCACGATATGCAGTAGTTGCAATTGTTTCAAACACTTTATCAACTAACTGATTTCCTTCTTCTGAACCATACTCTGTTTCACAATAGATCAGTAAGTCATGTAGTCCCATTACACCAAGACCAACACGGCGCTCACCTAATGCTTGTTTCTTATTCGCTTCAAGGAAATAAGGAGTAGCATCAATAACGTTATCCTGCATTCTTATTCCTGTTTCAACTGTTTGCTTAAGTTTTTCAAAGTTTACAGTTTTTGTATCCTTATCAACCATTTCAGCTAGGTTAACAGCGGCAAGGTTACAAACTGAATATGGTGCCAACGGTTGCTCACCACACGGGTTTGTTGCAACAACCTTTTGACCATAGCTTTGCGCGTTAGTCATGTCATTCGCATTATCAATGAAGAAAATTCCTGGTTCTGCTGCGTAAGTTGCACAGATATTGATTAGGTTCCAAAGGTCTCTAGCTTTAATCTTTCGATAAACACGCACTTTGTGACCTAGTTTTTCCCACTCACGCACGTCCCCAACCTTGTGCCATTCTTCATTATAAATTTTCATCTCTTCTTGGTCATAGCTTTCAACATCTGGGAATCTCAGTTCATACATACCATCATTTTCAACAGCATCCATGAAATCCTTTGTAATACAAACTGAGATGTTTGCACCTGTTAAGAACTCAGGGTTATGAACACTATATGTTCCACCAGTTACTAATTTTTGCTCAGCATCTTTAATAATTTTCTCACTAAATCCACCTAAACCAGGTATCTGTTTATAATTCACAATACCTTGATACATCTGAACTTCTTGCTCAGAAAATGGTGAGAATTTTAGCTTTTCTTGAGCATATTTCTTAATCGTCTCATCTTCTGTATTTTCTATTAAGAATCGAAGTATTCTAGGGTTTTGCATCTTTGAAATAATGAATTCAATAATGTCTGGGTGATCAGACTGTAGCATAATCATTTGAGCTCCGCGTCTAGACCCACCTTGCTCTACTAGATGCGTTAATTTTGCAATGTCATCAAGCCACGAAACAGAACCTGATGATTTACCATTTACACCTCGTGCTAATGTGTTTCGTGGGCGTAATGTCGAACCATTCGTTCCTACACCACCACCACGGCTCATGATTTCCATTACTTGCTTTCGGTGCTCTGAGATTCCCTCACGTGAGTCCTGAACATACGGCATTACGTAACAGTTAAAGTACGTTACATCAGTCTCAGCACCTGCTCCGTAGAGAACACGTCCTGCCGGGATAAAGTTTAGATTAACAAGCTCTTGATAGAACTTTTCAAACCATTCCTGACGCTTCTCCTCTGTTTTTTCAACTGAAGCTAAACCAGTCGCATTTCTCTTTGCAATTTGCTCATAGAAGATTTCAAGTGGCTTCTCAATTACATCAAGCGAACGATTAACAATTCCGGTTTCAATCTCCTCGGGCTTGTCCAACACACCTCGATATTCTTCATCAACAAGTACTTGTGCGGTCTTTTGCTCCCAATCGATGTCAACGATGAAACCTAAACCACGTGCAGGAAACTTGGGATCTTCTTTAATCGTAAGAACAACGAAGTCTCCTTCAGCTAACGTAATCTTCTCAGTATCCTTGAAAGTATACCGATCGAGCATAACTAGCCTTGATACACCTTTATGAGTAATCTTCATATCCTCCGTAATTGGATGGACTTGAGGAAAAAGGCGTATATCCTGGTTCAACCTTTCAACATTAATATTCAATTTTTCTAGCACAACAGTCATTCCCACATCTCCCTTTAAATCTATTAATTCATTCTGTTATTTTTCTAATGATAAAATTAAGTTATCATATATCTATATGAAAGACAACACAAAAATCTATATATAGTACCTAAATAATTTTCGACACTACTATATATTGATTTTTAGATAAGTGAAATCTATTTTGTCAAACTGAAAATAGTATAATAAATAAAGCATACTAGAGGAAGTTCTAGGTAAACTGAAATTTTTCATCTATTTTGATGAATTTTGTCGCTTGCCTTTTTCTTTTTAAACCAAAACCTAGAAATATCAATCTTTACACTATTTGTTCATGAAAAAACGACTTAAAAAAGTCGTCATCTTTTAAAATTCCACTCATTACTTTTGTATCTTGTTTCTGCAATATTATGAACATATCTCAATTCTTCATCTGTTAATTGATATGGCTCTAGTATGATATTTAAACCTTGTTCAAACCCCTCTTTAAAAGCTTTTTTTGCTTCTTCTATCGAAACTGGGCTCTGTCTCAATGCATTAATTGCAACTGCCTTGCTTTTAAAATTTCGTTGCATCCTTTCTCTTACTCTTTCACTAGGATACTTAAAAAGGTCAAATAACTTATCCTCATCTATATCTAGTAGGATTGAACCGTGCTGTAGTATGACGCCCTTTTGTCTTGTTTGTGCACTACCAGCTACCTTTCTCCCCTCAACAACCAGCTCATACCAAGACGGTGCGTCAAAACAAACAGCAGACCTTGGATTTTTCAGCCCTTCACGCTCTTCAGCGGTTCTAGGTACAGCAAAGTATGCATCAAGTCCTAGTTTTCGAAAGCCTTGTAGAATTCCCTCAGAAATTACACGATATGCCTCTGTTACCGATTGAGGCATTTCAGGATGATCTTCTGATACAATTACACTATATGTAAGCTCCTGATCATGAAGGACTCCTCTTCCACCGGTAGGACGTCTTACAAATCCTAGTCCATACTTCTTTACTGCTTCTAGATCTATTTCCTTTTCAGCCTTTTGAAAATATCCAATTGACAGCGTTGCTGGATTCCAACCATAAAAACGGATAGTAGGTGGTATTTTCCCCTCACTATTCCAATCAAGTAAAGCCTCATCTAAGGCCATATTAAATTCGGGCGAACAATCGCCAGAATCAATAAATCTCCATATCTCTTTTTCCATACGAAACCCTCTTTGATTAAAATTAGATTTGCCTTCCTTAGTCTATCAGAACAAAAATGATTTTCAAAATCAAATACTCCAGAGAATTCCTTTGATTCTTTATAGCTACACGAATATAATAGAAAATGAGAGATAGAAAAAAAGGAGTAGATTGTTTTTGGAAATACTATTAATTGTTTTAGCTGCAGTTATAGCATATGGAGTTTTCACGTACTTCTATCAACGAAAAATAATGACTGTCTTAACTGAAGAACAGTTTCGTGAAGGATATCGTAAAGCACAATTAATCGATGTCCGTGAGCCAAATGAATTTGACGGGGGTCATATTCTAGGGGCACGTAATATACCATTATCCCAGATGAAACAGCGATTAACGGAAATCAGACCTGACAAACCAGTCTACTTATACTGCCAAAACACGGTACGTAGTGGACGAGCAGCCCAACTTCTTCGCAAAAAAGGCTACAAAGAGCTTTACCAACTTAAAGGTGGCTTTAAGAAATGGTCAGGTAAAATAAAGAAGAAATAACCTATTCCGTCTTTTGGAATAGGTTTTTTCTTACTCTTCTGCTCTTGAACCAGAATATGATAAAATATGGAAAGCAACGATCGAGGTGATATATTGAATTTTATTACCGGTTTATATCATACCATTTTCCATCCAAGACTCATCCTTATACCATTATTCATAAACGTCATATTACTCTTTATTGGTAGCCTTGGAGTATACATAGGCTTTAGCCTGCTTCCTCATCCCACAATGGAATTTCCATTGGATATGATAGCAATCTTTCCAATTGGGTTACCACTGATAGAAGATGTAAATTTTCCGTATCGTTTTATACAAACGACCGTCACCAATAATTGGCTACTGTCCATCATTGCAGGCACTTTCATATTACTTATTAAAAGCTATGCCTTAGGGATGTACTTGGGTTCGATGAAAAGCTTTTTAGAGGGACCTGATAATACATATTCGGCTTTAAAAATTGCTGCTTATTATTATAAAAATATGGTACTTTTCTCGTTAATCGAACTAATAGTAAGCGGAATTATCCTTATATTGGGCATAGTGTTTTGGCCATTGGCTCTAGTAGCAATTATCATTGTATGTTTCTATTCACTAACTCCATACCTTATTGTTATAGAAGATACAACGATCAGCCAAGCAATAACAAAATCGCCTTATCTATTTATAAAGAACTTTCAAGCCCTGATAATATTAGTACTGATACCTTTTTTCTTTCTATTATTGATGCAAATGTTTTCTTACAATGAGAAAACATTTGCTTATTATTTCGTTTTACTTCTATATAGTTTCTTAGGAACGGCTACCATTTTTGCAATCATGAATTGTTTACACAAAAGTATATTTAACATAAGCCTACCACCAAAAAGAGTTAGAAAGTCGCGAAATCTATACCCTCTTCTATGGTTAACTGCGCTACTTTTACCTTTACTTGGCGCATGGTTGGCGACTTAGCTTTATATCGTTTAGTTCTTTTGCGTTATATCATTTATCGTTTCTCGGCACTGCTTTATATCGTTTAGCTCGCTTACTATATACCATTTATCGTTTGTCTGCTTTGCTTTATATCGCTTAGACCGTTTACGATATATCATTTATCGTTTATCAGCTTTGCTTTATATCGTTTAGACCGTTTACGATATATCATTTATCGTTTATCAGCTTTGCTTTATATCGTTTAGACCGTTTACGATATATCATTTATCGTTTATCAGCTTTGCTTTATATCGTTTAGATAAATTTGCTGTGATTAAAAAATTATATTAATCAACAATCGAAACATTATAATTGATTCTAAAATATGAACAAAAAAAGATCAGCATAATAGCTGATCTTTCGTTTGCTTAGCGACGTCCTACTCTCACAGGGACAAAGTCCCAACTACCATCGGCGCTGAGAAGCTTAACTTCCGTGTTCGGTATGGGAACGGGTGTGACCTTCTCGCCATCGTCACTAAACTATATGAAGAAATATTCATTCCTTCAAAACTAGATAACTGAAACATTCATGAAGCTGTATTTGGTTAAGTCCTCGATCGATTAGTATCAGTCAGCTACACATGTCACCATGCTTACACCTCTGACCTATCAACCTCGTCATCTTCGAGGGATCTTACTAGTTTAACACTATGGGAAATCTCATCTTGAGGGGGGCTTCATGCTTAGATGCTTTCAGCACTTATCCCTTCCACACATAGCTACCCAGCGATGCCCTTGGCAGAACAACTGGTACACCAGCGGTGTGTCCATCCCGGTCCTCTCGTACTAAGGACAGCTCCTCTCAAATTTCCTACGCCCACGACGGATAGGGACCGAACTGTCTCACGACGTTCTGAACCCAGCTCGCGTACCGCTTTAATGGGCGAACAGCCCAACCCTTGGGACCGACTACAGCCCCAGGATGCGATGAGCCGACATCGAGGTGCCAAACCTCCCCGTCGATGTGGACTCTTGGGGGAGATAAGCCTGTTATCCCCGGGGTAGCTTTTATCCGTTGAGCGATGGCCCTTCCATGCGGAACCACCGGATCACTAAGCCCGACTTTCGTCCCTGCTCGACTTGTAGGTCTCGCAGTCAAGCTCCCTTGTGCCTTTACACTCTACGAATGATTTCCAACCATTCTGAGGGAACCTTTGGGCGCCTCCGTTACTTTTTAGGAGGCGACCGCCCCAGTCAAACTGCCCACCTGACACTGTCTCCAAGGCCGATAAGGCCTTCGGGTTAGAATTTCAATACAGCCAGGGTAGTATCCCACCGACGCCTCCACCGAAGCTAGCGCTCCGGCTTCCAAGGCTCCTACCTATCCTGTACAAGCTGTACCAAAATTCAATATCAGGCTGCAGTAAAGCTCCACGGGGTCTTTCCGTCCTGTCGCGGGTAACCTGCATCTTCACAGGTACTATAATTTCACCGAGTCTCTCGTTGAGACAGTGCCCAGATCGTTACACCTTTCGTGCGGGTCAGAACTTACCTGACAAGGAATTTCGCTACCTTAGGACCGTTATAGTTACGGCCGCCGTTTACTGGGGCTTCGATTCAGAGCTTCGCTTAGAGCTAACCCCTCCTCTTAACCTTCCAGCACCGGGCAGGTGTCAGCCCCTATACTTCGCCTTGCGGCTTCGCAGAGACCTGTGTTTTTGCTAAACAGTCGCCTGGGCCTATTCACTGCGGCTTTTCAGGGCTATTCACCCTAAAAAGCACCCCTTCTCCCGAAGTTACGGGGTCATTTTGCCGAGTTCCTTAACGAGAGTTCTCTCGATCACCTTAGGATTCTCTCCTCGCCTACCTGTGTCGGTTTGCGGTACGGGCACCATTTACCTCGCTAGAAGCTTTTCTTGGCAGTGTGGAATCAGGAACTTCGGTACTATATTTCCCTCGCCATCACAGCTCAACCTTCGCGGTAAGCGGATTTGCCTACTTACCAGTCTAACTGCTTGGACGCGCATATCCAACAGCGCGCTTACCCTATCCTCCTGCGTCCCTCCATCGCTCAAACGGTAAAGAGGTGGTACAGGAATATCAACCTGTTGTCCATCGCCTACGCCTTTCGGCCTCGGCTTAGGTCCCGACTAACCCTGAGCGGACGAGCCTTCCTCAGGAAACCTTAGGCATTCGGTGGAGGGGATTCTCACCCCTCTTTCGCTACTCATACCGGCATTCTCACTTCTAAGCGCTCCACCAGTCCTTCCGGTCTGACTTCGCTGCACTTAGAACGCTCTCCTACCATTGTTCGTAAGAACAATCCACAGCTTCGGTGATACGTTTAGCCCCGGTACATTTTCGGCGCAGAGTCACTCGACCAGTGAGCTATTACGCACTCTTTAAATGGTGGCTGCTTCTAAGCCAACATCCTGGTTGTCTAAGCAACTCCACATCCTTTTCCACTTAACGTATACTTTGGGACCTTAGCTGGTGGTCTGGGCTGTTTCCCTCTTGACTACGGATCTTATCACTCGCAGTCTGACTCCCGAGAATCAAGTCTTTGGCATTCGGAGTTTGACTGAATTCGGTAACCCGATGAGGGCCCCTAGTCCAATCAGTGCTCTACCTCCAAGACTCTATACTCGAGGCTAGCCCTAAAGCTATTTCGGAGAGAACCAGCTATCTCCAAGTTCGATTGGAATTTCTCCGCTACCCACACCTCATCCCCGCACTTTTCAACGTGCGTGGGTTCGGGCCTCCATTCAGTGTTACCTGAACTTCACCCTGGACATGGGTAGATCACCTGGTTTCGGGTCTACGACCACGTACTATTTCGCCCTATTCAGACTCGCTTTCGCTGCGGCTCCGTCTCTTCAACTTAACCTTGCACGGGATCGTAACTCGCCGGTTCATTCTACAAAAGGCACGCCATCACACATAAATGTGCTTTGACTACTTGTAGGCACACGGTTTCAGGTTCTATTTCACTCCCCTTCCGGGGTGCTTTTCACCTTTCCCTCACGGTACTGGTTCACTATCGGTCACTAGGGAGTATTTAGCCTTGGGAGATGGTCCTCCCAGCTTCCGACGGGATTTCTCGTGTCCCGCCGTACTCAGGATCCACTCAAGAGAGAACGAAGTTTCGACTACAGGGTTGTTACCTTCTCTGACGGACCTTTCCAGGTCGCTTCGTCTACTCCGTTCTTTTGTAACTCCGTATAGAGTGTCCTACAACCCCAAGAGGCAAGCCTCTTGGTTTGGGCTATCTTCCGTTTCGCTCGCCGCTACTCAGGAAATCGCGTTTGCTTTCTCTTCCTCCGGGTACTAAGATGTTTCAGTTCCCCGGGTCTACCTTCTCATACCCTATGAATTCAGGTATGGATACTACCCCATTACGGGCAGTGGGTTTCCCCATTCGGAAATCTTCGGATCAATGCTTACTTACAGCTCCCCGAAGCATATCGGTGTTAGTACCGTCCTTCATCGGCTCCTAGTGCCAAGGCATCCACCGTGCGCCCTTCATAACTTAACCTATTCGGCTTCGATAAGCTTCGAATCTCTTTGTCACCGCTGTCGTCATCATCCTCACGTACCCTAAAGTACGCTCCGGTGATTCCTCCATCGGTTCCTCGACCTTCTCGCTTCTCGTTCACCTTTAAGTTTTAAAGAACTTTACTTACTTCAATGAATGTTTTGTTACGTTATCTAGTTTTCAAGGAACGAGGCTACTGACTTCAATCACATCGTGATTAATCATCAGTGTTTCGGCATCATGCTGCCTTGCGCTGAGGAATCAATCATCTTCGATTCATCTTGTAGACGCAAGCGCAATGATTTTTGCAACAAGCAAAAATCTACCTTTGAGAGAAAAAGCACTCTCAAAACTGACCACAATACAAAGCGTCTTTTTATGAAGTTCGTAGAACTTCAGTTTCCTTAGAAAGGAGGTGATCCAGCCGCACCTTCCGATACGGCTACCTTGTTACGACTTCACCCCAATCATCTGTCCCACCTTAGGCGGCTGGCTCCTTACGGTTACCCCACCGACTTCGGGTGTTACAAACTCTCGTGGTGTGACGGGCGGTGTGTACAAGGCCCGGGAACGTATTCACCGCGGCATGCTGATCCGCGATTACTAGCGATTCCGGCTTCATGCAGGCGAGTTGCAGCCTGCAATCCGAACTGAGAATGGTTTTATGGGATTTGCTTAACCTCGCGGTTTCGCTGCCCTTTGTACCATCCATTGTAGCACGTGTGTAGCCCAGGTCATAAGGGGCATGATGATTTGACGTCATCCCCACCTTCCTCCGGTTTGTCACCGGCAGTCACCTTAGAGTGCCCAACTGAATGCTGGCAACTAAGATCAAGGGTTGCGCTCGTTGCGGGACTTAACCCAACATCTCACGACACGAGCTGACGACAACCATGCACCACCTGTCACCATGTCCCCGAAGGGAAAGCCCTATCTCTAGAGTTGTCATGGGATGTCAAGACCTGGTAAGGTTCTTCGCGTTGCTTCGAATTAAACCACATGCTCCACCGCTTGTGCGGGCCCCCGTCAATTCCTTTGAGTTTCAGTCTTGCGACCGTACTCCCCAGGCGGAGTGCTTAATGCGTTTGCTGCAGCACTAAAGGGCGGAAACCCTCTAACACTTAGCACTCATCGTTTACGGCGTGGACTACCAGGGTATCTAATCCTGTTCGCTCCCCACGCTTTCGCGCCTCAGCGTCAGTTACAGACCAGAGAGCCGCCTTCGCCACTGGTGTTCCTCCACATCTCTACGCATTTCACCGCTACACGTGGAATTCCGCTCTCCTCTTCTGCACTCAAGTCCCCCAGTTTCCAATGACCCTCCACGGTTGAGCCGTGGGCTTTCACATCAGACTTAAAGGACCGCCTGCGCGCGCTTTACGCCCAATAATTCCGGATAACGCTTGCCACCTACGTATTACCGCGGCTGCTGGCACGTAGTTAGCCGTGGCTTTCTGGTTAGGTACCGTCAAGGTACCGCCCTATTCGAACGGTACTTGTTCTTCCCTAACAACAGAGCTTTACGACCCGAAGGCCTTCATCGCTCACGCGGCGTTGCTCCGTCAGACTTTCGTCCATTGCGGAAGATTCCCTACTGCTGCCTCCCGTAGGAGTCTGGGCCGTGTCTCAGTCCCAGTGTGGCCGATCACCCTCTCAGGTCGGCTACGCATCGTCGCCTTGGTGAGCCGTTACCTCACCAACTAGCTAATGCGCCGCGGGTCCATCTGTAAGTGATAGCTAAAAGCCATCTTTTAATATAAGACCATGTGGTCTTATATGTTATCCGGTATTAGCTCCGGTTTCCCGAAGTTATCCCAGTCTTACAGGCAGGTTACCCACGTGTTACTCACCCGTCCGCCGCTAATCTTTGGGAGCAAGCTCCCAAAGATCCGCTCGACTTGCATGTATTAGGCACGCCGCCAGCGTTCATCCTGAGCCAGGATCAAACTCTCCAATAAGAGTATTGATTGCTCAATAATTTGTTACTTAGAATTAAAACGTTGACGCTTGTATTGTGTTCAGTTTTCAAAGAACTTTATGGCCGCCTTTCAAAAGCGACTTTAATAATATAACATTTTCAAACAAATAAAGTCAACAACTTTTTTAAAAAGTATTTTTTAGATGAACTTTTCATTTAAAAGTTTGTTGTTCTGTCGTTCACGTTGTCGTGATGACTTAACCTATATTACCAGCTAGGGACTTTTTTTACAAGACATTATACCACGGTAATTATTGGTAATTTATAAAACAAAAGAGATCCATCCATCTTAGGATGAATCTCTTCTATATAGTAAGTAATTATTGTTTTTGATATCGTAGAACTGGTTTTCTTGCAGCTAGTGTTTCGTCAAGACGGCTTACAACTGTTGTGTGTGGTGCTTCTTGAACGATCTCTGGATTTTCTTCTACCTCTTTTGCGATTTGAATCATGGCTTCGATAAAATCATCAAGAGTTTCCTTTGATTCTGTTTCGGTTGGTTCAATCATCATACATTCCTCAACATTTAATGGGAAGTAGATAGTTGGTGGATGATAACCGAAATCAAGCAAACGTTTTGCAATATCTAATGTACGTACGCCCAGTTTCTTCTGACGTCTACCTGATAATACAAATTCGTGCTTACAGTGCTTATCATATGGCAGATCAAAATATGGTGCTAAACGACGCATCATATAGTTCGCATTAATGACTGCATTTTCAGTTACCGCCTTAAGTCCATCTGGACCCATTGAGCGTATATAAGTATATGCACGTACATTGATACCAAAGTTACCATAGTATGGTTTCACACGTCCAATTGATTGTGGACGATTGTAATCAAATTGATAACCTTCTTCTGTTTTGACAAGCACTGGTTTTGGAAGGTATGGAATCAAATCTGCCTTTACTCCAACAGGACCTGAACCTGGACCTCCCCCACCATGTGGGCCAGTAAAGGTTTTGTGTAGGTTAAGGTGAACTACGTCAAAGCCCATATCTCCAGGGCGAGCTTTACTGAGAACCGCATTTAGGTTTGCACCATCATAATATACTTTACCACCTGCAGAGTGGATAATTTCCGTCATCTCTAGTATATTTTCTTCAAATAATCCTAGTGTATTTGGATTCGTAAGCATTAATGCTGCCGTATCGGATCCAACAACACGACGTAAATCCTCTAGGTCAACAAGTCCGTTTTCATCAGATTTAACCGTAATGGTCTCGAAACCGGCTACTGTTGCAGATGCTGGGTTAGTACCGTGTGCTGAGTCTGGAACGATAACCTTTGTACGGGCAGTATCATTATTTGCTTCATGGTATGCACGAATCATCATTAATCCAGTCCACTCACCATGTGCACCTGCAGCTGGTTGAAGTGTAACCTCGTCCATTCCAGTTATTTCTTTTAAGTGTTCTTGAAGGTCATACATAAGTTCAAGCGCACCTTGAGTAGTACTTTCATCTTGTAATGGATGAATATGTGCAAATCCATTGTAGCGTGCTACATTTTCATTAATTTTCGGATTGTATTTCATTGTACAAGAACCAAGCGGATAAAAACCTGAGTCCACTCCATGGTTTCGTTTGGATAATGCTGTATAGTGACGCATAATATCTAATTCTGACACTTCTGGTAGCTCTGGCTCCTCTACTCGAAGATAATCAGCAGGGATAACCTCATCTATATTTACCTCAGGTACGTCTAAATCTGGCAAGCTATAACCAA
Organism: Ferdinandcohnia sp. Marseille-Q9671; assembly: GCF_976954385.1. Classification (NCBI taxonomy): domain Bacteria; kingdom Bacillati; phylum Bacillota; class Bacilli; order Caryophanales; family Bacillaceae; genus Ferdinandcohnia; species Ferdinandcohnia sp. Marseille-Q9671. The sequence continues at coordinate 687,638 of NZ_CDRJTA010000001.1, forward strand.
CTCGACCTGACTTTGTTAGTTCAAAAATTAATGGTTGATCTTGCTTACTCATTGCCATCCCCCAATTCTTTTACAAGTGTGTCAATTTCTTCTTTCGTACGAAGCTCAGTAACAGCTACTAGCATATGTCCTTCAAACTCAGGATAGTCACGGCCTAAATCATATCCACCAATGATACCCTTTTCTATAAGATTAGCATTTACTTCCTTAACAGAAGTACCAACCTTCACAACAAATTCATTAAAGAATGGCCCTTCAAAAACAACCTCTAATCCATTTGCAACAAATTGTTGTTTTGCATAATGAGCTTTTTGGATATTTTGTGTTGCAATTTCCTTCACACCTTTTTTACCTAGTGCTGTCATTGCAACTGAAGCTGCTAATGCATTTAACGCTTGGTTTGAACAAATATTTGATGTCGCTTTGTCACGACGGATATGTTGCTCACGTGCTTGAAGCGTTAAAACAAAACCACGTTTACCTTCTTCATCAACCGTTTGACCTACAAGACGCCCTGGTACCTTACGCATTAGTTTCGATGTAACTGCGAAATAGCCACAGTGTGGTCCACCAAATGCTGCTGGAATTCCGAATGGTTGCGCATCTCCTACTACGATATCCGCGCCAAATTTCCCTGGAGGTGTTAACGCACCAAGTGCTAATGGATTACTTGATACAACAAACATACTTTTTCCTGTATGCGCAACCGGTTCAATGTCCTTAAGTGGTTCAATTTGACCAAAGAAGTTCGGATATTGAACAACTACACTTGCTACATCGTCATCCATTAAAGAGCGTAAAGCCTCAATATCAGTTACACCATTCTTAGTAGGAACTTCAACCACTTCAATGTATTGTCCCTTTGCATAGGTTTCAAGAACAAGTCTTGATTCTGGGTGTACCCCCTGTGAAACGAGCACTTTTTTCTTCTTTGTATGACCTGTTGAAAGCATCGCTGCTTCAGCAAGTGCAGTTCCACCATCATACATTGATGAGTTTGCTACATCCATACCGGTTAGCTCGCAAATCATAGTTTGAAATTCAAAGATTGCTTGTAATTCACCTTGTGAAATTTCAGGTTGGTATGGAGTGTAGGCTGTATAGAATTCTGATCGAGATAGCACATGATCCACAATAACTGGCATATAGTGATCATAAACGCCAGCTCCTAGGAATGATGCATGGCTACGTAAATCAGCATTTTTCGCAGCAAGTGCAGAGAGTTCTTTCATTAAAGAAGACTCCGATTTCGCTTTCTTGATATTGTATTCTCCTTTAAATCGAACACTTTCCGGAATATCATTAAATAGCTCATCGACAGCAGAAACGCCGATTGCTTCAAGCATTTCAGATTTATCTTGTTCCGTCATTGGTAAGTAACGATGTTTCATGAATGTACCCCTTTCCCACTTATCTCTATTATTTTTTTGGACGCTTATAAAATGGTGTTGCTACTACAACTGCTTTTAGGCGTTTTTTACGAACTTGAACTTCTACTTCTGTTCCTAGTTCGGCATATTCCTTTTTCATAAGGACTAATCCAATATTCTTTTGCAATGTTGGTGATTGTGTACCTGTTGTTACCTCACCGACTTGCTCGTCACCTACAAAAACTTCATAGCCATGACGCGGAATACCTTTATCTATCATTTCAATTCCTACTATTTTTCTAGGAGCCCCTTCTTTCTTTTGCTGCTTTAATGCAGCCTTTCCAAAGAAGTCAGCTTCTTTATTTGGTTTTACCGCAAAGCCGATTCCAGCTTCAATAGGGGTAATATCCTTGGATAACTCTTGACCATATAGAGCAAGATTTGCTTCAAATCGCAATGTATCACGCGCGCCAAGTCCGCAAGGTAACACTCCTTCAAGCTCGCCTGCTTCTAAGATTGCATTCCATAAGAAAGCTGCATCTTCCGCTTGGCAATAAACCTCAAATCCATCTTCACCTGTGTAACCTGTTCTTGAAACTAGCGTTTTCTTCCCTGCAATCTCAACGTCATCCTTAAACTTAAAAAAGGTAATTTCACTTAAGTCAGTAGCTGTAAGCTTTTGTAAAACAGCTTCTGCTACGGGACCTTGAAGAGCCAGTTGCCCAATTTCATTAGAAATATTGACAACCTCCACATCACCGAAAACATGCTGTTTCAACCAATCAAAATCTTTATCTGTGTTTGAAGCATTTACAACTAATAGATAATGGTCATCAGACTTTTTATAGATTAATAAGTCATCCACTGTTCCACCGTCTTCATAACACATAGCGGTGTATTGGGTGGCACCATCCTTTAAAAGAGCTACATCATTTGTCATCATTTTTTGAAGATAGGCTAAGCTGTCTTTACCCTTTACATCGATTTCACCCATGTGTGACACATCAAAAAGACCTGCTTTTGTGCGGACAGCTTCATGCTCTTCCTTAATGCTTGAAAATTGCACTGGAAGATCCCAACCACCAAAATCAATTGTTTTTGCACCATGATTTTGATATTCCTGAAATAATGGTGTTCGTTTTAAATCAGACAACATAATTCCTCCTTCAAAAATAAGTTCATTATCAAATGCGCCTTGGCGTATTTGCGCCCAGATTTTTTTTCGAGTTTGCTCGAAAAACTTCCTCTAAAAAATCTGAGGCATCCGCCGGAGGCTATAACTTTATTCAACCGGGATTTGAACCCTACTGAATTAATTACCTTTTACATTCAATCCCATTAAAGTAGAGACTTCTACCTGAATAAAGTTAAATGGGTTATGTTACTGCCATATCTTCTTTTGAATTCTTACTATTAAAAGATTCTGACAACATAAAAAAGGACAGATAAACTCCACAGCGTGTGTGAAGTCTCTGTCCTTGCACCTGAAAGTTTACCTAAGATAGATGAAGTTTAAAAAGGCCGGGAAAAATAGCTGTCGAATCTCTTCGTTGGCTCGCTTCTCTGGTGCTCATGTATTAATGGCATACACTCCGCTCCTCGAAACTTCGCCGCCTCGACCTTCTCGGCTCTTTTTGTCCTCCTTTTTAAACACTATCTAAAAAGGCTTTCCCCTTTGGTGGCCATTAAGAATTAAGCAAGATCAAAAAACAATTTACCTAAATTCTGTAATTTATCGGCTCTCTCCAGAGTTGCGTCGAACAAGAGTCTTTTTGCCTGAGAGATTCACAATGTTTATTGCTTGCTCCTTCGGCGCTACAAAATGTAGTCTCTCCCCTTGTTGTCATCCGCGGTCTTCATATTTTTCATTTTTTTGGTAATACTAACAAAACGACTATGAAAATTTATCCATGTCCATCCTGAAAGCTTTATTTTCTTAAAAATAAAGTAGGGCACAAACACTTCTATAAAGCATAGAGAAGCGTTTTCGAACTACTTTTATCCTACCATCTCCAAGTCATTTGGGCAATATATTATTTTCTTAACAATAAATTATTTTTCATTAATATTGTTCGTGTTTTGGGAGATTTAATCATTTTTATACAATACTCAACTACGAAAGGACTGTGAAAATATGAATGTCGATTTTGAATTTGATCAGTCGTGGCAAGGTGACTTTCTGCAGAGAATTGACGACGACGGTCCTTGGGCGAACTGGGAGTTGTATAAGCTTGCATACGAAGTGGAAAGGCACCAGTCGATACCTGAATTCGAAGGTCTTCAGGCACCTAAGCATTTACCACAATTAACGCCACTTCCTCATCAACTTGAGGTTGCAAAGCAAGTGGTTGAAAAAATGAACGGAAAAGCTATTTTAGCAGATGAGGTGGGGCTCGGAAAAACGATCGAGGCTGGTCTTATTTTAAAAGAATATATGATTCGTGGACTTGTCAAAAAGGTGTTAATCCTTGTGCCTGCATCCCTTGTATCACAATGGGCAACCGAATTAAATCAGAAGTTTTATATTCCTGCAGTTCAACAGAAAAAAAGTTATATGTGGGAACAATATGATGTGGTTGTTTCTTCTATTGATACAGCAAAACGAAGTCCACATCGAGAAATCGTGTATGAGCAGGATTATGACCTTATCATTATTGATGAAGCACATAAGCTTAAAAATAATAAAACCAAAAACTATGAATTCGTCCAAAATCTAAAAAAGAAGTTTTGTTTATTACTTACTGCTACACCAATCCAAAATAGAATTGAAGAGATTTTCAATCTAGTGTCATTATTAAAACCTGGACACTTAGGGAATCAAGAGAATTTCGAGGAATCGTTCGGAAAGAAAAGTCGTTCGATTGAGGATCATGAGCACTTAAAAGAACTAGTGAACAAGGTTATGATTCGGAACCGTCGAGATGATACGGGAATCGAATGGACAAAACGGAAGGTTGAAGCGGTTACGATTGAGTTCTCCGAAACGGAGCAGGAGCTCTATGATGCCATTACTGCCTATCGTTCAAATATGTCAAACTTTGCATCAAGTATGTTCTCCATTTTAACGTTACAAAGAGAAGCTTGTAGTAGTCGTGAAGCTGTCTATTATACATTGAAAAAGATGCTTGAAAAGAAAAATGAGGATGGCAGTGCCCAGGTACCTGAAGACCTTGTAATGGGACTAATGAAAAAGGTCGAGGGTGTTAGCCAAAATTCCAAAGCTGAAAAAGCGGTTGAATTAATAAAGCAAATCGACGATAAGGTGATTATCTTTACCGAATATCGAGCTACCCAAATGTATCTACAATGGTTCCTTAAGCAAAATGGTATTTCCTCCGTCCCATTTAGAGGTGGGTTCAAGCGCGGGAAGAAGGACTGGATGCGAGAGTTATTCAAAGGTAACTTCCAGGTGCTAATCGCAACAGAAGCCGGTGGTGAAGGGATTAACCTGCAATTCTGTAATCACATAATCAATTATGACCTTCCTTGGAATCCAATGAGACTTGAACAACGCATAGGTCGTATCCATCGTCTTGGGCAAGAAAAGGATGTTCATATATATAACTTTGCAACTAAAAACACAGTTGAAGAGCATATCTTAAAGCTATTATATGAAAAAATTAATCTGTTTGAGCGAGTGATTGGTCAACTCGACGATATTTTAACAAGATTGGACCTTGGAAATATCGAAGACCATATTCAGGATATTATGCTTCGATCACGTAGCGAAGGAGAAATAAAGATTAAAATGGAGAATCTAACATCCATTATTAGCTTTGAAGAACAAAACGGTGGTGAGCAGCATGCAGCAACAGGAAATAGTTAATTTTCTGGAAAAATATTTTGTTTCAAACAACTGTGAAATTCTTGAAAAACAACCTGGACATATGACCGTCCAATTAACAGTTGATATAGATAAGCAATTAATGAACCGTCCCTTCTATTGGACCTATGTTGAAAAAACAGGCGGTACCCCAAATCCGATGAAGCTTACATTAATCACAGACCGGGACAAAACACCTGATAACATAAAGGGGGACTTTATCCACTTCGGAGCTCCCCGCTTACATCAAATTTTTGAGTCTTCCAAAAAACTTGCAAGCTACATTAGGCTCTATCAACAGACAACTCCCGGTATGCAGGGTAACACTCCCCTTTTTCCATGGTTAGGGTTAAATGTGAAGGTTTCATATAAATGTGATCGAAAACGAGATGTATTGATGTCTCTCGGCATACAACTTATAAACGGAATGATTATAGAGGATTTCCAAGAAAAACTTGAACGGTTACCGTTAACACCAAAAATTCCTGATTTAACCTATACGATGTCTCCACTTGTAAAACCACAAAGTGGAGTGAGTCGATTACAGCAATATATCAGAGGGTTTGTTAAGACACAGGATCACTTATGGGCAGATGAAGCTAGAAAACGGTGGGATGAAGACCTTGCTCTTTTAAATGCTTTTTATGAAGGAATCGAAGAAAAACCAGAAAGCTATGAAATTGAAAAAGAAGCACTTAGAGACCAGTACGAACCAAAAGTTCTTGTCGAAATTATCAATGGCGGGTTGTTTTATCTCTGTCAAAATGCTTTATAAAATAGGCCTATCCTCATATTCGAGGGTGGGCTTTTCCTTTTTTGAGGGTGTTTTTTGAAAAATCGTTCGACAATTAACTTGCAATTTACTGGCAATTTTACAATTTACCCCATGTGATTATTGGAATATGTAAACTGAATGAAAAGACATATTAACAATTATAGGTCTTTCACCCCATCCTTCGAGCTTTTATAACAAAATACGATAATATCTAACATATTTTAAGTAGGCGAACAAACAACAAAACTATTTTTGTAAATATTTTGACATCGACATTTTTTTACAGAAATAATATTTTTTATGTTTTATACTTCTAAATGTAATACAAAGGTTCTATACATATAAGGGACTATCGTTATAGGTCAGTCAGCTGGAGTTCAAGCAGATAAAGGCAAACCTATTGAAAAATAGGGACGCAAAGTCACAGGTCTAACGTTGGGTATTCAATTATGATGGCTGGACTGCCTGGAATACAAATTGTATTTTGGGAGGAAAACGAATAATGATTAATGAAGTACAAAACAAAAATGAACAATTGGATCAAGATTGGATTGAACTAATTTTAGAAGCAATGGAGATAGGAATGAGCGTCCAGGATATTCAAGCTTTCCTCCAAAGTAAAACAGCATAACCAACCTTACATATAACAAACCGTACTATAAACTTATACTATTATTATCAAGCTAGAGAACTCGGAACACACCGGGTTCTTTATTTTTTATTTTTTGTTCTTATTATAAAACATTTCTTCATTATATGTTATAATGGGGAAGGGAAGGAAGGTGAAATCAATGATTGGTCAACGCATCAAAACATATCGCTTACAAAAACAATTATCTCTATCAGAACTAGCAGATCGGGCAGGAGTTGCCAAATCATACTTAAGCTCTATCGAACGAAACCTCCAATCGAACCCTTCTATCCAATTTCTAGAAAAGGTTTCTTCGGTCCTCGGCGTATCAGTGAATACATTACTCCATAATGAGGACCACGATACAAAAATAGAAGAACTTGATTCTGATTGGGCCCAACTAGTACAAGAAGCTATGAAATCAGGAGTTTCGAAAGAAGAATTTAAAGAGTTTTTGGAGTTTAACAAATGGAAATCACAAAATAAATAGAAAACGTGCAATATGATCAATCAGAGTATTCATCATATTGCACGTTTTTTTCTGGAATAGTGTGTAATATGACAATGAGGATTCCTTCACCTAAATTATTCATAGCTTTAAACCAAATCGACTCAAAACGTAGATATGACAAATTCCAAACTATTACAAATAAAGAATCTATAAAAAAATAAATCTTAATCAAATAATTCAATCAATGTTGATTCTGATAGGTCCAAGAAACTATATTAAAGTTAACTAGGACAACCTTTTGAAATATTATTAATCCTAGAAGATGTCTCTAAAATTCTCATTACTTCCTCTAGCATCCCTGTGTTAATAATCGACGTTAACTCACTTTGAAATGATCCATTGTTATCAATAATGGTATGTGGAAAAGATTTTATTACTTCATTACATAATTTTTCAATTACTTTTAATTGAAATCTTTGCAACACTTCATCTTTTTCAAAGTCTACTCTTAATTTACCATTGTCTCTTAGGTTTAAACGTTCTAGATCCTTTTCTAATTCGACAGATATATATATATGCCTTACAGGTGAGTTAACCCTTTCATAAAGTTTTCTAATAACGGCTTCAATGTCAACATTCTTATAAGTAACCGACAAGGAAATAGCTGCTTGTATAATTCCTTGATCTGCTATTACAAAATCTTTTTTGTTAGTTTGGTTTACATTTGTAAGTACAAAACAAACATTAACCCATTGTTTTATCACCTCATGATAATTTCTAATAGTGACCCCACTAAACATTGAAAATAAATCACATAAGTAAGCAAAGTTTTTTATCGTAAAAGTGATAGTATTAACAGTTTTTATTACAATCCGTTTTAAGGAACTATACTCATTATTCATATAATAAATATTTTCCTGTATCTCGTAACCATTTTCGTTCAATTTATTTGCAAGCAAATGGGCAATTGTTGTTTTCCCACTTCCCGGCAAACCAAAAAAGTCAACAATAATTCCATGCTTTAGGTCATTTTCCATATTTTTTCTATCGCCTCTCATAATGAAGAGGTTTTCTCTTTGAAAGTATCAACCTCTAACCAAATTTATAGATAGGTTTATTTTCTTCACACTAGCTGAAAAGCCAACTAATCGAATGACTGGTTAATTAATTTAGATAGCTTAGGGATTTTGGTACAGCTCTTGACCCAATTTTTGTATAAGGGATTACTATATACCACTCTCCGCATTAATGATTTGATGACTATCGAACTTAATCAATATGGAGCCTTCCTCATAGTTTCCAACCACTGATTGATTTGGAATACCTTTTAGATTATTAATGATGTTTTTTAGAAAATTCTGTCCTAGTTCATGAGCATGAGGGTACCCTCCCCCAAAACGTGGATTAATTTCCGAAATAAGATACCCAGATGTCGTTTTGAAGCAATCTATATCAATAGGCCCAATCGGTCCCAACGCATCTATTAATCTTTCAACGATGTTAAAAAGCTCCTCGTCCTTGACTGCCATGGATTTATCAGTTTCTCCAGCCCTCATTCTTATTTTTCGCTTTATAAAGATATTTGTAACATGATTATTAAGTAAATCGATATAACAGTCTACACCGTACTCCTCACCTTCAACAAAAGGCTGTATAACAATATCATCATTCGCTTTAAACAAAGCATGGAGTTCTTTAAAAGAATTAATTTTATGAATTCCTAAACTTGCACTACCTTTTCTCGGTTTCAGAATTAATGGAAAATGTATTCTCTCATTCTCTAAGTCTCTTTCAACTTCCTCAATATCAATATAAGAATTTATAAAAGGCAATTGATTTGATTGTAGAAATGTAGAAGTTAAATATTTATCATAACAAATATCTACCACATCACAATTTGAAATGATTGCTTTTATATTTTCGTTTTCAAACTCACTTTTATGGCTTGCTAATAACGTTAATTCCGGATCAATAAGTGAAAGAACAGCATCTATTTTATATCTTCTACATATATCCTTAATGGTCTGTAGGTATTCGGGTTGGTCTATGCGTGGAACAATTTCATAAGCATCTGCAAAATATAAAGCTGGTGCTTTATTGTCACAATCAACTGCAACTACATTTCCACCTATTTGAGCAAGCTCCTCTTTAAAATAGGAAACTAGTTTTACTCTTCTTCCTGCACTACATATTAAGATATTCATTTTCATCCCTCTTTTAAAAGCAGTATATATCCTCATTAAAGAATTCCTTAATTGTTTCTTTTTTTCTTACAATAAATGTTTTTTTCCCATCATAAGCAATAATAGCTGGTCTTTCTTTAATAAATGGGGGATTAAAAACTATCGTATAGGCGCCAACATTTTCAAAGATAAAATAATCGTTACGGCTAGGCACTTCACCAGCAATGTCGTGTGCAAGATAGTCCTTTTCCATACATGTATAACCAACTATTTGATAAATTCCATCTTCTGTGAAATTTTCGATAGCTTTTACAGTCTGCATTGGAAGATTTCTTTTATGCATAGTAGGCTTAATGTTATGAACACTACCGTCCACTAAAACAAAGTTTGTATTATTCACCTTTTTTACATCTATTACCTTTGTTATAAAAAGAAAAGTATTAGCAACCATTGAAATACCTGGTTCTAATACTAAAAAAGGCTTCTTAACAAAATGTTTAAATTCTTCATTGACAATTAAACATATGGCTTCAGCATAATCCTCAAATCCTGGTGCATTGACTCGAAAGGATTGAGGGAGTTCACCATATATTCCTCCCCCAATATCAATATACTCCACTGTATCAGGTATATATTGTATAACTAAATCACATAGTTTCTTTGTAATCGTTTGATATGTTTCAACGCTTCTTGTTTTTGTGGAAAAATGACCATGTAATCCGGTAATTTTTACATTGCTGATCATCTTCAATTCGTTTATTACATATTCAAAATTTCCATTTTCAACGCAAATACCAAATCTGCTCGTCTCATAACCTTCCTGAAGTGGACTTTCGCCGCCTTTTGAAAGTGAAAAATTAGCCCTCAACCCTACTTTTATTTGTTTATTTTCATTAGCAGCACAATACTCTTTGATTAAGTCTACTTCATACAACGAATCAATATTTAGAATGCTTTCATTTTCAAAGGCTAAATTTATATCATTCATGTTTTTTATAGGTCCATTAAATATAATAGACTTTGGATCTACACCGATTTTTAGTGCTAAATCGTACTCTAACCGAGATACCACTTCAGCATAGGCCCCTATTTTGGATAATTCCTTACATAAATAGGGAAGATAGTTAGTCTTGTATGAATAACCTATAATGAAGTTTTGATATCGACTTTTAAATGCATACTCTATTTTTCTATAGTTTTCCCTTAGCTTTTGAACATCCAGTAGAAAAAAGGAGGTTCCATATTTTCTCTCCAATTCTTCAACTCTTTTAAAGTCTAGAAGCAATCTTCTCACCCTCTATTCATTTCTACAAATTACCTGTCTTATTTTGGCTACCCTTAAAATCCGACATAGTAGCATGACTATCTTGGTTGATACCTTCTGGCTTAATCAGTCTTTTTAAAGTCATTAAAATAATTCTAATATCCAGGAGGAAAGATTGATGTTCCACATACCATACGTCTAATTCAAATCTTTTTTCCCAGCTAATTGCGTTTCTTCCATTAACCTGAGCCCAACCTGTTATACCTGGTTTTACTTCATGACGCCTTGCTTGAAAAGGTGAATACATGGGAATATATTCCAACAATAGTGGTCTAGGTCCGACTAAACTCATATCTCCTTTTACAACATTAATCAATTGAGGCAATTCATCTAAACTATACTTTCTAATGAAATTCCCAATTGGAGATAATCTTAAATAATCTGGTAAATCTTCACCATTTTTATCCCTCTCTTCGGTCATTGTTCTAAACTTATATAGTACAAAGGACTTCCCATTATAACCTGGGCGTTCCTGCTTAAATAGAATAGGTGAGCCAAGTTTTAATTTAACTAGAATTGCAGTGATGAAAATGATCGGACAAAACAAAATTAAAACAAGCGAAGCGATTAACAAATCAAATATCCTTTTCATGTAACCCACTCCAATTTCCACTACTTCGTTTTTTCTAGATCTCCACAATGATTTTCGTAAAAAATTTGATATACTAGAGAGATTTTTCAATCACTCTCTTTATACCCTTAATAAAGTCATCAACTTCTTTTATTTTCATAAAGTACATGATTAAACAATAAGCAATAGCACCTACCAATATTGAGATCAATAGCGACAATTGTATATGAAATATTTGACCTAGCATTACATAGGAAAATTTTGCAATGAATCCCATAATGACAGAACTACAAATGATTTTCAAAAATGACATAGTCATGTTTTTAAATTCAAAAAAGCCAATCTTTTTTCCTAGACTAATAAATAAAAGAATTGTACAAACACTTGCTGATATACTTGTTGCCAGTGCTAACCCACCTATACCTAGAAACTTTGATAAAACAATATTTAGGACTATGTTTAAAATAACGGTTAGAGCAGAATTAATCATTGGGGTTCGTGAGTCTTTTAGAGAATAAAATGCTTTTGTTAAGACATCTCTAAGACCAAATGCAATCATTCCAATAGAGTAGTAAAACAAGGCAGTTGAGGTCATATCAATTGCTTGTTTCGTAAATGCACCTCGGCCAAATAAAAGCTCTACAATTGGTTGAGCGAAAATAACACTACCCATTGTCACTGGAACAAGTAGCACACTAATCACAACCATAGTTTGTGATAATGCCTTTCTCAAACCTAAAACATTATCATTTGCCGCCATTTTTGAAATGACCGGGTAAAATACTGCGGCTATTGATGAAACGAAAATTCCTTGGACAAATAAATTAAGCTGGTTTGCATAGTTAAGGGCTGAAATACCTCCAATAGCTATATTTGACGCTATTGTTCTGTCTACAAGTTTATTAATTTGTTCAACAGATGAACCTAATATGATTGGAAAAGCTAAAACGACCATCCTCTTTAGATGATCGTTTTTTACATTTAATATCGGTTTGTAGGAGAAATCTTTTTGATAAACAAAAAAGAGTAAAAATAAAAATTGTAAAAAAGCACCCAGTACTTTACCGAAAGGCAGGATCGATATTTGAATGTAAGAACTTAATACAATTGCCAAGATTAAAGCAAAATTCAATGGTAATCCCATAAGACTTGGTGCAATATGATTACCTTTTATTTGTAGATACCCACTAAAAATATATATAAGGCCGGAAAAATACATACTTAATACTGTAACCCTTGTGAATGATGTCGCTAATTCTATAGTTTCTCCATCAAATCCAGACGCAAAAATTTTTACTAAGGGCTCAGTAAATAGTAAACAGATTAAACATAAAAAGGTGGTAAAAACAAGCATAAGGTTTATTAAATAATTCGTAAATTTATCTCCTTCTTTGACACCTAACTTGCTTTCAATATTACTATACATTGGGATATATGCAGAAGATACCCCTATTCCTATGAAACCAAAGATGACACTAGGTATGACTAGCGATATAAGAAAAGCATCACTTATGGAAGAGGCTCCATAAAAATAAGCAAGAATAATATCACGTAAAAATCCTATCCCTTTTGATAATAGGCTCAATAACATAACTAAAATAATTGTTTTTTTCACAATAAAGCAAATCCTATCGTATTAATTTTAGCCTCTCTTCACACTGTAGCCCCTGTTTCTCGTATATTTTATTCATATCGTTAATTACAACCTCAATAGAATATAAGTGAATTAGATCTTTGTTTTTTGTTGAAAACCTTTGTTGTATTTCCGCTGATTTGTAAAGTCTTTCAATTGATGAAGCACAACCATGCACATCATCTGTATCAACAACATAACCGTTTAAATCATGAATAACTAAGTCTCGATTCCCTCTACAATTCGTAACAACTAGAGGTAGCCCAGTCGCCATTGCTTCCATCACATTTACCGGTAGACCTTCTTGTCTAGATGTTGAAACTGCAATATCAGAAAGTGCCATTAATTGCGGAATATCTTCCCTGTACCCTAAAAAGGCAACATTTCTTTCTATATCGAGGCTTTTGGTCAACTCCTTATACTCTATTGATTTACTTCCTGAACCAACTACTAATAATTTTAAATTTGGAATACTTCCTTTTAGCCTGCCAACTGCCTTAATTATAAGGTCCTGGTGCTTACGGTAACTAAGTTCTCCAACATATATTAAGATAAAATCTTCATCACTAAAGCCATACTGGTAGCGGAGCTTATTTTTCTTTTCAAATGTTTGTGGTACAAACTTTTGTAAATCAAGTCCTATACCATTTACTTTGAAGATTGAATGCTCTTTTCGTAGCTTCAATTTTTTAGCAGATAAATAATCCTCATCATTCATCGTTATTAATCCATCCGTCCATCTGGCAGCCATTTTTTCTAAGGTGTAGTATAAAGCCCAGTTTTTCATTGGAGCTCCTTTAAAAAAATGAAACCCGTGGGCTGTATAAAGGATTTTGACATTTTGTATATTTCTACAAGCCATGCGGGTAATAAAAGAGGCAACAGGGGTGTGAACATGTAATAGTTCATATCCTTCCTCAGCTACCACTCTATGTATCTGTTTGTAGGCACTAACATTCTCAAGATCTAGTGGATTTCTTTGAAATGTAATAGGATGAATTTCACACCCTAACTCCAGCAATTTTGGGCTAATGTCATGTACTTTGTTACAAGCTATTCCCACCACATTCCCTTTGTCTAATAGAAATTTTATATGCGGAATAAAAAAATCATTGATCGTACTGGCGATTGTTGCAACATATAAAATCTTCATATATAAAAGTGACTCCTTTTTTTCAAGTTATTATTTTGTCCCATAATAATAACTGTCCTTTTTATTAAATTTCTTCTCTTTACGATTTAATATAACTCCCAATATGTTCGCTCTCGCCTTTAGCAAAAGTTCTTTTGCTTTAGCAGCACTTTCTTTTGTTGTTTTACCATTACTTATTACAAGAACAACACCATCGCTTTTTTGTGCGACAATTTGTGCATCCGTAACGGTGAGAATAGGAGGTGTATCAAGGATAATATAGTCATACTCTAAACGCGCCTCATTTAATACCCAATCCATTCTATTCCTACTTAACAATTCCGCAGGGTTGGGTGGAATAGGACCACTTGTTAACAATGATAAGTTGGGAACGGCCGTTTTATGAACCACTTCAGATAATTTAGCTAGATTAAATAAAACATTTGTTAACCCTGATTGATTTTCAACTCGAAAAGTAGAATGGCATGTTGGCTTCCTCATATCCATATCCACTAACAATACATTATGATCCTGCTGTGCTAACACAATTGCTAAATTCGATGCGGTCGTAGATTTTCCTTCACCTGGAGAAGCTGACGTTACCGTAATCATACGTATTTCTTTTTCTAAACTAGCAAACTGAATACTGGTTCGAATGGCTCGATATCGTTCGGAAATTGGTGATCTTGACCTATAATGGGAGATTAAACTACGATTACTTTCCATTACTCGTTCTTTTCTTTTGCGTTTACGACCCAATGTTCTCACCCTCTCCTATTTGTGTATTCATCGCAATATTAGTAATATTCTCCGCAGCTCGTGGGTTTATTTTCCATTGTTTTTCACTAATTTCCGGTACCGATCCTAGAATCGGCAATCCTAAAATACTATCAATTTCTTCCTCTGATCGTAGTTTATTGTCGAGAAATTCAATTAACAGGGAAAGTCCAATCGAAAACATTAAACCTGCTAAAAAGCCAATTACAATATTTAGGAAAAAATTTGGACTCACGGGATCAACTTCTACCTCTGCTGTTGTTAGAATAGAAACATTGTTAACATTCATAATTTCAGTTATTTCTCTTTGAAAAACTTCTGCCATTGTATTTGCTATTTGCATAGCAAGTTCAGGATTTTCATCTTTAACGCGAATAGAGATTACCTGTGAGTTCCCTTCACTTTCTACGCCTACCCTTTTACGTAATGTCTTTGCTGTTTGATCTAAGGATAGTTCCTTTACAACTCCTTCTAAAATTCTTGATGAGGTAATAATGACATTGTATGTATTAATGAGATCCATGTTGGTACGAATCTCATTAGATGTATACATATCACCTTCCTCTTTTGATTGATTTACTAACAGTAAAGTGGAAGATTGAAAGAGCGGTGTTAATAAAAAATACGTAATAAGTCCGCTTGATGCCACTGCTAAAATAGTAATGGAAACAATCATTATCCAACGCTTTTTCAAAACGATTACTAATTCTTTCAGACTGAATATGTCTTTCATCTTTTCCTCCTTTGCCCCCCATTAAAAAAGACAAATCAAACAAGAAGTTTGATTTGTCTTTTAAATAGGTAACTAAAATTATCATTGAGATAGATGTGCTTAAGAAGTATATTTCCTTTACTTGATAGGATTTTTATAAGTACCTTTTACCCTTTCAAGAGTAAGAGAAGCTACAAGTGCACCTAAAAATAACCAAAGCCCTCTTGCATTATTTAACGAAATCGCCATTGATCCAATTAAGAGAATAATGATAATATCCCTTAATATCATGTTTGTTTCGGAATTAGGCTTCTGCAGATTGGTTGCTTTTCCAATCATAATAAAGATATAAGAAAACAAAGTAAATGCTAATGGAATCCCCCATTCAGAGGCTACTTGTAAATATGTATTATGTGCAATACTATCTGATTTAAACAGTTGAAACGCTATATCCGAATAGGTTCCTATCCCAATTCCCAGTAATGGGGAAAGCTGAATAATCTGTAATGCCACTTGCCAAGTGGTATCTCTGCCGGATCCATTTTCTGATATAGCATCACTAAAATTAGTTAAGAGTAAATTAATCCTTGCAAACGATGGCATACTTGATGCTATTTCATTACTAATACTTTGTAGTACAGATAAACCATAGGGTGCAATGATTAAAATCAGCACAATCAAAAAAAATTGTGATATCAATGAAACAGATTCTTTCTTTAAAAGAAAAATATACTCGAAAGTTCTAAAAATCATATAACAAAAAAGGGTTATCATCCCTGTTTTAGAACCAGATGCAATGACAGCAAGTAAAATAAGAATAAATACAAGCCACTTGTATTTATTCTGTATTTCCTTTGACCTACTTATATATACGAATGTAGTTATTTGTATAACTGCATAAAAATTAGGGTCGATCAAAAGCCCTCTAAATCTAAAATCACCATAGAATAAGAGGGAGGAAAAGATCCGTATTTTAAAAAGTGTTAATAAAACGCCTAAACCTCCAATGAAAATACCAAAAAAAGTGTACCACTTAATAAAAGATTTTATGTCAAAAAAACACATGACATTATATCCAATAATAAAATATAAATAGATGGCAACCAGTTTTAGATAATTACTCATAATTCCTATTGCTTCTGGATAGAACATGTATTTATAAGGTATAAACAAGGTCGATGTCAGTAAAACAATAATTGAAACAAGCAGGAAAAAGATAGTTGGAATCGTTGGTACGACCAAATTATTTTTAACTATGAGAAAAACGAATAAGGTAAAACAAAATAAATCTGCTAATGACATGTTTACACCAAACATTTCATTTGAATGGTTTAAAAAAATAGCAATAAAAAATAATAATACCGTTATGAATACATCTGTCTTTCTTCGGCTACTGGTTACATCTAATGAATAATCCACACCCCTCGTTACACCATCCCTACTTTAACTATATAATTTTCGTCTAACTGCATTTTCGATACAATGTATGACTCTCATTTGATCCTCCTCTGTTAAATTTGATCCAGAAGGAAGACAAATTCCCATATGAAATAATCTCTCTGAAACACTTACGTCACTATGTGGATAATACTTTGTTCCTTTAAAAAGTGGTTGTAGGTGAAGTGGTTTCCAGACAGGGCGCGCCTCAATATTCTTTTGCGCAAGTAACTCTAGTAAGGTTTTTGATGAAAATCCTGTTTCTTCTTCATTAATTAATAGCGTGGTTAACCATCGATTTGATTGAGTATCCTTCAGTTCTTCCATAAAAGTAATTCCCTTTATGTCTCTTAATTTCTCGTAGTATCGCTTAAATACAGCTCTCCTAGCTGAGACTCGTTCCTTTAATACTTCTAATTGCCCTCTTCCAATCCCAGCTAAAATATTACTCATTCGATAATTGAATCCCATTTGACTATGTTGATAATGAAGAGCTAGATCCTTGGCTTGAGTGGCTAGGAATCTTGCTTTTGCTGCAAGCTCACTGTCATGGCATATAAGCATACCCCCGCCAGATGTTGTAATTATTTTATTTCCATTAAAAGAATAAATGCCAAATATACCGAAAGTTCCACTTGCCTTACCTTTATAGATGGTTCCTAATGATTCAGCAGCATCCTCTATAATTGGCACTCCATATTTATTACTTAACGCAAATATTTCATCCATTTTTGCACTTTGACCATATAGATGCACAACAATTATTGCCTTCGGAAGCTTGTTTTCAAAGAATGCATCTTGTAGTGCTCTTTCTAATGCCTGAGGTGACATATTCCATGAGTCAGGCTCTGAATCAATAAATACCGGTTCTGCACCTTGATAAATAATGGGATTAGCACTTGCCACAAACGTAAGACTTGAGCAGAAGACTTTATCCCCTACTCCTACTCCTAATAAAGAAAGAGCCAAATGAATGGCTGCAGTTCCTGAACTAACCGCAACAGCTTCATTGACTCCAACATAACTTGCCATTCCTTGTTCAAAAGCATCAATATTTTGTCCTACAGGTGCGACCCAATTCGTTTTAATAGCCTCATCAATATATTTTTGTTCATTTCCACTTAAATGTGGTGCTGATAGATAAATTTTTTTCTGGGAGATTTCATGCCCCAAACACGTCACCTTCTTTCTACTCGTATAAAAAATGTTCAACCTCTACCCAGTACTCGTCATTACTGACTGTGGTGAAGATGAGCGATTAGCTATTAGTAGCAGTTCATCCCTTAGTTCTTGTTTTGTCATATTAGGATAAGTTAAAATGATTTTTTCTATCTCCTGAATATAAAGTTCTGTCGTTTTTCCAACATAAATATTCGGATAAACCTGTTGTTCATGAACCTCATTTTCTTTCAAAAGCTCTTCATATAATTTTTCTCCTGGCCTTATACCAGAAAATTTAACTCCAATTTCCTCAATAGAATAACCAGATAGCCTGATTAAATTATGGGCCAAGTCAATAATTTTTACTGGTTCACCCATATCCAATACAAAGATTTCTCCACCTTTTGCAAGGGCTCCTGCTTGTATTACTAATCTTGAGGCCTCGGGAATCGTCATAAAATAACGCACCATGTCTGGGTGCGTCACTGTCACTGGTCCACCTTTTTCTATCTGACCTTTAAATAGAGGAATAACACTTCCTCGACTGCCTAAGACATTCCCGAAGCGAACAGCAACAAACTTTGTATCACTATGTTTATCCATTTCTTGAACAATCATTTCCGTCAGTTTTTTTGATGCACCCATTACACTCGTTGGGTTTACTGCTTTATCAGTGGAAACCATAACAAATGTATTTACGTTATACCAACTAGCTGCTTCTGCCACGTTCTTTGTTCCGATTATATTATTTTTAATCGCTTCTTCAGGGTTTCGTTCCATTAAGGGTACATGCTTATGTGCTGCTGCATGATAAACTACATTTGGTCGGTAAGTCCCCATTACCGCCATCATCTTTTGCTTATCTTGAACATCAGCAATTACTGTTATTATTTCAATATTCGAAGATTGGAATGCCTCCGATAATTCTAGTTCAATCACATAGATACTGTTTTCTCCATGTCCTAATAAAACCAACTGCTTCGGATTAAAATTTGCAATTTGCCTACAAATCTCAGATCCTATTGATCCACCCGCTCCAGTAACGAGTACTACTTTGTTTGTGATATATTCTGAAATACTTTCAATATCTAGTTCAACTGGATCTCTTCCTAATAAATCTTCTACCTGGACATCTCGAAACTGGTTAACAGATACCTTGCCAGTAATTAAATCCTCCAACATCGGTAGAATTTGTGTTTTCGCTTTTGTTTTCGCACATTCCTGAAAAATAATATTAAGTTTTCTTTTACTTAAAGATGGGATAGCTATAATGATATTCATTATGTTTTTTTCCTTTACAATCTGCTCAATCATATCTATACCGCCTAATACGGGAATGCCTAAAATATCTAGATTATGCTTGTTAGGATTATCATCGATGAACCCTACGGTATATAACTCGGAATCTTGATTATGTTTTAACTGTCTTGCTACCATCGTACCAGCTGATCCTGCACCAATAATTAAAGTTCGTTTTCTTTTATCATTCTTTTTGATATATGTACCCCGGAATATTCTCCAGCAAAAACGAGATCCACCGATTAGAATTAGGTGGAGCATCCAGGTGACCATCATTAATCGATAAAATATCTCTTGATTTATAAGTTGCTGAGCAATCGCTGCAGTAATGATTGACAATGTAATTGCCTTAAAAATACTAACCAATTCTCCTACACTTGCATACTCCCATGACTTTTTATAAAGTTTGAGAGTATAAGCAAATAAATGATGGCTTAAAAGTAATGAAATAGATATAATCACTGTTGATGTAGTAAAAACAGAAAATGTAGCGTCCACTAGAAATCGACTATAAAAGATACAAGATAATACAATTAAAGAATCAATTATGAAAAACAAAGAAATTCTTTGACGATATGTCAACCCTATCCCCCCTTTATTTGTCTCTAATTTTCTAAGTGGATGCTCTTTTAAAGTGTTATTTAAATATTGTTAAATAGTTTACTTGATATGTCTTAAGTAAAACAGATTAAGTAAAATATTTAGAATAGTAATTCGGGCATTTAACCCACCCTCACACCACACTAACGACGACTTGCGTCTAAGGTATTTCAACCCACAGCATGACCGAGTATCTCCATTGTTATTGATAAGGAGACATCACCAATAAATCTTTAAAAGGTATGTTTTGTTTTTGATAAAGAACAACTGTGCAAAAAAATATAATCTATTCAATTTGGAAAATTATTGTTGCACTCCCATTGTTGTTCTTTTTAACAAATATACTGATTTAATTATTATATTAATCCATGCTAAATGTACTTTTGCTTTTTATGATCG
Source organism: Ferdinandcohnia sp. Marseille-Q9671 (assembly GCF_976954385.1). NCBI lineage: Bacteria > Bacillati > Bacillota > Bacilli > Caryophanales > Bacillaceae > Ferdinandcohnia > Ferdinandcohnia sp. Marseille-Q9671. The sequence continues at coordinate 707,916 of NZ_CDRJTA010000001.1, forward strand.
ATATTGTATTAGCCATTACTCTTAGCTCGACGAACATAACATTCATTTATTTATAAAATTACCTTTTTTACTCACTATATATTATGTTTACTTATAGGATTTATTCACTATTTATCTGTACGAGATGTTCTTTGTTAAGTACAAATCGCTAAAATTTTTTTGACTTAGATTCAAACAATGAATTTTTTAAATGAATGGTTTCAAGAAACATCAGAACCCGAAAATGTAGAACTTGATTCAGAATGGACAAGGCTTGTACGAGAAGCAATGAAATCAGGAGTTTCCAAAGACGAATTTAAATCTTTCTTAGAATTTAATAAATGGAAAATGGATAATAAATAAAAAAATGCTTCGGCACATTGGTTGCCTGAAGCATTTTTTATTATATGTACGTTTCAAAAGTGGGATGGTAGTGGGAATCGGTTTGTGGTGGAGTTATATATTTCATTGATAAAGTTGACTGAAATACTTCAGCGGCATCTCGAGCACTAAGGCTAGAAAGATCATTGTTGCAAATTGGGCAGTTCCATTCACCTAGCTTACTGCTGCTAAAGGATGGTTGATGACATGTTGGACAGGTTTTCATGTACATTTGAACTCCTCCATTTTTAGATAATCTGAGCGATCCAATAGCCATGGAGGAAAAAGACATAAATGTATAAGGCAGAGGCTACATAGGATAATGAACGTATTAGCTTGCTCACAGGGAAACGAATGATAAAAATGAGTGCAATTAAAAATAATGAAAGTAATAATTTTATGGAAAGAAATAAGAGCGGATTGATATCGTAAACTGTGAACATTAATGGATTAGCTTCTGAGATATGGCCGCCATGAATCCCGAAATGCGTAATGAAGGCGTCTAATAGATTTAAGATTGCTAGGAAAACGAAGATGTGTTTCATAGTGAACCTCACTCAATTGTTTTGTATAATGAATTCGTTGTTCACACTAAAGAACAAAAAGTATAAAAAGTAGACCTTGATTTTAATTTTAGGTCAAATCAAGGTCATTTTTTTATTTTCTATTTTTTTTCTCTTTAGAAAGACCATTATTGCAACACCTCCGATAATAAATGCTATTCCCATAGCTAAATAATTAGAAATGTTAGTTGCTGTGTCTGGAAGTACTTCATTATTTTCGCTTACTAATCCATTTGCCACGAAATTAAATTTAACTTTCGTTGACTTCCCCTGACTTTCATTACTAGAATCAAGAGGTAGTTCAAATAAAAACTGCAAGGTCTCTCCTTTTAAACTTAATATTTTTCCAATATCCCACTCATGTAACTCGATTAATTTACCATTATAGATTTCTTCATTATTGTTGGTAATTTTTATCCAGAGTTGTTCAAAGAGTCTTTGGTCACCAGATTCTTTTATAGCTGAAACATAATAGTTAAAATCAATGTTACCTTTATTATTAACCTCTAAAATCTTAGAAACAATGTCACCAGGTGCCATATTTTCAATATCTATAAACCTATTACTTGGGTTAGTTGAAATATTAACTTTTAAATCAGTTGGAGTTGCACTAGTTTCGTTAATTGGTAAATAAATTGTTGATAAAGTAACTATACATAACATAAGTAATATATAAGTTTTAATTAACTTCATCTATCGGTACCACCTTTATATACAAAGATGAATTATTATAGAATAGACCGCTAAATATAAAGCGGTCTATTCTATTAAATTAATAATTTAGTTATTACGAACTTGTTCAAATAATGTTTTAAAAGTAAATTTACCAGTTAAACCTTGAATGTCATCATTGTCAAAGCCACGTGAAGTTCCGTTGTTATATTTATCATTTAATAATTCAACTGTATACGCTAGATGCATCGTTTCACCTGATAGCAATTTCACTTGTCTAGTTGTATTTACACCATCTGTTGCCATCATATCTTCTAAAGAACCCACATAAACATCAACTACTTTTGCACCTAAGAGAGCTTCTATTAAATCATTAGCAACTGTATCTTCATTATAAACAAGTTCTAAAGCCCACGTTCTTAATTCTGCAACTAAGTCTGCTATATCTTTAGCAGTGGCAGGATTTGATTTTCTATACTCTTTATATTCATCATCAAACCATTCATTTAATTCTTTTAATAATGTAGCATCAAGTGCAGTTTTTCCAGGCAATTGGAATACTGCTGCAGTTACAAGGGATTGTTCTGCAAATGCTTGTGCACTATCCTTTTCTGCATCTGTTCCTTCAGGGACAGCAAACAATTTTGTTAATTTACCATCCAATGAACCATTATTTGTAATAAACATCGCTCTAGTATGTGAATCTAATGGAGCCCATACACCTGTTCCAGCCATCCCTTTACCATTATCATTTATATAAAACATTGGTCCTTCAATTGGAATATCATGACGATGAGTACTTAATTCTAAACTACCTGCAACAACCTCATTTTGATCATTTGAAGTTTGCCCTGTAAATAATGCATATGTTGCTCCACCTGCAAGTAATCCTACTGATAAAATTCCAGCTGTAGCAATCGTAGCTAATTTTTTCTTATTTAACATTTATATTCCCTCCAATAATTATTAAAAATAGTTGATTATACCTTCAAAAATTTTCTAGTATTACTCCCATGAAATAGGGCCGGAATCGTTATCATTATTTCTTAATTGAACAGCTTGGAAATTAATTGCTAATTCTCCTGTTGCTTTTTGATACGTATTATCAGCATTTTCAGGGAAATTATAAGTAAAACTAAATTCTTTAGTTTTGCCAGCTTCAATTTCAATTACACCAGTGTTATCAGTAATAGACAGTGGAGAGGTACCTTCAAATAAAGCTCCTGTTCCAACAATATCCTTAACTTTAACCCATGCATCTAAGTTTCCTGTATTTTTAATTTTCACCTTAAAGCTTTCTGAATCCCCAGGTGCTAAATTGTTAAAATACTTTGTTGTTGTAATAGACGGGTCATTTAAGTCATCTATCACAACTGTACCTGCTGTGAATGTGTTACCACTGTTTGATGCTTCTGCGGTAAATAGTGCGTAAGACCCACCAGCTAATAAAGATGCACCTAATGCTGTTGCTATTACTGCTCCACCAATTTTCTTTTTAATACTCATTTTTCTTCCTCCTTTGATTTTCCTCATTATGTAGAGGTGCTAAAAAATATATTTGAATTCTCATAGTTTATGAGAATGGTCAAATCTTGGTTTGTTCTGTTGACTCGGGTTCAGAATCTTCCATACTAGCTATCGCTCTCCAAACAGAGAATGCTGCATATCCAATTAATAGAATTCCAGGTACGATAATAACTAATACAGTTCCAATTTTTGATTTAACAAAATCTAAGATATAACCTACGAATGGTATTGTAAAATCTGTATATTCTCCAACAACATTACTCGAAGGGATTGGAGATGTGTCCTTAGCATCATTGTTATCTCCTTTAGTAATATATTGAATAGATGAATCCACTTCTTGAACTTCCATAATCCTGTGAGTTATTAGTACATTTGGGTCATCAAGTGATCTATAGGTTATTACATCGCCTTCTTTATATATAGTTGAATCTTCAGTTGGTGTAATGGCAATTATTGAACCAGTTTGAATAGCTGGTTCCATTGAACCGGATAATACGGTCAAAAGTTCTTTTCCAAATACTTTAGGAGTTCCACCTGAAATCTTAGAAGATACTAAGAAAAATACCATTAGTAAAATTACTGCTATTAATAAAACTGAAACAACATTGTTTATCCACTTTTTTAAAATTCCTATTTTCATTTTGAATCACCATTTTCTATTAATTTTGATCATCATTTGTTTTTCCATTTTCTTGTGATTCCTTTGAATCATTTATGTCCTGTTTAGTTTCATCACCCTTTGAAGTTGAATCAATTTCACTATCAGTAGGATTGTCTTCAGATTTTATATTCTCTTCTTCTACTTCTTTTTCAGTAGAAGGTATGCTTTCTTCCTGTTGCTTATTATTAATTGAAGGAGTTGAACTTTCTTCTTTTGTTTCTGTGTTTGTTGAGGGAATATTCTCTTTAGGTTTAGCTGGATTTTCACAGCTTACCTGTATTTCTTTACTCCATAATTCTCCTTTTCCTGAGTGGTCTTTATGTTGATATGCCTTAAACATGTAATTTCCAGTTTTATCAGGTTTAAAAGTTAAACGAACCTCTTGACCATTTGTTAAGGGATTGATTTCACCACTGAAGATCATTTCGCCATTCTTTGGATTTCCTTTATTGATGTAGAAGATCTCATACTTTAACTTTTCTTTCATTGGACCAGAATCTTTACCATTTATAATGGTTGCATTTATCTCATTACATGCCCCACCTTGACCCTTAAACTCCAAGGAACTCTTATCCGAATCCACATGTTTATTAGGAGGTTTTTCATTTTGTTCCCACTGCGCCTTAAACTCAGCACTGGAATTAGCAGTATGGCTTAAGAACGCATTTGTATCATTTGTTGATATTGTCGTTACAAGTAAACACAGATATGCAATTGATAGGGATTTTAACAAAAGACTAAATTTGAAATTTCTTTTCCTAAACTTTCTTACTCTAGTCTTTCTGATCGAGCTCACTCCTTTCGTTCTTTTCAGTGAACGCATTACTTTATGTATTATATTAAGAACGAAGTTGGAATATATCTTTTTCATATTCATCAACTTCCTTTTAAAATTCGATATTTTCGTTCGTTATTGTTCTTAGTAACGAACTCGATAGTCTGAGTATAAGTCATTAGTACTAACTTTGAAAATCCCAAAATTAGCCGTTTTTTCTCAATAAAGAACGTTTATCGTTCGTTTTCTCGTAATATCTCTTTTTTTCTTACTATTTTGTAATTTTATAAAGAACAAATCGTCTCTTATAATGAACATATTAAGAATACTTCATTATTAAGGAGAAGGAAGATGATAGGTTCCCGGGTTAAGGAATTACGTAAAAAGAAAAAGCTTTCTATTACTGAGCTGGCAAGGCGTGCAGGTGTATCAAAATCGTATTTAAGTTATATAGAACGGGATGTGCAGAAGAATCCTTCCCTACAATTCTTATCAAAGATCGCAGTTACACTTGATACCAGTATTGAATATTTATTAGGTGAAGATGAAGTTGACGAACTTGATAGTGAATGGACGGCACTTTTACAAAGAGCGATTGATGAAGGATTAAGTAAGGATGATTTTCGAGAGTTTCAGCAATTTATTCAGTTCCGAAATTGGCAAAATGAGAAAGAGGAATCGAGAAATACTTCTACTAATGGAGGGAAGTTATGATACTTACTGAGGTAAATGAAACACTAGATCTAGAATGGCTTCAACTACTTATTGAAGCAAAGAACGTAGGAATTACATTTGAAGAAGTACAAGCTTTTTTCCAGCATAGAAAAAACGCATAGTTAAAGCGACCCAAAGTCGGGTCGCTTTTTACGTTAATCCCTCTTCTCAACCGCTGACAACACTAGCCCTCTTTCGTTTTCCTCAGCCTTATACGTAATGTTGTTTAGGGTTGCGGTTCCATTGATTTTTTTATCTTTGTCGCGAAGGAGACCCAACTTATATGTAGTGACTCCGATGTCTTGTTCTTTGACGGCTTCTTCGGTGTTCGTCACGGCAACTAATAAGAAGAAGGCTGCAATGGTATCCTCATATTTGTCTAAGGTTGTGTTGAGATTGTCTGATTCAATGTCCTTCTTCACAATCGATAGCCGAACAACTTCATTGGTGGCTTCATTTACAATACCTTCGAGGATCATGCCATTGTTGATATCGTGTTTAAATTCACCATTTCTCACATTTATCTGGTCAATTTTGTCAGAGTCCTTCATTTCCGCTTGCGCTTCATTCCAGTTCTGGACAAGGTCGTCTGTCGTAAAACCTAGGGAACCGAGAGTAAGGATTTCTTCTTCAGCTTCTTGAATTTTTGTTGCTTTTGGATCTTCCTTCTTTGCTTGTTCTTTCGCCTTGTCATCGCCTTTACAGCTGACAAGTAGTAGTAGACTAAGTAGCATAATTACCAATATAACTAAACGTTTCTTCATAATACTCCTCCTACATACTAACTTTCACATAATGATAATATGTGCGGAGTAGAGAGAAATCATACAAGTCAACTACACAAAAAAGCGACCCTTAGGATCGCTTTTCAACTTATAATTCTTTATTAGTTATCATTGCTTTCACAATAATCACTTCATGATTTTCCTTTATTATTTTCTGTAGAACTTCCTCATCCATACCAACCCTCATACCCTTTGAACCATCTTTAACGATAATAGCAAGCGCTTGGGGTTTCTCTGCCTCTATATTTATTTTATCATCAAGCCACGTACTCGCACTTCCGAGATTTGATGTCTCAACTTCTTCAGGTATAGTTTCCATGGAGGTAGTGGATGTACCATCCGTCATCCCTAAATTCCAACGGACATATTTTGTTCCATCTTCTAGTGCAAAATCCAACTTTGAAGCTGCTAATGTCATCTCTTCACTTGCAGAGGTCATTCCCTCTGCTATGTTTTCCTGCTTTTCACCATCTATGTAATGTTCTATCCAAAATGTAACGTATAGCATTTCCGTATTTTTAACCTCAAGCTCATATAGAAAAAAAGTATCAAAACCAAGTAAGGTAGTCATTTGTGTATTTTCTTCACTTTGTTTCACTGGTTTAAGTACACCGTCAGCTTTTACAGCTGTAGTGTTTTCGCTATTACTACACCCAATTAGTGCAAGTAAAGCGAGGATAACACCATATCGTTTTACTACGCTCTTCATAGTCATGGCCCCCTATTTTTTTATAATACCATACATTTCCAGACCACTGCATAATATTTCCTTGTCGAAGGGCATCCTATAAAAAAAGCGAGGTGCAGGACATGCTACAAAAACTTCTATTAGGATGTTGTTTAACTTTCTTTTTGACACAGACGATTATGTTTACGACTGATTCCCCAGTCGCTGTTGCAGAAACCCAAAAGCAGGCTCCAGAGTATGCGAAATGGGGAAGACTTGCAATGAAGGAAACACAAAAACGTTATCCAGAGGCACAAATTATTGATTACTTACACGTAGGTAAACAACAAAAGAACAGGATGACAGTTGAGAGATTCAAGCTTTGGATGAAGCAAGGAAATCGTGAATTTGGTGCATTTGTAAATATTACGTTTGAAACAGAAACAGAAAGAGTACGAAACATCACGGTTGTTGAAACAGATCGTTAGTCCTGTTACATAATATTTTATTTTTATGTAAAAAATACCGACAAAGGAGGTGTGATGCAATGACTGGATTCTTAATGAAGATTATTGTATTACCTTTAGTTCTAGCCTTATGTTCAGGTATTTTTGGAAGTGTTGATTTTGCTTCATGGTACCAACCAATCGTGATTGGTTTGATTTTAGCGGTTGTAGGTCACTTAATGGAAAGAATGATGCTTAGAAGAAATACAACAGTTATGACAGATATTGCAGACTTTGTTACAGCGGCACTTGTAGTTTATTTCGTTTCTTTATTTTTAGATGGAGCTCGAGTAACCCTTTGGGGAGCGCTTTTAACTGCGTTAGTAATCACCTTAATTGAAATTCCTATCCATCGTTGGTTAGTTCGGTCTGGTAGAGCTGAGAAATCAACTGCATGATCAAGAAAAGAGCAAGCCTCCTGCCCATCGGCGACAAGCACTGTCTGAAGGCGTTTTCGCCTTCAGAAGTGATTGGCTTGTGACCTCGAGCCGATTGCTTCAGGAGCTAACATAAAAACTAAGTACTAACTTAAATATTTTCTAATCTCTGAAACAAAAGAGGTGCTTTTCGTAGCACCTCTTTTGTTTTACCCACCAATATATGACATTTCAATTTTATTGCGTTTCTTCGCGGTTTCTTCTGTTCTTTCATCAGAATAACGATCACGTCTAGCCTGCCAAATCGATTGTAAAGCCTCGTCAACTTCACGCTCGTCAGCTTCAGAACGGATCAATTTTCGTAAGTCATGACCGCTTGTTGCGAATAAACAAGTATAAAGCTTTCCATCCGCTGAAATTCTAGCTCTAGTGCAGCTTGAGCAAAACGACTCTGTCACAGAAGAAATGAAACCTATTTCCACATCAGTACCGACATAGCGATATCTTTTGGCAACCTCTCCAAAATAATCTGCATCTACCGGTTCCAAAGGCATTTCCTCATGAATCATATCGTGAATAGTTTTGCTAGATACAACTTGGTCAAAATTCCATCCATTCGTTGTCCCCACATCCATAAACTCAATGAAACGTAGGGTTATTCCCTTGTCCTTAAAATAGCGCGCCATAGGCAAAATTTGTGATTCATTTTTCCCTTTTTGGACAACCATGTTCATTTTTACATGTAACCCAGCTGCTTGTGCTGCCTCGATACCCGCTAGGACTGGTTTTACACCAACCGATCGACCATTCATTCCCTTGAAGACATCATTGTCTATTGCATCAAGGCTTACATTCACGCGCTGTAGCCCTGCTTCCTTCAGTTGTTTTGCATATTTCGGTAAAAATACTCCGTTTGTCGTGAGGGCAATGTCTACCACACCCTCTATATTATGTAGACGCTCTACAAGTTCATGAACATTTTTTCTTACTAGCGGCTCACCGCCAGTTAAACGAATCTTTTGCACACCTAGTTTGACAAAGCTTTTTGTCAAAGCCTCTATCTCAGAAAAGGATAATAATTCATCATTCTTCAAGAATTGGTAATCATCTCCAAAAATTTCCTTTGGCATACAATAAGAGCAACGGAAATTGCATTGATCTGTGACAGAAATACGCAAATCACGTAACGGCCTATTCAGCTGATCAACAATTTTTTCTTTGTGTAAATTCATTACCTGTCACTCCTAATATAAATAAGAGTTCAAAAAGGAGGATGAAAAGGACCACGTCGACAAAATCGCCACGTCCTTATGACTTGTCGACACTAGCACATCCTGTGCGTCGAAAGTTCGCGGCGCAGCTTTGAGTACCGGAGCGTATGGTATTAATACGTGAGGAACGGAAAAGCAAGCCAACAAAGAAATTCGAAGTGTCATTTTCACCGGACTTTTTGACATCCTTTGTAAGTACCTATTACTCTATCATACTAGTTTATAGAAGTGAATAGTAACAAAAAAGCTATGAACTTTATGTGAAATAAATAAATTTGGAAAAGGTAGACAAACGCCCACTACTTCTTGCCTATAGTTACATATCCATGTTAGTGAGGCGAGAATAAGGAGAAAGCTTTTGTTGCTGAGCAACGAGGTAAGTGTTCTAGCCCACTGTAGTATACGCGGAAAAAGAAATATAGACCGTGTTTAATCGTAACTCCTTTAAAGAAGGATATCAAAGAAACAGGAGGTAAGTAGATGGGACCTTATAGAAGACCATATGGCTATGGCAGACCAAGACGCCCATATTGGGGTGGACCCCTAATTGGTGGCTTAGTAGGAGGACTTGTGGGAAGTACTCTGCTCAATCCGTATTTCTATGGTGGTGGGTATGGTGGCTATGGCTATCCATATGGACGCCCGCCATATAATCCATACTATCCGTATGGCGGCGGAGGATACTGGTATTAATTTCCAAAAAGAGAGCTAACAACAAAATGAACTGCCCCCTGTCAAGTAGACAGCGGAAATAATAAAAATGACCTAAGCGGCTTTAGCTCTATATTCCATAGGGCTGAGGCCGTTTAGTCGTTTTTGATATCTGTTGTGATTATAGAAATGGATATACTCATCTATTGCTTTAGACAAATCTTCAAACGTCCCATACTTATGTAAATAATACTTCTCGCATTTGAGTGTTCCCCAGAAAGATTCGATTGGCCCATTATCAATACATCTGCCTACTCGTGACATGCTTTGTGTCATCTTCGCTTTATCTATCCTGCGTTTGAACCCATGAGAGGTGTATTGGAATCCACGGTCACTATGAATAAGTGGACGATCCTCGTCCAATAGCTTTGTTGCTTTATCCAGGGTTTTAAATACAAGGTTATTATTATTTGAATGTCCCAAAACATAACTAACAATCGATCCATCATATAGGTCTCGAATGGCACTTAAATAAGCTTTCTTTGACGAACCATATTTGAATTCTGTTACATCCGTTACCCATTTTTGATTTGGTTTTTCTGCAGAAAATTCACGGTTTAATACGTTTTCCGTCACATGTTGAGGGGTTGAGCGCTTATAATGTTTCTTCTTTTTACGAATAACAGACTTTATTCCGGTCACTTTCATCAGTCTATAGAAGCGTTTGTGGTTGAATTTTTTCCCGAGTTTTCGATTTATGGTCATCATCATTCTACGGTAACCATAGATGCCTTCCACTTTTTCATGAAGAGCTTTTATCTCATTAATTATTTCTTCATTCTGAAGTTCACGCTCAGATGGTTTACGTTTCAACCACTTATAGTAAGCAGCTCGTGAAATAACAGCGATTTCACAAAGTAAGATAATACTCAAGCCTTCTTGTGCATGAAGTTCTTGAATTGCGATGTATTTGTCTTCAAATCGTAATTGGCCTACTTCCGCCTCCTTTCGATCTCCTCTAACTTTTTTAAGAATAAATTCTCCGCACGTAAGCGTTCATTTTCTCTTTCTAACTTTTTCATCTGAAGCTGCATAATCTTTTCTGAGGTTAATTCCGCTTCTTCTTTTTTCCTTCCACGCTTATCCTTCAGCGCTTCATCTCCGCCATTCTCATACTTCTTAACCCACTGGTATACCTGTTGATAAGAGACCTCATAGGTATCAGCTGTTCTTTGATACTCTTTTCCGTTCCCTAAACAATCCATTACTATTTCTATCCGTTCAACCCAAGTAGTTTTTCTCCCTTTAGTCATAGAGCTCGTCCTTCCTTTCGACGTATCCTTTAAATCTCTATGACTATTATACTTATTAATCCACTTAATGAGGACAGAATCACTTGATATTTCATATTTTCTAACAACTTCACGTATTGAATAATTACCTGAAAGATAATCCTTTACTGCAGAAAGTTTTAATACCCTAGTATATTGTTTCCAAGTTGATGATTCTTCGAGACCTTCGGTTCCGTATTTATCGAATTTATATTTCCACTCCAGAATAGAAGACACATTCACCTTATACTTCTTAGCAAGTTCCCTTAATGAATATGTACCTTCCTCCCACGCTTTTAAGACCTCGAGCTTATGCTCTACAGTGAAAGCTCTTTTGGACATAAAAAATACTCCCCTTTAGTAGTCAGATTTTTATTTTTTAATCTGTCTACATAAAGGGGAGCATATCAAAAGCTGTTAGCTCTCTCCTTTTTTGTTATTCTTTTTGAACATGAGTGTTACTGCAAGCGGTAAAATTCCGAACCACCGATTTGTTAATGGTGGCAGCTCTTCCTTACGCTGCTGTTTTGTAGCTTTTCTAACTTCCTTTGGCTGGTCTATAAACTTTACAAACTGTTGGGTTACAAATTTCACATAATCGTTTGTAGACATAATAACTCCCACCTTTAAATACTTAGTAGTTATTATTTCCACCTTTTTTTAAATGTAACCTTGAAACGATATTGTTCACAATTTCGTTGAGATTTTTATCCGTTGTATCAATTATATAATGTGCCTCATTGTATAAAGGCATTCGATCATTATAAAGTTTGATTGTATTTTCCTTACGAACTGCGTCAAATAATGGTCTCGTTGGGTCAGTCTGGACCCGCTCGAAGATCTTCTCAATCTCACAGTATAGAAAAATCACATGTCCATTTTCCAGCATCCACTTCCGGTTTTGCTCCTGTATCACGATTCCTCCACCAGTTGTAATGATGATATTATCTGTTGGAATCTCCCGTAAATAAGAGCGTTCATAGCCTCTAAATGTTTGCTCACCATCTACTGAAAAGATTTCTGCAATCCTTTTTCCCACTTTTTCTTCAATATATTGGTCAACATCAATCACTTGAAGTTTCAATAACTCTCCTAGCTTTTGACCAATCGTTGTTTTTCCTGCTCCCATGAATCCTGTTAGGTAAATTGCCTTCATTCCTCTACACCCCACTTACACGTCCACCGAGTTTTCTAAATTATAGAAAAGTTGCACCGTTTTTGCAATTATTATTTCGTTACTTTCCTAGAAAGCTACCTAATTTCAATCCAGGAATCCATCTCTTTTGTCTCATAATTGTACTCAAACCGAGCACTATATTTTCGTTTTCCTTTTGTGGTACAAGTCATTGTAACCTTGGAGTTTATGGGGGTTAAAGAAGCTATATTATAAGTAATCGTACCATTCGGATAGGTAAAAAAACCGCTACGTTCAAAACTTTCTACTTCGTCTTCAAGTTCTTTTCGAATGTCCCCTATTCCAAGCTGCATGAGGTTTTCTAATATCATTATTTCTTCCGTTTCCTTTGAAAAAGATTTTTCCGTTAGATACGCATTGACTTGAAACGTAAAAACAAGAAAAAACAAAAACGAAATCGCAAGTGTTACGGGAAGGATAAAGCCATGTTCATTTTTCATACTTCCTTCCCCTCCACTCTCAAAAGAGCTGATACAATTGCTTGATAGTTATCCCCATCAACAGTTAAAACCGATATCAAGTAGCCATTTGTTTTCAACTCGAATGTAACAGACGAAATATTTTGAAGTAATACCTCATGCCCTTTTCGATTTACTCTTCTTCTCATTTTATCGGTATATTTCTCAAAACTGACTATATCGCCCGCTGCATTTACAAAAGATACTGAATGATTCGTTGAAACAGTGATCTCCTTTGCTTCCCGTATCTCCATTTTCATTTGCTGAATGAATATTTGCCATTCTAGCTGATTGAACTGTTCGTCATTACTTCGAAATAAAACACTAAGAAATGGGGAAATAAAAGAAAGAATCACAAGCATCATTGAAAAAGTTACAAGCATTTCTACTAATGTAAAGCCCCTTTCATTTCTCACCATTTATATACCCACATCTTTCAATAGATTTTGAAAGCTTGTCCTCCCAGCTTATACAAAGCTTCCATTTTTCAAGTTCATCATTATACTCTTTTGAAAATTTATATGTTACTCCGTCCCGCTCCACCGTATCATTTAATATTAAAACGTCCCCATTGTATGCTTTTTGAAGTTCCTCTGAAAGTAGTTGATTTCCATTATTAAAGATTTCTGTGTTTCTCCGTTCCATCATAAGTAGCATTAACTGTGGAAGAAGTGTTGCACATAACAAAAACCATACCGACACAGAAAGTAGCATTTCTACCATAGTGAATCCACGGTTACATTTTTTGAACATAGAATCTACCCTTTCCAATCTGGAATGTCACTTTATAGGTGTCTCCTTTACTACGAAAACGAATCTCACCAGCACGTTGTATATTTCCACTTTTAGTAAACACAAGGGTTGTTCCTAATGTTGTGTATTGAACAGTTATGGAAGTATCAATCTTTCGAAACAATACTACCTCATTTGAGATCCCCGTATTAACCCGATAATAAGATTGAGACGCATTAAAATACAGCTGTGTTGTTTCACTATGGCTGATTGCATATTGTTGCGCATAGAAAATGTCATTTTGTAGCTGTTCGAGAAAGTGATCGATTTTTTTCGATTCGTGGAGGGGCCTAAGCTGTAGAAGACTTATTGAGGAAATAATGATGACAACCGATAGGACCAGTAACGCTTCAATTAAGGTAAAGCCTTTCTCATCCACTTGTCCCAGGGCTTTCATCTACAACTCCATTGGCATCAATTGTAATGGCATTTCCATTCGGACATTTTGGTACTTCTTCTAAGTATCCATCTGTAACTATTTGACTAACTTGTGTAACTTTCTCATTCGTATCTAATTCATAAGCTTGGACCTGTGCCTCAACCATTTTTATCAAGGCATCACAGCCTTTTTCCTTTATCACAGAATTATGTTTTGTTACATTTGGAACTGTTATTAACAGTAAAATTGATACAACTAACAATACAATTAACATTTCAACGAGGGTAAATCCCTTTTGATTCAATTTGTTCTTCATCATTATCTTCCTTTCTATATTCCATTCAACAATTGAAACATTGGAATCATGATTGCCCCGTACATCAGCATGATGACGATCCCAATAATCGCAAATAATACTGGTTGTAATATGGTTAATGATTTTGTTACCTTTTCCTCAATTTTTTCAATAACATATTGGCTATAGTGTTGGAGCTCTTTAGCTAAATTTCCGTTAGACTGACCATGTGAAATGACCATGGCTAAGTCCGCCTCATAATACTCACGTTCTATAATAATTTCATCGAACCGATTCCCCGCTCGTAATAAAGACTTCATTTCTCTAGCTTCTTCCCTAAAAAAAGGCGAGTGGAGCTGTTGTTCAAACATGGTAAGTGCTTGAAAGATAGAGAGTCCCCCTTTAAGTAGGTTACTAAGCTGTACAGAAAAGAAATGCGAGTTAAATAAAATCGTTACTTTACTCAGAATGGGTATCTTTAAAAGCAGCTTCATTTTTCCAACTGGAGATAATTTTTGAAAATGAAGAACATAATACGCGAGGCCAACAATAAACAAAAATGCTAGCATGAGGAACAAGTATTTATTAAGCACTGGGAGCTGTAACAAAAGCTCTGATATCAACGTCTTTTCATAGCTCATCGAGGTAAAAAGACTTTCAAACTGGGGTAAAAGGATTTTTTCTATCATGGTAAACATGAATCCAACAAATAAAAGTAATAGAAGTGGGTAACGAATTAACTTTTTCCCTTTTTCAAAGTGTATAAGTTTCTTCTCAAGCATGGTACTTCCTTCACGAAGGGCAAACGAGATATCTCCATGCTGTTCTGCAAAATATAAATAGCCAAGGATGTCCTTGTTGAACCCCACTTCACTAAATGCTGTATATAAGGATTCACCGTGTTTACAGCTCGTAATGATTGACTCGATATCGGGACTAAGCTTTTTTGGTAGTTGAAAGAGGAGAAATTGTGAAGCTTGTTCAAAAGAATAGCCCTGGTCAAGAAGATTGCCAATTCTGCTTAAGTAGACCGATTGTTCCTTAAGGGTCCATTTATTTCGTTTCCTTTTCATCTTTGACAACCCATCTTTCCAATGCATCTGGATATAAATAGCCTAAGGCAATTCCTTTTTTAATGACATCCCTTAGTTTCTCGTAATGATAGTCGCCCTTTTCCCCTCTTGCCTCTTTCATTACCTCTGTTAAAGCATGTCCACTTAAAAGCTCGTAAACCCCAACTCTTCTGACCTTTCGATACTTTTTACAAAGAGGAGTACACTTTCCTTCGCAATACGGACAAGTGAGGTCAACGAGCCTTTGTGCCGCAACAGCGATTAAGGTTTGTTCGATTTCCTGTAATGACACATCAAATTCCAAAAGCCTGAAGATTGCGCCCTTTGTATCCCTTGTATGCATAGTCGATAACACTAAATGGCCGGTTAATGCAGCTCTAACAGCTATTTTTGCAGTTTCCGAGTCCCGTATCTCACCCACCATAATAATATCAGGGTCATGCCGTAGTATTGCTTTTAAACCATGGGCATACGTGATGCCTGCCTTTTCGTTCACTTGAACCTGTAATACATCTTCGCTTCTTTTTTCAATTGGGTCTTCTAGGGTAATAATATTTCGGTTAAACAACTTTTTCGTTGCATGCAAGAGGGAATAGAGGGTTGTTGTTTTACCAGACCCAGTCGGCCCTGTAAATATAATTAACCCATGCGAGTGTTTTAAAAGCGAAAGCAATTTTGTTGTCATTGTTGGAAATAGTGATAAGTTTGCAAGAGAGTAGGTTGGTGTTTCAGGTAGAATTCGTATGACTAAGCTTTCATTGTACGGTGTGGGAAGTGTAGATAATCGAAGGTTAATGGTTATCCCTTTTAGATTCACGGTAATGGCACCGTTTTGAGGTCGTCTCCTTTCTCCAATATCCATTCCAGCTAGGAACTTATAATGGGAAATTAAACGTTCGCAAACATCTTTGGCGATTGTCTGCTTAGTAAATAAATCACTGTCGAGCCGGTATTGTACCATAGCATCATTGATTTTTGGAACAAAGTGAATATCAGATGCACTCATTGACCACGCATCTTCAATCAATTGATCCCCGAGTTGTTCGATTTCACTCAAATAGTTCACTCCTTTTAGATGATGTTCATAAAGTGCGGTGAATATGACGCATCGGATTTCTGCGTTGGCTTGCTTCTCCATTCCTCACATATTAACTGCATACGCTCCGGTATTCAAAGCTTCGCCGCCTTGAAATTTCGACGCACCGGACGTGCTAGTGTCGACAATGTCACAGGAGGTGATGTTTTTGTAGACGCGGTCCTTTTCCTCCTCCTTTCTGAACACGCACTTATTTTTTTCTCTTGCAGGTATCATAATTCTACATGAATCTACAAAACCCTTCTTTCTAGTAGAATTATTTTTGTGGCAACTTTTTGAACACAAAAAAATACAACCACTACCAGGAGGTTGTATTTTTTCAGTTCTTGTTTTCATTTATCTATCATTAGGAGGAATCAATACATTATATGTAACAATTGATTTTAGTATGCCAAGAATTATTGTAAAAATTTTGGTGGCGGATCATTATGTGAGCCATCATCAACTTCTCTGAATAAATTATCCTCGTTTGAGTCTTCTTGTTTAACCGGAATAGCTTGCGGTGTAGGGATATTATCATATTCCTTTGTAATGACCTTAGTCTTTGGAAATTTTGTCTCAATCAGAGAACGCACCGATTGAATTTCTTCGATAAGGTAGGTAATATCCTCCTTTGTTGCAGGCTGTTTCGGTTGTTTTAGTATCAAACCGATTTGCCCATTTGGCTCCAATGTAGCATATTGAACATCACTGATTTTGTAGACTCCTTTTGTACGGAGCTGTGTTTCAAGAATATCGACCGTAAAACGTAGCTTACGCAAATTTTTTTCATTCAGATATCCATTCTCGATAATGATTTTAGACTTTCCGGTAATAAATTTTTCAACAAAGTTAAACTTTAATTGGGCATACTCAACCACGACCAGAGACAGTACAAGAACGAACCCCACAAACAACGTATTCCACACATTTTCTCCTGCAAGTGGCTGAATTAACAGGGAACCAATTCCAATCATAATAACTACTTGAGCTAGTGTTAATTGGGAGATAGATTTTCTTCCAGCTATACGTAATAGGATTGTCCCTCCTAGAACGATAAGTACTGCCTTCCAAATAAACCCCCAGCTTATATCCATCACAAATTCTCCTTTTAGATTCGGTTACCTATAGTCTTTAACATGAATATAAGACTATTCATAAATATGAACTTTTTCCTACATGTGATTTAAGTCACTTAATGACGATGTATGGGTGTACTATAATTGAATTAATAATAGGGTTCAGGAGTGATAAGGGTGGAGCAAACACTAAAAATAACGAACGTACTAGCAGATCCAACACGTTATTATATTTATCAATTTATTGTTAAACGAAATGATGAGGTTACCGTACAAGAAATCGCTGAGGAATTTGAAATCCATCCGAATGTGGCAAGACTTCACTTAACAAAGCTTGAAGATGTTAATATGCTTGTTTCTGAGGCAAAGAAAACTGGAAAAGGCGGAAGACCAAGCCGATTGTATAGGTTATCCAATGACCATATCCAAATTAATTTCCCGTTCCGTGATTATCAATTACTCTCAAGAATTGCTATTGAGACAATGGCTTCACTTGGGGACATTGGAAGAAAAGCACTTGAGCAAACCGGAAGAAGATTTGGTGAAGAACTAATTAACCACCAAACTCCTGTTTCTATTCATGAGCTAACCTTTGATCAAAAATTAGAAATTCTGAAAAAAGCGTCTACCATTGCGGGTTTTTATCCAGATCTAGGCCATAATAATGATAAGACAAAAATCTTCTTTAAGATTAACAATTGCCCTTTCAAAGAAATCGCACAAGAAAATTTTGAAGCTGTTTGTGGTATGCACCATGCCTTCTTACACGGAATGTTTGACCTACTGTTCGACGATGTTATACTTGAAGAATCAGAAAACATGATTCTTGGCTGTAGTTCATGTAGTTATCACGCTTTTGTTGCAAAGTAATGTTTACATTTATGTAATCGTTACATTATAATAATATGTGATGTTTAAATTAAGTTTAATAAGTCTAAGGGGGGAAAATATACATATGGAACGTATGTACCGAGTTTTAGGATTCTGGACTGGTATCTTTGCTGTTATGTTTTATGTTGGTGATATGGATGTTCTAGCATTACTTTTCTTTGCTCAAACAGGATTTTTCGTCCTTTTAAGCTATTTAAAATTGTCTGAAAGAATGTATATTTACGTGTTTGGCGCATACTTAACAATCTTCTTCTGTGCCTTCTCTTATTGGACAACATTTATGATGCCACTAGGTGGCACACATTAAAAAGCGATGAATTCTCATCGCTTTTTTTATTTCCCTTATCAATTACGCCTCGCCGTAATTGCGTCCAGATTTCGGACTCGTATTTTACACGAGTCAACTCCTTACGAAATCTGTGACATCCCCCGGAGGCTTAACATTGTTGAAAATTATTAGTATACAATGCCATAGGTACCGCATTCATTCATATAGCTGCCTAAAGAGGTGGGTGATTTTTACTGAACAATGTTATATTTCCCCATTGCATCTTTACATTTTTCTGTTGAATAACCACGTGAAATGCTGAACTCATTCCACCATCCATAATCAGAGATCGGACGGCTCGATTTTGTTTACTTGTTACCGAAAATGGGTTCGAATCATAATTGTCCTGTAAGTATGTAAGAATCCCCGCTGCTATCAGAAACTCATCCTGCCTCATTTTCCGAACAAACTCCAATCCAAGCTCTTCCCCAAATGATATGAGTGCGTCAAAATGAATATGTGTGGTTAAATCCATATCACCTGGATACTGAAGTGGATGATCAATTAATTGATGCTTATAATAACCCCGTAGGCTTCCGTTTTTTCTTGAAGGCTCCTGCCATTCTTCGTTTGTATATCCATAATCAACCGTAAACATGACTGCTTTTTCAAGTATACTGTTCATTTCTTCAAAAAAAGAGAGCATTTGAAGTGGAATTTCGAACCTCTGTCCATTTGTTAGCGCTATATTATGAGTCTCTAAGTAACGAATTACATCTTCATCTATTAGAGGAGCATGGGTTTCAACTAACTGATCTTCTTCGTTCATTGTAATCTTAACCTCATAAATGACATCTCCCTTTTTTTCAATGACTCTCACAGGGAATGCATCAAAAAGTTCATTTGAAAACAAGATTCCATCAAACGTATCAAAGTCTTTCTTTGCCTCTTTCAAACTACTGTATTGGATAACTTTTTCACCGACTGGCAATAGCTCCTGTTGAATACGCTGATGAAAAGGACTTGCTTCAATGATAATATATGTTAGTTTGTCGTAGGTGTCCATGAAGGATGTTTTCATTTCATCTAGTACAGCTTTAGCAAACCTTCCGTTGCCTCCGCCAATTTCAAGAATGAACGGTGGAGTTTTTTCTGTAGAGATTAAGTTATGAAAAATAGTGGCGAAAAGTTTACCAAAAATTGTTGAGATATTACTGCTCGTAATAAAATCTCCTTTTTTCCCTACCTTTTCGCCTTCTTTCATATAGTACCCTTTTTCATGATGATAGAGAACCGTATTCATATATTGTTCATACGTGATTTCTTTATTTTCAGATGCGCTTATTAGCTCTTTTAGTATGTCTATCATATGATCACCTTTACTAGTTTTCACCATTGACACAGTGTTTAGATTATTATATTGTAAGTTTAATAGCTTACAATATCCCTCCCATTATACGGATATATAAGTTTTGGCGAATGCCAGCTTAGGCTAAAACATCCCCCAGAAAGGTCTGACTCAATAGAGTTAGACCTTTCTGTTTTATATTTAGTTAAAAGCCATTTAGGAATGGATTGTGATCCATTTCAGCTTCGATTGTTGACTCGGGACCGTGACCTGATAATACAATTGTCTCTTCTGGTAATGTGAGTAATTTTTTATGAATACTATCTAAAAGTTGATCATGGTTTCCACCAGGTAAGTCTGTTCTCCCAATGCTTCCTGAAAATAAAGCATCTCCAGAAAAAACGACACCAAGTTCCTTACAATAATAGGATACACTTCCCGGAGAGTGACCAGGTGTGTGAAGAAGGTCAAATGTAAAAGCCCCTACAGTAAATGCTCCTTCCTTAGGTAGCACGGTGGCCTCTACCTTTGATGAAGTTTCATGTCCCGGAATGAAGAAGGACGATCCATTTAAGGCAGGGTCCTTTAACCAGTTCTTCTCTTTATCATGAATATAGACAGGTACATCCCAGTTTGTACACACATCATCTACTGCCCCAATATGATCGAAATGAGCATGTGTTAATAAAACCGCAATTGGTGTTAAAGCTTGTTTCCTTAACAGTGCGATAAGTTTCTGCCCGTCCCCACCCGGATCGAATATGACACAATCTTTCTTTGAATTTGCCAATATGTATGCATTTGTTTGTAAAGGCCCTAAAGGAATCCTTTGCCACTTCATATTATTCCCTCCACTGCTTCATAATCTACCATTCATTGTACACTATTGTACAAAAACGAAAAAGCATTCAATAATTGACTCACAAGTGTCACTTTTTACTCCTCGACAAAAGTGGATAAAAGGATTAGAATATAAAGTGAATCTATCTGTATCTCTACATAAAGTGTTTTACGCCTTTTATACAATTTACTATTGTTATGTTGTATATTTTCATACAATGGGCAAAATAGTAATGGAATAGGAAAAAGGCTGCTTACTACATGAAACATTGATTATAGCAAGGGGGTAAGTCACATGGGTCTTATGATTATTTTTGCATTAATTGTCATCCTATCTGCATTTGGAATTATTCGTACTTTACGTAGTAAAAACATCCTAGGCTTTATTTTCGCTGCAGGTGTCTTTTTAGTATTAGGCTGGTTCACAGTCATGACAATCTGGAAAGATGGATTCCCAACAGCGCATTAATTTCTAAAGCGAAGCACTCTTGTAGTAATTTTTTGTACAAGGGAGCTAGATGTGGAATACAACGTACCAAAAAAGCCATCACATCCGATGGCTTTTTTCTATTCATTCATCCTTCTCTGTACACTTTCAAGCTTGGAACTCATGGTCGATTTTTTATCTCTTCTGTCATCAATACGAATGTTTGTCGCAACTCGAGAGATACCTTCTTGAAACGGTGCTTCATGAATCGCTTGAATCACTGTAAAAAGAGTAGATAATTCTCCTTCAATGATTGTATTCATCGGGGTAAGCTGGTATTCGATAACCCCATTCTCCTTATACTCTTCAAGTATTCGTTGAATTCCAGCCACATATTTACTAACACTGGGTGTTTCCGTACCAATTGGAATCACAGTCACATCTACGATTGCCATCGTGCATTCACTCCTATCAACTAACGCTTTTTAATTAAAAGAGAACTAACTCCGATACACTTTCTGTTTTTAGATCAATGATTTTTTCAAATTGATATCCGTATAAACATAAGTAGCCGTTTGGAGAAAAATTTAGAGGCTGGTCATCAATCTTCTGAAGTATTACCTCTTCTTTTCCCGTATTCATGTCATAAGAGACAAGATCAAATTTTTCAGCATATGTGTCAAAAGCACCTGTGGAATATGGCTTAAAGGTATAAAATTTCTTTTGCTGTGCAGCATAGTCAGCTGAAGGTATATACCATTTAGAGTAATCACTCAAAAGCGGCATGCTAAATTCATGCATTTTTGTATTTTTCTCTGGATGAGAAAAAGTTATCCTTGCTTGTGCTTCCTGTCCTTGGATTAGTTCATATGTCACTAACAAATCAAAAAAAGTGGAGAAAGAAATAATATTTTCAAATAATAAGCCTTCCGTTTTTGTATCTAAATGATACGAATAAAGCGGTGCAAAAAAATCAAGGGAATTTTGGTCCCATTTTAAATAGGCGATGGTATTCGGATCTAACCATTGGATAAAGGGCTGGAACACCTCAAACTTTGTTGTAGTTTGTTCTGTGATATCAAGCAAATGCGTTTGAAAAGACCAATCCTCTAAAAAAGAGGTAACAAAGACTTGATCGGGCGAATAAGGATTCCAACTATAAAACAAATCAAAGGAATTTAGTTCCCATTCATGCTTAACATCTCCTTCCTTGTCAACAGCTACTAAAGTTGCCTGATTGACTGAATTTGATGTATGGAGTAAGAACATAGAATGATCTTCATTTGCCTTCATTGTCAGTACTGGAGTTGATGTTTTGAAAAACAGCTCTTTTTCACCTGTAAAAAGATGATATTTGTAAATTTCAGAACCTCCGCCATTCTCAATTATGTAAAGAATCGTCTCGTCATCATACCATTCACCAACAGTAGTAAAGGCTTCACCTTGTATCTCAAGGGGTTGAATTTGATGATTATCCCCAAAGAACTCAGTTGGAATGGGACCTTTGCTTACATTTTTTAGCCCACTCTCTGGCGCATCACTTATATCAAATGGTTGATGAGAGTTACAGCCCACTAATAAAACA
Organism: Ferdinandcohnia sp. Marseille-Q9671; assembly: GCF_976954385.1. Taxonomy (NCBI): domain Bacteria; kingdom Bacillati; phylum Bacillota; class Bacilli; order Caryophanales; family Bacillaceae; genus Ferdinandcohnia; species Ferdinandcohnia sp. Marseille-Q9671. Next base: position 730,481 of record NZ_CDRJTA010000001.1, read on the forward strand.
AGAAACATAAAACATATACAAACATTTCTCATCAACTCAAAAATCACCTCTTTACACTACATTACAAATCAAAGAGTACGTCTCTCCGTACAATAGCAATCAACAACTTTTTTCATTATTATTCCCTTTACAGATAATACGATTATGCATGTAAAAAAGTTTCAAAGCAAGCAAAAAAAGCCGTAGTTTTACGGCCTTTTTAGGGTAACGCTTTCACATATACATGGCAGCCAAAAAGACACCAAGAGTTTCTTGATAGATCTCATCAAATTGAGAAAGTGGCAGTGGATTAACCCCTTCACCTAGCTCAAAGGTAAAGCCTGGACGCCTAAATTCCTGTATGAACCAATCCTTATACCCTGCATGACTATCCACATATTGTACTGCAAGATAACCACTGACTCTTGCAAATTCCTTCGAAATTCTTTCTGACTCTGGTGGCTCTAGGCCTTCATAGCCCCAATATATTTCCTTTCCTTGGGTATGGAAGGCTAAAACACGCGAAAAGTTAGATGACCTTGTTAGTTGCTCGACTGCGATGACTTCCGGTTCTGTAAGCGGCGCATCACCTGGATAATCTCTAGGTGCAGGAGCCTTCGGTTCTTTCCGTTCTTTTTCAATTTCCCATCTTGCAGGGAACTGATTATTTAAATCAACACCACGGATATTTGCTTTCCAATCCTTGAAATCAAGACTACCGTTATTTATCTCTACAACCTCCCTTTGATACGGTTCTTGTTCGGGAGGACCATTAAGGACCAAGTTAACTCCATCTGGGTTTACCATTGGCACTAGGGATAACATTGCTTCTAGATAAAATGGTTCTACATAAAAGCCTCTTATTGGTGCCATGTTTGTGAGCGCAAGTAAATAATCATTTAAAAAGGACATGATAACATTTGTCGTAATCCATTCATTTGCATGAAAGGATCCATTCACATGTACTCTTTTTGCTCCTCTTCCAACTCCGAGCTCCACAAGGTCATTTCCTAACACACTTTTTCCAATAGAACGCGTTTGAAGAAACGGATAAATTGACTTTAATTGCTCTATATCACTCATCATGGCAGCAAAATCATATTCTCGATTCCCATTTACAATTGGCTGCACAACCCTTTCAGGTACCAATATCGTGGTCCCAACTTGTAGGTTTTCTGCTTGAACCCCGGGATTGACAAGAAATAAGGCGTCAGCTACTAGTGTGCGGGATTTAGCCAGTTTCCATAATGTATCACCTGAATCAATGGTATGCTCTTGTAAAACAAATCCTGGTATATTCACTGATGCCCCAACTTGCAGTAAATTAATATTTAGATGTAGGTTGGAATCAATAAGTAATTGTGTGGGGATTCCAAATAATTGCCCGTAATACCATAACGTATCACCTGGACGGACTGTAACTTTCAAAAAAATACCTCCTTATTCCCTTCTCCTACTACTCTATGAGCCGAACAAGTTTATCATTCCGACGACGAGTTTTACGGCAAAAGCCTTTTTAGACATTGTTACATAACATTGCTGGAGGCAATACCTTCTTTTTCGCTTTTTAGCTACCCCTAATTCAACTATTCTATAAAACAAAAACAGAGTGTAGACCAAGTCATTTCTGACTTTGTCTACACTCTGGTAAAACTTTTACGGTACATTATTCCGCGAATTCTTCTGGTACCGGTTCACGATAAGACGTACCATTGTAGAACCGTAGAAGGTCACCATAGATAATCTCATCTGAATATTCCAACTCTAGAGTTGCTTTTTCCATATACGGCTCACAGAAGCTAAGCTCATTCTCTTCTCCAGTTTCTTTATCGTAACAAGTGTTTTTCGTAAATACATGCTTATCAGTGATAAAGCTGCCGTCTCGAAACACGGTAAACGGTAATTTTTCTTTTGAGAATATATCACTGCCGAAATGAACATCGTTACTTGTATCAATACCAAGAAGATTTAGGATAGTTGGCTTAAGATCAATTTGACCAGAAACAGTCGATATGACTTGTGGATCTTTATCCGTCACTCCCGGGATATGGATAATTAATGGCACCTTTTGTAACTGAATGGAATCTACAGGTGTAATCTCTTCTTTTCCTAAAAACTGTGCCATTGCTTTATTATGGTTTTCAGAAATGCCATAATGGTCTCCATACAAGACAAAGATTGTATTTTCATACATTCCTTCTTCCTTTAGACGCTCGATAAAGAGTTTAATGGATTCATCCATATATCGAACTGTAGGAAAGTATCGATTTAATGTTCTTGAATTTGAGTTGTATTCATTCACCATTCGGTCCTCTTCTTCAAGCTCAAATGGGAAATGGTTTGTTAATGTTATAAATTTTGAATAAAATGGTTGTGGCTGTGATTTTATCAGATCAACAGATTGTTCAAAAAAATCAATATCCTTCAAGCCCCACCCAATTGAATTCTCTTCCGTCACCTCGTAGCTATCGACATCAAAGAATGTGTCGTAGCCTAACGAATCATACATGATATCACGATTCCAGAAGGTTTTATTATTTGCATGAAAGACAGAGGAAAAATAACCATGCTCTTTAAGAATTTCAGGTGTTGCTGTATATTCATTAGAAGCATGCGTAAAGAACACAGCTCCCCGTCCAAGTGGATATAGTGAATTCTCTAATAAAAACTCGGAATCAGATGTTTTACCTTGACCTGTTTGATGATAAAAGTTTTCGAAGTAATAACTTTCATTGATAAAATCATTTAAGAATGGTGTGATTTCCTCTCCATCAATTGTTTCATTAATGACAAAGCTTTGTAAGGACTCCATTGAAATAATAACAACATTTTTCCCCTCGGCTATGCCAAACTTTTCACTTGGGTCCTTTTTATTTGCTTTTAAGTAATTTTCAATATCAATAAATGAACTACTATCTGCTAAAGCCCTCTGTGCAGAAGACTTTGATTGAAGAACAATATCATAAATTTGGTAATTATATGTTCCAATATTCTTTACTAACATTTCGCGGTCAAACGTTCTTGTAAGTAATTGTGGTCTCTGCGCTTCAGCCAATCCAAGATTAAAAAAGAACACTGCTGCAACTAAGATGAAATACGTTCTTCTTTCCTTCTTCGTTATAGCTTGAGCAACTGTAAAGCTAGGTTTATATTTATTAATCAAGATCAGAATTACTACATCAATAAAAAGGAGTGGGTCTGTTAGATGTAAGTTTCCAGTGATACTCGTTCCCAGATCCCCCATATTACTCGTTTGGAAGAGAACAGGAAGAGTCAAAAAGTCATTGAAGAATCTGTAAAACACAACATTTGCATACAAGACAAATGAAGATAGAAAACTAGCAAATATGATAAATCGATTTCTTCGTTTTTCCTTAATAAAAAAGGAAATACCAAAGAAAAGCAGCAGGAAACTTAATGGATTTATTAATAAAATAAACTCTTGCATTATGTTTTCTATTTTAATATCAAAGCTAGTTTTATAGACAATATATGTTTTTATCCATAGCATGAATGTTGCCAGAAAGACAAATTTTGATTTGGATAAGGTTGATGATTTAATCATCATAATACCTCCTTGTATTCAGGACCACGGAACCATAAAAATAAAATCTGTGGCATCCGCCAGAGAAATTAACTTTAAGCAGGTTGAAATTTAAAATTTTACTGCATAAAGTTAACTACCATTTTTAGGAAAACAAAAACCTAGAAATAATCTTAATACTTTTTTTACGTAAAATCAATCGTCTATACAACCTAATTTTATAGACTCATATCGTTTTACATTATGTATATACTTATAAGACGTTTAGTTGACTAGAAAGTTTCATAGTAAACAAAAGTAACAATCTTTTAAATTTTCTAACAAAAATGTAAAAAAAGAGATTTCGATGTTGAAATCTCTTTTTTCTATTACCTTGTAAGTAGGCTATACCCTATAACCATATGTGTAATATCCAAATATTAAAGTTTTGTTTTTGCTAAATAAGCTGCACCAATTACCCCAGCATCATTCCCTAGGGTTGCGATTGTAATTTCAGCAGCATCTCCAACTCGTGGGAAAGCGAACCTTTTAAATTGCTTTCGTAATGGCTGTAGTAGGTGTTCTCCAGCTTTTGATACACCGCCACCTACGACTATTTTCTCTGGATTGAGACCATTTGCAATATGACTTAGTGCTAACCCAAGATGGTATGTTACTGTATCAATAACTTTCTGTGCCAGTTCATCCTCTTTACGCGCTGCTTCAAATACATCCTTGGCAGTTACGTTACCTCTCTCTTCGAAAAGATCCCTCAGAATGCTTGGGGCTAATTGCTCTTGAATCGCCTCTACTGCAAGACGAGCGATACCAGTTGCAGAACCAATTGTTTCGATACAACCCGTTTTCCCACAACCACATAATGCTCCACCTTCAGGTATTGAAGTGATATGTCCAATCTCCCCTCCGGCACCGTTCGTTCCACGAACTACCTCACCATTGGAGATAATACCTCCGCCGACTCCGGTTCCCAATGTGACACATAACAGGTCCTTTGCTCCATCGCCAGCACCCTTCCACATTTCTCCGATTGCTGCTACATTTGCGTCATTATCCACAACTGCTCGTAACCCAATCTTCTCCTCAAGTTCGGATTGTAATGGGTACATCTCCTTCCAGCCTAAGTTAGTTGTCTTATAAACGATTCCTTCTTCAAAATTGACAGGTCCTGGCGCACCCATACCTACACCTACAAATTGAGCTTTGGAAAGCTGTAAGTCGGACATTTTGCTATCAATTGCTTTTGCAATATCTGGAATTATTTTATCCCCTGATTTATCAGTTGGAATTTCCCATTTGGTCACAATATCACCTTCTTGCGTGATGAAAGCAAGCTTTACTGTGGTACCACCTAAATCAATCCCTATTAGTAATTGTTCCTTACTCATATGTACTCCTCACCTTTGTTCATAGAATCAAAATCAAACGCGTTTCTTATTATTTTTTTGCTTCTTTTCAGTTTCCCTCACAATTTCTTGACGCAGGAGAAAAATTGCCATTTGATAATCCTTTGTCTCAATCAGTTGAGAGTTATAAAGTTCTTGTATCTCTGTTTCCATTAATTCAAGGTCTGCGACACGCTCACCTACATAAATAATGGTCCCGAATTTTTTCAAAAATTGTTGAATATCATAAATTGTCTTCACGTTTTTCACCTACTACATTCTAATCCATAATCTCTTCTAGCTTATTCAATATTAATGGAATCTGCAAGTGTTTTAAAATATATACAAAAATATGTAAAGGAGTGTTCGCGTGAACACTCCTTTACATTTTATTTATCTGGATCTCTCGGATGTAGAATTTTTGGTCTAGACCGCTTTAATGGGATAGGCGCACGAAATAGTACATCTTTTAAGCCCTTGTAAGAAAATGGAATAAACGGCCATAAATATGGCACATTAAATGATTTCATTCGTGCTAGGAAAAGAATCCATAACGTAATTCCAGCAACAAATCCGACTGCCCCAAATATACTCGTCGTTAGTAAGAGAAATAATCGAGCTAAACGGTTTGCGAGACTCATTTCATAGCTTGGTGTTGAGAACGTACCAATTGCTGCTATAGCTAAATATAAAATAACTTCGTTCGTAAATAAACCAACTTCAACAGCTACCTGCCCAATTAACATGGCCGCAACGAGACCCAAGGCGGTGGCGAGCGAGGTTGGCGTATGTATTGCCGCCATTCGTAATAGGTCAATCCCAATTTCAATTAAAAAGAACTGTAGAATCAGTGGGAGCCTGCCATCATCATTTGGTCCGATAAACTTTAGATTATCCGGCAGTAGTTCAGGATGGACTGCAAATAAATACCATAATGGCAATAAAAAGAGTGATGCCCATACACCAATATATCGAACAAGACGCAGGTATAACCCCGCTGCCGGGCTATTCCGATATTCTTCAGCATGCTGCATATGATGCCAAAATGTTGTTGGTGTGATTAAGACACTTGGAGAACCATCTACCATGATAATAATATGCCCCTCATATAAATGAGCCGCCGCGGTATCAGGTCTTTCTGTATATCTTACAACAGGATATGGATTCCAATGTCGTCCAGAAATGTATTCTTCAATCGTTTTTTCACCCATTGGCAATCCATCTGTATCAATTTTTGAGATGGAATCTTTTACTTCTTTCACATGATCGGCGTCAGCGATATCTTCAATATAACAGACTACTATGTCTGTTTTAGAGCGTCTCCCCACCTGCAAATACTCCATACGAAGAGAGCGATCTCGTATTCGTCTTCTCGTTAAAGCGGTATTAAATACAATAGTTTCAACGTATCCATCTCTTGCGCCTCTAACTACCCGTTCCGTGTCAGGTTCTGCTGGTCCCCTTACAGGATAGGTCCTCGCATCGATCAAAATAACCTTTTCAACGCCATCAATGACAAGGGCAGTCGGGCCAGCAAGTACCATGTCAACTACCTTATCTAAATCATCTGTACTTTCCACTTCAACATACGGAATATAAGTTTTAAGAAGCTTTTCCAATGCATCTATTTTAAACGTAGTTTCATCCAGCTTTGAAAGATATTTCTGTAATAAATGTAAAATATCATCCTTGATCAGACCATCAATTAAAAACATGGCCATGTCTTTCCCAGCATATTCTACATCCAGTTGTATTACATCGAAGCTTTTATCAACACCAAGAGCCTCTTTTAAATAGGTAACATTTTCCTTTATACTAGGCGAGACCGGATGCTTCGGCTTTTCTTTTTCATTTCCCATTTGAATCACTCCAATCCGTACAAAGACCTCAAGCTTGATTTTTTTCGTATAGGCTACTAATCCATCTTTGACGTAAAACTGGAAAATAATACTTACTGAGGAAAATGATTCAAAATAACAAAAGCTGAAAGCGCCTCGAAAGGGTACGTCCACTAAAGGCTGCCACGTCCTGTGGCAAACGCGGACGACAGCCCATCCTCCAAAATGCTATGCATTTTCTTCGTCGATGATATGCTGTCGAAGCTTTCCATATCTTGTGCAAGTCCGACAAGACTACCTCGAGGGCTAGGCGCTATAACCAGATGCCGAAGCACTTAGTCTTAAGAGGATTTTTAGACAATAAAAAAAGTGCCTCAACTGAGACACTTTTAATTTATTGTATTGTTCATGGTATTTATTTCATTAATAAGCTCTTGATAGCTTTCATTTTCCGGTTCGACCCTGATTGCCTCCTCTGCAGCTTCCTTGGCGCTGTCGTATTCCTCAAGCTGTAAATAAACGAGAGCTAGGTTATAATGAGCTTCCGAGATACTTGGTTCTTTTTCTGTTACAATCTCCAAGTGTTCTCTAGCGGCTTCAAATTTTGCTAGCTTAATTTCCGCATAAGCTAAATAAAAATAGAATTCTGCAGAATCCGCTCCTTCTTCTTCCGCATCTACTAACATTTCGTATGCTTTGTCAATCTCATTTGATTCAAGAAGCTCTTGTGCGGTTTGTACAACAAATTGCGGATTGTCAGAGTGCGGCTGTATCACATACCCTACGTAAAAAAGCACGGCAAGGGTGACTATAGTTGCAAAAAGGCCACCAAGCTGCTTTACGAATTGTTTTTGCTTTGGCAAATGTACAATGCTCGCCGCTAGAAATCCTCCTACAAGTCCGCCGATATGTCCTGAATTATCAATTCCAGGAACAACGAATCCAAACACTAAATTGATGATTATGATCCCGATTACATTTGGACCCATCGTCCTAAAAAACAGAGAGGGAAATGCGGTACCAAAAAATAACAAGGCACCAAAGCAACCAAAAATAGCGCCAGATGCTCCAGCAGCAACATTCGCATTAAACACAAAACTGGCTAGACTTCCTACAAACCCCGCAAATACATAGATAAACAAAAATCTTCCCTTACCGTATAGCCTTTCTACCTCCATGCCTAAATAATATAAGGCAAACGTATTCATCAAGAGATGAAAGAATCCAATATGTAGAATCATCGGAGTAAAAAAACGCCACCACTCCCCATTTATGATTCGAAAGTTTTCCTTTGCGCCATATTCTATTAGTGTATTTGTGTTCGTACTTCCACCATTTAACTCTAATACTGCAAACATGATTAACTGAATGGCTATTAAGATATATGTAAAGAAAGGCTTCCCATTTTGAAAAATTTGTTTTTCACTTGATATTCGTTTATTTGCTACAGTGATAACTTCACGTTTTAGTTGCTCAATAGACGAGATATCAATATACAACGAATCTTCCACATCAAATTGAGTATGAACTTGTTTTGAGACCTCTGACAAACCAACCTTCATATTTTCTGATTCAATTAATGTCGTATGTATAGTTGTTGCCCCTTTAGCCCCTACAACAAGTGGGTGTTCTATCCGAAATTTCCAATCATCCACAGGCGGGTAGGTTGAGATATAAATATTCAGAGCATCTAACTTTCGTACAAACAATCGTTTTCTAATCTGTTCTAACCGTTGTGCAGTGATTTCCATATCTCGCTGCATCCAATTACTCCAATCAAGATCATGCCGTAAAATTCGTATAATTTTTGGTTTGCTTTTTTGAGTGGACTCTAGCCAAACCTCATTATTCGATTTTGATAATTGAAGAATTCGATAGCCACCTTCTTCTTGCAGTGCCTGGATCATTTTCCAAAAGAGATAATCTTGTTTGAACACCGTATCTCCCCTTTTAGTACGTGTTCAAAAAGGAGGATGAAAAGGACCAAGAAGTTCGAGGCGGCGCAGTTTTGAGTAGCGGAACGTATGTAGTTAATACGTGAGCAACGGAGAAACAAGCCAACGAAGAAATTCGATGTGTCATTTTCACCGGACTTTTTGAACATCATATATTTTTTCTTTTATTATAAACGTTTTTACATAGTGGTTACCAAGTTTCTGTCTTATCTATGAAAAAAACCTGTTGAAAGAATATCAACAGGTTGGTAAAGATTTAACGGAAGGCTTGATTCATCATTTTGTTACGAATAAATGGGATTTTCATCGATGTACTGATAAAAATACGTCGAATTGCAGGGTTACCAAATACACGGTTAAAAATTCGATAACGGTATCTGTACACTGCATAAATCCCACCAACAAGTATAGTCATTCGGGTCAATATGCTTAACATGACAATCCCTCCTAGCTATACTTTTTGACTATCTCTTTCATTTTATCCTTGTAAAAACGAAAGGAAATATGTCCCAATTCCGGCAGCAGCGAGTATAGATAAAAAATTCACCATATCATTATCACATATAGATATTCCTTTTAAATATGAAGTTTGTTTACCACAATGGGTTGTTTTTTCTGTTTCTAATCCACATACAGAGCATGAAAATACTACTTGGATTGTTGCTCCCATTATTGTATCAAGCACATTACCGAAGAAGCCTATCAAGGTCAAGCCAATGACAAGACCAACGGAAAGTTCTTGCCAAACCAAATAGGAAAGAACACTTATTAGGAATGCGCCAGATAGGCCCGCAAGTGTCCCAAGCATTGATACGGCTCCAGAGGTTCCTGCATCTACCCGTTTCATTTGCGTAAGGAGAATTGGCCTTTTTTTACTAAGTGTTCCAATCTCTGAAGCCCATGTATCTGCAGTCGCAGCAGCAATCGCCCCAACAAAGAACAGAAGCCAAAAAACGGAATCCGTAAACGAAAACATAAGACTTGCAAATGCTGCTACTCCTCCGTTTGCAAACACTTGAACAATGTCGCGTTGCTCTCCTTTTTCCACCTTATGTTTTAAACTGTCCTTATTATGTGATTTCAATTTACTCCACAAACTTGAGCTTGCAAAGAACACTCCGAGTAATAGTAACCCATTGTACCCAAACCCTGCCGAAACAAGGGTCCCAATAATAATTGTCCCTACTGCGCCACTTTTCGTTAGGGATCTAAGCTTATATCCGATAATGGCTACTGCAAGTGTAGCTAAAATCTGGACATATAAATCAATCATGACAGTCAATCACCTTCACATTTGTCACCACTTGTTGAACTGGAATATCAAAAGATTCCACCGGGATCTCGTCAACAAGCTGAATAGGGAAAGCTAACGAAAGTGTATGTCCTTCAAATTCAGCCAAATACCGATCATAATAGCCCCCACCATGTCCCAACCTGTACCCATCTTTCACAAAGCATAGACCTGGAACTATCAGTAACTCAATTTCATTATGTAATACCTCAATTGTTTGTTCTATAATTGGCTCTTGAAGTCCATAATAAACTACTTCTAACTGAGCAAAGGATGTAATCTCATGAAATGACATTGTTTTTGACATAGGATGGCATTTTGGCACCACAACCCGCTTCTTCTCTTCCCAAGCTTTCTCAATCAGATATTTGGTATTAACCTCGTATTCTCCTGATATTGTGATTGTGATTCCAATTGTCTTCGCGTTCGTCCATTGCGGTAGTGTTACTACTTTCTCGGTAATTTCCATTGACCAGAGCTCTAAGGTTTCTTTTTCAATAGAACGTAGCTTTTCCTTCATAGTCTTTCGCATGTCGTGCTTCTTCTTCATATCGATCATCTCCCCTCTGCTTTACTATTTGTATATAAAAAAACAGCAGGAATTGCTTCCCACTGTTACTTTGTTTCGCGGTGTAGAGTAACCTTTTTTAATCTTGGGCTATATTTCTTAACTTCAAGACGGTCCGGGTTATTACGCTTATTTTTAGTTGTAATATAGTTACGATCGCCTGTTTCAGTACAAGCTAAAGTGATTTTAACACGCATGTTTATTTCCCTCCAAACATATAAAGCTTTAATCAGACTTACCTATCATACCACTTAACTGTTCAAAATTCCAGTCTTATTTTTGAATAAAAAGATCAAAAGTGCAAGCACCTCGTTCAGCCCTGACAAGCATAAGACGATTTAGAATAGAAGGCGCTCTTTGCCTTCGATTCTAAATTGGCTTATGACCTCGAAGGGCTAGGTGCTGGAACTGGACGCAAAAACACTTATCCATAGTAATATTATCATTTACTTTAGAGTAGTAGGAAGTGGCATAAATGAGGATATCAGAATTCTCATCTATTGTCCACACTATCAAGTTAGGATATGATAAGAAATGGAATGGAGTGAAGGTATGGAATACGCAATAATTACTTTACTAGCTATCGCAATTATTCTACTTGTAGCGTCCTTTTATGGTAAGGATCGTATAAAACAGATGCAAGAAGAAATGGAGCAGCTTTCGCTTTCTGTTATTCAGGAAACCTATCTACTAAAAAAGAAAATAAAAGTTCTAGAGGAAGAGCTTCTTACAAACGATATTGATTATGATATGGGACCACCGCAAACAAGTGCCATGTCACTTTCAAATTCCTCGATTCTATCTCTTTTTGATAAAGGCTTAAGCTATGAAGAAATTGGAAAAAAGACAAATCTACCTGTTGAAGAGGTTCGACTTATTCTTGAACAAGCTAGAAAAATGGGGCTCATTTAATGGATAAGTTACTGTTACGAGGAATTTCAATTGGTATTGTTGTTTCAACGATTGTGTATGGTTATTTCTACTATAATGATAAACAAGAAAAGGATTTCACAGAAGCACAGATAAATGAATATCTAGAAGCAAATGGGCTTAGAAAAATAACGATTGACGAATACAATAGACTTCAAAAACAGGAACAACCAGAAGCATCTGATCCAAAAAACAAAGAGACTAAGATGGAATCGCCAAAGGAAATTGCGGAATCTACAGAGCCTCCAGCTTCTGAACAAAAAGAGCAACCTGAGAAAAACAATTATGTGTTAACAATTGATCCTGGAATGTATAGTACCCAAATCGCAGAATCCTTGGAGATTGCAGGGATTATTACGGACTCAACTGTATTTAATGATTATCTTGTTGAACACAATTTAAATACGGCCATTCAAGTTGGGACGTATGAGGTTAGTCATGAAATGAGTATCGAGGAAATTGCGGATATGATAACAAAATAACTAAGAAAGCTCAAGCGAATGCTTGAGCTTTTCTTATGCATTTAGGTCAATTTTTTTACCCTTGACCATAAAGATGATATGTTCTGCCATATTTGTAGTATGGTCAGCGACTCTTTCAAGATGACGACAGATAAAGGATAATTGAGTGATTTGCGTAATTGAATCAGGCTTGCTTGGCATTAGTTCTAATAATTCTTTTACGATTTGTCCATATAACGTATCAATCGCATCGTCCGCTTCTGCCGTTCTAATCGCTAAATCAACATCCCTATCAATATAAGCCTTGATCACATTATTAAGCATATCTAACGCCATATCCGCCATTCTTGGAATATCCACAATTGGCTTAATTAATGGTCCATTTCCAATATGAAGAATAGACTTTGCGATATTTACGGCTAAGTCCCCAATTCGTTCAACATCGTTTGAAATCTTAAGCCCAGCAATAATGGCGCGTAAATCTGATGCAACTGGTTGCTGTTGTGCAATCAATTGAATGATTAAATTATTGATTTCTTCCTCTAACTCATTAATTTTATAGTCTTCATCGATAATTTGTTGAGCCATTACTTTATCCTGATGTGCAAGTGATTGTACTGATTTTTCAACGGCTGTCTTCGATAAGTTTACCATCTCAATTAGGAGTTCTTTAAGACGCTCAAGATCTTTATCTAAACTAGTACGTATGGCCATACCAAACACTCCTTATCTTTTTTTTCAAAAGTTCATACTGTTTTTAAGCTTTTCAAGCCTACAAATTATCCAAAACGGCCTGTGATGTAATCCTCTGTCCGCTTGTCTGTAGGATTTGAGAACATTTTATCTGTTTTTGCATATTCAATGATTTCTCCGCTTAAGAAAAATGCAGTCCGGTCAGATATACGTGCAGCCTGTTGCATGTTATGAGTAACAATGATGATACTAAAATCTTTCTTTAGCTCTTGAACTAGCTCTTCAATTTTTAATGTTGAGATTGGATCAAGTGCAGAGGTTGGTTCGTCCATTAAAATAACGTCAGGTTCGATCGCAAGGCAACGGGCAATACAAATTCGTTGTTGTTGTCCTCCAGAAAGACCGTATGCATTTTCATGAAGTCTATCCTTTACCTCATCCCAAATAGCTGCTCCACGTAAGCTTTTCTCTACGATTTCATCAAGTATTTTTTTATTCCGTATCCCATGAATTCTAGGACCATAAGCAATATTATCGTAAATCGATTTTGGAAAAGGATTTGGTTTTTGAAACACCATACCTACTCTTGTACGAAGTTCTTCTTCTTTATATGATTTATCAAGGATGTTTTTACCTCGATATGAAATTTCTCCTGATATACGAACAATCGGGATTAACTCAACCATTCTATTTAATGTCTTAATATACGTTGATTTTCCGCATCCAGATGGGCCAATAATAGCTGTAATTTCATTTTCATAGATTGGGAAGTTGATGCTTTTAAGAGCATGATCATCCCCATACCAGAGATTTAAATCCTTCGTATCAAATACAATCTTTTTTTCACTTTCATTTATATTCAACTGTTGGTTTGCAGCAACTTGTAATGACATCTGTGTATTCCTCTCCCTTTTTTCAGATTAGAATCTTCGTTGGAATTTATTTCGAATAACGATTGCAATTGAGTTCATTAAGAATAAAACCAATAATAAAATAACAATCGTTGCCGCTGCAAGGTTCGCGTATTCTGCTACTAATGCAGAGTCAAGTGTCCAATAATAGATTTGCATAGGTAATACTGTGAATTTATCAAATATACTATCTGGTAATGGAATTAATAGAGCTGGTATACCAATTACAACTAGCGGCGCTGTTTCTCCGATTGCTCTTGACAGTGCAAGAATAACTCCAGTTAAAATTCCGGGTAAGGAAGCCGGAAGTACTACGTTTTTAATGGTTTGCCATTTCGTTGCACCCATTCCATAGGAAGCCTCTCTCAAATAGCCAGGAACTGCACGAATGGCTTCTTGAGCTGAAACTACTACAATTGGTAGAACTAATAAGGACATGGTTAGTCCACCTGCTAGTACGATATTGCCTAGTCCAAAGCTACGTACAAATATTGTAAGTCCTAATATACCGAATACAATGGAGGGTACACCTGCAAGATTAGATATATTCATCTGAATAAATTGTTGGAGGCGACCTTTCTTTGCATATTCTTCAAGATAAATAGCTGTTCCTACACCTAAGAATAGTGTAATAGGAGCAACAACTAGCATTAACCATACAGTTCCAAGAATAGCTCCCATAATTCCCGCATTCTCAGCAACTGTTGATAACTTGTTTGTTAAGAAGGGAATATCAATCCAGCCAAGACTCTGGGAAATAACTCGATAAAATAAAATAACCAAAACGACTAAACCAAACAGGGTTGATAAAAAGAAAATAGTTTTGGCTACATTGTTTGTTGCCACACGATTGTTTAGTTTCTTCTGCACCTGGGCCATATTTACGTATTTCATTTTAATATTCCTCCTTAAACTTACGAGAAATATACTGTGCAAGTAAGTTCATAGCTAATGTGAACACGAATAGTGTAATAGCTACAGCATATAAACTATAGTACAAAGTTGAGCCGGCCGGCGCATCTCCACTATTTACTTCAACGATATATGAAGTCATTGTTTGCATTGATTGGGTTAGATCAAATGTAAAGTTCTTGGAGCTTCCACTTGCAATGGTAACGATCATCGTTTCACCGATCGCTCTTGAAATACCAAGAACAAATGAAGCTATAATTCCAGACATTGCAGCAGGAATAACAACCTTCCATGTTACTTCAAGTTTTGTTGAGCCAAGACCAAGAGCACCTTCTCTTATTGAATGTGGTACAGAGCTCATCGCATCCTCGGAAAGAGATGCAACCATAGGAATAATCATGATTCCCATTACGATACCTGGACTGAGGATATTGGTTGGTTCAAGACCAGGGAATATTGATCGTAAAAGAGGTGTTACGAACGTTAAAGCAAAGAAACCATATACAATGGTCGGAATTCCCGCAAGAATTTCAAGGATTGGTTTTAAAACTTTCCGTACACGATCTGAAGCATATTCACTTAGGTAGACCGCTGACATCAATCCAATTGGAATTGCGACAAGCATTGCAATAGCCGATGAAATAACCGTTCCTGTTAATAGAGGTAGTACCCCGAATTCAGCATTTTCGCCTAGGGGTTTTAACACAGTACCTGTAAAGAAATCTAAAAAAGGTACTCGTTTAAAAAACTCAAATGTTTCAAATAACAAAGTTAGAACAATACCAATTGTTGTTAAAACAGAGATAGTTGCAATTAATAGTAAGCCTTTTGGTATGACTTTTTCTATAACTGTATTTATGCTTTTGCTGCTCTTGTTCTTCGCAATCATCTCACGAACATTTACAGTTTTCGTTCCTTCCTTCATAATAAACTCCCTTCAATTCTTTTTTCTTTTTATAGAGACCAATTTTTAGAGACAAACTTTTTTCTATTTAATGAGACAAACATGAAGGTGAGATCAGAGTTTGTTCTCACCTTCTTTGTATTCGTTTCTTATTTTAAAGCTTCTAATTCTTCAACTACTTTTTGTAAATCTTCTTCTGGAAGTGGAGCAAATCCAGTTTCAGCAGCTACATCAGCAGCGTTCTTCATTGTGTAAATTGCATAATCTAATACTTGTGACTTTTCTTTAGCCATGTTCACATTTAGGTACGTAAATACTGGTCTTGTAAATGGAGCGTAGTCACCATCTTCGCTGATTGTATCAAGATTTGGTTCAACAGCACCGTTACCAAAATCAATTTTTACAATTTTCACTTTGTCCTTGTTATTCACTGCATATCCATATCCGAAGAACCCGATTGCGTTTTTATCCTTTGACACTAAATCTACTAATGTAGAGTACTCTTGTTGAAGATTTGCTTCTGCTACTAAATCTTGCTCTTCTAAGATGTTTTCCCAGAAGAATTCATAAGTACCATGGTTTTCGTTAGGTCCGTATGTTTTGATTGGTTCATTTGGGAAATCAGAACGTACATCAGACCAGTTCTTCTTACCGCCACTAGCAAGGAAGATATCAATAACTTCTTGTTGTGTTAATTCTTCAGCCCAATCATTATCAGGGTGGACAACGAATGTTAATCCATCAAGAGCTACCTTTAATTCTTTCACTTCAATTCCTAAGTCTTCAGCAGTTGCTGCTTCTTCGTCTTTAATTTGACGTGAAGCATCATTGAAATCAGTTCCGCCTTCTTCAACTAGGAACTTTTTGAAACCAGCACTTGTTCCAGCACGACTTACTTCTACTGATACATTTTCTTGTTCATTTACCATATAATTTTCTGCCATCTTTGACATGAACGGATATACAGTTCCAGATCCATCAATTACAACGCTACCTTCTAATTCTGCACTTTCACTCTCACTGCCTGATTGTTTGTCGTTTTCTTCAGTACTACTTTCGTTCCCACATGCTGCTAGTACAAGCATTGAGAATCCTATAATTGCTAAAGCTAAAAGTTTCAAACGTTTCATTTCCTAAATTCCCCCTAAGAGTGAGTTTGTATTTCTTTTGTCCTACAAACTTAGAATAATCTCATTCTATTAATCTCGTATGAATTGAATGTAAAGGTTTTGTAAATTCGAAGAAATTGATGAATTCACCCATTTTATGTAGAAAGCTGTAGTTGAGTAAATATAAAAAAGCCTAACGAAAAATTCGTTAGGCTTCTTTACTCGTGTTCAATTTATTGACCTTCTGCTTCATCTTCAGTTGTTTCTTCATTTTGTTCAGTAGTTGGTACAGCTTCATCATGAGGCTCTGTAGCTCTCTTTTCTTTTAACTCAAAATATTTATCTAAAATCGCTTCCCCAACTTTAAGGTTCATATTATGTGACGTATTACCATAGTAAGCGTAAGGTATCACTACAGCAAATGCTACCTCTGGATTGTCAAATGGAGCATACCCGACAAGTGTACTATTCACTGCCTCGATACCATTAATAAACGATTGGGCAGATCCTGTTTTCCCGGCTGCGTTATAAGGTTTACCTGAAAAAACGCTACGAGCAGTTCCTCCTGAGCCTTGAAAAACTAATCTAAAGCCTTGTTGAACACGATCGAAGTATTTTTGATCTATATCGACTTTATTCATTACGGTTGGTTCAAATGGCACCTGAATTGGACCGAGTTCATTTTCTTCCATGGTCGGTTGATGAATCTGCCTCACAATTTTTGGTTGCATTCTGTACCCACCATTCGCAATTGTGGACACGTACTGAGCTAATTGTAAGGTTGTATACGTATCATACTGTCCAATCGACAAGTCCATTAGTAGACCAGGAGTTAGTTGAGTTCCAGGATAACCTGTAGCCTCTCCCGGTAAATCTATCCCTGTCTTCACACCTAAACCGAATTGACTAAAATAGTTTCTCGCAACGCGAAATGCATCAGTGTCTATTGAAATTGGTTGACCATATGCATAATTACCACCAGCTAAATCAAGAAATGTCTTAAACATATAGACGTTAGATGACATTTCAAGTGCTTTTAAATCATTAGTGTCTCCTAAGTTTTTCCATGAACCTTTTAATGAGCCTTGTGAACCAATTTTCATTGGTGAATCATAGTACCTCGAACCAATACCAAGTACACCCGTATCGTAACCCGTTAACATGGTGGCACCTTTGACAGCTGAACCCATCTCATACGCAGCGTTCATTGTGCCTAACGCATAATCCTGGAACCCCATGTTGCCATCTTCTCCTCTTGCATAGACCTTTCCAGCCATACTTAAGAGTTCTCCTGTTTTAGGGTTCATCATGACGACAAATGCGCGGTCGAGATATTGTGTTCCACCCATTTGTTTATGTGCTTTAATCTGTTCCTCAAGGATTTGTTCAACTGCTTGTTGAAGTTCCATATCAATAGTTAGTACTAGGTCACTACCTCTTTGACCTTCTGAAATTACAATTGTTTCTTGTACTGCATTGCCTTTGATAACATTCTCTACCTTAGCCTTTTGACCATGTAATACCGATTCATATTGAGCCTCTAAATAACTCAACCCTACACGATCATTACGGTTATAGCCCCGAGATAAATAATAGTCTAATTTATCACCTGGTAACCCTTCATCCGTATCGGAAATTCTTCCAAGAATAGATTTAAGTGTATGGTCATATCTATAGTCACGAATCCAATCTGTTGTTGTATTAACACCTGGTAGGTTTTCGAGGTTTTCACTTACAATGGCATATTCCTCAGGTGTGACATTTTCATTTTTAACAATTTGAGGGACAAGCGCATACCCTTTTGTCATCTCGCGGAAAATGGCAGCTACCTCAAGCTCCTCTTCTGTGATGACTTTAAGATCCTTCTCCGTTATACGGTCAATTTGAAGCTTGTAAATGTCTGTGCTTGATAAATCCCCATCTTCCATTTTCTTAAGCTCTTTTTTTGTTACTAACTTTTCTGCTTCTTTCGGATATTTAAGCATCCAAAAATCCTTTAAGTCACGTTCGGTTACCTTATCGGTCTTCATTTCAATAATTTTAGCAAGTTCTTCAGCTACAACAAGTACTTCTTCTTGCTTTGTACCTCTTGCTCTCGTATATGTGATCGCATTTAACGCTTGATTATCAACGATAACATTTCCCTTTGCATCATAGATCTTTCCTCTAGGTACAGGCAGGTTTACAACTTCATTTTCTGTCTTTTCTACTTCTTTTTGAAACTTCTCACCGTGAACAATTTGTACTACACCTAGTCGTAGGACTAGTGCAGAAAAAAGAAGAAAAACAGCAAAAAACAACATATTTAACCGAAAAGGAACATGTGATTTTTTCTTTTTTATCATGTCTATCAACAACCTTCATATGGGTTTATTATTTATTTTATCATGCAATTGATTTCTTATGAATGAAATACACCTTGTATAAATTCACCAAAAGTCCAAGAGAGCATTGGCAAAGAACAACAGCGCAAGCCCCTCGAAAATGAACGTCCACTAAAAGCTGCCACGTCCTGTGCAAGTCCGACAGGGGCACCTTGAGGGGCTTGGCGCTGGAACTAGACGTAGAAATAAATATCAACAGTTCAAAAAATTTTATAATTCCTAAACAATTAAAAAGACACCCGGTCAGGCCAGGTGCCTTCTTTTCTATTGTAAAAGAAATTCAAGTTTTTTACCATACGTAATTAACACCAATTAAGCTGTTGAACCACCTTCGCCCTCGATGAGCTTTCTATTTGCAGCTGATTTAGATTGAACTGGACCAGCAGCATCAGGTGTTTTGATTTTCCGTATCGAAAAGTAAAGAATTAAATGTCCTGAACCTACAATAGCTAGTAGAATAGGTATACTTTGTTTGTCATCAAAAAAGGTAACTGCTAGCAAGAATAACAAAATAGATACAATTCTTCCCATATTTAAAAATAGTTCTCTCACAACTACATACTCAATTCTCATTTCCTTTGCATTCCAAGCCTTCCCTATTACATCATATGTTAATGAATTATATGGAACCAAAAGAATAGGATATGCAATTCCAATAATTATTCCATATATAATCAGCCTTATATAGGTTACCTCAAACAGAATGGCAAAGATTGCAAGATAAATCAATAAGCCCCCAACAAGGATGGACTTTTTGCGCATTTTCTTTTTGATTAACCTTGTTGCAATAAAATAAAATAAAAATGATACGGCTGAATTAATTAATCCAAATTTACCGAGAGCTAATTCGCTTCCTGTTTCCACAAAGACGAAAACGGAGATAACAAAGACAAAAGTACCCTCGCGAATCCCTTGAAAGAAATGAGCATGTAGGATATGTTTCCAGTTTGAATTGTTCTTTCGTTCCGTAAGTATCCTTCTAAATACAAAATCGCCCTCTGCTTTTCTTCTTTTTAAGAAAAAACTAAGAACAACTGCCCCCGCAAACAAACCAAGCGAAATCCCAAAGATAACGGTATACCCTGTTGTACTTTCCATTGAATGAATGATGAATCCTGCTGCAATGGGCCCAATCATTCCTGAAAATGAACCGAGCAGTCCTAAAAATCCGTTAAAAAAATCACGGGTTTCTGGCTCAGTTATTTCAAAGGTTAACACATTAAATGCCAACCAATAAAAGCCATACCCAATACCTAATAGGGCCCCTAATAGGAGAAGATACTGAGAGGCATATTCACCAATCGATAATACCGTGATATAAAAAATGGCTAAGAATGATACTCCAAGCCGCAATACGATCACTCTATCAATTTTCTTGGCCCATCTACCCGCTATAATAAAGGTTAATGGCTGCAGAACCACTACTGCTAAATTATACAAACCTAAATCTTTAAAGTCTCCTGACTGCTTCCATAGATAGACGTTCACAAACGTATTTGATAAAGCGATACTAAGTGCATACAATCCACCAATCACTAATAATAAGATTAAATCCTTGTGAACCGGCACATCACCGAGTACCTTTTTAAAACGAAACATAAGCTGACTCCCCTTTTTAATCTACTAGTTAGTGTGTCAAAAACAAGGGGAGATATTCGATTTCTGGGCAATAAAAAGCTAGTAGACGAATGAACTGGCCTTTAAACTGTTGACAAACGCTCCCATACTGCGGTACTTGCCTCTCTCGTCGGCCCATAAAAGCCGTCTTCGCTCGATTGCGCGCCTTGTCTTCGAGCGTTTTCGAGACAGTCTGGGATCAAAAAAAAGAGTGTAGACAAAATCATATCTGATTGTCTACACTCTGGAACCAGTAATCGTATCTACTGGCATAATTTTTATTATTTTGCAGCGTTATAACGGTTTGCTACTTCTTCCCAGTTAACTACATTGAAGAATGCAGCAATATAATCTGGACGACGGTTTTGGTAGTTTAGGTAGTAAGCGTGCTCCCAAACATCAAGACCAAGAACAGGAGTTTTACCTTCCATTAATGGAGAGTCTTGGTTTGGAGTGCTTGTTACTTCAAGTTCTCCATTGTTCACTACTAACCAAGCCCAACCAGAACCGAAACGAGTTGTTGCTGCTTTTGTGAACTCATCTTTGAAAGCATCTAAGCTACCGAATTTGCTGTTGATTGCATCAGCTAAATCTCCAGTAGGTTCTCCGCCACCATTTGGTGAAAGAATAGTCCAGAATAGGCTGTGGTTAGCATGTCCACCGCCATTGTTTCTTACTGCAGTACGGATGTTTTCAGGTACTGCATCTAAGTTAGAAACTAACTCTTCTACTGATTTGCTTGCAAGCTCTTCGTTACCTGCTAAAGCGTTATTTACATTTGTGATGTAAGTATTGTGATGCTTTGTGTGGTGAATGTTCATTGTTTCCTTATCGATGTGTGGCTCTAATGCATCATAAGCATAAGGTAGTTGTGGTAATTCGTATGCCATTTTTTTTTCCTCCTTAAATATGTACAATTGAACATTTGAAAACGTTACCGCCTTCAGTAGTCCTCATTTGTTAGATTACCAAAATTAGTATTATCTTTCAAATAAAAAGCACTATTGATTACTACTTACTTCGTATAAACTTACTTTCACCACGTTTATATTCTCCCTGTTCAATAGGTTTATTCATTAGAATACAACAAATAAAAAATACACAATCATAATAACCTGGATAACTCCTTTTGCAACAACTCCACTTAGAAACCCTACAAGAGAGCCTATTCCGCTCTTAAATGCACCCTTTACATCCTTCTTATGAACAAGTAGTTCTGCCACAAATGCTCCAAGAAATGGACCAATGATTATCCCTGCTATCGGAATGATAAACGGCCCTATAAGCAATCCAATCGTGCTACCCCATACAGCGGCTTTACTTCCACCATACTTCTTCACTCCAACCAGGTTGGTTGCGTAATCAGCTCCTAGTAAAAGCAGTAAAAATAGACCTTCAATTACCCAAAACCAAATCGTTAATGATTCAAAGCCCTGGAAAAGACCATAAACCAAAAAGCCTCCTGCAATGAAAAGAACGCTTGGAATAATTGGATAGACAAGACCTACAAATGAAATGACAAATAATAAAATAATTAATATCCACATTAAGATGCCCACTATAATCATTTCTCCTTTCAAAAAAATACAAGGCTTTATGCCTTGTATCCTTTGGTGTGTATGAATTATAAATCACGTTCTCCTAAAACTGCTTCAGCAATATTAACCGCATGGTCACCGATTCGTTCTAAATTACTGATAATGTCAACAAACACGATTCCAGCCTGTCCGGAGCATTGTCCCTCATTTAAACGCAAGATGTGCTTCTTACGTAATGAACGTTCCATTGTGTCAATTTTTTCTTCTTGTTTTACAACATCAATTGCTAATGTGCGATCATTATTTTGGAGACTTTGAACAGCTTCATTAACAGTATAAATCGTTAATTTAAACATTTCATTTAAATCTTCCAGTGCACCCTCAGTAAGTTTAACTTTATTGGAGAGCTGATAGTCGACTAATTCAACTATATTTTCAAAATGATCCCCAATTCTTTCGATATCACGGACAGAATTCACTAGCATTGAGTGTAATTGTGATTCCTGTGGAGATAGTGATCTTGATGAAAGCTTAATTAAATAGTCAGTAATCTTTTTATCTAAATTATTAATAGCATCTTCGATTTGCATAGATGTATCTGCGTGCTTTTGTGTTTTCTCGTTCAAATACGTATTCGATTCCTCAAGACCCTTAACTGCGAATTCACCCATTCGCACTACTTCTTCTCTCGCTTGACCCAACGCAATAGCTGGTGATTGTTGAATAAACACAGGATCAAGATGTTTCGCCTTATATTCGATAAGTGAATCTTCACCTGGAATTAATTTCGTCACAATAAATGCCAAAGCAGCAATGAATGGGAATTGAATAATTGTATTCGTCACGTTGAATGTACCATGAGCAAATGCAATTGTCATTTCAGGATTTAAGTTTAATGAACCTTGTAAAAACAAGATAACCTTTGTGAATGGTACAAGCAAAAGCATAAAAATAATTGTACCAATTATATTAAAGATAACATGTGTTAATGCAGCCCTTTTCGCCGCAACGGAAGCACCAATCGATGCTAAAACAGCTGTAATCGTTGTTCCGATATTGTCACCAAATAAAACTGGTATCGCAGCATAAATATCTAGAAGACCTTCCCCAAATAACTCCTGTAAAATACCAATTGTGGCACTTGAACTTTGAACAATAACTGTAAATACAGTACCAATGACAACACCAAGTATCGGATTATCACTCATACTAACAGTTAATTCACGGAAAGCTTCAAGTGTACGTAGTGGCTTCATCCCGTCCCCCATTAGCTCTAATCCTAGGAAGAGTGAACCAAAACCGAAGACGATTTGGCCAAAATTATGTATTTTTTTACTTTTAAAGAAAAATAGCAAGATTGCACCAAGAGCGATAATTGGAAGTGCGTAGTCGGAAATCTTAATACCTATAATAAAGGCTGTAATTGTTGTTCCGATATTTGCTCCCATAATAACGCCAATTGCTTGTCTTAATGTCATAAAACCAGCACTAACTAATCCTACAACAATAACTGTCGTTCCAGAACTACTCTGGATTAAGCATGTTACGAAAACACCAGCTAGTACACCCATGAAAGGATTAGTTGTAAACTTATCTAGAATATCCCGAAGTTTATCGCCGGCAGATTTTTGTAAACCATCACCCATGTACTTAATACCGAATAGGAAGATACCAAGACCACCAATAAACTGAAATATCATACTCTGTACGTCTAGTTCCACTTTGCCAACTCCTAAATTTTTTATCGAAATTTGTAAGCAAACACACAATAAAAATAGTAACGCAGTACTTTTTTATTGTAAAGAATTAAATTATTTAATTTTTTATTCTATTGTAATTTGGGTTTTCTATACTCTCTTTACTCTATTTTTCACTCTTGTATGTAAAAGTATGTATTTCTATCATGTCTAGTAAATTTTTGCCTCAATTCTATCATTTTAAGCATATATCGTTAGGACAAGCATATGTTGTAATAGGTAGAACTTTTGGAGGTAATAGGATGAAACGATTAGTAGCATTTCTATCAATTGTATTTATTTTATATATTATTTATTACGATGTTAGAATTGGAACCTTACCAGATGCAAAAAATGAAACAATAGAAGTAGAAGAAGTAATGACACATACACCAAGTATTCCATTTAAAGATGTCAAGGTAAAAGCAGGGGACACATTATTATCGATAGCGGAAACAATAAATGCTGGAAATCAACTCTCATCCATTGAATCAGTAATAAAAGATTTTGAGCAGTTAAATCCAGATACGAAAGCAGACCATCTTCAAATCGGGAAAACGTATAAATTCCCACTCTATACAAAAGAATAAAGGCGCTTTTCTTGTCAATTTTTCGTTTCAACTGTAAAATAGGCAGGAAGTTGTTTTTTTAACTAGATATTTTTCAAATAAAGGATTACCCTTATATAGTAATTAATAAGAAGCTTTAAACCTAAAGGAGCGATATTCGTGAGTGAAATCATCCATCGTACAAAAACAAGACCTGTTAAAGTAGGGAATTTAACGATCGGTGGTAACAATGAAGTAGTTATCCAAAGTATGACCACTACAAAAACACATGATGTAGAGGCAACAGTTGCTGAAATTAAACGTCTAGAAGAAGTAGGATGTCAAATCGTCCGAGTAGCATGTCCCGATGAACGTGCTGCAAATGCCATTCCAGAAATCAAAAAAAGAATTTCAATTCCTCTTGTAGTTGATATACATTTTGATTATAAATTAGCGTTAAAAGCAATTGAGGGAGGAGCCGATAAAATCCGGATCAATCCAGGTAATATCGGCCGCAAAGAAAAGGTCGAAGCAGTAGTAAAAGCGGCCAAAGAAAAAGGAATTCCAATCCGAATTGGTGTAAATGCTGGATCACTAGAGAAGCGAATCCTTGATAAGTATGGGTACCCAACTGCTGATGGAATGGTAGAAAGTGCCTTACATCATATTAAAATTTTAGAGGATCTTGATTTCCATGACATAATTGTATCAATGAAAGCATCAAATGTACCTCTCGCCATTGAGGCATATGAGAAAGCTGCACAAGCTTTCGATTATCCACTTCACTTAGGTATTACTGAATCAGGTACACTCTTTTCAGGAACAGTTAAAAGTGCTGCTGGTTTAGGAGCTATTTTGAGCAAGGGAATTGGAAATACTGTACGTATTTCATTAAGTGCAGATCCAGTTGAGGAAGTAAAGGTTGCTCGTGAATTATTAAAATCATTTGGGTTAGCAGCAAATGCAGCTACCTTAATATCTTGTCCAACATGTGGACGAATTGAAATAGACCTTATTAAGATTGCAAATGAAGTGGAAGAGTATATTTCAACTATTAAAGCACCTATTAAGGTCTCAGTATTAGGATGTGCTGTTAACGGACCTGGTGAGGCTCGTGAGGCGGATATTGGTATCGCTGGCGCTAGAGGCGAAGGATTACTATTCCGCCACGGTAAAACCGTTCGTAAGGTTCCTGAAGAGACAATGGTAGAGGAACTGAAAAAAGAAATTGACAAGCTTGCAGAAGAATACTACGCAAAACAAGCACAAAAATAAGCTAATAGACAAAAACAGGCCCAACGCAAATGCGTCGGGCTTGTTTTTTGCTATATATGATTTTGTTAAAAAAATGGGAGGATAAAGATGCCAACAATGATTGAGATAGCACCAATCCCGATTGCCCATGCTCCTAAACCAGTTGCTCCACGTTTGCGTGCGATAAATCCAATAATAATACCCGCTGCTCCCATTAAGACAGGCATTACAAATAAGGAAATAATTGATAATGCTAGGGCTAACCATCCCATACCAGTACCACCCACTGCATTATCGTTCGTGTTATTTCCCGTATTATTCGCTTCTCGTTTAGCAGGACCATAATTTATTGGAGCGGCAACTTCAGCTGCCGTTTCCTCATTATAGCTTGAGTCAGCATTTGCACCTAAATTAGAATCAACGTAGTAATCAAAATCATTATTCTCTAGTGAATTTTTTACGTTTTTATCTTCTTCTGCCATGCTTATCCCTCGCTTTCCTTATGGTAAAGGAGCATTTATAGTATGAGTGAAAGGAGGGATAAATATAATTGTTAATCATTTCAAGTAAAAGGTACTGATTTTATATCCTACATTCCGGGCAAGACCCATAGATTTCAAATTTATGTCCCGTAACATCGTATCCAGATAAATTATCAACGACTTTATCCATTGGGCAGGATTCGATTTCCTTCGTTTTTCCACATTCCAAGCAAATAAAATGGTGATGATGATGGGTACCACCACATGTAAATCGAAAATGTTTTTCACCTGATAGCTCCGTCATTTCCAAAATACTAAGGTCAACAAATAGAGATAAATTCCGGTAAATCGTATCAAAGCTTAGCCCAGGATAATTCCCTTTTAGTTGATCTAAAACATCCTTCGCTGTCAAATATTTATCGGAATCAGAAAATAATTCAAGCATCTCCTGTCGTTTTCCAGTATGCTTATATCCTTTTTCCTTCATAAGTTGCATCGCTTCAGAAACATTCATACCATTGCTCTTCCTTTCCACAACTTTTTCCAACCAATTGCACCTAATAAAATAAGGATTGCAAGTACTACAATTGTTCCTCCTGGAGCTAAATCAAGATAATAAGATAGCACCAATCCCAAAATAACGGATAGTTCTCCAAACACAACGGAGAGGATGATTGCTTGCTTAAACCCTTTTGCAATCCGAATACTTGCTGCAACTGGCAGTGTCATCAAGGATGATACTAATAAAATACCCACTATTCTCATAGACGCAGCAATAACCAATGCAACTGTAACAATGAAGATAAAATGAATCGTTTTGGCATTTATACCCGAAACTGCTGCATGCTCTTCATCAAAAGATAATAGAAATAATTCCTTATATAAGAAAACAACGATTAAGATAACCAAAACCGAAATCCCTACTACTGTCCATAAATCAGTGCGACTAATCGCACTCACACTTCCGAATAAATAGTTAAACAGATCTGTGTTAAAACCATCTGCTAAAGATAGAAAAATAACTCCTAACCCAATCCCACCGGATAAAATAATCGGAATCGCAAGCTCCTGATAATGCTTATATACCGTACGAAGACGTTCGATAAATAATGATCCGACTACTGAGAAGGTCATTCCCATATAGATAGGGTTAATTGGTTGGGCAAGGCCCAGTTTTTTTTCTAGCAATAAACTTGCTGCTATCCCTGCTAACGTAACATGACTTAACGCATCTGCAATAAGCGAAAGTCTTCTAACAACAATAAAAACTCCGAGCAACGGTGCAATAAATCCAATTAGCAAGCCACTCAGGAATGCATTTTGTAAAAATTCATATTGAAAAATATCTGAAAGCATTGTTTCACCTTCCATGGGTATGATTGTGAGTAATGACTTGAAGTGAATGTCCATAAAACTCGGATAAGTCCTGTTCCTTGACATGTTCAAATTCCTCGGCACTTCCATGGAAATGAAGGTCTCGATTTAAACAAGCCACATGAGAGACTTTCTGTGAAATCGTCCCCACATCATGAGTCACTAAGATTAACGTAATTCCTTTGTTCTTACTTATGTCCTCAAGCATATTGTAAAAGGTTTGAACTGTTTGTGCATCTACACCTACTGTTGGCTCATCGAGGATTAACAATTCAGGATCACTTACAAGTGCACGTGCGATAAAAACACGCTGTTGTTGCCCACCAGAAAGTTCCCCTATATTACGATCTAAGAAATGATCCATTCCAACAGCCTTCAGGGCTTGAACAACTTTCTTCTTGTGCTCTTGTTTTATAAATCGGAACAATCCTAGCTTTGCCGTTAGTCCACTCGAAACAACCTCAGATACAGTTGCTGGAAACCCGGAGTTAAAACTATTCGCTTTTTGCGAAACAAAACCGATTTTGCTCCAGTCTTTAAATTTGGTACTCTCCACTCCAAATAATTCGATGGAACCCTTCTGTATTTTTAAAATGCCAAGAATGCTTTTTAACAATGTAGTTTTCCCGGAACCATTCGGACCCACGATTGCTAGAAAAGACCCCCGTGGAACAACCAAATTGATATGGTCTAAGACGATATGTTCATCATAGCGGAAAGAAAGATCTTTTATAGTTAAAACTGGATTTGTATGTGTCAAGTTATCACCTAACTTTTAGATTATTTTACCTTTTTAAGAATCATTACGATTTGTACTCATAAAAGTATACAAGATGATATGTGTAAAGTAAAGTGGTTTTGACTATAGCCATTCCATTATAAAAAGAAAAAAATAGGATTAACCCTTTTTAAAAAAACCTGTTTTTGAACAGAACTTTTTGAAAAAGTGTTAATCACTTACCTGAATCAATAAAAAAAAGTAACATAAAAGGAGCGTAACCTTTTTAATGAACTGCAGATTTAAATCTACCACCTTTAACTTCATGTGTATCCATTATGGTGATAAAGGCATTTGGGTCAATCTCGTGGATAATCACCTTAAGTTTTGTAACCTCTAGCCTCGTCACAACAACATACACTACTTCCTTTTGTGCGTCCGTATAACCGCCTCTTCCCATAAGTTTTGTGGTCCCACGACCAAGTCGATGTAATATGGCATCTGATATCTCATCAAATTGTTCAGAAACGATTATTGCTGCTTTCGTCTCATCGAGTCCTTCAACAACCGTATCAATCGTTTTAAACGCAATGTAATATGCTAATACAGAATACATGGCGGATTCAATTCCAAACACAAAACCTGCTAATGCAAAAATAAATATATTGATAAACATGACAAATTCTCCAACTGAGAACGGCAATTTTTTCGTTAAGATAATGGATAATATTTCGGTTCCATCCATTGATCCTCCGTTACGTATCACAAGACCAACTCCGGCACCAAGGAGAAGACCTCCAAATACAGCTGCAAGGATAGGTTCTATATCAAAAACGGGAACATGGTGCAGCAAGGTCTCGATAATTGCTAATGACATTATCCCTAAAATGCTAGACCACATAAAGGTTTTTCCAATTTGTTTATAACCTGAATACATAAATGGCAGATTGAATAGTACCACAAGGAAGCCGAACGTAATATAAGACGGGGTTAAATAATCGACAATTAACGAAATACCGATTATCCCACCATCTATAATTTTATTTGGAATCAAAAACAATTCAATTGCAGCTGCAGCAAAACCAGCGCCTATAATAATCATGATTACACGGAACATTTTATGACCGAAACTCTCTTTTTTGTGCACTCTATTCATCTGATCACTCCAATCACTACTTTATGTATTGTTTTATGCACACACCTTACCCGTACGAAATAAACTAACGTGAGGAAGGTGGGAAACGGTAATGAATATATATCAACAAATTATTAACCAAAAACTTAAGACACTTACACCTGAAGATTTAATGAAATATGGTCAGCAATATGACATAGATGTAACAAAGGCACAAGCAACAAATGTATTAAAGTTAATTCGTAAAAGGAAGAATATAAATATATTTAATCCTGAAGAAAAAAATCAATTGTTAAGAGAAATAGCACAAATTACAAGTCCTGAGGTTGCACGTAAATTAAATCAATTATTCTTAAAATTCACGAGTTGAAAAAAGCTGTCAATAAGACAGCTTTTTTCAATATCTAGCCCAATGGCTCCAGCGACTCTGGTCTAATCCAACCGATAAAATGGTAAGTGACTTCTATCAACGCCTTGTCTTAAGGTTGTCACTTAAGGCTATGCGCCTTTAGCCTTTTTCCATTCTATTGATTCAGAATGTCTTCCAGTAAAGCTTTGTTAAATGATTTTGCATGAATCATTTCTATTTCATATTTATATGGTGGCTTTTTATTATTTTTGTCTTCTCCTACATAAGGAGTTTCAAGAATCTTTGGCACATCTTGAAGCGAAGGGTGATGGACAATAGTAGAAAGAGCTTCAAATCCTATTTTTCCAAAGCCTATATTTTCATGGCGGTCTTTTCTAGCCCCTTGTTCGTTCTTACTATCATTTATATGGAGTACCTTTATCCGATCAATACCAATTAACTTATCGAATTGATCTAGAACACCGTCAAAGTCATTTACAATATCATATCCAGCATCGTGGGTATGACACGTATCAAAGCAAACTGAAAGCTTTTCATTATGAGTTACCCCATCAATAATTTGAGCAATCTCTTCAAACGTACTACCGCATTCAGAGCCTTTTCCCGCCATTGTTTCTAATGCAATTTGTACCCTATGATCTTTTGTAAGAACCTCATTTAAGCCTTCGATAATCCTCTTGATTCCAGCCTCAGCACCTGCACCAACATGCGCACCCGGATGAAGAACAATTTGCTTAGCACCAAGTGCCTCTGTACGCTCGATTTCGGACCGTAGGAAGTTTACACCTAATTCAAATGTTGCTGGATTAGTGGTGTTTCCAATATTAATAATGTAAGGCGCATGAACGACTATTTCAGTTATTCCATTTTCTTTCATATGGGCTTGTCCAGCTTCTATATTTAGGTCTTCTATTTTTTTGCGTCTTGTATTTTGTGGTGCGCCTGTGTATATCATAAATGTATTTGCACCGTATGACACTGCTTCTTCACTAGCAGCTAGAAGCATTTTCTTTCCACTCATTGAAACATGTGAGCCTATTTTAAGCATTTGCTACACTCCAATCTCCCAAAACAAAACGAATTTAATCATATTGTATCACAAAATCAAAAGCATCTTGGCGAATTTTGCGCACGAATTTTGATCTGCAACTAGGTGGAATACTAAGACCTTTCCACAATGTTGTAGCGTTCTTTGTCTTTGAGCTTATACTCGAAAACAGCCTTTAAAAACCGTGATCTGCCAAGAGGATAAGCTCTGTTCAGTCAAGTTACAAAACAAAGAATTGTATACTCTTTTATATGTATCCCCCACTTATAGAAGTAGGAGACTTCTTCTTAATAAGGTTACTACTTATTTCTTTTTCAAACGTCTTTGGCGCTTCTTAATGGATTCAATTTCTCTGTTCATTTTTTTCTTATAGCCTGGTTTAACCTTTTTAGGCTTCTTAACAGAGCTCTGGGCATTTTTCTCTACTTCATCAACCTGTTTTTTTCGTGTTTTACGTTTGTTCCGCTCGCTAATCTTCACTAATTCATTTTTTTCGATATCCATATTTATAAAAGTAATACCCATCTTCTCCAGTTTTACAAGTGCATCCTCATCTGAAGGATCGTAAAGGGTAGCAGCAATTCCTGAATAACCCGCTCTTGCTGTCCTTCCCACTCTGTGAATATAGAAATCAAGGTCACTTGGTAGCTCATAATTGATAACATGGCTTACCCCTTCAATATCGATTCCTCTTGCAGCCAAATCAGTTGCGACTACATATTGAAATTCAAGTGAATTGATTTGCTTCATTGCTTTCTTACGTTCACGTGGGGAAAGGTCTCCATGTAATCTTCCAACCTTTAGTCCCTTTTCTATCAGTCCATCTGCTACTTCATCGGCCATTTTTTTCGTGTTTGTAAAAATGATTGCTAAGTATGGGTTATATGCTTCTAACAATTTTTGCAGTATAGATAATTTTTGTCGGTGTCGAAGTGGAATAAGAACATGTTCTACCTTTGCTGCAGTTGCTTGTTCTGGCGCAACATGAGTATATCTTGGATTTTCCATATACTTTTTCAAGAATGGTTTAAGTTTTTCAGGTATTGTTGCAGAAAACACCATAATTTGAAGCTTTTCAACCATTCTTGATGCAATCTGGTCTACATCCTCGATAAAGCCCATATCAAGCATTAGATCCGCTTCATCAACAACAATTGCATCAGCCGTATAAACTTGTAAAGCTTGTTCCTTTATTAAATCATTTATTCGACCTGGGGTTCCTACCACTACATGTGGCTGTATTTTTAATTTATCAATTGCTCTAGCCTTATCCGTCCCACCAACAAACAGCTTAGCTGTAATTGGATTTTCGCCACTAAATTTAACGATTTTACCGATCTCTTGATAAATTTGGTTTGCTAGTTCTCTTGTAGGTGCTGTAATAACCGCTTGTACTTCCTGCTTTGTTGTATCAATTTTATTTAAGATTGGCAGCAGGTATGCGTGTGTTTTTCCAGTACCTGTTTGCGATTGACCAATTGCACTTTCGCCACGAAGTAAGCTAGGTATTAACCGTTCCTGAATTTCAGTTGGTTTTGTAAATTTTAAATCCTGCAATGCTTCCAGTATAAAAGGTTGAAACTGAAAACGTTCAAAGTCTTGTTTTGTCATATCGATCCCTCATTTATTTTAAGTATGTATTGGTTAATAGTACTTAGTAGACATTGTATTACTATGTTGCATCAATAAGATAAGCTTTACTAAAAATTTCGCTTTTTCATTAACCTAACATCTAATTATATAGGAAATAACTAAAAAACTCCAACTAACGTATGATTCGCCTAATTCTGTTAATTCGTTAAACATTTATTTCTATCCGCGCATATTCTAAAAACAAGGTATTACTCTTTCTACTTATCTTAACCAATTTGAAAGGAGGATAAGTTATGTTTATGCAAAGGCAACCTATGAATCACATGAGACATATGAGACAAATGAGACCACCAACTATGTATTCACGCCCATTTGGGTATCCCCCACAAGGTTTGGGAAATGGAATGCAAAGTAGAGGAGGTTTAGGAGGGCTTTTAAAAAGATTATTGCCTGGAATGGGCCAATCAAATCCAATGCAAGGTATGGGAGGCATGATGCCAGGATCCTTCAACCCCTCTCCTCTTCAAGGAATGAACGCTGGTACACTACAGAATTTAGCAAATCCATCCAATATTAGTGCTGTTGTCGGTAATATACAAAAAACACTTAAAATGGCAGAATCAGTAGTCCCCGTGGTACAGCAGTATGGTCCATTAATGAAGAATATCCCTGCCATGATAAAAATGTATAGTGCCATAAAAAATGCCGGTAATGAAACTGAAGAGGAAACCGATAGTATTCCAATATCGGATATAACGTCAAATGATTTTAACGACGGGACAGAAACTAAAGAATCTGACAAACCGAAAGCAACTTCTTCAGGTAAGTCTGTTCCAAAGCTTTACATTTAAAAGTCCTTTGTAATATCCTCGATACTCAGATATAATAAATACGAGATTACGAGAGTATCAATTATACGTATTGATACAGCTGTCCGATTTATGGCTGAGGAGGAGAAAAGCATGGAAGTAATCAAAATAGCACCCCGCGGTTATTGCTACGGTGTAGTTGATGCAATGGTTATTGCAAAGAATGCCGCTTTAGATAAAACATTACCTAGACCAATTTATATATTAGGAATGATCGTTCACAATAAACATGTAACAGATGCCTTCGAGGAAGAAGGAATTATTACGCTTGACGGACCTAATCGTTTGGAGATTTTGAATCAAGTAGAACAAGGCACTGTCATTTTTACTGCTCACGGTGTATCTCCAGAGATTAAGAGAATTGCACGTGAAAGAGGTCTCGTAACACTGGATGCAACTTGCCCTGATGTGACTAGAACTCATGATTTAATCAAAGAAAAGACAGCAGAAGGGTTTCATATTATCTATATTGGCAAAAAGGGACACCCGGAACCAGAAGGTGCAGTTGGAGTAGCACCTGATTACGTTCATCTTGTTGAAACAACTGAAGATGTTGAGAAGCTTGAACTTGATAGTGAAAAGCTTGTTGTAACAAACCAAACAACAATGAGCCAGTGGGATGTTCTTGACGTCATGGAAAAAGTGAAAGAAAAGTTTCCTCATACTGAGGTTCACAATGAAATTTGTTTAGCTACTCAGGTTCGTCAAGAAGCAGTTGCGGAACAAGCCGGGGCAGCAGACTTAACAATTGTCGTCGGTGACCCTAAGAGCAATAACTCTAACCGTCTCGCACAAGTATCAGAGGACATTGCTGGAACGAAGGCTTACCGAGTTGCCGATGTGAGTGACATTCAGCTAGAATGGTTAAATGGAGTAGAGAAGGTTGCTGTTACTGCAGGTGCTTCAACTCCAACTCCAATTACAAAAGAGGTCATTAACTTCCTAGAACAATTTGACCCAGAAAAAGAAGAAACTTGGGAACGAGAAAGAAAAGTTCCACTATTTAAGGTTCTACCAAAAGTAAAAGTAAGTAAAAAATAATATAGTTTTACAGTCATCCTATCGGGACTGCTGTAAATATAGTAAAAGGTACTCATTTAGAGTACCTTTTTATTTTATAAAAACGTAAATGGATCAGTATGTAATTCAGAAGGAAATACAGATACATCAAATTTCTTTTCTGCAAAAGTCTTTGTTAATATTTCTGCTACTCCTTTTTTCATAACCTTTTCAATATGATGGCCTGGATCAACGATATTAAGCCCCATCATCATCGCATCATGGGCTACATGGTAATACATATCACCTGTTACATATACATCTGCTCCAGCCCTTTTTGCTTGAGAAATATATTTATTCCCATCGCCACCAAGTACGGCAACTTTTTTTACTTTGTCAGTCAACGAACCAACGACACGGAGTCCTTCGACTTCAAGCTTGTTCTTCACATGTAAAGCGAATTCTTCAAGTGTCATTTCATTTTCAAGATAGCCAACACGTCCTAACCCTAACACGTTCCCCTCATTTTCAAGAGGATATATATCATAAGCAACCTCTTCATAAGGGTGGGCCTTCATCATAGCTGACACAACCCTTTTTTGCAGGCTACTAGGAAACACGGTTTCAATCTTCACTTCTTCAACCTCTTCTAACCTGCCCTGTTGACCAATATATGGATTTGTACCTTCCTGCGGAAGAAATGTTCCGGTCCCTGGAGTGTTAAATGTACAATGACTGTAATTTCCGATAAATCCGGCCCCTGCTTCTCCTAAAGCCGTTCGAACGACATCTGCAGATTGTTTAGGTACATATACAGCTAGTTTTTTAAGTTTTTCTTCATAGGTTGGACTTAGCACGTCAATGTTTGTTAATTCCAACGCATCTGCTAGTAAGTCATTTACACCACCTACGGCCACATCTAAATTTGTATGAGCCGCATATATGGCAATATTATGTCTAATACATTTTTCAATAATTCTTCCAGAGGGTGTGTCTGTTTGGAGAGCTTTTAATGGACGAAAAATTGGTGGGTGGTGCGCAATAATTAGATCCACATCTTTTGAGATCGCCTCATTTACTACGTTTTCCAATACATCAAGAGCAATCATAACTGTCTTTATTGGTTTATTTAGAGTTCCTATCTGTAAACCAATCTTATCTCCCTCAACAGCAAGATGTTTTGGAGAGAATTGTTCAAACAATTGAATGACTTCGTGTCCATTTGGTATTTTACTCACTTCAAAACCTCCCTCACAATTCTGGCTTTTCTCTGTAGCTCTTCTTTTCGAATCTGATTTTCTGGAGATTCATCTGCTGCTTCAAGCTGTTTTATGATTTTTTCCCAATGTGCTAGTTCATGTGACCATTTCTTTTCGAAAACTGAACTTCTTTCTTTTGCAAGAAAAGGACCTAGTAATAGTTCAATTTCCTTGTTCACATATGGTCGAAGGGGATTACCTCTTTCAGCAACCAGCACTTCATATATTTTCTTATCTTCCTGAAGAATTTCCTCGGTCACTAATTCCCACTCATTATCAATCAACCATTCTCTAATAGTAGATGCACCGATATTTGGCTGAAGGATTAATCGTTCTACCCCAAGGAGCTTATGTTTCCCTTCCTCTAGGATTGTCCGAATAAGCGAACCACCCATACCTGCAATTGTAATACATGTGGCCTCATTCGGCTGAATGACTTCTAAACCGTTTCCTTTACGTACATCTATTTTTGTTTCTAGTTGATTCTTCGCAACTTGTTTTTTGGCTGACTGAAACGGACCTTCCACTACCTCACCAGCAATTCCTTTGGAAATTAGTCCATTTAAATATGCATAGCAAGGTAAATAAGCATGATCAGAACCTATATCCGCTAAAATAGACCCTTTTGGTATGTATGATGCAACTGTTTCTAGTCGTTTTGATAGTTTTTCTTCATTCATAATAACACCACGTCTTTTTTTAGATTAAATTTAATTATACAAGAATCGAAAGGAAACTTCCATCTAGGACAAGGAATAGAAAAAAACCCTTTACATTTTTGCAAAGGGTTTTCATGTATTATTTCTGTTCAGTTAACCAAGTAGCAATTTCTTCTACTTGAGCTGGATCTGTTACTAAACCACCTGGCATTGCTGGAGGTTTACCATTTGTAATAATGTCTTGGATTTCCTCAGCTGAGTGTCTGTCACCTACACCTAATAATGCAGGACCAGCACCACCACTAAGATCTGCACCATGACATGCAGAGCATTTTCCTTGGTAAATTTCCTCAGGAGAAGCTGCAGCTGTTTCAGGCTGCTCATTCTCACCGTTAGCCATTTCTTCCATGTTGCCTAGTCCAACAAATCCTAATAGGAACATAAGTCCAATACCGAAAACAGCAATTAAAGCAAATGGTATTAATGGATTCTTTTTCACTTTTTCTGACCTCCCTTACCCTATGTACATAATCAAATGCGCCTTAGCGTATGTAAGCCCGAACTTTGAGTTGACTCATAAATTTCGATGCATCCCGCCGGAGGCTTTAACTAATTCAGCCTAGGTATATACTCACCCCACTATAGAAGAATGTACTTTCTGCTGAATACAGTTAAAAACTGCTATAATATATATTCTATACAAACACTCTCTATTTTACTTGAAAAATGATAGAAGTTAAAGTCCTAATTGTACAAGAACGAAATTAACATATTATTGTAAAATTATTTTTCATAAAAATTTCACAAAAATGTCATAAAATTGGATAAAAGTAATCCGTCTTCAATCTATCTGGTTTAAGATTGTATTCGGATTCTAATTGAGTATATTCTTTTCCTTTTCCTGGATTTTATGGATGCTTTTTTTAATTCAATGTAGCTAAAAGCATTCGAATATTATGTTTACGGATGCTTTTATTGTATTTTCCCTTAAAAACCATCCACAGGTGGAATATTATGGGTAAAACACTTGCTTTTAGGTTCATTTTTTCCTTTTTCTGGATTTTGTGGATGCTTTTTTAATTCAATGTAGCAAAAGTATTCGAATATTATGTTTACGGATGCTTTTATTGTATTTTCCCTTAAAAAACATCCGCAAGTGGAATATTGTGGAGAAAACACTTACTTTCCCCTCGCAACAACTCTACAAAAAAAACTCCTCACCAAGTGGCAAGGAGTATTACCTTATTAGCCAATGTTCTTAGCAACCTATTGCTCGTGCAATTACGAGCCGTTGTATTTCAGATGTACCTTCACCAATTTCTAGTAGCTTTGCATCACGCATAAACCGTTCCACATGGTACTCCTGCATATATCCATATCCGCCGTGAATCTGTACAGCCTGGCTTGTAATCTCCATACAAATCTCTGAGGCGTATAGCTTAGCCATTGATGCCTCTTTAGAGAAACTACGCCCTTGATCCTTCAGCCAGGCAGCTTTGTAGACCATATTACGTGCTAACTCTATTTTCATAGCCATATCTGCTAATTTAAACTGAATCGCTTGGAAGGTTGCTAAGGATTTTCCGAACTGTCTGCGTTCCTTTGCGTATGCTAGTGCCCTTTCGTACGCTGCCTGTGCTATCCCTACTGCCATAGCCCCAATTCCAATCCTACCGCCATCAAGGGTGATTAAAAATTGCCTAAAGCCTTCTCCCCTCTTACCGAGCAAATTCTCTTCAGGAACACGAACATCTTCTAGAACTAATTCAGTCGTGTTAGATGCGTGAAGACCCATTTTCTCATAATTATCTAGGACGTTAAAACCTTTTGTATTGGTTGGAACAATAATCGCACTTATCTCTTTACGTTCCCCATCACGTCCTGTTATTGCAGTAAGTGCCAGATGTTTCGCATAGCTCGCATTCGTGATAAAGCATTTGTTACCATTTATGACAAATTCATGATTTTCTAGTTTTGCCTCTGTTTGAGTCCCACCCGCATCTGAGCCGGCATTGGGTTCTGTTAATCCAAATGCACCAAGAGATTCACCAGTACAAATTGGTGTTAAATATTTTTCCTTTTGTTCTTTCGTGCCAAATAAATGAAGGGGTGCACCACCAAGAGATATATGTGCTGAATATGTAATTCCTGTTGACCCACAGGCCCTACTAAGCTCTTCCACAACGATCGCAAAGCTAATTGTATCTGAATCTGCCCCCCCATATTCCTCAGGAAATGGTAGACCCATCATACCTAAGTCACCGAGCTTTTGAAATACTTCTCTAGGGAAACGTTTTTCTTTATCTCGTTTCTCAGCACCAGGGGCAACTTCCGCCTCTGAAAACTCTCTCATCGTTTTTTGAATTAACCTTTGCTCTGCAGTTAAATCGAAATTCATAATATCCCCTCCCGTTGTATGCGTTTTCATTATCTATTATATAGGGAGTTTATGAATATTTAAACATTTTAAATATTTAATAAAAGAATGACTGTTACAAATCCTCCGATAAGGCCAGCAAATAAGAAATACTTTTTCTTTGAGAATACCCCAATAAACAACCAAGCAACACAATTAAGGAGTACCGTAAATAACAAATATACACCTTGTCCTTTAAAAAACATTTCACTTCCATTGACTGAAAGAATAAGGATAAATAGAGCAAGTATAATTGTTCCCAAATGTAATAAAAGAGGATTATTCCGATTTAGAATCACTGATAAAATACAGATAATTATAAAAATAAAGTTTATTACCATTTGCAATATAGGCGATATTTCAGTAAAATAAGTGACAAGAAATAAAAATGGTAAAAGCAAACCAATTCCAAACAAGTAAACATATGTTTTCCCTGTAACTGAAGTAGATGGTTTTGAAGCTTCTACGCCCTCTCCCTCGGAATAAAGAGTGATTAGGAAGTTACAATAAGTTTCTGGCAGCAATTTATTATCACGCCAATAAAGAATTTCGTTTAATATAATCTTTTTTCGATCCTGATTCATGAAAGCGCTCACCTTCTAGCAATGTTTCAAAGACTTGAACACCACTTCTCGTGGCAGCGTCTCTGTGCCCACATGTGGGCATAAAAAAAATAGTTTACTTCAATTTTATGAAGTAAACTATGAAATGTAAATAAAAATGTTTATTCTAAGAAATCCTTAAGTCGTTTACTACGGCTAGGGTGGCGAAGTTTACGTAGTGCTTTTGCTTCAATTTGACGAATACGTTCACGTGTTACTCCAAATACCTTACCGACTTCTTCAAGTGTACGTGTACGTCCATCATCTAGACCAAAGCGGAGACGTAATACGTTCTCTTCACGATCAGTTAGGGTATCTAGAACATCTTCAAGCTGTTCTTTTAAAAGTTCATATGCAGCATGTTCCGATGGAGATGTTGCATCCTGATCCTCGATGAAATCACCTAAATGTGAGTCATCTTCCTCACCTATAGGTGTTTCTAACGAAACAGGTTCTTGAGCAATTTTTAATATTTCTCTAACCTTTTCAGGGGTTAAGTCCATATCTTCAGCAATTTCCTCAGGAGATGGTTCACGACCAAGATCCTGGAGTAATTGACGTTGCACACGAATTAACTTATTGATTGTTTCAACCATATGAACTGGAATACGAATGGTTCTTGCTTGGTCTGCTATTGCACGTGTTATCGCTTGGCGAATCCACCATGTAGCATACGTACTAAATTTAAAACCTTTTCTATAGTCAAACTTCTCAACGGCTTTAATAAGTCCCATATTACCTTCCTGGATTAAATCTAGGAAAAGCATTCCACGCCCGACATAACGTTTTGCGATACTAACAACTAGTCGTAAATTCGCCTCGGCTAGGCGACGTTTTGCTTCTTCATCACCTTGTTCAATTCTTTCAGCTAATTGAATCTCATCATCAGCTGAGAGGAGGTCAACGCGGCCAATTTCTTTTAAGTACATACGTACCGGATCATTTATTTTCACACCAGGCGGAACACTAAGGTCATTTAAATCAAATTCTTCTTCCTTAGCTAATTGTTGGATATTTGGATCGTCATCATCATCATCTTTACCTTCTGCGTCGCCTAATAATTCAATTCCCTGCTCTCCAAGGAACTCATAGTATTCGTCTAGATGATCAGATTCGACTTCAAATCCGGACATACGCTCAGCGATTTCTTCATATGTCAAAACACCACGTTTTTTTCCTAATTCCGTCAGTTTTTCTTTTACTTGTTCTAATGTTAAATCAGTTTCAACTTCTTTAGACTTTTCAGCCATTTGTTCCCCTCCTTCCAAACTAGTAAGCAATAGAGGTTAGGTAACCTAATTGTTTATTGTAATGCTTTTTTCATTTGAATGATTTCCATTGCAATTGTGGCAGCTTTCCGATAGTCTTTGCTACGTTCAGCTTCAAGTTTTGCAGATTCTTTTTCTTTTATCATTGACAATTTTTGATGTTTCAACACCTGTTTCATGTAATCTGATAAAACAGAATCGGTTATTTCTTCATTAACTGACATCATTGCTATATCTGTGACAATCCTTTTTAGGTTTTCATCATGGATTCTTGTAAGGAATGTACTGATATCTGGTTCGTGACCTTCTTCATAAAAAGCATATAAATAAGTTACAATTGCTCGGTGATCTTCAATATTGAATTCTGCTTGAAGCTGATCTTGAACTTTATCAGCAATTTCTCGGTTACGCAGCATGTGAGCAATCAAAAATCGTTCAGCATTATGAAAGGCTGGAAGTAATCTCGAAGTTACGAAAGTTTTTGCTTTCGTATTATTTCTATTCAAAGAAAAATTATCCCTTTTCTTCCGTTCGGCTTTATAATACTGGACCTGTTGTTGCTTAAGTGCATCAAGTGAGATCGAAAATTCACTTGATAGCTGACGTAAATAATGATCTCTTTCTACAGCTTTTTCTAAAGAGGAAATTTCCTTAATAACTTCTTCTATATAACGGATGCGTTCTCCTTCATCTTGAAGATTTTTTCCTCTCCGTAAATACTGCATTTTGAATGCCATTAATGTAAGACTTGCCCCTATTACATCATTAGTAAACTTTTCTGTACCATATTTTTTAATGTAGTCATCAGGATCCATACCATTTGGCATTGTAGCAACTCTTACATAACAGCCTGCCTCCACAAGCATAGTAGATGCTCGTAAAGCGGCATCTAATCCAGCCTTGTCGGAGTCGTAACAGATTATAACGGATTCTACATTCCTTCTTATTATCTTCACATGTTCATCTGTTAAGGATGTGCCCATTGTGCATATTGAATATGGAACATCCGCTTTATCTGCTGCAATAACATCAGCAAATCCCTCAAAAAGAACGACTTGTTGATTTTTACGAATATGCAATCTGGCATTATGAAGATTATAAAGAGTCTTACTCTTATTAAAGATAATCGTTTCAGGACTATTTAGATATTTGGGTTCTTGTGTTTTGTCTAGTACCCTTCCAGAAAAGGCAATGGTTTTACCTTGATGGTCCCAAATCGGGAACATTATACGGTTTCGAAAACGATCAAAGAAGGAACCCGTATCTTCCTTCTTAACAAGCAAACCAGCTCGTTCCATTAACTCTGGCTTAAAGCCCCGTTTTTGGAGAAATTTCGTAGCGAAATCCCATGAGTCTAATGCATACCCAATTTCAAACTTGTCAATGATTTCTCTAGTAAAACCCCTACTGGTTAAATAGTCTAATGCTGGTTGACCCTCTTTGGTATTAAGTAATAAGTGATGGTAGAATTTTTTAAGCAATTCGTGAGCTTCTTGCATTTTTGATGCATCATTATTGTTTTTATTAGATACAGCAGTTTGCTGTTCATAATCTGATAAATCAATGTTCACTTTTTGAGCTAAATTAACTGCAGCCTCTGAAAAAGAATATCCTTCTAAGTCCATTAAAAAAGAAAATACATTTCCACCTGCCCCACACCCAAAACAATGAAATATTTGTTTATCAGGGGAAACAGAGAATGAAGGGGTATTTTCACCGTGAAATGGACATAAGCCAAAATAATTTCTTCCTTGCTTCTTCAATTGAACATATTCACTAATAACATCAACAATGTCAATAGATATACGAATTTTTTCGATTGTTTCTTCGGGAATTCGATATCCCATATTATACATCCCCAAGTAATCAAATGCGCCTTGGCGTATTTGCGCCCGATTTTCATTCGAGCTTGCCTCGAAATTATCCTTTGAAAGATCTTGGCATTCGCCGGAGGCTTACCTTAATTCAGTCGGAATTAACCTCCCACTAAATTTTTCAGTTTTTGTTTTCATCTCACCACTTTTGTAAGTAAGGACTTCTGCTGAATAAAGTTAATATATTCTATATTCAAAGTTTAAATCCTGCAAGTTTCGACAAACTTTTTTCAAAAACTTTGATAAAATGTTGTCTGTGGTCTTCAGTAAAGGGTTTTGGCCCTTTTGAGTATTACCCGCTCCGACGTTCCTTTGCAGATAAAAAGTGTAGATGTAGGATTTGCTCCATGTCTTCTTCCTTAAACTCTTTGCCGCGTGGGGAGATGACCGTTACGCCTCTGTTTACTAAAATACTGGCTAATCCCGTATCCTGGGTTATGACGACATCCTTATTCCTTGCGTGATTCATAATATAGAGATCTGCCGCTTCTTTCTCTTCATCAACCTAAACCCACTTTCCACCTGTGGGATTTGACATGACGTGAGCATAGGAAGCCACAAATACAACATTGATAGTATATGTATCAGCTATTCTAAGTATTTCTTCTTTAACCGGGCATGCATCCGCATCAACCAATATTTTATTCTTTTTTTCGCCATATTTCTCTATTCTACATCACTCCACAGATTCCTTCTTTTCCTTTGAAAGATTTAAAATATGTTCAAAAAATGTGTGATTGTCAGACTTTAGGCGAGTCATGTTTTTTCGGTTTGTTTTCATCAACTACAAGAATGATCATAAGAAAGAAAAAAATGTCGAAAAATAATCCACCTATTTTTCATCTTCCTCTTGACAACCTTCAATACATAGTTTATTCTATCCAATCCAACTCTAAACCTAAAAATATGTATTTTTATCACAATTTTTTATTATAATACAAAAGTCTTTCCCACGCCATCATTAATTGCCGTTTTTTTTTGGTAAAAAAAACATATCTAAGACAGATATGTTTAGGGAAATTCGTTTTTATTTTGTGTTACGGAAATTTAGTTTATTTAACATAATATTAGCGGTCTCTTCTACTGCCTTATTTGAGACATCAATGACATCGCAGCCAATTTTATTAACAATCGTTTCAAAGTGATCAAGTTCTTCTTTAATACGGTTAATATTTGCGTAAATGGCTTGGTCATCTAACCCCAATGATTTTAAACGCTCTCGTCTAATATGATTTAATTTTTCAGGACTTATTTTAAGACCAAAGCATTTTTTAGGTGATACCTTGAAGATTTCTTCTGGAGGGTCTACCTCTGGCACTATCGGTACATTTGCTACTTTAAAACGCTTATGTGCAAGATATTGTGATAGAGGAGTTTTAGAAGTTCTAGAAACACCAATTAATACAATGTCAGCACGAAGGATCCCTCTCGGATCACGGCCATCATCATATTTAACTGCAAATTCGATTGCTTCTATCTTTTTAAAATATTCTTCATCTAGCTTTCGGACTAGCCCAGCTTCATATCTTGGACTGCTTTCATAGAGGCCTGACATCTTCGAAATAAGAGGGCCAAGGATATCATTCACTATTACGCCTTCACGTTCTGCTTCTTGTACGAGATAATCCCTTAGTTCAGGGACAACAAGA
This sequence comes from Ferdinandcohnia sp. Marseille-Q9671, assembly GCF_976954385.1. Taxonomy (NCBI): domain Bacteria; kingdom Bacillati; phylum Bacillota; class Bacilli; order Caryophanales; family Bacillaceae; genus Ferdinandcohnia; species Ferdinandcohnia sp. Marseille-Q9671. The sequence goes on from NZ_CDRJTA010000001.1 coordinate 774,350, forward strand.
GTAAATACTATAATTGCATTATTGAGTTTTGCAAGTGCCACTACCTCTGATAAGGTTGCTGTATCTTCAACATAAGGAATTCTTTTTATATCAGTATGGGACCCATTAAATTGACTAACAGCAGCTTTTACTACTAATTCTGCCGTCTCACCAACTGAATCTGATACTACATATACTATTCGATTACCCATTTGTCTCCCCCATCTCCTTAATAAAACACACACCAAGCACGTTTTACTTACTGCACTGAAAGACTAGATTATTTCATCTCCAGTTAGTGCAACTAATGCTTTGGTCATATTTGTCTTCGTTATTCTTCCAATAACCTCTATTCCGCGTTCGGAACGTTTTACCACTGGTAAAGCATCAATTTGCTTTTCTATTAATTTATGTGCCACATCTAATAAAAGGTCGTCTTTTTCACACATTGTTATATTTGGCATTCTCGTCATGATTATATTTACTGGAATGGATTTTAAGTCTTGGTTTCCTAGACTGGCTCGAAGTAAATCCTTTCTTGAAAGCACGCCAACTAAAAGGGAGGATTGATCTACTACAAACAAAGTACCAACATCCTCTAAAAACATGGCAACAATAGCATCATATAAGGAAATACTCTCATTTATGACAACCGGGATTGATTGATAATCCTGTACTTTAATTTTCATAATTTTATCCGCAAGTAACTGTTGTCCTGTTTTTCCTGTATAAAAATAGCCAACACGAGGCCTTGCTTCAAGGTAACCTGCCATTGTTAATATCGCAAGGTCCGGTCGCAGTGTTGCTCTTGTCAAATTTAAACGCTCTGCAATCGCTTCACCTGTAATAGGTCCGTTATCTTTAACGATTTGCAAGATATGCTCTTGCCTTTTGTTCAGTTCGATTGTACTCACCACCATTCCTAAATACATTATTCTTATGGCATTATGTATATTTTTAAGCTAAAATATCTCCTAAACTTTACTGGTTTGTATGAGATTAACTTTTTGGGAAGGCTAAAACTTCCATTTCTTACAGATTGTTTTCGAATTATGTTACAAATATTATATACTATTTTATTGACTCACGTATAGAAAAAGACTAGGAGCATCTTGCCCCTAGTTTTTCTACATTATTTCACTATAATCGAATTCATGTCTCCAATTAGGTAAATCACGCTAGCTAATTGGACCATTTGTGCGAGACGGTTATTTCGAATTGACTTATCTTCAGCCATGACCATTGTATGTTCAAAGTATTGGTCAATTAACTCTCTTAATGAGGCTAATATACGGAAGGCATCCTCTACTTGATGATTTTCCAGACTTTCAATTACCTTAGGCTTAACCTCAATAAACTTCTCATAGAGATGTTTCTCCTCGTCGGATTGGAAAAGACTTGGGTCAATATCGGCTTTCTCACCTTTTTTCGAAATGTTTACAACCCTACTCAATGATTCAATCATCGGTTTGAAATCTGGTTGTTCTTTCATTTTTTCAAGCATTTCTGCCTTTTTAATGATCAATCCTACATTGCCAATAGAAGTTCCAAGTACGGCATCAATAATATCGTATCGAATATTCCTTGAGTTCAACTCATGCTTGATTCTAAGTTTAAAGAATTGAACAAGTTCTTTATCAATTTCTTGTTTTTCTGACTTAGCAATGTTAGCTACTACAAATAAGTCCAATACATAATCAAATAGTTCTTCAAGGTTAATTTTCCAACCTTTATCTAGTAATATTTGGACAACCCCTGATGCCATACGACGTAATGCATACGGATCTTGTGAGCCTGTTGGGATAATCCCAATTGAGAAACATCCAACGATGGTGTCTAATTTGTCTGCCATACTAATCAATGCTCCAATAGTTGAACCTGGGCTCTGGTCCTCAGCATGTCGTGGCATATAATGTTCATTAATCGCGATTGCTACAGACTCCGACTCGCCATTTAATCTAGCATATCTTTCACCCATTACACCTTGTAGCTCTGGGAACTCGTATACCATATTTGTAACTAAATCAAACTTACAAATCTGTGCTGCCCTGTTTGCATGATCTTTTGTTTCGTTATCAAGTCCAAGTAGATCAGCTACATGTTTCGTAATTAGTTGAATCCTACGAACTTTGTCCCCGATTGAACCTATTTCTTCATGATAGATAATTTTATCAAGCTTCTGTATTAACTCATCAATCTTTAACTTTTGATCTTCCATGTAGAAGAAATCAGCATCAGAAAGTCTAGCTCTAAGTACCTTTTCATTGCCTCTAGCAACAGTTTCAAGATGTTTATGATCACCATTACGAACTGCAACAAAGAATGGTAATAGTGATCCATTTTTATCTTTTACAGGAAAATATCGTTGGTGTTCTCTCATGCTTGTAATTAAAACATCTTCAGGTAAAGTTAAAAATTCTTCCTCAAATTTACCGTAGAAAGCAGTAGGGTATTCAACTAGATTCGTTACCTCTTCAAGCAAATCAGCATCAATCGGTACTTCCCACTTGTTATCCTCTTCTAGGATTTTGATTTGATTTTGAATCGCTTCTTTACGCTCTAAATAATCAGCAATTACATATTGAGACATGAGTAACTTTTCGTATTCCCCAGGTGATGTTATCTCAACTTCTTCTCCTAAGAAACGATGCCCCCATGTTTTATTACTTGACGTTACGTTGGTGATGGTTAGTGGAATAATTTCATCCCCAAACAATGCAACAATCCACTTAATCGGACGTACATAACGTAGGTCACTATCACCCCAACGCATGTTTTTAGGAAAGGAAAGATGAGTTACAACGTCTTGAAGCTCACTCAGTGTTTCTTTTGTATCTTTTCCTTTAATAAATTTATTGATATGTGCGTATTCTACACCATTAATTTCTTTAAAATAAATATCCTCTACAGTAGCACCTTGACCTCTTGTGAAACCAATTGCTGCTTTTGTCCAATTACCATCCTGATCCAACGCTATCTTTTTAGCAGGTCCCTTCGCCTCTAATTCAATATCTTCTTGCTTTTCTGCTACATTATGAACTAGCACAGCAAGTCTTCTTGGAGTGGAGAAAGGGTCAACTTGTTCAAATGCTACATTATGTTCAAGTAACCAATTTGTTACCTTATCGGAAAGCTGATTCATCGCATCTGTTACGAATCGGGCTGGCATCTCCTCTAGTCCAATTTCAATCAATAAATCTCGATTACTCATTATGATCGTCTCCTTTTGCCTTTAGCATTGGGAAGCCTAGTTTTTCTCTTTCTTCATAGAACGTCCTTGCTACTTTTCTAGCCAAATTACGAACTCTTCCTATATACCCGGTTCTTTCCGTCACTGAGATTGCTCCCCTTGCATCTAGCTGGTTAAAGGTATGTGAACATTTCAACACATAATCATATGCCGGATGAACAAGTCCTTCGTCCATTTGACGATGTGCTTCCTTTTCATAGATACTAAATAAATTAAAAAGCATATCTGTATCTGAAGTTTCAAACGTATATTTAGAATGCTCATATTCAGGTTGATGGAAAATGTCTCGAACGGTAAATCCTTTTGTCCATTCAAGGTCAAACACATTTTCTTTATCCTGTATGTAAGAAGCTAAACGCTCAATCCCGTATGTAATTTCAACTGAGACTGGTTTACACTCAATTCCACCTACTTGTTGGAAATATGTAAATTGAGTTACTTCCATTCCATCAAGCCATACTTCCCAGCCAAGTCCTGCTGCTCCTAGAGTTGGCGCCTCCCAGTTATCTTCTACAAATCGGATATCATGCTGTAGGGGATCAATTCCTAATGCACGTAAAGATTCTAGATAGAGTTCTTGGATATTATCTGGTGAAGGCTTCATAATTACCTGAAATTGATGATGCTGGTATAAACGGTTTGGATTTTCTCCATATCGACCATCTACAGGGCGTCTAGATGGTTCCACATATGCCACATTCCAAGGCTCCGGTCCTAGGCTTCGTAAAAATGTATACGGACTCATGGTTCCAGCACCCTTTTCAACATCATAAGCTTGCATAAGAATACAACCTTGATCTGACCAGTGCTTTTGTAAAGTTAATATCATTTCTTGAATATTCATCATCTTGCACCTCCGAAAAAATATAAAGCGGTAGCACCTTTACCAGAAATGAGAAAACTGGCCGACTAAAATCGCCACGTCCTGTGGCGACGTTTGCACTAACAAACCCTGTGAATTAGACTCCGAATAAGAGCCGTTTTTTGCCTCTGTATGAGGTTTTCAAGTTTCTCGAGTTTCTGGCGCTACAGCTAATTTCATAAACTATACTGGAAAATAAAAAAACTCCCCTCCTCTATGCCTAAATAGTAGACATAGGGACGAGAGTTTACCCGCGGTTCCACCCTACTTGCTATCAACCCTAAAGAAGGTTGTAGCCACTTTCAATGAATACACTCTGGAACGCCTTCCTTATCTGCCTATACCCTAGCTCACACCATCCTAGGTTCGCTTTTATAGACAACAGCGGACGTTTGCATCCACTAAAATAAGTACTACTTTCCTTCACCGTGTCATATTAATATTTGCACTATAATCCAATTTCATCTGGTTGTCAAGCAAACCATATCTTACGACTTATGAAAATTTTCAAGCTGATTTAAAAATCGTTTTGATTTTAAATATAAACCTGAGTACTCCTCATAATACATATCAATGATTGTCTTTAACTCTTTTTTTGTTTCTTCCTTAACGGCAATGTTACCTAAGCGACTTAAATCAAAATAATAAAACAATCGCAGTAAGCGGATTGTGGCTTGTGTCACTTTTATATGATAAGGCTCTTTTTCGTAACAACGATGACAGAGTAAGCCACCTTCTTTGATTGAAAAGGCAAATTCGCCTTCCTTGTTGTTGCAAATTGTACATTCATCGAGCCTCGGATACAACCCTAGTAAAGGTAGTACCTTAAGCTCGTAAATATACAAAAGAACATCTGAATCAAAGCCTTCATTTAAGTAGTTTAACGTTTGATATAGCATTTCAAACAAGAAGGGGTTTGCCCTTTTATCTTCTGTACATTTATCCGTTAATTCTATTACATGTGCAGCATATGCAGTAAGAAAAATATCTTCTCGAATCGATCGAAATGTTGATATCGTTTCACCCTGCTGCAACACACCTAAACCAGATGTTTTTTGAAACATAAATTGACCATATGTAAAAACCTGGGTAATAGCAGCTAGGCGGCTGCTAGGTTTCTTAGCCCCTCTTGCCATTACCCCTATTTTTCCCCATTCACGGGTATACAACGTAACGATTTTATTCGTTTCACCATAATCACTTGTTCTTATGATAATACCTTCGCACTTTTGTAGCATGAGTGTCACCATCCAATAGGCAACAAGGCAACCATTTTACCATTGTTACTAAATGATGCGTCTGTCTGCATTGGACAGATTAGACGCGAATAATAGGATGGTCAAGTAACTGGAAAATCTATTTCTGCTAGCTCCTCATTTTGTGACTCGGGTCTCTCATTCTTCTCTTGTTCCATTTCCTTAAAAAGAAGATACGTATCAACATTACCTGTTTGACTAAACACTTTCCAGGTAAAATCTAACATAGTAACCCCACCTTTCTGTTATTTAACTAGCAAAAGACTATTCCAATTTCATTCACTTGTATGAATATCTTGACCGAAAACCTTAGAAAAAATGTTACATAAATTTTGCTAATCGATGTATTTTTTCGTAATATTTAATTTTTGAAAACTTAGTTTTCGATATCTAGCTTCAGGTGCCCAACGACTAGCGAGACTTCCCTCACCTTCGTACGATAAGTCAACATTGAATCGTTGCACTCTTCGTGTTTCCTTTATTTCCTACAGGTTCAGTCCAGTCCGTAAGTCGTTGAACGGGCACCTTACGCTGTTAAATTAATATTCGTCTTCTCTAAAGCCATAGTCTCTTAACTGGGACATTTTGTTGCGCCAGTCCTTTTGAACCTTCACCCAAAGCTCTAAGTAGACCTTGGATCCTAATAAGGCTTCAATATCCGCTCTTGCTCGTTTTCCTACCTCTTTTAGCATGCTACCTTGTTTACCTATAACAATTCCTTTTTGAGAACTACGTTCCACAATAATAGTCGCACCAACATAGATTGTGTTACCACCTTCTCTTCTTTCAAGAGAATCCATCACAACCGCAATGGAGTGTGGAATTTCTTCCCTTGTCAGGTGCAGAACTTTCTCGCGTATTAATTCAGTAATGATAAATCGTTCAGGATGATCTGTTACCTGATCAGCTGGATAATATTGAGGTCCCTCTGGTAAATATTGTTTGATTTGCTCAACCAATCTGGGAGTATTCGTCCCTTGAAGCGCTGAAATAGGAACAATTTCCTTAAATGGATAAAGCCCTTTATACTTTTCAATTACTTCTAATAATTTATCAGGGTGAATTTGGTCTATTTTATTAACAACTAGAAAAACAGGTGTCTGAACAGTTTTTAAACGTTCAATAATGAATTCATCACCACGTCCATACCCTTCTTCCGCGTTAATCATAAATAATACGATATCAACTTCTTTTAGTGTATTCTGTGCAACCTTCATCATGAAATCCCCGAGCTTATGCTTTGGTTTATGGATACCAGGAGTATCAATAAAAATAATTTGAGAATTTTCTTCAGTGTATACGCCTTGCACTTTATTTCGTGTCGTCTGAGGTTTATCGCTCATAATTGCGATTTTCTGCCCGATAACATGATTTAAAAAAGTTGATTTTCCTACATTCGGTCGTCCGATGATTGAGACAAAACCGGATTTAAATTCTTTATTTTCCATGTAAATCCTCCGGTGTAAAGGCCCCTGGTAATAAATCTTCTATAGATATTTCTTGTATTTCGCCTTTTAGATTGGTTAAATAAACTTTTGTATCACTTTGACAAAGCTCCGAAATCACTTGTCGACAAGCTCCACACGGTGGTACTGGTCTTTCTGTATCCGCAACTACTGCAATTGCTGCAAATTCCTTATCCCCTTCAGAATATGCTTTAAATAACGCTGTTCGTTCTGCACAATTTGTCACACTATATGCTGCGTTTTCGATATTACAGCCATGGTAGACCTTTCCATCCTTTGTTAGAAGGGCTGCTCCTACGTTAAAGTTTGAGTAAGGAACATATGCTAATTCTCTAGCTTTCTTGGCTTCTTCAATGAGTTGTTCAATTTTCACTAGTCTCTTCCTTTCTGTGTCTGTTAGAAGATATTCAACTGTAGTACGGAAGTGTATCTTCATTTTACATGTAAAACGCTATAATTTCATGGATTCATTGAAATTGTTACATAATTGTAAGAATTTTCTTTCTATTTATCTTCCCAAATAAGGAGCGAATAGAATGATTCCAATGATAACAGCTATCATTGCATACATTAGTACAGCTCCTGCTGCAATATCCTTCGCTTGTTTTGCCAATGGATGAAATTCACTTGTTACTAAATCAACTACTTTTTCAACCGCTGTATTTAATAATTCAACAGTAAACATTCCTCCGATTAAGAGGATAATAATAATCCATTCTACTCGTGCAATCTCGAAAAAGAAACCACAACATATGACAAGTATTGAAAATAGTAAATGGAATTGTAAATTTCGTTCCGACGTAAATGCTACCGTTAGGCCCTTTAAGGCAAACGAAAAACTTTTAAAAAAGCCTGACCATTTACTTTTAGATTTATCTTTTAAGTCCATAGGCCTCTAAAATTTCCTTCTGCTTCGAGAACATTTTTTCTTCGTCCTCTTTCGTTTCATGATCATAGCCAAGTAAATGTAGGAAACCATGAACAGCAAGGAATCCTAATTCTCGAACAAAGGAATGACCATAATCGTCTGCCTGTTCCCTTGTTCTTGGGATGGATATGATAATATCCCCTAAAAGAGTTGGCAAATCTTCACCTTTTATTTCCATCTCGCCCTCACCCATCTCTTCCATAGCAAAGGAGATAACATCTGTTGGCTGATCTTTGTCCCGGTATTCTCGGTTAATTTCCTGTATCCTCTGGTTATCAACAAAGGTAATCGAAACCTCGGTCCCTTCTTTCACACCTTCTGTATCAGCAGCTAGAAATAATAATTCTTTCAGTAGTGCACATTCTTCTTCTGATACTTCACCAATTTCATCATTAAAATCAATTTCTAATCTCATGCTTCCTTCACCTTCTGTTTAGTAGACTCTGCGGGGTATTCTATCCTAGAATGGAAAATCCCTTTTAACGATTCACATAACGTTTTTGCGACAATATCTAGTTCTTTTAGTGTGATATCACATTCATCAAATTGACCGTCCTGTAATCGGTCAGCAATAATGCTATTAACAAGCGTTTCAATCTTTTGTGGCGTAGGATTCGATAGAGATCGAACGGCCGCCTCAACACTATCTGCAATCCCAATCACGGCCGCTTCTTTTGTTTGCGCCTTTGGACCTGCATATCTAAAATCAGACTCTAAAATTTCTCTTTCGCTTTGCTGCTTTGCCTTATGGTAAAAGTATTTTAAAAGAGTAGTTCCATGATGTTGTTCAGCGATATCTACGATTTCCTTAGGCATTTTAAAATTCCGTAACGTCTCAGCTCCATCAGTAGCATGTGCAGCAATGATTGTTTTACTAAGTTGAGGTGCTATTTTATCATGTGGATTTTCAATATTCATCTGATTTTCGATAAAGAAATGCGGTCGTTTTGTTTTTCCAATATCATGATAATACGATGACACCCTCGCTAATAATCCATTCCCACCTATTGCTTCACATGCAGATTCCGATAAATTTGCAACCATGACACTATGATGATACGTACCAGGCGCTTCCGTTAATATCCTTCTAAGTAAAGGATGATTAGGATTAGATAGCTCAATTAATTTCATTGTTGATAAAATATTGAAACCTGCTTCAAAAAATGGCAGTAATCCAATTGTTAGGACTGCGGCGATTACGCCTGATAAAACAGCCATGATAATAGATGATCCATAATCTAAACTAGAATAACTTCCGTTTTGCAAGAGCATAATTGACAAGATGACCAAGATATTAATTAATGCCACAAATAGCCCCGCTTGTAGTATTTTTGCCCTTCGATTGTGCTTACTTAAAAAGAGGACACCTGCTAAACAGCCAAACAAGAAATAAAGTCCAGCTGAAAAATTAAGTGTACCAGTTACACCTTCGTTAAAGATAATACTTCCACAAACTGCAAAAATCATGCTAGAGAGAATCGCTACTTTTTCATTTATTAGTAACTTTATTAACATAGCCCCCATTGCCACAGGAACAATATAGCCTATATCAGAGTAATCGATTTGTTGGAATAAACTTATACCCTTCATTAATAGGATAGTAATAGTAAAGATTATCGCAAATATTAATAAATAAATATTTCGATGTCTGTCTGTAGGGATCAACTCATTATGGAAATGGTACACAATAACTGTAACAACCAAAAGTATAATCAGCGACAAACCAATGAATGGTTGAATAGGACTATTACTACTGGTCATTCCAAGTAGCTCTAGCTGACGATAAATATCCCTGCTTATTAAATGACCTTCTTCAACAATAATTTGTCCTTGCAAAATCTTGATGGGTTCCACAGCTTCAATCGCTTGTTGTCGTTTTTCTTCAGTAGCTTCCACGTCATAGTATACGTTTTGAACAACTGCAAAGCGTGCCATTTCACGGACTGGTTCTCTTAAAGCTGTATCTAAGCTAGCATAACGTAGTTCTTCCACTACTTTATTTTTTGCATTCTCTACTTCCGATGCAGGTATTCTCGTATTCATCACGTTATTCACTGCAGTAATTACCGCATCTTTTGCGCGTGATAATTGACTTTGAGTAGACGTTAACAAAGCAAGAAATACATCATCTGGGATTCGCTCTGTTAAATCCTCAGGTAGCTTTGTTTTTAAGCTTTTTAGTTTTTCGGCCGGTCCAACCTGTTTAGGCTCTTCCCCTCGATTCTCTTCCGAAAGATTTTCCCACTCTTTGACTTTAGCGTTATAAGACTCGAGTGCTTCAGTATTCGTTTCCTCAATTGAATCGAAAATAGAAATAACTAAATCAACTTGATTATCCGCATATTCGGTTTTTAACGTAAAAACATCTTCAACTTCCTTAGCAGCTTCATCCTGTTTTGCTTTCGTTGCAAATTTATCCTCGATTGTTATTGGTGAACGGATTGTCTGTTCTGATGGCCGTAATTCTTCTATATGTAAAACATCTGGTTTGACATTACTATACATAACTAAAAACATAATACCTGCTAGGAGTATATAGATAACGATATGGATGGATTGATAGCTTTTGACAATGGACAGCATATTTTTCAATTTATTTTTATTCCTCACCTATTCAAGCCTCCTTTATACTAATCCTTATTTTACCATATTTTTATTAAATACGCCTTTTGGCGTATATTTTTCACCAGAGAACTTTTCGAGATTCAATCACATAACTTCTTTTGTTAGTTGGAGGCATTAACTTTATTTAGCCAGGGTTGGTACCCTGGCTAAATAAAGTTAATGGTAAAAAAGACCCACTTAGTATGGGTCTTTTCCTACTGCTGTTCTTCAGCTTTTTCATAAGCCTCAATAATTCGAGCAACTAATGGATGTCGCACAACGTCGGACTGTTCTAGGTAAATAAAAGTTGAGCCATAGACATCCTTCAGTATTTGCATTGCTCCACGCAAACCGGATTTAACACCTTTAGGCAAATCGATTTGTGAAATATCTCCTGTTATTACCATTTTAGAACCAAACCCTAAACGTGTTAAAAACATCTTCATCTGTGCCAATGTAGTATTTTGAGCCTCATCTAAAATGACAAATGCATCGTCTAATGTACGCCCTCTCATATAGGCTAAAGGAGCAATTTCTATTGTTCCACGTTCCATGAGTCTCTCTGTATGTTCTGCGCCAAGTACATCGTGTAACCCATCATATAGTGGACGTAAATAAGGGTCAACCTTTTCCTTTAAATCTCCGGGTAAAAACCCTAAACTTTCACCTGCTTCAACAGCTGGACGAGTTAAAATAATTCGTTTCACTTGTCCATTTTTTAGTGCATTTACCGCCATAACCACAGCCAAATATGTTTTACCAGTTCCAGCAGGACCGATACCAAATACTAAATCATTCTGTTTGATTGCAGCAACATATTGACGTTGCCCATGTGTCTTAACACGAATGGATTTACCTTTTGCAGTCTTTGTTATTTCTTCATCATATAACTCTGCGAACGAATCAAGTTTTCCACTTTTAGCCATTTGAATACAATAAATAACGTCTCGCTCACCCACATGTATTCCTTTTCTTATTACACCAAGTAACTTTTCGAGGATTTCTTCAACAAGTTGAACGTTTGTTGGATCACCTGATACATGCAGTGCTTCGCCTCTTGTTATAATGGAAACGTTTAATTCCTCTTCAATTCTTTTAAGATGGAGGTCATTGTTTCCAAATAAAACAATTGCTTCATTTGGATTTTCTATTTGTTGTTTACTCATTACTAGATCTTCGGACATCCTTTAGTCTCCTTGAACTAATGGTATCGTAGTGACAATATTCTCAATAACATTATATTTTATTTCCAATTTTACTTTACCATTGTTGGTGGTCTGAAGCAAAACTTTTTCATCTATAATTTCAGCATCACTAGCCAATTCCTGTTCTAAAGCTCTTCTTCCGATTTTCTTTGCTTCACTAATTGCCTCTTCTTTTGTATAGGTTCTTGTGATTTCTTCGCTTTCCCTAAATGTTTTGTTTACATATGAAATTGGGAGCTCCCAATTGAAAAATTTAATATTTTTTTTAGTTGTCTCAGTCTGATATTCCTTATATTCGACCTTTGAGAACCCCCAAACGGGTACTTGAAAATTTCCTATTTCTATAAGATGCTTTTGTTTATTTTCCCCGGTTAGTACGTTAAGTTTCGTTGTAAATTCTACCTTTACTTCAGACTTGTACCATGTTTCACCAAAAATTTGACCCCGTGCCGGGACGTAGACCTCTTCTCCTTCTTTTCCAATTTTTCCTGAAACCAAAAGATCTCCCTTATTTACTAAGTCATTTTCCATTACAACTGGCTTTCCTTCTTCAACGAACATTCGCTTAATAATTGCTTTTTTATTAGCCACAAGGTTTCTAGGACTATATTGCTCTGGAGCTTCGGGTTGATTTTTCTCAACAACCTCAAATTGATAGGTCGTCCCATTTAATTCCACACCAATCCAGGTTATATCGTTAATTGCCTCTTCTAAATGCCTTTGAAGGGATTCATTATCTTCAATAAAGAATTGAAACTTCCCCTTTTCAACTCCCAGCTTTTTTAGTTCCTGAATGATTAGATGTTCTGTTTCAGGCTTTGCTCCCTCAACCTTTATTCCCCAAACCATATTAGACAACAGTGTCACAATGATAAAAAAAGAAATAGCTCCAATTACGAAGCCGCTATTATACAACGCCTTGTGAATGAGAAAAGGAAGCCCTTTTCTTCCTATAAAACGTAGTTTACACTTGTTCTTACGTACGATGCTCCGTATTTTCTTAATGTCTTTCAGATACATGGAGAAGCTCAGAGCATGGGTTCCTGGCTTCTTTACATCCCAAACAACAATACCTTGTCTAACACACTCATTAATGAACCGTTCCGTTCCTTTTCCAGAGATAACAACCTTGACACTCCCACTAAAAAAATGCATCCAATGATTTTTCATGCTTATCCCCCTAATCAAATGCGCCTTGGCGTATTTGCGCCCAGGCTTACCCTTTATTCAGTCCTGGTTTTAGATTCGCTAAAACTAGAACCTTATCTGCCTTCATCCTACTTATTGAGAAAGGGACCTCTGTAGAATGAAAGCTGAATTAATTCTCGATATATTGAACGTGTTCAATTTTCCCTTCAAGCATGATCTCTTCGGGTAAAATTGTCTTTATGACAAATGAACTGCCCTTAATCAGAAGTTGTCCCTGTTTCAGTAATAGCCTGACTTCTTTATCTGAAAAGGTTAATAATCCACGATGATTCTCTATGTATATATGTAATTGTCCAATCATTGTAATTCTAGGAAGATCCATCATGACGTCAGCAGGAAGTTCCATCTTGTGTGTAATCCAACTTTTCATACGTTGTTTTAGGTTTTTAGGCATAACAAAGAACCCCCTTTCATCTCATATTTATGAGTGAAAGAGGGTTCATAGAACATTTTTGTATAGGTCCCTATATTTTATCGACGGGTTTGAAATGGCCTTTTTGCTCTAGGTGGCCCAAGTATTTCTGACCAAATGATACCTTCAACAACCTTGTTAGTTGAGAAATTTTTAATTACCTTAGGTTCGGTAGTATCAATTGGCTTTGAAATTGTAAGGACAGGTTCCTCTATATCCTCTGTGACGTTTCCTTTTTCACTATAGGTACCTTTTTGTTGAAGCTCTAGATATCTATCATAAAAGGGATTAGAAACGTTTGAATCGGGAACTACCTCTGGCTCCGCATCGTTCTTATACGTTGACTCATAAGCGACTTCTTTTTCCTGTTTCGTTTCTTGGTCAAATGGATTAAACTGCTTTGGTAACGGAACCTGAGTAGTGGGTTCTGAATCACCACTGTTAAACCGTTTAATTGTATTAAAGATAAATCCGGCTATGATCACAAGGACCCAGACATTTGACATAATAAATTCAAATAATTCTTGTATAGGTGAATCCACAGAGTAAACCTCCTTTCAATTTTGAGGTTTATTTTTATTAGCTATTACTTTTGATCTTCGTCATTACCCTTTGTACTTTTACCAATTGAATCTCTCATATCGGTATCAGCCATGATATTTTTTAAATTTGTATAGTCTAATACACCAAGGTTACCAGAACGTAATGCCTCTGCCATTGCAAGAGGAACCTCAGCCTCTGCTTCCACAACTTTCGCTTTCATTTCTTCTACACGAGCGCGCATTTCTTGCTCGGTTGCAACAGCCATTGCGCGACGTTCCTCAGCCTTCGCTTGCGCAATTTTCTTGTCTGCTTCAGCTTGGTCAGTTTGAAGCACAGCACCGATGTTTTTCCCGATATCAATATCCGCAATATCAATGGAAAGAATTTCAAACGCGGTACCAGCATCTAATCCTTTTGCTAGAACAGTTTGAGAAATCATATCTGGATTTTCAAGTACCTTTTTATGATCCTTTTGTGAACCTATCGTACTAACAATACCTTCACCAACACGGGCGATAATCGTTTCTTCTCCCGCACCCCCGACTAAGCGGTCAATATTCGCACGAACTGTAATACGAGCTTTAGCTTTAACCTCGATCCCGTCCATTGCAACACCCGAAATAAAAGGTGTTTCAATTACTTTAGGATTAACACTCATTTGTACAGCCTCTAATACGTCACGACCAGCTAAGTCGATAGCAGCTGCTCTTTCGAATGTTAATTCGATGTTTGCACGTTGTGCAGCAATAAGCGAATTTACAACTCGGTCAACATTACCACCTGCTAAGTAGTGGCTCTCCAATTGGTTTGTATTGATTGTAAGTCCTGCTTTAACAGCCTTAATCAATGGAATAATTACACGATTCGGTATAACCCGACGTAATCTCATCCCTATTAATGTAAAGATACTAACACGAACACCTGCAGCAAGCGCTGAAATCCACAGTGCTACTGGTACAAACGTAAATAGTACAGCTAATAAAATAATACCTAATGCGACAAATATTAAAATCGCTATCATTCCTGATGGCATTCTATTTCCTCCTCATTCTGCTTTTATTTATCAATATCAGCAACTTCTCGAACAACAATTCGAGAACCTTCTGTTTTGATGACTTCCACTCTAGTATTTCTTTCAATATAATTCCCCTGTGTGACAACATCAAGTCTTTCATTATTGATTAATGCTGTACCAGAAGGTCTTAGTGTGGTTAAGGCAACTCCATGCATTCCTAGTAAATCATCTCTATTTTTATTTGAAACATATCCACTTTCAGTAGTCGTTGAGTCGAATAGAATAATCTTTTTAAAGGCATGCAATTTCTTCCCAAATACTTTGACTAAAAGAATTGAAACGATAATTGTAACTATCAAAGCAATTAAAAGTGAAGTACCAATTAACCATACACTACTTCCCGCTAAGAAAAAGCTTGTTAGTATAGCACCTAATCCTATCAAACCTATGATCCCCCCTGGTAATACAAACTCCAGTAATATTAAAACAATACCAACTACAAATAGGATGATGGATTCCATTCCAGCAAGACCCGCTACTAAATGACCATAGAAAAAGAGTAATAAAGCGGATAATCCCATTATACCAGGTATTCCAAATCCTGGTGAGTAAAGTTCAACGACTAGTCCTAAGCTACCTATTGATAATAAAATAGGAACTATTATCGGGTTTGTTATAAAACGTGCAATCTTTTCAGCAAAGCTTACTTCAGCTTCTTCAATAGCTGCCTTTTCATAACCCAGTGTTTGAAGTAAATCAGCTCTATCCTTTACAACACCTTCTGCATACTCCACTTCAAGTGCTTGCCTTGCAGTTAATGTTAAAAACTTTCCTTTTTCTGCTCCATATTCAGGTAGGTCGATTTCCTTATCCGCCATTGCTAGGGCATATATTGGATTACGATTATTATTTTCAGCAGCACCTTTCATTGCTGAAAGCCAGTAGGATACAGCTTTTTCATCTGCTGTATTACCAGATTGGTCAATAATCCCTGCCGCTCCCATCCTACCATTTTCTGTCATATATATTTCATCAGCGTTTAGTGCTATAAATGCACCCGCTGAGATGGCATCATTATTAATATATGCGACAGTAGGAATGGTTGCTTCCTGTATTCGTTTACCAATTTTTGTAGCTGCATCCACTGCCCCGCCTGGAGTATTAATCTCTAAGACAATGATATCTGCCCCTTTTTCTTCAGCATCCGTAATCGAACGGTCAATAAAAGCACTTAATCCCTTTTCAACAGTTTCCTCTATCGGGATAATATATACCACTTGATCCGCACTAAAACTCCTATTTGGTGTAAATGTAAGGATTAGTGGAACTATAATAATGGAAAGGTACAAAAATAGTCTCAGTTTTTTCAAGTCGTTCCCCCCTCTCATATCATTTCTATTATTGATAATATGTAATACGTTTGAAATGTAAACTGGTTTCATATTTTATGTGACTTTACGCAATTTATTTTATGGTATTTATTGGAGATAGTATGTACTAACATATTTTAAGACGATTCCAATTTTTATTTTTCCCAACTTTTGAGAAGAAGTTAAAGAATCACTATAAAAGAAAAACACCTTACGATATGTAAGGTGTTTTGTTTAAGATAATTGCTGTTGAACAACTTTGTTAACGAGACCGCCGTCTGCCTTCCCTTTTACCTTTGGCATAATGGCAGCCATTACTTTGCCCATTTCAGCCTTTGAAGAAGCATTGACCTCATCTATTGTTTCTTTTACAATCTCAACAAGTTCCTCTTCGGATAATTGTTTTGGAAGGTATACCTCTAATATCTCAATTTCAGTTTGAATTTTATTAACAAGATCTTCACGACCAGCGTTACTAAATTCACGGAGGGAATCTTTACGTTGTTTTAATTCACGAGTAAGAACCGTTAGTTCTGCTTCTTCTGATACTTCACCGGTACCTAGCTTAATTGCTTCATTTTGAAGTGCAGCTTTTACCATTCGAATAACAGATAGCTTATCTTTCTCCTTATTCTTCATCGCTGTTTTCATATCATTATTTAAACGCTCGAGAAGACTCATAAAACTACACCCTCTTTTAGAATTTACGCTTTCTAGCAGCTTCAGATTTCTTCTTACGCTTTACGCTAGGCTTTTCATAGAATTCGCGCTTTCTAGCTTCTTGAATTGTACCAGATTTAGATACAGTACGTTTGAAGCGGCGAAGAGCATCTTCAAGCGATTCGTTTTTACGAACGACCGTTTTTGACATTCTAATTCCCTCCCTCCGAAAACAACCACTAACATCGATTTAAGACACATGTTCTATTAGTTGTTTCTTACTGCCAATAGAAAAAGTATGGCAAAAAATAAACATGTACTTTGCAATTATAATATATGCATTATTTTTGGTCAACTGTAATTCACGAGAGTCTGATTAGAATACTTTAATTCTTTTCTATAATTATTAGAAAATGAAGCGTCATCACATATTTGAAAAACCAGGTCAAATAAGGCTTTTATACCGTCTAAGACACTAAACCAATCTTACAATAAAAGTCTTTTTTTCTAGAACAGTTTTTTTGAATTTCTTCATTTTTTTAAAAAAAATATCATGTAACATTTTTTAATATCTCAAATAGTCATTTTCACATATTCTTGTCCATACAATGTGGTAGGGGTGAGAATGTCATGATTGAACTGATTTCATTATTTGCGGTTTTTATTGCTATTTTTTTATTTGGAATGACAGTTATGAGGACAGGCCTGTATAATCTTACTGGTGATAAATTAAAGATTTGGTTAATTCGGTTTACAGATAACCCATTTAAGGGTTTAGTTACGGGAATGATCATTACAGCAATTATCCACAGTAGCTCCGCTGTCATGGTTCTAGTTGTTGGATTAATTGCGACTGGATATCTAACCTTTAAGCAATCGATTGGAATCATATTGGGTACTAATATTGGAACAACTGTTACAGCGGAAATGATTACCTTTGATATTTTTGAATGGATTGTTCCTATATTACTTATAGGATTCCTGTGTTTGTTTTTTCGAAACCAACAAGTGTTCAGTTTTGGGGCTTTCTTATTTGGATTAGGCTGTATGTTTGTTGCAATGAATGGGTTTGAACAGCTCGCAAGACCAATTGCACAATTTCCATCTATCCATACTTTTTTTCAACACACCAATGAAAGTGACCTTTTTGGGGTAGGGGTAGGGACATTGCTTACTTCCATCATACAATCAAGCACCGCCACTACGGGGATCATTATGGGATTTATGAATGAACAGCTATTAACTTTAAATGCCGGGATTGCCATATTATTAGGTGCAAATATCGGGACATGTATTACTGCATACATCGCAAGTTTAGGAAGTAAGCATGAAGCTAAACTTGCTGCATACGCACATATTTGGGTCAATATTTTAGGTGTACTCTTATTCTTCCCTTTTATTTCTATACTAGGTCAGGTTGCTGTGTTTTTAACTTCACACCCCGATGTCCAAATAGCTCATGTTAGCTTAATCTTTAATGTATTGACCTCATTGCTATTTTTACCTTTCGCTGGTTTGCTAACAAAATTTATCTTGAAGGTTCACCGTGCGGCATGATACAAACAAAAGGAAAGCTGACCCCAATGGAGGTCAGCTTTTTAAGAATATAACAATAGTCAGTGATGAGTATGTCTTTTAAAGATTAATAATCTGATGACCCTGTTAATCCATTTACTATTGCAACCCCTGCACTAGCTCCTATTCTTGTTGCTCCTGCTTCAATCATATCTTGTGTCCCTTTGACATCACGAACACCACCTGAAGCTTTCACTCCAATATCTGGACCAACTGTTTTTCTCATTAAACGTATGTCTTCTACAGTAGCTCCACCAGTTGAGAAGCCAGTTGATGTTTTAACAAAATCAGTTCCAGCCTTAACAGCGATTTCACACGCTCTTACTTTTTCCTCTTCTGTTAGTAAGCTTGTTTCGATAATTACCTTTGTAAGGGCTTTACCTTTAGCTGCTTCAACTACAGCACGGATATCCCTTTCAACTAATTCATCATTCTTGTCTTTTAGCGCACCAATATTTATTACCATATCAACTTCTGTCGCACCTTTTTCAATGGCGTCCTTTGTTTCAAAAGCTTTGGTTTCGGGAGTATTTGCTCCCAATGGAAACCCAATTACTGTACAAACCTTTACCTCTGAGTCTTTTAACAGTGATGCAGCTGTTTCAACCCATGTTGGATTCACGCAAACAGACATAAAACTATATTCTTTTGCTTCAGCACAAAGCTTTTCAATTTGTGCTTTTGTTGTATCAGCTTTTAACGCTGTATGGTCAATCATCTTTGCAATATTCGTCATTATGTATACCCCTTTCAGTTGTACGTACCTCTAACATCATATCATTGTTATGTTTAGTTGCCTAGCATCTTAGCAGTAATAGTATGTGACAAAAAAAAGAAGCTAATCAATTGATTAACTTCTACTCATTTCTCTAGTAGCAGGACTATGCTGTTGTTCGAGCTTCTTCTTCAATTGGTAACGTCTCTTCTACCTTTACAAATTGGCCTTCATTATAAGGATAGCCTGCTTTTGTGATTTTCACCTTCACAATTTTTCCAATCATATCCTCAGTAGCATTAAACTTCACTTTTAGATAGTTATCTGTATATCCGATATATAATCCACTTGTTGGGTCTTCCTTATCGACTTCTTCAGGAATGACCTCTAACACTTCACCTTCATAATGTGAAGCATATTCCTTTGCTAACTGGTCAGAAAGGGTAATCAAGCGGTGTACACGCTCATTTTTCACTTCTTCATCTATTTGGTCATCCATGCGTGCTGCAGGTGTTCCTGTACGCTTAGAATACGGGAAAACATGCAGTTCAGAGAATTTATGTTCTTGAATAAAATTATACGTCTCCATAAATTCTTCCTCAGTTTCACCAGGAAAACCGACGATAACATCTGATGTAAGAGCCAAACCTGGTAAGGCTTCACGAAGCTTCGTTAACCGCTCAGCAAAAAATTCCATGGTGTATTTACGTCTCATCCGTTTTAATACTGTGTTTGATCCAGATTGAAGCGGAACATGAAGATGTCGTACAACCTTGGTTGATTTATCAAGAACTTCAATAATTTCATCCGTTATTTGGCTTGCCTCGATTGATGATATACGAATTCTCTTTAAACCAATTACCTTTGATTCTAAATCACGCAAAAGAGCAGCTAAATTGTAATCCTTCATGTCCTCTCCATATCCACCTGTATGGATTCCTGTAAGGACAATCTCTTTGTAACCGGCATTAACTAATTGTTGAGCTTGCTTGATTACTTCTTCAGGGTCACGAGAACGCATAAGCCCTCTTGCCCAAGGTATAATACAGAAAGTACAGAAATTATTACAGCCCTCTTGAATTTTAAGTGACGCACGTGTGCGGTCTGTAAAGGATGGGACCTCTAGCTCCTCATAAACACGTGTTTTCATAATATTACCAACGCCATTTATCGGTTGACGTTCTTGCTTATACTGCTCAATATACTCAAGCATTTTTTTACGATCCTGTGTACCTACAACAATATCAACTCCAGGAATCGCCATAATTTCTGCTGGTGATGTTTGAGCATAGCAGCCTGTAACGCAAATAACTGCATCAGGGTTCTTACGAATTGCTCTACGAATTACCTGTCTACTCTTTTTATCACCTGTATTTGTAACCGTACATGTATTAATAACATACACATCTGCAGTGCTTTCAAATTCTGTACGCTCATACCCTTGTTCTTTAAAAAGCTGCCAAATGGCTTCTGTTTCATAATGATTTACTTTACATCCTAGTGTGTGGAATGCAACTAATGACATCGTTGTCACCTCGCTAATTCAAAATGATAGGAAACAGCCGACAATACATATAATGGTGCTGTTTCAGTTCGTAAAATTCTTGGTCCAAAGCTACACGAAATAAAATCATGCTCTATCAGCGTTGAGACCTCTTTTTCAGTAAGCCCACCTTCTGGTCCGATCACAACAAAAAGAGATTCACCTTTTTTCAATTGTGAAAATACATGTGCTAAATTTGAGTTTTCACCGCGCTTTGCATCTTCTTCGTAAGCTATTATCTTATAAGTATAGGATTGACTAAATGATAATAACCCCTGCAACGTTAAGGGTTTGTGAACCTCGGGGATACTTGCTCGGTGCGACTGTTCGGCCGCTTCTTTTGCAATTTTACCCCAGCGTTCTATCTTTTTCTGTCCCTTTTTTTCATCCCATTTAACAATTGAACGTGCCGCAACAAAAGGGACAAACTCAGATGCTCCAAGCTCCGTCCCCTTTTGAATAACATATTCAAGCTTGTCCCCTTTAGGTAGTCCACCTGCAATACATACCCTTATGGGGAGTTCATTTGAGTTCTCTACCCATTCTACAACATCTGCTAAAACTGTATCATTGGTAATTTCAGTAATCTTACAAATTGCTACCTTCTGAGAATAACAGCAGTAAATAGCGTCACCAATAGACATTCTCATTACTCTTGTTATATGATGTACATCTTCACCTGTAATTGTAGCATGAGTATCGGTCATATTGTCTACAAAGTATCGTTGCATAGTCTACTCACCACCTGCTAGATCCATTTTTGAGGAGATTCAAAAAGATTGGTAAAAAGAAACATTAAAGGTATCCTTTTTCATCCCTCGTTTTGAAACACGCATATTATACACTTTTCTTTCTAGCAATCATTGATACCCAGTCTTCCATCACAAGTACTTCTTCAATCAGAAAACCAGACGCGAGAAGACTATCTTTAACCTCTTGCTTCTTTGTATTAATGATTCCTGAAACGATAAAAGCTCCATTTGGCTTTAGTATTTTAGCAGCATCCTCCGTAAAGCGAACGATAATCTCAGCAAGTATATTTGCAACAACTACATCTACCGGCCCCTCTACACCATCAAGAAGGTTATTTTGAGCGACAGTCGCGATATCATGTACCTTGTTTAATTTGATATTAAGCTTTGCACTTTCAACTGCCACTATATCAAGGTCTAAAGCACTTACTTTCGTTGCTCCAAGCATTGCTGCTGCAATACTTAATACACCGGAACCTGTTCCGACATCAATAATTGTGTCACCTGTATTTACTGTTCGCTCGAGCGCTTGAATACTCATAACAGTTGTTGGATGAGTTCCAGTCCCAAAAGCCATTCCAGGGTCTAATTCGATAATTAACTCATCACTCGTAACAGGTTCATACTCTTCCCATGTTGGAACAATAGTAAACCTCTCTGAGATCTTCACAGGGTGGTAGTACTTTTTCCAAGCAGTTGCCCATTCTTCCTCATGGACTTCACTTATTGTTACTTTATTGTGACCTAAGTCAATA
Source organism: Ferdinandcohnia sp. Marseille-Q9671 (assembly GCF_976954385.1). NCBI lineage: Bacteria > Bacillati > Bacillota > Bacilli > Caryophanales > Bacillaceae > Ferdinandcohnia > Ferdinandcohnia sp. Marseille-Q9671. The sequence continues at coordinate 796,449 of NZ_CDRJTA010000001.1, forward strand.
TCAAACAGTAAAAGATTATTGATCGCTTCCTTAATTTCTTCTACTGTTTCCCCTAAAAAGCTATTTACAGGAAGGTATGCCTTTACGATGACCCCTTCTTCAGGGTAATCATCAGGATTAAGCTGGTAGATTTCACCAAACACATCTTCTCGTTCTTTTGTTAAGTCAAATGGATCTTCAATCACAACCCCACTCGCACCTGCTTCGTGAAGGATATTCGAGACCGGCTCTACCGCCTCTTGTGTTGTGTGTATGCTAATTTCAGACCATTTCATCTCTACCAACTCCAATCCAATTAATACATGGACATTCTTTTTTCTTGTCCAGCTGCTGCGCCTAGAAACTCGAGAATCTTTAACTCCTCCTTCAAAGCAAAGAGCGCTTCTACGTCGGAGCCTTTTACGTACTGGATGTGCTAGTGCCGACTTTGCTACATGACGTGGCGATTTAGTCAGCAAGAATTCTCGTTCCTGTGCACTAAAGAGGGTACTGCGAATTTTTAATTCGCAGAAAAGTGCTTTGCTTTTATCGCTGGCGCTTCTTTTTATTCGCCTTTAAATGCTCGCTTTACTTTCGCAAAGAAATTATCATGTTGTTCATCTGGAGCCCCATTGCCGCTAATTTCCGTAAATTCACGGAGCAATTGTTTTTGCTTTTCTGTTAGCTTTGTTGGGGTGATAACGCGAACGCGAATATGCTGATCTCCTTGACCGTATCCACGTACGTTTGGAACACCCTTTCCGCGAAGACGGAATTTTGTACCAGTTTGAGTACCTGCAGGTATTTTTAATTTTACCTTTCCATGTAAGGTAGGTACTTCTATTTCATCACCTAGCGCAGCCTGTGCAAACGTTAATGGCATTTCACAATATATGTCGTCACCATCTCGTTCGAAGAATTCATGTGAACGCACATGGAAGACAACATATAAATCTCCAGGAGGTCCACCATTTACACCTGGTTCTCCTTGACCAGATACGCGAAGCTGTTGTCCGTCATCAATGCCCGCTGGTATCTTAACATGAATTTTCTTACGTTTTTTCACATTACCAGTACCACTACAGGTTGAACATTTTTCTTTAATAAATTTACCCGTCCCACTACAGTGATGACATACTCTTCTATTTACAATTCTTCCAAAAGCGGTATTTTGTTCAACATTTATTTGACCAGAACCATGACAATGTGAACATGTCTCTGGTTTGGTTCCCGGCTTTGCACCTGAACCATGACATGTAGAACACTCTTCTTCTCTTGGGATTTCAATATCAGTCTCTTTTCCAAATACAGCTTCTTCAAACTGCAATGTCATCGTGTATTGTAAATCTGCTCCTTGGCGTGGTGCATTTGGATCTCTTCTTCTCGTTCCGCCCCCAAAAATAGAGCTAAAGATATCTTCAAATCCAAATCCGCCTCCAAAGTCTTGACCTCCAAAACCGCCTCCAAAGCCTTGGTTTGGATCAGTGTGACCAAACTGGTCATAATGGGCGCGCTTATTGTCGTCAGTTAGAGCGTCATACGCTTCTGTAATTTCCTTAAACTTGTCGGCAGCATCTGCCTCTTTATTGATATCGGGGTGATATTTTTTTGATAATTTTCTGTATGCTTTCTTTATTTCGTCTTTGCTTGCACTTTTTGAAACCCCGAGTACCTCGTAATAATCTCGTTTACTCATTAAATCCACTCCCGCATCATTCACATAAAGAATATTTTATCATTTATAATTGGTAAAAGGCAATAATACTTACTTCAAGCATTAGTGTTCATAATAATCTAATTCTTTCTTAAGTAAAAGATTATCGTTATAACTAAAAAAAGTCCAAGCCAAGACAGGCCTGACTTCGACTTTTTTCAATTAGATTCGTATTTATCGAGCATTTTGCGCCTAGACCTCATCGATTCTAGATCAAGATGTGTGTGCCGACATTAGCACAATCGTGGTAATGCCGGCACTTTCATTTTATATGACGGTTATGCTACTTATTATTTATGTCTAGTTGCAGCGCCTAGAAACTCGAGAAACTTCAACTCCTCCTACAGAGGCAAACTACGCCTCTTTGTCGAAGTATCCGACGCACAGGATGGTGCTAGTGCCGACATTGCCACAGGACGTGGCGATTTTGTCGGCCAGTTTTCTCGTTTCTGAGCAAGGCGCTTACGCTTTTCTATTTATCGTCTTTTACTTCTTCGAATTCAGCGTCTACTACATCATCGTCTTTTTTATCTGATCCTGCGCCTGCGCCATCAGCACCACCAGCTGCTTGTGCTTGCTGTTGTGCTTGCTCATAAAGTTTAACAGATAGCTGTTGAACGATTTCTTGTAGAGCATCTTTCTTCGTTTTAATTTCATCAAGGTCATTTTTCTCGATTGCCTGTTTAAGAGCATCTTTAGCTTCATTTGCTTTTGTTACTTCAGCTTCATCAACCTTACCTTCAAGATCCTTAAGTGTTTTTTCAGTTGTAAACACTAATTGGTCTGCTTCGTTACGAAGTTCAACCTCTTCTTTACGTTTCTTGTCAGCTTCAGCATTTTCTTCAGCTTCACGTACCATGCGTTCAACCTCATCATCAGATAAACCTGAAGAAGATTGAATTGTAATAGCTTGTTCTTTGTTTGTTCCTAAGTCTTTTGCACGAACATTTACAATACCGTTCTTATCGATATCAAATGTAACTTCAATTTGTGGAACTCCACGTGGAGCTGGTGGAATGTCTGTTAATTGGAAGCGACCTAATGTTTTGTTATCCGCAGCCATTTGACGTTCCCCTTGAAGCACATGGATATCAACAGCTGTTTGATTATCGGCAGCAGTTGAGAATGTTTGAGACTTACTTGTTGGAATTGTAGTGTTACGATCGATTAATCGTGTAAATACTCCACCCATTGTTTCGATACCAAGGGATAATGGAGTAACGTCTAATAATACTACATCCTTAACATCACCTGTTAGCACTCCACCTTGAATTGCTGCACCTAAAGCAACAACCTCATCAGGGTTAACCCCCTTATGTGGTTCTTTACCGATTTCTTTCTTAATAGCTTCTTGAACGGCTGGAATACGAGTTGATCCACCAACAAGAATAACCTTATCAATCTCACTTGCAGAAAGACCCGCATCAGATAGAGCACGGCGAGTAGGTCCCATAGTACGCTCAACAAGTCCTGCTGAAATTTCATCAAACTTAGCACGTGTTAGGTTCACTTCTAAATGAAGTGGTCCTGCTTCGCCAGCAGTGATGAAAGGAAGTGAAATTTGTGTAGAAGTTACACCTGATAGATCCTTCTTCGCTTTTTCAGCAGCATCCTTCAAGCGTTGTAACGCCATTTTATCTTTTGAAAGATCAATTCCATTTTCTTTTTTAAATTGTTCTACTAAATAATCAATAATTACTTGGTCAAAGTCGTCTCCACCTAGACGATTGTCACCAGCAGTTGACTTAACCTCGAATACTCCATCACCAAGTTCTAGGATAGATACGTCGAAAGTTCCACCACCAAGGTCATATACAAGGATTGTTTGATCTTCTTCTGTTTTATCTAAACCATATGCTAGAGCAGCAGCTGTTGGCTCATTGATAATACGCTCTACTTCAAGCCCAGCAATTTTACCAGCATCCTTTGTTGCTTGACGCTCAGCATCATTAAAGTAAGCAGGAACAGTAATAACTGCTTTTGTTACCTTTTCTCCAAGATACTCTTCAGCATATGTTTTGAAATATTGAAGTAGAATAGCAGAAACTTCTTGTGGTGTATATTTCTTACCTTCGATTTCAACATTGTAATCTGTTCCCATATGACGTTTAATTGACATAATTGTGTTTGGGTTTGTAATTGCCTGACGTTTTGCAACTTCCCCAACTTGTCTTTCTCCGTTTTTAAAAGAAACAACTGATGGAGTTGTGCGGTTACCCTCTGGATTCGGAATAACTTTCGGTTCTCCACCTTCCATAACAGCAACACATGAGTTTGTAGTACCTAAATCTATACCAATGATTTTACTCATGGAAATTCCTCCTTAAATTAAAAAATACATTAGAATTATTGATTCACTTTTACCATTGACGGTCGTAATACTCTATCTTTGAGCTTATAGCCTTTTTGGAATTCTTCTAGAACAACATTTGATTCCGCATCTGGCTCATCCGCCTGCATAACAGCTTGATGTAACGTAGGGTCAAATTGAGCTCCAACAGATTCAATTGCCTCTACACCCTCTTTTTTCAGGGCCTCCACAATGCTTCGATAGACCATTTCTACACCTTGCATAATTGATTTTGCTTGATCATTTGTAGCTTCTATTTGAAGAGCTCTTTCAAAATTATCTAGAGCTGGTAATAACTCATTTACAAGGCTTTGTGCTCTATATGTAGTAGCAGTTTCTAAGTCTAAGCGAGCACGTCTCTTATAGTTTTCGAAATCGGCAGCTTGACGCAAAATGCGATTTTCTGCCTCTTCTAGCTTCACTTCAAGTTCAGCTATTCTTTCATTGGCTTTCGAAAGTTCGGCATTCACATCTTCTTCTGTATCTTCAACCAATTCTGCTTCAGCCTGTTCAATCGTTTCTACCACATCATTTTCTTCGTTATTATTTTCCATTTCAATTTCTTCTTTTACAACATCTTTCTCGTTAGCCAATTTATTCACCTCCCTTAAAGGTTGTGTGTATTTTCATAGTACCTAGTATATGTATTAGAGGGGTATTGCTCCCTCTACTAAATATTGCCACCGCTATTCATTTTGATACAACTTTGTAAGCACCTTCGAGAAATCCTGACTAATGTGTTGCAATAGAGTGATCACACGTGAATATTCCATTCTTGTTGGACCCAAAATTGCAATTGAGCCAAGATGTTCGCTGCCAACAGAATATGTTGCTGTAATTAAACTACAATCGTTAATCGCAATATTGTTATTTTCATGACCAATTTTTATATTGATACCCGCTTTATCTGATCGTAAAAGACGTGAAAATTCATGTTCACTATCAATCATCGTTAATAACGAGCGAACTTTATCAATGTCATGGAACTCGGGTTGGCTTAACATATTTGTTTTACCACCTATATATACTTTTTCTTCTGTTTGAAGCGAAAGTGTTTGATCCAAAACGTTAATAACAGTATCATAATTGCGAATGTTTGTCTTTAATAATACGGCAACTTCTTTGTAAATCTTGTTTTTCAAATCTGTGAGCGGAACGCCTACAAGACGTTCGTTTAGAATATTTACCATTTTTTCAATATCACTTGGGTCCATTGACTCAGGAAATGATATCGTACGATTTTCCACATGACCATTGTCTGTTACGATAATTGCAACAGCCGTTTCATGATTAATCGGAACAATTTGAAGCCTCTTTACTTTATTTTCCTTAAAGGCAGGACCTAATACAATTGCTGTGTAGTTTGTTAGGTCAGATAAAATTTGTGCGGATTTTTGGACAACCTTTTCAAGTTCATAGATTTTCTCTGCAAAAATTGACCTTAACTCCTGCTTTTCCTTTACGGATAGTCGGCTAGGAGATAACAAATGATCCACATAGTACCGATAGCCTTTTTCAGATGGCACTCTACCAGATGAACTGTGAGTTTTTTCAATAAAGCCTAGATCTTCAAGATCTGCCATTTCATTGCGAATAGTTGCTGAGCTAAACACAATCCCATCCTTTTTCGACAATGTTCTTGACCCTACTGGCTGTGCAGATCTTATAAAGTCATCGATAATTACTTGAAGAATCAATAGTTGTCGATCTGTTAGCAAGGAACATCACCTCTGTTAGCACTCTTTTGTCTTGAGTGCTAATTCTATAATTAAATTACCAAATACAATTATCATTGTCAACGATTTAACATTATTCAGATTGGGGGCAACCTTATACAAAAAATGGAAAAACATATGCTTTATTCGCTATTCTAGGAAGCAAAAGAATCTGATGTAAAGCAAGATTTATTCAGATACTCCCCGCCTTTTTTATAGCAGGAAGGCTTGAAAGACTTCGTTTCCAAGAAATTTCCCTTTGTGTGTTAAGCGAATAGTGTCTTCTTGTTCTTCTAGTAGCCCTTTTTCTTTCTGTTCAAGAATCTGATTAGCAAAAACATCAAAAATACTCACTGAAAATTTTTCCTTAAAATGAGACATCGATACACCCTCAGTTTTGCGTAATCCTAAAAAAAGTTCCTCTTCCATTTTTTCTTCTTTTGTAACGGTATGTGTTTCAACATGTGGGAAGCCTTGTTCGTCAATGGCTGTCATATATTTTTTGATTGGGCCAGCATTTGATATTCTCTTTCCAAACACATAACTATGAGCACCTGCACCTATTCCGTAGTATTCCTCATTGTTCCAATAGGTTAGATTATGCTGGCTCTCAAACCCTTTCTTCGAGAAATTGCTTATCTCATATTGAAGGAAACCATGCTTAGCCATCTCTTTCAGGAGCAATTCATACATTTGTGCTTCATTTTCTTGGCTAGGTAGGTGAAGCTTTCCCTTTCTCATCAAATTATAAAACACTGTTTTTGGTTCGATGATAAGTGAATAGGCGGAAACATGCTCTACATCAAGTGAGAACCCTAGATCTAGAGATTCTTTAAAGCTTTCAAGGGTTTGATTTGGCAGGGCGTACATTAAATCAACACTAATGTTTCTAAAACCAACACGTCTAGCTAGTTCTATTGACTTGAAGACATCTTTCTTACGATGGGTTCTCCCGATAGCCTTAAGGAGATGATCATCGAAGGTTTGAACTCCGAAACTAAGCCGGTTGACTCCTGAGTCAAGTAACACTCGTAGCTTATCTTCTGTAAGGTCTCCAGGATTTGCCTCGAAGGTAAATTCAAGATCATTACTTCTTGGTAGTAAATGCCGATTGATGCTTGTAAGAAATACTTCAAGCTGTTTTGCCGAAAGTGCAGTAGGTGTTCCTCCACCAACAAAAATCGTATTGAAACTCGATGGTGGATATGCTGAAACAGTATTTATCATTTCACGATCCATGTATTGTAGATATTCATCAACAGGCTGTCCTTTTAAAAATACTTTGTTGAAATCACAGTAGTGACAAATATGTTCACAAAAAGGGATGTGAAGGTATGCTGCTTGTACCAAAAGATCACTTCTTTCTAAAATAGAGAATACCGCAGATTAGTCTGCGGTATTTCTTTTTTATTTGTCTAGCACCGGCTGACAGCGACTAGCGAGACTTCCCTCACCCTCCGTACGATAAGCTCAACATCGGCTCGCTTCACTCTCCGTGTTTCCTTTATCTCCTACAGGCTCAGTCCAGTCCGTACGTCGCTCTACGCTCGCCTCTGCTTTTCTTATTTATCATCCATTTTTAATACGGCCATGAATGCTTCTTGAGGTACCTCGACTGAGCCAACTTGCTTCATTCGTTTTTTACCTTCTTTTTGTTTCTCTAGAAGCTTTCGTTTACGAGAGATATCCCCACCGTAACATTTCGCTAGTACATTTTTACGCATAGCTTTAATAGTTGAACGGGCGATGATCTTTTGACCGACTGCTGCTTGGATTGGCACTTCAAATTGTTGCCTTGGAATTAATTCCTTCAGCTTTTCTACGATCACTTTTCCACGTTCATATGCAGAATCCCTATGAACAATGAAGGAAAGAGCATCCACTTTTTCAGCATTCAGTAGAATATCCATTTTCACAAGCTTAGATGGCTTGTAGCCAATCAATTCATAGTCAAATGACGCATAGCCTTTTGTACTGGATTTTAATTGGTCGAAGAAATCATACACGATTTCTGCAAGTGGTATTTCATAGACAATACTCACTCGATTTTCGTCAAGATATTGCATATCAATAAAGATACCACGTTTGCCTTGACATAGTTCCATAACAGCACCTACATAATCATTTGGTACCATCATAGTGGCTTTTACATATGGCTCTTCGATTCTGTCAATTTTTTGTGGATCTGGCATATCTGACGGGTTATCGATTCGTACATCTGTGCCATCAGTTAAAAACACATCATATATAACACTTGGCGCAGTTGTGATTAGATCTATTTTAAATTCTCGTTCAATTCTTTCTTGAATGATTTCCATATGCAATAATCCTAAAAATCCACAACGGAAACCAAAACCTAACGCCTGTGAAGTCTCTGGTTCAAATTGAAGAGCAGCGTCATTTAATTCAAGTTTTTCTAATGCTTCACGTAAATCATTATATTTAGCAGTATCAATTGGGTATAATCCACAATACACCATAGGGTTTAAACGTCTATATCCTGGCAGAGGCTCAGTAGCTCCATTTTTCGCATTAGTGATTGTATCACCCACACGTGTGTCTCCAACATTTTTAATAGCTGCTGTTAAAAACCCAACATCACCTACGGTTAACTCATCCTGTAGAGTGGCACGAGGAGTAAATACACCCGCTTCAATCACTTCAAACTCCTTACCAGTTGCCATCATTTTTATTTTGTCTCCAGGTCTAACTCTTCCTTCAACAACACGAATGTACGCAACTACACCTCGGTAAGGGTCATATAAGGAGTCAAAAATAAGTGCTTTTAAAGGGGCTTCAGGATCACCCTGTGGCGCAGGAACTTTCTCAACAACTTGCTCCAGTATCTCTTCTATACCGATTCCTGCTTTTGCAGATGCTAAAACTGCCTCTGAAGCATCAAGCCCAATGACATCCTCGACTTCTTGTCTTACTCGTTCTGGATCCGCACTTGGCAGGTCAATTTTATTAATGACTGGTATGATTTCTAAGTCATTATCTAAAGCCAGATACACATTTGCTAGAGTTTGGGCCTCTATACCTTGTGCAGCATCTACAACTAATACCGCGCCTTCACATGCCGCTAAACTACGGGAAACTTCGTATGTAAAGTCAACATGTCCTGGGGTATCAATTAGGTGGAAAGTATATTCCTCTCCATCCTTCGCTTTATACTTTAGTTGGACCGCATTTAATTTAATCGTGATTCCACGTTCTCTTTCTAAGTCCATTGAATCTAGCAATTGCTCCTTCATTTCACGATGCGTTAACGCATTTGTCTTTTCAAGGATTCGGTCTGCTAAGGTAGATTTACCATGGTCTATATGAGCAATGATTGAAAAATTTCGAATTCTAGATTGTCTATTACGTCTCTCTTCTTGATTCATTAAAGATCCTCCTGATTAGAAAAGCTCAAGGTGCCTGCCTTTCGGCGACAAGCATAAGACAAGCGCTGACAGAAGGCGCTTTTTGCCTTCAGAAGCGATTGGCTTATGACCTCGAGCCGATGGCACCTGGAGCTGGACATGTAAAACTAATTATTGCGTTCCTCTTTATAAAATTATAAAACTACACTAGATTAGATTATACAGAAACATTTATCCACATTCAATTACGAAAATACGACCTACGCCCAATAAAAAAGGAGCTTGCCATCTCTAGCAAGCTTACCTTCTCTAAAGTTTATCCAGAATACTTCCAATCCCGTTTCCAATGGCAACCATAATTTTCTCAAATAAAGAGCTAATTCCATTCCCAAGCTTCTCACCGATACTTGAAAAAAAGTTAAAAGCTTCTACATCCTCTAATTGTTTTTGTTTCTCTTCCAAATCATGACTCGTTACTTTTCTACCTAATACAGAAGCCTCAACCTCACCATTATTGTCATTAATATGAAAAGCACCTTGAAGAGAGGGGTCGTTATAGCCCCTCATCTTCTTCATCCCTTCATTCGCTTGCTGCATTCCGATCAACACTCCAAGTAGGAGAACGGTAACCAGTAAGAAACATTTCATCATGAACTTTACCATTGGAAAAATCCCCTTTAAAAGCTATTCCTTATTTGTTTCGTTTGAATTTACTTTTTCTGCCTGCCAGTAATACTCAGCGAAAACATCTGCTATTGCAGCTGATGTTCTTCGGAGTTCTTCAAAATTATTATCAACACCACCAAACTCAATTAACATTGCATTTCCTGATTTATCTTGGTTATATACACCATTATTACCTTCTCCACCCTGTTGTATTACTCCTCGGCTTAATCCTGGATATTTTTCCTCTAACATTTCATGTAATTTAGAAGCTATTTCAATATTCTGCTGAATATTTTTATTATCAGTTCCAACAATAAACGCTATTTTCGCGAACGCTTTCCCATCAATGGTAACTGTTGTTGTTTCTTTTCTATGTGCATCTCGGTGAATATCAATTAAATAGGTTAAATCCCTATTACTTGCCATTGCACTTGCGACCAATTCACCTGAGCCTTGATATGATTGATACCAATTATAACCTTTTCCTTTTAGATATTTGTCCATGTTCGTTTTATCTAGCTCTGTTCCGATTCCTCTTGCTTCCAATTCTTGGCTAAGCATTTCTCCCACCTTAGTTACATTAACTTCCGGATGTCTCGCATTATTCGCATTAGTTGTATCGACACCTTTTAAATGCGGAAAATACGATTCCGAAGAGTGGGTGTGATAAATATAAGCAACTTTCTTATCTCCAGTTGTCATTGTTGGAGGTGGTACAGTTTCAGTTGGTTTTTCTGCTTGTTCTACATTCTGAGTAGCAATTTCTCTTTCATCTAACATAACATCCAATGGAGGTGGCGACTCAATCGGCATATTCGTGTAATTTGTCCCTTCACCTGCTACAAGTATCTTTCCATCAAATATCGAGAATCCTGGGAGCTCTCTACCTAAAAAGCTCCTTGGATCGTCCAAACTCAGATTAGTAGCAGCTTTAAAGACTGCACCAAGATAATCTGGTTTTGTAGTTGATTCTGGAAGTCCTTGGACAAAGTAATGGTTTTCGTATCCGAGCAAATGAACCAAAGCTTCTCCTGAAAGATTTGTTGCCACATTACTTATGGAAGAAGACGAAATTCTATACTCTGGCTTAAGAGAGACAATAGCTCCCGTAATCGTAAATAATAATATAAAACTGAATATGAGGAATAGAATTCCTTTGACAATGCTAGTTCCTTGAATTGAGATCATCATTCCTTGAGTTCGAAAACTCTTCATATTCTACCTCCTCAACGTTTGTCTATCATATTGATATGATAAAACTTGATTTGGTAGAACCGAATTGATAGATTTCATTTACGTTTATTTTTCTTTACTGGATATCTAAAAATCGAGTGAACTGACGCATCATCTACCTTTTGACTACATTACCCCACTGGTGAACTAACATCCTTCTTATGGTTCATGGAAATGGTTTGCACTTATTCCTACGTTTGTTGCACCTCGCACTTATTAACACAGAAGTCGACAAAGCCACTAGATAATGGCCTTATCGACTTTACACATGTTCATCTTTACTATTATTTAGTGAGTGTATGCACCTAAATCATCCTGACCAATTTGACCATGCAATGCGGCGTTTAAACCACCTGCAATTACATTCGCCATATCCTCAATAAATACATCAACCTCTTTTGGAGTGACCATGAGATTATGTCCAAGTGGTGAGAGCACCTCATGTATCAACTTTCGTTTCTCGTCTTCAGGTAGAGTCCCTACTATACCTAAGAATGTATTCCGTTCTTGTTCTTCAGGTAGATCATCATCTGTTAACACTCTTTTTTCACCAAAGCTCATACCTGCTGGTACAAGTGCTCTTGAAGGCTTATCACCCTCTCGTAACTCTCTACCAAAATGCTTTAGTATAAAATCAATCGCATCACTTGTAATAGAAACAGCATCAACCACGGTAGGGATTCCGATTGCAATGACAGGAATACCAAGAGAGTCTTGGCTTAATTCCTTCCTCTTATTACCTACACCTGACCCTGGATGAATCCCTGTGTCAGAAATTTGAATCGTAGAATTCACTCGGGTTACAGATCGTGCAGCCAAAGCATCAATTGCAATAACAAAATCAGGCTTAGATTTTTCAATAACTCCATAGATAATGTCACTTGTTTCAATACCCGTTAACCCCATTACCCCTGGTGCAATTGCACTTACAGGTCGAAATCCTTCCTGTACACTTTCTGGTTGTAGTTGAAAGAGATGTCTGGTAATCACTAGGTTTTCGACTGCCATTGGGCCGAGAGCATCTGGAGTTACATTCCAATTCCCTAAACCAACAACTAGACAGCTTGCATCTTTCCCAATATTTAAATTTGATAAGAACTGACTAAATTCTTTCGCAAATACTTCCTGGACTTTTTTCTGAAGCTCAGAATCCTTTTGCCGAATTCCTTGAACCTCCAAGGTTAAATAATTACCTTTTTTCTTTCCGACTGCATTTGCACCTTCCTCCGTAATTTCCACGGTAGAAATCATAATGCCATCTTCTTCTCTTTCTTTAATAATGACACCTTCAATATCAGAAACAGGCTGCTGATTTCCCTTTATAGTTTTATTACGCTCTTCAACTGCCATCGTGCGCGCTTCTACAGCTAAATCAGTACGAACTGAATATTTGCTTAGATCTAGTTGTTCTCCCAATCCAATTCCCTCCATTTTTTCACATAGTACCTATATCTTTACCTGAGAAAATAAGGTTCATTCAATTTTTATTCTTTATGAAATATATTGGTATTGCATTATTACACCCAATTTGATAGAATATCTCTTGTTGTAACATCAGAGTATCAAAGACTATATTCTGATCATTAGGCGAAGGAAAACTTTAAAAATAAAGGTTTTCAACCATATTCGTAAATGATTGATCGTGTTAGATCATCTTGATATTCGCAGGAGGTGAAAGTATGCCAAATATTAAATCAGCTATCAAACGTGTAAAAACTAGTGATGAAAGCCGTGCACATAATGCAACTGTAAAGTCTGCAATGCGTACTGCTGTTAAAAATTTCGAAGCTACAGTTGCTAACAACGACGCTGAAAACGCGAAAGCAGCTTATGTTACTGCTGCAAGCAAGCTTGACAAAGCGGCTCGTAAAGGTCTTATCCATAAAAATGTTGCTGACCGTCAAAAATCTCGTCTAGCTAAAAGACTTAACGAGGTTAACGCGTAATAAATAAAAACGACTCCTTTTGAGTCGTTTTTTTATGTCTTCTTTTATATCAACTAATCTTACTTTGCTAAATTCATAATAAATAATTCCAAAATTAACTGTTTATCCCTTTTCCCACTCTTCATTTCATAGTCGGCTTCCGCGAGCTGGCTAATTATTTTGAAAAGCTCTTCCTGTGTGAAAAGAGTAGCTTGTCCACTTGCTAGCTTTACACGAAACGGATGAACCTTTAAACTCCCCGCAATTTGTTGTTGCCCATACCCTTGTCGTGAAAACTCCTTCACTTGAAAAATCAATCTAAACTGAGTTGCTAGGAGGGATAAGATTTTTATCGGTTCCTCATTATTTTGTAAAAGGTCATAGAAAATCCGTAACGCTTCATCAAGTCTTCGATTTACAACCTTGTCAATTAAGGTGAAAATATTTTGTTCTAGGGACCTTGGAACAAGCAACCTCACAGTTTCCTCACTTATTTCTCCGTCTGTTCCAACATATAAACACATTTTATCAATTTCCTGTGTAATATTCATAAGGTTGGTTCCTGCTACTTGTACTAACTCCTGTACGGCTCTTGAATTTATGGTTACACTCTGCTGTCCGGCTCTTTCATCTATCCAGCTATGTAGATCCTTTTCAGACAACGTATTAGCAGTTAAAATCTCAGCATTCGCTTTCAGTTGCTTTACAATTTTTCTTCGTTCATCTAATTTTTCATATGGGGCTGCAAATACAAGAATTGTAAAAGGCGCTGGTTCTTTAATATACTGTTCAAGTACCGATACATTATGTTCGACCTTTTCCTTATTCTTTTCCGCAGTTAAAAACGAAGGGTTTTGTAGGATAACAATTCGTCTCTCACCCATAAAAGGGAGGGTCTCCGCATCAGCTAGCGCTACCTCAATTGGAGTTTCTTCTAGGTCAAAAATAGATAAATTAAAATCCTTCTCGTCCTCTTCAATGCTATATTCAATAAGCAAATCCTTTGTTTCTTTTATTAAAAAGCTCTCTGTTCCATGCAATAAATAAATGGACGCAAATTGTTTTTTCTTAATTTTTTTCCATAGATCTATGTTCATATCGTTTCCTCTTTCGCGTAAGCCTTCAACTATCTATTTAATCGTATAAGGAAATCATAAATATTTCAACCTATACATATTCTCTTTGAAATGTAAAAGGGAATTGACATAGGTCAATTCCCAATCTATATGAAACATTACCGGACAAGCCCCGGGTATCTTGTCGAGTAATGATTATTTTTGCGTTTCTAGAGCTTTGCGATTATTTAACTTTATGTACTACTAGTGTTCACACGTTTTATTTGAACTATTTGTGACAAGTGTTGTTAATCAAGGAAGAGTATCGGATAATAGGGGTAATAGGTTACTGCTTTTTCTTAAAAGGAATTATAGATTTTTTTGATTAGTTAGGCTATACTATAACTGTTTAGGAGGGGTTATTCGTGAACGAATTTGAAAAGAACATTAAAAACACACGTAATGATGTTATAGATGCTGGTGTGGCCTTCGTTGCTTCATTTGGTTTCTTTGCTACAATTTTCATCATTGCAACATTAATTAAGATTATCGGATCATAATAACCGACAGATACATACTGTCAAACGAGACTGCCTATTATGGCAGTCTCTTTTCGTTCCTTTTGTTCACTTTATCTTATGGAATGGATGTCATAAAGGTTCCTGAATTTCTGAAAAAACGATACTGAATAGCACCATCTTGATCAGTTCGGTATATCTTTACACTTGATTCTTTAAAACGATTTACTACATCTGGGTGCGGATGGTTAAAACGATTATTTTCCCCCACAGGAATTAAACCAATTTTCGGACGTATTAATTGGATAAACTGTTCAGTTGATGAGGTCAAGCTTCCGTGATGCCCTACTTTTAATACATCTGCCTTCAGGTTTACATACGTTTTAATTAACTCAATTTCACCGTCCTTCTCAAGGTCACCTGTAAATAACCATTTTAATCCTCCTAGCCTTGTATATATCACAATTGAATTGTCATTTTCATTCATTTCATTACCATTAGGAGCAAGTATATGAAAGGTATGGTTTTCATTCTTCCATGAATATCCGCGTTCAGCGATTGTGATCTTTATTTTTTCTTTAGACGCATTCTCTTTTAACTCTTCTTCAAGCTTTGAATCTTCAAGGTTTTTTCCAAGCAGTACCTCCTTTACTTTTATATTTTCAATAAGTTTTTTGGCCCCTCCAATATGATCCTGATCACCGTGCGTAATAATAACCTTATCCAGATGCCGTACACCTTTTGATTTTAGAAAAGGAATAATAATATCTTCGCTAGTTGAAAACTCTTTTCTTCTTTTTCTCCATGGTTCTTGTGCAAATGAAATGATTCCTCCTGTATCAATGAGGTATACCCCTTTTCGGTAAGGTAATTCAATTACTATGCTATCTCCTTGCCCAACATCTAGCATTGTGACCTCCCCATAGGGATTTATGTATGGCACCAATAAATGAATCAGAAAGACTGTTATCGGACCTAGGAGCGATACCTGTAAAAAGTGTTTCTTTTTCTCCCAATGAATGAGATATACAAAAATGGAAGCGCAATATAACATCATCAGCAACACGCCTGGCTTACCTGGTGTCAGAACGGAAAAAGCAGAATCTGAAAACCAAACAGTTACTTGATTCAATGTCTCTATTGAATACGAAAGAATATAGGCAAAAAATTGACCAACAGGCTCTAGTAATCCTAGTAATAACACTGTAAACAATGCAAATGGTAATATACACACTGAATATAATGGGACATAAAGAATATTAAGAGGTAGGCTAAGGATGGAAAACTCATAAAAATGATAGAGTAGAATTGGTAGGGAACAAAGTTGTGCCAGGAATGAGACCACAACCAATGATGATAAACTAGTCGTATATTGTTTAAATAGTACTCTAGAAGATACGATGAGAGACGCACTTACAATGAAGGATAATTGAAAGCCGATATTTACTAACAGGTAGGGATTACTTGCTAACATGCCGATGCATGCAATACTTATGACATCTAGCATGCTACTTTTCTTCCACCACATTATGCTGACAAGTAAAAGTATGGACATGACTGCTGATCGAATAACTGACGGAGACCCTCCGGCAATAATGATATATGCTGGCAGTAGAACTAAAAGTAAAGTAGTAGCATTCTCACGTGTCATGCCAAATCGAATACATAAAAAGTAAAACATGCCTGTCATAAGGCTAACATGCAGTCCCGAAATGGCTAGTAAATGAATTAAGCCTAAAGACTGGTAGGAGTCAACAATATCAACTGAGATGTTTGTTCGTTCCCCATATATCAGAGCTTGAATAATCCCTGCAGTTGATCCTTCAAAATGGGAGTCAATTTGATTTATCCCCACTTCCCTGATTTGTAACAACCATCTTTTAATTGACCAAGTATCTTGAGGCATACACTTTTCTAGTGAAATTTCACTTGCCTCATAGATCCAATGGATTTTTTGTGTATATAGATATCTTTGATAGTGAAATGCGTGTGGGTTTCGAGAGACTTGAGGTTCATTGAGTGTCCCAGTAAACGTACAAACAAATCCAACCCTCAACTCTGATCTCAGCTGGATCATTTCTTCTTCAGTTTGGAAATAGTAGGTGAGTAGAAGCTTTTCCTCATTTGTTGTGTTAACAATTACAGAAAACTTATCTCCATTAATATCTGGTGTTTCCAGTAGTTCTGCAGTAATTGATGTAGCTGTAGGAGGTAGTTTTGTTTGGTTTTTCGAATCGATTATTAAAAAAAGAACCATGAATGAAAAAAGAGTGATGATACAGAGAAGGATGAGTGTGAGTTGGTGGCGGAATATCACATAACCAAGTAAGAAGAGTGTAAGGAGTATAGGTAACCAATAAAAGGAGGTATAGGGAACCAGTATTCCAAAAATCGAAAAAAGAGCAAGAAAAATAAATTTTCCTGTTACATGGTCCCTATACTTTCCTATAAAATTAACTGACGCTCGAAAATAGAGTTGCAGCCTGTTCATGCAATCTTTTTATCTCCCTTTCATCCGCACCTGATTCCGTTAATTTTTCAAGTAAATCATTCACAAATTCCAACTTTTCCTTTGACTTTAGATCAACCACCATTTCTTCCAGTGGTACCTTCTCAATTCTTACATCTGATTTCTCAAACATTTCAATTGCATATGGATGATTTTTGTAATCCTCTGCATAATAAACTACCTTGATACCCGCCTGAATGATTGCCTTGCAGCATTGCAAGCATGGAAAATGAGTAACATAAATTTCAGCATTCTGAGTAGGAACTCCGAATTTTGCGCATTGCAGCAGCGCATTCATTTCTGCATGTACAGTTCTAACACAATGATTGTCGATCACATAACAGCCTTCGTCAATGCAATGAGTTCCTCCAGCAATAGAGCCATTATAGCCCCCAGCAATAATTCGTTTGTCTCGAACAATTGTTGCACCAACTGTCAATCGCGTACATGTACTACGTAATGCAAGTAAATGGCTCTGTGCCATAAAATATTGATCCCATTTAATTCGATTCAAAATTCCCCCAACCCTTCTGAGTAAGTATAAGCATAATTTCAACAAAATCTTACAATTATTTTAAATGTTTCTACAGCAAACCGTCAAATTGAAATACTGAGGTATCCTATCCCGTCAGAGGCGTACACATTGATACATTTTGAGGATAAGCTAATTTAGTGTGAGCTCATCTTTTATTTTTTCAAAGGACTTTTGTCCAATTCCACTAATTAAAAGCAAATCCTCCAGCGCCTTAAATGGTCCAACTTCTTCTCGGTAAGAAATAATAGCAGCTGCTTTTGATGGACCAATCCCAGTTAATGTTTCCAGCTCCTCTTGAGTTGCTTTATTAAGTGAGACTTTTCCATCATTGTTTTGTGTCATATCACGTAAGCTAGGATTCAAGTTCTCACCAATACGAGGAACGTAAATAACCATTTCATCTACCACTCGTTGCGCTAAATTTACTTGTCTGTGTTCGGCATCCTTCGTAAATCCTCCGGCCATATCTACTACATCTTTTACCCTCATCCCATCTTGTACTTCAATAACTCCTTCCTTATGTACTCCACCTTTAATATCCACAAGGATTGTTTTCTCTTCCTCTATGGGATCGATTTCTTCTTCTAGCGCAGGCTCAACCAGCAAGTTTTCCTCCTCTAATAGAGGTTCTGAACTTGCGTCATCTACAATAAAGTTATACAAGAAAATAAAAATGACAATGCTTATTCCACATAAAAGTAGGATTAGTTTTATCCTTTTGTCTCTGATATTCATATTTCCTTTCCTTTCTTTTATCTTTTTTATTAACTATCGTTCATATTTTAGTTTAGAAATACATATTGTGTTAGGAGAATAGTCTGTAGAGGAGGGACGAACTTGAATATAGGGTTTATCGGTACAGGAAACATGGGGAAAATTTTAATAGAGGCTTTTGTAGATTCTCTTGCTGTTCCGCCTTCAAAATTAACCATTACAAATCGTACTATTGAGAAAGCATTTGCTATCAAGAACTCCTTACCAGATATCAATGTGGTGGCTACCAATGAAGATGTTGTGAAGGGTTCAGATTTAATTTTTATTTGTGTGAAGCCTTTAGAAATTCACCCCCTTTTACACCAACTATCTTCTTCCATAACGAATAATAAATGTATTGTTTCTATTACAAGTCCAATATCAGTCGATCAGCTTGAGTCTATAGTAAGTTGTCAGGTAGCGAGGATCATCCCAAGCATTACAAATCGTGCACTAACTGGCGTTTCCTTATTTACTTTTGGGGAAAGCTGTAGTAGCAGGTATCGAGATTATCTGGAGTATCTTTTTGAGCAAATATCCACTCCTGTTCATATAAAAAATGACATCACAAGAGTTGCATCTGATATTGTAAGCTGTGGCCCCGCTTTCTTTAGTTACTTGTTACGGAAGTTTGTAGATGCAGCGGTGAAGGAAACGAAAATTTCTGAAGAACAAGCTACAGCATTAGCAAGCGAAATGATTGTAGGAATGGGGAAATTACTTGAAAAGGAAATTTTCACATTACCAACTCTTCAAGAAAAAGTATGTGTCAAAGGCGGTGTAACTGGAGAAGGAATTAACTCGATGGAAGAACATATTGGTGAATTGTTCGAAGAATTATTCAGAAGTACCCATAGAAAGTATCATGAGGATATATCAGAGGTAAATAAGCAATTCAATGAGACTCCGTCTCGCTAAATATACCACTCTAAAAAGAAATGCGCAAGGCTCGTGGAACTAGGCAATGGAAACTAGGTTAAAAAGAAAAAAAGGGCAGACATTCGTCTGACCCTTATTTTTTCGAGGTAAATAAGATTCGTTCAGAAGTTTCTTTCACAGAATTACTAAAATCAGCTGTAATTTCCTTTACTTCAAACCCTGTTTTCTCTACCCATTTTTTATAAGTGTCAATCGGATACGTTCGCTGTGTATGAAATTCATCGAACCTCACGTACTCTCCGTTATGCTCATTTTTCACAAAAAAGGATAATTCATGCTCAACACTATGAGGGTACTGGCCCTCGAAACAGCTCCATATATAACTAACATCTTCATCACTATTAACAAAAGGACCATCCATAAAAATAAAATCCATTTTGTATACTGAGTGAACATCAAACAGAAATAACCCACCATCTTGTAAAAGCCGATAAGCATTTTGAAAAGTTTTTTGCACTTCCTCTTCAGTTTGCAAATAATTTAGCGAGTCACAGAAGATTACTATAATATCGAATGGATCAAAACCTTCAAGCTCAACCATATCCTGTTGGTAAAACTCGATGTTAATCCCTGCCTCCAACGCCTTACTGTTAGCTACTGATAGCATATCTTCAGAAAGGTCAACACCTACAACTTCGAAACCTTCCTTTGCAAGTCTAATGGATATTTCTCCAGTGCCACAGCCTAAGTCCAGAACTCGTAAAGGTCTGTTATTAATAAAACGTTCTGCTTTTTCCTTTAGAAAAGTAATCCATTGATCATAACCTACATCATTCATCAGTTCATCATAAATGTAGGCAAACTGACCATAACTCATAAACTAAGCACATCTTCAACCGTTTCGGTTGGCGCGTCACCCCAGAGGCGCTCTAGATTGTAGTAGGTACGTTCGTCTTTGTGGAATACATGTGCAATAACATCCCCTAAATCAACTAATACCCATCTTGCCTCATCAAAACCCTCAAGACGTTTAATATGAATCCCCTTCTCGTCAGCCTGATCTTTAATTTCTCGAGCAATCGCTTGTACCTGTTTTTCTGAATTCCCATGACATATTAAAAAATAATCTGCTACAAGGGACAAACCTTTCATATTCAATGCAATAATATTTTCCGCACGCTTATCATCTGCAGCTTGAACTGCTAACGTTAAAATATCTCTTTCACTCACTCTATAATTCCCCCTTCTTTTCAAAAATTAATGAATTATATGTTTTCAATGTTTCTGGATAAATCGGTTGATTCTTTTTTGCTAAAAACATGATTGTATTGCGCAATGAATAAATAAGAGCTGTGTTCAAATCCTGTTCTGCTACTTCTCTTACCTCTTCAACACCAGGAAACTGTCTACCAGGCTCAATATAATCTGCTACAAAGATTACCTTTTCAAGCAGTGTCATTTGTTCTCTTCCAGAAGTATGATACATAATCGCATTAAGGATATCTTCCTCCTCAATACCTACCTCTGTTTTCACAAGAAATGCTCCTACAGGTGCATGCCAAAGCTCTGTATTATGAGTTAGTAAATCTTGTGGCATGCTCTGGTCAATTATGATTTGTTTCATTTCATCTTTCGGTCTAAACTTTGCATAGTCATGAAAAATCGCCGCTATTTCGGCTTTTTTTTCATCTACATGATACCGTTTCGCAAGCCGGATTGCGGTTTCCATTACACCAATTGTATGCTGATAACGATGCTCTGTTAATTGCTTCTTAACAATTGAAAGAGCCTTCTCACGTTCCATATAAATGTTTCTCCTCTATATAGTTTCTTACTTTTTCAGGGAGTACATACATTGTATTTCCCTTTTCTCGGAGTCTTTTTCGAATCAAGGATGATGAAATCTCAAGTTGCGGGATATCTACTTCCGTTACTGGATATTGAGTTGGAAAAGAATAGCCAGGTCTTTTAACACCTACGAAAGTAACCATTTCAACAAGCTCATCAATTTTATGCCAATGGGGTAGATATTCAACC
This sequence comes from Ferdinandcohnia sp. Marseille-Q9671, assembly GCF_976954385.1. Classification (NCBI taxonomy): domain Bacteria; kingdom Bacillati; phylum Bacillota; class Bacilli; order Caryophanales; family Bacillaceae; genus Ferdinandcohnia; species Ferdinandcohnia sp. Marseille-Q9671. The sequence continues at coordinate 817,682 of NZ_CDRJTA010000001.1, forward strand.
ATATCCCCACCGATAATAAAATAAAATTTTGTATCCTTGTGTTTTTCTTTCAAAATTTTAATTGTGTCATATGTATAGGAGGGGCCTTCTCTTTCTAGCTCGATTAGCTCTAATTTAAATTTAGGCTGGTCCGAGATAGCAAGTGAAAGCATTGAAATCCGATCCTCGTCGCTTACATAGCTTTTCCTATCTTTGTGAGGAGGAATATTATTTGGCATAAACCAAACTTCCGAAAGATTCAGCTTTGTTAATACCTCCGACGCAATGAATAAATGACCTATATGAGGCGGATCAAATGTACCACCGATGATTCCGATATGGTTCACTTTTTACCCTCCATGTCTGATGAAAATGACCCATCGCTAGTTGAGCTTCGACTAAATTCCGACACGTCCTGTGTCGAACGTCGAAGTCACCACATCCTGTGGAAGCTCGTTGGCTTGCTTTTCCGTTCCTCACGTATTAGTTGCATACGCTCCGGTACTCAAAGCTTCGCCGCCTCGAACTTTCGACGCACAGGATGTGCTAGTGTCGACAATGCCACAGGACGTGGCGTTGTTGTCGACGCGGTCCTTTTCATCCTCCTTTTTTGAAAACTTATTTTGACTTTGGTAGTTCCAGTTTTTTATTTTCCTTCGACTCTTTGTAGAGCACAATTGTATTCCCAATGACTTGAACTAACTCAGCTTTTGCACCTTTACTTAATCCTTCTGCAACAGTGTCGCGGTCATCCTCACAATTTTGAAGTATACTTACTTTTAGTAGTTCTCTTGCTTCAAGAGCCTCACTAATTTGTTTAATCATATTATCATTTACCCCACCTTTTCCCACTTGGAATATAGGGTCTAAATGATGAGCCTTTGAGCGTAAAAAACGCTTTTGTTTTCCTGTTAACATGTCTTTCCTCCCAATAACTTTGTTACTAGCCTTTCCATTCTGTCCGTATCTGGGAATATTCCAGTCCATTTTTCAAAAGCAAGGGCACCTTGATACACGAACATCCCAATCCCATTTTGAGTAATAGCACCACGTTTGCCTGCTTCAAGTAACAGCTTCGTTTCAAATGGATTATAAATAATGTCACTAACAATCGTATCAGCTGTAAGGTTCTCCACTGATATAGGAAGTTCCTCGATGTTTGGATGCATTCCCACGGATGTTGTATTTATAATAACCTTATATTGACCAAGGTTTGCTTGTGCTTCTACATATTTAAGCGGAAATGATTCAACCTCGTATTGACAATCATCAATAATCGCCTTAGCTCTGTCAAGGGTACGATTTACAATATCGATCTTCTTAACACCCATTGCAGCAAGCGATATAAATATCCCTCTTGCCGCACCTCCAGCACCAATAATAAGAACTTTAGCTGAGCATAGATCTTCACTGCTAATAACTCGATTTAATGAGCGAATAAACCCATAACCGTCTGTATTATAACCTATTAATTTGCCATTATCATTTACAATCGTATTAACAGCACCAATATTAGCTGCAACTTCTTCCACTTCATCTAAATACTCCATTACCTCAACCTTATGAGGTATTGTCACATTCATCCCTGCTATGCCAAGTCCCCTCATTCCTTCAATTGCAGACCTTACATGACCTGTTTCAACGTGAAAGGCGTGATACCTCGCTGACAGCTTGTAATGGTCAAGTAGGTCATTATGCATCAAAGGGGACATTGAATGTGATATAGGATCTCCAATAACACAAAATACCTTTTCCATATCCCTCTCCCATACTCTTCTATTTTCTCTATATTGTTATCTTCCCTAGATTAGTGATTTTCTAACAATAACTCCGACTCCCTTTGGAACATGAGCAACTACCTTCGTGTGTGGTTCGTTAATTGTTACCCAGCCCAATCCAGAAAACACAATATCCGTTTTTGCCTCTTTAATCATAAATTCATGGGCAACCAATGGAGGGAAATCATCGAGTTCATTTTTTCCAGGAGGCTGTAATAGTTCTCCTTTATGTGTTTCGTATAGTTCATCTGCATTCTCAAGCTTTGTACGATGGATATGTAACAAGTTTGAAAAATGACAAACAAATGACTGCCTGTCCCCACTTACAAAATCAAACCTAGCCAAGCCTCCAAAAAAGAGGGTCTGTCTTTCATTTAGTTGAAACACCTTTGGCTTAATTTCTTTTTTAGGTGTTATAATTTTCAGATCTTGTTTCGATACAAAGTGGGCCATTTGATGATGATTAATAATTCCTGGAGTATCAAATAGTGAATGATTATCATCCAATGGAATATCAATAATATCTAGAGTTGTACCAGGAAAGTGAGAAGTTGTAATGACATCGTCCTTCTCTCCACTATATTCCTTGATAATGCGATTAATAAATGTGGATTTCCCTACATTTGTACACCCGACAACATAGACATCCCTTCCAAAGCGATAATGCTCGATTGCTTCGGTTACCTCTTGGATCCCTATTCCTTTTTCAGCACTTATTAGGAAAACATCAACAGGCTTGAGTCCTAATTCTCTAGATTCTTCCTTCATCCAATTCACTAGTTTCTTTTCTTTAACAGACTTTGGTAGTAAGTCCACCTTATTTCCAACTAGTAGTATATTATTGTTTCCTACAAAGCGATGGAGACCAGGCAACCAGCTGCCATTAAAGTCAAAAATATCAACAATCTTGACAATTAATGCATCTGTCTGTCCTATTCCATGTAAGATTTTTAAAAAATCATCGTCTGTTAACGATACATCCTGCACCTCATTGTAATGCTTTAATTTAAAGCAGCGTTGGCAAATAATTTTCTCCTTTTCAAGTGAAGAAGGTGGTGCATATCCCAATTCTGTTTGGTCAGTGGTTTGTATTTCAACTCCACAGCCAATACAGCTCATCTTATTTTGTTCCACTTATTAATCCTCCCAATAAAGCATTCCTTTACGTTTCATCCAAGAAAGTATCTTCCTTTCGACAAAACGGTTAAACTTTGTAAAAAAGCCATCTGTTTGAGCAACAGGAACCACCAGTATAGTGTGTAATCCTGTACGGTTACCACCAAATACATCTGTTAGCAATTGATCCCCAATTACAACAACCTCTTCATTTTTTAGTCCCATTTCCCTTATTGCTCTTTTAAAGGCTCGAACCAACGGTTTTCTGGCCTCGAAGATAAAAGGGATTCCTAATGGATCTGCGAAATCCTTGACTCGCTTTTCATTGTTATTTGAAACAATGGTAACAGTAATTCCAGTATTCTTAATATCCTTGAACCAATCCACCAGTTCAGGTGTTGCGTTTGGACGGTCCCATTCTACTAATGTATTATCTAAATCTGTAATCACACCTTTTATTCCAAGCTCCTTAAGCTTACTTGGGGAAATCTCAAATACGGATTTCACATGTTCATTAGGTAGAAAATTGTTTAACAATGTCGTACACCTCATTACCAAAATTAAGATTCAAAAGTATGATGCTATGACCACGTTAGTAGAGTCGATGGAATCTTTTTTGTGTGTCAGTTCATACAGCTTTTGAACATCCTTTATATGTATCCATCCTATCATAACGAATTAATGGCATTTCCACAAAGCAAAAACACGACAAAATTCGCCTTCATTTCACTTTTCCACCCGCAAAATAAAAAAGTTTTCGACAAAAGTCAGTATATTTCAACAACTGTGGATAAGCTTATGCACAATTTACACAGCGATATACTTAGATTTCCATAAATTATAAACAAAATACTCACAGGTTATCCACTATTTCCTGTGGATAACAGAACGGTTGTTCTATCGTTTTTTTCGTGATAGAGTTAGATTACAACAAGAACAACATAATAGTATATGACATCATGACATCAATTAGAACGCATTACCCCTTACTTTTTTTTGGAGGTGAATGGCCAATATTTGGCAACATGACATGAAAAAATTATCAGATGACTTGTTAATTGAATCTTATTTTAAAGCAAAAAAACTAAAGCTAAGTCCTGATTTTATTCACCTTATAGAAACTGAAATCTTGCGCAGATCATTAGGACATAGAATCAGAAATATATCATAATAGTGGACAAGTATTCAAAAGAGCCTACTGGCTCTTTTTTTCTTTCTCCTCTATATACCCAAGAACCTCACCAACTTTAATATTTGTTGAAGCCTTCCTTTCAGGGTTAAGTTTGAAACTATTTTTTTCAAATAAAAGGATGACGGTTGAACCAAATGAGAAATATGCAATTTCTTCTCCTTTTTCCACCTTGTCACTCTCATGTGTGGTTTCGATACTATTTACAAACATAGCACCAACCTTCACCATGGCAATATGTTTCCCGTTTGCCTTTATTTCGGTTATTTTTCTAAAATTCTTTGTTAACGGGTCTCTCCCATATTTTAACCCTAGTTTATTCACTGGATACGATTTACTTCCTAGTACCCACTGCTTTGTAATGAATCCAGAAATTGGACTATGAATTCGATGATAGTGACTAGGACTTAAATAAAGAATAAGGAAAGTACCATCTATGTATTTGGAAAGCGCCTTTTCATCACCTAGCATTTCTGAAATAGAGTAATGCTTATTTTTGACAATCATTTCTTTTGTTGCTGTAATAACACCTGTATCTTCTATCACTGCATCAACTGGACTTATGACACTATTCTCATTCTTGTCAATTAGCCTACTTTCTTTTTTAAGCTTCCTTATAAACAAATCATGTAGAGTTGGAAAATCCCCCAAACCTTTTTCCATTTCTGCTTGGTTAATCTTGTATATTTTCGCATAACTCGGAATAAGTATAGCACTAACTGTAGATTGTGAAAATTTTTTAATGATTGCCGAAGAAAAACGATGGTTCGTTAATTCAATTAAGAAACGATAAAGCCATTTTTGCAAATTTGGTTACCTCCCAAAATTCAGATTCGCCTTGGTGTATTTCGCCCGATTTTATGCCCACACGAAGTTGGTCATGAAGACGTTGTCACAGGATGTGTCGTTCTTAGTCCTCGTTCCTATGATCGATAAACTCTCCTTTGGATAATCGTTGCACCCACCGGAGGCTTAACTTTATTCAAAAGCTAGTTTTTGCTAAGTAAAGTTAATCAATTACTCTTTACTTTTTAACAAATATAAGAATAAAATAATATAATAAAGCAATACTATACTATTTTATTTATTTTACAATGTTTTTACAAAGAAATTATGGCGGAAGTTCAAAAAGTAAAGTAAAGTAACTATAAGTTCCCCTATGTGGCCGACTCTTTTGAACATCCTTTTACGAAAGGAGTGATGGAATGTTTTTATTAGAGTATCTAGATTCAACAATTAAAAAGCTAAAAGCACATACAGCTAATATTCTAACTCTAATCAACCTAAGCTTAGGTGGTTTTTCAATTTTATTTGCGTTGAAAGATGAATTAAATTTAAGTTTATTATTAATTTTTTTAGCTGCACTCGCTGACCGGTTTGATGGGATGGTAGCTCGACGATTCCAAATCGAGTCAGAACTTGGAAAGCAACTTGATTCCATGTGTGATATTATTTCATTTGGAGTTGCACCGGCACTTTTATTATACCAAGGTATCATCCATGAATTCGGAGCACCAGGTATGTTTTTCACCGTTTTCTATATCGGTTGTGGAGCATTTCGATTAGCAAAGTTTAATATTAGCGACAACAAAGGCTTCTTTGTTGGTTTACCAATAACTGCAGCAGGCTGTCTCTTAACTCTTAGCTTCTTAGCTATTCCGTATATTTCTCCTCAATTTTTTATTTACCTAATCATTATTCTTTCCTTCCTAATGGTCGGTACATTTAAATTAAAGAAAGTATAAAAAACACCTATCCTTTACGGGACAGGTGTTTTTGCTGTCTAACCAAGTAATTGAAAATTGATAAGGGCAATTACTTTAGATGCGAAGGCTTAGAGCCAGCGTTTTTCGGAATTATTTAGTAAGTTCCAAAAACTCTTCCACATCTCTAATGGAGAGTTTTACGGCTTTTTCCCAGAAATCACGCTTTGTTAAATCTACACCTAAGTGTTTAGCAGCCAAATCTTCAACCTTCATACTAGCAGTATCCTTTAATAGCGCAATATACTTCTCTTCATAATCTGTTCCCTCTTCTAATGCTTTCGCATAAATTCCTAATGAGAATAAATATCCGAATGTATATGGGAAGTTGTAGAATGGAACTCCTGTAATGTAAAAATGCATTTTTGATGCCCAGAATTGAGGATGATATTCATCAAGTGCCCCACAATACGCTTCCTTCTGTGCCTCAAGCATTAGTTCATTTAAACGCTCAGTACTAACAATTCCTTGTTTACGCTCCTCATAGAATCTAGTTTCAAATAGGAAGCGAGCGTGGATATTCATATAAAACGCAACACTTCTTTGGATTTTATCTTCTAATAGAGCAATCTTTTCTTCTTCACTCTTTGCATTTTTCACCGAAGCATCTGCAACAATCATCTCTGCAAATGTCGAAGCCGTTTCTGCCACATTCATAGCGTAACTTCGATTCAATGTATGAACCCCTGCCATTGCATGCTGATGGAATGCATGTCCTAGCTCATGGGCAAGCGTTGAAACATTCGAAGGTGTTCCAGAGAAAGTCATAAAAATTCTAGATTGATCACTTTCTGGGAAGCTTGTACAAAATCCTCCTGGGCGCTTACCTGGACGATTTTCAGCTTCAATCCAGCTATCTTCAAACGCCTTTTCCGTGAATTCGGTTAGCTTAGGTCCAAACTTGCCAAATTGCTCAAGAATAAACTCGGCACCCTCTTGATAGCTAACTTTGCTCTCAGCTTGACTAACAGGTGCATCTAAGTCATACCAACTTAATTTATCTAAGTCTAGAAGATTTGCTTTTCGGTTTAAGTATTCAACAAATGGCGCCTTGTATTCTGTAATGACTGACCACATCGTATCAAGCGTTTCCTTAGACATACGGTTAATATCAAGTGGTTCTCTTAATACATTATCCCAGCCACGTGCCTTATAGACATTTAATCGGTACCCACCCAAGTGGTTTAATGCTTCACTTATATAGTCTGTATGCTCCCCCCACGCTTTTTCCCATTGTTCAAACATCGTTTTACGTACATTGCGATCAGAGCTTGAGAATTTGTTAAAAGCCTGTCCAACTGAAAGCTGTTTGGATTCACCATTTTCCTCAAAAGAAACCTTGATGTTTCCAACAACCATATTATATAACTGCCCCCATGCATGATACCCATCTACACCTAAGGCATTAATAAGGTTCTCTTGCTCAAGTGATAGCTTTTCCTTTGCTCTCGTTCTTCTCTCCTCTAATACGTAGGAGAGCTCGTTAAGTGGTTCCTCTGCTAAAAGCACTTTCCAAACTGACTGCTCAATAGATACAAGCTTTTGATCAAAAGCTGTAAGAATGGATTGAAGTTCACTACTTAGTTGAGTTGTTTTTCCTTGTAGTAAAGTCGCTCCACGATCTGTTGTATCTTGCGCTGTTAAACAACTAACAAACGCGCCAGCCTGGCGAAGTTTTTTAAATGATGATTGAAACGCATTAAGAATACCTAAAAGTGCGTCTTTGTCTTTTGCATTTGTTGGTACTTCGAAAGAATCAACCAAGGCGCTGAAATCTACTAATTCATTTTGTAACGCTTCCAAGAAAGATGCAAATGCTGGTGAACTGCTGCCACCTTCAAAGAATACATCTAAGTCCCATTTTAATTCGTATGTACTTGTACCCAAAATTAATTCCCCCTTCTTCAATTATTTAGACTCACTAAATAATTTATATGATTCATTATAAAGGGACTTTTGTAAAATTTCTATCATTTTGGACATTTTTTTATAAATTCCATAATTATCAATAGATGCATGAAATGTACCGTTAGTGGCAAAATAAAGAAAAAGTTCGGAGTTGCTAGTGTAATGAAAAAGCACCCTTTTCAAAATTATATAGAAAAATTTAAAATTTCGAATCAAGAAGCCGAAAAGTATCCTGAAAAGCCAGCAACAGAAGATATAGAAAGAAAAAATAATGAAATAGATACGAAACTAGAAATAAATGTCTCATTACTAAAGAAGATTTATTCAATTCCAGAAAACAACGATGTAAAAATCCACAATTTTACGATTAGTGGGTTGGATAAAAAAGCTGCTTTACTGTTTATTTCTACAATTATAGATGTAGATGTTGTGAATGAGCATATACTTGAACCTTTATTAAAAAATGAGGATTCAACAAAGGAAGTAGTAAACCTAATTGAAGTACAATCGTTGTCAACTGTTCAACAAATAAGCGATCTAGTGAACGGTGTCAATCAAGGAAATACAATTTTACTAGTTGATGGTGAAAAAGAGGCCTACATAATTGGGACGGCAAACTTTCAAAGTAGATCGGTTGAGAAAGCTGAAACTGAAGTTGTCCTCAAAGGTCCAAAAGAGGCATTTAACGAAAAGGCAACGACAAATATCTCGTTAATTCGAAAAAAGATTAGAAATGAAAACCTAATCGTTGAGCACTTAACCATTTCGAAACGTTCCAAGAATGAACTATTTTTACTTTATGTTAAAGATCTTGCAAACGAAAAAATGATAAAAAATATTAAAGAAAGAGTCAGTGCGTTAGATGTGGATGCCATCCAAAATCTGTCTCTTTTAGAACAATATATTGAAGAGAGACCTCGATCGATATTTCCTAGTATTTTATATACGGAACGACCGGATCGAGCTACTTCGTTTTTAGAAGATGGTTATATCGTTTTGTTGATGAATAACTCGCCAGCCTCCTTGATATTACCTGCAACATTTTGGTCGTTTATTCATAACCCTGAGGATCATTATCTGCGATTTATATATGGAAATTTCATTCGAGTCCTACGTGTTTGTGCGTTATTTATTACAATTTTCACATCGGCAATCTATGTTTCAGTCACAAATTACCATTCAGAGATGGTTCCAACGGATCTTTTATTAGCGATATCAGCAACACGTGAAAAAGTTCCTTTTCCATCACTCGTCGAAATATTAATGATGGAAATTGCATTTGAACTTATTAGGGAAGCTGGACTGCGTGTCCCTAATCCGATTGGACCCACAATCGGAATCGTAGGGGCACTAATATTAGGTCAAGCAGCTGTTCAAGCAAATATTGTCAGTCCTATCGTGGTAATTGTAGTAGCACTAAGTGGTTTATGTTCGTTTACCCTCAGCGACGTTAGTATGAATTTTGCCATAAGAATAATACGGTTTGCACTAATTTTTTCGGCAGGTGTATTTGGGATCTATGGGATGACAGCCTTTTTTACAATTGGGATGTTTTATATGGTATCCATTAAATCATTTGGCGTCCCTTACCTATCACCTATGTCACCAAAGTATATATCGTCTGAGGATACAATTATCAGAAAAATAATTAAGAATGAAAGATTCCGTCCAGGTTATGTAAAACCTAAGGATGTCATAAAAAAAGCAGAGGAATAATGAAAATATGGAAAAATCACGGGGAAAAATTGGTATAAGAGAATATGTTGCGATTTTACTCTTAGTGGTTGGTGTTAAGCTAACGGACGATACACCAGCTATCTTGGTCGATCGCCTTGATTCTGCATACTGGTTAGCCCCACTCATTATTGGGGTATTAGCCGTTATTCCGACTTATCTCCTGTTAAAAGTCATAACAGCTTATAAGAATAAGAATTTACATGATGTAATTCTTCATTTATTCGGAAAGTATGTTGGTACATTTCTATCATGTATTCTTTTATTATCAGGGTTAAATGCTCTCATTTTTGACTCAGCCATATATGTAGATATTATAGGTACAATGTATTTTACAAGAACGCCATCATTGCTAATTTATATCGTATTAATGGCTGTTTGTACGTATGGCGCAAAAAAAGGACTAGAACATATCGGTTCCGTAGCATGGTTAGTACTTAGTTATATTAAAATCTCTCTGTTAATAGCTCTATTATTATCACTACGGGAGAGTAATACAGCCTTTATTTTCCCAATTATGGGACCAGGGATTATAGAAGTCATAAAAGAAAGCACTTCTCATGTATCATTGTTTGCAGAATTTTTTTTTATCGGATTAATTGCACCGTACATAGTATCACAGAAAGCGTTTAAAAAAGGAACCTGGATTGCCTTAGTAATAATAACCTTAGAATTATCTATTTGCTTTCTTGTCTATTTAATGGTATTTGATTATGAAGGTTTAAAAATGATTAATTATCCTTATCAAGAACTTATCCGGTTAATTAGGGTTGGTTTTTTAACCAACATCGAATCGTTTTTCTTTCCTTTTTGGATTATTGCTACTTTTATCCGTTTTACTTACTATCTATACTCCATTGCTATTTTTTTAGGAGGAATTTGTAATATAAAAAGCTTCGAATATCTAACCCCAATTATCGCAACCATTGTTGTTATTATTGGAATGATTCCTGAGGCACCCACTTTAACAATCTTTCATATTAGAGATTTGGTTCTACAAATCATTAGTCCAATGTTTCTTCTAATTCCTTGCCTAATGTGGCTCATTGCAAAGTTAAAAGGAGATTTGAAACATGAAAAAGCTAAGCAAAACAGCTAGACTTATCTCATTATTCACCATTTTATTGTTGGTCGGATGCTCGGATTTACAGGAGATTGATGAAAGAGCTTATGTCCTTGGTATAGGTCTAGATAAGGCAGAAAATGAAGGTATGTTGAAAATTACTTATTTAATATCCAATCCAGAGGCTGGATCCACACAACAAGGCGGTGGTTCAACTGAACCAACACATGAAATTATTTCATTTAATGCTACCAGTTTTATACAATCTCAAAACATAGCAAATGCTGTCATAGCAAAAGAAATTACTTATGATATTTTAGACTTCTTTATTATTTCAGAGGAATTGGCGAGGGATAAGGCCTTTATTCGATGGATATATGATGCAACAAAGGATCGAGAAATTCGACGTGACACGAAAATTATGGTTTCTAAGGAGAATGCCTTTGATTTTATAGAAAAGAATAAACCAAAACTTGAAACGAGAAGACATGAATACTTCGAAATAATGTTTAGAAATGCAAATATGATTGGGTTAATTCCGATGTCCTCCATTCATCAATTTTTTAGAATAACGGAAGCAGATGCAGATTTATACATTGCTGCTTATGGAACGACTGAAAAGGATAAAGATACAGCAGATAAAAATATTGATGACGAACTAATCGCTGGAAAATTGAATGTTAGTGGAAACACAAATCCAGCACAATTTCTTGGTTCAGCAGTATTTAAAGAAGGACAAATGATTGGTACATTAACAGTGGAAGAAACCCGAATTGCTCATTTGCTAAATAAATGGGCTAACAAACCAAGTTTTTTGGTTACTTTTCGGGATCCATTTTTAAAGGATTATTGGATAACTGCACGTTATACACAATTATCTAGTCCACAAATAACTACGGATGTATCGACGAAACAACCAAAAATTATGATTACTGTTCCTTTACAAGTTGAGATTTTAACAGACCACAGTATGGTCAATTATGCTAAACATGAAGAGAAAAGGAAAGAATTAAAGGAGCATATTACAAAAAGAATCGAAAAAAAGATGAAAGAGTTTGTTACACGTACTCAAGAGGAATTTCAGGCAAATCCTTTTGGCTTTTCTTTAGTTGCAAGAAAACACTTCCTAACCATCCCTGAGTGGGAGAAATATGATTGGATGAAAGCATATCCAGAAGCAGATGTGAGCATTAACGTCGATATTAAATTTGGAGAATTCGGCAGGCAATCAAAATTACCAGAATATAATAGAGTAAGGGATTAGATATGACCATAATTAGTTACTTTTTAATGTTACTCATGATTGTGTATACTGTAGGTTTTTCTATTTCTCTATGGAAGGAAAAAAACAAAACGGGTTCAATCGTTGTTTTTGGTATGGCTTTGATAATAGCCATAGTGCCATTTTTCACGATAATTTAGTTATAAAAAGTATTCCGGTATATATGTGATTTTACAAATATCATGCTGATGATGTATACCTTGAATGGTCTTTTTTACTAACATCAGCTTTTTTCTAATGGACAGACACAAGCAAGCACTTACCCTCATAACATTAAGTATAGGCAAGTGCCTATGAAAAGTAGTGTACCTACAAATACATACACTACGATTTTGTGGAGGTGAGCGAATGTCTGGAATTTTAGCAGCATTAGGTTATTTTGTTAAAGAATTATTATTTTTAGTATCTTATGTGAAAAACAATGCTTTTCCTCAACCGTTATCATCTTCAGACGAGAAGAAATACCTACAATTATTGGCCGAGGGCAGTGAACATGCTCGGAATATCTTAATTGAACATAATTTACGGTTAGTCGCTCATATAGTGAAAAAGTTCGAAAATACCGGAGAAGACACGGAGGATCTTATCTCAATTGGAACAATTGGTTTAATAAAAGCAATCGAAAGCTATTCACAGGGGAAAGGAACAAAACTAGCTACGTACGCTGCAAGATGTATTGAAAATGAAATTTTGATGCATTTACGCGCGTTAAAGAAGACTAAAAAGGATGTTTCTCTTCACGATCCAATTGGCCAGGATAAGGAAGGAAATGAAATAAGCTTAATTGATGTGCTAAAGTCTGAAACTGAAGACGTGATTGAAACCATTCAGTTGAATATGGAGCTCGAGAAAATAAAAGAATACATTGATGTTCTTGATGAAAGAGAGAAAGAAGTCATTGTTGGCAGGTTTGGGCTTGATCTAAAAAAAGAAAAAACACAGCGCGAAATTGCAAAAGAACTTGGAATCTCAAGAAGCTATGTATCACGTATTGAAAAGCGTGCTTTAATGAAGATGTTTCATGAATTTTATCGGGCGGAGAAGGAAAAAAGGAAATCATAAGAACAAAAGGTGGATTGCTCAATAGCAACCCGCCCTTTTTGTTTTCACCAAAATTTATAATTCTACGCTTACTTCAGTTCCAACGATAATAGCAATTACTGATGTAACAACTAACCCCATAACAATCATAAACATGTCATCTACCTCCAAAGAAAGGATTGTTTTCTTACTTTTACTTTATCACTTTTAAACTGTGTAAACGTTACCCACTTTTGAACATTGTGTTAAGGAAATTTGACAGAAATAAGGCAGTATCACAACATAAAAGGAGTGCCACGTTTTGGCACTCCCTTCAAATTTTATTATTTATTTTTCTTTGAAAATAGAATTGTAAATATGAGCACATGAAACGATAACATCTTTAGGCTCCTCCCATCAGCATTCAATTAGGTGGAATCTTTCTCCACAAATAGCCAAGCAGTAATTGGATTTCTTTTCATAATCATTTTACATTCCCCTTTCCTATTAATTTTGTTGTTACATACATTGTTAGTATGGTCGCATCATTGAGTATTGACGGTCCTTCATTTCTTCCATTCGTTTAGAAACCTGTTCTTCATGAGCAAGCTGCTCAATTGATCTTTTACGCGTTGAAATAGAAATAGTTAAAAAGAATAAGTTAATGGTCATTATTATCTCACCTCCTTTAGAAGTTAATTTTCAAATGTCTTAGTGTACTAATTTTTAGTTAAAAAAGCACACAAAAATACCACAGGCACATAACACCTGTGGCGAATAAAGGCGAAAAAAAGCCACAGGTATCTATTCCACCTGTGGCATGATTCATGTATTTTTTAATAAAAATTACAAATTAATCACCAGTGCGGTCGAATAGGTTGTTGCATATAAAGTTTTTGACAAATCGATTGTTGCTTTGATCATTTCATTCGACCTCCTTTATAATTAATTTTTCCTACAATGGTAATTATAGCCAATCTAATACTATTTGTAAACACATTTTTTGTAAAAAAAATCCTTCTCCTATAAAATACAGGAGAAGGACTGTTATTCATCTAATTGTTTTCTAGACTTCATGGCTAATATAAAGAATAGTAAAGACAAGCTTAAGAGAATTGCTGTTGAACCCATTAAAGTATATAGTTGAAACGGAGAACGATCCTCCGGAATAATGACACCAATATATAAGAACACACTTAATGCTAGAAGGACATATCCGAAGTGTGTATAATCCGTAATTTTACTACGTAGACTTTTCATCTCTTTGTTCTGTTCCATCATGCATCACACCTACCATATTAGTAAACTACCACCTAATCATACCACAATCAATATACGGATTATGGATGTAAATATTAGCAGTTAATCAGGGTGATGCTACATTAATTAAGAACAAAAGCACAAGGCGCTTTTTGCCTTGTGAAGCGATTGAATTGTGACTTAGAGTGATGGCGCCTGTAGCTAGCATTGAAATCTAAGTACGAAATTCTTTACTTCTTTCCTGTCTAAAGAAACCCCAATCACATTTTATTGTGAGATTGGGGTTTACGAATTATTTCAATGCGTTTTCAAGGTCTTGAATTAAGTCTTCGCTATCCTCTAAGCCTACGGAAATACGTACAAGACCATCGCCAATACCGAGTTCTGCACGACGATCTGCTGGAATAGATGCATGTGTCATTTTCGCTGGTACAGAGATTAAACTCTCAACAGCCCCTAGACTTTCAGCTAGTGTGAAGTATTTCACCTTATTCAACAACTTATCAGCATTTTCAGCACTACCAACATCAAAGGATACCATTCCACCATATCCTTTTGCTTGATCCTTCGCTATTTTATGATTTGGGTGTGTCTCAATTCCAGGATAATAAACCTTTGACACAGCGGGATGTTGTTGTAGATATTCCACAATTCTACGTGTATTTTCTTCATGTTCTTCCATCCGAATTCCTAATGTGCGAATTCCACGGATTAATAACCAGGAATCTTGGGGACCGAGTACCCCACCAGTTGAGTTTTGAACAAAATGCAACTCTTCACCTAATTCTGCTGAATTAACAACTACTAGCCCTGCCACAACATCACTATGTCCCCCGATGTATTTGGTAGCACTGTGCAACACGATATCTGCACCTAGTGTAAGTGGTGTTTGCCAATATGGGGTCGCGAACGTATTATCAACAATGGTTAAGAGGCCATGTTTTTTGGCAATATCTGCTGCTCCTTTAATGTCTGTAATTTTCAACAAAGGATTTGTAGGTGTCTCAATATATATTGCTCTCGTGTTATCACGAATTTCACCTTCAATATTATCAAGATTACTCGTATCAACAAAAGTTGAATCGATACCTAACCGGTTTAGAACCTTTGTCATCACTCGATAAGTTCCACCATACACATCATCAGTTAAGATAACATGGTCCCCACTATTGAAAAGCATCATAACGGCTGTTATAGCAGCCATTCCTGATCCAAAAGCAAACCCTCTTTCACCTTCTTCAATATCCTTAATTAATTCTTCAAGGGCATGTCTAGTTGGGTTTCCTGTCCGTGAATATTCAAATCCCTTATGGCCACCGATACCTTCTTGTTTATATGTGCTCACCTGATATATGGGTGTAGTAACTGCACCAGTATGTGGGTCTCCACCGATTCCACCATGAATAAGTTTCGTTTTTCGTTTCATGTTATAAGCCCCCCTCATATATTTTTTTACTTAAATATCGTTCACTACTGTCAGGGAAAATTGTAAGAATAGTTGTTCCAGGTACAGCTTGTTCTGCCTCAAGGAGTGCAGCATGAAGTGCTGAACCTGATGAACTCCCAACGAGGAGACCTTCCATACGAGCAACCTCTTTCACACGACGGAAAGCTTCCTCATCCGAGACAGTATAAATTTTATCAAAATAAGATATATCCATGTATTCCGGAAGAAACTCCATCCCTATTCCTTCTGTCTTATGTGGGCCAGATTTGCCACCATTTAGGATTGACCCTTCTGGTTCCACGATGACAGTCTTAATCGAGTTATTCATTTCTTTTAAGTACTTAGATGTCCCCATAAAGGTTCCACCTGTACCCGCTCCTGCTACAAAAACATCAATTTCCCCATCTAGCTGTTTCCAAATCTCAGGTCCTAACGTTTTATAATAGGTTTCAGGATTTGCAGGGTTTGCAAACTGTTGCGGACAATAGGAATTGGGAATTTCAGCAAGAAGCTCCTTCGCTTTTTTAATTGCACCACTCATACCATCCTTTGTGGGCGTATGAACAATCCTTGCTCCTAGAGCTTTCATTAATTCTTGCTTTTCAATTGAAAATTTCTCTGGAACACAAAATATCACATTAATATTATGGTTAATTGCTGCAAGCGCAAGTCCAATCCCTGTATTCCCAGCAGTTGGTTCAATAATAGTTCCACCCTCGGATAACTGACCCGTACGGAATGCGTGCTGAAGCAGTTCAATTCCTAAGCGATCTTTTACACTTCCACCGGGATTAAAGTATTCGAGCTTTGCTAAAAGACGAACACCATTATGTAACGGGAACTTGGTAATTTCCACAATTGGTGTATTTCCAATTAGCTCATGAACATTCTGAAACACTTGCATAAGTAACCCTCTCCATTTATGATGATTTATTGATTTGTTCAACCATTTTTTCTACAACCATAGAAGAATTTACTGCGGCTGTTTGTAAGAATTGCTCAAATGAAACATTAGACTCTTTTCCTGCTATGTCAGATAATGCCCGAATGACTACAAAAGGTACCCCAAACTGATGACAAACTTGCGCTACGGCTGCTGCTTCCATTTCAACTGCATATAGGTCGCCAAACTTTCCACTTACAAATGCAACCCGCTCTGGGTCGTTCATAAAAGAATCACCCGTTGCAATCAGGCCAGTTACAACTTGAACATTAGTATTTCCTTCTGCACTTTTTTCAGCCAAAGCAATTAGGTTCTCATCTGCTTTAAAAGCAGCTGGCAGGCCAGGAACCTGCCCGTATTCATAATTAAAAATCGTAACATCCACATCATGGTGTCTAACTTCAGATGAAATGACGATATCTCCAACATTAAGTGTTGCTAAATGACCTCCAGCTGATCCAGTGTTGATTACATAATCTGGTTTAAATTGCTGTAATAGGATCGTTGTTGAAATGGCTGCATTTACTTTCCCAATACCTGACTTCAATAGGATTACATCATAGCCATTAAGTGTTCCCGTATAAAATACACTTCCCGCTACAGTTGTTTCTTGTCTATTTGAGATTTTTTCTCGTAAAATTGCTACTTCCTCATCCATTGCTCCAATTATTGCTACATTCATAAGTACGTATCACCTTTCATCCTACTTTTTTGTTGCCTCCATCACCCAAACAAAATGATTAAAACGTGTAAATTCAACAGTAAATCCATTTTGATTGGCAATTTCCCGTAACACAGGAATCGTCGTGTAATATTCCGTTTCTAAATCCTTTGCAAGGTTTAGGAAGCCCATTTGTTTTGCAGATTGAATTGTCATTGTATATTCTTGATTATTCTCAAACATTGTATCCGCAAACACTATTTTACCACCTTTTTCAAGTAAGATGCCATATTGTGAAAAGGCCTGATTTTTTTCAGTATCAGTAAGATGATGGAACGCATACGTACTTACAATTGTATCTATTTTTTTATCCGGTTTTTTATATTCTAAAAAATCTCCATCTTCTATTGATAATTCATAATTATCAAGTTTTTCTAACGCAATTTCACGCATTGGCTTTGAAGGTTCGATCCCAAAGACCTGTTTGTTTTCATTTAGTAACTTTTGAGTTAGATTACCTGTTCCTACACCAAATTCTAGTACAGTGGCACCAGACTTTTGAACAACATTGTGGAGTATATCATCATAGCGATTAAATACCTCTTTATATTCCAAATCATGTCCAGTTACAGTCTGATCGTAAGAATCTGCCCAGCACTCAAAAACCTCAAGAAATTCTCTCCCCATTATGCTCACTCCCTAGAATTTTATATTATTCCTATAAGTATACTATGAATTAAAAATTGAACTGTTCTAAATTTATCATAGAAACTGTAGTTTATCAATTAAGAAGTGCACAAATAAACAACAAAAAAACGCAGGAATTCCTGCGTTTAACTTAGTCTTCATTTTCATCTGGTTCATCTTCGTCCATTTCATTTTCGTCTTCGTCTTGTTCCGATTTTTTCTTGTTATATTCGTTTTCTTTCAGTTCCTCAATTTTAACTGGTTTCCATCCCTCGTTTGGTACCCAATCAAGATAAACCCTTTGTACTTGTTTTGTTGTCTTAGATGAAACAGTTGCAGTAATGGAATTTTCACCATTTCTGCCAAGCCACCAGACAACCATATCAGATCGATCGAAACCAGTTGCATAGCTTGCTGCCATTTCCATCTCATTTCGATCAGTAGAGCCTTCATCATAAACAATCGAATGTGGCTCCGTTTGTTCGGTCCCAATTGGTTTCCAAGCAGGATTCTCAATTACTTTTGCAACATTTGAGTTGGGATCGCCTTCTGTAACAACAGCTGCTTCCTCTGATTTTGGTGCAGTTTTATCATCTTTATCTTTCTCGTTTTCTTGCTCTTTATCTTTATCACTTTTTTCAGTAGTAGTCTGTTCTTCTTCCTTAGTTTTGTCTTCCTTCTCATCAGGAGCGGTAGATTTATTATCTTTAGGTTGGTTAGACTGATTTGAAGATACAGTATCTTCTACATTTTTATCACCAAAGATAAGCTTACCGCCAAAGAATACAATTAAAATTATGACCAGGCCTATTAAAACATTTAAAATTCGGTTTACCTTTTTTCTTTTCGCTCTTCTTTCAGAGCGAGGACCTTCATTAAACTTATCTAGATCATACCCCATTTAGTCATGTACCTCCTAAAACGACTATTACTTGATAATCTAATTCATCCTCTTATTCTAGCATGACTAATGGATAGGGTGAAGAATTTTCTTATCTCAGTCACTTTTATCGGTACCTTTTTCCTGTTCCAACTGAAAAATACCTTGAACCATATCATAAAATACATCATTCGAAACGTACCTAGAGCTTGGTTGCTCTAAATCAACTACAACGAGTGCGTATTTTGGATTTTTGAAAGGAAAATAACCTGCAAACCATTTATTCACAAGGATTGTATCTCCCTGTTTTTTTCCTGTTTCAGCTGTTCCTGACTTTCCAGCAACTTCATATGGTAGACTTGCAAATCTTTGGCCAGTTCCAGAAGTAACAACACCTCTTAATAGTTCTTGGAGCCTACTAGCTGTATAGGAAGCGATTTGTTGTCCTTCCATTTTTTGTTCTGAGAAAGAAAATAATGTCGTTCCGTTTTTGTACAGAACGTCACTTACAGTTCGAACTTCCTTCTTTTCCCCTCCTCTGGCAATGGTGGCCATCATATTTGCAATAGCTAATGGAGTCACCCTTACATCCTTTTGGCCAATAGCAGTTTGCGCAATCGCTTTTTTTGCGCTTTTGTCACGCTCATCTGCCCATATTCTCCCGTTGTACTCATTGGGAAGTTGTTTAAATTCTCGAAACCTAAATACATCTCCATTCCAACCGATTGGTCCAAGTAACCCAAGCATTTCAGCATATTTTTCGATTATATCTTTGTCTGTTTGAAGTAACTCTTGAGCAATCGTTGCAAACGTATAATTACAGCTTTTTGCAAAGCTATTGTGGAAATTCAACATGCCATGTTGATACTCAGCAGGTCCCTCTCCATATAAATCTAAGTCACAATTAAACATCCTATCATTTGAAATTTGTTCCTTTTCAATCGCAGCTGCTGTGACGACTGTTTTAAACACGGACCCAGGAAATTGTGGCATAATCATTTGATTTTCTGCTGTCCCATCTCCAAATGGGTTCGTATGATTGATATCCGGTTTACTTACCATTGCTAGTAAATCATTGGTTTCTACATCAAGAAGGACAATTCCACCCTTATTCACTTTGTGTTTCTCCAATACTTCCTCTGCTAGTAACTGAAGCTCTTTATCTAGAGTTGTTTGAATCGCCACAGGATAATAAGGATTTGCTGGTGCCGTATACTTTACATCAATACCAAATAACGGTCCTCCATCTCCCGCAACATGGTATAAGAGCTTCGCCTCTCCTTCCGGTAAAAGGAACTCATCAAATGTTGATTGCAAACCAGTGATTCCTAGCTTCGTATTTTTACTTAAATAGGTTTTCTCAGGGTAACGCTTCTGAAATAATTCCTCGTTCTCACGTATTAATCCGATTAGATGCTCGGCTATTTGACTATCAAGTTCATACTGGCGATGAACGGCAAATACACCTGGGATTTGAAGGTTATTGATTTTGTTCATTTGGGTCTCGGTTAATTCTATGGGTGTGTCTCCACCTACAATAACTGGTTTTTTAGCATCTTTTAATTCTCTTTGTAATTGATTGGTAGATATATTTACGATCCCAGCTACATCTTCAATTGGCCATTCAATATTTTTCAAAAAAGGAAATAACACTAAGGTCGGATAATATTCATGTGTCAGGGCCTCTTTGTGGCGATCGATAAATCTACCTCTACCTTGGTCGATGACTAATTCTTGCGTTCTTTGTGAAACACTTGCTTCGATTAAGTTTACATCTCTATCAGAAAATGATTCCGTACTTACTAACTGGAGCTGAATTAGTCTCCCTATTAGCCCGGTTAAAACCAACAGAATTACTAAAAGAATGGATAATGCACGTTTTTTTATCACCATAGAAAAACACCTCGTCAACAGTTTCGACGAGGTGTTATAAGATTTATACATTTCAGACAAAAAACAGTTCTTATTTGCTATTTATTTAAATTTCAGTTGTCCAAAAACGTACCAACTATAAAGTTTCCGACTTTCACACAGTCATGACAAGTATGGTATGAAATTAGTCAATCTTTGTAATTTCAACAAACATTTCTCCACCAGGAGTTTGAACAGTAACTTTATCTCCTACATGTTTACCAATCAGGCTCTTCGCAATTGGAGAATCGTTTGAAATCTTCCCTTCAAATGGATCGGCTTCAGCACTACCTACAATGGTATATGTTTCTTCTTCTCCATCTGGAAGCTCGATAAAGGTAACTGATTTCCCTAATGAAACCTTACCTGCACTATCTGCATCCTCTTCAATAATTTTTGCATTTCTGATCATATTTTCAAGTGTAGTGATACGTCCTTCAACAAATGCTTGTTCCTCTTTCGCTGAATCATATTCTGAGTTCTCAGAAAGGTCACCAAAGCTTCTAGCAATTTTAATACGTTCCACTACTTCTTTACGTTTAACCGTTTTCAAGTGTTCTAGCTCTTGTTCTAATTTTTGCTTACCTTCTAATGTCATTGGAAATACTTTCTCTACTGCCATAATCCCTTCACTCCTTCAGTTGTTACAATCCCCCTGTGATTGCTCTATAAATCATCAAAAAAAGTATGTAGTACGATATTAGTTCTATTCTATTACTACGCTATTGTATAGTAAGGAAAGGAACGATAGGAAAACACTACCATTCCTTTCCTTACAATTTGTACTATCATAACATCTATTTCTCTGTTATGTTATTACAAAATTACATTTTGTTCAAGAATTGTTTGAATTTTGGTTACCATTAAGTCGATTGCAACGAAATTTTGTCCACCTTCAGGAATGATGATATCAGCATATCGCTTTGTAGGTTCAACAAATTGATTATGCATGGGGCGAACCACCGTTTCATATTGTTCTACAACCGACTCCAATGTGCGTCCCCGATCTCTTATGTCTCGTAGCATTCTTCGAATAATTCGGATGTCGGCATCTGTGTCAACATAAAGCTTTATATCCATTAAATCACGTAGTCTCTCATCCTCGAGTACTAGGATACCTTCCACAATGATAACATCTTTTGGCTCAACCTGAACAACTTCAGATGACCTTGTATGAAATTTATAGTCATAAATCGGCTTACTTATACCTTTATATTCAAGAAGATTTTTTATATGTTTGATAAGTAAGTCATTGTCAAAAGCCAATGGATGGTCGTAATTTGTATTTAATCTTTCTTCATAGGGCATTTCACTTTGATCTTTATAATAAGAATCCTGCTCAATCATCAAAATAGAATGTCCTTTAAAATGCTCATATATTGCTTTTGAAACACTTGTCTTTCCAGACCCCGAGCCTCCAGCAATGCCAATAACTATTGGCTTTCTGCTCATCTTACTTCCCCTTTCGCATCATGTTGTTCGGGTAGACTAGTTTGTCCACTTTGAACGAAACGATTTGTAATGGATGTCTTGCAGCCTGTATCTCTTGTCCATCCTCATCCCAAATCGACTCAATTATTTGGGTAAAGTTTTCAATTTCCGGGCCGAAAAACTCAACCTGATCACCTTTTTTAAAGAAATTACGCTGCTGTAATGTTACGATACCTGTTTCCTTATCATAGTCTAACACCAGACCTGCAAAATCATAAGTTGTTTTTTTACTATGTGTTCCATACATTTGCTCATTTACACCAGGAACCCCTTCAAAGAAGGCAGGAGCAGTCTCACGATTTGCACATTTATCAAGTTCTTCAAGCCATTCTTTTTTGATAACAAAATTATCTGGATCAGCACTGTACTCATCTATAACTTTTCTGTAAACACTCACAACAGTAGCTATATAATGAATGGATTTCATACGTCCTTCAATTTTCAAACTGTCTATTCCTAATTCAATCATTCTTGGAATGGACTCAATTAATTTCAGATCCTTAGGGCTCATTGCAAACGGTGCATCCTCATCCTCAAAAAGGGCAACTTCGGATCCAGTTTCATCAAGTCTAAATAAATCATAGTCCCATCTGCACGATTGGCAGCAGCCACCACGATTTGAGTCACGTGCTGTCATATGATTACTTAAGGTACACCGACCAGAATAAGCGATACACATTGCACCATGGATAAAAGTTTCAATTTCAATATCAACTTTTTCCTTCATTTCTCGAATTTCTTCAGCACTTGTTTCACGTGCTAATACAACCCTCTCCAATCCTTCCTCTTTCCAAAATTGAACGGCTTTCCAGTTGGAAAGAGACTGTTGGGTGCTTAGGTGAACCTCCATTTTAGGAGCCACCTTTTTACAAGTTTCGATAATTAGTGGATCAGCAACGATAATACCGGAAACTCCAGCTTTTTCTAACCCCATCAGATAGTCATCAAGTCCATCTATATTTTCGTTATGAGCATAAATATTTGTCGTTACATATATTTTAGCCCCATATTTTTTAGCGAATTCGACACCTTCTGCAATTTCTTCTAACGTAAAATTATCTGCGTTTGATCTCAGTCCATATTCTTGACCACCGATAAAAACAGCATCTGCACCATAGTGAACAGCAATTTTTAATTTTTCAAGGTTTCCTGCTGGAGCAAGCAACTCTGGCTTTTTAACAATTACGCGCTTGCCATCAATTATTTTTGAAATGGGGTCTTTCACAACTGCTGTTGACATGTTTATTCCTCCTCACAATCAATATCCCTGGGCATATGGACCATAAAGATTACCCTCGCCAGAGGCACTGTCTTTTTATGGCCTTACTATTCGTTAATAAACCGTTTCTTTGAAATAAAAGCCAGTATCGAGAGGTCGATTAATTGGTTGAAGCTCCTCTAGCTGAGCTAAGAGATCGTCCTTGATATCCTCATACTCGTCACGATTTTCAACACATAAGTCAATGGCTTTACGATAGATTTTTGTAACTTCTATGAGATAATCGGTTGATTTTAAAAGCCCATCAATCTTAAAGCTATCAACACCCGCATTAATCATCTCTTCCAATTCATCAACGATACAGACGTCATTAGGACTCATGATATGAGTTCCGTTCTCGTCTTCATATATGGGGTATTTGTTACCTCGTTCGTTATCAAATAAAAACATGTCTTTTTCTTTTTTACGATTTTCAACTTCCATGACTTTGCCTTGATATTCGAAATAGTTACCTATTAATGAACGTTTAGATTGAAACATACACATCATTCCATGTACCTGTACTTCAATTTCAACCTCAGCATTTTCTTTAATTTCTACTATAGAATCCATATTTAGCTCACGAGCTAATACCGCACGTTTTGCACCTTTACGTCCCCAGTAGTTACATGTATACCAATTTGTTGCAGTAGTTTCCGTATTCCAGTGTAGTTTCATTTCTGGAGCAACCTCACGTGCAGTAAGAAGTACTGCTGGATCACCGAAAGAAATTGCATCTACCTTGCTGTCACGTAAGAATGCAACATAATTAGATAATTCTTCGATTTTTTCATTATGAAACAGGGCGTTTACAGCAACATAAATTTTCGCTCCATGGCTGTGAGCAATTTCAACCGACTTAACAATGTCTTCACGATTGAATTCTCCTGCGAGACGCAGGCCAAATTTTTGTTCACCTATCATAAATGCTGTTGCACCAGCATGTATTAATGGTTCAATATCTCCAACGCTTGTAGGAGTTACAAGAAGCTCCGGCTTTTGCATTCCTATACACCTCTTTTTTTACTAATTGCGATACCGTCACCTACAGGCAAAATCGTAGTATGATACTCCTGGTGAGCCAGTAACCACTCGTTATATGCTCTAATTTTTGTTACAAGACTTCTGATTCGTTTACTCTCAATTTCCTCTTCTGCAACGAGCCCTTTAAATAGTACATTATCAGTAACAATTAGACCATCCTTTGAGAGGCATTTTTCATAGATGTCAAAAAAATGTCGATATTGTCCTTTGGCAGCATCAATAAAAATACAATCGAATTCCCCTAAATCTTTAATTTCGGAAGCCACCTCTAAGGCATCTCCAAAAATGACCTTTATTTGAGAGCTTGTCCCTGTAAGTTTTATATTCTCGAGAGCTTTTTCATATCTTTCCTGGTCTCTCTCAATTGTTATAATTGTCGTTTTAGGAAGTGCCTTGGCCATTCTAATAGCCGAATACCCTATTGCTGTGCCTATCTCAAGAATCTGTTTTGGTTGAGAAATACGTAATATTTGAAGCATCGTTTCGATGCCTACTAATTCCATTATTGGCACATTATTTTCTTTTGCATAATGTTCCATTTCTTCTACGATTTCGTCCCGTTTGGGTAGTAGATTTTCTAAATAATCGGTTAGTTTACTTGATAACAAGAAAAAAACCTCCATTCAATATGGTGGTAGTGGTTACGAATAAGAACTGATTAACTTTTGTAAAATACTATTGTTTTTTAACTCGGTTTATTTTACCACAAAGAAAAAGGGAACGCTATATTAGCTTCCCTTTAGTCGTACATTTATTATTGATTTGTAATATGTTGATTCTTTTTCACATTATGCTCTTCCAGTGTTTTAGAAAATAATACCTCTCCAGCTGGAGTTGCAAGGAAGTATAAATAATCGCTTTCTGCCGGATTTAATGCCGCCGATAAGGATGTTTCTCCCGCATTGGCAATAGGTCCTGGAGTAAGGCCTTTTATTACATAAGTGTTGTATGGCGAATTGACTTTTAGATGGTCATATAACACGCGATCCTTATGTTCACCTAATGCATATAGAACAGTAGGGTCAGTTTGTAATGGCATCCCGCTATCTAATCGATTATAAAACACGCCTGAGATTTGTTCACGATCTGTTTGAGCAGTTGCTTCCTCTTCTATTAAAGAGGCAAGAGTTAATAGTTTATGAGTTGAGTCAATATACTTATTCCCTTCCATAAGAGCCGTATATTTTGCTAACACTTTCTCCGTCTGCTCTAACATTGTTTCTACGATGGATTCAATAGATGGCTTTTCCTCGTAAAACGGATAGGTTGCAGGGAATAAATATCCTTCTAGTGGATGCTTAATATCCTGGTGTAGGATTTCATCTGTTAAAATAGTTGGATATTTACCTATTAGATCTTGTATATATGCAGGGTCATCAAGCTTTGTCATGACCTCTTCTTTCGTATACCCTGTTTGTTCGGCTATAATTATTGATATTTCTTCTAGTTGTTTTCCTTCTGGAATCACTAGTTTAAAAGTTGGGTCTCCCACAAGGATTCCTGATTTAAGGCTTTCAATAATTTGATCAAAGGTCATAGATTTGGTGAATTGATATTCCCCAGCTTGAAAACCAGATTCATTCTTAAACTTCGTATAATAGCGAAATACTTTCGCGTTTTTCACGATGTCGTTTTCTTCAAGGATTCTCGCAATCGCTGTCGGAGATGAACCAATCGGTATCGTTACTTCTACCGGCTCTTTACTAGTAGGGTCTACCGGTTCAAGAGCTGATTTAATATATAAATAGCCTCCACCAATTAGTCCAGAAAATACAATTAAAATAATCATAAATGTTATAAACACAATTTTACGGACCATTTTGGCTTCACTATGCCGTTCAAGCAATCTTTTTTTATATAGATCCTTTTTCGATTCTTTATCTGACATAAATAGTAAATCCTCCCCTCACTCGAAATATTATACTACATTTTTTTATGTAATTCGTCAATTTTAGGAAGAATTAACTAGTTTTTGTTGAATTTTCTTGAAAATTATTTAAATTCTTTAATAAAAAGAAAAAAACAGCCCATCGGCTGTTTTATTCGTCTCCTTCTTCGTCTAAGAATGTATTTAACATTTCTTCGATGAGGTCCCATTCTTCTTCCGTTTCTATTGGTTGTAACTCGCCATCTTCTCCATCCGCTGAAGGGCTGAAACTTGAAGCATGAATTTCGATATCTTCTTCATCCTCTTCGCCTTCTCCTACTGGATAATATAAGACATACGATTTACCGAATTCTTCTGATTCGAAGGTAAATAATACCTCACAAAGTAATTCATTACCTTGCTCATCAATTACAGTTATTTGCTTTTCACCATGTTCCATTTCATATCCACCTCTCTAATTTTTACTATCAAGATATCCTTGGAGAATCATGACTGCTGCCATTTTGTCGATTACTTGCTTTCGTTTCTTTCGACTAACATCAGCGGAAAGAAGGACTCGCTCTGCCGCAACTGTTGAGAGACGCTCGTCCCATAAAACAACAGGTAATCCGAATCTTTCCGTCACCATATCGGCAAAATGCTGACTTGCTTCACCACGTGGTCCAATTGTTCCATTCATATTCTTTGGTAAACCGATTACGACAGATTCTACCTCGTACTGCTTAATAATTTCTCCAAGCCGTTCAAACCCGAACAGCTGTCGTTCTTCATTAATTTTGATTGTCTCGACGCCCTGTGCAGTCCATCCCATTTCATCACTGATGGCTACCCCAACTGTCTTCGAACCGACGTCTAAACCGAGAATCCTCATTCGTTTTACCCCTCACGATGAATCTTTAAATAGGATTTTACTAACTCCTCAATTATTTCATCTCGTTCAAGTTTTCGGATAATATTTCTCGCATCATTGTGACGCGGGATATACGCAGGATCACCCGATAATAAGTATCCTACAATTTGATTAATTGGATTATACCCTTTTTCTTGAAGAGCATCATAGACAGTAAATAATACTTCATTTACATTTGTTTCAACCGGTTCCTCCGGAAAATTAAATTTCATTGTTTTATCAAATGAGCTCAAGTTTGGCACCTCACTCTCAGATTCGGTTGTTGGAATCTGTGCATGTAAATCTTACCATTCATTGTACACTAATCACAACTAATTATAAAGAAATCTTAACAAGAAGTGACAATTTGTATCATCAAGAGATGATACAAATCATCTCTTCTCAATCAAATTCGCCAAAATCAATGTGGCTTTGCGCAGTATGCCAGATACTAACTCGAAAAAATAAACAGTGCGGAAACTAAATGGTTTTAACCCATTCTTCCACAAATTGTAATGCGGAATCAAGCTGCTCTGGATTCTTACCACCAGCTTGAGCCATATCTGGCCGGCCACCGCCGCCTCCACCACAACGAGTAGCAACTTCCTTTATAAGCTTTCCTGCATGGAATCCTTTTTCAATTAAGTCCTTAGTAACGCCTGCTGTTAAATTAACCTTATCTTCATTAACAGATCCTAACACAATTACTGCTGAACCAAGCTTTTGTTTTAAGTCATCTACCATACCACGTAGATTGTTCATATCCTGTGCGTTTACCTTACTATACAACACAGTAGTTCCATTAATATCTTTCGCCTTTTGTACTAAGCTACCTGCTTCAATATTACCCAACTTTGCTGAAAGTGATTCATTTTCACGACTTAATACACGTATCTCATTCTGCAATGCTTCAATACGACTAGGTACCTCAGCTGGCTTCGTTTTCAATAATGAAGCAGTTTCCTGTAACAGCTTTACCTGGTCATTAATAACATGGTAAGCCGCTTCTCCTGTTACTGCCTCAATACGTCTTGTCCCAGCTCCAATTCCTGTTTCAGTAACGATTTTGAATAGACCAATTGTTGATGTATTTGGCACGTGACAACCACCACAAAGCTCAAGGCTATAGTCACCGACTTGAACAACACGGACGATATCTCCATATTTCTCACCAAATAATGCCATTGCACCCATAGCTTTTGCTTCCGCTAAGGATTTATAGTCAATGTCTACTGGAATACTGCCCCAAATCTTTTCATTTACAATCGCCTCAATTTGCTCAAGCTCTTCTGGCTTAATTTGACCAAAATGAGAAAAGTCAAAACGCAAACGGTTTGAAGTGACTAATGAACCTGCTTGATTCACATGCTCCCCTAATACATCTTTTAGAGCCTGATGTAGAAGATGTGTTGCCGTATGGTTCTTTACAACTCCGCTTCGATTTTCCTTATTAACTTTAGCAGAAACTTGATCACCTTTCGTTACAGATCCTTTTTCAACAATAACTCTGTGAAGGTTTTGGCCATTTGGTGCTTTTTGAACATCTTTTACAACAATCTTTGTCGTTTCAGTTTCAAGTGTACCTTCATCCGCAATTTGTCCACCGCTCTCAGCATAAAAAGGAGTTTTGTCTAGAATAAGCTGAACCTCTTCCCCCTCATTTGCTGCTTCAACGATTTCACCATCTTTTACAAGTACTAAAACAGATGATTGAGCTTCCAATTGGTCATACCCTACAAATGTACTTTCTACTTTTATCTCACCTAGTACACCACTTTGGACCTGCATTGAGTCTACATCTTGACGTGCAGATCTTGCTCTTTCACGTTGGTTTTCCATTTCACGTTCAAAACCATCGTGATCAACCTTCATGCCTTCTTCCTCTGCGTACTCTTCCGTTAGCTCTACAGGGAAACCGTAGGTATCGTATAATCTAAATACATCTTCACCTGAAATTGTGTCGCTGCCTTTTTCTTTCTCTTTCTTAATGACTGTAGATAGGATTGCTAATCCGTCATGCAAGGTTTCGTGGAAACGTTCTTCTTCCGTTTTCACAACCTTTTGAATAAATTCTGTTTTATTCTTTACCTCCGGATAAAAATCAACCATGATTTCGCCAACCACAGGGACAAGTTCATGCATGAATGGACGATTAATTGAAATTTGCTTTGCATAGCGAACAGCACGTCTTAACAATCTTCTAAGTACATAGCCTCTTCCTTCATTAGAAGGGAGTGCACCGTCACCAACTGCAAAAGTTACAGTTCTGATATGGTCTGCAATCACTTTAAACGCAACATCCTTTTCTTTCTGTTGACCATATTTTTCACCAGAAATAGCTTCTGTTGCTTCAATAATTGGCATAAATAGATCTGTATCAAAGTTCGTTGGCACATTCTGGATAACCGAACACATTCTTTCAAGTCCCATACCTGTATCAATATTCTTCTTCGGAAGTGGAGTATATGTACCATCTGGATTATGATTAAATTGTGAAAATACTAGGTTCCAGATTTCAAGATAACGCTCATTTTCTCCACCAGGGTATAATTCGGGATCGTTCGGATCATTTCCAAACTCTTCGCCTCTGTCATAGAATATTTCTGTGTTTGGACCACTTGGCCCTTCACCAATATCCCAGAAGTTACCTTCTAATCTAACAATACGCTCCTCAGGAATTCCTACTTTTTTATTCCAGAGATCGAATGCCTCATCATCTTCCGGATGAATCGTAACAGAAAGTTTTTCAGGGTCAAACCCAATCCAGTCTTTACTTGTTAAGAATTCCCAAGCCCACTCAATGGACTCTTCTTTAAAATAATCACCGATTGAAAAATTCCCAAGCATTTCAAAGAAAGTATGGTGACGAGCCGTTTTCCCTACATTTTCGATATCGTTTGTTCGGATTGATTTTTGTGCATTACAGATTCTTGGATTCTCTGGAATCACACGTCCATCGAAATATTTTTTTAGAGTTGCCACTCCACTGTTGATCCAGAGTAAAGAGGGATCCTCATGTGGAACGAGTGAAGCACTCGGCTCAATTGCATGCCCTTTTGATTGGAAAAAGTCTAAAAACATTTGTCGAATTTGTGCTGATGTTAGTTGTTTCATATAATAACCTCCTATATTATTTTTGACATAAAAAAAATACTCTAATCCCTAAAAAACAGGGACGAGAGTATTGCTCGCGGTACCACCCTGATTATGAACGTTATATGCGCTTTAGCTGATGAACCTAGATTCTTGTGGAACCTTAGGTATTCGACAGCGGCTTTTAACGGAATTCTATGGGATATCATACCCAAAAAATTACGTTAAAACGTCCATCACCTTCGTATATTGATAACGGTATTCACCGGTAGGTTTGCCTACACTCAGGAGTAGCGTTCTGTTACCCTCATCAAGAATTCTTTCAGCCATGGAATTCCTCTCTGATTTGATGGTGCTGTAACATACTCGTTCCTTCATAGTTTTTCATTTTTTAAGATAAAACTGTCACTTTATGTATTATCTATTTTCTTGTCAATTATATGCAAGTCAAAAAAGTTTGTCAATGTTGTGTTTATAGACAGATTAAGGTGTACTCTATTTGTTGACGACAGTGAAATGCTGCTTTGCATGCATGATAGAAACCTTTAAAATCGCAACTACAGGTACTGCAATAATGAGCCCAAGTACTCCCCCTATCTCTCCGCCAACTAAAAGTGCTCCAATAATGACAATTGGATGTAGTCGAAGGCTCTTTCCTACAATAATCGGTGACAATAGATTCCCCTCAATAAATTGAAGTCCAAATACAACAATGACAACAATTAATAGCATTTTCATTGATATAGTTGCAGCAATAATGGCTGCGGGGATTGCACCAATAATTGGTCCAAAATACGGAATGATATTTGTTACACCAACAATGCTACCCAATAACAAAGGATACTTCATTCCAGATAACCAAAACGCAATTGATGCAATCGTGCCAACGAGTAAACACACAAGTAATTGACCTCTAATATAGTTTCCCAATGACTCATCTACATCTCTAAAAAACAACTGGCCTGCTTTGCGCAGCTTTCTCGGTGTAATATACCATAGGGCTTTCAACATTTGATTGTAATCCTTGAGCATATAAAAAACGATAAAAGGAATGATGGCTATTAAAAAGATAGAATTCAATAAATCCTTTAACACCTCGATGGTATGTGAAAGTAAATAGTCCACATAATTTTCTACTGAATACAGTATTTCATCTAACTGACTGTGAACAAAAGGCGGTAGATTTGAGGTACCAGATTCTATCTGAATAAGCCACGCTCGATATGTTTCACTGAACTCAGGAAAGCTTTCCGCTAAGTCCTTGAGCTGTTGAAGGATAACCGGAATCCCCTTATAAAGCCCAAAGCCAAGACCTCCGAAGAACAATAAATATATGAATAAAATGGCTAATGAACGTGGTAGTCCCTGATGATGTATTTTTTCAATAACCGGGTGTAGTAAGTACGTAATGAAAATAGAAATCACAAACGGAAATAAAAATGTCTTCAGCACATGTACGACTGGAAGCCAAATTGGAGCCAATTTTAAAAAGACAAACAGTGTTAAAAACGTGAGTAATAACAACGATATTCTAAAGATCCATTTCATTCTGTTCTCATGCATCCATCTCACCACCTTGTAGTAGTTTTTGAAATCATGATGGTTTTATACAGATTTTGCGGTTGAGAGAAAACATTGTAAAGAGACAGATTGTTTTGTAAAATGATGCTCCTGCGCTTCCGTTACCGTTTTAAGTTTTTCCCTGGGCAATCGGGCACATTTCCTGTGCTTGCGTTACCGTCTTAACCTTTTTCCTGGACAATCGGGCACGATTCCAGCGCTTCCGTTACCGTTTTAAGTATTTCCCGGGGCAATCCGGCACGATTCCAGTGCTTGCGTTACCGTTTTAAGCTTTCTCCGGGGCAATCGGGCACGATTCCAGCGCCTGCGTTATCTTCAAACCAAAAAACCCCACCAAAGTGGGGTTTCCTTTAAAACATTTTAGTTATACGCTTGCGCATTTTTCTCATGTTTCGGTTAGACATTACATTCGTTTTAGACATTACTCCGTATGCCGCAGCACCTAGACCAATAGTAATTAGAGAAGTCATTGCTCGATTCATAACCTCTTCACCCCTTGATTAGGATTACATACTTATTCTTCTGTCATCTTCAGCAAACAGATCATCCAACGAACTGAGTGTGCCATCTTCCTCTACCTGATGCGTGAATATTTGACCTTTATTAACCGAAAGCTCGATAAAACATCCCCAGCAGTAAAATTGATTTACACCAATTTTACCAATATCTTTACTCTTACAATTTGGGCACTTCACAGGGTACACCTCACATCATGGAATCATACATCAACGACGATGACATCTTCGCTTATTTTCAGAGGCTGGTTCGTTTTCACTACCTTTTTTCCTTCTGTGATGTCAGCAAAAAAGCCATCCGTTATTTCATACCCTATAATAGTGCCCAATTCTTCTGAAAAATATACATCTTCAAGTAAGCCTAATTTTACCCCATCTTTGGATAAAATCGGCTTTCGAAATAATCCATGATGAGTGTGTAAAAAATAAGTGGGTGCTTGGGCTTCGTTATCTAATCGTTCGATAAGCTGTCTGTCCGAAACCATCACACCGTCATCCCCAAGAGAGGAAATGCTCTCGATTGGGACTACCCGATACTTGTCAAACAGTCCCTTTCCTTGCATGATCAACGCGCTAACCTTGCCATTAGGTGTAATACAAAGGTCTGAAACTCTGCCAAGGATTTCTGCTGAATTTTCATCGTAAACCGGTAGATCTTTTAGTAATGTGAACGTCCGCAAAGATAATCGCCACCTTTCCGAACATTACTTATCATTCACTATCTAAGGTGAAGTCATACCGTACAAGGTTTTCCATTACGATGTCCCGTCTTTATTTACTCCATAAAATCATACGGTGTAAGATTTTCCATTCCGATATTAGGATCAGTTTGAAAAATGATATCGTAATAACTTTCGGCTTCTACTGGCTCTTTTACTGAAACTGTTCTGTCAGTAGTCCCGCCTGTACCAAATTGAGCTTTTAGCTTTTCACATAATGTTGTTTGGCGATTTGTATCGTTTGCTCGCTGAACACCTTGTCGTAAAGCCTCTTCCTCGCCACAAAGTATCAAGAAATTTTTACTTCGTGTGATGGCTGTATAGATTAAATTTCTTCGTAGCATCCTATAATAGCCCTTTACAATCGGTAGAATGACAATTGGAAATTCACTACCTTGAGATTTATGGATGGAGCAACAATATGCGTGAGTGATTTGATTCAAGTCCTGTTTCGTATATGTCACTTCATTACCTTCAAAAGACACAACGACCATATCCTGTTTTTCTGTGTTTTCTTTTGCGTAAAAGATAGAGACAATTTCACCTATATCGCCATTAAACACATTGTTTTCAGGTTGGTTTACCAGTTGAAGCACTTTATCGCCTCGCCGATAGATGAGATCGCCGAACTTTATCTCACGTTTGCCTTGTACCGGTGGATTAAACAGTTCCTGCAGCATTACATTTAAACTGTCTATACCAGCAGGTCCTCGATACATAGGCGCCAAAACCTGAATATCCTTCACAGAATAGCCTTTTTTCTTGGCATTATCTGATACCTGTCGGACCACATCGAGAATCTGACCTTGGTAACATTTTAGAAAAGACCTATCTTTTTTAGGTGCCGAGATGTCCACAGGGAGCATACCTTTTTTTATCTCATGAGCTAATTCAATAATGGAGGATCCTTCTGCTTGGCGATAGATATCTGTAAGTTGTACAGTTGGTAAAACTTCGGACGCCAATAAGTCTTTTAAAACCTGACCAGGGCCAACCGAGGGCAATTGATCCTCGTCTCCAACGAGAACAACCTGTATATGTTCTGGTAGTGACTTAAATAATTGATTGGCTAACCACGTATCTACCATCGACACCTCATCAACGATTAACAGCTTACCATTTATGGGATTGTCTTCATCATGATTAAAGCCTTCCACTCCGTTCCATCCTAGCAATCGGTGTATTGTAACAGCTGGAAGTCCAGTTGATTCAGTCATACGCTTTGCAGCTCTTCCTGTTGGAGCAACTAACAAAATCGGAAAAGGATTTTCTGCATTATAGTCCTTCGGGTCTAGGGAGCAGCCGTGTAATTCTCCATATAATTCAACAATACCTTTAATAACCGTTGTTTTTCCAGTTCCTGGACCACCTGTTAACAGTAACATTGGAGACATCAGTGCTTTTTGGATTGCGTCTTTTTGTGATGGAGCATACTGGACATGAAGCCTTTCCTCGAGGGCACCTAATGCCAACAAGAATTCAGACTCTGGAAAAAGATCCTTATATTCGGTTTGTTCCATTACACGTTTAATATTGGTAATTAAACCTCTTTCAGAAAAATATAGCGAGGGTAAGTAAGCCTTGTCCTCTTCTATAATTAATTTTCCCTCTTCTGTTAATTGTATGATTTCCTGAGAAATGTCTGTTGCAATAATTTCTTCTTGGCTGCTTTGTTCTAACAATTGTTGCACTCGTAAAATTAATTCCTCGACAGTAAGATAGACATGTCCATCCTGCAAGGAATCATGCTCAAGTATGTATAAACAACCTGCTTTAATACGGTCTGGATGATTCCCGGATATCCCTAGTTGTCGCCCTAGTTCGTCTGCTCTCCCAAATCCTATTCCTTCAATATCCTCAACTAACTTATACGGACTTTTTTGTAGGATTTCTAGTGTTTGTTCCTTGTACATTTGATATATTTTCATCGATAACTGTGGACCAAATCCATATTGTGAAAGTCCAATCATAATTTGTTCAAGACCCTGGTGTTCTTGTAGTGTTTCATATATTTCCTTTGCCTTATCTCCTGAAAGCTTATCAACCTCTTGGAGGACAGCAGGATTGGCCATAATTTTTGAAATAGCACCTTCACCCAGGGTTTCCACAATTTTTTCTGCCGTTTTTTTCCCGATACCTTTGAATAAGTCGCTAGAAAGATATTGAATAATACCCTGTTTTGTATGAGGTATCTCCTTTTGAAATTGCTCTACGTGGAATTGCAAACCGAATCTAGGATGTTCCTTTAATCGGCCAAAGAATATGTAGGTTTCGTTCTCATGGATTCGAGGGAAATATCCAGTCACAACCGCCTCTTTTTCTTCGTAATTTTCGTTTGTTTCTTGAAGACGAATTCGAACAACTGAATATAAGTTTTGCTCATTGTGAAAAATGGTTACTAAATGAGTACCTTTCATATATTTCCTTTGTTCATTGAATAAGTCTAGTGTATCTTGTTGGTCCATACGTTATTTCCCTCCTTACAATCCAATGATTAGTGGTTATTCGTTTTCTTCATTTATGGCTTCGGTCACAATTTTCTTCCCGTTTGCTGCAAGGACATGGTCGGGTTGAATTTCTAAAGCCTTTGAAAACATTTCGAGTGCTTTATCATAATCGTTTTTAAATCCCGCATAGGCAACACCTAAGTTGTAATAGGCGTCTGAATGTGAAGGATCGAGTTCAATGACACTGTTAAAAGTTTCGATTGCCTCATCAATGACCGATTCACCCGCAAGACATAGGCCATATTGGAATAATGCATCTGTATCATTCTCATTAAGTTCAACTGCACGCTTCATATAAGGTAACGCTAATTTTGGCTGCCCCAACTGAATTAGTGTCATACCTAACATAAAATAGGTATCACTATTGTCTACACCTTTTTGTATCGCTTTTTCAAACATATCTTTTGCTTTTACGAAATCCTCTTTGTTATATAGGAGACTTCCGATTCCATAGTATGCAGTACCCACATTTGCGTCAATCTCAAGTGCTTTATTAAAAAATGCTAAAGCTCTTTCAGCATCCCCTACAGCTGATAGCAGATTTCCAAAGTTTATATAAAAAATGGGGTCATTTGGATTCTCTTCAATTGCTTGCGAAAAGCATTTAGCTGCTTCTTCGTATTTACCTTCTTGCATATATTCGATACCTTGTTTATTTAAATCCAATTTACATTCACTCCTACACATATTCCTCAAATTTAATCGTATAATTAGTTATTTTGCATTTTATATTATAACATAGGAAAACCCCAACCCTATATAGAGTTGAGGTATCATTAACCAACATAGGTTAGGCGTTTACCATTTTTAAATACATGATCGATTGTAGCCCCACCTAAACATTCATCGCCATTATAAAATACAACAGCTTGTCCTGGTGTAACAGCACGAATTGGTTTGTCAAAAATTACTTTTACTGTGTTTTCATCAACCTTTTGAACTGTTACATCATTATCTTCTTGGCGGTAACGGAATTTTGCCGTACACTTTACATCTTGATCTGGTTCATTATCTGATACCCAGCTAACATTCGTTGCTAGAATTGAGTCAGAGTATAGGTGTTCGTTATGAAAGCCTTGGTCAACATATAGAATGTTCTTCTCTAAATCTTTTCCAATCGCAAACCAAGGTTCCCCGCTTCCACCAATACCAAGTCCATGTCGCTGACCGATTGTATAGTACATCAAGCCATCATGTTTCCCTTTTACTTCACCTGAAAAAGTAACCATATCTCCAGGTTGTGCAGGTAAATAATTGCTTAAGAATTCTTTGAAATTTCGCTCTCCTATAAAACAAATCCCTGTACTGTCCTTTTTCGTTGCAGTGGCCAGATTTGCCTCTTTTGCAAGCTCACGTACTTTCGATTTTTCAATATTTCCTATTGGAAACAAAACTCTTGAAAGTTGCTCCTGTGTAAGTTGATTTAAGAAATAGGTTTGATCCTTATTCTC
Organism: Ferdinandcohnia sp. Marseille-Q9671; assembly: GCF_976954385.1. NCBI lineage: Bacteria > Bacillati > Bacillota > Bacilli > Caryophanales > Bacillaceae > Ferdinandcohnia > Ferdinandcohnia sp. Marseille-Q9671. The sequence goes on from NZ_CDRJTA010000001.1 coordinate 854,739, forward strand.
ATCAACCCCTCTTAACATCTTATACTCACCATCTCTATATTCTACTCGTGCATAGTGGCCTGTTGCTAGATAATCCGCACCAAGCGTCAGTGCATGATCTAAAAATGCTTTGAATTTAATTTCCTTATTACACATGACATCCGGGTTTGGTGTTCTGCCTGCCTTATACTCATCCAAGAAGTAGGAAAACACTTTGTCCCAGTATTGTTTTTCAAAATTAACGGCATAATACGGAATCCCGATCTGGTTGCATACTCGGATTACATCCTCATAATCCTCTGTTGCCGTACAGACACCATTTTCATCGGTATCATCCCAGTTTTTCATAAAAATCCCAATGACATCATAGCCTTGCTCCTTTAACATAAGGGCCGCAACAGATGAGTCAACACCACCTGACATACCAACCACTACGCGTGTATCTTTTGGTTCTTTCATTGTTCCACCTCCTAGCTTGTTAACCTATTCACTATTTTTGCCGTTTCAAATGCAGCCTTTTTCACTTCATCAATCGTATTTCCTAAACCGAAGCTAAAACGAATGGAAGCCGCGATTCGGTCCGACTGTTTGCCGAACATGGCAACTAGCACATGTGATGGGTCAATCGATCCCGCTGTACAAGCTGATCCACTTGATGCTGCTATTCCAGCTAAATCAAGGTTCACAAGCATTGATTCCACATTTGTTCCGGGAAAATATACATTTAACACATGCGGTAACGATTTTGACAAATCGCCATTCACTTCAAACACAATACCCTCTTCTTTTAAAACTGAAAGAAAGGTTTGTTTAAAATCTAGATAAAGAGAGCTTTTTTCACTGATTGATTGCTTCGCTAATTCAGCTGCAGATTGAAGGCCAACTATACCAGCGACGTTTTCTGTTCCAGCTCGACGCTTCTTTTCTTGTTCTCCCCCAAATACGAGTGGAGCAACTTTATTACCTTCACGGATATATAAAAATCCAGTCCCCTTAGGACCATTTATTTTATGTGCAGATACTGACAATAAATCAATCTTATATTGATCTACATCGATGTCTACCAAACCATAGGCTTGAACCGCATCTGTATGAAATAATGCTTGGTGATTTTCTAGAAGCCTGCCGATTTCCTCAATTGGTTGTAGAGCACCTATTTCGTTGTTCCCAAACATAATAGATACTAGAATTGTTTCATCCGTGAGTGCTTTCTCTATATCGCTAACGGCAACAAGCCCTGCCTCATTAACTGGTACATACGTAACTGTAAAGCCTAGCTTTTCTAAATGTTCACATGTATGAAGAACAGCGTGATGCTCGATAGCTGAGGTAATAATATGCTTGCCTTTTTCCTGCATGGCAAGGGCTGTTCCGGTAATGGCTAAATTATCTGCCTCTGTTCCCCCGCTTGTAAATATAATTTCGTTTGGCTTTGCATGGATACTTTCTGCAATTGTTTGCCTTGCCTCATCTATGGCATGGCGACTCTTTCTACCAAAAAAATGAATACTTGAGGGATTACCAAAGGATTCCGTCATATATGGGAGCATGCTCTCCACAATATCAGGGTGCATAGGCGAAGTAGCTGCATGGTCTAAATAGATTCGTTGCAACAATGCCACCCTCCTTCTTTATCAAATGTGCCTAGGCGGTATGCGTTAGATTGGTTATTTGATGTGGTCTCAAAGGCGTACACCACAGGACGTGTCGTACTTAGTCTTTGTTCTTATCTATCAAAAATTCCATATAAAAATAAAGCATCTACCAAAGCATTAACTTTTAGATTATGACATGTTTTTCTTAGATATAAAACATATATGCATCATTACCGTCACTATGGCTAGCAAGATCTTCTAACGTTGTATTATCAAGTACTTCTTTTACTGCATCTCGTATTCGTATCCATAATTCCCTTTTTGCAGGCTCTTCATCCTCTAGAACTTCCACAGGACTTATTGGACCTTCAAGAACAAGAATTACATCGCCTGCTGTTATTTTTTCGGGCTCGTCACCCAAAATGTAGCCTCCATAAGCACCACGAATGCTTTTTACAAGTCCTGCATTACGTAGTGGAGAAATCAATTGCTCTAAATAATGTTCAGACAAATCATGCTTTGCAGCAATTGATTTTAATGATAGTGGCCCTTTACCATGATTCTTTGCTAACTCAATCATGATCGTTAACCCGTATCTTCCTTTTGTTGATATTTTCATAAAAATACACTCCTATTTACCTAATTACTAAAATGATTCACCTCAACGACAGGCGTTTTTTCAAATCTACGTTTCAAACCATCGAACAGACGTTGACACTGAGGTAATGCAAATCCTGCTATATAACCAATTCCAACACAATACACCAATGTTCCCAAGAAAACGGGACCACCCAACAACCAGCCTACCGTTAAAACAATGACTTCCATCCCGGAACGAATGTATTGTACCTTCCAGCTCGTAATTTCAGTTAAAGCCAGCATAAGACTATCTCTTGGACCTGCACCAACTCTTGCTGAAATATAAATTCCCATACCATATCCGTTTATCATAAGCCCCAAGAACAACATAATTATTTTGCCTGTTGTGGATTCTGGTGTTACAAAGAACGGTATCATCATGTACATATCAATAAAAATACCTACCGAAATCATATTTAAGAAAGCACCAATTTGTGGCAAACGCTTTGTTAAAAACGCGGAAATAAATAAAACCAAAAAGCCAACAATAATTGACCATGATCCGATTGTAAGACCTATTTGTTTATATAGTCCAATGTGCAATACGTCCCACGGTGAAGCTCCGAGATCTGCTTTAATAATCAATACAACACCAAGTGACATAATTAATAAACCAATAAAATAAGTTGACCACTTCAAAGCGTGGTTGCTAAAGCTAGACTGTACTTTCATTCTCCTCACTCCAACTCAAGTTAAACATACGATGATTATAATTTTTTCTTTATATAAAGGTAATCGTATTTCTTCTAAACTCACGACATTATAACACAAATCGCAATTCATTTGTATTTTATCAGTACTAAACGTATGATAAAGTTAACATTATTCAGTGGTGTTCAATCGACGGGAATACAATCAAATTTAGTGAGGCTAACACAAGGAAAAAATCGTAACCACTAATGACTGCCTCGGATTTTTCAAAAGAAGTTTGTTCGAACAAGATTCTGTGGGCTAAAAAACAGGTTCGTGTATTTCGAAGATTGAATTGTGTAAGGGGATGAACTTTTTGCTTTTTGAATCACTTATCGAAGCACCTTTATCGTATCGAATGCGACCAAGACATATTGAGGAGATACTTGGTCAAAAGCATGTTATTGGAAAAGATACTGCTTTATATAAAATGATCATGAATGGACATGTACCATCCATTTTACTATACGGAGAACCTGGTATCGGGAAAACATCGATTGCAACAGCCATTGCTGGAACCGTTGATATGCCCTTTATCTCGATTAATGCCACAACGGCAGGAAAAAAGGATATTGAAGACGCAGTAGCTGTTGCAAAAACGGAAGGAAAGCTATTATTTTTCATTGATGAAGTTCATCGTTTCAACAAAGCCCAGCAGGATTATTTACTGCCACATGTTGAGCGTGGGCTTATTTCCTTAATTGGGGCAACGACAGAAAATCCTTTCCACGATGTAAATCCAGCGATTCGAAGTCGTTGTGGACAGATTAAAGAACTACGACCTTTAACCAGGGAAGACATACGTGAATTAATACAACGAGCTTTAGAGGATAAAGAACGCGGGCTCGGTGACATGCAAATATCCATTTCTGAGGAAGCTATTAATCTTATTTCAGCCTCTACGAAAGGCGATGCTCGCTCAGCCATGAATGTGTTAGAAGATGTCGTAATGGCATCCAAAACAAAGGATAGTGAGTCCATAAAGGTTGATTTAGATTTAGTGAAAGAATGTGTTGAAAATAAGGGCTTTTCACACGACAAAGATGGGGACCTTCATTATTCTTTATTATCTTGTCTCCAGAAGAGTATTAGAGGTAGTGATGTGAACGCAGCTCTTCACTATTTAGCTAGACTTATTGAAGGTGGAGACTTAACTTCCATTTGCAGACGTTTAACTGTTATCGCGTACGAAGATATTTCATTAGCAGCACCAGAAGTTGCTGTTCACACTGTTACTGCTTGTAATGCTGTAGAACTGCTTGGACTTCCAGAGGCACGAATCCCACTTGCGAATGTAGTCATTGAACAATGCTTGTCTCCGAAAACAAATAGTGCGTATAAATCATTGGATAAGGCAATAGAAGATATTCGAAAAGGAAACATTGGGGAAATTCCAGATCATTTACGGGATGCCCATTACAGCGGAGCAAAAGAGCTCGGACACGGTATTGGTTATAAATATCCACATGATTATCCAAATGGTTGGGTTAAGCAGCAATACCTCCCTGACTTACTTAAAAACAGAGAATATTTTAAACCAAAACAAAATGGTCAGGAAAAACATTTCTCAAAAGTGTATGAACGGCTCGACCAATTACAAAAAGAAGGGCAGAAATAGATTAACCCTATTTCTGCCTTTTTCATGTTTATGCTGCTACATCACGCTTTGTAAAGACTAGCCAAGTGAGTGCATTAAAAATAACAAAATAGATAATCAACATTATGATTGAAAATGTCATTGTCATACCTTCAATTAATATACGCCCTGTAAGGTATTGGGATAAATCTGTATTCGCAAACAGAATGTATTTTGCCCAATCGAACTTCATTGCTAGTAACGATGTGACATTAACACCTGCGAACATTAGGAAGATCGCTAAACCAATCGCTAAACCACTATTTCTAAATACAGTTGAAATCATAAAAGCAAATGTTGACATCATGATTAGGTTAATTGATTTTAATCCAAAGATTCCTAAAATATGAGAAACCATTGAGACCTCTTGGACTGCACCATCTCTATACACTAGATGTGGATACGACTCACCAACACCAAAGAAGATAGCTCCTACAATAAAGGAGACCAGAAATAGAATCACCAAAGAAAATAAAGCGAATAGGATTGTTGCCAAGTATTTAGAGAGTAGAATTTTTGCACGTGATACCGGACGAATCAATAATAGTTTGATTGTCCCCCATGTAAATTCGGAGGCAACACTACTTGCACCAACAACGATTGTAAACAATGTAATTAATGAAACTATTTCTGCTGCATTACTCATAAAGTTCCAAATAGACCTTGCTTCCACCGGGGCTAGATCGTGTTCCAGACGGTATTCATTTATTGCCAATTCTTTTTCTGAATAAACCTTTGCCAAGTCTGGTAAATTTTCATTCGCCATATCAGCCTTGTACATTTCATTCTGTTGCTGCAGGTTTTGTTCCCAGTTTTCCGTATCTGAATCAGATGCTGTAATATTCATTACAATTCCTACAATTACAGCCGCACCTATTAAAATTACGAGCATAATCCAGGTAGAAACACGACGGTAAATTTTCATATTTTCATTTTGAATAAGTTTAATCATATTAGCCAATTTTGTTTCCTCCTGTTACCTCTAAGAATCGATCCTCTAATGATTTAGAGATCTGGGCAATTCCGAACACCTGAATCTCATTTTTTACAAAACTAGCATTTATTTGTGGAATCATTTCTAGTTCAATCGATAACTCGATTCCCTTTTCCACTTTGCTAGTTGTAATAGCAGGAAACTCTGATGCTAGAACCGCTATCGCTCGGTCAACATCACCCACCTGGAAAAGAACTTTTATACTCGTTTCTTCGCCCATAAAGTCGGTTACCTTCTGGACACCCACTAATTTACCGTTCTGGATGATTCCTATTCGATCACACATCATTTCCATTTCTGAAAGTAGATGACTAGATACAATAACCGCAAGTCCCTCTTCTCTAGCAAGTTTTCTTACATAATCACGTACTTCCCTTATACCCGCGGGATCCAATCCATTGGTTGGTTCATCTAATATCAAAATAGAGGGGCTATGTAACAAGGCTTGTGCAATTCCTAATCGCTGCCTCATTCCTAGCGAATACGTTTTTACCTTATCATTTATTCTTTTCCCTAACCCAACTAACTCCGTCACTTCAAGAATTCTTTCTTTCGATACCCCTTTAACCATCCTTGCATAATGAATAAGGTTCTGATACCCTGTCAAAAACTTGTACATCTCAGGATTTTCAACAATTCCCCCTATATGCTGAACTGCCTCTTCGAAATTCTTAGCTATATTTGTTCCTTTAATGAGTACTTCACCATTTGTGATGGACATAAGTCCAACAAGCATCCGGATTGTTGTCGTTTTCCCTGCTCCATTTGGCCCTAAGAAGCCGAATACTTCTCCAGGATATACGTCAAAGGATATTCCCTTGATTATCTCTTTTCTACCTATAGTTTTTTTCACATTCTTCAATTGTAAAACTGGTTCCACGTTGTTTCCCCCTATCAGTTTGTGAGATTCAATACTAGAAGAATCTCGCTTCCGCCTATTGCTTCTTCGAAATATGTCACAATACTACCTACGTATTATAGATGAAAAAGTTCCCATTTTTTTAGGTTATGAGAATTTTTTACAGTAATGAAATATTGAAAAGCTTTTACCTACGCCTTTAGGTGTATTTTCATTTTTTACAAAACTACTAATGTATAAAACAAAAATAACGTGGTCATGCTAGATATAAAGAAAATACTAATGAAAATCTAGTAAAATTAGGGAGTTGGTTACATGAAGGTTAGACAAGATGCATGGTCACACGAAGATGATCTACTATTGGCTGAAACGGTACTTCGTTATATACGTGAAGGCGGAACTCAGTTAGCAGCATTTGATGAAGTAGGAGACAAATTAAATCGAACTTCAGCTGCTTGTGGATTTAGATGGAATGCAGAAGTTCGTAACAATTATGAACAAGCAATTGCCATTGCGAAGAAACAGCGAAAAGAAAGAAAAAGAGCATTAGAAAGAATGAAAAAGGATACTGAAACAATTAGTAAGCCTGAGCAACCTATGAAAACGAATTATGAGCCACAGATTGAAAATACGCCAGTTACGTATACTGAAGAAGTATCAGCTGAATTAATTCCATCATCAAATAAAATTACACTTGATGATTGTATTTCATTTTTATCTTCACTGCGGAAAAATGATCTTCTTACGAATCAACTAGAGTATGAAAACAACAGATTACGCAGAGAGAATGAAGCTCTACAACAAAAGACAAAAGAACTTGAGAAAAAGCTTGATAAGTTATCTGACCAACAGACTATCATTCAAGAAGACTACCAAGCACTTGTTCAAATAATGGACCGTGCTAGACGATTAGTCATGTTTGAAGATACAGAGGATCGAAATTCACCTGCATTTAGGATGGACAAAAACGGAAACCTCGAACAAGTAGCGAAGTAAGCAAAGGGCGACTAGCCCATCGGCGACAAGCCCATCGGCGACAAGCACAAGTCAGGCTCTGACAGAATGCGCTTTTAAATCTTTTAGAAGCGATTGGCTTGTGACCTCCAACCAATGGTGCCCTTGAGCTAGAAATAAACAAAACGTGGCCAAACTGGCCACGTTTTTTATTTTTCATCCTTAACTCTAGAAATTTTTATATCCTTAAGTAGCTCTTGAACAACGTAGCTTGCCATAATTAATCCACATGCAGAAGGAACAAATGCATTTGAGGAAGGTGGCATTTTTGCTTTACGTATTTTGGCATTTTCATCAGTGATTTCCTTACGAACATCTTCTCTTATTACAATTGGGCTTTCATCAGAGAAAACAACCGGTATACCCTTACGAATTCCTTCTTTTCGTAATTTTGTACGGATCACTTTTGCAATTGGGTCTGTATGTGTCTTCGAAATATCCGCTATTTTAAAACGGGTAGGATCCATTTTGTTAGCGGCACCCATACTTGAGATAATTGGAATATTCCGTTTAAGACATTCTTTAATAAGGTGAATTTTATACATGATTGTATCAGAAGCATCTATTACAAAATCTAGGTCATAGCTAAAAAAGTCCTCAAACGTTTCTTCTGTATAAAACATTTTCAATGCAATTACTTCGCATTCAGGATTAATATCTGCAATACGCTCCTTCATTACATCTACCTTTGATTGACCAATAGTAGATAGTAAAGCAGGAAGCTGTCGATTAATATTTGTAATATCAATCGTGTCCTTATCAACTAACACTAGTCTTCCGACACCTGAACGTGCAAGGGCTTCAACCGAGAACGAACCAACGCCCCCGACCCCAAGAATAGCCACTGTGCTATTTTTTAATATATCAACCCCGTGTTTTCCTATTGCTAATTCATTACGCGAAAATTGGTGTAACATATCTTCAACTCCAAATTAAGTATCAAATCCAACATATTCATTTTCGTATTTTTCCCGAATTAGAATATAACATACTTTTGACTAATTTCAAGTATTTCTATGTGAATTAAAGTAATTTTTGCACAAAAAACCCTGTTTACAATGAGTAAACAGGGAGTTAATTAGTAAGTAAAACTGTAGAAGTCCCAATCATGCCGTCGCTCCTTAGTTTTGAACCCGCTCACCGCAGGTGGGTACCCTGTTTCGACTTTTGTAAGTCCACTTTGAGTATGTTCAAAAAATCGAGAAAGGAAATCCTTTCAACCTCTTTTTTGAACATGCACTCTTACGAATGAGGCATTTACGCAAGTTGAAAACCCCGGGCTCCCGTATAATCTATTGTTCGGTCAAAACAATAGGTTATACGACAAACACATCAGGACTTCTATTTGTCACAATAGTAACACACGACATAGGTGTTTACAAGTTGACCAATTAAGGTTTTGTTCGCTATTTTCGTACATTTAACGACAAATACAGTTCATTTAATTGTGCTTTGCTTACTTCACCAGGTGCATCTGTTAACAGGTCGCCTGCACTAGCTGTTTTAGGGAAAGCAATCGTATCACGCAGGTTTGTTCTACCTGCTAAAAGCATGACAAGTCTGTCTAATCCTAGTGCAATACCACCGTGTGGCGGTGTACCATATTCAAATGCTTCTAATAAGAAGCCAAATTGCTCTCTTGCTTCCTCTTCCGTGAATCCTAATACATTAAACATTTTTTCTTGGATATCTCTTTCAAAGATACGAAGTGAGCCTCCACCCAATTCATAACCATTTAACACTAAGTCATATGCTTGCGCCTTCACTTCCCATGGCTTACTGTCGAGAAGTTCGATATCTTCTCTAACTGGCATTGTGAATGGGTGGTGCGCTGCATAATAACGGCCATCTTCCTCATCAAACTCAAACTGTGGCCAATCAGTTACCCATAGGAAATTAAATGCAGATGTATCAATTAAATCAAGTTCTTTTCCAAGTTTTAATCGTAAAGCACCAAGTGCGTCCGCTACTACATTTGGCTTATCCGCCACAAAGAATAATAGGTCACCCGCACTTGCTTCTAGTATAGCTCTTAAAGACTGTTGCTCTTCTGCATCGAAAAACTTAGCGATTGGACCTTTTACTTCTTCTTCCTCAACCTTTAACCATGCAAGTCCTTTTGCACCATATCGATTCACATATTCAGTGAGGCCGTCGATGTCTTTACGTGTATACTTATCCGCAGCACCTTTTGCATTGATTGCTTTAACTTGCCCACCAGTTGCTACTGCATTACTGAATACTTTAAATCCACTTTCCTTTACAATTTCGGAAAGGTTGACTAGTTCCATTCCAAATCGTGTATCAGGCTTATCAGACCCGTAACGATCCATTGCATCGTTATACGTTAATCTTGGTAGTGGAAGCTCTAGTTCAGCTCCTTTTACGTCTTTCATTAGCTTTTTCATCATCTGCTCTGCCATTGCCATGATGTCTTCTTGGCTCATAAAGGAAGTCTCAATATCAATTTGTGTAAATTCAGGTTGTCTGTCCGCCCGTAAATCCTCATCTCTAAAGCAACGAGCAATTTGGTAATAGCGGTCAAATCCACCAACCATTAATAGTTGTTTAAAGATTTGAGGAGATTGTGGCAAAGCATAAAATTCTCCTGGGTGTACACGACTTGGTACGAGATAGTCGCGTGCACCCTCAGGTGTACTCTTTGTTAGAATCGGTGTTTCAATATCAAGAAAACCTTCACCATCTAAGTATTCACGGATCGATTTCGTTACATTATGGCGCATTTTGAATGTTTCAAACATAACGTTTCTACGTAAGTCCAAATAACGATATTTTAAACGTAGGTCTTCCGATACATCAGTTCGATCCTCGATCATAAATGGAGGTGTTTTTGCTGCATTAATAATTGTGACATTTGTTACCTTGATTTCAATTTTACCAGTCACAAGATTATCATTTACTGTACCCTCAGCACGGGCTACAACAGTACCTTCTACAGCGAGTACATATTCGTTTCTGACTGTTTCTGCAATTTCCAAGGCCTCTTTTGATTCTTCAGGATTAAAGACAATTTGTACAATTCCAGTTCTATCTCTAAGGTCGATGAATATGAGGCCACCTAGATCTCTACGACGTTGAACCCAGCCCTTTAGGCTTATCTTTTCTCCAATAGCTTGCTCTGTAACTTCACCACAATAATACGTTCTTCCAAACATGTTACCCACTCCCTAGCGACTTTTTTCAAGTATATATGTTATAAATTGATCGATTTGTACCTCTTGTTGTTCTCCACTTTCCATACTCTTTACGTTGATAACGTTTCTTTCCATTTCTTCATCACCTAAAACTGCAACGAATTTCGCTTGAAGACGATCTGCAGCTTTAAATTGAGCCTTTACCTTTTTATTTAGGTAATCCTTTTCAGCTACTACACCAGCTTTTCTTAGCTCATTTACTAGTCCTACTGATTTTGCAGCTGCATGTTCACCAATTGCAGCCACATAACAATCGACCTGCTCTTCAATTGGTAATTCAACTCCCTCAGCATCCAATGCTGCAAGAAGTCTTTCGATACTTAAAGCAAACCCTATACCTGGGGTTTCAGGTCCACCAAGTCCTTCAACTAAACCATTATAACGACCACCACCACATAGTGTAGTGATAGCACCAAATCCTTCTGCATTACTCATAATTTCAAATGCCGTGTGATTATAATAATCTAGACCTCTAACAAGTCCGGAATCCACCTCGAAGTCAATCTGTAAGTCTGTTAGATAAGATTTCACCTTATTAAAGTACTCAGCTGATTCCTCATTTAAATATTCAATGATAGAAGGCGCTGATTGCATGAGCTCATGTTCTCTATCCTTTTTACAATCAAGAATACGCATAGGATTTTTCTCTAATCTAGATTTACAATCGGAGCAAAACTCATCGATTCTAGGAGAGAAGTGAGCAATGAGAGCTTCTCGATGTGCAATTCTACTTGCTTGGTCACCAAGGCTATTAATGACAAGCTTTAGCTTCTTTAATCCAAGGGATTGGTAGATTTCCATTGCAAGTGCAATAACTTCTGCATCAATCGCAGGATCATTACTTCCTAGTGCCTCTACACCAAACTGTACAAACTGACGATAACGACCTGCCTGAGGTCTTTCATAACGAAACATCGGGCCACAATAATAAAGTTTCGTAGGCTGTGATGGGTTTCCAAACATTTTATTATCGACATACGATCGGACAACCGCTGCTGTTCCTTCTGGTCGAAGAGTTAAACTTCTTTCTCCACGGTCTTCAAAAGTATACATCTCTTTCGTTACGATATCGGTTGTTTCTCCTACGCTTCGTAAGAAAAGCTCTGTATGTTCAAAAATAGGTGTTCGGATTTCTTTATAGTTAAACCTTTTACAAATATCTCTAGCTCTTTCCTCAATAAACTGCCATTTTTCCACTTGGCCTGGAAGAATATCCTGTGTACCTCTAGGAATATTAACCATTTCTAACTCCTCCTCTAAACCTCTCAAGGATATGTACTCTTTTACACATCTCTTCTTAGAAATTTATCTAATAAAATAAAAAAAGCTCCCATCCCTACAATAAAATTGTAGGGACGAGAACTTGAGATCCCGTGGTGCCACCCTAGTTAAAACTAAACGGCCAATAAGCGGCGAATCTCTTCGTTAGCTTCATTTTCTGCGATACGCGTGCACCAAATACGTGCACTTACGTTTCTCGAAAACTTGCTGCCTCGACCTTCTTGCTTCTTGGCCGTTTAGAGATTAGTTTAGTTTTCACTCGATCAGTTAACGCCTGAAACGTTCACCTCCTACTAAAGCTTAGTGCTTTTTCAGAGAGAAACCTACGAGGTGTTCTTTCAATAAGTCATCATGCAGGAATGTTTTCAGCCCATGACATTCCCTCTCTAGTCATGTGTAATCTTATTTACTCTTCCCCATCACTGGTTCAAAATATGTAGAATGGTAAAAAGCCCATTTTTATCCAAACAGTTCGTCATTCGACCTTATGTTCGTAATAGCTATTTATCCATACATTTTTTGTAGAATTTTATATTATCATACGTATGAACGCACTTGATGTCAAGTTTAAGTTATGTTTTTTATTTAGTTACGATGTAATTGCTTCTTTAAATTTCGAACATCTCTTATAGAAACACCAAACTCTGAAGCAAGTTCTACATATGTTGAAGACTGTTCCTTTTGGATAAAATCATGGAAGTCAACCCCAAATACATTTCCTCCACTAGCTTGTACATTGTTACTTTTTTCGCTGAATCTCATTCAAATCCCCTCTTTTCGTTTATGAACTATTACGTATCTTTCCCTTTTTTTAGATTTTATTTCTTTTTATAACAGGATTTTTTTTATTTATATCGAATTGTAATAAAGCTATGTTTTTTTATTCAAGGAGGCTATCAAGTGTTACATAAGATTTTCAAAATGGGACTTGCGTTACTACTCGCAATAGTTTTTTCGGTTTCTACTAATCCCGGGGAACTGACAAAGGCTGAACAAATAGCAATTATCGATACACCTATACTAAATGTGAGAGAAGGTCCAGGACTGTCCTATGGCCGGACTGCACAGGTTAAACAAGGAGAGAAATACTCCATTATAGAGCGAAAAAATGATTGGGTTAAGTTGCAGCTATCTTCTGGAAAAACGGGATGGGTTGCTTCATGGCTTATAAAAGAAAACCAAGTCAATACGACACCTGCAGTTTCCTCCTCAACAGTTGTATCAACCGTTGATGGTTTACGTTTCCGTAGTGGTCCAGGAACAAGTTTTCAGGTAATCGGATCGTTAAACAAAGGGACCGAAGCTAGTTTTATTGAAAAGAATGAAAGTTGGATGAAAATATCTCTTAAAGGAAATAGCGGTTGGGTTTCCTCGCAATATATGACAACAAAACAGGGATCAGGTCAATCAAATACTGGATCAACCCCTTCCACCGGTAGTGCAAATAAAACTGGAACTGTAACAGCTTCTATTCTTAATGTGAGGGATAAACCTAATTTACAAGGTAGAATTGTTGGTAAGTTAAAACAACATGCAAAAATTACAATCCTAAACGAACGAGAGAATTGGCTAGAAATTCAGTTCGGAAATAGTTCAGCATGGATACACCGAGATTTTGTTGCAGGTATATCAAACAATGGGAGTGGACAAACTCCGACACAACCTACAACACCTCCTGAGAGTCCAAAATCCGGTAAGGCAGGAATTGTGACAGCATCGAGTCTGAATGTGAGAGATAGTGGTTCATTATCTGGGAGAATAGTAGGGAGCTTGAAGCAAGGAAACAAGGTTACAATTGAAGAGGAAGTAAACAACTGGAGCCGTATCACGTTATCCAACGGTACGAAAGGTTGGGTAGCAAGCTGGTATTTAGAGGTACAGCTAGCTTCACCTTCACCTTCAGATAAACCGAATTCTGGCCAGTCAACAGTTAAAATCCTTTATAACGGTACGAATATTCGTTCAGGTCCAGCAACTTCACATTCCGTAGCAGCTCGTGCAAACGAAGGTGATTCGTTCACTATGGTCGCAAAGGAAGGTGATTGGTATAAAATAAACCTTCCTGGAAATAAGGTCGGTTATGTTGCAGGTTGGATCGTTTCGATAGATGGTACAGAGGAAATTGTGGAAAGACCTGGTGTGAATCAATACCTAAAAGGAAAAACGATTGTAATTGATCCAGGACATGGCGGAAATGATTCTGGGGCAATTGGGGTAAGTGGCACACTCGAAAAAAATCTAACAATACGCACCTCAAGAATTGTATTTGATAAACTAAGTGCATCAGGTGCGAATGTAGTACTAACACGTAATAGTGATAATTATGTTAGTTTACGAAACAGGGTAAGTATTTCTCATTACCGGAATGCTGATGCTTTCATTAGTGTTCACTATGATAGTGTGTATGATCGAAGTGCTCGTGGGGTTACATCCTATTACTATAAAAATATAGATGTTGGACTTGCATCTGCACTTCAAACAGAAATGGTTAAGAATACAGGATTTAAAAACAGACAACACCGTGAAGGAAATTTTCAGGTATTACGGGAAAATCGTAATCCTTCAGCATTGCTAGAATTAGGATTCATTAGTAACCCGACTGAAGAATATACAGTCAACACTAATAGTTTCCAAGAGAATATCTCAAACGGTATCTATTATGGACTAGCACAGTATTTTAAAAGCAAATAAGGTTCTTAAAACAACTGGTAAACATAGAAAAGCCTCCAAGCAAATTGCTCGGAGGCTTTCTCTTATTTACTTTCCACAATCAAGGTCACTGGCCCTACGTTTGTAAATTGGACATCCATCATTTCTCCAAACGACCCTGTTTCTACGTGTACACCTTTTTCTTTTAACTCGGTGTTAAATAAATTATACAATTTATCTGCAAATTCAGGCTTTGCAGCCTCCATAAAGTTTGGTCTTCGTCCTTTTCGGCAATCGCCGTATAAGGTAAATTGAGATACCGATAAAATCTCACCCTTTATATCAAGCAGAGACAGGTTCATTTTGCCATCGTCATCCTCAAAGATACGCAGATTCACTATTTTATCCGCTACATATTTTATATCATCCACTGTATCAGTATGTGTGATTCCTACCAAAAGCATTAGGCCATTCTCAATAGAACCTACTTCTTCACTCTGAACAGTCACCTTTGCATTTCTAGCTCGTTGTACAACAACTCTCATACTTCGTTCACTTCCTATGTATCCATTGTGCCTTTTCATCATTTTGTTAGACGTATTCTGCAGGGGGCTAGCCCTCCGCAGAATACGATTGATTAACTCATTACACGTCTAACAGAATATATATCCCGTATCTGCTTAATTCGTTCAACAACCTTTTGTAAATGACTTACATTTTGAATAGAGATAGACATATTAATGGTTGCCATTTTATTTCGGTCGGATCTACCTGAAACAGCTGTTATATTAGTCTTCGTTTCGTTTACTGCTTGTAGAACTTCATTTAACAGTCCTCGACGATCATATCCAGAAATCTCTATTTCTACATTAAATTCTTTGCGATCATATAAGTTACTTTCCCACTCAACCTCTATTAGTCGTTGTTGAGCATCCTGGGTATGAACATTTTGACAGTCAGCACGGTGTACGGAAACACCTCGTCCCTTGGTGATAAAGCCGACAATTTCATCACCTGGTACCGGATTACAACATTTTGATAGACGAATAAGTAAATTATCTATTCCCTGTACCTGTACGCCTGAATCACGCCTTTTTGTACGGGTAGACACTTGTTTAATATCGGCTACCGTTTCAGCTACCTGTTCGAGGTCACGTTGCTTTCGCAGTTTATCAGTTAGACGATTCGCAATTTGAGCAGCTGTGATTCCGTTATACCCAATTGCTGCATACATATCCTCTTCATTCGTAAAGTTGAATTTTTCAGCAACCCTTTTGATATTATCTGGTGTTAAAATCTCTTTCACTTCGAATTCAAGGTTACGAATTTCTTTTTCAACTAATTCTTTCCCTTTTTCCACGTTTTCTTCACGACGTTGCTTTTTGAAGAACTGACGTATTTTATTTTTTGCCTGTGACGTTTGGGCAAGTTTAATCCAGTCCTGACTTGGACCATAGGAATGCTTCGAAGTTAAAATCTCAATAATATCGCCGGTTTTTAATTGATAATCCAACGTTACCATCTTACCATTTATCTTAGCACCGATCGTCTTATTTCCTATTTCAGAGTGAATCCGATAGGCAAAATCTATCGGCACTGAACCTGATGGTAATTCAATCACATCTCCTTTAGGAGTGAATACAAAAACCATGTCGGAAAACAAGTCGATTTTTAAGGATTCCATGAATTCTTCTGCATTAGAAGCATCGTTTTGCCATTCTAAAATTTCACGGAACCAGGTTAATTTTTCCTCAAAGGTAGACTGTTGGTTTACTTGTTTCCCTTCTTTATATGCCCAGTGTGCAGCAATACCAAATTCAGCAATTTGATGCATTTCTACTGTTCGGATTTGAACCTCTAGAGGATCACCTTTTGGCCCAATCACTGTGGTATGCAGAGACTGATACATATTTGGTTTCGGCATGGCGATATAGTCCTTGAATCTTCCAGGCATTGGTTTCCAGCATGTATGAATAATTCCTAAAACGGCATAACAATCTTTTATGCTGTTAACGACAATCCTTACTGCAAGTAGGTCATAGATCTCATTAAACTGTTTATTTTGAATGGCCATTTTACGATAAATACTGTATATATGTTTTGGTCGTCCAGAGATTTCGGCATTAATTGAAACCTCACCCACACGCTCTCTTACCTCATTAATAACCTCTTCAAGGTATTCTTCACGTTCTGCACGTTTCTTCTTCATAAGATTCACAATGCGGTAATATTGCTGTGGATTTAAATAGCGTAAGGCTGTATCTTCAAGCTCCCATTTGATCTTAGATATACCAAGACGATGTGCCAATGGCGCAAAGATTTCTAGCGTTTCATTGGAGATTCTGCGTTGCTTTTCTTGTGGTAGATGTTTAAGTGTACGCATGTTGTGCAATCGGTCGGCTAATTTTATTAAAATAACACGTATGTCTTGAGCCATTGCAACAAACATTTTCCGGTGGTTTTCAGCTTGCTGCTCTTCCTGAGATTTATACTTGATTTTACCAAGTTTAGTTACACCATCAACAAGCATGGCTACTTCAGGACTAAAGGCATCACTAATATCCTTTAAAGTGATATTTGTATCCTCTACTACATCGTGTAGGAACCCACCTGCAATTGTAGAGGGATCCATCTCAAGATCGACCAGTATGCCAGCTACTTGAACCGGATGGATAATATAAGGTTCACCTGATTTTCGAAATTGCTCCTTATGAGCATCCTCCGCAAATTCATACGCACGTTGAATAAATTCTATATCTTTATCATTCAAATATATTTTTGCTTTTTCTATTACTTGCTCAGGAGCTAAGACCTGTTCGTTTGCCATGGATTTAATCACCTTTTTAGAAATTGAAGATTCAAAGAGAAACTCTTTGAATCGTTTGAATTTGAATTTATTGAATTAATTATAGAATTAAAATGATTATTGTTACTATTATCTTGAAAATCTTGAAAGATGTAAAGGGAAATAAGAGAAATATTGCTTACATTACGTAAAAATTGTCTTTTAACCTGTAAAAAATAGAGTTTATGAAAAAAAGCACTCGTTTAGGAGTGCTACTTAGGTTAAAACTGCATTAAAGTTAGTACATCATAACCATCTAGTTTTTTACGACCGTCAAGATATGTGAGTTCGATGAGGAAAGCAATTCCTGCAACAATACCACCTAATTCTTCAACAAGTTTAATTGTTGCTTCAATTGTTCCACCAGTTGCTAATAAGTCATCTGTGATTAATACACGTTGACCCGGTTTAATCGCATCTTTATGGATTGTTAGTACATCTTTTCCGTACTCAAGACCATAGTCTACTTTAATTACATCTCTAGGAAGCTTTCCTTCCTTTCTAACAGGGGCAAAGCCAACACCGTGTGAATATGCTACTGGACACCCGATAATGAATCCACGAGCTTCAGGACCCACTACTAAGTCGATGTCTTTTTCTCTTGCATATATAACGATTTGATCGGTAGCATATTTGTATGCCTCTCCGTCATTCATTAGTGGTGTAATATCTTTAAACTTTATCCCTGGTTTTGGATAGTCTTCTACAATCTCAACAAATTTTTTTAAATCCATTAATTAAGTGCCTCCTCAAGCGAATGCGAACCTCTATTTATTGAATCAAACCACTGCTTTAATTGTTGATATGACGAATACAATAATTGCTTTTCCAATTCAATTCTCTTTTCTTTTGATTGGTACGTTTTTGATTCAGTCAAATCTCTTTTTATAGCCTGATTTGATAAAGAAATAAATCCATTGTCTATTTTAACAAATTCTAATTCAAAAAACACCTTTGACATAAAATCGATTGTCTCTAGTGACCATCCTCTATATTTTGCTAGTTCATGTGCATACCGATTCATATCAAATGGTCCTTTTTTTGCAAGGAATGCATAAAACCATTTAAAGTGCTCTCTAGTAGGTATCGTGCTAAAAAAGTGATCCTGCTCTTGAAAAAATAAAGTATAAATCCGGTTTGGGAAACCTTTAAAAAATAGTTCTTTTAATAGTGTCTCTTCCTCTGGAAAATCAAGTAAGACAACATGTTTTGAATCCAATTGAATATCTTTTGCCTCTTCTAGAGAGGAAACAACAAAAGTCTGATCCAATTCTAGTAAACGAAGCTTATGGAGCGTATCAACTGAAAAAGCAATTATGATGAGTTTATCATTTTTGATTTTTTCTAGATAGGTAGCAATATCACGCATTCCACGAATATCAAATAACTGCCACTCGTTAACAGCAATATCCTGTAGCATCATTTGTGGTTTTCTATTATTGTTCCATTCATTGATTGATAATTCCCCAATAACAGAAACCTTTGACAAAGGGGAAATTCCTTCGCAAGCATGTCCTAACCCAAATCCGACTCCATCTAAGACGTTTGGTTCTTGCTGTAGAACAACTTTTAAATGACTTTGGTCTGCCCCGATTCTTTTAATCGTTGAAATTTCAGCATCATTTATTTGGAACTTTGGTTTAGGATTTCCCATTCCAAATGGAGCTAGCTTGTTTATTTCCATGATTAACTCGATCGTTACTTCTTGGATGCTACAAACGGCATCAACAGATGTAATAGGTTGAAAATCTTCAGGTTCGAGCACTTCAGCTGCAATCCCATTTAGTCGAGTTCTTAATTCATCCACATGATCAAGGTTTAGTGTCATTCCTGCAGCCATTGGATGCCCACCGAAGTGCGGCAAAATATCTCTACAGGTTGATAGACTTTCATATAAATTAAAGCCTTCAATACTCCTTGCTGAACCTTTCGCCAGTCGTTTTTCTGGATCCACACTTAACACAATTGTTGGACGATAAAAACGATCAACTAGCCTGGAAGCGACAATTCCAACAACACCTGAGTTCCATCCTTCTCTAGCAATTACAAGAACTGAATTCGTTTCTGGCGGATAGTTTTCTTCGACCTCTTTAATTGCTTCTTGTGTCATTTGGTTGACCAATTGTTGTCTTTCTTTATTCAATTCATCTATTTCTTCCGCAATATATGCAGCTTCCTCTGGGTCGTTTGTCATTAATAAATCAACCGCAGGGTCCGCTGATTGTAAGCGCCCAACCGCATTAATTCTTGGCCCAATTGCAAATCCAACAGTTTCTTCACTGATGTCATTACTCTCAACACGCGCTTTTTTCAATAATGCTTTGATACCAGGACGACTTGTTGTTTGCAATGCCCTTATTCCCTTTTTGGCGAGAAGGCGGTTCTCCCCGTGTAAAGGTACTAAATCTGCGATTGTCCCAATAACAGCTACATCAAGCAAATCAGTAGGCACTTCACCGCGAAGAGCATGAGCAACCTTAAATGCAACACCTACACCAGCTAATTCTTTGAATGGGTATTGGCTATTTGGTTTTTTCGGATGGATAATAGCAGTTGCTAAAGGTAGTATTGGTCCGACCTCATGGTGGTCTGTAATTATTAAATCAATTCCTAATTCTTTCGCAACCTCCGCCTCATGAAGGGCAGAAATTCCCGTATCTACGGTAATAATTAGTGAGAACCCTTCTGTTTTGGCCCATCTAAACGCGGCCTCATTTGGACCATATCCCTCGGTAAAACGATTTGGTATATAAAATTCTACAGTTGCACCTTTTTCTCTTAAGGCAGTGAGCATAACCGTGGTACTACTAACCCCGTCAGCATCATAATCACCAAATACTAATATCTTTTCCTCATTTTTAATAGCTTGAGTAATTCGATCAATTGCAATTTCCATTTGATCAAGTAAAAATGGATCATGGAATTCGCTTGTGTCTGGTTCTATAAAGTCACGTGCAGACTGAGTGGTAGTAAGCCCTCTATTGACAAGCAGGGATGCTACTAGAGGTGTAACTTGTAGCTCATTAACTAGTAGATTTGTGATTTCATTGTTGCTTTCATTTACTTTCCAACGAGTTTTAGATTGTAACAAAAGTCTCACCCCTTTAACCTCACTATTATACCGGAGCATTTCCTATGTTACAATCATTGACTTTTAACTTTATTTGGCAGAATCCTGAATAAAGTTAAAGCCTCCGTCGATTGCCTAGATTTTTAAAGGTAAGTTTCCGAGCAAGTAATCGAAGACTAGAACGCCACATCCTTGTTTAACGTCTTCATAACCATCTCGTGTTGGCCTAAAATCTAGGTGCAAATATGCCAAGGCGAATTTGATTTTTCAATAATAATCTTACGGGTTAATCATCCTCTGAGTAAGGGTTAATATGTATTAGTACATTTTGGACTTCCGTATACTCCATGAGCTTTGCTTTCACCTTTTTCCCCACATTATGACCTTCTTCAACAGTCATATATGGGTCAACTGATATTTTTAGATCGACTATTACATAATGACCATGTTCACGTGCATGTAGCTGGGTAATTTTCTTTACTTCTGGAACAGAAAGAACAATCTCCCTGTACTCTGTTGTATCCTCATCATGTAAGACATGATCTAATGTATTATGTATCGCTTCTGTTCCAAATTCCCATGCCATTTTCAATATTAAGATAGCAACTAGTAGTCCTGCTACCGGGTCCGCATAGACAAGCCAATCAAGTCCAAGATAACCACCAAGTATCGCACCTACGATTCCAATAAGTGTTGCTATAGAGGCAAATACATCTGAGCGATCATCATAAGCATTAATGATTAAAGCATCACTTTTTATGCGTTTTCCAAGATTGTATTTATATCGAAACATTACTTCTTTAATAATTATAGAAAATAATACTGCATAAATGGCCATCATTTTTGGTACTGCGATAGGTTTGAAAAATGACTCAAACGAGGCTTTCCCAATTTCAAATCCTATCAATGCTAATAATACCGCCACAATGATTGCAGCAATCGATTCTGCCTTACCATGACCATATGGATGGTCCTCGTCAGGAGGTCTTTTTGCTGCTCGCACTCCAATGTATACTGCTAATGAACCCGCTACATCTGAAGCAGAATGTACTGCATCTGCAACAAGCGCTCGACTATTTGACTGGATCCCAATTACCCATTTAATGACAGCCAGAATGATATTACCTATAACCCCTACGATAATGGCTTTTTCTGCCAGTTTAAAACGGTCGTCTTCCTTCAAAATACCTCCCCCTCCTTGTAAACCTTATCTATTTAATCCCTCAAGACATGTTTTTTAGTGTATCCAAATTTGGTTATTACTCATCAAGTAAAAAAAGAAAAAGTCGTGAAATTCCACGACTTTTCTCAACTACATTTCTTCTGGTTCGACTTCTTTATTCACAGTACGTTTTCTAGTAATTTGCTTTGTTTTCCAAACTAACCAAAGCTGTGCTGCGATAAAGATTGAAGAATACATACCAGCAACTAATCCAATTGTTAAGGCGAAGGAGAAGTTTGTGATAGCTTGCCCACCAAAAATAAGTAATGCAACACTTGTAAAAATTACAGTGATGGCAGTATTCACAGATCGACCTAATGTTTGTCTTAATCCTCTATTTACGATAAGCGCAAGATCCTCGTATGTTTTAATACGTTTTTTCTTTTTGTAAAGTTCACGAATTCTATCAAAGGTAACAATTGTATCATTTATTGAATAACCGATAATGGTTAAGATGGAAGCTATGAATGTAATGTCAACTTCTAGTCTTGTAATACTAAAGAATACGATAACAAAAAATGCATCATGAGCAAGGGCTACAATTGCCGCAAGTCCCATTAGCCATTCAAAACGAAATGCGACATAAATGATAATGCCTAGCGCTGCAATTAAGCTTGCAATAAAGGCGTTTCTGGCAATTTCCTTACCGACAGTAGGTGATACTGTACTTACGTTCGGATCTGCCCCATATATATCATGGAAATGAGCCTTTACTTGATTTACTTCATCCTTTGAGAGATCCTCATCAAAGCGAGCAACACCTATTTCATTATTATCGCCAGAAATTAGTACTTCCTTAGGTTCAAGCTCTAATTTTGCAAGTTCTTCCGTAATTTCATCTTGTGTAATTGTCTGTTCGGCAAGAATCTCAACTCGAGTCCCACTTACAAAATCAATACCCAGATTCATCTTAAATATTGCTAATACTGCAATTCCCACAATTACCATAATTCCTGAGGCAATAAAGAATTTATTTTTGTGTTTCGCAAAGTCAAAACGGTCAAACCTAGTAGGGTAATCCCCTTCCTCGTCAGCATCTGCTAAATTACGTATCTGACTTTGTTTTACTCCAAAATAACTAGGTTTCTTATTTAAGAACTTACTGTTCACCCAGAGACCTAATAATAATCGACTTCCGTACACTGCAGTTAAAAAGCTTAAAAGAATACTTACAATTAACATTGTAGCAAAGCCTTTAACAGCACTATTACCAAAGATATATAAAACTACCCCTGCTAAGATAGTTGTAATGTTTGCGTCAAATATCGTCCAAAATGATCCTTTGGTACCTGCTCGATATGCAGATAACACGGACTTTCCAGACTTTATTTCTTCTTTTATCCGCTCATACGTAATGATGTTGGCATCGACTGCCATACCTACTCCTAAAATTAAGGCTGCAATTCCAGGTAACGTAAGTACTGCATTCATCCAGTCAAAGACGAGTAGATTTAAATAAACAAAGATACTTAATGTAATAGCAGCAATCATACCAGGGAATCGGTAAAAAACAAGCATAAATAATAGCACTAAACCGATACCAATTGCCCCAGCAAAAATTGTATTATCTAAAGCTTGTTCACCAAACTTAGCTCCAACTGATGTCGAATAAATCTCCTCTAAATCAACTGGAAGCGCACCGGCATTTAATAATGATGCAAGCTCCTTAGCAGATTCAACTGTAAAGTTATCTCCTTCAATTGTAACAGATTTTGTGTTAAAAACTTCATTAACAGATGCTGCAGAAAGGAATTTCGGATTTGGTTTTGCTTTTTCTGCTTCATAAGAGTCTACACCCTCTTCAAAATCTAACCAAATTACCATTAAATTGTTCGGACGTTGATCAAGAACCTTTTGGGTCGCATTTTTTAGATCATCCGATTTATTCACTGTTAGAGCTACTGCAGGTCTTCCTAATTGGTCAAATGCCTGACTTGCTCCATTTTGTGCAAGCTGCGAACCGTCCAGCAATACATTGTCTTTTACATCCCTAAAGGTTAGTTTCGCTTGTGTTGATAGAATTTCACGTACTTTCGTTTGATCTTCTACACCGGCTAATTGCACCCGGATACGATCGTCACCTTCAATTTGAATATTTGGTTCACTAACACCAAGAACATTAACACGATTATTTAGGGCATTAACGGTACTCACTAATGCTTCTTTATCAATGACATCGCCATCTTTAGCTGGTTTTACCTCATAAAGAATTTCAAAACCACCTTGAAGATCAAGCCCTAGTTTAATATTTTTTGCTGTATCTGTACCAGTCACTCCAATTAACGCACCAAATAGAAGTACTAATACAAAAAACACCACGATGCGGCCTTTTTTAACCATATGTATGTAAATCCTCCTTTAATAGAAAAGCTTTAGGGTGCCTGTATATCTACGACTAGCATAAGACGAGCGCTAACGGAAGGCACTTTTTTCCTTCATAAATGCTTGTTTTATGAACTTGAGCCGAAGCGCCTAAACTAGACATTGCTAGCTGAAAAATATAGCCTGTCCTTCAAGCCCTCCTCCATAATTATGAAACAATAGGAAATTCATGTCAATCTCGGCTTTTACCATTTTTGACCTGCCACATCCTTATAATAACTTTTCTAAAACATCCTTCCCTTCACCCTCAAACCAGTTTGGCTCTTTAAACGCTTCTACTGTTGCATAGTTCATGAAATCTCCAACCTTAACAGATAGGATATCACTTACTATTTGATGTAAGGGTTTTTCTTCCTTTTCCTTTCTCCATGTTTTATTCCTCAAGAATCCCCAAAGTTCATCTTCTTTCACTTTATCATATCCATATAATTGAAACTCTTCTAGCTTACTTTTTAGAAATGGACGAACATTTTCGCGATACTTGTCATACATATGAGACTCTTTTTGATTCACATGTCATCTCTCCTACTTTTCAACTCTATCTTTTTAACTTTTTTAATACTTGTCATGCTTGGACACCTTACGTGCATATAGTTAATTGTAAATGATATCACCTTTTTTGAGAAGGTAGGGAAATAATTTGTCAAAGCAAACATTCCTAAAAGGAACATTAATCTTAATCATCGCAGGTCTAATTACCAGAATTTTGGGATTTATTAATAGAATCGTTGTCGCGCGGCTAATCGGTGAAGAAGGTGTAGGGCTTTACATGATGGCCATTCCAACATTTGTGTTAACCATTACATTAACTCAGATGGGATTACCTGTTGCGATTTCGAAATTGGTAGCAGAGGCCGAGGCACAAGGCGATACACGAAAAATAAAAAAAATCCTAGTCGTGTCTTTATCCATTACAGGAACATTGAGCCTTTTATTTACGCCAATGATGATTTTTCTAGCGCCAATGTTATCTGAAACACTTCTCACTGATAGCAGAACGTATTATCCATTATTAGCGATTTCACCAATTGTCCCGATTGTTGCGATTTCATCCGTACTTCGCGGATATTTCCAGGGTAGACAAAATATGAAGCCACCTGCTTATTCACAGGTAATTGAACAGGTGGTTAGAATTACGCTTGTTTATGTGTTTACAAAAGCATTTTTACCGTACGGGATTGAGTATGCGGCTGCCGGTGCTATGCTTTCAGCTGTTGTAGGCGAGTTGATGTCTCTTCTTTATCTATTCTTTATGTTTAAGATGAAAAAACGAATTACAATTCGGAAGAACTTTTTTAAGTCAGCAAAAAACGGAAAAGATACATTTAATGATTTAACAAGAATTGCGGTTCCAACTTTAGGAAGTAGGCTAATAGGGTCTGTATCCTGGTTTTTCGAGCCTATAGTTGTAGCACAGAGTCTTGCAATTGCTGGGGTAGTTACTCATATGGCAACAAGGCAATACGGGGAACTAACCGGTTTTGCTTTACCACTACTCATGCTACCATCGTTTATTACGTACTCACTTTCAACAGCACTTGTACCAGCTATTAGCGAAGCCGCTGCAAAGAAACAATCGTTATTAATTGAGTATCGACTCAAACAAGCTTTACGGTTATCACTTGTTTCAGGCGGATTAGCAATTGTCATCCTCTATGTCTTCGCTGCACCAGTGATGGAACTTATGTATGGAAATAGTAATTCTGCAATCTATATTAAAGTAATGGCTCCATTCTTCATCTTTTATTATTTTCAAGGTCCACTGCAAGCAACCCTTCAAGCACTGGATTTAGCAAAAGCAGCAATGATTAACAGCTTTATTGGGAATATCATTAAAACAGGGGCTATTTTTATTCTTGCTACACGGCCTTCTCTCGGGATAATGGGTGCAGCTTTAGCGATTGTAATCGGTATGATGCTCGTTACATTACTTCATTTTTCAACAATTGTTAAAGTAATCTCTTATAGTTTTTATATAAGGGATTATGTAAAGAGTGCTGTAACGATGGTACTTTCAGGTATAGGCGGCCATTACTTTTACAGCACGATCTTAACCGATGCGGGACTTACGATAAGAACTCTAACAGCCATTTTCATTACTTCGCTCATCTACATTATACTTCTATTCATTTTTAAGCTTCTAACAAAGGATGAAGTAAAAAGAATTCCCTTTATCGGGCCAAAACTAGCTTCACTTTTATAAGGATACAAAAAAGGTAACCACTGGTTACCTTTTTTCATCCTTTATATCTACATGTAATTGACCACTGTGATAGCTGCAATAAGATATTTTCTTCAAATCAGTATGTCCCAGTTTCTTCAACTCAGATCGCAACCAAAACTCTGTTTTGTTGAGTTGCTCTACATGTTCTTCTTGGATCTCGCCATCCAAGATGAGTGGTAAATCAATCGTAAACTCTTCCATATCTGACGATTTATTCTTATCTTTTTCTAATACTGATAATTCACCAGATGATTCTAAAATGGCAAATTCAACATCAGCTAGATTTTTCACATTCTTTTCTCGTAGCTGCATCATAAGATCATCAAAATTGTACCTTTGTTTCCTCATTGCATGCTCGTCTACTTTTCCTTTATTGACGATAACGGTTGGACGCCCATCAATGATTTCTCGTAACCTTTTGCTTTTTAAGGAAAGCAGTGCAAGAAAGTATTGTATTCCCATGAGCAGAACCATTGGGACAACAGAATGTAGAATAGGGTCATTCGTTGATTCAATTCCGATAACAGCCATTTCTGCAATCATCATAAATACAACTAAATCCAATAAACTTAGTTCCCCAATTTCACGTTTGCCCATTAAACGAAAAATCGTAAGTAGAATAAAATAAAGTAAGATTGTCCTTCCGATAATTGTGAGGTATTCCTCCAAATTGAAAACCTCCCCCATTGAGCTCTTTGTCAACAAAGACATAGTAATAATAGGTTGCTCGAATCTTACAAAAATCATAATTCGCAGGTTTTACCAATCGAGAAACACTTCTGGATGTGTTGTTGTAAAATGTCTTCAGATTCCTTAACAAATCTGCACATAAAGTTTGTACTTTTTTATTCTAATTCGTTGTGGACATGAATATGCTCGTACTAGGGTTACTTGTATTTTAATAATATCAAGTCGCATTTGAGATTAAGGGGGAGTGTATACGCATGAGAAAAATGGGAGTTGCAATGATTTACGGTGTTGTCTCAATCTTATTGATTGTGATCGTGTCAAGTTTACTAATTTCACTCTTACTTCGCTTTACTTCACTACAAGAATCATCTATATCCTGGGTTATTCTAGGGGCTTCGTTCCTTGCACTTTTCGTTGGTGGATTTGTTTCAGGTGGAAAAGGGAAGGAGAAAGGCTGGCTTATTGGTGGTGGTACAGGAATTTTGTATTCCATCATCGTATTTATCGTTCAGTTCTTAGGTTTTGATGCTACATTTTCGACAGAACAAACAATGTATCACTTAGGGTTTTTAGCTGCTGCTGTGATTGGTGGTATTTTCGGAGTAAATATGACAACTCCTTCAAGAAGAGAAGCTTAATTGAGTACAATCTAAAAAAAGAGCGTTTTTTATACGCTCTTTTTTTATGTATTTCATTAGTCCTTAATGACATCACGTACAGCTTGTCTGTCATATGTAAGATTAGCGTTACCAGATTTAATGACTACCTTGTTTTCGTCAATAGAATCAATAATTCCGTGTAAACCACCAACTGTTACTACCTTATCTCCCTTTGCAAGGTTAGATTGCATTTGCACAGTAGCTTTTTGACGTTTTTGCTGTGGACGAATCAACAAGAAATAAAAAATAGCAAACATAAGAATTAAAGGACCAACCGTTCCTAAAATACCCTCCATTTATTTCACCCCTTTCCCTATTTTGTTTTTTTCATGTGTTTGTAATTAGAAGTTTCTCGCGTTTGGCTTATTGAACCCATATCGCTCAAAAAATTCTTCACGGAAGTCGCCAAGACGATCCTCACGTATCGCTTGTCGGACTTGCTCCATTAATTTTAACAGAAAATGCAGGTTATGATAAGTAGTAAGTCTTATTCCGAATGTTTCACTTGTTTTAATTAAGTGTCTAATATAGGCGCGGCTATAATTTTTACATGTATAGCAATCGCAATTTTCATCTAATGGTCTAAAATCACGAGCATATTCTGCATTTTTCACAACCAATCTTCCCTCACTCGTCATGAGTGTACCATTACGTGCAATTCTTGTAGGAAGTACACAGTCAAACATATCGATTCCTCGGATTGCACCATCAATTAAGGAATCCGGAGAACCTACTCCCATTAGATATCTAGGCTTATTTGTTGGTAGAAGTGGCGTTGTAAATTCCAAGACCCTATTCATAACATCCTTTGGCTCTCCAACGGATAGCCCTCCTACTGCATACCCCGGAAAATCCATTGAAACTAAATCCTTTGCACTTTGTTTACGAAGTTCTTCATATTCGCCTCCTTGAACAATACCAAAAAGACCTTGGTCTTGTGGTCGACTGTGAGCTTGTAAACATCTTTCTGCCCAACGGCTTGTCCGCTCAACAGATTTCTTCATGTATTCAAAAGTAGCCGGATATGGAGGACATTCATCAAATGCCATCATAATATCTGAACCTAGTGCATTTTGAATTTCCATCGCCTTTTCAGGTGATAAAAATAGTTTGTCACCATTTAGGTGATTTCGAAAATGAACTCCTTCCTCTTGGATATCACGAAATTCACTTAAACTAAAAACCTGGAAGCCGCCTGAATCAGTCAAGATTGCTCTATCCCAGTTCATAAATTTATGTAAGCCACCCGCTTCTTTAATGATTTCATGGCCAGGTCTTAGCCAAAGGTGATAGGTGTTACTTAGAATGATGCCAGCTCCCATTTCTTTTAAATCTTCTGGGGACATCGTCTTAACTGTTGCAAGTGTACCTACTGGCATAAATGCTGGGGTATCAAATGAACCATGTGGTGTATGTACCCTTCCAAGTCTTGCACCCGTCTGCTTACAAGTCTTAATATGTTCGTATCTAATTGCGGTCACGTATATTTCTCCTTTATGTGGGCGGTAATCCACCACCCGGTTTTTGATCACAAGCAAGTGCCCCTCACTATTCTAGCAGGGATAGGCACTTAGAGTATCAGCATCGCATCTCCGAAACTGAAGAAGCGGTACCGTTCTTTTACCGCCTCATTATAGGCATGAAGAATATTTTCTCGGCCAGCTAACGCACTGACAAGCATAATCAACGTTGATTTCGGTAAGTGAAAATTGGTAACGAGTCCATCTATGGCTTCGTATTGATATCCAGGATAGATAAATATATTCGTCCATCCACTCGACTCGACAAATTTACCCTCATTATTTTTTACAATTGTTTCTAGAGTCCTTGTCGATGTAGTACCAACTGAAATAATTTTCCCACCGTTTGCCTTTACTTCGTTAAGCAATCTGGCAGTACCTTCTGTCATCTGATAAAATTCTGAATGCATATCATGTTCATCAATTGTTTCTGCACTCACTGGACGGAACGTACCTAAGCCAACATGTAATGTAATAAAGGCAGTATGTACTCCCTTATCACGTATTTCTTGTAAAAGCTCCTCTGTGAAATGTAACCCTGCTGTTGGAGCAGCAGCGGAGCCCCGATGTTTAGCATACACTGTCTGATACCTTTCCTTATCGTCCAATTGCTCTGTGATATATGGGGGCAAGGGCATTTCTCCTAAAGCGTCTAATACCTCATAAAAAATTCCCTCATACTGAAAGTCTAACATCCTTCCCCCATGATCACCTATACCTGTACAAATTGCTTTTAAACTTCCCTCACCAAAGCTTAGCACAGTCCCTTCTTTGACACGTTTTGCCGGCTTTACAAGCGTCTCCCATGTGTCCCCGTTTTCTTGTTTTAAGAGTAAAACTTCTACTTTTGCTCCGGTATCCTCTTTTACTCCATACAATCGAGCAGGTAGAACACGAGTATCATTTAAAACCAAACAATCCCCTTCTTTTAAATAAGAAAGGATGGACTTGAAGTGGGTATGGGTAATGTTTCCTGTTTCTTTATCTACTACCATAAGGCGTGATGCTTCCCGATCTTCTAGCGGTATTTGCGCAATTAACTCCTCTGGTAAATAAAAATCAAATAAATCTACTTTCATGCTTTCACCTTTTTCTCATTCTTCTTACCGAAACCGACCAATTACATAAAAAATTAATGATAAAATAACGCTAACTACAATCGATGTCACGATAGGAAAATAAAATGTAGTATTACCTTTTTTTACAACAACATCTCCGGGCAGTCTTCCAATAAAATGCATGATAAGCCCAACTACTAGCAGTATAATTCCCAATATCATTAGCATTTTCCCCATGATTACCTTTATTCACTCCTTATAATAGTGGTGAAATGAAGGGACTTTGAGTTATACACGATTCATGGTGAACGAAAAACCAACTGCATAAGGGGTCTCAGCCGAATGCCTTGATTCTTCAAGGATTGTAACGCGCATAAAATCAAAGAATAAAAAGCTACATCCTGTGGCAATGTTTTTGCAGCTCAATAGGTGTAACTGCAAAAATAAGCTCAACGGCCTAGACGGAAATAATTCCTACTCCTTAGGAGCTTCCATTTGAAAGTGGTGATAAACGAGCTCTGTTACCACTCTCCCTCGGGGTGTTCGCTGTAAAAAGCCAATTTGCAAGAGATACGGCTCGTATACATCTTCAATTGTGTGTGACTCTTCCCCAATGGTTGCAGCAATCGTTTCTAGTCCTACTGGGCCTCCACGAAACTTTTCAATGATCCCTTTAAGTAATTTATGGTCAATATGGTCTAGTCCTAAACGGTCGACCTGTAGTAATTCTAATGCTTCGTTTGCCATTTTGTTCGTAATCGTACCATCTCCGCGGACTTGAGCGAAGTCCCTCACTCTACGTAATAAACGATTGGCAATTCTCGGTGTGCCCCTAGACCGTCTAGCGATTTCATGGGATGC
Source organism: Ferdinandcohnia sp. Marseille-Q9671 (assembly GCF_976954385.1). Lineage (NCBI taxonomy): Bacteria > Bacillati > Bacillota > Bacilli > Caryophanales > Bacillaceae > Ferdinandcohnia > Ferdinandcohnia sp. Marseille-Q9671. Next base: position 885,821 of record NZ_CDRJTA010000001.1, read on the forward strand.
TTGGCCCTCAATTTCAACGTCTAAAAGTTCAGCTGTCCGTGTTACAATATTCGCTAATTGGCTTTCATTATAATATTCCAACCTGCTAAGTACACCAAACCTGTCACGTAGCGGAGCAGACAATGAACCTGCACGTGTTGTAGCTCCAACTAAGGTAAATGGGGGTAAGTCAAGGCGAACAGACCGTGCACCTGCTCCCTTTCCAATTACGATATCCAAACAAAAGTCCTCCATTGCAGGATATAATACTTCCTCAATAGAGCGCTGAAGGCGGTGAATTTCATCGATAAAAAGGACATCTCCTGGTTCAAGCGCAGTTAAGATAGCGGCCAAGTCCCCAGGCCTCTCAATTGCTGGGCCTGAGGTTGTTCGAATATTGACTCCCATTTCGTTCGCAATGATTGTTGCTAGGGTAGTTTTCCCAAGACCTGGTGGGCCATATAATAACACATGGTCCAAGGTTTCTTGTCTCATTTTCGCAGCTTCTATAAATATCGATAGATTCGACTTCACCTTTTCTTGTCCAATGTATTGCGCCAACGTTTGAGGTCTAAGGCTTTGCTCGATTGCTGACTCTTCGTAATTAGCACTGCCTGAGACGATTCTGTCCTCCATCAAAGCATCCCCCTTACTTTAGTAACATTTGCAGAGCTTTCTTTATATATTGTTCCGTTGATAACTGCTCTTGCTTCAATCCAGGCAATACTTTATTGATATCTCTTTCTGCATATCCTAACACTTTTAGAGCCTCTACCGCTTCCTCTAGCTGTGTATAACCGGTATTTCCGTTCATTTCAAGCTCGTGTTCTTCAGTAAACAAATCGGGATGAATAGTAGGAACTAGGTCTTGAAGCTTTCCTTTTAAATCTAGTATGATTTGCCGGGCCGTCTTTTTCCCGACTCCTGGGAACTTAACTAGGAATTTTTCATCTTCATTTTCAATCGCACGTATCACTTGCTGGGGCTCACCTGAAGCTAGGATAGCTAGCCCCCCTTTTGGTCCAATCCCCGTTACGTTAAGTAGTTTTACAAACAATGCACGTTCTTCACGTGTTTTAAAGCCATACAGCGCTAATATATCTTCTCTTACATGCTGATATGTATAAACAGTCTCTTGCTTTTCTTTTGTAAAAACAAACGGATTAGGGGTAAAAACCTGATAACCAATTCCATTGTTATCTACAACTATGTATTCAGGATTTATATAGTCAATTGATCCTTTAATAAATTCAATCAAACATCTTCTCTCCTCTTCTTTGCTGTACCCCATTTTATCATATTCGTCAAAAAAAGACATCGAACTAATTTCAAATACGCACTGGCGTATTTGTGTCTGATTTTTTAGCCAACTTGGAGTGGGTCATATGACGTTCCCACAGGACGTGACGGACTTAGTCTTTACTCTTACACTCGAAAAGCATTACTCGTAAAACCGTGGCTACACCGGAGGATTTAACTTTGTTCAGTTGGGGTTGAACCTCGCTTTATTGTAAGCCCATTAAATGGGGGACACAGGTAACTAAAGTTAAATAAAAAGAGAGACTAGAACAATCACTAGTCTCTCAAAATTTTATATTTAAGGGGATGTTGTATAGGTTTTATACGTTTCAATTACATTGATATATTCGTCCTTCGAACCAACCTTGATTCCCTTCTTTAGCAAATCATGCTGGTAGCTCTCAAGTTTCTTTACATCAATCTGAAAGAACGACTGGATTACCTTTTCCGATTGATCCGGCTTTCCATTAAAGATTGACAATATCCCATCTTCGGTCAATCCAAAATATCCATTTGATTTAAGTAATGGGGAAATGTCATCTACTCGTCGTTGAAATACCATTTGTGTATCATCCTGGTGGACTAAGTCCCACTCCTCATATTGAGCCCAAAAATCCTCCATCGATAGTATTGTTTCCTTTACTATCTCTTCACTAACCTCGCCATCGACATACACACGTTCCAGAATAACTGTAACTTCCAATGGCCCAGTCACTTCTTGGACTGTTTCTTCATTTTCTTGAGTTAGTTCTGCTCCGGTTCCAGTAAAGCTAGGCAATATAAAAACAACCGCTAGACAAACGATTACCTTTATGATCGTTTTCACTTTGGCATCACCTCTTACAATTAGTTGCCAACACTTTTTTGTATTAAAAACTTTATAACCTACAATTAGTTTGACCATAAATAGAAAGTTTATCCAAACTAGCCTATAAATTTTTTTCATAAAATAGGATGATATTCGTTTATGTATTACTCTTTAGCCTTAAGAAGAAAAGGATGCCCAAATGGACATCCTAGCTAATTAACCCTGACTTATGTGTAATTGGAAATTCCATCATAGGGTTTTGTATAAAGTTACACTTATCCTCTATTTTCATTTGTAAATGGGGCTCTGATTGTATCGCCAATGTTGTCAAAGAGGTCATTTATATCCGCATCAATTGACTCTCTTCGGTTCCCATTACGTATGTCATTATCAATGTCACGGACACGTGTAAATGTTCCCTCATCTGTCACAACATTCACGTTCTTTCCTTTAGCTAATGGTTCTACAGCCTTCTTGACAGCATCTTTCACGTTTTGATTGTTGTTGTCGTTCGTATCAACAGCTACCAAGATGTTTTCGTCTGTTACGATAACACGAGTTTCATCAACATTTTTTACTTTGGAAGCTCGTTCTTTAATTTTTGCTACTATATTTTGGTCATCATTATTGTAATATCCGTATGAATGTACTCTGTGGTTATTATCATTTAGATGACTATGATAGTTTTGATCAGAATATCCATGGCCATTATCCCTATTTGTGTTTGGATTACCATCGTTAAAGGGGTTAACGCCTCTATTATTGTTATCATGGTTATTCAATATCTTCGTCCCACGATTGTTACCGCGATGATTCATGATTCCATTTTTACGTTGTTCATCACGATAGTTCATGATACCAGATCTGTTTTCGTTGTTAGGATTCATTTTGTAATTAGCACGGTTGTCTTTATTTTTTCTATTGTCGTTCATGACACCCGTCCGGTTATTACGATTGTTATTTTCAGCTCCGGTTCGATCCATAATTTCTGTTAATGGACCATCGTTATCACGGACATTTCCATTACGATCGGTACGATCACGGTCATTTTCATTTGAATAATAACCAATCGGTCTGGCATTATCGGTGTTGTAGGTAGAAGCCCCTTCATCGGTATTACATGCTGTCAATCCACCAAGCATTAATGCTGCTGTAGAAAATGTGTAGAGAATCTTCCTCAATACAATAACCCCCTTTGACCATTTGAACATAAATACATGTTCTCCTTTAGGTTGTCTAATCAAGAGAGGGAATATTGCTGTTAGTTATTTGCAGTAAATAAAATTTTGGACGTAAAGCCTATGTAGCATGGTTTGTCCTTTTTATTGCCATTAAAAAGCAGTTTCGTTCATACTAAAAAATTAAGGACGAATGTTTATTCGCCCTTACCAAGTTGTTGTTTGTTGAATATATTAATCGTCTAAATCATCATCAACATCAGGCATGTTAAACATTGGGTTAAACGGCATCTGTTGATAAGGATTTACTCCGTATGGAGCTTGTTGAACAGGAAACCCACCTTGGAAAGGTTGAGTATTAAATTGCCCTGGAAAAGGTTGTTGCCCTACCGGATGATGGCCTTGTGGTGGAAAATTTCCAACAAAAGGCGGCTTAGGTCCTCCACAACCACAATCTTTCTTATTGTAAAATTGTGATGGCATCATCTGTTGGTTCATATGCCCGGGGAACATACCCATTGGATTTCCTACAGGATTATTGTTCATTGCCGGACTAATAGCCTGTGGTCCTGCTTGCATTGGCATCCCAGATCCAAAAGGTGAAGGTCCCGGAAACCCGCCATTAAAGCCATAACCAGGCATTACTGGTGATACAGGAACACAATTACCCATAAATGGTGGTGCTTGCATAGGTGCCATCTGAGGCGGCATTTGCGGAGGCATTTGTGGCATTTCCTCCATTTCATCCTCTACCCCTGCAAACATTCCAGGTTGTGGTGCTTGCATTTGCATTACGTTAAAATTATTGATATCGATTTCAAACGGCTGATATTGAGGCATTTGCGGCATTTGCACTTGCGCAATTGGAGCCTCCTGGACGCCTTCTACGTCTTCCGTTCTTTGAAAGCCACCCATTGGATTAAATGGACCTTGTTGCGGGAAGCCACCTTGTTGTCCTGGTACATAGTTAAAGCCATAACCAGGCATTACTGGCGTCATTGGCACACAATGATTAAACATCCCTGGTTGCTGTTGAAAAGGCATCTGCTGCATCTGTGGTGGCATTTGTGGCATCTGTGGCATTTCAGGCATGTAGTCATCTTCCGATTCAAAATCCTCTTCCTCAGGAGCCAACATACCTGGAAGTACGTTCGGTGGTGGTGTTGGAACTTGAGGCATACCCATAATGTTATAGTTATTAATATCAATTTCAAATGGCTGGTACTGTGGCATTTGTGGCGGCATAGTTGGCATAATTGGCATTTGTGGTAGTTGTGGCATTTGAGGAATGTAAGGACCTGTTTCAACACCCTTAACTTCCTCTTCTACTTCTGGGAGTTCCTCTTCTTCCTCCTCTATATCCATAACTGGGAACGGCTGTGGAGTAATATCAGCAAATGGATGTTGAACTTGCTCCTCTTTTTGAGGAGTAATGTTGATTTGTGCTTCCTTTTGGACTCCACCAATTTGTGCTTCTTTTTTCACATGTACAGTTCCCGTTGGAACCTTAATCTTCATACCTGGCATAAGCGCATCCGGATTACTCAGCTGAGTATTTACAGCTTTGAGTTCTTGAAAGTCGACGCCATATTTGTTTGCAATATTCCATAGAGTGTCGCCTTTTTGAACGATATGGATTTTCACGCGATTTCCCCTCCTATACATAAGTCATTACATACTATGTCGTAATAGGCAAATTGCCACTATTCTCATCACAACTTATGCATAGGCTTCACAAATTATGTGTAGCGCGTTAGGTGGTCGAGCCTTAAAATCAAAGAAAAAACTCGGTAAGAAACCGAGTTTGCTTTGCGCCTTGGCGTCCTTGGCGTCCAATTTATTTCAATCATGCTATGTTGACTTTTGCCCTACAAAGGGCTTAGTACCAGTTGATGCGAAAAAAATACTTCTTTTAAAAATCTGGCATCCGCCAGAAACATTATTTTTACACTAGGGGTTTAATACCCAAAAAATATAACAGTAAAGCACTGTCCCTCCAGCTAAAAAATGGGGGATCATGCTCAATAAAGTTAAATTCTATAGTAGGGGTACGTGCCAAGTACAGTAACTCCACTTCCTAATGCTTCTAATTCTGCAATTGCACTTGGTATTAAAATTTCATCCAGACGTTGTTCAATATCAATTAAAAAGAAATAGTTTCCTAGTCCTGTTTTCATTGGTCTTGATTCGATTCTAGATAGATTTAATTTTCTCCATGCAAATACAGAAAGAACTTGGTGTAAAGCTCCCGCTTGATCAGATGGTAAAGTAACCATTAACGTTGTTTTATTTCCGGAGTTGTTTGAATGGTCTACGTTTAGATCAATCATCTCTTTATGTAATACGACAAACCTTGTATGATTGTTATCAAAATCATGAATATCATGTTCAACAATCGTTAAACCGTATTCCGTTGCAGCAACTGAATTAGCTATAGCCGCAAGTTTTTGTTCTGGGTGCTCACTCACATATTTTGCTGCTGCACCTGTTGAACTCGTCTCTTCAGGCTGGATATTTGGAAAGTTACTAAATAAAAATTTATGACATTGCGCAATCGCATGTGGGTGTGAATAAATCCCTTGTACAGACTCCCAATTTTTTATATTTTCAGGATGTACCATTAAATGCTGTTTAATAGGTATAATGACTTCACCAACAATTTTCAATGGTTTTTCATGAATTAAATAGTCAATTGTTAAATTAACCGTTCCCTCGATTGTGTTTTCTACGGGAACAACAGCCACATCCACTTCTCCCTTCTCTACTGCATCAATACATGCAGGGATCGTTCTGTATGGCCTACTGTCCTTTTCAGGAAATAATGCAGCAACAGCTTGTGCTGTAAAGGTTGCATTAGGTCCTAAAAATCCAACGTTCTTAATATTTATCATTTTTCCCCTATGCTCCCGTTCCAAGAATTTCAACTTTGTCCACGAATTCGAGTTTTCGTAGTTTTGCTAAGAGATCAGTTACTTCACCTTGCATGCCAGATGTATTTAATGACAGTGTAACGTTTGCTTTCCCTCGTAAAGGTATCGTTTGGTGGATTGTTAATACATTACAGCCTGTGTCAGCTACAGTCCTCAATAATTGAGAGAGTGTACCAGACCGATCCTCTAAATGAAAAAACAATGAAATAATTTTCTCCTTAACGGTTGTATGAAAAGGAAATACAGTGTCTTTGTATTTGTAATAAGCACTTCTGCTTAAGTCTACCTTTTGTGTAGCTTCTGCAATCGATTGTGCTGCCCCACTGTCTAAAAGTTCCTTTGCATCCAAAGTTTTACGAACCGCTTCTGGAAGGACATCCTCACGAACTAGATAGAATTTACCATCCATGCAAGCTACTCCCCCTATTACCTTCTCTTTATTGAGTACAAAAAGTGGATGAAAAGCAAAGTATAGAACTTTGATCAACCCGTATCAACGTCAGGCTCACCATAGTTCTATCACTCATAATATTTCTTCCAACTTTTTGAATACCGTTTTATTCTATAAATTCAAATTCATATTCAAGTAATCGAACGATATCCCCATCTTTTGCACCTCGTTCACGAAGTGCATCGTCAATTCCCATTCCACGTAGTTGCCTTGCAAAACGTTTCACAGACTCGTCTCTCGAAAAGTCAGTCATCTTAAACAACTTTTCAACTCTTTCGCCAGAAATCACAAATGATCCGTCTGGTTCACGTGTAATGATAAAATCTACTTCCTCTTTCTCATGACGATACATAACACGATGATTGCCAGTATCTTCTTCCACCTCAAGTGGGAATTCAGGAGTTGTTTCAAGTAAATCTGCAATGGTAAACAAGAGATCACGAAGACCTTGTCTTGTTATGGCTGAAATAGGAAATATTTTAACATCATCTTTTAGTTTTTCTTTAAATGTTTTTAAATTTTCCTCGGAGTCCGGAATATCCATTTTATTTGCGACAATAATTTGCGGTCGTTCGGTTAACCGAAGATTGTATTCCCTTAGTTCTTGGTTGATCGTTACATAATCATCATAAGGGTCACGACCTTCCATTGCGGACATATCAATGACATGCACAATGACTCTTGTTCGTTCAATATGTCTTAAGAATTGATGCCCTAGTCCAACACCTTGATGAGCTCCCTCAATCAGACCTGGTAAATCTGCCATAACAAAGCTACGGTTATCTTCCGTTTCAACAACTCCAAGGTTTGGAACTATCGTAGTAAAATGGTATTCTGCAATTTTCGGTTTTGCTGCTGAAACGACAGATAATAATGTAGATTTTCCTACACTGGGAAACCCTACAAGACCAACGTCCGCTAATACTTTTAATTCTAGTCTAATGTAGCGTTCCTGCCCTGGTTCACCATTTTCAGCGATTTCTGGAGCCGGGTTAGCTGGTGTAGCGAAACGTGAATTCCCTCTTCCTCCACGGCCACCTTTAGCAATAACAGCCTTTTGACCATGCTGTGTTAAATCAGCAAGTACTTCTCCAGTATCATCATCTGTAACAACTGTTCCCGGGGGAACTTTTACAATCATTGGCTCCGCATTTTTACCATGTTGATTCTTAGACATCCCATGTTCTCCACGCTTTGCCTTGAAATGACGTTGGTAGCGGAAGTCCATCAAGGTTCGTAATCCTTCTTCAACCTCGAATATAACATCTGCTCCTTTTCCACCGTCACCACCAGCAGGACCACCCATTGGAACATATTTTTCACGACGATATGCAACCATTCCGTTGCCCCCGTCTCCGCCTTTTACATACACTTTGACCTGATCGACAAACATGTTTTACCTCCGTAGTTATGCACCTATATTATGCAATCTGTAATGTAATACTTATTTCCTCATTATGTACAGTATATTCTTTAACTTGCAGGAAACTATCTGATTGGCTTTTTACAGATAGCCAATTTGTAAGCTTCTCATTTTCTTTTAGTATTCCACTAAAATCAAAAAAGAATCGAGTTTTCTCGGTCGAACAATCAATTGTAAGTGATAAATGATTTTCTCCCATTTCATCAACAGAATTCTCAACCTCTGTAAAAAACTGAGTACACCATTCTGTTATCTCAGTATCGTAGTTTGATAAATCTCGACTATCACCTACTACTTCATATTCCAATTGATACTTATGTGGCTCCCAATTAAAGGTCATAATGAGTGCAGCAAAGGTTGGAATTTGTAGATTAGTAAGATGTGATTCATTTTGAGCTTCAATAACGATTTCTTCAATAATTACCTTAACACGATCAAGTTTCTGCAACGCGATGTTCCCTTTAATTAGTTGAATTTTATTTAACCAATCATGGCGTGTGTGCTTAATTACATCGACCGTACTCCAATTCTTATTCATGTCATTTCCCCTAATATATTTGTTTATACAAAACGAACTATTCCTTAGAATTCGAATCTTGTCTAAAAATTATATCAAACCTTGGTAAATAACACTACTTTAAGAGGATGAGTTTCATCGTAAAAAAAGAAAACTCTAACCTTATTGGTTAGAGTTTTATAAGTTATTACGCTTCTTGAGCAGTTGGGTATACACTTACTTGTTTACGGTCACGGCCTAAACGCTCAAATTTAACAACTCCGTCAACTTTAGCGAATAGAGTGTCGTCACCACCACGGCCAACGTTTACACCTGGGTAAATTTTAGTACCGCGTTGACGGTATAAAATTGATCCACCAGAAACGAATTGACCATCTGCACGTTTCGCACCAAGACGTTTCGAGATTGAATCACGACCGTTTTTAGTACTACCTACTCCCTTTTTAGAAGCGAAGAATTGCAAGTCTAATCTTACGAACATTGTTGTTCACCTCCAGATATGATGTTCAAAAAAGTCCGGGAAAAATGGCTGTCGAATTTCGTTGTCACTCCGCCTCTCCGGTCCTCACGTATTTAAACCATACGCTTCGGTCCTCGAGACTATCGTTCCTAGAACTTCTCTGCCCTTTTTGTCCTCCTTTTTGAACGCTAATTTATTTTATTTATGATTGAATTTTCATATATTGTCCATAATCAAGTTCAATCGTTTGTAATGATACAAGCATTCCTTCTAAAAGAAGCTGTACCTTTTCCTCTTTTACCTCATCCTTCAATGAAGGAATTTGACAGCGGAGGAAACCATTTTTTTCTTGTTCCAGTATCGGCTCTACTTTACATAAAGCATATATGGAATTAATGGTACCAAAGGCAATTGCCGAAGCACCTGCACAAACGATATCCTTCCCAGGAACATCATATTCGGCATGTCCACTCATTGTAAATGAGTCGATTCTACCAGAACTATTACGATTAATAGTTACATGTATCATGGCAGAAAACCTTATGCATTAATTTTTTCGATAGTAACTTTAGTGTAAGGTTGACGATGACCTTGCTTTTTACGATAGTTCTTTTTAGCCTTGTATTTGAAAACAATGATCTTCTTAGCGCGACCTTGTTTTTCAACTTTAGCAGTAACAGTTGCACCTTCAACAGTAGGGCTACCAACTTTAACGTTTTCGCCACCTACGAATAAAACTTTGTCAAATGTAACTGTTCCACCTTGCTCTACGTCAAGCTTTTCGATGTAGATTTCTTGGCCTTCTTGAACTTTGATTTGCTTACCGCCAGTTTCAATAATTGCGTACATATTTGCACCTCCTATAATTATGACTAAGACTCGCCACTACACAGGCGTCTCGGCAAATGATAAGCTGCGAACTTCCTCGTTGGTTTGCCAGTCCGTTCCTCACGTAGATATAACTACGTTCCGGTACTCCTGACTGCACCGCCTTGAATTTCTTGCTTCTAATTTGCCTCGGTTTATTAATAAACCATGAAAGCTTAAATACCTGGAATGTGCGGTTGTAGCAGTGGGTGCTACTACAAACAATAACATGAAAATATTATCACAAAGACCTGACAGAGTCAATATAAATTATGTTTGATAGCTTAGTCTTTCACGAACCTCTGAATCTGTCCCTATGTGTCTTATTATATATTCATGACGAGGTGAGGGGACTTCCGTTATATAAATATGAAACGCTAGTACCTCTTCAAGTCTATGTTTGTGCACATTTTTTTCACCTAGAAACACACGTTTCACGTCTTCTGTTGCTTGAATCCAGACAGCTTCATGATCCAACCCTCGGAGTTCCCATAATTCGCGTTCTAGCTTAAATGCTATTGTTTCAGCCGATTCAATTCTCCCAGTCCCTGAGCAAGTTGGACAGCTTGTTTGCACGATTGCAGATAAGTCCTGGCGCGCCTTCTTTCGAGTAAGCTCCATGATTCCTAGAGATGTAAATCCATGAATTGTCACTCGATTTCGATCTTCCTTTGCAACGGAACGTAACGCTTGTATAACCTTTTGTTGTTGTTCCTTGTCCTTCATATCGATAAAATCAATTAACACAATCCCACTAATATTACGGACCATTAATTGATAGGCAATTTCTTTTGCTGCAGCTATATTTGTTTTAAATACTGTATCACGCAAATTTACTTTTCCTTGGAATTTACCGGTGTTAACATCAATAATGGTTAGTGCTTCTGTTTGTTCGATTAACAGATATGCACCGTTATCAAGCCAAACAATATGCTTGAGTGCCTTTTCAATTTCTTTTTCAATTCCGTAAAAAGAGAAGATATTTTCTTTTTCTCTATAAAATGAAGTCTTCCCTTCTCCAATTTGATCTTTTACTTTTCTGAACGTTTCCGCATCATCAATTAGAATTTCCTCAACAGTTTGTAAGGGATACTCAAGTAAAATTTTATCAATAAGATTATTGGCATCCACCAACAGACTAGGAGACTTCAGCCGATTCTTTTGTTCCAGCATCGTTTTGTATCGTTGTCTTTGCATTTGAAGCTCCTGTACTACTTTTGCCTCATCCTGATTTTCACATGCCGTCCGTACGATGAGTCCTTCAGGCTCTTGTAGCTGTGATTGAAAAAAGGTACGCCATTTTTCCCTTTTTTCCTCCTTCATTTTCCTAGAAACAGCAATATAGTTTCCCAATGGAGAGTAAACAATGGAATCACCAGGAAATTCAATAAGTCCAGTTAACTTGGGACCTTTCCGATCTGCCCCTTCTTTTGTAACTTGAACAATCATTTCTTCACCTTGACGAACAAAACTTGAAATACTTTTTTCTTTTTCACCAGGAGCTGCTAACTGGTACGTTCCCAGCTGTTCTCTTCCGATATAACCATTTCTTTCTAAACCGATGTCAACAAAAGCAGCTTGCATCCCTGGTAGTACATCAATAACACGACCCTTATAGATATTCCCAACAATCTCGGTATGGTTCGGTTGTAAGACTGTTAACTCGAATACCTTATTTCCTTCTAGAACTGCTACCCGTTTTTCACTCGTTTTTACATTCATTATTATTTTCTTCAAACTATTATCCTCGCTTTGACGTTACTAATTATCAATGTACCCCAATTTACAACGTCAATACAAGTAGAGAAGCTCTCCAACGGGTTGGGTTATCTTTTTTTCTTTAAAATAGGCATGCAAAAGCTCGTTTTCATCAAGTGGTTGTTGATGTTCCCCATCTTTACTTATTACAATAGGGTGTTTACATCCTCGTTGGAACATAGATAGCACTGTATAGACCATTTCTTTTTCATCGACAATTAACGGTTTTAATTTTGTAAAAGTATCTTGCTTCCCATAATAACGTTCTAACAAGAACCTCATAAAAACAAAATGTCGTTTTCTCCATTCCATAATAATAGAGAATAATAGAAACAGTAAGATAACCCACAGATTGAGATTCGTAGGACTATAAAAAATTATTCCAATGATTATAATTCCTACAAATAATACCGAGGTAACCAGCATTCGTTTATGCGCCTCAAAAAAAGAGTGCTTATGGGAAAAGAGCAAATAAAGTAACTTTCCGCCATCTAGTGGCCATATCGGAAGAAGGTTAAAGAAAAAGATTACAGTATTATGATAAAAAAAGAGTTCAAAGGTTTTCGGTGATATGACGGAGCCTAACGTTAACAAATAGGCAACACCTACTAACCAAATATGTTGAACAGGTCCTGCTAAAATGACAAGAAGCTCCTCTTTCAATGGCCGGTTTCCATGTTCATCCATCTCAGCGACTCCACCAAATGGAAGGAGTTGTATCTTTTTTATTCTCCATGAAAAAAAATGGGCGCATGCAGCATGTCCCATCTCATGGACCAATATGATAAAAAATAACATCAATAGCTCTCGAAAGTGTGCAGTGATAACTGCAACTCCGACTATAAACCATAGTAATGGATGTATTTCTATTTTTCCGAGAAGTTTCATATAACTATTCAAATTTTATCACCTGTATTGGGTCAATAAATGTTTCCCCCTGCTGTATTGCAAAATAATACGTTCCTTTATTTTCACCTTCAGGGTCCTCAACTTCCCCGACTTCTTGACCTGTAGCTACATAATCGTATAATTTCACATTAACCGTTCCTAAATTTCCATACCATGTTTTACTACCATCACTATGCTGAATAACGACTGTTTTTCCTAGATTTCCCTTTACCGCAACCTCGATAACATTTCCAGCATTCATTGCTTCTACAACCTTACTATTCGTTTCGACAATGATACCTTGACCATTTGTTTCAAAATTCTCAGTTACTTTACCGGCTGCTGGAAGTGCGTATTTTCCTGGAGTAACATCTTCTATCTGGTCTTTATTTTCCTTAACCGGTAGTAATGCTAGCGGACTACCAAACGTATCTTCATACCATTCTGTTACGGCAGCGAATTGAAATTCCGTTTCCATTGTACTGGTAACAAAGTGGCGAACATTATCGAACGTGGACGACTGATTTTTAAATAGAATCCCTACCGATAATACTAAAATAGCAGACAGCAAGATCTTAAACAGAAACACTTCTTTCTTAAATAGCGGATGTCCTCCGCCTGATCCCCCCTCAAAGGAAGTATAGGGACTTCCTCCATACTTTTCCTCATCACCTACAAGAAACGAGGGACTCGGCTTTTTTGGATATGATTGGCTGGCGTATTTTGAACGTTTTCTTTTCTCAATCCTCTTCCTTATTTCATTCGCTCGATTACTCATCTTTTCACATCATCCCTTGTCCATATTGTTTGTACAAGTTTATGAGGAAGGAAGCCCGGATATGACAATATGTAGCTTTTTATCCTAGTAAATAAGATGAATCATCATGGCTATTTTGGAAAAATAAAAAAAGAAAGATGGGGATTTCTCCTCATCCTTCTCTTCTATTCTACTGACTTATTTATTTTTACCTGGTTTATCCGGCTTACCTGGTTTTCCAGGCTTACCCTTTCCTGGTTTACCGTCATCTTCTTGTACATTGATGATTAATTTACCATCTGCAATTTTTCTAGCTTCGTTACCAAAATCATCTCTTACGATAACCTCAATTTCAGCACCATCTGCAATTACGCTAGAAACGGCTGTCCAGTATCCTTCGTAGACACCAGGTGAGACTTCTCGCATAGGGAGTTCTGTAACATTGCTAAGTCCTTTTGTATTTGTCAATGGCATACGAATTGCGTAGGTAGCGTCTAATCCTGGTTCACTTGTGAATTCAATCTTCACACTTTCACCTGACTGTAAACGTACATCCTCAGTAGGAGTTAGATCACTGATCGTCAAATCACCAAATTTCGCAACTACAGTCACTTGACTGTTCGACACATTCCCCGCCTTATCCGTTGCAACCACTTCAATGTTGTTTTCGCCATTTTCTAAGAGAATACGCTTAGTAAAGCTACCATCTGTAACAGGTGCATTCTCACCATTTACTGTTACAGTATCAACATTTTCATCTTGGACTGTACCAGTTACAGTAATCGCTTCTTTATTCGTCTTTAATCCATCTTCTGGACTAGTAATCGCTAGTTCAGGTACTGTTTGGTCAAGTGTAACAACCACAGCCTCTGATTCGTCTGTAGTACCAGATTCTGTTGATGCCTTAGCAGTTAATGAATTTTCACCAGCTTGTAATTCCACATCCACAGAGTACGTTCCATCAGCAGTCGTATCAGTTGTTGCTACCTCTTCACCATTGTTCAATACGTGTACAGTTGTTGTTGGAGAAGCTTTTCCTTCAACTGTAACAGTTGATTCATTTGTAAATGAACCAGTAACCGGTGAGGTAATAGTTGGTGCTGTTACTTCATAATTTACTGTCGCACGAATCATATAGTTACCTTCTGCTTCTGGTGCTAATGACCATGCACCGCCCACATATTGCCAGCTTCGTGAAGTATATTCGCCATCTTCGTCAGTTCCAAGTCCAGGAGCATTTGGATTGGCATCTGCTTGAATATATACCATATAGAAGTCTCCTTCCACGATGATACCTTCAGCAGATAAGTCAACATTTGTCCATTCTCCTGTACGAAGTGCGGTTGCATCGATTGGTCCAGCTAGCTTTTTACCTGGAGCACCGTCTGTTCCAGTTGCGTCCCATACTTCAACCTTGAAATTAGTTCCTCCAGGAGTTGGCCATGTTGTATCCCAGAAACGGAAAAGACCGCCTGTTACAAGTGCTGCATCTTGCCCTTCTGATAATGACATTTTCACTGCCCAACCATTACCAGCATCATAGAATGCACGAGCATTTTCTGCAGTACCATCATCATAACTAATTTCACCAGGATACCCGATGAAAGGTCTTAGTTCTACATTTTGTTCAACTTCTCCATTAAGTTCAACTTCAAATGATTCACTATAATAAGAAGGCGCCATTACACGAACCGTATAAGTTCCTTCATAAGCAGTAAGTGAATATTGACCATTTTCGTCTGTTTCAACAGGAGTTACATTTGCATCTTCAACAAGTAATAATGTAGCACCTGCTACCGGATTGCCTGTTGCAGCATTCGTGATCGTACCAGATACAGTTCCTTGTGCTTTTTCCTCTAGTACAAAATTCGCTACAGCTTCACCATCAGCCTCAACCGTTACAGTTTGTTGAGCAGAATGATATCCATAGCTTTCCGCCACAATTGTAAAGTCTCCAGTTCCGTGAATTAATTCATATGCTCCAGTTGCAGGGTCGGTTGTAACGGATCTACCTGATTCAACCACACTAATCTTAGCTTGTAATGGTAATGCTTGTGGACTAGTTCCCTCAACATCGACTGCTTTCATGTCAAAGTGCGAGCCCTCTGGCTTAATTTTTGCAGGGTCTATTTTTTCTCCATCTTTCAGAGCAACTGAGCTACCACCTTTAGTCGGCATGACTCCTAATTGTGCTTTATTTCCTACCGATTGTGGCTCATTTGAAAGACGTACATCGTCAATGTACCAGCCATCTCGAACTACACTTCCATCGGTTGTCACATTAAACCCAATATAAATTCTTTGACCGGCATACTCGGATAAATCAATTTCTGCTGGTTGCCAATCGGAAGTTACATCAGTGATCCGATGTAGCTGCGTCCAGTTTTCCATGTCTGTTGAAACAAATACATGACCGTAATCCCAGTTTCGCTCTAGATTATGCCAGTTCATGTATTGAAGGTACGCTGGATCATCAGCAGGTAAGTCAATAGGGGGCATGACTAGAGTCATATTAGCACTACTATTATATGTTCCTGCTAGATTAGTAGCATAAACCTTTTCCCCTGAAGACGCTCCATTCGGCCCGCTAGTTGGAGCACCCCATTGCCAACTGTCTCCAGCACCGTAAGAGAACCATCCTACAGGATTAGATTCAAAATCTTGGAAATATCCAACTGAAATCCCTGGTTGCACTGACACTTCATACGTGTCTGTTGTTACATCATTTTGGCCAAAATCGACAACTTGCCAACGATAAGTCACGGAAGGAACTGCAATATCTTCACCTGGAATAACCGCCTCAAACGTACCCTCGTTGTAAGTCCCTGATGTTTGAGTAGCTGTTACATTTACCCATTCACCATCTTGATTTTGGTATTGAAGTACTACAGATGTAACACTTACATTGTCTTGAACAGAAATAGAAACTGGTAAATCCATACCTGCGTAAGTTTCAGAAGGAGCTGCATGTTCATACGTTGGAGCTTCTTCATCCTCACCATCCTTTGCAACTTGACCCTTAATTTTTCCAAGACCAGATGCAACAGATGATACAGCTAAATAAGCATTCACTAGTCCATGTCCATAACCAAAGTTAGGTGATTCTGGGAATGTACCGTCTGTTAAAGGTGTTGCAGTTGATGTAATAATCTCTTCGATTTCTTCAATCGATAATGATGCATTTGCTTGTTTTAATAGAGCTACTACAGCAGAAATATGCGGTCCAGCCATTGAAGTTCCGTTCCATCCACCCTCATAGCCACTTCCAGGTACCGAAGAACGAATATTTACACCTGGAGCTGAAATATCAGGTTTGATATCCCCTTCATATGGAGAAGGACCTTGTAACGAGAAGTTTGCTAAACGATCATTGATATCTGTAGCTCCTGTTGCAAATGATTCTGGATAGTTTGATGGTGTTGCAATTGACCCAGGTCCACCTGGATTAAATAATGTGGTATTACCTGCTGAGAATTCAGGGAAAATATCCGCTGCTCTCCAGTTTTGAACCATTGGACGATACCATTCATCTAAGCCCGGTCCACCACCCCACGAGTTGTTAACAACATCTGGAGCCATATCCGGGTTTCCACCTGGAGCGATTATCCACTCTCCAGCTTCAAGTAAGTCTGCATCTGATCCACCCGATGCTGTGAATGCCTTAACAGCGATCCACTTTGCACCTGGAGCAACACCGATTTGATTAGCACCATTTGGTTCTGCACCAACCATTGTCCCTGTAACGTGCGTTCCATGACCTTGATCATCATATGGGGTAGTTTGACCAGCAGTTGCATCAAACCAGCTATACTGATGGTTTGGATTGTTAGGATTAGCTGGATCATACCCACGATACTGTTCCATAAGTGCAGGATGGTTCCATTGAACCCCAGTATCGATACTAGCAACAACTGTACCTGATCCATCAATGCCCATTTCCCAAACTTGAGGAGCACCCACACGATCAATATTCCACTCGATGTTTTGAGGGCTTACTTTTGATTCTACAGCTGTTGTAGCTTTTTCAGTAACTGGAGCATGTAATGTTCTTGTTTCATTTGGCAGCACTTTTTCAACTTCAGGGAATGATGCGATTTTCTCCATTACATCCTTCGTTGCCGTTACCGCCATTCCGTTTACGATAAAGTAGGATTTAATATCCTTCGCATTGCCTGCAGCCTCTTCTTTTTCGAGATATGTCTTTACATCCCCTTGGGTTTCAATCGCAGTAGTACGTAATTCGGATACGATCGCATTACGTTTTATAGATTTTGTTTTTGCTACTGTAGATTTTTGTAGACTAGCTTTCTTAGCAGCTTCTTTTGCTACTTTTGCTGAATCAACCTGTTCCTTAAATTTAACAAGGAATGTAACCATTTTGTCGTCAGCAAATTGGTCTTTTAGGCTTTTAGATATTTTACTAGTCGCCACTTCCTTCTTGTTTCCTAGATAGGAAATGGAAGATTCTTTTGATTGTGCTGATGCTTGCGACGTTACAGTCGGTACAAGTAAGAGCGCGCACATTAACACACTTGCAACCTTAGTTAAGCTACGTTTACCTTTTTTCTTCATCAGGTTTCCTCCCCTTGAAATTTTTGTCTGTAAATAAGCTGCCTCCTCCCTTTTAAATTCCTATACTCCAAATGCCTCGGGAAGCTCTCCCATTTTTTCTCTAGATAGAAATCGCGATTTTCCATTAGAAATCGCATTATGTAGAAGTACAGGTACATATTAACTGTAGCCATTTAAAAGCAGAAAAAGTGTCGAAAAATGGTATATTATTTTGAACATTCAGAATTTGGTAAATTCGACTTATCTTGCTATCGACAAAAAAGGAGTTTAGTACGAAGTATTATATATTCGAAGAATAATTATTTTTATAGGGGTTCTTCCAATAAATTGAGGTTTTTCCTATATCTTTCCAATTAAAAGACTACTAGTTCTACAATAGGTAGAATGGCTTAAGAAGTAAAAGTTATCTTTCGATTGTTAAAAAATGATTATATTTTCCTTGCTTGTTTTAAGGAAAAGACAATATCGTTACAATTATGGTAATTTATTCCTCCTTAATTTCTTCAATCGATAGGTAAAGTCCCCTATTCTATAATCATCTTTCCCAAGAGTAAGGACCTACTCCTCATGAATATGTTCTGTCATCCTTCATATTTATTTCAAGCATAGAAAAAACCACCCTATTTCAGTAAGGTGGTTAACGAACTCCGAAGAATTTTTTAATCTTTGAGAACATTCCTTTTTGATCACTATCCAGTGATTGAAGTGGGATGGATTCTCCTAAAATTCTACGTGCAATATTTCGATATGAGATAGCAGATTTGCTATTTGAATTCAGTGCAATCGGTTCACCGCTGTTAGAAGCTTTGATTACTTCATCGTCATCCGCAACAATTCCAATTAAATCAATGGAAAGATGAGTCACAACTTCATCAATATCAAGCATTTCCCCTGTCTTAACCATATGATTTCGAATTCGGTTTAAAATAAGTCGAGGTGGCTCAATTTCCTCTTTTTCTAGTAATCCAATAATTCGGTCTGCATCTCGAACAGCAGATACTTCAGGAGTGGTTACGACAATTGCTTTATCCGCTCCAGCAACCGCATTTTGAAAGCCTTGTTCAATCCCTGCAGGACAATCAATGATAATGTAATCAAAATCCTGCTTAAGCTCTGTAATTAGAGTCTTCATTTGACTAGGCTCTACTGCTGTTTTGTCACTAGTTTGGGCAGCTGGCAGTAAGTAAAGATGGTCTTCGAATCTTTTATCTTTTACTAATGCCTGCTTAAGCTTGCAACGACCTTGAATGACATCAACTAAGTCATAGATGATACGATTTTCTAGTCCCATTACAACATCTAAATTTCGCAGGCCAATATCTGTATCTACTAAACACACTCGTTTCCCTAGCATAGCCAAGGAAGTACCTACGTTAGCAGATGTGGTTGTTTTTCCGACTCCACCTTTTCCTGATGTAATAACTATAGCCTCTCCCACAGCTAGATTCCCCCTTCTAACCTTGTTAAATTAGGTCGTAAATGAGATAACTGTTGTAATCTATCTACTACAATTGTCTCATTTTCATCCACATACGCACACTCCATAATATTTGTATCGCTTTGGCTATTATCTGGTGCTCTATTTAAAATATCACCGATACGTAGCTGTGTTGGCTTCATAACTGAGGCTGCAATAATTGCATCTCGTCTTCCATAGAAACCGGCATGTGCAACTCCACGAAGAGAGCCCATAATAAATATATTTCCACCTGCCATCACGGTAGCACCAGGATTAACATCGCCAACCAGCAAAAGATCTCCATCTACTTTCAGGACTTGTCCAGATCGAACAACCTTTGTCACCGAAACAATCTCAAGCCTTTTTTTCATCTCTTCAGCTTCTTGTTTCGTGATGACATTGCTGTCAATTATATCTACGACGAGATGTTTTTTATTTCTGATAATGGCGCGTATTTGTTCTTCCTGATTTTGAGATAAATAACGATTACCAATTCTTACTTTAACAGGAACAATCGGAACATCATCATTCCGTTTCTGATTCAAGGAAAGCTTGATCTCCAGGTCTGAGATTAGTTCTTCAAATGAACAAGAATCATCGAGATGTAACGTAAGTCCGTCTTTTGTCCCTTTTATTGTAACATACTGCTGTTTTTGTCCTTTCACGACGTTCACCTCAACGATAATATATTTCAACAAGAGACTCCCGTTTTCCTGTTAGTTATCAAAGATTTTTTAAGAGGATGTCCAAAAAATCACAAAAAAAGAAAAGACTTCGAATCTCAGCGTCACTCGGTCTCCGGTCCTATAGCACGAGTTCCTTATCCATCTGATTTATCGACTCTTTGAACACTCACTTATAAGAGAATCGATTATTCTTCTATGTACAGCTTACCAAGCAACCTCTTAAATGGATAAGCAAATAATAGTATAAAGGCACTATTTATTATAATCGTAGGTAACACACGAATTTGAAGAAACCGTTCGAATTGCATATTCGTTGTACCAATCGCCAAATTTACCCCGTACACACAAAATTCCAAAGCAAAGATTCCAACAAGACTTAAAAACGAAATAATAAAAATACTCGTTTGCAATGCCCTACTTGCCCAGGAAATAAGGTAGGCCATAAATGTAAACAAAAATAAATAGACTCCCAATATCTCTGTGTGGATAATATCATAAAGCAATCCAAAGATTGCCCCATATAATAATCCCTTGGGTTTATTAAAGTATACCGTAATAAATGCGATCAATATAAATAAAAACCTAGGGACATATACATATTCTTTATGAAAGATTTCTGCTGGTACTAAATCAACAAAACTACTTTCAAACAAAAATACAAAGGACATTAATAGTGGAAGAACGACACGCCTCACGATTCTTCCTCCTCTTCGTCAGGAAGAATCATCGTTCTCTCTACAATTATAACATGGTCTATTTCATAAAAATCAGCCGCAGGCTTAATATAGGCCGTTTTTGTTAATCCATAATCATCAGGAACCACTTCCATGACTTCACCAATATATAGTTCACTTGGGAATACCCCACCCAAACCGGAAGTAAGAACTTTTTGGTCCTTTTCAATTTTTGAATCTGGTGTGTTAATTTTAAATAGAAGAGCTTCCTTTTCTTCGTCATACCCTTCTAGCAGTCCCATTATTTTTGTTTCACCTTGAATATAGGCAGAAATTCGATTAATTCGATTTGGCGAGCTCAATAACTGGATTGAAGACGTAAATGTATTCGCATGTTTTACCTTTCCAATTAATCCTTTAGAGGTGATAACAGCCATATCAACTTTCACACCATGTTGTGTACCTCTATTAACTGTAATAATTTCATGCCACTGATCAGGGTTTCGTCCAATAACAGTTGCTTGAATTTTATTAAAATCGTCAAGTGTTTCCGTTTTTTCTAAAACATCTTGTAATTTTTCGTTTTCTTTTTCTAGCTCTTGAACTTTCGCTTCTAGTTGACCATATGAATCAAGCTTTTCCTTTAGGATCTTATTCTCATCAAATGTGTTTTGAATATCATTCACATTTTTAAAAAATCCAGCAATGGCTTGTGATGGTTGATGAACTATGCTTTGAACCCAACCTACTGAATCCTTTATAAACTGTTCTGGCCATGATAATTTTTCTCGCTCTTTTAGGGAAAATCCAATCAATGCCACTAGAACAATTATGCAAACCAGCAAGATAATTAATCTTTTATTGAGTAAAAAATGTGGCATGTGTTACACCCTCTAACTAAACTTAAAATTTCAACACATATAATGTATGTACAAAAGGAAGTTGAAAAGAAACACGTCACAGAGGACATTCCCTATCACCAAACTTATTGAACAATCACATATAGTGGGGAAGAATCTTTCCCCACTACTCTAACATACATTATCGTAATTCTTTAGATTTCCCTTTAAATAAATGAATATGATCTAATGCTTTACCTGTTCCGATTGCCACGCAGTCTAATGGGTTTTCCGCAATAAGGACAGGCATACTTGTTTCTTCACTAATAATCTTATCTAAATTACGTAAAAGTGCTCCCCCACCTGCAAGAACAATTCCACGATCCATAATATCTGCAGCCAGCTCTGGCGGAGTCTTTTCAAGTGTATTCTTAACAGCATCCACTATGGCATAAACCGTATCGTGAAGGGCGCGAGCAATTTCTTCAGCTGTAATTTCAATCGTTTTCGGTAATCCTGTTAATAAATCTCTTCCCCGAATCTCCATGTTTTCTACACCTTCAGGCGCACCAGCTGACCCAATTTCAACCTTAATGGCTTCAGCAGTTCGGTCCCCAATCATCAGGTTATACGTTTTCCGTATATATTGAATTATGGCTTCATCCATCTCATCACCAGCAATTCGAATCGACTGGCTTGTTACAATTCCACCTAACGAAATAATAGCGACTTCGGTTGTACCACCACCGATATCAACAATCATGCTACCTGTTGGCTCCCACACAGGAAGGTTTGCCCCAATTGCAGCAGCAAATGGTTCTTCAATAGGATAAGCATCCCTTGCCCCTGCCTGTCTAGTAGCATCAATTACAGCACGTTGTTCAACAGCTGTAATGCCTGAGGGTACACATACCATTATATATGGCTTTCTTGCAAAGAAATTTTTCGTTTTTACTGCTTGATTTATGTAATATTTCATCATTGTAGCCGTTGTTTCATAATCGGCAATGACGCCATCCTTCATTGGACGTAGTGCAATAACGTTTCCAGGAGTACGTCCAATCATATTTTTTGCGTCATTTCCGACAGCCACAATTTGTTTTGTATCTGTTTGCATTGCAACAACAGATGGCTCCCTGACAGCAATCCCCTTGCCTTTAATAAAAACAAGCGTATTTGCTGTCCCTAAATCTATACCAAGGTCTCGTGTACCAATTCCAAACATAGTATGTATCTTCCTTTCTGATACGAGATGCTAAAGTGGAGGTTCAAAAGTATTTAAATTAGAAGTACTAACCTTTGCGTTACTTTGCCTCAATCTATGAGGTAGTTGTTCATTGGCTGCGGGCTTCCAATTTCCAAAATTTTGAACTTGAATTACTAATATTAATGTATGTTAGCAATCAAAAAACTCATAACCATAATTATATCGTACTACAAAAAAAAATAATAGTAGTCATACATATCCTTTTTCTTTTAAGCTCACATATTTGTGCTCACCAATGATTAAATGGTCTAATAGCTCAATGCCAATTATCCGGCCACATTCAACGAGTCTTTTTGTTACTTCGATGTCCTCACGACTTGGAGCTGGATCACCAGAAGGATGGTTATGAATGCAAATAATGGATGCAGCTGATCTACGAAAGGCTTCCTTATACACCTCTCTAGGGTGAACAATGGATGCGTTTAGGCTACCGATGAAAACAGTTTGGCGATGGATTACTTGATTTTTTGTATTCAGGTACAGACATACAAAATGCTCCTGTGTTAAAAAGCGCATGTCTTCCATTACATATTTGGCACCATCCTCTGGGGATCGAATTACATACCTATCTTCGTATTGAAGCTTGCCAATCCGACGTCCGAGCTCAACAGCAGCCATAATTTGTACTGCCTTTGCCAATCCAATTCCCTTGATCGATGTTATTTCTTCAACAGATGCATCCTTTAATAATCGTAACCCCTCAAAATGGTGTAATAATCGGTTTGAGAGCTGAATGACCGATTCTTCCTTTGAACCTGTGCGTAAAAGTATAGCTAACAGCTCATGGTTTGAAAGGCTTTCTGCTCCATCGGAAACCAAACGTTCCCTTGGCCTTTCTTCATTAGGATAATCACGTATCATGAGTGAAGAAGATTTCAATTGGGTTCCTCCCACCTATTGTAATAGATACTTGGACCCACTCATGAATATACGCCAGGCTCTATGTAAGTAGGCTTACACAAACACTACCCATAAGTCCTTAATTAACTAGGATACCTATTTATTTTACAATCAAGAAGTAAATCCTATGCTTCTAAGTTCTCGCAGTGTTCGTGAAACAGGTAATCCAACCACACTAAAATAATCTCCTTTTATATACTTCACGAGGGTAGATCCAAGTCCTTGAATGCCATATGAACCCGCTTTGTCTATTGGTTCGCCTGAAGCAACATATGCTATGATTTCCTCATCCGTTAAATCCCAGAACGTCACTTCTGTTCTTTCAAAGAAAGTTACTTGTGTATCTTTGAAAAGAATAGCAACTCCTGTAATTACTTCATGAGTTTGATTTGACAATGTTTTTAATACTTGTATAGAGTCTTGTTCGCTTTTAGGTTTTCCTAAAAATTGGTTTTGAAACACGACAGCTGTATCCGCCCCAAGGATATAGGAATTAGGATTATCTTGAGAGACAGCCTTTGCTTTTTTTAAAGCGATTGTCATGACCTTTTCTTCAGGAGTAAGTGTTTCGTCAACGGATTCATCAATATTACTGACGGAAACATCGAAGGAAAGTTTCACATTTCTAAGAAGTTCTTTTCGTCGTGGAGAACCTGAGGCTAAAACGAGGTGTTGCATAATTTTTCTCACCCTTTACCATTTTATCAGATTGGAAGATACGTTATTATCCTAACAAACAAACCTTAATGAAACAATTATATAAAATTAAATTTTATAGTTGATTTATTGTTTGAGAAACAATATCTATTTATGTAAACTTCCTGTAAATTATGGATCTAAAAAAGGAAAGGAGTCAAATTCTCCTTTCCTTTTCGTTACAAAATTAAAATTTACTTAACTCAACCCAGAAACCCAAACATGATAGCTTTGATAGGCATTTAGCAAGGATTGTTGTGACTGCCACAGAACCTTGTTATCTCCACCATCTTTAAATGTTTGTAGTTGATTATATGCGTTCTCTATTTCAGTATGGAAGTCTTTCAACTCAGCATGAAGGCCATCCTTCTTTACCTCTTTTACGCCACCAAATAGCTTTGAAAGATTTCCCCACTGCTCATCCGTTATTTCAGCAGTTCCAAAAGCCTGAGACGATAATGCAAGTAATTCCTTAAAAGCTGGAATGCTCACTTTAATTGCCTCTGAATCAGCTTTACCCGCGTTTGAAAACGAACCACCCTGAACTTCAATTGTTTTAGTGAAAAATTCAGGGAAGGCTCCTTCATATGCTGTCTTCATTCCCCCAACTGCTCCTTGTTCAAGGCCAATGCCCGCAAGTACAAAAAAAGCACCATCTAGTTCAACAGTTGTTGCTGCAAAACCTTTGCCTTTAATATCTCCTACAATCGTACTTGCCGCATCTGCAGTGGAAAACTTTCCACCTTGAACAATACCTGTTGATAGGGACTCTAGTTCAATGGCAACTGGATTTTCAGCTGGAGGGTTGTCCCCTTTGGGAGCCGGTGTTGGGTTTTGATTTACTGGCTGAGAGGGAGCCTCCATTCCTGCTGGCTGAGAATTTACATCTCCAACTACTTTTAAAATCATAATGCCAAAACCTGTGCCAAGAACAATCGCTAAAGAAAATGAAACAATAATTTGTTTTAAGGAAAACAGTTGAAAACCCTTTGGCTTCTTAGGAAAATGCTTGATTTTACTAGAACCTTTTGTAGTTCGTACATCCTCAATTGGGATAATAGGAATCTTTCTGTCCTTTGAAGAATGATGTGTCAGTGTTTCATCTGGTAGAACCCAACTAAAATCATCATCCTCTTCCTCTTTGGCAGCTGCAACTTCTTCATTTTCTATGATAATAAGAGGTTTTTCGCTTTCGACAAATTCAGTTGTTTTATCTTTCTTTTCTTTTTCTACCTTCGGCTCTTTGCCATTAATTTTGATAGAAATCTGATTATGCTTGTCCATTTAACCACCACCTATTTATAGACGACCTACTTTTTTTCAATGCTATCATATCTATAAAAAAAAAGAACAAGACATTTGTCGTCTTGTTACTAGAGGTTTTCGTCAAATTCCTACATTTGTGAACATTAGTGGTAGGCGGACAACTATTTTATTGGTTCAAATTACTCTACATTCATTGATAATTCAACAAATACACTTGGACCTTCTTCTTGTACTTTTAATATATCATCAACAGTTAGGCGACTTCCGGCTGGTAGAAGTACATTCCCATCTTTGTCTAGGATATCTTTTTGTACTGTTTTCCCGTATAAAAGATCAACTTGCTTTAAACGTAATGCATTTGCTTCTGCTTCTTCGTGTTTATCTATAGAAGAATTTATTTCATCAAATGGGCTTTTTTCTTCCGATGAAGCTGGTAAAATTTCTTCTAGTAGTGAATCATTCTGATCAGAAAGATCCGTTTCTTGTTTAGGGTTTTCAAGATAGTCAACAGAATCTAAGAACTTAGATGAGGCTTCTTCCTCGACAATAATAATATCTTTCCCATATGTAAGGACAGAGTCAGAGGCAAGTGCAACTTCGTTTCCAGATACCTTTAATAAAGTACCTAACAGGTTACCTGTTTCATCATCCACATAATATTCAAGTACTTCTCCTAATAACTGACCTTTTCGAGTCATGACCTTTGTATTCGTAATTCTAATTTTTTTATTTACAAGTGAATTGGCAATTGGTATTTCATTTAAGTCAATTACAGAGCTTTCACTTTCAATTGTTACGGCGTATTCCCCAATTCCAACAACCTTTTTGAATGGAATTGCTTTTACACTAACCTGCCAATCCTCATGTTCAATAGTAAGGAAATCAACAGACCCCTTTTCAGGATTGATTACTAATGATTTAACTTTTCCTATTTCCACACCATCTATAATACTTATAATTGGTAACCCAACGATTTCAACACTTTTCTTCATTTCATTCACCACACCTAGTTATTTTTAAAGAACGGCTTTTTTCATTCATTCTATCATGTTTTTCGATAAAATTCGTCATATTCTGCAATATTCTTGTAATAAAAAGTTAATTTCTTGTAAAAGTACTGGATATTTTTCAAATCTGCTACTATTTTGCAACAATAATGAGGATAGTTTCTCATATTGTTTAGTTAGGATATAATGGTCAATTAATAAACTTACAAAGGTATAATAATCATGATCTGATAATTCCGGGTGGAGATGATCCACTATCAGTTTTTCATAGTCAGTGCTAGATAATTGATTTCGAGAGAGTTTAATTTGAGAGACTATTGTCGTAAAAAGTAACTCCCTCGTTTTATTATTTCCTTCATTATATTGTTCCGTACTCTCCAGGTTATCCTGGGCGGATACGTTCTCAGTAGCTTCATCAAAGTTATTTTCAATTTCTTGCTTACTCTCGGTATCATATTCTGATGATACTTCTTCGTTTATCTCTATTGTATCCATTTCGGATGATTCTTTCTCTTCTTGCACTTCAGGATTAGATTCCAACTCTGATGCAGTTGTTGGGAGAGTAGTTTCTGTATCCTCAGATGACTCTATATCATTTGAATCTTCTCGTTTCATTTCTTCTGGCTCACCCTGGTCATGATTTGGTAAGTTGACTTCTGCATCTTCAGATGACACTACATCACTTGAACTATCTAGTTCCATTTCTTCTGGCTCTACATGATTTGTATCAACGAATTCTTCTTGTTCCTCTTTGTTACTAACTTGTAAACTATCAAATTGAAGATCCTCTAGTTCAGGTTCTTCGTGAGAGATATATTTACCTTCATCAAGTTCGGTATCATTTTGGTCAATTGTGTTTAGTTCAGAAACATCAACATGTTGATCCAAATCGATTGTTTCTGGCTCCACATATATATCTTCCATAGTAACTGATTCTATTTCATCGTTTTCTTTTTCGTCTGGTTTAGGCAGAGTTTTTATTTCTTCTAACTCCTCTATCTCATACGTTTGATTATTAGTACCGCTTAATTCGAACTCTAGTTCTTTAAGAATGTCATCAAAGGATTGGTCATTTGAAACCTCTGTACTTTTGGAAGTAACCACATTGTTAGTATCACTTTGTTGATATTCTATCTCCTCTAGTGCCATGTGTTCATCTAGTTGTTCATCACGCATTTCATTTGGAGTAATCTCTGCTTGTTCTGAAGATGTAGCGATTTCATCCTGTGTAGTGTCGAGAATGTTTCTTTTCTTATGTAATGCCTGAGTACGAATTTCTTCTTCTATTTCATCCTCAAGCTCAAATTGAATGACCCTATCCTCTATTTTTTCATTATGTAGCTTTTTTTCAAACAGGTTTGAACCAAGACGCTTGTCTAATAAAAAAGAGATTCCTGTAATTAGCAGTATAATCACTATCCCCGTCTGCCATACGTTTAATACAGTTCTAGCAATTACCCCTACAATAAAAACAAGAAAAGCACTTAAAACAATGAGTAACTTTCCTTTTCTCGTAAAGCCAAACGGTAGTAAGTATACAATTGGTATGACTAAAATAAGCGAGATAATAGCAAATACAATAGATTCCAAATTGGCCTCACATCTTTCTATATAATTCGTACTTCTTCCAAAAAACTTTATTATTCCAATAAAGGAAAAGACTCTCTGTTATTTTATACTAATAAGTTGATTTTATGAAGAATTAACAGTAAAGTTCTTGTGTTAACAAGCCTAAAGTCAATATATAACTAAACTTCCAATAAAAAACGAGACAAAATGATGCCTCGTTTATGATAAATCAATCTTTATCTCCACTCTGTCCTTCTAATCCAGTTGCTAAAGGATTATTCTTTTTACTCGGTGGAGGAACGGTAAGCTTAGGTGCTTCCTCCGCAAGTTCTGCATATTTCGGCATATAGAAAGCTGAAATTGTGACATTATAGACTAATGGTGCAGGAACTTGTTCAACAGAAGTTAACTCCGAAGTTCCAGTAAAACTTAAAGCATCTACCTTTGTTATCCTCGTTTGGTGTTCTACAACGGATAAAAACTTCTCTAATTCAAGATAATTTGGGGACTCCACACTTAACGTCACCACCACTTGGCTTAATCCATCTATTAGTTCTGGATCAATTATTGTATCTGTTTCTTCCGTAGATGAAGCTTCGTTTGCTGTATCATCTTGATTTGTTTCAGTCTCGGTTTCAGTACCCTCTGCATTTTCCTGTTCCTCAGATTGACCTTCCGGATTAAGCATAAATTCGCTTTCACCGTAAGACATGTTGAGAACTCTACTTTCCGATAAAGTTTCAGCACGCTCTATATCCAAAACAATTTGCTCAACTAACGGGATCACCGGTATCTTCTTCTGAATTTCGGTTGAACTAACAACAGGAGCTTCATTTGTTCGTTTTTCAGTAATTAACTCTAATAATCGTTCCTCAGTTTTTACACTGTTCTCTAGTTGGGATATCTTTGCTTTCACTGGATTCACAACTAACAAATAAGTAAATACGAAAGCACTAATCAACAGTACCAG
The DNA here is from genome assembly GCF_976954385.1 of Ferdinandcohnia sp. Marseille-Q9671. Classification (NCBI taxonomy): domain Bacteria; kingdom Bacillati; phylum Bacillota; class Bacilli; order Caryophanales; family Bacillaceae; genus Ferdinandcohnia; species Ferdinandcohnia sp. Marseille-Q9671. The sequence goes on from NZ_CDRJTA010000001.1 coordinate 915,041, forward strand.
AATGATACTTAGCTGGATAATCAGTTTTCGTGAAATTTGGAGAGTCATTTCAATTCCCCTCCTTTTGAAGCAATGTAAATTCAGACTTATCAATTTTGACTTCAAATTGTGCAAGATACCTCGGTAATACATTGTCATCTTCTATTTGTGCCGTCCGATTGTTTGTTTGCTCACCCTCTGGCTGAGTAGCAGGGTTATTATTCGCTACATTTTCCTGATTTTCACTTATTTGTCCTGTAGCCTGATTTTCTTCAGAAAGAGGACTCGTAGAAATTGAAAACAGGATCGCCGATTTAATATAAGGTGATTCATTGAGCAAGGCAAGATAATGAGCAATTTGAGTATTTGTATCAAATTGGACTTGAAAAGACACTGCCCCATTATCCACATAAGAAAATGACTGTACAAAGCCTCTTTCTGGTAATAACTCGGTTAAATGATTTAAAATTGGCACCGTTTCTGCAAAATAACCGTCTGCCCATTCTACCGTTTTCTCCAACTGAATGACATTACTTGAATTGTTAGCTGAGGCATACTTTTGTTCTTCAGCAGCACGAGTTTCTTGTAATGTAACAATTCTATTCTTTAGTTGTTCTTCTAGGGACGTAACTTTTTTATACTGTAAAAAAACAAATAAGAAGCCAGCTATGAGTACCAAGGCAATTAGTAATATGATAAGTAAATTAGCTCTATTTCTATATTCTCGTCTTGGGAGTAAATTAATATCTACTAGCATTATTCCACCTCTTTAAGAGCTAATCCCAATGGTAAATAGTAATGAGAAGGAAGTTTATCAAACTGATCAATTGTATGTACAGGTATTTCATATCTTTCAAATAACGCTGACGTTATATCTGGAAGATTAGGGTGGTCTCCACTAATGAGGAGATTTGTAATCTTCCCTTTACTCTGGGTCATATTAAAACGATAAAAATTCATCACATGTTCAATTTCTTTCAATAACTCATCCATAAGGACTTCAAGTTTGCTTTGATGGCTATTCCATCTGATGTCAGCCAATGTATTCGAAGAATTTTGCTGAATCTCCCAATCCCCAATAGAGGTCTCTAACGTGATATGTCTCATAAACAAAGGTATGTCCTGATGAAAAATACTCAAATTAACCGATTGTAAATCAAACTGTATTAACAATGAATGTTCTTCTTCATTAGTCTTATTACAAAAGTGAAAAAGTCGGTACATACAAAGTGGTGAAATATCGGCTGCAATTGGCTTTAAATCTACCTCCTCTAAAAGAGAGGAGTATTCATAGGCAACATCCTCAGGAGCTGCAAAAATAAGTACTTCCTTTCTCTTCTCATCCTCATTTTCCGAAAGCAATTTGTAATCAAGAACAGGATCTTCAAACGGTAGATGGATGGTTGCCCCAAGCTCTAAATAGACATACCCTAGTATCTCATCATCTTTTACTTCAATAGGAATTGAAATCTTACGTATGACAACAAACGGATCTGGGATGGTAAATTGCACTTGATTGTTCTTTATCCCCCAATCAGTTACACATTCATCTAAAATTAAATGCAATGTATCCTTTTCAATAATTTTTCCTTCTTGAATAATTCCAGGTGGTAAATATTTTTCTCGGAACTTTTGGACTGTGATAGGGTTTGATTGCTTCACACCCACATATCGGATGGCATGATCCTTAATGATAATATTTGCAATTTTAGGTGTTGAAAAAAATGTAAAAGCCATTTTGTATCCCCTTATGTAAAATCAAATAACGTTAACGTAATTAAAGCTAAGATTTTTCTGGCCCGCACGGAGTGAATCAAAAAGTTATGGCCACAGATGTAGCGTTCTTAGTATTTGTTGATAAGCCCTTAAAACTTCGAATGAAAATTTGAAAGATCTGCCTAAAGCTAGCGTTAGTCTAAAATAAAGTTAAAATGTGATAAATGCGATATACCATGCGATAAAATCCTGTCCGAAGAAATAAGCAAGCAATGTTCCAATTACAATGGATGGACCAAACGGCATTGGTTTCCCTTTCTTTATCTTTCCAAATGCCATACCAATTAATCCAAGAATTGTACCAACGATGGTGGCAAAGAAAAAGGATAGAAGCACAAGCTTCCAGCCTAGTACGAGTCCAATAACAGCATAAAGCTTTACATCTCCTCCACCCATGCCGCCTTTGCTGACTACAGCAATTATATATAGAAGTAGAAATCCAACTGTGCTACCTATAATCATGTCCCACCACGGTTCCAACGGAATGAAAATACGTTCCCCAATAAAGACAGGTGCAAAAAAAAGTAACACTTTATCCGGGATAATCATGTATGTAAGATCTGAAACAAAAATAATCATTAACAATGAGACCAGTGTCCAAGCAATAAACAATTCCTTTGACCATCCCACCAGCATTGGAGAAATCGTAAAAAGAATTGCAGTTACAAATTCAACCGAAGCATATATAGGTGAAATCTTCGTTTTGCAATTTCTGCATTTGCCCCCCTGGAATATGTATGAAAAAACGGGAATCAATTCGAATGCCGTAAGTTGGTGCTTACAGGTTGGGCATGCAGAACGGGGGTGAACTATGGATTGACCCAAAGGGATGCGAAGACCGACTACGTTGAAGAATGAGCCTAAAGATAAGCCTGCTAAAAATAAATAAAAAATTGCTAAATATAGTAGTGCTGACATATTTACACCTGCTAGTTAAGGTTACCCCCACTATAAGGAGTAACCTTGTAAAGTATTAAAAGCTTTAGTCTAGTTTTTGAAGTATCTCGTCTTCGGTCAATGATGCATCAGCATCGTCCCCACCAACACTATTAGCTGCATGATTAGTTAACGTAAATGTAAGTTCCCCAGTATTTGTATCCTTTGAAATAACTAACTTGTATTTATCTGGTTGTTTTTGAAGATAACCATTTAATTGATTTGTATCAGCTGTATCCGCTCCTAACCCTTTATTTATTGTAATGGGGTAAGTTTGAGGATTTTCACCTGCAATATATAGCTTTGCAGCGTCAATTATTTGTTGAGCTTCTGCGAACGCAGCTTTATCCCTAGAATTATTAATTACATTACCAATAGCAGGAATAGCAATCGCCGCTATAATCCCTAAAATTACAATTACAGCTAATAGCTCAATCAATGTCAAACCTTTTTGATTCTTCAAATACTTTTTAAACATTCGTCTTCTCTCTCCTTTTATCGGAACTAGTCCATTTATACTACTAATTATAATAGCAAATCATGTAAAATACACTATTATTTTGTTGTACTACCTCATATTTTTGTGCATTTTGTTGTATAAAATGTAATATTTTTACGATTTTTATTGAATTTGGTTAAAAATATCAAACATCGGAACAAGAATAGCTGTGACTATAGTCCCGACTATACCACTTAAGAATACAATCATTAATGGTTCAATTAGTGATTTCAGTTGGTCTGTTGCATTTTCAACTTCATCTTCGTAAAAATTTGCAACTTTGCCGAGCATCTCATCAAGAGAGCCAGTACTTTCACCAATGGCAATCATATGGGTGATCAGGGGTGGAAAAGCCCAATGAGTTTTCATTGGAATTGTCATTGACTCACCTTGTTCAAGAGCCCTCCTTGACTGTTTTATCACCTTTGCGATTACTTCATTTTCTACAATTGTTTCAACAATGGCCATTGCTTGTAAGACAGGGACTGAACTTTCGAGCATAGAGCTTAACGTCCTTGTCATACGAGCAAGAACTGCCTTTTGTAATAGCTTTCCGAATATCGGCATTTTTAATATGGCATAATCTAGATAATATCTGGTTTCTTTTCTTTGCTTAATGATCATGAAAACAGAATAAACAAAAACAAAAAACAGTATAACAAGCCACCAAAATTTCTGCATAAATACACTTGCATTCAAAACAAATTTTGTGATTCCCGGAAGATCAGCATTAAAATCGGCAAACATATCTACAAAGGTTGGAACAACTGAAACTAATAAAAATATAACGACAGCTACCGCTATAATCCCAATTACCGCAGGATAGGCCATCGCAGACTTTACCTTTTGTCTAGTTTTGTTTTGTTTTTCATAATAAGTCGCAAGGTTTTCAAGGGTGTCGTCTAAACTACCTCCAACTTCTCCGACACGCACCATGTTCGTAAACAAGGTCGAGAAAATTCGCTTATGCTTTGCAGTTGCTGCAGATAGGGAAGTACCTTCCCTTAAGTCATCTGCTACTTCAAGTAACGCATGTTTTAGGGGCTTACTGTCTGTTTGATTCGCCAATATATTCATAGAATCAACAATAGTTACCCCTGCCTTAATTAGGGTTGCAAATTGCCTTAAAAATATCACAAAATCTCTCAGCTTGACTGGATTCCCAATCGCAATTTCTTTTGTTAATAAAGTTGCAGGAATTTCCTCAATATTGATAACGCGAACTCCTTTATCACGAAGTGTTGCTATCGCGTCTGTTCTTGAAGTTCCTGAAATCGTGCCGGACTTTTTACCAAATTTATCTCTTCCCTCAAATTTAAACCTAGGCATTTGTTCTCTCCTGTATATATGGCTGTGCAATATCCTTCGAAATAACCCCGGCACGGACTAAGTCTAATAAATTATTTTCTAATGTATGCATACCTTCTGAACGGCTAGTTTGCATGACATTTTTAATTTGATGGTTTTTCTCATTCCGGATTAAATTGGCTACAGCCGAATTATTAATTAATACCTCTGTTGCGGCTCTTCTACTCTTCCGATCGGACGTTGGAAACAGACGCTGTGAAATTACACTTACTAGTACATTTGCAAGCTGGATTCTAATTTGCGGTTGTTGAGAAGAAGGGAACACATCAATGATGCGATCAATGGTTGAAGGCGCATTAACCGTATGCAATGTACCGAACACAAGGTGACCTGTCTCCGCTGCTGTAATAGCAGTGTGTATTGTTTCTAAATCTCTCATTTCTCCAACGAGAATTACATCAGGATCCTGTCTGAGAGCTGCTCGAAGGCCGTTAGCAAAACTATGAGTATCACTTCCAACCTCTCTTTGGTCAATAATACTTGATCCATGCTTATGCAAATATTCAATAGGGTCTTCTAGTGTAACAACGTGTTTACTCATCGTCTGATTTATATATTGAATCATAGCTGCCAGTGAAGTTGATTTCCCGCTACCAGTTGGCCCTGTTACAAGAACTAATCCTTGAGGCTTTTGACATATTTTTTTAAGCACTTGTGGTAGTTCAAGATCCTCAATTGTTGGAATCGATGTAGGAATAACACGGAATGCAATAGCAGGACATCCCCTCTGTTTGTAAATATTGACACGAAACCGTGAAATCCCCTGTATTCCATACGAGAAATCCAACTCGCCTTTTTCCTTAAAATATGGCCACATCTCTTCAGGTACAACTGCTTTTGCAATTGATTCAATCACTGACGGTACTAATACTTCTTTTCCGTACCTTTTTAAATCACCATTAATCCGAAAAATGGGAGGAACACCTGCTGTGATATGGATATCAGAAGCTTTCAATTCATGAGCGGAATGCAATATTTTATTAATTTTATCTCTCATATTATTCTCCACCTATTCAGCAGTCGCAACTCGAAGAATTTCCTCTGTAGTTGTAATCCCTTGCTTTACCTTGAGAAGTCCATCGTCGATTAAAAAGATTGTCCCATTTTTGATCGCGATTTCCCGAAGTTTGGTGTAGGGCTCCTTATTCATTATGACTCTTTTCATATCATCATTAAGAACTAATAGTTCATGGATGGCAACTCTGCCTTTGTACCCCGTCATATTACAAGTGCCACAACCTTTACCTCGATTCACCTTATCTATCGTAATCCCACGCTTACCAAATATCTCTACTTCTCGAAGGGTTGGATCCTGTACCTGGCCACAATCTCTACACACACGTCGGACAAGGCGTTGTGCAACTACACCAGATAATGAAGAAGCAACAAGGAATGGTTCAACACCCATATCAATTAAACGGGTAATGGTCCCGAGCGAGTCATTCGTATGGAGCGTACTTAGTACTAAATGACCTGTTAGCGATGCCCTTACAGCAACATCTGCAGTTTCCCTATCTCGTATTTCCCCGACCATGATGATATTTGGATCTTGCCGTAAAATTGCACGTAAACCCTTCGCAAATGTCATCCCTACATTAGCATTTACTTGAATCTGATTAATCCCTTCTAGCTGATATTCGACAGGGTCTTCAATTGTTATAATGTTAACATCCTCAGAATTTAGATGGTTTAGGGCTGCATATAAGGTAGATGATTTACCTGAACCAGTCGGACCTGTTATTAATACGATACCCGTAGGCTTTTGAATCAACTTTGTAAATCTTTGTAAGTTTACGTTGTTAAAGCCTAGTTGAGTAAGATTATTTAGTGAGCTGCCAATGTCCAGAACACGCATAACAATTTTTTCACCATATACGGTAGGAAGTGTGGAAACGCGCAAATCGATATGGTGAGCCTCTAAATTTACTTTTATCCGTCCGTCCTGCGGGACTCGACTTTCTGTAATATCCAGGTTTGCCATAATTTTAATTCTTGCTGTTAAAACACCTTGCATACTTTTCGGTAAGGACCGTTCTGAACGCAGTACGCCATCAACTCGGAATCGAAGGACCACTTTTGTTTCATGAGGATCCATATGAATATCGCTTGCTCGTTGTTGAATCGCATTTTGTAAGATTTGGTTTACTAATTTAACAACAGGTGCGTCTTCATTTGTAATTTTTTCTTCCTGTATTTCTGCAGGTGTTTCATCGAGAAATTCCTTTACTCCATCATCCAAATCATAAAACTTATTTATCGCCCTCAGGATTTCATCTTTTGTAGCAATCGCTGGTTCAATTTGAAATCCAGTTCTTAGACGCAAATCCTCAATTGCGTAAAAATCCATCGGGTCAGCCATAGCAACAAAAAGTCGATCTCCCTCTTTCCTAAGTGCTATTAGCTGGTACCTTCTAGCCATTTCTTTTGGAATCATGGATGTTAAGCTCGTATCAATTGGGTATCGAAATAAACTAACATGTGGGATTCCTAATTGAAATTCTAGAACTTCTATCAGTTGTTGTTCTGTAATAAACCCTTTTTGAAGTAAAATGTCACCAAGCTTTTGTGATTCTTCTTTATCCTTAAGAGCTTGTTGGAGTTGTTCCTCTGTAAGCAGTCCAGTTTCTACCAATAAATCCCCTAATCGCTTTCGAACTTTACGCATGGAATTTCCCCTTTTACGATTTTATTTCATGGAGTGGGTCCGGATCTTCCCAAAGGTCGGTTTTGGGATTATCTTTATTTTCATCTAATTCGTTTTCTGAATCAGCATTTGGATTATCACTTTCACTTCTACCTGTTGTTCCTTCATTTGTTTGTGGATTATTTGGATCTGTATCTATATTAGGATTTGTAGTATTCGGGTCAGAGTCAATTGGGTTTTCAATCACTTCTGGCACGATAATACTATTCAATTCAATCGTGTGAATTGGTGGATAATAGTCTTCCGCAACCAACACCTTTTGGTCTACCTGTCCAGTTTCCTTAATGACACGGTAGATTTTACCTGATTGTCCTGCAATCCCCTTTTGTTTCTCAACAGTTTTACCTTTTGGAAGTTTGCTATCATATTGCTTAATAATTTTTGGTGCAAAGGATTCTTCGTCTTTTATCGAGATTTCTATTGTTTGCCGCAAATCTGCTCCGACTAATTGAACCTCAAACCCCTCATCCGTTAATGAAAAAACAAATTTATATTCATACGGGTTATCATTATAAACGATTAGGTCCTTTGTTTCCTTCTCAATCATTGCCTCATTACCAAATGTTGTGTAATATGGTAGTTCATTGCTAATATGACGCTCAATAATGGCAAAATTTGTAGGCAATACAGTTGAGTATATAGCTGTAGCAATTACGCTTAATGTTTGATTTGAGTATTTTTTTGATACATCTTTTTCTGAAAGAAATGTAAGTAATGAGAACGGTTTATTTGAATCTAGATGTATTGTTCCAAACTCTTTCACCCAGTTTAGTATTTCACTTTCATCCTTTAGATTCTTAATAATTGTATTTGAAACAATATTTTGTTCATCAACTTTAACGAATTGTTCGAGGTTGAATGCAAGTTCCCCCGGATGTAGAGTTGTTGCAGGCTGTAACAGTTCATCTTTTAGTTCATCAGATTTAAAATCCTGAATGCTTACAGAACTAAAATCTTGAATTACTCGCTCAACTTCATTTTCCTTGAAACCTGCAATTAATGGGTTTTGAGTTCCGTGAACAGCGGTACGTACACTCTCAAGAACATCAAAGCGGTAGGTTTCGCGTTTATTAAGTACATAGTTTTTATCACCAGTCACTAGTGAAATTTGCCCCATATCATACCATGCTTCTATTTCAGCTAAAATGGCAATTCTAGCATCTTTCTCTGTGAGACCAGATATATCTACAGGACCAATCATTGTACCTTCTTGAAAAGAATCTTCGGCGAAGAATGCATGATAGGTAGTTGATCCAAGAGTCGAAAAAAGCGATAAAAATAACACACAGATTAAGAGTAGACTAAAGATTTTTACTGCGTATAATTTTTGCATCTTTTTCCCCCATTCTTTACTTTTAATGTATCTATAGATTAGTGTCCCCAGATTCAAACACATGATTGTTCAAAATGACATTTAGTTCTTATAATCAAATAGTAATTTATACCTATTTCTCAACTTTCATTTTATATGAAACTTTGAAAATACTAAAGATGAATTTCTAAAATCATGTAACTTATTGAAATACTTTGTCACACCTTGTCATCTTCACCAAAAAAAAGAGGCATGAGCCCCTATACTTTATTCATATCTAGAGTCGACAATTTCATATGAAACCTTATCGACAGTAGGTATTCCACTCGGTGGATCTTTAATGATATTTTTATTAAAAATAACCGAAAGTCTTGAACTTGTAGCCGGTAGAGAGGTTTGTCCTCGTTGGAAATAATAGTAACCCACCCTATCATAATCGATAGAAGGGTCATAATCGAGATCCCTATAATTAGGTATTGTTTGTTTCGAACTACCCTTAACAGCGTTTAATATAATATTCTTTCCAAACAAACCACCAAGTATTTTGATATTAGAACCAACTCCATATATTTCTAATTCATCATTCGAGTATAAGAAGGCATTTATCACCTTAGGATTATTGGTCCATTCACTATTATTTGAAAGAGTAATGGAACCTTGGGACATAATAACTAAGGTACCTGCAGCATTTGAAAGGTTCTGAACATTTGCCCCAAGTTTCGTGTAGATCGTTCCATTTGTATTAATATCATTCCTTGAAACTAAATTACCACTCGTATACAAGATCCCCTCAAGTGTGAAGCTATTCCCAGGTGCATTCACACAATCATTTGAGCTGTAGCCACAATTAAGGCTCGTATTTCCTTGTACATAGATATATCGATCATCTGTTTTAACTGCATTTTCTAACTTTATACTACCACTTACGCTTGCAGAGCCAGTCACATGGATATTTCCATCAACCACTTGTAATGATGCATTAGGTCTTACTATTAAATTTCCATTTATATATACGTCTCCTACATATCTTTTTGTACCGGAACTAATTTCGAGGGTCCTATTTATTCTATTAGCTTTTGTATTATTCCTATTGGATTCGTTTGAAATTGTATCGACTATTTGCCCCACATTAAAATAATACTCATTTGTATTCAAATCTCGATTTATTACAGACGGTGTTATAGAAAAGTACCTGTTAAGATTTGTACTGTTTTGTGTAAAGGTTGTCCATTCAGAGTTATCGCGGCACCAAAATAAAAAACAGGATTCCTTTTTCTCCCAATATTTATAGTCCTTTTTAACAGTTAATTCTCCATCAATAGCAGTATAGGACGTTGGTACATAATATTCTGTTGAACCACTCATATACTTCCCTTCATTCCTAGTATAAATACTGTCTCCTACATATACTTCACCCTTTAAATAAGAAGCACCATTTAGGGTTAAATTGCTTGGTGTTACAATCGTGTACTTAAAAACATCCGCGACGGTTGATAACACAATTCTTCTTGTATATGTTTTATTTGCGTCTCCTACATCACTAGAAATATCTATTTCATACTGTATTGCTCTAGTGGCGTTTTGACCATTTTTGATGACCCTATAAGTCAGATCAAAATTAGGTTCATTTTTCATACGGTTTAATGTCGAATTGAGGGTGGATACAATTGTAGTAGCATCAACATTATGATTTTCAATGTCAAAATTCAGTTCTTGTAATTCATATTCTAATAGGGCCGTTCCTTCTGTAACAGCATTTTCAGCATCTACCCTATTTTCTACGTTTCCTTCTGCAATGGTTACATTTTCCCGAGATTGTATCACTAATCCAAGCAACAATGCCCCCACTACCATAAGAAGGGTAAACACAAGCAGGACTGTTAATAAGGCATAGCCCTTATTGCTTTTTAACACATTCATTTACTCCCCCTCCAGTGGATAGATCAGATTTACTTTCTTTGAATTGGATGTATTGGACTTATCTACAATATCAAAAGAGAAATATAGAGAGTTATTTTTCTCAGAAACTTGAGGATTTGTTATAGTAACTCTTGTAGAACTAATGGTTTCGGTATCAACAGAAAGAGCTTGATTCTTGATTTTTACGTCATATTCAATATTTCTATTTGTAATTCGGTTGATATCTATGACTTTAAAGCTTATATTTCCAGCTATAGAGGAATTAATATCTTCAACCAAATTTGCATTTTCAAAAACCGAATTTAAACGCTCCGTTATTATGATTGATTCATTTCGGAGGTTTGTATCTGTTTGCGTATTATTACTGGACTTTAACATGGTGGTTGTGAAGCCATATATAGAAGAGAGGATAACCGTTGCAATTGCGAGTGCTACCAACAATTCAATAAGAGTAATTCCTTTTTGATTTAGTTTCATTTCGAATACCCTTCCAATACCGTTTCATTTTTTATACCATTGGTATTTGATTCAACTACAACCTTAATAACGAGCACATCATTCTTTATTCTAGGATCAGAATGTTTATTAAACGTAACAAACGCCCTTCGTCCACGGTAATATTCCTCTTGGTTAGGGTCAACTTCTAGCTCATCTAATATGCTAACTTCCAATCGCGCATTCCCTATTTTATCTTGTAATGTGCTTTTATCCTTTCCCTGATAAACAGCTAAGATATCCTTAGCAACTTGTAAATCAGAAAACTTTTCATCAGTTACTTTTGAAAATTTTGAACCTTGGATAAAAAAATTTGCAGAAACAAGTATGATGATGGAAAGGATTACAATGCTTGCTAGTATTTCAATAAGTGTTAATCCCTTTTGATTGTTCATTTCCATCCCCCGTTTCTGTTAAAAAAGTAGTTCTTTAGCACCATTATATTTTGAAAATGGTTTTTATACAAAGAAAATATATTTTTTCGTCGAAAAATATCAACATATGTCAACAATAACAAAAAGAAGACTTTTCTCAGTCTTCTTAACGTTTACTTGAGCCGGAGCCCTACTATTTGATTTATTATTTCCTCTTTATAGCAGTTTATTTGTATTTGTTCACATTTCACCTTAGATAAGTGAGGACGAATTGTCTTACATTAGAGATAAAATAAAGAGATCCCGTGATGATTAACACTTTCCCTGGTTTTGAAATAAGCTTGATTTTGCGTTGTATTGCTATTTTCCAATCATCGACCACGACTATCTTTTCACTACCCGATGAATTTTCATACAGTTCTTCCGTACTTGCTGCCCTAGGAAAATCAAAACTTGTCAATGTTAATGAATGGGCTACATCTTCCAACTGCCTAAGCATCGTTTCCAGTTTTTTATCGCTCAATGCACTAAATATGATATGAACTTCTTTTCCGGATAAATGAGCTTTTATTGTTTCTACAAGACTCTTTACTCCTTCTGGATTATGAGCACCGTCTAAAATAACTTGGGGATCGCTTGATATCTCTTCAAATCTGCCAATCCATTTCGTTTTCTCTAACCCTTTTCGCAGGTCATTTTCTACTACATTTACCTTCCTATTTTTTTGTAATAGTTGAATGACCATTACCGCTAAGCTAGCATTATAAACTTGATGGGTGCCCTTCATTGTAATCTGGATATTTTCTAAAACCTTATCCGATGTCCTTACAGTAAACATTTCTCCATTCTGTTTTTGAGTATGACCCTCTACTTTAAAATCCTCTCGAACTTGATAAAAAGGGCTATTCATCTCACTAGCTGTCTTACGAATGACCCTGATTGCTTCTTGTTGGTCTACACATGATACAACTGGTACATTTGGCTTTATAATCCCAGCCTTTTCTCCTGCAATTTCCTCAAGAGTATTACCAAGTATATTCATGTGGTCAAACCCAATACTTGTAATTACGGAAAGTAGTGGGGTTATGACATTAGTGGAGTCTAGTTTCCCCCCAAGTCCGACCTCCATGATCACAAAATCGATAGTGTCGTTAGTACCAAAATAATAAAGAGCCATTGCTGTAATAACCTCGAATTCTGTTGGGCCACCTAACTCAGTTCCCTCTAGCTCTTCTGCTAATGGCTTAATCTTTTGTAAGAGTGAAACAATCTCGTCATTTGAGATTGGTGTGCCATTTACACTGATTCGCTCATTAAAAGTTTCTATATAAGGTGAAGTAAATGTTCCTACAGTATATCCAGCCTCTTCTAGTATGCTGCGTATATAACTAACGGTTGAACCTTTTCCATTCGTTCCAGCAACGTGGATTGCTTTTATCTTTTTTTCTGGGTGATTTAGTCGTTCCATCATCCACTCCATACGAGAAAGACCTGGCTTCATCCCGAGTCTTAATCTACTGTGGATCCAAGAAAGTGCTTCTTCATAGGTATGTATCATCTGCGTCCTCCACATAATTCATGTGATCTTAAAATAAAGGAAAGACGAATCTAATGATATAGATTCGCCTCCTACTCCATTACCCTTTTAACTCTGTAATTCTTGTACGAACTGTTTCGCGTTTATCTAGGTAATCTTTTTCTTTTGCACGTTCCTCCTCAATTACTTTCTGAGGAGCTTTCTTTACAAAGCCTTCATTTCCGAGTTTCTTTTGTACTCGTTCTACTTCTTTATCAAGTTTCTCAAGCTCTTTTTCTAAACGTTTAATTTCTTCATCGATGTTGATCAGACCCTCAAGTGGAAGAATTAATTCTGCTCCAGTTACAACTGCTGACATTGCTTTATCAATTGATGCAATATCAGTAGCTAGTACAAGCTCACTAGGGTTACAGAAGCGTTCTAAGTACGAGCGATTCTTTTCTAGCTGAGCTAGAACTGTCTCATCCTTCGCTTTGATGTTTAGCTTGATTTGCTTGCTCATTGGTGTATTAACCTCTGCTCGAATATTACGAACTGCGCGGATTATATCAACCAATAGACGCATGTCAGATGCTGCATTCTCATCTGATAGCTCTTGGTTAACTTCAGGCCATTTGGCAACTGTAATGGATTCGCCATAATGCGGCAGGTTCTGCCATATTTCCTCGGTAATAAACGGCATGAATGGATGTAATAGTCTCATTGTATTATCGAGAACATAAGCAAGAATAGATCTGGTTGTTTTCTTCGCTTGCTCATCTTCGCCGTAAAGAGGAAGCTTAGCCATTTCAATATACCAATCACAGAAGTCATCCCAGATGAAGTTATACAATACTCTTCCCACTTCACCAAACTCATATTTATCAGCAAGTTTTGTTACTGAATCAATTGTTTCATTGAGACGGGTTAATATCCATTTATCTGCTACAGATTTTTCACCACTTAGGTCAATGTCCTCAACCTTTAGATCGCCCATATTCATCATGGCAAATCGTGATGCATTCCAAATCTTGTTTGCAAAGTTCCAGGTAGACTCAACCTTCTCCATACTAAAGCGTAAGTCTTGACCTGGTGAGCTACCGGTTGAAAGGAAATAACGTAATGAATCTGCGCCATATTGTGCAATAACATCCATTGGGTCAATTCCATTTCCTAATGATTTACTCATTTTTCTACCATCTTCTGCACGAACAAGTCCATGAATTAATACATCTTTAAATGGTCTTTTACCAGTGAACTCAAGACCTTGGAAAATCATCCGTGATACCCAGAAGAAAATGATATCATAACCAGTTACAAGAGCATCTGTTGGGTAATAGCGTTTGAAATCAGCTTCTTCCGTGTTTGGCCAGCCCATTGTGGAGAATGGCCATAATGCAGAACTAAACCATGTATCTAATACATCATTATCCTGTTCCCAATTCTCAGCGTCTGCTGGTTCCTCGTGGCCAACATATACCTCACCAGTTTCTTTATGGTACCAAGCTGGAATTCTATGACCCCACCATAATTGACGTGAGATACACCAATCGCGAATATTTTCCATCCATCGTAAGTATGTCTTTTCAAAACGATCTGGTACAAAATTAACCTTTTCGTCTTGTGATTGGAGCTTAATCGCTTCATCAGCTAGTGGCTGCATTTTTACGAACCATTGAGTTGATAGGTACGGTTCAACTACTGCCCCGCTACGTTCACTATGTCCAACTGAGTGGAGATGGTCTTCAATTTTAAACAGAACACCTTCATCTTGAAGATCTTTCACAATTTGTTTTCTGCATTCAAAGCGATCCATACCTTGGTATTTACCAGCTTTTGCATTCATCGTTCCGTCTTCATTCATAACTAAAACACGCTCTAGGTTATGGCGGTTTCCAACCTCAAAGTCATTTGGATCATGTGCAGGAGTAATCTTAACTGCTCCGGATCCAAATTCCATATCTACATAATCATCTCCAACAATCGGAATTTCTCTCCCTACGATTGGGAGAATAACAGTCTTGCCAATTAAATGCTTGAAGCGTTCATCTTCCGGATGAACAGCAATTGCTGTATCACCAAGCATTGTCTCTGGTCTTGTTGTGGCAATTTCGATATAGCCTGAACCATCTGCTAGCGGATAGCGCATATGGTAGAATGCACCCTGAACATCCTTATAGATTACTTCAATATCGGATAGTGCCGTTTTTGTTGCTGGATCCCAGTTAATAATATATTCACCACGATAGATAAGTCCCTTTTTATAAAGCGTAACAAATACTTCGCGTACTGCTTTAGAAAGGCCCTCATCAAGTGTAAATCTTTCTCGTGAGTAATCTAATCCAAGCCCTAATTTAGACCATTGCTCGCGAATATGACTTGCATATTCTTCCTTCCACTTCCACGTTTCCTCTACAAATTTTTCGCGCCCTAAGTCATAGCGAGTTTTTCCTTCTTCTCGAAGTTTCCCCTCAACTTTTGCTTGAGTCGCAATACCAGCATGGTCCATACCTGGTAACCACAGCACATCATAGCCCTGCATTCTTTTAATACGGGTAAGGATATCCTGAAGTGTTGTGTCCCATGCATGCCCTAGGTGTAGTTTACCTGTTACGTTTGGTGGCGGGATTACAATGGTATATGGCGTTTTCTCAGAGTCACCAGTTGCCTCAAAGAATTTTCCATCCAACCAATATTGGTAACGGCCCGCTTCAATTGCTTGCGGATCGTACTTTGTTGATAACGTTGTTTCTTTTCCTTCCATGAAAATTCCTCCTTAATACTTATCCAATGCACTATTGATTCAGCTTCAGCTGAAGAAAATAAAAAACTCCACTCATCCTGTAAAAGGACGAATGGAGTCTATTCGCGGTACCACCTTTTTTCATAGATATCATAATCCTATCTATGCTCTCAAAAAAAGATAACGGCTCTTCACCGGCTTTTACTACTTAGTTTCATAAAAGCTACTTAAGGGCGACCTTCCATCGTAACGATCCTAAGAAATCTCACACCAAATGATTTCTCTCTCTGAAGGAGTTAGTGATGTACTCTTCCCTATCACTGTATATATCGATATATAATCTGTATTTGTTAAAATTCTACTACTAATAGTACCCAATTTCAATACCTATCGTCAATAAGGGTTGCCAAGTTTTTTATACTTTATTCTCTTACAAATAAGTTTGTTACATTTATTTATTGGATAACAGTGGAACTTTTCAAGTTTGACCAGCATATCCTAGTTATAGGTATTCTTGAAGGGAGAGTTCAGCATGAGAAGACGTCGATTCAGAAAATACTCCTACCCTCCTTGGTTGCGACATTGTAGAGATGTTTGTGCACAATTTATTATCCCGATTACGATTGTTCAAGGGGTTCGTACTGTGTTTCTTCCAACAACATTTGATGTGCTCTTTTTAGCTATCTTAATTTTACTCGCGTGTTCCTTCCATCTTGATTGGATTTGACTTATCACCCAAACCTAAAAATATTGGGTGAAATGCAAAAATTTCATTCTATATGGGATTCCAGAGTGTAGCCTAAGTAAGAAATGACTTTGGTTACACTCTTCTTGTATGAAAAATCCTTTATTGAATTATTATCCCAGACTGTCTTGATAGCGCTCGCCTAGGCGCGCAGTCGAGCGAAGACGCGAATAGAAGTAGCCTTCATGAGCGGACGAGCGAGGCAAGCAACGACGTATGCTAGCGTTTGTCAACAGTCTGAAGTCCCATACATTATTCTGTATGGGACTCCTCTTCTTCCAGATATTCCTGCTGTTTTCTGTTTTGTTCTGCTTCCAGAAGTTTAACAGAAACATATTCAATATTTTTGGTAAGCCAATATGCTCGCTGCAATACTTGGACATGCTCTCGTTCAGATTTCTTTTGCTTGTTCCTGGAGTAATTGTATACACATTTGTATATGGGTTCAGGGAATGTTAAATGACTTAGGAATAAATAGAATTCTTCTTCACGTAGTGGAAAGCGGCTTTGGTAAGAATTAAACCCTTCGAGACAGTCATCACAAAGCACGGGGTATGTCTTCAAGATTCTGTAATACAGACTAACCAAATCATTGGTTGGGTTTGCATAACCTGCCTTTTCAAAATTTGATAGATAACCCTTTCCATTTTCATCATAAAGAAAGTGTGAGGTTGATAGATTGTTGAGCGTTAAGACTGTTCTATAGGACTTTTTCTCGATTAGTAGGTTATACCACTTATCTAGTTGCGTTCTTGCAAAAGAAGCCGCAAGATTACTCTCATAAAAGTACGTACAAAATTGGAGTTCAAATGGAGACATATACCATTCTTTCTCAGCTGACTCAACAAATGTCTCTAAAAACTGATTCCGTTCTTCCCATTTCTTTATAATTGTCTCATAGTGTCCGGTAATCTCTTTTTCATCGTTAATTTTATGTTTTCTCATCGTGGTGAGATGCATTCTTGCAACCTCATTAAAAAAGGCGTGCTGATGATTTTCACGTTGTTCTGGAGGTTTATTTTTCAACCATGGCATCAGGTAATGGTATTTATGATCGTGGTACACAAGATACCTACCCTCTATGGTAGGATAAATCGGTACTGCCCTTGTAAAGCCCTGTTGAAATAATTGTTGAAGAATAGTCGAAAAGGTAGGATTAATTTTATCTGAAATGGATTTTAGGGCAAACGTGCCTTTGTTAGTAACAACCTTAGTTACCTTTCCAAAATCCTCAATTGCAGATGGCAGCAAATTATATTTTTTCAAGATGGGCCCGACTCTACTTAGTTCACCCTTACTCATCGAGGCCAATCACTCTCTTTCCGGACAGATTTTATTACATCCTAATAAGCAAAGCGCAAGGAACGCAGCCTTAGGCAACAAGCAAAAGACAAGCGCTGACTGAACGCGCTTTTTGCCTTCAGAAGCGATTGTCTAATACCAAAGAGCCGATGGCGCCTGGAGCTAGACAACGTTAAATAAGAAAAACAGGATGAGGCTTCTTCCCTCACCCTAGCTTTATTCAACAGAACTCCCCCACTATTTTTTGTGGGGGAATAATAATTTTTATATACTTAGAATGTGCTTTAGTCGTACCTAGTTACTTTTTGTTTTAACTATTTGCGTGAACAGGTATATATAAAAGCTGACCTTCTGATATAGAATCTGTGTTCAGTGAATTGACACGAACTAACTGTTGAACAGAAATCTCGTAGCGCTCTGAAATCTTTTCTAAGGAATCACCGTTTTGTACGATACAAATTTTCATTGTTGTATGATCATCCACTTCGTCCCTACCAAAAATCTTTGTTAATAGGAGCTCATTTTCACTTCGTTTAACTGTGTCTGCTTGTTCTTCTCTCTGCTGTTTTGCTACTTCTTTTTCCTGTACAGCAGTAGAACTTTTCTTTTCTTTATGGTCTGAGCCAAAGGTCAATAAGTTGTCATGTCTAGCTTTTACCTCAATTTGAGGTGTTAACACTTCTTGAACCTCTTCTTCTTGAATTACCTCGACTGCTTCTACCTCATCGTGCTCTTGGTAGGCTTCTTTTCTAGCTTCCACTTCAAACGGAACAAATAAATCTGCATCTGCTTCATTATCCTGTTGTTCATTTACTTCGTTAAATTCTATCGTTTCCACTTCTTCAGTCGAGTTATGTAGTACCACATCGTCCTGTTCTTGCAGCACTACGTCTTCCTGCGGCTCTTCTTGCGACACTAGCTCTTCTTGGGACTCAGCTAGTTCTGGTTCAACTTCCTCTTCTTGCTGTCCCGACTGTTCTGCTCTAACATGCACCTCTATAGCTTCATCTTGTGCTTCTTCTTCATCATCAAAAGTAGCGCTTCTGACAAGCTCTGGTTCTGCTTCTGCAGGCTTTTCTGCAACAACTGGAGTTTCCTCCTCGTTTGTCACTTCCTCAATTACATCCTCTTTTGGAGGTTGAGTTACGCCATGAATCCCACTAATTGCAAGATCAGCAACAATTTGTAGACAGCCTCGCTTTGGAATTTCATAGTCAAACGTTTCGATGGAAACATATACCTCATCCAAGCTTTGAATACGGTTTTGTGGGATTGTTATATCTACAGGAAAGCGATGGTTTAGCTCACTTACACCATCTTCACGTGTGATGACCTCATTTACTAAACGAACGGAAGCAAAGTCCCGATCTTCCTCTTCTGAAGCTTCTTCATCTATACGATATTCACCTGTTAGCTGTAATGCACCGCGAATGGACACATATTGGTCATGCTCTTGAATGACAATATCTGGATCAAGTGATATTGAGATGAGCTCTGAGACTTCCTGTCCCTTTTGAAACCAGACTGATTCTTCTACTGAAAATCGTAAGTTTTCAGATGACACAGCTACTCCTCCTTTCAGTCCTTCTATACAGATTTACTATGACATTACAATTTTTATGATAAAACAGAGGCTTTTATGATAATTTATTAAAATAAAAAGACAGACTCAGTGAGAATTGAGTCTGTCTTTTTTCTGTTTTTTAGCCTCTGAGCTTTGAAAAAGCTGTTTCAGCCGCTTGAATTGTTTTTTCGATGTCTTCATCTGAATGAGCAGTTGAAAGGAAGAGTCCTTCAAATTGTGATGGTGGAAGAAATACCCCTTCATTTGCCATCTCACGATAATAGGAAGCAAAGAAATCTAGATTTGATGTTTTTGCTATATCATAGTTGATTACTTTTTCATTTGTAAAGAAGAAGCCAATCATCGAGCCGGCGCGATTGATACAAAGTGGAATATCGTACTTCGTTGCAGCCTCAGTTAATCCTGCTTCTAATCGATCTGCTTTCTTCTTAAATTCTGTATAATCCTCAGGAGTAAGCTGTGAAAGTGTTTCATAGCCTGCAGTCATCGCTAATGGATTTCCCGATAGCGTACCAGCTTGGTAGATCGGACCACTTGGAGCAATTTGCTCCATAATTTCAGCTCTTCCACCATATGCGCCTACAGGTAGTCCGCCACCAATTACCTTACCAAGACATGTGATATCTGGAGTTACTCCGTAATAGCCTTGGGCACAGTTATAATCAACACGGAATCCTGTCATAACCTCATCAAAAATTAGTAACGCACCGTATTGTTTAGTAATCTCGCGCAGACCTTCTAGGAATCCAGGCTGTGGAGGTACAACACCCATATTACCAGCAACTGGCTCAACGATAAGTCCTGCAATATCGTCACCAAATTGCTCAAACGCATATGTAACGGCTTCTAGATCATTATAAGGAACAGTGATTGTGTTTTGGGCAATACTTTCAGGAACACCTGGGCTATCCGGTAAACCAAGTGTAGCAACACCTGAGCCAGCTTTAATGAGTAGTGAATCACCGTGCCCATGATAACAACCTTCAAATTTCATGATCTTATTGCGTCCTGTAAAACCTCTAGCCAAACGTAGCGCACTCATCGTTGCTTCCGTACCAGAGCTAACCATTCGAACAATCTCAATTGAAGGTACTCGTTCAATAACAAGCTGTGCTAACTTATTTTCAACAAGAGATGGGGCACCAAAACTCGTTCCAAACTCGGTAACCTTTTTGATTGCTTCAACCACCTGATCATTTGCATGACCGTGAATAAGTGGTCCCCACGATAAGACGTAATCTATGTATTCATTTCCATCTATATCATAAATTTTTGAGCCTTTTCCACGCTCCATAAAAATCGGATCCATTTTTACGGATTTGAAGGCACGAACAGGGCTATTTACTCCACCCGGCATTAGTTGTAAAGCTTCTGCAAAAGCCGCTTTTGACTTCTCATAACTTCTCATTAACGTAACCCCTTTCCATGTAGGTATTGGTCCCTTCCTAAATTGACGGAAGGAACCAAAAATCTAGAGACCTATTTTTCTTGTAACCATCGTGCAACGTCCTTAGAGAAATATGTAATAATAAGATCTGCACCCGCACGCTTCATGCCGGTCAACATTTCCATTACAATTTCTTTTTCATTAATCCAACCATTTAAAGCTGCTGCTTTAATCATGGAATATTCACCACTGACGTTATAAGCTACCACTGGTGCATTAAAACTATTTTTCACATCACGAACTATATCCAAATAAGATAATGCTGGCTTCACAATTAAGAAGTCTGCACCTTCTTCAATATCTGATTCCGCTTCACGTAAAGCTTCCAAACGATTCGCATAATCCATTTGATAAGTTTTACGATCACCAAAGGAAGGTGCACTTTGTGCAGCATCACGGAATGGGCCATAGAATGCGGATGAGTATTTAACAGCATAGGACATAATCGGAATATGGTCAAAACCAGCTTCATCTAAGCCATAACGAATAGCCGCCACAAATCCATCCATCATATTGGATGGTGCAATGATATCTGCACCTGCTTTTGCCTGGCTTACAGCAGTCTTTGCAAGTAGATCAAGGGAAGGATCATTTAAGACTCTTCCATCCTCAATAACACCACAGTGACCATGTGAAGTATATTCACATAGACAGGTATCTGCTATTACTACTAACTCAGGATGCTTTTCTTTTGTTACCCCAATGGCTCTTTGAACAATTCCATGATCATGAAAGGCGCCTGTACCTTCTTCGTCTTTCTCTTTTTCATCAGGTACTCCAAATAAAATAACAGACTTAATACCTAGCTCAACAATTTCATCTAACTCCTGTCCGAGTAAATCTAATGAAATATTATAAACGCCTGGCATTGAGGACACTTCTACCTTTTTATTTTCACCTTCCACAATAAACAATGGATAAATTAAATCATCTATATGTAGATGTGTTTCACGTACCAATGCTCGAATATTTGCTGTATGACGTAATCTTCTGTGTCTAGCAAATTGTAATTTCTCCATCTACCTTTCTCCTCCTTGCATATGAATAAAATCAATCATTTCTGCTAGCAGATCATCAATCGTGTAGTTTTCAGGGACTATATGGACTGGAATATGTACTTGCAGTGCTGCCTTTTGTGTTTCTGGTCCAATACAAGCAAATACAGAGTTGCTCGTCCATTTCAGCCAGTCTGTGTCTTTCACCATTTTATAGAACTGATTAACAGTAGAAGGACTCGTAAACACAATAAAATCAATACCTTTTTTCAACTGTTTGCAAAGTGTCGCTTTATCACCATTATCTCCAATTGTATCATAGACAATTAAATCAACAGCTTCGGCACCCTTTACTGTCAATTCATCAACTAAGTAGGAACGAGATAAATTCCCACGTGCAAGTAAAAAGCGACTCCCTGGTTTCACAAATGGTTTTAAACTTTCGAACAAACCCTCTGCTATATATTCATCTGGAACAAGATCAGGTCTATGTCCCTTTTCAAGTAGAGCTTTTTCCGTTTTCGAACCGACAACTGCAATTTTAGGAAAAGGAGGACTCACACCTGATTCTTCGGTTACCTGAGCATAAAAATCGAAAAAAAAGTCAATTCCGTTTTTACTAGTAAAAATGAGCCAATCAAACGTGTGAAGCTCTTTAATTGTTTGGAATATAAACTCCGTGTTTGTTGGTTTTTGAAACGCAAGTAACGGAATTTCGATTGGAATTCCTCCTGTTTCAATGATTTTATGCGAAAAATCAGCAGCCTGCCTTTTCCCCCTCATATTTAACACAGTTTTCCCCAACAGAGGTTTTTCTGCCTCCATTACTGATTGAGCTCCTCTTTTACCTGGTCAATTAGTTTCTTTGCTCCAAGATCGGATAATTTCTTGGCCGCTTCATGACCAACTTTAATTGGATCTGTTCCATACACCTGCTCTTTATAAATAGTCTTTCCGTCAGGTGAACCTACTAATGTTGTTAAAGCAATTTCCTTGTCCTCAGACATAGTCGCATATGCTGCAATCGGGATTTGACAGCCGCCTTCCATCTTATCAAGGAAAGCACGTTCAGCAGCAACTGTGGTTTGTGTGTATTCATCATTTAATTTTGAAAGTGTCATCAAGAGTTCGGCATCATCTTCACGACATTCAATCGCAAGAGCTCCCTGACCTACCGCTGGTAAACAAACCTCAGGCTCAATGTATTCTGATACTACATCATCAGACCATCCCATACGCTTTAAACCAGCAGCAGCTAGCACAATCGCATCGTAGTCCTCATTTTCAAGCTTCGCAAGTCTTGTATCAATATTTCCACGAATCCACTTAATTTCAATATCGTCTCTTTTCGCAAGGAGTTGTGCACTTCTACGTAAACTACTAGTTCCTACAACCGCTCCACTCGGAAGCTTATCAAAGGACACATGATCTTTTGAAATAATGACATCCCGATGATCCTCACGTTTGGGAACACACCCAATAACAAACCCTTCTGGTAATACAGCAGGCATATCTTTCATACTGTGAACTGCCATATCGATTTCCTTATCATAAAGAGCTTGTTCAATTTCCTTAACAAAAAGGCCCTTGCCTCCAACCTTTGATAACGTAACATCAAGGATTTTATCACCCTTTGTCACAATTTCTTTTACCTCAAACTCATATGGAGCACCTAAATTTTTCAGTTGGCTGATAACCCAGTTTGTTTGTGTGATAGCCAATTTACTTTTTCGAGACCCTACAATTATTTTACGCATAATAATCCTCCTACTTCTTATGTATGCCAGAAATGAAACCGCGATAAGCTTCCAAATAAAAAGAAATTAACAAGTAGAAGCAAAAACGCCCCTACATTCCAATATGCAATTGTTCTTCCTTGTAGCTTTTGTACAACTCTTTTATAAAGGTACCAAGCGTAGATAAGCAACACAAAAAAGGACCCTAGTACCTTTGCATCGAAGAGATAAAAATTCTCTACCTTAATGTAGGCCCACAATACTCCTAATATAAGAGACAATAACAGCATTGGTACGCCAATGATATTTAATACATATGACATATGGTCAAGCTTTGAGAGATCATTCATTCGCAGTAGACGTTTTCCCCACTTTTTCTGTTTTAACAAATTGTACTGAATCAAATACAAGATTGAAAAAACAAATGACAAAGAAAATGCTCCGTATGAAAGAATGGCCATTGAGATATGTATCATCAGTAATTCTGAAATAAGCTGGCTTTCGACTGCACTTGAACCATGTTGACCAGGTGCAAAGGTGTGTAACGCCATGATGAAAAATCCTAATAGATTAGTAAAAAATACAATAAAGTCTACTCGTAAAAACTTATTAAGGATCAACGAAAATGTAATAAGAACCCAGGCATAAAAATAGAGTCCTTCAAACATGGACAGTAACGGTAACCTTCCCGTATCTATCAGTTTTGTAAGTAGAAATATCGATTGAATTACCCATACAAATGCAAGTAACCAGAAGGCAAACTTATTTACCTTCCGGTTGTTATGAAGAAAGTCTATAAAATAGAGTAGGACACTAAGGGCATAGAGGATTACTGTAAACTCATGTAATCTCATTACGTTCATCTCTACCATTTACGATTTTCCTCTCATTATGACTGTAGAGAAGGCTGCTTTCGATCAGCTACTACAAAGTTCATATTACTCTGTTCCTTTTGTGAACCTGTTTCTGAAACAACAGCATCTTCAATATCAAAAATCTTCATAAATAACGCTAAAGATTCCTCAGCATTTGGCTGTGCAGCAAGTTCTTTCGCTTGTAAAATAGGATCACGTAATAACTGATTAATTATACTCTTCGTATGTTTATTCAACACTTTTTTCTCACGATCAGAAAGATTTGGTAGCTTCCGCTCAATACTTTCCATTGTTTCAGCCTGAATTGATAATGCTTTACTACGAAGCGCCGATATAACGGGAACTACTCCCAGTGTATTTAACCACGTCTTAAATTCAACAATTTCACTTTCAATCATAAGCTCAATTGCTTCAGCAGCAACCTTACGCTCTTGAATATTTGCTTCTACAATACCCTCTAAATCATCTATATCATATAAAAAGACACTGTCTAAATCAGCAAGTCCTGGATCTAAGTCTCTCGGTACAGCGATATCGACCATAAACAAGGGACGACCTTTTCTCATTCGTTCTACGTCTTGCATCATGTCTTTTGTGATAACATAGCCTTTGGCACCTGTTGAGCTTATCATAATATCAGCATCGACTAACGCACATTGAAGTTGCTCAATTGATTTTGCTTCTCCTTGGAACTTCTCTGCAAGATTTTGAGCTTTTTCAAATGTTCGGTTCATCACTGTAACTTTTCCAACACCTGATCCATGAAGGTTTTGTACAGCTAATTCACCCATTTTGCCAGCACCTAAAATCAGTACGTTCTTTGATGCAAGGTCTCCAAATATTTTCTTGGCAAGTTCGACTGCTGCGTAACTAACAGAAACAGCATTTGACCCAATTTCCGTTTCGGAATGAGCACGTTTAGCAAGTGTAATTGATTGTTTAAACAAATGGTTAAACACAGTTCCTGAAGTATTCTCTTCTTGAGCAGATAAAAAGCTCGAACGAACTTGTCCGAGTATTTGAGTTTCACCGACTACCATCGAATTTAATCCACAGGTAACATGAAACAAATGATCTACTGCGCCTTCATCTTCAAAGATAGTTAAGTACGGAGTAAATTCTTCTTTTGTAATCCCGAACCATTCAGAAAGAAAATCCTTTATATAATAACGTCCCGTATGCAACTGGTCTACAACAGCATAAATTTCAGTACGATTACATGTTGAGACAATAATATTCTCTAATATACTTTTCTTCCCTTTTAGTACTTTCATCGCCGCAGCGATACTATCCGGTTCAAAAGTAAGTTTTTCACGTATTTCAACAGGGGCTGTTCTATAGTTTAATCCGACCATTAGTGTATGCATATTCTTTCACCCCATCTTTTCAATATTTATCACTGACGAATGTAACATGACATAATTTGTTCAATAATCTTTCACAAAAACTACTACTATTATAGCATGTACAAATAGAACTATATTCGAAAAAAGTATGAACAGTTTATGACAACCTGTGCTAAGATTATGAATAGAAATTTATAAATAATTACAAATAAAGTAAGTCTTTTTACATGCGATAAGTCACCTAGACTTCAATGGTTACATTAACAAAAAAACAGCGTCAAATCAAGTAACTAGCACGGGGGATTCTATGAAAAAAAATAATATCTTTTCTGGCATCATCTTAGTAGGGTTTGGTTGTTATCTTCTACTTCAACAGTTAAACATTCCATTATTTACTAGCTTTTTTTCTTGGCAAACACTCGTTACGATTGCCGGGATAGCGTTTCTTGTTCAAGCATATGGAGAAAACAATCCTAGTAGTATTTTACCAGGTGTTATTCTTGTTGGGTTTGGTTTTCATTTCCATAGCATTAATCTACTTTCCTTTTGGCCGAAACAACCTGGAACTTTACTCTTTATTATTGGCGTTGGCCTACTGCTTACCTATTTTAAAACAAAAAATGGATTAATCCATAGTGTCGTTGTATTATTTGTTTCGCTATTATTTCTTAACTATAATCGATTTATGAGTTGGTTAGGATTTATAGAAGGTGGTTTTTCATTTATTTTGAACTATTGGCCCCTTCTCCTTGTAGGTATCGGTTTCTACTTATTATTCATTAAGAAAAAGTAAAATATACCAACATGACGAAAACCCATGAGAAACTCATGGGTTTAAACGTGTAGGAAATACCTTATAATGTTTAGTCGTTCATATATGATTGTAGAGCTGCCCACGCTTCGTCTTTTCCAAGGCCGATTTCTGAAGAAAATTTGATGAGTTTATCACCTGGTTCAAGTTCTAATGTTTCTCGAACCACCTTTAAATGCTTATCCCATTTCCCTTTTGGAATCTTATCTGCTTTTGTTGCAATGACGATTACTGGTATTTGATAATGCTTCACAAAATCATACATCAACACATCATCTTTTGTTGGAGGATGACGTAAATCAACAATGAGAACAAGTGCTTTTAACTGTTCTCTATTTGTTAGATATGTCTCAATCATTTTCCCCCATGCTGCTCTTTCTGTCTTCGACACCTTCGCATATCCATAACCTGGAACATCTACAAAATGAAGCATTTCATTTATTAAATAAAAGTTCAAGGTTTGTGTTTTACCTGGCTTTGAAGATGTTCGGGCTAAAGCCTTACGATTTATCATCTTGTTGATAAATGATGACTTCCCAACATTTGAACGCCCAGCTAACGCAAACTCTGGTAATGGCGTATCTGGATACTGTTCTGGTTTTACGGCACTAATTATGATTTCTGCACTTGTTACTTTCATTTAATTCTCCCCTGTTAACGCATGTTCCAATACTTCATCTAAATGAGATACTGCAACAAACTCCATATCATTCCTTACACTTTCCGGTATATCATCTAAATCTTTTTCATTATCCTTTGGAAATAACACTTTAGTTAATCCTGCACGATGAGCACTCAATGATTTTTCCTTTAGTCCACCAATTGGAAGGACACGGCCTCTTAACGTTATCTCACCAGTCATTCCAACTTCCTTACGAACGGCTCTTCCTGTTAAGGCAGAGATAAGTGCTGTTGCAATTGTAATTCCCGCTGATGGTCCATCCTTCGGTACTGCCCCTTCTGGAACATGAATATGAATATCATTTTTCTCATTAAAATCGGAATCAATTTTTAGCTCCACAGCTTTTGACCGAATATAACTAAAAGCAGCTTGTGCAGATTCCTTCATGACATCTCCGAGCTTACCTGTAAGAACAAGTTTGCCTTTACCGGGTGCCACAGAAACTTCAATGAATAGCGTATCTCCGCCAAAAGCTGTATACGCTAACCCAGTAGCCACACCAACTTGGTCTTCGATTTCAGCTTGGCCATATCGGAAAATAGGTTTCCCTAAGAAGTCAATTACATTTTTATCAGTTATCACAACACGTTTCTTCTCTGCCGCAACAATAATTTTTGCAACCTTACGACAGATTTTTGCCAATTGGCGCTCTAAACCACGCACTCCGGCTTCCCTTGTGTAATAACGAATGATGTTTTGAAGACCATCCTCACGAATTTGCAGTTTCCCTTTTGTTAATCCGTGTTCTTCAATTTGCTTTGGTAACAAATGGTCCTTTGCAATATGAACCTTTTCAAGCTCAGTGTAGCCTGCTATCGTGATAATTTCCATTCGATCTCTTAATGGCCCTGGAATCGTAGCAAGGTTATTTGCTGTTGCAATAAACATAACCTTTGATAGGTCATATGGTTCTTCAATATAATGATCACTAAAATTGAAATTTTGTTCCGGATCAAGTACCTCTAGCATAGCAGAAGATGGATCTCCTCTAAAGTCATTCGACATTTTATCAATTTCATCTAAAAGGAATACAGGATTGATCGTCCCTGCCTTCTTCATTCCTTGAATAATACGACCAGGCATCGCCCCTACATATGTTCTTCGGTGACCTCTAATTTCAGATTCATCACGAACACCACCAAGGGAAATACGAACAAAATTTCTACCTAGTGATTTTGCAATGGATTTTGCGAGGGATGTTTTCCCCACTCCAGGAGGCCCTGCAAGACATAAAATCGGTCCTTTTAAAGAATTTGTAAGTTGTTGCACGGCTAAGTATTCAAGTACTCTTTCTTTTACCTTTTCTAGACCAAAGTGATCATTATCAAGGATTTCCTCAGCACGGTGGATATCTAAGGAATCTTCAGTAGCTTTTGTCCACGGTAAAGCTATTAGCCAGTCAATATAATTTCGTATAACTGAACTTTCTGCAGATGTTTGAGGTATTTTTTCGTAACGATCCAATTCCTTTAACGCTACCGTTTTTACATGCTCTGGCATTCCTGCAGCTTCAATTTTATCTTTTAGGGAAGAAACCTCTCCTGTTTTTCCTTCTTTATCTCCGAGTTCTTTTTGAATGGCCTTCATTTGTTCTCGTAGATAATATTCTTTTTGAGTTCGCTCCATTGATCGCTTCACACGTTGACCAATCTTTTTTTCTAAACTTAGCACTTCTTTTTCATTATTGATAATCGTAATTACTTTGTTCATCCGGTCACGTACATCGATGGTTTCCAGAATTTCTTGTTTTTCCTTTAGTTTCAGAGGAAGATGAGAGGCAATGATATCTGCCATTCTGCCTGGCTCCTCAATATCTGTTACAGATGTGTATGTTTCAGCAGATATTTTTTTAGAGAGTTTTATGTACTGTTCAAAATACTCAAGCATCATGCGCATCAGAGCTTCTGTTTCAACATCCTTCGTCTCATCTTCTTCAAAGTTCTTTACCTTAACCGAAAAATACGTATCATTGTCATAGATTTCTTTGATTTCGGCGCGGTTAAGACCTTCGACGAGCACGCGAATCGTACCGTTTGGTAACTTAAGCATCTGTTTGACTTGTGTTAATGTTCCTATGTTATATATATCATCCTTTGTAGGATCGTCGATTGAAACATCCTTTTGGGTTGTTAAAAAAATGATATGTTCTTCTACCATTGCCTTTTCCAAGGCTTGCACTGATTTGTCACGGCCAACATCTAAATGCAAAACCATTGTTGGATAGACGAGTAATCCTCGTAGTGGTAAAAGGGGAACAATGATTTCCTTTTTTATTGTCATTGTAAACACCTCAAAATTGAATATAGTTCTTAAAGTAGATGTTCAAAAAGTCCGGTAAAAATGACACATCGAATTTCTTCGTTGGCTTGTTTCTCCGTTGCTCACGTATTAACTGCATACGTTCCGCTACTCAAAACTGCACCGCCTCGAACTTCTCGGTCCTTTTCATCCTCCTTTTGGAACACGTTCTTAAATGTAAATTTTATCTTATTTAAAAGCTAGTGTCTATTTTGGTGGATTTATGTTTCTATAAAATACACCTTGGCGTATTAGTATCCGGATTTTTATTCGAGTTAGCTCGAATCAATTCCTTTGAAAAATCGAGGCATCCGCCGGAGGCTTTTACTTTTATTCAGTCGGTTCTGGCCCTCCCCCGACTGAATAAAAGTAAATAGAAAGAGACTTCGACCTTCTTAGTATGTCGAAGTCCCTTTAATCAAATACGTCTAGTTACACTGATTCTGACCTTGTATAATCCGTAGCGGCCGGAATGATAGTTTGCTTTGACTCTTTTTGACGTTCTGGTGTCTCAATTGCAATCTCAAAGACTTGTTCTAAATCTGTAACCGGAATAATTTCAATTCCGTCAATTTCCATTAAGATTGATTGCATGTTCTCCTCTGGGATAATAACCTTTTTCGCCCCAGCTTGCTTGGCTGCTTTTATCTTAGGTACTACTCCACCAATCGGTTTCACATTTCCATGAATGCTTATTTCACCTGTCATTGCGACTGTATGGTCAACTGGGAACTTATGAATGGCTGAATAGATACCTGTCGCCATCGCAATTCCGGCAGACGGACCATCAATCGGAATGCCACCTGGGAAGTTAACATGAATGTCATAGTCATGTGCCGGTACACCCATAGAGCGAAGAACTGTAATCACATTTTCAATAGAACCCTTTGCCATACTTTTTCTTCTAACTGATTTCCCACGGTCTCCAATACTTTCTTCTTCAACGATACCTGTAATATTAATGGTTCCTTTATCCTTAGCAGCAGGAATAACTGTAACTTCGATTTCTAGAAGCGCACCCGTGTTTGGACCATATACAGCTAGACCGTTCACAAGTCCAACTCGTGCACTTGGATAAATCTTTTTATCATAACGTGGTGTTAACTGACTAGAATGTAATACCCATTCAATGTCTTCATCCTTAATAAAATCACGTTCCTCTGAAATAGCAATACCAGCAGCGATTTGTACCATATTAACAACCTCACGTCCATTTCGAGCGTAGGAAGCAAGTATAGATACTCCTTTTTCAGTTGCCTTCATATTCACTTTTTCAAGTGCCTTTCTAGTAACAATCGCTAACTCATCTTGGTCTAATTCGCGGAAAAATACTTCAAGACATCTCGAACGGATAGCAGGTGGAATTTCGCTTGGAGTTCTAGTTGTAGCTCCAATCATACGAAAGTCAGCTGGTAAACCATTTTTAAATATATCATGTATATGATTTGGAATTTGTGTGTTTTCCTCACTGTAGTAGGCGCTTTCGAGGAAAACCTTTCGATCCTCTAACACTTTCAACATTTTATTCATCTGAATTGGATGAAGCTCTCCAATCTCATCTATAAATAATACACCGCCATGAGCATTTGTTACAGCTCCCGGCTTTGGCTGCGGAATACCCGCTTGTCCCATAGCACCTGCCCCCTGATAGATAGGGTCATGTACAGAACCAATCAATGGATCAGCAATTCCACGTTCATCGAATCTTGCCGTCGTCGCATCTAACTCCACAAAAACAGCATTTTGTTTAAATGGAGATTTTGAATTACGTTTTGCTTCCTCCATAACGAGCCTTGCCGCCGCTGTTTTACCTACACCAGGTGGTCCATATATAATGACATGTTGTGGATTTGGTCCACAAAGAGCTGCTTTTAAGGATTTAATTCCATCCTCTTGGCCAACAATGTCAGAAAAGCTAGTTGGTCTTACTCTCTCAGCTAGAGGCTCTGTTAAAGATATAGCCCTCATTTTTCGGAGCTGTTCCATTTCTTTTCTAGACTCTTTATCTATAGATACCTTTTGAGTTCGCTGGTTTTTAAGGAGATTCCAAAAGTATAGACCGATGATAACTCCAAAGAATAGCTGTACGAACAATACAATACCTGTCCAACTCATAATATTCCTCCTGCTCTCATGTAGACTACTATATGCTATTATCTCCTGAGTAAAGGTGGAATAAACCAATTTTGAGGGATTTTTGAAATGTAAAATGGTATTGATGGCGAATTTGATACTATCTACGATAATCTTCTACTACCAAAGATATATGGTACGGTTGGCCTCCCATTCGTTTATCGACAATTGCAAGAAACAGAAAAAATCCCGAGGGTACCTTCCCTCGGGATTAAACAGGCATTATGCAGAAATTTCTTTGTTTTCCACAACAGTACCATCATCTAAAAGTAACTTAGGTGGAGTACTGTTTGTTACCGTTTCAGCAGTTATGATACATTTTTTAATATCTTCTCTTGACGGTAAGTCAAACATTACATCAAGCATGATTCCTTCGATGATTGAACGTAAACCACGAGCACCAGTCTTGCGTTCAATCGCTTTTTTCGCAATTTCTACGAGGGCGTCATCTTCAAAATCCAATTCAACTTCATCTAACTCAAGCATTTTTTGGAACTGCTTCACTAGGGCATTTTTTGGTTTAGTCAAAATTTCAACCAATGCATCCTCATCAAGCGGTTCAAGGCTTGCAATGACTGGAAGACGACCAATAAATTCTGGGATTAACCCAAATTTTAATAAATCTTCAGGCAACGATCTAGTAAGTAATGATTTTTTATCTAATTCTTCTTCCACAACATTAGATCCAAATCCAATTACTTTTTTACCTAAACGACGTTTAATAATTTGTTCGATACCGTCGAATGCTCCACCACAAATAAATAGGATATTAGTGGTATCAATTTGAATAAATTCTTGATGTGGATGTTTTCTTCCACCTTGTGGGGGAACACTTGCAACTGTTCCTTCAAGAATTTTCAAGAGAGCTTGCTGTACCCCTTCACCTGATACATCACGTGTAATAGAAGGATTTTCAGACTTACGGGCTACTTTATCGATTTCATCTATATAGATGATGCCCTTTTCTGCTTTTTCAACATCATAATCTGCAGCTTGAATTAATTTGAGAAGGATGTTTTCCACGTCTTCCCCAACATATCCCGCTTCAGTTAATGAAGTTGCATCCGCAATAGCAAAAGGAACATTTAAGATTCGAGCTAACGTTTGTGCTAATAATGTTTTACCACTACCGGTAGGCCCAATCATACAAATATTACTCTTAGATAGTTCAACGTCATCTATTTTGCTATTTGAATTAATACGCTTATAGTGGTTATAAACTGCTACGGCTAATGACTTCTTCGCCGCATCCTGACCTATTACGTATTCATCTAATATTTCTCTAATTTCTTTTGGCTTAGGTACATCCTTGAATTCAACTTCTTCTTCTGTACCAAGTTCCTCTTCAACGATTTCTGTACATAATTCAATACATTCATCGCATATATAAACGCCGGGACCAGCAACTAACTTGCGAACCTGATCCTGAGTTTTTCCACAAAAAGAACATTTAAGTTGCCCTTTTTCATCATTAAATTTAAACATTATGTCACCCCTTATTTGTTTCTTCTCTCTACAGTAAGCCCTATAGCAACTTTCTATTTTCTTAGACCAGCATCCGCTTTTCTAATTGTTATGTATTGCATTGTACCATAATTCTTCCTTAAACAGGTAATAATCAGATTCGCCAAGGCGAGTTGCGCCCGATTTTCAGGCAAAAATTTCCTTTGAAAATCGTGGCATCCGCCGGAGGCTTAACTTTATTCAGTAGCAGTGAACCAATACTGAATTGACCAAATCATTTTGTATTTATTCCCCACTTATAGAAGTGGTAAGCTTCTGTTGAATAAATTTAACTCTTGCTCATTATGTAGGTATGTTTGTCTCTCTTTTCAAAAATCCTAGTGAATAGTTTTTAAGCCTGCCCTCCTTTTAAGTGTTCCCAGAATCCTAAGAATAAAACTACTACCAATTGCTTATTGTATGTACTACTTCAAGTTTTTGGGTATAAAACAAGGCACGATCATATCGCGCCTTGATATTCCCTTATTTATTATTATGCAACACTTTTGCTATTTTCCACAAGAAAATCGATTGCTTTTCTTATTTTTAAATCTTCTTTAATACCTTCTGCTCCACCAAGCATATTTTTAAGCTCTTCAACAGAAACGCTGTACATGCCTGCCATCTTTTCTAACTCTTCGTTGATTTCTTCTTCAGAAACCTCGATATTTTCAGCATTTGCAATTGCTTCTAAAGTTAAGTTGATGCGTACACGTTTTCCAGCATCTTCTTTCATTTGTTCACGTAGAGCATTTTCATCTTGACCTGAGAATTGGAAATAAAGATCAAGGTTCATGCCTTGCATTTGTAAGCGTTGTTCGAATTCACGAACCATACGGTCTAATTCAGTGTTAACCATAGCCTCAGGGATATCGATTTCTGCGTTTTCAGCAGCTTTTTCGATTAATGTATCTTTTAGGTTATTTTCAGCATCACGCTTTTTAGTTTCTTCTAGACGAGTTCTTGTTTTTGCCTTTAACTCTTCTAATGTTTCAACTTCATCGTCTACGTCTTTTGCGAACTCATCATCTAGTTCAGGTAATTCTTTTGCTTTGATTTCGTGAACTTTCACTTTGAATGTTGCAGGTTTACCAGCAAGGTTTTCAGCATGGTATTCTTCTGGGAAAGTAACTTCCACGTCTTTTTCTGCACCTGCAGCTACTCCAACTAGTTGTTCTTCGAAGCCTGGAATGAATGAGCCAGAACCGATTTCTAGAGTATAGTTATCAGCTTGTCCACCTTCAAATGCTTCTCCATCAACAAAACCTTCGAAATCAATAACAACTGTATCGCCATTTTCAACTGTGCCTTCTTCTTTCACAACAAGCTCAGCGTTACGCTCTTGTAATTCTTTGATTTCATTGTCAACTTCTTCATCAGTAACAGTTTCTTCAAGTTTCTCAACTTCAAGACCTTTGTAATCACCTAATCTAACTTCAGGCTTTACAGTAACCTTTGCAGTAAAAATAAGGTTTTTGCCTTTTTCGATTTGCTCAACGTCAACTTCTGGACGATCCACTGGCTCAATACCAGTTTCTTTGATTGCACTTTCGTATGCATCTGGAAGAATAATATCTAAAGCATCTTGGTACAATGATTCAACACCAAAACGTTTTTCAAACATTCCACGAGGCATTTTTCCTTTACGGAATCCAGGTACGTTTACTTGTTTTACTACTTTTTTAAATGCATCATCTAGTCCTTTGTTAAATGTTTCTGCGTCAACTTCAATAGTTAAGACACCTTGATTTCCTTCTAATTTTTCAAACTTTGCGGACATAATTTATTTCCCTCCAACATCTATTTACTAACTATTTTTTCCGATATGTAAATTCGTTAACAATTACCTTTATGTCGGTAACCTAGTATTTTACAACCATTACATTATAACATAGATAAGCAAGCTTTCAACATATAGAATATTTTTATATTGTTAGAAAGTTTACCCATTTTCTCCCGAATCTAAAATCTATAATTTCTACATTAGGTTCGCTTTCTCCTAATTAAATAACTAGAGAAAAAAATTATTCGATAATAGAGCCTCGTTCTACTTTTTCTAGTTTTTCTAACGTAAACTTTAATTCAAATAGACTAACACCATAATACTGCTCCAGTGTTCTATTTTCGATGTCCAATCCGTGTAGCTCAGAACTATATAGATGTAAAGCAGCTGCATACATAGAAGGATTCTCCTCTTCCAATGTAAATGGATAAAGGACAAATAAATGACGTAGCCATAACTCTTTTGCTGTTTCGAAAAGGCTTGGATTCTCATTTTCTAACTTTTCTTCTAGAATAGATAGAATCCTACTTGTAATAGGTGATACTGATGGATCCTCTAATTCAGATGGATTCACCGTTACCACTTCACCAAATTTCTCTGCTTCTATCTCCATATCTACCTTATTTTCAACAAGGAGCTGCATAATGATTGTTTTGACAATAGGATGCTTCTCTTTCATGGATAAAAAAGGAACTAAAAGTTCTAGGTATTTTCGTACGTTGAGATCTTTAATAGATTGTACTAATGCTATCTGTTTTGCGATGTTGTCCTCATTATATAAGGTAGTACGAAGCTGTTCCATAATTTCCTCACTAGAGATTTCAACTTCTTCCCCCACATCATCTGAATAGAGCATTCTACTACTTAGTTCTAGTAACTGAGTGAGTGTGTCAAGATACTCTGGTGGTACCGAATCTTCATCTAACACTGCTTCAATCGTCGTTTTCACTTCATCATATTGCCCGAGCTGGATCAGGATTGTAACATAGATTTGTAATACATGAAAATAATCTCCTATATCTTCCTTAAGCATAGCCAAGCAATTTTCCTTTGCTTGTTCTAGCTCTCCTAATTCAAAGAGGCAAATCACAATGCCAAGTTCTATCTCATGGTTACCTTCTTCCATCTCCTGGGCTTGCAATAACAATGATAGTGCTTCTTTAAACTTCTTGTTCGTTAAAGCATCGAGGCCTTTTTCCATTAGCCTTTCCTTCAGCTTTGGAAACTGTATTATTTTTTCCTGTTTATTACGATTAGTATCTTTTTTCATAGAGTTTACCCAACCCCAAATTTTTCATTTCATTTGAGTACTAAGTGTATCAATCAATACTGCAGAAAACAATAGGGCGGAAATAATCCAATATCAACATATTGTAAAAAAATAGACAAAGTCAAAATGACTTTGTCTATTAACGAATCCCGCCTATTTTTAATTCATATTCTTTAATTTGTTGCTCATAGGATAATGTTTTATCAATTTCATCCCATCCATTAATGAGCATTTCCTTCCAATACGAATCAATAGTAAAGTCTGTCTTAAAGCCTTTTGAATCCACTATCGTCTGCGCCTCAAGAGAGATGGTGCACGTATATTCTGCATCAGTTGCTTCTTTTAATAAGTATTCAATTACACTTTTCTCTAAAATGATCGGAAGCATGCCATTCTTTAAGCAGTTATTGTAAAAAATATCTGCAAAAGATGGAGCAAGGATTACCTTAAATCCAAAATCCTGCAACGCCCAAGGTGCATGTTCACGGGATGAGCCACAACCGAAGTTTTCATTCGCCACGAGGATCGTAGCACCTTCATTTTCTTTTCTATTTAATTCGAAGTTTGGATTAGGGCTTCCATCCGCCTCAAATCGCCAATCGAAAAAGGCATATTTTCCAAATCCAGTCCGTTCAATACTTTTCAAAAATTGCTTAGGAATAATCTGGTCTGTATCCACATTATTTCGATCCATACCTGCAACTTTACCTTGATGAGTGATAAAAGGTTCCATTCTTATGCCTCCTTCCCAGTTACTGCTGGTTGAACTTTTCGTACATCTACGAATCTACCATATATTGCAGCTGCTGCAGCCATTGCCGGACTAACTAAGTGTGTACGTGCTCCTTTTCCTTGTCGTCCTTCAAAGTTGCGGTTAGAAGTAGAAGCACATCTTTCACCAGCAGGTACTACGTCCGGGTTCATACTTAAGCACATGCTACAGCCTGCGTCACGCCATTCAAAACCGGCTTCACGGAACACATCTGCTAGTCCTTCTTTTTCCGCTTGAATCTTAACTTGCTGAGATCCTGGAACAACTAATGCTCGTACGCTAGGTGAAACCTTCTGTCCACGAATCACATCTGCAGCTTCTCTTAGGTCACTAATACGTGAGTTAGTACAAGAACCTATAAATACATGTTGGATTTCAATTTCGTTAATAGGAGTTCCAGGTGCTAGATCCATATATTCATAGGCACGCTGGGCAGACTTCTTGTCAACTTCCTCTTTAAAATCTTCTGGAAATGGTACAGTATCTTCAATCGTTACACTCATAGAAGGATTTGTTCCCCACGTAACGGTTGGCAAAATTTCATCTGCATGTATTTCTAGGACTTTATCAAAAACAGCACCTTCATCTGTTGCTAATGCTTTCCACCTTGCAACAGCCTGATCAAATTCAGCACCAACCGGGCTATATTTTCTTCCTTTTAAGTAAGAGAATGTAACTTCATCCGGGCTAATTAGACCAGCTTTTGCGCCACCCTCAATTGACATATTACAAATCGTCATTCTTTCTTCCATAGACATGGAACGAATTGCTTCACCCGTGTATTCAATAACGTGACCTGTACCAAAATTGATACCATATTTACGGATAATTGATAAAATAACATCCTTTGCAGATACACCATGAGATAATGGTCCAACAACGTTAACTTGCATCGTTTTAGGCTTTTGTTGCCATAGACTTTGAGTTGCAAGTACATGTTCTACTTCACTTGTCCCAATTCCGAAGGCTAATGCTCCGAAAGCACCATGTGTAGAAGTATGACTATCTCCGCATACAATTGTTTTCCCAGGTTGAGTTAAGCCAAGCTCAGGTCCAATTACATGAACAATCCCTTGTTCAGGGCTATGTAAATCGGCTAAGGGAATCGAAAATTCTTTACAGTTTGCTTCGAGTGCGCTCATTTGTTTTGCAGCAATTTCATCCTTAGTTTGGAAGCGATCACTTGTAGTAGGCACATTGTGATCCATCGTAGCAAAAGTTAAATCAGGTCTTCTAACCTTTCTATTTTTCAAACGAAGACCTTCAAATGCCTGTGGAGAAGTTACTTCATGGACTAGATGTAGGTCGATATACAGTAAGTTTGGTTTCCCCTCTTCATGATTGATTACATGCTGTTCCCAAATTTTCTCGATAATAGTTTTCGGTGCCATCAGTATCTACATCCTCCTTTTATTTCAAATTTTAGAAAAGTGTAGCTCGGTTAGTACCGAGCTACCAGTGGCTTCCTATACATTTCCTACAGTTGCTTACGCATAAGCAGACATAATATTAGAAATTGCCCCATCCTCAACCAAGGCTTCTTTAATTTTCTCTACCATTTCAGTTGTTGCTATAGCACGCTGTTGTGACCCAGCAACATCTGCAGTTCGGTAACCCGCAGCAAGTACTTGGTCAACCGCTCTTTCTATTGCAGTAGCTTCGTCCTCTAATCCGAAAGACAAGCGAAGCATCATAGCAGCAGATAAGACTGTCGCGATAGGGTTTGCGATATTTTTCCCAGCTATATCCGGTGCAGAGCCATGGATTGGCTCATATAAACTTGGGCCATCTGTAGAAAGACTTGCTGATGGAAGCATTCCTAGTGAACCAGTTAACATAGATGCTTCATCGCTCAAAATATCACCAAACATATTTTCTGTAACCACTACATCAAATTGTTTTGGGTTGCGAATTAGCTGCATGGCTGCATTATCCACTAGCATATGCTCTAACGAAACCTCTGG
This sequence comes from Ferdinandcohnia sp. Marseille-Q9671, assembly GCF_976954385.1. NCBI lineage: Bacteria > Bacillati > Bacillota > Bacilli > Caryophanales > Bacillaceae > Ferdinandcohnia > Ferdinandcohnia sp. Marseille-Q9671. The sequence continues at coordinate 953,910 of NZ_CDRJTA010000001.1, forward strand.
ATAAAAAGCAGCTACTTCTTCTGCAACTTCCCTCCACATACGACTCGATTCTAGAACATTCGCTTTATCTACTGAAGTTACCTTTTTCCGTCTTGTGCTTGCCATCTCAAATGCTTTTTCAATGATATTCTTCATTTCTGAACGTTTGTAAGATAGTGTATCTACAGCCGTTTCCTCACCATTTTCGATCTTTCTACCACTTGGCTTTCCGAAATAAAGTCCACCAGTTAACTCTCTAACAATCACAAAATCTGCACCTTCGATTACTTCTTGTTTAAGTGGAGATGCATCTAGTAGACTAGTAAAACATGTTACCGGTCTTACATTTGCATATAAATTTAATGATTTGCGGATCTGTAATAACCCTTTCTCAGGACGTAAATGCGGAGGATTTGTATCCCACTTTGGTCCACCTACAGCTCCTAATAATACTGCATCACTACTTTTACATACTTCCAGTGTTTCTGCAGGTAGAGGAGTACCTTCTGCATCTATTGCTGCACCACCTATTAAAGCGTGTTGAAAAATAAACTCATGATTGTATTGTTCTGCCACGGCCTTCAATACTTCGATTGCCCCTTTAGTCACTTCTTTACCTACGCCATCACCACGAAGTACGGCAATACTTTTCTTCATCTTGACTCCTCCTCTTTTGTCTTTCACACACTGAAAATAGTACAATTGATTATTTCTTACACGCCAACTTTTTCAAGTAGCTTGTTATTCTTTTCAACTGCTAATAGTCTATTTACAGCATTCACATATGCTTTTGCGGAAGCTTCTAATACATCTTGTGCTGAACCTCTTCCACTGCTTTCGAATTTATCATGTTTTATTTTTACAAATACCTCTGCAAGTGCATCACGTCCTGCACCAACTGATTGGATACGATAATCATCCAATGTAATGGAAATGCCAACACAACGCTCAAGTGTATTGTAAAGAGCTTCCACACTTCCTGAACCAGTTGCAGCTTCTTGAACTTGATTACCTTCGCGATCTGTTAAGGTAATCGTTGCAGTAGGGATTTGATTTGTTCCATATTGAACTTGCATTGACGTTAATTGGTAAGCATCTTCTACGTTTGCTACCTTTTCATTAACTAATAAAGTAACCAGATCTTCATCTGTAATTTCTTTCTTTCTATCTGCCAAATCTTTAAATTGCTTAAAAACAAGATTCAATTCTTGATCTTCTAGGGTATATCCTAATTCTGCGATTCGGTTTCGGAACGCATGTCTTCCAGAGTGTTTTCCTAGTACCATTGAATTCGATTTAACTCCAACTAATTCTGGAGTGATAATTTCATAAGTAGTCTTTTCCTTTAATACACCATCTTGGTGAATGCCAGATTCATGAGCATAGGCGTTTTTCCCAATTACTGCTTTGTTAGGAGGAACAATCATCCCAGTTAACTTGCTTACTAAGTCACTTGTACGCTTAATTTCATCTAGCTTTAATCGAGTGTTAGCTTTGTAAAAATCTTGGCGGATATGCAAGGCAACTGCTACCTCTTCTAGAGATGCATTTCCTGCTCTTTCTCCAATTCCATTAATTGTTCCTTCTACCTGTAATGCGCCATGTTCAACTGCTGATAATGAATTAGAAACAGCCATTCCAAGATCATCATGACAGTGTGTAGAAAGAATGACTTTATCAATATTTGGGACGTTATTTAACAGATACGTAAACATTTTGCCATACTCTTCTGGAGCTCCATAACCCACTGTATCAGGAAGGTTAATGACATTGGCCCCTGCATCTATGACTTCTTTAATAATTTTTGCTAAGAAGTCTAAGTCCGATCTACTTGCATCCTCTGCTGACCATTGGATAATCGGAAAGAATTTAGAAGCATATTTTACGCTTTCTACAGCGGTTTGAATTACTTGCTCAGGTGTCTGCTTAAGCTTATATTTCATGTGAATAGGGGATGTAGCGATAAAGGTGTGGAGACGAGGCTCCGCTCCACCCTTTAAAGCTCCCCAAGCTGCATCGATATCACTTTGTACAGCTCGTGCAAGACCTGTTACGGAAACATTTTTAATGATTTCAGCAATTTGTTTCACTGACTGAAAATCACCTTCAGAGGCAGCTGGAAATCCGGCCTCCATGACATCCACATTAAGTCGTTCCAGCTGCTTTGCTATTTCAAGTTTTTCATGTAAGTTTAAATTCACACCAGCAGACTGTTCTCCGTCTCGTAATGTAGTGTCAAAAATATTAATTTTCCGCACGGGCACCCACCACTTCTTTCACTTGTCTTTGTTTAACAAATGGCATCATTTCACGAAGCTTCTTACCTACTACTTCAATTTGATGTTCAGCTTCAATTTTGTTAATTGCATTAAATTCTGGACGATTCGCTTGGTTTTCTAAGATCCAACCCTTAGCAAACTTACCAGTTTGGATGTCTTTTAAGACTTCTTTCATTTCAGCTTTCACACTATCGTTCACGATACGTGGTCCAGTTACAAAGTCTCCCCATTGAGCTGTGTCAGAGATTGAGTATCTCATACCTGCTAAGCCATCTTCATACATTAAATCAACGATTAGTTTTAATTCATGTAAACATTCAAAGTATGCAACTTCGGGTTGGTATCCCGCATCAACTAATGTTTCGAATCCTGCTTTAACTAATGCAGAAACCCCTCCACATAATACTGCCTGTTCACCGAAAAGATCAGTTTCAGTTTCTTCTTTAAATGTAGTTTCAAGAACTCCTGCTCTTGCAGCTCCAATACCTTTTGCATAAGCTAGTGCAATTTCTTTTGCATTTCCAGTTACATCTTGCTCGATTGCGAATAGTGCTGGTACTCCTGCGCCTTCAGTATATGTACGACGCACTAGATGTCCTGGTCCTTTTGGAGCAACTAAGAATACATCAACGAAACTTGGAGGTACGATTTGGCTGAAATGAATGTTAAATCCATGTGCAAATACTAATGCATTTCCTGGCTTTAAGCCTGGCTCAATTTCTTCTTTATATACTTTCGGTTGATTTTCATCTGGTAGTAATACCATTACAACATCTGCTTGTTCAGCTGCTTCCTTAACTGAATATACTGGAAGGCCATCCGCTTTTGCTTGCTCAAAAGATTTTCCTTGACGTAAACCAACCACAACATCAATTCCACTTTCACGTAAGTTTAGTGCGTGTGCGTGTCCTTGTGAACCATACCCAATGATTGCAACCTTCTTGTTTTGTAAAGCAAAATCATTAACATCTCCGTTATAATATACCTTTGTCATTTTGTATTCTCTCCCTTAATAAATTTAGATTTTATATAGTAATGTGATTAAACCCATAGTCGTTGTTCAAAAGGGGTTTGTTAATTGACCTTTTGAAACTTTATACGATAGAAAAAGACTTCATATTCGAAACTACTTTTTGATTACCTCTTGTAAAGGCGGTTGTACCTGTACGGGCAATTTCTTTTATGCCGTATGGTTTTAACAGGTCAACTAAAGCTTCTATTTTTTCTGATTCACCAGTTACCTGAATAACTAAGCTATCCTTACTTACATCAATAATTGTTGCGCGGAAAGGATCTATCAGGCTATAAATCTCATTTCTATTAGAAGGACTGGATGCTACTTTTATAAGTGCAAGCTCCCTAGCAACAATGGCCTGATTCGTTATATCCATAACCTTAATAACATCAATTTGTTTATTTAATTGTTTTGTAATCTGTTCCACTACTGTTTCTTCATCGACATGGATCACAAATGTCATCCGGGATATTCCCTCTGTTTCAGAATGTCCCACTGTGATGCTTTCAATATTATAATGACGCTTTGTCAGCAGGCCTGTGATCCGATTTAAAACACCTGCACGGTTATTAACTAATAATGTGATAATTCTTTTCACAGCTTAACACCTACCATTTCGTGGTGACCTTTTCCTGGAGCAACCATTGGATACACATTTTCAAATGGAGTCACTCTAAAGTCCATTAAGACTGGTCCATCGTGTTCTAAAGCTTCTTTTAGGATTTGCTCTGCCTCTACTTCAGTAGTAGCCTTTAATCCTTTAATTCCGTATGCATCAGCTAACTTTATAAAATCAGGCTGGTTATGCAGTAAAGAATGGGAATATCTTTCTTTATAAAAGATTTGTTGCCATTGTCTTACCATTCCTAATGCTTGATTATTTAGAATGATAACTTTAATTGGAAGATTCAGTTCTTGAATAACAGAAAGTTCCTGAGATGTCATCTGGAAACCTCCATCTCCAAGAATCGCAACAACTGTCGAAGACCTTTCGGCAAGTTGTGCTCCGATACTAGAAGGTAAACCAAATCCCATTGTTCCTAAACCACCAGATGTTACCCATCGGTTTGGTTTAGTAAATTGATAGTATTGAGCTGCCCACATTTGATGCTGCCCAACATCGGTAGTAACAATTGCTTCACCATTTGTTTGTTCAAAGATAAGCTCTATTAATCTCTGAGGCTTCAACTCTTCATCAGATGGTTGGTAAACGAGTGGATATTCTGCCTTCCACCCTGCTAGCTTCTCTCTCCATTCCTGTGACTCTCCTGGTTTTCCATTTTGGTGGACCAAGCTCTTTAGAACCTCTCTTGCATCACCTACTACAGGAATCTTGGTTGGTATGTTTTTACCAATTTCTGCAGGGTCAATGTCAATATGTGCAACAGTTGCATTTGGAGCAAAATGTTGGAGATTTCCAGTTACCCTATCATCAAATCTTGCACCAATGCTTATTAATAAGTCACATTCGTGTAAGGCCATATTGGCTGTATACGTTCCGTGCATACCAGCCATTCCTAGATAAAGGGGATGATCTGCTGGAAATCCTCCTAATCCTAGGAGTGTATGTGCTAATGGAATATTTTGCTGTTCAACATATTCCTTTAATTCATTTGCTGCTTTCGCATGTAGTACCCCAGCCCCTGCCAGTATTACAGGCTTCTTCGCTTGGCTTACAGCCTCAACCAACTTTCGAATTTGTAAATGATTTGGTTGGATTGTTGGCTGATAGCCTGGTAAGTGAATGTCTTGGTCATAATCAAATTCAGCTTCATTTACCGTCATATCCTTTGGAATATCAATTAATACTGGTCCCGGTCTACCTGAAGTAGCGATGTAGAAAGCCTCTTTAATAATCCTTGGTAGGTCCTTAACGTCCCTTAATTGGTAACTATGTTTTGTAATCGGCATTGTAATTCCAAGGATATCCGCTTCTTGGAAAGCATCAGATCCAATTACCGTTGATGCAACCTGCCCTGTAAACACAACGAGTGGAAGTGAATCAATCATCGCATCTGTTAATCCAGTTACTATGTTGGTAGCCCCTGGCCCAGAAGTAGCAATGACTACACCTGGCTTTCCTGAAATTCTTGCATACCCTTCAGCTGCATGTATACTGCCTTGTTCATGCCTGGATAATACATGAAAAATACCTGAATCATATATACTATCGTAAATATTTAGTACAGCTCCGCCAGGGTATCCAAAAATGACTTCTACGTTCTCCCGCTTTAGTGCTTCAATTAGCATTTGAGATCCATTCATTTTTGTAGAAGCTTTACTTTGTTCTTCCACTTTTGCATTTACGCGCATTTTTTCTTACATCCCTTCCTTATATAGTTAAATGTAATTAATAAAAACTTGACATTCCTTGTTTACTTTAGCGAGTCCTAAAGTATTTAGGTATGTTTATGACTAAAAAAATAAATGCCAATCCACCCACTAGACCAATTTCTTGGTCGAAGGGGCGAAAAGGCATTTATCACTTTCCACGGTACCACCCTTGTTTATGATCAGAAGATCACCTCAGGAACAACGTTTTGTTGTTCATTTTGATAACGGGTGAGATTTTACCATACACCCGGTTAGCCCTACTAAACTAGATTTTCAAGCTAACACTCAGAGGTGAGTTCATCATACGGGATAACGCTGGCTTCCACCAATACCAGCTCTCTGGAGATATCATTCGTAAGACTACTTATCCTCTTCAACGTTTATGTTTATCTACTTTTTTTGCATTGTTTCATTATATGCACTACTGCTATCAATCAAAATCAGCTACAAGTCAAAAACATTCACTAACACATTGATTCAACCATTATCCCTTTAACACCTTTAAGCATAAACGCTTTACACTAGTGAAAGATAAGGTACAAAAAATAATCCAAATCCAGAACTTCCATCTCACTTTTTGAGGATGGATTGGTTATGTTAGGATTGTTCTTATGGTGTCAAATTCACACTCTTAAGCTTTCTTTTCTTTCAAAAGAAATATTTATATTAGAGCCTATATTACGCCCATTTTTTATCAGAGTCAACACTATTTTAGAGAATTGTTAGATAATTTTGATTAGTGAAATACAGTGAATCCGCTTACAACTTTGGTGCGACGCGGTTTCCGATAAAAAAGAATTTTTGAATAATTTGTGAAAAGTATTTTATGGTGATAGACAACATTATCTAGCAACTTTGCGAGGATTTTTAGCATTTATATTTAGAAGATAAAAATAAAAACACTTCTACTAAATAGAAGTGTTTGCTAATTATGTAATATGGCGTCCCAGGAGAGATTCGAACTCCCGACCGTACGCTTAGAAGGCGTATGCTCTATCCGGCTGAGCTACTGGGACATTAACTTTTTTCAATTCGCTGTTCCAAACTCATTAGCGACATTTTTTATTATAGTCACATAAGAATCATATGTCAACAACTTTTGAATATTTTTTTTGGAAGAGGGAGTAAAATTTTACTCCCAAATATATTTTATCGTAATGTTACCTTTGTGGAAAGCTCTTTGATAACATTCCCTTCAGTATCATAAAAATCTATTTCTGCACGTTTGTCTTGTACGTTTACTATAACATATGTTTTTTCTTTTCGCATTCTTGGCATTCGAATGCTTCCCGGATTAATAAATAAAATATCTTCAACTAGTTCAGCACCTGCAATATGTGAATGACCGAAACAAACGATAGAAGCCCCAACCTCCTGAGCACGATATGCAAGATTCATCAAGGTCATTTTCACATTATATAAGTGACCGTGAGTGAGATATACCTTTTCTCTATCTAATAGAACGACCATATCATCCTGGTAATTGGAATCAAAATCACAGTTTCCTCTGACAGCTGAAAAACCACTCATTTCCTCAGATCGAGAAGAAAGCTCAGAATCCCCTAGGTGGAACATAAAATCAACTTCATCCTTATGTCGTTCCTTAATTTCTGTTAGTTCCTTCATTAAACCATGACTGTCACTAATAATTAGTATCTTCATTATCCTAGCTCCTCGTGACCTTTAAGGAGCTCGTCCAATTTCCTAAGTGCATTTCCACGATGACTAATTTGATTTTTCTCATCCTTAGACAACTCCGCCATCGTTTTACCTTTTTCAACAACAAAAAAGATTGGGTCATAGCCAAAACCATTCTCACCAATTGGCTTTTCCGTAATAACGCCTTCGCAGGTACCTTCCACTATCTTAGATTTCTTCCCAGGGATCGCTAATGCAAGTGCACAATGAAACCTAGCCGCCCTATTTTCTTTCGGCACTCCCTGTAGTTCACTTAATACCTTATTAAGATTATCGATATCACTTTTATGCTCACCAGCGTATCTTGCAGAATAAACACCAGGTCTGCCATCAAGATAATCTATCGCCAGTCCAGAATCATCCGCAATAACTGGTATATGTAATTTGGAACAAATGGCCTCTGCCTTAATCTGCGCGTTCTCTGCGAAGGTGATACCGGTCTCCTCAATATCTTCTATGTTTGGGTAATCGAGCAAGGATTTTACAACAGTCCCTTTACTTTCAAATAAATCACTAAATTCCTTTACTTTTCCTTTATTCTTGGTAGCAATCATTATTTCCTTCACGCTATGAATCCTTCTTTCCTATTAATTCTGCTACATCGCCTAAGGATTCTTTTTGAGCCGAAATCAGCTCCTGTATCCCTTTTTCAGCTAATTCTAGTAATGTAGATAACTGCTTACGAGTAAAAGTAGATTCTTCTCCAGTTCCTTGGAGTTCAACAAATTCCCCTTCTCCGGTCATGACTACATTCATATCGACGTCTGCAGCTGAATCTTCTATGTAATTTAAATCAAGTATTTCTCCTTTTTCCGGATCAACTCCAACAGAAATAGCGGCCAAAAAATCAGTTATAGGAAATGATTTTACCTTTTTATCCTGATAGGTCTTATAAACAGCAAGAACCATCGCCACAAAAGCACCAGTAATTGAAGCTGTTCGGGTTCCTCCATCAGCTTGAATCACGTCACAATCAATCCAGATTGTTCTTTCACCAAGTACTTCTAAGTTGACTACAGAGCGAAGTGCCCTTCCTATTAATCGTTGAATTTCCATCGTCCTACCTGATACTTTCCCCTTGGTAGATTCACGCATATTACGCTGCTCAGTCGCTCTTGGTAGCATCGAATATTCTGCCGTAATCCATCCCTTCCCAGAGCCACGCATAAATGGGGGAACTCGGTCATCAATACTTGCATTGCAGATCACCTTTGTATCTCCTACTGTTACTAAAACGGACCCTTCTGGATGCTTAATATAGTTCAATTCAAATTGAATTGGTCGTAATTGATCGTTCGTTCGTCCATCTACCCTCAAGCATGTAACCTCCTAACTTCAGTAAAATGGTGCAGCTTATTACTGCCCCACCATTCCTTATATAGTATAGCAAATTTCCATTTTTATATCGCACCCATAAAAAAAAGGATGTGAACCATGTCACATCCGAAACTTTTTAGAAACTTCCAGTATTCACATTTGTTGGACGAGTTACTGGTTCAGTAAGTGATTTTCCATCCTCAGTAACAACATCTGCACTTCCATTTACAGTGATTGATACTCCCTTAATTTCTGGTTGCTCGGTTAAGGATAAAACTAATGAGTTTATAACATGTTTTGAAATCATTTTTTCATTAAAGGCACCAAAGATTGCTTCATTAAAATCTAAAGTTACTTTACCATCTTCCATACTTGAATCTAGTAATTCTACATTCTGATGTATATCACTAATAAGGTTTGATGTAATATTCGGCCCATCAATTAATGCATTTACAACTGCAGCTACTTGGTCGTCACCTGTATTTTCAATTCGCTTTGTTACTGGTACATAGTACTCTGCATCTTCATTTTGAACATAAAAATATAAAGTTACCGGACGGCTATTTGTAATATCGACGACCTCACTATTATCAATATTAATACCGTCTGCTCTGCTTAAATCAGCCGGGATCGGTGTACTGTTAACAGGCATTTCTTCTAATACATGACCATTCACACTGATCACTACGTTTTTCACATTATCGAATTGTGTTAAAGTCCACGTAATTGCTTGTAATATTTTCGCTTCGTCCTCTGCATTGTATGTGCCAAACTCTTTCGAGAAGTCAGCAGTAATTGTCCCGTCTTTCAAATTAACACTTACTTCAGTATCCTGTGGGATGACCGCTCTGAAACCATCTGGCAGTATTTCATTAATTGGTCCTCCCGCTACTAAATATTGAAGTACTTGTTTCGCGGCACCATCTTCTTTAGGAAGATCAACAGCATACGGTACAACTAACCCATTTTCATCAATGAGAAATAGGTCACGCTTGACGGTTTCAGTTGTAGCCTCTTCTTGGTCTGTACCTTCAGTAGCTTCCTCTTTGTTTTGATCTTCCCCTTTTGCAACTGTCTCATCCACGGCTTCAGTTTGTGGTGGATCCATTTGCTTTACTTCTTCTTCTCCACCAAATAAGCCACATCCTGAGAGTAGCACTGTTGACGTTACGACTGTTGCAGCTATTGTTGTTTTAGTTATTTTACGCATTCTTTTCCCTCCTAAGGCAGTTTGTACTACTATGTATACGAGCCCTAATTTTAAATTAGACCGCTTTTTCGCGAAAAAATTGGACAAATTGTTTGATTTTTAGCAAGTTATAGATTGAAAAGTAGTAGATGGAAGATTTACAATTATTTTAAGCTTATGAAAGGAAGTGTTTTTTATTGATTATCAAAACTCGTTTTAAACCTCTAGAATTACAACTCCTTAGATGTCTACATACTCGGGGAAAAGCTACTGAAAAAGTAGATGGCCAAATCACTAGTCTTGAAAAAGGATATATTGGTGAAGAGCTATTTGATCAAAAGTTAGTAAGCCTCACAATTGATTGCCTCATCCTCAATGACTTACTACTCGAAACTAATAACACCTATTATCAGATTGACTCACTCCTCATTTCTGAACACAAGATTCATATCTTTGAAGTAAAAAACTATGAAGGCGATTATGTGATTAATGGAGATCGCTGGCAAAATTTAATAACTGAGAAGGAGATCAAGAACCCCCTTCTGCAACTTATGCGAAGTGAATCCCTCTTTAGACAATTACTCAAGCAACTTGGATCTAATCTCACAGTCGAAGGTCACCTTGTTTTCATCAACCCTGGGTTTTTCCTCTACCAAGCTCCACCGAACCTGCCTATTATCTATCCATCACAACTAACTCGGTTTATGAACTCGTTAAATACACAGTCCTCGCGAATAGTTGAGAAACATCATAAGTTCGCGAAAAAACTTCTAACACTACATATAAAGGAATCCCCCTTTTCATTGTTACCAGCGTATAGTTTTGACGAGCTCGAGAAAGGGATTTTGTGTGGGAGTTGTGACAAGGGATTTATGAGTAATGAAAATCAACATAAATTAACTTGCTCTAGATGTGGTAGTTGGGAAGGTAAGGAAATTGCTGTGCTGAGAAGCATAGAGGAATTTGATCATCTTTTTCCAGATATGAAGATTACGGTAAGTACTATATTTGAATGGTGTAAGGTAATTAAAGATAAAAAGACGATTAGAAAAATACTTTCAAAAAAATACAAATTAATTCAGTTAGGAAGATCATCTTATTATGAAAGGCGCATTTAAGTCTTTTCTAACACTTATTTGTGCAGGGAAGATCTCTTAAAGAGATGATTGTTACACAATCTTAGTTTTGGGGTCTTAGTGCGGATATGTAATTGTTTGGTTTCTTACCCCACTTTGTACTAGATCTCCGTGTGAAGGTACGATTAGACCGGTTTCTTACCTTCACCTCAATCTTGAAAGCTGTGTGAGTGTACGATTAGGCTCGTTTCTTACCTTCATTTTGATCCAGAGCGCCGTGTGGTGGTACGATTAGGCTCGTTTCTTACCTTCACTTCAATCCAGAGGGCCGTGTGGTGGTACGATTAGGCTCGTTTCTTACCTTCCTTCAATCCAGAGCGCCGTGTGGTGGTACGATTAGGCTCGTTTCTTACCTTCCTTCAATCCAGAGCGCCGTGTGGTGGTACGATTAGGCTCGTTTCTTACCTTCCTTCAATCCAGAGCGCCGTGTGGTGGTACGATTAGGCTCGTTTCTTACCTTCACTTCGATCCAGAACGCCATGTGGTGGTACGATTAGGCTCGTTTCTTACCTTCACTTTGATCCAGAACGCCGTGTGGTGGTACGATTAGGCTCGTTTCTTACCTTCACTTTGATCCAGAACGCCGTGTGGTGGTACGATTAGGCTCGTTTCTTACCTTCACTTCGATCCAGAACGCCATGTGGAGGTACGATTAGGCTCGTTTCTTACCTTCATTTTGATCCAGAGGGCCGTGTGGTGGTACGATTAGGCTCGTTTCTTACCTTCACTTTGATCCAGAACGCCGTGTGGTGGTACGATTAGGCTCGTTTCTTACCTTCACTTCAATCCAGAGCGCCGTGTGGTGGTACGATTAGGCTCGTTTCTTACCTTCACTTCGATCCAGAACGCCATGTGGAGGTACGATTAGGCTCGTTTCTTACCTTCATTTTGATCCAGAGGGCCGTGTGGTGGTACGATTACTCGATACTCACCCTCTTACTAAGAGAAAACAAGTCCAGAGGCTATGCTTAGTAATCCTATTAGAAATCGTGACAAACAAAAAAAGCCCCATCACGGGACTCCATCATAATCATATACACTTACAATTTTACAGATTTGACATTCTCCACAGGTTCTTCAAACCAATTGGTTGCAATTCGTTGGAAGATTTCCTTTTCACCGGTTGTGAGGAACAGATGATTTTTACTTGACGAGATGTCTTTGTTTAACATGCCACTATAGAATAGAACCGTGCTGACTTCACGTGCTGTTTCAGCTCCGGAATCAATAAGGTTAATTTTATCTCCAAGGAAGTCTTGGATCGTCGGACGGAGAAGTGGATAATGTGTACAGCCTAGGATAAGTGTGTCAATTTCCTTACCTTTTAACACTTCAAGGGACTCTGCCACAATTTGTTCCGCTTTTGCCCCAACGAATTCTCCAGCCTCCACGATTGGAACAAATCGAGGGCATGCGTGACTTTCTACTTGAATTTGATTGTTGATTGATTTGAGTGCATCTTCATATGCACCACTTTCAATCGTATTGAGGGTTCCGATTACCCCAACATAATGATTTTTTGTTACCTTTAAGGCTGTTCTAGCTCCAGGGTAGACTACACCAATTACCGGTATGGAAAGCTCTGCTTGAATTTCATCTAACACCAAGGCAGTTGCTGTATTGCATGCGATGACAAGCATTTTTATTTCATGGGACAATAAATAATTCGTCAGCTCCCACGTAAACTGACGAACCTCTTCTTTTGGTCTTGGCCCATATGGGCATCTCGCATTATCACCTAAGTATATGATTTCTTCGTTCGGTAATTGTCTTATAATTTCTCGAGCCACGGTTAGACCGCCCACTCCGGAGTCTATAATTCCAATTGGTCTTTTCAAATGATTCGCCTCATTCTACTCGCATTTCTTGATGTAATTTTCTTAGACTTTTCTCTAATTGTATAACTTCATCTCCTGAGAAGTTCTCCATAATTTCTTGAAGGTAATCTTGTCTTTTCTTGATTACTTCTTCAATAATACGTTCTCCTTCCTCAAGTAAATGAATTCGTACAACACGACGATCTTTTGGGTCTTTTACACGAACAACTAGATTATTTTTTTCCATCCTGTCAACAAGATCGGTTGTTGTACTGCAAGCTAAATACATTTTATTAGATAATTCGCCGATTGTCATGTCTCCATGTTCTAGTAACCATTGAAGAGCAATAAATTGAGGTGTTGTAATTGTAAAATTACTTAAGATTTCACGGCCTTTTTGTTTAATAATTCCTGAGATATAACGTAGTGATTTTTCGATATCTGCAATTACTTGGTTGTCCTTGGTTTCATTACTCTCTTTAACAGTCATTACATCCTCTCCTAGTAAAATGATTTAGTGGAAAAATTCAACTGTGCCTCTCTCTTTACCACAGCTGAGAAGTGTATTATTGGCTACTAATACTTTTTTAGAAAAAAGTCTATATTAGTCTTATTTTCTACTTTTTTCTCACAAAAAGCAAGTTGAAGTTATATGTAGTCTACTAAATAAGTAACCGGCTACCTTACGCATTGTAAAAGGTAGCCGGTGATGCCTTAAAGTTCAAGTTCTCCCATACGAAGGAGCTCTACAACTGCTTGAGAACGCCCCTTAACTCCCAGCTTCTGCATCGCATTCGATATGTGGTTACGAACTGTTTTTTCGCTAATGAATAGTTCACTTGCGATATCTTTCGTTGTCTTGTCTTGAACTAATAATTCAAAAACTTCTCTCTCTCTTTTTGTTAGTAGCGGTTTTGGTTGAAACTCTTTCTCCTTCAAGTATTGTAACCCTCCTTGCTAAGGTTCGAGCTGAACTACTGGATGGGTATATATTTAGTCACAATATAGTATGAGAAGGAGAGGGTTGCTGTGACTGTTATAAGATTGATATGTAGACTTTTTCGCGTCTATTTTTTGATGTATTGGAATATTCGTTCTACTAAGCTCATACAATATAGATTAACGTATTTTAAACGATTGCTTCAACTCTTCAGTCCATGGTTCGCCTTTTCCGGTTAATTTAGACATTTGAACTAGTACACTCTTCCCTACAAAACAGATTGATCCATCTTTCGCTTCAGCCATATAATGAATATCCATTGAGGAATTGCCAAATTGATTAATTTTAACATACAGCTTTAATTCCTCACCGAAAAATACCTGTTTCAAATAATCACATTGCTGGCTTGCGACTACTGGAATTGTATCACTCGACTTTTCAGTCCATTTTTGCATGAGTCCTATATGTTGAAAAAATTGGATTCGTGCCTCTTCAAAGTAGGTAAAGGGTACTGTGTTATTTAAATGTCCAAACATATCTGTTTCAGAAAAGCGTACTTGAATTGGTTGGTAAAAATCAAATGTATTCTTCCATGTCTCAAAATTATCAATATACGTAACTTGTTTCATTCCAATAGCTCCCTTACATAAGATTATTCAAGAGTGTGTAAAGTGGTGCCTTGTTTCAATTGGAAAACGTGGAAAATCAAGATTCACATGCCGCTTATCCGGTTCGAGAGCAATGATTTCATATAGATAAAAAACACTCCTCCACTTTACATGAAGGAGTGCAGTTATTTTTCTATTAGACTTGGTCACTACCAAACATATCTCTAAATGCTTGAATTGTAGTGTCTCTGTTTAAAGCGGCAATTGATGTTGTAAGTGGAATCCCTTTTGGACAAGACTGCACACAGTTTTGTGAGTTACCGCAGTTAGCAAGTCCTCCATCTCCCATAATTGCTTCCAAACGTTCAGATTTATTCATTGCACCAGTTGGATGGGCGTTGAATAAACGAACTTGAGATAAAGGAGCAGGTCCCATGAAATCAGATTTGCTGTTTACATTTGGACATGCTTCTAAACAAACGCCACAAGTCATACATTTTGATAATTCATATGCCCATTGACGTTTCTTCTCAGGCATACGCGGTCCAGGACCCAAGTCGTACGTACCGTCAATTGGAATCCATGCTTTCACTTTTTTCAGTGAATCAAACATTCTCTTACGGTCGACCTGTAAGTCACGTACCACTGGGAAGGTTCTCATTGGTTCTAGCTTGACTGGTTGCTCAAGTTGATCAATTAGAGCAGAACATGACTGACGCGGCTTGCCATTAATAATCATTGAACAAGCACCGCAAACCTCTTCTAAACAGTTCATATCCCAAGAAATTGGAGCTACCTTGTTTCCATTGATATCAACCGGGTTACGACGAAATTCCATCAATGCAGAAATAACGTTCATATTCGGACGATATGGTACCTTAAATTTTATAACATAAGGATCGGAATCGGGAGTTTCCTGACGAGTAACATGAAATTCAACCATTTTTTCACTCATCTTACTTTTCCTCCTTTTTCTTTGTATAGTCACGTTTACGAGGTGCGATTAATGAAGTATCTACTTCTTCATAATGGAAAGAAGGAGCAGTATTTTTACCAGTAAATTTAGCCATTGTAGTCTTCAAGAAGTCCTCGTCATTACGATCAGGGAACTCTGGCTTATAATGCGCTCCACGGCTTTCATTACGGTTGTATGCACCTATTGTAATAACACGTGCAAGCTGTAACATATTTTGTAATTGACGTGTAAATGTAGCACCTTGGTTACTCCATTTAGCAGTGTCATTAATATTGATGTTTTGGTAACGTTCTAAAAGCTCTTGTAGCTTTTCATCAGTCTTTAATAACTTGTCATTGTAACGAACAACAGTTACGTTATCTGTCATCCATTCACCAAGTTCCTTATGAAGTACGTAAGCATTTTCAGTTCCATCCATTGCCATGATGTTATCCCATTTTTCTTGTTCTTGTTTTACATAGCCATCGAATACTGACTGAGGAATGGAATCTGTACCTTTTTTAAGTCCACTAATGTATTCAACTGCATTAGGACCAGCAACCATACCACCATAAATAGCAGATAATAATGAGTTAGCACCTAGGCGGTTTGCACCATGCTGTGAGTAATCACATTCACCAGCTGCAAATAATCCAGGGATATTTGTCTGTTGATGATCATCAACCCATAAACCACCCATTGAATAGTGTACAGCAGGGAAAATTTTCATTGGAACTTTACGTGGATCATCGCCCATGAATTTTTCATAGATCTCAATAATTCCACCTAATTTAATATCAAGCTCTTTCGGATCTTTGTGTGATAGATCAAGGTATACCATGTTTTCACCATTGATACCAAGCTTCATATCTACACATACAGAGAAAATTTCACGTGTTGCAATATCACGTGGAACTAGGTTTCCATAAGCAGGATATTTTTCTTCTAGGAAGTACCATGGCTTACCATCTTTGTAAGTCCATACTCGTCCACCTTCACCACGAGCAGATTCACTCATTAAGCGGAGTTTATCATCTCCAGGAATTGCCGTTGGGTGAATTTGAATGAACTCACCGTTTGCATAATATGCGCCTTGTTGATAAACAATAGATGCAGCAGAACCAGTATTAATGATTGAGTTTGTTGTTTTACCAAAGATAATTCCAGGACCACCAGATGCCATGATAACAGCATCAGCAGGAAATGATTTAATTTCCATTGTATAAAGGTCTTGTGCAACAACGCCACGACAAACTCCTTCGTCGTCGAGAATAACTCCCAAGAACTCCCAGCCTTCATATTTTGTTACAAGGCCAGCAACTTCATGGCGACGAACTTGCTCATCTAATGCATAGAGCAATTGTTGTCCAGTAGTTGCACCAGCAAATGCGGT
This sequence comes from Ferdinandcohnia sp. Marseille-Q9671, assembly GCF_976954385.1. Lineage (NCBI taxonomy): Bacteria > Bacillati > Bacillota > Bacilli > Caryophanales > Bacillaceae > Ferdinandcohnia > Ferdinandcohnia sp. Marseille-Q9671. Next base: position 970,570 of record NZ_CDRJTA010000001.1, read on the forward strand.
ACGGTGATGTTGAGTTCCACCGAAACGACGGAAATCAAGCAGACCTTCTGGAGTACGGTTAAACATTACACCCATACGGTCCATTAAGTGAATGATTCCTGGCGCTGCCTCACACATTGCCTTTACTGGCTTTTGGTTTGCCAAGAAATCTCCACCGTATACTGTGTCATCAAAATGGATCAAAGGAGAATCGCCTTCACCTTTTGTATTTACAGCACCATTTATCCCACCTTGTGCACAAACAGAGTGAGATCGTTTTACAGGTACGAGTGAAAATAAATCAACTTGTGTTCCTTCTTCAGCAGCCTTGATGGTAGCCATTAAACCAGCTAATCCACCGCCGACTACGATAACTTTTCCTTTACTCAAAGTTACTCACTCCCCAATAAAGAGATCGTTCAATTGTCAAACTAGTGAACGGTCATATTTTAAAAGATCAAATACGCATTGGCGTATTTGCCCGAATTTCATTGCCCACACGAGGTGGGTCAGAAAGAACGTTGCCACATGATGTGACGCTCTTAGTCTTGAACTAATACTCAAAGATTTCCTTTAGAAATTAAATGAATGCAAGTATTGTAGACACACCTACGTATGTTAACGCTACAAAAATAATCATAGTTACATATGTTGCTACTTTTTGAGAACGAGGAGTTACCGTTAGTCCCCAACTTACTGCAAATGACCAAAGACCATTCGCAAAGTGGAAGATGGTAGAGATTACCCCAACTAGGTAGAATGTAATCATCCAAGGTGAACTCAAGATATCTTCCATCATGTTAAAGTTAACTTCCGCACCAAAAGCTGCGGCAATTCTCGTTTCCCATACATGCCAAGCAACAAAAATTAGAGTAATTATACCGGACACACGTTGTAGTGCAAACATCCAGTTACGGAAAAAGCTATAATTGCTCACATTGTTTTTTGCTGTAAAGGCAATATAGAGACCGTAAATTGCATGAAATAATAATGGTAAATAAATAACAAAAATTTCTAAGAAAAGTTTAAACGGAAGACTTTCCATAAAATGAGTAGCACCGTTATAAGCCTCTTCTCCTCTTGTCGCAAAATTATTCACTACTAAATGCATCACTAAAAATAAACCTACAGGTATTACACCTAGTAATGAATGAAGCCTGCGATTAAAAAATTCACGATTTCCTGCCATGCTTTACCCCCCTTAATAATAAACCGCGCCGCAAAGGCACTCCTTTTTAAAAAAACTCATCCCGCATAATTATGTTAAAAAGGACGATATAAAAACTGATAATTGAAAACCCTTGCATGAACCTACATACTAAACCAAAATTGGTAAATGTATGTAGAAGATTTTCTTTTATCAGTATAATGTAACAAATACATTTTACCCCCATAAAGCAAGAGCGTCAAGGAAACATATCCACAAATTATTCACGAAAATGATAATATTTGTACACTTTTTACAAACTTAATTACGCATAAAATTCCGATTCATTATGACAAAATGAAACAAAAAAATCATGTGTTTCTTATCCCCTCATGTTATATAATAAAGAATGGAGAAAGAGGGGAATGCAGTGAAGAACATCAACATCAATGAACAAAATGTAAATTCAACTGAACAGTCCATTTCAGTTTTTGGGTATGAGCTAATACGTGAAATCTTACTTCCTGACATACTTGGGAAAGAGACTCCACAGATTTTGTATTGGGCTGGAAAAAACCTTGCTCGAAAATTCCCCTTACCGTCGGTTGAAGAAATCATCTCGTTCTTCGAAGATGCTGGTTGGGGAGACCTTAAACTTAAACGTTCAGATAAAAAAACAATGGAATTTCATTTAGACGGAACAATCGTTTCTTCACGTTTCAAACGGAAGGACATTTGTACGTTTCATCTCGAGTCTGGTTTTCTTGCACAACAAATACAACAACAACGTAACCAAATTACTGAAAGCTATGAACAGCAGAAAAGAAGAGCTCAAAAAGTAATTTTCACTCTCAAATGGGATCAAAAAGATAATACGGAAGAGTAAACCTGCACAAAGTTGTGGATTTATGAAAAATCGGGCTGTTTATAGGTATTTTACCACCTATGAACTGCCCGATTTTTTTATTTTACAATTTCACTTTTGCCTTCTCTTCTTCAACAGCAGCCAGATTAAATGCATCATGTAATGCTTCAACCGCGCGTACCATCTTATTTTGCTCAACGACAGTTGAAACTTTGATTTCTGACGTACTTACCATTTTTACTTCAATGTTTTCCTGTGCGAGTACCTGGAACATATCAGCAGCAACCCCTGGATTTGAGACCATCCCAGAACCAACAATAGAAACTTTAGACAATCCGTCCTCGTGCTGTACTTCTTCATATTGTAATAAATCTTTGTTATTTTCTAGTACAGTAAGTGTATCTTTTAAATCTGGTGTTTTTACTGAAAAAGATATGTTTTGATGATCTTGATCAGTTGTGTTCTGAATTATAATATCAACATTCAAACCATTTTTTGCAAGGGTACCAAAAATGGTTGAAAGAGTGTGTAACTCATTTGGTAAACCAATCACAGTAACTCGTGTAATTTGGTCTTCAAAAGCAATCCCTCTAATAACTAAACTTTTTTCCATTGAAACTTCCTCCTCGATGATGGTTCCATTTTCAAATTCTAAACTTGAACGGACTTCAAGTGGCATCTCAAAATTTTTCGCAAATTCCACAGCACGTGGGTGTAATACACCAGCACCCAGGTTAGCAAGTTCAAGCATTTCATCATACGAAATCGAGTGAAGCTTACGTGCTGTTGGAACAACGCGAGGATCCGTCGTATAGACGCCCGTCACATCTGTGTAGATATCACATTTATCAGCATTTAATGCTGCTGCCAAAGCTACTGCAGTTGTATCAGAGCCTCCACGGCCAAGTGTTGTAATATCACCAGAGCCACTTATTCCTTGGAATCCAGCAACCACCACGATTTTCCCTTCATTCAGCCGATCGCTCACCCTTGATACTTCAATATTCTGGATACGAGCATTGCTATGTATAGCCTCTGTTTCGATTCCAGCCTGCCACCCTGTATAGGATACAGATTCATAGCCTCTCTCTTGTAGTGCCATCGATAATAGGGCAATCGTAACCTGTTCCCCCGTACTTAAAAGCATATCCATTTCACGTTTACTTGGTGAGGTGGTTATCTCACTTGCGAGGCTAACTAGTTGATCTGTTGTTTTTCCCATTGCTGAAACAACAACGACAACTTGGTTACCTGCTTGCACTTCTTGAATAACTCGTTGCGCTACATTTTTAATTCTCTCTGGTGACCCTACTGAAGTGCCTCCAAATTTTTGAACAATAATCCCCATGCCCTCAACCTCTTTTCTAAATAATCATGTGCATCATCATGCTGTTTTGAATTGGTTACCTCTATTTGCATACATCTTTTCTACAAAGTAATGTAAAAAAAACAGCAATGAGAGATTCTCTCATTGCTGTGATATACGTAAAAACGATTCACATCGTGAGATAGCCCTCCAAGACTTTGCATCTTGACAGTCTCATGTCTCTTAAACATAAAACCAGCAAAAAAAGGTATGAGCCTTTTCTTACTTCGGCAAACTTTCCTTTCAGCAATTTTCACTAGGGCTCATCCCCCTCCAATTGCATACTGATAAAGTTTGCACCTCTATCGTCACTTCAACGTGCTGAAGTGTCATATTATATTAGTTAGGATTATATCAGACTATTTTTAATATAGCAATCATTTATTCCTTTAATTTTTCAAAGATAGCTTCTGCAGTAGATCTTGGAATGCTAGCTTCTTGTAATTCCTCTACCGTTGCCTCCCGCATCCTTTTAATAGAGCCAAAATGTTTTAATAAAGCCTTTTTACGTTTTTCTCCAACACCTGGTATATTATCCAGCACGGATTGAAATGCATTTTTCCCTCGGATTTGTCGATGGAATGTAATTGCAAAACGATGGACTTCATCTTGAATCCGTTGAAGAAGATAGAATTCTTGACTATTTCGAGGAAGCTCCACAATAGAAGGTGGGTCTCCAATTAGAAGTTCTGAGGTCCTATGCTTTTCATCTTTAGCGAGACCAGCTAATGGGATTTCTAATCCTAGCTCGTTTTCAAGAATATCTCTCACTGCTGCAAGATGACCTTTTCCTCCATCAATGATAATTAAGTCGGGCAGCGGAAGGTTTTCCTTTAATGCACGAGAATACCTTCTACGGACGACCTCTCTCATTGATTCATAGTCATCAGGTCCCTTAACTGATTTTATTTTATACTTTCGATATTCTTTCTTGTCCGGCTTTCCATCAGTAAACACTACCATAGCCGAAACAGGATCTGTACCTTGAATATTAGAGTTATCAAAAGCCTCAATTCGGTGTGGTGTATAAATCCCTAACGTCTGACCAAGGTTCTCCACCGCATTAATCGTTCGTTCTTCGTCGCGTTCTATGAGGGCAAATTTCTCTGTAAGTGCAATTTTTGCATTTTTCGTGGCAAGTTCAACTAGTTGTTTTTTCTTGCCTCTACTTGGCTGTTGAACGGATACTTCTAGTAATTGCTCTACTATCTCTTTATCAATTGAACTCGGAAGTAGGATTTCCTTTGGCTTGAAGTGGTCTTCTCTTAAATAAAATTGACCTAAAAATGTTAAAAAGTCTTGTTCGGGCTCATTGTAAATAGGAAACAAAGAAACATCACGTTCAATTAATTTTCCTTGGCGAATAAAGAATACCTGAACACACATCCAACCCTTGTCATAGGAATATCCAAACACATCACGATCGATAAAGTCTGTCATTGTCATCTTTTGTTTTTCCATTGTTGTTTCAATATGTGATATTTGATCCCGGTATTCCTTTGCTCTTTCAAAATCTAGCTCTTCAGATGCCTTCATCATTTTTTCGGTTAATTCTACTTTTATATCCTTATATCCACCATTTAAGAAGCGAATAATATCGTCTACCATTTTCTTATTTGTTTCTTCAGACACCTCGTTTACACATGGTGCCAGACATTGTCCAATATGATAGTACAAACAAACCTTATCTGGTAGAGTCGAGCATTTTCGCAAAGGATAGATTCGATCCAATAGTTTTTTTGTTTCAGTTGCTGCTTGTACATTCGGGTATGGCCCAAAATATTTCCCTTTATCTTTTTTAACCTTACGAGTTATTAGTAGGCGCGGGTGCTTTTCAGCAGTTATCTTGATAAAAGGATACGTCTTGTCATCCTTAAGCATAATATTATATTTTGGATCGTGTTTTTTAATTAGGTTTATTTCAAGAAGCAGTGCTTCAATATTTGATGATGTTACAATATATTCAAAGTCCTCAATCTCATTAACAAGTCGAAGTGTTTTACCATCGTGAGAGCCTGTAAAATAAGATCGAACCCGGTTTTTTAACACTTTTGCTTTACCAACATATATCACGGTTCCTTGGCGGTCTTTCATTAAATAACAACCAGGCTGGTCCGGTAATATTGCTAGTTTTTCTTTGAGATGTTCGTGAATAGTAACCACCCCATCTATCTATAAAATAAGTAAGCCGTACCTTATATTTTAACATGTTTACGGAGAAGTTTAACCTGAAAAATAAGGAATTATTGAGCAAACAAAAAAACAGCCTGAGGCTGTTTTTTATCAGTATTGCCGGAGGCTTATTTTAGTAGAGCCTCTATTGATTATCTTAATAGTGTGCAGAAAGTTTACCAGCAAGAGCTTCTTTTGGTTGGTAACCAACGACTTTATCTACAACTTCACCGTTTTTGAAAACAAGTAAAGTTGGGATGCTCATTACACCAAACTTTGCAGCTGTTTCTTGATTATCATCTACATCAAGCTTAACAATTTTAACTTTATCTCCAATTTCAGTGTCTAATTCTTCTAACACTGGAGCAATCATTTTACAAGGTCCACACCAAGGTGCCCAAAAATCAGCTAATACTAATCCTTCACTTGTTTCTGCATCAAAATTTTGGTCTGTAACATTTGTTATAGCCATTCTAACCCCTCCTATAAATAACAACTTTGAAATTCTACCAAGAGTATACCATCTAGATATTCATTTTACGAATGTTTTGCTTCATAAGTGAATGTTTATAAAATCAGCAAATGATTATACATGTCATTTCGTCATTCAAAATCATTTTTCCCCAGTTTTTAGCTAGTTATGTATCAAAATATTGATGCTAGGCATCAACTACTTGTATTCTAAACCAAAAAAAAGACGCCCAAAGGACGTCTTTTTGCGTATTGCGGCGAGAGACAGCACTCCACATAGTGCCTTGCCAAACGGCGTGTCAATCTCGACTTATGCAAATCAGCTCATCGCTTGATAAGTATAACATATTCCTTTTAAAAGTAAAATGGAAGAGTTTGTATAGCTCCATTCTTACCTTTATGCATTTACTTTTAATTTTTTAAATTCTTCTGTCAGCATTGGGACAACTTCAAATAGATCGCCCACGATACCATAATCAGCAACTTTAAAGATATTTGCCTCTGGATCTTTGTTAATCGCCACAATAACTTTTGAGTTTGACATTCCTGCTAGGTGTTGGATTGCGCCTGAAATACCACATGCGATATACAGGTCAGGTGTTACAACTTTCCCTGTTTGACCAATTTGAAGTGAATAGTCACAGTAGTCTGCATCACATGCACCTCTAGAAGCCCCAACCGCTCCACCAAGTACATTCGCAAGTTCTTTTAATGGTTCAAATCCATCCGCACTTTTCACTCCACGACCACCCGCAATGACTACTTTTGCTTCAGATAGGTCCACCCCTTCTGTCGCCTTTCGAACTACTTCTTTCACGATTGTTCGTAAATCTTTTATTTCTACAGATACAGATGAAACTTCGCCTGTTCGTGATTCATCTTTCTGAAGAGGAGCAATATTGTTCGGCCTTACAGTAGCAAAAATGATTCCTTCAGTAACAATTTTCTTTTCAAATGCTTTTCCGGAATAGATTGGGCGAGTAAACACTATGTTTCCGCCTGCACTTTCTATAGACGTTACATCTGAAATTAGACCTGAATTAAGCTTTCCTGCAATTTTTGGTGAAAGATCCTTCCCTAATGCAGTATGCCCAAAAACCATTCCCTCAGGTGATTCAGATTCAATAACAGCTAGTAATGCTTGCGAGAAACCGTCTGGTGTATATGAACTTAATTTTGGATCCTCAACAGTCACAACACGGTCTGCCCCATATTGGATCAACTCGTTTCCTAATGAACCAACAGACTCGCCTACTAAAACTGCAACTACTTCTCCACCCTCCGCCACTGTTTTACCAGCCGCGATTGCTTCAAAAGATACGTTACGTAACGCACCATCACGAACTTCTCCTAGAACTAATACTTTTCTTGACATTATGCGTAACCCCCTAGATTAGTTGAGTGAAATTTAGAAATCATGTACATTGCTTTTAAAGGATTGAAGATTATACAACCTTTGCTTCTGAATGAAGAAGTGATACAAGTTCCTTAACTTGATCTGCTAGCTCTCCTTCAAGTACTCTGCCAGCCTCTTTTTTAGGTGGTAGATAAATTTCAATCGTTTTTGTTTTAGCTTCCACGTCGTCTTCTTCTAGATCTAAATCGTCTAACTCAAGCTCATCTAGTGGCTTTTTCTTAGCCTTCATAATACCTGGTAAAGATGGATAGCGTGGTTCATTTAACCCCTGTTGACAAGTAACCAGTAGTGGTAAGGAAGTCTCAATTACTTCAGAATCACCTTCAACGTCTCTCACTACAGTTACCTTTGAACCATCTACATCAAGTTTTGTGATAGTCGTTACATAAGGAATATTTAGCAATTCCGCTACGCGTGGGCCGACTTGTCCAGAACCACCGTCGATTGCAACATTACCACTTAAAATAATATCTGCATCCTTATCTTTTAAATACTCTGCTAAGATCTTTGCGGTTGTGAACTGATCTCCATAATCAAGATCATCTTCCGTGTTTATTAGTACAGCTTTATCTGCACCCATTGCTAATGCAGTACGTAGTTCTTTGTCAGCTTCGTCAGTGTCAGCTACAGTTACAACTGTCACTTCTCCACCATTCGCATCACGTAATTGGATTGCTTCTTCTACGGCATACTCATCATAAGGATTTATAATAAACTCAGCACCATCTTCACTGATTTGGCCATTGCTTACAACAATTTTTTCTTCAGTATCAAATGTTCTTTTCAAAATAACAAAGATGTTCATGGATTTCCCTCCTAAAGGTTTTGTGCATTGTTTGAGTTTTAACTTTTCTACTACAACTCTATTTTTCTACTATTCTACTTTTGAGATTGTCAAACTCGTTATCTACTATTTCCCTTTGAACGTAGGCTGTCGTTTTTCAATGAAGGCAGAAATCCCTTCCTGACCATCCTCTGAAGTGAATACCTCACCAAATAAAACGGCTTCCCTTTGAACAGTTGTTTCATATTGTTCATTTTTCATTGAATTTAGTAATTCAATTGTTGCTCTGATGGAAACGGGGCTTTTCTTCGCAATTTTTTTGGCAATTGCGATTGTTCCTTCATACAGAGCCTCTTCTGGAAAAGCTTGATTTGCTAATCCATATTGGACAGCTTCTACACCAGTTATTGGTTCACTTGTCCAGAGCATTTGAGCAGCTTTTGCAACACCAACGTAGCGTGGTAAACGCACAGTACCTGCAAACCCTGGGATAAGCCCCAACTGAAGTTCAGGCAATCCAAGCTTAGCCTTTTCACTCACAAGTCGGAAGTGGCAAGCCATTGCTAGTTCTAGGCCACCACCAAGAGCAGCACCATGGATGCTAGCGATTATTGGTTTAGAGAAACGTTCCATTCTTTCGAACAAATCCTGGCCTTTTCTTGCAAGATTTGAAAATTCTTTACCAGAGCTAATGGTTGTAAATTCCTTTATATCTGCGCCAGCAGAGAAAAAACGTCCCTCCCCATGTAACACGACAACTCTAACAGCTTCATCCGTTTCAAGCTCATCCAGGACCATTGTAAGCTCTTTCAAAACATCGGATGATAGTGCATTAGCTGGAGGTCGATTAAAGGTAAGAGTTGCGATGAACTCGTCTATGTTTACTTTAAAAAACTCCATCGGCTTCCCTCCTTAATTATGTATGTATACACCTCTAAAAAAATTCTTGAGAGTAGGTTCAAAAAGTCACCAAATGATGAGCTTCAAATCTCGGCGTCGCTCGGCCTCTTCCGGTCCTCACGTATTTTTACCATACGCCACGGTCCTCAAGCCACGAGTTCCTTGATTTTTTCGCTTCAAATTCGTTAACTTTTTGAACACTCATTTAAAGGTGTGCTTTGCCACAACCACTTACTAATAGGGCATGAACCGCTTCCGCTAGGGATGGTAAGTCATATTTTTGTTCATTCATAACCCATGTGGTTGCTGTTTCATCAATTGAGCCGAATATCATTTGTCTAGCTAATCGAACATCGAGATCTGGAGCAAATTCTCCGGTTTCTTTGCCAAACTGGATAATGGATTCAATTGTTCGTAAATAACCTTTTAGTACTTCATTAATCCGTAATCGTAATTCCTTATTTGATTGACGCAATTCAAGCTGTGTAACTATAGCCAGATGATGATCCGCAGCTAAAAGTTCAAAATGTTTTTCTACTAATGTTAATAACTTCTCCGCCGCAGTCGATTTTCCTGCTATTTCAGCTTCAATTTTCTCGATAAATTCTCCCATTTTTTCTTGGAACAATGATACAAGAATATCTTCTTTATTTTTAAAATAAAGATAGATTGTACCATCAGCAACTCCTGCTTGCTTTGCTATTCTTGATACCTGAGATTGGTGGTAGCCATTCTCCGCTATGACAACAACGGCTGCGTCTATAATTTGCTTGTATTTTGGTTTTGTATTTTTCAAGACCTTACTTCCTTTCAGAAAAATGAATGAACAGTCATTCATATTTCTATAATAAAACCTTTTGAAAGTACTGTCAATATTATCTTATTAATTTTGACAGATTTCAAATTTATTTACTAGCCCGTTTCAAGAAAGAAATAAGAGCCATAGGCTCACATCATGGCTCCTCACAACTGTCCGATACACTGGTGTCTATAGAGCTGATATATACCTATTCAGATTAATTAATTTTTGTTAGTTTTTCCTTTTCCTCTTCAACTAATACTCGTCGTAATACCTTTCCAACGATTGTCTTTGGTAATTCACTTCTAAACTCGTAAATTCTAGGAACTTTATATGCAGCTAGATGCTTTCTACAGTGCTTATCGAGTTCTTCCTCGGTACAATTCTGTCCTTCTTTTAGTACAACATACGCCTTCACTGTCTCTCCACGATACGGATCAGGGATGCCTGCTACAACAGCCTCTTGAACCTTTTCATATTCAAACAATACTTCTTCTACTTCCCTTGGATAAATATTAAATCCACCTGCAATAATCATATCCTTCTTACGATCAACTACATAAAAATACCCTTCATCGTCCATATATCCTAAATCCCCAGTTAACAGCCATCCATCCCTAAATGTGTTTTCTGTTTCCTCCGGTTTATTCCAGTATCCCCTCATTACTTGAGGTCCTTTTACTGCAATCTCACCAATTTCTCCAGATGAAACAGGTTCGCCTGTCTCCATTGAAAGTACCGCTGCATCCGTATCTGGCCAAGGCAGTCCAATACTACCATTCACGCGTTTTCCCCAAAGAAGATTAGCATGCGTAACAGGGGATGCCTCGGATAATCCATATCCTTCAACAAGCTTACCACCCGTTATTTTCTCAAACTGTTCTTGAACCTCTAAAGGTAGTGCGGCTGAGCCACTAATGCAGGAATCTATTGAGGATAAATCATATTTTCCGATATCTGGATGATTAAGTAATCCAATATACATTGTAGGGGCACCTGGGAATAATGTTGGCTTTAATTTATGGATTGTTTTTAAAGTATCTCCAGCATCGAATTTCGGTAAAAGAATCATTTTGGCGCCCATCATGATTGAAAGGTTTAACACTGTTGTCATTCCATATACATGAAAAAATGGCAGGATAGCTAAAATAGATTCTTCCCCTTTTCTACACTTATACATCCATTTTGAACACATAATTGTATTTGCGACTAAGTTCTTATGCGTTAACATTACTCCTTTCGGAAATCCTGTTGTTCCGCCAGTATATTGAAGTAGTGCCAGGTCTTCTTCTGGATCCACATCAATGTCAATTTCCTTCGCTTCTGAAGTCCTAATAATTTCCCTTAATAAGTGGTTTGCTCCTTCATGCTCGACCTTCACTACAATCCCATATTGTTTCTTTTGAATAAAGGGATAGATCACATTCTTAGGAAAGGGTAGATAGTCCTTAATTTCAGTTATTACGATGTGTTCCAGTTGTGTTAGCGCTTTCACTTTTGAGACTCGAGGAAAAAGTATATCTAGTGTAATAATCATTTTTGAACCTGAATCTATCAGTTGATATTCAAGTTCTCTCTCTGTGTATAACGGATTTGTCTGAACGACAATTCCACCGGCAAATAATACACCGTAATAGGCAATAACTCCTTGTGGACAATTTGGAAGCATAATTGCAACACGATCACCTTTTTGTAATCCTTTTTCCACCAAATAATTTGCAAGCTTTAAAGATTGGTCATAAATTTGAGAAAAGGTTAATTCTTTTCCTTGAAAATGAACGGCAATCTTCTGGGGAAACTCACGTACTGTGTTTTTCAAGTACGATTGAATCGGAATACTTTCATATTCAAGTTGATGCGGAACTTCCTCGGGATAGTTAGCCAACCACGGTCTTTCTAGCTCCATATGGTACCCTCCTTTAAATTTCTGTACAAATACGATGACGTATTCAAAAACCAGTTTGAATTTTCAAACCATTTACACTTATTATATTATATAGGCTATCTCGTGACAATTATATTAATGAATTGTTTGTCAAATACTGATTCACTAAGAAATAATACTCAAGCATTGTAGTACATTACTACTAACTGTCCATAAAAATAGGGCTGACAGGAAACTGAACTGCCCCCTGTCAAGTAGACAGTGGAAATAATAAAAAATGACCTAAGCGGCTTTAGCTCTATATTCCATAGGGCTGAGGCCGTTTAGTCGTTTTTGATATCTATTATGATTATAGAAAAATATATACTCGTCTATCGCTTTAGATAATTCTTCAAAAGTCCCATACTTACGCAAATAATACTTCTCGCATTTAAGCGTTCCCCAAAATGATTCCATAGGTCCATTATCAATGCATCTTCCAACTCTGGACATGCTTTGTGTCATCTCTGCCTTGTCTATTCTGCTTTTGAATCCGTTAGAAGTGTATTGGAAACCACGATCGCTATGAATAAGTGGATGGTCTCCATCCAACAATTGTGTAGCTTGATCGAGGGTCTTAAAAACAAGTTTATTGTTATTTGAATGTCCTAATACATAACTCACAATCGATCCATCATATAGATCACGAATAGCGCTTAAATAGGCCTTCTTTGATGTTCCATATTTAAATTCCGTGACATCAGTTACCCATTTTTCATTTGGTTTTTCAGCCGTGAACTCGCGGTTTAATACATTTTCTGCAACATGTTGAGGGATAGAGTGCTTATAACGTTTCTTCTTTTGCCGGATGACAGACTGTATACCAGCGACTTTCATTAGTCTATAAAAACGTTTGTGGTTGAAGTTTTGCCCAAGTTTTCTATTAATGGTCATCGTCATTCTCCGATATCCATAGATGCCTTCTACCTCTTCATGAAGGTCTTTCATCTCTTTAATAATTTCTTCATTCTGTAGTTCCCGTTCAGAAGGAGTACGCTTTAGCCACTTATAGTAAGCTGCCCGTGTAATACCAGCGATATCACAAAGTAACAAGATGCTTAGATTTTCTTTCTCATGAAGTTCCTTAATAGCGATGTACTTGTCCTCAAATCGGATTTGGCTTATTTTCGCCTCCTTTCGATCTCCTCTAACTTTTTTAAGAACAAATTCTCCGCACGCAAACGTTCATTTTCTCTTTCTAACTTTCTCATCTGTAACTTGATCTTATCCTCTGGAGTTAACTCAGTTTCTTCTTTTTTTCTACCACGATTATCCTTAAGCGCTTCATCTCCACCATTTTCATACTTCCTAACCCATTGATATACCTGTTGATAGGATACTTCATAAGCCTCAGCTGTTTTCTTAAAATCCTTCCCGTTCCCTATACAATCCATTACTATTTCAATTCGTTCAACCCAAGTAGTTTGTCTCCCTTTAGTCATAGAGCTCGTCCTTCCCTTCGACGTATCCTTTAATTCTCTATGACTATTATACTTGGAAATCCACCTCTGAAGGACACTTCTACTTGAAATTTCATACTTTCGAACAATCTCATATTGTGAATATTCCCCCGATGTGTAATCTAGAACAGCGGCTAATTTCACCTCTTTAGAATAGGACTTCCAGGTGCTAGAGTATTCAAATCCTTTTTCCCCATCTTTATCAAATATCTCTACCCATTTATATAAAGTAACTTTAGGTATTTGATATCTCTCGGTGAGTTCTTTAACTGTATAATCTTCGTTCTTATAAGCTGTTACTACTTCATACTTAAACTGACTAGAATAGATTTTATTGGACATAAAAAACTCCCCCTAAGGTAAAACAGATTATATTTTTTAATCTGTCTACCTAAGGGGGAGCATATCATACCCTGTAACAGCCCTTTTTTCTATAACACTAAATAAAGTATTCCTATAACAACGAAGATTGCACTTACAATTAATAAAATTTTTGCTAATTTCTCCATATTAAAAACCACCATTTCCTATACCAGCGCCAATTACATACGAAAGTCCCACCGATATGATCAAAGAAATTAATCCTACTGCACGGTTATCATTTTGAATTTCAACGTCTATATTAAATTTGGGAGTTAAAAATTCAAAAATGAAGTAGCCGATAAGTAATAGAAAAAATCCAAATACTCCCCACCCAATCATTACTAACAAGGAATCATGATTTTCAATGGAGTATCTAAAAATATTTGCGATCCCGAAAATCTTTCCGCCTGTTGCCATGGCTACTGAAAGATTCCCTTTTTGAATTTCTTCCCAATTTTTATACTTAGTGACCAATTCAAAGATGGCCATGGCTAGTACTAAGCACAATATAACAACACTGTAGTTAGCAGCAGTTAAAATGTATTCATTATCCCAAAATTGCTCCATTTTCTTCTCTCCCTATTAGAGATTGCGTATTATTTATTTTATTTTAGTTCTACAACAGTAACTCCAGTACCACCTTCGCCTGCTTCCCCAAATCTCGAAGATTTTACAGATCGGTGATTTTTCAAGTATTCCTGAACACCCTGTCGTAAGGCGCCTGTACCTTTTCCATGGATAATGGAAACCCGAGGATATCCAGCCAATAGCGCGTCATCGATATATTTTTCTACCCGTGAAAGTGCATTTTCATAGCGTTCTCCACGTAGATCAAGTTCTAAACTAACATGATAGTCTTTGCCTCTTACAGTGGCCAATGGCTTTGTTTCAACTGGTTTAGGGCTGCTCACAAATTCAAGATCAGTTTCTTTTACCTTCATCTTCAATATCCCGATTTGCACCTGCCATTCATTGTTGCTCACTTTTTCGAGTAGATGACCTTTTTGATTGAGGCTTACCACTTTCACCTCGTCACCTGGGACAAGTTTTCTCTTTGTTTTTGTAGAAACAGTTTGTTTATTTGTTTTATTTGACAGATCTGGAACAGCATTTTCCAATCGTTTTTTCGCATCAATTAATTGGTGTTCTTTCACAAGTGAACGTTGATCAAGCTTCATTTTTCGTAATTCGCGGATAATGTCTTCTGCCTCAGCAGTAGCCTTTTTGAGTGTCTCTTCTGCTTTTTGTTCCGCTTTTTCATACAGCTTTTCCCGCTGTTCATTAAAATCAATAATTTGTTCTTGAAGTTGCTTATGAAGAATTTGCGCTTGCCTACGAATCTCTTCTGCCTCATCAAGCTCTTGCTCCGCTTCTTTTCGGCTCTTTTCCAAGGAGGCAATCATATTTTCTACAGTGTTTGTTTCAGAGCTAATATGACTTTTCGCAGCACGAATGATGTTATCAGAAAGCCCGAGTCGTTTTGAAATTTCAAATGCATTACTTCTTCCTGGGACACCTATTAATAGCTTATAAGTTGGGCTAAGTGTTTCAATATCAAATTCAACGCTTGCATTAATAACACCTTCACGGTTGTATCCATAGGCTTTTAGTTCAGGGTAATGGGTTGTTGCAATTACTCTGGCGCCCCTATTGTAAACCTCATCAAGAATAGAAATTGCAAGTGCAGCACCTTCTTGAGGGTCAGTCCCTGCACCAAGCTCGTCAAATAAGACGAGGCTGTTATCATCGACTCTTTTTAAAATATCAACAATATTTACCATATGTGATGAAAATGTGCTCAGACTTTGTTCGATTGATTGTTCGTCTCCAATATCGGCATACACTGATTGAAAAACGGCAATTTCGGATTCGTCCTTTGCAGGAATTTGTAGACCAGATTGTGCCATTATTGTTAATAGACCAATTGTTTTCAATGTAACTGTTTTCCCACCTGTATTGGGTCCAGTTATAACAATGGAACTGTAATCCTTACCAAGCTCAATATCATTTGGTACTACCTCTTCCGGATTAATTAAAGGATGTCGTCCCTTTTTTATTAATACATAGCCATTTCCGTTGATTAAAGGCTTCGTTCCCTTCACCCGTTTACTGTAGCTTGCCTTTGTAAACATGAAGTCTAGTTCCCCTAATGTCTCCACATTTATATAGAGATTTTCTGCCTCTAAAGCTACCTCATTTGATAATTCAAATAGTATTCGGTCAATCTCTTGCTTTTCTCTTACCCTTGCCTCTTGTAATACATTATTTAATTCTACAACCGATTGAGGTTCAATAAATAATGTTGCACCAGAAGAAGATTGGTCATGTACAATCCCTCCATATGTCCCTCGATATTCCTGTTTGACAGGGATTACGTAACGGTCATTTCGGATTGTAATAATCGCGTCAGAGAGTGTTTTTTGAGCAGACGATGAACGTATAATGTGCTCTAGTTTTTCTCGAATTCTCGCTTCACTGCTTCGTAATTGGTGTCTAATGGTACGTAGCTTATCACTTGCACCATCCATAACAACACCGTTGTCATCAATACAGTTTTTAATTTTTTGCTCTAACTCGAATAGAGGCGTGATACTCGTTACCAGCTCCCCTAGAATCGGTAGCTCTATATCGTCTTCTATCATTGTTTCAATGAATTTTTTCATTTGACGACCAGCGTAAATTGTTCCAGCAACATCTAGTAATTCCATTGTATTTAATGCTCCACCAATGCTTGCACGCTTAATGGCAGCTCGAATATCTGTTAATCCACCAAGTGGAACATTCCCTTTAAGACGTAATACCTTTGCAGCCTCGTCTGTTTGCTCTTGTAGATAGACAACCTCCTCTACACTCGTAGAAGGTATCATCTTATCAACCTTTTCCCTACCTAAGGAAGATGAGACATGTTTTTTTAGCTGCTCCTTTACCTTATCAAACTCTAATACCTTTAAAACACGTGGTTGCATGCTGTAACTCCCTTCTAGCTACCTTCTACCATGGATAATGGTAAGACAGTAAAATCTCATCATTTGCATCACATTTATAAGTTTCTTTTTAAATACGCAAGTAAGTCTTCTTTTTCCCACGTATTAAGGACATTATCTTTTTTAATCCAGCCTTTCGTTGCAGCTGAAATTCCATACATCATATCTTCTAGCATTTCTATATTATGTGCATCTGTATTAATTACTAGTTTAACTCCTGCATCCTGAGCCTTTCGAATATATTCTGAAGAAAGATCTAATCGGTTCAGGTTCGCATTTAATTCGAGTGCCGTATTCGTTTCTTTGGCTAATTCAATTAACATATCCACATCCACGTCATATCCTTTTCTCCGCCCAAGTATTCTACCTGTAGGGTGGGCAATGATATCGACATGGAGATTATCTAGAGCTGTTTTTAATCGATGCATGATCTTCTCTCTTGGTTGTGAAAAGCTTGAATGAATGGACGCAATCACAACATCCACATCACGGATAAGATCATCATCATAATCAAGTGTTCCATCTGGAAGGATATCCATTTCAACACCTGTAAAAATGGTAAAATCATCATATTTTTCATTTAATCTCGCAATTTCCTTGTGCTGTTCTACTAGACGTTCAGGCGTAAGACCATTGGCTACACGAAGAAATTGGGAATGATCTGTTATTGCAATATAACGATAGCCTTTCTTTCGACAAGCCTCTACCATTTCCTCAATCGTATATGCACCATCACTCCATGACGTGTGCATATGAAGATCTCCTTTGATATCCTCTAGCCTAATATGCTCTACTTCTTGTTGGAATGCATCGACCTCTGATCCATCCTCTCTGAGCTCTGGAGGGATAAAGGTTAGACCAAAATATTCGTAGAATTGCTCCTCTGTTTCAAAGGTTTGGATTTCCCCTGTTTCAACATTTTCAACACCATATTCACTTATTTTTTCTCCACGATCCTTCGCCAGCTGCCTCATTCTTACATTATGTTCTTTACTCCCTGTAAAATGGTGGAGTGTCGTGGCAAACTCATGAGGTTTTACAAGCCGAAAATCTACTGAAATATCATAGTGATAGGAAATTTGTACGGAAACCTTTGTATCACCGCTTGCTATAATTCCATTAATCCCATTAAGTTGTAAAAGTTGTTCGCGTACTTTTTCTGGTTCATTTGTAGCAATAATAAAATCAAGATCCTTAATGGTTTCTCTCATTCGTCGTAAACTACCTGCACGAGAATACGTAATAACCCCATCCATTGTACGTAGCTCTTTTTCAATATCATCAGCAAGAGCCAGCATTAATGCTATCGGTAAGCGATCAGGTCGTTTTCCGTACTCCTCAATGGAAGCTAGTATTTTCTCTTCCGATTTCTTTCCAAAACCTGCAAGAATTTGAATTTTCTCATTCAAACAAGCCTGCTTAAGCATTTCCATGTCTTCAATACCTAGCTCCTTATATAGCTTGGCAATTTTTTTACCACCAAGGCCTGGAAGGTTAAGTAATGGAATAAGACCTTCTGGTACTTGCTCTTTTAATTCTTTTAGTACATTGGAATCTTCTGTTTCGATATATTCCTTAATAACAGCTGCAGTACCTTTTCCTATACCAGCTAATGTTGTAAAATCATCAATTGTTGTTAAACTCCGGTCATCATTTTCAAGTGCTGCTGCAGCCTTGCGAAATGCCGATATTTTAAAGGGATTGTCTCCTTTTAATTCCATATAAACTGCAATCGTTTCTAATAAACGGATTACATCCTTCTTATTCACTGTCACTAAATCCACCTACCTATATTCCATACGATTAACTATCCAAAATGATACAGATTTTTTATAAAAATGTCACTTATTGTTATCGTCTTAAATAAGGAACAAAAAAAACTTCTCCATTTAGAGAAGTCTATACATACTTATCATATCCACATGTCTTTAATTTTTCCAGTAAAAAATGGTGTATGTTGAACGATGAATTTGGCCATAAATGAATCATTTAAATTAGATTGAACCAGTTCTACTGGAAGAAGTGCTCCGATATAAAGGACGATAAACACTAGTAAGTACACTTCGACAAAACCAAGTAAACCGCCAGCCCAACCGTTTATTTGTTTTAGTATTGGTAAATTAGCAAGAAAATCAAGCATGGAACCGAGGATCTGCATTAAGAATTTAGTAGCAAAAAAGATAATAGCAAAGGCAATCGCTCGGTAATAGGCTGTCTCTAAATTTGTACTTTCGAATAAAAACTGCATAGTTTCAGCATCACCAAAAGTAGGATATGGAATCCATAATACTAATTTGGGTGTAAGTTCATCATAGTAAAGGTATGCAACGATAAATGCAACGATAAAACCAGTAAGATGAACGATTTGAAGAATAAAGCCTCTTCGTAAACCAATTATAAATCCCAATAACAGGATAATAATCAACACTAAATCGAACATATCCCTTCAATCCTTTTCATTTATTACTTGTTCTAATTGTTTTTCAAGTTTTTCGTAGTCTTCTTTCAGCTTTAGATGTTCGTGTACGACATTAACCGCAGTTAGTACAGCTAGTTTATTAATATCAAGTGTCGGATTTTTATCGCTTATTTCTCTCATTTTATCATCGACAATTGAGGCCACGAGGCGTATATGACTTGTGCTCTCAGACCCGATTATTGAATATTGTTGTCCATATATATCTACTGTTGTTTTTGTTTTTTGTGGCTGTGACAAGTAGTTGGCCCCCATTCTAGTCAATCCTACACATAATAATACCATGAACACGATATCTATGGAAAGAAATCTCAACAAACGATATGATAGAATACATAGAAATCTATCGAATATACTATAAAAATTAAAATAGGAGATGTTATTTTGTCAAATACCGTCTTAAAAAGTAGCCTCGAATCAATTGGGAAAATGAAAACTCATTATTCTAATTACTTACTAGATAAAGTACCACCAGGTGGCGTTTTTGCAGCAAAGTTATCTGGTTGTACAATAACAGCATACAAATCGGGAAAAGTTTTATTCCAGGGTGGAGGTGCTGCCCAGGAAGCGCAAAAATGGGGAACTGTAGAGTCCACTACTTCAACAACTAAAACAACTTCCAAGCAAACAGTTTCCAGTAGTAATCTACCGAAAAACATTGGCACTATGTCTATGATTGGTTCTGATGAGGTAGGTACAGGTGATTATTTTGGACCGATGACCGTAGTTGCTGCATATGTTTCAAATGACAAGATCCCCTTGCTGAGGGAATTAGGAGTGAAAGATTCGAAGGATTTAAATGATAAACAAATTTGTGAGATTGCAGAATCTATCATTCATGTTATTCCATACAGCCTACTGGTTTTACATAATGAAAAGTACAACGACCTCCAAGCAAAAGGAATGTCTCAAGGGAAAATGAAAGCATTATTGCATAATAAGGCTATTGGTCATGTACTAAAAAAGATTGAACCTACAGTTCCTGAAGGTATCTTAATCGACCAATTTGCAGTACCTCAAGTCTATTTCAAACATTTATCAGGTCAAAAAGAAATCATTAAAGAAAATGTATATTTCAGTACCAAAGCCGAAGGTGTCCATCTATCAGTCGCTGCGGCCTCTATTATAGCACGCTACGCTTTTGTAAAAGAGTTTGAAAAACTAAGCAGGAAAGCTGGTCTTGAATTAAAAAAAGGTGCCGGTGCCCAGGTTGATAAAGTTGCCGCAGAGCTTATCAAAAAACAAGGGCTAGCATCATTACGCACATTTACTAAGCTACATTTCGCAAATACGGAAAAAGCGAAGAAAATAGCTAGAATGTAACAAATTATATACTTGTCTCATCACCTACATGACTCATTTAGGAGCACTATAGATAAACAAAAAACGGAGTGGACAATCGTCCACTCCTCAGAGAGTAGACAAAGTCATGAAATGACTTTGCCTACTCTCTTTTAGTATGAAAATCTCTGGTTACATTACGTACTCAGACTGTCTTGAAAACGCTTGTCAGACAAGGCGTGAAGCCGATCGAAGACGCGAATAGAAGTTGCCTTCATGAGCGGACGAGAGAGGCAAGCAACGCAGTATGCGAGCGTTTGTCAACAGTCTGCGGAGTGGACAATCGTCCACTCCTCTTTATTTATGAACGTAAAGTTGCATCGAATTTTTCAGCAACAGCTGTTAATACTTTTTCATGAGCTTTGGTAACTTCTTCCTCTGTTAAGGTGCGTTCCGGATCAAAATATTTAATGGAGTATGCAACTGATTTTTTGCCTTCTTCCATACGCTCCCCTTCATATAGGTCAAAGATTGTAACATCGCGAAGTAGCTTACCACCTGCTTCAATGATGACTTGCTTCATATCCCCTGCTGCAACAGATTTATCAACAACAAGTGCAATGTCGCGGCTCATTGAAGGGAAACGTGGGATTGCTTCATAACGAATTTCCTCGACGTCAGCCTCTAAAATATCCTTCAATGATAATTCAAATACAAAGGTTTCGGTTAAATCGTATTCTTTTTGTACATTTGGATGAATTTGTCCAATAAAGCCGATTTCTTTGTTATCCAATAAAACAGATGCTGTACGGCCTGGATGCATTCCTTCAACTCTTGCTTGAAGGAATGTGGTTCTCTTTTCAAGACCAAGCTTTTCAAATAAACCTTCTAACACTCCTTTTACCACAAAGAAGTCCGTTGCTTTCTTCTCTCCTTGCCATGTTGGAGATAGCCATGAGCCTGTTAGTGCTACAGCCAGATGTTCCTTTTCTTCTGGAAGCTCACGATTTGAATCTTCTAGGAATACGGAACCAACTTCATAGGTAGCAACACTATCAATTTGTCGTGCAAGATTATGACCGACCACCTCTAAAACATGGGGAAGTAGACTCAAACGAAGAACACTTCTTTCCTCGCTCATCGGCATTGCTAAGCGAATTGGCTCTCTTTTCTCAAGTGCATACTGATTTACTTTTTCAGCGCTTGTTAATGAATATGTGATGCTTTGATAGAGCCCTACACCCTCAAGATACTGTCTAACTAATCTGCGCTTTGCTTGATAGTCAGTCAATCTACCAGGTGTAGATTCGCCAACTGGCAATGTTTTTGGCAGCTCATCATATCCATAAAGTCTCGCAACCTCTTCAATTAAATCCTCTTCAATTGTTATATCACCTCTACGGGTAGGTGCTGTAACATGGAACGTTTCATTATCTACAGTAAAAGGGAATTTTAGATTTGTAAAAATTTCTTCCACTTGTTCTCTAGATATATCAGTTCCTAATACTTTATTAATTCGCTCAAGAGTTACAGATACATTGACAGGTTTTACATCAAGTGTGTCTACTGCAACTACACCATCAAGAACTACACCGCCAGCAAGTTCTGCCATTAACTCGGCCGCACGATCAGCCGCTTCACGTGTACGTTTTGGATCAATTCCTTTTTCGTAGCGTGCACTTGCTTCACTACGTAAACCATGGTCCTTAGAAGCTTTACGAATCGTACCGCTATTGAAATAAGCTGACTCGATCAAAACAGTGGTTGTATCATTTTGAACCTCAGAGTTTGCGCCACCCATTACACCCGCAAGTGCTACTGGTACCGTTCCATTTGTTATGACAAGATGCTCATCTGTTAATGTACGTTCTGCATCGTCTAATGTTGTGATTTTTTCCCCATTTGTTGCACGTCTCACGAGAATTTCCTTTGAACCAAGACGATCATAATCAAATGCGTGTAGAGGTTGTCCATATTCTAATAATATGTAATTCGTAATATCAACTACATTATTATGTGGACGAATACCTTCAGCCATTAGACGTGTCTGTAACCATAATGGTGATGGTCCAATTTTCACGTCTTTTACTACTCGTGCCACATACAATGGATTGTCTTCTTTTGCTTCAACTGAAATCGAAATATAACCTTCTGTTTTTTCTGATGAAGTTGTTACTTTTGGTTGTGGAAGCTTTACATCTTTTCCTAAAATAGCTGCAACCTCGTATGCAACACCTAACATACTTAAGCAATCAGAACGGTTCGGTGTTAATCCTAGTTCTAGCACTTGATCATCAAGGTTAAGCTGAGCAATCGCATCTGCTCCAGGTTCTACATCATGTGGAAAAACAAAGATTCCTTCTGCATACTCTTTCGATACAAGCTTTGATTCAAAACCAAGCTCTTGAAGAGAACAAATCATTCCATTTGATGCTTCACCACGAAGCTTTGCCTTTTTAATTTTAAAGTTACCAGGAAGAACAGCTCCAACCTTTGCTACTACAACTTTTTGGCCTTTTGCTACATTCGGTGCACCACAAATAATTTGTACAGGTTCTTCCTCACCTATATCAACAAGACATTTATTTAATTTATCAGCATTTGGATGTTGTTCGCATTCTAGAACATGCCCTACAACTAACCCGGTAATACCTTCTCCTAAATGATCTACACCTTCAACTTCAATTCCACTTCTTGTTATCTTTTCTGCTAACTCTTCTGCCGATACTCCTGTTATATCAACGTATTCCTGCAACCATTTATATGAAACAAACATTTTTCTTCTCCCTCCTTAAGCCCGATTAAACTGTTTGATGAAACGATTATCATTTGTATACAAATGACGAATATCATCAATACCATATTTAAGCATTGCAATACGCTCTGGTCCCATACCGAACGCAAATCCTGTATATTTCTTTGAATCAAAACCAGACATTTCAAGTACGTTAGGGTGAACCATTCCCGCACCTAAAATTTCTATCCAGCCCGTCTTTTTGCACACATTACAGCCATGGCCTCCACACTTAAAGCAAGAGATATCCATCTCTACTGAAGGCTCAGTGAATGGGAAAAAACTTGGACGCAAACGAATTTCACGGTCTTCACCAAACATTTTCTTAGCAAAGGTATCCAGTGTCCCCTTAAGATCACTCATACGAATGTTTTCATCTACAACCAACCCTTCAATTTGCGTGAATTGGTGTGAGTGTGTCGCATCATCATTGTCACGACGATATACTTTTCCTGGACAAATAATTTTCACAGGTCCCTTTCCCTTATGCTTTTCCATTGTTCTTGCTTGAACAGGGGACGTTTGTGTACGTAGGAGAATTTCCTCGGTAATATAAAATGAATCCTGCATATCCCTTGCTGGGTGGTCTTTCGGTAAATTTAATGCTTCGAAATTGTAATAATCCTTCTCTACTTCAGGACCCTCCGCAATCGAATATCCCATTCCTAAGAATAAGTCCTCAATCTCTTCAATAACAGCAGTTAGTGGATGTGGTCCACCTACCTTTACCGGTCTCCCTGGTAATGTTACATCAATTGTTTCGGAAGCTAGTTTTCTTTCTACTTCAGCTTTCTCTAGTACATCTTGTTTCGCAGTCAATTTTTCAGTAATTTGCTCTCTAACCTCGTTAACAAGAGCCCCCATTTTCGGACGTTCTTCTGCAGAAAGCTTACCCATACCTCTCAGTACTTCGGTAATTGGTCCTTTTTTCCCTAAATATGCAACACGAATGTCGTTTAACTCTTTAAGATTCGTAGCTGTTTCCACTTTTGCGAGAGCTTCGTCTTTAAGCCCAAGTAATTTCTCTTGCATTACATTTCCTCCTTTTTATTTGAAATGCGTAAGCGCCTTGTTCAGCCCCGACAAGCGCTTAGAACCCTAATGTGGAGGCTCAAAAATAAGCAAAGCTTATTTTCTGCGAGGTTACCCTCATGAAGCTTTCCTTAGTGTTGCCGCCGTAGGAAGGGTGAAGCGACCTCGGAGGGGCTAGGCGCTGAAGCTAGACAGGATGATAAATAAAAAAAACCTCAATCCCAAAAAAGGGACGAGGTTTATCTTCGCGGTACCACCCTTGTTAACAATTACAAATGTGTAATCATTCACTCAGTTTCGATAACGGCAAATGCCGGTACACCTTTACGTTTTTTTATGTATTCTAAAACGGTCCAAGTGCCAACTCAAGAGGTGAATTCACTTTCTTCTTCTATAAAAATGCTTGCAGTCACGGCATTTTCTCCCTGAAATAGTGTGTGGAAAGCTACTAGTCTCTATCACTGTTTTTCCTTTATTAGGCTGTTCAAAAAGGTATGGAACACACTTTGAACATGCTCATTATGTAAGCCATATAGATTATATTATACGTATCTTACTTGTGCAAATCAAACTCATTTTTAATTATTTTCTAAAAGGTACGCAATACCTTATTTAAACATACGAACTAAAAATCCATTTTCCTGAATATCTGGGGCAAAAAAGCCAATGCCAGAACTAGCTAACCCAGTAAAAACGATTGTCCATAACAATAAACTTGCAACCATCCAACCTGTTACTAATTTCCTACTTGAACCAAAACCCATGCTCATAAAAGCAGATATGTGAGATCCAACCAGTAAAGGACCTAAAATCGTCAACCCTGGTAAGCCATATTTGTCAAAAATAGACCGTGCACGTTTTTCTTTCTTTGACTCTTCTACAGGCGTTATCCCTTCACTTCCTTGAGTCTCCATTCCTTCCGCTTCCCTTACTTGGACATTCTTTTGTTTTCTAGCTTTCATCCAGCCTTTGACTTTATCGACAAACAGTATTAAGAGTAATACGGTTACTAAGTTTCCTAAGAATCCTAGGATGGCTACCGGTATAGGAGACAAACCACCAACAATTGCGATAGGGATGACCGCAATTAATTCAAATAATGGGATTGCAGCAAATAAAAAGACTAATAGATACGATACTAACACTTCCAACACCTCAGTTTACTAGATTCATATACTTATATACGCTCCTACCATCCATAAGTTTCATTTTTTTATAACTCTGATCTATTTTTAATAAAAAATGGCAAATACAGAATAAAAAATAAAACCAGTGCGACAAGCTCTAGCGATAAAATATACCAAGGATATGGACCCATCAGATCGATTAAACTCGGATTCGTTGGTTTCCTTGCTAGAAACATATAGTTTCCACCAGTTGCTTTATTGATGAAAAAGACAAATAAGGCAAGGACATTTAATGCAGCAAATGCCTTCCAAACGGACTTGGCAGTAGGTCTGCAATTTTCATACCAAAGCATATAAAAGCTTGCTAGAATGATTGCGATATGAGCAAGAAAGAAGTGAAAATAGCGATAGTGTGGAAAGTCATAGGCAAGTTCAGGGGTAAGCATTGCCTGAATCGCACCCCCGATACCTAAAAAATACGTAATCTCAAATAATAAGAACTTACGTGTAATAAGCATGATAATACTCAAGAATAATGAAAGGGAGCAAAGCTGAAATGGGAGCGAATCAACCGGATTCCATACACCATTATAAGCGTACCAAACATAAAGAGACAGCTCACTACCTATGAGAGAAGTGACCAATAGATAGCGAATGATTAATTTTCTTTTTGCAAGTTTTGTCCGAAAGAGAAATAATAAGACAGCGAAAAAAAGAAGTATAACTACCATTATAATATGGGAAAAGGATAACCATTGAAATGGATCTCCCATTAGTGACCTTCCAAAATACCCGCCTATGATCAACACCCCCTCTTTGCCAGTATAAAACTTCTCTTTTGAGAATACAGAATAGTGGATTGTACGAAAATTTTTAGTTTGCGAGGACATAAATCATTCATGCTTGTAAACAGAAAATAGAGGCGATACTCATTCACGCTTTCGATGTTTTCATCGCCCCACCAAATCTTTTTATTTATCGCAAATGATAAAGTAATATTCCCGCTGCAACTGCTACATTTAAAGATTCACTTTTACCGTAAATTGGGATGTACAGATTTTGGTCTGTCTTTGCTAATAATTCGGGATGTACTCCATTCCCTTCATTTCCGACAAGCAATGCAAAGGCATCTTGAGCAGATACTTTTTTATAATCAATTGCATCCTTAAGAGATGTACCGTAAATGGGAATTCCATTTTGTTTGAGTTGGTCTATTGTTCTATGTAAATCTTCTTTTAATATAGGTATATGAAAAATTGAACCTTGTGTAGAACGAATGACCTTTGAATTATACACATCAACACTGCCATCACCAATAATAACTGCATCAATTCCTGCCGCATCTGCAGTACGAATCATTGTCCCTAAATTTCCAGGATCCTGTACAGCATCCACTAATAATAATGTAGTGAAATGCCCTTCTCCGCTTTGAGAATATTGTTCACAAATTGCAGCAACACCCTGTGATGAATCTGTATCACTAATCTCCGTCATAATCTTTTCCGTTACAATTGTGATCGATAAGTTATCTACATTCCAACTTGAAGGGATGTCTGTTGTTTCACTTATAATTAACTCTTGAATAATGGCATTGCTTTTTAATGCCTCTTCAACTAAATGAAAACCTTCAATAATAAAAGTACCCGTTTTATCTCGTTCTTTTTTTGTATGTAATTTTTTCCATTGCTTGATCTGTGGATTCTTACTAGACTCTATACGTTTCAACTTATGAAAACTCCTTTTTACTAATTCTTTTTCCATTATATCCTAAGAAAGATACATAATAAAACGAGATATCGCAAAACATACTAAAGAAAAAGATACATAGGAAAGGTGTGCATATCAATGAATTTGAATTTACGAAATGCAGTTATACACAACGTAACAGGGAATTCTCAGGCTGAATTACAAGATACGATCGTCGACGCGATTCAAAGCGGCGAAGAAAAAATGTTACCAGGTTTAGGGGTTCTTTTTGAAGTACTATGGCAAAATGCAAGCCAAGAGGACAAAGAAGAAATGCTTTCCACCTTAGAACAAAGTTTAAAAAAGTAGTAAGTAAGCCGATGGTTCAAGAACCATCGGCTTTTTTTAGTCAAATTTAATTTTATCTACAGTCTCACGATCAAGACGTTTAATTACTTCTGCAATCAGCTTTACTGCATTTTCATAATCATCTCTATGAAGAATTCCTGCATGTGAATGGATGTAACGTGTAGCAATGGTAATAGCTAATGCTGGTACACCTTGTAATGTAACATGAATCGCTCCTGCGTCTGTTCCCCCACCTGCAATTGCATCAAATTGATACGGGATGTTTAAGTCGTCTGCTACACCAACGATAAAGTCACGAAGGCCTTTATGTGACACCATTGAAGCATCATATAAAATAATCTGTGGACCTTCGCCCATTTTGCTTAGTGCTTCTTTTTCAGAAATACCTGGTGTATCACCAGCAATCCCTACATCAACTGCAATTGCGATATCAGGCTTAATCATTGTTGCTGAAGTTTTTGCACCACGAAGTCCAACTTCTTCTTGTACGGAACCTACTCCATACACGATGTTTGGATGTTGTGCATCTTTAAGATACTTAAGTACATCAATTGCAATTGCACAGCCTATACGATTATCCCAAGCTTTTGCGAGTAACATTTTATCGTTATTCATGACCGTAAATTCAAAGTATGGAACGACTTGATCACCAGGTTTAACACCAAATTCAAGAGCTTCTGCTCTACTAGATGCACCAATATCAATAAACATATCTTTGATTTCAACCGGTTTTTTTCGTGCCTCTGGAGATAGAATATGGGGTGGCTTTGACCCGATTACTCCAGTAATATCACCTTTACTTGTAACAACGGTTACACGTTGTGCTAACATAACCTGAGACCACCAGCCGCCAACTGTCTGGAAGCGTAGAAAGCCTTTATCATCAATTTGTGTAACCATAAATCCTACTTCATCTAAATGTCCAGAAACCATGATTTTAGGGCCATCAGCGTTTCCAACCTTTTTAGCAATCAAACTACCTAATCCATCAGTTGAAACTTCGTCAGAGTATGGGGTTATGTATTGTTTCATTACCTCTCGAGGCTCACGTTCGTTACCTGGTATCCCTTTAGCATCTGTAAGATCCTTCAGCATGGTTAGCGTTTCATCGAGCTTTGTCATTTTCCATTCACCTAGCTTTCCTTTATTTCACATTTTATTATACAGAATATAATAACAAATGAACAATCAGTAGTTATGTGATTCTAAAAACAAACCTTACATTCTTATTTTGTACCAGATGATCCAAACCCACCTTCGCCTCTTGCTGAAGTACCTACCTCTTCAACCTGTAACAAATTAACTTTTGCAACTTGAGCAATCACCATTTGGGCAATCCTCATCTGCTTCTCAACAACAAATTCTTCTTTTCCATGGTTAATGAGGATGACACCAATCTCTCCTCGATACCCTTCATCAATTGTACCAGGGCTATTTAGTACTGTTACTGAGTGTTTTAGGGCAAGTCCACTTCTAGGCCTAACCTGTGCTTCTGTTCCAGGTGGCAGCTCAATTTTTATACCTGTTTTAATTATGGCCGCCTCACCTGGTTTCATTCTTTTTTCTTCAGCGGAAAATAAGTCAAGTCCTGCATCCCCAGGATTGGCTTGCAAAGGAAGCCTCGCATCCTCATGAAGCAGCATTATTTTTACATTATATGTCATGTAATTTCTCCTTTTTTAAAAAACTATAAAAAAAGTATAACAAAAATATAAAAAGTTGAAACCTTTTGCTGGTCTCATTCGTAAAGAAAGGCAGATTAAGAATGGAGGGAGTCCTCTTATGTTTGTCCTACTTATTCGCTTTATATTGTTACTGCTAATCATCTTCTTGTTATACCGGATTTTCAAGTATGTTCTTAATCCTAAGAGGAAGCTTGAACTTGCTCAAGAAAAAAATGAGTTTTATTGGTTGGATGATCAAGCAAATGTTCATAAAAATTTTTTATTGACCTATAAAGGAGTTTTATTTGAAGGGGAAAAATATTTAGGAACAACAAAGAAATCTTTTGAGGTCGTTTCCATTTTTGTCTGGGCTAAGCATGATAATTTAAAAGGGTTAACCTTTACAGATTTTCAATATATTGAACGAAGAATTAAGGAAATTTACCCAGACGCCAAGGTTGATTGGAAAAGTCCAATTAAGGAATTACTAAAGGAAAACAGTCGTGAGCGATAACCCACGACTGTTTTTTTATAGATAAGATCTTCCTGTTTTTGGCTTGAAAAATTCATGCCACTTGATAATAACCTGTTTTTCACGTAATAAATAAAACAAAAGAGTGAGTGCGAGGAGAATGGCTAGAATTACAGTTGTAGAGAATGCACGGATAAATTGACCAAATACGGTATATAAAAGAGCTACTGGAACATTCGTATACAATGAACTTTTGGCATATTCTCTAAAATTTCTTGTTACATCCATAATACATAATGACAAGAGATGAAAATTAATAAATGGAATAAGTCGTAAGATACCAATTTGCCCCACTGTAAAGTTAACCTTATTTCCTAACCACTTAAGTTTTAGTCTATCTATCTTTTTAGATAGACTAGGCACCTGCCTATATAAAATATAAAAAATAATACTAAGTAACGTTAAGCCTATTATAGAATAAAGGGTACCAAACACTGAGCCAAATAAAATACCACCTACAATACATATAACTGGTACAGGAATAAAAAAGAATGGACGAATAAGGTGTATCCCAATAAAAATGAAGGGTGCTAGCAATCCAGTGGATTCAATAAATACAAACAATAATGTCATTGTGTCATCCAAACGCAAACCACCTCTTTCAAGAAAAGGATACGATCAAAAGCGCAAGCGCCTCGAACAGCCCCGACAAGCATAAGACGATTTAGAATAGAAGGCGCTCTTTGCCTTCAATTCTAAATTGGCTTATGACCTCGAGGGGCTAGGCGCTGGAACTAGATGTCGAAATAAATATCTACAGTTCAAAAATATAATAATTTCCTTAACATCAAGAAAAGCGCAAGGCACCTGCTTATCGGTGACATGACATGCTTAAGCCGATCGTTAACACAAGGCGCCTTATACTTTCAGAAGCGTTGACGAGACCATAAAATCTTGTCGCCTGGATCTAGTCAGCTTACCTTATAATTAGGTTTGCTATTTTAACATATACAATCGTACAAGTAGTTATGACAAGTTTAGATAAATATACATATAGATTGCTATTGTAAGAACGGAAAGGATAGGCAATAAAATCGTGAACTGCTTATGCTTTGTTTTATGCCGGAACTGCTTCATTCCAAATGTTGCACCAAGTGCACCACCAGCAACTGCGACAATCCAGATTTGTCTTTCAGAGATCCGCCATTTGTTGTTTCTTGCTCGACTTTTGTCAGTGTACATAAGCAGGTATCCATATATATTAAGGATTACATAGATTATGAGAATAGTGTTCATTATACTCCTCCAAGTTTACAATTTTTGGCTCATTTATGAGAGACAAGTTTTCACGACTTTTAGCAATAGCCAAGGTACTAAATCTTTAAAGTAACCTTTGAGCAGCAAACTTGCTTGTTGTTTCTTTCACATTTCACATAATGAGCATAAATAAAAAGGTTACCCTCATTTTACATGGGAGTAACCTTTTTACATAGCACTAAATTATTTTAGGTTGTTTTTAGCTACAGTTGCTAATTCAGCAAATGCTTTTTCATCGCTAACAGCTAGGTCAGCAAGCATTTTGCGGTTTACTTCGATACCAGCAACTTTTAATCCGTGCATTAAACGGCTATAAGAAAGTCCGTTCATACGAGCTGCTGCGTTAATACGAGTAATCCAAAGCTTACGGAAGTCGCGCTTCTTTTGACGACGGTCGCGGTAAGCATACATTAATGATTTCATTACTTGTTGATTTGCAACTTTATATAAAGTGTGTTTTGAACCGAAATAACCTTTAGCTAATTTTAATACCTTTTTACGACGTTTGCGTGTAACAGTTCCGCCTTTTACTCTTGGCATTTTGTTTCCCTCCTAAGATCAATAACCGATTATTTAATGTTGTCTAACATATGACGAATACGTTTGAAATCGCCTTTGCTAACTAATGTAGCTTTACGAAGCTTACGCTTTTGCTTTTGAGATTTATTTCCGAATAAGTGGCTTGTATATGCATGAGAACGTTTAAGTTTACCAGATCCTGTTTTCTTGAAACGCTTTGCAGTACCACGGTGTGTTTTCATTTTTGGCATAGGGAGTTCCTCCTCAATTCATTACTTTTCGATTTTAGGTGCTAGTACTAAGAACATACTTCTTCCATCCATTTTCGGATGAGATTCAATAGTAGCTACTTCCGCACAAGCTTTAGAAAAACGATCTAACACACGTTGACCGATTTCTTTATGTGTAATCGCACGACCTTTAAAGCGAATAGACGCTTTTACTTTGTCGCCCTTTTCTAGGAATTTAATAGCGTTACGAAGCTTTGTATTAAAATCATGCTCATCAATTGTCGGACTAAGTCTAACTTCCTTAATATTGATAACCTTTTGGTTTTTACGAGCTTCTTTTTCTTTCTTTTGTTGCTCAAAACGGAATTTACCATAGTCCATAATACGACATACTGGTGGTTTCGCGTTAGGTGCAACCAATACTAGATCAAGATTTGCTCTTGCAGCGATTTCTAATGCTTCAATTTTGGACTTAATTCCAAGCTGATCACCGTTTTGACCAATCAAACGAACTTCGCGGGCACGAATGCCTTCGTTAACCATCATGTCTTTGCTAATAATTAGCCACCTCCAAGGTTTTTTAAAGAATGCCTCGTTTGAAATCTTTTGCGCATTTTACAGATTTGAGACAAATAAAAAAGTGTGAATGTATACACACCCACACTATTACAATTCATTTATACAAAAGTGATTAATGAACGTAAAACCTACCAACTGCAATTTGCGTCAATCAGGTGAGAAGCGGGTGCTTCTACTTTACTCAAACAAGTATTCAATTTACCTTCAAAAGTATAACATTTAGAATAACATCTGTCAAACAGCATAGCTAGAATAAGACAACGAAGATTATTCTAGCATGCATATTTGTCTATTACAAGCCTTTTTTATTTTTTTACTTCCTGAAGAATAGATGATAGGAAAGATTCAAATGAAATTGTCTCAGATTTTTGCTCACCGTACTTCCTAACATTCACGGCATTCTCCTGGATTTCATTATCTCCGACCACTAGCATATAAGGGATTTTTTGCATTTGAGACTCACGAATCTTATATCCAATCTTTTCATCACGATCATCTAATTCTACGCGCAATCCTTCTGCTTGAAGTTTTTCCTTCACACTTTTTGCATAGTCTAAATGAGCATCAGGAGATACTGGAATTACTTGGACTTGGACAGGTGCTAACCAAGTTGGGAACGCCCCTTTATATTCTTCGATAAGGTAAGCTACAAATCGTTCCATTGTTGAAACGACACCACGGTGAATAACAACTGGTCGATGTTGCTTCCCATCTTCGCCGATATATGTTAAATCAAAACGCTCAGGTAGCAAAAAGTCTAACTGTACAGTTGATAGTGTTTCGTCTTTTCCTAATGCTGTACGTACTTGAACATCTAGCTTAGGACCATAGAATGCAGCTTCTCCTTCTGCCTCAAAATAATCAAGACCTAGGTCATCCATTGCACCCTTTAACATTGCTTGTGCTTTTTCCCACATTGCATCGTCGTCGAAATATTTTTCTGTATCAGCAGGATCACGATAGGATAATCGGAAGCTATAATCATCTATGTTGAAGTCTTTATACACTTCAAGAATAAGATTTACAACACGCTTAAATTCTTCTTGAATTTGGTCTGGTCGTACAAAGATATGAGCATCATTTAGTGTCATCCCTCTAACACGTTGTAGCCCTGACAATGCTCCACTCATTTCATAGCGATGCATCGTTCCTAATTCTGCGATACGAATTGGAAGCTTACGATAACTATGGATTCCATTTTTATAAATCATCATATGATGTGGACAGTTCATTGGACGTAACACAAGTTCTTCATTATCCATTTCCATAACTGGGAACATATCTTCTTGATAATGATCCCAATGCCCTGAAGTTTTGTATAGATCAACATTTGCTAGAACTGGTGTATAAACATGGTCATATCCAAGTCTTACTTCTTTATCGACAATATAGCGCTCCACAACACGACGAATTGTTGCACCCTTTGGAAGCCATAAAGGTAATCCTTGCCCTACCTTTTGAGAGTTTGTAAAAAGGCTTAACTCTTTACCTAGTTTACGATGGTCACGTTCTTTTGCCTCTTCCAATAAACGGAGATGCTCATCAAGGTCTGCTTTCTTAAAGAATGCAGTACCATATATACGTTGAAGCATCTTATTATCGCTATCTCCACGCCAATATGCACCAGCAATGCTTAGTAGCTTAAACTCTTTAATTTTTCCTGTTGAAGGAACATGAACTCCACGGCATAAATCAAAAAATTCGCCTTGTTCATAAATTGTTACTGTTTCTCCCTCAGGAATAGCTTGAATTAATTCAAGTTTTAGTTCGTCCCCAATTTCTTCGTATCTTCGAATTGCATCTTCACGAGAAACCTCAACACGATGGATATCAAGATTTTCGTTAATGATCTTCTTCATTTCTTTTTCAATCAATGGTAAGTCTTCAGGTGTTAAAGACTCTTCCATATCTATATCGTAATAGAAACCATTTTCAATAACAGGACCTACACCAAGCTTAACGTTTTTGTATAAACGTTTAATTGCTTGAGCCATTAAATGGGCTGTACTATGACGCATAATTTCTAATGCTTCATCAGAATCCTGTGTAATGATAGCTATCTCACCATCTTCAAGAATTTCAGTTCGTAAGTCAATTTGCTGATTATTAAATTTGCCAGCAATTGATTTTTTCTTTAAACCTGGACTAATTGATCCAGCGATATCTTCTGTTGTTGTGCCTTTCGGAAACTCCTTCACTGCTCCGTCTGGAAATGCAATTTTTACTACATCTGACATCAGTATTCAACTCCTTTTTTTTATGAAAATAAAAAATACCCGTCCCTATAAAAAGGGACGAGTATATGTATCGTGGTTCCACCCTTGTTCCCATGCAGACAAACTGCTTCTCCTTTGTCTGATTAAGACAATAGAAAACGAAGTCTATACATGGCTCAAGAAATAAGTAACGGTTATCCCGTCAGTAATTACAACTTTGTAAACAAAGGTTCACTACTGAAGTTTGGAGGTGGTAAATGTATCATTCGTGTTAGGAAGCTTCCAGCCTAGTCTTCCCTCTCTGACAACCGTAATCATACAATCGTGTCCTCGTCATAACTTTTAAAAGTATAGTAATAATAAACTATAGTATTTGTAATATGTAGGTATTATAGTCTTATTTAAAAGTTAAATCAAGGGCACTTCGTACATTTTATATTTTTTTTGCTTTAATTCGTGTATTTTCAAATGATTTCTTTGTAAAGATCGTAACATGCTCCAAAAAGATATTATGAATGGTTTGGACCATCCCATTATCAATTTGATCTGTATAAATTGAGATCGATTTAGGAGCAATCGAAACTAAAGGTGCCAAAACTGCAGAATCAATATACATTGGCTGATGTAAAATCAGCTTTCGATCGATAAATTTAAATAGCTCATCTCGTTTAATTTCGGTAAAGTCTTGGTTATAAAAATAAAATTGCTCATCATGTAAAATATGTAATTCGTCTAATTTCGGTTCGCGTTTTTCTCGAAATTCTCTCAATCCTTGGATAAATGTTTGATACTCCTGTTCAAGCTTATATTCATCTATTGCTGACTCGATAATTTGTAGTAACGCATCATTATAAGCTCGCAGTCGGAACTTTAAAAAAGATTCAAATGAAAAGGAAATTGGTACCTGTAAAAAATCATTAAGTGCTTCTGCAATTAATTGTTCTCTTGGAGCTACACCCTGAACTGCTGGAATATCTGGGTTATTCCCATCTAATAGTCCCTTTGTAATTTCTAAAATTTGCTTTTTCTCCTCATAATCCGTAAAGTAGAATATTTCCTCAATGTACTCAAGAATCCATTGATCTTCTTTGTTTTTAATAATTACTTCTGTCATTACCGGAATGACTACTACTTGTACGATGTATTGAGTTTTTTCAGGTAATACGACAGTAACGTTATTATCGTTTTCCTTGACAACCTCTATGTAATCTATTGAAAGAGCCTCTGCTTTCGCAAGTAAGCCCTCATACATTTTTTGTGCATCTGTCATTTCTTGAAAATGCATTTCAATCAAGCTAGTCCCCCCATTTCACCAATACCATTACCCTGTTACATGTATATGGCAAATAGGACAACTTTAGAATAGAAAAAATGGCTATCACTTTTATGTGATAGCCACTACCTTATTTAGTAAAGACAACCACAATAAGTGGCCGACTGTTATCCCGTAGTATGCGCATAAAATCTTGGCGCACATACACGAGGCTTATTTCATTAATAACGTCTGTTATTTCCTTTTAATTCAACTGGCTTAGCCAAATACTTAATTCGTTCCATTATTCTTGCTGCTTTCATTTTTTCCTCTTCACCACGTTGTGTATAGGAAAGATGATGTTCAAGCCCTTTGAAATCAAAATTAGATGTGAAGAAAGTTGGTAGGTTCTCAAGCATTCTGTATTGCAAGATACTACCCAGTATTTCATCACGAGCCCAGCTAGACATCGATTCAGCCCCGATATCATCTAGCATTAGAACAGGAACCTGTTTTACAGCATCAATTTTGGAATTAATTGATTGATCCTGTAATGAGCCTTTTATTTCCCTCATAAATTCCGGAACAAAAACAAGCATGGAAGAGACTTTTTTACGTGCTAAACCATTAGCAATCGCACCTAAAAAGTAGGTTTTTCCAATACCAAAGGATCCGTGTAGATATAACCCTTGCATTCGTTTGCCAGGTTCATAATTATTAAGAAAGTCCTGTATTAATAAAATGGCGTCTGAACGTCCTTCATCAAAATCTAACGTTTCAAGTGATGCTTCAAGAATATCCTTTGGTATATACATACTTTTAATCAAGGATTTATATTTGATTTGTTCATCATGCATTACTTTTCGTGGACATCTGTCATACTTTAAATCAATTGAATTTCCGGTTATTTCTAAGTGAGGGTGATAACCTTGTAGCATGTTTTTACAGTTTTCCAAGCCTTCACATTTACTGCATTCCTTACTTTGGTCGATAAACTCGTACAGTTTACCGAGGCTCCTGTTAATCATGTCATTCGTTATCTGATCTTGATGAGTATCAATAAAACCCCTTACTTCTGGATGATTAAGAACCTCGTGCTTCATTTGTTCAAATCGTTGCTGAAACCCTATATTATTACCATAGTTTTTAAAAGAATCCTGCACCGGCTTCACATCTTCACCCCCATTTTACATAATGTTACTTTTTCTGTTGTTTTAGTCTTTCCTCAAATAAGCGCTTCTTTTCTTCGAATGAGGAATCTTTCACCGCTTCTTGTTTAATAGTACCTTTTTGCTCTACTTGCTCTTCTTGTTTTAACCAGTCGGGTAGTAATTCCTGCCTAATTGGTTTTCTTTTATTTTTACTTGCTTTTTTATCTGCCGTCCAATTATGCTTTTTAGCTGTCTCCATTGCATCCTTCACTGTCTTGATTTCTAAACGTGCCCAGTTACTTGCAATCGTTTCGACATATGACTTTGTTAGCCTCATATCTGATTTTAACATGACATAATATATCAGTACATTGACAACCCCTGGAAGAAGGTTTTGCCTAAACATGACGTCCTCAATAATCTTTAATTCTGAAACCGAAGGCTGTGCCCCTCCAGATATATCAACTAAAAATTCCTTTGGTGAAATTCTTTCAAGTTTTTGAATTAACTCTTCCTCTTTCGTTGAAGGAGTCTTATTTGCCATTGTTTGTATCTGTATTGGTTGAACTCTTTCCGTTAAGCTAGGTAATTCATTACCCGTTTCGAATTGATACCAGTCTCTTGAAGACTTTCTCAATTTTTCAATGTCTATGTTTTCATTGGGGTCAAGTGAGCTCATAACAATACCTTGCATTTCAATCGGGTCAATTCCATATAAAAAAGATAGCTTCTTAATCGCTTGTTTTACCCTAGGAGTAACTGATTTTTTCGGAATCATAACCTCAGAAATTCCAGCAAAAAATAAGTCAAAGTTAAAACTTTCATTTTCAATCAACAGATTTTTGTTTGAACTCCTATGCATATATTCCTGATGTTCTTCAAGTTCAAGATTGCTAATCATTTCCTCACCCATTGTGGAAACCATTTTTGTCGTTTTAACGGATGCAAATACCTCGTTAAAGGATTTTGTAATAGGCTTGTACGTATCTAAATCAGCTTCTTTATCTGAGAAGAACTGTTTAAGCTTTAAGAATTTACTTTTTCCAAGTCGATTATACAAATAAACATTGAGTACACCATCTGTAAAAAAAGCTCGAGGTGAGAGGGGGGCTTGTAATTCATAGATAAAGCTCCTAGATTCCTCGTCTGACCTTACATAGGTTTTTAAAAGACCAATTCCTTCAAGCTTCAAGCGTTCCTGATAGATCTCCTGAAGATTTGTTTGAAGTAATGCCATTAGACTATGATGGGTAGATTCTTCACCCCAAAGTCGATTTTGCTCCAACTCACTCCACAAGGTCATATATAAACTGAAGGCTTTCATTCCAATCAATGGCTGGTAAAGCAATGATATAATTTTACGATCATAGTCATGCAATAGGTCGGCTGCATGTACTATATAACGATCGACTGGTACTAATTCTTTCCAATGTTCCATTTTTAATCAATGCCTTCCATTTCTATAATATAAAACTTTCTATATTTAAAATCAGAAAGTATACCTTAGCGTCATTTTATATCGATTTTTAGAACAAAGCTAAAAAAGAGCCTAAAAAAGATTCTTAAGCCCTTTAGCGTTCCCTTTTAATTAATTCCTTTAATTCATCAATAAACACATTGATATCCTTAAATTGGCGATACACTGATGCAAAGCGAACATACGCCACTTCATCAATTTTTGCTAAGTGATTCATCACATATTCGCCAATAATATCACTTTTCACCTCTGAAACCCCAAGGTTACGTAATTCCTTTTCAACATCATGGGTGATATCTTCTAATTGCTTTAAAGCAACTGGACGTTTTTCACAAGCCTTAATGAGACCCCGAAGCATCTTTTCCCTGCTGAATTCTTCTCGTATACCTTCCTTTTTGACAACAATTAATGGGATTTCTTCTACTTTTTCAAACGTTGTAAATCGATATTGACATTCCTCACATTCGCGTCTTCTACGAATGGACCGTCCGTCATCAACAGGTCGTGAATCTAGAACTCTTGTTCCGTTATGTTGACAAGTAGGGCATTTCATAAATAACAACTCCCTTCTAGGAGAATCAGCTAAAATCAAATACACCTAGGCGTATTTGCGCCCAGATTTTATCGAACTTGTTCGATAAACTTCCTTTGAAAGTCTGTGACATCAACAGGAGGCTAACTTTATTTAGCTATGGTTAAGACCGTATATAAAAATTAGAACCTTATTGAATTTATCTGATCGAAGTGAGAGCATCAGCTAAATAAAGTTTATGTATTTATCTTATAAGAAAGATTTTTATAGGACAAGGGTAAATTACTCCTTTCCTATACTCTTAATTATCTTTTTGATTCACCTTTTCCTATGAGTGGAAGTTCCTTGTCTAAGCGTTGATATAAATTTGTGATAACCTTTTTACTGTAGCCAAAATCAACGGGAATTAATATAGTTTCTGTTGTTACTGCAAAGTCAATTGCAGTTTCAAATGGTCGTACTGAGACGATAGTAGCAACAATAAAGGCTTTTCTTCCTTTTTTGATTGAAATACTTATTTCTCCGCGCTCTTCTGAAACAGAGTTAATGTGGTAGCCATCTAGATTGTTAATGACTCTTGTCACTGCTTCAATTGCCTTCTTGTTTGTTGTTTTATAATAGTGACTTCTTAATAACTCGTCCGAGTGCTTGTCTCTTGTTTCACTGTGATTCGAAAAAAACGTTTGCAATCCCATTTTTATTCCACTCCTTATTTATATATCTATATTACATTATCTATAAGTCAAAATGTAAAAAAAGAGGTGTATCATATACACCTCTTACTATTTTAGTTGATTCGTATTCATTTTTAAAGTACTTTAACTTGTGCAGGCTTAACTTGTACAGGGCCCATTCCACGAGGTAGTTCAATATTCTCTCGAGTCTGTGCTCCTAATGCCTCAGCAATATAGTCTGCAGCAATGTTTGGATCTAAATCACCACATGTATACACATCAATGCTTGCGTATCCATGTTCAGGAAAACTATGAATGGTTAAATGCGATTCAGAAATGATAACAACACCACTTACTCCTTGTGGAGCAAATTTGTGAAATGCTACCTCACGAATTTCTGCACCTGACTTTAGAGCAGCTTGAACAAAAGTTTCTTCAATACCATGTACATTGTTTAATTTTTCAAAATCGCAACCCCATAGTTCAGAGATTACATGACGTCCCATAGTTTCCATAATTAAATTGTTCCCCCTTCAAGGTAATTTCGGGTGAGTTCTTCGCGTAAAGCATGAGCATAACTACCACGGGGGAAAGTTAGTCCAGAGAGGTCCTAACCCTTTAAGTAGCTACAAAAGCAAAAGCTTTTAAGAAGTTCACGAAAACTAGTATACTTTGTTTATATGTATTTAGCAATATCTTTTGTGAATTTTAAATTAAATGACTAAAGACCTTCCCTTGATTGGGAAGGTCTTAAAATTAACTTACCTTTGCTTCTGTTTTTTCAATGATTTTTGAACCGACGTATTTAGCTAAATCTACAACTCTACAAGAATATCCCCATTCATTATCATACCAGGCTAAAACCTTTATTTTACGGTCTCCGATCACCATTGTCGATAGACCGTCAATGATTGAGGAATGCGGGTTAGTATTAAAGTCAATAGATACAAGTGGCTCTGTCGTAAAATCTAAAATTCCCTTCAGCGACCCCATGGAGGCTGTAATAAAGGCTTCATTTATTTCTTCAATTGTAACATCGCGTTCTACATCTACTACTAAATCGACTAATGATACATTAGGAGTTGGAACACGAAGTGCCATTCCATGCAATTTTCCCTTTAATTCTGGTAAAACAAGTGATAATGCCTTTGCTGCTCCAGTTGAAGTAGGAATAATGGATTGCGCACAGGCGCGTGCTCTTCTTAAATCCTTATGAGGATTATCTATATTTTTTTGATCATTTGTATAAGCATGAACAGTTGTCATTAATCCATTCACAATTCCGAATTGCTCATTTAATACTTTCGCAACAGGAGCTAAACAATTCGTCGTACAAGAAGCATTTGAAATGATAGTATGGTTTTCATGATCATATTTATCTTCATTAACACCCATAACTAATGTAATATCTTCATTTTTACCAGGAGCGGTTAGTATTACTTTTTTTGCCCCAGCTTGTATGTGTAAATCAGCCTTTTCCTTTGAGTTAAATTTCCCGGTTGCTTCAATGACGATATCTATATCTAGCCTTTTCCAAGGTAGCTCTAAAGGATCGCGAGAGTTTAAGAGCTGAATGCGCTTACCATTTACTAATAACGAGTTCTCCTGTGGTATTACCTCAGCATCAAATTTCCCATGATTTGTGTCATACTTAATTAAGTGTGCTAATGTTTCTGCAGGGTAGCTAGCATTAATTGCAATTACGTCTAATTCTTCATCGATAATCGCTTTTCTGAATACCATTCTTCCAATACGGCCAAATCCATTAATTGCGATTCTTGGCTTCATCAAAAACCCCTCCAAGATATATGTTATACTCATTAATGTAATTTTCTACAATTAGTATAACACATTAAAGAAGATATGTAATACCCTAATTCTGTTTTTTTGTAAAAATGGTTATTTATATATCTTTTGAACAATATAGAGTAGGTCTAGTTGGGTATAAAATTCCTTTATAAAAAATAATAAAGAGGCATCCCCTTTTCGAGATACCTCATTTCTACTTAACGATAACCTGTTTTTACAAACTTCGTTGCATTTACATCGCTAACCTTCGCTGCATGCGGACGTTTCCGAGGTGTAGCTTGAAATCCTAGTCGCTGTCTCTCCTGCGGGATTTCAAGTTTCACGTTTTTCTTAGAAATCGCGGCCCTATACACCAATCAGCTTATTTTAAAAGCAACAATCTTTTAAAATTTTATATAGAAATTCCCCATTGCTCACATATAATATGAAGTTGATCCTTTGTAGCATCTACTGTTCCATTGTTGTCGATCACAGCATCCGCAAGTTTGACTTTTTCCTTCAACGGCATTTGTGAATGAATTCGTGCTTCTGCATCCTCTTTACTGAGACTATTTCGATTCATGAGGCGCAATAATTGTGTCTCGTAATCTACATAAACAAGAAGAGTACGATCGACAAGTGTGGTTAACTTACTCTCAAATAACAATGGTATATCAAGTACTATTGTCTCTTCTCCATTAGCAATGTGTTCTTCTTTTTCTTTTAACATTTGCTTTCGAATAGCAGGATGCACAATTGAGTTTAATAAATTTCGTTTCTCTTCATCAAAGAAAACAATGGATCCTAGTTTTTGGCGGTCGATTTCTTTGTTCATTAGTAGAATATCTTCTCCAAAGACTCCAATAATTTGTTCATAAGCTTCTTCTCCAATTTCTACAACCTTACGGGCAATAAGATCTGCATCAATTACTACTATACCCGCCTCTTTAAGCATCTGTGATACTGTACTTTTCCCACTAGCTATTCCACCTGTTAATCCTATTGTTAAAGCCACTTCTTTGTCTCCTCAAAATTATAATTTCTACATTCGTTAGCATAAATAAGAATTCAATTGTTAAAATTTCCACAGTCCAATTAAGATAAGCAATACTCCTGGTAAAAAAGAAAATCGTTGAACCCATTTTTTCTTTGAAAAGACAGCTCCACTTTTCATACCCGTATAAACAAATAAAGAACTCATAACAGCTACTAATACAGCCATTCCCCATGGAGACAAGCCTAACAACGCTGCGCCTATTCCTGCTCCAAATGCATCAAGTGATAGTGCCAGCCCTAACATAAAGGCTTCTAGGCCCGTAATCGTTCCTGATTTGTCAAAGTCCGCCACCATTGGCTTCTTTAAAATATTTATCACAAGTCCTAGAGATTTAATTTCAACCTTCACCAAAAGCTTTTCTTCAATTTGTTCGTGTATATGTGATGAAGGACGGAAGAACTGAAACAAAACCCACGCACCGATTAAAACTAGTACAATACCACCTAGTCGGTCAGCAACAACGGGTGATACGAACATCGCGATTGATTTACCTAAACCCATGGCAGCTGCCATGATAATAGCTGAACAGAACGCAATGGTAATGATTGATTTAAACGGTATTTTCATTTTTCTCATACCGTATGTGAAACCTACACTAAAACTATCTAGGCTAACAGCAAACGCTAATAACATAAGTGATGCGAATTGGGACATTACGTAGAGACTCCTTCCTATCTAATTGCTAAGATAGTATATGGAGTCGGCGCTTCTCATGTGAAATGTCCTGTTGATGTCAAAAAAGTCGGATAAAAATGACGGATTGAAAGAGGAACTTCGACTAAATACCGACAACACGTCCTGTGTCGAACGTCGAAGTCACCACATTCTGTGGAAGCGCGTTGGCTTGCTTCTTGAGTTCCTCACGCAGTAACTGCATAAGGCTCCGGTACGCAAGAGCTGCGCCGCCTTGAACTTTCGATGCAGAGGACGTGCTTGTGTCGACAAGACATACTGCCGTGGCGTTCTTGTCGACGCGCTCCTATTTAAACGTTGATTTGGTTATCAACTTTTCTTTTGACACTTTGGACAATAATGAGTTCCTCTCCCACCCACAACTGTTTTTTCTATTTGTGTTCCGCATGTCTTACAGGCTTCCCCCTTTTGGCCATATACAAAGAGCTGGAGCTGAAACAATCCAATTTCCCCCTGTGTATTAACATAGGATCGAATTGTGCTACCACCTTTATCAACAGCCTCATTTAATGTTTGTATTATTTCATGGTGTAGCTTTTTTATTTCTTTTTTGGTAAGAGAATTTGCTGCTCTTTCTGGATAGATGCCTGCTCTAAATAAGGCTTCATCTACGTAAATATTTCCTAGGCCCACCACTTTTGTTTGATCAAGTAGTGCAACCTTGATTTTGCGATTCGTCTTTGCTAGCTTCTCTTCCAGGTATTTTAGTGTAAACTCTTTTGAAAATGGTTCTGGTCCTAATTGGGATAAGGGAAGACTTTTCTCTTCTTCCCCTTTAGTAAATAGATGCATCGTTCCGAACTTTCTAACGTCCCGATAGCGTAATTCCGTTCCATCTGTAAAAGTAAACAAAACATGGGTATGTTTATCATAAGGCTCATTGCTGTCATAGAGGCCATACCTTCCCTCCATTCGCAGATGAGATACCATTACATAGTCGTCTAACATGAATTTTAAGAACTTACCCCTTCTGTCTACATCATGGATTGTTTGTCCACGTAATGCATCTGAAAATTGTTCTACCTCTTCAGGCTTTTTAATCATTTTCGGCCAATGAACAGTAACCTTTTCTATCGTCTTACCTTTTACAAGTTTTACTAAAGTACGCCTTACTGTTTCAACCTCTGGTAGTTCAGGCATATTGTCACATCCTTTTTCAATCAAAAAAGCATTAGCGTAATGTTCACACTTGCTGCCTAATTCACTATATTCTTATCATGATCGAACCTGTATTGAGCACATTTTTAAAAGTGGGAGACCTTTGTTAATTAAGCTACTATTACTTTGCATCATACCAGGTTTTGCCGTAATCATAGTCAACCTTTAAAGGTACCTTTAAGGAAATTGCATTCTCCATAACTTCTGGTACGATTTTTTTCAACACTTCAATTTCATCCTCTGGTGCCTCAAAAATCAATTCATCATGAACCTGCAGAAGTAATTTCGTTTGAAGATTCTCTTCTTTTAACTTTGCGGCCATATCAATCATAGCTTTCTTAATAATATCTGCAGCACTTCCTTGTATTGGTGTGTTCATAGCTGTTCGTTCTGCAAAGCTACGCACATTAAAATTACGGGCTGTAATTTCAGGGATATATCTTCTTCTTTGTAGTAATGTAGACACATATCCTTTTTGCCTAACATCTTCTACAATATCCTCCATATATTCCTTTACACCTGGGAAGCTCGCAAAATAACGTTCAATAAATTGCCCAGCTTCCTTTCGCGTAATTCCAAGATTTTGTGACAATCCAAAATCACTAATCCCATACACAATTCCAAAGTTAACAGCCTTTGCCTG
Source organism: Ferdinandcohnia sp. Marseille-Q9671 (assembly GCF_976954385.1). Lineage (NCBI taxonomy): Bacteria > Bacillati > Bacillota > Bacilli > Caryophanales > Bacillaceae > Ferdinandcohnia > Ferdinandcohnia sp. Marseille-Q9671. The sequence goes on from NZ_CDRJTA010000001.1 coordinate 1,015,388, forward strand.
GCGACGCATATTAGAGGTCACTTCCTCCTCTTTTACATGAAAGACATCCATTGCTGTCTTTGTATGTATATCTAAATCGTTTGTAAAAGCGTCTATAAGGTTTTCATCATTTGCGATGTGGGCTAGGACTCTTAACTCGATTTGTGAATAATCAGCCGCAAAGATAAACCAATCCTTATTTGAAGGTATAAAGGCCTGTCTAATTTTCCGCCCCTCTTCTAGTCTTATTGGAATGTTTTGTAGGTTAGGATCTGTTGAACTGAGTCTTCCCGTTTGTGTTAATGCTTGTTGGAAACGTGTATGCACTTTACAAGTGTCCTCATGAACAACTTTTAATAAGCCTTCAATGTAAGTGGATTGAAGCTTTCCAACTTGACGATAGTGGAGAATATATTCAATAATTTCATGCTCGCTCGCTAACTTTTCAAGTATATCAGCCGAAGTTGAATAACCTGTTTTCGTTTTCTTATATACCTTCAATTGAAGTTTTTCAAAGAGAATAACACCAAGCTGCTTAGGTGAATTTATATTAAATTCTTCTCCTGCTAGCTCATAGATCTTTTGTTCAAGCTCTTGAAGATGAGCTTTTAATTCTTCCCCCATTGTTTTTAAACGCTCGACGTCTACCTTTATACCGGTTGATTCCATTTCAGCCAGTATGATGGATAACGGCATTTCTAAATCTGTAAATAATTCATACTGTTCATTATCAGTTAGATCTTTAAAGAAAAGTTCCTTTAAAGTGGTTAAGCAAACTGCCTTTCTGACTAGATGCTCTGCCAAAACTTTCTCTTCAGGTATTCTTCGTTTTGCACCTTTTCCATACACAGCTTCATCTGATTTCAGATTTGTAATTCCCTTTAACTTAGCAACTGCAGCTATATCCTCTGTTGAGTCAGATGGATTTAAAATATAGGACGCAATTAAACAATCAAAATCGATTCCTTTTAATTCAATCCCCTTCCACCCTAGGGCAACAATAGACTTTTTCCCATCAAATACCGTTTTCTTTTTGTCTTTATCTTTAGCCCATGCTTGAAATGCTTCAGACTCTAAAGCTAGCTTTGTTGGAATATAGAAGTTCCCATTCTCATTAGAAACTGCAATACCAACGATATCAGCTTTGTGATAGCTTTCATCGAGCACCTCAACAATAATGGATGATTCTAAAGTTAAAACGTCCTCGGTTATTTCAGTAATGATTTGATAGGCTATCTCTTCTAAAGGTTTGTCTTCGGTTTCCTGGTTTCCTTCAACTTTATCAAGTAATGAGTTAAACCCGAGTTCCTTGAAAAGTTGGACGACCTTTTCACTGTCATAGCCCTGATACTCTATACTGGATAACTCGATGTCTATTGGAGCCTCACGAAGTATTGTTGCGAGCTCTTTACTCATAATCGCTTGGTCTTTATGTTCTTCAAGTTTCTCTTTAAGCTTCTTCCCACTAACTTTATCAATCGAGTCCAATAGCTCCTCTAATGTGTTGAATTCCTGCAGTAGTTTCAGCGCTGTTTTTTCCCCAACCCCCGGAACTCCAGGTATATTATCAGAGTTATCACCCATTAGTCCCTTCATATCAATAATTCGGTCAGGTGTGATTCCGTACTTTTCTCTAATGAATTCTGGTGTATACGAATCTACATCAGTAATACCCTTTTTAGTAATATCTACTGTTACACGATCTGATGCAAGCTGTGTTAAATCTTTATCACCTGATATAACTTTAACCTCAAAGCCTTCTTTTTCAGCTTGAAGTGATAACGTACCGATAATATCATCGGCCTCATAGTTTTCTAACTCATATCTAGCAATATTGTATGCATCTAATAACTCGCGTAAAAAAGGAAACTGCTCGGATAACTCTGGTGGAGTTTTTTGTCTTCCTCCCTTATATTCACTAAAGGTACTATGCCTAAATGTCGTTTTTCCTGCATCAAAAGCGACTAATATATGTGTTGGTTTTTCCTGCTCCAAAATTCGGTTCAAAATCATTGTGAAGCCATATATTGCATTGGTATGTACACCTTTATCATTATTTAATAGGGGTAAGGCAAAAAATGCCCGATATGCTATACTATTTCCATCAATTAAGACAATCTTTTTATCCACAAATATCCTTCCTTTCTTCCATTACAGCGGAAACATTCCACCACATAAAAAAGCCGTATTTTCCTACTGTTCATTTTAGCATGTCGTGAACAGAATGGAAAATAACGGCTTCTTATATAGGTTTGTAGTTATTCAGTATAACCCATTAACAATTGTGCATATGGAGAGTCAGCAGGTAAAATGATAACAGTTTCTCCATCAATTGTGGTCTTATAAGACTCTAATGTACGGAAAAGGTTGTAAAACTCAGGGTCTTTTGAGAATGCTTCGTTATAGATACGAGCTGCTTCTCCTTCCCCTTCACTTCGAATAACCTCTGCATCGGCTTGTGCCTTCGATATAATAACTTTTACTTCTCTATCAGTTTCAGCTTCGATTTCATTCTTTCTAGCGTCCCCTCTTGATAGATAATCTTGAGCAGTTGAATCACGCTCTGAAATCATTCTTGTATATACAGATTGTTCGTTTTCAGCAGGTAAATCCGTACGCTTCATTCGAATATCTGTCACAACAATCCCATATTTATCTTCCTTGAGGTTTCCATTTACGATTTCCGTAATTCGGTCATTAAGACTTCCACGCTCTGATTTTTCATCATTGATAATTTCGTCATAGTTTAAATTACCAAGTTCTGTACGTATTGCTGAGTACACGAATTCATCTAGCTTTGCTTCTGCATTAACAACCGTTCTAGTTGTTGAAATCATTTGTTTTGGATCTTCAATACGCCAAATCGCATAGTTATCAATCATCATACGCTTTTTGTCTTTCGTATTGATTTCCGCCTCTTCTACATCATAAATCATTTGATATTTAGGCAATGTTTCTACTGACTGAATGAACGGTATTTTATAAGATAGACCAGGTGTTTCAACAATTCGAACAACCTCACCGAATTGTCGAATTACCTTATATTCGCCTTCTCGTACAATAAATAGATTAACCAAGACAATCCCAATCATAATCAAAATGATAAGTAGAGTGATACCACCCTTTGTATATTTGCTAAATTTATTGGAGCCTCTTTGTTCATTTAAATCAACAACGTTTTCACTCATTGGTTACCACTCCCTTCTGTTTCTACAGGAGGTACCTGTGTTTGGCTTCCAGGCTGTCGAATTGGCAAGTATTTCATTGTATTGCCATCATCTTTCATAATATAAATCTCAGTATCTGGTAAAACTTCATCCAATGTTTCAAGAATAAGTCGTTGTCTAGTAATCTCAGGATTTTTCGCATATTCATTGTATAGTGCGTTAAATGTAGCTACATCCCCACGTGCAATTTCAATACGTGCAGCTTTATCCCCATTTGCACGGGAAATTAGGGCTGCTTTTTCCCCTTCTGCTTCATTCATTTTTTGGTTTCGGTATTTATTTGCTTCATTTATTTTTGTATTCATCGTTTCACGAGCATCTGTTACATTTGTAAAAGCCTTACGAACTTCTTCGTTTGGTAATTCTACATCCTGTAATTTAACGGCTGTTACGGATATTCCAATATCATATTTTTCTAGTAGATGTGCTAATAGATCTCTTACCTCAGCTTCTATCTTTGCTTTCCCTGAAGTTAAGGCATCGTCAATTTTAGAACTACCGATAATACTCCTCAGTGAAGCAGAAGTAGAATTATATAAAATTTGCTCTGGGTCCTCTGAATTAAAAATAAATTTTGAAGGATCAGTAATTTGCCATTGAACAACCATATCAGCAAGGACTATATTTTCGTCACCGGTTATCATCTTTGTGTCTTTTGGCACATCTGTTATTTCACCATCTTTTTGGTCGTACCCAAACTGTAAACTAAACGTAGTTTTAGATAACTTTTCAACATCCTGTATTGGCCAAGGTAACTTAAAATGGAGACCTGGCTCTGTTATTCCTTCATCTGCCTTACCAAAAGTTAAAATAATTGCTTGCTCTGATTCATCGACTGTATACCATGATGTAAAGGCAACAACACCTAAAATCAAAACTAGCACACTTAGTCCAACAATCGTATAAATACGTTTTAAACTAATCATGCTTTCCCCCCTCAACTTATTTCTACATAGTTTAATACGGATTAAATACAAAAAGGTTTCATTATTGTAAAAAAAGTGACAAGGACATTATGCCCTTGTCAAAAAAGTTTGGCCTCCGAAAATGAAGGGGTTCTCAGTTATCATGATACGGGTTGTATATTAAGGGAATATTTACTAGTTGTAAACATTTTGTAAAGAAACCAAATCAAATGAGCCAGGGCGTATTGTTCCTCTTTCATATTTGAGCATTCCCAACATTACTACTCTAAAAATTAAGGCAAGTTTACAACTGCCTTTTAAGTCGTATCGTAACCGTAGTTCCTTCACCAACCTTGCTGTTTATCAGCACTGATCCTTCATGAGCTTCGATGATATGTTTAACGATTGCAAGGCCTAAACCTGTACCTCCAGAGTTCCTACTCCGATCCTTATCCACTCGATAAAATCTTTCAAAAATTCTCGGAAGTTCTTTTTCTTCTATCCCCACTCCGGTATCAATAACTTTGATTTGTATAAATTCATTCTGACTTGTAACTTGAACGGAAACCTTCGCTCCTTTTGGTGAATATGACAAACTATTATTGATGACATTGATAAAAACTTGTTTCAGACGATCCATATCACCATCAATAGTAGCTGATTCATCCTCAATAAGAAGCTCCAAATGTATATCTCGTTCTAATGATTTTGACCGAAGCATTAGTAGACAATTGTTTAAAAGCTCTTTCACATTAACTCGTGTAATAGTAAGCTTAAAGCCCTTATTCTCCATTTTGGATAGATCTAATAAATCCTGAATAAGCACTTGAAGGCGATGGCTCTCATTTAAAATGATGGAGAGGAATTCTTGTAGCACTGCTTCATCATTCATTGCACCATCCATCAAAGTCTCCGCAAAACCCTTGATTGATGTAATTGGTGTCCGAAGTTCGTGGGACACATTTGCAACGAAGTCCTTACGCATCTGTTCAAGTCTTTTCAAATCAGAAATATCATGGAAAACGAGAACGATTCCCTTCCATTCCGCATTTGTACCAATAATTGGTGCCCCATACACTTCAAAATCTCTTTGTTCGTTATCGATTGAAAGGTGCACTTGTCTTCTTACTCTCCGCTCAGTCATAAAAATTTCTTCTACTAATTTGGTAATTTCATTGTATGTAAGGGCCTCATAGTAAAGTTTCCCCCGTAATTCCTCTTGACTGTTTTTAAAAACTTCATTGATATATTTATTAAAAATACTAATATATCCTTTTCCATCTATAAATAATAGGCCACTACCCATATTTTCAATCAAAGTAAATAATCTATCATGCTGCATTTCATACGACTTCGTCATGGCTTCAATATTTCTTGCAACAATATTAATAGATTGTCCTAGTACCCCTTCTTGACTATCATAATCTTCATAGGTTCTTGCCCTAAAGTTTCCTCTTGCAAGTTCTTTCGCTGCCCTTGTTGCAGCATCAATTGGTTTTGTGTAGGCTGTCGTTATTTGTACAACGATTGATACGATGAGGATTAGTGCAAGTCCTAAGCAAATGACAAGACCTACCCATACCTGTGTACCTACTTTTTCAATAGGGGTACCATGCTGAACACCATTCTCGATAAAGCCTGTAATAAGCTGACCTAAAACAAAACCCAAGCATAGAAAAACTACGATAATTGATGAAATAATTGCAAAAAGAAGGCGAGATTGGATTTTATGCATGAAGCTTTGGCTCCTCAAGCTTGTAGCCTAATCCCCTAACTGTTTTGATAAAACTTGGTTTTTTCGAATCCCTTTCAATCTTTTCACGCAGGTGACTAATGTGAACATCTACGATTCTCGTGTCACCAGCAAAATCATAATTCCATACAGCGCTTAAGAGCTGATCACGTGTTAATACCCTTCCTTTATGTCTTGCTAGATAAACGAGTAGTTCAAATTCCTTTGGCGTTAATTCAAGTGCTACATTATTAAAGTAGGCCTCAAAATACTCAGGCAATATGCGTAAGGAACCTATTACAATTTGATCGACCTTATGATTATCTTCGACTTCTGTTCCCTCGGACTTGCTTGTTCTTCTAAGTATTGCTTTAACGCGGGCAACTACCTCTCTCGGACTAAAGGGTTTTGTCATATAATCGTCGGCACCTAATTCCAAGCCTAAAACTTTATCAAACTCGTCATCCTTTGCAGTTAACATAAGGATGGGGATATCAACTTTACTTTGGCGAAGCTGTTTACAGACTTCGATCCCATCAAGCTTTGGTAGCATCAAGTCTAGTACGATTATCTGAGGACTTTCATCTATGGCTTTCTGTAAACCCTCTTCTCCATCTAAAGCAGTGATTACTTCGTAGCCAGCCTGTTGTAGGTTATACTGAAGTAATGTAATGATCGACTGTTCATCATCTACAACCAATACCTTTTTATTCATTGCCTTCCTCCATTTAAAAAGATAAACCCCATCATCTTTCTCTCTATCTATCTATATAAGTCATTATAGAATAACATACCATACTTACCAAGCATTTGTTTCCCTATAGTCACACAATAGGTATATATATCCAAAGTACAAGTATTTAAAAGGCTGGTGTAAAATTTGCCTTATGTTCCCCTTCATACAATAAAAACAATGATACATCTTAAAATAAAAAAAAAGAGAGCTTTAGACTCTCTTAAAAGTTTTCAAGAATTTTCCCTTCCATAGGTGAAATTCTTTGTGGAGGACAGACCAATAATTTCCCTTCGATTACTTGTGCTTCCTCTTCATCTATTGCTGATACTGTAATTTCAACAGTGTGATCATCATAGTTAATTTTTGTGACCTCAAATAAAAACTGTACTGTTGCATAGTGGAAAAGGGGCTTCAAGAATTCAATATCCTGTTTAAGGACATGGCTACCAGGACCTGGTAAGTATTTTGAAACCGCCGCTATTATAATCCCAGTTAACATCACTGTTGGAACAATTGGCTTTTTAAAAGGAGTTTGGGATGCATAATCATGTTGAATATATAGTGGATTTGCATCGTTCGTTAATCCAAGATACAGAAGTAAATCTTTATCTTCTATTTTCTCAGTCAAGGAGAGCTTCTCCCCGACTGTCATCTCCTCAATCCTTCTACCTAATTTTCGTTTTTTCCCTAGTAACATGAAAACGGTAGCACCTCCATTGATTTTAAATAATCTATATATGTATGTATAAAAGATTCGGGTTTCCCCGAATCTTTTTTTCATTTATGCTTAAACAAGGATGTCCATCACATTTTTAACCGAAGCGGCTGATTTTGCAAGTTCTGCTTTTTCTTGATCAGTAAGCTCGAGTTCGATGATTTTTTCGATGCCGTTTGCCCCAAGAATCGTTGGCACTCCAAGGTAAATCCCCTCAAATCCATATTCACCCTCTAAATATGCAATTGCAGGAAGAACACGTCGTTGATCTTTTAGAATAGCTTCTACCATTTCTACTAAAGAAGCAGCAGGTGCATAGTAAGCACTTCCGTTCCCTAATAGATTTACAATTTCTCCGCCACCTTTTCGTGTTCGTTCAACAATGGCATCTAGTCGTTCTTTAGGTAATAGAGTTTCAAGAGGTATACCGCCTGCATAGGAGTAACGAACGAGTGGAACCATGTCATCACCGTGACCACCTAGAACAAAGCCAGTAATATCCTTTACAGATAGATTTAATTCTTGAGCAATAAACGTACGGAAACGTGCAGTGTCTAAAACCCCTGATTGACCGATTACACGATTTTTAGGGAAACCACATTCCTTAAATACAGTATATGTCATTGCATCAACAGGGTTTGTTAGTACAATGATATAACTAGTAGGAGAGTATTTTGCAATTTCTTGTGCAACGCTCTTCATAATCCTTTGATTTGTTTGAACGAGATCATCACGACTCATACCAGGCTTACGTGCAATTCCCGCTGTAATGACAACTATATCCGAATTTGCTGTATCCTCATAATTAGAAGTACCAGTAATAGATGCATCAAATCCTTGTACAGGACCAGCCTCCAACATATCCAAAGCTTTTCCTTTTGTTGGATTTTCCATCTGTGGTATATCTACTAAAACTACATCACCTAGCTCTTTTTGCGCAATAAGAAATGCAGTTGTCGCACCTGTGAATCCGCTTCCAATAACAGAGATTTTTTTACGTTTAAATTGGCTCATTCTAAATCCTCCCTGAATGTATATAAGAGACTACCCTAAAACTACAGACTGTTGACAAACGCTCGCATACTGAGTTGCTTGCTTCGCTGTCCGCTCATGAGGGGCAACTTCGATTCGCGTCTTCACTCGGCCTGCGCGCCTTGACTGACAAGCGTTTTCAAGACAGTCTAGGATCATACGTCACTCTTTAGATTACCATACATAACTGCGTGTAGACAAAGTCTTAACTGACTTTGTCTACACGTTGAGACTACCCTTTGACTAGGGTAGTCACTTTTTTAAAATATTAACCTAAGTTCTTAATTAGTTCAGTAGCAAATTCAGAACATTTCACTTCTGTTGCGCCTTCCATTAGGCGAGCAAAGTCATATGTTACAACTTTAGATTCAATCGTTTTTTCCATTGAATTCATAATTAAAGTAGCTGCTTCATTCCAACCAAGGTGTTCTAACATTAATACACCTGAAAGTAATACAGATGATGGATTTACTTTATCCAATCCTGCATATTTAGGAGCTGTTCCGTGTGTAGCTTCAAAAATTGCATGTCCAGTTTCATAGTTGATGTTAGCTCCTGGAGCGATACCAATTCCACCAACTTGAGCTGCTAATGCATCAGAAATGTAGTCACCATTTAAGTTCATTGTTGCTACAACATCAAATTCACGTGGACGTGTTAAGATTTGTTGTAAGAAAATATCTGCAATTGAATCTTTCACAATGATTTTACCTGCTGCTTCAGCATCTGCTTGTGCTTTATTTGCTGCATCTTTACCTTCTTCTTCAACGATACGGTCGTACTGAGCCCATGTAAATACTTTGTCACCGAATTCTTGTTCAGCAAGCTCGTAACCCCAGTTTTTGAATGCACCTTCAGTGTACTTCATGATATTTCCTTTATGAACAAGAGTTACAGATTTGCGTCCTTGCTCGATTGCATAGTTAATTGCAGCACGTACAAGACGTTTAGTTCCTTCTTCAGAAACAGGCTTAATACCAATACCTGAAGTTTCTGGGAAACGAATTTTATTAACTCCTAATTCATTTTTCAAGAAGTTAATTAGCTTTTCAACTTCTTCAGAACCTTTAGCATATTCAATACCTGCATAAATATCTTCAGTGTTTTCTCGGAAGATAACCATATCTGTGTCTTCTGGACGCTTTACTGGTGATGGTACACCTGTAAAATAACGCACTGGACGAAGACAAGTAAATAAATCAAGTTCTTGACGTAATGCAACGTTTAGAGAACGGATACCACCACCAACTGGTGTAGTAAGAGGTCCTTTAATTGCAATTATGTACTCACGAATAACGTCTAATGTTTCTTCTGGTAACCATTCGCCAGTTTGATTAAAAGCTTTTTCACCTGCTAAAACTTCTTTCCATACGATTGATTTTTCACCATTGTATGCTTTTTCAACAGCAGCTTCTAACACACGTGATGCTGCAGCCCAGATATCAGGACCAGTGCCGTCACCTTCAATAAATGGGATAACTGGATTATTTGGTACGTTTAATACACCATTTGTTACTGTAATTTTTTCACCTTGAGTCACTAGAACTACCTCCTGATTTCATAGAAAGTATTTCAAGAAAATGAAAAGAAACCCTCTTGAAATACTTTTCTTTTTTATTTTAATATATATTGTTAGATTTATTAACCTCTTTGCTCTAATTGAACATATTTTTGCATACCTGGACCAGTGTATTCAGCACGTGGGCGGATTAATCGGTTGTTGTCATATTGCTCAAGAATATGAGCTAACCATCCTGATACTCGGCTTACTGCAAAGATAGGTGTAAATAAATCATGATCAATACCTAAGCTATGGTATACAGATGCTGAGTAAAAATCAACATTTGGTGGAAGTGGTTTTTCACTTGTAACAATTTCTTCAATCTTTGTTGACATCTCATACCATTTCGGCTCACCAGTTAATGATGTTAATTTTTGAGACATTGCCTTCAAGTGTTTTGCACGTGGATCACCTTTTCTGTATACTCGGTGACCAAATCCCATAATTTTTTCTTTGTTTCCTAATTTTGTTTTAATATATGTTTCTACGTTTTCAACTTCACCTATTTCAGAAAGCATTTTCATAACAGCTTCGTTTGCACCACCGTGAAGTGGACCTTTTAAAGCTCCGATTGCAGCTGTAACACCTGAATAGATATCAGATAAAGTAGCAACGCATACACGCGCTGTAAATGTAGACGCGTTTAATTCATGATCCGCATGGAGAACTAATGCTTTATTGAATGCTTCTTCAGCAATTTCGCTTGGCTCTTCACCAGTCAACATATATAAGAAGTTCCCTGCAAAGCTTAAATCAGTTCTTGGTGCAACTGGTTCTAATCCTTTACGAACACGTGAAAACGCTGTAACAATTGATGGTAGTTTGGCTTGTAGACGAATAGCCTTGCGATAGTTTGCTTCTGGTTCCATTACGTCTGACTCTTCATCATATAAGCCTAAGAGTGAAACAGCTGAGCGAAGAGCAGCCATTGGGTGAACCTTATCAATCGGGTATGATTTGAAATGATTAAGTACTTCTTGTGGAAGACTTGCGTTTTCTGCAAGTTGCTTTTTCAATTCAACTAATTCTTCTTTATTTGGTAGTTTACGATGCCATAGTAGGTAGACAACTTCTTCAAAACTAGCATTCTCCGCTAAATCATCAATATCGAATCCTGCATAAGTTAACGTATCATCAATAATTGAACTGATTGAAGACGTTGTAGCTACAATTCCTTCTAGACCCTTTGTTGCTGTCATAAGATCCTTCATCTCCTTTTAAAAATTTCCCCTGCCCCTTTAAGAGGTAAAATGAGCGCATGCTCAAAAAGAAAACATACCTTATCGTCATAATCTATTTGAGTATGAAATTAGCCGATTCATTTATAAAGTAAATGCTTTCATTTTGAAAAAAATCGCTCTAAACCACAAATAACAAAATAGTATTGTGACAATAAAAAATTGCTATGCAAGTGAATGAATAAATACGTAGAAAAATATGTAACCCCTGATTCTATTATAATAAATAATCAGACTTTTGTGAATCGAAAGAGCCAAATTTACTAATAAAATATTATTACAATAAAGCAATTTCCTATTACACCAACTTCATTAGGTTATATGCACAACTATGGTGAATATCAAAAAACTGACTCTTTGTCTAATTTTATCCTAATTTGCAGTTTGCTTACGACAGATTTTCACTCGCTCATAACGTATAATATCACATATATAACTTTTTCTCCATAATTGGAAACTTTAATTACCTTTTATCCGTATTACTTTTAAAGATTTTTAATAGATTGTAAAATAAAATTATAGATTTGCCTAGGGAGGAAAAAGTTTGAATATTAATTATGTATACGGTTTTCTTCGCTTTCTATTAGTTTTAGCTTTATCAGTCATCGGGGTTATTCTTTCTTATTATCTTTTTAGACTTACATATCCATTTTTAATTGCTTTATTGCTTGCATTTTTAATTAATCCTCTTGTGAACCTTTTTGAACGCAAAGCAAGAATGCCTCGTGGTTTATCGGTATTTTTAGGCATATTTCTAGTGTTCGGGCTAATTACTGCTTTCCTAACGTTTTTAATCGCCGAGATCATCTCTGGTGCAAATTATTTGGCAAGTGAGGTTCCACAACACTTTGAAAAACTGGTAATCTATTTTGAAAATCTAATTGTCGGCCAAGTCATACCTTTATATGAAAGGTTGACTAGTATGTTCGATAATTTAGAACAAGGTCAACAGCAAACAATAATGGATAATATTAGTAATGTTGGTACAACCATTGCTACAAATGTAGGGGAATTCGTAAAGGCATTTTTAGAGAATATTCCAAAGTTTTTAGGATGGCTACCTAATGCAGCTACTGTTATTGTTTTTTCTCTGCTTGCTACATTTTTCATTAGTAAAGACTGGAATAAGTTTGTTATTTACGGAAGAAAGTTTATACCAGTTAAAGCGAGAACGAGTGGTAAATCTGTATTTATCGAGCTAAAAAAGGCTCTCTTTGGTTTTATTAAGGCTCAAGCGACGTTAATTTCTATAACAGCAGGAATCGTGTTAATTGGATTATTAATTTTACGAGTAGATTACGCAATTACTATTGCATTGTTAATTGGAATTGTCGACCTTCTTCCTTATTTAGGAACAGGACTTGTATTTGTTCCGTGGATTATATACTCAGCCTTTAGTGGTAACCTAGCCTTTGCGATAGGTCTTGGAATCTTGTATTTAGTTGTTATTGTTCAACGCCAAGTAATGGAGCCTAAGATTCTTTCTTCAAGTATCGGTTTGGATCCACTAGCAACCTTGATATCCCTTTTTGTTGGTTTTCAGCTGTTTGGATTCCTTGGCCTTATTATTGGTCCTGTAATTTTAGTGATCATTCGAACTTTATACACAACTGGTGTTTTTCAAGATATTTGGAAGTTTATTATGGGAAAAGAAGTATAAAAAGAGGAAGCCATTGTTACTGCAATGGCTTCCTTTACTGTTACCAACGGCGGATTACAGTATATTGGCCTTTTTCGACCATACGTCTAATCCAATTCCCTATAATAGGCTTAAAAAACTTTCTCGTAACTGGAAGTAACAAAAGAAATCCAATAAGGTCTGTAATGTATCCAGGAGATAGAAGTAATATACCCCCTACAAGGATACATATCCCATCCAATATGGATTCACCAGGAGCCTGACCATAGTTCATTTGCTCTTGGGCTCGTCTAAGTGTTTCTAGTCCCTCTTTTTTTGCGAGCCATGCCCCTATCACTCCTGTAAGGATAATTAGCAGGAACGTAATTGGAACTCCTAGCGTTTTTCCTGATAAAATAAGGACACTTATTTCTAAAGCAGGTACAATAATGATTAATGCAAGTAAGTATCTCATTTTATATTGTCCCCCTAATCAAATGCGAATTAGCGTATTTACGCCCATATTTTAGGCAACCACAAGGTGATTACAAGACGTTGCCACAGGATATGTGGCATTCTTACTCTTTCATTTAGTACTATCAAAACTTTCTTTGAAGGTCTGCGGCATCTGCCTGAGGCTATACCTGTATTCAGTCGGAATTTGAACCTGACTCAGTAAAGGTAAGCTTTCTTTAATTATACGTTACTTTTTTTGAAAGAGTAGTCCAAATATAGAAAAAAAGAGAAGGTTTCCCTTCTCTTTTTTATAGAACGTTCGCATGTCCTTCGTATATCACACCACGTGATGAATCAACTGTTATATCTTGACCATCTTTTAAGAGTGCTGTTGCATTTTCTACCCCTACGATAACTGGGATACCTAAGCTTAATCCCACTACTGCTGCATGGCTAGTAAGACCGCCTTCTTCAGTGATTAGAGCAGATGCTTGCTCAATGTATTTAACCATGTCACGATCAGTTGCTGGGGTTACGAGGATAGCCCCATCATACATTTTCGCTTCTGCTTCTTCACTAGTAGCAGCCACTACTACCTTACCGAAAGCAGTTTTCCGACCAATTCCTTGACCGTTTGCAATTGTATTACCGACTACATGAATTTTCATAATGTTGGTAGTTCCACATTCTCCTACTGGAACACCTGCAGTAATCACAACTAAATCACCTGGTTTGATAATCCCAGTGTTTAGCGCACTTTCTACAGAGTTATCTAGCATTTCATCAGTTGATTTTGCAACATTACCAGTTTGCGCATAGACTCCCCAAACTAGCGAAAGTTTTCTAGTTGTTGATTCATTTGCCGTTACTGCAATAATCGGAGCCTTTGGACGATATTTTGAGATCATTCTTGCCGTATGTCCGCTCTCAGTAGGAGTAACAATAGCAGACACATCTAAATTTAATGCAGTATGTGCAACAGATTGTCCAATTGCATCTGTAATGGTGATACCGGAAATTCTGCTACGCTGTGATAAGATTTCTCTATGAACTAGAGCCTGTTCCGCACGAGAAGCTATGTTATGCATTGTTTGAACAGCTTCTACTGGATATGAACCAGCAGCCGTTTCACCAGAAAGCATAATTGCGTCAGTCCCGTCAAAAATTGCATTCGCAACATCACTTGCTTCTGCTCGTGTTGGTCTAGGATTTCGTTGCATGGAATCTAGCATTTGTGTTGCAGTAATAACTGGTTTACCAAGAGCATTACATTTTTTGATTAATTCCTTTTGAACAAGTGGTACTTCTTCAGCAGGAATTTCAACACCTAAGTCCCCACGTGCAACCATTAAGCCATCAGATACCTCAAGAATCTCATCAATGTTGTCTACGCCCTCTTGATTTTCAATTTTAGGGATAATCTGAATAGTTTCACCATTATTTTCTTCTAATAATTCTCTTATTTCTAATACATCAGATGCACGGCGTACGAACGATGCTGCGATATAGTCAACATCCTGCTGGATTCCAAACACGATATCATTTGCATCTTTTTCCGTGATACCAGGTAAATTCACACTTACCCCTGGTACGTTTACACCTTTTTTATTTTTTAATGTGCCACTATTTAATACTTTTGTAAGGATTTCTTGTTTTTGCTCATTAACTTCGACTACTTCAAGACCAATTAAACCATCGTCAAGTAGGATTCTTGAACCCGGTTGTACATCTTGAATAAGACCTGAATATGTAATAGAGAACTTTTCTGGTGTACCAATTACCTCTTCCATAGAGATAATTACAGTCGACCCTTCAACTAATTCGATTGTGCCATTTTCCATCGTATGTGTACGAATCTCAGGTCCTTTTGTATCTAATAAAATGGCCACATTTTTCCCTGTAAGCTTTGATGCTTCACGAATGTTTTTGATACGTGCACCATGTTCTTCAAAATCACCATGTGAAAAGTTCAATCTCGCAACATTCATTCCTGCATTTACCAGTGCTACTAGCTTTTCTACACTTTCACTTGCAGGACCAATCGTACATACTATTTTTGTTTTTCTCATTATATTTCCTCCTCTATAATCCCCATTTTCAAATGAGCGATTACCAATACCTCTAAATCAACTGTACCCGACTAGGAATCTTACCACACTAGATTGATAATTCTTGTGATAAGTTATACATTTTTTCGTCTATCGTATGTTTGCGATCTAATATTTCAAGAATATCGTGATCCACTAATTTGTTTTGCTGGATACCTACTGCTCGTCCGCCTTTGCCTTCTAATAACAATTCAACAGCTTTAGCACCTAAGCGACTAGCCAATACTCTGTCTGTTGCAGTTGGTGATCCTCCACGTTGGATATGTCCAAGAACACTTACTCTTGTTTCAAAATTTGTAGCCTCTTCAATTTTTTTACCTATTTCTACTCCGCTTCCTACACCTTCAGCAACAACGATGATACTGTGTTTTTTGCCACGATCATGTCCACGGTTAAGTTTGGCAATCACTTCATTCATATCATGTTCAGCTTCAGGGATTATGATCGTTTCTGCTCCACCTGCTAGCCCTGCCCATAGAGCTAGGTCCCCAGCATGTCTCCCCATAACCTCTATTACATATGTACGTTCATGTGAAGTTGCAGTATCACGAATCTTATCGATGGCATCGATTACGGTGTTTAGTGCAGTATCAAAACCAATAGTAAAGTCAGTTCCTGGTATATCGTTATCAATCGTGCCCGGAACGCCTACACACGGAAAGCCAAGTTCAGTTAGCTTTTTAGCTCCACGGTACGAACCATCTCCACCAATTACAACTAAACCTTCAATTCCAAGTTTTTTAAGTTGCTCTATTCCCTTTTTTCGACCTTCTTCTGTTTTGAATTCTTCACATCTCGCTGTGTAAAGCATTGTACCACCACGATGAATGATATCACCAACAGAACCAATCTCTAATTTTTTAATTTGTCCACTGATTAATCCAGCATATCCTTGGTATACTCCATATACCTCTAGATCATGATAAATTGCTTTACGTACAACAGCACGTATCGCTGCGTTCATACCAGGTGAATCTCCACCACTTGTTAAAACACCTATTCTTTTCATGCTTCCACCTCTATGTAAAAAATAATCTAGACACTTCCATTGTTCTTGGTACAACTTTTCAATTACCTCATTATTTTGTCGCAATATGTATAAAATAACACTAATATATAAGTAAAACAACTAAGTTTTCATATTAAAATTAGAAAATGTTGCAGAATTATGACAGAAAAAAGAGAAATGTAAGGTATTGAATTGATGGAGAAAAACACAATAAAAGTATGCTATGAACGGTTAATTATTATTAGTAGTATAGTCTAAATTTTTAAGGATAAACAAAAGAAAAACGTGCCCCACACATTGTGTGTTAGACGCACGCCTTCTATGTTAATGGGCACTTATATACTCTTCTTCAGTTTTATTATATTGACCAATTTTTTTGTATTTTTGATATCTATGCTGAACCAATTCTTCTTTGCTAAGCTTTCGTAATTCCTTCAACGATTGTAGAAGGATGGAATCGATAGAAATTGCTTGTTCAGTAATATCTTTATGGGCACCGCCTCTAACCTCAGGAATAATTTCATCTACTATCCCTAATTCTTTTAGGTCCGGAGCTGTTATTTTCATTGTTTCTGCTGCTTTTTTGGCTTGACCCGCGTCTTTCCATAGTAATGCGGCTGCCCCTTCTGGGGAAATAACGGAATAGGTTGAGTTTTCTAGCATGTGTATGTGATTTCCTACCCCCAAGGCAAGTGCACCACCACTTCCCCCTTCTCCAATTACAATACAAATAACTGGGACAGTTAAACTAGCCATTTCGAACAGATTTTTTGCTATTGCTTCACTTTGCCCTCTTTCTTCAGCGGCTTTACCAGGATATGCTCCCTTAGTATCGATAAAGCAAATAATTGGCCGATTAAACTTTTCAGCTTGTTTCATTAGCCTTAGTGCCTTACGATATCCTTCAGGATGTGGCATACCAAAGTTTCTTCGAATGTTTTCTTTTGTATCTTTGCCTCGTTGGTGTCCGATCACTGTAACGGGTAAGCCTTGAAATTTTGCAATTCCACCTACAATCGCTGCATCATCACCATAGTAACGATCACCATGACATTCGAAGAAATCCGTAAAAATTCGATCTATATAATCAAGCGATGTTGGTCGTTCCGGATGACGAGCAATTTGAACTCGATCCCAAGGCTTTATATTGCTATATATTTCATTTTCAAGCTTTAGAAGTCTCGTTTCGAGCTTTGAAATTTCATCAGAAAGGTCTACATTAGAGTCTTTTGTAAAATCTTTCAACTCCGTAATTTTTCTCTTTAATTCTACCACTGGTTTTTCAAATTCTAGTTCGCCTACCAATTACCTGCACCTCCATCCGTATGAATATCTACTATATTGGCCAACGTATCTCTTAATTCATTTCTGTGGATTACAGCGTCTAATTGGCCATGCTTTAGTAGGAACTCTGCCGTTTGGAAATCTTCAGGTAATTCCTCACGTATGGTTTGCTCGATAATTCTTCTACCTGCAAATCCTATTAATGCTCCTGGCTCAGCAAAATTAAAGTCTCCTAAAGAAGCAAAGCTTGCAGAAACCCCACCTGTAGTAGGATGAGTCATAATTGAAATAATAAGTCCACCCTGATCACTAAATAGCTTTAGAGCCGAGCTTGTTTTTGCCATTTGCATTAAGCTTAGAACACCCTCTTGCATTCTAGCTCCCCCGGAAGCCGTAAAAATGAGGAATGGGACTTTCTGCTTCATTGCCATCTCAATTGCTCTGGTGATTTTTTCCCCAACGACAGAACCCATACTTCCCATTCGGAAACTTGAATCCATGATGGCCAAAATAATTCGGTTTCCACTGATCGTGCCTTCACCTGTTACAACTGCTTCATTAATCCCTGTCTTATCTTGATCCTTCTTAAGCTTTTCAAGATAATCTGGAAAATCAAGTGGATTTTCAGAAACCATATCTTTATCAAATTCAAAAAATGAACCCTCATCTAACAAACTTTCAACTCTTTCATAGGCAGTCATTTGGTAGTGATAATCACAATTCATACAAACCTTGTTGTTTTTAACTAATTCTTTTGTATACATAATTTTTTTACAGTTAGGACATTTACTCATAATACCTTCTGGGACATCTAGCTTTGCTTGTTCTGAAGGTATTGAAGCATACTTTTTCTTTTTAACAAAAAAATCTTTTAACAAAAAGGAACCTCCTCACACATTTCAATTGAATGGCTTCTTCGACCAGTTAATATCTATCGCATATTTTGGAACAAAAGCTTTGTAACGTAAAAAAGGAAAATTATATATCTTCCTTCGTTGCCAAAAAAGCATGTACTTATACTTTACTGAATGTCTTCTACATTTTTTGTAGGAATATGTCACTGACTTCACGACAAATTCCTACAAATTGTCTAGCAAGACTGGAAGTCTTATTTTGTTACCCTTAACGCCACACATAACTACTAAATTGTTAAGGCAACATGCTTAGTTTTTCATATGCAGATAAGGCTTGGGAAACATTGCGTTCACGTAAACCACTAACCAATTCATCGAAACCTTCTTTATTTATTACTTGAGTCTGTTCCTCATAAACAAACTTCACATACTCATATACAACTAGCCAGATACGTAGCACTAGTCGGTTACCTGTTGCCTCAACTATCATTTGTAGTAAGAATTCCTTAGGATTCTCAACTTCTAACAGTTTAGGTGACAGTTCATCAAACAGATTAACGTCTTTTCTAGAACAAACTAATTCAATACATGATTTTTCTATCATGGTCTTTGTTTCAAGAAGATCATCTTTTGTTTTATCTCCTTGAATAATGAAGGTACCTATTAAGTTGATTAATTGATGATTTCCAAAATCCTTTAAGAAAGTACCTTCGCCTCTTCTTGTCTCAATTAACCCTAGTAATTCTAAGGAACGGAGTGCCTCCCTAACGGAAGAGCGACCTACTTTAAGACGATCCGATAGCTCTCTTTCAGATGGTATTTTATCACCAGCAGAAAGACCATCATCATGAATAATCGACCTTATTTGATTTACAATTTCAATAAACACCTTTGAATTAGACGATGTCACAGTATCTCTTCCTATCAAATCAAATACGCCTTGGCGTATTTGCGCCCGATTTTTAGGCCCACAGAAAGTGGGACATAAAGACGTTGCCACAGGAAGTGGCGTATTTAGTCTTTGGATCTTACTCCTCGAAAAAAATTTTCTTTGAAAAATCGTGGCAACCGCAGGAGGCTTTAACTATAAATAACAAGGGTTTGAACCCCTGCTGTTTATAGTTATTCAATAATAGCCAAACGTCGTGTTTTCTCTGCAACTTCTTCTGGATCTACATCAATTCTTGCAACGCCAGTTTCCATCGCCGCTTTAGCAACACTTGCAGCAACGGCAGGAGCTACCCTAGGGTCAAAAGGAGCAGGGATAACATAATCTGCTCGTAGTTCCTCAGTTGAGACCAACGAGGAAATAGCCTCTACGGCCGCGATCTTCATTTGCTCATTAATTGTTGTTGCTCTAACATCTAGCGCACCTCTAAAAATACCTGGGAAGGCTAACACATTGTTAACCTGGTTTGGAAAATCAGATCTTCCCGTTCCAACTACTTTCGCTCCTGCTTCTAATGCAATCTCTGGCATGATTTCAGGATTTGGATTAGCCATTGCAAAAATTATCGGATCCGGCCTCATGCTTTTTACCATCTCTGCTGTAAGCGCACCTTCAACAGATACACCTATAAAGACATCAGCATCCTTTAGTACATCTTGAAGTGTTCCTTCTAAACGGTCACGGTTCGTATATTTTGCCACTTCGGCTTTTACATTGTTCATACCAAATGTGCGCCCGTCAAATATTGCCCCTCTTGAGTCACACATAATGATGTCACGAACTCCATAGCGGTATAGGAGCTTAATGATTGCAATTCCAGCCGCACCTGCTCCATTCGCTACAACCTTTATTTCGGACATTTTCTTTCCAACAAGCTTTAAAGCATTCACTAATCCTGCAACTGTAACAATTGCAGTGCCATGTTGGTCATCATGAAAAACCGGAATATTTGTCTCTTTTTTGAGACGTTCCTCTATGACAAAGCAATTAGGAGCTGCAATGTCTTCTAAATTTACTCCACCGAAAGTTGGCTCTAGTAATTTTACTGTTTCAATAATTTTTTCAACATCAGTTGTATTTAGACAAATTGGAAATGCATCTACACCAGCAAAACTCTTAAGTAATACAGCCTTACCTTCCATGACCGGCAGAGCTGCCTCTGGACCAATGTTCCCTAAGCCTAAGACTGCAGTACCATCAGTTACAACAGCGACCATGTTTCCCTTCATTGTGTATTCATACACTTTGGACTTATCGTCATAAATAACTTTACATGGTTCAGCAACACCTGGTGAGTAGGCCAAGCTTAAATCCTTTGCGTTTTTTACCGGAATTTTTGATTTTGATTCAAGCTTTCCTTTGTTTATTTGATGAATATGTAGAGCTTCTTCTCGTAGAGTCATTTACCTTTTTCACTCCTTGTTTTAAAGAAAACTCGGTGACTGCAGATCCATAGAATAACAGCACCATTTTTTAGTCATACAAATACAATCCTAAACCTTGTCCAAACTTCACTTCTGGTATTTCATAAAAACCTAGTCATATAGAATTCCAATTTCAAATGATAATTCAGTGGTCTGGCCACATCACTTTTATTTAACAATATAACATATCTAATGCTGTTGTAAAGAGAATATGTCATTTTAGAACCACATTTTGGGGTCCTATCATATCTTTCAACTGCTCTATAAACTGTGTGGTTGGATTAACCCAAAGCTCCCTTTGAAGCTTTATTATTTTATGTGTCTGCTCATTGTAAATAACCACTGCATTTTGTCCTGGAGACTGCTGTAACATCTCTTTTACATCAATCAATATTTGATCACCTTGATGTTCTTTATCTAACCTTATAAAAAGTGTATGTTCTTCATGCACTGCTTCTTCAACCTTTTCCTGTAATGGTTCTACCTCATTGATGATGAGTTGAAGCTGGTTATTTCGATCTTCCACCTTCCCTTTTATCACAAGTAAGGCCTCCATTTTTAAATGCTTGGAAAACTTTGTATAGGATTTAGGAAAAGCAACAGCTTCAAGCTCGCCCGAATCATCACTAATAGTTAGGAAGGCCATTACTTCCCCTTTTTTCGTTCGAATCGTTCTTTCTTTTGTAATAAAACCACCGATTACAATGTTTTGATGAAGATAGGTAGATGCCTCTGAAATTGAAATAGCACCATTTTTACGTAAATATTGTTCATAAGAGGAAAGCGGATGACTGGATAAATAAAAACCTAACGCCTCTTTTTCAAAGCGTAGCTTTTCCATTTCCTTAAATGGCTCGACCTCAACATATTTGGGCTTTAGTCCGAAATCATCCTCAAATGTAAGTTCAAACTGATTTTCCTCGTCCTTTGGTCGCACAAGTTCAGCGTGCTCAAGCGCAACATCTAACGTAGCTAAGAGTGTGGCTCTATGTTGATCAAATTCGTCAAACGCTCCCGAACATATTAAGGCCTCTATTGTTCGGCGATTTATACTTTTGGTTGATGTTCGTACGCAGAAATCGAATAAATCAGCAAAAGGTTTTACCTTCCTTGTTTCGATGATTTCCTTTAATGCAGAAACTCCTACTCCCTTAATTCCAGCTAAGCTAAATCGAATCGACTTTTTCTCTACAATGAAAGGAAAAAAGCTCTTATTAATGGAAGGTGGCAAGATACTTATCCCTTTTTGTTTTGCTTCACGTATATATTGCCCAAGCTTATCATCGTTCCCAATAACGCTTGTTAGTAATGCTGACATAAAATAAAGTGGGAAGTTCGCTTTTAAATATGCTAGTTGGTAGGCAATCATACTATATGCTACAGCATGGCTTCTATTAAAACCATAATTGGCAAAACGCACAATCAAATCGTATATGTCATGAGCTGTTTTTTCGCTATAACCCTTTGCAAGACTTCCTTGGACAAAGTGCTGTCTCTCTTGATCGAGTACTTCTTTTTTCTTTTTACTAACAGCTCTTCTTAATAAATCAGCTTCTCCAAGACTAAACCCTGCCATTTTGGAAGCAATTTGCATAATCTGTTCTTGATATACAATGACACCATATGTCATTTGAAGGAGCGACTCTAGGTCTGGGTGTGGGTATTGCACCGCTTCTTTCTTATGTTTACGAGAAATATACAATGGTATATTTTCCATTGGACCTGGTCGATATAATGCATTCACTGCTACAATATCCTCTAGCTCATTAGGTTGAAGTCGAGTTAACACACTTCTCATTCCACTTGATTCTAATTGGAAAACTCCTGTTGTATCACCTTGACTTAGTAACGTAAATGTCTTTTGATCATCTAACGGAATGGTAGAAAGGTCTATTCTTTTTCCGGTTCCCCGTTGAATGAGGGATTGTATATTTTGAATTAGGGTCAAATTTCGAAGACCAAGGAAATCCATTTTTAACAATCCTATTTCCTCGAGGATATCCATCGGAAATTGTGTTAAATACACGTCATTATGTCCTTCTTGGATTGCAATTAAATTAGTGAGTGGTTGTTCACTTATCACAACCCCGGCAGCATGAGTAGATGTATGCCTTGGAAGTCCTTCAATTTTTATCGCTGTTTCAAATATTTTACGTCCAATTTCAATATTTGTAATATAGTCACGTAATCCCTGTGATTCCTCATAGGCCTGTTTAAGCGTAATTCCTAGCCTACTAGGTACTTGTTTGGCAAGAAAGTCAGCTTCCTTAGGAGATATCCCCATCACTCTTCCGACGTCTCTAAGAGCTGCTCTAGCTGCAAGTGTTCCAAATGTAATAATTTGTGCGACATGAAGTCTACCATATTTTTTTGACACATATTCAATCATTTCATCTCGTCGGTTATCCGGAAAATCAATATCAATATCTGGCATTGATATTCTTTCAGGGTTTAAGAAACGTTCAAATAATAGCTGGTGTTCTAATGGATCAACATCCGTAATATGTAGAACATACGCGACCAATGAACCTGCTGCAGAACCCCTGCCAGGACCTGTGACAATGCCGTTCTCATGTGCATATTTCATAAAATCCCAAACGATTAAAAAGTAATCGCTAAAGTTCATCTTTCTAATAACTTCGAGCTCATATTGTAACCGGTCTAGCTGTTCATCGCTAGGATGTTGATACCTCTCATGTAACCCTTTTAAACAAATACGTGACAAATAATCCGCTGCGGGTTCATGATTGGGTACCGGATATTTTGGCAAAGCAAATTTTCCAAGTTCAATTTCCACATTACATTGCTGGGCGATCTTTAATGTATTTTCAATAACCACTGGTGTTTCAAAAAAAAGATCAATCATTTCGGTTGGCGATTTCAAATAATATTCTTTGCTCGGTAAGACAACTCGATCCTCATCTGCTAGCTTTGTACCATTTTTTATCGATAACAGGCATTCATGTGCAAATGAATCACTTTTCTCTATATATTGGACATGATTGGTAGCAACTACTGGTATTTCTAAATCATTGCCAATCATCAGTTTCAATTCATTGATCTTATCTTCATTATGTACGTTGTGGTTTTGCACTGATAAATAAAAAGAGCCTGGTTCAAATATTTGTTTATATGAATTAGCACATCTTTTAGCTTCCTCAACATTTCCAACTTTAAGGTTTTGTTCGACGTCTCCCATTCGCCCCGGAGAAATACCGATGAGTCCTTCACGATATTGACTTAACCATCTTCTAGGAAGTCCTGCTTTTGACTTAGTTTGGATGGCACTACTAATTTTTAATAGGTTTTGATATCCTTTATTATTTTTGGCGAGTAATACTAACGGATAAGCAGTACCTTGCCCGTCTTCTTCAGATAGTATCTGTGCAGTCAATCCAATAATAGGTTTTATTCCATACTTTCTACATTCTTTATAGAAGGCAACCGCCCCATACATCACATTTTCATCTGTTAACGCCAACGCTTTAAGTCCTAAGCTGCTCGCTTTTTTAACCAAATCTTCTAATTTTGCAGCGCTAGATAAAAGACTGTAGGCGCTTTGAACCTGTAAGTGAACAAAAGGCAATTAAATCCACACCTTTATCATGTTATATTTTTTCTCCTTTGGTACTAGCTTCTTCTAATTTTCATACCAAAAATACGTTCTTATCGTTACTTTCATTATAGTCTTATTTACAAAACAAGCAAAACAAAACTCATACTAGCAATGGTTTGTCCATATACATAGAGTTAAAGAGGATTAAAAAAGAAATGACTATTTAACAAATCCAAAAAGAGGGTGTCCATATGGAAGTTAAAGAGGCTTTTATGCCCGCATTTATTCATAGTTTTTTTATTGCGCTTGGAGTCTTATTAGGTGGATCCCTTATAGGCGGGCTTGGAGCATTTATCTCCGGTCAAGCTCCGTTATCTGAAATCTATTCAGTTGCGAGCAAGCTAAAAATTTGGGCACTTGTCGCCGCAATTGGTGGAACATTTGATGCTTTTTATAGCTTTGAAAGAGGAATTTTTCTTGGGCAAACAAAGGATGTCTTTAAGCAATTTTTATTAATTCTATCTGCAATGGGAGGCGCTCAGTTCGGTTGGAGAATCATTGAATGGTTAACGCAGGAGCATATCACCTAATGAGAGTGGCTCCATATTATCAAAAACCAGGTTGGCAAAGGTTTTTTGCTGGTATAGTTGTTGGCGCCTTAATAAGTTGGTTTGTCTTTTTATATCAGTTTGGAGTACTGCAAGAAAAACAGATTCAATTAATCACAGAACAAGAAAGTGAAATTAAGGACTTACAGGATAGTAAAGATATACTTATTGATGATATAAAAAAATTAAATACTGAGAACAAAAACAAACTAAAAGTCCAGGATTTCAAGGTCGAGTTTGCAAACCGTAAAAAATTTGACCTAAGTTCACTCAATCTCCATATTATGCAAAACGCAGTAATAGAGGATCTTAATTATCTAATTGGACAGGATATTCAAAGTCTATCAAAAAATAAAGAGTTACTACGAGGTACAATTGAGAATAGGGATTTTGAATTGGATGATAAAACCTATAAGCTTAAAATACACACGATCTATTTTGATACAACTTTAGAAATATCACTCAACATAGAGCTAGTTAAATAAATCTCTTTCTAAAAAGTTGAATATGTGAACCAACGTTTACGAGACCGCTTAGGATATCTATGTAATCTCAGATTACCATACAAAACTTAGTGTAGCCTCCTTCTAGGAGGCTTCAGACTGTAGACAAACGCTCGCATACGGTGTTGCTTACCTCGCTCGTCCGCTCATGAAGGCAACTTCTATTCGCGTCTTCGCTCGGGCAGCGCGCATTGTCTGACAAACGTTTTCAAGACAGTCTGGGTTCATAATCTTACGAGGGATTTTCATACTAAAAGAGTGCAGCCTCCTTCTGGGAGGCTTTTTCCTTTTTAAGATATGAAATTTTTGTTACAGATTTTTAAAAGTTTTTAGAAAATTATAAAATTATATAGTATTTCTGGGTAGAAATGAAATACAATAAACATATGAGGAGGAGGGAAAAAATGTATATTAATCGTAGAACGATGTTAAATGAAAAAATGGCACGAATAAAAAACGGGTACTCGGCTTATGCAGAATCCTCTGAAGTGGTGAATGCAATTAAGAAAGAAATACAAGCCTTAAATTTAAACGTACATGAGGAAGTAACAGAAGTGGGTTCATGGTTTATCCCAGAGAAAGTAAAAAACTAAAGAAAAAGTCGCACAAATTAGAGCGACTTTATTTTTTAGTTTACTTGATTGCAAACCTTTTGTATATCTGCAATTACTTTATCAACCTCTTGCCAGGAATAAATAGATGCTCCAGAAGCGAGTGGATGTCCCCCACCGTTATATTTTTTTGCTACTCCATTTATCACTGGTCCATTTGACCGAAGTCGAACACGTATTTGATCTTTTTCTTCTACGAAAAATGCCCATGCTTTGATATTTTCAATATTTCCTAAGCTGCTTACAAGTTGTGAGGCTTCAATTGGTGTTACATTAAATTTTTGAAGAATCTCATTTGATATCACCATTGCTCCTACACCATCTTCAGTGACCTTATAATTCTGATACACATAGCCACTAAGGCGAGCTACATTTTCTTTTGTTCGGTATAAATTTTCGTAAATATCGGGAAATGAAAAACCAAATTTAATTAATTCTCCAGCATATGTAAAGGTCTTTGGATTTGTACTGGGAAACAAGAACCTTCCAGTATCGCCTACAATTCCAGCAAAGATGAGCCTTGCTGCTTCCTTTGATAAGGTTAATCCTTGTTCTTTTCCATGTAAGTAAAATTCATACACCATTTCACTACACGAACTTGCATTTGTGTCCACCCATAGAAGATCACCATAGGGGTCCTCATTTGGATGATGGTCAATTTTTATTAGCTTAGTCCCACGATTATAGCGTGTATCTGATATTCGTCCTTGGTTGGCTGTATCGCACACAATTACAAGTGCATCTTTATATGTTTCATCCGGTATCTTATCCATTTCCTTCAGAAAAAGTAAAGAAGGTTCATCCTCCCCTACTACATACACTTTTTTCGTAGGAAAGGAGGCTTTTAGTATTTCCGCTAGTCCATTTTGTGATCCATACGCATCCGGGTCAGGACGGACATGCCTATGAATAATAATTGTTTCAAATTGTTTGATTGTATCAATAATTTCTTGAATCATTTTATTCTCCTTTTTACATTATATTGGCTCGTTCTTCACGAAGTTTCCACATTCTATTCACTAGCATTTTAGAAAACTACCCGTTACAATAGGAATAGCAATCTAGAATTGGAGGAAGCTTTTTCATGCAAATTTTAGTTATGTTAATTATCTTTTCTTTTGTATTTTATTTCTATTATAAAACAAAATATTTCCGTACGAGACGCCCAATCGAAAAACAATGGTTGTCTGCGAAATCCAGTATAGCTCTTGGCTTATTCGTTGCCCTATTTGGTATAAATACACTTTTTGTTCATCCTTCAGTAATTTCAACTGTCATTGGGATTATGCTCATATTAGTAGGCGGTGGAAGCACATGGGCAGGATTTCGCGCCTATAAGCATTACCTACCATTAGTAGTGAAAGAAGCAGCGGAACAACAAGGATAATTACAAAACCGCAAACGCCTCAAAAGAGGAACATCGACTAACATCTGCCACGTCCTGTGGCAAACGTCAAAATGTCAGCACATCCTATGCAAGTCCTACAAGAAAAACTCGAGGGACTAGGCGCTGAAACTGGATGTCGAAACGCTTATCCTAAATCCTTATGATTTATATAACGATAATAAAAAGGGACGCCCGAATGCGTCTCTTTTTTTATGTTAAGTAAGTATAGGATTCAGAAAATGCTTTCGTTGTCTAACTCCAGGAGCGCTTAACGCTTTTCTCTCTATCTTTCAATTAATTGAGCCATCATCATTGCTTTTCCAACAACGACACCGCCATTAAAAACTTCGACATCTACTTTTCCAAATTTTCTACCAACCTCTAAAATCCTCGGGCGGATTTCCAACATACTTTCAATTTGAACTGGTTTCATAAAATATACAGTCATGTTTTCGATTACTAAATCACCTTTTTTAAATGATTTGAGTACTCTGCTTGCTGCTTCTGTGACTATCGTTGTAAAAACACCATATGAGATAGTCCCTAAGTAGTTTGTCATTTGGGGAGTTACTTCACACTGATAGATTGCTTCACCCTCTGACGAAATATCAACAAATTGATTGGTTACAATGTCATCAAGTGTTTCTCCTACCTGTGGTTGACGTCCGACCATTTGTAATGCTTTTAGTACATCTTGACGACTAATAATTCCTTGTAAACGGTTGGATTGATCAACAACTGGTAAAACTTCAATTCCTTCCCATACCATCATATGTGAAACAGATGCTACAGATGTCTTTTCATTGACTGTCATTGGTTGTTTTGTCATTACTTTGTCAATAGTTGTTTGTAAATCCTGACCCATAATGTCTTTTGCTGTAACCATGCCGACAACTTTGGATTGTTTATCAATTACAGGATATCGACCATGACCCGTTTCGGTATTATATTGATACCATTGTTCAACCTTATCGGAGAGTTGAAGACTAATTGTTTCAGCTTTTGGAGTTAATATATCCTCAACTAGCACAATTTCTTTTTTTATAAGTTGATCATAAATAGCGCGGTTGATCATTGTTCCGACCGTAAAGGTATCATAGCTACTAGAGATGATAGGTAGTTGTAACTCATCTGCTAACTTTTTCACATGATCCTCTGTGTCAAAACCACCTGTTATTAATACTGCTGCTCCCGCATTTAATGCATACTCATGTGCTTTTGTTCGGTTACCTACAATCAAGAGATTACCTGCGCCTGTATAACGCATCATCGCTTCAAGCTTCATGGCACCAATAACAAATTTATTTAGCGTTTTATGTAGTCCCGCTTTTCCACCGAGCACTTGTCCATCTACAATATTAACAACCTCTGCAAATGTTAGCTTCTCAATGTTTTCCTTCTTTTTTCGTTCAATTCGGATTGTGCCAACTCGTTCAATCGTGCTCACATAGCCTTTATTTTCAGCTTCCTTAATTGCCCGATAAGCTGTCCCTTCACTTACCTTCATGTCCTTCGCAATCTGTCGAACAGAAATCTTCTCACCAATCGGAAGTGTATCGATATATTGCAAAATTTGCTCATGCTTTGTCGCCAAGCTCTTCACCCTCTAATAATCATAATCATTCTATTTCTATACCGTTGGTTTCTTATGTCTATTATACGGGTGAAAAAGGCTTTATTCAATCTTGGCTAGATTATGTGTCAAAAAGGAGGATGAAAAGGACCAAGAAGTTCGAGGCGGCGCTGTTTTGAGTAGCGGAACGTATGCAGTTAATACGTGAGCAACGGAAAAACAAGCCAACGAGCTTCCACAGGAAGTGGTGACTTCGACGTTCGACACAGGACGTGTCGGCAGGTAGTCGAAGCTCTTCTAGGGATGTGTCATTTTCACCGGACATTTTGACCATCCTTTATTGGTACATACGCATTCTTTGTCTTTTGTTTGAAGCAACTGTTACTGTTTTTGTCACTTTTTTTGTTGTTTTTGGATTGTATAAGAGTCCAATTAGATTTCCACTTACAACAATCAGTGCAAATACGAGCCATGAAAGGGCAAATATCCCCTCCAAGCCACTAGCTCCAACTGACAATCTTGGTACACCATAATACAGTAAAACCCCACACAGTAATAAGCATAGTAATAATCTATTGTGCATCCTTATTCCCTCCTTACTATATGCTTGTATCATTCTATGAAAGGTTGTACAAAAAAAGACGTGAATCATAGCATGATATTCACGTCTTTCTCCAATTTATAATTCAATTACGTCTCCAGGTGATAATACCTTGCCATCCGCAGAGGTAAGCCTTGACACATAATCTTCTGGATCCTGTTCAATTACAGGGAAGGTATTGTAATGAATTGGAACTACTATCTTTGCCTTTAGCCATTCTGCTGCAATTAGTGCATCGTCTGGTCCCATTGTGAAATTATCTCCAATTGGTAAAAAGGCAACATCGATATCATTAAGTTCCCCAATAAGCTTCATATCATAAAATAATGCTGTATCCCCTGCATGATAGATTGTTTTATCCTCAGCAGTAAAGACAATTCCACCTGGCATTCCTGTATAGATAAGCTCCTTTTCATCAGGTATCTCAACACTTGATCCGTGAAACGCAAGCGTATATTTCACTTTTCCAAAGTCAAACTGATGTGAACCACCAATATGCATCGGATGAACATTTATCCCTTGCCACCCTAGATAGACAGCAAGTTCATTTGGCGCAACCACCAAACTCGAATTACGCTTTGCCAGCTCAACAGTGTCTCCTAGGTGATCTCCGTGGCCATGTGTTAATAAGATTACATCAACTTTTTCTTCGGAAGCTATTAAATCGGTTTGAGGGTTCCCAGTAATAAAAGGATCAATGATAATTGACTTCCCCCCGGTTTCAATTTTTACAACAGAATGACCATGATAGGATATTTTCATATGTATCTCCCCTTTTTATTTAATCGTTACTAATAACTTCTTTATTCCTGCTTACATTCCTTCTTTTTTATACCCTTTTCCTCTTTAAAACAAACATACCTAACATGACAACATAGAATTGCTATAGTTTACAATTTTGATATTAATTGCTACTCTTAATTTATCTTTTTTAAAGGATGTGTCACTATGAATCAAAGATTAAAACAGCTTTCTAATTGGCTGGTGGAAAAGGATATTACATGTAGCTTCATTACTTCCACTCCCAATGTTTTTTATTTAACAAACTTCTATACAGAACCACATGAGAGACTTCTCGGATTGTTTGTTTTTCAAAATGAGGAACCAATATTGATTTGTCCTAATATGGAGGTGGGACAGGCTCGGACTGCTGGATGGCAGTATGAAATTATCGGTTTTAGTGATACTGATAATCCGTGGGAACTCATACAACAATCGTTCTCAAAACGAAACATAGCCGTCACAACAGTAGCTCTTGAAAAAGAACATCTAACTGTTGAAAGGTTTGAAAAGGTTCAAGAATTGTTCCCTTCATCCTCATTTGTATCTGCTGAGGAAAAATTACATACATTACGCATGATTAAAGAAGATAAAGAGGTTTCCATTCTGAGAGAGGCAGCTAAACTTGCTGATTATGGTGTTGAAGTTGGAGTGCAAGCCATAGCTGAGGGAAAAACAGAATTAGATATCCTTGCAACCATTGAATTTGAACTGAAGAAAAAAGGGATTCGTCAAATGTCCTTCGATACTATGGTCCTAACAGGTCTAAAAACTGCTGCACCACACGGTAAACCAGGGCTAGAAACGATTTCTAAAGGGGATTTTGTCCTTTTTGATTTAGGCGTTGTACTTGATGGATATTGTTCAGATATTACCCGAACTGTCGCGTTTGGAGAGATTTCCGATATACAGCGTGACGTGTATGATACTGTTTTAAAAGCTCAATTAGCTGCAGTAAATATAAGTAAGCCAGGTACAAAGGTTGGAGATATTGATCGTGCTGCACGTACGATTATTTCCGATGCTGGTTATGGAGAATATTTTACTCATCGAATTGGTCATGGGCTAGGTATTGATGTACACGAGTTCCCTTCCATGAATGAAACAAACAATATGCTATTACAAAAAGGAATGGCATATACGATTGAACCCGGTATCTACGTGCCTGAAATTGGCGGAGTACGCATTGAAGACGATATGCTGATTACGGCAGACGGTTCAGAAACACTTACAAAATTCCCAAAGGAATTACTAACAAGATAAGTATAAAGGACCTCACCTGGAGGTCCTTTACTTTTGTCTAATTATAGCCCCTTCTGCTCTCCGGTCTACGCAAATCGCTTCGGAAGGTATAATGTACCCTCTTCAACGCTCGTCTTATGCTTCTCGCCGATAAGCGAAGGGTTATGCTTTCTTAGTTCACGGCATTTTCTTCCTCTTCAAATTTTGAACAAAGATACTCAAACAGCTTATGATTAAAATTATCCTGATTCCGGACATAATCAAATAAAATATCGTATTGCTCTTTGTTAGACTGGATACTATTTAGAACCTTAAAGAATAATTCCTTTTGTTCATTAATGGTTTCAACTAGTTCGTGATCTCTTTCCTCTTTATTCTCAAAGCTCTTAGAAATGGTCTCTTTTATCAGTTCATGCCCTTTTAGTGATTCAACAATTTGGTCAAATTGTTCCTTTACAAGATTAATATTTTCAGAAACTTTCTGGTTAAACATTTCTTGATTTTGAACAATCCGTTGGAGAATTTCAAGCTGTTCCCTATGTTCCTCATGCTGTTTTGTGGCTGTCTCGTTGTATTTTTCTTGTTTCTTCATAAAGCCTACAACCACCTCCAATAGATTTTTCTGTTCTTTCATTTTTTTAGTGAGCTTTTCATCCTTCTCTGATTGATTTCGTTCTTGGTGGAAAAATTGCTGTTGCAACCCCTTTTGTTCGTCTACTAATTTCTTAATTAGTCCCTCATTGCTTTTCATAAATTCTTTAACTGTTTTATTATATTTTTCCTGTAATTTTATGTGTTCCATTACAAAGTTAGAATAATAGGTTGATTGATTTGGATTTTTTGGCATGGAAGCTGTAGCTGTTGGGCGATGAACATAGGGTGCTAATGATTGATTATAAAAAACTGGTGAACCCATCTACCTGCACTCCTCTCTCTTACCTTTATTCAGCAAAAAGTCCCTCACTTCTATAAGGGGGGAACGAATGCACTAAGAGTAAACAATTCAGATGCGACTAACCCGACTGAATTCAAGTTAAAACCACTGGCAGATACCTCGATTTTTAAAAGGAAATTTCTTCGAGCAGTAAGAGGTCAAAGACTAAATACGCCACTTCCTTTGGTCCTAAAAATCGGGCGCAAATACGCAAAGGTGCATTTGATTAAATGCCATACAACTATTCTATATCATATTTTTATGCCTAAAGAATGGTTACAATGATTAGTCAAAGCAAAAGGAAAAAGGATACCCTAAACAAAGGTACCCTTTCAACATTATTATTTATTTTCTAGTAGTGTTTTTGCATCTGAAAATGATGTTTCGTGTGCTTCTGCAACAGCTTGGAAGGTAACATATCCGTCCAATGTGTTAATTCCTTTTAGTAGCGCTTCATTCTCTACACATGCTTGTTTATAGCCCTTGTTTGCAATTTGTAATGCATAAGGAACTGTTACGTTGGTTAGTGCCATTGTTGATGTACGAGGAACAGCACCAGGCATGTTTGCAACTGCATAGTGAACAACATCGTGCTTTACATAGGTTGGGTTATCATGCGTTGTTATTCGGTCGGTTGTTTCAAAGATTCCACCTTGGTCAATTGCAATATCAACGACCACCGATCCTGGAGCCATCGTTTTTATCATATCCTCTGTGACGAGCTTAGGAGCCTTAGCACCTGGTATTAGAACTGCTCCAACCACAAGGTCAGATTCTTTCACAGCTTCTGCAATATTTAACGGATTTGACATTAAGGTTGTTACATCAGAACCAAAGATATCATCGAGCTGACGGAGACGTTCTGGATTCAAATCTATAATCGTTACCTGAGCACCAAGTCCAATTGCCATTTTGGCTGCATTGGTACCTGCCACTCCCCCACCAATAATCGTTACTTTACCACGCTGTACTCCTGGAACACCAGCTAATAAGATACCTTTTCCACCATGTGGTTTTTCTAAAAATTGGGCTCCTATTTGCGTTGCCATTCTGCCAGCTACTTCGCTCATCGGTGTTAAAAGTGGAAGAGAACGATTTGGTAACTGTACGGTTTCATAAGCAATTCCTATTACCTTACTATCAACAAGTGCTCTCGTTAATTCTGGCTCAGCAGCTAAATGTAAATACGTAAATAAGAGTAGGCCTTCACGGAAATATTGATATTCCTCTGAAAGGGGTTCTTTTACTTTCATTACCATGTCCATTGACCATGCTTCACTTGCTGTATTTACAATTGTTGCACCAGCTTCAGCATATTGTTCATCTGTAAAACCAGATCCAGTTCCAGCATTCGTTTCAATAAATACTTCGTGACCGAAGCTTACAAGATTAACAACACCAGCTGGCGTCATTGCAACCCGGTTTTCGTTATTTTTAATCTCTCGAGGTATACCAATACGCATGAAAATACACTCCTCTTTTAGTTATCAAACTTCATTTCCTATAAAATACAAGTCTTATTATATCAAGGATGAAAACACTTACATCATAGTATTTTTCTTTCTAATAATCAAGCGAAAGTTCACTATTTCTACAATTATGCTTCATATTCTTAGAGGAGGACAATGCTATATTAATACTAGAAAGACATTTCTATATTTTAGGGGGCTAATAATATGCTAGTTACCTATAAAAAAGTTCTTGTTGCTGTAGATGGATCTAAAGAAGCGGAATGGGCTTTAAAAAAAGCAATCGACGTATGTAAGCGCTATGATGCAGAGTTGTTTATTACACATGTAATTAACCAAAGACAATTTGCCGTTATTGGAGCTTATAATACAAATTTTACGCAACAAGCAGAGGAATATGGAAAGGATTTACTAACAAGCTATAAAGGTATTGTTAAGGATTCTGGTATTGAAAATTGTAAAACATTATTAGAATTTGGATCTCCAAAGATCAAAATTGCAAAGGATATCGCTACGAAGAATAATGTTGATTTAATAATTTGTGGTGCTACAGGATTAAATGCTGTTGAACGTTTATTAATGGGAAGCGTGTCTGAACATATAACTCGCTATGCAAAATGCGATGTTATGGTTGTGAGAACAGAAAAAGATCTATAAAAATATAGTATGGAAAACAAAAAAATCGTGATCGTCTCACGATTTTTTTGTTTTATTTATTTTCTGCAGTACCTTACGAACTTCATCAAAACCTGTTCCGCCAGCACTTTTACGACGTGATACTGCAGTCTTAGGCAATAGGACTTCATAAATATCCTCATCAAAGAGTAGGGATGAATCTTTAAATACCTCTAATGGTAAATCCCCTAAAAAGACACCACGTTCAATACAAGTTAATACAAGCTTTCCTACAACTTCATGAGCTTCTCTAAATGGTAGGCCCTTTGCCGCTAGGTAATCAGCAAGTTCCGTTGCATTTGAGAAATCTTTCTTAACAGCAGTTGCCATAACTTCGGTCTTTACCTTCATCGTTGACACCATTCCAGCAAATATCTTCAAGGATCCTTTTACTGTATTTACGGTATCAAACATGCCCTCTTTATCTTCTTGCATGTCTTTGTTGTATGCAAGTGGCGTCCCTTTAAGAACAGTTAATAGTCCAACAAGATTTCCATAGACTCTCCCTGTCTTCCCACGAATTAGCTCCGCCATATCTGGGTTTTTCTTCTGTGGCATAATACTGCTTCCAGTAGCAAAGGCATCATCCATTTCAATGAAATTAAATTCCTGTGAGGACCATAGAATAAGTTCTTCACAAAAACGTGAAAGATGCATCATAATTAATGAGCTATTGCTTAAAAACTCGATAATAAAGTCACGATCACTAACAGCATCAATACTATTTTCATAGATTTTATCAAAGCCTAAAAGCTCAGCACTATAATAACGATCGATTGGAAAGGTTGTACCCGCTAACGCACCTGCTCCTAATGGAGACATATTAATTCTCTTTACTGAATCTTGTAAGCGCTCCTTGTCCCTCTCGAGCATCCAATAATAAGCCAATAAATGGTGAGCAAAAGAAATCGGTTGTGCTCTCTGTAAATGGGTATAACCCGGTGCAATCGTTTCGACATGTTCGTTCGCTTGTTCAATTATAGATTCCTGGAGTTCTTCTACTAACCCAATGATTTCATCAACTTGGCTGCGAAGGTATAAATGCATATCCGTTGCAACTTGGTCATTTCTACTTCTTCCAGTATGGAGTTTTCCACCAACCTGACCGACTTCATCGATTAACATTTTTTCAATGTTTAAGTGAATGTCTTCATTTGCGATTGAATATTCCAATTGATCATTTTTCGCTTTTTCTAACAAGGTAAGAAGCCCTGTTTTTATAGTATCAACTTCGTCTTTGGAAATGATTCCACATTTTCCTAGCATTGTAACATGAGCGATACTACCTTCAATATCTTCCTTCACAAGTTCCTGATCAAAGGAGATAGATGCACCAAACTCATCTACCCATTGTTCAGCACTTTTTGTAAATCTGCCTCCCCAAAGCTTTTTCATACTTGTACCTTCTTACCGTTATTTACAATACTATTTACCTTTGTCGGTAAGCCCCATAATGAAATGAAACCAACAGCCGCTTTATGATCAAATTCATCGTCAGAAGTATAAGTA
The DNA here is from genome assembly GCF_976954385.1 of Ferdinandcohnia sp. Marseille-Q9671. NCBI lineage: Bacteria > Bacillati > Bacillota > Bacilli > Caryophanales > Bacillaceae > Ferdinandcohnia > Ferdinandcohnia sp. Marseille-Q9671. The sequence continues at coordinate 1,051,663 of NZ_CDRJTA010000001.1, forward strand.
GCTAGTTTCTCATCATACAATGAATTTTCTGATTTACGTCCTTCTACAATTGCATGACCTTTAAATAATTTCACACGAACAGTTCCATTTACATATTTTTGCGTTTCTTTTAAGAAGCCAAGTAATGCATCTTTTAATGGGGAAAACCATAGTCCGTTGTAAATTAATTCAGTAAGCTTTTGCTCGATAACTGGTTTGAAATGTGCAACTTCTTTTACAAGTGTGAGGTCTTCTAGTTCCTTATGTGCTGTAATTAAAGTCATTGCACCTGGACATTCATATACTTCACGAGATTTAATCCCAACTAGACGGTTTTCCACATGGTCGATACGACCTACACCATGTTTACCAGCGATTTGGTTTAATTCGAGTATTAACTCAGCTAATGTATACTGCTGGCCATTAATTGTTTTTGGTACACCCTCTTCAAACCCGATTTCAATAATATCTGGTGTATTTGGTGATTCTTCAAGGGATACGGTTAATTCATACGCATCTGCTGGTGGAGCTGCCCAAGGGTCTTCTAAAATTCCACACTCATTACTGCGTCCCCAAAGATTCTGATCAATTGAAAATGGACTGTCTAAATTAATTGGAATAGGAATATTATGTTGTTTTGCATATTCAATTTCCTCTTCACGAGACCAGCTCCATTCACGAACAGGTGCTAAGACTTCAAGATTAGGATTTAATGCATTAATTGAAACCTCAAATCGAACTTGGTCATTTCCTTTTCCAGTACATCCATGTGCTACAGCTACAGCATTTTCTTGCTCTGCAACTTCAACTAGCTTTTTCGCAATCAACGGACGAGATAAAGCTGAAACTAATGGATATTTTCCTTCATAAAGTGTATGAGCTTGTAATGCCGCAAGTGCAAACTCTTGTGCAAATTCTTCTTTTGCATCAATTACATAGGAAGATACAGCTCCTACCGTAATCGCCTTTTCTTTAATAAAGGTAAGGTCTTTTCCTTCACCTACATCTAAACAACAAGCAACGACATCATATCCTTGCTCCTGTAACCACTTCACAGCAACGCTTGTATCTAAACCACCAGAATATGCTAAAACGACTTTCTTTTTACTCATGTTGTATCTCCCTCTCGAATAATAATTCATTTATTTTTATATTTATACATTTATAATGTATAACTTTAGCAACTCTTTCTACTTTTTTCAATAGCATTCTGAAGAAAATTTAAATTCTTTTTTTACATAGATAATAACAAGGCGGTATTGTAAAATAAGTACAGGAGCCAGTAGGAGTGGATATAATGGATATAATCAGTACCTTTTTTTCATATGACGAACGGCTGGGTATTCAACTTCCCCACCTTAATGATAGTTGGGAAGAGTATTCTGATGACGTTCAACAGTCAATCTTGTTAGAATGGGAAAAAATCAGGGGACATATTCCAGATCGGATTTCTGAGATTGAAACAGTTATAAACAAAAAACAAGAACAACTTGGCAATGAACTTAATTTTGAGCGTTCTTGTGAATTGAATAATGAGATTTCTGAGTGTGCCTCTATTATTAATGACTTATGGATTTGGTATAGAATGAATCAGGGAATATCTCAAAAAATTCATCACTAAAAAGGGCTAATCTGTTGTAAGAGATTAGCCCTTTTTTATATCCTTTTTTATCTCGTTAACTACATGCACAAGTTCAGGAAGAATTAACTTTGTCATCGCAAGCCGCACAGCTCCTGTAGAACCCGGTGTAGAAAAAACAGCTGTATCATGGATAACACCTGCGATTGCTCTTGAAAGTATAGCAGCTGAACCAATATCCTCCGTATAGCTTAGCATCCGAAACAGCTCCCCGAAACCAACAATTTCTTTATCTAGCAACCTCGAAACCGTTTCGATTGTTACATCACGCTTTGCGATACCTGTTCCGCCATTCAATAGGATTACATCGATTTCCTCGTTCTCATAACCCGCTTTAATAGCTTTTTCAATAAAGATTTGCTCATCCTTAACAATCTCGTATTCGTACACATTAAACCCACTATCCTGGAGCAGTGTTATCATTAATTGCCCACTTTTATCTGTTGACTTTGTCCTTGTATCACTTACTGTAATGATTTTACAATTAATCTGGGCTGATAATGCCTTTTTATGGTCTGTAACACTCATGCTACTTACTCCTTCTCTTTTAAATACCGCATCCTGTAGTAATTGTGAGCAAACTCACTAACCTGCCTGGTTAACTGATAATTCATTCCTGCACCGATTGCCATACTTATAAGTGGTATTCCTTGAATCATACGTTTTCTAAGCAACGAGATTGTTACCGCCTTAATAATATGCTTCAGAGGTAGCTCCAGCCATGTTTCATCAGTCAACTCATCGGAACCCTGATAGAAATATTGATTCTTATTGTAGCCTTCTGTTTCATCAATGAGAGCTTCCCAGCCGTTGTATCGCATTCTCTTTGGTAATGTTGCTGCATGGAACACCTTTAATGAAGTCATCATTTCATATGGTGTATTGACCTCGTATCCATATGTCATTGCAATTAATTGTACAATACGAAGGTTAAGCACTGTAATTGCAGGAATATCTGTACCAAGAAGGAGAAGTCCACCTGTACCTGACAGACCACCATGCGCAAATGAATAGAGACGATGTTTTGCAATTTGGTGTTCGGTTAGATAAATAAGCTGATCAATTGATAATTCCTTAAGATCTGAAATATCCTCAATTTCCGAGTTAAAGACGCGAGCGGATTGAATAAGACGTTGTCGAGCGTCCATTTGAAACTGGGTCCCTTGAAGTATTGCATGTAGATGAAATAACCAATTGTCTAGTTTGGAAAAGAACTCTGTTCGTACACCCTCTGGAATTAGCTGTAATGAGTTTTCAAGCCATCGATCATATGTCATTTCAAAGTCAGTTTGTTCATACTGTAATTTCTCCGACCATCTTTCAATATCAGTTAAAATTTGTTGTTCACGACTTGTGAGTTCCATAATAATCCTCCGTTTCCACCATTCACTATGAACGTATTATACCATAAAGTGTAAGCGGACAAGATGAGCCCACCAAAGAACAAATGCGGAGGCGTCTTGAAAGTGAACGTCCACTAAAGACTGCCACGTCCTGTGGCAAATGTGGACATCAGCACATCATGTGCAAGTCCCGACAAGCATAAGACGAGACGGTGAGAAGGTTGCTCTTTACCTTCTTTACGCATTGGCTTATGACCTCGAGGGGCTAGGCGCTGAAGCTAGATGTAGATAAACTCATACACAACTCATTCACAAGGTTGAATTTTAAAATTTCTTAAACAATGAAAAAGACAAAGCCAAAAAATGACTTTGTCTACTATATACGAACAACCTTTTTAAAAGTTTGTCCATTTGCTATTTAGTTAAACGAATTACATCGCGAGCAATCATAACTTCTTCATTTGTTGGAATTACAATTACTTTAACAGGGGAATGTGGATAACTAATAAACGTTTCCTTCCCTCTAACTTGATTTAAAACTGGGTCCCAGTATACGCCCATAAATTCTAGACCTGTAAGGACTCTTGCACGTATTGTATCACTATTTTCGCCAATACCAGCTGTAAAAATAATTGCATCAACACCATGCATACGAGCTGCATAGGAACCGATATATTTATGAATTCTGCTAGCAAAAACTTCTAGTGCCAGTTCCGCACGTTCATTACCTTTTCCAGCTTCTAGTTCAACATCACGTAAATCACTTGAAAAACCAGATACCCCTAACATACCACTTTTCTTATTTAAAACATCTAATACCTCATCTGCTGTCTTTCCTGTTTTTTCCATAATATATGGAATTAATGCTGGATCAATGTTACCAGATCGAGTTCCCATTGTTACACCAGCTAGAGGTGTAAAGCCCATCGATGTATCAATGGATTTACCCCCTTCAATTGCAGCAATACTCGCACCATTTCCAAGATGACAAGACAATAGACGAAGCTGTTCTAAAGGTCTACCTAATAATTCAGCAGCTCTCTCTGACACATATTTATGTGATGTTCCATGGAATCCATATTTTCTTATTCCATATTCTTTATAGTATTCATAAGGAAGACTATATAAGAAAGATTTTTCAGGCATTGTTTGATGGAAGGCTGTATCAAAAACTGCTACTGCAGGAACATTTGGTAATACTTCCTGAAACGCTCTAATCCCAGTCGCATTAGCTGTATTATGCAGCGGTGCTAATTCGGCAAGCTTTTCTATTTCCTGTAAAACCTCTTCAGTAATAGGAGCTGAATCATCAAAGGATTCACCACCATGAACAACCCTATGTCCAATACCTTCAATTTCATCTAACGATTTAATAATTCCTAACTCAGTTAATTTGCTTAGGAGTATTTTAACTGCTACCGAGTGATCAGGGATTTCTATTTCAGTTGTTTGTTTTTCATCATTAACTGAAATAGTAAAAACTCCTTGTTCAAGACCAATGCGTTCAAATATTCCTTTTGTAATTACTTCTTCACTTGGCATTTCAAATAATTGAAATTTTAGCGATGAGCTTCCTGCATTTATGGCAATTACTTTCGACATCGTATACGCTCCTTTTTTAAATTTATCCTTAGGTATGTATTTAGACCATTCTCCATTATTCTGTACAAAACAACACTCTTTCATCGATGACCACTATCATTTAAACACCGGGAGTTTGACATTTCAAGCACTATGCCATTTTGTTACCGTTTTCTCCATAAAGTTCTTTAATTCAGATAATAGAAAGCGCTGTTAAGAACAAAAGTGTAAGCGCCTCGTTCAGCCCTGACAAGCATAAGACGATTTAGAATAGAAGGTGCTCTTTGCCTTCAATTCTAAATTGACTTATGACCTCGAGGGGCTAGGCGCTGGAACTAGATGTTTAAACTCATCTCCGCAGTGCAAAATTTATTGCTTAATAATAACTAAAAAAGACCCTCTTATTTAGGGTCTCCTGATTTGTGAATATATTACGTACTAGTGTTTTTTTTCATTATTAAACCAGTTATCAATTTGTTCAATAATGCCTGACATTGCCACCTGATTCGAAAACTTAGGTAAATCTACTAATAGTGCTTGCTTTGGAACCTTTACTTCAGGTCCTTTCTTCTGGATGATAAATATACTTTTTGCTGCCTTTTCATTCTTAAATAAAGAAAGTGGTAGCTGAATCATGCCTTGGATGATAGCATGTTCTTTCAGATATTCATTTAACTCTTTTGCATGATCACTAGTAAATAAATTATTTGGTACTAGAAACAGAAGGTATCCGCCTTCTTTTGTATATGTAAGGCTTTGCTCAATAAAAAGATGATGTGCATAGGAATGCCCTTCCTTTGCGCGAAGCTTGAAATTCGCTGCACCAAATGCGTTTGGGTAATAGCCAACTGGCAAATCACACACAACTAAGTCTACAGGGTCTATGTATAGTGGTTGGAGACTATCTTGATTGAAAAGTTGGATCGAATGCTGTTGTAGATTTGCATTAACATACGCAACCTTAATAAGTAGGTCGTCAACATCAATCCCAAAAGCCTCGACTTCCTTAGATTGGTTTTGATTTAAAACAGTTGTTAATAAATTTCCGGTACCAACTGCTGGATCAAAGATACGAAGTTGCTTCCAGTCCTCGGAGAACTTTGATACTAGATATCCCATGAAGATAGCAACAGCATCTGGTGTCATTTCGTGATTTGGCTGTGTAGCCTCTTTCATACCTTTTAAGGCACTTAGTTGATAGGCTTTACGAATTTCTTCTACGCCGAAACGATCCAGCTTAATTTGACTGTACTCTTTCTCTAATCTTTTCTTAGATAGCTCACTTACCTCCTCTTGCAAGATTGTGTTTTGAAAGAGGTTTTCCCCTGTTTCTGCAACAGCTTCTAGATACGTACATGATAGCTCTTCTCTTAAAATCGTTGCTGTGTTATCTATTACTGTAAACAATTTCTCGACCGCTGATATTTTTTCCATATATTTTCTCCTTTTTCGAATCATAGCATATCTCTCTATTTTATAAGAAATCTATATGTAGTTCAAATAACAAGCTGTATGGTAGAAAAAAAGAACCCCAATTATGTCTGGGGTTCTCTTTATAGAGTAGTTTATTGAGCAGCCTTTGCCGCTTCTAATGCAGCTTCATAGTTCGGGTGATTTGTAGCCTCACTAACGTATTCAGCATATGTTACAGTGTCATTACTATCAACAACAAACACAGCTCGCGCTAGAAGACGAAGTTCTTTAATACCAACCCCATATGCTTCACCAAACGAAAGTTCACGATGATCGGATAAAGTTTGAACGTTTTCAATACCGTTTGCACCACACCAACGCTTTTGAGCAAATGGCAAATCAACACTCACTGTTAAGATCTTCACATTTTCAAGTGAAGCTGCTTCTTCGTTAAAACGTCGAGTCTGTGCATCACAAACACCTGTATCAAGGGAAGGGACTACACTTATTAAACGAACAGATCCTTTTGAATCTGCTAATGTTACTGGTGATAAATCATTTGCTAATACAGTAAAATCGGGAGCTTTGTCCCCAACCTTTACTTCATTTCCTAATAAAGTGACTGGATTGTTTTTAAATGTGATATTTGCCATTTTACCAAAATCCTCCTTTAAATTATATGTACAGTGTAAATGATATCTGTATTTTAAAATGATTGCAATGATTTCGACCAAAGAAAAGAGTTAACTGGGAACTGAACTGCCCCCTGTCAAGTAGACAGCGGAAATAATAAAAATGACCTAAGCGGCTTTAGCTCTATATTCCATAGGGCTGAGGCCGTTTAGTCGTTTTTGATATCTGTTGTGATTATAGAAATGGATATACTCATCTATTGCTTTAGACAAATCTTCAAACGTCCCATACTTATGTAAATAATACTTCTCGCATTTGAGTGTTCCCCAGAAAGATTCGATTGGCCCATTATCAATACATCTGCCTACTCGTGACATGCTTTGTGTCATCTTCGCTTTATCTATCCTGCGTTTGAACCCATGAGAGGTGTATTGGAATCCACGGTCACTATGAATAAGTGGACGATCCTCGTCCAATAGCTTTGTTGCTTTATCCAGGGTTTTAAATACAAGGTTATTATTATTTGAATGTCCCAAAACATAACTAACAATCGATCCATCATATAGGTCTCGAATGGCACTTAAATAAGCTTTCTTTGACGAACCATATTTGAATTCTGTTACATCCGTTACCCATTTTTGATTTGGTTTTTCTGCAGAAAATTCACGGTTTAATACGTTTTCCGTCACATGTTGAGGGGTTGAGCGCTTATAATGTTTCTTCTTTTTACGAATAACAGACTTTATTCCGGTCACTTTCATCAGTCTATAGAAGCGTTTGTGGTTGAATTTTTTCCCGAGTTTTCGATTTATGGTCATCATCATTCTACGGTAACCATAGATGCCTTCCACTTTTTCATGAAGAGCTTTTATCTCATTAATTATTTCTTCATTCTGAAGTTCACGCTCAGATGGTTTACGTTTCAACCACTTATAGTAAGCAGCTCGTGAAATAACAGCGATTTCACAAAGTAAGATAATACTCAAGCCTTCTTGTGCATGAAGTTCTTGAATTGCGATGTATTTGTCTTCAAATCGTAATTGGCCTACTTCCGCCTCCTTTCGATCTCCTCTAACTTTTTTAAGAATAAATTCTCCGCACGTAAGCGTTCATTTTCTCTTTCTAACTTTTTCATCTGAAGCTGCATAATCTTTTCTGAGGTTAATTCCGCTTCTTCTTTTTTCCTTCCACGCTTATCCTTCAGCGCTTCATCTCCGCCATTCTCATACTTCTTAACCCACTGGTATACCTGTTGATAAGAGACCTCATAGGTATCAGCTGTTCTTTGATACTCTTTTCCGTTCCCTAAACAATCCATTACTATTTCTATCCGTTCAACCCAAGTAGTTTTTCTCCCTTTAGTCATAGAGCTCGTCCTTCCTTTCGACGTATCCTTTAAATCTCTATGACTATTATACTTATTAATCCACTTAATGAGGACAGAATCACTTGATATTTCATATTTTCTAACAACTTCACGTATTGAATAATTACCTGAAAGATAATCCTTTACTGCAGAAAGTTTTAATACCCTAGTATATTGTTTCCAAGTTGATGATTCTTCGAGACCTTCGGTTCCGTATTTATCGAATTTATATTTCCACTCCAGAATAGAAGACACATTCACCTTATACTTCTTAGCAAGTTCCCTTAATGAATATGTACCTTCCTCCCACGCTTTTAAGACCTCGAGCTTATGCTCTACAGTGAAAGCTCTTTTGGACATAAAAAATACTCCCCTTTAGTAGTCAGATTTTTATTTTTTAATCTGTCTACATAAAGGGGAGCATATCAAACAGTCAACTCTCATTTCATTTATCTATCTTTTTAGATATCAAAATCCTGTTTCGGTTTGTCTTGATTTTCTTGATTTTGCTTGTCTTTACTATTGCTTTTTAGCATTTGTTGGATTTTATCAACGGCTTGTGGGGCAAGCTCAATTAGTTTTTCAAATAAGTGTGTACCTTCATCAAGATGAAGCATCTTAACGCCACTTGGGCTTACGATTAAGAAGGCGATTGGCGTGATAGAAACTCCACCACCACTACCTCCTCCAAACGGGAGCTTAGAGCCTTGTTGCTCTTTCTCTCCACCTTCCTTATCCTTTCCACCCTCACCTTGTGCTCCCTTGAATTCACTACCACCTGCAGCAAATCCAAAACCAACCTTGGACACCGTTAATATAACGCTACCATCTGGTGTTTCAACAGGGTCACCAATAATTGTATTTACATCAATCATTTGTTTTAGATTTTCCATCGCAGTTTTCATTAGACCCTGTATTGGATGATCAGACATTCTTAATTCCTCCTGACATTCTACACTGATTTTTTATCCGAGTCGGTTTCATTAAGCTTAGAAAGGGTTGGGGATTTGAACTTCGGTAACCCACCCCTCCACTTTTTAACCAATCTTATTCCGGCTACCATAGCTTGCCCGATTCGGAAGTGAAACATGCACCCTAGCTTTGTTTCTGAAACGGTATGTTGGAAATATGGGGTTATAGAGTAGTCAGGATGCACTTTAAGGTTTAGATAATGACTTATAACACCTACAATTGTTCCTTTAATTGACCAACCTACCCCTGTAACAATCCCGGTTTGCGCTGCATCACCAGTCCCAATTTGGGAATGCCACTCAAATTTTGTAATGGTTACCTTCTTTAAAAAGTCCTTTATTATAGGAATCAAGTCAACTACTCTGTTCAAGATAACTTTAGAATCGTGTGCATATGCCAGGAAGTCTTTTATAGGGTGTTTCTTTTTCTTCTCTTTTTTCTTTGAGATCCTATCCGTTTGAGTTTCTTTTTTACGTTCAATATCTGATGTATCCTTATCATCCTTGCCATTTGGGATAGTAATTGTATATCTTATCAAACCGAACCAGATACTAAACCTTATTTTTATTTGGTTATTGTTCTGTGAGTGATTTGCTTGAACATAGACAGTGAGCTTAGTTATTGCAATTAGTAGAATTAGAAAAATAATGAATAAAAGGAATAGAAATAGATATAATAGCCACTTCATACACTCACACCCTTTCAATGTTTCATTATCACCTACCAGGTAGAAAATAATACTTAAAAATCCATTGTTTGGTAATGTAAAAAAGAGTGCCCGATTGGACACTCTTTGAAAGACACGAACCGAAGCTCCGTATAACGATGTTGTAGTTCGTGTAAAAGAAAAAGAGTGTCCGTTTGGCTACTCTTTACTTATCCTCATGTACTACTGTTGTATCAGAAAATAAGTCATGTATTCCTTGTTTTTTAGGTAGAAAAGCAACAAGGATATAACCTATAAAAAATAGTTTTGAAATATATCTACCAATAAACTCTCTAAATAGAACAGTTTGCCAAGATAGATTAGGTTTATCAAGCGAGATAACTTTTATTCCAAAAATCATCTTTCCCAATGTTTGTCTAAAAAACTTTGTCATTAGTATAAAATATAGATAAAATACCGCAGCAGTAGAGATTGAAGCTGCACTAAAAATTTCCGCTTTTGATAATGGAATATCAAGTGCTCTGAACGCTGGATAAATAAGAATACGATTTATACTCCCGATAACAAGTAAATCCAATAAATAAGCCCAAAAACGCATCCAAAAGCCTGCGTAACGAGTCGGTACTTGAATAATTCGTTCCCCGGCGTTTTCGAGGACGTGATTATTTTCCTTAAGCCCATCATGTGTTACATCCATATTATTTTCTCCCCTCCTATTCCGCGTATAAATACATCATTCTAGGCGAATTTGGCTGTGATAGGAGATTAACTAAAGTAGCCATCTCTATTTCATCGCTGAAGATTTTTTTGGCACTCATAGAGAATAAAGAACCAAAACCAACATTAGTTTCATATTCAACCACTCTTACATTACCAAGTTTATGATCTTTTTTCATTGCTTCAACAGTATCCTCAAAATAGCCTAACTCATCTATAAGATTTATTTCTTTCGCTTGTCTACCGTCATAAATACGTCCATCTGCAATTTTCCGTACCTGCTCCTCTGACATATTTCTTCCTTGTGCAATAACGTCTACAAACCCTTGATATGCATTGTCGACCATTGATTGCATGATTTCTCGCTCTTCATCGGTCATTTCTCTGCTAGCAGACATAATGTCTTTGTATGGTCCACTCTTAATTGTTTCGAATGTAACACCATATTTCTCGGCAAGTCCACTATAGTTGATACCTTGCATAATAACACCTAACGAACCAGTCATCGTATCAGGTGTCGCAAATATTTTGTCAGCTGGTGCAGCAATGTAGTAACCTCCAGACGCAGCCATTGCTCCCATCGACACATAGATTGGTTTATCTGTAGCTTTCTTCAGATCTGTTAGTTTTTTATGTATTTCTGCACTTTCCACAACACCCCCGCCAGGAGAGTTAACCTTAAGAATAATTCCTTTCACAGTCTTATCTTCTTCTGCTTTTTCAATCATTTTTAAGAAAGACTCATGCTGGTAGCCAGCTGCTTGAAAAAATGAGGAAACATCTTCACCAGTGTCTTGAATGACTCCATTCACATGTAGAACAAGAATCTTATTTGTCCCCTTACCCTCGATCAAGACATTTTCTAGAAATTCTTCATTGGTCCCCGCAAGTAGATCATCGGATAATCTACTAAAATTCTTCGATGCTACATTTGATGCAAAATTAAAAAAGACTGAAAATACAAATATACCTGCAGCTATACCTAAGGCTGCCCATCTTTTCCCATTCATTTTACTTTCCTCCTAAAAATATGGATACTATTCAAAAAATGTTCAAAAATAAATACGATTCAGATGCGAAATAGTTTCATTTAATTGTTAAACTATTAGTAGAACCTTCAATAAATAGATATGGTAAGCAATAAAAAGATCCTTACTAGGGTTAAATGTTTTCATTCTTACTATTCATCCAAAACAAGGGAGTGTTATGTTACATGGATCGTCGTAACCTCTATTTCTTTTATCGAAAAGATAAAGAAACTGTTGAGTACGTAAACAAATTGTACAAGCTTGCGGAGGAACATCAATTCACAATTGTAGAAGATTATAATAAAGCGAACGTGATTGTAAGTATCGGTGGTGATGGAACTTTTCTTCAAGCTGTAAGAAAAACGAACTTTAGACAAGATTGTCTCTATGCAGGAATTTCAACAACGGGTGCACTAAACCTTTATTGCGATTTTCATTCAAATGAAACCGATAAAATGGTAGAAGCTATGCAAAATGAACAAATCGAGGTTCGCCGTTATCCTTTACTTGAGGTAAAAGTGGATGATAACCCTTCTTTTTATTGTTTAAATGAGTGTTCCATTCGTTCAGCAATCATCAAAACCTTTGTCCTTGAGGTTTACATTGATGACCTACATTTTGAGACATTCCGAGGTGATGGTTTAATTGTTTCGACACCAACTGGTAGTACAGCCTACAATAAGTCTGTTAAAGGGGCTGTTGTTGATCCATTACTTCCATGCATGCAAGTGAGTGAACTTGCTTCATTGAATACGAATCAATATAGAACATTGGGTTCTTCATTTATCTTAAGTGATGCTCGAAAATTAACATTACGAGATGTACAGGATGGAAATGACTTTCCAACAATCGGAATGGACAATGAAGCACTCAGCATTCGAAATGTGAAACAAATTGATATCAAGCTTAGTGACAAAAGAATTAAAACCGTTAAATTAAAGGATAATTCCTTTTGGGAAAAGGTTAAGCGTACATTTTTATAAACAAAAAGTAGTCTGAACTAAGACCAAGCTACCTATCAAGATAGCTTGGTCTTGTCCTTATCTCTCAAACATTACTGTATCATCGACAACTGTCATCATGACTTTTGTCTGTAAAATATCTTCCTCTACTATTTGAAAGATATCTTGTTCAAGAATCGTAAAATCTGCTTTATAACCCGGCGCAATCTTACCCATACAATCCTCTTTACCGATTGCATAAGCACTTCCGGTAGTAAATAGCTGCACTGCCTCGTAAACTGACAGCCTTTCTTCCGGCATATATATTTCTGTTTCCCCAGTTTTTTTTCTAGTTACCGCTGCATAAATTCCTTGGAGTGGATCTACTGGTTCAATGGGAGCATCTGATCCTCCAGCACAATGAAATCCTGCTTCTAACAGTGTTTTCCATGCATAGCAATAATCCATATTATGTTCACCAATTCTTTCAACGACCCACGGAAAGTCTGAAATAACAAATCTAGGTTGGATATCTAAAATAAGTGGCAATTGCATTGCGCGATCTACTAATTCTTTTCGTAGTATTTGTGCATGTATCAATCGATCCCGCTGATATGGTAATGGAGGAAATTCCTCTATCGCATCAAGGATATATTCGAAGGCTAAATCACCGATGGCATGTACCGCTACTGGCATTTTATATGAGCGTGCTTTCTGTACAAGCTTTTTCAGTTCTTCCAAAGAATAGATAGCTACTCCACTAGTATCCGGAGAATCATTGTAAGGATGACTAAGTAATGCTGTTCGACCACCTAGGGATCCGTCCGCAAAAATTTTCATTGCTCCAAATTCACAAAACTCCCCACCATCTCCAAATGAATACCCTGCGTGATGCATATCGTCTATAACCTCATGGTGAACGAGAAGGTTTGTCCTAAATTTTAGTCTATTCTTTTTGAAGGCTTTGTAGGTTCGTTCAAAACCCCCATAATAATTTAAATCCTCCGTGTGTCCTCCAACAAGCCCTAAGCGAAGGCAATCACGAATAGATATAGTAAGGGCATCCTGAATGTATTCCTCTGTTACCATTGGGATTACTGCTTTTACAAGTTCCTGTGCCTGATCCAATAAATAGCCTGTGGCATGTCCTTCTGCATCCCTCACAATGACTCCACCCTCTGGATTTGGAGTACTATCCGTTATTCCTGCTAGTTCAAGTGCCTTAGAATTTACCACGACTGCATGACGGCAGATCCTTTTTAATAGCATTGGATTTTGGGGTGATATCTCATCCAATTCGGTTCGATGGAAGATTTTTCGGTCTGGGAGATTATTCTCATTCCATCCCTCCCCGATAATCCATTCACCTACAGATTTTCCTTTACTATAATCTTTGAGTGCACAAATTATATCCTTTGAAGATGTCATTTCTGAAAAGTCGAGTTTCATTAATTTTTCACCGTGTCCTATCACGTGCATATGACTATCGACAAATCCTGGAAACATTGTATTTCCTTTTATATGAACTACCTTTGTTATTCTATCTTTGTATTTATTTTGCAAGTCTTGTTCTATCCCTGTAGCTACAATAATACCTTCCTCTACATAAATAGCTTCCACAACATCATGTTCTTTCTCCATGGTGTAGATTTTTCCACCTGTCCATAAGGTTCCCATATTTTTCACCTACTGTATAATACTGTTTTCTCTTTATTAATTTACCATAGAAAAAGCAGATAGTAATCATACTATCTGCTGACCTTTTTTCAAATTTTCACCTATTACCCTACTGGGAGGCTTTTAGTCCGGCTACTTCTGCCTGCCTAAGTTCAATCCTTCTAATTTTTCCAGAAGTCGTTTTAGGAAGATCCTCTACAAACTCTACCTTTCGAGGGTACTTATATGGAGCGGTTAATTCTTTTACATGGTCTTGCAAATCCTTCACAAGTTCGTCATTAGATATAATACCTTCACGTAAGACAACGAAAGCTTTAACAATATTGCCACGAACTTCGTCTGGACTCGCAACTACAGCACACTCTTTTACAGAAGGATGCTTTACAAGTGCATCTTCTACTTCAAATGGTCCAATTGTATAACCCGAGCTAATAATGATGTCATCTGACCGGCCTTCAAACCAGAAGTAGCCATCCTCATCCTTTTTGGCTTTATCACCGGTTATATAATAGTCTCCCCTATATTGCATAGCCGTTCTTTCTGGATCCTTATAGTACTCTTTGAAAAGAGCTGGTGTATCCACATGAACACCAATATCACCAACTTCTCCAACTTTACAAGGGTTCCCGTACTCATCTACAATTTCAACATTATTTCCTGGTGTTGGTAGACCCATTGATCCAGGTTTTATTTTCATTCCTTTTAATACACCAACTAACAAGGTGTTTTCCGTTTGTCCATATCCATCACGAACCTCTACATTAAACTCTCTTTTGAAGGTATCAATTACTTCCCGATTTAGTGGTTCTCCAGCAGACACTGCACTATGCAAAGCTGGAAGAGAGTATTCAGATAGATTTTTCACCTTTGCCATCAGGCGATATTCTGTCGGTGTACAACACAAGACATTAATTTTGTATGAGCTTAATAGTTCTAAGTATTTATTTGGGTCAAATTTACCGTTATACACAAAGCCTGTTGCACCACTTCCAAGTGTAGAGAGGAAAGGGCTCCAGATCCATTTTTGCCAGCCAGGTCCTGCAGTTGCCCATACTGTATCTCCTTCTCCAATGCTTAACCAATAAGGTGCTGCTGTCTTTAAATGAGCGTATGCCCATCCATGGGTATGGACTACTCCCTTTGGATTGCCTGTAGTCCCAGATGTATAGGATAAAAAGGCAGTATCATCTTTACCAGTTTCTACAGTAAGAAATTCATCAGATTGCTCTGTCATTTCCTGATCTAGGGAAATCCATCCTTCCGTTTTTTCTCCAACTACGAATTTATTTATGTGTTCAATATTATCAATACCTGAG
This sequence comes from Ferdinandcohnia sp. Marseille-Q9671, assembly GCF_976954385.1. Taxonomy (NCBI): domain Bacteria; kingdom Bacillati; phylum Bacillota; class Bacilli; order Caryophanales; family Bacillaceae; genus Ferdinandcohnia; species Ferdinandcohnia sp. Marseille-Q9671. The sequence continues at coordinate 1,066,935 of NZ_CDRJTA010000001.1, forward strand.
AACTGGTCACAATACGGAAAATAACTAATGATTGCTTTTACATCACCATGTACGATTCGATATTGGAGGTCTTTTGCTCGAAGCATTTCTGAGCTAGGAATCACAACTAGTCCTGCTTTTAAGGCCCCCAAATAAACCATATATGCTTCAACTAGTCGAGGTATAATAACTAATACTGTATCACCTTTGGTAAGGCCATGCTTTTGAAAAGTATTCCCGATGCGGTTTACATTATTGAAGAGGTCTACATATGTAATTTCTTTTTGGTTGCCCTGTTCATCTTCCCACTTCAATGCAACCTTATTTGGGTCCTTCGTATATTTTTCGATTTCTTGAACCAAATTATAGCGTGCCGGTGCGAGTAAATCTTCTCTCTTCACAAACATACCTCCTCGTTTTTTATATTCTAATTATATAAAATATTTCAGACAATTTGGAGGTTTTTTGTGAATTTTTTATGACCAGGTAATATGTTCTGATAATAAAAAGGACGGGAAGAATCCCGTCCTTGTAGCCATCTATTTTTATTTTTAGAAAGAACCACCGCTCATATTTTGTTGAGCGAAAGATACTAAACGCTTAGTGATTTCTCCACCAACTGAACCGTTAGCGCGAGAAGTAGTATCTGCACCAAGGTTTACACCAAACTCTTGTGCAATTTCAAGTTTCATTTGGTCGATTGCTTGTTGAGCACCAGCTACTAAAAGTTGATTACTATTGTTGTTGTTTGCCATGTGCTATCACCTCCTTGTGAGTATAGATTGTGTAAAAACACATGGCAACATACATCCAATTCACTGGTAAATCTTCACAACAGATGTACGATTTTCTAATAAGATATCAAAAAGGTAAGCTACCTTTTAAAAGGCTAAAACAGCTCTTCCATTTCTTGTTTGTGAGATCCGTCAAGAGTTAATACTTCTGTATTTTTTACTGCCTTTTCAATTAAGCCCTCAAAATCAACATAGCTTTCATAGTGAGTTACCTTTTCAAGCTTAGGTCGGGTCTTTGGTGCTGCTGGTGCAAATATCGTACAACAGTCTTCATATGGTCTGATAGATATATCATGCGTATTGATTTTCTTGGCAAGATCAATAATATCAAATTTGTCTACTGCAATAAGTGGTCGAATAATAGGTGTTGTCGTAACATTATTAATCACATACATGCTTTCTAATGTTTGACTTGCTACCTGACCAAGACTTTCCCCTGTAGCAATCGCAAGGCCGTTCCGATTTTTGCGGATCGCATCTGTTATCCGTAACATCATCCTTCTTGTTGAAATGAGGGAGTAGTTCTCAGGGATTTGTCTTTGAATGACCTGTTGGATTTCTGTAAACGGGACAATGTGTAATTTAATCATTCCCGAGAATTGTGTTAACTGTTTTGCAAGATCGATTACCTTTTGCCTCGCACGTTCGCTTGTATATGGGGGACTATGGAAATGTACGGCCTCTATGGTTAGTCCCCGCTTCATTGATAGAAAGCCGGCTACAGGGCTATCTAGCCCTCCTGAAAGCATAAGCATCGCTTTCCCGCTAGTTCCAACTGGAAGACCGCCTAAGCCTGCCACATCTTTAAACGTGATATACGTAGCTTCCTTCCGAACCTCAACCCGGATATCTATATCCGGTGTATGCACATTTACATGTATGCTATCAATATTCTTTAATATATGACTTCCCAGTTCATGATTTAACTGATTGGTGTCTAAAGGAAAGCTTTTGTCTGAGCGTTTTGTTGAAATTTTAAAGGATCTGTCGCTATAGTCTAATTGTTTAAAGGCCGCTAGGACCCCATCTTTTATTTCGTTTAGCTCACTCTCCGTCTTTAACGCTAGGCTAAAGGATTGTATGCCAATAATATTTTTAAGCACTTCTACAATCCCTTCATGCGGTTCTCCATTTAGTTTGATATAAATTCGGTCTCTTGTTTTTTCAAACGTTAGCTTCTCATACTCTGTTAGCTTTACTTGTATATTTTTCGATAATTTATTGATAAACAGACTTCGATTTCGACCTTTTGTTGTTATCTCGCCAAATCGTATTAAAATGTGATCATATTCCATGACTTTACCTCATTACTTTTTGTAGTTTTTGTATAGATGTTCTGATACTTTCAATTATCATCGGAACCTCTTCCAACTGGTTCATGTATGATAGACTTATTCGAATGGAGCTATTTGCCTGAATCTCTGGTACTCCCATTGCAATCAGGGTTTTACTAGGTGTATTTTTTTTTGATGAACATGCTGAAGTAGTAGACACATATATATTTTTTTCCTCTAATAAATGTACAAAAACTTCCGGCTTTAATCCATTAATTGAAAAATTGATAATATGTGGAGCACTAGCTTTTTCTGGTGTCAGTATAGTAATACCTTCTATTTCTAAAAGTTGCTTTCTAATGTTTTCCTTTAACATTGAAAGATACTCAGTTTTTTCCCCAACATCCGTTAGCGTCAACCGTAGCGCCTTTGCGAGCGCTACAAATCCAGCTACATTTTCCGTTCCTGCACGTACTTGTAACTCTTGCTCTCCACCAGCTATTAATGACTTTAGTTTTACACCTTGACGAACATAGAGTAATCCTGTTCCTTTAACGCCATTAAATTTGTGTCCTGAAATCGTACATAAATCTATATGAGCCCTTTTAAAATCTAGCGGCACCTTACCTATTCCTTGAACATGATCAACGTGAAAAAAGATTTTAGGGTGCTTTGTTAAAAGTTCTCCAATTTCTTCAATTGGTTGAATTGTACCAACTTCATTATTTACATGAATCATCGAGACAAGAATCGTATCTTCACGAATCGCTTTCTCAACTGATTCAATTGAGACAACTCCTCCTTTATCCACAGGAAGATACGTTATTTCGAAGCCAAGGTCCGTAAGTTGATTACAAGTCTCACTTACAGAAGGATGCTCAATTGCTGTTGTAATGATATGCTTGCCTCTATTTCGGTGTTGCAGAGCGACACCCTTTATCGCTAAATTATTCCCTTCAGATCCACCAGAAGTAAAGATTATTTCTTGTGGCTTTACATGTAAAAGAGATGCGATTTGCGCTCTCGATTGGCTTAATAGTTTTTCTGCTTGTCCACCAATCCCATGTAAAGAGGAAGGATTCCCAAAGTAGTTTTTTGCTACTTTTATATAAGATTCAATAACATCATCGAATGGTTTTGTTGTTGCGCTATTATCTAAATAAATCATCTAGTTTACACCTCAACTAATAAATACTACGACTATCTTGAGCCCATTAGAGCAATTATTTGCTACAAAATCATACCATACATTTATGATTTTATAAAAAAAAAAGGACCACCTATTTGGGCCCTTAAATGTTAATTATCGATTTCAATTAATTGTTCAATTTTTTTCAATGCTCCTGGATCAACATCTTCTATTGCTGTTGCAGCTTGTTCTAACGCTAGTGCATATTCGTAATTTCTAAATGACATTTCGGCTTCAAGTAGACTACTAGCAATTTTCGGATTTCGGCTGCGGTAACGATTACCATATTGAATGACTTTTTCAGCTAAATATACCTGCTCAATCATTTCTTCTGTATTCTGATATGTTTTTGCTACTAAATCAAGTGCATTTTGTAATGTTTGATTTACTGTTTTCATGTTAAGTGGTTTTTCCTCTAAGCTTGAACCTACCTGCGTTAGTGCTAATTTAGCTTCTGACATAAGTTCCTTGTACTGAGAAGGTAGACCAGGAATGTTACTTTTTGATATGAGTCGTCTTGCATCGGCAAGTTGTTTTATCATTTCTGAAATCTGTTCTCTTGCATGTAGCTCATCCTTACGAAGGGTTTTTAGCATCTCTGAATATTGTAAATGCTCCTCCTTAACACCTTGGATGCTACCATAGATCTCATCTAATTCTTCTTTAATTATAGAGTATGCTATTTGATCTTGATCAAGTTTTGATTGAATCGTAACATACTGCTTTACTAGTTGTTTAATTTGCTTCACTAAGTTTCTGTGTTTCTCAAGATCCTGATCATGTAATTGATAGCTTTGTTGAACAAAGGCTGTTTCCTCCTCCGTCTTTTTACTACCTTCTTGTAGATCCTCTAGATCTTGTTCAATTTTTTCTACCTCATTTTTCACGAATTGATTTGCCTTCACTTCTTCCTCAAGCAAATCGTAAATCGTTTCAAGGGCTTCACTTATTTCTTCAATACCTTTTTTTACTTCTTCAAGCTTAAGCTCTTCGATTAATTTTACTAACTCCGTTACCCGCACTCTCATTCTCTCGATTTCTTTATCAACTTGATGATGCTCTAGAGCATACCCTTCTTGTTGCATTTGATTAAATCCTTCAGACACTTCATTTAGTTGATTTGGTATGCTTGTCTGGCATTCGTGTAATAAATGAGGAATCTCGTCCATTTGCTTACTAGTTGCAGATAATGAGTCCTTGATTAACAAAACAATTTCTCTCGCCTCAAAGTAATTTCCGTTCGATGTAGCTTCTTCAAACAACTTGAAACTCCCATTGATGCTATCAAGTTGAGTCTCTAACTGTGTTTCTGCTTGACCAAAAGTATGACGGTGGGCTAATAAGGTCTTTTTTAGCTCCCGGTATAATTTAGTAAATTCGTCAATTTCAATTCGATTTTTTTCTTCACTACCAACCAAGTCTTTAAGTTCATCTAAAATAACAACAATATTTGCTTCTGCATCATTTAAAATAGCTTCGATTTGCCCTAAAATTCTTTTCGCTTTTCCAAACCGGTATTTATCTGCTAAATCCTCAGCATCAAATAATAATTCTTCTACATCAGGAAGCATTACGGTTACAATTTCATCCCATTGCTTTCTCCATCGTTCAAATAATTCCTCAGTTTGTCCAGTCATATTAAGCTCTTTGACCTTCGCTATTTCATCCGTAACAGGTCGGTTCATCATATCGATCTTCCAAGCCTCCAGTTTATCCACGGCTTTATAGATCTTTTTTCTGGAATAAAAACCAAATATTACAATTACACTTGCTAATATAATTATGCCGATTATGATTTCCATAATTTGGCCTCCTTGCTCCCACAATCAATCTAGTCTAGATATATATGTAAAAATTACTTATATGTATATAAATTCTATTTGAATGTTTTTATAATGTATTTATGATACCATGTAAACGACATTTTTTGACTAAAACTTTTAAAATTTTTTACAAATTTTATATAAAAATGGAGGATTTGTCGATGAAAGCTGATGGTCATATTCATACACCCTTTTGTCCACATGGTACAAAGGATATTTTTGAGGAATATATTTCACGTGCAAAGCACTTAGGATTTACTGAAATTTCATTTACCGAGCATGCTCCATTGCCTTTGCGTTTCAGTGATCCGACTCCAGAAAAGGACAGTGGAATGGATTTTAAGGATTTGGATACTTACTTTTCTGTGTTGTCAGCCCTTCAAACTCGATTTGCTTCTGATATAAAAATTAATATTGGATTAGAGGTTGATTACATAGAGGGGTATGAAGAGGATACGAGGAACTTTTTAGATGAGTATGGTCGCTTTTTAGATGACAGCATTCTTTCCGTTCATTTTTTAAAGAACAACGAAGATTACTACTGTCTAGACTATAGTCCTGATACGTTTCAAACGATGATCCAAAAGTTTTCATCTGTTGAAGCTATTTATGAAGCCTATTTTACAACACTTTCACGTTCCATTGCATCCAATCTTGGACGTTATAAACCGAAAAGGATTGGACATATCACGCTAGTTCATAAATTTCAAAAAAAGTTTCCACTTGCTCAGTCTTTCGATAAAGAAATTCGTGATATATTAGACCAAATAGCTGAGCAAGGTTTGGCAATTGATTATAATGGAGCAGGTGTTAATAAACCCCTTTGTCGGGAAGTTTATCCGCCTGATCGAGTAATTAAGGAAGCTATCAAACGAAAAATCCCTCTTGTCTATGGATCAGATGCTCATAGCTCGAAGGATTTAAATCAAGGCTTTGACTCACTTTTAAATAATGCCAAACTAGAGTCACCTACAATATAATCTTAATCAAATATGCCTTGGGATGTTTGCTCCCAGATTTCGGCCCACGGGAAGTGGGACAAAAAGAACTTGCCATAGTAACTGGTGTTCTTAGTCATTGATCTAACTGCTTGAAAAACTTCGATCGAAAATCTGTGGCATCCCCCGGACTACTTTTTTCAGCATCTGCTGAAATAGAGTTAGATATTTACTGGCAATGGTGTTACTTTATATTTTATTCCTTGTATCTGTTTGCAAATTGTTGTGTTCACCCATTTTTCTATTTCATGGCAATATTGCTCGGTCACATACATTTCATATGGCATAATATGCAGAACTTCAGACATATATTGAGGATGTAAATAAGGCATTGAGAGCATACCCTTAAGCTGCATGATAGCATACGGGATTGGAATATGGGTGAATTCCTGTTGTTTGATTCCAGTCTCAAAAATAACTTGAAAATAATATTTTTCCTTTGTCATATAGGTTGTCATTACTTCCCGAATCAAGGTGGTATCGAATGTGATTTCCCTTAGGACAAACCTAGTTAAGTGACGATTGTCCTTTTGATATTCCATAATTCCTTTAATAGCAAGTAATAAACATTCTCTTGCGGATCTATTGTCTAGCTCAATATAGGCTGACTCTATCATTTTCAAATATCCTTCTAAGTAGGTTGAAACGAGGTGCTCTAATAAACCCTCTTTGTTTCCGAAGTAGTAGGAGATGTTAGCTACGTTACAATTTGCTTTTTTCGCAATTTCACGTACAGTTGTTCCATCGAAACCCTTTGTATTAAATAAAAATGCAGCCGATTCAATTACTTTTTGTTTCATGCTTTTATTTTTCATAACCAACCCACCTTACCCTTAATAGTATATAGATTTCGGTAATAAAAGGCAGATTCCTTTAAGATTTTATCGACAAGTCATGCGCTATAACCCGTTTTTTGATATTATTTATGTAGGAAATACTCAAATGGAGGAGAACTATCATGTTTCATGTCGAACAATATAAAGGCAACAAAGAAGAAGACTATCAACTTGTAATAAAACAGCTTCAGGCTTTACTAGAAGACGAACCGGATCAAATTGCAAACCTTGCAAATGCTTCGGCTTTATTAAATCAATTTTTGGACAAAATTAACTGGGTTGGCTTTTACATCATGAGGGATGGAGAACTTGTTTTAGGACCATTCCAAGGCCTACCAGCTTGTGTTCGGATTCCTGTCGGTCGTGGTGTTTGTGGAACTGCTGTACAAAATAAAGCTACCCAAAGAATTGCAGATGTTCACTTATTCCCTGGACATATTGCGTGTGACAGTGCCTCACAATCGGAAATTGTCATTCCACTTATGAAGGATGGCGAGGTTTTTGGAGTGTTGGATATTGACAGTCCAATCAAAGACCGTTTTACTGAAGTTGATCAAAAATGTTTAGAAGAACTGGTTACTGTACTTGAAAAGTATATCTAATTTATGAAAGGACAGTGAGGTTTCCCTCACTGTTTTTTTTATCCGTTTAACGCTTGATTTAAATCTTCCCATATATCCTCCCATGCTTCTAAACCAACTGAGAGACGAATTAAATTATCTGTTATTCCCATTTGCAGTCTTACCTCTTCTGGAACCACTGCATGGGTCATTGTTGCAGGATGTTGAATGAGGGTTTCCGTATCCCCAAGACTTACTGCAATTTTTATTAACGTAAGTCGATTAAGAATTTCTTGAGCGTCCTTTTTTGACCCGTTTATGGTAAAGGATAGTAAACCACCAGGCTGTCTCATTTGTTTTCTCATAATGTTATAATCTGTGTTATTTGGGTCCCCTGGGTAATATATAGTATTTATGTTTTTGTGTTCTTTTAGTAAGGTTGCGATTCTAGCCGCATTTTGACAGTGTCGGTCCATTCTGACAGGCAAGGTTTTTAAGCCGCGTAATAGAAGCCATGCATCGAAAGGTGAGATAATCCCGCCTATATCTTTTTTTGTTGTCATGGAAACAAGTTGAATAAATTCCTTCTTTCCTACTACAAGACCTGCAATCACATCACCATGCCCCCCAATATATTTGGTTGCACTATGAATCACAATGTCACACCCAAGCTTAATTGGTTGTTGTAAATATGGTGAGCTAAAGGTGTTATCGACTACAACAGGTATTTGATATTGCTTAGCTATCTTTACAACCTTTTGCAAATCAATTAGCTTCATTGTTGGATTTATTGGAGTTTCAATATAAATTAGTTTTGTATCCTGTCTAATCTTCGAAATTATTTCTTCCTCATCTTCCATGATGCTAAAATCATGCTCGATATTATATTTCTCTTTCATCATCTGAAGGAGGCCAAATGTACAACCATACAACCCCTGAGAACAAAGAATATGGTCACCTGAACTAGTTAATGAGAGTAAAACAGCTGACACAGCAGCCATTCCCGAACCAAAGGCTAGACCTGCTTCTCCATTCTCTAATAATGCGATTCTATCCTCTAATAGCTTTACAGTTGGGTTTCCTAATCTAGAATAAATATATCCCTCTTCCGCTCCAGCAAAACGTGCCTCCCCTTGCTCAGCAGTCTGAAATGTAAAGGTCGAAGTTTGGTAAAGTGGTGGTGTTAGGCTTCCATTGGAGGTTTCAGACTGCCCCCCGTGAATGGCTAATGTATCAAAATTTTTACTTTCCTTACTCATTTTCTCCTATTCCCCCTTGAATACATTGATTCTATCAATAGCATATGACAAGTAAGGTTGTTTTGAAAGCGTTTTCTAAAAACAGAGCGGTTTAGTCACTTTTTAGGAATGTTGTGTTAAATCAATAAAGTGTATATGAAGGAATTTGATCTTAAGATAAGTTGCACTGCCTTTCCAGTTGAGTTGATTGTCATGCCTTTTCCATTGCTTTTGTTACGTCCTTTTCCACCTTCTTTAATTCTTCATATTTACAAACATACAAAAAGACATTCCATTAGGAATGTCCCAGACTGTTGACAAACGCTCGCATACTGCGTTGCTTGCCTCTCTCGTCCGCTCATGAAGGCAACTTCTATTCGCGTCTTCGATCGGCTTCACGCCTTGTCTGACAAGCGTTTTCATGACAGTCTTAGTACATAATGTAACCAGAGATTTTCATACTAAGAGAGTGTAGACATTCCATTAGGAATGTCCTTCACTTACTGTATTTTCACTTGCTACAACTTGATTTTTACCTGATTGTTTCGCTACGTAGAGTGCATTGTCTGTTCGATGGAACAAACTTTGAAATGTTTCCTTAGAATCCTGATACCATGTTGCAACACCACATGATATAGTAACTTTTGGGTTGGAGTATTTTTCCACTCTTTTACCTAGTCGCTCAGCAACAGCTATGCCAGAAGGGAGATCCACTCTAGGTAAATAAATGGCCAATTCTTCACCACCCCATCTAGCTCCTATATCATTGTCGCGAATATTGTCTTTAATGAGATTTGCAATTTGAACAATTGCTTCATCCCCTACTTGATGTCCATATGTGTCATTAATCCCTTTGAAATTATCAATATCAATTAATATAAACGTCCCATAGGCATCTGTGTCCATTGATTCCTGTACACAATCTTCTAGATAATTACGAGAATAGAGCTTTGTTAAATAATCAGTTATCACTAATTTTTCAAGCTCTTCCCGTAAGATTGAGTTTGTAAATGCCAGGGATGAATGATGGATTAAAGATTGAAGAAGTTTAAACTTTTCAAACGAAAAGTAATATGGTAATTCATGTAAAATTATGGCTACCCCAAGAATTTCATCTCGTTGGATTATCGGGACAGACATCATTGAACGATAAGAAGCTCCTTTAAAAGTTGGTTCTAGTCGTAAATCCCCTATGAAGAGTGGCTCCTTTTCCGTTAAAATCCTACTCAGACTATATAGAACATATTGTTCCCCGTATCCACCCTCAAAAAAGGCAGTACTACCAGGAAGCACCTCTATTTGACTGCTTGTTTGTAGAAAGAATCCAACCTCATTTGCTCCAAAGGAACTTTTTATCTGGGATGACATAAAAGTCATAGTATCTGTTAACCGTAAGTTCGAATTGAGTTTATGCGATGTTTCATTAATCAACTGAAGATCAGCGATTAATTGTTTCGATTGTTGGTAGAGTTGAGCATTTTCAAACGCATTTCCTGCTGTATTTGCTAGCAGCTCAATAAATTGTATTTCCGATTTTGGCAAACCAATGGCGTAATGTGCATTTATTTGTAAGACCCCATATACTCCTTGTCTGCCTTTTAATGGAGCATAAATGATTGACTTTTTATCTTTCAAGGAATCCTCGAGCTGTAACTTTCCCGTTACAAACGCTTCCATTACAAGTGAATTTTCACCATGCTCATATTGTTGAATATCCTTTATAGGTATAACATTGTGTGTTGTGTTATCATGTGCAAGAAATAAGGTATAAGTAAAAGATGGGTATACATCTTGTAATGTATTGATAACCTCTTCTAGCACAGCATCTATATCCATTGTAGAATGAAACTTAGAGGTTACTCTAAATAGTTGCTCATATCTCATTTCTTCATTAGGAAACTTCATCATTATCACCCATCTGAAATCAAATGCGCCTTGGCGTATTTGCACCCGATTTATTTAGGCCCACACAATGTGGGTCACAATACGTTGCCACAGAATGTGGCTTTCTTAGTCCGAGGTATTCGCCGGAGGCTTTAACTTTATTCAACCGGGTTAGACCCCGCTTAAAATGTATACTATATATACCACCCACCCATCACACTACCTAAAAATAGTGGAAGTTTGATGAATATAGTTACATACTTTATAAATCTATTATAATAGATATTGTAGGAAAAGTGTTTCATTATCTCTCAAAAAAAGAAATTTATTACTATATTTGGGTAAAAAATAGCATTTTTGTAATTACAATTTACAATAACAGCTTATTACATGTATATTTCAGAGAAAACTTGACTTCCTTTTCTAAAAATCATATAATGAGCGTTGTGTAAAATATTGCAGCATTTGTGAGTAGGTTTTTGTTCTATTTTGTTCCTCTGCTGAGCATTTTGCTCTAAGATGGTGTATCTTGTAACTCTTTGCTGCTGGGGCGAGGATACATGAAAACAAAATAGTCGAGAGCGTCTAGCACATCTGTTTTTATTTTACAACAAAATAAAAACATTGAAGGAGGAGTCATTCATGGCTCGTTATACAGGTCCAAGCTGGAAATTATCCCGTCGTCTTGGCATTTCATTAAGTGGTACAGGTAAAGAATTAGAAAAGCGTCCTTACGCTCCTGGACAACATGGTCCAAACCAACGTAAGAAGCTTTCTGAGTATGGTTTACAATTACAAGAAAAGCAAAAGCTTCGTCATATGTATGGTATGAATGAGCGTCAATTCCGCAATTTATTTGATTCTGCAAGTAAAATGCAAGGTGTTGTTGGTGAAAACTTCATGATTCTTCTTGAATCACGTTTAGATAACCTAGTTTACCGTCTTGGTCTTGCTCGTACTCGTCGTGCAGCACGTCAATTAGTTAACCATGGTCATATTGTAGTTGATGGTAGTCGCGTTGACATCCCATCATACCGTGTAAAACCTGGTCAAACAATCTCAGTTCGTGAAAAGTCACGTAACTTAGTTGCGATCAAAGAAGCACTTGAAGCTACTAACTTTGTACCAGAATATCTAACATTTGATGCTGATAAACTAGAAGGAACTTTTACTCGTTTACCTGAGCGTTCTGAATTACCGGCAGAAATTAACGAAGCATTCATCGTTGAGTTCTACTCACGTTAATCTTCATAGAAAAGGAAAGGGAGTCTCCCTTTCCTTTTTTTGTTGGCAAAAATACCGGGTGCTCCTAGTAGGAACACCCGGTATTTTTTAGTATTTAATTAAGAAGTATTTTTTCTTGCCACGGCGAATCACGGTGAATTGACCTTCGATTCTATCTTGTTCAGTCAAATTTACCTCTATTTCTTGGACTCTTTCTCCGTTTACATAGATTGCACCATTTGCAATATCTTCACGCGCCTGACGTTTGGACGGCGATATTTTACTCATCACTAAAAGATCAACTAATCCTACCTCGGCTTCGCCTTTATATTCAAACGAAGGTACATCCTTAAATCCTTGTTTAACTTCCTCCGCCGTTAATTCACTAATAGACCCACTGAATAAAGCAGTTGAAATTTTTACAGCTTGCTCAAATGCTTCTGGTCCGTGTACCAACTTTGTAACCTCTTCTGCCAGTGTCTTTTGAGCGAGTCTTTTTTCTGGAGCTTCTTGGATTTCTGATTCAAGCTTTTCAATTTCTTCTTTTGATAGGAACGTAAAATATTTTAAATAACGAATTACATCTCGATCATCGGTATTAATCCAGAATTGATAGAATTCATATGGTGATGTTTTGTCTTTGTCTAGCCATATAGTCCCGCCTTCTGTCTTACCGAATTTCGTCCCATCGGATTTAGTCACAAGTGGGATTGTTAGTCCATACGCTTTCGCGTCATCTACTGTTTTACGGATTAATTCTAAGCCTGCTGTGATATTTCCCCATTGGTCACTTCCCCCAATTTGCAGGCGACAACCTTCGTTTTCATATAGCTTTAAGAAGTCGTAAGATTGTAATATCATATAGCTAAACTCTGTAAAGGATATTCCTGCATCTAAACGAGATTGTACAGAATCCTTTGCAAGCATGTAATTTAATCCAAAGCTTTTACCAATATCACGTAAGAACGTAATAAGATCTAAGCTACCTATCCAATCATAGTTATTTGCAATTTGTGCTGGATTTCCTTCAGCTTCAAAATCTAAAAAGCGAGAAAGTTGGTCCTTGATACTACTACTAAATTGCTCAACTACTTCTTTCGTATTTAATGTTCTTTCTGCCTTTTTGCCGCTAGGATCACCAATCAAACCTGTTGCACCACCCACGAGAGCAATTGGTTGATGGCCCGCTAATTGAAATCTTCTCAAAGATAAAACACCTACTAGATGACCGATATGTAAGCTGTCTGCTGTTGGATCAAATCCACAATATAATTTAATTTTTTCATTCTCAAGTGTGTTGCGAAGTCCTTCTTCATCAGTGACTTGATTAATAAGACCCCGATAAGCTAAATCTTGGATAACGTCCATGTTCTAATCTCCTTTTAATTGGTGTTCAAAAATCCGGTAAAATGACTTTGATTATCTGTCATTTTCATCCTCTTTTTTGAGTAACCTACTCTTAATCATATAGAGCTTTTCTATCATATTCAGATTCAAAATGTCAAATTAAATATTGGAAATTCACAAAATAATACTAAAGTCCGTACTGTATATGCTATAATGAACTTGGATTTTTAGGGGGATGATTATGAATTTTAATAAATCACAGATTTTTGAAAAGATTAGTTCAATTCATCAAAGAATTTCAACAAATAAACTAATTAAAGGAATAACTGGAAATAGAGTACGTAAAGGTGCGAGGGTTACATACGGTGTTGTATGGAATATGTTTTTAATCTTTTTCATCATTGCGCTTTTAGGTTTCGGCTTTGCTGGTGGCGCGGGCGCTGGCTATTTTGCTTCTCTTGTAAAGGACGAACCTGTACGGACTTATGAGAATTTGAAGAAAGACATTTATAATTATGAGGAAAATACAGAGGTGTATTTTGCAAATGAGGTCTATCTTGGCCAATTACGTGCAGACCTCCAGCGTGAGGAAATTACACTAAACGATGTTTCTGAGCATCTTAAAAATGCTGTTATCGCAACTGAAGATCAATATTTCTACGAGCATGACGGGGTTGTTCCAAAATCAATCCTACGTGCCATCTTACAGGATGTAACAAATTCGCCAATTCAAACGGGTGGAAGTACGTTAACACAACAATTGATTAAGAACCAGATACTTTCAAATGAAGTATCATTTGATCGGAAAGCGAAGGAAATCTTAATTGCTCTACGTCTTGAAAAGTTTTTTAATAAAGATGAAATCCTTGAAGCATATTTAAATATCATTCCATATGGTCGGAATTCTTCAGGTCGAAATATTGCTGGAGTACAAACAGCTGCAAAAGGTATTTTTGGTGTTGATGCGAAGGACTTATCCCTTCCACAAGCAGCCTATATTGCTGGATTACCTCAAAACCCATATGTATATACTCCTTTCTCTAATAAAGGTGGACAAGTGAAGGAAAATCTAGAACCTGGTATTAACAGAATGAAAACCGTCTTAGAACGCATGCTCTCAGCAGGATTCATTACAGAACAAGAATACGAAGAAGCACTCACCTATGATGTACGTGCAAATTTAGTTCCACCTAAGTCAGAGCCAACTGAAAAATATCCATGGCTGACTGTTGAAGTTGAAAAAAGAGCTACAGATATTTTAATGAAGAAACTGGCTAAGGAAGATGGATACGAAGAAAAGGATTTAGAAGAAAACGATGATTTAAGTTCACACTACAGGGTAATTGCTGATCGAAACCTCCGTCAAAATGGGTATAAAATATATACAACCATCGACAAGGATGTTTATGATGTCATGCAAGAGGCTGTAAAAAACTATCAATTTTTTGGTCCTGATAAAACGGAAACAAAGAAAGATCTTGAAACAAATCAAGATGTCCAAGTAGTAGAACCAGAGGAAGTAGGTTCCGTCCTAATTGAAAATAAGACTGGGCGAATTATTAGTTTTGTCGGTGGGCGTGACTTTGAACGTGAACAAACAAATCACGCACTAAAAGCAGTACGTCCTAACGGTTCAACGATGAAACCATTATTGGATTATGCACCGGCAATGGAATTAGGTACATTACAGCCAGGTAGTGTAATTGCAGACGTTAAGTTTTCATATGGTAAATACGCCCCACAAAACGTTGGTGGCGCTAATGATTTTGATGGTTTGATGTCTGCAAGACATGCTTTACAAGTTTCTAAAAACATACCTGCAATAAAAACATATTTAAATAACTTCGATAACCGTCCAATTACTTTCTTAGAGAAAATGGGGTTCACCTCATTAGATGAAAGAGACTACCATGCGCCAGCACTTGCAATTGGCGGTATGACTTACGGTGTTACAGTCGAAGAAAATGTAAATGCATATGCAACTTTTGCTAACGAAGGTAAGTTTATTGATGCATATATGATTGAAAAAATCGTCACAAACGATGGAGAAGTTGTATATGAACATGAAGTAAAACCTGTTGAGGTATTCTCTCCACAAACTGCTTATTTAACAATCGATATGATGCGAGATGTTATCAATGGCGGTACAGCGGCATCTATGAACAGCTACTTAAAGTTCAATGCCGATTGGGCTGGTAAGACAGGTACAACGAATAACTGGGAAGATATTTGGTTTGTTGCTACAAACCCAAATGTAACCTTTGGTACATGGATTGGCTATGATACACCAAAACCAGTAGCTCTAAACTATAAAGGGCTCTATAATTCAAGAAGAAATATTCAACTATGGGCACAACAATTAAATGCAGTATATGATATTAAACCTGAGCTTGTTAAGCCAAAAGAAAACTTTAAAATGCCAGGTGGAATTGTATCTCGTTCTTACTGCGGACTTTCTGGTTTACTTCCATCAGATTTATGTCGTGAAGCAGGTCTTGTTCAATCTGATATCTATAATGCAAAACATGTGCCGACAAAAGTTGATGATAATCTTGTAAAAGGCAAATATATTGAAGTCGATGGAAAAGCATATCGTGTTCCAGGAAGTGCACCTCAGGAATTTGTCCAAGAGGGAATCATGATTAAAAAAGAATTCTTAGAAAAGCATGGTTTAACAGATTCAAGAGCAATAGAACAGTTGCTTCCTAATAATAACCGTTGGAAGAACCTTGTTATAACAGAGACTGCAGAGTTAAAAGATAATGGCTCTGTTCCTTCACAGGTAACAGGTGCTTCAATCTCCTCTGGTGTTCTGAAATGGGCAAAGCATGGTCATAATGATGTAATTGGCTATCGTATTTATGGTGCAGCTAATTTCACAAAGGACTTCAAGAAAATTGGAAGTGTACCTGCTACAAAGAACCTACAATATTCAGTTGGAAATACAATCGGTGCTTATTATATTACAGCAGTTGATGTATCAGGGAATGAAACCCCGCTTTCTGATTCAGTATTAATAAAAAGTGGCGATTATAAACCAGAACCAGAGGTAGTTACTCCTCCACCACCCCCACCGACTAATGAAGTCGATGGAGATGGTCAGGAGAATGGTAATAAAAACGGAAATGGCAATGGTAAAGAAAAAGAAAACAACGGGAATAATGAATAAATAAAAACAAGAGGTGATCCAAATGGATCACCTCTTCTTCTTCCATCTACTATTAATCTTCCATTGTTGATAGATCTCCAGTTGGTAAATCTAGCTCCCATGCTTTTAGGACACGTCTCATGATTTTACCACTGCGTGTTTTTGGTAATTTATCCTTAAACTCAATCTCTCGAGGAGCTGCATGAGCAGCTAAGCCTTTTTTAACAAAGTCTCGTATTTCCTCTTTTAACAAATCTGTAGCCTCATAGCCTTCCCGTAAAGCTACAAACGCCTTAATTATTTCGCCTCGAACGGGGTCTGGTTTTCCTATAACACCCGCTTCTGCAATTGCAGGGTGTTCAACCAACTTACTTTCAACCTCGAATGGTCCTACCCTCTCACCGGAGGTCATGATGACATCATCTACTCGACCTTGGAACCAGAAATATCCATCTTCATCCATATAAGCAGAGTCACCTGAGACATACCAGTCACCAGGCATAAAGTAAGATTCATACTTTGCTTGATTGTTCCAAATCGTATGCATCATAGAAGGCCAACCCTTCTTTATAGCTAGGTTACCCATCCGGTATGGTGGAAGTTCATTCCCTTGGTCATCAACAATTGCTGCCTGAACTCCTGGGAAAGGTTTCCCCATAGATCCAGGTTTAATTTCCATACACGGATAGTTACTAATCAATTGAGCACCTGTTTCCGTCATCCACCAGTTATCATGAATTCGTAAATTAAAGACCTTTAGTCCCCATCTAACTACCTCCGGATTAAGTGGTTCTCCGACACTTAATACGTGGCGCAATGTGCGTAAGTCAAATTGTTTAACTAGCTCATCACCAGCACCCATTAACATTCTGAACGCAGTAGGTGCACTATACCAAATCGTAATACCAAAGTCCTCGATAGTTTGGTACCAGTTCTCTGGTCTAAAACGCCCCCCTACAATTACGTTAGATGCACCGTTTAACCATGGTCCAAAAATACCATATGAAGTTCCTGTAACCCATCCCGGGTCTGCAGTACACCAGTAAATGTCATCTTCTTTTAAGTCAAGAACCCATTTAGCCGTTTGATATTGTTGTACCATTGCATTATGAACATGTAATACGCCTTTTGGTTTCCCAGTTGAACCAGAAGTATAATGTAGAAGCATACCATCTGTTCTATCAACCCATTCAATTTGAAGCTCTTTACTAGCAGTTTTTAAACGACCATTAAAGTCTACAAATGGACCATCCTCGGTAATGTCTTCACCGACAAGGACAATATGTTGTAATGCAGGTAAATCTTTAAATGGAACTCGATCCAGAAGCTCCGGAGTCGTTACAATTACCTTTGCTTCACTATCTTCTAATCGATCACGGACTGCCCCTTCCATGAATGCTTCAAATAGTGGCCCTACGATAGCTCCTAGTTTAATAGCACCGAGTACCGCAAAATATAATTCAGGAGAACGTGGCATGAATACAAATACTCTGTCCCCTTTTTCTACATCAGCTGCTTGTTTTAAGACATTCGCAGCTCGATTGGTATATTCCTTCATTTCTTTGAATGTATATTTTTCTTCACGGGATGGATCACGATAATAAAGAGCTACTTTATTTTTTCGAGCACCCTCTGCATGGCGATCAATTGCTTCATAGGCAATATTGACTCTACCTGTTTCAGACCAAGTAAAGTTTTTTTCTACATCTGCCCAATTAAAGTTCGCATATGCTTCATCATAATCTTTTAAATTATAATTACCCTTCGTCACCGGTAGCGCTTCCACTTTCATTTGCATATCCCCCTTATGTAATTAATTTACTATTCTATTATAAATTATCTCACCTCTTTTCTCAATTTTTAAAATTTTATATATATATTAATTTTACATAAAATTGTATAATTATTGTAGATTAATTTGAAAACGCTTAATAATTTTCAGATTCATGTATAATCATATATGAATTTACAGATGGTGGTGACCAATGTGGAGCACAAAAAAACGTATAATGCAAAAGAACTAAAGACACCTCATGGTACGCTTATTATTGAAGGCCCAATTTCTGGTGAAGCTTTGGCTGGATATGAATTTCATCAGGATTTGGTAGCATTTCGTCAACCAACTCAGCAACATATGGCACTTATTGGGATTGCCGATTTGCCTGAAGGAAGAATTCTAATTGCTAGAGAACATAATACAATAGTCGGGTACGTTACATATCTCTACCCAGACCCACTAGAGCGATGGTCTGAGGGTAAAATAGAAAATTTAATAGAATTGGGTGCCATTGAGGTTATCCCCAAATATAGAGGGTGTGGAGTTGGAAAAAACCTACTAATTGTCTCAATGATGGATGATGCAATGGAAGACTATCTTATCATTACGACGGAATATTACTGGCATTGGGATTTAAAAGGGACTGGTCTTAATGTTTGGGAGTATCGAAAGGTTATGGAAAAAATGATGAACGCGGGCGGGCTTGAATGGTACGCAACAGATGACCCTGAAATTAGTTCACACCCTGCTAATTGTTTAATGGCGAGA
This sequence comes from Ferdinandcohnia sp. Marseille-Q9671, assembly GCF_976954385.1. Lineage (NCBI taxonomy): Bacteria > Bacillati > Bacillota > Bacilli > Caryophanales > Bacillaceae > Ferdinandcohnia > Ferdinandcohnia sp. Marseille-Q9671. Next base: position 1,085,774 of record NZ_CDRJTA010000001.1, read on the forward strand.
ATTGGAAAACGGATTGACCATGATACCGTTGAGAGGTTTGATAGACTTCGGTTCATGAATCGATTCATGTACTAAAGAAAGGGGATTACCATGATAGTTGAAGAAATAATGAAAAAAAATGTAACAACTCTTTCACCAGACGATTCCATTTCGACTGCAATAAATATTATGGACGAGAAAAAAATTAGGCATATTCCAATCACAAATCATAAAAATGAGATTGTTGGACTAATTAGTGACCGTGATATACGAGATGCAAAACCATCCATACTAGATTTCTCAGATCAGGAAAAAACGCTAGAGTCTCCTATTAAAGAGATTATGGTAAAAGAAGTTATCACAGGACATCCATTGGATTTTGTAGAAGAAGTATCCGCCATCTTTTTTGAGCATCGAATTGGCTGCCTTCCAATTGAATCGGATGGAAGATTAGTCGGAATCATTACTGAAACGGATTTACTACATACATTTGTTCAATTAACAGGTGCCAATCAACCGGGGTCTCAATTAGAAATCAAGGTTCCTAACCGTGCAGGTGCCTTGGCAGAGGTTGTTACTGTCATAAAAAATCATAATGTAAATATACATAGTGTTCTTGTCTATCCCGACAAAGACGGACAGTTTAAAATAATCGTTCTTCGGGTGCAAACAATGAATCCAACGGGGATCATTACAAATCTAAAAAAAGAAGGCTATACCGTAATGTGGCCAAATCTACCAGGGATTTCATCATGAAAAAGGAAGCTGTCTTTGTCTATTCAGATCAATTGTTAAAATATAGATTTAGTGATGATCATCCCTTTAATCAAACTCGAGTTAAATTGACTTATGATTTACTAAAGAATCTGAACATGTTAGATGAAATGGATATTATTAAACCTAGAATGGCAACAGATGAAGAACTAGAGCTTGTACATGACCCAAAATTTATAGAGGCAGTGAAGCTTGCTGGTGAAGGAAAGCTCTCTAAAGAAATAGGGTACAACTATGGAATAGGTACAGAAGATACCCCTATATTTCCAGGAATGCATGAGGCAAGTGCTTTACTTGTTGGAGCAACTCTATCGGCTGTTGACCATGTAATGTCTGGAAAATCAGAACATGCTTTAAATCTTAGTGGCGGTTTGCATCATGGGTTTCGAGGCAAAGCTTCAGGGTTTTGTGTATACAATGACAGTGCAGTAGCCATCCGTTATATGCAAAAGAAATATAATGTGAGGGTTCTATATGTAGATACTGATGCACATCATGGTGATGGAGTTCAATGGACCTTCTATGACGACCCTGATGTGTGTACCTTGTCCATTCATGAAACAGGTCGTTATCTCTTCCCTGGGACAGGAAATGTGACTGAGAGAGGTGCAGGGAAAGGCTATGGGTATTCCTTTAATATACCTGTAGATGCTTTTACCGAGGATGATTCATGGTTACACGCATATACGACTTCCCTTAAGGAAGTAACAGAATTCTTTAAGCCAGATGTTATTTTTACTCAAAATGGCGTTGACTCACATTATTTTGACCCGCTAACCCATTTATCTGCTACGATGAAAATTTACCGTGAGATCCCTAAGCTTGCTCACGAGCTTGCACATCAATATTGTAATGGAAGATGGATTGCAGTTGGCGGTGGTGGGTATGATATTTGGAGAGTTGTACCGCGAGCATGGTCCCTTATATGGCTAGAGATGATTGGAAAAGCAGATATATCTGGACCACTACCAGTTCAATGGATCAACAATTGGCAGCCAAAGGCAAAAGTAACCCTACCAGCATACTGGGATGACGAGGAAAATATCTACCCCCCTATCCCAAGAAAAGCCGAGATTGAGGAAAAAAATGCGTTGACTGTAACAAAGGCACTTTACCCAATACGAAATAAATAAAAACACGGCATTTAATTTGGTATGCCGTGTTTCCCTACTTATTGCTTGGTTGATTGTCTATATTCAATACGGTGTGGAAGTACCACAATCTCTTGGTCAACATTTTCTTTGTTCATGTACTTGGTTAAAAGTCTCATCGCAACCGCACCAATATCGTACATAGGTTGAACGACTGTTGTTAGTTGAGGACGAACCATGAGCGCCAATCTTGTATTATCAAACCCAATTACTTCAATATCATTTGGGATGGAGTAACCTAAGTCTTGAGCACTATGTATGACACCAAGTGCCATTTCATCCGTACCAACAAATACTGCAGTAGGTTTGTCAGCTAACTCATGAATCTTTTCAAAGCCTTCAATTGCAGAATCATATGTGTAATCTCCTTCGACTACATATTCTTCATTGAATGCTAAGCCAGCAGCTTCAATTGCACGCTTATATCCAGCTAATTTCTTTTCTCCATTAATTGGCTCATTTAAAGGACCACTTACAAAAGCAATCTTTTTATGTCCACGTCCGGCTAGTTCCGTCACTGCATCGAAAGCTGCTTGCTCTACATCAATGGTAACAGACGGAACAGTATTTGAACTCTCAACAGATGCCGCTAAAACAATCGGAGCAGGAGATTTTTTAAATTCTTCAACATGTTCAGCCGTAATGTTTCCGCTCATGAAAACAATTCCATCTACTTGCTTTCCGAGCATCGTATTTAATAAATGAAACTCTTTATCTTTATTTTGATCGGAATTACTAAGGATAATATTGTATTTATACATTGTAGCAATATCTTCTATACCACGCGCCAATTCCGAATAAAAGATATTTGAAATATCAGGAATAATAACCCCTACGGTTGTAGTCTTCTTACTAGCCAGTCCACGGGCAACTGCATTTGGGCGATAACCTAGTCTATCAATCGCCTCTAATACTTTCTTTCGTGTAGTTGGCTTTACATTTGGGTTGCCATTCACAACACGTGAAACGGTAGCCATCGATACATTGGCTTCCCTCGCAACATCATAAATTGTCACATTCATTGACAGCACTCCTTATATCAAATTACCACTTATATCTTATTATGAACTATTAAACAGAAACAAATGTCATGTTTGCTCACTTTATGTAGATTATCATACGATACTTACAGACTAAGGGCAATTACTTTGTGCACTTTTTAACAATATTCAGTGGAAAATTTACCATCAAAACAAAAAAATGTAAAAAGTGATAAAAAACCCTCCTACTTTTGGCAGTAGGAGGTTTTCATAAAGATGACTATACACGAACAGCTTGAGAAGCTTTAAGTTCTGTAATCCATTTTTCGAATTGATCAAAATCCATTTGCTGTGCTGAATCGGATAAAGCAATAGCTGGATCTGGATGAACCTCCGCCATAACACCATCTGCTCCAATTGCAAGAGCAGCTTTCGCACATGGCAATAATAAATCACGACGTCCAGTAGAATGTGTAACGTCAACAAATACTGGTAAATGTGTTTCTTGTTTTAAAATAGGAACTGCAGAAATATCTAGAGTATTACGAGTTGCTCTTTCGTAAGTACGGATACCTCTTTCACAAAGAATGATTTGGTCATTTCCTTGAGATATGATATATTCTGCTGCATTTACAAACTCATCTAATGTAGCAGCTAATCCTCGTTTTAACAACACCGGTTTTTTTACAGATCCTGCAGCTTTTAAAAGTTCGAAGTTCTGCATATTACGAGCACCGATTTGGATGACATCAATGTAGTCACATGCAACTTCAATATCAGCCGGGTTAACGATTTCACTGATTACAGCCATATCAAACTCATCCGCAACGCGTTTTAAAATCTTTAATCCTTCAAGCCCTAAACCTTGGAAATCGTAAGGAGATGTTCTAGGTTTGAAAGCACCACCACGTAATAGTTTTAGTCCATATTTCTTCGCTTCTGCAGCAACAGACGCTGTTTGTTCGTAACTTTCTACCGCACAAGGTCCTACAATAAAATGTTGTTGTCCATTTCCAATCTTTTCACCTTTAATATCAACGATTGTATTCTCAGGCTTTTTCTTTCGAGATACAAGAAGAGCTTTGCGGTGATCATCTTCCTGTATTTCAAGACCTGCTTTAAAGATTTCTTTGAAAATATGTTGAACCGTTGATGTTTCAAAAGGTCCTTCATTGTGTTCTAGAATGGTATTTAACATATCTCTTTCTCGTACGGGGTCATAACGGTTAACCCCTTGTGCTTCTTTCACTTTTCCTATTTCTTGAACTAACTTTCCACGTTCACTAATAAGCTTAAGAATTTCTAAGTTAATTTCTTCAACTCTTCCACGTAGGTTATCTAATTCTACTTTACTCATCTCAATCTTCCTCTCACCTTGTTAGTGTCGCAATATAATTGAAAATATGGTACATTTCTAGTAATTAGAATTCATTATAAACGAAAAATTTCAATATGTCACGATAAACTTTATTAATTAAACGCTTTTAAGCGATAAAGTATTGTATGACGTTTGTAAGTATAGGTGAATACGTTATGGAAAAAGATTCAACAATATTTGCACTTGATATTGGTACCCGAACAGTAGTCGGCCTCATCGTAAAAAAAACGGAATCTTCTTTTAAAGTTATCGATATCGTGATTCGGGAACATAAAGAAAGAGCCATGGTCGATGGACAAATTCACGATGTAATTGCCGTTTCAAATGTAATCCGTGAAATCAAAGAAATACTCGAGGTTAGACATGGAAAACTAACTAAAGCTGCAGTAGCCGCTGCAGGTAGAGCGCTAAAAACGGAACGATCAACTGTAACAATTGATATTTCCGCAAAACCACTAATTCAAAAAGAAGATATTCTACATTTAGAGCTTAGTGCTGTCCAACAAGCGCAATACGCCATTGCTGAACAGGACCAAACAGATAAAAGCTATGAGTATTATTGTGTCGGTTATTCAGTTATCCATTATTTTTTGGATAACCAAGAAATCGGTAACCTTATTGACCAACAAGGGAACAAAGCAAGTGTAGAAATTATTTCAACCTTTCTACCAAAGGTGGTTGTAGAATCACTAATTTCCGCCTTACAAAGAGCTGACCTAAGTATTCAGGCACTTACTCTTGAGCCGATCGCAGCAATAAATGTTCTCATTCCACAATCTATGAGAAGGCTGAATATTGCTTTGGTGGACATTGGAGCTGGTACCTCTGATATAGCGATAACAGATGAGGGAACTGTTGTTGCATATGGTATGGTTCCAATTGCGGGTGACGAAATAACAGAAGCTGTCAGTGATCAACTCCTGTTGGACTTTCCGTTAGCGGAACAAGCAAAACGAGATTTAGTATCTAAAGATGAAATTAAAGTAGTAGATATTTTAGGCTTTGAAACAGAGTTCCCCAAAAAGGTTGTAATTGAAAAGATCTCGGACTCGATAGACAAACTATCTGAATCCATAAAAAATGAAATACTACTCTTAAATAAAAACAACCCACCAAAAGCGGTCATGCTTGTTGGCGGTGGAAGTCTAACCCCAGAACTCCCTAAACGGTTAGCTGCTTCTCTTGGCTTACCAGAAAACCGAGTCGCAATTCGTGGGATAGATGCTATCGGACAGGTTGAAATCACCGAAAATATGAACAAAGGTCCTGAACTTGTAACTCCAATCGGGATTGCACTAGCATCCACCAAAACACCGGTTCACTATGTGAATGTAACTGTGAATCAAAGACCTGTACGGCTCTTTGAAATGAAACGACTGACTGTCGGTGATTGTTTACTTGCTGCTGGTATTAAGATGTACACATTATATGGAAAACCTGGTCTGGCAATGATTGTGAAGGTAAATAATCAATCAGTCACGATACCTGGCAGTCATGGTGCCCCCCCAATTATCTTAAGAAACGGAACCCCATGTTCCCTAGAAGATGAAATTTATAATGGTGACGATATATTTGTTAGTAAGGGAAAAGATGGGACAAAAGCGACAGTTATGATAAAAGATTTACTTGATGATATCCCTAGTAAGAGTATAACCATTAATGGGGAAACTTGTATGGTAAAGGCTACAATCACTCAAAATATGCAATCAGTACATCCTGAAAACTATGTTCATGACCATGATGAAATTTCATTCTATTTCCCCGAAACCATTGGAGAAGCACTATTAGCACTCAATCATCCGGTATGTAACGAAATATTGCAAGAGTACAGGATATCGTTAAATGATCAACCTATTCGTCTTAGTGAATATACAAGTACATTAATGAAAAACGGGATAGAGGTACCTTTACATTCTACATACATGAATCAAGATACTTTTGAGATAAAACAAGGTATGGTTCTTACTTTGAAGGGACTTGCTAACGCGCAAAAACTAAAAGTAGAGGATTCCATTCAAGTATTTTTTCAAGAAAAAGAAGTGACCCTTACCAAGCCTTTACTCGAATTTTATCGGCATGGCACTAAAGTAAACCTCCAAGATAGAATAAACCATGGAGATAAATTACAAATGACAACAAAAAACAGCGAACCTTTTATTTTTCAAGATTTGTTCCGTTTTATTGATCTTCAATTACCCGCGACCGCTTCAGGAGGGTTCAAACTCCTAAAAAATGGAGAAGAATGCACCTTCTATGATGTCCTCTCACCAGGAGATCACTTAGCTATTAACTGGCCGGAAAATACATGTATATAGGCACAGAAAAAGTCCACGTTTTAACGTGGACTTTAGACTGTTGACAAACGCTCGCATACTGCGTTGCTTGCCTCTCTCGTCCGCTCATGAAGGCAACTTCTATTCGCGTCTTCGATCGACTGCGCGCCTTGTCTGACAACCGTTTTCAAGACAGTCTGGGGAAAGTAATTTCTTTTTAGATATACTGTGAAAAATCGTGTAGACAAAGTCAGTACTGACTTTGTCTACACTCTGAAGTCCACGTTTTAACGTGGACTTTATTTGCATTCTTACTTATAAACAAAAAAGTATTATTCTCCAGCAGTTGCTAATGCTTCTTTTGTGATGTTTCGATGTGATGCATTCCATTTTACGGTACCATCTTCAAAAAGTAGAGCTTGTGGTGATTCATGTTTAATGCCAAAGTTTTGCGCAATATGGGTAGATAGTTCTTTTGCTTCTTGTACATATAGATAATATGTAGGTACATTTCCATGTTCAGAAACAAATTGTTCATATTCATCAAATGCAGCCTTACTTATTGGACATGTTAAGCTGTGTTTAACCAGAATAAATTTATTTTCCTTCTCAAGAACTTGATTAAAATCTTCAATAGATTCAACTTTTGTTTTCCCCATCTTTATTCACTCCTACTGATTTGTCTGTGTATTTTTTTCTGCGTCTGTTAATGCTTGCTGAGCTTCCGCAAGTTTTTCTTGGAACAACTTTTCGTTTGATTCATTTTCAGAGACAGTACTCTCGGTTGTAGCATTTCTAACCTGGTCCTCATTTTCTTGTTGACCTATAAATTCCTTTTGAGTGGGTACTTTAAGATCTTTTACTTTAGTAAGAATTTGATTTGATTGTTCTGAGAACGTTTTTGAAAGTGTATTCGTTTTTTCCTTCACAACAGATGCTTGGTCATTTATTTGTTGTCTTAATTCCTGTCCTGTTTTTGGTGCAAGAAACAACGCGGTTGCAGCTCCAACGGCTGCTCCGATAATTGTACCTAAAATAAAGGTTGAACTTCCATTATTTTTTCCCATTTTTTATCCCCTTTCTCGTTCCAAAGTATGTTTGTCATGCTTTTGTTTCTTATCTTTCCATTTATCCCAAATCTCTATTACAGCATTTCCTACTTGAACAACTTGTGAGATTTTGGTCTTATTTCTTTCCAATTGAACAGAAACCTCTTCTGACACATTGCCAACTGACTTATTAAAGCGTTGTAATGATACTCCGACATCTTTTACTGCGTCTACTACAGTATTTAGGCTTTCGGACTTATGTTGGATATCTTCTGCAAGCTGGTTGGTTTTATGTAAAAGGGCCGTTGTTTCACTAGTAACCCCCTCCATCTGTCTTTCTAACCCAGATAATGTTCCTGCGACATTGTCTAATGTCTTTTGCAGGGAACGAAGTGTCTTTGATAGATAAATCACTAAAATCAAAAATGCCACTGCAATAACCGCAACGCTTATGTACACGATGATAATCAATTGATGCACCTCCTTATATCTTTCTTACCCGATTTCAACGTAATTAATCAAATAATAAGCTTATAGTTTTACTTTCGACATTATCCACTGAATTCCTTCACATTTTTAATCTGATCGTACTATTCTATAAAATTTCCGTATTTGCACCAGATAATTTCTAGTTTGCTCGAAAATTATCTTTTAAAATCTGATGCTTCCTCCCGTCTTTAACTTAACTGGGTATTTAACACCAAATAATTACTCAATAAATCCTATTGATAAAAAGTTAAACAATTTGCATTTTTTCGGTTACAATATAGGAGTACATATGCAAATTGAATAATGGAGGCATTTTCTCATGAAGGATCCACGTATTGAAACACTGGCTAGAAATCTAATTAATTATTCCGTAAGGCTTCAAAAAGGAGAAAAAGTTCTGATCGAAAACTTTGGTTTGCAGCGTGAACTTGTGATTGCCCTAGTTAATGAAGCTTATAAAGCTGGCGGATATCCGTTTGTATCGTTAAAAGATCATCAGGTAGACCGTGCTTTATTACTTGGTGCACAAGAAGAACAATTCGAGATGAAGGCTGATTTTGAAGCAAATGTAATGAGTAACATGGATGCATATATCGGCCTACGTTCTGGTGATAATATCAATGAACATGCAGATGTTCCGGACGATAAAATGAAGATTGAAGGAAATACAGTTGGCAAAAAGGTACATCGTGAAATTCGTGTACCAAAAACAAAATGGGTCGTCCTTCGATACCCGAATTCTTCAATGGCTCAACTAGCAAAAATGAGTACCGAAGGATTCGAGGATTTTTACTTCAATGTATGTAATCTTGACTACGGAAAAATGAGCGACGCAATGGATTCACTTGTTGAACTCATGGATAAAACGGATAAGGTTCGTATTACTGGACCTGGAACAGACTTATCATTCTCAATTAAAGGAATTAAAGCAATCAAGTGTGCTGGTGAAATGAATATCCCAGATGGTGAAGTGTATACTGCACCTGTTCGTGATTCGGTCAATGGTACTCTTACATATAATACACCTTCTCCGTACCAAGGATTCACCTTTGAAAATGTTTCTTTAACTTTTAAAGACGGAAAGATTGTAGAGGCAACTGCAAACGATACTGACCGAATTAATAAAATTCTTGATACAGACGAAGGTGCACGTTATATTGGTGAGTTTGCAATCGGTGTAAACCCATATATCCAACATCCAATGCAAGATATATTATTTGACGAAAAAATTGATGGTAGTTTCCATTTTACACCTGGTCAATGCTATGATGATGCCTATAATGGAAACAAATCCAATATCCATTGGGATATGGTAAATATCCAACGTCCTGAATATGGCGGAGGAGAAATGTATTTTGATGATGTCCTCATTCGGAAAGATGGACGTTTTGTCATTCCAGAGCTAGATGCATTAAATCCAGAGAACTTGAAATAAGATAGAAATGCTCAAGCGCATTTAAAAACAGAAGATATGACGATTTAGAATAGAAGACGCTATTTGTATTCAATTCTAAATGGCTTATGACCTCGAGGGGCAAGGCGGTAGAGCTGGACATAATAGAGAAAAGGGACTTTGCAAATGAAATCGCAAGGTCCCTTTTCTTTTGAACTATACAACAAGTTCCTTTTCGTATGCATTTTGAAACTTTTGAATATCTCCCGCTCCCATAAATATTAACACACTATTTTCATGTGTCTTAAGTATAGAAGTGTTGTCTTCCGTAATTAATTCAGCTCCAGGGATTTTCCCTCGAAGGTCATCAATGGAGAGCTCGCCTTTATTCTCACGTGCTGAGCCAAAAATATCACAAAGATAGACTCGATCCGCCTTAGCAAGGCTTTCAGCAAAATCATCCAAAAATGTCTGAGTTCTCGTAAATGTATGTGGCTGAAAAATAGCTACGATTTCACGATCAGGATATTTTTGTCGGGCTGCTTCAATGGTTGCATTGATTTCAGTTGGATGATGAGCATAGTCATCAATTAATATTTGCTGTCCAAGCCTCTTTTCAGAGAACCTACGTTTAACACCCTGGAAGGATAAGAGTCGTTCTTGAATGATGGACACGTCAATATTTTCATAATGACAAAGCGCAATTACGCCAAGTGCATTTAACACATTATGATTTCCATATCCATGAATGGTAAAGCTTGCAAAAAAGGTATTTCTTACAAACACATCAAAAGTAGAGCCTTCAGTGTTTTTTTGAACATTACGAGCTTGGAAATCATTTTCTTCTCCAAATCCATAAAATACAACGGGAACCTTTGTATGAATGCTTTGGAGATACTCATCGTCTCCACAGGCAATAATTCCTTTTTTAACTTGTAATGCCATTTCCTGAAATGCATTAAAGACATCATCAACATTCGCGAAATAATCGGGATGATCAAAGTCAATATTTGTCATGATTGCATAGTCAGGATAATAGCTCAAGAAATGACGTCTGTATTCACATGCTTCAAAAACAAAGTATTTATTATTCTCAGACCCTTTTCCACTACCATCTCCAATTAAATATGAAGTCGGCTCTGCTCCCTGCATAACATGTGCAAGTAGTCCAGTAGTGGATGTTTTCCCATGTGAACCTGTAACGGCAACACTTGTATATTTCTTCATAAATTCACCTAAAAAACGGTGATATCGAATAACAGGTAACCCCATTTCGATTGCTTGCGTTATTTCCTCATGAGTATCAGGAAAGGCATTTCCGGCAATGACCGTAAGACCTTCACGAATATTTTCCTTGTTAAAAGGTAATATCTTTATTCCTCTTTGTTCCAACGGTAATTGTGTGAAATAAAACTTTTCATGGTCAGACCCCTGAACTTCATACTTCATGTCATGAAGTATCTGTGCCAATGAACTCATGCCAGTACCTTTAATTCCAACGAAGTGGTAAACTGTCATATAAAGAACCTCCAACATTGTCTATCTGTAAGACAGTATATGAAATTCATCTTGATTTGATAATTGTACCCATGATTTTGAGATAGGTGCTAATTAATTTGAACTTTTTATGTATATACAATCATCTCACATTTTTTCATTATAGCATTAATCAATGGTGAAGACCATTACGAAAAAGTAACTAGTACGTATTTTACATTTTGTAGATTTCTCCCAACCCATAATAGAATAGGCATGAATTATTTTTATTATGAACGTAGCACCTTATAATTAACCTAGTTGTTTATCTTAAATTGTTTGGTTTTAACAAAATTAAAGGTCTTTTCACCTGATCGTAAAGTCTCTTTTTGTTTCCAAATTAAGTAATCCAAAAAAAAGAAGACTGATTTTATCAGCCTTCATAAATTGTTGCTAATTCTTCTTCTGTTATTAGTACTTCTCTTGGTTTACTCCCACGCGATTCAGAAATAATTCCCTGATCTTCCATCATATCAATTAATCGTGCAGCACGGTTATAGCCAATCCTAAAACGTCTTTGTACACTAGAGGTTGATGCCCCTCCATGTTCCAGAACGAATTCACAAGCTTCTAAAAAGAGCTCATCCTCATCATTTGAAACTGCATTCTTTTTCAAAAGTTCGTCTTGCTCGAACATATAGGTTGGTTTCATTTCTGATTTAACAAATTCCACGACTTGCTCTATTTCATCATCCGAAACAAAATTCCCTTGAACACGAAACGGTTTTGAAGAGCCATTTTCTAAGAAAAGCATATCCCCTTTTCCTAGTAATTTTTCAGCTCCACTTGAATCAATAATAGTCCTAGAATCTATCTGTGAGGACACTGAAAACGCAATTCGAGTTGGGATATTTGCCTTAATTAAGCCAGTAATGACGTCAACAGACGGACGTTGTGTAGCCAATAACAAATGGATACCACAAGCTCTGGCTTTTTGAGCAATTCGAATAATAGAATCCTCGACGTCACCTGGTGCTACCATCATTAGATCAGCGAGCTCATCAATTATTATGACGAGATATGGAAGCTTCCCGCTTTTTTCATCGTGTCTTTTCACCATTTCATTGTATCTACCTATATCGCGAACACCACTATGTGCAAATAATTCATATCTTCTTTCCATCTCCTCAACAGCCCATTTAAGAGAAGCTGTTGCAGCCTTTACATCTGTTATGACAGGACTAACGAGGTGTGGAATATGATTGTATGGAGCAAGCTCCACCATTTTGGGATCTATCAACAAAAGCTTCACTTCATCAGGGGAAGCTTTATATAATAAACTCACCAACATAGCATTGATGCACACACTTTTACCGGACCCAGTTGCACCAGCAATTAGTCCATGCGGCATCTTTTGTAAGTCTGTAATAATGGGCTTTCCTGAAATATCTAACCCCATTGCTACAGTTAATGGAGATTTATTTGTTATGAATTCAGGACTTTGGAGAATTTCCTTTAAAAGTACCGGTTTACTTTTTTTATTTGGAACCTCAATTCCGATTGTATTTTTACCCGGAATGGGTGCTTCCATTCGAATATCCTTCGCAGCCATACTTAGTTTGATATCATCGGATAGATTTGTAATTTTATTTACCTTTACCCCAGGTTCTGGATGAACCTCAAATCTTGTAACAGCAGGTCCTTGCGTAACATTTACAACCTTTGCCCCTACTTTAAAGTTTCGCAACGTTAGGTCGAGTATATCGCGTTGTTCCATTAACCACTCACTATCGTCGTATTGTTCCGCTGGAGGGGACAGCAAAAATGAAAGTTCTGGAAAAGAATACCCTACCTTCATTTCAGTATCTGTATCTGTATCTGTATCTGTATCTGTATTGTCCTGTTGTTCAGGTGTTTCATTTATCTGGATAGGATCCATTTGTTTCTGTTCACTATCCTTTTGTGACATTTTTTGCTTATCCTTTTTAAACATAAGGACATTGAAAGGGATATGCGACCTTCTAGGTGTAGTATATTCCTTTTCTTGTTCAGTTTCTTCAGTATTGGTTTCATAAGAAGATTGTTCGGTTATATCTGGTTCAACATGAACTTGTTCCTGTTCTACAACCTGTGGTTCTATGTGCTCCTCAGCCTTAACATCAGAAGTTTCAAGGGTAGGCATATTCATTTCAGGTCTAACAATTTCTTCAAGAGTCTCTGGTTCACTGTGAGTTTGCGCTTTATCACCCTCATACGATGAGATACGCACATGTGACATCTGAGAATCATCCACTGATGTAAAGGTTGAAACCATTTTATTTTCTGCTTCTGTCATCGGCATTTCTGCTTTGACTACCTTTACCGTAACCTCTGACTCCTCTTGTTCTTTCATCAATTCATCTGCAAAGTTCATTACTTTTTCTTGTTCTACAACTGAAAAAGGAGATTCTATTCTGTTTCCTATTTCAACTGTGTCGGTTACTAGATTAGTAGAAGCAACCTCATCGTGAGCTTCCTTCCACGCCTTAGCAATTAGTTCTGTATCCTCAATAGGTGATGAAGGTAGTTCAAATTCTACAATGTCCTTTGATAATACAGGCTTAGTTAATCCATGTACAGGAGATGGTGTTTCAGTTGGCCGAAAGGGTTGTTTATCCTGTGCCTTGTATACGGGTTTAGGTGTTGACTGTTTTTTCGTTTGAGGAGTTCTCGTTCGATTTACTTGTACTTTTTCTACTTTAGTAGATTCGTTATCCGGAATTAATGGAAAACGAAAATTTCCTTTTGGGTATTGATATGTAACTCTTGCCTCAACATGTTTGTTTTGTCGGATTTGAGTTGGTTTCATCTCAATTGGATCATCATCGTCCGCATGTATATATTGTAGTAGTTTTTTTATCCAATTCACAACTATCACTCTTCTCCATTCGCGTTTCTATTATTTTATTGTATCAAGAAATAAGAAAAGCGCAAGATGTCCCATTGCCCGCTAAAACAGACATGACCTATGTTTATCACCGGATTGCACAACTTTAGCAAGGTAAATTAGCACAAAAGTTAGGGTCATTCTTCCCTTTTGGATTGATAGACTACTATGCCTTTCGTACCCCGTAACTATCAATTGAAAAAGCCACTAGATTTCCCTAGTGGCATTTCATCATAAATAATTCTATTTCTTTGGACGATTTTTCCCAAGTATGAAAATAGGCTCAAGTTCATTTTCTTCATAAAGGAAGGAAAGTGCTGTAATAGGTACTCTTCCCGCAGCAAAAAAACTCATTGTCATTTGTGCTAAGATGTCATACCCTGTATCGTTTTGAATATCGGCTATAAGTAAAACGTCCTGATGTGGGACAGCGACTGCCATTGTCCCTTTTATTTGCTGGCTCATTTTTTGTAAAAACGAATCATTAAGAATTCTGCTAGCGTCATAACCGTCATTTTGGTTTACAAAATAAAAGGTATTTCCGGCCACAACATCCGTTTTGTAGGAGACCTCCAATGAGCGGAGATTAAATTTTGCAATCTCACGAATTCGTTCAAACTTCCAATTTTCTTTTTGAAGAAGCTTTGTATCGATTAAGCGATAAGTCGTACCCAAATCGAGGGCATAATAAATTCTCGTTTCAGCAGTATGATCGTCGTATACGAGATCTATTCCTTCATTTGATTGAGTAGGAAACGATGTAGAACGGATAACAGGAAAAATATTTTTCTCTTTTCCTTCAAGATCCATCTCACTATTCATAACCGTTAAGGATTCTTCAATATAATAAATAACTTCATCAAGGCTTCCCGGGCCATCTTCCTTATATTTAGCAATAATACCTGGGAGTGTTACAGTAGTCCCTTTTTTCGTTTCCTTATCTTCAATACGTAAGGTGTCCTTTTCACGGTCAAATGTAAACTCCCAATTATGGCTTCCTAGTCTATCTTGAATCATCTTCTTTAGCTTTTTTGAGTCCATACTATTTGACCTCCTCTCTATTTTTTGGGTTTAAGAGAGACCTGTAATAAATTGTTCAATTTCTTCCTTAGTCTTTCTGTCCTTACTTACAAAACGTCCAGTCTCTTTCCCATCTTCGAATGCTACGAAACTTGGGATGCCAAAAACACTTAAGGCAGCACATAAATCTATGAATTCATCGCGGTCTACATAATAGAATGTATAGTCCGGAAAGGAGTTTTCAATCTCAGGCAAGACTGGGTCGATAAAACGACAGTCTGGGCACCAATCGGCTGAAAACATTAAAATATTCTTGCCTTTTTGTATTAGTTCTTCATATTGCTCTATACTTTTAAGCTTTTGCATTGTCATTCCCTCCAAATTACAAGTGTGATTCCATTATCATATATTCTCTATCTAAAAACAAATAAAAGCCCCTACCTCCTGTAGGGACTTATCACAGTTCTAATACTGAACAGATGAAATAATCTTCATCATCTCAGTCGCACTTTCTGAGATTTCACTAACCTTTGCTTCTGTTGTCATTTTTACGCCGCCAATACCAACCGATACAAGATAGTAATCATCATCTATTTCAAAAACTTTTACATACCCAAATCGTTCTTTATCAGTAAATGTTTTGTCAACTTCGAATTCTTTCGCATCGATTGCCTTATACAAAACATCACTTGTCGATGCTTCATTAGGATTCACAAATAATATATATGTTTGATTCCCTTCAGCAAGGATTACATTGTTCTCATCTTTTTCTTCAATCTTCATTGAAGTAGGTAAATAAAAGGAGACATCTCCATTTTCACTGTTTGTTTTTTCTGGCTGTGCCTGAAACGCACTTTCTACTGCTGTTTCCGTTTCCTTAGATTCTTCTTCTATTGATGCACAACCAGTCAAAAGTCCTATAAGTAAAAACGAGGATACGGTTAGGACTTTCCATAGTTTCATTTTCTCTATCACCCCTTAATCAAGTGCGTTTTTGGGTATTTACGCCTAATTTTTCGGTCCACCGAGGTGGGTCAGTAAGACAATTCCACGTGATGTGCGTCTTATGTTGCACGAAAAGGTTCATTTGAAAGATCGTGCACCCGCTGGAGGCTTTACCTTTATTCAGCAGAATTGAGGTGATTCTGCTGAATAAAGGTAATAAAGGTTTCTATTTATCTATTTTATATAATAAACCTATTAATTTCTCCATTGCAAGGGTATTCTATCAATTTCAATCAATAACCTTCATATGAAATAAGTACCAGTATCGATTTTGTCTTGCAAATACTTTATCTCTATACTGTTTTTATTTTGTAAGTATATTGGCCCACTAGAAGTTTTACAACATGACTAAACATTTCCGTACGATTTACATAGCTATTTGTAAAAATACCAATGGCTCCCTCTTTACTTCGAATATCCCTTTGTTTGGTGAATTCCACCATCACGTCGCCAAGCTCAACTCCATTTTCTAATTTTGCTGCTATTTCATCCGGCAAAAGAATTCTCGCTCCGCCGGCTATAATGGGTTTACTATCCTGATCAACAATGGCTCCCCAATTACATAAAAAAAGCCCAAATTCTGTAGAAACTACTCCACCTTCTAGGCCGATACCAAGTTCTGCATCCTCTTCTTGACGCGCGTTCCTTGCTCGATTTATCGCACCCTTTATCGTTTCCTCATCGGAAAACGGCTGAGCCGAAACTCCCGAAGCAACTGAAGTTGGTATAAAAGTTGCTTCTATACCAGCAAAACCACTTATTATGGCATCCACTTTCGCCGGATTTTTTGTACCAATCGCTACTCGTACCACATACTCACCTCTATTACAGTACTATTATTCATAAGGAAAGCTCGGTCGTAGCCGAGCTAGTAAAAAAATGGTTATATATGCCTTTCTGCTTACTGAAAGGTACCAAAATACAATGAAATGAGTGAGCAAGTAAGCTTACTTCTTGTATTTTGGTAAACTGATTTTAAAATTAATATAGTCTTTCAAATCAGCTATTTTGACGGATTGAATCCACTGTTGCACGATCTGAAGACTTTACAAGTTTCACTAGTAGCTCTTTTGCTGCTGCATAGTCATCCACATGAATCATAGATGCGTGTGTGTGAATATAACGTGAGCAAATACCAATAACGGCAGAAGGAACACCTTCGTTTGATAAATGGACTTGACCAGCATCAGTTCCTCCTTGTGAGACAAAGTACTGGTACTTAATATTATTAGACTCTGCAGTATCTAAAATAAATTCTCTCATACCACGGTGCGTGACCATTGTTCGGTCAAAGATTCGTAGTAAAGCTCCTTGACCAAGCTTTCCAAAAGCATTTTTATCACCAGACATATCATTAGCTGGACTTGCATCAAGTGCATAAAAAATGTCGGGATTAATCATAGTTGCTGCTGTTCGTGCTCCCCTTAATCCTACTTCCTCCTGAACTGTTGCTCCAGAATAAAGTGTATTAGGAAGGTCGACGCCCTGTAATTCCTTTAATAACTCAATGGAAAGTCCACATCCATAACGGTTATCCCAGGATTTTGCTAATATCTTCTTTTTATTTGCCATTGGTGTAAATGGACAGATTGGTAGTACTTGCTGACCAGGTTTTATCCCGATACGAATTGCATCTTCACGATCATCTGCTCCAATATCAATTAGCATATTCTTAATATCCATTGGCTTATTACGTTGGCTATCTTCTAAGAGATGTGGAGGAATTGAACCGATTACACCAATTACCGGCCCATTGTCTGTAATTACTTGGACTCGTTGTGCTAGTAAAACCTGGCTCCACCAGCCACCAAGTGTTTGGAAACGGATCATGCCATTTTCTGTGATAGAGGTTACCATAAATCCAACCTCATCCATATGTCCTGCAACCATGACGGTTGGTCCATTTTCATTTCCACGACGCACTCCAAAAATACTACCTAATCCATCTTGTAGGACCTCATCTGAGTATTTTTCAAGCTGAGAGCGCATAAACTTTCTTACCTGGTGTTCATTCCCTGGAGCCCCAGGTAGCTCGGTTAGGGTTTTAAATAGCTCTAAAGTATCCTGATTCAAAAGTATTCTCCTTCCGGTTAAAAAAAGTGGTAGGCAAGTAGTAACTACTAAGTGATTCTATCTATGTACATTATTTAGTATATCGAAATTGTTTTTTAGTTACCATAGGAAACATAGCGATTTTTTCATAATTTAGTATACTTATGATATCGAGTAAATTGCATAAGGAGGGATAAAATGAGCTGGAAAAAGTTTGTGCTTGGTTTTGGCGTTGGTTTCGCTAGTGCTCTTCTCCTAAAAGAAGTGATGAATGACTCCGCTATTCCCGGAGACAAAGCCCTTAGATTGGCTAAGGAGGCATTCAAGAAAAACGGCACGATTGATGGTTCTTGGATACAAATGAACCCTGAAGACTTCACAAAGTCAGGGATGCATTATCAGGTTTATAGAGGTGGCATTACCCGAAAAATGAATCAAGAAAGCCACCAATATGAATTTATCATGGATGCAAAAACAGGAACAATTCTAGAGGTAAACCCTTTATAGTAAATATAAATCAAACGGTATCTTGGGACAAAAGCCTTTAGGGTATAGTGCATAATTATCCTACATTAAGACCTAAAGGCTTTGTAACACCGAGATGATGCATATCATTCGTTTTTTTTGAACATCCTCTATAAATTATCTTTCCTGATCTTCTTTACAGAATCAATGATTTCTCCATTTTGATCCCATTTGATTGCTCGATAATATGCATCGTGATAAAAGGTATACCATGCCCCTTCAGAAGTTCCTACATTCATCCATTTTTGTTTTTGCTCAATTGATTTCATCGGATAATCATCGTAAGCCATTACCCATAAAACGTTTTGGTGAGCGTGGGTTGGCATGATATCTGCCATATGAATTGCTTTTTCATTTTTACTCTCAAATAAAATAATAGAATGTCCATCACTATGCCCACCCGTATGTATCATTGTAACCCCTTGTACAACCTCAATTTTATCCGAAAAAGTCTTCACTTGATCTTCAATGGCTTCCCAGTTATCCTTCCAGTAGGTGGATTTTGATCGTATATTTGGATTTCTCATTTCCTCCCACTCAACTTCTGAAGCAATAATGGTAGCGTTCTCAAAAGTCGGGACTAACTTACCATGTTCCCATTTCGTAAGACCACAAGCATGATCAAAATGAAGATGCGTCATTAGTACAAGATCAATATCTTTTGTAGTTAGACCTAGCTCTGATAATGAATCATCTAGAGATGATTCTTCAAGCACACCAAAATTTCGCTTTAGCTTATCTGAGAGTTTTTGATTCCCAATTCCTGATTCAATTAGTATGTTTTTCGAACCAGCTTTAACTAAAATCGGATCTGTTCGAAGCTCAATTTGGTTTTTTTCATTATGTGGATATTTTCTTGACCAAAGTGGTTTTGGTACAACACCAAACATGGCACCACCATCTAAATTTGTAACACCACCATTTAACCAAGTAAGTGTAATATCACCAATTGTTAGCTGTTCCATTCTTTCCCCACCCTTCTACCATATACACTCCCATTTTATCATTATTGTGAATTTTAATAAAATACTATAAAACGGAAGTGTAATAAAGGTTACAAAAAATAAGAAATCCCAAAACCTTAAAGGTACTTGGGATTGCAAGCTTATTTCTTATTCTGATATTTAACCTCAGATCGATAAATGGGATGACCCATTTCTGAGAATTTTTCTTCATACTCCGTCATGATATTGCCTTCAAAATCAGATTTATGCAAATCAAGACTTACAAAGGTAAGGAGAAGGCCATATTCCGAAAAACTGCGTAATGAGAATTCAAATAATCCACGATTATCTGTTTTAAAATGAATTTCTCCTTCTTCTACAAGTATATCCTCATACATTTGTAGGAATGATTTATACGTTAAGCGACGTTTTTCATGGCGTGTTTTAGGCCATGGATCAGAAAAGTTAAGATAGACGCGGTCAATTTCTCCCTTATCGAAGAATTCACGGAGGTTTACTGCATTCTTATTCAATAATTTAATGTTAGGAATGTCTGCCTCAATTACACGGTCTAAAGCCGCAACAATGACACTTTCATATACTTCAATCCCAATGTAATTGATGTCTGGATGGGCTTTTGCCATCTCCGTTACAAACCTACCTTTTCCAGTACCTACCTCTATATGAATCGGATTATCATTTCCAAATAATTGATTCCATTTTCCTTTATGTTTTGTCGGATTATCGATCACATACTGTGGGTATGATGCTAATTTCTCACTAGCCCACGGTTTATTACGTAAACGCATGATTGCCACCTCATTTAAGTTGTATCGCAAAAAAGGATAACATGTCCTTCTTATTCACGCAAGATATTATGCACATAAAGTTGACTTCATCTAATAAAGGTAAAAAAAAAACCCACCGGTCGGTGAGTTATGTTATATATTATTCATCGAATAAAAAAGGGCGTTTCTTGGAAATGTAGTATATATGACTACAATTAAAAAGGAAGTGTTCTTATGCCTATAAATCATACACATCAGATGGATATTTTAAAGGATATCCTATCAAATCATCAAATGGATTGCTGTGGTACTGTTGCTGAATGTCAACAATTAGAACGTTTGATTCAATCGCTAATTGCTAATCCAAGCATCGACCAAAATGTAAAACAAGTGTTAACGGATGTCTACTCTTATAGTCAACAAGGACAGTATACACAACATCTGGACAATCATATTGAATCACATCAAAACCAAATTAATCAATGGATAACTGATATTGACCAGTTTTCATAGTAGTTGATCTAAATAGTGAAGCCAATATTGAACTTCTTTATCCTTATTTTTTGACTGATACCACGTAAGAGAATTCAATGTCTGTGCAACGACATACCATTTCATACGTAAAAGCAAATGATCTGTAAATTCAATTCCGTAAAGACTGATCCATTCTGGCCAGTCTTCTTTTTTTATATACCAGTGTAGCAGCATCCCAATATCCATCGCAGGATCAGCAATCATCGCTCCATCCCAATCAATCAGGTAGAGCTCCTGGCTATCTGATAACAACCAATTGTTATGGTTAACATCAGAATGACATACCACATTGTGGTCATTTTTCACATTTCCTAATTGACTCTGTAGGAAATCGAGGGCTTTCGTAACACCAGTAACATGAGTTAATTCAGTATGTAACGTTCTTGTAACTTCATGTAAAATATCCTCAGGTAAGATAGGCTTCTTTCCCAAACGCCTCAACATATCTAATAACTCTTTTGAGCGATGAATTTTCTTAAGAAGTCCTGCTACATTGTCTCCATACATTTCAACTGGCTTTAATTCTCTCCCACTAAGCCATTTCTGTGCTGTTACGACATCACCATTTTCCAATCGTTTCGTCCAAATTAATTTTGGGACAATACCTTCTGCTGAAAGAACCGCAAGAAAGGGGGATGAGTTTCGTTTAAGAAATATTTTTTTATCATCAAGTTGAGCAAAATACGCATCTCCCGTTGCACCACCCGCTGGGGAGATTTCCCATTCATTGCCTAATACGTATGTAAGCCAGTTTATCTCCAATTTCAACACAACATTTCTTAATAATTATAAACAAATAAAAAAGACAGCTATTGAGATTCTATAAAACAATAGCTATCTTACTAGATTTTAGCGTTTTTTTACAATTGAAGTCAAGAAAAAGTCACTTTTGGAATGTAGAAAATAGTAAAATAATCACTAGAAAATGATACCAATTAGGCTTATTTTACCAAAAATGGCATACTCCTATGTTGAACCTCTACTTCAATAGGTAAGTGTCCAATTATTTCACCATCTGCATGGACTGCCATCTTCCCTCCAGATTCAAGCATTATACGCTTTCCCTGATGTTGGGTTATCTCTTTAAAAGTTGTGTGTACTCCAAAGAACACTGTCACAAACACAAAGAGAAGCTTTATTCTCGAGAGATTATGGACAACCGTAATATCAAAAAGACCATCAGTTGTACTTGCTTTTGGTGCAATCTTCATCCCACCACCATAATAGCGCTGATTTGAAACCGTAACAAACCACACATTTTGATAGTGGTACGTTTTCCCATCTATCTTTACATCCACTGTTGTAAGTTGATAGGTAAAAAGAAGTCGGATTAGAGCCCCTACATACGCTAGTGAACCAAGGTGAACTTTATTTAGGTATTTTTTCATTTTAGATTCATTTGTAAGTTTTGAAACAGCAGCATCGAACCCTGTTCCCAAGCTACTAACGAAATAAGTAGATTTTTTCTTACCTTTCATTCTACAATTTCCAATATCAAAAAGTTTTCCTTTGTTCCCTTTGTTCCGAATAATAAAAGTTAGAGCTTCTAAGGGTGACTTCGGAACGGAAAAACCTCTTGAAAAGTCATTACCTGAGCCTGCAGGTATATATCCTACTTTTACTTCGGGATAATCTACGATCCCGTTCACAACTTCATGAATGGTTCCATCCCCACCAACTGCAATAACCGCCTCCAGCTTTTCATCAAACATGGAACCAATCTGTCTGGCTAATTCTTCAGCGTGCTTGGGATGCTTGGTAAAAAAGGAACGATAATTGATATTCTTTTGCTCAAGCTCCTGCTTAAGCTTTGCCCATACCTTATATCCTTTACCATTTCCTGCATGTGTATTTACAATAAAAATCAATAGTTTCATAGTTTATCCTCAAGTAAAATACGACTTTCTATGCTCTAATAGTATTTTATAAACGCTATCTTTACAATAGAAAAAACAAAAGCGCCTTTAAAGTGAGCGTCCGCTAAAGACTGCACGTCCTGTGGCAAACGCGGACGTTAGCACTTCGTAGTGCAAGTCCGACAAGCATAAGGCGATTTAGAATAGAAGGTGCTCTTTGCCTTCAATTCTAAATTAGCTTATGACCTCGAGGGGGCTAGGCACTGGAACTAGATGGAAATGCTTAGCCTAAATTCTAAGCTTATAAAAAGGATGTACATCTCATACATCCTAATCCATTCTTCGTACACAAACTGTTTGGCAATATTGTAATAACGCGTTCCCCGCTTTTAACTGCATATGCTTTAATGGTGAAACAACATTGCGCAGACTGGAAAACCACGTTTCATAGTTTCTGCTTTCAATTAACTCGATATCATACGGTACCAAAGGAAAGTCAAAATATCCTGTCCGATTCAAAATGACCTTTCGTATTGGTAGTTCGATACTATGCAAGGAATATATAGTCCGCACAATCCCCTCCATCCGATCCAAAGCAATTAGTGGGGACAAGACCTTTTTCTCCTGCTTACCGTTACGTTCTGTCCAGAACCTTTCATTTGATCCTAAAAATACGCTATTTTCATCACCTTCAAGTATGGTGATTAACCAAGTTGTCGTAGGACTTACAAGAATTATTTCAACTTCAACTGGTGCTTTCTTAAGGAGAAATATAGGTCGATACAAAATGAGGTACGTATCAGGAAATCGTTGAAGAAAATATTTTAAATTTGGGTCCTGGTAAAACTCCTTGTCAACATATGATTTTTCTCGCACCGTTGAACTCGCCCATTTCATTTGAAAGTCAAGTATCTGATCCAAAAATTGTTGTTTCAGCTCACTCATCGTCCTTGGTTTTGAGGACCACTCTATTGTTTGCATACCCTCTTCATTTTTACTAGTAAAGGTATTGCCAGTATTCTGTTTAACAGGTCTTTTTAGAAAAGGCAGAAGTGGTCGTTTTTCCTCAAACTGGTCAAACTTATCATTCGTTATAGTAGGTTCGTATACAGTGTGAAGGGTTCCCTCCTCCCATGCATTCGTAACCTTTTCCCACTGTTGTTTTTTTAGGCGGATAAATTGGCTCGGATAACGGAACATATCAACCTCGTATCGCGATATATAATCTTGTAATTTTATAAGTTGTCCCAACGTCATTCCACCTTATTCAAATCTTAAAATAATAGAGAAATCATGACTGGTAAAATCATAGCCGTATAAATTGCACTTAATGTCATGGCAATCGAACTAATAGCTCCAGTGTTTGAACCAATTTCCAAGGCACGAGCCGTACCAATTCCATGTGAAGCCGTGCCGAATCCTAAGCCTATTCCCACATAATGATTAACTCTAAACAGTTTGAAAAGAATAGGACCTGTCATTGCTCCAAAGACACCCGCTATGGTCACATATACTGCAGCTAATGCCGGTATCCCACCTGTCATAGACGCAATATCCATCGCTACCGGTGTCGTCACAGATTTCGGACCAATTGAATAAATAATTTCAGGATCAATCGATAGTACTTTTGAGAGATAAAGACCGGATACAACTCCTACCGTTGCACCGGCGATGACACCAACAATAATCGGAACAAAAAACTCTTTTAGAGATTTCCGATTTTGATATAGGGGATAAGCCAGCGCTACAACTGCAGGACCCAATAGTTCATCAATCCATTTTCCACCTATCATATATGTCTTATAGGGGATGGAGAATACCAGCAATAATAAGATAATCAAAAATGTAGTCGTAATAATCGGCATTAATAAAGGAACGGTAAATCGTTTATAGAGCTTTGTCATGCAAAGATAAATAATGATGGTACTAGTAACCGCACCAATTGCATAGGCAGCGTTCATGCTCCAAAGCCCTCCTCTACTTTTTTGTTCTGCTTTTGTTGTTTTCTACTTGCCAATCTCTCTCCGACTACGCTAGATAATACCATGACAATAAATGTACTCACGAGTACAATACCTATGGTTACGAGTCCACTCCCTTTAAATAAAGGTAAGTAATCAATAAGTCCGACAAGTGCAGGTACAAATAAAAGAGTCAAATACGCTAGTAAATACTGAGCACCACTTGCAAGCCATTTCTCTTTTATTATATTTGTTTGCAATAGAACAAACAGTAATACCATGCCAATAATACTGCCTGGTATAGAAGTATGTAGGATGCCTTGTATGAACGTTCCTACCCAATAAATCAAATAAATGATAAAAATTTGAATAACTATTTGTATATATCTCATTTTACATCCCCATTATCGTTTAGTGAAAAAATAGATAAGGGCTGATACTTAGGCGTTCGTTTTAAATGAGTTTGATATAAAACAAAATGTTCAGCTGAAAATTCGCGCAGCTCTACCTTCGGCTGTACAATTTCATGTAACTGATTTGGGAAAAAGTTTGTCTCCGACTTCCATCTTCTTGCCAGTGTGATATGAGGGGTAAATCGACGTTTATCCAGAGTAAATCCCAACTCCGTACAAGCATAATACACATCATGCTGTAACGACCGTAAAGGCTCACTTTCTTCTACACCAGCCCATAGAATTCTAGGCGCTTCTTGTTTCCCAAACGTCCCTAACTCACTAAGCTGTAGAGTGAAAGCAGAATGTTGCTTCGCAATTTCTGGCATCTTCCTCTTAATCTCAGTAAGCTGTCCAAAAGTGGCCTGCCCTCCTAAAAAAGCAAGTGTAATATGTAAATCATCTGGATGAACCCAAGACTTAAAATGCATTCGAGGTTCAAGCAATTCCCGCCATTTGAATAATAGCTCTTTCGTTTGTCCCGGAAGTGCGAGTGCGAGAAAATAATGGGTTTGTTGTTCCATCTTAACGGCCCCTTTTTAATGACTTGTTTTATTCAGTTATTTTAGCAAACTTTGTACGAAAGGGAAACTTAAGGAGAGATGTTGGAGTCCACAACTACGAGAAAAAATATACTCTGTGTCGGAGATTGCCTTTGTGATTGAGGTTAAGGGATACTAGTATGTTGGGGGCGGCTGTTGGAAATGGCAAATTAAGAAAATCCCTAAGTTGACTATTTGTAATCGTGTTCCCAATGAGAAGCTGATAATCTGTTATCGAATTATTATAGGCCTTATTGGAGGAATACTGACAGGATGGACAAATCCATAGTCTCTGTGTCTTTGCATAGGAAGTTTTCCGCAATTGGGGTATGAAACTCCCTTTATTATTTCATTTTGGCTTCTATCGATTTTAACTTATTTTTCCGCAATAAAAGCCCGCACCTAGGCGGGCTTTCAAATACTTACTTTGCTAATTCATAAATCGCTTGTGCGTAAATAGCGGTTGCTTTTAGTAGATCGTCTACTACTATATATTCATCCTTTTGGTGGGCAACATCAGGGCGTCCTGGGAACAACGGTCCAAAGGCTACTCCCGCCTCCAATGATCTTGCATACGTGCCACCACCGATGGAAACTAAGGTAGCCTCTTCACCAGTTTGTTCTTCGTACACTTTTTGAAGTGTTTGAATTAATGGATTATTTTTATCAACATGGTGTGGGCGTGAATTACTAAAATTAACTACTTCAAACCCTGAATCTCCACATACCTCATTGATCTTCTTCTGTGTTGCTTCCATATTGTTAGTAACAGGGTAACGAAGATTTAATCCTAGCGTTCCACCTTCTTCATATGTATAGGAGAGCTTTCCAACATTGAGGGTTAAATCACCTGTGATATCATCGCTATAAGCCACTCCTAGTGATCTTCCTCTTGAATCATCTACAAAATATTTATTTACAAAGCGTAAATATTGCTGTGCTCTATCATCTAATGAATATTCCTTTAAAAACAAGGCTAGGTACAAGCCCGCATTTTTTCCATGATCTGGCTCCATCCCATGTGCGGATACACCTTCTACTTGGAAGGCAATCGTGTCTTCATCAAAGATGCCACGCCCCTTTAACGAATGACGCCGTAAAAAATCTTGAAACTCATTCACCATTTCTTGAAAGTTTCCTTCACCTTGGAGCTTCGCCTCTGCAAAGTCCGGGACCATATTGTAACGACGGCCAGACTGTAGCGACTCTAAACGCAATGCTCCTTCAGATGAAAGAGTGGATGTTTGAATAATATCAAAATCAGCAATCCCTTTTTCAGCATAGATGATAGGAAAATCTGCATCTGGTGCAAATCCCATTGTTGGCATTTCTTCATGCTTGAAATAATGGTCAACGCAGCGCCAATCACTTTCTTCATCTGTTCCTATAATCATTCGTACACGCTTTGAAAGTGGCAAATTCAATTCTTTCACTATTTTCATTGCATAGTATGCTGCCATTGTTGGACCTTTGTCATCTAATGAACCTCTTGCAATTATCTTACCATCATGAATTTCAGCCCCGAATGGATCGCTAGACCACCCATCACCCTCTGGGACTACATCAATGTGACATAGGACTCCGATTAATTCTTGTCCGCCCCCCATCTCCAAATGACCTGCTAATCCATCTAGATTTTTAGAAGTGAACCCGTCCTCGCTTCCTTTATCCAATAAAAAATGGAGTGCCTCATCAATTCCTGCTCCAAATGGTGCAGTCGGTGTGCCATTTTCTTCGTCAAGTACACTCTTAATTTTTAAAAAGTCTTGTGTATCCTTTATTAATTGCTCTTTACGTTTTGTTACTTCTTCTAACCAGTTTATTTGTTCCATACTAAATTCTCCTTTTAACCTACAAGATAAGTAGCAAAATTAGTAGTCCTACTATTGATAGTACAGGAATCGATATGAGATTCACAATATAGTGTTCCGCCTGCAAGCGTATACTATCATCTTTTCTTACAGTAATGATAAAGTGGTTTGACATAATACGTTTATATACAGTTTTTACCCACATTCTCAAAAAAACGTTCAACGCCAAGAATAGTAGACATTTTATCCAGATCGGTGGTATAGCAATAATTGCACCAATAGTGATTCCCGTAATTTGAAAATATTGAAGTAAATAGGTTTTGTTGCGGATAAAGGCCTTAATAAATAATTCCTGCAAGCTTTTCTGACGATTTCGTTTTTTATAGATACGTTTTGAATTTTTATAGAATATGGAACTCCTTTTCCTTTGACCTGGCACTTTTTCGACATATTCCGAAAAGACAAAAATGCTTTTTACATATTTTAATTTTTCCATCTTATCTACATAAACATCTTTGGAGAAGGTTGTAAGTAGCCTTACTCTTCTAGATGATTGTAAGAAAAATAGGAGCCATTGTACGAATCCAAGCACCACTAAAAATAAACTGTTTGTAGTAACGATCCACGGGACAAAAGAAATAGTAAAGGTCCCAACTGCAAGAAATAGGATTACTGTACAAAAGCCATTCTTCCACACAGAATTGATATCGTCTAAGGATTGTTTCAATCCAAGAATGAATGATTTTAGACTACTAAAGTAGAATGTGACCGACAGGATATCAAACCATGAAAGCTTGTATTCTTGATATAAAAATGGAGCCAATAGCATGACTACAGTTATGATTCCAAGACTATATCCAGTTAAATAGAAATTCCTTGTCTGCTTTTTTAATCGCATCACATGCGAACGTTTTTGGAGTAAAAATAACTGGTCTGCTTCCTCTAAAAATGTTCGTATACGTCCCTGCCAGCAGATGATATAAAGGATAATTATTATAATTGAAAGTGGAATTCGATCAAACCAACCTGGTATCTCGTTCCACCATGTATAATAGTGATACCCTCCAATTATTAGAGGAGGAATAAATATGTAGATGAATATTGTCCAATCTACTACACTTTTCCATACTCCCCATTGGTATGTACATTCTTTGCGTAGTCGATGTAAAAATAGGTTACCACTCATGAGTATTTCTTACCTTGGACGATACGATTAAAACAACGTAAAAGTGAGCCTTCAGGTAGATTCGAGTGAGCCCTAATTTCTTCTAGTTTTCCCTGGGCTTTCATTCTTCCACCTGCAACTAATAAAAACCGATCACACACCTTTTCAGCCGTATCCAAGACATGGGTACACATGAGAATTCCTGCACCACGTTGTTTCTCCATTTCAACTAGTGTTAAAAGGTCCTGCATCGCCATAGGATCCAGTCCAACAAAAGGTTCATCGATAATATAAATATCTGGTTTAATGAGGAATGCTGTTAGAAGCATCACCTTTTGCTGCATTCCTTTTGAAAATGTACTTGGGAGCTTATGTCTAACTTTTTCCATATGAAAGAGTGTTAGTAGCTTCTCAGCCCTTTCATGAAAATCATTGTCCTCAATTGACATAACCCCTGCTGCAAGATCCAGATGCTCCCATAATGTTAACTCATCATAGAATACTGGCCTTTCGGGAATATACGCATATGTGTGGTCATTAAAAAAATCAATTTTTCCATTACTATTCTCTAATAATCCCAAAATCGTTTTGATGGTTGTACTTTTCCCCGCTCCATTCGGTCCAATTAGCCCAACAATTTCACCTCGGTTTATGGTAAATGAAATATCCTCTATAACTTTACTATCTTCATACCCTGCATCTTTTATTGCTACTTCCAATAGTTTTCCGTTCACTTTCATCCCTCCATTACTACATACGAATTTCTTTAGGAAAGGTTACATTTTCTTATCTATGTAAACAGGCTTCACCTAACTGTAACCAAACTGTAAAAAACAGAATAGTAGAAATAATTTATGATAATAATAGAGATATAAGTAAAGCGCAAGGCGACCGTCTATCGGCGACAAGCACAAGACAAGCGGTGACAGAAGGCGTTTTTTGCCTTCAGAAGCGATTGGATCGTGAACTCGAGCCGATGGCACCTGAAGATAGACATCGAAAACTAAGTACGAAATTTTAGACTCTCTTTTCTTTTGAAAAATCTACCCTCAGTGAGGCTAGCCCCTCAATACGGGATAAATGTAGATTCTTGACAAATATTGCAGAAATAGTCATACTATTCAGATACAACTATATATATATAGCAAACGCACCTATACGAAAGATGAGGTGATATGGACATATATATACGATTGTTAGATAACCCGTTATTGATCGCTATTTTCGGATATTAATTTTGTTTAGTGATAGGTAAGACTGAAGCATGTTGATCATGGACAAATCTGATAAGGAGTGGTTTTTTGAAACCTTCAACAAACCGTATGTTAACTCGTATCAAATCAGTCTACATGTTTATTAATGAAAAAGGGACTGTAACAACACAAGAGCTTGTGGATGAATTTGGAATTACATCAAGAACCATTCAACGTGATTTGAATGTGTTAGCATATAATGATTTGGTTCGTAGCCCTAGTAGAGGAAAATGGACAATCACAAAGAAGAAAGTGAAAATAACATCCTAATAGTACAATACAGGGTACAAACGAAGGTAGCTACTAAACTTTACAAAATAAAGCCTTTTCAAATACAGCATACATATAGAAAACAAATTGCACAAAAAAGGGCTTGTCAGGATCGACAGCCCTTTTTCGAATGACTATTGACTTACTCGTAACTCGTATTAGGTAGTCTGAGAAGTAAAGATCAACCGAATCTTACGAATTAATTTATACTGACCTTTTATCATATTCTTTTAAAAGTAGTACCTCTTCATCCGTTAGCTCTCGATATTCACCTAGCTCTAATGTTTCATCTAGGGGCAGTGGACCCATCCTTGTTCTCTTCAGATATATCACTCTCTTACCTACCGCTTCAAACATTCTTTTCACCTGATGGTATTTGCCTTCTTCAATAATAACCTCAATTTCAGAGCGTAAGCCGCTACTACTAATCGTTAATATTGCGGGCATTGTTTCATACCCATCATCTAGAGTTACACCTTGGCGAAAGGCCTCTACATCTTCTTCTGTTACTTCGCCCTCAATAATAGCCATGTATGTCTTGGGAACATGTTTTTTCGGAGACAGTAATTGATGCGCAAGTTGTCCATCATTTGTTAACAATAATAACCCTTCCGTATCTTTATCTAAACGCCCTACAGGAAATGGTTTATATACAGCATCTTCCATTTCTAATAAATCAAGCACTGTATCTTGTTGGTAATCTTCAGTAGCCGAGATGACACCTTGAGGTTTATTGAGCATTAAATAGATAAATTCCTTATATTCAACAACCTCTCCATGTACAGTTATTTTGTCTATTTCAACCTTTACATGGGTACTAGAATCCTTTACTGGTACTCCATTAATTTGAACAGCACCTGATTTTAGAAGACCCTTTACCTCTTTACGGCTTCCAAAGCCCCGATTTGCTAATAGTTTATCAATTCGCATTCAAATTCCTCCTTAACTCTTCCGCTAATACCCAACTTTACGAGAATAGGCGTTTTATTCATAGCACAAACGCCCTCTATACATACACTAATATCGAATTTCAAAATAGATAAGGAGCGATACACACATGTATTATTATGATTATCGTCAACAACCTCAAGGCAGCTTTTTCCCGGGCTTTCCTGGATTTCCAGGTGGCGGTGGAAATGTAGACCGCCGTATTGAAAGACTTGAGCGTCAAATGCAAAGACTAGAGAACCAAATCGATCGTCTAGATCGTCGCGTTGATAGAATCGAGCGTCGCTTAGGCATAGGTACTTTCCAAGGCTAATTCCCAGAAAATACACCTACTAGCTACTAAGGTCTTACCTTAGCATCTCACACAAAAAAAGAAGGTATCAAAAAGGCGAGTGTAGACTCAAGTTTTTGGTGACTGTGTCTACACTCGTTTTACTTTACTGAACACCTTTTTCCTTATTCCGTGACAAGATTGAAAATCTATTTCCAAGAAGGACTTCTAATAATCGTGAACGATACGCTACAAATAGATATACAATAGCACCTACGGCAACGCCTATAAGGAGTACAAGTACAGATTGCCATCTCCCTGTTTCGAAGGAGATGACAAACGACAATAGCCATTCGACTAATAAAATCACGAAAGCCATAAATGTAGCAAATATCGCCATGAGAAGAGATCTTCTAGCAAACAGAGAAAAACGGTAGCCTGCATGTCTAGCTATCATCCAAAAGCTATATGCGATTGCTACAGTGTAACCCAGTGCGGTTGCAAGAATAGAACCAATTTCACCAAACCAAGTAATAAATGGACCATTAAATACAATCTTTAGGATTAGCCCCATAAACAAACTAACGACTGCGAATTTTTGCTTATTAATGCCTTGTAAAATGGCTGCTGAAATTGAAAAGAAAGAAAAGAGGATCGCGACCGGCGCATACCACCTTAAAATACGACCACCCTCAGCACTCATTTCAAAAAATGCATTAAAGGCTGGATACGCTAATACGGATAACCCTACAACTGCGGGTAATACCAATAAGACACAAATTTGAAACGTTTTATCAATTTGGCTCCTAAGTTGTTTAAAATCTCCTGAGGTAAATGAATTCGTGATTGTAGGTACAAGGGTCAAACTAAACGCTGTTGCTAGTGAGACTGGAATCATTACTAGTTTTGGAACCATAAATGTTACATATCCAAATAAGCCCTCTGTTACAGCTTTTTCCACTCCATTTTCAATCATGACTCTGTTAAAAGTAAGCTGGTCAACATATTGATAAAGTGGAATAGCCAAACCAACAATAACAAATGGTCCTGCGTACGATAACAATTCTTTGAACATTTCCTTAGTTGTCATGTCAGTTTGTGGTTTACTCTTAGCCAGCATTTCATCTAAGTAGGGCTTCCGTTTAAACCAAAACCAAAGGAGTACAGCCACGCCACCAAGTGCTCCTATAAATGCTGCAAAGGTAGATAACCCAACTGCAAGGACTCTTTCTCCATCGATCACCCTCATCACAATGAAAGCAGCAGAAAGCAAGAATAGAATACGTACAACCTGTTCAACCACCTGTGATATGGCAGTCGGCCCCATTGATTGATGCCCTTGGAAGAATCCCCGCTGTATACTCATGATTGGAACAACTAATAAGGCAAAACTGACCATTCTTATGACATACGTAACGTCCTCGACAGTATTTACAGCATCTTCCCCACCGAGAACAATCGGTGCTAAAAACGGTGCAGCAAGATTCAGTATTGCAAACCCTACTAAACCAGTAAGCCCCATTACAACAAGTCCCGATTTGTACATTCTCATTCCAGTATGATAATCACCTAATGAGTTATATTTTGAAACAAACTTTGAAACAGCAGCTGGAATACCTGCTGTAGATATAAATAAAAAGATGGTATATTGTGCGTAACCGTATGAATACAAAGCAGATCCAAATTTCCCGACTAAGTAAACGAAAGGAAATACATAAATCATCCCAAGTATTCTAGATATATATGTACCAAGGGTTAGGATAAAGGTTCCGCGTAGTAATTTCGAAGAATCTGACATACAAAATCCCCAATCTAATTTTTCAAATGCACCTTGACTATTTAGAGCTTACTGCTAGTTAAATGCAGTAAAGCCTTCCCCTAAAAAATCCGGGGCGTCCGCCGAAAGGCTAACTTATCAAGTTTAGCACATTTTTACTTTTACCAGCCTGCAATTGTTCTTTTTAATGAAATATTTGATAGTGTAAGAAATGGTGTATTTTCTTTTATCTCTTCAAAGGATTGATTCGTAACTACAATTGTAAATTCACCATAGGCTTCCTCTTCCATAAGTAGCATACCCGCATGTTCTCTTTGAAAAAGGATCCCAAACTCCTGTCTACTTGGAAGTTT
The DNA here is from genome assembly GCF_976954385.1 of Ferdinandcohnia sp. Marseille-Q9671. Taxonomy (NCBI): domain Bacteria; kingdom Bacillati; phylum Bacillota; class Bacilli; order Caryophanales; family Bacillaceae; genus Ferdinandcohnia; species Ferdinandcohnia sp. Marseille-Q9671. The sequence goes on from NZ_CDRJTA010000001.1 coordinate 1,119,169, forward strand.
AAAACAAAATATGTATGAATCTAATGATTGATTATAAAGCCATGCATAATCAAATGTATCGTTTTGAACGTGAAAAACTTCGTCAGGTAGCGGCACTGAAAGTAGCAAAATTTCCGTTTCCCCTTCGTGTCCCCAACCTGCATCCTCGGGATAGACTCCTTCGGAAACAGAAGGTGTATATGTCATGGTTTTTCCCCTTTCTTATCATGTATAGTTTAGACTTGTTACGCTCCATTTTCAACGATTTACTTAATTATCTATATATATCACAATCTTTGCCTCACATGCTATTATGTATGTATAGTTACAAAAGGGGCTGATGAGCAATGAAAGATATCATTCTATTTGATGGCGTCTGTAATTTTTGCAATAGCAGCATCCAATTCATTCTTAAAAGGGATTTAAAGGAACGTTATGTATTTGCATCTCTCCAAAGTGAAATCGGAAAAGAATTGCTAAGAAAATATAGCATTCCGGAAGATTTGAATAGTTTTGTATTAATTGAAGATGATTGCTTTTATACAAAATCAAGTGCGGCCTTACGGATTTGCCGGCATCTAAAGGGACCATATCGTTTTTTTTCCGTTTTAACTTTTATTCCGGCACCAATTCGAGATATATTTTATCACGTAATTGCCAATAATCGATATAAATGGTTTGGAAAAATGGATAGCTGTATGATCCCTTCCCCTGAAGTTCGGAAGCGATTTTTAGATTGACGGAAATTAGCTCCAATGAAGGTAAGTGGTATTTGGATTATAAGGAGTGTTTTAGTTGAAATACGATGTAGTCATTATTGGAGGAGGACCATCTGGCTTGATGGCTGCTATAGCAGCTGGAGAGCAGGGGGCAAAAGTTCTTCTCATTGATAAAGGAGACAAGCTTGGTAGAAAGCTTGCGATTTCTGGTGGTGGTCGTTGCAATGTAACAAACCGACTACCAATCGATGAAATTATCAAACATATTCCGGGTAATGGACGATTTTTATATAGTGCATTTTCTGTGTTTAACAATGAAGATATTATCGCTTTTTTTGAGAAATTGGGAATAGAGCTTAAGGAAGAAGACCACGGGCGAATGTTTCCCACAACAGATAAAGCACAGTCTGTTGTCGATGCACTTATCGACCGATTGAATTCTTTAGATGTACATCTTCGAACAAATACGCCAGTCGCTAAACTTGAATATAAGAATGAACAGATTGCTGGTGTTCACCTAAAAAATGGTGAATATATTGAGACTTCCTGTGTAGTTGTGGCAGTAGGTGGTAAGTCTGTCCCGCAGACAGGTTCAACAGGGGATGGTTATGCCTGGGCAAAAGCAGCAGGACACACCATCACAGATCTTTTCCCAACTGAGGTACCCGTTACCTCGGATGAGGACTTTATTAAGAATAAAAGCTTACAGGGGTTAGCCTTACGCGATATAGCATTAAGTGTGTTAAATCCTAAAGGGAAAACTGTGATTACACATAAAATGGACATGCTTTTCACCCATTTTGGGGTATCTGGTCCTGCTGTTCTTCGTTGTAGCCAGTTTGTTGTAAAAACGATGAAGAAATTTAACGTGAATCGTGTTGTCATGAGTATTGATGCGCTTCCATCAATGAACGAAGAGCAAATATTTCAACACATTATTAAGATAACGAAAGACGAGCCGAAAAAAGCATTAAAAAATAGTTTAAAAGGCTTTTTACCAGAACGGTACTTATTATTTCTTCTGGAAAAAAATCAAATTGATCCTCAAGTCACATATGCGAACCTCTCTCACGAAAGTGTTCGAGCATTTGCAAAGGATTGTAAACAATTTCAGTTTACGGTAAATGGTACGTTGCCAATCGAAAAGGCATTTGTAACAGGTGGTGGTGTCTCTGTTAAAGAGGTACATCCAAAAGAAATGGAGTCAAAGTTCATGAAGGGACTATTTTTCTGTGGAGAAATACTAGATATCCATGGGTATACTGGCGGGTATAATATTACTTCAGCACTTGTTACAGGTAGATTAGCTGGTGAAAATGCTGGAAAGCAAGCAACAGCCATTCAAAAGTAAACAATAGCCTAACCCTACCGTTTCATTGGGGTTAGGCTCTATATATAATCATCGCAGAAAAACAAAAGATTTGGTCATCCTCCTGATCACAGGAGACGCCGACCTGGTATTTAATATCAATAATATCTCCCTCACTAACCCTCTCTAGGAAACGATTCATTTCGTGCTCTAAATCTGATTCATGCTCTTCATCAAATACCTTTACTTTCAAACCCATTTTATCTACCTCCGTCATACTCAGTATTGACAGAGTTTTAGAATAATAAGCTTACAATCTATGCTTTTTTCATTTTTTTGCCTATAAAATATCCTCCGACTAATACAATCACAATAATAAATATATATATGGGTAGATTTGATTTACCCAGTTCATCTTGTAAATCCACTTCTTCTGTTGGTTTCTTGCCTTGACCTAGAATTTCTAGATCCTCACTGGCGTCAGATAACAGTGTCGTTCTTTCACAGTACCCTGTCTCCAAATTGTCATTGTCTCCATAGGCATATACGATATACTCCTTGTTTTTTTCAAATTCGTATCCACAGCTTGCATCATCTCTCGCTGTACGTACAATAGTTTGGGAAGAATTAACACCCTTCCAACTTTCATTAACCTCAAATAATACCTTTATCGGATCTGCACTTGAATTGAGTGCAATACTTTGTTTTTCTTCGACTATATCAATGACCTTTCCTGTAAAAACAGCCGTTTTTCTATCCAGTTCTGCCTTTACTGAATCTGGGTAGGCACAAGAGCATGCAGATACATCTCGAGGTAACAGACCGATAAAAACCATAAAAAGCAACAGCACAACAAGTATGCCTTTTATATATTTCAAATTTTCTCCCCCTTTTTAAATATAGTCGAAAAAAAGAGGAGAAAGTTTCAAAGTGCAAATACACAGTCGTTATTGTTATTTCAATATAATTACTTACGTTATAATAGAGTGTATACTGTTTTGGAGGTGAACTAGTTTGGTAAAAAATCTCCCTTTGCTAATCGCGATGTTACTGGTTGGCTGTAGTGCCTTAACCATTTCTTTAACAGCACAACTACCCCAGTTTGTGGAATGGCTATTGCTAGTAGTTGCTGTTGTTTTAAATACATGGAGTGCCATTGCATTGGTTATGCACGTGGGTCTACAAAAAGTTAGTCAAAACTAAAACGTCATCGATTAAGAGAATTCTAGCTAAAAGCTACGTATGTAAAACAAAACACTCAGCAAAGGATGTATTTGCGTCCTACTGAGTGTTTCATATCTTTTTAATTAGTTGATTAATGAGTTACTCTTTTTTCAAATACTCCCGTGAATAAGAAACAGGTTATGAATGCTACGAAGGTTACAAAGATTGCCATTACAAGTCCAATGAATGCCATAAATGTATCATCACCGGGAAATTGAGGTTCTAGTGTAACAATCCAATAAACAAAAACAAAAGTGAGAATGAGATAAAAGCTGCTTCCAACGAATCCACGAAGTATACGCCCCTTTTTATCACCATTCCAAGCATTAAGAAGTATAATCCAGACGAACAAACTAACGAATACTGCCCCTAACATAATGACAAGATGGATATAAGGGATTGTCAGGAAGCTCAGTCCATAAAGTATAAGCAAAGTGGTACCGAATAAAACTGCATTTAATACAAATAAAAACATCCCGCTACGCCACGGATTTTGAAACCATACATAACCTGAAAGTTTCTTAACCATTCGATTTTCTTCACCGAGTAAATTTACTAGTTTGTTACGAAAGATTCCTATAATAACTAGTAATACTATACCGAACAACAAAAAAAGTGACATTTTTCCCCTCCTAAATATACGTTATTGTTCATTTAGAGAATATGTGATTACAATTAGTTTACTAATTTACATATTGTTTTGCAATAAAAAAATATTGTTTTATTTCCGATAAAAATAAAAAACGTGAATCCGATAGTGAATTCACGTACTTTAGAATTTATTTAGATTTTGCATTCGAGTTACTTATTTCGTTTCTCCCATCCAATTCATCATCCCGCCGACCATGTTTCTTACCTTGTAGCCTTGGTCATCGAGGTACGCACAGACATTGAAGCTTCTTCCACCAGAACGACAAATAATAATATACTCTGTATCTTTATCAAAGTAGTCTAGATTATCAGGAATTTCTCCCATTTTTATATGTTTTGCTCCTGGGATCATCCCTCCTGCAACTTCTTCATCTTCACGAACATCAACTAGTTCTAGTTTTTCGCCATTTTCAAGCTTTTGCTTTAATTCTTCTGTTGTAATTTCCTCAATCATTACGATCATCCCTTCTAATGCTAATCTCAAACATTATAGCAAAGACAAAACTAAGATTACAATTTTACACAACCCAATACTCCATACAATCCCTACTACGCTTCATAAAACCGTATTCTATCAAGTGTCTTCTTACTAATACATGGTCATGATAAATCGTTTTTAAAACATCATTGACTTCCTTTTCTGTATAAGTAATCTCCATTTCAAAGTACTCCTGTACAATATGTTCTAAAAGGATTAATTTTCTTCGTTCTTTTCCTGGTAGCTGTTGTATTCTAGTCCCGTTTTTAAAATAAGTTGTGATGATTTCTTTTTTTTCAACCGAATCTATTTCATGTAATTTACTTTTCATTTTATACACCCCTTTGGTTAGATATATATCTAATTAGATAGTATTCAAATTATTAGTTTTTGTCAAACTAGAATTTCGATATAAAAAGGAGTATGATGTAACTAGCTTAGAAGAAGGGGGAAATAAACTTGGCTTATCCAAATACTGATGAAACAATTCAACTTATTAAGGAACTAGTTTCAATTCCTAGTCCATCAGGTAATACAAATGAAGTTATTACATATGTAGAAAAGCTTCTTGCTGAAATAAATATCGATACATACAGAAATCGAAAAGGTGGGCTTATCGCAACCTTGCCTGGTAAGAACACTCAAAAACATCGTATGCTTACTGCTCATGTTGATACGTTAGGAGCAATCGTGAAGGAAATTAAACCAAGTGGTCGATTAAAGCTAGATCTTATTGGTGGGTTTAAATATAACTCTATTGAAGGGGAATATTGCCGCATTGAAACCTCTACTGGTAAATTCTTTTCTGGAACAATTCTTATGCATCAGCAGTCTGTGCATGTATATAAGGATGCTGGTAAAGCAGAGAGAAACCAGGATAATATGGAAGTTCGTATTGATGAAAAAGTGAAAAACGCAGATGAGGTTCGTGCACTTGGTATCGAGGTAGGTGACTTTGTTTCTTTTGATCCACGAGTCGAGGTTACAGGAAATGGCTTTATCAAATCTCGTCACTTAGATGATAAAGCCAGTGTTGGTATTCTATTGCAATTGATCAAACAAGTAAAAACAGATAACATTGAACTTCCTTACACTACCCATTTCCTTATCTCAAACAATGAAGAAATAGGCTATGGTGGAAACTCAAACATTACACCTGAGACGATTGAATATCTAGCAGTCGATATGGGAGCAATGGGTGATGGTCAATCAACTGATGAATTTACGGTTTCTATTTGTGTGAAGGATGCAAGTGGTCCATATCACTATGAGTTCCGAAAAAAACTTGTACTACTTGCTGAAAAACATGAAATTGGGTATAAATTAGATATCTATCCTTACTATGGTTCTGATGCTTCTGCAGCTATTCGTTCCGGACATGATATCGTTCATGGATTAATTGGCCCTGGGATTGATTCTTCTCACGCATTTGAGCGTACACATAAGGATTCTATTGAAAATACAACCAAGCTCATCTATCACTATCTGCAATCAGAAATGGTCGAATAAGCTTACAAAGGGTGCCACTCGGCATCCTTTTTTACTTTTCATATCGCCTTATTTTCCCGGACTTTTGGGATGTTACTGGATATCTCTTCATAACGGGCTGATATAACTGAACCTTTGGATGTTACTGAAAACTCTCAATTTATAAACGCCTGCTATCTATGGGATTTTTTTAAATTTGCTTTTCACTCCAAAAATGAACTAAAAAAGCTCTCCATATATATGGAGAGCCGTTTCATTAATTCGCTACAATATTTACAAGCTTACCTGGTACTGCAATTACCTTACGTACCGTTTTACCTTCGATTTGCTCTTTCACAGGGTCTGCACCCATCGCGATTTGTTCAAGTACCTCTTTTGTTGCATCAGCAGGTACATGAAGTTTTGCTTTCATTTTACCATTTACTTGAATGACGATTTCAATTTCAGTTTCAACTAATTTTGCTTCATCAAATGCAGGCCATGATTCATATGCAATCGATCCTGTATTTCCAAGCTTCTCCCAAAGTTCTTCAGCAAGATGTGGTGCAACAGGAGAAAGTAATTTTACAAAGCCTTCAATAAATGACTTTGGTAATTCATTCACCTTATATGCGTCATTGATGAATACCATTAATTGAGAGATCGCAGTATTGAATCGTAGTCCTTCATAATCCTCAGTTACCTTTTTCACAGTTTGGTGATACACACGCTCAAGTGCTGTATCGTTTGAGTCCGCTTTTACTTTAGCTGTTAGATTGCCTTTGTCATCAACAAGTAGTCGCCATATACGATCTAGGAAACGACGTGATCCATCAAGTCCGTTTGTTGACCAAGCAATAGAAGCATCTAAAGGACCCATAAACATTTCATATAAACGTAAAGTATCTGCTCCGTGAGTTTCGATGATGTCATCAGGATTTACAACATTTCCTTTTGACTTACTCATTTTTTCGTTACCTTCCCCAAGTATCATTCCTTGGTTAAATAGCTTTTGGAAAGGTTCCTTGGTTGTAACTACCCCAATATCGTATAGCACTTTATGCCAGAATCTTGCATACAACAAGTGAAGTACCGCATGCTCTGCTCCACCAATATAGATATCCACTGGCAACCATTCTTTTAGCTTTTCTGGGTCTGCCAAAACTTCATCATTATGTGGATCAATGTATCGTAAATAGTACCAACAGCTTCCAGCCCATTGTGGCATAGTGTTGGTTTCACGACGTCCTTTTTTACCCGTTTTTTCATCCACTACATTTACCCATTCAGAAATGTTTGCTAGTGGAGATTCTCCTGTACCAGAAGGTTTAATTTCTGTCGTTTTCGGAAGCTCAAGTGGTAATTCCTCCAAAGGTACAGTCGTCATTGTGCCATCTTCCCATTGGATAACTGGAATTGGTTCACCCCAGTATCGCTGACGGCTAAATAACCAATCACGTAGTTTATAGGTGATTTCCTTTTTACCTAGTTTGTTTTCCTCTAACCAAGAGATCATCTTACTAATGGCATCTTCTTTATTTAATCCATTAAGGAATCCTGAATTTACATGTTCTCCGTCACCAGTGTATGCTTCCTTCGTAACATCTCCACCTGCAACAACCTCTTGGATTGGCAGGTCAAATTTCCCCGCAAATTCATAGTCACGTTCGTCATGCGCTGGAACTGCCATAATTGCACCGGTACCGTAGCTCATTAATACATAATCAGCAATCCAGATCGGCATTTTTTCTTGGTTTACAGGGTTAATCGCATAAGCACCAGTGAATACCCCTGTTTTATCTTTTGCTAAATCTGTACGTTCTAGATCACTCTTCGCCTTAACTTTATCTAGGTAAGCTTTAACAGCTTCCTTTTGTTCAGGAGTCGTAATTTTATCCACAAACGGATGCTCCGGAGCTAGTACCGCATAAGTTGCACCGAATAAGGTATCAGGACGAGTGGTAAAAACAGTGAATGTATCCTCATGTCCATCAATTGTAAAAGTTACATGTGCGCCTTCTGAACGGCCAATCCAGTTACGCTGCATTTCTTTTAAGCTTTCTGGCCAATCTAGTTCATCTAAATCCTCCAGCAAGCGATCTGCATAGGCAGTGATTTTTAAAACCCATTGTCTCATAGGGCGTCTTTCAACAGGATGCCCTCCACGTTCACTTTTTCCATCTATTACTTCTTCGTTTGCTAATACTGTTCCTAATGCAGGGCACCAGTTAACAGGTATCTCATCCACATATGCTAAGCCTTTTTCAAATAACTTTGTAAAAATCCATTGAGTCCATTTATAGTAACCAGGGTCTGTCGTATTGATTTCACGATCCCAATCATATGAAAAACCTAGTTCCTTAATTTGTCGACGGAAGGTATTGATATTTTTTTCTGTAAATTCAGCAGGGTCATTTCCTGTATCTAACGCATATTGCTCTGCTGGTAAACCGAATGCATCCCAGCCCATCGGATGAAGTACATTGTACCCTTGCATCCGCTTCATTCTTGATAATATATCTGTAGCCGTGTAGCCCTCGGGATGCCCTACATGAAGACCTGCACCAGATGGATATGGAAACATATCTAATGCGTAAAATTTACGTTTACCTTTGTCTTCTGTTGTTTTAAATGTTTTGTTCTGTTCCCAGTACTGTTGCCACTTTTTCTCGATCTTTTGGTGATTAAAACTCATAAGACTGCCTCCTAATCAAATACAAATTGCTAAAAGAACCTATATAAAACAAAAAACCTCTAATCCCAAAAGGGACGAGAGGATATGTATTCTTCCCGCGGTACCACCCACATTAGTGACAAATTGTGCACTCACTTCATTCATCCTTAACGCGGACCTCACGATAAGCACTAGTTTGCACAGCATTTCATGCTTATTACTCAAAGGCGAGTTCATGTTCATCAACGATTGACTTGCACCACCCGTCAATTCTCTAAGACGTGTATAGAACACTACTACTCCTTCTCATCGTATAAATTGATGTTCAAAACAGTCCGATGAAAATGACACATCGAATTTCTTCGTTGGCTTGTTTTTCCGTTGCTCACGTATTGACTACATACGTTCCGCTACTCAAAACTGCGCCGCCTCGAACTTCTTGGTCCTTTTCATCCTCCTTTTTGAACACTCTATTAGTAAATTATGATTATAATCAGTATTGTATAGAATTTAGATAAGAACTGCAAGCATAATAGAAAAAAATGGGCTTTTCCCCAAACATTCTTCCCATTTTTTTCTTTATATAAACTTTACTAAGGCCATTCGCACTATTTTATCCAGCCTTGTTTTCCTTCTATTGGACAATTGGTTCGAAGACTAATTTTGTGAAGAAAGAGTGTCAAAAAACCCACTACCAAAGGCATTAAAACACTTACCACTATTGGAACATTGCATATATGCTCACCTTTTCACAAACTGTACACAGAATACATTCGAAAGCGTGATTTATATCACCTTTCAGAGGGGCATCACGGAATAATATGAAGGTGTAGAAAGCAATTAATATCCTAAGGGGGTAAAATTCATGAACAAGCAAATTAAATTGATAGTAGCATCTATTGTGGGAGCTTCAATTGTTTTATCTGGTTGTGGAAAGCAAGACATTGCAGTTGAAAAAAAGGTAGAAGCCGAAACGACTGTTTCAGAGTCTACACAGGGAGAAATAATTACTCCTCACAAAGACCTTAACCAAGAACCTGTTCCATTAAAAGTTGAAAGAGTTTCAGAGAATGAAGTTAATGTTGAAATGACTGCGCAAATAACAGACATCGAGATTGACAAAGGCTATATCTATAAAGCATGGACTTTTAACGGGGAGGCTCCAGGACCTGTTGTAGTCGTAAATGAAGGCGACACAATTAACTTTACACTTAAAAATATGGATCCTGCGATTCCACATAGTATGGACTTTCACGCGGTACATGCGGCACCTTCAAAGGATTTCATTGATGTAATGCCAGATGAAACAGGAACATTCTCTTATCCTGCAAATAATCCAGGAGTATTCATGTACCACTGTGGTACAAAGCCCGTCCTCTCACATATCGCAAACGGTATGCACGGTACTATCATTGTTAAACCAAAAGACGGATACCCAACAGATAAGGAGATTGATAGAGAATACCTTATCATTCAAAATGAATGGTATAAATACAATGACCTAGAAGATTTCACAAATGGAGTGCCAAGCCAAGTAGTATTTGCAACAAAAGCACTTAAAGACGGAGACTTAAATACAAATGGTGATACATTCTCATTAAAAGAAACACCACTACTTGCAAAAGTTGGGGACAAAGTTAGACTCTACATTAACAACGTCGGTCCAAATGAAGTTAGCTCATTTCACGTAGTAGGTACAATTTTCGATGATGTGTACATGGATGGTAACCCATACAACCATATGAAAGGCTTACAAACAGTTATGCTTCCAGCCAGTGGTGGTGCTGTTGTAGAATTCACTGTAACTAGAGAAGGAACATACTCAATCGTTACTCACCAATTCAACCACGCTACTAAAGGAGCAGTTGCATTATTAAAGGTTACTGCAGACGGAAAAGATGACGGCAGTGCCGCAGTCGGACATTAAAAAAGACCCTATAAAAAGCGCATATATCGCACTTCTTTACAAGGTCAACAAAAAAGTCTAAATAAAGTTTACCATAAAAATAGAAAAAGAGAAGAAAAGAATCTCAGATTTTGAGATTCTTTTTTGATGTTATTGTGCAGTATAGCCACCATCAATTACACAAGCCTGACCAGTTATCCCTTTTGCATGATTGCTTGCCAAAAACATAACATAATTTGCAATTTCTTCTACATCTAATAGACGTCTCTGTGGAACAAGAGGGTAAATAACTTCCTCTAGGACCTTTTCGAGTTCCACATTTCGTGTGTTAGCTAAATCAGTTAACTGGTTTCTTACAAGTGGTGTATCAACATATCCAGGGCATACAGCATTTACCGTAATTCCATGTTCTGCTCCCTCTAAGGCTGCAACCTTCGTTAATCCAATAAGACCATGTTTTGCGCTATTATAAGCAGCTTTACCTGCAAATCCAATTAGTCCATTAATAGATGCCATATTTATTATTCGGCCATACCCCTGTTGTTTCATGATGGGAAACACATTCTGAATTGCTAGAAAGGGTGCTGTAAGCATGACTGATAGTAATAGTTCAAACTTTTGCTTTGGAAATGTTTCAATTGGTGATACATGCTGCAACCCAGCATTGTTTATCAAACAATCAATTCTTCCATTCTGATTAACTGTCTCTTTAACTACCTCACTAATTTCGGTTTCACTTGTGACATCACATCTTAAACCTTTTACATTATATCCCGATTCTTGAAGCTGCAAAGCGGACTTTTTCACCCTCGCTTCATCAATATCTGTTAATACAACACGAGCACCATTTCGCGCAAAAATGTTACCAATTTCAAAACCTATTCCACTTGCTGCACCGGTAATTAGTACAACCTGATTCGTAACCATAACGTCCTCCTAAATCCCAAGACCTAATGAGAATAAAATAATTGCTAAGATTAAACCAATTGTAGGAACAATAACTGTTAATGCCCCAACTGCACCATATGCATCCTTATGTGACTCTCCACATATTGAGCGAACGGTAGTTACAACATATCCATTATGTGGAAGTGAATCTAAGGCACCTGAAGAAATTGCAACAACCCTGTGAAGAGCTTCTGTATTAACTCCTGTTTCAATATAATGAGGAGCTAATAGCGGAAGCGCAATTGCCTGACCACCTGAGGCCGAACCTGTCATCCCAGCAATGACACTTACTGCAATTGCCCCACCGATTAAAGGACTACCAGGAATACTTGTCATTGCATCAACTGCTACCTGAAATGCCGGCACAGCCTTTGCAACACCACCAAACCCTACAACAGCTGCTGTATTACCAATAGCAATTAACGCACCAAGGGTTCCATCAGAAAGTGCTTTTCCAACAGATTTAAAATACTTGCGATTCAATAAATAGGTTGATATTACTCCACCTAACAAAGCAATAATAAGAGCGGATTGTGCAAGCTCTTCATGAAAAATAAATGAAATGATAAGAACAACAACTAACGGAATGAGTCCTGTGATTGGATGTGGCAACTCTTTATTTTCAACAATAGGGTCATTCTCTCTTGAAACGAAGGTTTCTCCTTTTGCAACTGCTTTAGTTATCATCCGTTTTAACCACCAGCCGCCGAAAATCATCATAAATAAGGCGACAATTGCGCTAACTTCCCATCCTGCTAAATGTGATGTACCTAAAAATTCAATTGGAATCCAATTTTGAATTTCTGGTGATCCTGCTGATGTCATCGTAAACGTAACAGATCCAAATGCTAGTGTAGCTGGAATAAATCTTCTTGGTAAATTCGCCTCTTTAAATAAGCTGATTGCCATTGGATAAACAGAAAAGGCTACAACAAATAAACTTACTCCGCCATATGTTAAAACAGCACATGCAAGAACAATAGCAAAAACTGCATATTTCATCCCAAGTTTATCAACAATCCACTTTGATACACTATCCGCAGCACCGCTATCCTCCATCACTTTTCCAAAAATGGCACCTAGTAAGAACATGAGGTACCATGATGTTACAAAGCTAGAAAATCCACTCATATAATTTCCAACAAAATTTGCTTCTCCTTCTCCCACCAACTGCGGAAATAATGGTAGTCCACTTAATAGTGCAACAAACAAAGCACATAACGGTCCTGCAATTAACAAGTTCATACCTCTCATTGTTAAAACAATAAGTAGCACTAAGCCACCCACTAACCCAATCATACTTAGCATCTTTTTGTATCCCCCTTATTCAAACTTTATTATTTTTACGTCCTCTACAATAAGAGTCGGCTCTGTCACGCTTTGAATCTCCTCAACCGTATACCCTTCCATAATCTCAACAAGTAGTAACCCTTTTTCTGTCACATCAATAACGGCTCTATCTGTAATGATTCGGTTCACTACTCTCTTTCCTGTTAAGGGTAAACTACAAGATTTTACGATCTTAGGGGCGCCATTTTTACTGACATGTTCCATAATCACAATGATTTTCTTTGCTCCATGTACCAGATCCATGGCACCACCCATACCTTTTATCATTTTCCCAGGAATCATCCAGTTCGCTAGATCACCAGATTCAGAGACTTCCATTCCACCTAAAATAGCAAGATCAATATGTCCCCCACGAATCATTGCAAAAGAATCTGCACTGTCAAAGAATGAAGATCCAGGGATAGCTGTAACAGTTTCTTTCCCTGCATTAATTAAATCCGGGTCTACCTCATCCTCCCTTGGATACGGTCCAATCCCTAATAATCCATTTTCAGATTGGAGAACTACCTGCTTTGAAGGATCTATGTAGTTCGCAACCAAAGTTGGCATTCCAATTCCAAGATTCACATAGTAACCGCTTTCAATTTCCTCCTGCGCTCTTTTAGCAATTTGTTCTCTACTTGTTTTAGTCATCATATTTTCCACACCTACTTCATTATTGTTAACCGCTCAATACGTTTTTCTTGTTTTCCCACGATTAGTTTTTGGACGTAAATACTTGGTGTGTGAATCTCATCTGGATTCAGGTCACCAATTTCAACTAACTCTTCTACCTCAACAATCGTTACATTTCCTGCAGCAGCAATCATTGGATTGAAATTTCGAGCTGTCTTGTTGTAGACGAGATTCCCCATTTTGTCTCCCCTGTGTGCTCGAATTAAGCTAAAATCGGCTACCAAAGCTTTTTCGAGTAGGTACTCTTTTCCCTTAAAGTTTCGTACCTCTTTCCCTGCCGCTACCGTAGTTCCTACACCTGCAGGGTATAAAATGCAGGAATGCCTGCACCTCCCGCTCGTATCTTCTCAGCGAGAGTTCCCTGTGGGAGTAGCTCAGCCTCTAACTCCCCAGATAATACTTGCCTCTCAAACTCTTTGTTTTCTCCTACATATGAACCAATCATTTTTTTGATTTGATGATTTTTTAATAAGAGTCCAAGCCCCCAATCATAAACTCCACAGTTATTTGATATAACCGTTAACTCTTTTACTTCCGTTTCAACAAGTGCCAGAATCAAATTTTCTGGAATACCAACAAGTCCGAATCCCCCAACCATAATTGTTGATCCATCTTTTATCTCTCTAACTGCTTCAATAAATGAATCGAATAGTGGCTTCAAATTTCGTTTACCTCCTTTTGTTAAGGTTCACCGTTATTTAATGCAAGTAGTGTGCCAAAACTAAAAAGGTCAATAAATCGCCATATTTTTGTTATATTTTATGGTTCTATTCCAGGATTCCGGAATCATAGATTTATCATTTTATTGAAAACGCATGTATATCAATAAAAAAAGAAGTCCAGAAAACTGGAATGTTATTCCGATTTTCTGGAAACTATTAATCTAGCTTACACTTTTTTAGTTTTTCATACATACTAGACTTACTAATACCAAGCGCTTTTGCGGCTAATTGTTTGTCATCATTGTACTTTTGAAGTGTTTTTTCAAGGACTCTTTTTTCAGTATCTTCAAGAATTTCCTTCAAAGACTTTTGTCCGATTAGTAATTTTGGATCATCAACTAAGTAATCAGGCAAAGAGCTAATCTGGATTCTTTCTCCACTTGTTAAATGGACTGCTGCTTCTATCACATTCTCAAGTTCACGTAAATTTCCCGGCCATTGGTGTTGACGAAAAATAGTCATCACCTCTTCATCAATGGAAGAAATCCTTTTTCCAGAACGCTTTGAGATTTTTTCAATAAAGAATTGAGTTAATGGTACAATATCTTCCGGTCGTTCCCTAAGTGGAGGGATGGTAAATGGAATCACATTGATTCGATAAAATAAATCCTCTCGAAATCGTTTTTCTTCAATCATTTGTTCTAATGGACGATTTGTCGCGGCTATTACGCGTACATCCACCGGTATTGGTTCTAATCCTCCAACAGGCTCTACCTCTTTTTCCTGGAGGACTCGTAAAAGCTTGATTTGCATGGGTAACGGCATATCCCCAACTTCATCTAGAAAAATCGTTCCGCCATGAGCAAGAACAAACTTTCCTTTTTTACCTCCTTTTTTGGCACCTGTGAAAGCCCCCTCTTCATAGCCAAACAACTCTGATTCCAACAAATGCTCCGGGATTGCACCACAATTGATTTTAATAAAAGGATTGTGACTTCTCCCGCTTAATTGATGAATACTATGGGCAAATAATTCCTTGCCAGTACCACTTTCTCCTCTAATTAGCACTGAGATATCGCCAGAGGCAATGCTTTTTACCTTTTCCTTTAATTCGAGAACCTGCCTTGACTGAGTTTTAATATCATTCAATGAATATTTAGCCCCATTGTTTTCTTGCCAATCCTCAATATAGGTTTGCAGTTGTGACATTAAACTTTTAATCTGGCTGTTCATTTTATTTAATTCCTTTGGATCTTTAAAAATAACCGTCCCAACAGCCCCAACAATCTTATCATCTGAAAGAATCGGAATTCGATTCGCAATCATATAGTTTCCTTTTATGTAATGCGGACTGCCAATCTCTTCCTTACCGGTTTGAACGACAATATGCATGCGGGTATTTTCAATGACGTCTGTTACATGTAATCCAATGACATCCTCTCGATTAACTTCTAGAAAATCACAATAATTTTTATTGAAGTAGATAATTCTCCCTTGATGATCGACTACAACAATCCATTCATAGGCGCTGTCAATGATTGTTTCGAGAATTTTGTTTTTGAACTCCACATCATCATTTATAAACATGTTTCTCACATCCCTTACCCATATATCATTCATCATATCATCCTAATCAGTATTCATTAAAGGGCAAAAAAAAAACCTGATACATGTAATTTGTATCAAGTCTTCTTTATTACGCACTTAGTACGACATTGTTTTTCTCTTTTATTTTCTTATCATAGATGATTGTTGTAAAAATGGAGACAAGTAATAGAACCGCTAATACGGTAAATAACATACTCATTCCGTATAAGTCGACTAGCACTCCACCCAAGAAAGGACCAATCATTCTTCCTCCAGTAGCTGCACTATTCACTATCCCTTGATAAAAGCCTTCACGCCCCTTAGGTGCAAGGTCATTTGCAATGGTCGGTACAGCTGGCCAAACAAACATTTCACCTATTGTTAAAATAATCATAGCGACCAAAAATCCGCTAAATGAGGAGGCTGTTGAAACAAGTAAAAAGGAACCAATAAAGATGATAATTCCTATGACAATTTGTTTCTTTAACGATTTTGCGATGAACTTTATCGCAAGATTTAGAAATGGCTGCCCAAGGACGATTAAACCACCATTAATAGTCCATAGTAAGCTATATTGCTTTAATGAGATTCCAATGTCCTGAGTATAACTTGAAATGGTTGCCTGCCATTGTACGTAAGCCACCCAGCAAATAATATATCCGACACAAAGCACGAGTAATGCCGTTAACTTGGAACGATTTTTAACAGTTTTTGATTGTTCTAGTAAGCTTGATTGGGATGCTTTTTCAGCTTGTATTCCTCGATAACCAAACAAAGCCACTAGGAAGAACAAGACATACATCACTGTATTTGCCATAAATATATAATCAAACGAATAGGAGGCAACAAATCCACCAAGACCTGAACCAACTGCTACCCCTAGGTTTTGTGCGATATAGACTGAGTTAAATGCCTTTCTTCCACCTTCAGGCCAGACAGCCCCAGCCATTGCAAACATTGCTGGAAATACCATGCCTGAACCAAAGCCGATGATTGTTAAGAAGATAACATAATGCGGCCATCCGTGATAAAAAGTAAGACCTGTGAGTGATACTAACGAGACTATGACTCCTGCAAGTATAGTTTTATACCCACCAATTTTATCAAATACGATACCACCAACTAAATTCCCAATTACGGTTGCACCCGCATTTACCATTAATACTAGACCAGCAACAGATAAAGACTTTCCAAGATGACCGTGAATATATATGGCATTTAAAGGCCATAAAAAGGACGATCCAGTTACATTTATAATCATACCAATAATAATCATCCAAAGTGCTCTCGGCATTACGGGCACCTCCTTTTTACGTTAATTTCATTTTCCAAAATAAATTCTATTCCTTTCCACTTCTATAATCAATTTAAAAAAGTATTCCGACAAGTGGACGAGTTGGTGTGGGGTGGGTGGGACTAAAATACTGAATGGGTGTTTAACGTAAGAAGTGATTTTGATATACCTTGTATGGCGAAAACTCAGCTAGCTTGTACCTCTAGAACCATCTTGACCTACATGCTTTGCCCGAATATCCTGCTAGCTTGAACCGCTAGAACCTTCTTAACCTACATGCTTAAGCGAAATCTACACGAGCGTGTACCGCCATTCACCCTTGACCTACACGTCTTGCCTAAATCTACATGGGTATGTACCGCAACATCCAGTTTTACCTACATTCTTCGTCGATACTCAAGCGTGCTTGTATTGTAAGGATGACCTCCGGCTAGAATACCTCAACAAAAAACTAAAAAATCAGCAAGTGGCATCCCACTTGCTGATTCATAATTATTCCGGACGTTGTTTTGATTTTATAGGTTGACCCTTTTTGAGATACTTTTGCTTTGATTCCTTTACTGGATCGTAATCTTGGCCAAACTCTAGATCATTACTGTTAACCCCATTTTTTGTTTTTTGCTCTGGATTGTTTTGCTTTGAACGCTTTTTCATGATTTCATCCCCTATTTATACTCTTGAATAATAGTTTCATCCAATGTCATATCATTTTGAAGCTGTTGTAACTGTATCCTCATGCGGTGCAATCGCTCACGCTGCTGATCATTACAGCTTTGTGCAAGCTTAGCTAATTCATTTGTTACTTCTTCTAATTGCATTTGAGCATCAGTATATTCCGTATCATTATAATGCTCTTGTTTCCTTGCAACTGTAATTTGTTCTTGGGCATACTGAATTGAATCTTCACAGCGTTGCAAAAACGCATCAACTGATTGTCGAGTAGCCATACTTCCCCTCCTAATCAAATGCTTCCGCACAAATAAGGTAACTTGAGAAGCAAAATCTTCTCCTTTATAGTTTGTTCATCCTCTATTACTTTTCTCAAAAAGTTATTTCCAATTTGTGTTTGCCACACGAAGTGGTCGAAAAGTTGTTGCCTCAGAAGTGACGTTCTTAAACTTTGATCTTTTAATTTCCATTTGAGTTACTAAAAGGACCCATGCTAAAATTCAATGAGGACTTTTTTAATAAGGAGGGGCTGAGCATGTCTCAGAGTAACCCGTTTACATTTTCTACAGATAACAAGAGATACCATACGTGGAATTACCACTTACGTCATACATTTGGTCATAAAGTGTTTAAGGTAGCACTTGATGGAGGTTTCGACTGTCCAAATCGAGATGGTACAGTTGCACATGGAGGCTGTACTTTTTGTAGTGTTTCTGGCTCAGGTGACTTCGCTGGCAACCGAGCGGATGATATTCTAACACAATTTACAACCATTAAAAATAAAATGCATGAAAAATGGAAAGATGGTAAGTACATGGCTTATTTTCAAGCCTTCACCAATACACATGCACCTGTTGAGGTACTTCGTGAGCGTTTCGAACCTGTTTTGCGTCAAGAAGGTGTCGTAGGCATATCCATTGCAACAAGACCCGATTGCCTACCTGACGATGTTGTTGAGTACTTAGCTGAATTAAATGAACGAACCTATTTATGGGTAGAATTAGGACTGCAAACTGTACATGAAGAAACAGCGAAGCTCATTAACCGTGCCCATGATTTTCAATGCTATGTTGACGGGGTAAATAAGCTACGCAAGCATAATATTCGGATATGCTCCCATATTATTAATGGGTTACCACAAGAAGACACAGAAATGATGATGGAAACTGCAAGAGAAGTTGCCAAATTAGATGTTCAAGGAATAAAAATTCACTTGTTACATTTGTTAAAAGGAACCCCAATGGTTAAGCAATATGAAAAAGGTCTTTTGGAATTTCTCTCTTTCGATGACTATATACAGTTAGTTTGTGATCAATTAGAAATTTTACCACCGGAAATGATTGTCCATCGCATTACAGGAGACGGACCCATTGATTTAATGGTTGGACCGATGTGGAGTGTCAACAAATGGGAAGTATTAAACACAATTGATGCCGAACTTAAACGACGTGACAGTTATCAAGGTAAATTTTACAAGAAGGTAGCTGAAACGATATGAAATTAGAGCGTATCCTACCTTTTTCGCGAAAATTACTCCAGTTAGCCATTTCAGAAGGGGATTTTGTTGTTGATGCAACAGTTGGCAACGGGCATGACACGCTAATGCTGGCAGGTTTAGTTGGTGACAACGGGCAAGTATTCGGTTATGACATTCAAGTAGAAGCTATAGAAAGCACAGCTACCCGGTTAGAAGAGCATAAAGTAAAGCATCGTGTCACATTATTTCATCAAAGTCATGATCAGCTCATGTCTTCTATCCCACAAGATGCACATGGAAAGATTAGTGGAGCAGTTTTTAACTTAGGCTATTTACCAGGCGGTAAAAAAGAAATTGTGACAAAACCCACCTCAACGATTGAAGCAATTGAGCAGTTACTCACTATAATGAAACCAGAGGGTATCATTGTAGTCGTTGTGTACCATGGCCATGAAGAGGGTGCCGTAGAAAGGGATAGGCTGTTAGAGTACTGTTCAACACTTGACCAAAAGAAAGCTCATGTCTTAATGTACCGATTTATGAATCAAGTGAACCATCCTCCATTTGTTATTGCAATTGAGAAAAGATAGAGGATTCTGTACTAAATTTTCGATGTCTGACACTAGGCGCAATCGGCTCTCTGGTATAAGTCAATCGCATTGAAGGCAAAAAGCGCCTTCTGTCGGCGCTTGACTTATACTTGTCGCCTAAGGCTGAGCGCCTTACGCTTTTCCTTATCCAAAAACGCTTTGCAATCGACGATAAGCTCGTCCATTTATATAAAAGAAAAAGGAAGTTTTTCCGCCAAGTCTAATCATTTTCTTAGCAATCTTCAATACACTCCGTTGGCTTCTTACCTTTTCGTCTGATAGATAAACTCCCAATAAACCTCGATTAATAAGACGATGAAATTTTTCATTCGGCAAACCTGCTGTATGCTTGTCAGCCTCAATCATAAAATGTTTTAGTCGACTAACAAGCTCATTTTCATGCGGGTAGTAAAAGCAAAAATTCAAATCGCCGCCTTTACGGTCTTCTTCCTGATCGATAAAATAATCCAAAAGAATATGTAAACCTTGGATATAAGGAAAGTAGCCGCTTCTAATTTTTTCAGCCATTTCATCATTAAATTCGTCATGAAACGCATACGCAACTAAGCAAAAAATACCTAGTGTGGAACCAGAGCAAGCAGAGAATTCATACCATTCCATAGTCGGTAAATTATGTTGATAGGTTTTAAACCACGTCTCTAATCGCGGTACACGCTCCTCTACCGTTACGTGCTTATGGACTTGTAAATCACAATAATAGCTAGACAGCTCTTGTAAGTAGCCAGAAATCTTATTATAGTGTGGAATGTTTTGTAGGACCTGCTGACATTTTTGCACGAGACTCTCTAAGTAGCCACCATCATCCTGTTCAGCTCTATATTTGTAATAATTTTTTGTAGGTTGCCAGGGTCGCAATGCATCTGGCATTGAATCGTGTAGGGTTCGAAAATCAACTGGATCTAGGGATGTACTGCGATCACAGAGATTATCTAGGTAATCACTTATCGTTTGATAGGCAACGATAAATTGAATACATTCGTCGATCTTACCCTCTGACAATAACGCAAGGATTGCTCCTCCTTCACAGTGAAAGGTTTTAGAATGAATACTTGCTAGAGCCTGTGTACGAAGCTCGTCATTTGGAATCGCTTCTGCTTTCTTTCTCCAGAAGGCCAATTCGCGGTGTACAATCGGAAATACCTCACGATACACTTTCTTCATTAAACCAATTGGGTGTGTTGGTACCAAGGATATCACCTCATTTTCTACAAACAGGATGTAATGTTAATTTACGATTATTGTGAAAGTTGCTACACTAACAGTAAATGATTTTTCTTCGAATATCAAATATAGTGAGAAAGGGCGTACCTATATGATTTATCCATACAAAGGGAAATATCCAACAATTGCTGATTCGGTTTTTATAGCTGATTATGCGACTATAACAGGTGATGTCACAATTGGTGAGGAAACGAATATTTGGTTTAATACCGTTATTCGTGGAGATGTTGCACCAACGGTTATTGGAAAAAGAGTTAGTATTCAAGATAATTCCACCCTTCACCAAAGTCCAAATAATACGTTACTCATTGAGGACGATGTCACAATTGGCCATCAGGTTATCCTACATAGCTCTATCGTTCGAAAAGATGCCTTAATTGGGATGGGTTCAATCATTCTAGACGGTGCAGAAATTGGAGAAGGGGCGTTTATCGGAGCAGGAAGCCTAGTTCCACAAGGTAAAAAAATACCACCTCATACATTAGCCTTTGGGAGACCGGCAAAGGTAATCCGCGAATTAAACGAAGCGGATAAAAAAGACATGGCAAGAATTCGCAGAGAGTATGTTGAAAAAGGTCAGCATTATAAAGAACTACAAGAAGAACAGAAGAAGAAATAAAAAGCTCGCCACCCTTGGCGAGCTTTTCTCCTATTATTTTGTTGCTTGTGTCTTAAGAGCCTCTGCTTTATCCGTACGCTCCCATGGTAGGTCAATATCATTTCTACCAAAATGACCATATGCAGCAGTTTGCTTATAGATTGGACGACGAAGATCTAACATCTTAATGATACCAGCTGGACGCAAGTCAAAATTAGTGCGAACTAAGTCAACTAGTACATCTTCTGAAACTGTTCCAGTTCCAAATGTATCTACAGAGATGGATACAGGTTGAGCAACACCGATAGCATAAGCAAGCTGAACTTCACATTTTTCTGCTAATCCAGCCGCAACAATATTCTTCGCTACGTAACGTGCAGCATATGCAGCAGAACGGTCTACTTTTGTAGGATCCTTTCCAGAGAATGCACCACCACCATGACGTGCATAACCTCCGTACGTATCAACGATAATTTTACGCCCTGTTAACCCAGCATCCCCTTGAGGACCTCCGATTACAAAACGTCCTGTTGGGTTAATAAAGTACTTTGTATTCTCATCAATAAGATCATTAGGAACAACAGGATTGATAACGTGTTCCTTAAGATTACGTTGAATTTGTTCTAAAGAGATTTCAGGATGGTGCTGAGTAGAAATAACAATTGTATCAATGCGCACAGGTTTGTCATTCTCATCGTATTCTACAGTAACCTGAGTTTTCCCGTCCGGACGTAGATATGGAAGAATTTCATCTTTACGAACTTCCGTTAATCTTCGTGCTAGCTTATGAGCTAATGAAATGGGAAGAGGCATTAATTCCTTCGTTTCATTACAAGCAAAACCAAACATTAAGCCTTGATCTCCTGCACCAATTGCATCAATTTGCTCATCTGTCATTTGACCTTCACGAGCTTCTAAGGCTTGGTCTACCCCCATAGCAATATCAGGTGATTGCTCATCGATAGAAGTTAACACAGCACAAGTTTCAGCATCAAAGCCATATTTCGCACGGGTATAACCAATCTCGCGCACCGTTTCACGAACAATTTTTGGGATATCTACATATGTAGAAGTTGTAATTTCACCTGCAACAAGTACAAGCCCTGTTGTAACAGAAGTTTCACACGCTACACGTGCATTTGCATCACTTGCTAAAATGGCATCTAAAATAGAATCTGATATTTGGTCACAGATTTTATCTGGATGGCCCTCTGTAACAGACTCGGAAGTAAATAAACGACGTCTATTTGTCACAAATGTTTCCTCCTTTAACATTCAGAATTCGAAAAGTTCGACTCTGACATTCTTTTTGATACGGTACTCATTCCCTTAGTATTGTTACCTACACAATTTTCTATCCTATCTTAACAAGCCTATAATAGGAACTTCGCTGCTAATTTATCGTGATGAGCACATCAAAGTGCTTGTGTTAGTAACATCTTGAAACCACAAGATCGTTTCAAAAAAAGAAATAAAAAACCTTTCCCACTTTGAGGAAAGGTATATTGTTCATTTCGCCTTTCACTCTTATCGATCAAGGTCATGCCTTGCTCAGGTTAGCACCTTATCACTTTTAACAGATTTTTACCTATATGTAATAGGGTTCGCATAAAATCGTTTGATATGTAAAAAAAAGTGATGGTTGCCGGGTTTCATTGGGCCTGTCCCTCCGCCAGCTCGGGATAAGAGAGTATCCGTTCAATGACCAATCATATCGCAGACATCCTTTTCATGTCAATAAATTTAATAAAAATATATGTAGAAACGTGTCATATTTTTTCATCAAAAAATTCGCACTGCAAAAAGGTCTATGCAACAATGACTATTTTACAATCTGTACGCACTTTTTGTAGATAAGTTACGTAAAATACGTTAAATAGTATAGACTATTTTTACTAATGTGTTATACTAATTGTAAAATCGAGTTTCTTTCTTTCGTATAAAAATAGAAAAAGGATGGTTTTTCATGAATTCAGTTGAAGTTTCAAATGAGCTGCTTTTGGAATTAGTCAATGGAAAAAATGCACTTCATAACCTATCTGTTCCTATTTTAGTTGAAAAAGTACTTGCTAGACAAGAGGGTATTCTTACTTCGACTGGTGCTGTACGTGCAACAACGGGAAAATACACAGGAAGATCACCAGAAGATAAATATATTGTAGAAGAAGCGTCTACTAAGGAAAAAATCGATTGGGGCAAAGTAAATCAGCCAATCTCAGAAACAGTATTTGATAATCTATATAAAAAAGTACTTACTTATTTAAAAGAAAAAGAAGAATTCTTTGTGTTCAATGGATTTGCAGGGGCTGACAAAAAGGTTCGTATGCCGATTCAAGTCATTAACGAATTCGCATGGCATAATCTTTTTTCACAACAATTGTTTATTCGACCAACAGAAGATGAGCTAAACACTCATAAACCAGAATTCACAGTCATAAGTGCACCAAATTTTAAAGCGGTTCCAGAAGTTGATGGCACGCACTCTGAAACCTTTATCATTATCTCTTTTGAGAAACGTACTATCTTAATCGGCGGAACTGAATATGCGGGAGAAATTAAAAAATCTATCTTCTCTGTTATGAACTATGTATTGCCAGAAAGAAATATCCTCTCTATGCATTGTTCCTCCAATGTAGGTTCAGAAGGAGATGTAGCGTTATTCTTTGGTTTGTCTGGAACCGGAAAGACAACGCTTTCAGCAGATCCAAAACGTCGTCTGATTGGAGATGATGAGCATGGCTGGTCTAGTTCTGGGGTGTTTAATATTGAAGGTGGATGTTATGCGAAATGTATTAATTTATCGCGTGAGAAAGAACCGCAAATATTCGATGCAATCAGATTTGGCTCTGTTCTAGAAAATGTAGCAGTTGATGAAGAAACCAGAATAGCAGATTATGATAATGGCTCCCTAACAGAAAACACAAGAGCAGCATACCAAATTGAAAACATCGATAATATTATTGTACCAAGTATAGCAGGGCACCCTACTACAATCGTCTTCCTAACAGCAGATGCATTCGGGGTACTGCCTCCTATTAGTAAATTAACAAAGGAACAAGCCATGTATCATTTCTTAAGTGGATACACAAGTAAGTTAGCTGGTACTGAGCGTGGAATTACGTCTCCACAAGCTACTTTCTCAACATGCTTTGGGTCCCCGTTCCTTCCATTACCTGCAACAGTATATGCAGAAATGCTTGGTAGAATGATAGATGAGCATAATGTAAAAGTCTTTTTAGTAAATACAGGTTGGACAGGTGGAGAATATGGAGTAGGAAGCCGTATGAAACTATCTTACACTCGTGCGATGGTTCAGGCTGCTTTAGAGGGTGAGTTAAATAATGCTGAAACCGTTAAAAATGATATATTCGGTTTAGAGATTCCGATTCATATACCAGGTGTTCCAGACGATGTTTTACAACCTTCCAAAACGTGGGCTGATCAAAGTGCTTATTATGTAAAAGCGAAGGAATTGGCCCTTAAGTTCAAAGAAAACTTTAAAAAGTTCTCTGAGGTTTCAAAGGATATTGAACTACTAGGGGGACCAAGGGTTTAAATAAACAATGTGCAAGCACCTAGTTCAGCCCCGACAAGCATAGACGATAAGAAATAGAAGGCTCTCTTTGCCTTCTATTTTTTTAGTGGTCATGACCACTGAGGGCTAGTCGCTGGAACTGAATGTGAAACGCCTACGCCTACCCTAAGTCCAAGAGATAAACTCTTTTTAAAGGCTTATAAGTCGTAGGAATTAATACATGAGATCCACTCAAATCCTTTATTTTTGCTCCCTTGCCTTCATCCATTCCGTCAGTCGTCTTACAGTATCTCGATTTTCACTCGGTGGAAAATAATGTGTGAAATTTGGAAAATACCAACTCTCTACTTCTTTCCCCAATTCCTTTACCCTTTTTTCAAGGCGATAGGAATGCTCAACCGATACATTTTTATCCTTCTCTCCATGAATAATAAGTAAGGGTGCCTTGAGATCTTCAAGTTGATATAAAGGAGTTCTCCACCTATATCGTTCAGGATATTTCGTAGGCGTTCCTCCGATAACTCGTTTCAGCATTCGTCGTAGGTCATTTCTTTCTACGTAGGTTAAGCTTAAATCACTTACCCCTCCCCACGATACAACCGAACAAACTTGAGGTTGATGAATGGCAGTTAATAATGCCATAACTCCGCCACGAGAAAAGCCAAAAACATGAATTCGCCTCGAATTTACTTTTTCGTGCTCTTCAAGAACTTTTACAGCTGAAAATGCATCATACCTATCCTGACCTGCAAAATCCTCATTGCCTTCTCCCCCTTGATTTCCGCGATAGAAGGGTGCCATCACAACAAATCCCTCAGAGGCAAATTGGACGATTCTTCCAATCCTTACCTTACCAACATTTTTTATTCCCCCGCGCAAGTATAAAAATCCGTCATAGCTTCCTTCCGCCTTGGGCTCAGCTAAATAACCTTTAATTTTTAATCCCTTGCTCCAATAGGTAATTAAAAATAAATCTATAACAGGATTTGGGGAAGGAAATCTCTGCTTTTCAATAATTGTGCCATCTACCATCAAATCCATCCTTTCTATATTGTTATTACCTCAAATGAAGAGTAAAACCCTTTTAGATTACATTTAAAAAAAGAAAAAAATAGGCATTCACACATTTTTGTCACGTCTCATATTCTATCTTAAAGTAATTACTAATGCCGACAGAAAGACTGTCAAGGAGGAATGTTTACATGCGTCGTTTTTTTGCTTTCATATTTGCATTACTGCTTATTGTACCATTAGCGGCCTGTAATAATGAGCAAGTTCAAAAAATACGGATTGCTGAAGTAACACGCTCTGTCTTTTATGCACCTCAGTATGTAGCTGTAACAGAAGGATTTTTTGAAGAGGAAGGTTTGGAAATCGAATTAACTACCGTTCCTGGTGGTGACAAGACCATGACTGCGTTAATTTCCGGTGGTGCCGATGTAGCCCTGGTCGGTTCCGAAACATCTATTTATGTTGAAGCACAGGGATCGACTGATCCTGTTATCAACTTTGCGGCTCTTACTCAAACGGACGGAACATTTTTAGTTGCAAGAGAGAAAATCGAAAACTTTAGTTGGGATCAAGTAAAGGATAGTACCTTCCTAGGTCAGCGAAAAGGTGGAATGCCACAAATGGTTGGGGAGTTCGTGCTAAAGAAACATGACATTGATCCTCAGTCCGACTTAAATCTCATTCAAAACATTGATTTTGCTAATATCTCAAGTGCATATGCTTCCGGAACTGGCGAGTTTGTACAATTATTTGAGCCGACTGCTAGTTTGTTTGAAAAAGAAGGCAGAGGATATATTGTTGCATCATTCGGTGAGGAGTCTGGAAAGGTTCCCTATACATCATTCATGACAAAGCAGAGCTTTATTGATGAAAAGGAAGAAGCAATCGAAAAGTTCACACGTGCTGTATATAAGGCACAACAATGGGTTGACTCCCACAGTGCAGAAGAAATCGCTAACTCCATTCAAGAGTTTTTCCCAGATACACCACTTGATTTAATTACTTCCTCTGTTGAGCGTTATAAAAGCCAGGGCTCTTATGCTACTAGTCCAGTATTAACTGAGGAAGCTTGGAATAACCTGCAGGACATTATGGATGAAGCGGGTGAACTACCAAAGAGAATTGATTACGAGACACTTGTTAATACAAGTATTGCAGAAAAAGTAATTTCCAAATAGGAGTGTTAGTATGAACTTCTTGTCAGTTAAAGATATACACCATGTTTATTTTTCAAAGGATCAGGCAACGACAGCACTCGAGGATATTTCACTAACAATTGAGGAGGGGGAATTTATTTCCCTTCTCGGCCCTAGTGGGTGTGGAAAAACAACACTACTCTCGATTATTGCAGGTTTGTTAAAACCTACATCTGGAGAAGTTTTGATAGAAGGAAAGTCTATCACTAAAGCTAAATCATATATTGGCTATATGCTTCAGCAGGATTACTTATTTCCATGGAAGACCATAGAAGAAAACATCCTCGTTGGGCTACAAATTATGAATCAACTAACCGAACAAAATAGAAAAAACACTTTGGACCTTCTTGAAGAAATTGGGTTAAAGGGTGTAGAAAAGTCTTACCCTAAGCAACTCTCTGGTGGAATGAGGCAACGTGCAGCGTTAGTTCGTACCCTTGCAACAAACCCAAAGATCCTTTTACTAGATGAACCATTTTCGGCATTAGACTTTCAAACAAAATTAAAACTAGAAGACCTCGTTTCAGATACATTAAAGGAATATGGTAAAACAGCCATTCTGGTTACTCACGATATTGGAGAAGCAATCGCAATGAGCGACCGCATTTTCATGCTATCAAAACGTCCGGGAAAAATTGAGAATATCTTTGATGTCCCTAAAACCCTTCGAGACCAATCACCATTTGACGCAAGACAGGACCCAGATTATTCAATCCTTTTTCAGCAAATTTGGGAGGAGTTAGATAAACTTGAAACAAAACCTGAACATTAAAGAACTACACCACCAATATTTACATTCCATCAAAAAAGAAAAGCAGCTGGTTCGCTCTTATCAACTCCTGATATTTATTGTCTTTTTCGGACTTTGGGAGATAGCCAGTCATAATAACTGGATAGATCCATTAATCTTTAGTGCACCTTCAAAGATATGGAATTTATTCTTGGATAAATTGAATGATGGAACATTATTGAACAATCTTGCGGTAACGCTATTTGAAACAGTACTTGGTTTTATCTTAGGAACCTTACTAGGTGCTGTCATTGCTGCAGTACTCTGGTGGTCTGAACGACTTTCAAACATTCTTGACCCTTATTTGGTAGTCCTTAATGCCATGCCAAAGGTTGCATTGGGACCAATCTTAATAGTTGCCCTAGGAACAGGATATGTATCAATCATTGCAATGGGTGCGATTATTTCCATCATCATCACAACAATAGTCGTGTACACTTCCTTCAAGGAAGTAGATTATAACTATATAAAAGTACTACAGACCTTTGGAGCAAACCGAAAACAAATTTTCCGCAATGTTATTCTCCCTTCCTCCTTTCCTGCAATAATATCAACCTTAAAGGTGAATGTTGGATTGTCATGGGTTGGGGTTATCGTTGGAGAATTTCTAGTCTCTAAACAAGGGTTAGGGTATTTAATTATCTATGGATTCCAAGTATTTAACTTCACACTCATTTTTTTAAGTTTATTACTAATCGCTGTTTGTGCTACGTTAATGTACCAAGGTGTAGAGTATCTTGAAAGAAAACTAATAAAAGATAAATAAAAAAGCTCTTCTAGTTTTTTACTAGAGAGCTTTTTTTGCCATAAGGTATTTTTCAACAAATTCGATGCTATGAGCTAACACATCATCCTTCATGATAAAACTATAGCCTCTGTCATTCTTAACAGTATCTAGGGGAATTTCATCGATCAACACGGGTCCCTTCGTTTCAAAATAATCCATCTGTTCAAGAATTCGTTCAATTTCTGCAAAATAAATATTTTTTATAATCGTTTTTCCTTTTCCAATAACCTTATATTGCCCAACATACTTTAGTTCCTTAACCTCTGCACCAGTTTCCTCCATTACTTCCCGAAAAGCTGCAGCTTCTGGGGTTTCGCCGTACTCTACCTTACCACCAGGAAATTCTAAGCCACGTTGTGAATGATTTGTTAAAAGCCATTGGTCTTGGTATCTGCAGATGACCCAAACATGCTTTGGGCTCGAAGAAAAAGGGGATGATTCAAAGGATAAATTTACTTCGTTATGGTACATATCATGAAAAACAATCATAGTATCTTTGTCTCCATTCAAATCAAATGCGCCTTGGCAAACCGTCCGTCCGATTTTTTTAGGAAAGTGTCCTACCTTTTAATCGAGGTTCTGCCGGTGGCTTTAACCTTATACATTATGGTTTATATCCAAATTGGATTTGAACCACCACAACCAGCAATGGTGAAGTTAAATAAAGTTAAATGAATTACTACTATCATATCATAAAGTTGAATTCGATTCAGTCAGGGGGAATGATGAGAAACAAAAAAACAAGCCGCTTCATTTTTGAAGTGGCCTAATCAATATTGCCTAATACATCAAGTATTCCTTGGGATTGAATGAAATCCTTTGCCTCTTGGTCTCCTAGCTGATATATCATTTTAAAAACCTGCAACATAGTTGAGTCATACTTGTCATTTGACGAGTCATTATGATACTCAACATACGGTACGTGAGCACGTAAAAATCCTTCTATCTCATTTGAATAGTTTTCGTTAAAAAGTGAACGCAATTTGTGAACTTCTTCATCCGTTGCTTCGATTTTATATTCCCAAGTGGAGCTCGATTTCGATTGGGAAATTTCCCCACTTCCAACAGAAATATAATACGTCTTCTTAGGTTGTTGTTCCAATATCTTCACTCCTAATACTGTCTTTCGTACTTTTAGCTTTTTCATCGCACACCAAAAATATTCACATATACGTGTCATATAAAATGATTCGCCTAATCACAATACTTTTAGTATCTTTTGTTACGTAACCCCATATACTAAATTCCAAGAAAAGAAGAAAAGCGCAAGACGCGCAGCCATAGGCGACAAGCATAAACAAGCGCCCGACAGAAGGTGCTTTTTCCTTCCGAAGCAATTGGCTTATGACCAGAAAGCCGATGGCGCCTGCAGCTAGATAGTAAAAACTAGGTTAAAAATGCGGAATTTGCGGAATTTAGGGGGAGCCATTTATGAAAATTATTGATGAAATTTACGACATGTACCGAGATAAATTAACTGGGGATGAGGAAGATGCGGATATCATTGCGTTTTCCGTACTCGAACAATTTGAGCGGGAAGACCTACTCTCTCTCGTAAATGATTTATCCGATCAAGAATTACGTAACCTTGTAGGTTTCTATATGATAGAAAATTTAAAAGCAAAAATGGCACGCGATGGAATTGGACACGCGAAGATGCTAACAATTGAACAACTGAGAGATATTCACTAAAATTTCGGGTAGAGATAGAGTCTCTTTTCAAAATAGTAGGCTCTATCGATTTTATATGTCAACTGCCAGTTTCAATAGTATTCACCCTAATTTAAATTTCCAACTAACAAAAAAGGATTATCGCGCCATGCTTTGACAATCCTTTTTAACAATAAAGTTATAATTTATTTACAATGCTTAGTGCTTTTTCAATTGACTCTCTGTCTACATCATAATGAGTGGTAAATCGAACTAACTCTGGTCCAAACGTAGAGACTAAAACACCGTGTTCCTTAAGAATTTCAGCAAACTGGCCAGAGTTCAAACCCCGGGCACTCACATCAACTAAAATAATGTTCGTTTCAACCTGATTCACAACATGTATGCCCTTGCTATTTCCAAGTCCCTCTGCAAGTATTTTTGCATGTTCATGGTCGATTGCAAGACGATCCACCATGCTTCGTAGAGCCACTAGCCCAGGAGCTGCTATGATTCCTACTTGTCTCAATCCACCACCTAGACGCTTTCTCCACTTACGAGCACGATTAATAAACTCTTGGCTTCCAGCGATGATAGAACCTACTGGGGCACCTAAACCTTTTGATAAACAAAACTGTACTGAATCCGTAAACTGTGCAATATCACTCACAGGGCGACCGAGTGCAACAGATGCGTTAAAAAGACGCGCTCCGTCCAAATGAACAGGGATACTATTTGTTGTGGCAATGTTATAGATTGCTTCCATGTTTTCTAGTGGTATGATCGCACCACCGGCTCGATTATGGGTATTCTCTATACAAATCAAACCCGTCTCAGGATTATGTACATCCTCCACTTGTATTGCAGCTTCTACTGCAGAAGGTTCCATTGCACCTCTGTTTCCTTTTATTGTTCGTGGCTGAACACCTGCAAATGCTGAAATAGCAGCACCTTCATAATTGAAAATATGTGAATCCTGTTCTACAATAATTTCATTTCCATTTCTGCAATGAGATAAAACAGCTATTTGATTTCCTTGAGTTCCGCTTGTGACGAACAATGCAGCTTGTTTACCAAGCATCTCAGCTGCCGTACTCTCTAACTCTATAACTGTTGGGTCCTCTTGGTATACATCATCACCAACTTCTGCTTCATAGGCAGCTCTTCTCATTTCAGCCGTTGGCTTAGTAACTGTATCACTTCGTAAATCAATCATCTTACTCTCCCCCTTATTAACTTAAATAGTACAAAAAAAACCATCTTTCTACAAGAAAGATGGGTCTGCTTACTAATAAGTTAGTTATAAATCTAAACGTAGTTTTTGCTGTCCTGTTCCACGCCTACCCCTTCAGGAAAGTTTCACCACTCTCACGGTGCACAATAGCCTCCTCGTCGGGGTTCGTAGCGCTTGCCAGGGCTGAGCAAGGAGTTTACGCATTTCGTTTTTATTTTCCTAAGAAGGATTGTAGCATCCATATATGCTTTTCGAGACTTTGGTGAATCGCAAGTAACATATCACCTGTCGTTTCGTCGTCTACTTCTTCAGCCACCTTCATTCCCTCTTTTAATTCACCTGTTAAAATCGAAAAATCATTTGAAATGTTTTCAACCATTTCTTCCGCATTTTCGCTTCCACTAGCTTCGCTTATTGAAGTAGCTTCTAGTATCTCTTTCATGGTTGCAACAGGATGTCCGCCTAGGGCTAGTAAACGCTCTGCTAATTCATCGATATGAACTGCTGCCTCATTATAAAACTCTTCGAACTTTACATGCAAGGTAAAAAATTGAGATCCTTTCACATACCAATGATAATTATGTAACTTAATATAAAGGACACTCCAGTTTGCAATTTGTTTATTAACCAATTCTGTTAATTGTGTATTCATTCCTATCTCCTCCTTATTTTTAACATACCCCCTTTCTTTGGTACCAAAACATTTTATTTTTCAAAATGTATTCCTTCGAATATTCTCGATTGAATTTTCAATGACCAACTTTATCTCTACATGATAAAATAAAGAAAAAGAGGGGGGTACTATGCTAACAGTATTAATTATTTCTATTATCATTGTTTTTGTTGTTTTGTTTTTAGCAGTAGGTACTACATCGAAAGCCTATAAATACAAACATACAGTAGACGAACTTGAAAACAATCCAAATGTGGAAAGTAATCATGATCATGAGGAGAATACAGATGGAAATTAAATTTCTTCAAGAGCTAGAGAGCACGTGGCTAACTGAAGCAACAATTGAATCCATTCAAGAGAAATTCGAGAAAGAGGAGCTTACTGCCAAACAGTTAGTGCTTATGTATTTACACAGAATATCTACCTTCGATTCTGAGATAAAATCAATTATCGAAATCAATCCAGATGCACTACATATCGCAATGGCATTAGATGCAGAGCGAAAGGAAATAGGCCCTCGTGGTCCACTCCATGGAATTCCAGTTCTACTAAAGGATAATATTAATACAAATGACAAAATGCATACATCTGCTGGATCTCTAGCGTTAGCAGAATCGTATGCCCCTGAGGATTCCTATGTTGCTTATCTATTGCGTGAGGCTGGTGCAATTATATTAGGTAAAACAAATATGACGGAATGGGCAAATTTTATGACGGAAGGAATGCCTAGTGGCTATAGTTCCCGTGGTGGACAAACGTTGAACCCTTATGGACCGGGTAAATTTGATGTTGGAGGATCCAGTGCTGGTTCTGGTGCCGCGATAGCCGCAAACTTTGCAGTAGTTGCCGTTGGAACGGAAACATCAGGTTCTATATTAAGTCCTGCTAGTCAAAACTCCCTCGTTGGCATTAAGCCAACCGTTGGTTTAGTTAGCCGTGAGGGAATTATTCCAATTGCGCACACTCAGGACACGGCTGGGCCAATGGCACGATCTGTAAAGGACGCAGCACTTTTACTATCTGCTTTAGCAGGAGTAGACGAACGAGATCCTATTACATATACAAGTAGAATTTTGACACAAACAGATTTTACACAATATTTAGACGTTAATGGCTTAAAGGGTGCGCGTATTGGTATAGCAAGAGAAGTGTATTTTGATTATCTTAGTGAGGATAAACGAAAGATACTAGACTCAGCAATTATGATGTTAGAGGAATTAGGAGCAACTATTATTGAAGATGTGAAAATTCCTTCTACAAGAATCAAATGGAGTTATGATGTACTAACCTATGAATTTAAAGTAGATCTTAACAATTATTTAGGAAAATTAGCACCTTCTGTAAAGGTACGAAATTTGGCGGATGTCATTGCTTTTAATAAGGAAAATGAAACCCAAATGCTTACGTACGGACAAGTGCTATTAGAAAGAGCGGAGGCTACTAGTGGAAAATTAAAAGAACTAGAATACATTCAAGCACTGGAACATGACCATTACCATTCAACCGAGAATGGCATTGATTATGTCCTAAAAGAGCATCAATTAGATGCTATCGTGTTTCCGAATAATATTGGAGCTGGCATTCCTGCAAAAGCAGGTTATCCATCCATTACAGTACCTGCTGGTTATACACCAGAAGGAGAACCTGTAGGTATTACATTTACTAGTACTGCTTTTTCAGAGCCGACACTCCTTAAGCTATCCTATGGATTTGAACAAGGGACAAAATATCGAATCCCACCTTCACTATAAATAAACAACCTCAGCCATCTGCTGAGGTTGTTCTTTGTGTCTTGCTTGCTACAGGAACATTTTGAATTCGGTGATTATCCAAAGACTTTATGAAGATCTTCTTTTGATTGTGAAAGCCAGAAACGCATTAATCGTTTCGCTCCCTCTAAATCATGAAGCTTCGCTTGGCCACATTGTGTTTCGTTTGCAGCAGGGATTTCTGTAATTTCTACAGCTGTTTTCATTGTATCTTCCATTAAATCAATAATTTCAGATACAGTGGGTTCCCCACTAACCACAAGATAGTAACCTGTTTGACATCCCATTGGTGAAATATCAATTATATCAAAATGGTTATATTTTTCAGCATGTTCGCGAAGGTTAAAAGCCAATAAATGCTCAAGGGTATGGATTACATCTGGTTTCATTGCTTGTTTATTCGGCTGACAAAAACGAATATCGAATTTATTTACAACTCCATCTGTACCGACTTTGTGTACACCACAATGTCTTACATAGGGAGCCTTTACTGCATTATGATCGAGTTCAAAACTTTCTACTGATGGCATTTAATGTCACTCCTTACTATTTTCTTCTCTTTATCATAACGCGAATTCCGATTTTTTTCATCTATTTAATTTGAAATAAATTTTCCATTCCAAGAAGTTGGTGGATTTCAGTAATGTACTTATTCCACATTCCAAGACTTACGGGGACGTGGCATTCTCTATCCTTCGTTATATCTTCTACTATTTACTGTAACTCTACTAGAATCGTTAGCTTTATATTTGGTTGTTCAATGATTTAAAATTCGGCTAACAATAGAAACAAGTGATATTGGTGCTTATAGAGACTCAAGAACGTGCTTTTATCAACCGCCTATAGTATAGTAAAAATACGCAAAACTAGTAAGGGATGTAGAAAAAATTGCTGCAAGCGGTATTCATAGGAATTATTCGTACCTATCAAAAGTTCATCTCTCCATTAAAGCCACCCACATGTCGCTTCTACCCTACTTGCTCACAGTATGGTCTTGAGGCAATAAAGCGTTTTGGAGCGATTAAAGGTGGATGGTTAACAATCAAACGTCTTCTTAAGTGTCACCCATTTCATCCTGGAGGGATAGATTTCGTTCCCGAAAAAAAGGAAGGGAAGCATCATCATTGATGTTTCCCTTTTGTAATCTTATTTTCATTTTATCGTTGTTGTCTTCTCTAAGTGTTCGTGTATGTCATCTTTTTCAATGTGAACTTGAATATGATATGTTCCCGTATCGGCAAACGTGTAGGCAGCTTGATAAGTACCATTTCCTGTCTCATTCGCATCTATAAACTCGTGTTTCTCTGCTTCTTCCTTCCAAACTTCAAATCGTACCCTAGCTTCTGTTAGCGGTTCACCCGATTCAGCAAACGAAACTTGTAGTGTTGTTTCTTTTCCTTTTGTATACTCATTTTCTAACGGGAAGTTGATAGAAACATGACCTTCTCCATGATGATGGTCACTTCCATGTTGATGTTCCTCTTTTTTAGTTTCATCTATTGGTGATGTTGTAAGATTTGGATTCCCAATAGTAAGTTCTACTTTTGGCATCGTATGCATACTTCTAGCTGTCACATGGGCTGTTACAAAATAAACTCCGTCTTCGTGAAATGTAGTAGTTGCAGTATACTCACCGTCTGCAGCATGCTCACCATCTATAAATTCACTGTCATCATTTCCCTTTTGCTCGATTTCAAATTGAACCTCATCAGCATCTTCAACTGATTCTTCTCCCTGTGTTACGTATGCATGTAATGTAACTTCTTCACCTGGATTTATCTTTTCTGGATCAATTTTTAAATCAACTGCAATTGGAATCAACTCAGGAGTATCCACATTCTTTGATTCTTTTTCAGTATTACAAGCAACAAGAGTTACTAGTAAACCCACTAAAATAAAAAGGAGTCCTTTTTTCATTTCCTTCACCTCTAGACTATAGTACATCAAATTATTATTTTTTCCTGTGTCTTTTTTATGACAGTTCCTAGTTATCATAGTAACCAATAAGTGCTCTCTTTTAACCCGTTTACAAGAATTTCAAAAAAAAAGAGGCCAAGAGACCCCTTATCTTATTTATTTCCTTTTACAACTACATCTAATTTTCCTGTTTCTGGATTTATGACGAGACCATGAACAGGTACATCCCGTGGAAGTAATGGATGATTCTGAACCATCTCTACACTATGTTTTACACTATCCTCAACACCACTAAATCCTTCAAACCATTTTTCAATTTGAATACCCGAGTATTTTAATGTATCTATTTTTCCTTGTGTTACTCCTCTATCTTTAATTTTATGTAAAATTCCTTCAGCATCGATATTACTCATACCGCAGTCATGATGACCGATAATACAAACCTCATCTGCACCTAATTCATACACAGCAACTAATATACTTCTCATCACACTACCAAATGGATGTGAAACAATCCCACCAGCAACTTTAATAAGTTTTACATCACCATTTCCAATATTCATCGCCTTAGGTAATAACTCAACTAGACGTGTATCCATGCAAGTTACGATTACCATTTTCTTATTGGGAAGCTTTGTTGTTTGATATTTTTCATATTCTTTGGTCTCTACAAATTGTTGGTTATACTTCAAGATACTATCTAATGACATATATTTCACCTTCTCTTTCATATTTCTCTTATTTTAACAAAAACTTTTCTTAGTGAGTATTATTTTATTTTTACTTATAGAAAAGAAATGACAAATACTACATATAATATCAATTGTGAAATAGTTTTTTGTTCTCAAATCGGAATAATTACGATATAATATGAAAGGATTTGAAACAGAGGCCTTTTTGGTACTCGAGAGGAGACATTCAAAATGAAACAAATAGGTAGATTTTTCGTTCTACTTTTATTCCTAACTATTCTTTCAGCTTGTGGGGCAGATAAAAATATAACTACAAATCAGAATGAGAAGCTTCTCATTTTTACAACTGTGTTTCCATTAACAGATTTCGCTCAAAAGATTGGTGGAGAGGATGTAACAGTTACAAGTGTATACCCTCCCGGAGCAGACGCACACTCCTTTGAGCCTACACCTAGAGACATGACCAAAATTGCAGATGCTGATGCATTTATTTATACAGGTGTTGGTGTTGAGGGGTTTGTAACTGCAGCATTAGAAACATTGAAAGATGAAAAAGTAAAAATGGTTGAAGCAGGTAATGGTATAGATTTTTTACATACTTCAGAACATGACCATAATCATGAGGACAGAAATCATGATCATGGAGATATTGACCCACATATATGGTTGGATCCGATATACTCCATACAACTTGCTGAAACTATAAAGAACGCACTAGTTGAATTAAATCCCTCCTCACAGGAACAATACGAAGAAAATTTCAGCACTTTAAAAAATCAATTGGAAAATATCAACTCTGAATTTGAAAAAGTAGTTGAATCTTCCAATAGAAAAGAGATTTTAGTTGCTCATTCTGCATACGGATATTGGGAAGAGCGCTACGGTATAAAACAAATAAGTATCACTGGCTATTCACCTACCAATGAGCCTTCTCAAAAAGAACTGAAAAATATAATCGAACTTGTAAAGGAACACGAACTGGAATATATTATTTTTGAACAAAACATTTCGTCTAGAATTGCTGAAACCGTCCAACGAGAAACTGGTACGAAATCCTTAACACTTCACAATCTAGAGGCAATAACAGAAAAAGAAATAACAAACAACGAAGACTATATAAGTTTGATGAAGCATAATCTTGATACCCTGAAACAGGCTCTAAACTAAATACCACCTTTGGGAGATGTTACTTGCATCTACACCTACTACTTGGAGAACCTAATAGGTGCTAGACCATATTCCTAAGAAAGAGGTGTAGTACATTGGCACAAGATGTTTTATGTGAGGTAAATAATTGTCATTATTGGGCAAAGGGAAATAAATGTAGTGCTGATGCAATTTATGTTGTAAGTCATACGGGAAAAACGGCATCTGAACAAACGGAAACAGACTGCAAAACCTTTGTTCCAGAAGGTGAAATATAATTTTGAATTGAGAAGGCAACTGAATCATTCAGTTGCCTTTTTGTTGTTCCACTCTTTAAAAAAATGTCGAACCTGAAACAATTTAAGAACTCACAGCATATTCTTTATATGCAGTAAAGAGTCTTACCCCATTAAAGGTAATGAATTGGGCCAATCCTGGCTCATTAACAAATACCATACGGCAAACAATACTGGTCCAAATTTCCCTATGCGTATTAAATAAAGTTTGATAATTAAAACAAATTAATTGACAAAAATAAAAAATGAACATATGATACTCTTAAAAGTTGCACACAGGAAACATTTATTCGTTTGGTAAAAAACTATTAAAATAAGAGGAGAATAGGCGATGTATGAAAATTTGCTACTTGCTTTTGGTTTAACCCTATTCGCAGGTCTTGCAACTGGAATCGGAAGTTTAATTTCGCTGTTTACAT
Source organism: Ferdinandcohnia sp. Marseille-Q9671 (assembly GCF_976954385.1). Lineage (NCBI taxonomy): Bacteria > Bacillati > Bacillota > Bacilli > Caryophanales > Bacillaceae > Ferdinandcohnia > Ferdinandcohnia sp. Marseille-Q9671. The sequence goes on from NZ_CDRJTA010000001.1 coordinate 1,157,783, forward strand.
CAACAACTAATACAAAGTTCCTCTCATTAACTCTCGGCTTTTCTGCAGGGGTTATGATTTATGTATCCATGATAGAGATCTTCGTCAAAGCGAAAGATGCTCTTGTTTCCGAAATGGGACCACAATTAGGAAACTGGGTCACAGTTGGAGGATTTTTCGGGGGAATGCTCCTTATTGCTTTAATTGACAAATTTGTGCCTGAAAGTAGTAATCCTCATGAAGTTAAGAAAGTAGAAGATATGAATCTTTCTTCCGAAGAAGCTGAAAAGGCATCTTTATTAAAAATGGGAACATTCACGGCTCTTGCAATTGGTATTCACAATTTTCCTGAAGGCATTGCGACATTCACCTCTGCTTTACAGGATCCAGGATTAGGAATAGCAATTGCAGTTGCGGTGGCAATTCATAATATTCCTGAAGGCATTGCAGTTGCGGTGCCCGTGTATTTCGCAACTGGAGACAAAAAAAGAGCATTTAAGCTCTCTTTTCTCTCTGGATTAGCTGAGCCGATTGGCGCAATTGTAGCGTTCATTATTCTAATGCCTTTTTTAAATGATATTATGTTTGGGATAATTTTTGCTGCAGTAGCAGGGATTATGGTGTTTATTTCTCTTGATGAATTACTTCCTGCATCAAAGAGATATGATAGTGGCCATTTATCCATCTATGGGCTAATTGCAGGAATGGCTGTAATGGCCCTAAGTCTTTTGTTATTTATTTAAAGCAATAAAATCAATGATGACATTCATCCAGTAGCATTGCCGAACTTACATTATTATTGTAGAATAACTTTCTCTTTTGTTACTTTCTTAATCCAATTTCTATCTACTATATATCCAATCCCAGGCTGTTTTGGGACGGCAATGCAACCATTTTCGATTGTTACTTCCGGGGTAATGACATCCTTTGACCAATATCTCGAAGATGCAGAAATATCCCCTGGTATTGTAAAATTCGGAAGACTTGCTAACGCAATATTATGAGCTCTTGAAATGCCTGTTTCAAGCATTCCTCCACACCAGACAGGAATTTCATGAGACATACATAAGTTATGAATTCGAATAGCCTCAGTAATACCGCCAACGCGCCCAATCTTAATATTCATCACTCGACAGCTTCCCAGCTCAATCGCCTTACGGGCATCCTCAACAGTAGTAATACTTTCATCTAAGCAAATCGGAGTAATGATTTCTTTTTGTAACTTTGAATGGTCAACTATATCCTCTTCTCCCAAAGGCTGTTCAATCATCATTAATCCAAATTCATCTAGTGCTTTTAACTTCTCGATATCACGTAAAGTATACGCCGAATTAGCATCCACCATTAATGGTACAGTGGGGAATTCCCTTCTAATTTGTGTAAGAACGTTATAATCCATGCCTGGTTTAATTTTAATTTTTATCCTCTTGTATCCTTCGTCATTATGTTCTTTTATCTTATGCAAGACTTGTTCAATAGAATTGATGCTGACGACTACACCAGAGTCAATCGTGTCCCTTGTCCCACCAATCACTTTAGAAAGCGGTAACCCTTGTTTTTTGGCATATAGATCCCATAGAGCCATGTCAATACTTGCTTTTGCCATATGATTTCGTTTTACAAATTGAAAGCTTTCCTGTAGTTGCTCCGGATGTTCAATAACTTGTTTTAAAATGTGGGGAACTAAAAAGTCTGTTAGCATATGCCAGCTAGTTTTTATTGTTTCTTCTGTATACCAAGGTGACGAAAAGGCAACAACCTCCCCCCATCCTACTGCACCATCGGAATCCTCTAACTCGACTAGAATACTCTCCCTCTCACTAACTTTTCCTGCACTAGACACAAAAGGTGATAATAGGTTTTGTTCGATAAGATGTAGGGTAACTTTTTTAATTGTAATCATTCTCTATTATCCGCCTTTAGTAGCTCCATTAATTTGCGTCTCATCAGTTTGTTAGACGCATTGCGTGGGAGCTGATTCACAAAATAAATGGCTGTTGGAACCTTATACTTAGCAATCCGTTCCTTACAAAATGTGATGATTTCTTCTTCACTAATCATGCTCGCATCATCTATCTTCACAAAAGCAACAGGGACCTGTCCCCATTTTGCATCTTCAACACCAGTAACACCTGCTTCGATTATGTGTGGATGACCTAATAAAGTAGCTTCAATTTCAGCAGGATAAATATTCTCGCCACCCGATATAATAAGATCCGAACGTCTATCCATCACAAACAGAAATCCATCATCATCTACATATCCTATATCTCCGGTATAAAACCAGCCATTAACAATAGAGGCTTTTGTTGCGTCGCTTCGATTCAAATATCCCTTCGTAACATTAGGTGCTTTTACTAAAATTTCCCCAATCTCATTTGGGTTAGCCTTCCTTCCATCCTTCTCAATTCTAATCTGTACTGGAAAAAGAGGTTTTCCCGCAGAGCCTAACTTTGAAATGCTATATTCGGGAGCTAATGTCACAACCTGTGAGGCAGTTTCCGTCATACCATATGTTTGGAATACGGGTACATTGTGTTTTATACACTCCTCTAGCAATGGTTTTGGTGCTGGTCCACCTCCTAATAGCATACACCTAAATGTTTCAGGATAACTCCTGTTCTCTAAGTCCTTTAACATTCTTGTTAGCATGACACTGACAATAGACATAATCGTGACACCCTGATATAAAATCGCATGGTTTGCTTTCTTTTGATCAAAACCGTCATGTACAATAGCTGGAATCCCATATATAACGCTTCGGTAGAGGATCGACAACCCACTAATATGAAACATAGGAACAGTTAAAAGCCAACAATCGTCTTGATGTAACCCTAAGTTCAAACTAGATCCAATCGCACTCCACCAATGATTTCCGTATGTATGGATGACCCCTTTAGGCTTGCCTGTTGTACCTGATGTATACATAATTGTATCAACTGCATCAAGAGAAAACGTCTCTTGTATCGTACATTTTTTTTCAGGTAATACTTGAATGTCTTTAATCAGTAAAGTATGAAAATCGCTTACCTTTTCTACAAGTTGGTCTTCTGTAATAATTACCTTCGCACTAGAATCGTTGATTTGAAATGCTAGTTCATTACTTGTCAACTTAACATTAAGTAATACAGTAACAGCTCCTATGTATTTCAAAGCGTGTATTATTTCAATCATCTCAATACTATTTTTCATAAGTACTGCAACTACATCATCCTTATTAATACCTGCAGATGTTAATTGATTTGCCATTTTCTCTACCCGATTGTGCAGTGCAAGAAAAGACACTTCTGTTTGTTCCATTTTAACTGCAATTCGATTCGGTGTTAGGAAGGAACGTTGTTTGAGCCAATTAGGTATTTCTGTTGTATTCATGTACGTTTCAAACCCCTTATGCCGTAATAATGTAAAAAACAGCTTGATGAAGGATTCACCAAGCTGTAATCAAATGCTCCTAGGCGTAATTGCGCCAAGTTTTTTAGGCCCACATACGGTGGGTCATGATGAAGTTGCCACAGGCTATGGCGTTCTTAGTCTTCGAGGCAATGCTCGAAAAATTCCTTAAAAATCTGAGATATCCCCCGGAGGCTTAGCTTTATCCAGTTAGGGTCCTCCTCTGTTTGGAATGCATTACAACGCCCCTAAAAGAAAGTGGTACAACCCTGAATAAAGTTATTAAGGGAAACGCGGGAATTGCTTAAAGTCCGGCTTACGCTTTTCTTTAAACGAATCGCGTCCTTCCTTCGCTTCATCTGTTGTGTAATACAGAAGTGTAGCATCCCCAGCAAATTGTTGAAGACCTGCTAAACCATCCGTATCAGCGTTCATCGCAGCTTTTAAGAAACGAAGTGCAGTTGGGCTCTTATCAAGCATTTCTTCACACCATTGTATTGTTTCCTCTTCAAGTTTTTCTAAAGGAACAACGGTATTTACAAGACCCATATCCAATGCTTCTTGTGCATTATATTGACGACATAGGTACCATATTTCACGAGCCTTCTTATGTCCTACAATACGTGCAAGATATCCAGAACCATAACCTGCATCAAAGCTTCCCACTTTCGGACCTGTTTGTCCAAAAATGGCATTATCCGCAGCAATTGTTAAATCACAAACAATATGTAAAACATGCCCACCACCAATTGCATAACCTGAAACCATTGCAACAACTGGTTTAGGAATTACACGAATCAATCGTTGTAAATCCAGAACATTCAAGCGTGGAATTTGGTCTTCTCCAACATACCCACCGTGTCCTCTTACCTTTTGGTCACCTCCGGAACAGAATGCTTCATCTCCTGCACCAGCAAGAACGATAACTCCAATATTTGAATCGTCCCTTGCATATGCAAAAGCATCAATCATTTCTGTTACCGTTTTTGGAGTAAAGGCATTTCTAACTTCTGGACGGTTTATTGTTATTTTAGCGATGCCATTGTATGTTTCATATAAAATCTCATCATACTTGCGTTCGGCAACCCATTCAACTGTAGCCATTAGCTTGTCCTCCTTTATGTTGTTTGTAAGTAGTGATCAAACTGTTTGTTGATCAAAAACAAACTCATTTACTATTTTACCAAAAATATCTGGTTGTTCCACATGAATTGCATGACCAGCATTTTTTATTTTCTTCACGCTTGCATGATACATGCTAGAATTCATCTGTTCGGCGATGTTACAAAACTTTGAATCAAGTCCTCCACAAAGTAATAATGTTGGAATTGAAAGTTCTGATAACCGATGCCAATACGAAGGTTGAGCACCAGTTCCCATCCCTCGAAGGCTATTTGCTAAGCCCTTTGGATTATTTCTCAAACGTTGTTTCCGGATTTCTAATTGTTTTTCTTTTGATAGTAACCTTTGTGACGAAAATAGAGGGATAGTTTCCCAGTAGTCCACAAAACTTTTTATACCCTCTAGAACAATTTGTCTTGCTAATTGTTCGTCAGATTGTAATCGTAGAAACCTTTCTTCCTCCGTTCGTAAACCAGGAGAACTACTCTCAAGAATCAAGTTCTCAACCCTCGATTGATGTAGAATTGCTGTTGCTAAAGCTAGTCTGCCTCCCATAGAGTACCCAACAATTGTTACTTTTGGGATATCTAGTTGATCAAGAATTTGAATAATATCTTGAGCAACATGAGGAATAGAGTATCTATGAAAATCCGTTGGCGAATCTGTTTTACCATGTCCAATGATATCTATCAATACACATGTATAGTGATTTTTTAGGCTATCAGCTACCTGTTTCCAATTTGATATACTCCCCGTAAATCCATGAAGAAATAGTAAGGGCATCCCATTTCCGACAACTTTAACATGGTAATTGACTCCATGTGATGAAATAAACATAGTTTTATTGTTCCTCATTTAAATAATGATATATTTCCTGGGAAACATTATTCCACAATTTTCGATGAATCATGACATTTTCTTTTCTGTCAGATTTCACTTCAACAACTGTTAGCCCTTTGTTAGAAAGTGAAGTTAGGATCGTCTCCTTGAATTCTGTCCAATTTGTAACACTTATAAAGTTTCCTCCATACATTTTGACCGCATGCTCATAATCAAGACCGATAGGAGTACCAAATAGCGTCTCAAAGTGTTTTTCTTCTGCTGACTGAGGTAAGAATGAGAAGATACCGCCACCATCATTATTAATTAACACTATGGTAATGTTTAAATTATGCTGTTTTGCTGCTAACAATCCATTTAAGTCGTGATAAAAGGATAAATCCCCAATCACTAAAACGGTATGTTGGTGTTTTGAGCTAACTCCAATGGCTGTTGAAACAAGTCCATCAATTCCATTAGCACCACGATTTGCAAGTACTTTTATTGACTTCTCATTGTTTGTAAAGAAAGTATCTAAATCGCGGATAGGCATACTATTTCCAACAAACAATGTTGAATTCTTTGGTAAAATTTCTTGTAGTTCTGAAAAAACCTTTCCTTCAAATAAAGCTTCTTCCGTATGTACAGCGCTTAAATTCTGTTTCGTAATCTCATTTACTGTTATCCAAGCGTTTACCCAACTAGGATTATTTCTTTTTTGTATCCGCGCAACTACTTTGTTACAAAAATCAATTTCATCACAATACACCATATCTGTTGCTGATAGGGTTGGGTCTCGCCATCCACCATCGCCATCGACAATAATCTGTGTTGAGTCCTTGTGCTTTTGAATATATTGGAGTAATGACTTTGATACAGGCATCGCTCCAAAACGTATAATCACATCGGGAGAAAATCGATTTCGAAAATGCTCGTCCCGTAAAAATGCATCATATCCTTCTAGAACAAATGATTTCACATGTTCCCCACTCCGAAGTTGTGAAAGCGGATCAGCAAGAATCGGGAACTGGAGAGCCTCTGCCAAGTCTACGACGGCTTGTCCAAATTCATCATCAAAATGGGCACCACACACAATAATTCCTTTTTTTCCATTATTAATAAGTTCGATAATATGATGGGTATGTTCTTCACTCATTTTCGGTGTTCCAACAACTAAATTGATATTTTTCGTTGAGTAGTTTTCGTTTGAACACCATAAGTTATCTATCTCCAAATCGGGTATCAGCGGTTCACGAAACGGAAAATTCAAGTGAACAGGTCCTGCAGGTGCTGACAACGCTGTTCCAGCAGCTCTTCCCGCTACTGTGCGTACATATGACAGCATTTGCTCAGACTCTTCAGGTAGAGCCATTTCCACAAACCACTTTGCAAAATTCCCATAAAGCTGGTTTTGATTGATTGCTTGAGGAGCTCCTACGTCACGCAACTCATGAGGACGATCTGCCGTTAATACAATTAAAGGCACTCTTGAATGATAGGCCTCAACGATTGCCGGATAATAATTAGCTGCTGCTGTTCCAGAGGTACATAGGATGGCAACTGGCTTCTTTGTTGCCTTTGCAACTCCTAATGCATAAAACGCGGAAGAACGTTCATCTATATTCACTGTGATATTCATTTTCGGATGCTCGGCCATTAAAATTGCCATTGGTGTAGAACGAGAACCAGGACTTACAATCGTCTCGGTTACTCCTACACGGACAAGTTCATCAACAAATGAGGCCACATATCGAGTTAATGCATGATTATTCATTATCTAAGCCTCCTAGAGCAGACAGCATTGGTGTAAATTTAATCATTGTTTCCTTATATTCACTTTCCGGCTCGGAATCCCCAACAATTCCACAGCCAGCAAATAAGGAAGCTTTCTCTTCATTTAGTAAACCTGACCTTATCGCAACAGCAAACTCACCATTATCTTTTGAATCTAACCAACCTACTGGACTTCCATACCAACCTCTATCCAAAATCTCTAACTCACGAATAATTTCAATCGCTTTTTGCTTTGGCTGTCCCCCAAGTGCTGGTGTAGGGTGTAGGCGACCTACCATTGTGAGCAACGAAATATTTTGCTTCGCAATTCCTTTTACAGGTGTATATAAATGTTGGATATCCCTCATTTTCAAGATTCCAGGATGAGATGGTGCTGATATACTTGTGCATGAATTTTCCATCGCTTTTTTTATCATTTGTACGACAACATCATGCTCATGTAAATTTTTCGAATCACCGAGTAGCTCATCCTCTAGCTTTTCATCTTCAGAAGTTGTTTTTCCACGACGAATAGAACCAGCCAAACATGTTGTTAGGAATTCTTCACCTTTTTTCTTAATAAGCCTCTCAGGTGAAGCTCCAATAAAGCAGGATTCACCATATTCAATTGCAAATAAATAACTCATTGGTTGTTCTTCTTTTAGGCGAGCAAGCACTTGGCTTGCTTGAATTTTATTTTCAAAATGTAATTTAATCTCCCTGGCTAAAACAACCTTCTCAACCTCACCAGATTGAACCTTTTTAGCAGCATCGCGTACGGACTCCATCCACTCAGCAGGCTCAATTTCTTCCTTTGTAAAAGATGAGGTATGTTGAAACCTGTTCTCTTCTTCAAAGAGCAGCTTTAGCTGTTCCAAGCTAATTTCCGTACTAGAAGCTCCTGAAGGCTCACAGATAATATTCCTAGTGAGGAATGTCTTTCCCTTGTAAACTGATAGCATAATTGTGGGTAAAACAAATTTTGCATCATCAAAATTATTCCACAGAGCTGTCCTCTGTTTTAAAGGATCAAAAGAGAATCCTCCCATTAAAATAGGACCAGTCGAATAAGGGTGATTATTATCAACAATCATTTGATTTTTTATAAGGCTTTTCCACTTGTCTTCTACAATTTCAAAGTGTTCTGTAGATTGATTAACACTAATCGAAAAGGCTTCCCCAAGTCCGACGATAATTGTATCATTTGTAGGATTGGACCAAAAGCATCGCGTTTGAAAAGGCACCTTTTTTCCGACAGAAAAGAACAATAGGGGGTCAATGCTCTGTATTTCTGTCACCTGACTTACAAGTACAGGCTTGGAAAGCTCCTTTGCACGGATGATTCCTTGCTTTATGTAATCTTTCAAGTTTTTTTGTTGTATCATGACCAACTTTTATCCCCCCGACATTTGTTGCTACTTTATTTTTTCAATAAAATATGTAAGTATAGTATATCATTTACTCCAAGAATTACTGTGATAAAAATCCTAGAGAGGTATCCAAAACTTTCTTAAACATATACCTCATTATCACCAGATGTCAACAAACTTGATTCTACCATACACTAACGGATAATGACTACTTACTTCCTATTATAAGTATTTTTAGGTTTGGTTAGTCGGGGTTATGTCCGATTTGTAGGCTATTCGAACTGTGTGTCCATGACTTTGACTGTGGACTTTCTACGTCCCTTTTGTCTGTGCTTTCGTTTCCCTTATACGTTTCATTCTAGGTACCAATATTCAGGAGATGTTTTGCTACATTAAACCATTGACAGTGCTTGTCTAATTCACTAAACTTTATTGTGGATATACATGACTTGACGTGAGAGGAGAAGGTAATTATGCAAACAGGGCTTCAGTCAAATCAGAAGTTATCTAAGCCTTCAAATAGGTTTCAAGTATGGTGGAGACTTATGCGCCCACATACACTTACAGCATCATTTGTTCCAGTCATTTTAGGAACGGTTCTTGCATTTCCTGAAACAGAAATCAATCTACCTCTATTTTTGGTCATGTTATTGGCCTGCCTTCTTATTCAAGCAGCAACTAATATGATAAATGAATATTTTGATTACAAACGTGGACTAGATACTGCTGAATCAGTTGGAATTGGTGGAACCATTGTAAGGGACGGAGTGAAACCAAAGGTAATTTTAAACCTTGCATTCATATTCTTTGGAGTTTCAATGTTACTAGGAGTATATATTTGTTTAAATAGTAGCTGGTGGTTGGCGTTGATTGGTACCATTTGCATGTCAATTGGATACTTTTATACTGGTGGACCACTCCCGATTTCTTCCACACCTTTCGGAGAACTTGCATCAGGCTTTTTTATGGGTCTAATCATTATTTTACTATCATTTTTCATTCAAACTGGTACAGTTACTACAGTTAGTGTGTTAATCGCTTTACCTATTATGATTCTTGTAGGGGCAATTAATATGTCTAACAATATTAGGGACTTGGATGGGGATAAAAAGAATGGTCGTAGAACTCTACCGATATTATTAGGAAGAGAAAAATCCATTAAGTTCTTAGCTTTTCTTTTTACCATTTCATACTTATGGATAATTTTATTAACTTTTGCTGGTATTTCCCCTCTATGGAGTCTACTAGTTTTAGTTAGTATTCCTAAGGCTGTTCAAGCTGTGAAAGGGTTTGTTGGCAAATCAGAGCCAATTCAAATGATGCCTGCAATGAAAGCAACTGCTCAGACGAATACTTTCTTTGGATTTTTATTATCAATTGGTTTGTTTATTAGCTACTTCTTTTAAAAAACACGATTTTATATCGTGTTTTTTTATTTTTAGCTATGTTTAAGGCTAGATGAGCTGATTTAGTGGCATGGCTACAAAATACATCGACCGATATTTATGTTAGTTTCAATTTCTTGATAGTATCCAACATAGAATTAATCATGTAATGGTTAGCAAAATGATAGTTGAAAGTAGCTTATGTTCTATATACGTAACATATGATAAAATTAGACTGTGAGAATTTACCGAGGTTATTATATGTTATAAAATTCTTTGGAGGCGATTGCTCTATGGAAAAAAGAAGAAAATGGTGGAGCATAAGTCTACTAAAATATAGTAGTTCTGTGCGTATTTATTATTTTCTAACTTTGATTTTAATGATATTTGGGAGTAATGTTATCTTTAAGGCGTATTTTATGCTACCTGATATTGATTGGAAACTTTTTTCATCTATAGTAATTATTTTTGCATTCATATACACTCTTACACGTTGTATTAAAAAAGTGAAGAAAGAGTACGAAGAAAAAGAACTTGGTTATTAAACTATATCGTACTTTACTTGAGGGAACCTTTTTATATGGTTCCCTTTTCTGTTTGCATAAAACAACAATATTATTTAACATTCGGTTTTCATTGTCCAGCTCCAGGCGCCAACGGCTCTTTGGTCTAAGCCAGTCGCTTCAGAAGGTAAAATACACCTTCTGTCAGCGCTTTTCTTATACTTGTCGCCAATAAAGTACGCTTTATGGTTTTCTTAATCATACAAGCACTTTTTTACATTTATGATTTTTGTGTTTATGTAAATAATACATAACAAGATTAGTTACGAAAGTTATTATGGAAGGAGTGCTTTACATGTTAACGAATGAGCAATTATCAACCTTCCGTTCACAGTTGATAAAGGCAAAAAAAGAGGTTGAAGAGCAGTTAAGAGATGGTGATCATTTTGATTTAGAACAAGGTCATTTTCATGAATCCGTTGGAGAACTTTCCTCTTATGATAACCATCCTGGAGATGAGGCTACCGAATTATATGAGAGAGAGAAAGACATAGCATTAAATGAACATGTCGAAAAAGAACTAGAGGATATTAATTATGCCTTACAGGCTATTCAAGAAGGAACCTATGGTACATGTCAAAAATGCGGTAAAGACATCCCATTTGACCGTTTAGATGCAATTCCAACCACTACCTATTGTGTTGAACACAGTCCAACACAGGTTGTTTCTCATAACCGACCTATAGAGGAAGGGGTTTTGATGCCTCCGTTTGGAAAGTTTGAATTAGATGAAGAAGATGAGTCAGTGAGTTTTGATGCAGAGGATTCGTGGCAGGAAGTAGCACGATACGGAACATCTGAATCCCCTTCTGACCTAACTGATTCTGTTGATCACTACAATGAGGCTTTCATTGAATCTGGAGAAAATGTTGGTTATGTGGAAGATTACGAAAACTTTGTTGCAACTGATATTGAAGGTAAGGAAATAATCATCTATCCAAACAATCAACATGAACGTTATGAAGACGCGCTAGATGAAGAAGGACTAATGACGATATTTGGAGACCTCCCTCCGTACGAAAAGGAACCATATACCGAGGATGAAGCTGAAGACAAGTAAAAACTAGATAAAGAACAAAAAGGCAGTGGAGATTCACTGCCTTTTACTTTACTTCTTAGGCTTTAAGATAAGTCTATATCCATCCTTTTTATACCTTTCCCTATCATTGTATGTGATATGATATTTACCTGTTGTCCAATCATTGATTTGATCATGGTAAAATTTACTCAATACATGACCCGATTGCCCTGGGCCAACAACATTATAGCTTTGAGAAAGGTTTGATAGGTCCGTTACCGATCTCCACGCAGCTCCATGTGTCACTAAACCTGTTTTCTTATTGAAACTAGCCGCTGCAACGGTTATAGCACTTCCACCTATTGGGGTTGTTCCATTACTATTAAATAAATAATGCAAGGGTTTGATTGCAGACAATGGATGTTTAAATGGAACTTGGTGAAACTCACCCCATACCCATTTGCTTGGATTGTCTCCTTGTTGCTCCACTGCAAAATCTACTGCTCGTTGGAAGGACTTCAATGTTACCTCCTCCAACCCACCAGCTTCTGTTAACCAAATTCCTTCTTTACCTTTTACAGCGTTCCGAATCATTTCGTCTACAATTTGCCCTTTCCCTTCAAACAGTTTATCAATATCTTGTGGAATTGAGTCTTCAAACATAATATTCGCAAACTGTTCCATCCATTTATGAAATACTAACGGCTGTCCTGCCTCTATGCCATCTATATAGTCCCATGCTTCTAATTGTTTGATTACATCGATATCAATATCTCGAAGCTGTGCTTCCTTAGAAGATAAAACATTCAATAATAAAGGAACAAACTCCTCTGCTTGTAAATTATGGTGATCAAATTGAAGTTCAAGCATATCCTCTGTGGTGAAGACATCCTTACTTGTTAGTACATCACGAATCCTCTGTTGTCGGTATGGTTGAGCCCATGTGTTGGTTATATGGTACGGATACTCATCCGTAACAATTTTGTTATTAGCGGTTGAGATGAAGCCCTCATCTGGATTTACAATCGTCGGTAATTCCTCCCATGGAATAAACCCTTCCCATTCATATTCATCCGTCCAACCAGGGACAGGTAATGTGCTGTCACCATTTTTGCGTATAGGGATTAAACCATTTGCACGATAAGCAATTGTCCCGTCTGTCGCTGCAAAGACAAAATTTTGTGCTGGAGTATGAAACCTTGTTAGTGCCTCTTTGAATTCCTCCCAATTCTTAGCTTTATTAAATAGAAGTACTGCTTCCAATTCTGTCGAAGGATCCAAAGCTGTCCACCTTAATGATAAGGCAGTATCTTCCTGATGATCATGGGTGAATTCTGAGATGATTGGTCCATGTCGTGTAATTTGAACTTGATAAGGAATCGTTTCACCATCTTTGACCTTTATCGGCTCTTCAATGACGGTTGCTTCCTCCCATTTTCCCATATATTCAAATTGATTAGGATTACTTGGATTTCTCTTTTCAATATATAAATCCTGTACATCTGGTCCAACATTTGTTACTCCCCATGCAATATGCTGGTTACGTCCTAAAATAATCCCCGGAACCCCAGCAAATATGACACCACTCACATCCATCTCATCCGTTTGCAAATGTGTTTCATACCAAATAGATGGAGTGGCCAGACCTAAATGAGGATCATCCGCAAGTATGGGTAGACCTGATTCAGTTTTATCACCGCTTATGACCCAGTTATTACTTCCATTAAACTCATTTGGAAAAGGAGCCTTTGCAATACTTTTTGTAATGTCTAATGGATTGTCTTTTATAGCCTGAAGTACAGTTGCACCATTATCTGGATATGCAGGAAATAACTCTAGCACTTTTTCTTCAGAAACATGCTGTGCCATATAGTATCTGAATGCTTGCCCTTTATAATGTCCACCTAAATCATAGGCCATATATTTTCCAATCGTTAGTGAATCAATTGGACTCCATTCCACTGGTTCATATCCAGCTAGAGTAAATTCAGTAGGTAAGGTGCCCTTTTCTTTAGCTTCTCTAATAAAAGCATTTACACCATCGGCATATGTCTTTAACACAACCTGTGCCTCTTCAGAATACCCTTCAAAAGAAATTTCTGCTGCCCTACGTAAACCAAGGGTTCGAAAGTATTTATCCTGCTCGATCAATGATTCTCCAATTACTTCGCTTAACTCACCAGAAGCCTGTCTACGACTTAAATCCATTTGAAATAAGCGGTCCTGTGCCGTAACGTACCCTTGTGCAAAATATAAGTCATGCTCGTTATTTGCAAGTACATGTGGTACTCCATTCGAATCACGTAATACCTCTACTTCTTCGGTTACCCCTTCTACAAGAATCTCTCCTTCTATAACAGGTAAACTTTTTCTCAAAAATAAATAACCTGCTGCAATAGCTGAAACTAGAAGAAATGCAGCCACTATTCCAATTGTGAAAAGGGCTTTCCATCGTTTCTTCCTTGGCCATATCCTTTTTTTAACGGCTACATCTGGCTTCATAAGGTCCTCCTATCAATCATTATATCAAGAAAATTCTAAATATATTATAATATTCTTGTTTGTATTTGTCATTTAAATCCAGTCCCTTCTATTCGACATACTTCTTCCTCCAAGGGAATAATTTTCAACTTCTTTAGTCAGTCATAAAGGAAGATACTATTGTAATGGAGAATTACAAGTATATAAACATCTTTTTTTAGAAAGGAAGAAGACGTAATGAATGCACATGAGATTGAGTATAAGCTGTATGGAGATGACATGCAGTTTGTCGAGATAGAATTAGATCCACAAGAAAGTGTCATAGCTGAAGCAGGGGCTATGATGATGATGGAAGATGGTATATCGATGGAAACTATCTTTGGAGACGGATCAGACTCCAATGGTGGAGGTCTATTAGGAAAGCTTTTTGGTGCTGGGAAGCGAGTTCTAACAGGTGAAAGTCTATTTATGACTGTATTTACTAACAGCCATAGCGGAAAGAAACATGTTTCTTTTGCAGCCCCTTACCCGGGTAAAATAATTCCAATTGACTTAAGTGAGCTAGGGGGAAAAGTCATTTGTCAAAAGGATTCATTTCTTTGCGCGGCAAAAGGTGTATCAGTTGGAATCGATTTTCAACGGAAATTAGGTACTGGCTTTTTTGGTGGAGAAGGCTTCATCATGCAGAAATTAGAGGGAGATGGCCTTGCCTTTCTGCATGCGGGAGGAACAATTCATAAAAGGGTGTTAGAGCCAGGTGAAGTGTTACGAATTGATACGGGTTGTCTCGTAGGAATGACCAAAGAAGTGGATTACAATATTGAATTTGTAGGTAAAGTTAAAACAGCATTCTTTGGTGGTGAAGGATTATTTTATGCAACAGTAAGGGGACCTGGAGCTGTGTGGGTACAATCACTGCCATTTAGCCGTCTAGCAGATCGTATCTTCGCAAGTGCACCTAAGAATGGAGGAAGCACTGGTGAAGGAAGTATTCTAGGAGGAATCGGTAATTTGTTAAATGGTGATAACAGATAGCAAGAATAATTAAAGGTTTATCTGGGAGGATAATAAATGGAGGTGTAGAAGGTGAAACGTGAAGATGAAACTAACAGCGTGAAGCGCGATGCTCCATTATTTGATGCTCCTGATGATAAAATTTTAGCATTTGATATGTTTCGAGGAATATCCCCTGGAATATTTTCAGACGTTGATTTAAATAACCCAGGAAAAAAAATAGAAGACGATATCCTGGATCAAGACTAAAACACCTGGCAACAGGTGTTTTTGCATTCCTACAATTCCATTTTAGGGAGCAGTAGTAATGAAGAGAAAGGAGTACGATTAGAACGAAAACAAAGCACAAAACAGCTAAAAAACTGAAAGAACAAAAGCGCAAGCGTCTTGAAAGTAAACGCCCACTAAAGGCTGCCACGTCTTGTGGCAAACGCGGACGTCAGCACATTCCTCGAAAATGCTATGCATTTTCTTCGTGCGATGATTATGCTATCGAAGCTTCCCTTGTCCTGTGCATCCGACAAGCATAAGACTAAACGGCGAGAAGGTTGCTCTTTGACCTTCTTGACGGATTGGCTTATGACCTCGAGGGACTAGGCGCTGGAGCTAGATGTAGATAAACCCATTTATAACTTATCATAAGGTTGAATTTTTTAATTTCCTAAACAATAAAAAAAACGCTATGAGATATTCTCATAACGCTTGATGACCCGTACGGGATTCGAACCCGTGTTACCGCCGTGAAAGGGCGGTGTCTTAACCGCTTGACCAACGGGCCAGATTAATAAGATTGCTAGATTATTGAATATATAAATCACATGGCGGAGAAGGAGGGATTTGAACCCTCGCGCCGCTTACGCGACCTACACCCTTAGCAGGGGCGCCTCTTCAGCCACTTGAGTACTTCCCCAAAAAAAATGGCTCCACAGGCAGGATTCGAACCTGCGACCGATCGGTTAACAGCCGATAGCTCTACCACTGAGCTACTGTGGAATAAAATATGGTGGGCCTAAATGGACTCGAACCATCGACCTCACGCTTATCAGGCGTGCGCTCTAACCAGCTGAGCTATAGGCCCATTGATTTAAAAATATGGAGCGGGTGATGAGAATCGAACTCACGACATCAGCTTGGAAGGCTGAGGTTTTACCATTAAACTACACCCGCATAAAAATAATATAAGATATTTTATTCAACTAAAGCCTACGGATAATATATGGGGCGACTGATGGGAATCGAACCCACGAATGTCGGAACCACAATCCGATGCGTTAACCACTTCGCCACAATCGCCATTAAGTTTAGTAAAATATGGTGGCTCAGGACGGAATCGAACCGCCGACACAAGGATTTTCAGTCCTTTGCTCTACCGACTGAGCTACTGAGCCAACAAAATAATTAATATGGCGGTCCCGACCGGGATCGAACCGGCGATCTCCTGCGTGACAGGCAGGCATGTTAACCGCTACACCACGGGACCATTTGGTTGCGGGGACAGGATTTGAACCTGCGACCTTCGGGTTATGAGCCCGACGAGCTACCAGACTGCTCCACCCCGCGATAATAAGAATTATAAATTGTACTGTATGCGCCAAGCTTCTAATGACTGTCCCTTCCTCTGCTAGCCTAAGCAGGAAGTTTATCCGTCGGGACAACTCGCAGTTTATTCGACGAAGCAATGCTCGTTGCTCCACCCCGCGAAAATAAGAATTATAAGTCATTAAGTAAATATGGCGGAGGAAGAGGGATTCGAACCCCCGCGGGCTTTAACACCCCTGTCGGTTTTCAAGACCGATCCCTTCAGCCGGACTTGGGTATTCCTCCGTATAAGAAAGTTGAAAATGGTGGACCTTGTAGGACTCGAACCTACGACCGGACGGTTATGAGCCGTCTGCTCTAACCAGCTGAGCTAAAGGTCCTCTAGTATTTAAAATGGTAGCGGCGGAGGGGATCGAACCCCCGACCTCACGGGTATGAACCGTACGCTCTAGCCAGCTGAGCTACACCGCCATAATTAAGAATACTGTTAAGGTTTTTGGTGGAGCCTAGCGGGATCGAACCGCTGACCTCCTGCGTGCAAGGCAGGCGCTCTCCCAGCTGAGCTAAGGCCCCAAAACATTATTATTTAGATGGTCGGGAAGACAGGATTCGAACCTGCGACCCCTTGGTCCCAAACCAAGTGCTCTACCAAGCTGAGCTACTTCCCGTAATGGCGCGCCCGAAAGGAGTCGAACCCATAACCTTCTGATCCGTAGTCAGACGCTCTATCCAATTGAGCTACGGGCGCATTACTTATTAATATGGTGCCGAGGACCGGAATCGAACCGGTACGGTAGTCACCTACCGCAGGATTTTAAGTCCTGTGCGTCTGCCAGTTCCGCCACCCCGGCATTTAAAATGAAGTTCTGGAGCGGAAGACGGGATTCGAACCCGCGACCCCCACCTTGGCAAGGTGGTGTTCTACCACTGAACTACTTCCGCATAATGCGGGTGAAGGGACTCGAACCCCCACGTCAAAGACACTAGATCCTAAGTCTAGCGCGTCTGCCAATTCCGCCACACCCGCATATTAATTAAAATGGTGAGCCATGAAGGACTCGAACCTTCGACCCTCTGATTAAAAGTCAGATGCTCTACCAACTGAGCTAATGGCTCTCACAAATGGTGCCGGCGATAGGAGTCGAACCCACGACCTACTGATTACAAGTCAGTTGCTCTACCAACTGAGCTACACCGGCATATTATATAGGTAGTACATATGGTGGAGGATGACGGGATCGAACCGCCGACCCCCTGCTTGTAAGGCAGGTGCTCTCCCAGCTGAGCTAATCCTCCATCTCTTCCAACCTAGCGACGTCCTACTCTCACAGGGACAAAGTCCCAACTACCATCGGCGCTGAGAAGCTTAACTTCCGTGTTCGGTATGGGAACGGGTGTGACCTCTTCGCTATCGTCACTAGATAAAGTAGAGACAAGATATATTATACTATCTTTTCTACAAAAATCAAGAAGAATTTTTCATTTCTTCAAAACTAGATAACATAATTTCATTCATTGAAATGATTTGGTTAAGTCCTCGATCGATTAGTATCAGTCAGCTACACATGTCACCATGCTTACACCTCTGACCTATCAACCTCGTCATCTTCGAGGGATCTTACTAGTTTAACACTATGGGAAATCTCATCTTGAGGGGGGCTTCATGCTTAGATGCTTTCAGCACTTATCCCTTCCACACATAGCTACCCAGCGATGCCCTTGGCAGAACAACTGGTACACCAGCGGTGTGTCCATCCCGGTCCTCTCGTACTAAGGACAGCTCCTCTCAAATTTCCTACGCCCACGACGGATAGGGACCGAACTGTCTCACGACGTTCTGAACCCAGCTCGCGTACCGCTTTAATGGGCGAACAGCCCAACCCTTGGGACCGACTACAGCCCCAGGATGCGATGAGCCGACATCGAGGTGCCAAACCTCCCCGTCGATGTGGACTCTTGGGGGAGATAAGCCTGTTATCCCCGGGGTAGCTTTTATCCGTTGAGCGATGGCCCTTCCATGCGGAACCACCGGATCACTAAGCCCGACTTTCGTCCCTGCTCGACTTGTAGGTCTCGCAGTCAAGCTCCCTTGTGCCTTTACACTCTACGAATGATTTCCAACCATTCTGAGGGAACCTTTGGGCGCCTCCGTTACTTTTTAGGAGGCGACCGCCCCAGTCAAACTGCCCACCTGACACTGTCTCCAAGGCCGATAAGGCCTTCGGGTTAGAATTTCAATACAGCCAGGGTAGTATCCCACCGACGCCTCCACCGAAGCTAGCGCTCCGGCTTCCAAGGCTCCTACCTATCCTGTACAAGCTGTACCAAAATTCAATATCAGGCTGCAGTAAAGCTCCACGGGGTCTTTCCGTCCTGTCGCGGGTAACCTGCATCTTCACAGGTACTATAATTTCACCGAGTCTCTCGTTGAGACAGTGCCCAGATCGTTACACCTTTCGTGCGGGTCAGAACTTACCTGACAAGGAATTTCGCTACCTTAGGACCGTTATAGTTACGGCCGCCGTTTACTGGGGCTTCGATTCAGAGCTTCGCTTAGAGCTAACCCCTCCTCTTAACCTTCCAGCACCGGGCAGGTGTCAGCCCCTATACTTCGCCTTGCGGCTTCGCAGAGACCTGTGTTTTTGCTAAACAGTCGCCTGGGCCTATTCACTGCGGCTTTTCAGGGCTATTCACCCTAAAAAGCACCCCTTCTCCCGAAGTTACGGGGTCATTTTGCCGAGTTCCTTAACGAGAGTTCTCTCGATCACCTTAGGATTCTCTCCTCGCCTACCTGTGTCGGTTTGCGGTACGGGCACCATTTACCTCGCTAGAAGCTTTTCTTGGCAGTGTGGAATCAGGAACTTCGGTACTATATTTCCCTCGCCATCACAGCTCAACCTTCGCGGTAAGCGGATTTGCCTACTTACCAGTCTAACTGCTTGGACGCGCATATCCAACAGCGCGCTTACCCTATCCTCCTGCGTCCCTCCATCGCTCAAACGGTAAAGAGGTGGTACAGGAATATCAACCTGTTGTCCATCGCCTACGCCTTTCGGCCTCGGCTTAGGTCCCGACTAACCCTGAGCGGACGAGCCTTCCTCAGGAAACCTTAGGCATTCGGTGGAGGGGATTCTCACCCCTCTTTCGCTACTCATACCGGCATTCTCACTTCTAAGCGCTCCACCAGTCCTTCCGGTCTGACTTCGCTGCACTTAGAACGCTCTCCTACCATTGTTCGTAAGAACAATCCACAGCTTCGGTGATACGTTTAGCCCCGGTACATTTTCGGCGCAGAGTCACTCGACCAGTGAGCTATTACGCACTCTTTAAATGGTGGCTGCTTCTAAGCCAACATCCTGGTTGTCTAAGCAACTCCACATCCTTTTCCACTTAACGTATACTTTGGGACCTTAGCTGGTGGTCTGGGCTGTTTCCCTCTTGACTACGGATCTTATCACTCGCAGTCTGACTCCCGAGAATCAAGTCTTTGGCATTCGGAGTTTGACTGAATTCGGTAACCCGATGAGGGCCCCTAGTCCAATCAGTGCTCTACCTCCAAGACTCTATACTCGAGGCTAGCCCTAAAGCTATTTCGGAGAGAACCAGCTATCTCCAAGTTCGATTGGAATTTCTCCGCTACCCACACCTCATCCCCGCACTTTTCAACGTGCGTGGGTTCGGGCCTCCATTCAGTGTTACCTGAACTTCACCCTGGACATGGGTAGATCACCTGGTTTCGGGTCTACGACCACGTACTATTTCGCCCTATTCAGACTCGCTTTCGCTGCGGCTCCGTCTCTTCAACTTAACCTTGCACGGGATCGTAACTCGCCGGTTCATTCTACAAAAGGCACGCCATCACACATAAATGTGCTTTGACTACTTGTAGGCACACGGTTTCAGGTTCTATTTCACTCCCCTTCCGGGGTGCTTTTCACCTTTCCCTCACGGTACTGGTTCACTATCGGTCACTAGGGAGTATTTAGCCTTGGGAGATGGTCCTCCCAGCTTCCGACGGGATTTCTCGTGTCCCGCCGTACTCAGGATCCACTCAAGAGAGAACGAAGTTTCGACTACAGGGTTGTTACCTTCTCTGACGGACCTTTCCAGGTCGCTTCGTCTACTCCGTTCTTTTGTAACTCCGTATAGAGTGTCCTACAACCCCAAGAGGCAAGCCTCTTGGTTTGGGCTATCTTCCGTTTCGCTCGCCGCTACTCAGGAAATCGCGTTTGCTTTCTCTTCCTCCGGGTACTAAGATGTTTCAGTTCCCCGGGTCTACCTTCTCATACCCTATGAATTCAGGTATGGATACTACCCCATTACGGGCAGTGGGTTTCCCCATTCGGAAATCTTCGGATCAATGCTTACTTACAGCTCCCCGAAGCATATCGGTGTTAGTACCGTCCTTCATCGGCTCCTAGTGCCAAGGCATCCACCGTGCGCCCTTCATAACTTAACCTATTCGGCTTTGATAAGCGTCGAATCTCTTTGTCACCGCTGTCGTCATCATCCTCACGTACCCTAAAGTACGCTCCGGTGATTCCTCCATCGGTTCCTCGACCTTCTCGCTTCTCGTTCACCTTTAAGTTTTAAAGAACTTTACTTACTTCAATGAATGTTTTGTTACGTTATCTAGTTTTCAAGGAACGAGGCTACTGACTTCAATCACATCGTGATTAATCATCAGTGTTTCGGCATCATGCTGCCTTGCGCTGAGGAATCAATCATCTTCGATTCATCTTGTAGACGCAAGCGCAATGATTTTTGCAACAAGCAAAAATCTACCTTTGAGAGAAAAAGCACTCTCAAAACTGACCACAATACAAAGCGTCTTTTTATGAAGTTCGTAGAACTTCTAATGTCTAGTTACGGCTCCTAGCCTCTCGAGGTTGCTTCACTTCTTCTGTCAAAGTCTATTGACTTTTCCGACAGAAGCTCCAGCACTTGTCGAGGCTGTACAGTCGCCTTCACTTTTCGACTTTTTCCTTAGAAAGGAGGTGATCCAGCCGCACCTTCCGATACGGCTACCTTGTTACGACTTCACCCCAATCATCTGTCCCACCTTAGGCGGCTGGCTCCTTACGGTTACCCCACCGACTTCGGGTGTTACAAACTCTCGTGGTGTGACGGGCGGTGTGTACAAGGCCCGGGAACGTATTCACCGCGGCATGCTGATCCGCGATTACTAGCGATTCCGGCTTCATGCAGGCGAGTTGCAGCCTGCAATCCGAACTGAGAATGGTTTTATGGGATTTGCTTAACCTCGCGGTTTCGCTGCCCTTTGTACCATCCATTGTAGCACGTGTGTAGCCCAGGTCATAAGGGGCATGATGATTTGACGTCATCCCCACCTTCCTCCGGTTTGTCACCGGCAGTCACCTTAGAGTGCCCAACTGAATGCTGGCAACTAAGATCAAGGGTTGCGCTCGTTGCGGGACTTAACCCAACATCTCACGACACGAGCTGACGACAACCATGCACCACCTGTCACCATGTCCCCGAAGGGAAAGCCCTATCTCTAGAGTTGTCATGGGATGTCAAGACCTGGTAAGGTTCTTCGCGTTGCTTCGAATTAAACCACATGCTCCACCGCTTGTGCGGGCCCCCGTCAATTCCTTTGAGTTTCAGTCTTGCGACCGTACTCCCCAGGCGGAGTGCTTAATGCGTTTGCTGCAGCACTAAAGGGCGGAAACCCTCTAACACTTAGCACTCATCGTTTACGGCGTGGACTACCAGGGTATCTAATCCTGTTCGCTCCCCACGCTTTCGCGCCTCAGCGTCAGTTACAGACCAGAGAGCCGCCTTCGCCACTGGTGTTCCTCCACATCTCTACGCATTTCACCGCTACACGTGGAATTCCGCTCTCCTCTTCTGCACTCAAGTCCCCCAGTTTCCAATGACCCTCCACGGTTGAGCCGTGGGCTTTCACATCAGACTTAAAGGACCGCCTGCGCGCGCTTTACGCCCAATAATTCCGGATAACGCTTGCCACCTACGTATTACCGCGGCTGCTGGCACGTAGTTAGCCGTGGCTTTCTGGTTAGGTACCGTCAAGGTACCGCCCTATTCGAACGGTACTTGTTCTTCCCTAACAACAGAGCTTTACGACCCGAAGGCCTTCATCGCTCACGCGGCGTTGCTCCGTCAGACTTTCGTCCATTGCGGAAGATTCCCTACTGCTGCCTCCCGTAGGAGTCTGGGCCGTGTCTCAGTCCCAGTGTGGCCGATCACCCTCTCAGGTCGGCTACGCATCGTCGCCTTGGTGAGCCGTTACCTCACCAACTAGCTAATGCGCCGCGGGTCCATCTGTAAGTGATAGCTAAAAGCCATCTTTTAATATAAGACCATGTGGTCTTATATGTTATCCGGTATTAGCTCCGGTTTCCCGAAGTTATCCCAGTCTTACAGGCAGGTTACCCACGTGTTACTCACCCGTCCGCCGCTAATCTTTGGGAGCAAGCTCCCAAAGATCCGCTCGACTTGCATGTATTAGGCACGCCGCCAGCGTTCATCCTGAGCCAGGATCAAACTCTCCAATAAGAGTATTGATTGCTCAATAATTTGTTACTTAGAATTAAAACGTTGACGCTTGTATTGTGTTCAGTTTTCAAAGAACTTTTTAATCTGTCGCCCCGAAGCGACTTTTCTAATATAACATTTTCGTTAATGAGTGTCAACACTTTTTGAAAACTTTTTTCTGTTAGCACTCTTTAATTTGTCGCTTGTTTTGGCGACGAAGATTAATATATCATGTATTATTTTTAATTTCAATACTTTTTTAGAAAAAGTTTTTCATTTAAATAAGTTAATACACTTTAGCTTTCGATTTAATCTTAGATTGTTTTTATTATACATGTAATAGTTTTTCTATTATATAGTAGCTCCATTCTTCCTTCAAGTCAGGTTACTATTAACTCTATTACTTTCTATATCGATGTACGTAAATTCTCTATTATTTTAATCATAATTACTAGAATCGGTCATATATTTTACTAAAGAGTCTAGGAAGGAGGAAATGTGTTGTTTTTTGAATTTCTTAAAGCTTTTGGAATGCTTTTATCATTATCCATGTGTTTATTCTTATTTTCTTATGTATATATTGAGGGTTTAAAAATTAGTAATAATGAGGGAAAAATAGAAGTAAGTACTTTTATTACATTTGTTTCTTCTATCATTTTAGCCTTTGTTTTTAGCTTTTTTGCTAGTTCATTTTATTAAAATTGAGTTTCTCCTATTTGATGCTGACGTTCCTCCATAATTGGAACGTCAGTTTTTTTGGTTTTTTTTAAAAAATTTTATATTAAGATGAAAGACGGGGATTGTTTAATCGTCTAATTTATAAAGCAACTTTGTTAAGGGGGTTCACTGATTGGATCGAGTTTGCCAGATTGAGGAATGGTTTTACAAATATGGTGATGATGTTTATAACTATCTGATTTATTATACTGGTTCGTTAGATGTTGAGGATCTTGTCCAAGAAGTTTTTTTGAAAGCGTTAAAGTCATTATCTTCCTTTGAAGAACGTGCAAATCCTAAAACATGGTTACTATCAATTGCTAGAAACTTGGTAATCGATATAAGTCGCCGGAAAAAATTACTTTCATTCTTATCTTTAAGCGTAGTGTCAAATAAGCAATTACAAATTGATACCTCAAATCCTATAACAACTATAGTCTCTAACGAAGTTCTTTTAGAAATACACAGTACTATCCTTTCCCTTAGAAAGTCTTATATGGATGTGCTTGTTTCGCGCCTCATTTTAGAACTAAGCGTTGAAGAAACTGCTTCTATATTAAGTTGGTCAACTAGCAAAGTTTCATTAACTTACCATCGAGCTATTAAAGCTTTACAAAAGAGTCTCAAACAAAACTACGAAAGGAATGAAGCAGACTATGAAGGAATCTTACCTAAGTAAAGAGAGTAAATTTCCCAAACATAAGCTAAATCAAGAACAAAGGTCTCGTATCATTTCAACTATTAGCTTAGCAGGTCTCAGAAAGAATCATTATAAAAATCTTATTCCTTTATTTACGGGTGTAGTTATTCTTTTTCTTGCAATTGTGATTGGCAGTTACTCCTATCATTCCATTTTTATAAAAGAAAATAGAATTGCAAGTAATCCCTCTTCATTTACAATTAAACTTCCTTGTGAAATCTTAATTGAAGAACAGGAAGGGAACCATATTTTTCTGAAGGAAGGAACCGTTGTTGGTGGGGTTACCAAAATAGATGAAACAGAAAAACAACTACTTTTATCACAGCCAGGGATATATGAGAAGAATGCAATTGAAGACTTCAAGGAACCGACACAACGAGTTCTTATTCATGTGAAACAAATGCACGCCATACAAACTATCCATTATCTTATAGAACCCTCCGGAAAGAACATAATCTATGATTTATATTTTCACGCGAATACTCCTGGTTATTTTGGGACAATAGATTACAATACAGACATTGAGATGATTCACGAAATTGCTAAAACATTTCAGATTAAATAATATTCTTTCATTTCTAAAGCCTTTATTATGTTTTTGTCCTATTCACACTTACTATGAATTATTTGGTAAAAGTTGAAAATACTACAACTATGAATATAAAGGCTTGGAGGAAGAGGAATGAAAAAGTGTTTATTAGTTGGAGCTATCCTAGGATTCCAGCTGTCGTTCTTTTCGTTTGGGGTATCTGCAGAAGTTACTCCTACTGACTTACAGCAATACACGAACGAAACTGGTTTATCCGAGGATGAGCTCGAGGATTATTTGGCAGTTTACGATCTGTCTTTGAAGGACTTCGAAAATGTGAATGAATTGGTATCCTATCTAGGAGAACCAGTCAATTCGGAGACCATTCAAACTCTATTAGCAAAACACAACATTGATAAAGAAGAATTACATCATATCCTAGGTGGTTTTGGTGAATCTGTAGAAGACTACTTATTCATAAAAGATCTAGAGACCACAGTTGATTTTTATGTGAATCATGCAGAAGTTCTAGTAGAAGCTGAGAGAATGCTTTCAGAGATTGGATTAACACAAGATGAAATTGATGGTCTATTTCTTCATTTTTTAAGTCTAAATGATTTGAATCTGGAAGAGAAAATGAAGTCTATCAGCTCTAACTTAGAGCATTACTTTTCGTACAATGATTCAGAAGGGCTAACATCTGAACAGCAAAAAGAACTTCTTGTTATGTATGATAAAATGATTGAAATATTCGAATTACAGCCTAGATACTATTTACTTACAGATGGAGCAAAACAAGCAATTGCTTATAATCAACTTCTTGAAAAGGAATCCCTTGACGGTGCAGAACTCTTAGTTGAGCTATATAGAGCAAATGACGAATATCTTTTAGATCTTAAAGTGTCGGAGGAAATGCTTGCATCAGACTTTATTATTGAGCGTGGTGAGAAACTTCTGACTGTCGCTACTCTTGCAACCGAAATGAGTGTCAAGGTTCAAGGTAATAAGCTCCCTACAACTGCAAATCCATATATCAACCTTTTAATAGTAGGAGCTTTACTTATTATTATTGGTGTAAGTACAGTTTTCATTAATCGAAAATACGCCTAAATGGAAAAAAGCCATGTCTATCAATTTTGATAAACTGGCTTTTTGTTTTTAGCTTACACTTTGCTCAGATAATTGGACCTGCTGTTTTTTCTTCCTTTCTCCTACCGAATATAGCCAAATCCCTAGTACAATGATGACTGCGCCTATAACTTGTGTAAGAATGATTTTTTCAGACAAGATAAAATATGCGAGTATCGCAGCACCGACTGGTTCAAAAAGAATACTGACGGAAATCGTAGACGTACTAACCCATTTTAACGACCAATTAAAGAGATTATGTCCTAATAGAGTTGGGATAATTGCTAAAAGTAAAAAATACATCCAATCATGATTCGAGTATCCGCCTAAAGGGTATTTAAAGATAACTACATATAAAAACAATGTAATCGTACTTATGCTATAAACGACAAATGTATATGTCACAAGTGATAGTCGTTTTCGAACAGTTTGCCCGAATAAGAGATAAGCCGTTACCATGATACAAGATACAATTGCCAAGAAATCCCCAAACAAGGCACTTCCACTTATCTGGAAATCCCCCCAACTAATGACCATACTGCCTGCTAATGCAAGAAAAGTACTTAGTAAAGCACCCATACTTATTTTTTCTTTAAATATGAAATAAGTACCTATAAAAGCAAAAACAGGCTGCATTGTTACGAGTACAGTAGAACTAGTTACCGACGTGTAATTTAGCGATTCAAACCACAAGATAAAATGTAGTGCAAGGAACACACCTGAGATACTTGAGAACAGCCAGTCTTTTTTTGTGATGACTCGTAGTTCTTTTCTGTATTTCCATAAAAATACTGGTGACATTAGTAATACTGTAAAAAAAAGTCTGTAAAAAGCAATAACTGGCGCTGGTGCATTTGCCAGTTTAACAAAGATTGCTGAACTAGAAACCGCAACTACACCTATACCTAGTACGAGATACGGATTTATTTTTGGTTGATCCATTGATGTCCCTTCATTTCCTATATAATTAATCCTTAGTATATAAGAAATACATACAAAAAGGATAGAAGAAATTTCTACCCTTTTTTAAGTAATGTTATCTTAAGGACGCTTCCGTTATTTTCTTGTAGTCCTTACTGTTATAAGCAGATATCTTAGTTGGTGATAGCGCATAAAGTGTGTCGCCTATAGTTAACATACGTTGAATTTCATCTTCCCATGTTTCATACGGCCCTACGTGATGTGATAGTTTTGATTTTAAATGGATTCCTTCTGGACTCACGTCATACACGTAGGCACCTTGAAATTCAAATTTTTGTTCATATGCAGCACCTTCTATGTTTTGATAAACAGTTATTGGAAATGCAAATATTCCTTTATCTTTACTAAATAGTAGGGCCTTATGATCATAATTCAAAGAAGAATATGTCCCTCTTCCGCCAATTATTTCTGTAAATTTCTCCTTAGGATTATTCACATCTTGAATATCAAACAGGGAGATTTTTATTCCGTCTGTGTAAACCCTTGGTTCTCCACTAATTGATTTATCTGCTACAACCTTGGTATCATACCCAAAACCAATTAGATGGTTTTCATCATATGGATGTAGGTAGTTACTAAAGCCTGGAATTTTCAGTTCTCCAAGTACATTAGGATTTGAGGGATTACTTGCGTCAATTACAAACAATGGATCAACCTGTTTAAAAGTTACAATGTATATTCGTTCTCCCATAAACCGTGCAGAATAAATACGTTCACCCCTAGCTAAATCTTGCAATGAACCAATTTGTTTTAAATTTTCATCGTAGATAAAAAGATTATTTGCCGATGGACTGTTTACATCCCAGGTATCTCCTTTGGTTGTTGCTACACGGAAATTACCCTTGTATTCATCCATAGAAAACTGATTTAATATGGTACCAGGTACATCTGCAGAGCTATGAAATTGAACTTGATCCCCTTCCACTGAAAATTTGTAAATACTTGTATCAGGTGAGTACGATTGACTGTCTCTATATGGAATCGCATGATAGTTTGTAACGGCTATATAGATGTTCTCCTTAGACATATACAATTGATCCCCACTACCTAAGTAAGAAGTAATGGAAGCTTCACTCTCGGGTTCATCCAAATTAAAAGCTGCAAGTAAG
This sequence comes from Ferdinandcohnia sp. Marseille-Q9671, assembly GCF_976954385.1. Lineage (NCBI taxonomy): Bacteria > Bacillati > Bacillota > Bacilli > Caryophanales > Bacillaceae > Ferdinandcohnia > Ferdinandcohnia sp. Marseille-Q9671. The sequence goes on from NZ_CDRJTA010000001.1 coordinate 1,185,919, forward strand.
GTAAAATTTGTTTCTTTTGAACCCGGCATATATTGAATCTTTTCATATGGGATGAAGGAGCTTTCCTCACTAGACACCGAGTCAGAGTATCGAGGCCGCAATTCTACATCATCATCCTTGATATCCTCCATGATCCAGTAATTCGGATAGTGATTTGCAACTAGATAGACGTAATTGTTAATTCTTCTGGATGTTACGTGATGCCCCTCTACCTCAACTCTTCGTATCTCCTTCGGCTTACTTGGGTCCTTAATGTCGTACACTATAGCCATTGTTGTCTCAAAGTGTCTAGGTGGATATATCATAGTACGCTTGTTGTTGGTAAAAGTATCACCATGAAATGAATGACCTATTGCAACGAGTTGATTCTCATATAGGAACATCTGGCTCGGTGAAAATGAGTGAGTAAAAGGTATGGATGCTACGAGCTTCATATCTGTAGCTGGTGCCGCTTTAATAATATTTAGCTTCCCATCTACAATTTGATAGATATGTTTTCCATCAGTCTTCACAATATCTGCTTCATCAACACCACTCACTTGAGTATTAGTTTCTGAATGACCTTCACTACTTTTTGCTGAGTTGTCCCCACCAGCAGCCTCTTCAGAAACGGCCATATCTTCACTTGAGGATTCTCTTGAAAAGAAGCTTGATTTCTGATTTTGTTTTTCCTCGGCTATGGCAGTCTGAAAGATTTCTTTTAGCTTTTCTCTGTTGCCAACGGTTGGAAGGTCTTCCTTCACAACAAAAGAGATATCCTTACCAGAACGTAACTTACGCCCAACTGGGGATTTTACATTTTTATCAATATGGAGAGTATATCTCTCGTCAGAAGCATAACCGTTCTTTGGGGGATGAATCGTAATTGCTTTTTGATCTGAGCTTAATGTTACTGTTACATCCTCCTTCTCTCCATTTGCATCTTGTACAAATATCAACGATTTAGCCACACTGGCTTTATCTATTTTCTCAGAAAATTGAATCGTCCATGCTTTATTCGCAAGAACAGTCTGAATCTCTGAATCATACTTGCTAATGATGGCTGGTTTTGAAAAGGTAATGACAGCAGTAATAACTGCGAATGTGAAGAGAAACGCAATAAATAATATCCATTTTCTACCCATTGATAACACCCCTTTACCAGTTAGACGATAATTGGCAGGATTTGTTACAAAAAAAAGCCCTCCTATATAGAAGGCTTTTTCTCGTTCGTATATTGATCTAGCAAGAGCTCGAAGGCTTTTAACATTTTTTGAATCGTTTTATCATCATAGGTGCTTAAACACGAGATTTGTAGCCACTTCTTTTCCTGTAGATAACTACTTTCATAATGAAGGTAGTACCCCTGAAGTGCCATATCATCACCGAAATCCTTTGAAGATATATGTTCCGGTAATAAAACGGTCATAATAGCCGGTGACGAATGTTTAGGTGGTGTTACTATATGAAGCCCAATGGATTCGATTCGCTCTCGGATGATTTGATAACGAGATTTAATTTCATTAAAATGGTTACCATTTTCATACTTTCGAAGCGCCTCTTGTAAGGCTTCTAGCATGTTCGAGGAATGCGAATAGGGAATACTATCATTACTCGCATACATCCCTAAATCAAGATATCTTGGAATGGATCGATTTGGCACCACATCAAGATTGTGGAATACAAACGATAAACCTGTATAGCCCCCGATTGCTTTTCCACTTACACCCGATGCCAAATATACATCTTGAAAATTTAAAGGAACGGCACCTATTGTACTAATGCAATCAAGACAGAGTTTCACATGATGATTTTTACAAAGCACCTTAAGTTCCTCTACATCTGTAAGCATTCCAGTTGAGGTTTCACTGTGAACTCCCCAAATCCATCTATAATCACCAGTTTGTAGCTCTTGTTCAATTTCAGCTCTCTTAATAGGAATACCCCATTCTTTTTCTAGCTTTTTAAAAGCTAATCCCGCTCGATTCGCATGATCGATTAGTCTTGCTCCAAATTCACCATTGCTCAAAATTATTCCCTTTCCACCTAATAGAGCAAGTTGTGCTGCAATCACATCATTTGCTAGAGTTCCTGAGCCTACTAGAATTTCAGCAAACTTAGAGTTAGTCATCCAGCAGAGTTTCTCTCTAACAGTATTCATTCGTCTCGTAAATTCATTTGAACGATGAGAAATCGGTTTTTGTTCAAGGGCCGCTTTCACATTGTCTTCAACTTTAATTGGCCCTGGTAAAAAACTAATTGGCTCTCGAACTATTCTTCCTGCCAATGACTCCTCAAAGGTTTGCTTCGTTAAATACATAGGCCAAAACGAAGCCTCCGAGGTTCCTGTTAATGAAGCAAATGGCTTAAAACCCATTTGACGATATAATTTTTCCTGTCTCGTTGTTCCAGAAATTAAAGCAAGGTCATAGCCTTCATTTAAACAATAATTAATCATTAGCTGGGCAAGCCCGAGGAATACACGGCCATGATTTCGATATTCTGGTTCAACTGCTAGCAGACGAATTTCACATGGCTTATTCATTTTCACAGGCAGCTTCTCTTCTAAATTAGAAAGCTTATGGTCTAATGAAAATGGACGGTTGCCTCGGACCGCAATCATACCGATTAATTCGTGGTTTTTCACACAAATTAAATAGGTATTTTCATTGTGAAATTTATCAATTAACATTCGTTCTTCATTTTGTTCATGCTGTGGAATCTCTTCCACAAATGTTTTGTAGTTTAATTTATGAATTTTTTTAAATTCTTCTTTTGTCCTTGCAATCTTATAGACAAATGACACGTACGAATCACTCCACTAATTAATTTTTACTTATTTTTTCCTTAAGGTTTTCACGGTGAGCAAATAACAATATAGCAATTACAAGAAAAACTAGAAAACATTCAAGGTTGGAATAATTCATAAACCAATAAATAATTGGCAATGTAAAAAACGCTGTCATGCCTGCCAGTGTAAAACTTCTTAAAAGAGCTAATAAGATAAGAAAAATAAGTCCAAATACTAGAAATGGCTGATAGGCCAATATAAGAAGTCCACCCGCCGCCGTAGCGATCCCTTTTCCACCTTTAAATCTAAGCGTAATCGGCCAAACATGTCCTACAACTACCGCAATCAATGAAACAATTTGTTCGTCAAATGAAAAATCAAGGTATTTCGCACCAACAACAACAAGCATCCCTTTTACAACATCGCCAATTGCCGTTAACAAAAAACCTTTCTTACCTAGTAATCTACCAGCATTCCTTGCACCTACATTTCCACTCCCAAGCTTACGAATATCCTCACCCTTGCTTACCATCATGACGACATAGGCAGTCATGATGGTTCCAATAAAATAGGAAGCCACTACATATAAATAAATCACGCGTTCACCACCATATCGAAGGTTTACTAAAATCTTACCATTTATTGTTTATTGTTTAAATTACTTTCTTACTAGAAATGGACAACTTCTTTTTAGTAGAAATATATGTTCTCTTGAACATCTACATGCAAAAAGAAATTCTAATTTTTAAAGCCTCATTGGAAACCAAGATAGATACTTATAACCATTTTCAAAAAATTAAAACTAATGCATTGACGGTTTATAATGAAAGTGCTAATATCTTACTAATCCTATTAGTTAACTAAGGATTAAGATGATTCCTTATGGAGATCCCAAAACAGTAAAAAGGAGTTTTGTACAATGATAAAGAAAAAATTTTTACATGTTGTAGCAACAGGATTGGCGGCAGTAGTCCTATTGGCAGGTTGTGGGTCAAGCACAAACACTGGCGCAGAGGCAGACTCCTCCAGCAGTGGTTCAGATGTTAGGAAGGTAAAAGTTGCTTATGACCAGGCATCAAAACCCATTTCCTGGTTAGACGAGGATGGGAAACCAACAGGATATGATGTAGAAGTGATGAAATTGGTTGATGAAATACTTACAGACTACGAATTTGAATATGTTGGAACGTCAAGTGAAGACTTATTAATTGGTGTCCAACAAGGCAAATACCATGTAGGTGTAAAAAATGCTTTTTGGACTGAGGAAAGAACCAAGAATTTTATCTATCCTAAGGAATTCCTTGGTCTTAGTAGCACTGGACTTATATTAAAGAAAGAAAACGAGCATATTAAATCTCTTGCAGATTTTGCATCTGCAGGGATGACGTTAGCACCGATTGCTGCTAACAACGCGCAATATACAGTTATTGATGAATATAATCAAGCAAATCCTAAAAACCCAGTCAAATTAAAAGCTGGTGATCAATTTTCAGTTGATGTTGTTCAATGGGTAAATGAAGGTCGTGTAGATGGTGGTGTCATGATTGAAGGTCCATTTAAAAAACAAGTGGTTGAAGAAGATGGTCCCTATCATAATTTAGCGAATGATGTGATTTACAATGAGTTTGCTGTTATTAAAACATGGCCTCTGTTCAATAAGGAAGAACAGGAATTTGCGGATGCGTATGATAAAGCTATCAAGCAGATCAAAGAAGAGAAGAAGACAAATGAGCTAAGCGAAACGTTTTATGGAAGAGATCTGTTTGAGGTATTGGACTCTGTAGAAAGATAAAAAAATAAGAAGTCAAAGTTAAAAAACAGTATTTATGACTTGTCACCTTCTATTTTAGGGGTCAATCCTACGTAGAATGTGACAGGTTTTTACATTTATGAATCTCATACATTGCTAAATATGGGTGGTGATGAAAGTTGGAAAAGTATTTTGACGCATCTTACATAATTGAGTCAATACCAATGTTACTTCCATTTTTAAAAGTAACATTTATGATAGCTGGTCTATCCGTACTGTTTGGAACAATCCTAGGTTTTATCCTAGCCATTATGAAACTAGGAAAAAATAAGATTGCTCAAAAAATTGCACATGGCTTTACCACTATTTTAAGGTGTACACCATCAATTGTTCTTCTTTTTTTAGTGTATTATGGCCTTCCAGCCATCGGTGATAATTTCGGGATCAACTTAAATGACCTTAATACTGCAATATTTGTCGTAATCACTTTTACACTTCAGTTTGGAGCTTTAATGTCTGAAGTAATTAGGTCGGCGTATGAATCAATTGACAAAGGACAATATGAAGCTGCAGTAAGTGTTGGGCTATCTAATACGCAGGCTTTATGGAGAATAATTTTACCACAGGCATTTGTAGTTGCCTTACCAAACTTCGGCAATAGCTTACTTGAATTACTAAAAGAAGGAGCTCTAGCCTATACAATTGGATTAATCGATATTATGGGAAAAGCAAACCTTATTATCGCAAGCAATATAAATGCGCATGCATTGGAGATTTATATCGGATTATCGATTATTTATTGGGTCCTTTCCATTGCCATTGAACAATTCTTCTTAAAGCTTGAAAGACTGTTTAGTAAAGGAAAACAAGTGATCAAAACTACATAAGGTGGTGAGACCCGTGTCAGATGGGCTTGACTATAAATTTTTAGTGGATACTTTTTTTGTAGCATTATCAGGGGTTCCAACAGCACTACTTATTACAATTATTTCCCTACTAATTGCGCTACCATTGGGTTTTTTATTGGCCTTAACAAGGATTAACCGGATCCCCATTTTACATCGTTTTGCACAAGTTTATGTTTCATTTGTAAGAGGGACACCGATTATCGTTCAAATATTTATAATCTACAACAGTGTCCCTATTTTACTCAATTCATTGTTTACTAAATTGGGGATTGAATCAAATGTTTATGACGTCAATCCAATTTGGTACGCTTTCATTGTCTTTTCCTTAAATACGACAGCAATTCTTATTGAAGTGTTTCGATCTGCTATCAGTACAGTTAGTAAGGGGCAACTGGAAGCTGCTCAGTCAGTTGGATTAACTAATACACAAGCATTTAGAAGAATCATTATTCCACAAACGTTAGTTGTAGCATTACCGAATATTTGTACGGCAACAGTCAATCTTATTAAAGCGACCTCTTTGGGCTATGCAATGTCATTGCAAGAGATAACGTTAAGAGCACAAGTGGCAGCCAATGTAGGCTACAATTATGTTGAAGCTTATATTGACATTTTCCTCATATATTTGATTATTTGTAGTTTAGTAGAGTATGCATTCAAACGATATGAAAAACGTTTAACAAAATTCAAAGTTGCAAGTGCCTGAGATAAAAGCAGGAGGCGAAAAACATGTTAGAAATAAAGAATATCCATAAATCATTCGGTAAAAATGAAATTTTAAGAGGCGTAGATTTAAAAATAGACAAAGGAGATGTCGTGGTTATCCTTGGGCCAAGTGGTTCTGGTAAAACAACTTTACTTCGTTGTATCAACTTTCTAGAAAAGGCAGATCAGGGACATGCAGTTTTCGGTAAAACTGAATTGAACCTTAAAACAGCTTCAAGAAAACAAATTCATGAAATCAGACAGAAGATAGCTTTTGTATTTCAAAATTATAATCTGTTTAATAATAAAACAGCAATTGAAAATGTTACAGAAGGGCTAATTGTCGTAAGAAAGGTACCAAAAGAAAAGGCATATGAGATTGGTAGGAAAGCGTTAGATAAAGTAGGGCTGTCAGAAAAATACGATGCTTATCCTAGTGAACTATCAGGTGGACAGCAACAACGTGTTGGTATTGCAAGAGCAGTTGCTTTAAATCCTGACATCATTTTGTTTGACGAGCCTACCTCCGCTCTTGACCCGGAACTAGTTGGTGAAGTGTTAACTGTTATGAAGAATATTGCCAAAGAAGGAACAACAATGTTGGTTGTTACACATGAAATGTCGTTTGCAAAGGATGTGGCAAACAGAGTGCTCTTTATGGATGATGGTGTCGTAGTTGAAGAAGGAACACCGAATGAATTTTTTAAGCATCCAAAAGAAGAAAGAACACGAAAGTTCTTAAAAAGAGTACTTCCAGAAGACTATACGTACTATATCTAAAAATTCAAAAAACTACCAATCATTTTAGAGATTGGTAGTTTTTTTATAAATCAATGTCTTGGCCAAGACGCCTTGTGTTTTGTTATTTACCTGCACTTTTAGCGAGTAACATGATTGTCATGTCATCCATCGGAGGATTGTGAAGACCGGCGCGGACATCACGATAATATCTTTGCAGTGGATTTTTTTGTGATAAGCTCCGAGCACCTACTACTCTCATAGCTAAGTCTACAACTACTATCGCCGCATTTGTAACAGCAAGTTTTACTGCACCTAATTCAGGTGTTAACTTATTTCGTTGTTCTTCACTTGATTCGTCCCACTGTTTTGCGACCGAATGTAGAAAATGTCTTGCTCTCATTAATTCTAATTCCATTTCCCCTATCTTTTGTTGCACATTTGGTAAGTCAAAAATGGAACCTTTAATACTATTTGGAGAATAGTCTTTTGCGAAATTAATCGCATAGGATTGGGCAGCTTGTGCTATGCCCAGGTAGCAAGCTGGAATATGAAGTAACCATCCGGATGCGCTCCTTTGACCAGGTTCAGCCAATTGGACTAGATATTCTTCATCCACTTTGACGTTATTTAATACTAAATCATGACTTCCTGTCCCTCGCATGGCGATACTATCCCAGGTTTCTTCTATTTCTAATCCTGCACTAGATTTAGGGATTAAGAAAAAACCCACTTCATCACTTTCTGGAATCGTCGCTGTCACGTTAAAATAATCGAGTATTGGAGACATAGTTGAGAAGGTTTTTACGCCGTTAATTACCCACCTGCCACCTTCTTTCACAGCAGTTGTTGTAGGCTTCCCTCCACGAGTGGGACTCCCGGTTTGTCGCTCTGATGCACAATTATTTATTAGTGCCCCATCCTTAACATCCCTAAATACCATCTGTAGCATTGATTCTTTCCACGGCTTTTTTTCTCCAAGATCTTTAACGATTCCCATGTGCCAACCTATTGATAAAGCCGTTGATCCATCGCCTCTTGCAATATACTCTTGAAAATGAACAAAGTCATAAAGAGAGATTCCTTCCCCACCATATTCTTTTGGTAAGGTTAATGAGGTATATCCAGAGCTTTTGAGCTCAGAAATATTTTCAAACGGAAAACTCATTTCTTCATCAATCTTTGCTGCCTTTGATAAAAAACGTTGGGACAATTCCTCCATTAATTGGAGCCGTTCCTCCATTCTATTTACATCTTGAAATCTCATAATACAATCATCACCCTTGTCTTTATTCTTATTGCGAAACATATAACATACTAATCCTATCGGTTTTTATATATAACCTTTATTATACAGTTATTTATGTTTTGTACCAATAAAGTTTTATAATTTTTTTGGGAATTTCTATTGTATTTTTTTTCTATATGTACTAAAGTTAAAAAAAATTGTTTTTTTCGAAAATTTCATATTTCATTCTTATCAAGAGAGACGGAGGGATTTGGCCCAATGATGTCTCAGCAACCAACCTGGTTAGGTCCGGTGCTAATTCCAATAGGTTACAACTACCTTGAAGATAAGAGGATTCTCAATATTAACTAGGGACCTTCTTCTTACAGAAGGTCCTCATTTTTTTATTTTTTTAGAGAGAAGGATGAATAACATGACAAACAGAAGTTTGGAAACAAGATTAGTACAATTAGGTAATAAGAGTGATAAGACAACAGGGGCAGTTAACCCTCCCATTTATTTATCAACTGCATATCAGCATGATGGCCTTGGTCAGTCGACTGGATACGACTATACGCGTACGAAAAATCCAACCCGTACAATATTGGAAGATGGAATCGCGAATTTAGAGTCAGGTGACCGCGGATACGCATGCAGTTCTGGAATGGCTGCCATTCAATTAGTCCTTTCTCTATTTCGTTCTGGGGATGAACTAATTGTTCCTGAAGATGTCTATGGTGGCACATTCCGTTTACTAGAATATTATTCAAATACTTATGATATTCAAACAACCTATTCACCTTTTAAAGATATTAACGAGACAGAGAAGTTAATAACACAGAAAACAAAGGCCATTTTCATTGAAACTCCCTCTAACCCACTAATGCAAGAAATTGATATTAAGGTGTACGCACAGCTTGCACAAGACTTCAACTTATTACTTATTGTTGATAACACCTTTTTAACACCTATTTTTCAAAGACCACTCGAATTAGGGGCAGATATTATAATTCATAGCGCTACTAAATATATAGGGGGCCATAATGACGTATTAGCAGGTATTGTCGTGGCCAAAGGAGACACTATTTGCGAGAGGTTATCTACCCTTCATAACGCAACTGGTGCTGTCCTTTCTCCTTTTGATTCTTGGCTCTTAATAAGGGGGATAAAAACACTTTCTTTACGAATGAAAAAACATGATGAAAATGCAAAGAAAATCGTTGAGTATTTACGTGATGAACCTCTGGTTACCGACGTTCTATACCCAGGGAAAGGTGGCATGCTTTCATTTCGGTTAAAGGAAAGCAAATGGATTAGCCCCTTTTTAGAAAATTTACAATTGATTACCTTTGCGGAAAGTCTGGGTGGTGTTGAAAGTTTTATCACATACCCTACGACACAGACACATGCAGATATTCCAGAAGAGGAACGAAAACGTCGTGGAATTTCTGATACCTTATTACGATTTTCTGTTGGTATTGAAGAGGCGGAAGACTTAATTACGGATTTAAAACATGTATTTTCTATATTAGTTCAGGAGGTTAATGTTTTATGAGCACCTACAAAACTAAATTAGAAACAAAGTTTATTCATTCCTCATTAGGCGTTGAGCAAAAAACAGGTGCGGTAAACACTCCTATTTATTTATCATCGACCTTTCATCAAGAAAGCTTTGATAAATTCGGTCCATTTGATTATAGTAGGTCGGGAAATCCGACTAGACAGGCCCTAGAACAGGCAATTGCCGAATTAGAGGGTGGTTCAAGAGGTCTCGCATTTGCATCTGGCATGGCAGCCATTTCTTCTGCGTTTATGTTACTTACTTCAGGTGACCATGTTGTTATTTCCGAAGATGTGTATGGTGGAACTTATCGTTTTGTTACTGAAGTATTAAATAAATACATGATTGATCATACCTTTGTAAATATGACAAATTTAGAAGAGGTATGTAGGGCTGTCCGACCAAATACAAAAGTTATTTACATGGAAACTCCATCAAATCCTTGTTTGAACATAACAGATATTGAAGGGGTTGTAAAAATTGCCAAGCAAAATCATTGCTTAACTTTTCTCGATAACACCTTTATGACACCACTTTATCAAAATCCAATTGAGTTAGGCGTAGACATTGTGTTACATAGCGCAACAAAGTTTTTATCAGGACATAGTGATATTATCGCTGGATTAGCTGTAACAAAAACGGAAGAACTTGGTGAAAAATTAGCCTTTATTCAAAATTCGTTTGGGGCTATTTTAGGTGCACAGGATTCATATCATTTAATCCAAGGAATTAAAACATTAGGTGCTAGGTTAAAACAATCATCAGAATCTGCACATATAATTGCAAATTATCTTAAGGATCACCCATTAGTTGAAGATGTTTTTTATCCAGGCTTACCTTCTCATCCAGGGTATGATATACACAAAAAACAATCAAAAGGCTTCGGGGCTGTTCTTTCGTTCCGATTACCCGATAAATTAACAGTGAAAGCATTTGTCGAACAAATTCAATTGCCTGTTTTTGCTGTCAGCCTCGGGGCTGTTGAATCGATTCTTTCATACCCAGCGCAAATGTCTCATGCAGCAATGCCTAGAAAGGAAAGAGAGAAACGAGGAATTTCCGACGGATTATTACGATTTTCAGTAGGACTCGAGCATGTTGATGATTTACTTTCAGATATTGAACAGGCACTCCGAGTAGCTAGTATTCAAGCTGAGACAGGAAGTTTAACAAAATAATAGATCGAATACGCCTTCACGTGTTGCCTGTCAGCTACCGAGCGGATTGGTACTTACTCGGGTTGAACTTCAACGGCTTACTGGGCATGCAAAAACTAAAACCCTTCTCTATTAAGAGAAGGGTTACTTTATATATTAAGTATACAGAGTCCCCGTGGTCCCTATCTCATCACGTTGAAGTATCTGGCTTCTGGGTGGGCGAATACCATGGCTGAGACGGATGCTTCTGGTTCCATCATGTAACCGTCGGTTAGGTGGACGCCGATTTCTTCTGGGTGGATGAGGCCGAATAATTTCTTTTGGTCCTCTAGTTCAGGGCAGGCTGGGTAGCCGAACGAGTAGCGCTGTCCTGGGTAGCGAGCCGCAAAGCGTTCCTGCATGGTAAAATCTACAGGGTCTGGGAAGCCCCAACGGTCGCGCATTTGCCGGTGAATTAATTCAGCAAAGCCTTCTGCGCTTTCAAGTGCTAATGACTGTAGGGCGTGACATTCCAGAAAACGTCCTTCCTGCTTCAACTGATCGGCTATCTCACGGATGCCGCGGCCTGCTGTAACAGTAAAGAATCCGACGTAATCCATCACCCCGCTGTCGACCGATTTTAAGTAATCAGGTAAACAAAGAAAGGGTTCTGAATCTTGACGTGGAAATTCAAATGTTTCAATGACTTTCTCCACGTTGTCAGGATCATAAATATAGATTTTTTCGCCATCTGATTGGGCCGGAAAGAATTGATAAACAGCAGCTGGTGTAATCCACTGATTGTTTTTTGCATCGAGCAGAAGGCGATCCACCGTTTCTTTTACCTTTACCGCTTTCTCATCCTTCTGCTCAAGTAAGTTCTTAATTTTACCTTTCACACCAAGATGATGGCCGAGCAGCATTTGCATATTTATATACGGCTCGATATGTGAGATCGAATATGAGCGCAACACATGTCGTTTTGTATCCTGAGGAACAAAGACCGGCACATCTGTTGATACACGCGGCTTTACCGCTAATGATGTCGTCGTCCGTCTTGGTAGGTCAATCGTGACAGGTTTGGCCGCTAATTTTTCTTCTTTTATCGCAAAAAGTCGTTCCCGCTCCTCAGTGGAATGTAAGGAATTTGCAAGGGACAGCCCTGACATCGCATCTTTCGCATAGAGAACAAGTCCATCATACTCCTTGGAAATTTTCGAATCCGTGAATTTACGAGAAAGCGCAGCACCGCCTACTAAAATGGGCAAGGAAATTCCCGCGGCTTTCATATCCTGTGCCGTTAGGACCATTTGCTGGGCTGATTTTACCAAAAGACCTGAGAGGCCAACGATATCCGGCTTTTCTTCACGGATTACTTTTATCAATTCAGCTGGCGCCACCTTGATTCCCAAATCAAGCACATCATAGCCGTTATTGCTAAGAATGATATCAACGAGATTTTTTCCGATATCATGGACATCGCCCTTCACCGTGGCGAGAACAATCTTCCCTTTAGAAGCGGAGACGTCCCCTTTTTCCATAAATGGCTCTAAATACGCAACAGATGCTTTCATTACCTCGGCACTTTGGAGAACTTCAGCGACAATTAGCTGGTTATCATTAAATAACCGGCCAACTTCCTTCATCCCATCCATTAAGGGTCCATTGATAATTTCAAGTGGGGCAGGATATTTTGCTAGTGCCTGCTCAAGGTCTGGAATTAATCCTTCCTTGGTACCTTCGACAACATAGTATGCTAACCGTTCCGCAAGACTCATATTGAGTACGGCACCCTTATCCTCTTTCTTCTTATCCCGATAAAAGTCGGTAAATACCGCTAATGCCTCATCGGTTGTTCTAAATAAAAGATCCTCCGCCAATTGAATCTCTTCTTTTGAAATTGAGGCAAACCGCTCTAGTTTCTCGGTATTCACAATCGCGTAATCAAGGCCCGCCTGTGTACAGTGGTAGAGAAAGACGGAGTTCAGGACTTCACGCCCGACTGGTGGTAGCCCAAAGGATACATTACTCACGCCAAGAATGGCTTGGACCTCAGGGAATCTTTCTTTTATCAACCGAATCCCTTCAACGGTTGCTTTTGCTGAGCCAATGTATTGCTCATCCCCCGTTCCAACCGGGAAGACCAATGGGTCAAAAATGAGATCCTGTGGCTTCATCTTATATTTATTCACGAGGATGTCATAGGAACGCTCGGCAATTTCCAACTTTCGTTCAGCGGTAACACCCATCCCTTCCTCATCAATTGTCCCGACAACAGCTGCAGCACCATAAAGATGGATCAATGGAACAACCGCTTCAAAGCGCTCTTCCCCATCCTCAAGGTTAATGGAATTGATAATCGCTTTTCCTTGCGAATATTTAAGTGCCCTTTCGATGACCTTCTCGTCTGTTGAGTCAATAACAAGAGGCACCTTGACCTTTTTCACAACTTCTTTTATAAAGTTCTCCATATCAGTAATCTCTTCACGGTCTGGGTCAGCAAGACAAAGGTCGATTACATGAGCCCCACCCTTCACTTGGGCACGTGCAATTTCGGCTGCCTCTTCAATTTTTCCTTCTTTAATTAACCGTTTGAATTTACGAGAGCCGATGACATTTGTCCGCTCTCCAACCATGATTGGTCGAAGTCTCGGATCATCATAAATAAATGGTTCAATTCCGGATACCATATGCAGGGAGTGTGACTTCATTTCCCTTGGCTGATGCTGTTTCATCTCCTTTGCAATGGCGCGAATATGCTCTGGTGTTGTTCCACAGCAGCCGCCAACGATATTCAGCCAGCCCTGTGCTGCAAACTCCCCAAGCTTCTTCGCAAGCATATCGGGTGTTTCATGATAATTTCCTTCCTCATCCGGCAGCCCCGCATTCGGATAACAGCTAACAGCCGCCTGTGCCAGCCCAGACAGAGAGCGAATATGGTCCTGCATGAATTCCGGTCCGGTGGCGCAATTCAATCCAACGGCTAGAGGATTCATATGCTCAATTGAAATGTAAAAGGAATCAATCGTCTGACCCGCAAGCGTTGTACCCATTGGTTCAATCGTACCGGAAACGATAAGCGGTATGATTTTTCCAGTTTGTTCAAAGGCTTTCTGCATGCCAATATAGGCCGCCTTCACATTCAGCAAGTCCTGACTTGTTTCTAAAAGTAAAAGATCCACGCCACCATCAATCAATCCGATTGTTTGCTCCTCGTAGCTGGCGGATAATTCATCAAAGGTAGCCCCCCCTGTCACACTCAGTGTTTTCGTGGTCGGTCCGATTGAACCTGCGACATACCGTGGCCAAGCCTCAGTGGACAATTTTTCCGCTTCCTTGACAGCAAGGTGTGCCGCGATTTTATTAATTTCATAGGCTTTGTACCCGATATTATATTCATTCAGGACGAGATTTGTCGCGCCAAAGGTATTGGTTTCAATGATATCGGCACCAGCTTCTAAATACTCGCGGTGAATTCTAGAAAGCACCTCAGGCGCTGTTAACACGAGATGTTCATTACAGCCATCATATTCCTCACCGCCAAAATCCTCAGGTGTCAGCCCCGCATTTTGAAGCATCGTCCCCATCGCACCATCCATGATAAGGATTCGTTTGTTGATTTGTTCACTAATTGGTTGTTTTGGCATAGTTGTTCCCCCTTATATCCTTTGCACGCTGACGGGCATATTGTGCCAACTCAACCGTCAGTTCATAGCGTAAAAATGGTGTAATTAAATAGATTCCATTGAATAAATCCAAAGTAGCATCAATGAGTGATTTGGTAATTTCAATCCCTTCTGCGGCCGACTGGACCGGGTCATTTTGTAAAAAGGCCATCCGTTCTCGGATACTATCGGCAATTTTGATTCCCGGTACTTCATTGTGTAAGAACTCTGCATTTTTACTATTTAAAAGTGGCATCAAACCGATGTAAATTGGTGCTTCTAAGTGTTTCGTATGTTCATAGATTTCAAGCAGCCTTTCCTCTGAAAAAACCGGTTGAGAGATGAAATAATCGGCCCCACAAGCAACCTTTTTTTCCAGCCTTTTTACCGCATTTTCTAATGATTTTACATTTGGATTAAAGGCACCTGCAATGCTAAATGCCGTCCTTGCCCCTAAGTCTTTTCCAGAATAGGACAGGCCTTGATTAAGTTGTTTGATCATTTGAATTAATTCAAATGAAGCCATATCATACACTGATGAAGCCCCAGGAAAATCACCGACGCGAGCAGGGTCTCCAGTAATTGCAAGCACATCATGTAAGCCGAGCGTATGCAGGCCCATGAGATGGGATTGCAAACCAATCAGATTCCGGTCTCGACAAGCGATATGAATGAGCGGCCTCATGCCGGAATCCCTTTTTAAAAGATAGCCAAGGGAGTCATTTGCGATTCTGACCTGGGCAAGAGAGTTATCCGCTAATGTGACCGCATCTATGCCCGCATTCTTAAGGGCACGTGCCCCTTCAAAGAATTTTGTCGTATCGAGCTTCCGTGGTGGGTCTAATTCGACAATCACGGATGGTCGTTCCTTCACAATTTCCTGGAGTGGCGGGAAGCTCCTTTTTCCTGCAAAATCGGATACGACAACTTGCGTTGGTGTTGCTTTCACTGTTTTTTCGGTAATTGGTGGGCAGTTAAGTAGAGATGTGGCAAAAGCTCGGATATGCTCAGGTGTTGTGCCACAGCATCCGCCAAGCAGCCGGACCCCTTGCTTTCGGAATTCAAGGGCTGCTCTTTCAAAATAGTCGGCATCTCCTCCATAATAGAATTTCCCGTCCGTATAAGCCGGCAGACTGGCATTCGGATAGGCAGAGAGGTAGGCATGCTTTGGTAGCTCAATTTGTTCAAGCGCCGTCAGCATATGGTGCGGCCCCAACCGACAATTCAGTCCGACGACATCTGCCCCAAGTCCTTCCAGTCTCTTGATTGCCTCATTTACTGGGGTGGATTCCTGCAAGATGCCAGGTTCCTGATGGGACACTTGGGCAATAATCGGCAGCTTCGTTTCCTTTCTCGCAATTGTCAGGACGGTTTCAAGTTCCTCAAGATCCCAGAACGTCTCGAGTATCAGCCCGTCTACTCCTTCTAGCAAAAGACAATAGAGCTGCTCCCGAAAGCTTCGCTTGATTTCGTCTAGCTTAATTGAACTAGCTTTCACTCCTCGGTTCCCGCCCAATGTCCCCAACACATAGACCTGTTTTTGATACTGATTTGAATTTTCATTTTGTGCTTGCAAAGCTTTTTTGGCATGACGTACTGCAGCGCTGTTGATGCTTTTCACACTGTCCTCAAGGCCATATCTGCCAAGCTTCAAATAATTCGCTGCATATGTATTGGTTTGAATCACATCTGCCCCCGCTTCGATATAGGCCCTATGAATGTTCTGGATTTGTTCTGGCTGCGACAGATTCAGTTCCTCGAAACAACTACCAGCGCCATAGGAGTAAAGCAGCGTCCCCATCGCTCCATCGCCAATCACAATTTGTGTCTCAAATTTTTTTAATAAGCTCATTGTCACTCTCCTTGTCATCATCAAAACTCTCAAATAAAAACAAAAAAGCCTTCTATTAAGAAGAAGACTTTTGTAAGTGAAATCACATTATCTTTCTCCTTATCTTGCAAATGAAAAATCACTCGCAGGAATTAGCACCTTTTCAATGGACAAAGCATTGAAGGTTGCTGAGGTGTCATCGGGCCTTTCCCTCAACCTCTCTCGATAAGAAACCGAAATATTTTACATTTTCTAAAATTTACTACAACTTGCCATAAGTGTCAAGTTCAATGATATTGTAAAAAATGATTGTCTATCAAAAAATGGCATGATATAATTTTGCTACATTCAAAATTCATACGGGGTTGTAGCTCAGGGGGAGAGCATTTGCCTGGCAGGCAAAGGGTCGTGGGTTCGATTCCCATCAACTCCATTTACAAAAAGCCATTTCTAGTTAAAGCTAGAAGTGGCTTTTTTCTTTCTATAAAATATACATAGCATGATTAGTAGAGTTAAACAATAATCCAAGCACAGTCGATAGGATTAGAAGTAGCTGTTGTAACACGAGTGGTCGAGTGACTTAACACCATAATTTTATTACAAATATAGATTGTCCCATAATGGTATCTGAAACAAGGAGTGATTGAATATGCAAAAAATAATGATTGTTGAGGATGATCCTAAAATTGCAGAACACTTGAAAACACATATTGAAAAATATAGCTACGATGTGACGTGCGTGATTGATTTTGAACATGTAACAAATACATTTAATGATATAAAACCAGATCTGGTTCTTTTAGACATTAATTTACCAAGTTTTGATGGGTATTATTGGTGCAGGCAGATTCGGAAAGAGTCAGTGTGCCCCGTGATTTTTATCTCGGCAAGGATTGGGGAAATGGATCAGGTGATGGCATTAGAAAATGGTGGAGATGATTATATTACCAAGCCATTTAGTTCGGAAATTGTTATGGCCAAAATCCGTAGCCAATTGCGCCGTGCTTATGGCGAATATGCCACAAGACATGAAGATCGGGTATTAGAAAATGCTGGTCTTACATTCTTTCCAGAAAGGATGGAGTTGATCTTTGGCAAAAAAACCATCTCCTTATCAAAGAAAGAAGCAGATATTATCGAAAGCTTGATGGAACGATATCCTCGGGTGGCTGGTCGTGAAGACTTACTTGAGAAACTTTGGGATGACCAAAGCTATGTCGATGAAAATACATTGAATGTGAATATCACGAGGGTTCGGAAAAAATTTCAGGAAATTGGATTACAAGATGCAGTGGAAACAGTCAGAGGGGCTGGGTATCGGTTAAACGTTTCATGGAAGGAAGATAAGGCATGAGATTGTTTTTTAAGGAATATTCCTTACTGATTATTGTACAGGCTGTTCAAATGCTCGTCATCCTTTCAATCTTCTGGTTTGATGGATATCGAGATATCCATCTATTTTTTTACGTAATTTTTCTCAATTTTTTCATTCTTGGTTGCTATCTACTTTATTATTATTTATCACGTCGGAAGTTGTACCAGCGCTTGAATCAGCCGCTAGAATCACTAGATGACAGCTTTCAAAAAACAGATGATACGCCGGTTTCTATTGCTTTTGATCAAGTATTGCGTAACCAATACAAGCTTTTTCAAAGTCAATTAGAATCAGTAGAAAAAGAGCAGGAGGAGCATCGAAAGTTTATGGATCAATGGGTTCATCAGATGAAAACCCCTTTGTCGGTTATAGAACTCACTGCCCAAAATTTAGATGAACCTGAGTCCTCCAGCATCCGAGAAGAGACCGAGCGGATGCAAACGGGCTTGAACACGGTCCTCTATATTGCACGGCTAAAAACGATTGAGCAGGATTTTCATATTAAGCCGGTGAATCTCGCGAAATTGGTAGATGAAGTGAACGGAGAGAATAAACGATTTTATATTCGCAACAAAGTCTATCCTAAGCTAGAAGTGGAAAAGGAAGGATTGACGGTGGAGACCGATGAAAAGTGGCTTTTTTTTATCCTCTCTCAGCTTATCAATAATGCCGTTAAATATTCTTCCGGAACCAGTAATCGGATTGTTATTTCCATTTATGAAAGAGGGAAAGAAGCCATCCTAGAGGTAAAAGACTTTGGAATTGGCATTCCTGATGCGGATCAACGGCGGATATTTGATCCCTTTTATACCGGGGAAAATGGCAGGAAATTTAGAGAATCCACGGGTATGGGGCTGTATTTGACGAAGGAGACACTAGACACCCTCGGGCACCGGATTGAAATGGAGTCAGAGTTTGGTAAAGGTACAACCTTCCGCATCATTTTTACAGAAACTCAAAACCTTACAAGCTTGTAAGGAAAGTGAAAGAAGAATCGATAGGTAAGATAGCGAAGAGCAAGGTATACTAATCACAGATCAGAATTTGGAAGGGGATCTTGTGATGTTAGAAGTAAAACAGGTTAGTAAAATTTATGAAGGTAAAATGGCCTATAAAGCATTAAACAATATTAATTTCTCCGTTGAAGATGGGGAATTTGTTGGTATCATGGGGCCATCTGGTAGTGGGAAAACGACCCTTTTGAATATGATTGCTACAATTGATGAACCAACAATCGGTGAGATATTGATCAATGGAAAGAATCCACATCAACTTAAAAGAGAGGCCTTGGCAAAATTCCGAAGACGAGAACTCGGATTTGTTTTCCAGGACTTTAATTTGCTTCATACCTTAACCGTGGAGGAAAATATTGTCCTTCCGTTGACTCTCGATGGAAAAAAGGTCAAAGAGATGAAGCAGAAGGCGCGTGTTATCGCGGAAAAATTGGGGATTACCCCTATTATGAACAAGCGCACCTATGAAATCTCTGGTGGTCAGGCACAAAGGGCAGCTGTTGCAAGGGCGATGATTCATGTGCCCAAGATGCTACTCGCTGATGAACCGACTGGGAACCTTGATACGAAGTCGTCGAAGGATGTCATGGAAATGTTGGAATCGATAAATAAGAATGAGCGTGCAACGATGTTATTGGTGACCCATGATCCACAAGCAGCTAGTTATTGCAATCGGGTCATTTTTATCCGGGACGGACAGTTCTTTTCAGAAATTCATCGTGGAGATAATCGCCAAGCCTTTTTCCAAAAGATCATCGATACTCTTTCTTTACTAGGAGGGGATGGCCATGACCTTTCGCAGATTCGCGTTTAATAATGTCGTTCGCAATAAACGGTTGTATGCAGCATACTTTTTAAGCAGCATATTTACGGTGATGGTATTTTTTACATTTTCGATTTTCGCCTTCCACCCGGTTTTAGCCGGAGGTGAGATGAATTCAAATGTACAAAAGGGGATGAATATTGTAGCAGGAATCATCTATGTCTTTTCCTTTTTCTTCATTCTATATTCGATGAGTTCATTCTTGAATACCCGGAAGAAAGAGTTCGGGTTATTGATGATACAGGGCATGTCCGTTAGGCAAATTCGTCTAATGGTATTCATGGAAAACCTGTTGATTGGCTTTTTCGCAACTTTAGGCGGGATATTGTTGGGATTGATTTTTTCTAAAGGGATTTTATTGATAGCGGAAAATGTGCTTGTCATGGATAACTCACTAGACTTTTATATTCCGATTCAAGCAGTTATCATAACTTTTGTTTCCTTTATTTTGTTATTTTTCTTCATTTCGTTATTTGTATCTTATGTATTACGTAGTCGAAAGCTGATCGACTTAATTAAAGGAAATAAGAAGTCAAAAGGCGAACCAAAGGCGAATATCTTTCTAACGATTTTAGCAGTATTTCTGATTGGAATCGGATATGCAGTTGCTTTAATTGTGGAGGGAACCACCGTAATATTCGCAATGCTTCCAGTGATTATTGTCGTGATCATCGGTACCTATTTGTTGTTCACCCAGTTAAGTGTTTATTTGATCCGCAAGATTAAAAAGAATGACAACATCTTTTGGAAGAAAACGAACATGATTTTATTATCCGATCTATCGTTCCGAATGAAGGATAATGCTCGCACCTTTTTTATGGTAGCGATTGTTTCCACTGTCGCATTTAGTGCAATCGGGACGTTGTTCGGGTTTCAAACCATTCTTACAGCAGGGATTAAAATTAACAATCCTTATACTTTTTCATATACAGCTGTTGACCCGGAAGAGCAGAATGTTGCTTTAATTAATGAAACGATCAGGGAAGAAAATATGGAAGCGAATCAAGAGCAAACGATGCTTACGTTTTATGAGATTGGGCAAGATTCTATCCTCATAGCTAGGGAATCGGATTTTAATCGATTTGCTATAATGCTTGGAGAAGATACAATTGATATTCAAAATGGCCAGCTTAAAGTTGTAGAATTTACGGGGAATGAATTTGGACAAACTGAAGAGCTGCTCGAGCAAACGATTGAATTGAATTCTGGTGTTACCTTACTTCCAGAGGAAGTGATTTATTCAAGAGCCCTACCAGCAACTGATTCTTATTATGTAGTTTCTGATCAGGATTTCGAGGAACTGCCAGCTCCGTCAAGGGAAGATCACTATCATGCATGGCAGGTAACGGATGGGGAAGAAAACATATTAGCAGCTTCCAGAAAGATAGTGGAAGTACTCCCTCCTTATGAATTTTCTGCTAGGGATTATAGGATCTATCAATTAAATAAGGATTATGGTCTTGTATTGTTTGTAGGGTTGTTTATCGGGATTGTCTTTTTTGTTTCGGCTGGAAGTTTCCTTTATTTCCGACTTTACGCTGATTTAGAAGAAGACAAACAAAAATTCCGTTCAATTGCAAAAATGGGCTTAACAGAGAAAGAATTGAAAAAGGTTCTTACTAGACAAACTGCCATTCTCTTCTTCACACCGATTCTAGTGGCACTGATTCATGGAGCGGTGGCTCTGACCGCTTTGTCTCACCTTTTTTATTATGACTTAACAAAAGTATCCATAGCGGTACTAGGTGTATTTTTACTAATCCAAATCGTGTACTTTTATATTGTCCGCTTTTTCTACACTAAGCAGGTTAGAACTGTCCTTTGATGTAAAAATGAAGCAATTGGATTTAGATATGAATTTAGAGTTCCTTACATTTTGTAAGGAACTTTTTTAGGTTTCTATTGGGATGCATAAGTATTACCTTCAAGGCAAAACTATTACAAGAAAATGCCAGAAATTAAGGTGGATCCTAATGAATGGAAAGCTGATTAGTGCAATTCATATATATGTTCTAATGATAATGTCTACCGGATTTATGGTACATGTCCTGCTAATACCAATACTATTATCAACCTCTAACAGGGTTTCTTGGTTAAGTGTCATTTTTAGTACAATACCTTTCATTCTCTTTATATTACTTGTCTTCTATCTTTATAAAAAAGTGGATAAAACAGAAGATATTCTATCATTACTTAAAAAAAAATGTAAAAGTAATTGGATTTATATTTTTCTTACCATTATAATTGTGGGTTATTTTTTTGTAGTTGCCTTAATTACGCTAAAGTTCACATTTTTATGGGCAAAAGGGAACTATACCCTCGATACTCCGGATTTGGTCATAATATTAGCTTTTGCTTTGGTTTGCTATTATTCGACATCGAAAGGATTACTGACGATAAGTACAATCTCTCTTCTAACTTTGCCGATTGTTTCTATGTTTGGATTTTTGGTCGGGATCGGAAATTCTCCAAATAAAAATTACGAATTGCTATTCCCAATTTTCGAAAATGGGTACAGCGAATTTTTGTACGGAATTATTTATTCTTGCTCTGGTTTATTTGATATCATTTTTTTATTGTTTTTAACCCCTTTTATTAAGAACAAACTAAAGGTTAAGTGGCTTATCGTAACTGGCGTCATCCTTGTGTGTTTAATAGTAGGACCACTTACAGGAGCCATATCTGAATTTGGGCCACATGAAGCAGTAAAATTAAGAAATCCTGCTTATGAGGAGTGGAGATTATTAAAGATAGGTGAACACATTACCCGTTTAGATTCTCTATCTATTTTTCAGTGGCTATCAGGGGCATTTATTCGAATAAGCTTATCTATGTTTATTGTTGAGAAGATCGTTACCTATAAAAAAAAGACAAAATGGGTACTTCCTACCCTTTATTTGATTGTATTCGTTAGTGCTTCTATTCAATGGGATGCAAACTCGTTTTATTTATTTTTAAAAAATTACTATTTTCCAATTAGCCTTGTCCTTCAAATCGGTATCTTACTAATTCTTTTAATAATGATTCATTCGGTAGGTGAACAACATGGAGAAAGTACAAACGAACCAAGTTAAAGTCATTATAAATAAATTAAAGATTTGGTTTGAAGGTTCCTCAGATGTCGTGGTAAAAAAGAAAACATATCAAGATCATACATTAGAATTTATGTATTGCCCCCAACTTGTAGATATGAATAATATGAATGAAGTAATTTTCCCCGCCATTTTTCATGTGTGGGAAACGAATGGATTCATAACCAATGACTTACTAAATAATGTACTAGAAACGAGTAGACTCAAAGATTTAAATAATGCAAAACAAGAGATAGAGGAAAAGATTTTTTCTGGTGAATTGCTCGTCTTTCATCATAATAGTAATGATCTTTTTTTTATCCCAGTATCAAAAATTCCAAAGCGAAGTCCTGAAGAATCAAATTTAGAATCCTCCATTAGAGGGCCAAGGGATGGACTAGTTGAGAATATTTCTGATAACATGGCGTTAATCCGTCAAAGGTTAAAAACCTCTTCACTTAAAAGTATCGAATTCTCACTAGGCGAAAGAAGTAGAACCAAAATAGTTCTACTGTATATAGACGATATTATAAACCCGTCTGTATTAGAAGAAGTCAAAAACCGAATCGAATCCATTAAAGTTGATATTCTCATTAGCAGTTATGAAATTGAGGAACGACTTTATGATAAAACCTTTTCTCTTTTTCCCTTATTGGATCATTCAGGAAGACCTGATTTCGCAGTTAAATCTTTAACCCAAGGTAGATTTGTCATTTTAGTAGATGGAAATCCATCATGTTTGATAGGTCCTACATCTTTTAACCAAACTCTATTTTCACCAGAGGACATGCACGATAGTTTTTTTTACATCAGTTTTGTTCGATTGTTTCGGTTCATCGCTCTCCTTACAACCATTTTTCTACCTGGGTTTTATATATCTTTAATAACCTTTCAGCTGGATCAGATACCCTATTCACTAGTCGCAACCATCTCAGCATCTCGATTAGGCCTCCCCTTATCCGCTCCGATGGAGACATTTTTGATGCTCGCCTTATTTGAATTATTTAAAGAGGCTGGAGTACGTCTTCCAAAACCAGTTGGACAAACAGTTGCTGTTCTAGGTGGATTATTTATTGGAGATGCAGCGATACGTGCAGGATTAACTTCTCCTTCTTGTTTAGTCGTTATCTCAATCACAGTTATTTCTGGTTATATACTTATTAATCAAACTATTTCAAATAATATTGTCATATTGCGATTTTTTGTATTATTCATCTCTTCTGCCTTAGGGTTATATGGTTTTTTCCTCGCCTTTTTAAGCATTACAACAGCACTCGTTTCTTTAGAGAGTTTTGGTTTTCCCTATTTATCAAACCTATCTCAACCTAATCTAGGTAATCTGATCAAGAGTTTTATTAGGGTACCCTTTCAATTCATGAAGAAACGTAACCAAGCATATCAACCTACTGATCGTGATACACAGAAGGAGTAGTATATGAAAAAAACACTTCTCTTTATAATACTTTGGGTTAGCCTTATGAGTCTTGTTGGCTGCGGCTCAAAGGAAATTCAAAGTCAAGCATATATTACAGGTATAGGGATTGATTACGCAGATGGTGAATTTACTGTATATACCCAGGCACAAAATTTTGCAAATATCGCAAAACAAGATGGTACAACTTCACTTCAACAACCCGTACCTATTTTGGTAGGGGAAGCTAAGGCTAAGAGCATACACACAGCGCTAAACACATTAGAACAAAATGCACCACTCCCATTTTATTATGGACATGTTAATACAATACTTTTAAGCGAGAGTGTCATTAAGGATAAATTAAATTCTGTTATTGAATTTATTGGACAAAATCCTTTCCTTCGATACAATATTTGGCTTTTTGGAACAAAGGAGAATGTTAAAGAAATTTTATTAGGTGAAAGTTTCTTTAATTTCCCTTCACATTACACAATTATTCATAATCCAGATTTACTTTTGAAAAATAACTTTTTCATTCCCATTGAAGAGTATAATAAATTTATTTCATCCTACTATCAGCCGGCTGGTTCGTTTATCATCCCTTCCCTTTCATTAAAGGATACATATTTCTCTGAGGATGATAAGAATAAGATTTCAATTGCTACTGGTGGGTTTGCTCTCTCACACAAAAAGTTCAAAGGATGGGTTTCTAAAGAGGATTTAGTCGGATTAAAATGGTTTTCAAAAGAAGCGAACAACATTAAATATACACTGTTTGAAGATAAAGTTAGCTTGATTGTGCAAAATCCTACATACAACATTAAGGTTATTAGTGGCTCAAGCCCCAGCTATCATTTAACTTTGAAAGTAAATGCCCAAATTGCCCAAAATCAGGAGAAGATGAGTTATGATCAAATAAAAAAGGAAGTAGAAAAGAAAATTACAGATGAAATTGTAACAACTATGGAGAAAAGTGAAGCATTGCAAACTGATCTATTAAATATAAGTAATAAAGCATATCGATATCACTTACATGAATGGGATATTGATACTATTAATTCGGTAAGTAAAGATTCCATTAAAAAGATAACAGTTAAAGTTAACATTATTAAAACTGTGCATTATAAGCAATAGGTTTTGAAAGCTAGTAATTTCGTTTCTTTAACGTAACAGAATGCAGAAACACCACCTATTAACTGGTGGTGTTTTCAATGTTTTCTCTTAACACATGTTCTTTCATTAGTGTAAGAAAAGTTGTAAGTTCCTTCGTTTGCTTTAGCTCCGGACACATTTCCAATGACAAAAGTGAACTCTCGATCAGGAAGAGACGCGGAGTTTTATTGTTCATTACTTCCTCTTGAATAAAATCGACTAATTGTTGATATTTCACTTTCTCCGGTTCGTTTTGATGAATTTTCATGATTGCTTTTTTCAGAGCGCTTGATTTATGGATAAAGTCGTTCTGAAAATTATCCTCATTATTCTTTTCTGGCACCCATGTTTTAAGCAGGTCTGGGTTAAGTAATTGTGAATTTGAATCATCTAAATCATTTACCAAAGTAATTAAGCGATCAACACAATACCGAATGATACCTACCCGATCTACTAATGGCCCATTTGCAAAAAAGTTATATTGAAAGGTTTGCTGTAACATTCCAGTAAACAGAATGGCACAATCTAACATATACCGACGTTTGTCTTCACCAAACAAATCAATGAACCGATAATACAACCATCTGATGTGTAACAATTGAACCCGCTTGATAAATACCTTTAAATCGGGATCATTTGATACATAAACCTCTTCAATTAAAGTAAATAGTTTATTACGTTTATTATTATAAAAGAAGAGTTCTAATTGCTTAATGAATATTTCAATATCCGCCAGGTTTTCTCCAATTAATAATTTATTCCGCTCTTCTTCATGTTTCTCTTGTATGGAGTTAAAAACTGCCTTAAAAAGCTCACTTTTAGAAGAAAAATAATTATAGAAGGTTCCCTTTGAAATACCGCTATAGTCAAGGATATCTTGGATGGATGTTGCCTGAAAACCTTTTTCCATAAACAACTGATGGGCTTTTGATAAAACATGTTGTTTTCGTTCGTTCATTTTATCTACCTACTTTGGAACTACGTTATTAAAATCATACTACATCAATTCAAGTGTGAATTCAATTTGACTGACCTTCTCTAATTGCACTTTATGCCAACTAAATAGAAAAATGTCGAAAAAAGCTGTCGGAATTTTTTTCCATAAATTGATTGATTACTAGTTTTAAAATGTTACCATTATACTGTAAGCGTTATCAAAATGACGCTTATATTGCTAGTTTTTTTACTATAAGGAGGAATAAAATGAGCCAATTAACAATTGCATTACGAGAAAAAGTAGAGGCATTCTTGAATGGGTCAAAGAAACTTTATATCAATGGAGAATTTGTAGAAAGTGCTTCCGGGAAAACCTTTGAATCTTATAACCCTGCTACTGGAGAAGTGTTAGCAACGGTTTATGAAGCAGGTCCAGAGGATATTGATCGTGCTGTAAAAGCTGCTCGAAAAGCCTTTGACGAAGGTCCTTGGTCAAAAATGACTGCAGCTGCGAGAAGTCGTTTAATGTATAAATTGGCAGATTTAATGGAACTACATAAAGACGAGTTGGCACAATTAGAAACATTGGATAATGGTAAACCAATTCGCGAAACAACAAATGCTGATATTCCCCTTGCAATTGAACATATGCGCTACTATGCAGGATGGTCTACGAAAATTGTTGGACAAACAATTCCTGTAAATGGACCATTTTTTAACTATACTCGCCATGAGGCAGTTGGGGTAGTTGGACAAATTATTCCTTGGAATTTCCCACTGTTGATGGCAATGTGGAAGCTTGGAGCAGCACTAGCTACTGGTTGTACAATTGTATTGAAACCAGCCGAGCAAACACCTCTTTCTGTCCTTTATTTAGCTGAGCTAGTAGAAGAAGCAGGATTCCCACCTGGCGTTTTAAATATCGTTCCTGGATTTGGTGAGACAGCTGGACAGCCTCTTGTGGACCATCCACAAGTTGATAAGATTGCGTTTACCGGATCAACTGAAGTTGGAAAGATGATTATGCAAAGAGCCTCTCAATCATTAAAGAGAGTAACTTTAGAGTTAGGTGGAAAATCTCCAAATATTATTTTACCTGATGCCGATCTTTCAAAAGCAATTCCTGGAGCATTAAACGGGGTTATGTTTAACCAAGGTCAGGTATGCTGTGCTGGCTCACGTGTATTCATTCAGAAGAAGCAATTTGACAATGTTGTGGCAGATATGGCCAGCCACGCAGAAAAAATCAAACAGGGCGCTGGACTTCATTCAGATACAGAAATTGGACCACTTGTTTCAATTGAACAACAAAAACGTGTCCTAGGCTATATTGAAAAAGGTCTAAATGAGGGTGCGGAGTTAGTAGTCGGCGGTCAAAATCCATATGAAGAAGGCTATTTTGTATCTCCAACTATTTTTGCCAACGTGAAAGATGAAATGACAATTGCAAAGGAAGAAATCTTCGGCCCAGTTATATCAGCAATGCCTTATGATGACCTTGATGAATTAATTGCCCGTGCAAATAATTCAGAGTATGGTCTTGCAGCAGGCGTATGGACGCAAGATGTAACGAAAGCACATTATATTGCAAATAACCTTCGCGCTGGAACAGTATGGGTGAACTGCTATAATGCCTTTGATGCAGCCTCACCATTTGGTGGATACAAGCAATCTGGAATTGGCCGTGAAATGGGATCCTATGCTCTAAACAACTACACAGAAGTTAAGAGTGTATGGATTTCTATGAATTAAAACAAAAGTGCAAGCGCCTCGTTCAGCCCCGACAAGCATAAGACGATTTAGAATAGAAGGTGCTCTTTGCCTTCAATTCTAAATTGGCTTATGACCTCGAGGGGCTAGGCGCTGGAACTGGATGTCGAAACGCTTAGCCTAAAGTCTTAATAATTAGAAAAGCGCAAGGCGCCCGCGTATCGGCGAGAATCATAAGTCAAGCCCAACCTTCCTAAGTGATTGGCTAGATCGGAGAGTCGAGATGCTTTTTTATCTATTAAGAAATTAGAAAGGCAAAACGAAAGCGAGAACCTTTTGGCTCTCGCTTTCTTAATGTATTGCAGCATTTTCTTGGTTCTGTTTTTGTTTATTTGAAAGCGACATTCTGCAGACAATATCTAATATTCTTGTACTAATAAATTGACCAATAACCGCAAAAATAATAATCTTCCAATCTACGATAATTCCTGTTGTAAGCAGAATGGTACCATTAATAGCAAAAAGCGTCTTCCCCGGTGAGTATCCTCTTAACTTAGATATAATTAATGCTAGTATATCCATTCCACCTGAAGAGGCACCCATACGAAATAAAATCCCAATCCCAACACCAAAAATAATTGATCCCAATAGTAAATCTAGTACAACATTTGTAATCTGCCCAGTTATAAAAGGAGAAATTAGACCAACTGTTACTGAGGTAACCGTTACACAATACAAAGTCCAAATGGCGGTTCCTTTTCCTAGCCATTTTATCGCAGCAAAGAGTAAACCTGCATTTAGTATCCAAAGCGTAATTTCGAAGGGAGTATTGAGAATATAATTAAACAATACAGCAAGACTTGCTGCTCCCCCTGTTGGGATAAAGTGTGGAAATAAGAACATAGCCATTGCAAATCCTTGAATACTGGCTGCAATGCCTAGCATCAAACCCTTACTAATCGTGTTCATAACATAACTCCCTATTTGTTCTCACTTTTTCTATATTTACTAGTAATCGTATCATTATTTTTCTGAAAGGTAAAACCCACATGGAGTTATGATTTCTCATTTTTATTATTTCCTTCGAGTCTAGCTAGCAATTCATAAGGGCGTACTTTGAAGGCTTCATATGGAACATAATCTCCTTTCATTGCATCAAGAACACGAGGTTTATATTTAGGTCGTTTGATGTATTGGTCAATATTGGATTCGTCAACTTTCACAAAAGAGACGTCCATTGTTTCATTTGAAGTTGTTAAATTGCCACTGACATATTCACCACGTAAAACAATGGTAACTACACTCCCATTCGAATATACTCCAGTTACACCCTTTATAACTACTTGAGCCCCTGTTTCCTCATAGATTTCCCTATAAAGAGCTTGATCCAGTGTCTCACCTTCATCTACTCCCCCTCCAGGGAGCTCCCAAGTATCAGAACGCCAGTATGTCTTTACCAATAATGTTTCCTGTTTAGCGTTGGTTATATATCCACTTACACTTACTGAGTGTTTTGGTGAATCGAATGTCCCTGTTGGAGATAAATAATCCTCCGTATAATCTAAAATAAGGCTTCTCATTTCCTCCATCTTTTCTTTTTGATTTTTCTTGTCCTTGTTCATTCTTTTTTCAATATTTATATATTCGTCATAGTTAGGGTACTCCCAGATTGCAATTATCTCACTGTTTGATTCAGTGATCCATTGCCCAACTAACTTTGCACCATTTCTAATCCCAATTGGAATAACAAAGGTATTCAAAAATTTAGTACAATCATAAGTCTTTTCGGGAAGAATTTGATAGGTAATTCTTTTAAAGAACATAAAATCATCCTTACTATCAAAGATTACTGTATCATACGTTATACTCTTCAAATTGTTTGGACGTAAAATATAAAAGACCTGCTTAGCTGATTCATTCAGATAAGCAGGTCTTTCTTTTTGATTAGTCTTTCCAAGTAATTTCACCCGATTTTGTTGTAGGATCGATTTCAACCTCGAAATCATGTTTTTCATAAAAATAGACGAGACGGTCCACATGGTCCCAATCTCTCTTCGCTATATCTCCAGTAATTACTGGAATGTTCTGTTCACGCGCAATATCCTTTAAGTGAGTAATGCAGATTGAACCATAACCTTGATTTGCAGGTCCTTTTATATCACCAATGTGAATCGCATGATCCTCTTGATATTGAGCCTGAAGGGAAAAATCCCAATTTCCTTTATAGGCTGAGTCACAGTCATTCACCATAATTTGACATCGATTTCCATCATCAAATGCAGAAACTATAACCCACTTTTCTTCCTTTGATTGGTCAATACCTATGATTTGATGTCTCTTTGAGATTTCCTTGATGTTATCTTGCATGCGGAAAAGCTGAAATTGCAATTCCTCTAAGTCCTGTTTGACCTCTGACGGGCTCTTGTCTAGATCCTCTTTCATTAGCAAACTTTGAAAATACATTACAAACACCTTTCTCGTATATTTTTTGCATAAAGCATTCTTTCCATTTATATGGATAAAAAGGGAAATGTTTACGTTTATTACAGCAAACATACAAATTCCTATTATAGTAGACTATTAGTGAAATTGCAAATAAAGCTCTTCTATACCTTTGTTGTCATATTATTATCAAATCCTTATAACATGTTTGTAATCAAATTGTCATTTTTATATGTTACGATTATGCCTTGAGTAGGACAAAGGTCTTATGAAGGAGGTAGGATACCATGAAAAAGAAACGAACCCTTCTCTATTTAACCGGTTTTCTATTCATTATTGGAGTAAGTATCTTCGTTACACAGCATCCCTCAGATGCCAAAACGATAGAGAAAAAGGACGAATATGCCCAAAAAGCAGCTAAAGAAGAATCCAATCAAAAAGAACAACATATAGAGCCTGTTCAGATGGCTTCTAAAAATTATAATATAAAGCAAGAAAATACAATTACCGGCCCTGAACTTGACGAACATCTAAAGGGAAATCTAAAGGGCTTAGGAACTAAGTTTGTAAAATCTGGTGAAGAGCATGAGATTGATCCAGTATTTTTAGCTGCATTAGCTGCACAAGAAACTGGATGGGGCAATTCAGATATCGCAGAGTCTCCATGGAATAATATTGGTGGGATTACTTGTATGCCAGATATTTATCAAGATATCTTCGGTGAGGACTATCCTAATCCAGGTTGTGAAGAGTTAGTGGCAGGTGGAACGAAGTGGCAAAAATTCCTTTCTACCGAAGATAGCATTCGTTTTAAAGCTATCTATTTAAAGAAATACTATGTGGAGAATGGAAAAAATACCATTAGTGAAATCCAATCTACCTACGCACCTAATGAAGCTTCAAATGATGCGACCGGTTTAAATAATCACTGGGTAAAAAATATAGTATCAATTATGAACGATGTAAAGGAAAAACAGACATTATAAAAGGTATCTCAATTTGAGGTACCTTTTTTTGTATTAATCACAAATATTTTTAGTGGCAGTGAACTTTTTCATAATATTATTCGTATTAAATTTGTAATTCAAAAATGAAATGTAAAGATAAGGGTGATAAGAATGACGGTGTTTTTTATCTTTTGGCTAGCTGCAACGATTGGGGCTATCGCGGTTATGCCGTATCAATTTAAAATGTTAAAAGGAAAAATGGAGGAAGATGCAAAAAACAATCCTACGAAAAAGATTCCCCCGACTCCGGTACTCGCTCTACTTAGTATCGTTCAAAGTGTTGTTTTGTTAGGCATATCTGCATTTGTTGGAACCCTTTTAGCTCCAAAAGTTGATCTACATTGGTGGTTAATTGATTACCTGTTACATCGTACCCCTATTCCGTACTCCATTTTGGACACGATCTTGTTTAGTATTGTAATTGGTTTTGTTGTGTCCGTCATACTTATCGTATTGGATTTCTTGTTCATGAAGAAAATGCCAAAGGTTCAAATGGATGAACCCTCAAAACTACAGGCACTTCTAGCTTCCTTTTACGGAGGCATATCAGAGGAAGTTTTAACGCGACTCTTTATAATGACCTTGGTTGTATATATTTCGAAACTTTTAGGTGTTGAAAATTTCGCCTATTGGATAGGAATACTATTTGCAGCGCTCCTCTTTGGTATCGGACATTTACCTGCAGCTATTTCGTTATTTGGAAAAACGAAACTGGTAATTATTCGAACCATAGTCCTTAATACGATTCCTGGAATCATGTTTGGATTATTATATTGGAAATATGGAATCGAGGTTGCAATGATTTCTCATTTTACTGGGGATATATTTTTGCACGTAATTTTTGGACCAATTATTAGAAAAAACGCGGTATAGTATACGCTCACGAGTCTTCGTGGGCTTTTCCGCTTGTTTGTTTAGTAAATTTTTACACCCATCACATTCAAACCTAATATACTACACAAACGATTTCTTTAGGAAGGAGCTCTATCATGTACTATTATGAACCCTGGGTGAATCGTACGGTTCCAACAAGGGGTAACAACGCTATCCAAAACAGAATTAAGGTGATTGGAGAAGGAACTGTAAAGGCTGTTCCCGATTCAGCAACCATCACCTTAGGTGTCATTACAGAAAATACTACCGTTACAATTGCGCAGGAGCAGAATAACGAAATCACTAAAAAGGTGATTGATGCTCTTATAGCCGCAGGAATCCCAAATGAGCAAATCAAGACTGTAGATTTTCGAATAGATATTATCTATGACTACGAAAATTCAACACAAACCCTAAAAGGTTATCGAGTTACTCATATGATCCAAATTTCGGGTGTGCCAATCGAAGCCGCCGGAGGCATTGTTGATACAGCTGTTCAAAATAGCGCGAATACGGTTACTAGTATTGACTTTACCATCCAAAGTCCACAAGCTTATTATGCGAGAGCACTAGGAGATGCTGTACAGGATGCTCAGGCAAAGGCTCGTACCATCGCAAATAACGTAAGAGTACAACTCCAAGAAACTCCTATTCATATGCAGGAACTCTCTCAACAATCTCCCCCAATCCCATTTCAAACGGCAATGTTTGCTAAGAGTGAAGCTGATACACCTCTTCAACCTGGAGAATTAACCATAAGCGCTAGAATTGAAGCCACATTTATTTTTATGATCTAAGTTGTAAAAAGGCACAAAATAGCGCTGCCTCAGAGTGTAGACAAAGTCAGTATTGACTTTGTCTACACGATTTTTCACAGTACTTCTAAAAATAAATTACTTTCCCCAGACTGTCTTGAAAACACTTGTCAGACAAGGCGCGCAGTCGATCGAAGACGCGAATTAAAGTTACCTTATGAGCCAGACGAGAGAGGCAAGCAACGCAGTATGCAAGAGTTTGTCAACAGTCTAAGGCACAAAGTAGGGCCTTTTTCATTTACATATAATCAAGCTCGATTAAATCCCAAGACGTAATGATACCTAAAGGCTTTCCATCCATCTTCCCATTTGCCGTGATAATGACAGCCTCGAGTTTTTTGCCATGTGCATGGCGTTTTTCAAACATTTCTTCTACTTCAAAAATTTCTCTATCTTTATCTACAAAATCAATCAAATGCTTTGTCTCATAGGGAATTATTTCACCTACTCGAATATCTCTTAGTTCTATGGTTTCCTGTGATAAACGCTTGGCCATCCATTTTAGAATTGCTCCCGAAGTTAAGATACCAATGCATGAGCCATTTTTATATATTGGGAACTTTGTATAAGTATTAGTTTGTATAGCAAGCACGACATCCTTAATAGAGGATTGAAAATTAAAATAAACAACAGGGCCATTGGAAAAAGATAGGGCTGTTCGAGGCATTTCCAATAGAGCAGCAATTTCCTCAATCCGTTCGACAACCTCTCTATGAGGCTCCGCAATATAAAAATCCGCTCGTAGTTTTTCATGAACAATTGCATTTCGAAGCTTTGCAAATTGATAGAGCTCATCTTTATAAGAACGGATAATTGCATGCCTTTTTGCACCATGTGTTACCAACTGACTAAAAATATCACCATTCACATTTTTTACCATTTTACTCAAAGCCTTATGAATACGATTGAAGGCTACTTCAAACCGCACTGATAACTCTATTTCTATTGCTTCCATTTCTGTACTCCCCCCTATTAGTAGTATAAGTTACTACGAATAAAGTAGGGCAAAAAAAGTAGCCAAATGGCTACTTTTTTTTAGTTACACTTATTTATTTTCTTTATCTTCAACTAAATCAAAATATAGTTTTCGTAGGATGTATGTTTTGTATGTCTCGAGCTTTTTTCGTTCAACCGGATGTTGATGAATTCCCTTTTCCTTTAGTAGCTTAATATACCAACCCTTTGATCCTGGATATGCCATTTTCTACTCCCCCTCTTTTCTCGCTTGTCCTAAATGTATGCTGGGAATATGGAAAGAATGACTATGGTGGTATTAGAACTCCTTAATTTTTTTAAAAAATAAGTGAAACGATTTCTAATTATAAATGCTAACCTAAGAATGTACAAAAGTGATTGTTTAAATATGTACACTTTTGACGAATTATCTGCATAATATTCTTGGAGGGGAATATCATGCATATGCAGATAAATATTAATACTGACATAGAAATTAATAGTCTATTAGATTTACCGAAATTAAAAATGTTAATGGAGAGCTTAAACATGAAAGTTAATAAGAGTAAATTAGCTCGAGATATGGGAGTTGATCGGAGGACGATTGAAAAATATCTTAATGGTTATCTGCCTAAAAAGAATCGAGATAGGTCATCAAAGATTGATGATTATTATGAAATTATAAAGCTACTTCTTTCGGAGGAGTCAAAACAAGTATTTTATTATAAACGAGTTTTATGGCAATACCTACAGGATAATCATGGATTAATGTGTGGTCAATCCACATTTCGAGCGTACATATCAAGCATACCTGAATTCCAAAGTTATTTTGATTCAGGAAATCGAAAGAGTTCCAACAGCGAAGTAATTCGATTTGAAACTCCACCAGGTGAACAAGCCCAGTTGGATTGGAAGGAAAATATTCGATACATCACTAAAGATGGGGAGATTTTGTATATAAATGTTTGTGTACTTTTACTCGCCCATTCAAGGTTTCGAACATTTAATCTATCAATCTCAAAATCACAAAGTGTGTTACTGTCATTTATTACGGAAAGTTTTGAGGTATTTGGGGGTGTTCCAAAAACGATTGTAACGGATAACATGAAGACGGTCATGGATGAAGCACGAACAGAGTATCAAAAAGGAAAAGTGAATGAACGGTTTTATCAATTCTCAAAGGATATGGGATTTGAAGTAAGGCCTTGTATAGCTGGAAGACCAAGAACCAAAGCAAAAGTGGAAGCCCCAATGAAATTTCTTGATGAAATTCATGCTTATCAAGGAAAATTTGATTATGAAGAACTACATCAATTTATACAAAAGTTATGTAATCGTATAAATAATAGTTACCACCAGGGTACAGGAAAAATACCAATATTAGCACTAAAAAAAGAAAGAAACCTCTTATCCCAATTACCACAAAAGAGAATAAGAGATTTCTATAAAATTGACCATATACCTGCGAAAGTGAATACATCAAATATGATCACTTTCAAGTCCAATCAGTATTCAGTCCCACCTGGATACATAGGAAAAACTCTTAGTTTACAAGTATATGATAACCATATCTTTGTTTATTATAACACGGATTTAATTGTCCAACACCCTATTAGCCATCAAAAACTTAATTACAAACCTGAACATTATGTTGATGCATTGGCTAGAGGGCTTCCTTCTTCGACCAATATTGAGGAGCTAGCAAGGAAAAATTTAGAGGCGATTAATGAGGTGTATAAAAATGAATAGTAGTTATAGCAAGCTAGTACAAAATTTAGAGTATTTAAAGTTGAAACAAATGATAGCTCATCTTGATGACACAATTGATTTTATGACTAAAAATCAATTGTCATTTACGGATACACTACTCAAACTTACGGACTATGAAATTGATATGAAAGAAATAAACATGGTGAAATCAATGGTAAAGGTAGGTGCCTTTCCACATTTCAAAGAAATTAAAGACTTTGATTTTGATTTTCAGCCTTCAATTAATAAACAGCAGATATTGGATTTCTCCACCTTACGGTTTATTGAGCAAAAAGAAAACATCGTTTTCTTAGGCACAAGTGGAGTTGGGAAAACCCATTTGGCGACCTCTATTGGAATAGCAGCTGCCAAGAAAAGGACGAGTACGTATTTTATAAAGTGTAATGATTTAATCATGAATCTAAAAAGAGCAAAACTTGAAAACCGCCTGGAAAATAGACTTAAACATTATGCGAAATATAAGCTGCTTATCATCGATGAGATTGGTTATTTGCCTATTGATGCAGAAGATGCCAAGTTGTTTTTTCAGTTGATTGACTTGCGGTATGAGCAGAAAAGTACCATTTTAACAACGAACGCTAGTTTTAAAACCTGGGGTGAGATATTTCAAGACCCCAAAATAGCCAATGCGATTTTAGATCGTGTCCTCCATCACGCAACAGTGGTGAATATTATCGGAGATTCATACCGTCTAAAAAACCATTTCGATAAAGAAAACAGCAAACAAGGAGATCGATGAAATGAATGCATTGGTGTTAACAGAAACTATAAAGTTCTTTCGCTCATACGGATTAAAATGTGATGAGAGGTTGGTTGAGGAATGGCTAGAAACTACTCCCGATACCAAAATATTTAATTTTCAAGTGTCTGAGGATGATCTTTACGATTTTAATGAATGGTGCAGATGGAAAGGTACAGCATGTGAGAATGGAATAGATGATAAGACGAAAATCGCAAGATTATTA
The DNA here is from genome assembly GCF_976954385.1 of Ferdinandcohnia sp. Marseille-Q9671. Lineage (NCBI taxonomy): Bacteria > Bacillati > Bacillota > Bacilli > Caryophanales > Bacillaceae > Ferdinandcohnia > Ferdinandcohnia sp. Marseille-Q9671. The sequence goes on from NZ_CDRJTA010000001.1 coordinate 1,222,531, forward strand.
GATGAAATAAACGAACTGAAATGTGAATTATCATTATTAAAAAAGGAGAAAGAACGTTTAGAAGGTAAACTAGAGATTTTTTGAATTAATAAATCCTCCCCTATCCTGATTAACGACTGCTTGGGGAGGATTCATAAAAATAGTTGAGAAGCAAAATTGTACATCCTTAAACGAGCGAAAATGTACATTTTATCATTGACATTTATACTAATTTGATGCGTCTAATTCTTTGAAGATTTCATTTCTCTCTTGCCTCTAATTACTCTCTCATAATTGGAGGCATTTTTTTCTTGCCCCTTATCTTATTTTTATATAGTCAAAAGCCCTCTAGGAATACCTAGAGGGCTTTTGTATATGATAAAAATATAGTGTGTTGGAAATAGTATGTAACAGAGGTGATTGTTTGAAGAAGGAGACAGTAAGTTGGCTGATTACAGGAATTGTAATTGCTTTATTTCTTAGCTCATTCTTTTACTTTAGCTCGGACATATTTCAAAAGTTCATTAGTGGATTTTGGGATTGATTAAGCTCCCCGCTATACTTGCTAGGGAGCTTGATTCTAGATTTCTTCTAATTCTGATACAGGCACAACATTTTTCTCATCTGCTCTCTCTCTTAAGTGTACCGTACACATATTTCCCTGCTCGTCACAGCTGTCAATCCAAACAGAAGTCCCTTGATAATGTACAGTCACATCATTTGGAGAAGATAATATCTGCTTCGCTCTCCGAATATCCATTCTTTTTTCACTCCTTTTATCTATTAGTAGTAGAATCATTCCCTTCAATAGTTTCTTTATTAACAGGAAATTTATGCAATCACAGCTAGCTTTTTGTACACACTATAAAGGAAGGTACTAAAAAAGAGGAGTTATATCATGAAGTTAAATGAGACTGATAAAAAGTCACTTAGTGATTCAATCGATAAATTAAATGAAGGCCTAGACGTCGTTATTCAGCTTTACAATGATGCCGAAGAGGATAAGCCGATTATTGAATTCGATCAAGAAGTCATCGAGGCAATTGAAAAAGCCAAAGAAACCTTTGGCGAAGAAGAAATAACACGTCGAATAAATACGATTATAAAAGAGATTTTTGCCTTTCTACCGAAAGATGAAAACAAAAAAGAATGATACCATCTTCATCTTTACGAAAGGAGTGGCACGCGTTTGTTATCTAGTATTTTATCGTCTTTCTTTAAACGTTTCCTATTTGCAAAATTAATTGGATTTGTATTAGCAGTTGTGTCAATCTTTGGTGTCCTCATTTATTTAATAGAGCCGGAAAGCTTTCCTACTATATTCGATGGTATCTGGTGGGCAATCGTAACGGCAGCTACAGTTGGTTACGGGGACTATGCTCCCGCTTCCTTCTTTGGAAGAATTGTAGGAATATTACTCATATTTATAGGAGTAGGATTAGTAACAAGGTATTTTGCGGCAATTTCCACATCTACCTTTGTGAATCAAAACGCCTACCTTGAAGGAACATCTGATTTTCTAGGAAAAAGACATATTATCATAATCGGTTGGAACGAACGTGTTAGAGAAACCATTTCTCTCCTACAAACACCTGGTTCTACAAAGGATATTATCTTAATCGATGAATCATTAGAAAAAAATCCTATGCCTGGAAACCACTTTCATTTCATAAAAGGGAACCCTACTCGTGATGAGACACTAAAAAAAGCAAATATACACGAAGCTGAAATGGTCCTTATCACAGCAGATCAAGGTAAAGACGAAGTTCAAGCTGACATGATTACAATCCTTACGCTACTGGCAGTAAAAGGCTTAAACCCAACAATCTATACGATTGTAGAAATCCTCACCATTCACCAGCTACAAAATGCAAAGCGCGGTGGTGCAGACGAAATTATCCAAACGAACAGGATTTCTAGCTTGGTTATGGTAAATAGCCTTCTCTCACACGGAGTTTCTGATGCTCTACTTGCCATGCTAGTAGATCTAAAAGGCTGTAAACTACAATTCTTAGATGTAACCTTTGATTTAATTGGCATGACCTTCCAAAGGTCAAGTGAAGCACTGTTAAAAGAGGGGAAAATTCTAATTGGGATAAAACGTGAGGAAGAAATTACAATCAATCCACCACTTGCACTTGAGATTCGAAAACATGATCAAGTTCTCATTATTAAAAGTTAAAGGGATTCCATTTCTAGGAATCCCTTCTAATATGCATTATAATCTTTTTTCTAGTTCTGCTTTCTTTTCTTCGTATCCAGGTTTACCTAATAGTGCAAACATATTTACTTTGTATGCTTCAACACCTGGTTGGTCAAATGGATTAACTCCTAATAAATACCCACTCATTGCACAAGCTTTTTCGAAGAAGTAAACAAGATAACCAAATGAATACTCGTCCATTTGCGGAACATTGACAATTAGGTTTGGTACGCCACCATCTGTATGTGCTAGCATAGTTCCTTGAAATGCCTTCTTATTTACGAAATCCACTGATTTTCCAGCTAAGTAATTTAGTCCATCTAAATCACTGTCTTCTGCCTCAACGATTAACTCATGACGTGATGTTTCGATATTGATCACTGTTTCAAATAAATCACGTCTACCTTCTTGCACATATTGGCCAAGTGAATGAAGGTCAGTCGAGAAGTTTGCAGATGATGGGAAAATTCCTTTTTGGTCCTTCCCTTCACTTTCTCCAAATAATTGCTTCCACCATTCAGAAAAATATTGAAGTCCTGGTTCATAATTTATTAGCATTTCAATCGTTTTTCCTTTATTATAGAGCGCATTACGAACGGCAGCATACTGGTAAGCTGGGTTTTCTTCGAGTTCAGATTTAGAAAAATCAACACTAGCTGCCTGTGCACCCTGCATCATTTCTTCGATGTTCGCACCGCTAACAGCAATTGGTAGTAAACCAACGGCAGTTAATACAGAATATCTGCCACCAACATCATCAGGTATCACAAATGATTCGTAGCCTTCCTCAGTTGCTAGTGTTTTTAATGCGCCACGAGCTTTATCTGTAGTTGCATAGATTCGCTTACGTGCCTCTTCTACTCCGTATTTTTCTACTAACAGCTTACGGAAAATACGGAAAGCAAGTGCTGGCTCTGTAGTTGTTCCAGACTTAGAAATAACGTTTAGAGAAAAGTCTTTCCCTTCTAGTAAATCCATGAGGTCCTTCATATATGTAGAACTAATACTGTTACCAACAAATACAATTTGTGGAGTCTTACGCTGTTCCTTCGTTAATGAATTATAAAAAGAATGATTTAACCAATCAATCGCAGCCTTTGCACCTAAATAAGAACCGCCAATTCCAATTACAAGTAAAATATCAGAATCTGATTTGATTTTTTCAGCACTTGTTACAATGCGTGAGAATTCTTCTTTATCATAATCTGTTGGAAGATCAACCCAACCTAAGAAATCACTACCTGCGCCTGTTTTTTCATGTATTGAATGGTGAGCGACCTTTACTGCATCACGTAGATATGTAACTTCATGTTCTCCGATAAAAGATAACGCCTTTGAATAGTCAAAACTTACATGTGTCATTTTTCCACTACCTCCACCCTGTATTTTCGAAATCTCTTTTCAACTGTAACCAAACTTATCCATGAAATCAAGACCGCTTAATTGCTGTAAGCGCAACCAATTAAAAGTTTTTTAAAATCGTCATTTTATTACAAATTTTGCATCTAGATAGGCATACCTATTTCCAAAATAAGAATTCCACATTTCGCCATATCATCTGTATAGCCATTAACATTCACTATGTTTGACAATTTACTATCTATAGGAGATCATTCTACAACTACTTTCTTGAGGATAAGGACTTGAATTCGTAACCGTTTCTAGTTCCTTATAGAGTATGTGTCAATTGTTATGTATGGTTATATATTATGGTTGTAGTATGTTCATAAATGAAAAAATGTATTTAGCGTGATAGGTAATATAACGGAAAAACCCAGCCACCCTTATAAAAAAGGAAGCTGGGTTGATTATTTTTATAAAGATGCACGTAGAATTTCAAGAGAATCTCGTTTAGTAAGTTGCTTAAATCTACCAAACTCACCATACACAACTGTTTTGTCTGCCATTAGTTCAAGGTTTTCTTCACCAATGCCATAATCAGCTAGTCTAGACGGTGCACCAATACTATTCCAAAACTCCCTGAGTTTTTCAATGCCTTCGAGTGCAACATCGCGATCCTCTTTCCCTTCCGTGGAAACATTGAATACTCGAACTGCCATTTGTTTGTAGCGACCTACATTTTCATCAAGAGTATGTTTCATCCAATTTGGAAAGATAATGGCAAGTCCACCACCATGTGGGATATCATACACGGCAGAAACAGCGTGTTCGATATTATGTGTTGCCCAATCACCACTATATCCCATATTTAACATACCATTTAGTGCAAGGGTTCCATTCAGCATAATAGTTGCTCTGTAATCGTAATTCTCTAAATCATTTAGTAACTTTGGAGCTGTTTCGATAACCGTGCGTAGAATGGATTCACACCATTGGTCCTGGGTGAGTGTGTTTGCCTCATGGTGAAAATAATGTTCAAATACATGGGACATCATATCCACCATTCCATACACTGTCTGGTCCTTTGGAAGACTATACGTATAAACTGGGTCTAAAATTGAGAACTTTGGAAATACAGCAGGACTTCCCCATCCATATTTTTCATTTGTTTCCCAATTTGTAATAACAGATCCAGCATTCATTTCTGAACCTGTTGCAGCGATCGTTAACACAGTCCCTAAAGGAAGGGCAGCTGTTGCTACTGCTTTGCGAGTCATGAAATCCCATACGTCTCCATCGTATTTAGCACCAGCAGCAATTGCTTTTGTACAGTCAATGACACTCCCACCACCAACTGCTAGTAAAAATTCAATCCCTTCACTTTGGCAAATATCGATTCCTTTTCGCACTGTAGACAAACGAGGATTTGGTTCAACACCTGGAAGTTCGTATACCTCTGCACCCATTTCACCAAGTATGCTACTTACTTGATCATACAAGCCGTTTCTTTTAATACTACCGCCGCCGTATACAAGTAACACCTTTTTACCGTATTGCGGAATCTCATTCTTAAGCTCCTCCAACTGCCCTTTCCCAAAAATAAGTTTGGTTGGATTATAATATGTAAAGTTTTGCATAAATACGCCTCCCGAAAAAGTTATGTAGATTAGCCTCTATATAGTATCCCTACCATTCTCCTAGGCATTCTTAAGAGAAGAAAAAGAGGCAATTACAAATCGCCTCTTCTTAGTAGTTATTAGTTAAAATTAGATTGTTCAATCCACTCTTCAAGCTTGTCTTTTAAAGTATTAAACCCTTGAGGAGATTCATTGTTTGTTTGTTGTGCTTGAGCTTGACGCTTTTTAGGCTTTGCTGTCGCTCTAGGTGCAGCTGCTGGCTTTTCTGGTGCTTCTTGTGTAGCACGAATTGATAAACCGATTTTACCCGCTGCTTCATCAATAGATAAGATTTTTACTTCAACCTCATCGCCAACCTTAACATGCTCATTAATATCCTTAACAAAGCCATGTGTTACCTCTGAAATATGAACTAAACCTTGTGTATTTTCGTCTAAAGCAACAAAAGCTCCGTAAGGCTGAATTCCTGTAATTTTACCTTTAACGACACTTCCTACTTCAAATGTTTCTGTCATGGTACCCAACTCCTAAAACTAAATTTATATACCTTTTACATACGCAATATAAAATTATATCACAAAAAAGCAATATATACAAAAAGGATTCATTTTTCAATATTAGATTTACCATAAACAGAAGAAAATATGAAGCAGGTAATATTTATCAATCATTTAGTAAACTTCCAATAAATACGTTATCCAACAAGGTTGTTATTCGTTAAAAATCTACCCATACGCTTGACTGCCTCTTGTAGCTGTTCAAGAGAAGATGCATACGAACAGCGGATAAAGCCTTCTCCACTTTCTCCAAATACATTCCCAGGAACAACTGCAACTTTTTCCTCCATAAGCAAACGATGGGCAAACTCTTCTGATGTCAAACCTGTTTGTTTAACAGATGGGAAGGCATAGAAAGCACCTCCCGGAAGATGACAAGGTAACCCAATTTCTTGTAGCGAAGTCACAAAGAAGTTTCTTCGCTGTCGATAGCTTTTTCTCATATATTCAACTTCAGATAGGCCGTTACGAAGTGCTTCAATTGCTCCGTATTGAGCCATTGTGGAAGCACACATCATTGTATATTGGTGAATTTTCAGCATAGCTTCTGCGATAACAGTTGGGGCTGCAGCATAGCCTAACCGCCATCCTGTCATTGCAAAACCCTTTGAGAAACCTGACACAAGGACTGTTCGTTCAAACATACCGGGTATACTCGAAAAACTCGTGTATGTATCTTCATAAGAAAGCTCTGCATAGATTTCATCTGAAATCACAAGTAAATCATATTTTTCTACTATTTTTGCAATCGCCTCAAGTTCACTCTTATCCAGCATAGTACCTGTTGGATTATTTGGAGAACAAATGATTATCGCTTTTGTACGATCAGTAACTACTTTTTCAATTTCATCCGGCTGGAGTTTAAACTCATTCTCACTTTTTGTATGTACTGGAACGGGGATTCCACCAGCCAGTGAAACGATTGGACTATATGCTACGAAGGTTGGTTCTACAATAATAACCTCATCACCGGGGTCAATTATTGACCGTATGGCTAAATCGATAGCCTGACTTCCCCCTACTGTCACGATAATATCCTTTTCAGGAGAATAGTCTATTTGGAATGATCTTTTTAAGTAAGAAGCAATTTCTTGACGCAATTCAAGTAATCCTGCATTTCCAGTATAAGACGTTATTCCACTTTCTATAGACTGGATACTTGCTTCTCTAATTGACCATGGTGTAACGAAATCAGGCTCACCTACACCTAATGAGATAACCCCCTCCATCGTCACCGCTAAATCAAAAAATCGGCGAATTCCAGAAGGCTTCAATTCTTGTACTTTTTTAGAAAGGTAGTGAGAGGTCATGGTGTCACCACAATCCGTTTGTCATCGTCACCTTGATCAAAAATAGTCCCATCGTGCTTATATTTCTTCAAAATAAAATGAGTCGTTGTAGAAAGGACAGAATCAAGAGTTGAGAGCTTTTGAGATACAAATGTTCCTACCTCTGACATTGTTTTTCCCTCGATAACAACCGACAAATCATATGCACCTGACATTAAATAAACAGACTTCACTTCCTTAAAGCGATAAATTCGTTTGGCAATTTCATCAAATCCAACGCCTCTTTTTGGGGTTACTTTAACATCTATCATAGCTGTTACACCCTCATGACCTTCAACTTTCCTCCAGTCAACTATCGTGTTATATTCCACTATAATTTTTTGCTCTTCAAGTTTATGAATAATGCCTTGTACTTCTTCGATAGTTTTGCCGACTAATTTTGCAATTGTTTCTACAGGGAGTCGTCCATTATTTTCAATTATCTCTAATATTTCTATTTCATTTTCCTGTAACTGCATATAGGTCACTCCTAGAAAATTTGTTTAATCAAATGCGCCCTGGCGTCATTGTGCCCAATTTTCCACTTTGAAAATCAGTGACATTTGCCAAAGCTACTTTATTCAAAAAAATGAAAATAATCATTCAGTCATCACTGAATAAAGTTATTGAATTATTTCAATTATTATACCAGAGATATGAATCGTATATTGAAAAAATTTTTAATTTCTTTAAAACTGATGTGTTTTTCGGAGGGGTTTGGTAAAAATAGGGATAATGCTTTTATACAGGATGTGGATTTTTCAGTAATGAATACAATACAAATTAACGGAATACATCTTCATTATGAATTATATCAACAGGATTCTGATAAGCCTGTTCTCGTTTTATTACATGGATTTCTTTCTTCTTCTTTTAGCTTCCGCAGGCTAATACCCTTTTTGAAAGAGAAGTACACAATCCTTTCAGTTGATATTCCACCTTTTGGAAAGAGTGAAAAATCAACTCGGTTTACCTACTCATATACAAACATAGCATCAGTTGTATGCAACTTAATCCGTTCCTTTCAATTTACTACTATAAACGTAGTAGGTCATTCAATGGGGGGGCAAATTTGTTTGTACATTGCAAAACAAGAACCAACGCTCGTGAATAGAGTTGTATTACTGTGTAGTTCAGGTTATTTGAAACGAATGCCAAGGTCTTTGATCTACTCGTCGTATCTTCCTTATTTCCATTTCATTGTGAAAAGAAAACTTGCAAAACAAGGTGTAACACATAACTTAAAAAATGTCGTCAACAACCATACCCTAATCGATCAAGAGATGATTGACGGATATATGGAGCCTTTTTCAGATAATCGTATTTTCATGGCGTTAACAAGAATGATTCGTCATCGAGAGGGTGATTTACCAAGTGAGGAATTAAAGAACATCAAACATCCTATCTTACTAATCTGGGGGGAAAAAGATCGTGTTGTCCCCATTTCTGTTGGAAAAAGACTTCATCACGATTTACCAAACTCAACATTTATTTCAATAAAGGATGCGGGACATTTAGTACCTGAGGAATGTCCGGAGAGCGTGTCTGCCTATATTTCGGAGTTTATTTAATCAAATGCGCTTTTGATGTATTTGAGCGCATTTTTTTGCCTACATGGTGTGGGTCACAAAGGCGTTGTCACAGGAGGTGGCGCTCTTAGACTTTGATCAAGTTAAAAAAAGATGGGATAGCTAGTCCCATCTTTTATCATGATATTATAATTCACATGTCGCATTATTTTTAATTGATAATAATGTAACAGCCATCGTTTCACATTCTTTTAATGGGATAATTTCCTCGAAGGAAAATTCAAAAATAGCTTGGATTTTTCTAGCTAATTTAGTAGGATCATTAATTTGATGAGTAGCCTGCAAAATATCTACAGCCTCAGTCTCATAGAAACCTATACCGTAACCTAGTGGATCCCACTCTTGAAGAACTATCATGATTTGCAAATTTGCATTTTGATTTTCCATACAATCACCTTATGAAAACCTTACTTGGTTATATTATTTTTTTCTTGTTCTAAAATTTGTCTCTCTAGTTCCTCAGCTTTTGCTTGTTCTTTTTTTGAAAGCTTGATAAACAAACGGAAGGCTAAAAAAGCGAAAATGACAAATACAATACTTGTTATTCCAGCCGGAATGTATTCTGACTTATCTTCAGGAAAATATAGAAACAGGTTTAATACCGAAATTAGCAGCATGTTTACACACCTTTCAAACCAAATTCGTAACTCGTATCATTATAACACAAACAAAAGTGAGTGTTATAGATGCTTGTTCAAGTTGGGTCAGTTATAATGGTCGTAGTAAAACTCTGTTATATCGTCCAAGAACATTTTACAAAGGGGTGCTAGAATTGACACAAACTGAATTTAACATAGGCGACATTGTAACTGGTATTTATAAAACGGGAAAATACATAGGAGAGATTACTGCTACTAAGCCCGAGCATTATCTAGTGAAGGTAAAGTCTGTTCTTAAACACCCAATGCAGGGTGATATTCATTCACCAAAGGATGTAAATGTTCCTCTCTTTCAGGAACGAAGAGCGCTAGCATTTAATGAGCAAACGAACGTGCCCAAAAAGATGGTGAGAATTTATTCTGATGATATTCCTGAATACAAGGTTTCTTTAAGAGAGGCTGTAGATCGCATTAAACAAGAGTTAGAAGACGAGGGAACAGAATGGGCAATGCGAAGCTTAGAAAATATGAAGGTATTAGAGAAGGATTATTTTAAATAATACAAGTTGATATTTATAACCATAACGAACCTACGGAAGTTGTTGTTTCCGTAGGTTTTTCTTTTAATATACTCGTTTTGCCCCCACATAATATTTGGACCAATACGAATTGTCCATTGAAACAACGTCAATCCCTTTAGAGGACGTTGCAGATATAAATTCATTGTTTCCAACGTAAAAACCAACATGTGATATTCTACCTGTGTCATTTACTGCAAAAAATACAAGATCTCCTGGTTGAAGATTAGCCTTAGAAACGGGTGTCCCCATATTATAATAACTTGCTGAGGTAGTTCGAGGTATATCAATTCCATGGCGTGAATGCATAAAGGAAACAAAGCCAGAGCAATCGAATCCAGCTGTTGTGGTTCCTCCCCATCGATACGGAACTCCGACAAAATTAAAAGAATCTTGTACCAATGCTTGAAGGACTTGCTCGCGATTTTGTACTCCTGACTCGGTCTGAGAATTTCCATTAACCTTTAGAACTTGTCCAATTGCAAGTGTATTGGTAGTTAGATTATTTAAACTTTTTAGTTCTGTAACGCTCATATTAGTAGCTCTTGCAATACCATATAAGGTATCACCAGCCTTAACTGTATATGTAGCACCTGCTACGTTTTGACCTGGGGATATTGTTGTTTCTCCAAGCTTTAGAGTCTGACCAACATAAATGGTTGCTGAAGATAGGTTATTATTCTTCATTATCTGATCCACAGTTGTATTCGAACGTTGTGCGATGGAATATAATGAATCCCCTGCTTGTACAACATAAGTCTGCCCTTGTACTTGAGTGGACTGTTGTACCGGACCTAATACCTGCAGAGATTCTCCTACTTGAAGGGTGTTAGATGTTAAATTATTCAATTGTTTTAATTGGTCGACACTCATATTATAGGCATTAGCAATTGAATAAAGCGTGTCGCCACGATTTACAGTATATGAAGATGTCGTTTTTTCAGGCACTGTTTCGCTAACAACGAGTGTTTGTCCGGGATATATCATATCACCAGTGAGATGGTTAAGCTGTTTAAGCTGAGGAACGGTTAAATTATATTGCCTTGCCAATCCATACAATGTATCTCCGTTGACTACGGTATGTGTTACTCTCGTTTGATTATCTACCTGGCTGTTACTGGCAGCCTCTACCGAGGACGTATTATGTCCCCCCACTAAAGATACTGAGGCAATTACAATTGAACCAAGCACCACTTTCACGACATTGGGATGAAGATTGGGTACCTTTTCTTTAAGGTACATTCGAATACTTTCGTTTAAATGGAGCTTTTTGCCATGATCCTGCTCTCCTAGTTCACTTGAAAATTCATGTAATTGAGGGTCAATAAATAATGTAATTGTTTGATTATTTTCTATCTTGTGGCCAATAAACATAAGCATCCCTCCTTTTTACGTTAGGATATCCTATCGGGATGCGATTATTGTTTCTTTTATTTGTTAAAAGTTGTCTTTAGTAATCAAATGCGCCTTGGCGTAATTGCGCCCAGATTTTTTAGGCCCACACGATGTGGGTCATGAAGACGTTGCCATAGGATGAGGCGTTCTTAGTCTTCGGTCCTATACTCGAAAAACTTACTCTAAAAAATCTGTGGTATCTGCCGGAGGCTTGCTTTATTCAGTCCGGGTTTGAACCCCACTTAGAATTACTTTTATCATTCATTTTCCACTTATAGAAGCGAGGGACTTCTGTTGAATAAGTTAAATAAAACCAATTCACTATTGTAGCGAATTGGTTGCTTATAAAGCGAATTTATTTAATACCTTTGAGAAATCAACTCTGTCTCCAATTGTTGTTGGCTCTGGTTTAGCTAAATAACGTTTATCATTTTCCACTAATTTGAAGATATTAAAAGTTGTGAGCGCATCATCTAGGGCACAGTGATGCTTGCCCGTCCCTTCTTTTCCATATTCCTGGACAGCCTTCCATAGACCTGTCTGATTTTGGTCCCCAAAGAAGCGTTTATACTCCATCGACAAATCCCGTTGCTTCCCTTTAAAAGGGAATATTATACCAGCACTTTGACAATTATGGCGAAGGACTTTCATATCCATATTCCCCCAAGTAACAATAGTGCTTGGAACGATAGTCTCATAATTAGATAGCATCTTGACAAGTTGGGAAAAGGGGATACCGTTGTCCACTTGTTCTTGAGAAATATTTAAGAAGGATTTGCATCGTTCTGTTAATTTTGGAAATTTAATTGGTTTTACATATGATGAGTATTGGTCAATTATTTTTTGATTTTTAACGGATACGAGACCAACTTCGATTATTTCGGGGTAAAATCCTTGTGGGTTGTATTTACCCTCAGGCATTGTAAATTCAAAGTCTATAAACAAATATTGATGTTGATCATTCACTCCCTTAACCTCCTTTTCATATTACTTTGTAAAAGCAAAACAATGAGCAATCATCATCCTCTTTCAGCTGCTCTTTTCGCTTACATATCATAAGTATGAAACAGAACTATTTCACCACTTGACGAACATCATTTTATATATTATAGCACGCTTTTTGTTATTTTTCAGAATATATTTATAAATATACAAGACTTTTAGTACTTTAATTACGTACAATAATATTCTATAATATTTAGTAAATCGAAATAATTGGAATGAGAAGGTGTTATCCATCCAAACAGCAAAACGAAATCTAATAATCATGTGGTTTGCGAATTTTTTCGTTGCTGCAAGCGCTACTATGATTATGCCATTTCTATCGTTATATATTGAAACATTTGGAGATTACTCTGATAGCTATGTACAACGTTGGGCAGGGATTGTATTTGCAGCAACATTTGTAACAGCTTTTTTTATGTCTCCTCTTTGGGGACGGTTTGGTGACCGAAATGGCTATAAAAAGATTCTTTTACTAACAGGGACGGGCATTGCGATTAGTATTTTCTTAATGGGATATGTGACTTCTGTTGAACAATTATTTTTCCTACGACTCTTCATGGGCGCAGTTACCGGATTTATTCCAACCTCCCTTGCCCTTATTTCGGCACAAACACCTAAAGAAATCGCCGGTAAAACATTAGGAACACTTCAAATGGGTAACGTCTCTGGGAGCTTATTTGGTCCTTTACTAGGCGGACTATTAGCAGACGCTGTAGGGTTCCAATATACGTTTGTTATTACTGCATCTGTTATTTTATTAGCAGTTGCTTTAGTCGGAATTGGTATTAAGGAAGTTAGGCCACAAGAAACAAACGAAAGAAGTAAGAAATATACTCGTAAAGAGGTCTTAGTCTATATCTTTAAACATCCTGTATTACTGACCGTTATGTTTATATCTTTATTAATTCAAGTCGCGAATTTTAGTGTACAGCCCCTACTTGCATTATATGTCACTCAATTAACAGACAGTAGTAATATTGTGTTTTTAGCTGGAATGGCTTTTTCTGCCACTGGTTTTGGTAATTTATTATTTACTAGGCAATGGGGCAAATTTGGGGACCGATTCGGCCACGAGAAAATAGTAACAATCCTTCTTATCTCGTCTTCCATCATGTTTATCCCCCAGGGACTTGTTAGCGAACTTTGGCAACTGGTACTATGTAGGTTTTTATTTGGAATGGCAGTTGGTGGATTAATCCCTTGTATGACAGCATATATTCGCCAGGTAGCACCACTTTCAATGCAGGGTGAGGTTCAGGGGTATAATGTTAGCTTTCGCTTCTTAGGAAATTTCATTGGTCCGGTATCTGGTGGAATACTAAGTGGATTTTTCGGTATTTCTACCGTCTTCTTTGTAACTAGTGGCCTTTTTCTAGTGGCTGGTATCATATTATGGCTAAGTGTTGCCCGTCACTCGGAGAAATCAGCGCAACGAGCAGCATAACTCAACAGATGGTGAACACCATCTGTTTTTTCATTTAATAATTTCTTATAATTAAAGAATCATATACCGAAAGAGTGTTTTGATATGAGACGACATACTGGATATTTCATTACCTTCAGTTTATTTTTAATGTTCATTTTTGTATTATTCCTAGTTAATGGTGAGTTAAAAGTTGCAAAAAGCTTTCCTGAAGTCTTAGATTCAGAAATCCCGATTGAGGACGTTTCACTTACGCAAACGAGCTATATCAAAGACACAAACGGTGCTATCGTATCTGAAATTCACCATAATGAATCTAGGACAGCTCTCCCTTTTGAAGAAATCCCACAGATTATTAAGGATTTGTTTATAACAATTGAGGATCAGCATTTTTTTGAACACCTTGGCTTTGACATTACCGGTATTGGCAGAGCTGCTTTTATTAATTTACACAATGATTCAATTGATCAAGGTGGAAGTACAATTACCCAACAGCTAGCTAGAAATTTGTATTTAACAAATGAAAAAACCTATAATCGAAAATTAAGTGAGCTACTTTATTCATATCAGTTGGAACGAGTACTAACAAAAGAGGAAATTTTAGGATTATACATTAACGCTATATACTTCCAAAATGGGGCTTACGGGATTGAGGCAGCCTCTCAGCTATATTTTAATCACTCTATTAAAGAGGCATCATTAGCTGAAATTGCATTTTTAAGTGCGATACCAAACAACCCAACACTATACAATCCCATCACTAATTTTTCAAAAACAAAAGAACGGCAGGAACGTATTTTAAGAGATTTAGTTGAAAAAAAAATTATTTCTAATGAGGAATATAACACAGCTGTTAATGATCCAATTAAGGTAACGATTCGAGAAAAAATTGATCTCTACCCCGATTATACAACCTATATTTTTAACGAATTTGAAGAATTAATTGCTCAAAAAGAAGGTTTTTTCAAAAAAATCAATCATACTACGACACCGAATGAAAAGGATAAGCTACAAAAGAGCTTGGACAACCGTGTTCGAGAAGTTCTGGAGTCAGGAATTATTATTGAAACAGCATTGAATCCGCAAATTCAAGAAAAAGCTGTACAGTCTCTGAATCAATACATACCACATGAAAACGTTCAAGGTGCAACTGCAGTTATTGATCATACAACAGATAAACTAGTAGCATTAGTTGGAGGAAAAAACTATGAAAAATTTTCCTTCCATAGAGGATTCCAAGCATATCGACAGCCAGGTTCCGCAATCAAGCCTTTGCTTGTGTATGCCCCTTATTTTGATCAAACTGGCGCATCAATTTCACAAACTATCAATGCGAATAACTATTGTAAAAATGGGTATTGCCCCAGAAATTATGGCGGTGGCCAATATGGAGATGTGAGTTTACGTACAGCTTTCAAGTATTCGTATAATACTCCCGCTGTAAGGTTATTAGAGAGGGTGGGAATTGAACAAGCATTTTCTTATTTAAACAAGCTTCAGTTTTCAAATGTTGTCAAAGACGATCAGAACTTGCCAGCTGCGATTGGAGGTTTCACATATGGAATGTCACCTTTAGAGATGACAAATGCATTTTCTGTATTTGCCAATAATGGGCAGTTTATTCGAGCACGAGGCATAACAAAGGTAACCGATTTACAAGGCACAATCCTTTATGAATGGGAGGAACAACCGGTATCAGTTTGGAGTACGGATACAACCAAAAAGATGAGGGCGCTGCTTTCAGACGTTGTAAAATCAGGAACTGGGAAGGAAGCGAATATCTCATCCGGCTATGTGGGTGGGAAAACTGGCACGACTAATCATGTAAAAGACCTCTGGTTTATCGGTTTAACAGATACATATACTGCTGGGGTTTGGGTAGGTAACGACCAATCGCAGAGTATTGAATTTATGGAATCAAGAAAACCTCAAATATATATATGGAAAGACATAATGGAGGCGAGCCAGTAACATGGCTCTTTTTTTATTAAATAGGCAAGCTTGCGATGATACTATTGTAAAGCCTTATACAGACATACGTAACCGTCATAAAAAAGGTAAACCAACTCAGTGTTTGAAAAAAAACCACCCCAATTAAACCACCAAGGCTAAGCTTATCTTGAATGCGATAGACGAAAAAAATAAAATAACCAAGGGTCACCAGTAAGAACAAGATAACAAGTCCATAAAACGATTGTACAAAGGCTAATGAAAGCCCTCCTCCAATTAAGTAAAAAAACGAACCTGTTCGAATCCTCGACAAGCTTTCACCATTATTATCTCTTGTAAAAAACAAAAGAGACAACTCCAATAATGTGTTTGCAATTAATTTTAATGCAGCAAAAATCATGAAATAAAATAAAAAAAAGAGAAAGAAGATCGAAAAATTAATCCAGGTTGGTGAGAAGAATTCTTGCATTCCGCGATAAATTCCAATCTGTTTTAACAGTTCTAATGTTTGTAGTTCCGTAAAAATAGCAAACGAAATACTAAATAGTATGATTGCAATAAGCGGAAAATAGCTTGTGAAATATGTATTTTTCATTCCAATATCCTCAGTTCCAACATTTTAACTATTTTTGATATTCTTTTACGATTTTAACATACATATTTTTGTAGTAAATCTCTTTTTGGTAAATACACTTAGACTACGGGGCTATTACTATAGGAAAGAGTACCTACAGTCCTAGTTGCTCCACTTTTAGAATAAGACTATTCATAACCAATGATTCAAAATAGTAGTATGCAGCAGGATGAGGGCTTTCTTCTCATCCTTTTTATTTCCCCTCAATTCGTATATATTCACGTGGTCTGAATTTAGGAAATATGAGAACTTCCTCTGTATTTTCTGAGTCTACTGTCTGTATTTGAAATTGTTGTTGGTTTTCTTCTTGCCCCTCAACTATGTATTCTCTTTTTGTTTGTTCATGAATCCACCATGCTCCAATAAACATAAAAGCAAAAATGGCTAATGCAACAATTCCTTTTTTGGCATTCACAAAAAATCACCTCTTGCTACTAGCATTTAATTAAAATAGTTCTTTTATACTGTTTAAAAAAAATTTTTTATAAATTTTCCCCTAAGAATACACGCGTTTCTACATATTTAATAACAGTGAGAAAACTTGGTGACACTATAAAGTGCGAGGCATGCAAGTTCGTAATAATTGGTATATAATTTTTAGAGATATAACTTTGTTCAGCAGTTGTCCTCTATGATTAGTGGGAGAATGCAAAAAGGATTTCCCATATGCATAGGAATTATAACCTAGGCTGAATAAAGTTAATGCCTCCGGCGGATGCCACGATATTTTAATGGAAACCTTTCGAGAATTGATCAAAGACTAAGAACGCCACTTCCTGTGGCAACGCTTTGTGATTTATTTCGTGTGGGCCTAAAAAAAATTCGGGCGGAAATACGCCAAGGCACATTGATAATTTGTTGAGGGGGTACTGTTTTGTCACTTGTACATTGGGCCATATTATCTCCATTTATTATGGCTATACTTATTCCGTTTTTACGCAAGTATTTGCGTGGAATTCATACAGGATGGTTTGTCCTAGTTCTACCTGTATTGTTGTTCACTTATTTCTTTCAATTTATGAAGGATACAATGAATGGAAATACAGTAATACATACTGCAGAATGGATGCCTTCAATTGGTGTGAATTTTATCGCCTATATTGATGGGTTAGGACTCTTGTTTACCTTACTGATTACCGGTATTGGTGCCTTAGTTGTCCTCTATTCTATTTATTACTTGTCTAAGGAAAAGGAATCCTTACATACGTTTTATGTGTATTTATTGTGTTTCATGGGTGCTATGCTCGGGGTGGTTCTTTCAGATAATGTGATTGTTCTCTATACATTTTGGGAACTAACGAGTTTATCTTCGTTCCTACTAATCGGTTATTGGCACAATCGTGAAAAATCAAGATACGGTGCACAAAAATCGATGTTAATTACCGTCTTTGGTGGATTATCCATGCTTGCTGGTTTTGTTTTACTATCTAACATGACCAATACGTTTAGTATTCGAGAAATGATAGCTCAGGTTGATATGCTACCAACAAATTCTCTGTTCATTCCAGCAATGCTATTAATTTTATTGGGTGCGTTTACTAAATCTGCTCAATTTCCATTCCATATTTGGTTGCCAGATGCGATGGAAGCACCAACTCCTGTCAGTGCTTATCTGCATTCTGCAACGATGGTAAAAGCAGGTATCTATCTTGTTGCGCGTTTAAGTCCTATTTTTGCAGGTTCTAGCGAATGGTTTTGGATTATTTCGATTTTCGGAATTGTTACCTTGTTCTGGGGATCTTTTAGCGCCGTTAAACAAACTGACTTAAAAGGGATACTAGCTTTTTCGACAGTAAGTCAGCTTGGGATGATTATGTCCATGCTTGGCATAGGCTCAGCAGCACTACATTACGGTGATGCGGAGAGTAACATATACCTAGCTGCAACGGTCGCTGCTATTTTTCACTTAATTAACCATGCTACATTTAAAGGAAGCTTGTTCATGATTGTTGGTATTGTTGATCATGAAACGGGGACCCGTGATATTCGAAAACTAGGTGGATTAATGACCGTTATGCCTATTTCATTCACGTTATCTGTCATCGGAGCCTTTTCTATGGCCGGACTACCTCCGTTTAACGGGTTTCTTAGTAAAGAGGCGTTTTTTACGGCGATGGTTAATGCAACAACACTAGATATTTTTAATATGGAAACCTTTGGAATCCTATTCCCAATCCTCGCTTGGATTGCTAGTGTATTTACTTTTATCTATAGCATGATTCTTGTTTTTAAGACTTTTACTGGAAAACAGCAATTTGAAAAGCTTGACAAAAAGCCTCATGAAGCACCAATTGGGATGTTGATTTCACCAATTATCTTAGCTTCATTAGTTATTATTTTTGGATTCTTTTCAAATATATTAGCTCCAACTGTGATTGAGCCAGCAGTGGCTTCTATCCTTCCAAGCTTATTAGGAGAGGGTATGAACTTTCATGTTCACTTTGAATATTTCCACGGATGGAACGCTCCACTATTCATGTCAATCGGTGTAGTCGTTCTTGGTACAATTATGTTCCTGTTGCTTACAAAATGGACAGGTATTTATAACCTATTTTCAAAGCGTTTGACGCTAAATAACTTGTATGACCATGGTCTTATATCGATGGAAAGATCAGCTTCATGGTTAAACCGTTTTTATATGACAGGTGTTATCCGTGACTATCTGGTTATCATATTTGCCTTCTTTATTTTGGCATTAGGAAGCTCACTTGTACTTAAAAATGGGTTTGCATTCGATTTAACACATGTGGCACCTGTACGACTTTTTGAAGCAGTACTTGCATTTGTTATGGTACTTGGAATTGCGACGATTCTGTTTGCCAAATCAAGACTAACAGCCATTATCGCACTTGGAGCTGTTGGATACACTGTTTCATTATTCTTTGTGTTATTCCGAGCACCTGACTTAGCATTAACACAGCTTGTTATTGAAACAGTTTCAGTAGCGTTATTCCTTTTATGTTTCTATCACTTACCAAAACTACAGAAAAAAGAAAAACCTTTACGTTTTAGATTTACGAATTTGATTATTTCATTAGGTGTAGGAACAATCGTGACTCTATTAGCTATCTCAGCAAATAGTACTCGACTTATTGATTCCATCTCTCGTTATTTTATTGAAAATAGCTATAATGAGGGTGGCGGCACAAATATGGTTAACGTCATCCTTGTTGACTTCCGTGGCTTTGATACATTGTTTGAAATTACCGTACTTGGTATTGCCGCTTTAGGTATTTTCACAATGATAAAATTACGCTTATCTAGGGGGAAAGAAGGATGAAAACGAACGATTTAATTTTACAAACGGCAACAAAGATTACTGTTTTCATCATTCTTGCCTACTCCCTCAATCTCTTTTTTGCAGGTCATAATACTCCAGGTGGAGGGTTTATCGGTGGTCTGATTACGGCTGCCGCAATTGTCCTCCTCCTTCTAGCTTTTGATATGAAAACAGTTAATAAAGTACTGCCTTTTGACTTTAAAAAGGTAGCTGCACTCGGCTTACTAATCGCAGTATTAACAGGTATGGGTTCATTCTTATTTAATGTCCCATTCTTATCGCATACCTTCGGTTACTTTAACTTACCTATTTTTGGTAAAACCGAGTTGGCAACTGCAGTATTATTTGATACCGGCGTGTATTTAGTTGTTGTTGGAGTAACCATGACCATTATTCAAACAATCGGGGAGGATGATGATTAATGGAAATTCTAATGTCTGTTTTAATCGGTATTTTATTTACTGCAGCAACCTATTTGATACTTTCAAAAAGCCTCATTAGGGTAATTGTGGGAACAGGCTTACTTAGCCATGGAGCTCATTTGCTAATACTCACAATGGGTGGACTAAAGCATGGAGCTGCACCGATAATCGTAGAAGGAACAAAGAACTATGTTGATCCACTTCCACAGGCTCTTATTCTAACAGCGATTGTTATTAGCTTCGGGGTAACTTCCTTTATCCTTGTGCTTGCCTACAGAGCGTATCAAGAACTAGGGACAGACAACATGGATAATTTGAGGGGAAATGATAGTAATGAATAATTTTGTAATCCTTCCAATTCTGATTCCTCTCTTGGCAGGAATCATTCTAATTTTTATAAATAATAATACGAAAGCTTCTAGGGTAGTAAGTTTACTTTCCACTCTTCTCACAGTTATTGTATCATTATCGCTTGTTCATCAAGTATATACTAATGGGATTCAAACGTTGCAGCTTGGTGATTGGAATGCTCCGTTTGGTATTGTGTTAGTAGCTGATATGCTTGCTGTTCTCCTTGTTACAACGGGTAGCATTGTTGTACTAGCCTGTATCATCTATTCGTTTCGTAATATTGGGAAAGAACGTGAATCTTTCTTTTATTATGCTTCCGTACAATTTTTAATGGTTGGGGTATTAGGCGCATTTTTAACAGGTGACTTATTCAACCTATTTGTATTTTTCGAGGTAATGCTTATGTCTTCCTACGTTCTTATCGTGCATGGAGGAACAAAGCCTCAATTACGTGAATCAATAAAATACATATTGGTGAATGTCATTTCATCTGCTCTTTTTGTTATTGCTGTAGCTTATCTATATGCAGTAACTGGTACAGTCAATATGGCAGATTTATCAGCAAAAATTAGTGAACTTGGACAACCTGGCATTGTAACTGTTATCTCCATCTTGTTTTTAATTGTGTTTGGTTTAAAAGGGGCAATATTTCCGTTGTTTTTCTGGTTACCGGGATCCTATAATGCTCCGCCAACACCGATTACAGCACTATTTGGGGCACTACTTACAAAGGTTGGGATATATTCGATAATACGTTCGTTTACAATTATCTTCCATCATGACACAGCCTTTACGCATACGTTAATCGGAATTCTAGCTGGATTTACTATTGTCGTTGGCGTTATTGGGGCAGTTGCATACTGGGATGTCAAACAAATTATTATTTATAATATATTAACTGCAGTTGGAGTCATCTTAGTAGGTGTTGCGACACTGACCCCAACATCCTTAACTGGGTCGATATACTATTTAATTCATGACATGATTGTGAAAGCAGCTCTCTTCTTATTAGTCGGAGCAATGATTGTAATAACTGGTACAAGCAATCTGAAGAAAATGGGTGGTCTCATCAACCACCATCCGTACTTAGGCTGGATGTTTTTTATTGCAACAATCTCACTTGCAGGCATTCCACCATTTAGTGGATTCATCGGAAAACTTCTCATTGTTAAGGGAAGTCTAGAAGCAGAGCATTACGCACTTGTCGCAGCAATTTTAATTTCAAGTCTTCTCGTTCTTTATTCGGTAATGAAGATATTCATGAACGGATTTTGGGGAGAAGCAAAGCTTAGGAAAGAAGAAGAAAAAGGATCGACAAAAGGACTTCTGTTTCCAATTACTCTTCTACTTTCACTCTCAATTGCACTTGGATTTGGTGCTGAATGGTTCTATCCGTATATCTCTCAAGCAGCTCAGGATTTAACGGATCCATCAATCTATATCCAAGCTGTATTAAAGGAGTAGATATTATGGCGTTACAATTAGTGTTAAATCTATTTATTGCAGTGACATGGATGTTTATCTCGAATGCATATGATTTTGGAGCATTTTTTGGCGGATATTTGATTGGACTATTTCTTATTTTTATTTTGCGACGATACTTCCCACAACGTTTTTACCTTAACAACGTATGGGCGGTCATCAAACTAATACTGATTTTTTTCAGGGAATTAATTCTATCAAATTATGCTATTATGAAGGTTGTTGTGAAACCAAGACTTGATATTAAACCTGGTATTTTTGCCTTACCAACGGAATTAGAAAAAGATTGGGAAATCATGGTGCTAGCTAATCTTATTACACTTACACCTGGTACCTTAGTAGTTGATATTTCAGACGATAGAAAATTACTGTATATACACGCTATGGATCTCCCGGATGCAGATGAGGCGATTGATTCCATTAAAAATACGTTTGAAAAAGCAATTATGGAGGTGAGCCGATAATGTTCGAAATACTACTTAATATTGCATTAGTTTGTTTATCGGTTTCGACAATTGCTTTTTTATACCGTGTAATTAAGGGACCTTCTATTCCTGACAAGGTTATAGCGCTTGATGCGATTGGAGTTAATCTAGTTGGAATAACTGCCATTATTTCAATTATCCTTCGGTCTAATTCGTTCCTTGAGGTCATCTTATTGATTGCCATTGTAGCATTTGTTGGTACGGTAGCCTTTTCGAAGTTCCTTGAGAAAGGGGTCGTAATTGAAAATGATCGAGACGCTTGAAATTCTTTTTGGGATTATTATCTTGTTCGGAGCACTTCTTAGTATCCTGAGCGCGATAGGTATCCTTCGCTTACCAGATGTTTATACGAGGAACCACGCCGTTTCAAAAAGCGCAACATTAGGAGTACTCGCTATACTCTTCGGAACATTTTTATATTTCTGGGTGATTGAGGGCTATATGAATGCGAGGGTACTTCTAGGGTTTGTTTTTCTATTTTTAACATCTCCTGTAGCTGGACATTTAATCGCTCGTGCGGCATATAATTCGAACGTTCCACTTTGGGAGAAAAGTGTTCAAGACGATTTAAAACATAAAGAACAACATGTAAAAGAGAATACTGGTCAGTAAAGAAGTAGCGAGGACTTTGTAGTCCTCGCTCTTTTAAATATAGCCTTGTATTTCGTACACACATTCTCGAAAATTGTGCCTTGTTCTCCTGTTATGTGCCAAATCCCTTTCTTTAAAAAAAGCAAGACTTCAAAGTCTCGCTCTCCTTGTTACTTTTTCAATTTTAGAACTGCCATTGTACAACGTGAGACACAAATAAGTTTCTCTTCTTCATCTACGATTTTTATATCCCATACCATCGTTGTTTTTCCTTTATGGAGTGGCGTGCCGATCGCTTTTACTACTCCGGATTTTTTCGAACGAATATGATTTGCATTGATTTCCAGACCTGCACAGCCCTCTGTATCCTGATCAACAAGATTATATGTCCCAATACTTGCTACTGTTTCAGCTAATGCAACAGAGGCACCACCATGTAATATACCAAAAGGTTGTCGTGTTCTTTCATCCACTGGCATAGTTGCAATAACCCGGTCTGGAGTCACTTCTTCAATTTTAATCCCCAATGTCGCTATCAATGTGTTTTCTACCATTCTTCTTCCCTACCCTCTTAAGCTACTCTTTAACACTGGATATCGGGAGTGAGAGGAGCTTGTCATCACCCTCTTTTGGATCCCCACGTCCATCTCGGTTATTTGTGATGGTGTAAAGGAATCCATCTTCAATATACACATCTCTCATCCGACTTTTTATATCAAGCACAACCTCAATATCTCCTGTTTGTAAATCATAGCTTCTTATTTTTGAATCCCGTAGTGTTGCTATATAAAGCTTTCCATTTGCATATTGAATTCCAGACGGTGCCCATGTATAGTCACCGGTATGATAGAGTGGTGTTTCCATATTTGAATCCTGCTCATCTCCTTCTATTACCGGCCACCCATAATTCATTCCAGGTTGTATGACATTGATTTCATCATGAGCACTTTGGCCATGCTCTGTACTATATAATTTGCCAGTTTCATCCCAAGCAAGGCCCTGCGGATTTCGGTGCCCATAAGAATAAACATACGAATCCGGAAAAGGATTTCCATCAGGTATGGAACCATCTAAGTCCATTCGAAGAATTTTCCCAGCTAAGCTCGTTAGGTCTTGAGCATTGTTTGGCTCCCCAGCATCCCCTGCTGTTACATAAAGTTTTTGGTCAGGACCGATTTTTATTCGACCACCATTATGAATTCTGCCCCCAGGGATTTTATCGAGTAAGACCCTCTTTTCTTCCCAAATGGTTCCATCTTTTTCAACAGTAATAACCCTGTTAAAGATTTGTCCATCCTCTCTATATGTATGATACATGAATGCCTGCATTGTTGTATCAAAATCAGGTGCTAGTGTAAAACCTAAAAGGCCACCCTCACCTTCATGCAAAATTTCTTTTGTTAGCTTTAGCTGCTGTGTTGTAACATTTTCATTTACTTGTGATAACCTACCCACTCGTTCTGTAAGAAAGAAAGTTTCATCCACCTTGGCAATGGTCCAAGGAATTTGAAGATTGGTTGCAAAGATAGTGGGAGATGAAACAACCTCCTTGCTCGGTTCTTCCTTTGCCTTTTGTTCCTGTTCTTGCTGTGTACATCCTACAAGTACAAATAAGAAGAGGCTTACAAAGATTTTTTTCATTACATACATCCTCTCAATGTGAAAGCCTTCGTAGCTTACGTGCCTTTTTTATCTTAACCATGATATAAAGAACGCATGCTCCAACTGCAATCCCGATAACAATGTCGTAGTATTTGAGAAATGCACTTATGAATTCCTCACCCGCAAAATACCCAACTGAAAAAATCATCGAAACCCAAAGAAAAATAGCACTATAAAGGATTGTAGCAAATTTAATAAAAGGGAACTTGCTAAAGCCAAATAGAAAGGGAAATAACACGCGAAATCCCGGCACAAAATAGCAAAAAGCCAGAGCAAACGTGTTATATTTTTCAATGAGTAACAAGGACTTCTCCACTTTGCTTCTCGTATTACTTTGCTTACTTAATAAGAAAAACATTGCTTTTCCAGCAAATCGTCCAAAGAGGTAACTTGTTGTAACAGCTGTCAGAATACCTAAATATGTGACAATCAAAATTTTCCATGGTACAAAAACATCTTCTGAAGCAAAAAATCCAATTGTTGAAACAATGACCTCATTTGGGATAGGGATTACAAACGCCCCTACCCACAGCCACAAATACAGTCCAATATATCCATGATCTTGAATAACACTGACAACTTCGTTTATATCCAATGACATCCCTGCCTTCATAGGGTAGGTATTAGATCCAATGCACCTTGGCTTGCTTGCCTGCCTATTTAGAGGTACTCACGAGGTAGGGCAAATACGTTGCCACAGGTCGTGGCGTTCTTAGTCTTTGATCTTACACTCGAGAATCCCCTTGAAAAACTTGGCATCCGCCTGAGCTTATCTTCATTCTACTGAGTTTGAACCACTTATTTAATTTGATACTCTACTTGCATTCATATCACCATTTTTATAGTGAAGGACTTCTTCTGAACAAAGTTATAGATACCAATCTTATTCTATTATAAGATTAAATGGATAATAATAGTAACTAATTTTTACTACTGAATTTGCTTTTTAAGGGAGAAGGAAAATGGGGAAACCAATTGTAATTATTACAGGTGCATCGAGTGGAATTGGACTTTTAACAGCGATTGAATTTTTTAAAAATGATTATCAAGTTATCGCCACTATGAGAGATATCAGTAAAAAGGAAAATCTTCAACACGAATTGGCACGCTCTGGTATCCATGAGGATATTCATTTTTGTCAATTGGATGTGACAGATTCTGATTCATTACTTACATTTAATGAAACTGTTCAAAAGCTTGGCAGAGTTGACATTCTAATAAATAATGCTGGATTTGCTGGAGCAGGGTTTGCAGAGGAAATTTCACTACGTGAATATAAGGCCCAATTTGATACTAATTTTTTTGGACTAATAGAGGTTACAAAGCTCGTTCTTCCGTTTATGAGGAAGCAGGGTAGTGGGAAAATCATTAATATTAGCAGTATCAGCGGTCAAATAGGGTTCCCGGGTCTTTCCCCTTATGTTGCATCAAAATACGCTCTAGAGGGCTGGAGCGAGTGTTTACAGCTCGAAGTCCGGCCATTTGGAATAGATGTCGCTCTTATTGAACCGGGATCTTTTAAGACGAATATTTGGAGCCGTGGAAAGGTAATAGCAGAAAAGTCAATGCTACCTACCTCTCCCTACCATAACATGTTGAAAAAAATTGAAGCTAGACTTGAAAACGGTCAGTCTTCATATGGTGACCCATTAGAAGTAGCAAAACTCATTACTCACCTTGCAGCACGGCCTAAAATGAAAAAACTCCGCTTTCCAATTGGGAAAGGCGTAAAAGGGTCAATTTTTCTTAAAAGGACACTTCCATGGGGAATATGGGAACGCATTGTATTGAAAATGTTACGTAATAGGCAGTAGTATAGACAAACTCCTATGGTCCTCTAAGTACCATCAAGATGCACCTTATCAATTTATTAACATATATTGTAAGGGAATTTTGATAAGGGAGGACTACCGTTGTACTACTATCAACCATTTATTTACGGGCATCAAGGACCCCCAAGAACTGTTTTATACCCAGGTTACTATTCAAACATTACAGGACACTCCATATTTCCTGAACAAAGGTCGTATTATCCTTACCAAGATCATCGAAAATTACCTGGTGTTGACCCAACATTATTTAATGAATCAGCCATACAAATGCGAAGTCTTATGAGAGATGCAAGCTTAGTACTTGCTAAATTAGCTGATTCAAAACCATTTGCGCAGCAGGTGATGGCTGCTGCACAGGAATCCAACGATCAAGAAGTAGAACGATTACTAAAGTCAACAGGAATAAAAGCACATGTCGACACATCCTTTAATCCGGATGGCATAAACCTAAAATTAACTTCCATGATTGGTAATGAGGAATGCTGTCACTTACTTATCACCTTGAGATGGCGTTAATGAATAAGGAACAATATCTTGAACGAAGGTAAAAAATGGCCTATCGTTCTTTTTTTATCCAGGAATGAATAGTGTACAAGTTAGGAAATGATAAGTACACGAGGAGGTATAAACAGTGGAAGATAGAGATACAGACAGACAAAAAGTCAATCAAAGCAAAGAAGAACAACTTGTGAACCAACTAGATCCCGAGTTAGATCTTCGAAATATAAATTTTGCTACTGGTGAAAATGAATATCTAAATAAACGATATGACGATTTTACAATCGAACAATAAATGCAAGTCACGGAGGTAGTTATGGCAAAAAAAGAGCAATTAAATGAAGAAGCAGCTATGAATAACAACTTACCTTCATCTATATATGCAAAAAATAGAACAACAAAACCAACTAAACAAGTGAGACAAAACGGGGCTAAGTAAGCAATGCCCCTTTTATGATTTTGAGTTGGATAACTCATTAAATCTTGTAATTGCTTCAGATTTATCAAAAGAAGAATACCATCGAAAATTCGCATTATCTAAAATTCGATAATGCTGGCTAATTACATTTTGTTGAAGACGAAATTCCCCAGAATGCTGAAGTTCCTTCCACCAAACTTTACCACCCATTGTACGTTCCTTTGCACGGTCAATTCCGTTATGTCCAACAATCTCAAGGACATCGATTGGATCTTCCCCTAAAGCTGCTTGAATTGTCTCACTATCCCGAAATAACGCACAGACTGCAACAACACAAGTCCAGCCTGCTTGAATTCTTCCTTTTTCAATTTGAACAAGAGTCTTTTTTGAAATTCCCAAAATCTCAGCCATCTTATCTTGCGTGTAACCCTTTTCGGTTCGAACTAATTTCATCTTTTCAGAAAGTAATTGTGTTATATATTCCTTGTCCATATCTACCACCTATTTTCTAATTCAAGTTTCATAAGAGAAGCCTAAGGCTCGCAGCCATAGGCGACAGCTGACAGAAGCTGCATTTACCTTCCAAGGCGACTGGCATAGACCAGAACGGGATGGCGCCTAGTGCTAGGCATTAATACCTACATAAATCCTTATCCTATAAAAAATAACCCTAGTGTAATTTTACACCAGGGTAACGCAATTCGCAATTTTGGCTGTCCTTAATAAATTAACTTTAAACCACTAATGAAAATGATCACACCAATTACCGTTTGTAATGGTTTCATCGGTACTTTTGCTGAGAGTGAGCTTCCGATGATAACACCAGGAATTGACCCACATAGTAAATTCGCAACCAATAAAAAGTCTACATTTCCAAACCCGACATGAAAAAAACTACTTACCGTAACCAAAATAAACGCGTGTGCAATATCTGTTCCCACTAATTCAGAAGCACGCAATCTATAGAACAGTAGCATCGCAAGAGCAAACAATGACCCAGATCCCACTGATGTTAACCCCACGATAAATCCTAAAATTGCTCCTAGTAATATGGTCGCCTTTGCTTTATCTTCAATTGGCTTTAAACTGTAAGAACTACTTGAAAAACGAGAGCTAAATAAGGTCTTTATAACAGTTGCGATTGCTACCATCATTAACACATATCCGAGGGCATGCTTCACAATTTCTTCTTGAAAAAATTTGTCTCCCCCTAGGAAGTGTAAAGACGTTACCGCTATGATTGCACTAGGAATACTGCCGATTGCTAAATATTTTACTAGTTTAAAATTTATCGTTTTCTGCCGAAAATGCTGTACAGATCCAAAAAATTTCGTGATTGAGTTATAGACGAAGTCTGTTCCAACTGCAACTAAGGGATTAATACCAATTAATATTAAAAATGGGGTCAATAAAGCCGCTCCACCAACACCAGTTAACCCGACTAAAAATCCGACAAAAAGGCCCATTAATACAATTCCTATACTCATTTCCGACCGCTCCCAACATTCTCGGATATGGGCATTATATTTTTAGGTCAACCCTTTTGACACATTTTTCTTTAATAGGACAGCTCATTTATTTTTCAGCAATAATAAATGGTGGAATCAATTTATCTTATTGATACTATAAGTGCAGGTACTTGTATGCTCTTTTAAACGTAAGAAATTGAAAAAGAAAATCGTCTACAAATATTTTATCAACGTTCTCAAAATCATATGACTCAAAAAATGCTTCAAGCACGTCACAATCTTCAAAATCCATTGTTCCTGCTATCCACAATGGGTATTGTAGTTTTTGATAAAGATGATGAAGTCCGTACGTTTCAAATAATTCTTCTACCTGTAACGGTGTCATTGTATCAACCTCCTTTAAAAAAGTATGGTTGATACAATTCATTTTTAAACCTCGCCTCTTGTAAACTATATATTTTTTTATGTTGACATATATTTTGTATTCATTTACTATTTTGTTAACTAATAATTTTTGGAGGTTAACATAAAATGAAAACTGTAGCTAAACCTAGGATTCGAGCTTTAGATATTACATATATAGGAATGTTTGCAGCATTAATGGCAATCGGGGCGAACATCACATCTTTTGCACCGTTTCTACAGGTAGCAGGTGTTCCCTTAACCATGCAGACCTTCTTTGCAGTTCTAGCAGGTCTTTTGCTTGGTAGTCGTTTAGGTGCTATTTCAATGATTGTCTATATGCTAATCGGGATAGCAGGTGCACCCGTTTTTTCAGGATTTGAGGCTGGTTTTGGTGTAATTTTAAGAAGTACAGGTGGATTTATTTTATCGTTTATCGCAGTTGCATTCTTTGCAGGAAAAGTTGTAGAGAAATCAAAAGCGGTACCAACCTTAAAAACCTTCATGATTGCTGCATTTATTGGCCTTTTCATGAATTATTTTATCGGCACAAATTATATGTATCTGGCTCTAAACTTCTGGCTTGAGGTCGATATGAGTTATGGAGCTGCTTGGGCAGTAATGGCATGGTTTATTGTGAAGGATATCGCGTTTACAATATTCGCAGCCCTTCTTTCACCAAGAATTTATCGTGCTGTTACACGTAAATCAGTTGCAGGCTTAAAGGAAGAATCAATAAAAGCTTCTTAATACAAATACCCCGCGAAAAAAATCGCGGGTATTTTTTATAATACAATGGCTGCAATCCAACCAAAAATAATAAGAGGAATATTATAGTGTAAAAATGTTGGTACACAAGTATCCCATATATGATTGTGCTGTCCATCTGCGTTAAGTCCAGAGGTTGGGCCAAGTGTACTATCTGATGCAGGTGAACCAGCATCACCTAGTGCTGCTGCTGTTCCAACAAGAGCTATAGTAGCCATAGGACTAAATCCTAATTCCAAACATAATGGAACAAAAATAGTGGCTATTATTGGAATTGTCGAAAACGACGAACCAATTCCCAATGTGATAAGGAGACCGACTATCAACATTACTAATGCAGCAAGTGATTGATTTCCACCAATAAGTGTTACAGATTGCTCCACTAGACGTTCTACATCCCCTGTTTCTCGAATGACACTTGCAAAACCTGCTGCAGAGATCATGACAAAACCAATAAATGACATCATCTGCATACCGCCAGTAAGTATTTCATCTGCTTTATTTAGCTTCATGGATCCACTCACATAAATAATTGCAATACCTGCTAATGCTCCAAATATCATCCCATCGACTTCGTGAACCTGTGAAAGATATAATTGCACAGCTAAGGTTACGAATACAGCTAGAAGAGCAAAAGTGATACTTTTTTTCGTATATACAGTTTCTGAATTAATTTCATCAGAGGTAGTGATTGTTTGGTATTGTTTAGGCTTTCGGTACGAGAAGAATGCACCTACTACAAGCCCCACAACCATTCCCCCAACAGGGATTAACATTGCTACAGGGATATCCTTCTTCGACACGTCTAAACCACTGTCGCTCATGTTTGTTTGCAGAATACCTTGGAATATCTCACCGAATCCTACAGGAAGTAAGATATAAGGCGCTGTTAATCCAAACGTAATAACAACAGCGATTACTCGACGATCTATTTCAAGTTCATTAAAAACCTTTAATAAAGGTGGTATTAAAATAGGTATAAATGCAATATGAACAGGAATCACATTTTGAGAAAAAATGGAGATTACTAATATAATAAAAATGATTAACACTTTTGAATATGCTTTCCGTTTACTATCACCTTGTTTTCCAACAATCTTTAATGCAAGATCAACCATTGCCTCTGGAAGGCCAGTTTTCGCAATGGCAACTGCAAAACCACCGAGTAACGCATAGCTTAAAGCTACTGTGGCGTTACCACCTAACCCTTCTGTGAAGGTAGAAATCGTAGTTTGAACGTCGAGTCCACCTGAGATTCCCCCGACAAATGCCCCAATGACAAGGGCAATTACAACATTTATTCGAAATAAACTTAAAATAAGCATGACAAGAACTGCTAACACAACTGCATTCATGATGAAAACTCCTAACTTTTGCTATTTATGCTTTTACTTTAGTATGGTAAATTGGTAGAGAATTAAAATACTAGATTACAATATCATAGGTCCTACTAGTGAGTCAATGGAATATTTTAGTTAACTAAAGTCCTCTCAGAAAAAAAGCCTACCCCATTAGGTAGACTTCTTTACTTTATTCTTCTATTGTTTCACCAAATCTTTCTACGAGCGTTGCTAGCGTACGAACCATTACTCCAGTTCCACCTGCTGGTCCAAGATTATGAGCTGATGTCGTAGTAGCTGTCCCTGCTATATCAAGATGAACCCATGGTGTTTCCTCAGCAAACTCACCAATAAATGTTCCTGCAAATATCGCATGACCATCACGTCCTGGAGAGTTGTTCAGGTCTGCAACCTGGCTTTTACGGACACGCTTTTTATGATTTTCCGTAATCGGCAGACGCCAAATCGGTTCACCCGCTTCGACGGATGCTTCTAATACCTGTTCAAAAAGTGCTTCATTGTTTGTCATAGCACCTGTAATATCATTTCCTAATGCAACGATGACCCCACCTGTTAATGTTGCAACATCCACTAAATAGGAAGCACCATGATGTTTCGCATAAGAAACACCATCCGCTAACGCAAGACGTCCTTCTGCATCGGTGTTTAGTATTTCGATTGTTTTACCGTTCATAGACGTTACTACATCATCAGGTTTAAATGCATCACCACTGATCATATTGTCAGTTGATGGAATAACGGCCACCACATTTTTATCAGGTCGCAGCTCACCAATTACTTCCATTGCACCTAATACAGCAGCAGCCCCTCCCATATCAGATTTCATGCCAACAATGCCATCCTTTGGCTTAATGGAATAGCCACCGGTATCAAACGTAATTCCTTTTCCAACTAGACCAATGACGTCCTTCCACTCATCTTTTCCTTGATATTTTAAAACAATCATTTTCGGTGGCTCTGCTGATCCTTTGTTGACCGCTAATAGAGCACCCATCCCTAGCTTTTCCATATCTTCTTTTTCTAAGATTTCAACTTCAAATTCATATTTTTTTGCTAGTTCAACTGCATAGTTTGCTAAGTCAGTCGCTGTTAGCATATTACCTGGAAGATTCACAAGGGTACGTGCTGAATTGGTACCTTTTCCATACGCATACCCAACTTCGAGGCTTGCTTCTACTTCCTCCGTGTTATTCTCAGTATATACGACAGCGCCTTCAATTTTCTTTTCAGGTTCATTAGACTTTTGCTTATAATCCGCAAATTTATAAGTAGAGAGTGCTAAGGCTTCTCCGAATGCATGGGCAACATCATATACATCGACCCCATCCGTTACAAAGGAGTCTAGTCCAATCGAAAAGCTTTCTACCTTTGCATCGGCTATGGATTTAATAGCCTTACCTAATGCTTCACGTAGCGACTCGAAGCTTAGCTTATCTTCCCTGCCAAGTCCCACAAAATAAAGACGCTTTACAGGGATTTTACCTAATGTATGTACCTTCGAAACTTTATTTTCCTTAGTGGATATGTCTCCTTCTTTTAACAGTTCAGTAATTTGACCGTTTAATATGGTATCCAACTCGTTAGTAAGTCCAGTTGTTTTTTGATTTTTTGCGAACAAACCAATGAGTAAAGCTTCTTGTGTTTCGTTAACAATTGCATTGTTTTTTACTATAAACATGATACACCTCCAACTTATTATCATTTTTATTATATACTTCGGGACTCTAAAATTCACGCTTCAACTTCATTCGTTTTGCAGCCTCCAACAAATTCTTTTATAATGGTAGTACCTCTTACATGAAGAAATAGCTACAATACTAGAGAATTCAACGTAATACTACGAAAAGGATAACATTCATTCATATTAAAAGAGAAAAATTGAGAGGAAGAAGCCTACATGGAATTTTTTACGAATTTCCCCCTTTGGGCGGCACTGGCGGCAATTGGTTTTGCGCAATTTGTTAAGGTACCCCTACATTTTATTGTATCGAGAAAAATTGACTGGTCTTTACTGACGAGCACAGGTGGAATGCCAAGTTCTCACTCAGCTGCTGTAACAGCTTTAACTACGGGAATCGGTCTTGAACAAGGTGTAGGTTCTCCTTTTTTTCGCCATTGCCACAGTCTTTGCTGTGATTGTAATGTTCGATGCATCTGGTGTTCGCAGACATGCTGGGGAACAAGCTACCGTATTAAATAGACTTGTTTCAGACTTTCAGAAATTCGCTGAGGACGCAAAGTTGTGGCCAAAGCTTAATGAGGATCAAAAAAGAAGTGAATTAAAGGAATTACTAGGGCATAAACCGATTGAAGTATTTTTTGGTGGACTAACTGGTATCTTATTAACGTTAGTACTCTATATTCTATAACGTGCTTTGATTGATATAGAACAATTTAAAAAATTGATAACCAAAATGGGCAAATGATAGGAACTCCTATAATTTGCCCGTTTTTCTATTATAAATGGAATTAGCTCTTTTCTCCTAAAATTTGTTGACGGAATACCTGCATGGATTTATCTTCATTCATAGCCGCAATTTCTTCTTCTGTTATTTTGCCGTCACCCATTTTGATGACATACACATCCAGGCTCTTTTTGCCCCATTTTTTATAAACATCATCAACTGTCTCATAATATAAATCAATCTTATTTCCTTTAATTGCTCCACCCTTATCTGCCACGACTCCATAGCCATAATCAGGGATAAAAAGGATGGTTCCGATTGGGAATACATCCAAATCTGCAGCAATTGTGGAGTACAAATCACGTTTTACTTTTACACCGGAATATGTGATTCCATAAGAAGGGTGACTCGCATCCTTGCCCGTTGATTCTACTCCTGCAGTATATCCGGTAGCTATAACTGTTTTGGTAGGATATTTTGAAAAGTCAATTGCTTCTTCTATCGGTAAAGTACTCTCAAGACTCGCATTTGATGCTGTGGTCGATTTTTCTACTCTTACAAAGTTTAGAATCTTTGAAATAATTCCCAGATTATTAGTCGTCCCTACTGATTGTGTTTGCTGAGTTACATGATTCTCATACCAATTAGCAATATCCTTTGCTTGGATACCTGAAAATGCTTGGAACGTCGTAATGAGTGCAATAGCAAATAAGATAGTCATTGCACCTCTTCTTAAAATGGTTCTTAATTGAAACACATTTTTCCACTCCTTCACGAATCTATTTCTTTCCAATTCGGAATGAAAATATTCGCAAAAGGAGAGGAAAGGGACTTTCGCCCTAAAATTCTCAAAAAAAATAAACGTAAGAATTTATTAAATACTAAATCCTTACGTTTGCATTTGTTTCATATTCTAGTGGACTAATAGAACGTTATTAAAACATTCGGTACCCTTTTTTCCTTAAGAGTTTAATTACCACTCCAGATAATATGGCACCAGCTAATCCACTTATTAAAATGGCGATATCAATTGCAGCTAGTGACATGACACTAGCACCTAGAGAAGAAAATGCCGTTCCTGGCGAAGTGAAGTAGTCCGTAAAGGATGCATCTTGAATGATTGCTAAGGCTACTATCGGATATATAATGGCCATAATCCATGACATACGTAAAAGCATGTTTAAAATGAACCCAATTCCAAAGAACAGAACAAAAAATAAAAGCATCGATATTAATAAAATCGGTAAAAAGCTTAGAGACATGGCAGTCACCTCCCGTACAAATCAATCCTAGTTTACTAAAGGGAGGTTGTCCAGTCAATTTATTTTATTTCCTATACGTTTAACAAAAAAAGAAGCTATAAACGGTGAGTGATATGCTCCCCCTTAGGTAGACAGATTAAAAAATATAATCTGTTTTACCTTAGGGGGAGTTTTTTATGTCCAATAAAATCTATTCTAGTCAGTTTAAGTATGAAGTAGTAACAGCTTATAAGAACGAAGATTATACAGTTAAAGAACTCACCGAGAGATATCAAATACCTAAAGTTACTTTATATAAATGGGTAGAGATATTTGATAAAGATGGGGAAAAAGGATTTGAATACTCTAGCACCTGGAAGTCCTATTCTAAAGAGGTGAAATTAGCCGCTGTTCTAGATTACACATCGGGGGAATATTCACAATATGAGATTGTTCGAAAGTATGAAATTTCAAGTAGAAGTGTCCTTCAGAGGTGGATTTCCAAGTATAATAGTCATAGAGAATTA
This sequence comes from Ferdinandcohnia sp. Marseille-Q9671, assembly GCF_976954385.1. Taxonomy (NCBI): domain Bacteria; kingdom Bacillati; phylum Bacillota; class Bacilli; order Caryophanales; family Bacillaceae; genus Ferdinandcohnia; species Ferdinandcohnia sp. Marseille-Q9671. The sequence continues at coordinate 1,257,943 of NZ_CDRJTA010000001.1, forward strand.
AAGGATACGTCGAAGGGAAGGACGAGCTCTATGACTAAAGGGAGACAAACTACTTGGGTTGAACGAATTGAAATAGTAATGGATTGTATAGGGAACGGGAAGGATTTTAAGAAAACAGCTGAGGCTTATGAAGTATCCTATCAACAGGTATATCAATGGGTTAGGAAGTATGAAAATGGTGGAGATGAAGCGCTTAAGGATAATCGTGGTAGAAAAAAAGAAGAAACTGAGTTAACTCCAGAGGATAAGATCAAGTTACAGATGAGAAAGTTAGAAAGAGAAAATGAACGTTTGCGTGCGGAGAATTTGTTCTTAAAAAAGTTAGAGGAGATCGAAAGGAGGCGAAAATAAGCCAAATCCGATTTGAGGACAAGTACATCGCTATTAAGGAACTTCATGAGAAAGAAAATCTAAGCATCTTGTTACTTTGTGATATCGCTGGTATTACACGGGCAGCTTACTATAAGTGGCTAAAGCGTACTCCTTCTGAACGGGAACTACAGAATGAAGAAATTATTAAAGAGATGAAAGACCTTCATGAAGAGGTAGAAGGCATCTATGGATATCGGAGAATGACGATGACCATTAATAGAAAACTTGGGCAAAACTTCAACCACAAACGTTTTTATAGACTAATGAAAGTCGCTGGTATACAGTCTGTCATCCGGCAAAAGAAGAAACGTTATAAGCACTCTATCCCTCAACATGTTGCAGAAAATGTATTAAACCGCGAGTTCACGGCTGAAAAACCAAATGAAAAATGGGTAACTGATGTCACGGAATTTAAATATGGAACATCAAAGAAGGCCTATTTAAGCGCTATTCGTGATCTATATGATGGATCGATTGTGAGTTATGTATTAGGACATTCAAATAACAATAAACTTGTTTTTAAGACCCTCGATCAAGCTACACAATTGTTGGATGGAGACCATCCACTTATTCATAGCGATCGTGGTTTCCAATACACTTCTAACGGATTCAAAAGCAGAATAGACAAGGCAGAGATGACACAAAGCATGTCCAGAGTTGGAAGATGCATTGATAATGGACCTATGGAATCATTTTGGGGAACGCTTAAATGCGAGAAGTATTATTTGCGTAAGTATGGGACTTTTGAAGAATTATCTAAAGCGATAGACGAGTATATATTTTTCTATAATCATAATAGATATCAAAAACGACTAAACGGCCTCAGCCCTATGGAATATAGAGCTAAAGCCGCTTAGGTCATTTTTTATTATTTCCACTGTCTACTTGACAGGGGGCAGTTCATGAGAGTGTCTCCCACCGTTTATAGCTCAACTATTTTTTCCCACTTCCTGCACAGGAGGAACATGTCTCTGACCCACCAAGAATTAACTGAAAATATCCTTTTCCCGAACAATAAGGGCAATCTTTAATCTCAACTGTTTGATTGTTCATTTGTATCCCTCCATTATTTTAAGAATCTAAATTTTCAGATAATATAACATGTTTTTTTACATTTGAAAAGAAGACAATCCGGTTATTTTGCTTCATGTAAGCGAGTACATACACCTTTTTCTTCTTCTTACTTTTTCTTTCTAATTATTTTGCACTTTTAATAAAAGTTTAACTCAATAAAAAATGGGAATGCAGATGCTGCATCCCCGTTTTTATCAATTAGAAAAATTTCAGTTTTCCTTTTTTAAGAACAAGTGACGGACCGCCCACGATAAGAAGCGCACGATTATCAACTACTTTTTTCATGAATGCTGCTCTAGCACCCCAAATTTTTCTACCAAATACAACACCGATTCCATCATGTTCACCTAGTGAGCAAACGGAACCTTTGTTATCAAAAACAAATTCTGTAAGTTCACCTTGTCCACGTACAAGAACTGCAATATTCTTCGCAACTACCGCACCTTGCTGCATAGCAATTTGTGCAGTTGGTGGGTATGGACGATTGATTTCTTCATTAATTACTAAAGAGCTATCTCCAACAAAGAATACTTCATCATGCCCTGGTGCACGAAGATACTTGTCAACTTTAACCCGTCCACGCATTGCTTCAAAACCAGATGCTTCTACAACGGCATTTCCACGTACGCCCGCTGCCCATACAACTGTTTTAGCCTTGATTTCTTCAGTATGATCGTCCTTACCAACGATGATACCATCTGGTGTACATTCTTTGATTGCAGTGCCAATTTTGAATTCGACACCTTTTCTTTCAAGGTGATTTACTGCATATTCAACTAACTCAGGATCAAAGCCAGGTAAAGCAGATGGTGCTGCTTCAACACAGATAACCTTGACTTTATTTTGATCAACATCATACTCACGGCAAAGCTCAGGAATTCTATTTCCAAGTTCTCCTAAGAATTCAATTCCTGTAAATCCGGCTCCACCCACCACGATTGTTAAGCGAGTATCGTCCTTTTCTTCTTCATTGTTATATGTTGCAAATTGATATTCGATATGTTCACGTAATTGACGGGAAGTATTCACATTTGAAATGGTAAATGCGTATTCTTTTAATCCTTTAATACCAAATGTTTCTGATTCTCCACCTAGTGCAAAAACTAAGTAATCATATTCAACTTGCGTATCGTCTTCAAGGATTACACGTTTTTCTTCACGATTAACTGTTGCAACAGATCCTTTTACAAACTTCACTTTATGTCCGCTTATTACATCTTCAACTTGGTAACGAACTTTATCATGATGTAAAGTACCTGCAGAAGCTTCATGTAACCAAGTCGTTTCATAATGGTAATCATTTTTATTGATTAGTGTTATGTCCGCTTCATTCACACCTAATTGTTTTTGTAAGTTAACAGTTGTGGTTAATCCACCATAACCCGCACCTAATATTACGATCTTTGGCTTTTTCACTGTAATCACGCCCACCTTTTCTTTTCGCATTAGAAAATATAATACTCCTATTTTCCACTGCAACCTCTATTTTTATAGATTAAATTTTGTTTGTGATATCTTTCACGTAAGATACCATAGATGTACATAAATAATTACTAATTTTGTCATAAAATATTGCTATTTACTTCTCCATCTCATAATATGCCTTTTATATAGATATTTCAAGTGTTATAGAATCTTTTGTAATCTTGTAAATATTTAAAAAGAGGCCTTTGTTATAAACTGCTGTAAAATAAAAAAATGGGCTTTAACAGCCCATTTTTTTAGCATTCCTCTGGTGTACCCGAAACTTTTGCTGTGCGGAATGAGGAACCACAGCCACATGATGCAATTGCGTTTGGATTGTCGATGGTAAAGCCACCGCCCATTAAGGATTGCTTAAAATCAATTTTCACACCACGTAGAATAGGTGCATCTTCATTGTTTATGATTATCTTAATTCCATGTTGTTCATCTTGTCGATCAGTTTCACTGATTTCTTGTTCAAATCCCATTCCATATGACAACCCGCTACAACCGCCACCTTTAACAGCTACTCGTAAGAAAGAGCCTTCTTCCCCACTTTGCTTCATCATATCCTTAATTTGGAACGCAGCAGCTTCTGTAATGGTAACTACTTGTTCAGTCATATTCGTGACCTCCTTTTTATAGATTTTATATTTGGATTATTACTATAAGTATAATGTTAATTAGGGTTTGAAACAAATAATCCGATTAGTAGTAAAATTTACCTTCACATATAACTGTCGCTGGACCCTTCATGAGGACATCCCCAAAATCTGTCCATATAATAGAAAGATCGCCCCCAGCTAAGTGAACAATAACTTCTTTCCCTCTAACTGTTTTGTCATTAAGCACAGCAGCAACAACGGCAGCACAAGCACCTGTGCCGCATGCCTGTGTTATCCCTGAACCTCTTTCCCAAACGCGAAAATGAAGCTCCTCATCTGATACAACTTCTACAAATTCGACATTCACTCTATCAGGAAAACGTGAATCTTTTTCAATAATAGGTCCTAACGTTGTGAGTGGAGCTTCATTGATATCGTCCACAAAGAATACTGCATGAGGATTCCCCATCGATACACCAGTAAGGGTAAGAACTTGGTCCTGTATGGCAAAGGGTTCCGCAACAACCTTGTTTTGGTCTTCCCCTACCATTGGAATCTCACTACGTTTTAAACGAGGGTTTCCCATATTAACGGTCACACTAGTAACGACTTCATTAGCAACATGTACCTCGGCATCAACAATTCCCGATAATGTTTCAATTTTAAATGTCTTATCTTCTACTAATTTATGCTCATATGCGTATTTTGCAACACAGCGAAGACCATTTCCGCAGTTCTGTCCTTCTGAACCATCATTATTAAAAATTCTCATTTTCACAGGGGCAACTGTTGAAGGACAAATTAATATCATTCCGTCAGATCCAATCCCTGTATGGACATTGGCTACTTTTATCGCAAGCTCTGACAACATACTTTCTTCAATATGCTCCTCAAAGCAATTTACATATATATAGTTATTTCCAAGCCCGTGCATTTTCGTGAAGGTGAATGTGTTCATTATGTTCCTCCAATATTTTTCTTTCTCCTAGTATAAAATGATATTTTTTTGAACACAATGAATTTATCCCCCGTTTTTTTAGAAACTCTTCATTTTTAATGGAGGGTTTTCTTTTTTTACAAAGAAAAGCGCAATGTCCGCAGTCTTAATCGATAAGCACAAGACAAGCGATCACAGAAGTCGCTTTTTGCCTTCAAAAGCGATGGAATTGTGACGACCTCGAGCCGATGGGGCCTTGAGCAAGACATTGGAAACTACGAAATGAATTTTATATCTTCTTATCCTTTTAAAAAAAGCAGTACAATGACTGCTTTTGCGTACAAATATATATAATATGTTTCTTATTAGAACATTGGGTTTTCTTCTAAATGAGCATATATATTTTCTACAAGCTCTTCTGCTGTTTCACCAGTAACAACATCCCCATTTACAAGAGCATATAATGACTCAAAGCATCTTCCACAATAGCTTAGGCACCCGTATTCAATGATGTCTAAATTCGGATCTTTTTCAAGAATTTCCTTTGCTTTTTGAGAACCGCTTGCCAAATTACTAATACAAAATTCAATGATAGGAAACACTGGTCTTTTCACCTCACTACTACAAACATATCGTACTCTCTTTTTTTTCACACGTCAATTTTTGCTACTTTTATAGGAATTGAGTTGTTATTTTGACACATTTTCGCTATACTTTTAGTGTCTTTGAAAAGGATTACAGGTTAACTTTATTCAGCAGAAGTTCCCACGTCTACATGTGGTAGGATGAATGCAATATTATATTCATCGGGGGTTCAAACACTATCTGAATAAAGGTAGAGCCTCTGGCCGCTGCCTCGATTATTCAAAGAGAGAATTTTTAGAGTGAAAATAGTCGGGTGCAAAAACGTCAAGGCGCATTGGATTAGAACAGGTAATCGAACGAATAACTTAAGAACACTTTCAACTAAAGAGAGGAACAAAAAAGGGGATAAGCATCATGAAAAATCTTGTTATACTTGGGGGCGGGTATGGCGGCATGCGGTTATTACACAGACTCTTGCCAAATCATCTACCCGAAAACATCCAAATAACCTTAATTGACCGGGCACCTTATCATAGTCTAAAAACAGAATTTTATGCATTAGCAGCAGGAACAATTTCGGATTCGCATGTACGTGTATCCTTTCCCGAACACCCTCGACTTCATGTGAGATATGGAGAAGTTACAAGTATTGATTTACATGCTAAGCAAATTCAGATGAAAGATCAAGAATCCGTCACGTATGATGATTTAGTGATTGGATTGGGCTGCGAAGACAAATATCATAATGTTCCAGGCGCTCAAGAATACACTAATAGCATTCAGTCTATTGATAGTTCTAGACAAACATATCAAAAATTAAACAACCTTCATGCTAATGCTACTGTTGCTATCGTAGGAGCAGGTCTGAGTGGTGTTGAATTAGCGAGTGAGCTTTATGAAAGTAGACCAGATCTTAAGATCAAGCTCTTTGATAGGGGGAACCACATACTATCAGCCTTCCCAGAAAGATTAAGTTTGTATGTTGAGAATTGGTTTGATAAAAACCATATTGAAATTATTAACAATTCAAATATTACTAGAGTAGAAGAAAATGTGCTTTATAACAATGATGAACCGATTCCATGTGATGTGATTGTGTGGACTGCCGGTATTCAACCAAATAAAGTCGTGAGGGATTTAGATGTAGAAAAGGACCCTAGCGGCCGTGTTGTATTAACGAAACAACATAACCTACCAAATGATGAACATGTGTATGTTGTAGGGGATTGTGCTAGTCTGCCACATGCTCCTAGTGCACAGCTTGCAGAAGGCCAGGCTGAACAAATTGTTCAGGTACTTCAAAAGCGGTGGAAGGGTGAAGAGCCTCCAGCAGAATTCCCAACTATTAAACTAAAAGGTGTACTTGGCTCACTAGGAAAGAAAGAGGGCTTCGGATTGGTAGCAGACCGTACACTCACAGGACGTGTACCTCGTATGTTAAAATCAGGGGTATTGTGGATGTATAAATATCATAATGGTTGATGTTTAGAAAAGCACACGTGCCTTGGAGAGGAACCTCGAGGGCTAGGCGCTGGATTTAGACAATAAGAAAATCACGGTTACCAATTACCGTGATTTTTTATTTTGCATGGAGGTTTCTAAGTTTTAAGGCCAATTTTTACAAATGATAGAGTATTGTTTTTGAGCCCATCACTCAAAGACAGATCCAGCTTGGAATTTATATACTTTGTCCTTGTGAACCTCTCTCATAGACATTTTCTTCTAAACACCACTTTATTTTGTCCTTGAAAGCGTTGTCATAGACACTTCCAGGCGGAACTCTACTATAACTTGTCTTTTAGATGAGGAACATTTTCCTATCTTTGAGCACCAAAAAAGCAAGGAGGATAGCCTCCTTGCCTATTAATGATTAATGTTTTATTCAGCTGGTGTGTAGCCGTATTTTTCCATTTCTGCATAAATGGTTTTAAGCTTTGGGCTGCCTTCTCCTACAATGACACCCTCTAGTACAACGACAGGGTAAAACATATCTTCTTCAATTACTCGTGATGAGAATGCCTTTTTATCTTCATCCCCGGGTGGATTAAAAATGTCGATATGCGTTATATCGAATGGTTGATTTGGAAACTTTCTACTTAGCGCTGCCTCCAGCCACTCATATGTTTCTTTTGAGGAAGGAAGGTTTACACAACTAGGGCAAAGCACTTCCGCACCGTATACACAAATTTCAACCTTTTGCTTCTCCATCTCTCGCTCTCCTTTATCCAAACCAAATTCACCTTGGCGTGTTTGCGCCCAAATTTCTCCTTTGACACGAAAAGTTACCATTGAAGAACAGTAGCTTCCGTCTGAGGCCATATCTCCATATAGCATCCGGATTTTTACTAAATGAGGGTAAATCATTTCTTTTTTCATTGTACTAAAAATCTGGTAAAATAGACACAGTAAGGTTTTCTCAACTAAGAATCTTTAATTGAAAAATCTGAGGCATCTGCGGATGCTTACACATTATTCAGTTTGATTAAGTCTACACAGTTTTATTGCAAGATTCCACTGCCTTTTGTAGTGGTAAATTCTACTGAATAAAGGTAATAGATTTTTTCCAGTAAACAGATTATAATAATTATAAAGGTAAGATGAAAGGAGTCGATCGTAATGGCTGAATTAGATATTAGAGAACAAGTACAAGAAGTCTTAGATAAACTTCGTCCATTTTTACTTCGTGATGGCGGAGACTGTGATTTAGTTGACATAGAAGATGGAGTTGTTAAACTTCGCCTATTAGGTGCATGCGGAAGCTGCCCAAGCTCAACAATCACACTAAAAGCTGGTATCGAACGAGCATTATTAGAAGAAGTTCCTGGTATTGTTGAAGTCGAACAAGTATTCTAACAAATAAATTGAGGTGCCCCAAAAGTAACTTTATGGGGGCCTTTTTCTTTCTAGATGCAAAAAGCGAAACCTCCTTGGTTTCGCTTTTACTCATGTAAGGTTAGTGATGTTACTGTACTTCCTTTTTGTTCTATACTTACCTCTTCTACCTGATAATCTTCAAATTCAAGACAAAGTTCATCCTTCACCTGTTTACCCCGTCCATTTTCTGTAAAACAAATCACAGTAGGCCCTGCTCCACTTATCGCTACGCCAAATGCTCCCGCACGTTTTGCTACTTTACAGATTTTTTCGTATTCTGGAATAAGTTTTGTCCTGTATTGCTGATGAAATAAATCAAGATCCATCATTTTACCCATCACTGGCAAATCTTTTGTTAAAAGGGCAGCCACCATGACATTGCTAATTGAACTTGCTTTGACTGCCTCTTGATAGGATAGTTCACAGGGGAGTACGTTTCGTGCATCCTTGGTTTTTAGTTGATATGGTGGAATCACAACAACCATATCAAAGGATAGGTCATTCACGTGAATGAGATCTGTTTCTTCACTGCCACGATGACTCCCTATCACTAGCCCGCCGTAAAGCGACGCGCCAACATTATCAGGATGTCCTTCATATTCACATGCTAAATCAAGCTTTTGTTGACTTGTTAATTGTAGAGTACAGAGCTCATTTACTAACTCGATTGCTGCAATAATGGCAGCCGCACTACTCCCTAGCCCTCTAGCTAATGGTATGTCGCTATGAACAAATACCTTGCATGGAGGTAACACACATGAATAGGAAGAGGCTACCTTAGCTGCAATTTGATAAATAAAATTATCCGTACCAGCAGGTGTGTCAGCAATTTCTTTAGAGCCGGGAACAAACTCCCATTGGTTACTAGGTTCAACTTGTAAAGTTAAGTAACGATTTACAGCCAAACCTAGTGAATCAAACCCCGGTCCTAGATTAGCTGAGCTACCCGGAACTTTTATTTGAAAAGCTTTTTCAAACTTCATGTAAAACTGCACCTCTAATATGTTCATAGACAAGCTCTTGGTCGTTTGGTAACACAACAGGTTTAATAGATGTTGCTTCAATTGCCACATTTGGATCCTTTAATCCATTACCAGTTAATACGGCAACAACTCGACTACCCTTTTTAATTTCGCCACTTCGAACCTGCTTAATAACACCAGCTATGGACGCACAAGAACCTGGTTCTGCAAATACGCCTTCTTTTCTTGATAATAACGTATATGCCTCAAGGATTTCAGCATCTGAAACCTCATCAATTTTTCCATTTGATTCATTTGCAGCTTGAACTGCTTGATCCCAGCTTGCAGGGTTTCCAATTCGTATGGCAGTTGCAATAGTTTCTGGGTTTTCAATGACTTGATTCCTGGCAATTGCCGCTGCACCTTCTGCTTCAAATCCGCGCATCTCAGGAAGTCCTGTTTTATGACGTTCGTTATATTCCTTAAAGCCTTTCCAATAAGCAGTAATGTTTCCAGCGTTACCTACTGGTATTGCTAGCACATCGGGTGCACCATCAAGCTGTACACAAACTTCAAACGCTGCTGTTTTTTGGCCTTCAATTCGATATGGATTTACAGAGTTTACGAGAGTAATAGGTGCATTTTTGCTAATATTACGAACGATTTGTAGCGCCTGATCGAAATTTCCTTCAATGGAGATGATTTCAGCACCATACATAACGGCTTGTGCTAACTTCCCCATCGCAATTTTCCCTTCAGGAATGACAATAATACAACGAATCCCTGCACGTGCTGCATATGCTGCAGCTGCTGCGGAAGTATTTCCAGTTGAAGCACAAATGATGGTGTCACTTCCTTCTTCAACTGCTTTCGCTACTGCCATTACCATTCCACGATCCTTAAAAGAACCTGTTGGATTTGCACCTTCAACCTTTACATATAAATCGATTCCAAGATCCTCGGAAATTGAATGGAGAGGAAGTAATGGTGTATTGCCTTCGTTCAACGAAAGCATTGGCGTGTCTGTATTTACTGGTAAATATTCTTTAAATTGCTGTAATAATCCCTGCCATCTCATGCTAGGTCTCCCCCTTCAACTCGATAAGAGCTTTTTACCTCTTGAATGATTTGTAAATCACGAAGCTGTACTAAAATTTCCTCATAATCTCGTAAAGATGCTTTATGTGTAACAAGTACAATTTCCGCTAAGTCCTTATCCTTTAGTGGCAATTGCAATATTTTTTCAAAGCTAACACCGCGTTCAGAAAAGAGAGACGTAATGTTTGCAAATGCTCCAACTTGATCCTTTACGTGTATACGTAAGAAGTATTTAGAGAAAATCTCGGAATCTTCTTTTAGTTTTTTCTCATATTGAGGTGAAACTGCACTGCGCCCATTTACACCGAGTCTCATGTTCTTCATTACCCCTACTAAATCAGACACAATCGCAGTTGCAGTTGGTAAACTTCCTGCTCCAGGACCGTAAAACATGGTTTCTCCTACTGCCTCCCCATACACATAAACAGCATTATATTCGTTATTTACACCTGCAAGTGGGTGCGAATCTGGAAGGAGCGTTGGCTGAACACTTACTTCAACCTTTTCACCCGCACGATGTGCTGTACCAATTAGCTTAAGAGTATACCCTAAGCGTTTACTATAATCGATATCTTCACTTGATACAGAGGAAATTCCCTGAACCCGAACATCCTGAAGATTGATGTTCATCGAATAACCCAATGTTGCAAGGATTGCCATCTTTCGTGCTGCGTCAAGTCCTTCTACATCAGCTGTTGGATCTGCTTCCGCATAGCCAAGATCCTGTGCTTCTTTTAACACTTCCTCATAAGCACTTCCGTTTTTACTCATTTTGGTTAAGATAAAGTTCGTTGTTCCATTAACGATTCCCATCATTTTTATGATGCGGTCTGATGCTAAACCATCTACTAAACCACGAAGAATAGGAATTCCACCTGCTACACTAGCCTCGTAGAATAGGTCACAGCCGTTCTCACTGGCCACTCTATGTAGTTCCGGCCCGTATAAAGCCATTAAATCTTTATTCGCTGTCACTACATGCTTTTTGTTTCGTAAGGATTGAACTACAAGCTGTCTCGTATCCTCAACGCCACCCATTACTTCAATAACAACATCAATTTCCGGATCTTCAATTACTTCCGTAGCGTTTGTTGTTAACAAAGATGGGTCAATTTCTACAGCTCGGTTTTTATTTATGTCTTGAACAAGTATTTTTTTAATTTCTATCGGACACCCAACTTGATGCATTAATTTATCTTGATGGTTCTTTAAAATCGTAACTACACCACATCCAACAGTTCCTAAGCCTAATAGTCCTACAGAAATACTTTTCATATTTATACCGCCTCTCGTTATGTATTCCCTAGAAATACATTTGTCTTCCTATAAAAGACATTATAGTTGTGATAAACAGGTTTTACAAGTGTTATTTTTGAGTGTACTCATCCTGAAAACGCTTAACAGACTGATATGTATGGATTGCCTTTAATAAAAATATTTTTATTTATGCGAAAATTTAAAGTAAACAGGTGCCTACTAACATGTCTACTTTTTATTCGGTATTAGAAACACTAAAAGCACCTTCTAACGAAGATGCCTTAATCAAAAGTTACTAATATGATAATGACCAATCTTTGTTAACCAACGTTTTAGGTTGTTTATTTGTTAAAACGAGTTCAATGTTTTTACAACAAAGCTCCATCATGGTGTTCCGAGTTTCAGTACTTGCGCTACCAATATGAGGCAAGGCTACAACATTTGGGAGACTTACTAGCGGATGGTTTGGAGAGACTGGCTCTTTCTCAAAAACATCTAATCCTGCTGCTGCAATTTCCCCATCTACTAAAGCTTGATATAATGCCTCTTCATCCACAACTGGTCCTCTTGATACATTAATAAAGATTGCAGATTTTTTCATTTTCTTGAAGCTTTCCCTATTAAATAGTCCTCTCGTCTCCTCTGTTAATGGAGTTAAGCAAACTATAATATCTGCTGTTTCTATTAGCTCTTCAAATGAAGTATAAGAAGCACCAATTCGTTCCTCTACAGCTACTTTTCTTGAACGATTATGATACAGAATATCCATATCAAAGCCACTAGCACGCTTTGCGACTGCTTCACCAATTTTGCCCATTCCTACAATACCAATTGTTTTGTGATGGACATCATGGCCAGCTAGCAATAAAGGACTCCAGCTTTTCCACTTTCCTTCTTTTACAAACTCAGCTGCCTCGACAATTCTTCTTGCTGTTGCAAGCATAAGTGCAAATGTTAAATCTGCTGTAGTATCTGTCAACACATCCGGCGTATTGCAAACTGCGATTCCCTTTTCATTCGCATACTCGACATCAATATTATCAAATCCAACTGCCAAATTAGCTACGATCTTAAGTTTTGGTGCTAGATTTAGAAGTTCCTTGTCAATCTTGTCAGAAAGCATCGTTAAAAGTGCATCTGCTTTTTTCGCTTCTTCCAGAAGAATTTCCCTTGGGACTGCTTTCTCTTCCTCATTCCAAATATGCACATCTGCAACTTCCATTAGTGGTTGTATTGCTTCTTCAGAAAGTTTTCTGGTAATAAAAACATATGGTTTTGTCATGATCCACCTCGTAAGTATATTTGGTCAATGTGCCTTGGCGATTTTGTGCTCGATTTTTGGCCTACAAGAGGTAAGTCATAAGACGCTTTCTCTGGGACATGGCGTCCGTGGTGTTTGAACCTATGCTCGAAAGTTCCTTTATAAATCGTGGCATCCGCTAAAGGCTTAACCAGCCCCGAATGAATGAGGTTGGTTTGTCTTCTTTAATAGTACCATATATCTTTACTTTTGAAGCCAGCTTATGTTCGGAATTATTACTCTTTTTTGATTTACTCCTAAAGTGGAGAAAAAAGATGCCAAAAATTTTTCATTTTTATCAGATTCCTTCAGGATTGATTCTAATTTTTTAAGTTGTATCTCTTTTTTTCTTGCCGATTCTGTCATATAATACCCCTCAATACATTCAAAAAAGTGAACTGGAAACATCAAACGTGCGTAAAGTATCCTCCAGGAGAATAAAGATAATGGGGTTACACGCTCATATTCTGACATAAAGGAAGTAATTTGATCTCTTGAATCTCCGTTGAGGAATTGTTCACGAATAAACTCTGCCAAATCCCTCGTATGATGATCAAACACCCAGTCTGTTGGAAGCTTTGTAAATGTATCCTTATCCCAGGATGTATTTGTAAAACGATGATGGCAAACTGTCGCTGAATCAACTGGGCTAGGAACCACATCCAGTTCTGTGTCAACGAGATATTGGACTGCATTTTCCGTTAAGCCAATATAATATGGAAACGCATCAACAAATAATTTTTCAAAATAATTATCAGGGTGTTGTTTTACTTTCTCTTTCCAAAAGAGTTCCATTTGATCTAATCTTTTTTCCCATAAGTGTTTCCAATGCCCAATTCGTTTTAGGTTATTTACTTGATAAGGAAAACTTCTCCCCCGCTTGTGGAACCGTGCTAATTCATATCCTAAGGAATTTGTGATTCTATGACTAAATAGTGGAAACCGAATAATGGCTACTTCTTGTTCATTGACCATGGTGGTTAATTTCCCATCAGTTGTAGGTACAATCGAGCCTACTCGAACATCTCCTTTATGAATCATATAGTCGCTAAGTTGTTTTATTTCATATAATTCTTCTTGTTCCAAATCGGATATTGGCACAATACAATATAGTATATTCCTATAGATGATTGCTTCATGGCCAAATGCTTGAACTTGTCGCTCCGCTCTAATTTTGTACTGTTCAAAGAGAGTATCTCTCATAAATAGCCACTCCTCGCACATAATATGTAACTACGCACTCCATTTTGCGTAAACATCCTCTAAAAACATCTATATGAAACAAATTCCAGTTTCTTGTGGTAAACTAGAAAATAATAAGAAAAAGTTCACTTTATTCAGTGAATTCCACATCTTTTTAGTGGGATGAATCAATGGAATCTATTTGTGTGAATAACCCTCACTGAATAAAGGTAATGGCGCTGCCTTAGATTTTCAAATGAAGTTTTCGACTTAGGATCACTGACGAAGTACGTCACATCCTGAAGCAACGTCTTCATGCCCAACTCGTGAGGGCCTAAAATCTGGGCACAAATACGCCATGGCAATTTGATTTAGAAATTATAAGAAAATAGGTGAACTGTATGGGTGACGAAGCAAAAATGAATGAAATTGAACGGACAGCTAGACGCTGGTTAGAAGAAAGAGGCGTAACTATTCAGGATATTGCTGAATTGGTTTATTATTTACAAAGTAAATATCATCCTGATTTAAAAATGGAAGATTGTGTCCATAACGTAGATCGTGTGTTAACAAAGCGCGAGATTCAAAATGCTGTATTAACAGGAATCCAACTAGACAAATTAGCGGAAAAAGGGTTACTTGAGGAACCACTACTCTCTACAATTAAGGTGGATGAGGGCCTTTACGGTGTAGATGAAATCCTTGCCTTTTCAATCGTAAATGTATATGGCTCAATCGGATTTACAAACTATGGATATATTGATAAGAAGAAACCTGGCATTTTAGAACGTCTAAATGATAAATCTACAGGGGAATGCCACACATTCTTGGATGACATTGTAGGTGCAATTGCAGCTGCTGCATCAAGTCGATTGGCACATAGAGCAGCAAACGTGGAATAAGTGAAGCTTGTAAGACCGAATCAGGGGATTCGGTCTTTACTTCGTCCGGAGGCTTTTACCTTTTCGGTTTTGGTTAAATGTAAAAGCGCTCAAAGTGAGCGCTTTTTATATTCTATCCATCCATTCCTTTAAACTATCTATGGCATAAGTTGGTGGACGATCATAACTCCTTAATAATTCTGCTGTCGTTACACCGGTATGGACAAGCAATGTATCAATACCAGCATTCATCCCAGCCATTATATCTGTATCGTAATAGTCACCAACCATTAATGTATCTTCTTTTGGAATTCCTAGTCTCTGTTGGGCTTGCTCCATTATGATTTTTTCAGGCTTTCCTATAAAAATGGGTTGAACTGTTGTTGAAACAGAAATAACTGATGTGAGTGACCCATTCCCTGGTAGTAGCCCTCGCTCAGTTGGAATGGCAATGTCTCCATTTGTTGAGATAAAGATGGCTCCATTTCGAACGGCTAAACAAGCAATTGTTAATTTCTCGTATGTAATTGAACGATCAATTCCACAAACTACAAAATCAGGGTTATCGTCAGTGATTGTGAAGCCCTTCTCCTCCAATGCTTGACGAATCCCCTCCTCACCAATCACATAAACAGTTGCTTCTTTGTTTTGTTCCTGCTTTAAATCAAACATGTAATTTGCAGTTGCCTGACTAGTGGTAAAAACTTGGTTGGCTGTACACGCAATATCAAAATCACGTAGCTTTGCTGCAACCTGCTCAGGTGTTCTAGACGAGTTGTTTGTAACAAATAAATAAGGTATTTTCTTTTGGTCTAACTTATTTACCAAATCACAAGCCTCATTAATACGCTCAGTACCACGGTACATTGTACCGTCTAAGTCAAATAAATATCCTTTGTAAGTTTTCACTATATCTTCACCTTTTATTAATTTTTAAATGCTGAAACTGGTCCTAGTTCGTTTTCAAGATATGTTCTTATGGCTTGAGGAAAGCTTGCAAGGCTTTTTTTATATTCCTTTAATTTTAAAGACAGCTCTTCATGATTGATTTCGAGATAATCTTGAACAATCACCTTACGATATCGGATGATTTCCTTTAGTTCAGCTGCTTCATGTGTAGATACTACTTTTTCATCCTCAAGTATATCAATAATATCGTCGTAGCTTCCCGGATCACGCATAATAAAACCGTCAATCATTGAATTCCCTACATCCAATATCGATTCAATTACAAGCTGTGCAATGCGCTCTAACGCTTTTTGTTCAAGAACACTTGTCCACTTTGTATCAGATTTTAACAACTCTAAGTTTTCCTCGTAAAAATGAAGGGTTTTTTCAATTTTCTCCCGATCAACAAAATACATAGTATCACCCTCTATTTATAATCGTTATCCATTTTTACTTCTTCAGTACTACAAGTACTACACTATTTTACCATAAAGTTCTCTCACTATCATTGGTCACATTAAATCGTAAATGTTTTAGGAAATACGTTTTGTTTCATTTTCTATTTATTCCAGCTTTGATATGATAATACTAAGTGAATTTTTAAAGAAGGAGACTACAATGATGTCCGAGCGTTTTTTCTTATATGACGATACAATTGATACACAAACGAGATTTGTTAGCTTTATGGGGGAGCACCAACGATTTGACTTAGCGATTGTGAAATCTGACCGATACTATGGTAAGCTTGTTGTTTTAAATATATTGAGTAACCGTTTTGCTATTATTGGTAGAGATGACCTAGATGAGCCAGGATATATTGAATATGCATATCAGTTGCCAGAGGATGAAGCAGAGGAATTACGTTCTTTTCTGTATGAAATTGTCTAACATATTCTTTGAAGGTCTGAAAACACTAAGATAAAAAGGTAGAGAGGTGTTTTCATGACCAGAAAAGATAAAGAAGAAGTAAGTTATACCGATTTTTCAAATGTAGAGACAATGAGGAATTTTTTAACGTTTGAGGAGTTTCCCGAAGGTCCGGTGGGTCATCCGAGGGGAAAGGATGCGCCTGTTGAAAATAAAAGCACATCTTGGGAAGAAGGACAACGAACATACAGTAATTTTAATTATGAATTTAAATCACTACACCAAGACATTCCAAGACAGTTTCCAGGTGCCCATCCGACACACGATGACAAAAATGAGAATGCAGAACCCCCGTACGATTAATTGAAATGCTGAAGCGACTTGTCAGAACAAAAAAACTGGCCCGACTTAAACGCCACTCCTGGCAGAGTCGATACTACACTTCCAGTGCGTCGGAGACTCCCACAAAGAGGCGTTTTTTTCCTTGGGAGTTGAAGTGTCTGGGGCTCCTATTCTCTGAAGCTGGACAGCACGAATAAAGTACAGGCAAGTAACTAATGCCTGTACTTTATTTTTTTACTTTTTTTAATACAAAATACGCACAGCCGAAATTACAATACTCGTATAAATACTCGGACAGGGTACTGATCTTTGTATCAAAGGACGCTTTTTGGTTTTTATCATCAAAAAATCCCTTTAAACGGAGCTGCTCATATCCCCAATCTCCAACTATAAAGTCATATTTTGCAAGGATATCACTATATCTCGCTCGAAAAGCTTCTTCATTAAATCCTTCTTTTAGCTCTTCAACTAGTTCATATGTAGTGTTGTTAATACTTATCATGTTACTCACCTCGTACCCATAACTATATAATTTCATTATAGCCAATCAAACCATCAATTACTATGTGAAATTTTTGTTGAATTGGTCACCCTACTACTGAGGGGGTGTCAATTATGAAAAAGTACACAATCATAACTGGCTTATGTATACTTACAGCATTATCCGGCTGTGGTACAGCTGATGATAACGAAGCTGGAGTCTTCCATAAAAGCGGAAATACCATTAATCGTGCCGACCAAAACGAACTTTACAATGAACAAGGAATTCGTAATAAAGGAAAAGAAATGACGAACTTTGGCTATGTTCGTCATCAAAAAAGTCCAATTCCTGGTGATGCAAATGTATATAATACAATGCCTGCTATGAATAGGGAAAAGGTTGCAGATTTAATTAGTAAAATATGTACGACAATCCCACATGTGAAAGATGTAGGAACCCTTGTTACTGATGAAGAAGTGCTCATTGCATATGAGACGGATGCAAAGGACAGGATGCTAACCGCAGACCAGGTTAAGCGCTCTGCACTTTCAGTTGTACCAAGGTATTACCATGTTTATGTCTCAGATGATCCTAGCATGATAGAGCAAATTGAACGATTTGGTACATTGGATTCAGATAGTCGAAACGTCGATCAAATTATTACATCAACTATCCAACAAATGATTAAATCTCCGCAAGGTTATAAATTAAGTGAAGGTGAAAACGAAAATGGGGAAATTCAGGGTGGCTTGAATCCTGAGTATGAACGCAGGGCAAGGGAAAACCAAGACTTCCTAAAGAACCCTAGCTCTACCAATGAGGGTGGAGATGAACACGACACTGGTACAGGTGGTACCTTTGGGAATGATGAAACTGGTGATATGGAAAAATACACAAAACCTAAACAAAAACAAAATCAGGACAGAAAAGTACCAGGCGGGCAAGGATATCAATAAGTAAGTAAGAAAAGCATAAAAGACACTGTCAGTAGGTGCTTTTTACCTTCCGAAACGATTGGCTTTAATCCGAGAGCTGATGGCGCCTGGGCTAGACATCTTAAAAGAGAGGGGAACCCCCCTCTCTTTTTTATGCTTCTTTTAATTGTTGATTGGCTTTTGCAGCATTAACTTGCTCGTCTGCATGATAGGAAGAGCGAACGAGTGGACCTGCTTCACAGTGACTAAAGCCCTTACTTAATGCGATTTCTTTTAATTCAGCAAACTCATCAGGATGATAATATTTTTGTACCTTTAGATGTTTTTTCGAAGGTTGTAAATATTGTCCGATAGTCATGATATCAACATTATTTGCACGAAGGTCATCCATAGTCTCAATGATTTCCTCCTTCGTTTCCCCAAGACCTATCATAATGCTGGATTTAGTTGGAATATCAGGATTCATTTCCTTCCCTCTGCGTAAAAACTCAAGGGAACGTTCGTACTTTGCTCTTGCACGTACACGGTCTGATAAACGACGGACAGTTTCAATATTATGATTTAGAATATCAGGCTTAGCATCCATTAATGTTTCTAAATTTTCATATACTCCACCCATGTCTGATGGTAATACTTCAATAGAGGTAAACGGGTTTTTTCTACGAATCGCACGAACTGTTTCAGCAAACACCGCTGCTCCGCCATCCTTTAGGTCATCGCGAGCAACTGCTGTTACAACAACATGCTTTAATCCCATCATTGCGACAGAATCAGCAACACGTTCAGGTTCTTGCCAATCTAATTCATTTGGAAGACCAGTTTTCACGGCACAAAAACGGCATGCACGTGTACATGTATCACCTAAAATCATAAATGTAGCTGTCTTACGAACAGCCCAGCATTCATGAATATTTGGACATCTTGCTTCCTCACAAACAGTATGTAGTTTCTTCTCTCTCATCATTTTCTTTAATCCAGTGTAGTTATCATTCGTATTCAATTTTATTTTGAGCCATTCAGGCTTTCGAAGATATTCTTCATTTTTTGACATACTTTATCACTCCATTGCAAAGGCTATCTCTATTATACTCATAAAAAACATAAGAATCCAAGCATTCGCATATTTGAATAAATTTGATTTTCCAACAATTAGTTATAATGAAAACGAAAAGTTACAACAAACTAACAAGGAAGAGTACGCTAAATAACAAATTTTATCTATTCGTAGCCCCGCAGTTGTTGTTTTACGATATACCTTTGGAGAAAGGAGATTTACTGCGTGAATAAAAAACTTGGAATATTAGTCGTTATTTGTTTACTTTTTACTGGAATCCCTCAAATGGCTAGTGCAAATGAAGATCAACAAAAGGTATTTCAAGAACGAATGAACCTTTACACGAAGATGGAGACTGTCACACAAATCCCTTGGTATTATTATGCGGCTATTGATCAATATGAAAGAAGTATCCGTCGTGCTCGCAAGGATATACCAAAGGAAACGGGCTTGATTGGAATCTACATAAAACCGGAAGTATGGGCTGGTGCATTAAATCCAAATCTGAATGATACAAATCCGTATAGTATTCAGTTATTTGGAGGAATTGGCGTAGACGGAAATGACGATGGAGTCGCAGATCAGACAAATGATGAGGACATCTTATATGCGATTTCAGAACAAATTTTGCCTTATGGTACAGACCTTGATAATTTAAGAATAGGATTATGGGACTATTATAAACGAGATAAATCGGTATCACTTATAATGGGAATCGCTAAAATCTACTCAACATACGGTACGCTTGATTTAGATAAGCATGCGTTTCCTGTTCCACTTGGCTATAACCACAGCTATAAAAATACATGGGGCGATGCACGAGGTTGGGGTGGACGAAGAATGCATGAAGGTACCGACATTTTTGCCAGTTATGGTACACCCGTTCGAGCAACCTCTTATGGTGTGATTGAAATGAAAGGTTGGAATCGTTTTGGTGGTTGGAGAATTGGCATTCGTGATATTAATAATACGTATCACTATTTTGCACACTTGAATGGATTTGCAAAAGATATTGCAATCGGTCAAGTTGTTGAGCCCGGCACAATTATCGGCTCTGTCGGAAGTTCTGGCTACGGACCGCCAGGAACAGCAGGAAAGTTCCCTCCTCACCTTCATTATGGCATGTACAAAGACAATGGATATACAGAATGGTCTTTCGACCCCTACCCACATCTACGAGCTTGGGAAAGGGCAGAAAGAAAATCTAGGAAACGTTAAATAAGACAAATCACTTCTGAAGGCGCTGGTTGCCTTCACAAGCGATTTGTCTCAGACCCGAGAGCCGATGCCGTCTGTAGCTAGACACTGTCTACTACGTACAAGATTTTATATTTTTTATCTAAGTACAGAAGCGCAAGGTCCATAAAGCTGCCACGTCCTGGCAAACGTGGATGTAGTACATTCTCGAAAATGCTATGCATTTTCCATGCGA
Organism: Ferdinandcohnia sp. Marseille-Q9671; assembly: GCF_976954385.1. Lineage (NCBI taxonomy): Bacteria > Bacillati > Bacillota > Bacilli > Caryophanales > Bacillaceae > Ferdinandcohnia > Ferdinandcohnia sp. Marseille-Q9671. The sequence continues at coordinate 1,278,593 of NZ_CDRJTA010000001.1, forward strand.
TGATTGCTGTTAAAGCTTTCCTTATCCGTACAAGTCGACAAGGGACCTCGGGGTGTTAGGCACTGGCCTGGATCTCGAAACGGAACCTAAAGCTAGACCTACTAGTAAAGGCTGTGGTAAAAAATACCACAGCCTTCTTCCGTTCTAATTTTTGACCCCTCTTTTTATAATGTAACTTTTTTATCCTTGTTTTGCTTGTTTTGCCTTTTTAACAGCATGTGCAATACTTGCTACAAGGCCTCCCCATAGAATAACCATACCAATGATCATCATTGTAATAGCGCCACCGGTCATAGTCCTACCCCCTTGTCGTTACTGGAAGTATAATTGTTATCTAACGTCGCTCGACTCCATTTTTTAAGTGAAAGTAGAATTCCGATTACAATTACCCCAACTGCAATAAATACTCCTGGGAAGAGGATAAATGATGTTGCATACCCTTCATAGTTACCAGTTGCATTATCAAATTGTTGTAGGATATTTGTTTTTAGTAAGTCGAAAAGCATGTATCCAAGAACAAGTGGAGTAATAACACCTAAACAGATTTTCCACCATCCACCTGCACGAATATCTGAAATCGCATTTGCATGTGCTTGCAATGGATTCATCTGTCTGAATACCCAAGCGATTAGAATAACTTCAACCAATCCTGCGACAGCAATACCAAATTGGTTAATGAAGTAATCGACTACATCTAGGAAGTACAAGCCTCCATTTGTTGAGTACAAAATTGAAATAAGCGATGCTAATCCAGCACCATATAAAACTGCCTTGTTACGTGTAAGATTAAACTTATCTTGTACAGCCGCGATAAATACTTCACAAATTGAAATAAGTGAGGTTAACCCTGCAAATACTAAAGACAAGAAGAATAATGCACCAAAGAATTCTCCAAATGGCATCTGATTGATAATTTGCGGGAAGACTGCGAATGCAAGACCAACGCCAGCAGTTGCCACTTCATTTACAGGTACATCTGCTTGTGAAGCCATGAAGCCTAAAGCAGCAAATACCCCAATACCTGCTAATAATTCAAATCCTGAGTTTGCAAAACCAGTAATAAATGCGTTATTTGTAACATCGGACTTCTTTGGTAAATAACTCGCATAAGTAATCATAATGGCAAAACCAATTGATAAACTAAAGAAAATATGTCCGTATGCCGCTACCCAAACCTCACCTGACATAATTTTATCCCAGTTTGGTTCGAAGAATGCATTTAACCCTGCACCTGCTCCTTCGAGAGTTACTGCTCGAATTACAATAATTGTAAAAATAACTAACAAAGTAGGAATAAAAATCCGATTTGCTTTTTCAATACCCTTTTTAACACCCTTAAATAGAATGAATAATGTAATAGCCCAAACTACAACTAAGGGGCCAAAAACCCCAAGTACAGGTGCTCCAATATCACCAGGAGTTTCTGCTAGCTTAAGATGACTTCCGAACAAGAATCCTTGTGTATCTTCTCCCCACGCTTTATTAAATGAGAAGAACGTATACGAAATGGCCCATGCGATAATGACTGCATAATATGTAGCTATGACAAAGGAAATGAAAACCTGCCACCAGCCAAGCCATTCCATCTTTTTATTTAGTCTGAAGAATGATAGAGGAGCAGAGCCTCTAAACTTGTGACCAATAGTAAATTCTAAAATTAGGATTGGAATACCCGCTGTTAAAATTGCAAATAGATAAGGTATGAAGAATGCTCCTCCACCATTTTCATAAGCAACATATGGAAATCTCCATATATTACCCAAACCGACCGCAGAACCGATAGCAGCTAGAACGAAACCTGCTCGTGTCCCCCACTGTGGACGATTATCCATAACTTGTTCCTCCCCTTTTTCCTATCAACCCAATTACATTTTTTAGTTATTTAGCACTAGGCTGATATTGGAAAGTTTTATATTTTCAGATTATTGTTTATAATCTAATTTATAGTATAGCTAGTCTGTAGCCTTCTGTCAAAAGTTATTTGAAAATTAATTTTCTTTTTCAAAAAAAGAGACAAAGGTGATATTTCCCTTGTCTCTAACATATATTTAAGTTTATCTTTCTATTGCATGTATAATATTTTTTATGCGGTTTTCTTGTTTTTCATAGTGAATATAAAAGCAACTAACAATACGAAAGTAGTAAGTAATCCTAATACCGTACTTCCTGTTAGACCTAGTATTATATAACCGATTCCAGCAATCACTGCAGAAATCACTGCATATGGAAGTTGAGTCATAACGTGGTCAATATGATGACTACCTGCACCAGTTGAAGAAAGTATTGTTGTATCAGAGATTGGTGAACAGTGATCTCCAAAAACAGAACCTGCTAATACAGCTGCTAGAGCTGGAAGTAAAATTGTAATATCTGACGCTGCCGCAATATCTCCTGCTATAGGTAGCATCATTCCAAACGTTCCCCAAGAGGTTCCCGTTGCAAATGCCATAATACCCGCTACAACAAATAGAATAACCGGTAAAAATGCCACATTTACATTCCACTCTTGTACTTTACCTGCTAAATATGCTCCTGTTTCAATCTGACCAATTAAATCAACAATAACCCAAGCAAACAATAAAATGTATACCGCTGGAAGCATCGATTTAATTCCTTCAGTAATACCCTTAGTAAGGAGACCAATGCTGACTGCTTTTTTAGCATATACTTGAATAAAGAACAAAATAAGTGTTACAACGATTCCGAACAAACCACCATATAATAGGGATGCAGTTACATCCGTATTTTCGAATATTGTTAGGATTGTCGCATTTCCTTCTGAAGCTTTATAGCCTGTCCAAAATAAAGAACCAACCGTACCGATTACTAATGCAATAATCGGCCAAACTAAATCGCCAACAGAACCCTTTTCACTTTGAGGCAATTCCTGCTTTAACTCCCCTAATACTGGCTTTTCAGGGTCTGTAACCTCACCAGTTGTCATAGCACGAGATTCATGTGCCTTCATGCTACCTAGATTTATATTAAACACTGCAACTCCAAATACCATCAGAATTGCCGTAACAACATATAAATTCATAGGAATCATTTGAATAAACGTTGATAATGGCGAGTACTCTGCTAGACCATGCGTTGCTAGAATTGGTGCAAGTATGGCAATGATATATGCTCCCCAACTTGATATAGGTGAAATAACACAAATTGGAGCAGAAGTAGAGTCAATAATATATGCTAGTTTTGCACGTGAGACCTTATTACGGTCTGTAAGTGGTCTACTTACCTGACCAACCGCCAATGCATTAAAATAATCATCAATAAAAATAATAATCCCTAGTACAGCAGCTAAAATTTGTGCACCTGTTCTTGTTTTTACCTTTGATTGAGCCCATTCCCCAAAAGCACGACTTCCGCCTGAAATGGAAATGAAAGCTGTGATAATACCCAATAAGAATAAAAATAAAATAATATAAACATTCCATGTGTTTAGCGAACCTTCTGAAACAAAGACCGCTTTAATACTAGACCAAATTGTGAGAAAAACGTCTTGTAACCAAGCTCCTACTCCTTCACTTTTTAGGATATCTCCATGTAAGAGTAGTGCAGCTGATACTATTCCTACTCCAAGTGAAAGAAGTACTCTGCGGGTTAAGACAACCATAAGAAGAGCAATAATTGGTGGGATAATTGAATAAATTGTTCCAGACATGATGTGTTCCTCCAACATATTATTTGTGTGGAGGGCTATAAGAAGTGAATGTGAAGAAGATACTCTCATTTGCTATTTTTAAGCAAATAAAAAGAGAGTAATGATAGAAAATAACCATTATTACTCTCAGTAATGTATGTTATCCTCCATCACGATCAGTAGCCCTCCATTATAGATACATCTTTATCTATAATGACAGTGTTACCCTTTTTCAAGGCAACCCCAACAAAAATAACGTTGACTAATTATTTCTGCTTCGGCAAAAAACCCTTTCTACTATGATCACTGTTGTCATCCTCACATAGTGTACTTTTGTTTTCTGCACCTCTACCCCATCGATCCGATAAGGTGGTTTATTTAATTTTTTATTCCTATTGAAGTATAAACTATTTCCCTCTACTAATCAACTATTCTAGAATAGTATTTTTTGTCAATCAGTTGGAATTTCAATTGATGGTGATGATTCACTGCCATTGTTATAGAATTCAGGAACTTCATGCAAGATATTCTGATTAATCACTGGGATAATGGTTTCAATCTCCACCTCTCCTGTAGAAAAGGGTAATATAACTTGCATAGTAACAGTAGCCAACACATTATATTGGAACCACCCGTTATTAATTCCCCATTCATCAATTTTACCTTGTGGAGTTGTTTCTCCAAACCCAATCATATGAAACCTAATGGGTATTTCCGGACCGAGGTTACCTAGGATTGCATTGTTGGTCGCTTCCCCTAGTGGTACCTTAAATACGAAACCGGTCTGACCTGTCGAATCATCCGTTTCAATTTGCACGTCTGTGTGTTCGAGCTTATTGATATCTCCTTCATTCACATATTTTAGATACCTTTCAATATTCCCTAGCGTCTTTGTGGCCATTTGATTGATAACCTGTGTATTATAGCTTATTATCTTTCCTGTTTCATCCGTTTTAATAAAGCTTAGATCTTCCTGAACCAGTTCTTCCTCATTTATTTGTTGATTAATAGCATTTTTAATAACGGTTGCAGCCACTTTTTTTGTTTCATTTTCAGCATATGCCATAAGTGCAGGTTCAATTGCTTTGTTAATAATAAACAATCCAATTGCAGTCGAGAAGATAAAAAATACAAATGTTAATAAAAATACGTATCGAAAAGGCAAGGGCCCTTTCCTTCTTGGTTGTAGGCGACCTCTGTATTTTGCCAAACGAAAATCCCCCCTTACAAGCTATGTGTATGCAGGTAAGGAGGGATGTACGATAAGTTTTTCTATCTACCTTTACTTCTTGGTAAAAAATTTGGGCATCGATACCCATATAGTACGTGTTCAAAAACTCGACGAATCAGAAGCGAGAAGATCAAGGAACTCGCGGCTCGAGGACCGGAGCGTATGATTTTAATACGTGAGGGCCGGAGAGGCCGAGTGACGCCGAGATTGGAAGCTTATCATTTGGTGATTTTTTGAACATCATTTTATATAAGAAATACCTTCTCAGGTGTTTGTATTAGATCATCTTTAGTAGAGCATCTTTGCCTTTCATACCTACTGAAATGCCTCGGTTTTCGGCTTCCAATGTGATTGATTCAAGAGGGGCATCCAGTAACTGCTCGATTGTACGAACACCAACTGCCCTACCAGCAATTATGCCTCGTTCTTTTAGTTTTTCATTCAATAATGCAACATCCAGAGCTCCACACATAATATAACCATTTTCATTTGTTACGGCCATAAAATTAGTTTTCGGTAGTTTAACGGTAATGGCTGTAAATTGATGATTATCAATTATTATTGGTGTCATTGAGACCATTCCTAGCACACTCCTTTCCTAATTAATTTATGTGCCAGGAAAGAGAATTGTGTTAGAAATGGGTTAAGGCCAATGTACTGATTTACATTACATCCTTCTATCTAGTATGATTTAGATTGTTTTACCAATCTCCCTAATCTTTTCTGCTAAAAGGTCACGCAGGAGCTCTGGCATATAATACTTCTTATCTTTCGCATCTCGTATTACTGGAAATAACATTCCAAAGGTAAACATATCAATTGTAGCAAGAGAATAGGATCTATCCGGATTTAATTCTTCTCCATTGATTTTTATTTCTACTAAATGGTCCAATCCATCTGATAGCCTAGATGTTTCAAGTTGTACACCATCATAGATCATTTTACCCATTATTTTTCCACGAAACCCGAGACCTTTGATCTTGAGATTCTCCATTTCTTCCGTATTCGCCTGTAAAATAATTTCTTTAAGTTGATCACCTTTTATCCAGACCTTACAGGGATTTATCGGATGTGGACAGACACGATGAAGATCACCTCTTGTTACGTTTCCTTTAGGTAGAGAATCCAGCAACAGCCCCGCGTTAACCATAGAAATTTCTCCGTCGCACCATTCTCGTAACACCTTTGCTAAAAGTGTAGAAAAGGAGGATTCACCAAACCAATCAATTGTGAGATCTTCATTTATTTTGGATATGATGTCATCTTGTAGTGTTTTTGTGCTCTCTTTTAGATACTGCGAAAGAACTTTATTTGTTTCCTCACATTCTGGAAGGGTCTTTGTTGGAATGACATTTGCTTCGCTATCAAGTAAGGTTTTACGTATTGGATCAATTTTAAGTTCTACATGACCGATATAATTTCCGTATTTTTGAGCACAGCATAGCAAGGTATTGTTAACTCGTTTTCCTTTTTCCAAGAGATGATGTGTATGGCCACCCAGGAGAACATTAATTTCAGGAAATTCTCGAGCGATTTGTTCATCCTCATTAATTCCCAGATGTGAAAGTAACAAAATCATATCTGTTTTGTCTTCTAGTTCGTTCAGTGTCTCTCGTAAAACAATAAACGGATCTCTAATATTCCATCCTAATAATCTATATAACGCCATATAGTGAACCGTTAAGCCGATAACTCCTATTTTGAAACCGCTAGGTAATTCATAAATATCATATGGCACCGCCCATGTAGGAATCTTACCATTCTTGTCAAAAAGATTTGCAAGTATCACCTTAAAGTCTGCTTCTCCATATAAAGTGTTAAGATGCTCATAGCCCATCGTAATACCTTCATTGTTTCCAATCGTTGCATAATCATATTGGAGTTGATTTAAGAGCTTTACATTCACCTTACCGTAAGTTGCCTCTGAGATAGGATGAAAACGATCCATATGATCGCCTATATCGATTAATAACATTTCTTCATTTCGCATCTGATGTAATAGTCTCATCTGATTTATATATTTAGTGATTTTAGACCAACGATCAAAATGACTATGAAGATCATTTGTATGATAAATATGTAATGTTTCAATCATCTCTTCACCTCCTCTACCTTTATTGTAAGTGGTACTAATTGAATAAATCTAATTGGCGAGGCGCTAAACCATGATACTCGATTTCGAGCATCTCAATAAATTGTTTTGCATTGTCTGCCGCGTCACCGTCTGAATTATTATTAAATAGTATGTAGATTGTCTCACATTGCTCTTTAAGTTCTTCAATACGAAGTTTCCACTGTAACAGCTCATCTTTATTATACCTATATAAGTATCTTACATCACGCCAGTTTACTTCCTTCGGCTTGGTCCACCCATGTACATTACGACCATGAAAACGAACTAATGTTAACTTGTCGTTGGTCGGGTGAAGCACCGTTGGGATTGAACCAGAACCTGCTTGGGGCTCATCACAAATACTATGGATCCAGCCTTCTGTTTCCATGAATTGTAGCGTTTTATCACGTAGCTGTGGTAAAAACCATGATTGATGACGAAATTCAAGCGCAACAGGAACATCCCCCATTTGATGCTTACACCACCTTAAATAATCTACATTCTCACGTTTGCAATCATACCAAGGTGGAAATTGAAATAAAACCATCGCGAGCTTACTTGCCTCCTGGTAGGGTTCAAGTGACAAACGAAAGGCATCAAACATTTCTGTTTTCGATTGAAAAGGGATTTCTCCACGTTGATGACCTGTCAACCCTTGATATGCCTTAACAATAAATTGAAACGATTGAGGTGTGTTTCTCACCCACTTTTCAACATTTCGTTTTGGCTGTATCGCATAAAAGGAAGCATCTACTTCCACAATTGGGAAATGACCGGCATATTCCTTTAGTTTATCACCTGGTGAGGTGCCAGTAGTATAAAGACTATCATGGTCTCCCCAACCTGTTACTCCGATGTAGATCATATGGTCCACCTCCTTGTCATTATCTCGTTTGGTGTGTTACCTTTTTTTATCCCTTCACTCTGCTTGTGTTACCTTTAAATTCTCACATACATGAATTGGATTTGGAACACATCATTTTTGGTACAAAAATAACTCGCTTGAGGGAATCTCAAACGAGTTATTTCAAGTGCTTTGATTATCCGATAGAACCTTCCATTTCGAACTTGATGAGGCGGTTCATTTCGACCGCATACTCCATTGGAAGTTCTTTTGTAAATGGCTCGATGAAGCCCATTACGATCATTTCTGTAGCTTCTTGCTCAGAAACACCACGGCTCATGAGGTAGAATAATTGTTCTTCAGATACTTTTGATACTTTCGCTTCGTGCTCTAAAGAAATATTGTCGTTTAAGATTTCATTGTATGGAATTGTATCTGATGTTGATTGATTATCCATAATCAATGTATCACATTCAATATTTGAACGAGCACCTGTAGCTCTACGTCCAAAGTGTACAATACCACGATAAGTTACCTTACCACCATGTTTTGAAATTGATTTCGAAACGATAGTAGAAGACGTATTTGGAGCTAAGTGAGTCATTTTTGCACCTGCATCCTGGTGTTGACCTTTACCAGCGATTGCAATTGAAAGCGTCATACCTCGCGCACCTTCTCCACGAAGGATAACAGCTGGGTACTTCATTGTTAACTTAGAACCGATGTTACCATCAATCCACTCCATTGTAGCATTAGCATCACAAACGGCACGCTTTGTAACAAGGTTATAAACGTTGTTTGCCCAGTTTTGAATCGTTGTATAACGGCAATACGCATCTTTTTTAATGATAATTTCAACAACCGCACTGTGTAGTGAGTTAGTTGTATAAACAGGCGCTGTACAACCCTCAACATAGTGTACGTGTGCACCTTCGTCAACAATAATTAACGTACGCTCAAACTGCCCCATGTTTTCTGAGTTGATACGGAAATAAGCTTGAAGTGGTGTATCAACTTTAATACCTGGTGGCACATATATGAAGGATCCACCAGACCAAACTGCTGAGTTCAACGCTGCGAACTTGTTGTCAGTTGGAGGAATAACCTTTGCCCAGTGCTCACGGAAAATGTCTTCATTTTCTTTAAGTGCTGAGTCTGTATCTTTAAATACAATTCCTAATTCTTCGAGATCTTCCTTCATGTTGTGATATACAACCTCAGACTCATACTGTGCAGAAACACCTGCAAGGTATTTTTGTTCTGCTTCAGGTATACCTAATTTATCAAAAGTTGCTTTAATTTCTTCTGGTACTTCATCCCAAGACTTTTCAGATTTCTCAGATGGTTTTACATAATACGTAATTTCATCAAAGTTTAAGCTATTTAAGTCCCCGCCCCATTGTGGCATTGGCATGTTATAGAAATGCTCTAAAGACTTAAGACGGAAATCTAACATCCATTGAGGTTCTTCCTTCATACGAGAGATTTCTTCAACAATCTCTTTTGTTAAACCACGTTTTGAACGGAAGATTGAAACGTCTTTATCTGCAAAGCCATATTTATAATCGCCGATTTCAGGCATCTTCTTTGCCATACATCTTTCACTCCATTCTTCTTTGAGGAGCCTTCTTTATAGAAGATTCACTCACGATTCATTTTGTTCGTCCTTAAATCCCTTTTCCATAGCTTTCCAAGCTAGAGTTGCACACTTAATACGTGCAGGGAATTTCGAAACGCCCTGAAGTGCTTCAATGTCTCCTAAATCAATGTCTTCATCATACTCGTTTCCAAGCATCATTTCAGAAAAGATTTTTGACATTTTTAATGCATCTTCAATTTTTTTTCCTTTAATCGCCTGAGTCATCATGGAAGCAGATGACATTGAGATTGAACAACCTTCACCATCAAATTTTGCATCGATAACTTTCCCATCGTCCACCTTAAGGGTTAGATGTATTCTGTCACCACATGTGGGATTGTTCATATCAATAGTAAGAGAACCATCTTGTATAACTCCACGATTCCGAGGCTTTTTATAATGATCCATAATCACCTGACGATACAGGGTATCAAGATTTATCTTAGAATCCATTGCTGAAATACTCCTTTGTTTTTATGAGTCCTTCAACTAGTTTATCAATTTCTTCTTCAGTATTATAGAGGTAAAAACTTGCACGAGCAGTCGCAGAAACTTTTAACCACTTCATTAACGGTTGTGCACAATGATGACCAGCTCTTACTGCAATTCCTTCTGCATCTAAGACTGTTGCCACATCATGAGGATGTACATCCTCTATATTGAAGGTTACTAATCCTGCACGGTGACTTGGTCCATATAATGTAAAGCCATCAATTTGTGATAATCTCTCCATCGCATGCTTAGCTAATTTATGTTCATGCTCTAAAATATTGTCCAGGCCAACCTCTTCTAAAAAGTCAATTGCAGCACCTAGACCAATGGCTCCAGCAATGATTGGTGTTCCTGCTTCAAATTTCCACGGAAGTTCTTTCCATGTTGATTCATATAAGCCTACGAAATCAATCATTTCACCACCAGTTTCAACTGGTTCCATTTCTTCAAGTAAAGCTTTCTTTCCATATAAAACACCGATTCCCGTAGGTCCGCACATTTTATGGCCAGAAAAAGCAAGAAAATCACAATTAAGGTCTTTCACATCAATTTTCATATGTGGAGCAGCTTGTGCCCCATCAACTACCATGATTGCACCGTTACGATGCGCAATTTCTGTAATTTCTTTAATTGGATTAATTGCTCCAAGAACATTTGACACCATCATTACAGAGACAATTTTTGTCTGGTTCGTGATGGTTTCCTCTACATCCTTAAGATCAATCGAACCATCCTCCGCTAGAGGAATATATTTTAATGTTGCACCGGTTTGCTTCGCAACCTGCTGCCAAGGAATAATGTTGGCATGGTGCTCCATATGGGTAATAACAATTTCATCTCCCACTTTAAGGTTATCTCGTCCATAGCTTGCTGCAATTGTATTGATTGCAGTAGTTGTTCCCCGAGTGAAAATAACCTCTTGAATGGAAGAAGCATTGATAAATTTCCGAACCTTTTCTCGAGCATTCTCATAAGCATCTGTCGCTTTTGTTCCAAGCGTATGAACCCCACGATGAACATTTGAATTATACTCGCGATAATAGCGATCAACTGCTTCGATTACCTGTACAGGCTTTTGAGAAGTTGCTGCACTATCTAAATAGACTAGTGGTTTTCCATTTACCTCTTGATCTAAGATTGGGAACATGGAACGAATATCTTGGATATTCATTATTTTACTTTCCTTTCGATTATCTCTACTAGTTGCTTTTTAACTCCTTCAATTGGAAGTTGATTTACAACCGGAGCAAGGAATCCATGAATAACTAATCTTTCTGCCTCAACCTTTTCTATACCACGACTCATCAAGTAGTATAATTGAATTGGGTCAACCCTACCAACTGATGCAGCGTGACCAGCAGTTACGTCATCTTCATCGATAAGTAAAATTGGGTTTGCATCTCCACGAGCTTTTTCACTAAGCATTAATACCCTAGATTCTTGCTCTGCATTTGACTTTGAAGCGCCATGTTCAATTTTACCAATACCGTTGAAAATAGAGCTTGCACTATCCTTCATAACACCATGCTTCAGAATATAGCCTTCTGAATTTTTACCATGATGGATTACACTTGTTGTAAAGTTTTGCCTTTGCTCTCCACGACCGACAACTACAGTCTTAGTATCACCAAATGAGCCATCTCCAATTAAATGGGTAGTGTTTTCAGAAATTGTATCTCCATCATTCATTAACCCTAGAGCCCATTCAACTTTACTATCACGGCCAATAACACCACGACGGTTCACATAAGTTGTAATACCTTGTGCTAATGCATCTACAGCTCCGTACGTTACTTTCGCGTTTGAATGAGCAATTACTTCAGACACGATATTCACAACTGCATTTGCTGTCTCTGTAGTTGAAATATAGTTTTCAACATATGTGACAGAACTGTTATCTTCTGCAACAACAATCACATGGTTAAAAAGTGTAGCTTCCGCATTATCATGAACAAATACTGCATGTAAAGGTACAGTCACTTCTACATTCTTAGGAACATAGACAAATGCACCACCATTAACCAATGCAGCATGTAAAGCAGTAAGACGGTGTTCATCTACCTTCACAGCATCCTTCATAAAATACTTTTGAAGAAGGTCACCATGCTCGCGAGCAGCTGTATGAATATCTGTAAAGATAACGCCACTAGCCTTTACCTCATCAGATAGGGAAATAAAAGCTGGTGTATTATTACGTTGGATATATATATTTTTCTCTTCTTCAACATGAATCAATGTCTTGATTTCTTCAGGTAATTCGTCAATTGAGTTATATGGAGCACTTTCCACAGCATGATTCGCAAATTGAGTGAAGTTCCACTTGTCAATTTTGGTTTTATCCGGTCTTGGCATTGGAAGGTCTTCTGCTTTCTCAAGAGCTTGTAAGCGAAGTTCCTGTAACCAACTTGGTTCACCGAGATTAGACGAAAAACCTCTGACATAATCTTTATCAAATGGTAGTTTCGTATCTATTGTCATAATTATCCTCCTAACGCTTACGCTTCTTGACCTACAGTCTCATCTTCAATTCCTAGTTCTTGTTTGATCCAATCATAACCTTCTGCTTCTAAACGTTGTGCAAGTTCTGGACCACCTGTTTTCACAACACGGCCTTGCATCATTACAGATACTTTATCTGGAGTGATGTAGTTAAGTAAGCGTTGGTAGTGAGTGATGATTAAGCAACCAAAGTCTTCTCCACGCATTTGATTGATCCCTTTAGAAACAACTTTTAGTGCGTCGATGTCAAGTCCTGAGTCAATTTCATCAAGAATTGCAATCTTAGGTTGAAGCATCATTAATTGAAGAATTTCATTACGTTTCTTTTCTCCACCTGAGAATCCTTCGTTAAGGTAACGTTGTGCCATGTCAGGGTCCATTTCTAAATATTCCATGTTTTTATCCATTGTACGAATAAATTTCATTAATGAGATTTCATCGCCTTCTTCACGTCGTGCATTGATTGCAGAACGAAGGAAATCAGCGTTTGTAACACCACTTATCTCACTTGGATATTGCATAGCTAAGAAAAGACCAGCACGTGCACGCTCATCTACTTCCATTTCTAATACATCTTCACCATCTAACGTAATGCTACCACTAGTAACCTCATATTTAGGGTGACCCATGATTGCGGATGATAAAGTTGATTTACCAGTACCGTTTGGTCCCATTATTGCATGGATTTCTCCACCTTTTATCTCAAGGTTTACACCTTTTAATATCTCCTTGCCTTCAATTTCGACATGAAGATCCTTAATAACTAAAGTTGATCCTGCCATAACTACTACCTCCATTAGACAAAAAAATTATTTTGTATTGTATTGACAAAATGTGTCAAAACTTTATTCTCATTTTATTCTCATTACAATCTTATAACAAATTAAAAGTGATATCAACCTTTACACTTTTGTAATAAGAATACATTTTTCAGATGAGTTTACGTATATTTGTGCTACCTTCTCTTCTCATCTAGTACTTTTTGGTGAAAGACGTAAATTTAATGTGGCCAGAGCCATATATGTATCTTTATCACCATGACTATCCTTACCATACCATAAAAAACAGAACTATGTAAGAATCGTAACCATGGGCTTATTTTTCACATATTAGATGAAAACATTCTATAATATAATAGCCATATCAATTGCACCCTTGATGGAGTGAATATTTTTTTATATTTGACCAACAAAGTCATCATCCATCAATATAAACCGCAAGAAAAAATTAAAAACCCAGTGTTTGAAGCACTGAGTTTACTTTCTTCATTTATATATTTAAACGTGTACTCTCCGATCAAATTGCGCAACAATCATCTGTCCTTGTCTGTATTCTTCTTCGCGACTTTTTTCGACACGCAAACGTTCAGTGAATTTCCGACAATAGTCTGCATACCCTATCCCATGTGCCTGATGCATCGCTTTTTCCATTTCGCCCGTATAGTTTAAACGGATTTGATTGATAATGAACCAATCCCTTCATTTTTTTGTGTTTTCAGCTCGGCGAAACCGCGTCCTATTTTTGGACCAGTATAGTATTACACGCCGAAGTCTTTAACACAGTTATAATGGTAGCATCTTACAAAAATATCCTCAAACAGGGGATTTGATGATATTTTGGGCTCCCATTTCTTATTATGTAGAGATTGATACCTCAGGAACATTTGGTATTAAATTAATGCCATTTCCTCGGTTTTCCTTTGAAATATTCAAAAAAGAAGAGCACAGACCTTAAGGTAAGTACTCTTCTTTTGGAATTATTGAACGGAAATAACCGCTCCTGCATATTCTTCTTTGATAAATTGCTGAATTTCTTCTGATTTTAAAACTTCTACTAACGCTTTAATTTCTTCGCGGTCCTCGTCACCTTTGTTCACTACAATTAGGTTAGCTGGGACAACATTATCTCCTTCAAAGGCAATTCCGTCTTCCGCTATATTTACTCCACCTTCAAGCGCGTAGTTCGTGTTAATTACAACTGCATCTCCTTCACCATTTTCAAAGGAAGTTGCAAGTAATTTTGCTTCAATTAAAGTAGAGAAGTCAAGATTCTTAGGATTGTCAACGATATCCTCAACTCTTGCTTGGTCGCCAACACCCTCTTTAAGTTTAATAATACCTTCTCGTTCAAAAATCGGTAAAATACGGCCATGATCACTAAATGAGTTACTCATGATAATTTTTGCTCCATCTGGAAGCTCATTTAAATTTCTGTATTCTTTAGAATAAATACCAATTGGCTCTTTATGAATCTCACCAACACTTACAAAATCAAAATTAGGATTATCCTTTAATTGTAAGTCCAAGTATCCAGGTGTTTGGAAGTAGTTAGCGTCAATTTCTTTTTCGTGCAAAGCAACATTCGGTAAGATATAGTCAGTAAACTCTTGTATTTCAAGGTCAATTCCTTTTTCCTTTAATAAAGGTTTCGCTTGTTCAAGTACTTCAGCATGGGGTACTAATGTTGCACCCACAACAAGTTTCTTGTTTCCTTCTGCCTCTTGTGAATCTCCGCCATTGCCTGCATCTTCATTGGTACCACCGCAAGCTACTAATGCGATTGAAAGTAGTCCGATTACTAGTAAAAATAATAGTTTTTTCATACTGTATTCCCTCCTGTTATCTCTTGTCTGTTTGTTTTGTAAATAAATCACCCAAAAATTGAATGATAAATACCAGAATTAATATTGCAACTGTTGCGATCAATGTAATGACTGGCTTATTGCTTTGGAATCCATATAAATACGCAAAGTGTCCTAGTCCACCTGCCCCAATAACACCAGCCATCGCAGTAAAGCTTACTAAAGATATTGCTGTAACAGTAATCCCTGATATAAGTGCTGGTAGTGATTCAGGAATTAGCACTTTGAAAATAATCGTGCTATTCGTTGCCCCCATAGAATGGGAAGCCTCGATTACACCTTTATCAATTTCCCTCAATGCGATTTCAACCATTCTTGCGTAAAAGGGAGCTGATCCAATAATTAATGAAGGTAATGCTGCATTAGGACCAAGCATTGACCCCATAACTATTTTCGTAAAAGGGATCAATAATACAATCAATATAATAAACGGTATTGACCTAAAAATATTGACAAATGCAGATGCAATACGGTTGATGGTCTTGTTTTCCCATGCATTACCCTTATCAGTTAAAAATAAAACAAGACCTAAAAACAAACCTATAATAAAAGTAGCTAGTACAGAAATTGAGGTCATGTATAGTGTTTCTAATGTCGCTTCCCAAAGATTACCCCAGTCTAATGCTTGGTAATCATTAACCTGTTTCTCCCATTTGAGAAGTTCTTGAAATTGCTCAAGCATTTTCAATCACCTCAACTTCTACTCGATGTTGTCTAATAAATTCGATGGCTGAAGTAACCTCATTTTCAACACCATCAATATGAATAAATAAAGTACCATAAGATCCATTTTGTGTTTGTGAAATTTTCCCTTGTAAAATGTTCACTTCTACTTTAAAGTCCCGGATTAAGTTCGTTATTAGAGGCTTTTCTGCATCTTCACCTACAAACGAAAGTTGAATCACTTTTCCATCAGGATAGCGGTCTAGTAAGTGCTCTACTGTTTCCCTTGTTTCTTCAGGTTCTGTTACCTGCTGAACAAAGCGTTTTGTTATATTGGCTTGGGGCTTTTTAAATACATCTAACACTCGTCCTTGTTCTACAAATTGCCCAGCTTCCATCACAGCAACACGATGGCATATTTTTCGGATAACATGCATTTCGTGTGTGATAAGAACAATCGTTAATCCCAATCTCTCATTAATATCAACAAGCAAGTCCAAAATAGAATCAGTAGTTTGAGGATCGAGTGCAGACGTTGCTTCATCACATAGCAGCACCTTAGGATTATTTGCGAGTGCTCTGGCAATCCCTACCCTTTGCTTTTGACCGCCACTTAATTGTGACGGATAAGCATCCTCTCTACCTTCAAGTCCAACAAGCTTTATTAGCTCTGAGACTCGTTTCTCCCGCTCAGATTTGGGAACCTTTGAAATCTCAAGTGGAAATGAAATATTCTCTTTTACAGTCCGTGACCATAATAGATTGAAGTGTTGAAAAATCATACTTATTTCTTTACGAGCGTCCCTTAATGCTTTTCCTCTAATCGAGGTAATTTCATGACCTGCTACACTGACAGAACCTTCTGTCGGAGTTTCAAGACCATTAAGTAAGCGGATAAGCGAGCTCTTTCCTGCCCCACTATACCCAATAATCCCAAATATTTCGCCTTCATTAATTTGCAAATCAATATTATTAACGGCTGTAACGGAATTCGTTTTTGTTTGGTAAATTTTCTTCACATTTTTTAGAGATATCATTTTTGTCTCACCTTCTATTCAGAGAAAACTATACTTAGTGTACGCTTAAAACCAAATCAAATGCGCCTTAATCATTGATACCATTTTAATTAATTAAAATTGGCCCACTTGGTACGTTAACTTTAGTCAACCGGGGAAAGAATCCCCGGCTGACTAAAATCAAAAATGCCTTTCTGCGAAAGAGCAGAAAGGCACAATATACATTATTCCTTCCTCTCATCTTCCAAAGCATTAGCTTTGTGTGAATTGGCACCTTTTCAACAAATGTTGACGGTTGCTGGGTTTCATCGGGCACATCCCTCCACCACTCTAAATAAGAGTCACAAAAATATATTAAGTTTTAAGAGGTTGTTCAAAAAGTCCGGTGAAAATGACACATCGCTAGAGGATCTTCGACTAAGTACCGACACGTCCTGTGTCGAACGTCGAAGTCACCACATCCTGTGGAAGCTCGTTGGCTTGCTTTTCCGTTCCTCACGTATTAACTGCATACGCTCCGGTACTCATAGCTTCGCCGCCTCAAACTTCTTGGTCCTTTTCATCCTCCTTTTTAAACACGCACTTTAATAATCGTACAATAGTTACAACGAAGGTTATCTTATCATCTCTAAAACTATGTGTCAACGAAAAAATTAACCAATTAGACTGTTGGTACAGATGAAGTAGAAGACGTTCCATTTGCAACTTTAATTGCTTGTTCCAAATCCTCTAAAATATCATCAATGTTCTCAATTCCAACTGATAAACGAACTAAATCCTCAGTTACACCGGAGGCTTTTAAATCCTCGGAACTTAGCTGTTGGTGTGTAGTGCTAGCTGGGTGAATAATGAGACTTTTCGCATCCCCTACATTGGCAACATGTGACCAAAGCTCAACATTATTGATTAGCTTCTCACCAGCTTCTCTTCCACCTTTTATTCCGAATACAATTACCGAACCTGCACCATTTGGCAGGTATTTATCTGCTAGTTGTTTGTTCGGATGGTCCTCTTCACCTGGATACAATACCCATTCAACTCCAGGATGTTCTTTAAGATATGAAACAACTTTTTTCGTATTGGCGATATGCTCTTTCATACGAACGTGTAAAGTTTCAAGACCCAGATTGAATTGGAATGCGTTATACGGGCTTAGAGAAGGACCTAAATCACGAAGGAGTTGTACTCTTGCTTTAATGATATATGCTACAGGTCCTAAAGCATCTGCAAACACTAAGTCATGATAGCTTGGATCAGGTGTTGTAAACCCAGGGAATTTTGGAGAATTCCAATCAAATTTTCCACCATCAACAATAATACCACCCATCGTTGTTCCATTCCCTAACAACCATTTTGTAGCAGAATGAACAACAATATCTGCTCCATGCTCAATTGGTCTGCATAGATATGGAGTTGCAAATGTATTATCAACGATTAAAGGAATTCCTGCTTCATGAGCAATGTTTGCAACAGCTTCAATATCGAGTATGTCTAAGCTTGGATTTCCGATTGTTTCTGCAAAAACAGCCTTTGTATTAGGCGTAATAGCTTGACGGAAATTCTCAGGATTTGATGGATCTACGAATGTTGTTTTAATCCCATATTTCGGAAGTGTAGTTGCGAATAGGTTATACGTTCCACCATAAAGTGTTGCCGCTGATACGATATGATCACCTGCACCAGCAATATTAAGGATAGACGTCGTAATGGCTGCCATTCCACTTGAAACGGCTAATGCCCCAACTCCACCCTCTAACTGAGCTACTCTTTCTTCAAAAACAGTTGTGGTTGGGTTGTGAATACGTGTATAAATATAGCCATTTTCCTTTAAGCCAAACAGATTTGCGGCATGTTCCGTATTGTTGAATTTATATGCATTTGACTGATAAATCGGTACTGCTCTAGCACCTGTTACTGGATCTGCTTCAAGACCTCCGTGAATCGCAATCGTTTCTGGTCTGTAATTCTTTTGTTTTTCACTCATGTTTGAATCTCTCCTTTATATGTTTGTTATACGGGGATTGAGAGCTATTCTAGGTATGTCTCCCGCTAATATAGAAAACTTGACTCTATGTAAGTAACAAGTTTTGCACACATAATAAAAACCCTCTTCTTGATAAGAAGAGGGTGTATAATCGTTTCTCTTCTTATCTTTCAGACAAATTGTCTGTTGGATTTAGCACCGTGTAATAAACCGGTTGCCGGGCTTCATAGGGCCATTCCCTCCGCCACTCTTGATAAGACTTTCGATATGAAATTTTAATAGTTTAAATGGTTAATATAATAAAATGTTAAACCTTTTTCAATTACAAGTCAACAATAGTTTTCAAAAAAAATAATAAATTCTAAATTTGACATTAATTAGCATCATTTTATTGTTTCGACATGTTTGAATAATAATTCTGCGATTGTTGCACATCTCTGTTCCATTTCCCGAGAAATATGTCAGATTGCCCCGGTCATAAATTGAAGAACTATGAGGTTTTTAAAACCTTATTCTCTTCTTTTTGAAAAGACTTATCTCTAAATACTAGTAAGAAATAAAGTGACCCGATTAAATACAAGACAGAAGTTATTGTAAACACATATGCATAACCCCAGTATGCACCATTTAGCATCACGATGGTTGTTGATACTGGCCCCATTAAGGCCCATCCCAATGAAAAAACCATCTGATTTACCGAGTTGGCAAGTCCCTTCATGGAATCATCTACTCTCCCCATAACAAGTGATGCTTGAATAGGATTACCTGCATTCATAAGTGCCTGTCTAAACAGAAAACCTATTGCTGCTATGTATAGATTTTCTGTATAACCTGTAAGTAAAAGAAATGGGAGTGATGAAAGTTGTAAATACACAACTGCCCGTACCTCTCCTACCCTTCGAACAATTGCGGGTCCGATTATCATTGCGATAGCAGTTGCAGCTTGCCCTAAAGATAAAATGATTCCAATTATTGTGTTACTAGCTAGGAATCGATCTGCAAAATAGAGATTTAAGTATGGAATAACAAGTCCAGAACCAAAGCCAATAATCATTTGAGCCAACGCAAACATAGCAATTAACTTTAATTGTGATTTATTTGTCCTAAGCTTTTGTCTAAAAGGCACAGCCACCTTCGTTTTTGGTTTTTCTCTTTTCAACTCATACATTTTAAAGATTGGCAGAATCCCGACTAGATATATAATTGCTGCGATTACTAACGTAATTCGTACGCTCCAAAGCCCGCTTAAGTGAAAAACAAATTGAAAGGTGTCTGACAAAACACCTCCTGCAATGTTGCCGACAACTTGTGCCACCATCATAATTGCAGAATGAAAACTAAAAAGATGTACCCTCTGGTTAGGTGTTGAGTTTTCAGCTAACCAAGGAATACCAGAGACCTGTATAAACGCAGTGGATAAACCGGTTAAAAAGGCTGTTGCAACAAGTATTTGCTCCACCTCTAAAATACTCCTAGCAAAAAAGGCAAATGTTGAAACAGCAAGGCCAATGATCATAATTTTCTTTCTACCAAATCTATCGCTCATTAGACCTGCTGGCACCAGAATAATAGCAGATGCTAGAGCAGTCATTGCAATTATCGTCCCATTTGTTTGCTCAGAGTAACCTAGTTCTCTTACGTAGAAGTTATACATGATAGTAAACATTCCCATGCCTAACTGAGTGAATATAGTTGCTAAGATAAATAGTTTAATATTTTGGTTGTATGTTTTATATTGAGTTTTCCAATCATTGATTATGCTCATCTGTACTCCCCGCAAAAATTCTTCTACATTATGTATAAATACCAAGTGTATCCTAAAGTTTCGTATCCCTAAATATCATAACGTTTTTTAAGGAAATTGCAATAATCAAATATACTATTTGGTAGAATTTTTGTACATGTCAACTAGGCTTAGGATTACTACTACAGCTTGTAGAGCATGCACTCGCTTTTTGCTCACAGTCATGTACCTCACAATAGTCTTGCGGTGCATGCTTTGGATCACTTCTCTCAAGCTTTTGACATCTCTTCTATTTTGCAGTACACATTCCGATTCTTTCACTTTAAGCTTGTACGTTTGCAATCCTAGCAAATAAGCAGTAAATAAAAAAACACCGTCAAATACTGACGATGCTTCAGAGTGTAGACAAAGTCAGTACTGACTTTGTCTACACGATTTTTCACAGTATATCTAAAAAGAAATTACTTTCCCCAGACTGTCTTGAAAACGGTTGTCAGACAAGGCGCGCAGTCGATCGAAGACGCGAATAGAAGTTACCTTCATGAGCGGACGAGAGAGGCAAGCAACGCTGTATGCGAGCGTTTGTCAACAGTCTGAAACACCGTCAAATACTGACGATGTTTACGGTTTTGCTATTATTTCTAACAAATATGGGACTGAGTGAAAGGCATAATACTTCTCTAATACTTCTCCGTCCTTTATGTGCAACAAACATGGGACACTTTCAATTTGCCAATCAATCGCCTTACTCGGTAAATAATTGAGGTCACTTTTTCCAATCTCAACGTGTGGGAGCAACTCATCAACAACGGTGATCATTTTGGATGCAACCTGGCAAGTTCCACACATTGGAGTATACAGATACAACCAGAACCCACATGGATTTGTTAGTCGAGCATCAATTTCATTTTCGTTCCATTCTTTCATATATAAATACAACCTTTACTTTCTTGATTGCTTATTATTGTAACATGATTTCATCAAATTCGCCTCGACGTTTATGGAACCAGATTTTATAGGTCCACACGAGGTTGGTCATAAGACGTTGCCACATGATGTGGTGTTCTTAGTCAGTCTTTGGTCCTTGGCCGAAAAACTTCCTCTAAAATATCTAAGGCATTGCCGGAGATTTCCTTTATTCAGTCCGGGCAATCATCATTAACACGGAGTATTGCAGCAATGGGTTTATAATAAGAACTCCGCATGAACATCTATATTTGCAGAAAGCAAGACGGTTGCGATATGTTGTTCTGGAGCTGTTGCCACCTCTCGATATGTTTTATCTATAAACAAATGTTGAGCCTCTGGGAATTCTCGTTTGAATTGTTTTCTAAGTTTTTCCCCTGCGTTGTCTGCATCCACTAATATATAAACATCTTTATTGAATAAATGTTCAATTAACTCATCTAACCTGGATATACTAATGGTTCCGTTTGTACATATTATTTCAATTGGTTCGTTAATAACTGTTTGAACCTTTTTTTTATCTGACTTCCCCTCAACAATGATTACCTTTTCTGTATCATCAATAGCCACCATTCATCACCTTTTCGATTGTACATTCTTGCTACCTATATCTATTGCGGAATAAATTTTATATTCGTTGTGTACAACTGCTTTTCCTTCATTTTATAGCGAAGATTCTAAATTGGTGAATTAATTGCGCAGCATATGGAAAAAAAAGACAGTGGATATCCACTGCCTTTAGCACCAACCATTCTCGTCGTCACAGTCAACGTATTTCATATCTGGGTTAGTAGGTACATCAGCATAAGTAAAAATCTTATTGGCTTCTTGCTCATACCCTTGCTTTAATTCGTATTGTGCACCTTGGGTTGTAAAACGAATTTTACCAATTGGTTCTTTTTCAACAAATAAATTCATTTCTTCATTTCCAATTTTGCCTACAACCCGGTCTGTTACATCTATTCGAGTATGTTTCAATACCATAATAAACACCCTTCCAATCGGTATTTAGTAATAGAATATCCATATTGTCATACTTCATTCAGCAAAGAGCAATCAGCTCAGACAGCAAAAAAAAGAACCAATTATAGGTGTTTTCCTATAATGGTTCTCAGGAGTTCTATGGGCTTTCGTGTCTATGCGCCCGATTTATTTGAGCAAGTTTCACTAATACCCTGCAAAAAATTGTGGATTCCACCGGAGTCCTTTCCTTAATACACACAGGAGTTAAGACTCCAACTGTTTTAGGGTAATTAGTCTTCTTTTATCATTTCTTCGTATTGTTCAGCAGTCATTAAATTTTCAACGTCACTAGCATTTGATGGTTCAATTACGATCATCCAAGCTTTTTCGTATGGAGATTCGTTTACAAATTCTGGGCTATCATCGAGATCCTCATTAATCTCAACAACCTTACCACTAATTGGTGCATAAAGTTCAGAAACAGTTTTAACAGATTCAACACTTCCGAATGGCTCGTCCGCTTTAATTTCGTCACCAACCTCTGGTAATTCTACAAATACGATATCACCTAGTTCAGATTGTGCGAAATCCGTAATTCCAATACGTACTTTTTCCCCTTCAACCTTAACCCATTCATGTTCTTCTGAATAACGTAAGTCTTTAGGTGTGCTCATTGTTTATACCCTCCAGTAGTCAATTTATCTTGTTATCATTTTGTTTTAAAAAACAAAACTAATTATGTAAAAGTCCTTTTAAAAGGTCTTTCATCCTACTTTGGTTATTTCCATGTTTCTCCGAATACAGTTTCATTAAATCCTACTGTAACTTTTTGCCCATCTGTAGTGAGTGGGCGCTTGATAAGCATCCCGTCTGAGGATAATAGCTCAAGTAATTCATCTTCAGAAGCAGTACTAACCTTATCCTTTAATCCTAGTTCCCGATACTTTTGACCACTAGTATTGAAGAACTTCTTTAATTCCAATCCACTGTTCTTGTACATTTCTCTCAAGATTTCTTTGGAAGGCGGATTTTCAACAATATGAATTTCTTCAAAAGTAATTTGATTTTCTTCCAACCATTTTTTCGCTTTGCGACAGGTTCCGCATTTTGGATACCAATAAAATGTTAGTGCCAATTTATTTCACCACCTATAAACCAATACACCTTAGCGTAATTGTTCAGATCATAACTATTCTATTTACTATATTTTATCATATTAAAAATTGAATTAAAACGATAAGTAGCTATCAATGATTTAATTCGACCTAACTCCTGTTTATCCTGCCAACAATTTAGAAAGGCAAAAAAAGCCCCTTATTATGATAAGGAGCTTAAAATTTAATGCTTTGTGTTTCTGATGCCATACTACTGAATGTTAAACAGTGTATTTTTCTGCTTCGATAAGTGTTGCTGCAACTTCACGTTTTTTCGCAATTACATTAATAGGAGTGTGACGAGTTAACTTACGTAGAGCTGAAGTCATCATACGCAATACATCGCCTTCCTCAGTTGCAACAAGTGTTTCTTTTGCATGTGCTTCAATTTCATTGAATGCTTCTTGAACAAACACTTGAGTGTAAAGTAGCTTTTGTTTATTCTTATCTTCGCCAGACTTATTAATTGCCTTTTCTGTACGAAGAACAACTGATTCCATTGCATAGATATTAGCTGCAATATCTGCAATATTTGCTAAAATTTCTTGTTCTTTCTCAAGCTTTGGTCCGAACTTTTGTGCTGCTAGACCCGCAATCATTAAACCAATTTTCTTTGCATTGCGAACAAGAAATTTCTCTTGCTCAAGAACACCATCCGCAACTTCTTCAGGCATTAGCATCATTAATTCTTCTTGAAGCTGTTGTGCTTTTTGAAGTAATGGTAGTTCTCCTTTAAGTGCTTTACGAAGGAAAGTACCTGGTACTAATAAACGATTGATTTCGTTTGTTCCTTCAAAAATACGGTTGATACGTGAATCACGATATGCTCTTTCAATTTCATACTCCTGCATAAACCCATAACCACCATGGATTTGAACACCTTCATCAACTACATAATCTAATACTTCTGTGTTGAAGAATTTATTGATTGAACATTCAATAGCATATTCGGCAATTGATTTCGCTACTTCCTTACCATTGTTCACTTCTTCTTCCGTTAACTGACCCATACGGTCTTCAAAATAACCTACCGTACGATACACACTTGACTCGGCTGCATATATCTTTGTTGCCATTGTCGCTAATTTTTCTTGAATCAACGCAAACTTTGAAATAGGAGTTTTAAATTGTTGTCGTTGGTTCGCATATTTTACTGCCAGTTCAAACGCACTCTTTGATCCACCAACTGCACCTACACCAAGCTTGTAACGGCCAATATTTAAGATGTTAAACGCAATAACATGACCTCTTCCAACTTCACCAAGTAGGTTCTCAACTGGTACCTCCGCATCTTCAAGAATCAATGTACGTGTTGAAGAACTTTTAATACCCATTTTCTTTTCTTCTGCCCCAGTTGAAACTCCAGGATAATCTCTTTCAACAATGAATGCAGAGAATTTATCGCCATCAATTTTTGCATATACTACAAATACATCTGCAAAGCCTGCATTTGTAATCCATTGTTTTTCGCCATTTAAAATATAATGTGTACCTTCTGCATTTAATTTTGCTGTCGTTTTTGCACCAAGCGCATCTGAACCTGATCCTGGCTCTGTTAGCGCGTAAGCTGCAAGAAGCTCACCTGTTGCTAATTTAGGAAGGTATTTTTGCTTTTGCTCTTCGTTCCCAAACAATACGATTGGAAGGGAACCAATTCCAACGTGTGCACCATGAGAAATTGAGAATCCTCCTGCTCTTGCCATCTTTTCTGCTATTAATGCAGAACTTACTTTATCTAAACCGAGTCCACCATATTCTTCTGGTACGTCTACCCCTAATAATCCAAGCTCTCCTGCACTTTTAAGTAACTTTACAGAACGATCAAATTCATGATTTTCAAGATGTTCCACTTGTGGAAGTACTTCCTTTTCAACATAATCCTCTGTCGTCTTTGCAATCATTATATGTTCATCTGTGTAGTCCTCAGGAGTAAAAATTCGATCACTTTCAAGATCTTCGATTAAGAATCCCCCACCTAAAACGACTTTATCAGTAGCATTTGACATATTAAATTCCTCCTAGAAAAAAATTATCTTACATTTCTAATTAGCCTATTTATGGTCTAACACGAAGCGCTTGCCATTTCTGTTTTTAGGCTAGTAATTCAAATACTCCAGCGGCACCCATGCCGCCTCCGATACACATAGTTACAACACCAAATTGGACATTACGACGCTTCATTTCATGCATAAGAGTTAGGGTTAATTTAGATCCCGTACATCCTAGGGGATGACCAAGTGCGATAGCACCACCATTAACATTTACCTTTTCTTCATCAAGCCCTAGCTCTCGAATAACCTGTAAGGATTGAGAAGCAAATGCTTCGTTTAATTCAAATAAACCAATATCTGAAAGCTCTAAGCCTGCCATTTTAAGTGCTCTTGGTATTGCTGCAACTGGACCAATTCCCATAACTTCAGGTGGAACACCTGCTACTGCAAAGGATCTAAATTTCACCAATGGTGTTAACCCAAGACTAGTCGCCTTTTCGCGGTCCATTACCATAACTGCTGCAGCTCCGTCACTTGTTTGAGAAGCATTGCCTGCTGTCACTGATCCAGTTACTGAAAATGCAGGTCGAAGCTTAGCTAATACCTCAAGGTTAGTCTCTTCACGTACCCCTTCATCCTGAGAAAACTGTAGGTGCTTTTCCACTAGTTTATTATTTGAATCAACATATCTATGGGTAACATCTACCGAAACAATCTCGTCGTTAAATTTACCAGCTTTAATTGCTGCTGCAGCTTTTTGGTGACTCCTAACAGCAAAGGCATCTTGATCTTCACGGCTAATACCGTACTTTACCGCTACCTGCTCGGCTGTATGCCCCATCCCCATATAATATTCTGGAGCAGACTCTGCTAGTCTAGCATTTGGTCGTACAACATGACCCATCATTGGAACGAGACTCATAGATTCTGCACCACCAGCGATTGCCGTATCTGAATGACCTAACATAATCTTTTCTGCAGCGTATGCAATTGATTGAAGACCTGATGAACAATATCGGTTAATTGTGATAGCAGGAACTGTATGTGAAAGTCCTGCGAGAGCACCTATATTTCGGGCCATGTTTAACCCCTGTTCTGCTTCGGGCATTGCACAGCCAATAATGAGATCATCAATATTTCCTTCGTAATTTCCTGCACGCTTTAACGTTTCTTTTACAACTAACGCACCTAAATCATCTGGTCTTACGTTTGCAAGCGTACCTTTTTTCGCTTTTCCAACCGGGGTTCTTGCACCCGCTACTATGACTGCTTCTCTCAACAAAATTCCCCCCACTTCAATTTTAGGATGTTAAAAAAGTCCGGGAAAAAGTCCTGATGAATTTCTTTGTCACTCCGGTCCTCGCGTATTACATACATACGCTCCAGTCCTCTTGACTATCGTTCCACGACCTTCTCCGTCCTTTTTTGTACTTCCTTTTTTAACTACCGTTCAAAATCTCTAGTTACGTAATGGCTTTCCTTTTACAAGCATGTGCTGCATTCTTTGCTGTGTCTTAGGTTCACCGACAAGACTTAAGAATGCTTCACGCTCTAAGTCAAGTAAGTATTGTTCATCAACTTCAGTACCGTATGGAATATTTCCACCTGCAATTACCCAAGCAAGCTTCTTCGCAATTTTGAGATCATGCTCTGAAATATAACCAGAATATTTCATTGCTTGTGCACCTAGTAGAAGGGTTGCATAACCCGTTTCACCTACAACAGGTACTTTTTTACGAGCAGGTGCTTTATAGCCTTGTTCTGTTAAACTTAATACTGATTGTTTAGCGTCATATAGTAGGTGATCTCCATTAAAGCTCACACCATCTTCCTTCGTTAAGAAGTTATTTGTACGTGCTTCTTCTGCAGATGTTGAAACCTTCGCCATTGCTATTGTTTCAAATACTTTATTTGCTACATTTTGAAGATTCACTTCCACTCCTGATGGCAATCCTTGAAGATGATTGATATAGAGCTCCTTATTACCACCACCACCTGGGATTACTCCAACACCGACTTCAACTAGACCCATGTAAGTTTCACTTGATGCCTGAACCTTCGCAGCAGGTAAACAGATTTCTGCTCCACCTCCAAGTGTCATGCCAAATGGAGCGGCTACCACAGGTTTTTCACTATATTTAATATTCATCATTGCTTGTTGGAAATGACGAACTACTAGTTCGATATCATAAAAATTGTCATCTTGCGCTTCCATAAGAATCATGGCAAGGTTTGCTCCGACACAGAAGTTCTTCGCTTGATTTCCAATTACTAATCCTTTGTAATTACGTCCCACTTCTTCAAGGGAATAATTAATCATTTGAATAATATCAAAGCCGATTGCATTATTAGGGGACGTGAATTCCAATAATGCGACATCGTCACCTAAATCTATTAAACTAGCACCACTATTTTTCTTGATTACACCGTTTGTTTCTTTTAATGTCTTTAAATGGATGTTTTTTGGATTAACTTTTACAGGTTTATAATCACCATTTTTGAAATAGGAAACAGTTCCATTCTCTTTCTTATAGAAGGATGTATTCCCGTTTTCGAGCATTTCCTTTATCCAAGCTGGTACAACTGTTCCTTCTGCTTCCATTTTTTTAACTGAATTCTCTAGACCAATCGCATCCCACATTTCAAATGGGCCAACTTGCCATCCGAATCCCCACTTCATAGCCTCGTCAATCGCAACCACGTCATCTGCAATTTCACCTAGAAGGTTAGCAGAATAGATAAGAGTTGGGCTTGTAATATTCCATAACAGACGACCTGCACGATCCTCCGCATAAATAAGTGTTTTAAGTTTATTTGATAAGCCTTTTACTTGTTTTAAAGACTCTGTAATCGGTGTTTTCAATTTCTTACGTTCTTGATATTCCAAGGTTTGTGGGTTTAGTTCAAGAATTTCTTTCCCTTGTTTTAAGAAAAAGCCTTGACCTGTTTTACTTCCAAGCCATCCTTTTTCCTGCATCGTTTTCATAAAGGAAGGAACATCAAAAACTTCTTTTTCGTCCCCTTCTACTTGCTCGTAAACATTGTTTGCCACATGAATAAATGTATCAAGGCCGACAACATCTAAGGTACGAAAAGTTGCACTCTTTGGTCTCCCTATCATTGGGCCAGTCACAGAATCTACTTCTCCTACACTGTACCCTCCCTTAAGCATTTCACGTACAGTAACTAGTAATCCATATGTTCCGATACGGTTTGCGATAAAGTTTGGAGTGTCCTTTGCTTCAACAACTCCTTTACCTAGTACGTCTACACCGAATTCTTTCACGAAGGAGAGTACTCCAGGACTCGTATGTTTAGTAGGTATCACTTCAAGTAACTTCAGATAGCGTGGAGGGTTAAAGAAGTGTGTCCCTAAAAAGTGCTTTTGAAAATCCTCTGAACGTCCTTCAGCCATTGCTTCAACCGAAATACCTGAAGTATTTGAACTAACGATACTTCCTGGCTTTCTTACTTCGTCAACCTGACTAAACACCTTTTTCTTGATTTCAAGATTTTCCACTACAACCTCGATAATCCAATCAACTTCTGAAAGCTTAGCCATATCATCTTCAAAGTTCCCTGTTGTGATAAGAGAGATGTTTTCCTTAGATGTGAGTGGTGCTGGTTTTTGTTTTAATAGCTTTTCTACTGCTGTATTACTTAAACGATTCCGTACCTGTTTATCCTCTAATGTAAACCCTTTCTTTTTTTCGACTTCTAAAAGTTCACGAGGAACCATATCTAATAATAAAGTAGGTATTCCGATGTTTGCTAAGTGTGCAGCAATTCCTGAACCCATAACTCCCGAACCTAGAACTGCTGCTCTTTTAATGCTTTGGATCATTCACAGTTTCCCCCTTTAACTCATTTTGAATGAACACTCATTCATTTTTCCTTCAAAAAAATATCCATTTTTCACAATTGAATAGTATCGTTTCAGAAAGAATGAGTTCCTTTATATTTAAATATAAAGCAATATTTAAATTTTCGCAATATATTCACGGAACAATTTTTCTTTTTATTTGTAATTCGCATTGAAACAGTGTTGTCGGGTGATTCTAAAGGATGGAGGTGACACCAACTATGGCTAAAGTCGATAAAAACCCGTCAAAACGCGCTGTTAGTGCGGCGAGCGTTAAAGGAAACGCTGGTCCAGATACAAGGGCAAGAAGCGGTAAAACACAATCTACCAACCAACAATATGGGGCGCAAAACACTGGTGGAGATGAATAGTCTAAAAGCAGAATTACCTTGGGTGAAATACTAATGAAAGACATTCTCTAGTGAGATCCAGGGCTAAAAGTCCTTCATAACCATTATGAAGGACTTTTGTGAGAGACTTCGAGGGTACAAAGCTCTTCATACCAACGATGAAGAGTTTTTCAGTGCGATATCGAAGGTAAAATGCTCTTCATAACACCGATGAAGGGTTTTTCGAGCCGATATCAAGAGTTATAAGCTCTTCACTACATCGATGAAGAGTTTTTCAGACCCATATCGTGGGTAAAATGCTCTTCATAACACCGATGAAGAGTTTTTCGAACCGATATCAAGAGCAATAAGCTCTTCACTCTCTCAATGAAGATCGCACATACACGAACGATATGTCCTTCATATTTCAATCATAGTTCCGTTATCAAAAAAGCAGCGCGAGAAAAACATTTTGTTTTTCCTCGCACTGCTTTATATTTCAAGAAATTCACTTTCCAAAAACGCCTTTTAAGACAAAGGCTACATTAGCTGGACGTTCTGCAAGACGTCTCATAAAGTATCCATACCAGTCAGTTCCAAAAGGTACATATACGCGCATTGTATAGCCTTCTTTTACAAGTTCTTCATGGCGTTCAGTACGAATTCCGTATAGCATTTGGAACTCAAATTGGTCATGGCTAATTTTATGTTCTTTCACTAATTCCTTCGTATATTGAATCATCGCTTCATCATGTGTTGCGACTGCTGTATAATTCCCATTTAACAAATGCATTTTAATGATTTTTTTAAAGTTTTCATCCACATCTTTTTTCTCTGGGAAGGCAACTTCTGGTGATTCTTTATAGGCTCCCTTTACAAGACGAAGATTTGGATGATACTCATTTAGGTCTTCCATATCTTGAACTGTCCGGTACAAGTATGCTTGAATAACAGTACCTACATTATCAAACTCTTTTCGAAGCTCTTTGAAAATATCAATGGTCTTTTGACATCTAGAGTAGTCTTCCATATCAATCGTAACAAAGACACCATTATCTTTTGCCGCAGAAAGGATACGACGCATATTATTCATAACAACCTCATCGGATATATCTAAACCCATAGAGGTCATTTTTAGAGAAAGCTGTGCATTTAACTTTTCTCTACCAATCGCTTTAATTGCTTCAATTGAATGGTCAGCCATGTAATTTGCTTCATCTATATGCTCTACAAATTCTCCAAGATAATCAATTGTTACCGCAAGTCCTTTTGCATTAAGCTCTATTATTTTTTTTACAGCTAACTCTATGGTTTCTCCAGCAACAAATCTCGCTGCTCCAAAACGCAATCCATATTTTTTCGCTAACTTTGTAAACGCTTTATTTTTTGATAAGAATAAGAAAAAGTTACGTAAAACCTGTTCCATTCCAGTTCCCCCTCTTAAAGCACTCATGTTGTACTAGATTGCTAAATTCTCATCTATTCTATCATTTTTGGCAAGCTTTGAATATACATCTAAAAAAATTTTGTCGAACGCTTACATTGGATTACTCTCCTATATTTTATTGTATGTTTTGCATACAAAAATGTTTTGATTGGAAAGCTACTATTGAATACAGGATAAGGAGGCTTTATTATGCAACAACAGCAATCACAGCAACAACAACCTATGTATACGCCCAAAGGACCACAAATGTCTGAAACACCTGCTGTTATCACGTCTAAGGACCTGTTATACCTAACAGATATGATGTCTTGGAATTTAATGGCGCTGAAAAAGGCACATTTTTATGCTGGCCAATGTCACATTGACGAGATTTCACAAGCGCTTGAAAAAGCATGTCAAATGCATGAGCGTCATTATCGCCAAATTTTAGATCATATGCAAAAACACACAGGTCAACCGCCGCAGAACCCGAGCCAAAATCAAAATCAAGGGCAGCAAATGCAATAGGAAGGAGCTACATAATGAATCAACAAATGAATCAAAATCAAAATCAGGTTAAAAACCCAAAAACAACAGTTCCAAAAACTCCTGAAATGAATGATCGCGATTTTATTAATGATATGTTAGCAACCGAAAAATATATGACCGCTGCATACAGCACAGCTTTAAATGAGATGAGCCATGATGGACTTTACCAAGACATACGTTCCATTTTTAACGAAACACAGGATTGTCAAAGAGAGCTTTATAACCTTATGTTTAAAAACGGATGGTACAAGCTTGAGGAAGAGGACCAACAAAAAGTACAGCAAAAACTACAACAGTTTTACAACTATACAACTACACAGTTTCCAACACACAATACAATGCAATAGTAAAAGAGCAAGGAACCAGCTTATCGGTGACAGGCACCAGAAAATCGCTGACATAAGGCGCTTTTGGCCTTCAGAAGCGCTTGTCTTGTGAATCGAGTTCTATTCTAAATCTATACTTGTCAGGGCTGAACGAGGTGCTTGCACTTTTGACTTGTCTAGCTCCTGGTCATATCGGGCGCTCTTTGCCTTCAATTCTATATTCGCTTATGACCTTGAGGGGCTAGGCGCAGGAAAATGGTTGTCGAAACGAAAAGAGATGAAGCTCAATCGCAGCTCCATCTCTTACTTATTTTTCGACCGGTTTTCTTCATTTAATTTTTTTATTTCTGTAATAATTTCTTTTATGCCTTCCTTTGCATCGGGATATGTTTCATTCCAGTGCTTAGCAAGTGGTGGCATTGATTTCGAAATATGAGTATAAAGCGACCAAAGCTTGACCTTTTCCTTTAGTTCAGGAGAACTTTCCCCTAGTAAAAGCTCCGTATATTTTTCTAGCAAACCATCAATTTGTTCTTCTATTTTATGTTTCATTTTTATCTCCTAATTCATTTACAATTTAGTGGACAAGTTTTGCAACGATCTTCTGTTTTTGTTGTTTTATAATATAGACAACATGTTTTCCTGGTGCGAATGTGTTGATCATATTCCGGTTGATACACTTTCCTACCGTAATAACGTGTTAATGGATTAAATGCAATTTGTCCGAATAAGTTTCCATCTGCCTTCTTCACAAGAAAGTCAAAATCCTCTTGAATTGCCTGCCTATTTTCCTCAAACTGGGGTTTACTTAATACAGATTCATATAGCCAATATACATAGATCGCAATGTTTTCCCATAGCACCTTTTTTGATAATTCAGTTTGATTTGCTAGCAACAGTAAGACTTCATGGATATTCTCATGAAACAAGGCTCTAATTGTTTCTTTACGCCACTTTTCTCTTGATGCTGTTGGAGCGTCTGTTGCTGAGATGTCTTTAAAATAGAACTTGGGGTTCCAATACCACAGCTCCTCTTGATCATTTGTTTCTAATGAGATATTTGCAAGTGACACATTTAATCGCTTATTTAAAATTGTCATCGCATATAGATTGAGGACCGCAAAAAATCCATATCGCTTCATGAACATAGAACCTGCTACTCGTTCATCAGGGGCATCAATCTTCTGTCCGACATTTGCTAAATATCGATTCATCTTTTTGTCATCAAAAAGCTCGATCACAGGAATGGATAGTCTTGATTGAAATCTGTGTTCACTAAAACGGAACTCCTTTAATTGTTCCATTTCCTCTATGAGGAGGTTTGACATAGTTATACTCCTACCTTGTTTAAAATAGATCTTCCTTTACCATGTGGAATACATAGTGGTGTTCCAAATAGTGGGTCTTTGGTGACCTCACAATTCATTCCGAACACATCTTTTACAAGGCTAGCATTTACCACCATTTCTGGTCTACCTTGTGCATAGATATGTTTGTCCTTTATAGCAACAATGTGATGTGCATAACGGCAAGCTAAATTCAAATCGTGTAGAACCATGATAATCGTTCGCTGTTCCGTTTCGTTAAGCTCAAATAATAGATCCAGAATTTCTATTTGGTGTGTCATGTCCAAATACGTTGTTGGTTCATCTAGTAAAATAATATCAGTTTGCTGTGCAAGTGTCATAGCAATCCAAGCACGTTGACGTTGGCCCCCAGATAAGGAATCAACAGTTCGCTCCGCAAATTGAGCCATGTTGGTAGACTCAAGAGCATGATGCACCTGTTTTTCGTCTTCTTCCGTCCATTGTTTTAGCCAGTTTTGGTACGGGTAACGCCCCTGTTTGACAAGTTGGAGCACAGTTAATCCTTCAGGTGCTGTTGGTCCTTGCGGCAGGATAGCAAGTCTTCTAGCTACTTCTTTTGTTGGGAGCTTTGCGATTTGCTCTCCTTCTAGGAGGACAGCTCCTTGCTTAGGTTTTAACAGTCTTGCTAAAGAGCGTAGTAAGGTAGATTTTCCGCATCCGTTTCCACCAATAAATACTGTAATTTCGCCCTTTGGAATCTCAAGATGTAAATCTTCTATAATGATGGATTCACCATATGATAATGTCAGTGTATCCGTTTCGATTGCATTCATGAAGTACGCCCCCTAACAAAAAGTATGTTGACCTAAACCTTGGGCCTAGTAGCTGTGTAACTAGCGAAAGAGTTATCATTTAACGATTAATTTAATCTAACTATTTCTACTTTTATATAGTAAATAAATGAAGTAAGGTGCTCCAATTGCAGCTGTAAATACCCCTGCAGGCACTTCAGTCGGTGAAAACAAAGTTCTACCAATTAAATCAGCTACCATTACAAGAATACCACCAACTAAAGCGGCAGTTGGTAGTAATGCCCCAAAGGCAGATCCAACTAGTCTTCGTGCCATGTGTGGCGCCATTAATCCAACAAAGCCTATACCTCCAGCAAAAGCTACTGCACTGCCCGTTAATGCTGTACTAGTTAATAATAGGAGAAATCGCTGTTTTTGAACGGAGCTTCCTACTCCAGTTGCAAGCTCTTCGCCTAGTTCTTGTACGTTCAAGTTTCTTGCTAGAATAAAACAGATAATCAATAATATCACGACAACAGGGCTTAGAATTTGAACATTTGCCCAAGTAGAACCGTTCACAGTACCTGTAATCCAAATATTCGCCTGGCTAGCTTGATAGATAGGTCCCATTACCATAAATGTTGTTGTTAATGCTTGTGTGAGAGCAGACACTCCAATTCCTATTAAAACAAGGCGTATAGGAGAAACTCCATTTTTCCAAGACAGGACATAGACCAGAATAGCCACGATCGTTGCTCCCATAAACGCAGCAACTGGCATCCATTTTATACTTACAGTTAACGCATTACTAGAGTTCGAAAACATGGTTAAAAAAGCAACAACTGCAACTGATGCTCCACCTGTTAGTCCTAGTATATCCGGTGAAGCTAATGGATTTCGAATAAGACCTTGCAGAATACTTCCCGCTACAGCAAGTGCCATTCCTACCAGAAAAGCAATAATGATTCTTGGTAATCGAAATGATGTGACAACCAACTGTTCCATCCGCGTACCATATCCAAACAACGTTTTTACTACGGTAACAGGGTCAATTTTCATATCCCCAAGTCCCGTACTTACTAAAAACAAGGCAATTGTCACAACAACTAAAATAAAAAATGTAATAAGTGCTTTTTTATCCAATAAAAAGGAGACATCGCCCTTTTTACCAATTCGTAAGGATTTGTATTTACTCATACTTTTCGAAACCCCTTTCTCGCCACATAGATAAAGAAAGGCGTTCCAATTAAAGCAGTCATAACTCCTACTGGAACCTCTTCAGGCATTACTATATAACGTGCTGCTATGTCTGCTACTACTAATAGGAATCCACCAAGGATACCGCTAAAAGGGATAATCCACCGATGGTCAATCCCAACTATCGCCCTTGCTAGGTGAGGGATCACAATACCGATAAAACCAATCGGCCCAGCTACCGCTACTGCTCCGCCTGCCAATAAAATGACGGTAACAGCCGTTAGAAGTTTAACAGTACCTGTTCGTTGTCCTAATCCTTTGGCTATGTCCTCCCCCATTGACAGGACATTTATCTTGTTTGCTAAAAGGAGCGACGTTAGCCAAGCCAACGCTAAATATGGAAGAACACTTGTAAGCACTTCGAGTTTTCTTCCCTGAATCGATCCGGCAAGCCAGAATAATACCTGGTCTAGGGCCATTTCATCTACTACTAATAATCCTTGAGTAAAGGATGAAAACATAGCTGCCATGGCCGCTCCAGCCAATGTTAGTTTCATAGGGGTAAGGCCCTCACGGCCAAGTGAACCAATGAAATAAACGGTAAATGCAGCAATCGCAGCTCCCAAAAAGGCAACCCACGTAAAGGCTTGTAAGGAGTTAATTGAAAAAATCGATACAGCTACCACGATAAAGAATCCTGCTCCAGCATTTATTCCAAAAATACCTGGTGATGCTAATGGATTTTTTGTGAGGGCTTGCATTAATGTACCCGCCATTCCTAAACTAGCACCTACTGCTGTGGCAATTAGTGCTCTTGGCAGACGAATTGATTGAATAATAATATGCTCGTTTGAACCATTATAAGAAGTAAAGGCTTGATACGCGATATTCCAGGATGTATCCGTATATCCATAAACAATGCTTGCACACATTGAAAAAAGTAATAATAAAATTCCTATCATAAGTCCAATTAGTCTAGCGGAATTTGTTTTCAAAACCATTTGTTTAAAGACCCCTTATAACCATGAATTCCAATTAAATTCATGTATGACTTTCGTCAAACATGTTTATCTTAGTATTAGGTTACTTTTGTTTATACTTGCTTTTCATATGTCTTCTTATACATAGTAGTACATACAATTTATTTGCTCTTTTAGTCTATTGGAAATGAGAATGGCTGTCAATGCAATGAAAAACATTCTCAATTAATTATTGACTAAATTATATAAACAATTTATGATTTAAATGAAAACAATTCTCAACAGTAGGAGGTTCATAATGAGTAAACGAAAGCTATCATTTTTAAGTTTAGTAGCCATATTTTCACTACTTTTAGTAGCTTGTGGTGCAGCAGATAATACAGATAAGGGGAATCATGCCGGAGATACTGAGGGAGCAAATACATACACTGTTGAACATGCAATGGGTTCCACTCCAATTAACAAAGATCCTAAAAGGATTGTTGTCTTAACAAATGAAGGAACAGAAGCCCTGTTAGCAATGGGGGTCACACCAGTTGGTGCGGTTAAATCATGGATTGGTGACCCGTGGTATGAACATATTGAAGACCAAATGGAAGGCGTAGAAGTTGTAGGTGAAGAAAGCAATGTCAATATCGAAGCAATTGCTGCGCTTGAACCTGACTTAATTATTGGGAATAAAATGCGACAAGAGAATATATATGAGCAGTTAAAAGCAATAGCTCCAACTGTTTTTGCTGAGGATTTAAGAGGAGATTGGCAAAAGAACTTTACTCTCTACTCAAAAGCGATTAATAAAGAGAAAGAAGGAAAACAAATTCTTTCCGATTTTGAAGACCGTGTAAATGAAGTAAAAGAGAAAATCGATACAGATACAAAGGTGTCTGTTGTCCGTTTTATGGAAGGAAGAACCCGAATCTATTATACAGACTCATTCTCAGGTGTCATTTTTGATAAACTCGGACTAAAGCGTCCTGAACAGCAGGTTGACCTATTTGCAGAAGAACCTGAAGACCAATTTGTAAGAGAAGTGGACCAAGAGAAAATTCCATTAATGGATGGAGACGTTATCTTCTATTTCACGTATGAGACAGGAAATGGGGAAGCAACAGCAGTTGAGACTGAATGGACAGAGCATGAATTATGGAGAGGTCTGGACGCCGTTAAAGCAGGAAAGGTACACAAGGTTAGTGACCCAATATGGAACACGGCTGGCGGTGTACTCGCAGCAAACCTCATGCTAGATGATATTGAGAAATTCCTAGCAAAATAAGAACAAAATTGCGAGCGCCCCGTATGAGGAACGTCGACGTCAGCACATCCTCGAAAAAGCTATGCATTTTCTTCGTGCGATGATTATGCTGTCGAAGCTTCCCTTGTACTGTGCAAGTCCGACAAGCATAAGACGATTTAGAATAGACGGCGCTTTTTGCCTTCAATTCTAAATTGACATATGACCTCGAGGGCTAGGCGCTGGAACTGGATGTCAAAACACTTTCAGTTCCTGTTATAAATTTCCTAAACATGTAATCCCAAATCCCACTGAACATATTTTCAGTGGGATTTTTTTCATTTATTGTTGCCGTAGCTTTTCTAAGATAATCTGTGCTTCATATCCATCTTTAAAATCAAATAATCGACTCTCTTGACCAGATAGTGCAGAAACTAGATTATCTATCAATGTAGTCGACTCAGCTGTTTCTTGGGAAATTGGTTGAATCATTTCTCCAAGTTTTCCACCCTCAAGCTGAGACCAGTTCACTAGAGAAAGAGTTCCTTCTGATCCGTAGGCAGTATATGCAATTCGTTCTTCTCCCGCAACGCCGCTAATTCCATTTACAAGTAGAGGTGTTCCATCTGAAAGTTCTAAGATTGCAACTATACCTGTTTCACATTTTAACGTATCATTTGGTAACTCTAGTAGACTCTTACTATATGTAATGGGTCCGAAAATACGTTGTGTTAGCTGAATAAAATGAACCCCTACCTCCAAAACAAAGCCACCTTGTTCACGACCTGCCACCCATTCATTCTGCTGCCATAGGCGTGGCCAATTTGGAAAATTCATCGTAAGTTCTACTTTTCGTAGTTTTCCTATGTATCCATCTTTAATGAGTTGATCAAATGTATTGGCAGGTGCACTATAGTTTAAGGGGAAATTCATAGCATGAACGATACCCTTTTCCTGTGCCTTTTCAGACATTTCTTTCGCTTCTTCTACTGAATTAGCTAAAGGCTTTTCACATAAAAC
This sequence comes from Ferdinandcohnia sp. Marseille-Q9671, assembly GCF_976954385.1. Taxonomy (NCBI): domain Bacteria; kingdom Bacillati; phylum Bacillota; class Bacilli; order Caryophanales; family Bacillaceae; genus Ferdinandcohnia; species Ferdinandcohnia sp. Marseille-Q9671. The sequence continues at coordinate 1,317,197 of NZ_CDRJTA010000001.1, forward strand.
ATGGATTCCCTGTTCAATGACATCCATTGTAATACTATAATGGTATTTTGGAGGTACAGCAACATACACAAGGTCCAGTTCTTCTTGGGTAATCATATCCTTATGATTGTTATACGAGTTAATACCTCCAAGCTTTTGTGCCATATTGATTGCTCTCTCTTTGTCAGTATCTGCTACTGCTACAACCGTGGTGTACTTGTTTGCTTTGAATCCTTGGATAAGTCTTTCCCCAATAGCTCCTAGACCCACAACTCCCACTTTTACCTGTTTCATTTTCACTCTCTCCCATACCTCAATTTTCTTCTATTATAATTTCAACCTTTAAAAATCGCCATCTATCCTCTAAGAAAAAAGAACCCCTTCTGGTTAGTACATCAAACCGAAGGGGTGAATTTCTTACACAAATGACTTGATATTGTATACATGACCATTGATTAATTCCTGATTATGTACCAGGTCCAGAATAACGCCTGCAACAAACTCAGGAGATCGCAGCATTCCCTTTTCATTGAACTCTATAAAGTCCTCGACCTCTGTAAAGTCCTCTTTACTGGTTTTTCTGATTACTTCTTGCATCTCAGTATCCATGACCCCTGGTGAAAATGAGATGATTGTAACAGGATGTTCTGCAGTTTCCTGTTCAACAGCAACTGAATTCGTGAACATATCAATTCCCGCTTTAGACGTAGAATACGCAGTCCAACCGTATCTTGCGTGATTGGCGGCACCTGACGAAATATTTACAATTACTTTTTTCGTTGCAAACGAAGAAGTATGACGTATAAAATATGTACTTAAAAGCATGGGTGCTAGCAGATTTACATGAATATTCTCTGTTAACTCTCTCGGACTTGCTTTTCCAATTGGTTTAATTGGATCAATCATTCCCGCGTTGTTCACTAAATAGATTCCTTCTGCATTTGAAAAATCAATCGATGAAAAAATCCGCTCCATTACTTTTTCAATTTCCTCTGTCTTTTGAAGATCACATGAGAAATAATACAAATTAACCCCTTTGGCACTAGCCATTTCCTTTAGTTCATTGTTTTGTTTTCTAGAGATACAAAATAGGGTGTGATTCTTGTCGATAATTTGTTTGACAATTGATTCCCCTAATCCCCTTGATGTTCCTGTAATAATAAAATATTTCAAATAAGACACCTCTGTTAGACTTTTAGCCTTTATTTCATGTACTGTTTGTGAAGGACTACTACTAGAATTAAAGGTAGTATGCTTATTCTTATTGAACACTGATAGCTGCCATAAAAGCAAGTAAAAAGTTATTTTCTTTCACTTCGGCTTATTATTGAATAATACCTGTTTCTGTAATCGTAACCTCTGCATGTACATCCATCTTAATATTAGGGTAATCTACCTTCCATTTCCCTTCTTCAAATCTTCGGTTGGTATGTCTAGCTAAATAACCAAGACCGACTGGATCTATATTTTTCTCTTGAAACTCCTTTAACATACTTTGTGATTGCTCCACAATTGTTTGCTCAAGTTCTTTAATGATTTTTTCGATTGTTTCAGGTGTTGCTTTTTGTCCTGAAAACTCACTTAGTATTCCCTCAAATTTTATCGTGATATGTACCTTCGGGTCACCGTCTACTTCTTCAACCTCTATTTTTCTTTTCGTAGAGATACGCTTAATTGAAGCGTAATCATCTGTACCACTTAATTTTAGGGTGTAGGATCCTTCACCATAGTTTTGAACCATTGCTTTAAAAAAGAATAATTCTGGTTCACTAATTCGAGCTACCATCTTCCCCTCTTGAAATAGTGCAAGTCCAATGAGCTCCATTTTATCTTTCTCTAATTTTAGAATGGGAAGGTAAGGATCCATTCCTTTTGCAAAATTCCTAAACAAGAAGGTGTGAAGATCAGATTTTGGTACATCTCTTTTCTCTGTATTATGTTCTAAAATTGTTGCCAAATATTCTCCGGTGCCCCTGTTTCCTAGTGACGTCTCTAACACATCTCGTGTCTTACCTTCAACAATCGCCAGGTAAACCTTTGCACCAATGCTTGCGTCACGTTGGAGGGCGTCAATATACCTTAGGATTCCTCTTTGGGCTAGTCCATCTTCATAAAGGACAACTCGTATACCACCTGTTACGAGTGGATCTGCTGATTTTTTTTGTAGTACATTAATAATTTCCTTTGCTAATACGGATTCACCTGCAAAACTAGCATTATCAATACTTTTATCCGCATTAAATACAGGGATAACAACTGTACCACTAATTTTATCTCCTGCTGCTTTATCAAACCCAACAGCTGTCACAACATTCACATCGTCGATAATCTCTTCTTGTACTGTCCCAAAAAACGCAGTGACAACTATGCCGACTAGTAATGCGAATCCTTTTAGAAATTTTTTCATTTTTTCTCCCTCAGCTTACGTATGACTAATGTAATAACAAAGAGCACAGGTATATATGTGAAAATAAAATAAAATCCAAATGTAGACATATATTCACTGAGCATATCAATTTGCTGACGTGACTTGATTAAACCACTCGCTAGGACGATTATTGGTAATATTACAAGTAAAACTTTTCGTTGTTGAACCGAAAATATACGTTTCACACCCCTGCTTGCTGCCCATACTGCAATACAGATATTAGGTAGTATGACAAGATACCATGAGGTAATGCCTACATATTCAAACCGTTCTACGAAGGGCATGATAACGATTTTAAACATCGACAGTGTTGCCCAAATGATTTTGTCTAGTTGACCGTGACTATAGAAAATAATTGTCGTTATAATAGTAGCCAAGTAGAGTAATGTGGTAGCTAACACACCTAACTGTGCCCATTTTTGTGACTGATTCGGGTTTTTAATAAATGGGTAATAGAGCAAAATCGCTTCAAACCCAATGATACTTAAGGTCATATCCTTTGTAGATTTTAAAATATCAGATATTGGATGATTTAGTATTGGCAGTAAATTTCGTGCTTGTCCGTAATCCAACGGATAAAATACCAAAAGAAGGATGTAAATCGGAAGGACAACACTAAAAAAACTAATACCGGTTACTGTTCGAAAACCACCAGTAATAATGTAGTACGTAAGAAGCATGGTAAAACAACCAAAAACCCACCCACTGAACTCAGGGAACATCCATACCTGCACTACCTCAACATAAGTCCGCAATACGGTTACAGCCATTGCAATAAAGTAGAACATTAAAAGAAGGCTCAAAAATCCCCCAATCCATTTCCCGAAAATCTCTTTATGGACCTCTACTATATCTCCTTTTGAATCTTTCAATATTTTATAAATCATCCATACGATAATATGCACAGCAAAACCTGCCAGAATAACGGAGATCCAACTGTCATATCCTGCTGATTTTGCTATGACCCTTTGGAAGCCAAGCATACCTACCCCTACTTGCATGGAGTGAATCAAGAAAAATACTAAAAAGGGAGACACTAAAGATGACTCTCTAATCCTTTCCATAGCTGCAACTCCTTAGACTTTCGGCTATTCATCAATATCCTTTTTGGCCCTAGCATCTTTTGCATTAAAACGGTTTTGTTTCTCTGCTCGTACATACACTGGTCGCTTTGTTAGCATAGAGTATGGTAAACGCACAAATGCATCCTTTAAATCCCTTAACCGTAATGGGTAAATCGGTTCTAAAAATGGCCTACCTAAGGATGTTAATCGTATTAAATGAGTTAATAAAAAACAAAAACATACTACAATTCCTAATAAACCCCATAACTGTGCAAAAATAAGAAATGGGAAACGAATGATACGAATTGTATTACCCATTGTAAATACAGGTGTTGTAAATGATGCGAGTGCAGCTAACGCTATCATAATGAGCAATACATTACTGGTTAGTCCTGCCTCAACAGACGCCGTTCCAATAACAATACCACCCACGATACCAATTGTTTGTCCAACCTTTGCCGGTAGTCTTGCCCCGGCCTCACGAAGCAGTTCAATGGTTAACTCTAAGAATAACGCTTCTAAAATAGGCGGCAATGGAACTTCACGCCTTGAAGTAATTAATGTCGCAAGTAGATCACGAGGGATTAATTCATGATGATAGGTAAGAACAGCGACATATACAGGTGTGATTAATATAGAAAAGGCTACTGAAAAAAGGCGAAGCAAACGTACAAACGAAGCAATGTACCAATTCATGAAATAGTCTTCAAATGATGAAAAGAACTCAACAAGAGTTGTCGGCGTAATGATTGCTTGTGGCGACCCCTCAGAGAGTATAACTATTTTCCCCTCAACTAATACAGAAGACGCCCGATCAGGTCGTTCTGTTTCTAACATCTGTGGAAAGGGAGAATTCGTATTATCAATAATCATTTGTGAGATAAAAGAACTATCACTTATTTGATCAAACTCGATATCGCTGATACGCTGCATAACAGTTTGTACGTTTTCCTTCTCTACGATACCTTCTATATAAAGCACCGCGACCTTTGTTTTTGATATCTTTCCGACAGTTAGCTCCTTCACACGCAATTCAGGAACAGGCAATCGTTTTCGAAGTAGGTTTAGGTTCATATCAATTGATTCAACAAAAGCCTCTTTTGGACCATTTACACTGAACTCTACTTCTGGAACACTGACTGCTCTTTTGGTGAAATTTTCAGCACTAATAAGAGCACAATACCCATCATGCTTATGAAATTGAATCATAATGCAGCCTTGCAAAATTTTTTCTTCTATCTGTTTAGTATCTTTCGTAATTACAATCTCTTTGTTAGGAATAATCCCCTTCAGATCACGGACTGAGTAGACTTTTGCATAAAGCAAATAAGGAAGAATACTTTCATGAAGGAGCTTTGAATCAATAATATTTCGTTGATAACAGATCCAAAATGGACGAATTGCTTGGCTATTAAATTGGCAGATAAAGTCGGCCGATTTACGGAAGGTTTGGTAGATTTCGTCAGTTAGTCTTGGTTTTTTCGTTTCTTTTTTGAACCAATTCGCCATAATAATCTCCTTTTTGCTTTTACAAGGTGATTTAAGGTTTTTTTAATACATTCCTTCTGTTAGTTATTCCTTGAAATGTATGGAATTTATGCATGGAATTTCTACTTTTGTGTGATTTGTATTCTTGAAACGAGTCGAAGATAAACTCTTCCAATGAAATTATTGGTATGACAGAAGTTCATCCAATCGAGGCATGAAACGATGTGTTCCGCAAGATACTAATAGGAAAAGCGTATGGTGCTTAGCCTTAGGGCGACAAGAGCTGTCAGAAGGCGCCTTTTGCCTTCAGAAACGATTGGATTGTGACCCCAAGAGACAACGGCGCCTAGAGCAGACAATAAAAATGAATGTTTGAGGTGGTAAAGTATGCGGAACAAAAAACGAATTTCAATCTTAGCATTAACAATTGCAATTGGACTTGCCCTATTTGTTTCCTTTTCGATATTTGATAATAAGAAACAAGATGTACCAAGATTGTCATCAACACCAACAAGCCCAGTACAATTAGGAAACAATAAACCAGATACGTCTCCTCAAATAATGAATGTGGACTCCATTCAGTTATACAACAACGTCCAAAAACAATTAGACACTCATCAGGAAATAGACGTTATTGACCATAATGGAAAAGACAAAAGTCATTACCATCATCATCAAGTAATCGTTGATTTTAAGGAACCATTATCACCCGCACAAATTAAAAAATTTGAAACTGAGATACAGGGGAAGCTTTTAAAGAAACTGGATTCTTCCTATATCTTTCAGTCAGATAACCTTAAGACTTCTGATTTGATTTCATACTTCGAAAAACAAAGTAATGTTGAGTTTGCTGAGCCGAATTTTATACTAATGCAAAATCAGCAACCAAATGATCTATTATATAATGATTTTCAGTGGAACCTACGAATGATTGAAACGGAAAGTGGATGGAGCGTGACAAAAGGGTCAGAAGATGTTGAAATTGCCATTATTGATACTGGCGTAGATCTTGATCACCCAGATTTGGAGAACCGAATTGTCGGTGGCTATAACATTCTCGAGGACAACAATAACCCGGATGATGACAACGGGCATGGGACACATGTTGCCGGAATAATTGCCTCTCAAACAAATAATCATGAAGGTGTAGCAGGGATTACCTGGTTTAACCCAATCATGCCTATAAAGGTAATGGGTTCGGATGGATATGGGTCCACATTTGATATCGCTAGAGGCATTATATGGGCAACTGATCATGGAGCAGATGTGATAAACCTTAGCCTTGGAAATTATCAGGGCTCAAACCTGTTAAAACGAGCGGTAGAATATGCTTACAAACACGACGTTGTAATGGTTGCAGCTTCCGGAAATGATAATTCTGGTCAACCAAGCTATCCATCTGCATATCCGCAGGTGTTAAGTGTGGCGGCAGTTGACTTTAATGGAGACAAGGCCAATTTTTCAAACTACGGAAATTATATTGATGTCGCAGCTCCAGGTGTAACGATTCCGAGCACGTATATTGATGAACAGTATGCAGCTCTCTCAGGTACATCAATGGCAGCACCCCATGTTGCCGCACTTGCTGGACTGATGAGATCCATAAATCCAAACCTTTCGAATAAAGAAATTATGAACATTATTAAAGGAACAAGTCTCGATCTAGGTAAAGTAGGAAAAGACATTTATTACGGCGAGGGGCTTATTGATGTTGTTGCTGCCCTTGAACAAGCATCTAGATAGAAAACTACAAGGTGCTTAGCCTAAGGCGTCAATCAAAGACAAGCGCTTACAGAAGGTGCATTATACCTTCCAAAGCGGTTGGTTAAAAGTAGATAGCCGATGACGCCTGAAGCTAGACACTTATTTTCTATTTAAAAAAGCACAAGCATATTAATATCTACACTGAAAGTGGGGGGTATCACCCACTTTTTTCTATTCTCATTCATAATCCAATCTTTTATGGTAATGATAAAAAATGGAATTCCAAAAAACTATCATTGTACGTTTCTGTTATGGAGGAAGGACATTGTCACATACTGGAACTCAACATAAAAGTGAGTATCGTCTCATCATAGCAGCACTACTACTAATCGTGATTTATGTTTCTCCTTATTTTATTCTTGGAGAAAATGCTCATTTACGGGTTCACGACAATCTAGATTCTAATATTGCGTGGTACCGGGTTTTAGCTGAAAGTAACCAAATGCTTGGTTCAGTTGATGCAACCATCCCCCAAATCATAAATGGTCATTTGCAAAGAGGCGCCTTTGGAACAGAATTTAGTGGGATTGTTTGGCTCCATTCCATTTTTCCACCCATGATTGCCTATGGATTAAGCCAATTTATCACAAGAGTATTTGCTTTTATCGGAATGTATTTGCTCTTAAAAAGGCACTTTCTTACCCAGGATAGATGGTCATGGATTCGTATTGGGGTATCTCTAGCCTTCGCATTAACTCCATTTTGGCCCTCTGGAATGTTAAGTACGCTTGGTATGCCTTTAGCGCTTTGGGCCTTGCTCAATATTCGTGCTGGTGAGAGATCATGGGTAAATTGGTTAACACTTACCTTGCTACCACTTTACGCGAGTATCGTCTTAGGTTTTTTCTTTTTTATTAGTGCAATAGGGGTACTTTGGGTCTTTGATGTAGTCCGAGGCAAGGGGTGGAATCCACGCTTTTTATGGGCACTTATCTATTTCACTTTGATATTTATGGTAGTTGAATACAGACTTGTTTATTCTTTTCTTTTTATGGATGAACCGAATAGCCGTGATGAATACTTTCATGCTCGCCTTTCTTTTCTACGCTCCTTACGGTTAGCATTAAAGAACTATGTATTGGGACATACCCATGTGCTTAGCGTTCATGGTCTGATCATTCTACCAGTTACATTTCTCGCGTTAAATATTGTGTTTTTAAAAAAGCAATGGAAACATGAGAAAGTATTTCTTTTCCTACATATTTTAAATGCAGTTTTATCAATTTGGTACGCGTTTTGGTTTTATAAGGGATGGGTACCTTTAACCGAACGGTTTCATTTTCTTAATACCTTTAACTTTGCACGGTACCATTTCCTTCGTCCCATGGTGATTTACGTCTTATTTGCCATTTCATTAAAAATCCTTTGGGAATACGGTTCTGGTTGGAAGCGGATAACCTTGCTTTTTATAGCTGCACAGTTACTTGTTCTGGGAGCATTTAATGAGGAAATTGTTTATAAAAAGAAGCCAAGCTTTCAGGAGTTCTATGCAGAAAAACAGTTTGAAGAGATTAAAACATATATAGGGTTGCCTCAAAATGAGTACCGTGTAGCCAGCATTGGGATTCACCCCGCCATTGCACAGTTTAATGGTTTTTATACGCTCGATACATACAACAATTTTTATCCACTTACCTATAAATATCAGTTTCGTGAAATTATAGAGAAGGAACTTGGAAAGAATGGTACGTTACAACAATATTTTGATGAATGGGGTGGCAGGTGCTATCTCTTTTTAGATGAACTTGGTAAACATTATATGTTCAAGAAGACCTCGAAAAAGAAAATTACAAAAATGGAACTTGACATGAATGTGTTTTATGAGATGGGCGGTCGATTTATATTTTCTGCGTTACCCATTCAAAATGCTACTGAAAATAACCTTGTTCTTGATAAGACCTTCGATTCTCCTGAATCTGCTTGGAGAATTTATTTGTATCGGGTATCTCTTAGTGAATAAAATTGATACCAATAAAATCTTAAAAGCTTGGGGGATTCATCATGAATGTACCTTTATTAACAATTGTTGTCCCTTGTTATAATGAAGAAGAAGTCTTACCGGAAAGTATGAAACAATTACGCACCCTTCTAGATGAACTTATTAGTGATAAACTAGTCTCTGAAAAGAGTCGACTGCTGTTTGTTGACGATGGTAGCAAAGATAAAACGTGGTCAATTATCTACAAAAAAGGGTTAGAAGATCCGAAAATTAAAGGATTAAAGCTTGCAAGAAATGTGGGCCACCAAAACGCACTGCTTGCCGGATTATTTGCAGCGAGACAACAATCTGACTGTCTTGTATCAATTGATGCTGATTTGCAAGATGATATAGCAGTAATCCGCGATTTTCTGATTCGATTTTCCGAAGGGTATGAAGTTGTTTACGGAGTTCGTAAACAACGTAAGACTGACACCTTCTTTAAACGACATACCGCACAAGGATTTTATAAACTCATGAATTTTATGGGGGTTAATCTAGTTTATAATCATGCAGATTATCGGTTAATGAGCAAACGGGCTGTTGAAGCACTTGAACAATTTGATGAAAGTAATCTTTTTTTACGTGGAGTTGTCCCTCTTGTTGGTTTCCAATCGACCTCTGTTTTTTATGACCGAAAGGAACGCTTAGCAGGCGAAACAAAATACCCTCTACGGAAGATGCTCTCTTTTGCACTTGACGGCATCACTTCCTTCAGTGTTACACCAATCCGTTTGATTTCCCTAATGGGTTTCGTCTCTTTCTTAGTTAGCTTTCTGTTTGGTGGTTATTTTTTCTATTTGAAATTTAGTGGACAAACCCAAACAGGCTGGACCTCTTTAATAACATCCATCTGGTTAATTGGTGGTCTTCAGTTAATTGCATTAGGATTTATCGGTGAATACATTGGGAAAATCTACAAGGAAACAAAGCGACGCCCGAAGTTTGTGGTAGATATCGATACGTATAACCTCGCTGTTCCCAAGGAAGAGCAAGCAACGGACTTAAAAGAAGGTGAATACCTACTTGATTACAACCCATTATCTGAAACCAACTAGCACCTTTATCCGTTTTATCATCGTAGGAGTCATGAATACGTTAGTTGGGCTATCCTCTATCTTTTTATTGTTACAAGTAGGCGGACTCTCTTATTGGGTATCTACATTTCTTGGTAATTCGATAGGGGCGGCATGTAGCTATGTATTAAATAGGCGTTTTACCTTTGGTAGCAAAGTATCATTCGGTAGGAGCATCCCATTGTTTATGATCGTAATCATGTGTTGCTACTTCGTCTCTTATTCCTTTAGTAGGGTAATGGCGAATCTTCTAGCAGGTTCATTTGGATACGTGGATTACACAAATGAGATAGCCGTTTTACTTGGGACTATACTTTATACCATTACCAACTATCTTGGTCAAAAATATTTCGTTTTCAAATAGAAAAGCACTCGATTTTATGCTCGAGTGCTTCTTATCGTTTTAACCAAGAAGAAAATAGCAATTGCAAATAAAACAATCATTAAAATACCTGGTATTGGGCTCTGCTTTATGGGTTCTACAGATGCACGAGTACTTAATGCTTCCTTCGGGATATCCATTTTTAGCTGTTTCGAAGCTATCTGTCTACCATCGTCCCCAATAACCTGTAGAACTCCCTTACTACTAATCATGATCTGGGTTTCTTCCTCTTTTTTGTGGGTGTACGCAAGAGGCTTGTCCAAACGATAACTTTCATTTTTATCACCTATAAAAGCCTGTTTTCCTTCAACCTGTGATACCTCAAAGTTTTGGAAGCCATATTCTAAAAGTGCAACTGTATCCTCATAAGCAATCTTATCTTGATCAGCTTGTAATACAATCGCAATCAAGGATAAGTCTCCACGTTCAGCAGAAGTGGAAAGTGTATAGCGTGATTCCGGTACAAACCCAGTCTTACCGCCGCTTATCCCTTCGAATGGTATTTCTCCCTTTACTAATAAATGATGACTAAAGAGGGTTGTTTTCCAGTTTTCTCCATCCCAATCTAGCTCCTCTGTTCCAAAAATGTCACGGAAAACTTTGTTTTGTAAGGCATATTTCGTGATTAAGGCTAGATCGTAGGCTGTTGTATAATGATTTTCTTCGAATAAGCCATGTGGATTAGAAAAGTGTGTATCCTTAACACCTATTTTTTCTTGTAAATATTTATTGATGGATGTAGAAAATGCTTCTACTGACCCATCCAAATGCTCAGCGATAGCAACCCCTGCATCATTTCCAGAATTAATGAGTAAGCCCTGAAGTAGCCTTTTAAGTGGAACCTGTTCTCCTTCTTCTAGATAAACACTCGTTCCTTCTGTATCCGTAGCATTTTTACTAATTGTTACAATATCATCTAATTTCCCATTTTCAATGGCGTAGATGGCTGTTGCCATTTTTGTTAAGCTTGCAGGATACATTTTGCTTTGGCTATTTTTCTCTAATAAAATTGAACCTGTATTCTCCTCTAGTAAAATAACGGCACCGCTCTTAATAGCAGGCTGTTCCTCTGCAAATACCATACCTGGTAAAAGAGAAGACATGAAAAACACTAGAATGAGAAACCTATAAAATTGTTTCATATCACTTCTCCTTTTCGGGATAAGTAGTAGGGACAAAAAGGACTTGCCCACGAATTTTTTGCTATCTGACAAAAGGGTCCCAAAAGATGTAAATGAGTTTTTATATTACAAGTAAACCTATTCGAAAGTCAAATTCATTTTATGACTTCATGGAATAAAGAAAAGCGCAGGGCGCCTGCCTATCGGCGACAAGCACAAGACAAGCGCTGACAGAAGGCGCTTTTTGCCTTCAGAAGCGATTGTCTTGTGACCTCGAGCCGATGGCGCCTGCAGCTAGACACCGAAAATTAAGTAGGTAATTTTATACTTTCTTTTCTGTGAACAAAAGCGCAAGCGCCTCGAAAGTGAACGTCTTCTACTAAAGACTGCTACGTCCTGTGGCTGTAGACGGAGTGAAAGTTCGACTACATAGGCATAGGACGTTTTAGAATAGAAGGCGTTCTTGCATTCTAAATTGGCTCATAACCTCAAGGGGCTGGCGCTGGAACTAGATGTCGAAATAATTATCAAAGTTCTAAATTTTTTTCATTTCCTCAACAACAAAAAAGACGCTTGCATGTTCATGCAATACGTCTTTCAAATTATTTATGATAGGTAAATATAGAACTCCACTCATGAATGAGATTTCTTGCCCACAAGTTTTGTTTGGCAAAATCTTCAGCCTTAACCATTAGTTTTTTTTCATCAATCTGTCCTTCAAAAACAGGGTTTACTTTGTAATATAAAAATGTATCAGATTCATGTTGGCGATATCTAACAAACGCAACAAAATTCTTTTCCTGAAAGACGGAATAAAATTTATGTGGTTGGTCTCCAAATAATGAGAAGTCCGTCCATCTAGTAATTTCATACCCTTCTGCTTCAGTCATCGGTACTAGATGCAAATCTATTTTAACATCTGATAATATGTCCGTAACTTTAAAATGCTCAACGATAATGATCGTATCTTCATTTAGGACGTGGCCATCATTTTGTAATGGTTTCTCCCAGCTGAATATGTGGTCTTCGATAAATTCATCTAAGGTAGAATTCTCGCCTTCCGCAATCCGTTGACCTAATTCACCTTTGATTTCACCAAACCGGATTTCGTAAAGGTCGGTAATTTGGAGGTTTGCTTTATGCTCATTTTTCTTAGTAAAGACTTGAACAATTTCGCCTACATCACTTTTTTCTTCGTCTGGCAATTGGTCATACCAGACCTTTGGAGTACAGGTAACTGTTTTTACACCTCGTAAAACTTCTTCCAGTAGTCTTTCATCATTCTCATCTCGACCCCAAAAATCAATTCGTTTCATATCAAATCACCTCTCCCCCTATATGAATTATATAATGAGAGGAGAGATTATTAAACAAAAATGTGCTAGCGGACTAGCTTAACGAAAATCGACAATAGCCTCGACACGAATTGTAACAACTTCGATGTAAGCATATCTTAAAAACATGCTTTGATTATGCTGCCGAAACTTCCTTGTACTCTGCAAGTCGAATAGTTAAATTTTGATTTTTTGGAGTCGTAGCGCATTTAGTACAACTGACACGGAACTGAACGCCATGGCTGCGCCTGCTAACCATGGGGCAAGGAAGCCAAGCGCTGCAATTGGTATACCAACTGTATTGTAACCGAAAGCCCAGAATAGGTTTTGTTTAATATTTTGTATCGTTTTCTTACTCATGTAGATAGCGTCGGCTATGCTGGTTAGATCTCCTCGAATAAGCGTGATGTCTGCAGCCTCCATAGCTACGTCTGTACCTGTTCCAATGGCCATCCCAATATCTGCAATGGCTAATGCTGGGGCATCATTGATTCCATCCCCGACCATTGCAACATTTTTACCTTGTAGCTGGAGCTTTTTCACTTCATCTGCCTTTCCTTCAGGTAAAACCTCTGCAATCACTTGCTTAATGCCCGCTTGTTTTGCAATTGCTTCAGCTGTACGCTTATTGTCCCCCGTCATCATAATAACTTCAAGTCCCATATCATGAAGACGTTTGACCGCTTCTTTCGATGTAGCTTTAATTGTATCTGCTACAGCAACCAAGCCTGCATATTGATTATCAATCGCTACAAGCATGGCCGTTTTTCCGTCCATTTCCATTTGCTCCATTGCAGGCAAGGCATGTGCAATATCAATGTTTGATTGAGACAGCAGCTTACGTGTACCAACTAGGATTGATTTGCCATTAACCACAGCCTTTATACCATAACCTGGAATAGCCTCGAACTCTTCAGGATCTTGTACCTCGATTCCCTTTGCACGGATTCCTGATACAATTGCCTCTGCTAACGGGTGCTCAGATTGCTTTTCAGCAGCTGCAATGACTTGTAAAAATTCTGTTTCAACTATTTCTGATGGAATCACATCAGTTAATGTCGGCTCACCATTTGTAACAGTTCCTGTTTTATCAAGGATAACTGTTGTAATACGGTGTGTTAGTTCTAAATGTTCTCCACCCTTAAATAAAATGCCATATTCGGCTGCCCGACCTGATCCTGCCATGATGGAAGTTGGAGTCGCAAGCCCGAGCGCACATGGACAAGCAATAACTAATACAGCAATTAGTTTTTCAAGCGCAACCGCAAATTCTCCAGGACTTACGATAAAATACCAAATTAAGAAGGTAACTATCGCAATTCCTACAACAATCGGGACAAACACACCTGAAATCTTATCAGCCAACCGTTGAATAGGTGCCTTGGATCCCTGTGCCTCCTCTACAATCTTTATGATTTGTGAAAGTGCTGTGTCACGCCCTACCTTTGTTGCCTTTACCTTTAAGAATCCGTTCTTATTGATTGTTGCTCCAATGACCGTATCTCCGGTTGTTTTATCAACAGGAACACTTTCCCCTGTAAGCATTGATTCATCTAGAGCAGAGCGCCCTTCGATAATCTCACCATCAACTGGTACCTTTTCCCCTGGTTTCACAAAAAGGATATCCCCAACAAGTACCTCTTCTAAAGGAACCTCCTGCTCAACACCATCTCTTACGACCGTTGCTGTTTTGGCCTGAAGACCCATTAATTTTTTGATAGCCTCTGAGGATCTTCCTTTCGCTTTTGCCTCAAATAATTTACCTAAGATAATTAATGTTAACAATACAGCACTTGTTTCATAATAAAGCTCAACCATGTGTGCGTCTGAGCCGATGGATAAAATCGATAAATACAAGCTATAAAAATATGCTGCTGATGTGCCTAAGGCAACGAGCACATCCATATTGGCACTACCATTTCTGAGTGCTTTATAGGCACCCACGTAAAACGGTTTTCCGATGATAAATTGAACGGGTGTAGCAAGTGCAAACTGTACCCATGGGTTTAAAAACATCTCTGGAACCCAAAGAAACTGCGTAAAACTAAAATGACTCACCATTGCCCAGAGAAGTGGAAGTGAAAGAATAGCCGAAAAGATAAACCTTCTTTTTTGTTTTTCAATTTCCTTCCGTCTGTAATCCTCAACCTCTGCTTGTTTTTCTTCTTTGATTTGTGCACCATAGCCAAGTTTTTCTACCTTTTTAATGATATCAGTTACAGATAATGCAGAAGGATTATATTCTACTGAGGCATTTTCTAAAGCAAGGTTGACGTTTGCTTTTGTAATGCCCTCCATCTTATTAAGACCTTTTTCAATCCGTGATGAACAGGCAGCACATGTCATCCCGGTTATTGTGAATTCAGCTTTTTCAGAGACGACACCGTAGCCCAGTGCTTCAATCTTTTCTTCTATATCTTCTACCTTGACGACATCTGGATTGAAGGTAACAGTCGAACGCTCTAAGGCATAATTGACATTAGCCTCTTCAACACCTTCTAGCTTTTTTAAACCCTTCTCAATCCGGTTCGCACATGCAGCACATGTCATTCCTGTTATTTGGAGACTTGCTTCCTTCTTACTCATTCCAAACCCTCCCTTATACTCCATAGGGGTATATTTTTAATTAAAAGAGAAGTGCTATAACTAGATAGCACAGCTCGCCTGCAGGTAATTACGCTACTTCATAGCCTTCTTCATCAATTGTTTCTTTTATTTTATCTAGTGTAACAACACTTTCATCAAATTCTACATCAACTTTACCTTCAGCTAAATCAACTGTAACTGCACTAACTCCTGCTAATTCCCCAACACTGCCTTCTACTGCTTTAACACAGTGACCACATGACATTCCCTGAACTTGTAGAGTAACTTTTTCCATTTATAAACATCTCCTTTATTTTTTCATTAGTTTGTGAACAGTAACAAGTACTTCATCTAATACCTCAAGATCCCCTTCTTGAATCCGTTCAATTACACATGTTTTTAAATGCCCTTCAAGCAATATCTTACTTACGCTATTCAGTGCAGATTGGACGGCAGCAATTTGTGTAATGACGTCATCACAATAGGTATCCTTTTCAATTAATCCTTTAACACCTCGTATTTGACCTTCAATACGGTTCAAACGAGTAACAAGGTTTTTTTTCACTTTATCGGAGTGATGACTTTTTCTATCACTATGGAGAGAACAACTGCTTTCTTGTTCCATTTCTAATTCCAAATCGTTTTGATCCGGTTCAATTTTTTCCATGAACTCCCCTCCTTGAATTTAATTTACCATACCCCCCTAGTGTATGTAAAGCGAAAATAACTAAAAAATAAAATTCGCTCTTTTTTGTATAGTATACCCCATTACCCTATCTTATTCAGTGAAAAAAGTCACTTATCTTGCATTTTTTTCATGTTTGAAGCCCTGCTTTATTACACATATTAAAAGAGGATTCACGAGGGAGCATAAACCCTTGAGGAGTCCAAAAAATTCTACTGGGAGGGTTCCGAATGAATAACAACAATCAGCAAATTCCAGCACAGGCACAGCAAGCTTTAAATCAGATCAGACAAATGGCGAGTAAGTTAAGCGAAACTGAGCAAATGAATGCTCAACAATTCCAACAAAGCTCACCACAAGCTAAGCAGGCTGCCCCTGGATTTGCAGGACGTGAATTGAATGCTGCTCAGCAGTTAAATCAGATAGAGCAGACCGCACAACAGCTCCAACAATCTGTTGGGCAACAACAATTCACTTCTTCTAACGGTTCCTCTTTCGGTACAGAATTTGCTAGCGAAACAAATGTTGAAGAAGTTCGTAGACAGAACCAACAATCTCAGCAAAACAAAAATCGCTAGTTTCCTCTCATAATATACCCCTACACCGTGTAGGGGTATTTTTAGGTTGGATTAGCTTCTCCTCTTCCGTGCCCCTTTTCTTCTCCCAAACCTACAATCCGGCATGATTTCGGCTTATTAATTGGCTAATTTTCCTACCTCACCACATTACATAAAAGAATGCAATTGACTCATACTACAAAATGAACTTCCATTAATGAAGAATGGAGATGATGTTATGGGTAGAGTAAAACGTGGAAATCCAAATGCACAGCGAAATAACAATGTGAAAAAAGGCAATCGTATAAGCGAGGAACTTGTAGAATTCGCATCCTATACAGAAGTAAAAGCAGAAAAGCAAAACGTTCAAAAAAAGAAGAAGTAAGTGAACAGGTCAAGGGCTACCTTGGCCTTTTCTGATATATCTTTTTTATGTTATAATTATCTCGAATTCAAGATAAATTAATAGGGGATCGTTAAGGGGGAAAAAATATGCGGTTGCTAGGTTTACATCATGTTTCGTTATTGACTGGTAAAGCTGAACGAAATTTTGAATTTTATACAAAAATTCTAGGTATGCGGTTAATAAAGAAAACTGTAAATCAGGATAACACTCAATCCTATCATCTTTTTTATGGGGATGCACAAGGAAGTCCTGGGACCGAAATTACATTCTTTGATATACCGGGCTTAGGGAGAACACATCCGGGTGTCTCAAGTATCTCCTCCACTTCCTTACGAGTGAATTCTACGGATTCACTACACCTTTGGAAGAATCGCTTGGCTGAATTTGGGATCACAACGGAAGAAATTGTGAAAAGAGCAAATCGTGATACAGTGGCCTTTCAGGATTTTGAAGGAAGTCAGATTATTCTTGTAGCTGATAACGGCGAGACTGGGGTTGCTGCAGGGGTACCTTGGGAAGTAGACGGTATCCCCACAGAGCATTCGATTCTAGGCCTTGGTCCAGTCACATTAACAGTGGCCGATTCGAAGCCAACTATTCGTACACTTACTGATATATTAGGTTTTCGAGAGGTCGGATCATATCCATCATTAGCAGGGGATTTTCCAGATATTCTCGTCTATGCAACAGGAGAGGGTGGTACCGGAGCAGAAGTTCACATCGAATCCCGTCCTGATTTACCAAAGGAACGATTAGGTCGTGGTGGTGTTCACCATGTGGCTTTCCGCATTCCAAATGAAGAAGAATACGAACAATGGTTTACTAAAATAAGACAAACTCGTTTGCCTAACTCAGGTAAAGTTGATCGATATTATTTCAAGGCTTTGTATTTTAGGGAACCAAATGGTATCCTGTTTGAACTGTCAACCGATACTCCAGGATTTGATGTTGATGAGCCTTTGGAAACATTAGGTGAACGACTTGCGTTACCAGCATTTTTAGAACCTAAACGGAGCGAAATTGAAGCGAACCTTAGACCACTGGAAATTTAGATATTCCCCCTAGAATATTAGGTTCTAGGGGGATTTATATACAGCGTTTTTGGTTCTATCGTTTTTATTTTCGTTCTATCGGCGTTATTTCAATTCTATCGGCGATATACTTCCTATCGGCGTTATTTTTTCTATCTGCGTTATTTCAAGCCTATCGACGATATTATCGTTCTATCGGCGTTCGATTGAATCCTATTAGCGCTTAGTCAGTTCTATCAGTACTAGAAAAAATTCACCAAAAAAACTTCTGATATACCCAATTTAGTGTAAACACGAAAACCCCGGCTGAGATATTAAACAATCCTAGAAATTTACTAACCTTTTGTTCTTTTTTCATTTCTGCATCTTTGTAAATTTTAAAATCGAAATGTAGAATCAAAATACCAGTAGCTACACTTAAAATGACAATGTAATTTGTATATCCGATATATAACATAGTAACTCCCTCGACAGACTATACTATTTTGCCTTTGTGCCTACTCTTCTAATTTTTGTTGTACACTGAACATCAAATGTTACATCACTGAATACTTCCCGCCATTTTTCTTTTGTTTTAATCTCTGTATTCCAATAATGAGGTTGTTTTGCTCTGACATACTCCCCAAATCCAAAAATATCAGACTGTTCAGCTTGTAATTTTTTGATTAGCTTCGTTGCCCCCTCTATTACCCCTTTTGAACCTTCATCAGCTATTTTCCGGACAATTTCGGGATTATCTAAATCTAATCCCCTAGTCCCTTCATCAATTACGCTTTCATAATGTATTCTTACAGTGAAATGAGGTTTTCCATTTTGAATGGTTGTTTTTATCGATGACTTCCGTTTGTCCGCTCTTACTAGTACTTTGGAGTCAGTCTCTGGTACTTCAACAAATACTTCATACCCACCTTTTTCTTCTCCTGTTATGGCCATAAATAAACCAATTTCCACAGGCTCCGTTTTGCCAACCATTTTGTCATCAATAAAATAGGCTAAGCCTGAAATTTGAATATTTCCCTCTTTCTTTACTTCAAGATATGGAAGGAAAGTATCCTGTCCTTTGCTTTGAAGCTTCGTCCAAAACAGCCCAATAAAATCATCAGGAAACTTTCCTAAGCCGACAGCATTTTCTACCATTGCAGACAAATATAATGTGGGTACACGTTCAAGTTTTGGAGCAACCTTCATAAAATGTCTTGCTTCCCCCTTAGAAATTACCATCCAAGCGGTTCTTCTTATTTCAGGATTTCGACGCAAATAATCATTAAATCTGATGACTCCTTCCTTAGCAATATCCTCACTAATCACAATAATTCGAAGATGACCAAAGAAAAGCCTGTCTGCAATTTCCTGCTGTAACACCGCTATCGCGTCATCAATTGAATATCCAACCACACTAATTAACCAAGTTGGTTCTTGATCAGCTCCTGCACCACCAGTTTGAGGTCCTAACGGAATACGTCCTGGCACTGCAATTTGAGCGCTTAGCTTGATTAACCCTTCTGTAGGTCTAGGAAAATTTTTCCCAAGGCCTGTAATTTGCTCAGCGTCTTCTTCTGATTCATCAGCTTTATCAATTGAAATACCTAATACAACTGCCCGCTGTTCAATATCATCACTATCCCAACATCCAGTTAAGAATAGGCCAGGGATTACAGCAATAAGTATTACTTTTATACCTACCTTCCAATTACGCTTTGATGTTGCCACCTTTTTTCACCTTTTTCTTTATAAGGTCTACGCAAATTAAAAGGGCTGGATAACCAATCGTTAGGATTAGACCTAATCTACCAACGATTTCGATCACATCGTATAATTGCACGATATTCTGCGGTATCATTGCGATAATGAATACTATTGGCAATACGAATAAAGAAAGCATTTTATGATCACGCAACCCTACCATTTGGCTTATTGACTGAACGGTAAACATATAACTTGAAAAAAGGGTAGTAAATACTGCGATAACCCAGACAGATAAAAAAACAACATCTAGTCTTTGAAGAATATTTCCAGGAATTGATGTCGTACGCGCTAATTCAAGTGTTGGCCATTGTAGGTTCAGCATTTCACCAGGTCCAAATACTGCAACAGTAGCTATTACAATCAAGAAGTACAAACCACCTGCAATCACCATACCCCATATACTTGCTTTTACAGCTTTCTGTGGATGCTTCATATAGGGAATAATCATTGAAAAGATAAAAGCGCCCTGAAATAATGCTGCAATGGTTAACGCTCCAACTACATAGTTTCCTGGTTCATTCCCCAGTATCGGAAATAAATATAACGTATTTGCATTTTTTAAGGATAAAGCTACCACTATGAGCCCTGGGGCTAATATGATTGGCAAATAAAAGTTATGAATGTACGCAAAAACATTTATTTCACTTCTTGTTGAGGTTGCAGCTAAGATGAGCATGATGATAACTGTTACTTCTAAAGGTGTTTGTTTAAGTACAGCAGTGATTACCACTGCCCCAAATTCACGTGAGGTTAGCCCAGTTAGAAATGCAAAAAAGAGAATAATACAAAGGCTAGAAAGTTTTCCTATCCATTTTCCTAAGATATCTTCACCATACAAAATGATGGATTTACCTGGGTGACGTATTCCCAGAAAAGTAATTAAACCTAGTCCTATTGATGCGATTGCTATTCCCATTAACGTTACAATTGGAGCACCTGTATCGGCGGTACGTACCGCAAAGAGTGGAAGTGCTAACAGACCAACGCCGATAATTGTGCTAATTAGTATTGTCGTTGCTTGAATGACTGTTATCTCGCGTGGATATTCCACCTGTACGTTCCCCCTCATGTTTTTCACTTTTAGTCTGTACTTGCTCCAAAGTACTACTCGGTGCTTTCTTTAACTCATCTTTCGTAGTACCTACCCGGACCGAGTTTTGAGGATGTAACATGGCAGGTCTTTTAGGCATCCACCAAAAAGGTGATCGTATGACGACATCCTTAAATCCTTGAAAATTGCCGGGAGTAACAGGGCTCATATAAGGGACTCCGAACGATTTCAACGAGAGCATATGATTAAATATAAAAATTACACCAATAACGACTCCATAAAGTCCAAAAAATCCTGCCATAATTACAATCGGGAATCTAAGCATACGGAGCGCAAATGCCGCACTATATGCCGGTGTTGCAAACGACCCTATAGTTGTTAAGGCGATTACAACAACTGTTATTGGACTTGCAATGCCAGCCTCAACTGCCGCTTGCCCGATAACGAGAACGCCAACGATTGAAAGAGCTCCACCTACTTGTTTTGGAAGGCGAACAGTCGCTTCACGTAAGACCTCCATCGCAACTTCAATTACTAATACTTCTATAACTGCGGGAAATGGTACACCTGCCCGTCCACCAGCAACAGCTACTGCAAATTCAGTTGGAAGTAGTTCGGGATTAAAAGAGATAAAGGACACATATAAAGATGGAAAAATCAAGGAAAAAACTAGAGCAACCAAACGTGCTAATCGGACAAAGCTCCCCATTAGGAATCTTGAAGAGTAATCCTCAAAGGTTTGATAAAACTGATTAAACACAACTGGAACAATTAGCGAAAATGGTGAACCATCAACTAGAATTGCAACCCTCCCTTCTAAAATACTTCCAACCGTTTTATCCGGTCGTTCTGTACTTTGAATTTGCGGAAAAGGCGACATATGGTTATCTTCAATGAATTGTTCAATATAACCTACATCTAGAATGGCATCGATATCAATTTTTCCTAATCGTTCCTTTACTTCATTCACTAATTCCTTTGTTGTGATTCCTTCTAAATAACATATAGCTACCGTTGATTTGGATAAGCGACCAAGTTCCATTGTTTCAATCCGGAAATCTGCAGTTTTCAATCGATTTCGTAAGAGGGCTAAGTTTGTTTGGAGAGATTCAATAAAACCTTCTCTAGGACCTAAAATGACCTGCTCGGTTTCGGGCTGTGATATAGATCGTTTTTCGATATTCTTTACAGCAAATCGGATACCCTTATCCAAGCCATCAATAAAAATAATGGCCTCTCCGCTAAGTAAGGCCTTTACTATTTTTTCACTATTGCTTTCTTCCTTTGTTTCACAATGAAACATCGTCTCGTTAAGAATGAAATCCTTTATAGTTGCTTTCGTTAGCTGTTCCAGGTTTGTATGTATTGGAACATACATTAAAGGTTTCATGATTTCATTATTAATAGCGTTTTTATCCACTAAGCTTGAAAAGTAAATAATCGCAGCGCGAAATGTACCATACATTTTAAAATGTCTACAGAAGAAATCCACATTTTTTCCTAATAGATTGGTAAAAAATTCGATGGTCTCATCTAGGTTTTCTCCTAGATTTTCTTTTTTCAACTCTTCTACCAATTGATGGGGGATGACCTTTTCAATTGTTTTGTCTGAATTTTTATCAGGTATAGTTGTTCTTTGTTTAGGACGTTTTCTGATCGTGGACCAAGACATCTTGATACCTCTTTCTTCAAGAAAGACATTTTACCTATATATTCCTCAATAAATGGTAATTTATTCTTATACAAAACAAAGACAGTTCCCATTAAGAGAACTGTCTTATTTTCATCTTATTAAAATTGTGATTTGTACCATTTGGCTGCTGCTGCTACCTCAGTACCAGTCAGCATATGACCGTTGTTTTCCCAGTGAACTTCTGTTTGTGCATGTGCCTGTTGTAAAAGCTCTTGAAGATCAATGGTTTCCTGTGCAGGACAAATGGGATCATTTTTACCAGCAGTGATGAAAACAGGAGTACCTGTTAAGTCAGGTAAATCAACATCACGTCTTGGTACCATTGGATGATGTAGAATGGCTCCTTTTAGTGCTGATTGGTAATGAAACAAAAGGCTTCCAGCAATATTTGCGCCGTTTGAATACCCGATTGCTACAATATTATTTCGGTCAAAAGAATAGGTTGTCGCTGCCTCATCAAGGAAATCATTTAGTTCCTTTGTTCTAAAAATGAGATCCTCCATATCAAAAACACCTTCTGCCAAGCGACGGAAAAAGCGAGGCATCCCATTCTCAGATACATTTCCTCTTACACTTAGTACCGAAGCTTCCTCATCTATATGGGACGCTAGTGGTAGTAAATCTGTTTCAGTTCCTCCAGTTCCATGTAATAAAAGGAGCGTTGGTTTTGTTTTATCTTTACCTTCACGGAAAATATGCTTCACAATTTATCCCTCCAAAAACAATAACTACTTCTAGTATTCCATAGGTAGTGATTGTTTATTTTATTTCGTTTTCAAATATCTTAACTTCAAGATAATATATTAGGTTCTATTTGTCAAACCCTCATGACATATCTTTTGGACAAGTATCATATCTTTATATATATCTGATAGGAGGGTTATTCCGTGATACAAAGGTTACGAATAATGATAGTACCATTTATTATACTTAGCTTTTTAGTGGGCTGTACCTCTTCATCTCCTACCGCTACTGAACTTTATCATACACTTGATAAGCAACTTTCAAAAGAAGACCAACTTTTATTAACTAGTTTCCAAAGCCACATACAAAGATTTGTTCAGTTAAACCAAGAATTGGAAATGCTTTTAGAGGAAATGAAAAACAATGATGAATTAGAGGCAGCGGTCGAAACGATGGAAATTGCAACAGAAGAAGCAATGTACATTTTTAATTTGATTGAACTTGAAGATAATCCAACTAATAAAAAATTCCGTGATTTAAAATTTGTAGTACAAGCTTCAATTGAGGACTACATGGAAGCAATGAAAACTCAACTTGAAGGAATTACTACTGGAGATCAAAAGAAGACTGACAAGGGATTTAAAAAAACAAAAGAAATTTATAAAGAGTTTAGTGATCTCCTAAAATCCATGAAAGAATAAAATTTGAATTTTTATCCATACTACCCATATATGTATTTGGGGAGGTGCGATCATGAAAAAATATAATATACGTTTATCAAGCTCCGAAATCAGTGGATTATGGACAACCTTCATTCAAGGTAGTATGACCGTATGTCTTATTAAATATTTTCTCCACCATTTAGAGGATGAAGAAATTAGGCCTCTATTGAAGGAATCTTTTCGAATCTATAGTACACAGATTAAGGACATAAAGCAGATCTTTACAGAAGAGAGGATACCCATTCCTGATCAGTTTTCTGATGAAGATCTAAATCTATCCGCACCGCGGCTGTTTTACGACCCATTTTCTTTAACCTTTATTTACTCTATGAGCCGAATGAATATGATTAATTTTAGTTTTATTACATCAAATATTGCTAGAGAAGACATAAGAGTATTTTTTTCAAATTGCTTATCAGATGCTTTAAAGCAATATAATGAATCGACGGAATTAATGCTTGAAAAGGGATTGTATGACCGGCCTCCAATGGTTGTGTACCCAACAAAAAATGAATACATAGAAAAAGTCTCCTATTTATCAAAGATAATCGGCGAGAAACGACCATTAAATGTGGTAGAGATTACAGATATGTTTTTTAATATTGAGCGTAATTACTTTGCGATTGTACTTTGCATAGGTTTCCAGCAGGTCATAAAAGACAAAGAAATTTCAGATTATGTAAAGGAAGGTAGATTGATATCTGAGAAACAAGTTACCTTTATTAATGACTTGTTAAAAGAGGAGCACCTGATGGGAACAGTATCCATTCCTTTAGAGGTCACAGATTCCACGGTATCACCATTTTCGGATAAACTTATCCTAACACTATTCCATGCACTTAATGGAATCGACATAACTTTAATTGGGCATGCCCAATCATTATCCATGAGAGCAGATTTAGTTGCATTTTATTCAAAAACGATTGCTGAGATTTTGATGTATGCTGCAAAAGGATTCAAGTTATTAGTGGATCGTCAATGGATTCAAGAGCCACCACATACGATTGATCGTACAAAATTACAAAAGTAGATAGTTAAAACGATATGCAAACTGGAGATGGCATATCGTTTTTATTGTTGGCTAACCTGGAGTGTCCGTGGCGATTCAATTTAGTACAATAATTAGAAAAACCACCCTTACGTAAGTAAGAGTGGTTGCAAACTTAATTTAGTGAAATAGTCGGCGCCTGGATATGTTCTTTTGGACGACGTGACTGAATAAACAAGATTGCGATTAGAGCAACAATACCTGCACCACCAAAGTAGATGTTCGGTGAAACGAGACTAAGCCCTGCAGCAAATAGGACAATTCGCTCCCAGATATATGCTCTCCTGATAAAGAAGCCAATCATCGCGGTACTTATGCCAACCATTCCAATTATTGCGGTTATGATTGAGATTGTTACGAATGAAATCTCATAATCAATTAAAAGCATTTGTGGGTTAATCACAAAAATAAACGGTATGATATACGCAGCAGCCGCCAGCTTTGTTGCGGTTACTCCGGTCATAAATGGATTTGCCCTCGCTAACCCCGCTCCGGCATATGCCGCTAGACAAACAGGTGGCGTTATGTCCGCTACAATTCCAAAATAGAAAACGAACATATGAGCTGCTAAAACTGGAACATCAAGTCCGAGGATTAAAGCAGGCGCTGCCATTGTTGCTGTTACAACATAATTCGCGGTTGTTGGTAGACCCATTCCGAGAATTAAACAGGCAATCATGGTAAAGAACAAAGTTAAAATAAGATTTCCTGAGCCTAATGCAATAATACCATCGGCGATGCGTCCCCCAAGACCTGTCTGAACAACGACACCAACAATAATACCCGCAGACGCACAGGCTGCAATTACTGGCAATGCAACTCGTGCCCCTTCTTCAAGCGCTTTTATGATTCCACGTAATGACATTCTTGTATCTTTTCGTACAAGACTTACTAAAAATGAAACTAGAATTGCAAGCAGGGCTGCACGCATTGGTGTTCGTCCTGTAAGCAATGTGTAGAATATGACAATGAGAGGTAACAATAAATACCCTCTCTCAAGCATTAATTGCTTTGCTCTTGGTAGGGTTTCCTTTGGAACGCCCACGATTCCTATTTTTTTTGATTCAAAATGAACGGCTAAAAAGACGCCTAGGAAATACAGTGCTGCTGGAATTATGGCAACTAGCATAATTTGGCTATACGGAATATTCGTATACGATGCCATAATAAACGCTGCAGCCCCCATAATTGGCGGCATGATTTGACCACCTGTTGAAGCCGAAGCCTCTGTTGCAGCCGCGAACTCTGGTTTATAGCCAGCCTTTTTCATCATCGGAATCGTAAAGGAGCCTGACCCCACCGTATTCGCTACCGAACTTCCGGATACCATCCCTTGTAGAGCACTTGCTACAACTGCCGCTTTGGCTTGACCACCAGTGAATCTGCCAGTTATGGCAAAGGCAATATCATTAAAAAATTGCCCTACCCCTGTTCGAATTAGCATCACACCAAATAACAGAAACAGGAAGATAAAAGTGGATGAAACTTGTATAGGTGTACTATATATCCCCTTCGTTGTTAAATATAGATCTGTCACAAGAGTATTCCATGAAAAGCCTCTGTGAGCAAATAGTTTCGTAGGTATTAAGTTACCGTATAATGCATACAGTATAGCCACACTTGAAACGATGACAATGGGAAGCCCCACACATCTTCTAGCAGCTTCTAGTACTAATAAAACCCCTAAGGTTGCCACTATAAAATCTGGCGTAGTATATCCAAATACAATACGCTCTGTTACCAATTCTTCGTAGAAGAAAACATTATAATACCCAACACCTAATGATACGACTGCTAAAATTACATCATACCAAGGTATTCCTTTTTGCTTCCGATGCAGTCCTTTTTTAATCGGATAAAGTAGAAAAATTAAAGCTAATGCTGTTCCTAAATGAATGGGTCCCTGGATACGAGCTTCAAAGGCTCCTCTGTATCCGGTATAAAGATGAAACACTGTAAGACCAACTGCGAGAATGAGAACAATCCACTTCCATTTACCAAGGTTACGACGATACGTACTTTCTCGGTCATATTTTTCAAGAATCTCCTCAGTGGATAGCTTTTCCGCTTCCTCAGCAGAAAGTTTGGTTTCTTTCATCTCCTTTTGCTTCCTCCATTTCATTTTCTCACCACCTGTACTTTTTTACGTTTTAGAAATAATGCACTGACAAAAAAATCTGAGTCGGTAAACCGGTTCAGATTTTTTACATTCTTGTAATCTTTTAAAAAGAGGGCCAGAACACATTGTGTCAAGCCCTCACGATCATAACGCCATGGTTTCATTTAAACAGTTTTTCAGAAACCTGTTTTACTTTACATATGAAGATATTAATCTAGAATACCAGCTTCTTTGTAATATTTTTCTGCACCAGGATGGATTGGTAAATCACCTAACCCACTTAGTGCATTTTCTTTTGTCATATGTGCTGCTTGTGCATGTGTATTTTCACTTGCTTTTTCAACCATCACCTTAGCAAGCTCATATGCTAGATCCTCATCTACTGTATCAGTATTGGCAACAAGAACAGCATATGCTGATACAACATTTGCATCCTCTTCTAACCATTCATAAGAGCCAGCCTTAATCGTATATCCTGTGTAACCGCTACTTTCTTCAACTGCTTTAAGTTCGTCACCAGTTACCTCTAGGAATTTTACATCTCCGACTGAAGCCTGAAGCTCATCGATACCCGCATCTGGCAGTCCAAGCAATCCGAATGAGGCATCAATCGTACCATCCTGAAGTTTCGATTTTGCATCACCGAAACCTTCTTGATATGCTTCATAGTCTCCGTCATTGATTCCATAAGCTGCTAATACTGCTTTTGTTGCAGCTTGTGTTCCACTTCCGGGAGGTCCAATTGCGACTCTTTTTCCTTTTAAATCAGCAATTGTTTCCACACCTGTGCTTTCACGTGTAATAATTTGAAGTACTTCAGGGTAAATATGTCCAATAAATGCGAAGTTCTCTACCTTTTTCCCCTCAAAGTCACCTGTTCCATTAAGTGCATCATAAGCTGGTAGATTAACTGTCATTCCAAGGTCGAATTCACCATTTGAAATTTTAGCAAGGTTTTCAACAGAAGCACCTGATTCTGTTGATGTTACGTTTACTGTTTCAATATTCTTATTCCATACATTCGCCATTTCTTGGCCAAGCGGAAAATATGTACCACCTTGGCTACCCGTACCCATAAGAAGGTCTGTTGTTTCTGATTTGCTATTTCCTTCTCCAGCATCATCCTTGTCGTCACCATTCGTGTTATCACTGCTACAAGCAGCAATGACTAAAACCAATGCTAGCAGCAAAGTAAGAAATGAGTACTTTCTAAGCATTTGCATTCCCCCTATAGAAATATTTTTTTTATGTAGACCCTCAAAACTTGAGGTTTACTACCAACCTACTATATTTGGTCTAAATTGGTATATTTACCAATAAAGTTCCTACTAATCTAGGGTAACATAGAATTTAAGTACTTTGCAAAAATTTTTAATATTTACTTAATACCATTGTAATATTCTTTTGAAAAAATATGCTTAAAGGCATTTTTACATGACAACTGCTTGTAGGGAAAAGAATTTTTACAAAACACAAAAAAACTGAAACCTTTTTTCCGCCTTCACCGTAAATATAATACATCCAAAATAGGGTAAAAACAGATTGCATACTATATACTGTATAGTACAATCAAGAAGGAACATTTTACGCAGGGGAGGACTTTTTTATGAAACGTACTGGAGAATTTGTATTAACCATCATAGGGGCTTGTCTATTTGCATTAATTAGCTTATTTGGTTTTATGTTTGTAGGCCTAAGTGATAACAATGAATTTACTCAGGAAATGGAAAATATGGTGGCAACTGACCCAGAATTGACTGGAGTAGACATGGGAATCATTACCGACCTGATTTCGACTGGAGGCTGGTATTTTATCATCGTTGGTATTCTTGCAATCATCCTTGGAATTGTATCTCTTGTTCTATTAAAAGGGAACAAACATCCAAAGGCTGCCGGTATCATCTTAATAATTGTAGCAATACTTAGCACACTTGCAACATTCTTAATTTCCATCATTGCTAGTATTCTATATCTTATTGCAGGAATTCTTTGTTTGGTACGAAAGCAGAAAGAAACATTTAATACTGAATACTAATACAACACTAAAGCTTGAAAGGAGAATTCCTTTCAAGCTTTTTTATTATCTTTATTTTTTAAGCTCTTTTTACTATTCGCAGCTTTTTTCGATTCTCCTCGCTATATGTCCTTCACGATATAAAAAAGAAAAAGACCCTAGAACTGTTCCAGGGCCATAAATTAAACTTTTACTATTACACTAGTCCACTAACTTGCCAGCCTTTTAATACATTCTGTATGGCCCATTTGTTTACCTCTTCTTCTGATAGTTGTCTTCTTTTCTCATTAATGATTGCACCTGGACCCTTATTAGTAGACTCATAGAGCCGTGCCTCTTCAGGATTAAGACCACTCATCGATGTCCAACCTTCATCTTTAATATGTTCTCCTAACTCACAGTTATGAATGAGAACAGATCCTATGGCATTTGGGTTGCCTCCTGCTGGCCAAGGTCTCCCCAAATAAACAGTATTTGCTTGAGCATCACTAGTGAACGTACTATCGGTAATCATTAATCCGAATGGTTCAGTAAGTAAGGTACTCGCTGCGGTTACATAACCATTAACCGAGGTAGACCCTCTGTCTAGCGAGTGAATGTGACATTGTTCAAATACAGCTTGAGCGGCTCCAAAAATAAAATCAACATCTCCAGCTACGTAACATTGATAAAAATACATAGTGCCTGTATGGACATATAATGTATCTTGTTTCCCAAGGAAACTAACATTTTTGAACAACACCCGATCCCCTGATACATAGGCTGCCACAGCTTGTCTACCATTAATCTTAGCGGGATCTACTTCTAAGGTATCATCAAAAGAATTCTCAATTGTAATGTTTTCTACGTGTATATCATCTGCTAAAAAGTATACAGATGAACTTCCACTAGTGCCTATTTTTTCACCGTTTTCTTTTTCTTTACCCGCATAATTATCATACGTAATTATCGTATTCGATTCACTTTCACCAATTATTTTGATAAATGGTTTATTCTCCGGAACAGTCACTACTTCTTTGTAAATACCGGACTTTATATAAAGGATTACTGGAGTTGTGTTGTTTACCGGTATTGAGTCAATGGCTCCTTGTACCGTTTCAAAATCACCCAAACCATCCTTTGATACGACTATTTTTTGACCTTCATTATGACTTACCATATAATCCCCTCCTTCTTGTTAGACTAGTAGGAAATTACTTTTTGATTTTTTGATAAGCCTCATTATATTCCTTAATTATATCGTCACCACCTGAGCTTCTCCAATCCTCAATTGCTGCTTTAAAGCCATCTAAGTCCAAATCACCTAGGATATACTGATAGGTTGCATCTGCTATCTTTTGAGCTAGCATTTCTCCCTTTTCTGCATAAGTGACTGAATCGAGTGCTGCAGTTGGATCCATTATCAAATACTTATCATTATCAACTGTCAGTTCCTCTGCCTTTGCTTTTACATCTAAATTATAAATGCTTTCATATTTTCCATTTGTTGTAGGTTCTCCAATTTCAATCGATTGGAACGGTTTCACATCTCGAGTAGAGAGATCACTTTCAATACCTAATGCCTTACCATCTTGAATTTCATAGTGTTCCCCTTCAATGCCCCAGAAAAGTAGATTTGCACCTTCTGGACTCATTAAGTAATCAAAGAAACTAAGAATCTCTTTTAATTCTTCTTCCGTCTCCACAGCAGACTTAGGGAATAATACGACATTCCCATACCCTGGTAATGCCCAAATTCCGTAATCACCATCTGGTCCTGTTATAACATTCTGCACATCAAATGTGGCATCTGGGTTAAGCTCAACTGTATCGCGATGAATACTAGTGATATCGCCCATTGGTCCAATAACCATACCCGCTGTACCATTTTTCACCAATGCACGATGATCTTCTTTACTAGTAACAGGAAAGTCGTTGTTCATATAATTGTTATCTCGTAAGTTCTTCATATAATTCATTGATTCAATGTACTCATCAAACATGAACTCAGGCAGAAGTTCTCCATCTTTCATACCCCAGTTATTTGGTGTACCATGCCAAGAGGATATAATCTTAAAAGCACCCCAATATAGATCATTGAAATCTGAAAGACCCATTGTATCATCCTTACCATTTCCATCAGGGTCATCTTCTGTAAATGCACGAGCCATTTCATATACATCTTCAATTGTTTCAGGTGTTGAAAGTCCTAATTTTTCTGCCCAATCTTTACGATAAATTAATCCGGAACGTGCAGCAGGTCGCCCTTGGTAAAGCGAGTAAACCTTTCCATCAACTGCCGTATTTTGTAGTGTTTGTTCATATAGTTTGCTTAAGTTTTCGTAATCCTTTAAATAAGGGCCAATTTCCCAAAACTGTCCGTCACGGATAGCTTGTCTAAACTTTACTAAGGAAGCTTGATTTTTTAAAAATGTTGCTTCTGCAAGTGTCTCTGTTGCAAATGCTGTGTTTAATTTTTCTTCGTAATTCGAATCTGGTGTCCATTGAAATGTTAGATCAAAGCCTGTGTTCTTTTCTAATAGTTTTTCAATTTTGTCAGTAGGTACTTCTGGCGTATGTAAGTTAGCCATGATTGTAATGTCAGAGATATCTTCTTTATTACTAGAAGTATCTTTACTAGAACAACCTGATATGACCAACCCCGCTACTGCCAAAATGGAAATACTGGTTTTGAACTTTGTTACTCCCCTCTTCACTTTCTCCACCCCTTTTCGTTTTTGTGAAACATATTTAACTATATAAAATAATTGGAATTTTACTAATAATCATTTTATTATATTAAATTTCATATATGGTAAAATAAGCCTTTTTCTCATATACTACCTGTTGAAATGATTATATTAAGAATGGCTTAAAGTCTTGAGGTTCTACTATTATTCAAACAAAAAAGTACCCTCATTTTTGACTTTGCGTCATAGGGTACTTTTCAATCACGTTTATTTATTTGAGGAGTTAATCGCCTGGCTAAATCGTTTTAGCCCCTCCTCTAAAATGGAACGAGGACAAGCAATATTTATTCGTGTGAAGCCTTCTCCTTCTTTTCCAAATATATAACCTTCATCAAAAGCTACTTTACCTTGTTTTTGAAGTAGATGCTCGAGTTCTTTGTGATCCAGTCCAAGTGCCCTACAATCCACCCAAGCTAAGTAGGTTGCTTCCGGTTCGATCACCTTTACTTCTGGATGATTCGATTGGATATACTCTTTGAGATATTCAAGGTTTCCTTTAAGGTACACGAGAAGTTGATCAAGCCATTCATCCCCTTCCTCGTATGCACTAATTAGCGCTGTTACTCCAAAGGTGTTTGATAGACCTAAGGCACGATCCTCAAGAGCTTTCGTAAAACTTTCGCGATACTCTTTATTCGGAATGATGATATTTGATGTTTGCAGACCAGCAAGGTTGAATGTTTTGCTTGGTGCCGTACATGTTATCGATTGTTGAGCGAATTCCTCAGAAATGGACGCAAATGGGATATGTACCTTACCGTCAAATACAAGGTCAAAATGAATTTCATCTGACACAATTAGGATATCGTGTTCCAAACAAATCGTACCTAGTTTCGTCAATTCTTCCTTGGTCCACACTCGTCCAACAGGATTATGCGGACTTGAGATAATGATCATTTTTACACTTGAATCAAGCTTTTTGACAAGGTCGTCAAAGTCCATTTCATACCGACCGTTTTCAAATGTTAACGGATTACTCACAATGTCCCTACCGTTTTTTTCAATGACACTAGTAAAAGGATAATAAACAGGTGGCTGTATGATAATTTTATCTCCTGGGTTGGTAAAGGATTGAACAATCACATTAAGAGCCGGTACAACACCAGGACAAAAACAAATCCAATCCTTTTCAATGGTCCAATTATGACGTCGTTTCATCCAACCAATTGTTGCTTCGTAATAGGATGTTGGTCTTGTTGTATATCCGTATATCCCATGCTCCACTCGTTTTTGTAAAGCATCCATGACGGGTTGAGGCGACTTAAAGTCCATGTCTGCCACCCACATTGGTAGCATATCTTTATCCCCAAATAGATTTTCTACTTCATCCCATTTTACAGAATTTGTTTGGTATCGATTTATGGATTCATCAAAATTATACTTCAAGATAATCCCTCACTTTGCGTATGTATTGGTGGATTTTCGTACTCCTAGTAAAGACTTTCTATGTCTACATTTTCCGGGAGTTTAAATGGATTCTCTTTGTTTATATGGTCGTAAAACATAATGCCATTTAGATGGTCTATTTCATGTTGCATGACGATAGATGCATAGCCCTTAAATCGCAACACAACCTCTTTACCATTTATGTCAACAGCTTTTATCTTTATTTTTTCATATCTTGGAACATAGCCCTCAACAGGACGGTCCACTGAAAGACATCCTTCTCCTTCAGGTAAATATGTCATGGAGACAGAATGGCTTACGATTTTTGGATTCACGAGATAGTATTCATGTAATTTGTCATCAAAGTCAGTAAAATAGGTGACAAACATTCGTTTATCAAGTCCAACCTGGTTGGCAGATAAACCAACTCCTGGCCTCAGGCCATACTTTTTTGCTACATCTGGATCCTGGCTATTTTTTAAATAGTTCATCATACTTATGAGGGATTCCTTGTCTTCTTCTAAAAGGGGAACTGAAACTTCTTGTGTTTTTTTAGCTAAGATTGGATGTCCCTCACGAACAATATCCTTCATTGTAATGATGTAATC
The DNA here is from genome assembly GCF_976954385.1 of Ferdinandcohnia sp. Marseille-Q9671. Lineage (NCBI taxonomy): Bacteria > Bacillati > Bacillota > Bacilli > Caryophanales > Bacillaceae > Ferdinandcohnia > Ferdinandcohnia sp. Marseille-Q9671. The sequence continues at coordinate 1,350,876 of NZ_CDRJTA010000001.1, forward strand.
TGATTTAAAATAATGCATGTATTTCATCTACCTTTTCATATTTTCTTTTTATTAATCTTATCTTTCCATGTTAGTAATGTCCATAGATATACTGTTTCTCTCATTTCAATTGATGTATTCTAGGTAAAAGAAAAAAATGCCTCCAGTTATCTGAGGCATAGCAAGTCTTGTTCCCTTTTTACCAGTAATGAAGAAAAGATTTCAGTACTTATTGTTTTGTAGCCTTCTCCTGTTAAATGAATCCCATCGTCACTAATGAAATGTAGTAGATCACCTGATTGATTCATAGCCGATCTAATATCTATTTTTACTACATCTAATTGTTCTGCTAGCATAGTGAGGCTTCGATTATATAGTCCATGCCAGTGTTCAATGCCTCCTTGAAGGCCAATCAAGTGAGAGATGGAACTCCCATATTTTTGCGAAAGTAATCGATAATAGCGAACAGGATCTAATGGTGGCAATGTCATAAGAATTGGCGTACTGTTTGATTCTCTAATTTTACCTACAAGTTGTTTGAGGTTTTCCACATATCGTTCTAATGGAACAATCGGTTGATGTTCTTCCTCAGGGTTCACCGCGACCTCATCCCATTTAAAATTACAATCATTCCCACCTATATTAATAATCACGTAATCAGGTTGCTCTGCAATGACATCCTTCTCTACCCGTGATAACAATAAATCAGAGTTATCATTAAAAACACCTTTGTTTATCACTGTAAGATTTGAATCAGACGCGAATTGTTGTAAAAATGCTGGATAGTTCTCTTTCAGTATTCTCATTCGTCCTTTAACAAATGAAACTCCTCTTGTTAAACTATCTCCAAAACATACAATCTTCATTTAACATCACCACTTATCCTATGAGTTATTTACAATACCAGTTCATGTAGTTTTCGTTACTACATATAATCATATACCCATTACGTTACGTAGTCAAGGTTTACTTCCGGGTACAAGTTAAGGTAAACTAGATACCAGAAAACTACTGGGATAATGAGGTTGTTAAAGATGGATAACGAATTAAAGGCACTTAAAAACTTAGAATTTGATAAGAATATTTTTTTAAAAGATATACCACAAATCGATTTATATATGGATCAAGTCATCCAGCTTTTTGAAAATACTTTTAGTTCTTCCAAGAGAAATGAAGAAGAAAAAGTCCTCACAAAAACAATGATTAATAATTATGCAAAAGGAAAATTATTGGTTCCGATAAAGAACAAACGGTATTCGAAAGAACACCTCATATTATTAAGTTTGATTTATCAGCTTAAAAGCGGGTTATCGATCAATGATATTAAGGTGACACTTGATGGAGTTAATAAGAGGATTCTTAGTGACGAAGCGTTTAATTTAGAGGAATTCTATCAAAGCTATCTCAACATTTATACGAAAAACGCAACTGAATTCAAAGAAGTTATTGATACAAAAGTTCGAGATGTTTCTGAAGAATTAGATGGCGTTGAGGATGCTAACGGGATAGAAAAGGTGCTCCTAATCCTTTCGTTTATTACGGCAAGTCAATTTTATCGTAGGGCTGCGGAGAACTTAGTGGACGAGCTCGTGAATATGCAGGAAGAAAAAAAAGAAAAGTGAGTTTCACTTTTCTTTTTTACTTCACACTATCAATCAACTCATACATCAATTCCTTGTCCATTGGTCCAACTATCTTCTTTCGAACGATTCCTTTAGAATCGATCAAGTAGCTGGTTGGAATGGTGAAGGCTTGATATGTTTGTCCTATTTCTCCTTGTTGGTCTAAAAGAATAGGAAATGTTAACTTATACTCATCTACAAATCGCGCAACATCTGAGCTCTTTTTCTCAGCTGTAGTCAAGTTAACGGAGAGTAATTCGACATCCTTGTTAATGTTTTCTTCATAAAATTCCTGCATGTGAGGCATTTCAGCTTTACATGGTGGGCACCATGAAGCCCAAAAGTTTAAAATGACTCTCTTTCCTCTAAGTGACGAAAGTGTGATTTCTTCCCCATCTAAGGTTTTTAAACTAAAATCTGGAGCCAACTGGCCCTCTGCAATTCCTACTTTGAGACCAACTTCCTCTGATATCGGTTCCTCTACTTCAGATGCGATTGCGCTATTCACTGTCCACACTACTAATCCTGTTAACCCTACGATGATGGCAGCCTTTTTCAACACTGGGAACACTTCCTTTTTTTGTTTTCCATTCACATATAGTGTTAGCAATAAAAGAAAGAATGCACACAACATTTTTATAAAATGAAGAATAAGTTGTTCCTTAAGCAAAAATAAAGCTAGTAAATCATAAATCATGAAGGCAGTAAATCCAACGATCATTACTGAGCGGATCAGAACGTTCTGTAAAACCTGACCCTTTCTTCCGTGATACAACAAGTAGAGAAAGATCATTACGATTGCGATAAATAACCCTTTTTCCCCACCTGTAAAATAAAGGAGTGACATCGGGCTTTCTAACACAAGCTTTGGTTCGAGTAACAACACGCTTCCCTTCCATGTAAGAAATCCTAAAAACACACTGTTCACTAAAAGGTCAAATATATTTTTGGTTATTTCCTTTGCTTGCGTTTTCGTTAGCCATAATCGAACGCTGAGCAGTCCACCTATTACAGCAAGTCCAAGTATGATCCACTTTGTCATTATTGCTAAAGAGCCAATTTGAATGAAATGCATATAGACCTCCGATAGTATTTACTATATTATACACATCATACCACACAGGGTATAAAACAGCAGAGTATTGACTGTTTGATAGGAAAAGATAAAACTATATACATTAATAATGGATTCATGTATTAATACATAGTATGGAGGACAATATGAGAGATTTTGAAGAAATTACAACAGTAGATGAAGTAAAAGATTTTGTAGCGACGCATTCTCTTTCCTTTCTGTACATATCAAGAACCAATTGCACTGTTTGTCATGCGTTGTTGCCCCAAGTAAAAGAGGTAATGGTTGATTTTCCTAAAATCGAATTGGGGTATGTCAATGCGGATGATGTAGAGGAGATTGCAGGGTATCTTTCTATTTTTACAGTACCAGTACTCATACTATTTGTGGAAGGCAAAGAGTATATACGGGAGGCACGCTTCGTACCCATGGAGCAGTTTACGGAAAAAATCTCAAAAGTCTATCAGAATTACCTAGGCTTGTAGCTTGGAGTCATGTCGTTATGCTGAAGTGAAAAACAATATTACATGATTAACAACAATATTTCGTAGTTATAAACAGTATTTGTATAATAACGACAGTAAGTAAATAAAGATGATAAAAAGAAATGAGGCTCCCACAACAGGAGCCTCATTCTTATTAGTTACCTGGTCGCCTGAACGGCCACCAGTTTGCAATACCAAAATTCTTAACCATGACTGGAATGAATAGTGGTAGGATGATAAACGCGTACAGCATAAGGCCGACGAGCGTTATGGATGCAATCTGGAGTAAGGATAGCATTCCAGAAGGCATCATTGCTGCAAATGTTCCACCTAGAATAATGGCTGCTGAAATAATTACAGTCCCCATTTTTTTCATAGAAAGAAGCATTGCTTCTGCTACCGGTATATCACGGTATTCGTTAAAGCGGTCCATTAAAAAGATACTGTAATCTACACCGAGTGCAACAAGGATTACAAATCCAAAGAATGGCACTGCCCAGCTTATTCCGGTATAACCTAGGAGATTAACAAAGATTACTTCATTAATAGCCATTGAGGTATAGAAGGTTAAAATCAATGAGCCAATAATATAGGCTGGCATGATGATTGAACGGAACAAGAATATTAGAATCAATGAAATACCAATTAACATTAAGACAATTGTACGTGAATAATCTTGTTCAGACATCGTGCTTAAATCCGTATTGGTACTTGTTATACCACCTATTGCCACATCTGCATTTTCAAGCTTCGTATCCTTTGTTGCTCTTGAAACAGCATCATTGATGACATCAATTTGAGCCATTGCCTCATTTGAATATGGACTTGCTTCAAAAATAACATCAAAGGTCATTACTTTGCGGTCACTTGTCATGTAAACGTCAAGTACCTGTGAAAAATCATCGCTTTCCAATACTTCTTCTGGCAAATAAAATGCATCTAATTCTTCAGAGCTAGAAAGGCTTAAGAGGTATTCTTGAGCCGATCCTAACCCATCAGAAACCTGTTCAAGTCCATCTGCACTTTGCGTCAATCCATCTGTTAGTTGAGTGATTTGACCACCAAGACTTCCGAAACCATCAAGCAACTGTTGTTGACCATCATTAATTCCGGTTAAGCCATTTGTAATTTGTGGCATACCTTTTACGATTTGTCCTTGGCCATTTGCTGCTTGGACAAGTCCACTTTTTAACTCTTCAAGACCAGCAATTAACTGACCGAGTCCAGCTGGTAGCGCTGCTTGTTCTGCAAGTAATTGTTCAAATCCTGCATTTGCTTGAACCATACCGGTATTCACTTCTGAAAGTTTACCGTTTAACGTCTTAATACCACCGGACATGGCAGGAATTCCAACTTGTAATTTTGTGATAGTTTCCTTCATTCCACTATAAACTGGTTCTTGTAAGATGCCTTCATGTCTACTTTCTAGGTCTTGGAAACCAGCTTCCGTAAATAGTTGTAACTGATTGTTCAGTTCATCAAGTTGGGAAGCAATTCCTGCATATTGTTCATGAATTAGTGCAATCCCGCCTTGTGCTTCCTTATATCCAACTAGGAGTTCACTATTATAATAGTTTAATAGTTCTTCTGCTCCTGCTTTTGCTTTGTCTACTTCAGCAATCATAGTATCAATACCGGCTGTACCATCACGAAGTCCTGATTCAATTTTTGAAAGATTTGTGTGAATTTCGGTAAGACCTGATTTCACTTGATTGGTACCAGTAATTAATTCACCGATTCCATCTGTTGCACTCTCAAGCTCGGGTTCCGATTTTGCTAATTCACTACCCGCTTCTTCTAGCCCTTCCTTGATTTGTGTTAAACCGTCTTTTCCTTCACCGAGTCCTTCTTCAAGCGTTTTCGCTTGCTTTGCCACAAAGAAATCTTCGATTGGTTCACCTGTTGGTCTTGTTACTGAACGAACCGTATCAACAAGGTCAACCTTTTCTACTTCGCGACTAATTTTCTCCGCTAATTCAATATATTCAGCAGAATCCATTTCCTCATCATTTTTTAACACGATTTGAGTTGGCATGGATTCACCTGGTCCAAAGCTTCCAGCAATCGCATTAAAAGCTTTTATCGAGTTCACATCACCACTTAATTCTTCTAGAGAATCATAGGATAATTCCCCATCATACGTAACTAAAAATGGTACAGTAATTGCAGCAACAACTGCTAATGATAGCAGTGGACGACCCAATGAGAATCTTCCTGCTACTGCCCAAATTTTACTATCACCGTGTTCTAAATTCTTTTTAGAAGGCCAGAATAGTTTTTTCCCTAACACAGCCATAAAGAAAGGAACAATTGTGAACAACGCTACAAGAAGAAGGGCAACCCCAACAGCTACGGCTACTGCAGATTGATATAAAATAAATTGTGAAAATCCAATTGCAGCGAATCCTACCATTACTGCGATACCGCTGAAAAAGACTGTGCGGCCAGCATTTTTATAAGTTGCAAGTATTGCATCTGCTATGCTTTCATGATGTGCAAGCTCTTCTTTATAACGACTTAAAAGCAGGATACAATAGTCTGTTCCTATTCCAAATAGGATAGCCACCAAGAAAATCTGCGTATAGGTTGAAATTGGGAAATCAAACTTATCAACTAACATTGAAACAATAGATTGTGAGGCAAGATACGAAAATCCAACTGTTACTAACGGGATAATTGGTGCTACGACAGATCTGAAAACAAGTAATAAAACGACAAGAATAAAGACTACGGTTATTCCTTCTGTCTTCTTCAAGCCTTCTTGTGAACTAGTAACTAGATCCTCACTAATAAGCCACTCACTTGTATAGTAGTGATCTACTTTGACTTCTTCAATTGTATTGTATAATGCTTCACTTACCTCTTTCGGTTCACGATCATTCCAGTTTAAAGTCACTGAAGTAAGAATCGATTTACCATCCTCTGACACTAGCTGTTCTTCTAGTGTTTCCTCATTAAAATGAGTGAGAATTTCTGTGATTCCAAGCTCATCTTGTTTGTTCTCAAGTAGACGGATTGCTCTTTCCGCTTCCTTGATTTCGTCTTCTGTTAATTTCTTTTCATTATGAAACACAAGTGCAACCTGTGTATCGTCTCCTCCACCCCCTTTGGACGTCGCATCCTCTAGGATTTGACCTGCAATAGTAGAAGAGTATTCATCTGGAACTGTTATTTGCCCTTTTTCACGAACAAGATCAGCCATATTCGGAGCAGCTAAAAACAAACTAGCCACAACGACTATCCATGCAATAAGAACAAACCATTTTCGTTTAATAATAAAATTCATGCTTATTCCTCCACCTTATTGCTTTTTACCTGTAGTAGGATTTCATTTAATTTTCCATAGGTTTTCAGGAATTGAACAATTTCCTCCTCTGAAAACTGACCAATAATTGATTCAACTAATGTATGAACTCTCTCCTCTGTCTTTGCGAAAAGTTCATTACCCTTATCAGACAGTGTTAAGTAAACAAGTCTACGATCGTTTTCATCCCGCGTTCTCTGAATGAGTCCTTTTTCCCAAAGACGATTAATAATTGCTGTAATGGCACTCTTTTTCACTTCAAATACCTCAGCAAGCTGTGTGGATGTACATGATCCGACTTTATTAATATAGCGAAGAGTATAGTGCTGATCATTTGTAAGATCGCTTCCGATTTCTGCTTTTACTAATGATTCCGCAATGGTATTCACTGAAAAAGATACTTCGAGATAAAGATCGACCAATTCCTTTATGTTGGGTTTATTCATTCCATCATTCACCTCACTTAAATAAGATTCACGCACTTAACTGTTCAACAATTTAACTATTAGCATAGATAACTATATTCCGGGTAGGGTTGAATGTCAATTATTTTGTTTGCGCCTTGAAAATTTTATTGCTTGTTAAAATCAATAGGCAAGTTTGTCCGAATTAGCGCATATGAATTAATACTTGCTTCTTGAAAAACTATAATTTAAATTGGGGTTTTGCGAATGATAATTGGTTTATTAGTATTACTTGTTCTCGTATTGTTTTTGCCATTCTCGGTCAAGCTTGTGGAGAAAAATTTAGAGATTTTTCTATTTTTCATGGGGGTACTTGCAGCAGTTGTTGGCGGAATTTTCAGTAGTGAATTATTTTTACGAGCGGCGATGGATCCAATTAAGATTACACTAGCCGTTTTCATAGCTGGCCTATTATTCAAATGGTTTCAAACACCATTACAAAGATTGATTGTTGGAATGAGTCGAAGGATTCCTTTTCGTTTATTTATTGCATTCGTGGTCATCTTTTTAGGATTGATTTCTAGTGTGATTACTGCCATTATTGCTGCACTCGTTCTGGTATTAATTGCAAGTTCATTACGACTTGACCGTGCTTCTGCCGTTCGCTTAGTTATTATCGCATGTTTCTCAATAGGATTGGGTGCAGCTTTGACTCCAATCGGTGAACCGTTATCTACCATTGCGATAAGTAAACTAAATGAGGAGTTTTTCTTCTTATTTCGTTTAATTGGCACAGAAATATTTATTTCATTTCTTATTTTTGGATTTCTTGCAGCTCTTGTTGTTGATCCACCAAAATCAATAAAAGTTGGAATTGGTAAGGATTCGAATAAGGAATCTTATGAGGATATTTTCGTACGAGCACTAAAAATTTACTTTTTCGTGATGGGGTTAACCTTATTAGGTGCCGGCTTTGAACCGATTATTAATCGCTATTTTATCGGGTTAGATCCAATGCTATTGTATTGGTTAAATATGATCTCAGCGGTTCTGGATAATGCTACATTAGCTGCAGCTGAAATAAGTCCCGCAATGGATCACTTTACCATTCAATCTATTTTACTAGGGTTGATGATTAGTGGTGGAATGCTTATACCAGGTAATATCCCGAATATTATTGCTGCAGGGAAATTAAAGATCACTAGTAAGGAATGGGCCAAGTTCGGAGTACCGCTTGGATTATGTGTGATGTTAGGATACTTCTTACTTATCTATTTCTTTGGTGATGTGACATAATCATGACAATGCCTATCGAGAAGAACTCGATAGGCTTTTTTACCTCTTACGTAACCTTCCTTAAACCTTTGCCATCTAAAATCTCCTGTACCCCTTCTTCGCAAACTCCATATGAACGCCAGGAACAGGAATCACAGACAACTTGAATATCAGAGGGAAGTACCTTTTGTTGAATTCTCATTTCAATTTCCTCCCAATGTAGAACTTGTCCGATTCTCAGTCCCATTTTCTCTAAAATAGTGGCATCCCGTTCGTATATTGAGTTGTCTTGGCAATGGTATTCACCTGAATTTGGGTATTTTTCACATAAATGATCTGGGCCATTTTCAATCTGTATGAACGTCTTTGGGTTCTCTCTTAACGTTTGATGTACAATCGTCATATTTTCTACATATTCTTTGGAATAGCCCATTCCCCTATAACCTAATAAACAAAAAAGATGATGTCCTCGCAACTTGTACATTAAAAACTCATCCCCCATCCGCCTACTTGTATTCTGTAAATTTGTTAACAAGAATAACAAACGAGTTAACATATACTAACATCATAACATATGAAACTAGCAGCTTGGAATATTCTGTATACAACAAAAACACCGAAATTCTCGGTGCTCTCTCACGTCTATCCTCTTATTATAATAAATACCATGTATGCAACATATGCGATAGCAAGGACACTTCCTTCCGTTTTCGCAATTCTGTAGTCAGACCTTGTAAAAATAAATAAGATGATAGTTAAGACAATCATTACAATAATATCTATAAAAATCTTGTTATCGACTGGCAATGGTGAAATAACAGAAGAGGCTCCTAGTACAAAGAATATGTTAAAAATATTGCTTCCCACAATGTTTCCTAAGGCAATTTCACTTTGTTTTTTTATGGCCGCTGTAACAGATGTCACAAGTTCAGGCAGGGATGTTCCAACTGCAACAATGGTAAGGCCGACAAGTGTTTCACTCATACCAAATGAATACGCAATCTTGATACTATTCTCTACAACTAAATGGCCGCCGAAGATAATTGCGGCTAATCCACCAACTGTGAGAAGGATGTTCTTCCCCCATTTTTTCTCAACAATTGCTGTTTCTATGACACTGTCATTATTCCGATTGTTCCGAGCTGCCTCTAAAATGTAGTACATAAACACACTAAAGAATAGTAAGAGGATAATACCTTCTGTACGTGAAATGGTATTAATACTTGCATTTTGCAAGGCCAAATCACTGATCACAACAAATAAAGCTATACTCCCCAAAAATGTAAATGGTATTTCCTTTCGAAGGGTAGCATTTTCCACTTTCAATGGATATAGCATCGCGGTGATTCCAACGACAAACGTTATATTAAAAATATTGCTCCCAACCACATTACCGACCGCAACATCCGCATTTCCTTCTAATGCTGCTATGATACTTACTGTTGCCTCGGGTGAACTTGTTCCGAAAGCAACAATGGTAAGACCTACTAAGATAGGAGGTACATTAAGAAGTCCTGCAATCTTCGAAGATCCTTCCACAAAATAGTCCGCTCCTTTTATCAATAACGCGAACCCGATTACTAAAAATAAATATGTCATGTATTCTCCTCCATACTCCTCTGTATAGACCTCGTGATTTACTTGTACTGTACAATTATATGCAATAGCCACTTTTCCAAAACGTTAAAATTAATAATCATGGAAATATCAGCCAAATATTCCGGAATTATGTTATTCTAAATCTGAGTCCCTGAATTCAGGTTGTTGGTCGTTGCATATGTCATTGGAATCCATGTTAAGGAGTTATACCATGCATATAAAAAAAATGAAACGAAATGATAGATTAGATGATTTTTGTAAACGAAATGATTTCTCTGGAGTTGTCCTTGCAAGACAAAACGATGATATCACAGTTCAATCAGCTTATGGCTTTTCAAACAGATCCGAAGAAATAGATAACAAAAGTAATACTAGGTTTGGCATTGCTTCTGGATGTAAGCTTTTTACTGCCATTGCCATTTGTCAACTGATTGAAAAAGGTCAATTGTCACTAACTGATAGACTGACAGATTGTTTGAATATTAACTTTCCACATTTCGATGAAACGATTACCGTACATCATTTGTTGACACATACTTCTGGTGTCCCTGATTATTTTGATGAAGCCGTTATGGATGATTTCGAAGAGTTATGGAAGGAAAACCCGATGTATTTGATTCAGAGTTTGAAGGATTTCCTCCCGCTGTTTCAAGAAAGTAAGATGATGTTTGTTCCTGGAGAGAAATTTCATTATAATAACGCAGGTTATATTCTATTAGGATTACTAGTTGAAGAAAGAACGGGACAGACTTTTACAGATTATGTAGAAGAAAATATTTTTGAACCATGCGGAATGGAAGATTCAGGTTATTTTTCTCTTAACAATCTCCCTAAAAATACAGCTCTTGGATATATAGATCATGAAAATGGAACATGGAGAACAAATCTGTATTCAATCCCAATTAAAGGTGGGTCTGATGGGGGCGCTTTTGTAACTGCACCTGATATGTTGAAATTTTGGGATGCGCTACTGAATCATAAACTACTAAGTAAAGAGTATACAGATCTACTTTTAACCCCTTACGCTCATGTCGAGGATGATGAGTATTATGGTTATGGAGTTTGGATCACCAAGAAGGAGACGGAAATCTTCAAGTATCATGTGATGGGATATGATCCCGGTGTCAGCTTTGCTTCTTCATACTATCCAGCATCTGATATAACCTTGGTTATTCCTTCGAACCAATCCTATGGACCACATGATATTACAGATCTTATTGAAGAAAGCTTATAAGAAGTTATAGAAAAGATGCTTCCAGGATTTAATTCCTAGAAGCATCTTTTTTATTTTGCTTGATTTTAGATAGCATCTTCGTCAAAATCGTCATCATTGTCATCTATTTCTTTTTCTAAAATGGTACCGTCATTTGAAGAGACTTTCAAGTCAACTTCCGTACCGTTGTATTTCAGTTCAATCTCGTAATAGCCGTCATCATCTAACTCAATCTCCTCAATGGTTCCTGGAGTATCTTTGGTAGCAATCGCTATGGCTTCTTCTTTTGAAATTATTACAGTAGTTCCTTTAGCCTGAGATGTAGCTTGATAGTTGTCATCATCATCATCATCATCGTCAACTCTTACCACTTCACCGGTTGTTGCGTTAACTACTACATCTGCATCATCATCATGTGCACCTTCAAATTCGATTTCATAGAAGAGTTCTCCATTTTTACGCTCAAGGTCAATATCTTCTATCTGCTTATTCTTAACTTCCCTAGCAGCGATTTCTTTTGCTTTATCAGATGAGATATCAGCTTCTTTTGTAAAAGCTCCAACCCCAACTGCTCCACCTAATACAAGTGCTCCTACTATACCAAGTACTACGACTTTTTTCTTCATGTTTTATTCCTCCTTTATTTGCTATACCTTTATCTTAGACAACAAAAATGAGGAATCTGAGAAAACAAAATGAGAAATTGATGAGAATTAGAGGAGAGTTCTCTCAATCATCCCAACTAATCGTTAGTACCTCCCCTGAAATCGCATGTACTTTTACCGTGGCATCTTCCTCCTGTGCCGTTTCAATTTCTACATAATAATAGGATTGCCCACCTTCCTGCTCCAGTTCAACATCATCTACTGTCCCTTTCACTTTAAGTAGGGCAAGTTGGATTGCCTCCTCCTCAGTGATGAGATTTGCTGTTTCTTTAGGAGGTGGTGGAGTTTCTTTAGCTGGCTGTTCTGTTTCCACTGGAGGTTCCTTTATAGGATTCGCTTGTTGAACAACATCCACAATATCACCTGTAGACGCACGTAACTTATAGGTCGCTTGCACATCATCCTTTTGCACAGTCGCATAAAAGAAAGCTTGATCTTGCTCCACTTTCTTTTCAATTGTCTTGATTTCTCCCACTTGTTCCTTGGCTAAAATATCTCGAATTTCATTTTCCGTTTTTTCTCGAGGCTCTTGAGATATCTTTGTTAGGTTTGTGACATCGCCTGTTTCTCGATCTACATCAATTACATATTTGCCTGATTCAATTTCAAACTGTATTTTATAGACATCCCCGTCTAGGCTTACCTCTGTATTCTTTCCACTGTACATTTTCTCGACAATATCAAGGGCTTCCTGTTCTGATAAAGGCTCCGCAGATGTTAAGGTTTTGGTCATTTGCCAAATGATAATCGTTGCAACCAAAATAACTCCTAACCCAATTATGCTTTTTTTCAAGGATATATTTCTCATCTTACTCACCCCACTATATTCGTTGAAATCACTATACTATCTTTTCATGAGAATTTAATGAGAAACCTCTTTGGTAAGCAGAATAGTAGCAGTTGTTCCTTGTCCTTCCACACTATCAAGGACTATCGTTGCCCCGATTACATCTGCTAGTTCCCTCGCAAGTGATAGTCCAAGACCATATCCACCTGTTTTTCTTGCTCTTGCCTTATCCACTCGGTAGAAACGATCAAAAACCTTTTTTACATCCTGAACTGGAATACCGATACCTTGGTCAATGATTTTAACACTCGCTTTATTTCTTTCCCTACCAATCACGACAATTATAGGTGCTTCGCTATACTTAAGGGCATTTTCCATTAAAATATAAAAAATCTGCTTAAGCTTTTGCTTATCTGTTTGTACAAGTGAATCTTCCTCTAGAATGACGTTAATTTCTCGTTTATACCCTTCACGAAACGAACGGACTGATTCCATGACAAGAGGCTGAACAGGAATGTTTTCGACCACCAGCTTCCACTGTTCTTCATGTTTTGCCATCAATAGAAGCTGCTGCGTTAATTCTCGCATATGTAGAGCTTCTGATTGAATCGCTTCTACTGCTTCTTCAAACAGCTTGGGGTCAGATTGTCCACGTCGTTTCAAAAGACTAGCATACGATTCAATAACAGTTAGAGGAGTTTTTAACTCATGAGACGCATTTGAAACAAAGTTTTCTTGTTTTTCATAGTTTACTTCTAATAAATCCATCATTTCATTGAATGTTTGTCCCATTTCGGATAATTCGTCATTTGTTTGTTTTGCCAATTCAATACGCTTGTACTGTCCGCTTTTTCGAATCTCGCGCATTGTTTGAATCATTGATGTAATAGGTAACGTAATGACATTACTTAAAAGCCTAGTCGAGATAACAACAGGTATGGTAGCAAGTAGAGTAACCCCAAATAAAACAAGGCTCAATGTTCGTAGATTATCTCCAGTTGTTGCGAGATTTTGAATCACTTGAAGTTCCGCTACATCCCCATTTTTCCAGATAACCGGGAAGGAAACAAATCCATGTGGTTCTCCATTAAAATCGACTATCTTTTGTTGTTCTGTTTTTTGATAGGTGGTTGGAAAATCTTTTAACCCTTGCTGTTCAGGAACCATAGATTGGCCTTCTACTGTCCCATCTGGACCTACTACTTGAAGCATTCCATTTACTGGTACGTAAGCACTTAGCAAAGCTTTGTCCTGTACTGAACCACTAGCCTTAGAAATTCCATTTAAGGCACGTATCGCTTCTGCCTCCGTACGCTCCAATTCACTTTGAAGCATCATATGACTAAAGGCAAAATACGATGCAATATTGATAAGAATGAGCAAAATGATAAACACAACGGCAGTATAGAGATTTATTTTTTTTCGAAGCTTCATTTTGTTTCCTTTATTACATAACCGACTCCTCGTACAGTGTGCAGGAGAGGCTCACTATACGGTTTGTCAATTTTATTTCGTAAATATCGAACATAGACATCTACAATGTTTGTGTCTCCAAAATAATCATAACCCCAAACCGCCGTTAACAATTGCTCTCTGTTTAGAACTTGACGTGGATGTTTCATTAGATGAGCTAACAAATCGAATTCACGAGGAGTTAGTTCAATGCTATCACCGTTACGTAGCACTTCATGTGTTCCTTCATTAAGTTTTAACTCTCCGACAGTTAGCCAACCTTCATCCTGTGTTGAATGCGTTGTGGCCTGTGGTTGACTACGTAATGCAACACGTATTCGTGCAAGTAGCTCTTCAATTTGAAAAGGCTTTGTCACATAATCATTCGCACCTAAATCGAGTCCAGAAACCTTATCCTCTACTGAGTCTTTGGCTGTGAGGAGAATAACAGGTGTTTTAGCCTGTGAGGCTCGTATCCGGCGAAGCACTTCAATCCCGCTGAGCCCTGGAAGCATGACATCAAGTAAGACAAGATTCCAGGACTCCTCTAGGAACATTTGTAATCCCTTGTTCCCATCAAAGGCCTTCCCTGTTTCATAGCCTTCGAAAGTCAATTCAAGCTCCAATACTCTAGCAATCTTTTCTTCATCCTCGACAATTAATATCCGTTGCTTTTGAATCTCCATAACAAAACCTCTTTTCTATGTAACTATTTCAATTCGGTTCTTTTTTTACAAGTTTGCCCAATAAGTATACGATACCACCAAGAGAAATGAGAGATAATATGATTTTCCCCACTGTCGTTCCTGATGTAACATGGTACACCGAGTATGCTTCCATGAGTAATGATGGTACCTTTCCGAGTGAGCTTGCGATTATAAATACGATGAAACTCATCTCACCGATAGCTGCAGTAAAGGTAATCAAACCCGATGGTACAAAAGGCAATAATCGTAAAAATAAAACAAGTGTAAAAGCGTCTTTCCCCTTTGCAGATAGTAGCTTATTTACTAGTGTATATGTTCGTTTCTTCTTATCAGTAATTTTCTTAAACCCTTTCCGGTATAACCCAAAGGAAACAATCGCACCGAGCACCTCACCCAAAAAAGAAATGAGGGTGCCTTGCCACACACCAAAAACAACTAAATTCGCAGCTGTTATAAACACACTTGGAAGTACTCCAAAAATGCTAACCACAATGCTAAGAAGTAAACTTATCATTATTGCATACTGTTCATAATTTGTTAGAATCTCTATTAGTTTTTCCTGCATGGTTATCCTCCGGAAGGGTTGTTGCTCTCATTATAGTCTAAATAAGAAACGCATGGATGAAAACAATCCATGCGACCTATTTTTCGTTACGTTCTATTCCTCTTCAATCTCTTCATCTTCGGATCCTGGTCTTCTTCCCCAAAAGAATTCCCAGGCATCAACACGATGAGATTCTTGTTCCTCACGATCCTGCATTTCTTTTTCGTTTTTTTTGTCTGACATACTATCTCTCCTCCCCAACTAGGCTATCGTATTATCGTATTCAATATGGTCTCCTATGTATGGGGATTCGCCTAGATGTGTAAAATATTTTGTTATGGAAAGCATATCGTGAAAAAGGTATACTTAAGTTGTAAAAATTTTGAAGAGGTGAATAGACAATGGCAAAATCAAATGCTCGAAAAAAGCGTGAAAGGCTAGTTCGTGAAGGAAAAAGAAACCCAGAAAATGGAAGAAGTCCATTTGCATTAACTGATCTGCAAACAAGAATGACGAAAACGAAAAAAGATTACTTATACCGCAATAAACATAAGAACCACTCATTCTCAGATGGAAATGATGGTTCTTTTTATTTTGGCTTTTTTGGTGGTTGAGTAGGAATGAACTGTTTTTATATGGACTAACCTTGTTTGTATGCTCTACTTTCTTCCAACTCGCGAAGTAGGCACGATTTTCACCCTTTTTTAACCTCTTTTTTCTATTCTTCTATCGATTGGGCACGATTCTCGTCTTTGCGTTTCTCCTTTCTTCTTTTCTTCTCTCGATTGGACACGATTCTCGTCTTTGCGTTTCCTCTTTCTCCTTTTCTTCTCTCAAGTGGGCACGATTCACAGCTCTACTCTCTAAAGTTAGTAATTATATTTCTTTTTACCCTGCATCGTTTATAAATCTAGTAAAGTGGACAAAATGGAATACTAATCAGATTAATATAGTGAGGAGAATCCTAGTGACGACAAATACGAGAAGGAAACTAATAAATACTGGTAGCTTTATATTTGGATTTGGATTTTTAGGTGCACTAGACGGAATCATTTTTCATCAATTGCTTCAATGGCATAGTGTATATATGGCAACAGATCGCCCCGGGCAAATTATGAGCGATGGAATCTTCCATTTTGCAGTAACACTCACTCTCATCATTGGTGGCGTTTTATTATGGCTTGCTGGAAACCCAAGTAATCTATCAAAGGGAATTCGTTTACTAGTTGGCTGGTTTTTAATTGGCGGCGGCGTGTTTAATTTGGTCGAAGGTATTATTAATCATCATCTGCTTCAAATCCATCGTGTAAAACCTGGAGATCCAAATGCACTATCCTATGACTTGGCATTTCTAGCATCTGGATTGTTATTGTTTATCATTGGTTATGTAATAAGACGAAACAAGGACGCACGGAGTTCAGCAGTAAGCTCATGAAAGCGGGAGAAACCATGTATCGAGTTATCAGTTTTGTTATTATTTTTAGCATCGTTACGTCCATGCTTTATTTACATAACCAAAGTAGTCATTTTAGCGCATCCAACCATGAGATGATGCATCAAGCCAACCAAATCGTTATTCCTCAAAACCATACTGCTCCGACCATTACAGGTTCAGTTACCCAGGACCTTACAGGGGCATGGTTGTTGGAAATTAAAACGGAGAATTTTACATTCGAACCTAAACTGGCTGGGTCCACTGAGATTTCTTATAATGAAGGGCACGCCCATATTTATGTGAATGAGAAGAAATTAAACCGGCTTTATGGGGAGTATTATAATTTAGATATGTTATCCTCTGGTACACATCAAATTAAGGTAACCCTAAATGGAAATAACCATGGGGTGTTCATGTATGAAGGAAAAGAAGTAGCATTTTCTGAGACTATACACGTACCATAAAAAATGCTGACAACACAATGTCAGCATCAGACTGTTGACAAACGCTCGCATACTGCGTTGCTTGCCTCTCTCGTCCGCTCATGAAGGCAACTTCTATTCGCGTCTTCGATCGGCTTCACGCCTTGTCTGACAACCGTTTTCAAGACATTCTGGGAAAAGTGATGTATATATAGCATCCGTACTATATCGTGTAGACAAAGTCAATACTGACCTTGTCTACACTCTAATACTATCAACACAATGTCAGCATTTGTTCTTTCTTATGATAAGATTCGTTTTTCTCCCTCTATTTCCTGGATTGGGGCTATATTTTGTGAGAACTCCATCGTTCCTATATATTCTCCAGCTTCATCCCTTACTGCAAAGTATCGGATATATACATATTTACCCTTTGCTTTAATCCAGAAATCCTCAACATCTTTTTTACCAGATTTGAAGTCTTCCAGTAATTCTTCAACGACATGAACACTTCTTGGAGGATGACAGTTCTGAACGGTTCTTCCAATAACCGCTTTTGTTCTTGCAAAAATTCGCTCCTTGCCTTTGGTGAAGTATCGAACGACATCATCCTTATCAATAAACGTAATATCAACAGGTAAATGATTTAGGAGTAGTTCAAGTTGTTTTAGAGATAAAATCCCTGTTTCCATTTTAATAAATCCTTTTGTCGTAATCTGTTCATCATCTATCACATTTCGTGCTGGCTTCCAATCATCTGGGGAAATCAAACAAAACCCAATTTCATCACTTTCATGAGCAATTTTTAACCACTCATCCTCTGTTAAATTATTTAATGACATCGGAAATAGGATATTTTCCTCACGATAAATCATTTCATCAACTTGATCTACAATAAAGGTAATAATTTCTACAACAGACCGTTTACCCCCATCGTAATCAGCAAGCACTTTTTTTGCATCTTTTATTGCATCAACTATAAAATCATCAATCTTCCACATCATATTTGTTGGACCATAAATTCCGTACTTTTCTAAATAGGGAAAGAGAAGCTGTTCTTTTCGTTCAAAATGCTTTCTGATATCGAGCAAAAGATTACAATCCTCAAGTAATGTAAATCTATTTTTTTGACTATCTTCATCCTCAAAAACTTGCAAATGCTTTTTAATTTTATCGTTAATTAACTTTTCAAGTTCCCTGTTCTCAAGCTTGAATGTATGAACTGGGTGTCCTGGTTGCTCCTCTGGATGTGAAGCCAACGTTTCTTCGATTAACTCTTTAAAGATTTCACGATGTTGTCTGCAGATTTCCGTTGCCTCACTTGCCTGGATATTTTCTTCTTCCAACAATACATGTTGTAGCCTGGAGATTTCCCCAATCGTAATATAACCAACCTTATTTGCTAAATGGGATTTTATCTCTTCTACGGATTTCCCATTATGTAAATCCTTGAAACTTTGTTTTATTATAGCTTCTCGCTCTGCATCACTTAGTACATGTTGTTCACGGTTATTTATAAGTTCACTCACATCAATTCTCCTTTCAAACTATGAGCTATGAAAAACACTTGTTATGTTTGAAAATAACATAGTTTCCGGAAAAGTTACGTGATTCGAATCACATGCAAAATAAAAAGACCCACTTGTAGTGAGTCCCTCAGCTGACCTATGCCTCTGGATATTGATACTCTAATTCATCTGTGTCCTCGTGGTAATCCACAAGTAGATTATGTCCATTAAAGAACCAGGTGTCATCTTCTTCCACATAAAAAACAATGTCATCTATTTTTTCACTTGTATGAATCTGGATTGGATCATCATCCTTTGAAAAGCCTAATGAATATTGTTCATGCATCGGACTTGAACCATAGAACTTTGGATAAAATCGAACGGTATCACCGTTTTTTACGCTTATATCTTCCTTAAACCATTTTAAAGCTGATTCGGTAATTGTGATTTTCATATGTATTGTACCTCCCTGCTATCCTTTTGATATTGTGCGCAGAAAAATGGACTTTATTAGTTTATACTACTAAAGATTCGGGGTGAAGTATAATCATTTAACTCTGAAATTTGTGTGAAGACGCAAAAATGCACGCAATTTCCATTGCGTGCACTTTACTTATAAGAGGAAAAAGATTGTTGTAGCACCAACAAGAATTAGTATACTAGCAACCTTCGCCCATTTGGGTAATGTGTCTTTTGTGTGTTGATTTACTTTTTCCTCTTGATCCTGGACTACCTTCCGATACTCAGGACTACAGCAACTCATTATGCCACCCGGTTGTAGTTAGAAATATCTTCTTCAAGCGGAAGATTTGCTGCACGAGCTTTTTTAGCTTGTCGGAAAAATAAAGCCACCAAGATGATCGTTCCTGCAAAACCACCGTACCATGAAATATCCATTGGTAAACGGAATCCAATCTGTGCATTCAAGATATACGTGATTACCATACAGAGCATGAATATTCCAGGAATGAGTGAAATCCAGTAGTTCTTTTTCGCAATGTATAAGTACATTGCACCTACAAATAACGCAATAACGGCTGTAGCTTGGTTCGCCCAGCTAAAGTATCTCCAAAGGATGTTAAAATCAATTTGTGTTAATACCACTGAAATTGCGAATAATGGAATTGCAATCCAAAGACGGCTTGACATTTTCTTTTGAGCTAGATTTAAATATTCAGCAATAATCATACGAGCACTACGGAAAGCAGTGTCCCCTGAAGTGATTGGTAAGACAATAACACCAAGTACTGCAAGTGTTCCACCAATTGCACCCAGCATTAATGTAGAAACTTCGCTAACAATTGCCCCTGGACCACCAGCTGCAAGTAGCTCTTGTAAACCACCGTATCCATCAAATAGGCTCATTGCTGCTGCTGCCCAGATCATTGCAATAATACCTTCAGCAATCATCATACCGTAGAAAATTTTACGGCCTTGCTTTTCTTTTTGCGTTGTACGTGAAATGATTGGCGTTTGTGTAGCATGGAACCCAGATAAAGCACCACAAGTGATTGTGAAGAACAACAATGGGAAAATAGGTGCATTATCAGGATGGAAATTTGATAATGAGATTTCTGGAATTGGTGCGCCCTTCACGATTAAACCAATACCGATTCCTACAGCACTGATTAATAGGATTGCTCCAAAGTATGGATATAGACGACCAATGATTTTATCGACAGGTAATAATGTTGCCAAGATATAATAAACAAAGATTGCGGCGATAAGAATTCCTAAAGCAACTTTCCCATCCAATAATAGGTTTAAAAGACTTGCCGGAGTTGATACGAATACTGTACCAACTAATAATAGAAGTAATACAGCAAATGCGTTAACAACATGCTTCATTGCTTTCCCTAAAAACTTAGTAGCAAGTTCTGGTAAATGAGCCCCTTTGTTACGGATTGAAATCATACCCGTTAAATAGTCATGAACTGCCCCAGCAAAAATACATCCGACAACAATCCAAATGAATGCTACAGGTCCGTAAAGCGCTCCCATAATAGGCCCGAATACAGGTCCAGTACCTGCAATATTTAGAAGCTGTATCAATGAGTTTTTCTTCGTGCTCATTGGGATGTAGTCCACGCCGTCTGCATTTACATATGCAGGTGTGGCACGTTCTTCCTTAACACCGAATACTTTTTCGACGTATTTACCATACGTAAAGTATCCAACGATCAACAAAGCAATACTAGCTAAAAATGTAATCATCTTTATTTTCCCCCTTTATCTTTTACTACTACTACCAATTATGAATGCGTTTACATTTATTATAGTAGATGAAATGATTTTTAGGAGATTAAAAGATTAAAAGGTAGAAATATGACAATAACATGTCAATTTTATGAACTAACATGCACAATTTCTACCTTATCAACTATTGAAGCAGGGACCAACTTTATATTTCTAATTTTGTTCGTAGTGCTTTCACATAATTACGACTTACAGATAGTTGTTCTTTTCTTCCTTCAATTTCTAACTGATAGGCACCATTAAACCAAGGAGTAAGACGTGTAACATATTTTAGATTTACGAGAAAGCTCTTATGGATTCGAAAGAAACCAAATGACTCGAGTCTACTTTCCAGGTCTTTGAGTTGTGTCTTTGTTTCGTACTCTCCCAACTTGGTAATGAGCTTTGTAAGTTTTTCATCTCTAACAATATATAAAATATCTATCGGTTCAAGGTAGAGGATTTCTCCTCCAGAATCAACCGCAAGCTTACCCGTTTGCTTTCCTTTTTCCTTTTCTTCTGGTGCTTGTAGGTGCTTTACAATTCGCTTTACCGTTTCCTCTAATTGTTCCTCATCATAAGGTTTTAACAAATAATCAATGGCATTATACCGAAACGCTTCCACAGCAAACTCAGGATATGCTGTTGCAAACACAATTAACGGGGGCTTTTTTAATTCCATTAAGGCCTTTGCAGCATCCATACCATTCCCCTTTGGCATTTCAACATCTAAAAAAACAACATCCGGCTGAAGCTGAATCGCTTTTAGAATAGCTGACTCACCTGAATCTCCTTCACCTACTACTTGAATGGAAGGATATGTTTCTATTAAATGGGTTAATTCATCACGACTATATAACTCATCATCCACTATAAGCGCTTTGATTTTCTGTTCCATATTGGATACCCTCCGTTAGTGGGATTACAAAAGATATTTTTGTTCCTTTATTTACTTCACTATTTATTGTTAAAGCTGATTTTTCCCCGTATAACATGGTCAGTCTTCGATTTACATTGTAGAGTGCAACACCGCTACCTTTTTCTGATTTAATCGGAGTAACGCAGATTTGGTTGGCACGTTCCTCACTCATACCTACACCATTATCTTCGACTTTTACAAGGACACCCTCTTCCCCCTTAAAAATCGAGATAATTACCTGAGAACTTTCATCTCGATCCTTCATTCCATGTTTGATAGCATTTTCGACAATTGGTTGTAGGGTGAGAGGCGGTATATGTTGATAGAGTGCTCCTTCTTCAATGTGATAAAATATCTTAAGCTTATCTACAAATCTCGTTTCTTCTATCTCTAAATACGCCTTAACATGCCTAAGCTCTTGCTCTAAAGTCGTTACATTTTGTGTTGTGACAGACAGGTTTTGACGTAAAAAATGCGAGAGGGAGACCAGTAATTTCCTCGCTTTTGTTGGATCTCTTCTTACAAGCGATAGTATCGTGTTCAATGTATTAAAAAGGAAATGTGGGCTAATCTGAGCTTGCAGTACTTTAATTTCTGCTTCCTTGGCAAGCTGAAAAGCTTTATCCGCCTCAGAAATTTCTAGTTGGTTACTTAAAAGAGCACTTAGACCAGAAATGAGTTCAGTTACAACAGGTGTAATCTCTTTTTCCGAACGAAAATAGAATTTTAACGTTCCAATCGTTTCATCTCTTCTTTTTAATGGAGCAATCACTGCAGCACCTAGCGGACAATCCTCATCACGGCATTGGATCATACTCTTGTTTGCAATTACAATAGTACCTTTTTGCAGAACATCTTGAGTAATTTGAGTTTGAATTGGCATTTGAGAGCGATGATGGTCATGTCCTAATCCAACATGTGCCAATATTTCATTCGTATTTGTCATCGCAACCGCTGTAGCCTGTATCTCATCCTGGATAATATGGCAAACTTTATTTGCCGTTTCACGGTTAAGTCCGTTTCTGAAATAAACAAGTGTCTTATCCGCAATTCGTAATGTCTTTTGAGCTTGTACAGCCCCCGCTCGTTCGCCTTCATTTATCACACTTTTAATGATCATAAGGAAAAGAACACAACCAAGTCCATTTGCAACAATCATCGGAATACCAATAATTTCAACTAATGCAAGTGCTTTTTCAAATGGCCTTGAAAATAGTAAAATCACTAGCATTTGCAGAGCTTCGGCTGAAGCTGCGATGATAAATGCAGTGCTTAGCTTGATATGCTTGTTTTTCTTGTAAAAATACCCCGATACAAATCCAGCAATAATTGAAGCAAAGCCACAGGAGAAAGCGGTAAATCCACCTAAGGTAAACCGGTGAATACCAGCAATCAGACCGGCACCAAGTCCTACCTTGTAGCCTCCTAGCAGCCCAGCTAGTACAACCCCAATTACACGCGAATTTGCTAAGGCTTCATCTGAAGTCAAATCAGCTGCCCATCGATCAAACTGTAAGCTTTCTGTATTAAGGCTTAATCCTGTGTATGTGCCAATAATTCCAAAAAAGCCAAAGAAGACAATGGCTACCAGCCTCTGCCACTGATTTAGCTGATCCTGGTACATCATCCCTCTAAAAAACTTCAATCTTGTTAAAATAAAAGCGATTGCAACAATAATGCCTAACCGCTCTACCATTGTAATTAAAAGTTCAAACATGGGATTTCTCCTTTTTGAGTCGTAATCTCAAAAGCTATTGTATTGTGTATCTTTATTTTAACAGAATTGGCGATTTCGGGTACCTTTTTTGGAGTGGAGGATGATGGAAGATTGAGGGATTGGAGATGGGTCTGGTGTGGGGTTGGATGAAGAACTTAACTTTTCAACCTAGCTTGAGTTTTGGGATTCATAGACGAGATGAAGAACTTAACTTGTAATCCTAGCTAGAGTTATGCTCTTCATAGACGTGATAAAGGACTTAACTTGTAATCCTAGCTAGAGTTTTGGGATTCATAGACCTGATGAAGGACTTAACTTGTAATCCTAGCTAGAGTTATGGTCTTCATAGACCTGATGAAGAACTTAACTTTTATTTCTAACTTGAGTTTTGCTCTTCATAACCTTGTTGAAAGACTTAACTATCTATCTAAGCTTGGTGAATAGCCTTCGCAACGTCAACAATCAAATAAATAGAAAACTCTACTCTTCTGCCACGTTTACCCATATACAGATGATACTAATTTCATCATACCTATCAAAAAAAACCAGCCCCATCAACCTGGAGCTGGCATCTTAGTATTACGAATATAGTTTTTGTCTATGTTTTTGATACAATAGGAAACTTACACCTACTAACATCAGTAGAAGTCCAAAAAGTAGTACATTAAATGTGTTCGTTGCTGTAATTGGTAGCTTAGAATCGGTTGAATCCTTTTCACCTGTTGTTTCTTTTGCTTTGTCATCAGTATTTGAATCGTCTTGTGGTTGTTCTGGACTTTCTTCAACTACCGGGTCTGGTGCTGGATCCGTTCCAGGGCTTGGTTCCGGCTCAGTTCCTGGAGTTGGTTCTGGATTGGTACCAGGTTCAGTGCCTGGGTCTGGATTCGGATTTGGAATTGGTTGCTGCACATCCTCACCTTTTGTAAAAGTGAAAATGTCAGAAACAGTTCTACCTGTAAAACCATCCTCAGCAACAGCATACCAGGAGTAGACTTTACCTGGTTCCAGTCCCTTCCAAACTGTCTCGGCAATGTCCCCGCTCTGGACATCTTCATCAATACCAATGACTGTATCGGAATAGACATTAACAGCAAAATAATCGGTTGCCACACGTTTTTCTGATGGTTCTAAATCCAGATTGATAATGAACTCGTCTTTCCCTGGATATGCATCTGTGTCATAGTAATTGTAATCATCTAAATGTGGTGAATACGTATTTACAAGAATCCGATTGTTATCTCGGTCAAAATGCAACAGTCTCATGTATCCTTGTCCACCCTCTGGACCTGCTTGATAATCTGCAAGCATTTGGGTAACCTGACGATCTGCAATACCATCACCATCATCATCAATTTCGTCTACTAAAGTTTGTGCCTCATGATAATGACCGCTTAATACGGCAATCACATTTTCATTCGGTACAACCACTTCGTTATATAATTTTTCACCAAGTGGATGGCGAGTACCTGTCGCAAGTAAATACTCATGGAAATTCAAAATAGCCATTCGGTCAGGATGAGCTTCTAACACATCATTCATCCATTGAATTCCTTCGTCTGTTACTCCCCAGCCAAGATATACCATAATATAATCATTTCCATCGACTGAAAGTAAGTCATAATGGCCTCGGTTGTTTAAATAAGAACCGCCATAGTAAGGCTTATCTTTGAAGCGATCCTCGCCAAAGTAACGATAATAATCGGTATAATCATTGTTTACTTGGTTAACATCATGATTCCCTGCCAATACACCATACGGAATTTCATTGTCATCAAGTACCTTCATATACGTATCTGCATGGTTCCACTGTTGTTCATCTGTTGAAATATTCACCAAATCACCTGTATGGAATACATACTCAATGTTTAGCTCTTCCTGTTTTTCTGCAATCCATTGCGTTTGTCTATCAAAGATATACGGAAAGCTTTCGGCATAATATTGAGTGTCAGACATCCACACAAATGTATAATCATATTCCTCAGGAGAGCTTGGAATTTCATCCTGAACAAGTACATTAATTTTCGATTCCTTCAAAAAGTCACTTACTGAAACAGTGCCTTTTAATTCAAAATCCTCTGTACCTGCAATTTTATAATCGATTAATTCCCAATCAGCTGTGTTGTGGTTCCAGGCATACATGGATACCTTTCTACCTTCTAACGAGTTTCCGTTCCAACTAAGTTCAACGATATCGTTCTTGTCTACAGCTTCATCCACAGTTACATCAAATCGATGATACGGGAACTGTGTACTAGAATCAGTCACTAAGTAGCTACCATCTTGCTCGGATACTAACGAGATATCTTCAGCAGAGAATCCTTGTTCACCAGCTGGAGCCATCTCTTGTGGTGGTTCTACATCAGTTGCGTTTTTAAATCCGTTTACACGATCTGTATGTGACGCATCATATTGATATCCTTGATAAAATGTAACATCCATATTGTCCCCTGCAGTATCCGACACCTTCACCTGAAGTGTAGGATCACCTTCGACTGGTGTTTCTGGTTGAATCGCTTCTGGTTTCTGTGGATTTTCATTTACTACGGAAAAATGCTGAATCACTTCTTCTGTATTGCCTACTTTATCAACCGCAACGATCGATAGCTTATGTTCGCCTGGAGCGAGCTTTGCAGAAGATGTTTCATACGGAACCGTGATTTCTGTATCATCAAGCTTCACTTGAACCGATTCAACATCTGCAAGTTCATCTGTGACAGTCACATCGATTGAAAAAGGACCTTTGTATTCTTTTCCATCAGTAATCGTTGATGAAATAGTTGGAGCTGTATTATCAACGACAACCTTTTTCGTAATCTCCTCATCTGAGTCCCTTACTTTAATCTCATGTTCTCCATCAACTACTGCACTAGTATCCCATTTATACGTTTTTGAGCGTGCTTGTTCATTTGTAATTTGGAATGTAAAATCAACAAACGGATTGGCATCATTCATTTTCAAAACTTGAGATGCGTTACTATAAGATGGATCCTTAATTACTGTTCCATCTGAAAGCACTAAGCGTACATTCCTCAAGTCGTAGTCATCACGATTTTCGAGTGAATCTAAATCAAACGGAGATGCCTTATTCCCTGAACGAACCGTGATTGTTGTTTGGGATTCCAGACGATTTGATTCAATTGGTATACTAAAAGTCTTCCATTGAGTTAACCAGTCATCATCCATCACATATAAAATTTCCTCACCCATAGTAACGGCATTTTGGAAATACGTATTTAACCCGTTTACCTCAAAAGCAAAATACGCTGTACGCTCAACAGAATGATACGTACTATCTGTAATTTCTTGGCCATCAATAACTAAGTCTAGATTCTCAGGCGCATCTTCTTCTGAGGTTGCCTTCAATACTTTTTCACCATTCAGGATATCATCGTCTTTTACATTTACACGTAAACTTGATTGATCAAGATCATTTGTAATCGTGACGCGATAATGATCACTTTCTACCTCTTGATGTCCATCTGATACGACAAAATAATAATCAACATTTTGATTTCCGATTAGATCGGGTGAGTAGATCGTATGATGATACAACATGTCATTGTAATCTTCTTGAATGATTGCTTCCTGGTATTCTGATTGATTATTCATTTTATAGAATAAACGAACAGAAGTAATTTGCGTATCGTCTTGTGCATTCGCAACGATGTGAATATCATCCTTCTGGTCAACTTTTGATACAGAAGTTAAATTTTCAATGGAAGGAGCAACAGTATCCTCGTCAATTTGAATTGGCTGAGCTGGCACTTGGAAGCTTTCAACTTTACCTGGTGTTGCATCCATAATTCCAACTTTGATTTGCTGAGTAGATTTATCCATTGGATAGCTGTACACAATCCCTTTGTCAGCAACTGTATCATCCACATTTGGCTCATCGTTGTAATACGCAACTGTAATTTCTTTATGCGTATTTGTCCCGATAACTAGTCCTCGCATACTACCATTTGCCATACCACCGCTATATATCCGAACAATATCCTCATTTTCTACTAAATTAGATCCATAATTCGCATTAAAATCAGCTACTGTTTGCTCCATATTTTGATCGTTAATGATCCAAAATACTAGGGTCTCACCAGCTGGAATGACAACATCTTCGGGTACAGATGGCCACACAACATCTGTTCCTGCATCAGTACCGTAACGATAATACATTTTATAGTCTTTAAAATTAATAGCTTTATCGCTATTGTTATAGATTTCGATAAATTCATAGCCATCCGCAGTTCCTACATTCGTAGAGTCTGGCACAACCTCAGTCACTAAAAACTTTGGAATTTGGGAAAAATCCACATCTGGCTGTTCAACCTGAACAATATATTTTTCAGTAGCAACAGGATTTGTTCCATCTGTTGCCTGAATATAATACGTCACATTCTTTTCCACATCTGCAGCTGGAATTTCGGTAGAATAGGTTGTCCCATCTGCAACTGTAGGATTCATTACCAAGGACGTAAAACTCTCAGCATCATCGGCTTTGTAAAATAGGGTAACAAAAGGTACTGCTTGATTATCAGTTACAGTAGCTTCAATTTTAATTGGAGTAAATGCATGACTACTTGTAACGGGTGTATGTGTTATTACAGGTGCTTCCGTATCTGTTGGTGCTTCTGGTAGATTCACAGGTGTCGAAGGTACTTGCCCTTCTAAGATACTACCAGGAGTTGGTTCCGCAACTACTTGTCGTTTTACCATTTCTGTACCGGTAGATGGATAGGTATATTGCACGACTTTTCCATTATTATCCGTTTCGTTCGCTAGGTAACCTGCTGATATAACCTCAGCCCCTGTGTTATCCTTTACTACAAGTGCTCGGTTTCCACCATTCGCAAAACCTGGGAATCCATCTTTGAACTGTACGACCTGTTCATTCACTAATTCCAAGCCAAAATTCGCATTAAATTCTGCCAGTGTTCTATCACCATTATTAAACCAAAATACCAGTGTTTCCTGTGGTTCGATTGTGGTGACAGGAATTTGGAAAGGTAATTCATTTCCTGTATCCGTATAGCGATAAATAAATGAATAATTGGTTAATGAGATTGGTTGATTTGTATTGTTATAAAGCTCAAAATACTCGTAGTAATCTGTTCCTCCACCAGCTGAATTCGGAGAAATCTCTGGTATCAATAATTGGGGCAAATGATCAAAATCCTCTTCTTCACGTTGAATTGATACCTCTACCTCTTGATTCTCAGGATATGATACACGATGGTGTGGAGTGGTTGCTGTCACATAATAACGCAACGTATCACTACTTACTTTTTCTTTTGGGATTACAGCCTCGTAAAGCTGACCTTCTTTTTTACTCATGACTGCTTTTTCAAAACTAGTATTTTCTGAAGTTTGATAGTAGAGATGTGCGCGTACATTACTATTACTATCTGTTATCTGTGCTTGAATCACTAGATTTTCTAAAGCATTTGCTTCAGTTACTGGTGTATGGGTAATTGTTGGTGATTCACTAGCTTCAACTTTTACCTCTTCTGCTGGAACTTGTTCGTTTTCGAAAGTTCCCGGTGTTGGCTGAGCCTTTTGTGCAAGCTTGCCCATTTCTCTTCCAGTTTCCGGATATGTATACTGAACGACTAATCCATCACCAATGTCTTCTAGCACATAATTTGCCCAGACAACCTCATTATCTTGAGGGTCTTTTACGACAACTGCCCGATTGCCACTATTGTAAAAGCTTGGTGGACCACTGTAATTCACAAGATTGTCTTCTGTTATGTTGGTAGTATAAAAACTATTAAAATCAGTAGCTGTTTTATTAGCTACATTGTTCCAAAAGACAATTGTGCTTTTAGGTGCAAGTGTTACAGGGGAGAATTCCATATCTACATCCTGCTTCCCACTTCCATCTGTATATCGTAATGAAAACGTGTAATGATCTAAGTTAATTGGTTGATTCGTGTTATTGTACACTTCAAAATACTCATAGTTATCAGCACCAGTATTATTTGGCATAATTTCTGTAATCAATAGAGGTGGAAGTAAATCAAAGTCTACTTCAATTGATTCAGTCGGTTCTTCCTCGGGTA
Source organism: Ferdinandcohnia sp. Marseille-Q9671 (assembly GCF_976954385.1). Classification (NCBI taxonomy): domain Bacteria; kingdom Bacillati; phylum Bacillota; class Bacilli; order Caryophanales; family Bacillaceae; genus Ferdinandcohnia; species Ferdinandcohnia sp. Marseille-Q9671. Next base: position 1,380,282 of record NZ_CDRJTA010000001.1, read on the forward strand.
CTTCACTATATTGAGTTTGTTCTTCAAAATTAGTAGATTCCACTTCCCCTTCTTGTTGGTTTATAGGGTCACTTGAAGTTGGTTCTGATGGTGGGGTTTCTAGTATTGATTCATCTTGTTGAGTTTCAGATATGCTAGATTCTGTCTGAGGTTCCGTTGGTGTAGTATCTTCAGTAGAATCTTCAATTGTCCCATCTGTTGTTTTTTCTTCATTTTCAGAAGTTGGTTCATCAACAGTTGTTTCTCCAGTCGGTTGTTCTTTCGTTGTTTGTTCACTACTGCTTGTACTTTCCGCTAAAACGACCGTAGTTGGTAAAGCTAAAATTACGTTTGACACAAAGATAGATAGAATTAAAAAGTATGTAAAAACCCGTTTCCCCTTATTTCTCACTCGTTTTCCAACCCTCATATGTACCTCCTAATTTGTGAAGTTTTTAATTTACATGTAAAACTTTACTGTCATATCTTTAATATAAATATCGAATTGTGTAAATTTACTGTAAAATTTTTCAGTTGAACGATATAAGGAAATCCATTATGATTGCTGCATTGATTTTCAGGGATTGTTGAGTTCTATAGTTGCACTCCTTTTACTATGAAGGCTGGGACCTAACTTAAGCTTATTCTTGTTAACAGAAAAAATCCGCCCCCAAATTTGAAGGCAGATCTTTCTATTTGCTATATTAGTGCTTTAATTTATAGCTAAAATCGTGATTATTATAGTTCAAGTTTAATTCCTTTTCCCTGTAGGCCTACTCTAAGTTGCTCCTCGACATTTTCACCCGTGATAATTCGGTCTACTTTTTATGAAGGACTATTTACATATCGGCCACTAACATATAAACAACCTTCACCGGTCCATGCACTCCTACCACCAGGTTTAATTCAATATCTGCTGAGTTACTTGGTCCTGTAATGAAATTGATTGCTGAAGGAACCTTCTCTCCGTTTTTAGATTTTTCTCTAATGAGTTTTGCTGCCTGTGTCATTCGAGGGACGATTGTACTTTTGGGAACAATTACAATGGAATGAGTCGGTAGGAAACTGATTGTTCTACCTCGGTTTTTCCCGCTATACAATACAACTGTTCCAGATTCAGCCAACGTAATTTCACTTATTGTAATGCCAATATTCGCTTGTTCAGCCTTCGCAATATTTTCTTTTCCTAGGTTAGGATTCCATTCAAATACATCTTTCTGTTTGGAAGGAAGCTTTTCATGTAATAAGGATTGAAGGCCTAATAGTTTAAATCGTTCATCTTTCCAAGTAATGATTGGTCCACTTCCGAAGTCATTTATTTTCTTCTCCAAGTCATCCGCAAGAGTTTCTTTTGTAGATATAATCAGTTCCGTATGGATTTTCGTACATTGTACTTTTAAAACTTCTACTAACTCATCAACAGTTGCCCCTTTTAAAACCTCTTCCTGCGGGTTATACTTCCAAACGGGTTCTTCTAGAGTTGTTTTTCTATCTCTTCCTAGTTGTTTCGCAATTTGGTCAAGGAAGGAATTACGGTTTTGGATTGTTCCTTTCACGATTCGTCACCTCCTGTTGAGCGATTGTTGAACCAGTCTCTAAACCGTTCCTTGTTTGGTGCTGGAAGGTCACGCACATCGGTCCAACCTTTCAACATACCGATTCCCTTCGTAATCCTATCACCATCAGATAATGGCCTTGTTAAAGCTGGTGCCATCTTTGATCCCATTTGATAGAGTGACGATGATGATGCTCCAAACCCAAACGCCTTCATTAGAAGCTTCTCTGAAATTGGTGCACGACCTTCCTTTTCTACGATGACTTGACGATGCTTATGAATTAACTGATGAAGTGGGATCTTCACTGGACACACATCTGTACACGCACCGCATAAGGTAGATGCGTATGGCAATTCCTTGTGATCATCATAACCGTCTAATAATGGTGTTAACACAACCCCAATTGGTCCTGGATAGATAGAGCCATAGGAATGTCCACCAACATGACGATAAACAGGACAAACATTAATACAAGCAGCGCAGCGGATACATTGTAGGACTGATTGAAACTCTGTTCCAAGAATTTCCGAACGTCCATTATCTACTATTACAAGATGGAAATCCTCTGGTCCATCCACATCGCCTTCTTCACGTGGTCCTGTTAATGTCGTGATATAGCTAGTTAATTTTTGACCGACTGCACTTCTTGTTAGCATTCCAACAAGTACTTCCATTTCTTCAAACGAAGGGACGAGTCGCTCCATTCCCATTACTACAACCTGTGTTTTTGGCAGAGCAGCAACCAGGTCGGCATTTCCTTCATTTGTGACGAGGGTGATAGAACCAGTTTCCGCTATCGCAAAGTTACACCCCGTGATTCCCATGTCTGCTTGTAAAAACTCTTGTCGTAATGATTCTCGTGCAAACAAAGCGAGTTCCTCAGGCTTTTCCGAATTCTTGTAATCCATTTTATTCTTAAATACGTCTCGAATTTGTTCTTTATTTTTATGCAAGGCCGGCACAACGATATGGGATGGTGGATCATGGTCATCCATTTGCAGGATGTATTCGCCAAGGTCTGTTTCGACAACCCTGCAACCAGCTTCTTCTAGTCTTTCATTTAAACTGATTTCCTCTGTAACCATCGACTTCGCTTTCACAATATTTTTCGCTTTTTTCTCTTTAGCGAGATCACGAATGTACCTACTTGCATCCTCTGCTGTTTGTGCGAAGAAAACATGACCACCACGGTTAGCTACCTGTTCACTTAACTGATATAGATAATAATCTAGGTTTTCAAGGACATGTTGGCGTATTTCTTCCCCATGATTTCGCCATTCTTCCCAATTACCCAGTTCATCTGTAACCGTTTGTTTTCTTCCTTGTATGGTTTCCTGAGCTTTTGAAACGGCACCTCTCATAAAGGAATTCTTGACTTCCTTTTGCACACGTGTGTTAAACGTTTCGCTACTTGTCTTTACTGCCACTTGAACACCCCTCCTTTTTAGTTCCGGCGGTTTAATACCTCTGCAATATGTAGAACTTCAATTGGTTTTCCTTGACGATTTATTCTGCCACCAATATTCATAAGACAGCCTGCATCTGCCCCAATAAGATAATCTGCTTCAGTCGTTTCCACACATTGTACTTTCTCGTCTACCATCCGCTCAGAGATTGATCCCATTTTCACTGAGAATGTTCCACCAAATCCACAGCAATTTTCCTTACCTGGAAGGTCGACATATTCAACACCTTTGATATTTTTCAATAGTTTAATTGGAGGTTCCTTCACACCAAGTAGACGCGTCATATGGCAAGAAGAGTGATAGGTTACTTTTCCCTCAAAGCTTGATCCAACATCTGTAACTTGTAAAACCTCAACAATGAATTGTGATAGTTCATAGGTTTTCTCTGCTAATTGAATTGCTTTTGGTTCCCAAACTGGGTCACCTTTAAAGATATCTTTGTATTCGTGGAACATGTTTGCACAAGAACCCGAGGGACAAACGATATACTCTCCATCAATAAAGGAATCTATCATTTTTTTCATAGCCTTTTTTGTTTCTTCTACATATCCACTATTATAAGCAGGCTGTCCACAGCACACCTGACCTTGCGGAAACTCCACTTCACAGCCGAGATGCTCTAATAGTTCAACAGTCGCTTTTCCCACATTCGTTTGAAACATGTCAATAAGGCATGTGGCAAATAAAGTGACTTTCATCTAGTGCTTCCCCCCTTGATAAACATATGAGCAGGCCATATCTATATTCTATAATACAAGTACTCTACTAAGGCTAGAATCGCCATTGACTGCCCATATGGCATTCCTGTTACTGGAATCTCCTTATAAAACTCTAGGGTTTCTCCCATGGCTGTTCCAGCAGACACTTGCTGCAATTCTCCTGTTTCATCAATATTATCCAGCACAGCTTGAATTGCTTTAAAGCCCATATCGAGATACCTCTTATTTACATAACGTTTGCGAACCGCTTTTAATGTGCCAAAAGCAAAACCAGCCGTACATGATCCCTCCACATATGATGTAGGATCCAATAATAGAGTGTGCCACATACCATTTTCATTTTGATAGGTTTCCAGAGCTTCTAATTGTCTTTCTAATGTATTGACTAATATTTGATGAACAGCGTCAGTTTTAGGAAGATCTACCATATCTAAAAATTCAGGAATGGCGATTGTTATCCATGAGTTGCCGCGGCCCCATAAGGCCTCTGCAAAGTTATGATTTCCTTCAAAACTCCATCCATGGAACCATAATCCCGTTTTCTTATCAAAAAGATACTTAATATGAATAAGAAATTGTTTTTTTGCTTCCTCTATGTACTCCGGTTTTTCTAATAAAAGGCCAATTTTTGTAAGAGGCAATACACTCATCATTAATGTATCATCCCATAATTGCTGATCATTCTCTGAACCAAAAACAATATGTTGGAAGCCACCGTCTTTCGTTCTAGGCATATCGTGAAATAGCCAGTCACCCCATGTTTCTAAATATGGTAGATATGTTGGGTCCTTTGTTTCCTCATATAGATATGCAAGCGTTAACATTTGAACCATTGTGTTCACATTTTTCTCAACCGCTGGTTCTTTAAACTGGTCATCAAACCATTTAACAATGATGTTTAATACTTTTTCACTTTTTGTTAACTTATAGTATTTCATCATTCCATATAATCCTACACCGGCTGTCCATTCCCAGTAATTAAAACTCTTATTATCTATCTTTCTACCATCTGCTAAAGGAATGGCATACTTCCCATCAGGATCGTTTAAATGAACTAAGTTATCTATTACTAATTCAATTTTCTGCTCGATTTCATGTCTATGCATAATATATCTCCTCCTTATATTTATATTGGAAAACTCTTACTAACCCTTACTTTGCTAGTACTGGAATTTATTTGATTTCCTCCCTTTTCTACTATAATGAGAACACCCCTGCATCTTTAAAATACACTTTTATATACTGTTGAATAGAGCTCTGCAAAACACTTTTGATTGTTGAATCATACTTTATGCCCTTTGTTTGAATAAAAAATCATCCATGGATATTTCTTCTAGAACAGTGTCTAATGTTCCTTCTTTACTATGCTTTTTAGTTTCTTTGTAATCTACTAACGGTCAGTACTAAATATGCTAATGAATATAGGTGAGCTATTGAAACATGAAAAAAGCAACGCCACAACGTTGCTTTTTTCAAAATAATTTTATCTAACTGTCTTCAACGCTCTACCCCAAGCCACCACCTGGTCTAAAAGCATGTTCATATTATCATCGTGAATATTTTGTGGTTTAAAGACAGAACCATTTTCAAAGTCTAGGAATAGCGATAATGTTGGATGTGTACGAACATCAGCAATGTTTAATTCTCCACAGATACCACGTAGATGTTCTGCTGCACGCGCACCACCAGTTGAACCGTAGCTAACAATTCCTGCCGATTTGTTGTACCATGCTTCACGTGCTAGATCCATCGCATTTTTTAATGCTCCTGTAATACTGTGATTGTATTCAGCTACAACAAATATAAATCCATCTAGACTTGCTAATTTCTCATTCCATTTTGCAATTCCAGGTGCATCTCCTGTCCCTAGAAACGGTAAATCATAGTCTTTAATATCGACGATTTCGTAATTTGCATTACCTTTTTTATCACCATAACCCTTTACCCATTCACCAACTTGAGGACTTACACGACCTTCTCGTGTACTTCCAAGAATAATACCAATGTTTAATTTTTCTTCACTCATTTTTTGTTCCTCCATCGTTGTTTTTTTGCCAAACAATTTGTCTAAAAAACCCATTAGAAACACCACCTATGTAGGTACTGCGAATTCTTTGTAACAAAGTACTCAGTAGTAACTTCCCATTAACCACTTAAAACTATGCACACCTTGTTTGATCTAAATTACTTATGTTGTGTTCAATATCCTTTGCAAAAACTGTTTCGTCCGTTCTTCTTTTGGACTTTTTAACACTTCTTCTGGAACCCCTTGTTCCACAATGTAACCAGCATCCATAAAAAGGACCTTATCTGAGATTTCACCTGCAAATTGAATTTCATGGGTGACTATTAGCATCGTCCAGTTTTCATTGGCTAAATCTTTCATTACCCTTAAGACCTCTCCAATTAACTCCGGGTCCAAAGCTGACGTTGGTTCGTCAAACAATAATAATTCTGGCTTTAATGCCAAAGCCCTAGCTATCCCAACACGTTGCTGTTGACCGCCTGATAATTGATGAGGATAAAAATCGACTTTTTCCTTTAATCCAACTTTTTCTAACAGTACTTCTGCTTCGCTTCTTACTTCTGCCTTATTTCTTTTTTGAACAATTATAGGACCTTCCATCACGTTTTCAAGGGCTGTTTTATGCGGAAAAAGATTATAGGATTGAAACACCATCCCAGATTTCCGACTTAATCGGATGATGTCATGTTTATTGACCTTCCTTTCAAAGTCTATTTCTAATCCATCTTCAAACTGAAAACTTCCCTTATCAGGTTGCTCAAGCCCATTAAAACACCGGAGCAAGGTCGTTTTTCCCGATCCAGATGGGCCAATAATGGAAACTACTTCTCCTTTTTGAACATCCATATTTATATTCTTTAACACGTCATTTTCTGCAAAGGATTTCGCTAAGCCTTTTATCGATAGAAACATTTACTCACCTCTTTTACCTTGCCACAAACCGGTTTAATCTTCGTTCCAGTCCCTCTTGTAAAAGTGATAAAATGAAACAAATCACCCAGTAAATGAGAGCTGCTTCTATATATAATAAAAGGAAGTCATACGTACGAGCAGCTATTTCCTGGGCTTTACGAAATAATTCAGCGACTAAAACAAGTGATGCAAGGGATGTATCCTTTACTAGACTAATAAATGAATTTGATAATGGTGGAACGGACACTCGAGCGGCTTGAGGAAGAATAATGCGCCTTAGCGCAGTCCTTCTAGTCATACCAATTGTAAACGCCGCTTCCCATTGTCCTTTTGGTATCGATAAAATGGATGCTCGGATGATTTCTGATGCATATGCACCAACATTTAAAATAAATGCAATGGCAGCACTCGGAAACGGATCGATATAGATCCCTATATTCGGGAGTCCATAAAAAATAATAAACAATTGGACAAGTAAAGGAGTTCCCCGAATTGCAGATACATAAATAATAGCTGGTATCTGTACTACTCTTGATTTAGATATTCTCATCATTGCCGTGAGTAACGCTAGTAATAGTCCTCCAATAAAAGAAATGAGAGTGAGGGGAATCGTGTATTGAATGGCCCCAGAAACCATAGAAGGCAGGGAGTTCTTGAATAACTCCCATCCCTCCATATTGGCGGTGATCGTTAGTACAACGCTATTTTGTAGAAACATCTTCACCAAACCATTCCTGGGCAAGTTTTGTTAACGTTCCGTCTTCACGCATTGCAGTTAGTTGTTCATTAATTGCTTTAACTAATTCTTCATTTCCCTTGTTAAAGGTAAACGCCATCTCTGAAACGTCATCAGACTCTGCTGCAATCTTAATATTTTCATCACCTTGTGATTTGATGTAATCCAACACAGCTAACTTATCATTAACCGTTACTTCCGCACGTCCTTGCTTAATCAATTCCATCGATTGTGCAAGCCCTTCTACACCTATAATCTCTGCACCATTTTCTTCAGCAATAGCACCGTAATTACTTGTTAAAGACTGAGCAGACTTCTTCCCCTTTAATGCTTCAAAAGATGTAATATCGTTATTATCTTTCGGTACCACTATGACTGCGGATGAATACGTATAAGGCTCAGAGAACTGGTAGTTCGCTAAACGTTCTTCATTAATTCCCACTTGGTTCGCTATTAAATCAAATCGTTTTGAATTTAGCCCCGCAAACATAGAATCCCATTGCGTTTCCATAAATTCCACTTCTAGGTCCATTCGCTTTGCAACTTCTCTTATCACTTCTACGTCATAACCCGTTAATTCATCCTGTTCATTGTGGAAGGTGAATGGTGCATATGTCCCTTCCGTCCCAACGGTTAGGACGCCCTTTTCTTTAATTTCATCAAATGTAGAACCCGCTTGTTCTTCCTTATTATTTTCTTCATTCCCTGCATTGTTGTCTTCCTTAGCTCCACCACAAGCTACTAACAGTAACATGAATAGAAGCATTGTTAAAATTTGAAAAGTACGTTTTGTCATAAAATAACCCCCAGATTTAGCTAAATTTTCTACTTATGAATAGAATTCGCTAGTTGGGCTATTCTCATTCACATTACGGAGGCAAAAAAAGAAGCCAGCAGATTTTGCTGACTTTCATGCCATTATTCTTATAGTTGTTTCTCAACTTGTTTAATTACATTTTCAACGGTAAATCCGTATTCTTCAATCAGTTTGTCTCCATTACCCGATGCACCAAATGTATCGACAGCTAACACACTTCCGTTATCACCAACATATTTGTGCCAACCAAGTGAGGAGGCCATTTCGATTGCAACCCTTGCCTTCACATTTTTAGGGAGCACACTTCCTTTATAAGCTTCGTCCTGTTTTTCAAAGCGATCCCAGGACGGCATGCTGATAACATTCACATCAATGCCTTTATCCTTTAATTGTGCTTGGGCACGAACAGCAAGTTGTACCTCAGAACCAGTAGCAAGTAATAGTGCATCTGGTACTTCTTTTTCACCTTTACTTACAATATAAGCTCCTGCCTTTACTCCTTCATATGCATGTTCCTTCGTTCCATCTAATGTCGGAAGGTTTTGTCTTGTTAATACGAGTGCAGTTGGTTGATCCTTACTTTCAACAGCTAGTCGCCACGCTGCTTGTACTTCATTGCCATCTGCAGGTCGAATCACTGACAAATTTGGAATCGAACGTAAACCTGCAAGTTGTTCAACTGGTTCATGTGTAGGGCCATCCTCACCAACCGCTATCGAATCATGTGTAAGTACATAAGTGACAGGTGTGTTCATGAGAGCGGATAGACGGATAGCCGGTTTTAGATAGTCACTAAAAACAAAGAATGTCCCTCCGTACGCTTTTATCCCACCATGGAGCGCCATTCCATTTAATGCTGCACCCATAGCAAATTCACGTACACCAAACCAAATATTTCTTCCCGCATAGTTACTAGGTGTATAATCATCATCACTAGTAATTGTTGTTTTATTTGAACCAGCTAAGTCTGCACTTCCACCAATAAAGAATGGTACTGTTTTTGCAATCTCATTCAGCACTTTTCCAGAAGAGGCACGAGTTGCAAGTGTATCTTCGCCTGGTGTAAATACAGGTAGATTTTGCTCCCAGCCGGATGGTAGTTCACCATTTATCGCTATTTCTAACTCAACAGCTTCCTTAGAATATACCTCTTTATATGTCGTGAACATAGTATTCCAAGTATCTTCTGTAAGTTTACCTGGCTCAACAATTTTTTCCGTAAAATCATTGTATACTTCTTCTGGGACAGTAAAGTCCTCGTGGTCCCATTGATAAGCTTGTTTTGCAAGTTGTATTTCTTCTTTCCCAAGTGGCGAACCATGAGCATCAGAGGAACCTGCTTTATTTGGTGAGCCATAGCCGATCACTGTTTTAATTTCAATTAATGTTGGTTGACTTGTATTATCTTTTGCCTCTTGAATCGTTTTGCGAATTGCTTCTAGATCATTCCCATCCTCAACACGTAATACTTGCCAGCCATAAGCATTAAAACGTTCAACAGTGTTATCGGAAAATGAACGGTCTAGATCTCCATCTAAGGAAATATCATTTGAATCATATAAAACAACTAATTTTCCTAATTTTAAATGACCTGCAAGGGATGCAGCTTCGTGAGAAATACCCTCCATTAAATCTCCATCCCCAACAAGTGCATAGGTATGATGGTCAATGATTGGTAAATTTTCTTTGTTATATTTTGCAGCTAAAAAACGTTCTGCCATCGCCATACCAACAGACATCGCAATGCCTTGACCAAGTGGACCTGTCGTTGCTTCCACTCCATCTGTATGATGAACTTCTGGATGTCCAGGTGTCTTAGACCCGAATTGACGGAAGTTTTTCAGATCGTCGATGCTTACATTATAACCAGAAAGATGCAAAAGACTATATAAGAGAGCTGAACCATGACCAGCAGATAACACGAAGCGATCTCGATCAAACCATTTTGAATTCTTCGGATTATGCTTTAAAAAGTCTGCCCATAGTACATAAGCCATTGGGGCTGCACCCATTGGGAGCCCCGGATGACCTGAATTTGCTTTTTCAATCATATCAATTGATAATGTACGAATTGCATTTACAGATAATTGTTCGACAGATATTGTTTGTACCATTTTGTCTCCTCCTTTACGCATAAAACAAGAGCAACTGAAACAAATCAATTGCTCTTCACTTTTACTATTAAAGTAGCATCTAGTTAGTAACGAATTTCCCAGTAATCTAAAAATCGTTACCTTGTCAAACCACTACGGTATGGTTTCTAACATCATTTATCACATGTACCGTTTCCGTACAGCGTAAATGTCGATCATTCCCATTAATCATGATGGAATGTGTTATGAATGTATTCCGATCTCGTTTAATTCCGTTTAGTAGCATATTACTTGTAATACCAGTTGCTATAAATGCACAATCATCGGTTGCTACTAATTGCTCTAGCAGTAATCCTTTGTTTATATCACTAATCCCCATACTTATACAGCGATTACGCTCTTCATCTGTTTTTGGAAGAAGTCGTGCTTGCATGTCACCACCCAGGCTTTTTATGCCAACTGCTGCCAACACACCCTCAGGAGCGCCACCAATTCCGACAAATAAATCAATCTGTGTTGATTCAATACAAGTTGATATTGCAGGAATAACATCTCCATCTTCAAATAAATATGTTTTTGCACCCAACCTTCTTACCGTATCAATCCACACTTGGTGTCTTTCCCTATCCTGAATAGCAACAGTTAGTTCATGAACCTCTTTACCAGATGCTTTTGCAACCGCATACAAATTCTCTTCCAAGGAAGCACGAATATTAATTTTTCCAGCAGCTTTTGGGCCTGTAGCGATTTTTTCCATATACATATCTGGGGCATGAAGTAATGTCCCTTTCGGAGCTGCAGCAATAACAGCAATCGCATCATTTTGGCCTTTCGAAGTCGATGTTGTTCCATCAATTGGATCAACCGCTATATCAATTTGTTTTCCATTTCCTGTTCCAACTTTTTCACCGATAAATAGCATGGGAGCTTCATCAATCTCGCCTTCCCCAATTACTACGACACCATCCATTTCAATTTGATTCAGCGTCAATCTCATTGAATTAGTAGCAGCTCTATCGGCTTCTATTTTGTTACCGGTCCCAACCCAAGGCAGTGAAGCAATCGCGGCTGATTCTGTTACTCGCAAAAAATCATAGATTAATTGATTCAATGGAGGTCACTCCTTATCAAATGCGTCTTTGTGTATTCGCAAGTAATCTTTCTTTTCAAAAGCCAATTAATTACAAGAATTTATAGAGATTTCCTTACTAATCTCAGTGAAAAATTCCTTTTCTTTATCGACAATTTTATCAACTTTACGTTGAGAGCCACCTGCCCATTGAGAATTCAGATATGCGGCAACAACCTTTTTCGTAGCTTCCGATCCTAAAATTTGAGAACCAATGGTGATAATCTGAGCGTCATTGCTTAATTGTGCTCTCTCAGCTGAATAAACATCATGAGTTAGAGCAGCACGTATTCCTGGATATTTATTCGCAGCAATGCACATTCCAATTCCAGTACCACAAAGTAAAATACCTCGTGTCACTTCACCATCGCTTACACCAGCAGCAACTTTAAAAGCAACATCAGGATAATCTACTGCATCCTTTGAAAAACAGCCATAGTCCTCTACCTCATGACCAAGTTCCTCAACATAACTTTTTACGATTTCTTTCAAATCAAAAGCATTATTATCGCATCCAATACCAATTTTCATTTTCATATCCCCCTTCGTTTTTTCACATGAAGTCATTTATTACTAATAACATACTATTATTCTATTATATTTATTTTCTTTTTTCAATATTTATTTTCGTTTATTTTTGTTTTACTTGTTATTAATATATCATTACTCACGTAAATTAACCCTTGCCTTCTACTGTACTATTGATTAAACTTGAATTATAATATATTTAGGGAAACTTACTAAATTTACTTTTAATTATTTTTTACTTTTATTTTCAATCAAAATGAGGGATATAGATGAATAAATTATTTGCTACTGAAAGAAGACAATTAATATTAAACATACTCGAGGAAAAAAAGAGAGTAACCGTTAAGGATTTGGCACGGGATGTAAACGTTTCCGAAGCTACATTGCGAACAGATTTAAATGTATTAGAGGATGAGGGCTTATTGACACGTACACATGGTGGAGCTGTTTTAAATGAAGATCTATCCTCTGCCAAGGTCAGCTTTTCTGAACGGGAAAAGAGAAACCCTGATTCCAAAAACATCATTGCCCAAAAGGCAATTGATCTCATCAATCAAAAGGACTGTATTTTGCTTGATGCTAGCACAACAGCACTTTCACTAGCTAGATTAATAAGAGAGTCTACTTTAAATATCACTGTCGTAACGAACGGAATCTCTGCTGCGATTGAATTGAAAGAGAATCCAGGAATTAATGTTATTCTAGTTGGTGGAATGGCAAGAATGGGGTCAATGGCACTTGAAGGTTTATTAGGAACGAACGTATTGAATAAAATAAATATTGATACCATGTTTACATCCGCTAGGGGATTTTCAATTGAGGAAGGCCTAACAGATTTTAATGTATATGAAGTCGAATTAAAGAAGGTAATGGCTGATAAAGCAGATAAAATTGTTGCATTATTAGACCATTCGAAAATAGGAACAAGCTCGATTGCCACCTTCGCTACTTGTGACCAACTCGATACAATTGTATGTGATAAAGAATTGGATACGGACTTTAAAAGAGAACTAACAAAACGAAATATAAACATCATATAAATCAAAAAAGATACTCGCTTTGAGTATCTTTTTTGATTATTTTCATCCAAAACTATTGAATACGTTTATTAGATAAAGCTTGCAGTCGAGAAGTAAGGAATATCTTATGTAATCGTCAGACAACAGTCCGAAAGGGTACTCACTGTGAGTATCCTTTTGTATTTCACTGATATAAGTGCTTCTCAAGCTCACGAAGAAGGACTGTAAAAGTCTCCATATTCCAAGCTGTTCTTCCTACGAACAATCCATTCACATCCAGATGATCTATGTATTCTAAGGAATTCTCTAAGTTGACACTTCCTCCATATAGTAAGGGAATATCTTTTCCGTTTTCCGGAAACATTTCAAGTAATGTCTCACGTAAGAAAGAATGAATTTCTCCTACATACTGAGAGTCTGCAGGAATTCCGTTTTCACCGATTGCCCAAACAGGTTCATACGCAACTAGAACCTGTTGTGCCTGATCTTCTGTGAGGCCTTTTAAACATACCTTTAGTTGAGCAGAGAGTACCTCACGGGATATCCCGTTGTTTTTTTGCTTCATATTTTCTCCAATACAAACCAAAGGTTTCATTCCATATTTCAACGCAGCGACTACCTTTTTGTTAATATCAACATCATTTTCATTAAAATATTGTCTTCTTTCAGAATGTCCCAACTCAACTAAATCTAGCCCAATTTCATCAAGCATCTTTGGAGAAATTTCACCTGTATAGGCTCCAATATCTTCCCAGTGCATGTTTTGCGCACCAAGTTTGATTCTAGAGTCACCTATTTCTTTCTTTATTTCTATCAATGCAGTGTGAGACGGAATAATGAACAATTCAATATCAGGAGTGAGTTCATTTGCAATTTCCTTTAGTTCACTCGTATAGGAAATTCCTTCGGCTATTGTTTTTGTCATCTTCCAGTTGGTACCAATCCAAATCTTACTCATTGTCTTTCCCTTCTACCCATTCCTTCATTGATTTGAAGATAATCGAAACGGTTGTAGCACCAGCATCCTGATGTCCAACGGCTCTTTCACCTAATGATTTAGCTCGACCAAACTTCGCAACATAATCCTTTGAAGCCTCCACACCTTCAAGAGCAGCACTTTCTGCTTTTCGAAGTCCTTCTACCAAGCTAGTATTCTCTGTTGCACTTGTCTTTAAAGCTTCAACAGCAGGCTGAAATGCATCAATCATTGTTTTATCTCCTAATTCTGCCTTACCACGTTGCTTGATTGCGTCTAATGCCTTTTCATAAATCTCAGCTAATAGTGGTAAGTCCAGAGCTTCCTTAGGTTCTAGTCCCTTAATTCCTCCAACGAACATTGTTCCGAAAATAACACCTGATGCTCCACCCATTGAAGAAATCATAGACATACCAATTGTTTTAAAAACATCATTCACCGTTGTGAATTCATTGGCTTTTAAATTTTCCTCAGCCTTTGTGAAGCCCACTGACATTCCAATACCATGATCGCCGTCTCCAATAGCGCTATCAATCTTTGTTAAAAAAGGTTTACTTTCTATGACTTTTTCCCCTACGTATATAAACATATCCTTTACTTGACTTGCATTTAGACTGTTAACGATTTGTGTTGACATCATCTTACTCCTCCTTTAATTTTTTCTGCTTTGTTATAGTATGGTGAGCTTGCAGGAGCATCATATAAATCTTTTAATTCATCATCTAATTTTAAGAATGTAATAGAGAATCCGCCCATCTCTTGCGTTGTGCAATAGCTATTTACATCCATGTCATAAATAGTAATACCTTTTTCTACTAATACTTGAGCAACCCTACGATTCACAATCAATAATTCTAGTAAAGTAGTAGAACCTAAACCGTTTACATAAACAGCTACTTCGTCTCCTGCTACGATTTTACTCTCTTCAATTAATTTCAAAAGTAATTCATCTGTTAGCTCGTCCGCCGGCATAAGTTTTGTACGTTTCATGCCTGGTTCACCGTGAATTCCCATTCCAAGTTCAATCTCATCATCACCTAATACATATGGCGGTTCGCTTTCTCCTGGAATAGAGCCTGGTGAGGTTGCTACACCAATAGAAAATGTTTGATCTGCTGCCTTTTGAGTTGCACGAGCTACTTCATCAAGTGACCAACCTTTGTCTGAAGCAGCACCTGCAATCTTAATGACAAAAACGTCACCGGCAATACCTCTACGATCAGCTTTTCGCTCTTCTGGGGCAGATGCTACATCATCAGCTACTAGTACAGTTCTTGTTTGAATATCTTCAAAATCCAATAATTCGGCTGCCATATCAAAATTAAGAACATCGCCTGCGTAATTTCCATAAACAAATAAAACGCCTTTCCCTTGATCTACTGCTTTCGCGACGTCTTGAACTGTGTTTGGTGTCGGTGCTGCGAACACATTTCCAATAGCAACCCCATCTGCTAGACCTTCGCCGACAAATCCGAGGAATAATGGTTCATGCCCACTACCGCCACCTGTAACAATCGCAACTTTTTCCTTCAAATTTTTACGTATGATTCCGTTTACATTTTCTGCTTTTGTTAAGGAGTCTTTATATGCATACATGTACCCTTCAATTGCTTCCTGAACTACATTTCTAGGATTGTTGATGATCTTTTTCATTTCGGTATCCCCCCTGATAGAAAAATTTAATATTAGATTTTTATGTTATTTATTTATAACTTATATATGCTCAAGTATTAAAAAAGAAGGTGACTTTGGTAATATTTAACCTTAAGCACACCCCCTATTTTTAGTCTTTACTATTAATTTTCATGCCATTTACGTAACTTTGTTTTCATCTATCTCTGTTATGATGTTTTTTCGTTTTGAAAAATATTTTTGAAATAAAGGTGTAAACAATGTGAGAACTGCTAAACCTATTAAAATTGCAGATATTGGTCTTGTCACAAAAACTGTCCAATCACCATCAGCTATTACTAGACTTCTTCTTAAATTAGATTCCATCATTGGCCCTAAAATTAACGCTAAAATTAGTGGTGATGGTGGATAATCATGTTTTTTCAAGAAATAACCGATTAACCCTGCAAGTAGCATTACCCATACATCAAACATATTATTTCCAAGTGCATATGAACCAACAACACAAAGGATTAGAATCACAGCAGCAATGTATATTTTAGGAATACTAAGAACCTTTACGAAAAGTCTAATAGCCGGTAATCCAATAATCAATATCAGTAGATTTGCTAATATCATACCTATAAACAATGTATAAACAAGGCCCGCATTTTCAGTAAATAGTAAAGGTCCCGGCTGTAAACCTTGTACCATTAATGCTCCAAGCATTACAGCAGTAACAGCGTCACCCGGAATCCCTAGTGTAAGTAAAGGAATCATAGCGCCACCAGTTGTAGCATTGTTGGCTGCCTCTGATGCTGCAACTCCTTTTAATTCTCCTTCACCAAATTTTTCGTCTTTTTTTGCAAATCTTTTTGCTTCACCGTAAGCAACAAAACATGAAATATCTCCGCCAGCTCCTGGAATCATCCCAATGAATGTACCAATCCCAGTGGATCGTAATATTGTAATGATTAATGACTTAAACTCATTCCATTTGAGTTTTGCTTTATCTTTAATTCTGAGAACCTCACCACTTTTAAACGAATCTTCAATAGTTTGAAATGCTTCTGATGCAGCAAACAAACCAATCATGATCACTATAAAATCAACACCACCCATTAGGTTGGTTGAGCCAAAGTTAAATCTCGGAAAACCACCTACGGGGTCCATTCCTATGGATGCAATGAGGAGTCCAAGGAAACCCATAATAAAACCTTTAATAGGATATTTACCAGCAATCCCGGATATGATTGACAATCCAAAAACCGCTAAGGCAAATGATTCTGGGGCACTAAATTTGAGAGCAAATTGAGCCAACTTTGGTGCGATGAGGATTAAGATAACAACACTTAACACACCGCCAATGGCTGATGATACAGTTGAAACGGTTAACGCTTTTAATGCCTGGCCTTTTTTTGCCAATGGGTATCCATCAAGAGCCGTTGCAGCAGAAGATGGAGTACCTGGTGTGTTTAGCAAAATTGCTGCAATGGAACCACCATAGATTGCGCCAAAATAGACTCCAACTAATAATAAAATACCAACTACTGGATCCATCCCAAAGGTCATTGGAAGTATAAGAGCAACCCCCATTGTTGCCGTTAATCCTGGTAGCGACCCTATCGATATCCCAACAGCTACACCTAAAATTAATATAATTAGGACCCTGAAATCTAATATATTGGGTATTGCTTGTAGTAATTCCATATTTTCACCTCGATGTTATAAAAATAAACTTCCAACCGGAACAGGAACTAGTAACATTTTTTCGAAAAATAAAAATACAAACAAATTTGTTCCTACTGATACAAGGATGATTGTAATTATTTTCTTTACTCGACTTAACAATAAGAAAAGAATAATAAAAATTGCTGATACAAGATAAAAACCTAGATATGGAATTAAAAAGATATAGATTACGGAAAGAGCCATTATACCTACGACTAAACCAAAGTTCTCATAGATTGTTTGTGTTTCAGTCTTCTTATTTCTTATTTCTCTAATTCCCTGTATTAATAAAATTATGGAAAGTAAAGTTAGAATACCAGAGTACATTTTTGGCATAAAACCTGGACCCACATCTGCTGGATGTCCCACTGAAGGAAAATCAAGGCTTAAGACAAAGAAGAGACCAGCAATAATAAGAAATAGGATACTTCCAATTATTTTTTCGTTCCTCAAGATATCACATCCTTGTAGACTATTCGATGATAAATCATTGTAGTAAGATTTCTAAAAATGGGGAGAAGAGAGGATAACTAAAACCTACTCTTCTCCCAAACTAGTACTATTCTAAGTCTAAACTAGAGATAAGTTCTCCATAAATTTCATGGCTATCAACCATTAATTGATTAAATCCTGCTGAATCTCTTAACACAATTCCTAAACCATTATTTTTCATAAACTCTTTAAATTCTTCTTCTTCAGCAGCCTTTGTAAATGCATCAGTTAAAACTGATACAACTTCGTCAGGAGTATCCTTAGGTACTGCTACACCTCTCCAAACTCCAATTTCACCAACATCGTATCCAACTTCTTGGAATGTAGGAGAATCAGGTAATGTCTCTAAACGTTCATTCGCCATAATCGCTAGAACCTTTAATTCTCCTGCATTTACTTGTGCTAATACTTCAGGTGGTTGTACAGAAGCTGCTTCAATGTGACCACCTAGAAGAGCAGTTACCGCCGGTGCACTACCATCAAATGGCACATGGTTAAATTCTGTTTCTGTTGCTTTCTCCATTGCCATTGCAGATAAATGTCCTGTTGCACCTGTACCACCATTACCGATTCTTACTTTACCAGGGTTTTCCTTTGCATAAGCTAAAAATTCTTCAATAGTGTTATACGGAGCATCAGCAGGTACAACGATAGAAGATGGATCAAAGTTAAATTGTGCAATTGGCTTAAAATTCTCATGTGTTGTTGTAGTTAATCCTAAATGTGGCAACATAGTTACTTCAACTGTAAGCATTGTCAATGTATAACCATCAGCTTTAGAATTAGCACCTTCAGTCATACCAACAGCACCGCCACCACCGGTTTTATTAATTACACCAATTGATTGCCCAAGGTGTTCTTCAGCTGATGTAGCAATCGCCCTAGATACCGCATCAGTTCCTCCACCTGCAGAATATGGAACTATTAGACTCACTTGTTTCGTAGGAAAATTTACCTTCTTGTCACCGTCACTTTTCACTTCACCTTCAGTACCCTTCGTAGTACTACTACACCCAGCTACCACAAACGCAATCGCAATTAGTAAAAATAGAAACTTTTTCTTCATATTTCCGTTTCCCCCCTAAAATCTTTTAATTCCACTTTCACTTTTTCATTTGTTTTCTCTATGTATTGTCTACTTGCATTTGATTGGATTTATACGACATATACCGTAGAGATCATTAAAGAAAAAGCGTGAAACCCCTTTCATTTGAATCAAAATTTTTTAAAACCTTTAAATAAAGTATACTATATATTTTTGTTTATTCAATATTTTTTGTGAATTTATTTTTAGATATTTTTAAATAAGTAATAACTTTATTAGATTCGAAAGTAAATACGCAAATAAGTAAAAACAAAAGGAAAATATTAGTAATAGAAAAAGATCATAGATAATTCACCTAAATATCTTTTTCTATTACTAATTTTCCTATTAAACTAACTCTTCTTCTTTAGAAGCAACAAAGGTTAGGAATG
This sequence comes from Ferdinandcohnia sp. Marseille-Q9671, assembly GCF_976954385.1. Classification (NCBI taxonomy): domain Bacteria; kingdom Bacillati; phylum Bacillota; class Bacilli; order Caryophanales; family Bacillaceae; genus Ferdinandcohnia; species Ferdinandcohnia sp. Marseille-Q9671. Next base: position 1,399,548 of record NZ_CDRJTA010000001.1, read on the forward strand.
TTGATAAGATGAAATAAGCTGATGTTGCTCCTGGATCTTGAGCACCTATTGATCTCTCACCTAGTCTACTAGAACGCCCAATTCTAGAAACGAGGTCCTTCGTTGATTTCATACCGTCTTCACCAGCTTCTACAGCTTCTGTAAATACTTCGATAAATCCTTTCGTTAATGGTGATTCCTTTACTAATACATCACCAAAAGGAATTAACGTATCTAAAATAGTTTTATCTCCTACTTTTGCTTTACCACGATCTCTTACACCATTAACAAAAGCAATCCAATAATCGATAAGATCAGCATTTGTCAATTCTGATTTACCCTTTACTACTTGCCCTGCTCTTATAAAACCTGTTGCATACAACGGCCCAACCGATGAACCAACTGCATTTAAGAATGTCATTCCAACAGTGGAGCTAATTTTCCCACAGTCACTTTCTTCTGCCAATTGATTGTTTAACTGGTCATTAATTGCTTGCCAGCCAATAGACATTGTTACACCGTGGTCTCCATCCCCTAGCTTACGATCCAATTCACAAAGGTAGTCTTTTTCTTTTTCTACAACTACAACCACTTGCTTCATATAATTTATCAAATCTGTTGCTGTGAATTTCATTATCATCATTCCTTTTCTTAGATTTAATGGGTAAAACTGATTCAACAATGCTCTTATTTGTGCAATATTATCTTTGTACGAACATTGGACAATCTACAGGGTGATCAATCATTTTCTTCATTTCATCATCTAGCTTGGTAAGAGTAATTGAACATCCCCCCATCTCAAGTGATGTAATGTAATCGCCTACATATGAACGATAAATGTTAATACCTTTTTCTTTTAGTACCTGCTCGACTCTTCTGAACATAATGTATAGTTCCATTCGAGGAGTAGATCCTAAACCATTAACCAGAACTGCTACTTCGTCTCCTTCTGTTAATGGCATATCTTCAAAAATAGGTCCTAACAACTGATCGGCTACATTATCAGCAGTATCGATTTTTGTCTTTCTAATACCCGGCTCACCATGGTGACCTAACCCAATTTCCATTTCATCGTCACCAATTTCAAAGCTTGGCTCACCAGTTTGTGGCAATGAACATGGACTTAATCCAACTCCCATAGATCGTGTTACATCGTTCGTTCTTCTTGCTATATTTGCAACATCTTCCAACTTGTATCCTAAGTCAGCAGCCGCTCCAGCCATCTTGTAAACAAAAAATTCCCCGGCAATTCCTCGTCTTTTTTCTTTTTCTTCTTTTGGTGCAGAAGCTACATCATCTGAAGCTAGAACCATTTCAACTTTTATGTCTTCCATTTCTGCTAGCTCTGCTGCCATTCCGAAGTTCATAACATCACCTGCATAATTACCATATAGATAAACTACACCAGCACCCTTATTAATTGCTTTTGTTACTTCTAGAATAGGCGCTGGAGGTGGGGATGCAAAGATATTCCCTACAGCTACACCATCAGCCATACCTTGACCAACATACCCCATAAAAGCAGGTTCATGACCAGAACCCCCACCAACTAAGATAGCAACCTTGCCTTCCTCTTTTGGATGAGCCGAAACCAATGCACGATCATTTTCTTCTAATCTTTTAATATAACTTGGATGGGCTTTTACATACCCTTCTATCATCTCTTCAACGACATTTTTAGGATCATTAATAAGTTTTTTCATATATATCACTCCATTTCTAATAGTGCAAATTCAGTATTTTTATAGAATACCTGCTTTTTTTAATATCTCATTTAGTACAAGCTTTTTCTCATCATTTAATACTCGTGCTGGGGGTAAAACATTCGTTGATATATTCATTCCTGTTAGATTCATTGCTTCTTTTACTACCCCGATAAACGGAGAATCCAGTTTGTACATATTTGGAAATATTGATATTTGTTGATTTAGTTTTACCGCCAGCTCCAAATCATTTTTCATAAATGCATCATATAATCCAAGTGCTACTTGGGGAGCAAAGTTTATACTTGCACAAATTGCACCATCCCCACCAAGACTTAACGTATTAAATAAATGGTTATCAAATCCTGCAAATACAGTAAAGGATGGAAATTTAGTCTTTACGGTTGAAATCATTGATTGTATGTGTTCAATAGAATCTATTGTTTCCTTTATCCCGACAATATTCTCGTGTTTCTCAACCAATTTTAAGACAAGTGATGGAGATAAATCCTGACCAGTTAAATTAGGAAAGTTATAGAGAAGTATAGGTAGTTTTACAGATTCAGCTATATCACCAAAATGCTTCAATAGATTTTCCTCTGTTAATGACCAGTAATATGGATTAATAACAACAATACCATCTGCACCGATTTCTTCTGCATGTTTACTCAATAAGATTGTTTCATTAGTACTTGAACTGCCAGTACCAATTAATACCGGCACTCTCTTCGAAACATATTTTGTTGTAAATTCTGCGACCTCAATGCGTTGTTCTGTAGACATTTGTGAGAATTCTCCACCACTACCAAGGAAGAACAATCCATCCACTTTTTCTCCAATCAAATAATCAATGACTTTTGCCATGCCTTGACGGTCTAATTCCCCATTTCGATCAAAAATAATTGAAACTGGTGGAATGATGCCATGAAATTTTTTATTCAACGATCTTAGCTCCCCTCGAAAGTTCATGTTAATTTATTAAACTGTCACTACTCCTAAAACGTCAGTTAAAATTTCTCTTAGGCTTGCCTCATTTTTATAGCAAGTATTCTTATCCCCTTTACCACGCACCTCCATTGCAACACGTAAACCATTTTCCTGTTGAATACCTAGTTCACTTGCTTTTTGAAGAATAGCAGCAATTCTTTTTGGCGTTAGAAAGCCAGGTTCACCAATGTCCATGTGAAAATCGCCATACATTTCGCTCTGAGAATCTAAAACTGCATTTGAAAAATGTATTTGATGAATAAGGTCTTTTCCTATTTCCAAAGCCTCAAGGATATTTTCTCCATTAAGCGCAGCATGTGCAGTGTCAAATGCTATACCGATATTATTATTTTTTTCTTTTACCCTCGATAATAACGCAACAGTTTCCTCTGTAGTTCCAATAATCCTTTTCTTATGGGAAAAACGATCCAATGGTTCAACTAACAGATTCATATTGTATTCATTTGCAGCCTCTGCAATCTCACATAGACTTTCAAAGAGGCCTTCAATACCTTCAGCCCAACGTTCGTTTCCAGGTGTATTCCCTGTGACAATCGCAATATTTTTCGCACCTATTTCCGCTGCTAAATATAAGCTGTTTTTTATTTGTCTAACCGTTTCTAATCTTAGGGAATTATCTAATGTTGAAACATCTAAATTATTCTCTTCTAGTAAAAACGTTAACCACTGAGTAACTTCAATGTTATTTTTTTCCGTTAAATCAGCAATTCTTTTTCTTTCGTTTTTATCAAAACCGTCACCTAATTCTATAGATCTATAAAAATCCTTAACCACTAACCTTTCAAGCACATCTACAGCAAAGTCTTTTTCCCTTTTAAAAGGATGAAAGACTTCTGGGAATAATAAAGAAGGGAGAAAGTTAGCCGTCATTATTTGTACACTCCTTTTACAATCGGGTGTAAATTTTTCTTTACATATTCACCAATCTCTACGATTGTATTACTCGTGTCTAATTGTGCTTCAGGTGTTTCTTCTTCCACAATAACCCAACCATCATAACCATTATCATGTAAAATCTGAACACATTGAGGAAAATCAATATCTCCCTCGCCCATTTTCATCCATTTATAATCTATAGAGGCGTCTTTAAAATGAACATGCTTAATTAATGGTAATGCCTCTTTGAATATCTCAACAGCATCCATTCCACCGAATGTTATGTGACCAACATCCGGAGTGTAGCCCATGTATCTTGGATCCAATCCATTAAATAACACTTCGTAGTCTTCCTTAAATCTCCAATAAGAAGTTTTATAGGAAATTGGATGTAACGATGTGATTATACCGTTCTCACTTGCACGCTTTCCAAGTTCATTCGCGCCTTTTATTATTTCTTTCTGCCTTTGATAAAGATTGTCACGATTGGCTCCAATTCTAGAAGGAACATTCATAATGGCACCAGGAAAATGTTTTAAATATGTAAAAAAGTATTCTTCTAATTCTCTTTCTTCTTGGGATGCTTCTCCCCCTGGAAATGCGTGAGGTATAGTAAGAGCTGCTAACTTAAGCCCTCTTTTATCTAATTCCTCCTTAAATCTTTCAGGTTCATTTCGATATCTTCCTAAAAGAGAGATTTGCATATCAAGTCCTGTAAATCCACCTCTTTGAACATCATCCATAATTTTATCCATTATGTCTGCTTCTATATCATAATCCAATACCCAGGTAGAACCTTGACAGCCAAAATCAATCGCCATCTTTATACCTCCTAGAAATATTATTTTTTGCATCCATTTTGCAAAATTTTAAATTAAGTATGTAAAACTATTATTCTATAAGTAATAAAACATCATTACTAAATATGATAACTTGTATTTTTTCTAAAAATTCTATATAGTTATTTGTAATCGTTTTCAGGATGCTTAAATAATATATTATCATTTATTTTCGATTTGTCAATGTTGTTATTGATTATCAACTATTTTTTGTCTAATAAGAGTTATATTAAACTCAAACGAAAAAAAATAACAAAATCAGTGATAATTCTTTATAAGTTTTGATTTTCAGAATATACGTTCGAAAATAATCACTAGCCGTGAAACCATTCCCCAAAATACTAAAATTCTACAGTTTGGTTCTGTGAATTGATTTTTTAAAAATAATAAGAGTCTACTTCCATAGCAGACTCTTCTTTCTACTAATTATCGATTAATGTTAACTCAACCCACGCCTAATAATATTTCGAATGGGCTCTTCCTTCGTTGATACAACCTTAACATTTGATAAACTTTGCTGGATTTTTTGCAGAACTTGATTTTTTATGTAGGGGTTGTGATGGAACACCCCTGTAAAACTACATTCGTCCTCTTGGATATTTGCCTTTCTAATTGCATTTTCCGCTAATAGAAATAGTTCTCTCACTGCTTCATCTAGAATTCGCTTACTTATCGATCTCCTAATCGAAAAGCTTTATCTACGATTGCTGCAAGGGCTCCTACATCATCAACGGAATACGCTCCAATATATGCCCAATTATAGAATTCTTTGAATATACCTTTTTATAAGAGTAGTGACGAAAAATATGATAGAATAATAGGATTATGTTTAGGCATCAGGAGGTCAGAAATATGAAAGCTAACAAAGGTATCCTTTTTATCTTACTCGGAGGTGCTTGCTATGGCTTTTCACCGATATTCGCAAAATTAGGGTTTAGCTATGGTTATACACTGGGACAAATTAATATTGTACAAATGGTTTTTTCCTTTCTACTCTTATGGTTTCTCACCCTCTGTAAACGATCTAGTTTTAAGGGGATTACTAAGAAAAACATACCCCAAATTATGATTACTGGATGTTTTATGGGGTTAACAAGTATCTTTTATTATGGTGCGATGCAACACTTACCCGCTTCTTTGGCGATTATCTTAATGTTTCAATTTGTGTGGATTGGGATTATTTTAGAGTGGGTTTATACGAAAGTAAAACCTAAAGCATTAACAATATGGTCTATTTTCTTTATTTTGGTGGGAGTCTTTTTTGCTTCTAATATTTTGGGTGGTACGATACAGGACCTTCCTGTTATAGGATTTGTTCTTGGAATACTATCTGCGTTTTCGTATGCAGGATTTCTGTTTTTCAGTGGGAAAGTTGCTGTCAATGTGGATCCATGGGTACGGAGCTCTTTTATGGGGACAGGCTCTATGGTCTTAGTACTTATTGTTTTCATGCGTGATATCCCTTCTGTTTTACCATTAGAAGGTAATCTATTCTTGACTGCTGTTGGGGTTTCATTATTTGGAACAATTCTCCCTCCATTATTTTTAGTCGTCGGTGCTCCTTTGGTTTCAGGGGGAGTCGTGAATATTTTAACCTCTATTGAATTACCGATTGCCATTCTATCAGCTAGTATCATATTATCGGAAACAGTGACACCTCTCCAATGGGTAGGAACAGCCATCATATTAGCAGCTATTGCATTAAATGAACTTGGTACTAACCTATTCCGGAAGAAAAAGAAGCGCAATCCTAATTCGAAATCTAAAACCGAGATTGCTACTTAAAATTGATTATAAATAAGCCATATCATCATGTAAAAGTGTTGATATGGCTTGTTTTTTATTTTACATTTCTTCCGTAGCTTCAATTTCTGTTAAGGATGGAAATTCATTTCTCTCAGCCATGGGGATATTATTTAATACTGGGATATTCTTACTGAGCCGCTAGGATATAAAAAAACCGTAGATTTCTCTACGGCTTTGTGGCTACTTTTATTTTTTCGTAAGTTTTTCGTATTCCTTCTTAATTTCTTCCATTGTTTCAGATAGTTGATCTCCCCAGTAATCGTTTGCTTTGTTAAAAACAACATTACCATCAGCATCTAACATCCCGTACCCTCTATAAGCTACATCCCCGTTTATCATATTAAACGTATCAATCATTTTGAATTCAGGGTCCGATACGAAAGGAAGACTTTCACCATACCTATCTTTTATAGCAGTATATAGCTCCAGTTGTTGCTCTGGAGTATCACCGCTAATAATGAAGGTAGTAACATCTAATTCCTTTAAGACGTCCAAATTTTCGTGCAACTGAACCAGTTGCTGTTGGCAGAGACTTCAGGTGTAAGTCGTAATAAAGAAAAATAGAGTTGGCTTCTCCTGTGGGAACGAGACTTCTACTTTATCTTGATTCAATAAAGTAATCGGCTCACTTATTTGGTTTGATCCGCAACCTGAAAGTACAATAGCAGAAATCATGAAAAGCAAAAGCAGTTTCAATTTCATACTGTTATCCTCTTTCTGTTACTTAAAACAATAATAGTTTCAATTATATCATCACATAATTTTTGATTCAATTTAATATGGTAGTAAAAATAGGTACCAAGCCCTTTGGTAAAAAATTTTCACTAAGTAAACACTCTTTCCCATTACGTTAATTTATTGCCTTTTTACAAAAACGTTGCCATAGACTAACACGAAACTGCTTTGTTACAATAGGGTTCGATGTTAAAAATGGGAGGGAGCAAAATGTTGCAAGGCGAGCAAAAGTATCTTGATTTAAAATTAGGTGAACGAGGTGCTATCTTAAGCATTACTGTTTACATTATATTATCAATAGTGAAATTAGGAATTGGTTATTTTTCTGCTCCGAGGCTTTAAAAGCCGATGGGTTAAATAATACAACTGATATCATTGCCTCAATCGCTGTATTAATTGGTTTAAAACTCTCCCAAAAACCAGCAGATGAAAATCATCCATACGGACATTGGAAGGCAGAAACTGTTGCATCTTTAATCGCATCCTTAATCATGATAGTTGTAGGACTTCAAGTTTTGTACGGTGCTATTTCATCCATATTTGCTGGAAAAATAGAAACGCCTGATATAGTAGCTGCTTGGACAGGGTTCTTTTCTGCTTTCATAATGTATTTCGTTTATCGTTACAATAAAATGCTAGCAACAAAAATAAAAAGCCACGCGCTAATGGCTGCTTCCAAAGATAACTTATCTGATACTTTAGTAAGTATAGGTACAGCTATTGGCATTTTGGCTTCACAATTAGGAATACCTTGGCTTGATCCTATTACGGCATTGGTAGTTGGTTTAATAATTTGTAAGACTGGATGGGACATATTTAAAGAATCATCCCATTATTTAACAGATGGATTTGATGTAACGAATCTAGATGAGTACAAACAGACAATATTGAATATAAATGGGGTCTTAAAGGTCCAAAATATAAAGGGTAGAACGTACGGAAACAGTAATATTGTTGATGTAGTGATAGCTGTTCCAAGTAATCTAGACATAATTGAAGCACATGAAATAGCATCTGAGGTGGAAGATACATTAATACAGAAATATAACGTATATGATGTACACGTACATGTTGAGCCTATAATCAATAGTTAATTATCTACATTGTAGAACTTTGTTTAGGGATTTTTCAATGAAACTATGTAAAGAGGAATAGGTTATAACCATCCTCTTCTTGTACTTACGTGGGGAAAATCATATAATTTTGCGTTATTTTTACCAGACCTATCCTTTGCTCTTTGTCTTTTTCTGTCTCTTTCAATTAGCCCATCTAATTTTTGTATTGCCTTTTCTAACTGTAGGTCATTTAGTTCCCCCTTGGCATATAAACTACATAACATACCATACGCAATTGCTTTTGTATCAATATCTACATTTACTACTAAGTCTACATCTGAGTTACCACTATTTCTTATCAGCGAATTTAGTTTGTTTTCAATAGGTTTCCGCATATCCACTTCTCCTTTTCTTTCAAAAAGGATACTAGTATCTTTCTAGTATCCCTCTTGAAAAAACATGATTAAAACTCAAAATCTTAGCGTTGGCGTTGATCCTGGTCTTGGTCTTGGTCCTGCTCTTGGTCAGAGTCTGCTTCTGATCTTGCACGTACTCTTGCTCGAGATTCGCTATCTACTCTAATATCAATATCCAATCTAGAGTTGCCACTATTAAATACTTTTGCATTTGCAACGTTTGTGTTCTTGTCTTTTACTCTCACATCATTTTCATTGTCTACATCTTGATCAGATCTAAAGTCAAAATCAGTATCTACATCACTACGAACTTCAGTTTCATTATTATTTCTAGAACCACTATTGTTACCAAAGATATCTGGGTTTCTCCATACTCTACTCATATCTCTTCCTCCTTTCCTATAGGTTACTGTATTTTATTCATAGAATATGGAATCGATTGGACAAGTGTAGGAAGACATTGGTGTATTTTTGCTTGAATGCTTAATATCATAAGTAGTTGTTTCTACCTGTTGTTATCAAACACAAAAAAATAAGAATTACAAAAGAAATAGTAATTATTGCTAAAAGAATGCAGATAAGTTAGAATAAAAACAAGAACACTTGTTCTGTTCGTGTAAGGAGGCAGGGTATATTGAAGACTTGGGAAGCATCTTATATTGCAGGTATAATTGATGGAGAAGGTAGTATTTCATTAACCAGAATGCATGGAAAAGAACATCGTAGACCATGTATTTCTATTGCGTCTACAGATATTGAACTCCTTGCATATATTCAAAAATTAACTGGGGGGCTAATTAATAGTAAAAAAAATTATAATCCTGATCGGCATAAGAACTCCTACACTCTCATGATAAAGAAAAAGGAAGATGTTTTTTATACACTAGAACACATTATGCCATTTTTAAGAGTAAATAAGAAAAAGAACCGCTCTGTTTGGATTCTTGAAAACTATAATAATGTTACCCCTCGAAATGGAAAATATAGCCCTGAATTATTAAAAAAGAAAGTAATTTTTGAAGATTACTTTTTCAAAATGTAAAACGGACCCACCATAATCGGTGAGTCCGTGTTCTATTCGTATTAAACCACCAAGTTTATGTATTTGGTGGAGACGGTGGGACGTGCTTTTCCATGCTTTCGTCATGGCACTGACTATATCTTGAACCTGAAGTTATCAGGTCCTCCGGCGTATTATGCGAAATATAATTTATACCTGTCAGGTAGAATTTCGCATCCTAGTACTACCAATTATGTCTGGCAGCCTATAAGTCGATACACGGCTGTTAGATTACTCTACATACCGCTCGGCATTGCCTTATCGCATCAAGTACGACTTAGGTTTCACCGATAAAGCCGGATTATCACTTATGTGTTACCACATAAGGCGACTAATTACTAATCGAACCCACGTCCAAAGATATTGGCACTTAAGCTTCTACGAGTGTAGTCGATATATTAGCATTTCGCTAACTTTTCAGCCTATCGACAGGCTTCCAAGCAGCTAGTCTGGTTGTTCTCTTCCTTTGTCCTCAGACGGTGAACTCCGGCGTAGCCCACTTAAAGTGAGTCCCTGACCCTACCACATGGGCGATGGAGGGAGGAACCGCTATAGACTGTTATTAAGCAGCTAAAGCGAAGTTGTTGTTTTCTTTGCCAGTTATAGGCGTTGACGTTTTAACGAGGCCGATCCCCTCGACTCGCAACTTAAGCTCAAACTACCCCTGTCGAATCCGTAGCGTCCCCATATGTCGAATGATAAGCGGCGATTCACTAAGTCAGCTCGCTCGTTCGAATCCTCACGTATATTAAATACGCTCCGGTTCTCACTCACTACGCTTCCTTGACCTTCTTGCTTCTAATTCACCATTCATTCTAAAATGATAATGATGAACTTAATCACCAGTTATCTGGGTGTTCGGATGAAGTGTTTTTGCTTTCGTTGACTATTCAATTGTCAACTACAAGTCTTATTATAACACATGGACTTTCAATTTCAATTGTAAGTTTTTGTAAGCTATTCCTTCTGTCTTTCACGGAAGGCACGTTCGATGTCACGCTTCGCTTCTTTTTTCTTCAGGTCTTCACGCTTATCGTATTTTTTCTTCCCTTTACCAAGACCTAATAATAGCTTAGCGTATCCATTTTTCAAGTAAATTTTAATCGGCACAAGTGCATAGCCTTCTTCTTTCGTAAGACCGATTAGCTTGCTAATCTCTTTTTTATGAAGAAGAAGCTTTCTTGTACGAAGTGGATCATGATTATAACGGTTACCTTGTTCATAAGGGCTAATATGCAGGTTATAGAGAAACATTTCCCCGTTATGTACACGTGCGTATGAATCCTTTAGATTGGCACGGCCATTACGTAGAGATTTGATTTCTGTACCTTGAAGAACAATCCCTGTTTCATATGTTTCTTCAATAAAATAATCATGATTTGCTTTTTTGTTTTGTGCGATTACCTTGCCTACACCTTTTGGCATATCTATTTCCCCCTTAAGACGGTACCTACTATTTTAGCAAAAACTGGACAATATCACAAGGAGAGGCTATTGATTACAAGGCAAACTTGCATCTCGCTCGTTTTCGACAAACCAAGAAATGATGGTTGTACTATCCCGAACATGATTCGATTGAATCGTCTTAAGCAATGATTCAACCGCTACCTCATTTGAGCTGTGCTCAAATTCCTTTTGTATTCTTTTAGGTTCCTCATAGGGTAAACCCGGACATTCCAGTAACCCATCTGTTGTCAGGAATAAATGGTTTAATCCCTTCCTTAATTCCTTACGTCCAGTGCTATAACAAGGTACAGGAAGTTCAAACGTATTCACTTGACCAATCCATTCGAAAAAATGGCGTTGATTTACTTGATATTGCCCAAGTCTTGCTAACTCTGGATGGAATAAATACAAGCTACAATCTCCAACTGAAAACCACCACATATAGTTATTTTTTCGTAAGACTAGTAAACAAGACGTTGACCCGCTAACTTGCCGACAAGAAGCTAGAAAGTCTTTGTTTTGAAAAATATGTAGTATCCTCTTTTCTATGTCCAAAAAGATCTCTCCTAAGGAACATGCTAATAAAGAAGTGATTGAACTTTTTCTTTTCGCCATCTCTTGTAAAATCAATGCTGCACTCTCTGCGCTTTGATGAGCATCAAGGAGGATTACGAACTCCCAATCCTCCAATTCATTCTGCCAGACAAGACAGCCATCTTCATTTTTATATTGCCCCGCTGAAGAATTACCACCAAATCTCCCTATAGTTATTTTATCTTGTTTATTAATAGATGATGTATCAACAAAAGGTTCCTGCGAACCAACCCAACTGAAATCATTCATGACTCGTTTTCTCCAATGCAATTCTAACTCTTCTACAAAGCTCTGCAATTTGCTCCTGATTTCCAACGGGTGCTTCTGGCCAATCGTAAACCGAACTTGGTCCCCAGAACTCCCTTGGAGTATTAGCATAACGTGGCACTAGGTGCATATGAAGATGCGGGACAGCGTTACCTGAAACTAGCGAATAAATATGTTCTGCGTTTTCCGATTCTTTTAATGCTTTACTCACCCTAGCCATAATCATTCCAAATGCCTTTGCCTCTTTCATCGTCATATCAGCAAGGCTAGGTGCATGTCTCTTTAAATCAATCATTACATGACCTAAATACCCATCTTCTCCATTATGATCAATATGACCAACAAAAACATACTCATCCTCATAAATCGTTTCCCCTGCAGTTTGAATCAACCCTTGATGCTTTTTACAAATAAAACAGTCCTTCATCTTTCTATCCCCCCTTGGTTCACACAAGTATATATTAGGTAGGGAAATTTTGGAATACGTTTTTATAAAAAATACCCCACATATAGTGGAGCATTTTTCCTTATCTTTTCTTCTTTTTCTTATTCTTTTGCTTTGGTGCATTTTCATAGTGTTTCTTCTTCTTACGAGGCTTTCGTGTTGACCATTCGCCACTATCTTTGTCAGTACTTGGCTTTTTATCATCATCACCAGATTTACGGCGACTTCTGCTTTTTTCGGATCTTATGATTTGAGGTTTTTCCTTCGAAAGGGTACGACGAGTACCTTTCATTCCCACCACCTCAAAGTCAACTGAACGCTCATCCTTATTTACATTGATGACACGAATAGTAATCTCATCCCCGATTCGGAATACATTTCCGGTACGCTCGCCAATCATGGCATAGCTTCTTTCATCATAACGGTAATAATCATCTGTTAGGTAACTAACATGAACGAGACCTTCAATCGTGTTCGGTAACTCTACAAACATTCCGAAGTTTGTAACTGAGCTAATGATTCCATCGTATTCCTCGCCGATTTTATCCATCATGTACTCGGCTTTTTTCATACTGTCTGTTTCGCGCTCAGCTTCAACAGCTCGACGCTCCATATTCGAAGAGTGCTCCGCAATTTCCGCAAGCTTCTCTTTCCACTTTTGCTGCGTCTCATTATCAAGCTTACCTAGAATTAAGTATGTTCGAATTAATCGGTGAACAATTAAGTCAGGATAACGTCTGATTGGTGACGTAAAGTGAGTGTAAAAATCAGTCGATAATCCAAAGTGACCAACGCTCTCAGGATCATACTTTGCTTGTTTCATTGAACGAAGCATAACGGTTGATACAACCATTTCCTCTGGCTTCCCTTGAACAGCCTCGATCACTTCCTGCAAAGCACGCGGGTGAATCGAGTTTCCAGAACCTCTTACAAGGTATCCAAAGTTCGTAATGAATTCAAGGAAACGTCTAAGTTTTTCTTCATTCGGGTCCTCATGAATTCTGTAAATAAACGGAACATTCATCCAGTGGAAATGTTCTGCGACCGTTTCATTCGCAAGCAACATGAATTCTTCAATTAATTTCTCCGCAACTGAGCGTTCACGGAGAACTACGTCATATGGCGCTCCCTCTTCATTTACAAGCACCTTTGCTTCTTTAAAATCAAAATCAATTGCTCCACGTTTCATCCGCTTTTCACGTAGAATTTCAGCAAGTCGTTCCATTTCCTCAAACATTGGAACAAGCGGCTCGTAGCGTGAACGGAGCTCTTCATCCTTCTCAACTAGAATGCTATTTACATCCGCATAGGTCATTCTTTCAGTCGTTTTGATGACACTTTGGAAAATGTCGTGTTTAACAACAGCACCTGTATGATCAACCTCCATCTCACAAGAGAGAGTCAATCGGTCGACCTTTGGGTTTAAGGAACAAATCCCATTTGATAAACGATGCGGTATCATTGGTATTACACGGTCAACAAGATAGATACTTGTTCCACGATCACTCGCTTCTTTATCAATTGGTGACCCTTCTGTTACATAATGAGTTACGTCTGCGATGTGAACGCCAAGCTTGTAATTTCCATTTTCAAGCTTTGTAACTGTTACGGCATCATCCAAGTCCTTTGCATCTGCCCCGTCGATTGTAACAATGACTTCATTACGTAAATCACGTCGGTTTTCTATTTCACTAGGGTCAATTGAATCAGGTGTATTGTTTGCCTGTTCAAGAACCTCTCTCGGAAACTCCTGTGGCAGCCCATGTTTGTGAATAACTGATAGAATATCAATCCCAGGATCATTTTTATGACCTAAGATCTCGACTACTTCCCCTTCTGCGCTCATGCGTCCCTCTGGGTAGGTTACTAGCTTCACAACAACCTTATGACCCTCAATAGCCCCATTGGATGCTTGCTTTGGAATAAAAATATCATTTGCTATTTTTTTATCATCTGGAATCACGAAACCAAAGCTTTTGCTTTCGGTATATGTACCAACAATTGTCTGAACCCCGCGCTCAATAATGCGGACAACCGTTCCTTCCTTCCGTTGACCAGAGGATTCCGAGCTTACCCGAACAAGAACCGTATCGCCATGCATTGCATTTTTCAATTCATTTGGCGGAATAAACACATCGTCTTGCATTTTATCTTCCGGTACGACAAACGCAAATCCCTTTGCATGACCAGTAACCTTACCGCGTATTAAATTCATTTTTTCTGGAAGCCCATAGCGATTACTTCTAGTGCGAACGACTAACCCTTGTTCCTCCATTACCACCAGTGCTTTTACAAAATCCTTGAATTCCGACGAATCGGAAATTCCGAATGCTTCCTCAAGCTCCTGTACAGTTAGGGGTTTATAGGCTTCTTCCTTCATAAAATCCAATAATTTATCAATATGAATCTGTATTTCTTGCTCCATTTTCTAAGCCTCCTTTTACCAATCTAATTGCTCTAAAAACTCATACACATCTTGGTGTAGTTGATCACGTTCTTTATCTAAAGTGATGACATGTCCTGATTCTTCATACCATTTTAGCTTTTTAAAATCATTTTCAACTGCTTCATATATAATATTCGCACTTTCTGGATTTATCATTTTGTCATGACGGGCCTGTGCGACAAACGTTGGACTATAGATCATGTCTACATTATCCCGAACTTCCGCAATGAGGTTTTGAAGTGCTTTTAGTGTATTCATTGGCGTTTTCTTAAACTCTTCCATTTCCTTCTCGATTTGTTCCGGTGACTTCCCTTCAAATCGCTTGTATTCTCGAGCATATTCAAGAACACCCTGGTACATGACCTCTTCACTTTTGATATACATAGGCGCGCACATAGTCACAATGCCTTTTATAGGTACAGTGTAACCCAATTTTAGTGAAAATACCCCGCCAAGAGATAATCCAGCAACAGCAATGTGCTCATGCCCTTTATCTTTTAGAAATTGATAGGCTTTTGTTACGTCCTCCCACCAATCCTCGGGCCCAGTATGGACCAATTCCTCTGGCGGAACACCATGGCCTTTATAAATGGGAGCATGGCATGTATAGCCCTTGCCCTCGAGGAATCGACCAAGCATCCGAACATCTGCCGAATTTCCGGTAAAACCGTGTAATAATAAAACAGCCCTCTCTCCACCTTCAAATGTAAATGGCTGTGGTAATTTAATCTTCATTATGTAAAAACTCCTTAGGATGATGCTCAAAAAATAAGGGTTGGAGTCTCCGTTATTCGGCTAGGTCTTAAAGGCGCTGGGACTCTGATATTTTTTGAACATACTTTTTTTCATTTTGTTATGGTTTATTTTGTGCTTTTTTTCAGTATTCTACTATCGTATCGTATGGACTATTTAAAAAGCAAAAATAAAGGGTTAGACATCGTGTCTAACCCCTTTTCGAACATTTTATAAATCAAAGTAAGCAACTGCAACTGTAAGAACAAAGAATAATACCGCTAAAACAACAGTGACACGATGTAAAACCGCATCAAGGCCACGAGCCTTTTGTTTTCCGAATAACTGTTCTGCACCACCCGAAATGGCACCAGATAAACCTGCGCTTTTTCCAGATTGTAATAGTACAACCACAATTAACGCGATACACACAATAACTAACAAAGTAACAAGAAATCCATGCAACATTGAAACTACACCTCCTGAACAAGAACGCATATGACGTTAACATAAATGTACCATAAAAATACCATGTGGACAATACTGCATTTTCTGACTTTATCAACTTTATGCTTACGAGCGTTCGACAATTTTCACTGAGGTAGTCCTTGCTAAGTACAGACTGCTTACAAATTAATAAAAAAAGAACTACCGAACTTTATTTATCAATAGCTTTGCTTCATCATACTTAATTTCCAAGCATTCACCTATATTATTTCCTATAGAAACGACCATATTAAGGATGACTACCTTGAAGGGAATGAACTAGATGATTAACTTAGATTTTGATGAAATGATTAAAGAAATGAAGAAACATAAAACAAACTATTTAGGTGAAAATACACAGCAAAATAAAGAAAAGAAACGAGCTCCTCAAAAGCGCAAATAAGAAGATCTCAAGGCTCGTAATAGTTTAGTCAGTGTAATACGAGATCGGTGTGTTCTGTATGAATGATGGAATCCTAAAGCATGCGTAAAAATACGCATGCTTTTATCTAGTTTGTTTAATGTAAGGCATTGAGAAATCTTTAATATGGAAGAAGCAACCAGCATTCCGATTATTTCTGTAATCCTTTTCCATATTTGAATGGTTTTCAAGAAAAAATCCGATAAAAGCATGCACAAATGATAAATGCTTTTGGTTAGCTCTTTAAGTCAAAAGCATTCAACAAATCCACAATCTGGTAATAAGTGTTTCAAAACAGGTCTTTTCTGTAACTTTTTTCCACATTCGAATGGTTTTCAAGAAAAAATCCGATAAAAGCATTCACAAATGATAAATACGAATGCTTTTGGTTAGTTCTTTAAGTCAAAACCATTCAACAAATCCATAATCTAGTAATAAGTGTTTCAGAACAGGTCTTTTCTGTAACATTTTTCCAAATTTGAATGGTTTTCAAGAGAAAATATGTTAATTGCATGCGCATATGAACATTGCGAATGCTTTTCACCAGCTTGTTACGTGTAAACCATTCAACAAGCCCATAATATGGTAAAGTACCAAACGTACTTAAATCCACTCACCCAAAAAAAACGACAAGCAGTCGAGCTGCTTGTCGTTTCCTTATGGTATAAATTAACCTCTTAGGTTATAGAATGCGTTTTGACCAGCGTAGATTGCTGTTTCAACTAGATTATCTTCGATACGAAGTAATTGGTTGTATTTTGCAACACGGTCAGTACGTGATGGTGCACCAGTCTTGATTTGACCAGCATTTGTAGCTACTGCGATGTCAGCAATTGTGCTGTCTTCAGTTTCACCAGAACGGTGAGAGATTACAGCAGTATAGCCTGCACGCTTCGCCATTTCAATTGCATCAAATGTTTCTGTTAATGTACCGATTTGGTTCACTTTGATAAGGATTGAGTTACCTACGCCTCTTTCAATACCTTCAGAAAGCTTCTTCGTATTTGTTACGAATAAGTCATCTCCAACTAATTGAACTTTTTTACCAAGACGCTCTGTTAAAAGCTTGTGGCCTTCCCAGTCGTTTTCGTCTAAGCCATCTTCAATTGAGATGATAGGGTATTTAGAAACAAGATCTTCATAGAAAGAAACCATTTCTTCAGAAGAAAGAACTTTTCCTTCACCTTTTAGATGGTATTTTCCATCTTCTTTGTTGTAGAACTCAGATGAAGCTGCGTCCATTGCAAGCTTCACTTGCTCACCTGGCTTGTAACCAGCTTTTTCGATTGCTTCAACGATTGTTTGAAGTGCTTCTTCGTTAGAACCTAGGTTTGGAGCAAATCCACCTTCGTCACCTACAGCAGTGTTTAAGCCTTTAGCTTGTAAAACAGCTTTTAGGTTATGGAAAATTTCAGCACCCATACGTACGGCTTCTTTGAAGTTTTCAGCACCAACAGGCATGATCATGAATTCTTGAATATCTACGTTATTATCTGCATGCTCACCGCCATTGATGATGTTCATCATTGGAGTTGGTAACGTTTTTGCATTGAAACCACCAAGGTATTGATAAAGTGGTACTTCAAGGAAGTCAGCTGCTGCACGAGCTGCTGCCATAGATACACCAAGAATTGCGTTTGCACCTAATTTACCTTTGTTTTCTGTTCCATCAAGCTCGATTAACGCTTTGTCAATTCCAACTTGGTCAGTAACATCGAATCCGATAATTTCTCCAGCAATGATTTCATTTACATTGTTAACTGCGTTTAGAACACCCTTACCTAAATAACGGCTCTTGTCTCCATCACGAAGTTCAACTGCTTCATATTCACCAGTTGATGCACCACTTGGTACTAATGCACGGCCAAATGCACCTGACTCAGTATATACTTCAACTTCAACTGTAGGGTTTCCACGAGAATCTAATACTTCACGAGCATACACGTCTATAATAATTGACATTTAAAATCTCTCCTTTTAATTTCAAATTATTTTAGTTTCCATTCAAAAAATTGAATGAAGTAGTTACTTTTTAATTAATGTAGTTCCTGTCATTTCAGCGGATTTTTGAACACCTAGTAGGTCAAGCATAGTAGGAGCTAAATCACCTAATTTGCCGCCCTCACGTAATGTAAATCCTTCTTTTGTTACGATGACTGGTACAGGGTTTGTTGTATGAGCTGTCATCGGACTACCTTCCAATGTTATAACTTCATCTGAGTTACCATGGTCAGCCGTGATAATCGCAGCCCCACCTTTAGCTAGGATCGCGTCAACGATTTCACCTAAACATTCATCGACAGTTTCAATCGCTTTAATTGTCGGCTCAAGCATTCCAGAATGTCCAACCATATCTGGATTTGCGAAATTCAAGATAATCGCGTCATGCTTATCAGCTGCAATTTCTTTTAGCAAGGCATCTTTTACTTCGTACGCACTCATTTCTGGCTGAAGGTCATACGTTGCAACCTTTGGAGAATTGATTAAAATTCGTTCCTCACCAGGAAATTCCTGCTCACGTCCACCACTCATAAAGAAGGTAACATGAGGATACTTTTCAGTTTCTGCAATACGAAGCTGTTTTAGACCATTTTGTGAAAGGACTTCTCCTAATGTGTTATCCAGGTTTGTTGGCTTAAATGCAACATACCCATCCACACTTTCACTAAAATGAGTTAAGCACACAAAGTATAAGTTCTTAGGATGCTTTTCCCCACGGTCAAACGAACGGAAATCGTCGTTTGTGAATGTGTTTGAAATTTGAATCGCACGGTCTGGTCTGAAATTATAAAATATAACTGCATCATCGTCTTGAATCGTACCCACTGGTGAACCGTCTTCTTTTACAATGACAGATGGCAGAACGAATTCGTCATGAATTCCGTTAGCATAGGAATCATCCACACATTCAAATCCATTTTTGTATGTAGGACCTTCTCCATACACCATCGCACGGTAAGATTTTTCAACGCGTTCCCAACGCTTGTCACGGTCCATTGAATAGTAACGACCAGACAAGGTTGCGATTTCACCTACACCGCATTCTTTGATGGTTTCATTTAATTCTTCCAAATAGCCTTTGGCTGTCTGTGGACCAACGTCTCTTCCATCTAAGAAGCCATGGATATACACTTTTTCTACACCTTCTGATGCAGCAAGCTTTAATAGTGCAAATAGATGCTGAATATGACTATGAACGCCTCCATCAGATAACAAACCGAAAAGGTGTAATGCAGTTCCCTTTTCTTTTACATGCTTGATTGCATCTAAGAACGTTTCATTTTTCTGGAATTCACCTTCGCGTATCGCAACGTTCACACGGGTTAAGCTTTGGTAGACAACACGACCTGCGCCGATATTAAGATGCCCTACCTCAGAATTCCCCATTTGACCCTCTGGTAAACCAACAGCTTCGCCACTTGCTTGAAGAGTTGCATGTGGATATTGGTTCCAATAACGATCAAAGTTTGGCTTTTTCGCTTGGGCAACAGCATTTCCTTTTACCTCATCACGAAAAGCAAATCCATCTAAAATGATTAGTGCAACTGGTTGTTTACTCATTACTACCTGCCTCCAAAAGCTTTACAAAAGAAGAAGCATCTAGACTAGCGCCACCAACAAGTGCACCGTCAATATCAGGTTGTGACATATATTCTTTAATGTTTTCAGGTTTCACACTACCACCGTACTGAATACGAACTGCATCTGCAATTTCCATGGAGAACTGTTCTGCAACCACTTTACGAATATGTGCACAAACCTCATTTGCATCTTCAGCTGATGAAGATTTACCAGTTCCAATCGCCCAGATTGGTTCATAAGCAATAACAACCTCTTTAGCTTGCTCATTTGTTAAACCAGCTAATGCTTTTTGAATTTGTGTTCCAACAAGGTCATTTGTTTGTCCTGCTTCACGTTGTTCTAGTGTTTCACCACAACATACGATTGGAGTAAGTCCATGCGCAAATGCTGCAAGTGTCTTTTGATTAACACTTTCATCAGTCTCTGCGAACATTTCTCTACGCTCAGAGTGACCTAGAATGACGTAATCGACTCCGATATCCTTTAAAGCAACAGGACTAATTTCTCCTGTGAATGCACCGCTCTCTTCGAAGTGCATGTTTTGTGCCCCGATTTTAAGGTCATAATTTCCGTCTTTTACATTCGTTACAAGACGATCTAGAAATAGTGCAGGCGCACATACAACAGATTCAACCTTCTCAGGTGATGGAATTAACCCATTGATTTCTTCCACAAATTGTACTGCCTCAGGTAAGACCTTATTCATTTTCCAGTTTCCTGCAATGATTGGCTTTCGCATAGTTCACCATCCCTAACTTTTGTTGATTTTAAATAGCAGGGTGCTTTTGTGGCACCAATTTTTATTGTCTAGCTCCAGGCGCCATTGCTCGAGGTCATAAGCCAATCGCTTCGGAAGGTAAAATGCACCTTCTGTCAGCGCTAGTCTTATGCTTGTCGCCGGTAGTCAGGCGCCTTGCGCTTTTCTTATTATTTATCGTTTAGTAGTACTACTCCTGGAAGCTCTTTACCTTCCATGAATTCTAAGGACGCACCGCCACCAGTAGAAATATGGCTCATTTTATCAGCTAATCCAAATTTCTCAACAGCTGCTGCTGAATCTCCACCACCGATGACAGAGTATGTATCAGTTGCATCTGCTAATGCCTGGCCAACTGCTTTTGTGCCGTTTGCGAATGTTTCTAGTTCAAACACACCCATTGGTCCGTTCCAGATTACTAGCTTAGAATTTAGAATTACATCACGATAAAGTTCAGCAGTTTTTGGTCCAATATCAAGTGCTTCCCAATCACTAGGAATCTCTTCAATTGGTACAATCTTAGTATTTGCATCATTTGAGAAGTCATCTGCTACCCTGACATCAACTGGCATATAGAAATTAACACCTTTTTCTTTTGCCATGTTAATGAATTGGTTCGCTAAGTCAATCTTATCTTCTTCTAATAGAGATTTTCCAATTTCATGGCCTTGTGCTTTTACAAAAGTATAAGCAAGACCTCCACCAATGATTAAGTTATCTACTTTTTCTAATAGATTTTCAATAACTCC
Organism: Ferdinandcohnia sp. Marseille-Q9671; assembly: GCF_976954385.1. Taxonomy (NCBI): domain Bacteria; kingdom Bacillati; phylum Bacillota; class Bacilli; order Caryophanales; family Bacillaceae; genus Ferdinandcohnia; species Ferdinandcohnia sp. Marseille-Q9671. The sequence continues at coordinate 1,420,950 of NZ_CDRJTA010000001.1, forward strand.
AATTTTATCCTTCACTTTTGCTCCACCAATGATTGCTGTGAATGGACGCTCTGGATTTGAAAGTGCCTTACCCAGTACTTCAATCTCTTTTTCCATAAGGAAACCAGCAACCGCAGGAATGTGCTCTGCAATACCTGCAGTAGAAGCATGGGCACGGTGAGCGGCACCAAATGCGTCATTTACATACACATCTGCTAATGCTGCAAACTGCTTCGCAAGCTCTGGATCATTCTTTTCTTCACCAGGATAAAAACGTACGTTTTCAAGTAGAAGGACGTCTCCCTCGTTCATTTGTCCGATTGCTTGTTCAACCTCTGGACCATACGCTTCATCTGTTTTCGTAACTTCTATACCTAAGTGATCAGCAAGGCGCTTGGCAACTGGATCTAGTCGAAGTTCATCAACAGCCTTTCCTTTTGGACGACCAAGATGGCTCGCTAAAATGACCTTAGCTCCTTCTTTTCGAAGATACTCAATTGTTGGTAATGCTGCACGAATACGAGTTTCATCTGTTACCTGCCCATCTTTCATGGGAACATTAAAATCAACTCGGCAGAATACACGCTTGCCTTTTACATCAATATCTCTTACTGATTTCTTATTCATTAGGAAGGCCTCCATTCTATGTATAGATCTTGATTAGTCCGTGCTGTAACCACATTTTATTCCATGTGATAGCAAGCACTTTATCGTACTCATTGTGTGGATATGGGGTGGACAACAAAAAGGGAAGGGAACATTCCCTTCCCTTCACAATTTCTATTATAGTAGTTGTTACTTGGTAAACCAAGAACAATAGGTTCTACTATTTTATTAATGTGACATACTAATCGATAGACGATCTATTAAAGACCTTTTGATGCGATGTAATCAACTAGGTCAACAACACGGTGTGAATATCCACTTTCGTTGTCATACCAAGAGATAACTTTTACCATGCTGCCTTCCATAACCATTGTTGAAAGAGCATCGATAGTTGAAGAATTTGGATTTCCGTTGTAGTCACTTGAAACTAGTGGCTCTTCACTGTAACCCATGATTCCGTTTAATTCATTTTCAGAAGCTTTGCGTAATGCTGCATTTACTTCTTCAACAGTTACGTCTTTCTCTAACTCAGCTACTAAGTCTACAAGAGATACGTTTGGAGTTGGAACACGCATAGCTCCACCATTTAATTTACCTTTTAATTCAGGTAATACTAGAGAAACAGCTTTTGCTGCACCAGTTGAAGTTGGGATGATATTTTCAGCTGCTGCACGAGCACGACGGTAGTCCTTATGTGGTAAGTCAAGGATTTGTTGGTCGTTAGTGTAAGAGTGAACAGTTGTCATCATACCACGCTTAATTCCAAAGTTTTCGTTTAGAACTTTTGCAAATGGAGCTAGACAGTTTGTTGTACAAGAAGCATTAGAAATTACGTCATGGCTTGCTGCATCGTATTTATCTTCGTTAACACCCATAACGATTGTGATATCTTCATCAGTTGCAGGAGCAGAAATGATAACTTTCTTTGCGCCAGCTTCAATATGTTTTGCTGCATCAGAACGCTTAGTGAAACGACCAGTTGACTCGATTACAACGTCAACACCTAGGTCTCCCCATCCAAGTTGTGCTGGGTCACGCTCAGCTTTAACTAAGATTTCTTTTCCATTAACAACAAGGTTGTTTCCATTAACAGATACTTCTGCATCAAGAACACCGTGAACTGTATCATACTTTAATAGATGTGCTAACATATCTGCATCTGTTAAATCGTTTACTGCTACTACATCAACATTTGGATTTTTTAGTGCCGCACGTAATACGTTACGACCAATACGTCCAAAACCATTAATACCAACTTTTACTGCCATTTTTGATTTCCTCCTTAAAATTAAACCTAATGATTATAGGAAGGGTTTTACCCCTCTATTAACTTCTTTGCGGCACCCTCGTCTGTTATCAACAGTGTATCAGGTGCTTGCTTTAAGTATGCTTGGATAGCTTTCGCCTTCGATGCCCCACCAGCCACTGCGATTACATCATGGATAGATGATAGATCTTTCAGCTGGATCCCTATCGTTTGGACCCGATGGACGACTTTCCCATCCTCATCAAAATAATAGCCAAAGGCTTCTGCTACCGCCTTAGATTCAATGATCTTTTTCAGGTCACTTTCATCTGTTCTACGGCGCTTTGCCATTGTAATAGCGTCTCCTATTCCATGAACAACCATACTAGATGACTTGATTAAATTCAGTACATCTCGGATAGAAGGTTCTGCAACAAAAGAATGATACGCATCATTGCTTACAACATCTGGAACATGTAAGAGTCGATAATCCCCTGATGCTTTTTCAGCCATCTTGGCACAAATCGTATTTGCTTGATTTTCAACTCGTTCTCCTAAGCCACCTCTTGCAGGAACAAATAAAATGCTTCGCTCCTTGGAGTCTGGAGTCATCATTTCTGCAACTGCGGCTAAGGTTGTACCACCAGTAACTGCGACGATATTTTCTCCAAATAGCCTTTGTTTTATACGTAAAACGCAAGCTCTTCCCATTTCTTTTTGCACCCAAGGAGTTGTGTCACTGTCGCCAGAAACGACAATAACATCTTTTATCTTTAATTTTTCCTTAAGCTTTGATTCTAAAACCCGTAATCCTAAAACTTCTTTCATGACTTCCTCTAGGTCTTGTACAAGTTCCGAACCCTCTTTTGTAAGGCTCATTCCAGCTGTGCTAAACTCCACGAGGTTCTGTTCTTTTAAAAATTGTACTTCTGAACGTAATACCCGCTCACTATGGCCGAGACTCGTTGAAAGATTTCTTCTCCCAATTGGCTGCATAAGTCTTATGTATTTGAGGATCTCATGGCGCTTCTGCATAACCTCAAGTAAATCAGGTAATAATTTTTGTTGTACCTCAATGATAGGCCGCATGATTTCATTTCCCCTTTTTTTACCACAAGGGACTTTTTTTGTCCCGGTGTGACATATTATGTCCCACCTATAGTAAAAAAAAACAAACTTTTCTATTTGATTTTATCGTCGTGTTACAAATTTATAGTAACAGGAAAAAAGGGAGAAAGCAATAAATAAACTGCCTAATTTTCTAGGCAGTTTATGAAAACGTTTATATTTTTAGAAAATTCATCTTATTTGTTCGTGTATTTCGTTAGCCATTCTTTTACGGCTTCTTTATGGATGATCCCGTACTCTACCTCATGTCCATCAATTTCAACAACAGGAATCATGATTTGGTATTTCTCAAGAAGTGTATCATCCTGGTAAATATCAACTTCGTGGAGTTCTAACGGAAACTCTTCACGTAATTCCTCAATCACCTTCTTCGCTTTAGTGCAAAGAGAGCAGTTCTCCTTTGAATACATGGTTACTTGAATTTGGTTCAACTTCCTACACTTCCATTCTACTGACTGTACCTTTTTCGTTTTGATGAAGATGGAATATTTAATTGGTCACGGTATTTGGCAATCGTTCGTCTTGAAACCAGGATACCATGTACCTCCTCAAGTATACTGACAATTTCCTGGTCTGACAAAGGCTTTTGCTTATTTTCTTCAATAATGAGTTGTTTTAACACATTTTTCACTTGTGCCGATGACATGTCTGATTGACCTGTCGTTTGTATGTTGCGACTAAAAAAATGCTTCATCTCAAAAATGCCAAATGGAGTTTGCACGTACTTATCCTTTACAGCTCGACTTACTGTTGATTCATGAACTTCAAGGACATCTGCAACCTCACTCATAATAAGAGGCTTTAAGTGCGTTGGTCCTTTTATAAAAAAGTCCATCTGCCTGTTGATAATTTCATTCATTACATTTTGTAATGTATGTTTTCGTTGTTCTAGACTTTTGATAATCCATTGACATTGATCTACCTTTTCTTGAAGAAAGGATTTCGTTTTAGAATCTTTTTCTTGCAGGAACTGTTGATAGTATTGCAGATTCAAGGAGACCTTCGGAAGATAAGAGTCTTGAAGACTCGTTGTCACTATCCCGTTTTCAACTTGAATTTCAATATCAGGAACGATATATTGGGGTTCGCCACTTTGAAAGGCTGCACCAGGCCTTGGCTGTAAAGTTTGTATAAAATCTGCCACTTTCTGTATATCAAAAAGTTTCACATTGAGTTTCTTTGCAATCTCCTTCCATGACTTTTCTGCAAATAGTTCAAAATGGTCCTGAATGATTCTCTTTGCAAGATCATTTTGTTCTTTATGCGCCTCTAGTTGCAGTAGGAGACATTCCTGTAAAGAACGTGCACCTACGCCAATTGGGTCCAGGCTTTGGATAAATTGAATGTAGTCTGTTACGGTCTCGCTATCTATGGTAAGATCTTTCGCGATCTCTTCCGTTGAAAAATACAAGTATCCATTGCTATCTAGGAGCTGAATGATATACTCAATCATTTGTCTATCTGTTGTGCTTAGTTTCATATATGATAGTTGCGATACTAGATGCTCAAAAAGAGTTGTTTGCTTTTTTTCAATATAATCAATGGGATTGGTATAGGTTTCATTAGTGACCTTCGTTTTGTGACGACGATCAAATTCTGTTGGTGAATTAACTTCGATAAGGGGGTTCTCAATCGTTTGTTCTTCTAAAAATTTTATTAAATCTAAAGAAGAGTATTGAAGAAGAGTTATGGCTTGCGTCAATTCCTTTGTCATGACAAGCTTCAGTGATTGTTGTTGAAAAAGTCCAGTTTGCATATTCACTCATTTCTCCCCCTTTCTCCTATTATATAATAGGCTTACTATCCTTGGAAGGTATAAATGGAAGCGTTTTCTTAATTGGGTAAAATTAGTAACAGCCCATGTCCACCAAAGGCAATGATTGTGTCTTAATATATGGTATCGAAAAAGTTAAATTTTAGCACGCATTTAAAGTACTTTTTTGAAAGATTCTACTGCTAAGAGGTGAAATCTGTTGAAAAAAAATGAAATTATGTACACTGGCCCATTAACAGGCACAATTGATGAGGCGAAAAAGCAAAAAAACAAAGAAGAGTTTGCGGAAGAATTTGACCCGATTCAAACGATGTGGGCCGTGAACCCAGTAGATGAGGTTGAGTATGATGGTAAAAAGGGGTATAAGGATAATTAGGGAAAAGAGTTTCTATACGTAGCTTCGGTTTCTAAAATCGAATTTGTTAAGGGGTCGAGAATTGCTGCTACGTCCCCTCTTTTTAGATATTTCAAGCATCAGTGGGGACGATCTGCTTGCTTGCGCTCCCTCTTTTTCCGTTTTCGTGATTAGTGGGAACAATCTGCCTGTTTGCGATCCCGCTTTTTCAGTTTTCGTGTTCATCTGGGGTCGATTCGCTTAGTTGCGTTCCTGGATTGCTTGAAATTCTATTTATTTGCGCACGATTCATACAATTGTTCGGAACTTTCATTAAAGAAAAAAACAGTTTCCACTAAGTAGAAACGGGTTTTTATTACGCCCTCGGCAGGATTCGAACCCACGATAAGAGAACCGGAATCTCTTGTGCTATCCACTACACTACGAGGGCAAGTACGGAAAGAAGAACTGCATTCATCATTATAGGATAGTTAGGTTTTGAATGCAAGATTTATGTTTAAATTTATGGAATAAGGGTAAGATGGAATACGTATGAAATTACATTTTTCCTTGTCTCTTTGGCATGGGAAAAAAATGTAGAGAATAGAATGGTTTTAGAAGGCGAATTGTTTGACCTTTATTGACCTTACTAGTATTATGGAAATACATAGCAAAGATTTTTAAATTCCGTTTTTAAGGAGGAAGTAAAAATGAATTTAATCCCTACAGTTATTGAGCAAACAAACCGTGGAGAACGCGCATATGATATTTACTCACGTTTATTAAAAGACCGTATTATCATGCTAGGTAGTGCAATCGATGATAATGTAGCAAACTCAATTGTATCTCAGTTACTTTTCTTAGCTGCTGAGGATCCTGAAAAGGATATTTCATTATACATCAACAGCCCTGGTGGTTCTATCACTGCAGGTATGGCAATTTACGATACAATGCAGTTTATTAAGCCACAGGTTTCAACAATCTGTATTGGTATGGCTGCATCGATGGGTGCTTTCTTACTAGCTGCAGGTGAAAAAGGAAAACGTTTTGCACTTCCTAACAGTGAAGTTATGATTCACCAACCACTAGGTGGAGCACAAGGGCAAGCAACTGAAATTGAGATTGCAGCAAAGCGTATTCTATTCTTACGCGATAAACTAAACAAAATTTTAGCTGAGCGCACAGGTCAACCACTAGAGATTATTGAAAAAGATACTGATCGTGACAACTTCATGACTGCTGATAAAGCATTGGAATATGGATTAATCGATAAAGTGATGTTCCCACAAGATAATAAGTAATATTGAAAAGCAGAATGCGCCTGCCTATCGGCGACAAGCATAAGATAAGCGCTGACGGAAGGTGCTCTTTACCTTCAGAAGCGATTAGCTTATGACCTCGAGCCGATGGCGCATGGAGCTAGACATCGAAAACTAAGTACAAATTTTACACTTTCGGTAATTTAACAAAAAAACCTCTCACATCAGATCGTGAGAGGTTTTTACTATGCTTCTTTCTTTACAAACTCAGTTAATGCTTCTACTGCCGCTTCTTCATCATTGCCGTCTGCAATCAAGGTTACCGTTGAACCTGATCCAACCGCCAGACTCATCAATCCCATGATACTTTTAGCGTTTACTTTTTTGCCATCCTTCTCTAAAAAGATATCCGCTGAAAATTTATTAGCTTCTTGGACAAACAATGCTGCAGGACGTGCTTGTAAACCCGTTCTTAATGCAACCTCAACATGTCTCTCAACCATTTTTCTTCCTCCTCATTTTTCTGTAGCATTCTAAAGTTGATATTGATTTTTAGTTGTTTCCAATTCTACGTTTAAAGTACCTAAAAGGTTTCATTTTTTCACCAAAAATGATAACGCTTTATTTTTCTTCAAGTGAGTAAAACCTACTCACTTAATACCTTGGCCAGCACGAAGCTTATCTGCAATTTCATCGATTTTCCGTAGGCGGTGGTTAATCCCAGACTTGCTGATTTGGCCAGTTGTTACCATTTCCCCTAATTCTTTTAGTGTAACATCCTGATAGGCCACTCGTAGCTCTGCAATTTCTCGTAGTTTATCCGGTAAGATACCAAGACCAACTGTTTCATCTATATAGCGAATGTTCTCCACCTGTCTAATGGAAGCACCAATCGTTTTATTTAAATTTGCAGTTTCACAATTCACAAGACGGTTTACTGAATTTCGCATGTCACGAACAATTCGCACATCTTCAAAACGAAGAAGCGCTTGATGTGCCCCAATCACATTTAAGAATTCGGTAATCTTTTCTGCTTCCTTCAAATAGGTAATATGACCTTTTTTGCGTTCTAACGATTTTGCATTTAGGTCAAAAACGTTCATTAATTCACAAAGTGAATCATTATGTTCTTTATATAATGAAAAGATCTCAAGGTGGTACGAGGATGTTTCTGGATTATTTACAGAGCCTCCTGCTAAAAATGCCCCACGTAAATAGGACCGTTTGCAGCATTTCTTCGCAACTAAATCTGAAGAAATCTCTCGGCGTAGCGATACCCCTTCGAAAATCTTTAAATCTTCTAATATATCTCGAGCATCCTCGGTTAGACGAACAATATAAACATTGTTCTTCTTAAGCCTCATTTTTTTTCGAACCAAGAGTTCAACACTTACATTATAGCACTTTTTTAATAACGTATAAATTCTTCTCGCAATGGCGGCATTTTCGGTTTGAATATCGACCACAATCTTTTGATTGGAGAAGGAAAGTGCGCCATTCATTCGAATCAATGCAGAAAGCTCAGCTTTTGCGCAGCAATCTTTGATTTCTAGGTTAGTTAGTTCTTTTTTCGTTTCCGATGCAAATGACACAATTCCACCTCCCTTATTGTACTAATTAGTTTTTTTGAAGCAAGTCATATAACAGGTTCGCCACTTTAGTTGTATCATGCCTTATGACATTATTATCATATGAGATGATTTTATCATGTATAATTGACAACCCTAAAGTAGAAAGCCTTTCTGTATCATAAATTACTGGCTTTGCCAGTTCTTTTGCATATTTTTCTTTTATATGTTCAGGTACTTCTTCGTCATTTACAAGAATGGTATCGATGAACGATAGACCCATGTGATCATACAATGCTTGCACATGGTCACTGGCTGTAAAATTCAAGGTTTCTCCCGCCTGCGTCATTACATTGCAAATATACACTTTTTTCGCTTTCGCTTTGACCACTTCGTCACCGATTTTTGGGACAAGCAGGTTGGGTAAAATGCTTGTATACAGACTACCTGGTCCAAGGACAATCATATCTGCCTGTTGAATATTTTCAATTGTTTCATTTAATGGTTCGATATCATCAGGTGATAAGAAAACACGTTTTATTTTCTTCCCTGAATATGGAATTTTAGATTCACCAGATACGACCGTACCATCCTCCATTTCAGCATGTAACACAACGCTTTTATTGGCTGCTGGAAGGACTTTCCCTCTTACGTTAAGTACCTTACTCATTTCACCAATCGCATGGACAAAATCACCAGTTATCGTTGTCATGGCTGCTAGAATTAAGTTTCCTAACGAATGACCTGATAATCCATTTCCGCCTGCAAAGCGATGTTGAAACAAATCCTCAAACAGTGGTTCAACATCTGATAAAGCAGCTAATACATTCCGAATATCACCAGGTGGTGGAATATCCATCTCATCTCGAAGACGACCGGAGCTCCCTCCATCATCTGCAACTGTCACAATTGCCGTAATATCAACAGGTTGATATTTTAACCCTCGCAAAAGTACGGAAAGGCCAGTTCCTCCACCAATGATGACAATCTTAGGCTGTTTTGGTATGGTCATTACTTTCTTTCCTTTCTCCTCTCAATATCGCGGTGAGAAACATGGGTTTCATAGTCGTCCTTGAAATGCTTTGCGATATATTCGGCAAGTGTCACAGAGCGATGTTGTCCCCCTGTACAACCAATTCCAATTACAAGCTGGCTTTTTCCTTCTCGCTTATATTGTGGAAGCATAAAGGCAAGTAGGTCCGTTACCTTTTCAATAAACTTCTGTGTTTCGGTCCATTTTAGCACATAGCTAGAAACGTCATCATCTAGCCCTGTATTTGGTCTCATTGACTCAATGTAGTGTGGATTTGGGAGAAATCGTACATCAAACACGAGATCTGCATCGATTGGTATACCATATTTAAAACCAAATGACATCACATTGACTGAAAAAGTGGGTCTTGAATGTGATGCAAATTGCTTTAGTATTTTTTCACGTAATTCCCTCGGCTTTAAATCGGAAGTGTCATAAATATATTGAGCCCTTCCCTTTAGCTCTTCGAGTATTTCCCGCTCTGCTTGAATGCCTTCAAGTGGAGAACCTGTTGGTGCAAGAGGGTGTGAACGTCTTGTTTCCTTATAGCGTGTAACAAGAGTCGTATCCTTTGCATCAAGGAATAAAATTTGTGGAGCAATCCATGATTTTTCAGATAGATCATCAAGTGATTCAAACAGGCTATCGAAAAATTCACGACCCCTCAGGTCCATAACGAGTGCAACCTTATTCATTTTTCCGCCTGATTCCTTCATCAACTCAAGAAATTTCGGGAGCAATGTTGGAGGTAGGTTATCTACGCAAAAATAGCCTAAATCCTCAAAGCTTTGAATCGCTACCGTTTTTCCGGCACCTGACATCCCCGTAATAATGACTAATTGTATTTCACTTGTTGAACCAACACTCATTGCTATTGCCTCCCTAATGTCTAACTTGGATCTAATCTATATGATAATAATTGAAAATCTGGTGTATATGTAAATGTTCCATATATGACCCCAGAGCCTTTAAGTACGTAATCTAATATATGATAGTCACCAGGAGCCATCGGCAGATTCGATATATCTTGTATGTCCTGCCATTTAAGAATTCCTTCCTCGGATTCATCGACATTTTCTCCTTCATACTCAGTAGCTAAAAAAGAAAACATCATCCATTCGGAAGTAACCTTATCTCCCTCTTTTATAATAAACGTAAAGATCCCCTTAATATCAGGGTTCTTAATATAAATACCTGTTTCCTCACGGTATTCACGTATGCACGAATCACGAATCGATTCGCCCGGCTCCATTTTTCCTCCAGGGGCAACCCACCAGCCGCGTCGTGGCTTTTGTAATAGTAGAACTTTATTATCCTTGCGTAATAAACAGTTTGTTACTCTTTGCACTATCTTTCACCCCAAGTCGGTCGGTACACATTCGTAGTAGAACCGTTTGTAAGCAATTCTCATTGTTATTATTATACTATTTCTAACAAGTAGTCACAACGAACAAGATTTTCATATTTTTTTATAACTGAATTATTAATACTGGTAATAAGGAGGTTGAAAAGGACCGAGAATTTCAAGGCGGCGCAGCTTTGAGTACCGGAGCGTATGCAGTTAATACGTGAGGAACGGAGAAGCAAGCCAACGCGCTTCCACAGGATGTGGTGACATCGACGTTCGACACAGGATGTGTCGGTATTTAGTCGATGTTCCGCAATCGATGTGTCATTTTCGGCTGACTCAAAAAAAGGGGGCACAGGGGATGTGCCTGTGCCCAAAAAAATCTATTTTATAAAAAGGGGGTCAATTACTACTCTTATAATACTCAAAATATATTTCATGCGTGTTACAGGAGGGTTAAAACCAAATTACGATTTAACTTTGTTTTGTAAATTCCATTCATTCTAGAAATTGTAGATACAAGTAAGAGCTTTAACGAACCTTTACAACGAAATAATTGAGAGTCATTAAACGGTTATTCCCACTTCTAGTTCAAAATCTACTACTTTCTGCATATATTTCATTAAAAGTGTTTAACACCTTGGTATGAATGTTGGATTTTGCAAATAAAGGAGGAATGTGAATGATCGAAAAACTTACTGTTCGCCAAGAATTAGTGGAATTAGATAAAAAGCATTTCATGCATCCTACGTCACCGATTCAGCAACAACAAACGCAGGGACCAGCTTTTATTTTCACAAAGGGAGAAGGGGTCTTTCTTGAGGATGTAAATGGCAAACGTGTTCTTGATGGCATGTCCTCCCTCTGGAATGTGAATGTTGGTCACGGCCGAAAAGAATTGGGACAAGCGGCAATGGAACAAATGAATAAACTAGCATTCAGCTCATGCTTTGCGACCTTTAGCAATGAGCCCGCTATCCGTTTAGCAACAAAGCTCGCAGAAATTACCCCCGGTACGTTATCCACAACTTTTTTCACTTCAGGTGGCTCGGAAGCAAATGATACCGCATACAAACTAGCTAGGCATTACTGGATACTACGTGGGATGCCTGAAAAAAAGAAGATTATTTCACGTAAAAGATCATATCATGGAGTAGCAATGGGCTCAACTAGTGCAACTGGGTTGAAACCATTTCGCGATTTCACAAATTCATTAGCTCCAGATTTTTTCTATACAGATAACTTGTCAGCGGACGCATTGCGCGAAACCATCGAGGTCGAAGGACCAGATACAATTGCAGCGTTTGTGGCAGAGCCTGTACAAGGCGCTGGTGGTCTCCATATAGCTGAGGACTCTTATTTTAAAGAGGTGCGTAAGCTTTGTGACGAGTATAATATTCTATGGATCACGGATGAAGTGATTACGGGCTTTGGGCGGACTGGTCGCTATTTTGGTGTCGATCACTATGGGGTTGCTCCTGACATGATGTGCTTCGCAAAAGGAGTGACGAGTGGCTATGCCCAATTAGGCGGGGTCGTGTTAGCTGAATCCATATTTGACGATTTTAAAGAGCTATCAAGCGGAACTCTTCTGCATGGGTATACATATAGTGGCCATCCTATGGCTTGTGCAGTTGGGTTAAAAAATATTGAAATCATTGAAAATGAAGGTTTGATTGAGAACTCTATGAAAATGGGACAGAAAATGCTCGATGGATTTACATGGATTCAGGGAGAAAACAGCCTTGTGAGTAATGTAAGAGGACTCGGCCTTATGGGAGCCGTTGAGATTAATAGCCCTCAATACGTAAAAGGCCCTTTAGCGCCGACTATTGTAAATGAAGCAGCTAAAATCGGATTAATCTGTCGATCTGTTGTTTTTGACGGCATGGATACACTCGTGTTCGCTCCACCACTCTGTATTTCCAAACAAGAAGTTGAACTCCTAATTGAAATGCTCCATCACGCCATCTTCAGAGTAGAACGCAGTCTATGAATACTACTATTTCACAATAAATACCGCCCTTTATAAGGCGGTATCTTTTGTGGAGTTATTCACATGTGGATAAGTTTTCTACTCGGTAGGTATTTTCTTTTTGATGGGCTTTTGATTTTTTGTGATAATTTGATAGTAATCTGTTCTACGGTCTTTAAGTGGCGTTTCTGTCCCAATATTACGGTTTCGGCGTAGACTTTCAAGGTCAACTTCTCCCACCACAATGGTTTCAATATTTGGGTTACATTCGCCCACAATGCCATTACTAGAGAACGTAAAATCAGATGGTGAAAAGATCCCAGACTGTGCATATTGAACATCCATATGTGGGACATGGGAAAGGTTACCCACAGTTCCTGCAATGACGGTATACACTTGGTTTTCGACAGCACGAGCCTGTGAACAATAGCGAACCCGTAAATACCCCTGTTGATCCTCTGTGCTAAATGGCGTGAAGATAATTTGTGCGCCTTTATCCACCGCAATCCGAGCTAACTCTGGGAATTGAATATCATAGCTTACTAAGATTGAGATTTTACCACAATCCGTATCAAACACGTGCACTCCATGACCTGGTTGAACTCCCCACCACCTTCTTTCATCTGGCGTAATATGGAGCTTGTATTGCTTATCAATCGTTCCGTCTCGCCTAAAGAGGTAGGCAACATTATAAATTCCATTATCCTCTTCAACGAAATGCGACCCACCGACAATATTAATATTGTATTTTACGGCAAGCTGTGAAAAAAGATTAATATACTCCTCTGTATACTCAGCAACCTTTTTAATTTGTTTACTAGGAACTTGTTCATTTATAAAAGACAGCAACTGCATCGTGAAGGTTTCAGGGAAAACGGCAAAGTCTGAATGAAAGTTTGAGCTAGCATCAATAAAGTATTCACATTGTGTGGCAAAATCCTCAAAGGATTGTATCTTCTTCATCATGTATTGAATGACGGATATCCGTACCGGTAGCGCACGTGTATAGATTCGTCTCGTTTTCTTCGGTAAGTAATCAGGATTGTTCCATTCCATTAAGGTTGCATACCCCATGGAATCTCGGTCTGTTAAATAATTGGCATTCACCCGCTTTAGAACAAAACCATTCATCATTTGAAATGTGAGGGCAGGGTCATAGATGTTCTGCTGAATGACCTGTTCCACGTATTCCCTCGCTGTCATGTCAGCTGCATATTTATGATAGTTTGAGATTCTTCCTCCAATTATAATACTTTCCAAATTCAACTCTTGAGTAAGCTTACGTCTCGCTTCATACAGTCGGCGGCCTATTTTCATCCTACGATAATCTGGATGGACCATCACATCAATTCCATATAAATTTTTCCCATCTGGATCATGATTCCGGATATAGGAATTATCACTGATTTCGTTAAATGTGTGTTTATCATCATACTCATCAAAATCTACAATAAGACTGGAGCAGGAACCGATAATTCGTCCATCATATTCCACGCAAAATTGACCTTCCGGAAAAATAGATAAATGGCTTTCTAGCTGATCCCGCGCCCACGGCTCCATATTTGGAAAACAAATTTTTGACAGTTCAATAATCTCACCAATGTCCTCATGCCGAATATTCCGTAGCACAATCTTCTTTTCGAACCTTGATAAATCAATCGGTGACACAAAAATCTCCCTTTCTGGGGTTCTCGAACGGTGCACTAAAGCGACTGTCACCACTCGTAGGTTGTCAAAAATGATTTTCTACCCCTTTTATATAACTATATTAATGTAGGAGCTTTTATATTTCTTTTGGATAGGGTATTTTGATTGATTGCTTTTACTGTAATGGAATATGAACAAGCTTATGGTTGTATGTAGGACTTATTCCCATATACTAGTAATAGAGGATCATACGTCAGGTTGGGAAATGGAGTGAGCTAGATGATTTTTTCAGTGCTTGCGTTTTTATCTTTCATATTATTTTTCGTTACTATTGCTTTGGCGATTAGAGGGAAACACAACTATTATTGGGGGGCAGCGCTCTCAAGCTATATTTTTAGCTTTTTGGCAGGTTTTTCGATTGGTCAATTGACGGTGGGACTACCATTTATTTGTTTAATCCTTGCTATCGGTTATAGCTTTAAGTGGATTCGAACAAAGGTTCAAGCGTTACTATCTCTTGGAATCGGAATATTGATCGCGTATGTGTTGGTTATTTATGTAGATGATGCCTATTTGTTTTATCCGTTCTGGTTTTTCGTAAAATGAGAATGGTTGATTACTAATAAAAAAAGTCGAGCTCGATTACGTTTGCTCGACTTAATTAGTACCTTATCGAAGTGGTATTTCAAATTCTTCTTCATCCATTGTAACCTTGAGCACTAATGGCTTATCTGTTTCAGAAACAGTTTTCGGTACTTGGAAATAAATATGAACCTTTCCTTCTGTTAATGACGAGACACTCGCACTGCCGATTTTCGTACCTTCCTCTTCTTCAGTTCCAGCTAGGCCCTCAAATTCATGCTTTCCATCATAAAGTAAAAAGAATTTAACCGGAGCAAGCTTGTGTCCATAATGAAAAATGTCTGTTGTATCATTATTAATGGTTCCAGATATATGTAAAAAAGTCTCAGAATCCGAGTTAATTGTACGTGATCCTAGTACAGTATCAGCTTCTGCATTTGTAGCACTAAATTCTTGAACAAATGATGCATTCGTAAGTTTAATTTCTACAGCATCCTCAGCATAATAAAACACTTTATCTGAATCAAATAGGTTTTCTGTTGGTTCTGTATTTTGTTTATCGTCTTTACCAGAGGCCCTGAACACCTCTTCTTCCTTGCCATTTGATTCTTCACTATCTGCTGTGTCTTCTTTTTCTTGCTCGTCAGCTTTCTCTTCTTTCGTATTTGCCTCTGTCTCTTCTGTGCTTTCTCCCGACACTTTACCATTATCATCTGCAGCTTCATCAGAACCACCACAGGCTGTTAACGTAACTGCCAGTATGATTGTTAAAAACAAACCAATCCATTTTTTCTCCATTTTGTTTCCCCTCCAAAGTTCATTCACTCAAGGATTTATTATATTATCCAGATTTTGGGGCAACAACTAAAAAAGAGAGAAAGAAAGCAAAATGGGAAAAACATCCCTTGTCTCAAAATAAATTTCTCAATACCTTTTACCTATTATAGGGAGTAAATACCTATATCGAGTGCAATATATTTTTTTTGCATGTTTTAATATTGTCTATGGTGTTTGTGATAGCGGTAATCCATATATCGTTTCTCGGCTTAGTTTTATACTATTTAGGAGGTTATAAAATTCAGACTGGAAAATAAGGTTCAGTTATCGTTTTTTGGATATTTTATCCACTTTGGAATGGTATTTTGATAATTTGACGAGATTTGCATTCGCAAACCAGGGTTCCGCATGCTTTTGTGCGGCTGGTTCAAGAAAAACCATTCGCGATATCCAGTAGATGGAAAATACAACTCGGATAGTCGTCTTTTCCGGAAATTTTATCCACTTACGAATGGTATTTTAGACAATTGACGAGATTTGCATCCGCAAATCAGGGTTCCGCATGCTTTTGTGCGGCTGGTTCAAGAAAAACCATTCGCAACATCTGTATATGGTAAATCAGCATGCAGTTTAGGAAGTTTGCGCCATACCAGTAAAAAACACCCCCACAAGTGGAGGTGCTTCATATATTATGCTTTCATTTTTTCAAGTAGTTCTTCTACGTAGTGCTGAACGGATTGCGCTGCGATACTTCCATCACCAGTTGCTGTTACAACCTGACGAAGGGTTTTCTCACGGATATCCCCAGCTGCAAAAATGCCAGGTACTCTTGTTTCCATTTTTTCGTTTGTTTCGATATACCCGTTAGCATTTGTGATACCTAGGTTTTCAAACGGCTTTGAAAGTGGGAGCATTCCAACGTAGATAAATACTCCATCTGCACCAAATTCTGTTTCCTCACCAGTTTGTGTATTCACTAATGTTAGGCCGCCTACTTTACCATCTTTTTCGTGAATTTCCTTCACCGTATGGTTCCAGATAAAATCAACCTTTTCATTATCAAATGCACGTTGTTGCAGGATCTTTTGCGCACGAAGCTCATCACGACGATGAACGATCGTTACCTTTGAAGCAAAACGAGTTAAGTACACGCCTTCTTCAACTGCAGAATCTCCTCCACCTATAACGACAAGTTCTCTATTTTTAAAGAAAGCTCCATCACATACTGCACAATAAGAAACACCACGGCCACCAAGTTCTTGTTCACCCGGAACACCGACCTTCTTATATTCCGCACCAGTAGAGATGATGACAGCACGTGCTTTATACTCTTTGCCACCGGCAATCACTGTTTTATATTCTTCACCATCGATTACTTCTTTAATATCACCATATGCGTACTCTGCACCGAACTTCTTCGCATGCTCGAACATTTTTGTAGATAACTCAGGTCCTAAGATAGATTCAAAGCCAGGATAGTTTTCGATATCCTCCGTGTTCGCCATTTGTCCGCCTGGAATCCCACGCTCAAGCATCAACGTTGATAAATTCGCACGTGAGGTATATACAGCAGCAGTCATTCCTGCAGGTCCAGCACCGATAATAATGACATCATAAATTTTTTCTTCCGTCATTTTTATGTCTCTCCTTAATCCTCTGTTAAATTAGTTCTTTTTGTAGTATCTCCTACCTCTATCCTATAAAAACCTGTCAAAATCCGCTATTAATATGCTCACTGCAAGAGTTCTTTTACAAATTTTACATATTTCATAACTGTTGCCTTAGAAATCTTGTATTTCTCCGCAACTTGTTGTTGAGTAACCGTATGTGATTGATGATTACGCCAAATGTATTCAGTCGCAGCTGCCCATGCATGCCAATTAGACACATTAAACTCTCGCTTAACTGCTTCATCATAAATCATTAACCATGTTAGATAGAGCTCTTCGTTCGCTGAATCATCATGCTTATTATTTGTAAAAAGTGTATCCGCGATATGATAGCCATCAATGATATAGGATGGAATTTTGTTTGATTTTTTCTTTTTATGCAATACGTAATTGGCAAATTCTTGTTCAATTGTAGCATGGAATTGGATATGCTTTAAATCCGTCGGAACTAGAGAAGTATTTGTTTTGCTTGCTAAAAACAAACCATATAATCGCTCTTCAATAAAATCGCCAGTTAACCAGCGATCAAGCACATCACTAATCGGCTTCGTACGGTCAGATTCCCATGGTGCAGAGCCCTTTTTACTTGGGTTTTCCTCCAGAACTCTTTTCCACGCATTCTTCGCTACATCTTCATGTCCTGTGAAATAAGCCGAATGGGAGAGCCAATAATAGAACGTTTCATCCCCTTCAAAGCCGCTGCGCTGCAAGTTTCGGAGCCATTTAAAAGCAAGATCATGTCTGCCGACTAACCCAAATGTCGCACCAAGCTTATAGCGGTGCTCAAAAAGCATCGGAGAAACCATCGATAATCGTTTTGTGAGCTCTTTTACCTTCTGTGTTTTTCGCTGATAGTAAAGAAAAACAAGAGTATTACAGAGTGCATGAAGATTTCCAGGGTTTTTACTTAATACTTCTTCTAGTATCTTTGATGCATTTTCCACATCACCTGAATAAAAATAGGCAAGAGCTAGGTTATTATAGGCTGACCAAAACTCCGGATATTCACGAGTGATTTCCTTTAAATGAGTAACGGCTTCATCTAATCTTCCTGTTTCAAGAAACTCTCGAGCCTGTTCTTGTTTAACAATCAGTTCATCCTGATGATTTGCTGAGTCTTCAAAATCTCCCTCTTCAAGACGTAACAAATCAAGCAAATCCTCTGCATCCTCAGAAAAATCACCATTCGGTTCTCGTTCCAAATACATTTCAGCATACTTACCAGCCTCTTGAAACAGACCCAAATGCGCAAAATTATTTGCCTTAAAATAAAAACACTCTGGCATATCAGAATCCAGATCATCGGTTATTTTAGTAAGATATTGATTTGATAGGTGATAGTCGCCGACCTCAGTGAGCGCTACGGAAAGCTGACATAAAAACATAGGCTCCTTCGGTTCAAGCTGCACAGCACGTTTCAAGTGTTTTATCGATTTATATATATCATGTTGGCGATATGCCTTTAATCCTTTTTTGAAATAATATTCTCCCGTCTGGATAAACGGAATAACCTTTGCACTTCGCTGTCTTTCTTTTATGTTTTGTTTTTCCATCGGGTTCCTCCACAATAAATCAAATACGCCTTGCCGTATTTGCGACGATATAAATCGAGGCATCCTCGTAAGGCCATACCTTTACTCAGAAGGGATAATCCTCTACTGAATGTATATATTTATTTTATTTGATCTTCTACTAAATAAGTTTATTTCCCAACGTAGTATACCATATTAAACCGCTAGAAACATAGGGGTAGCTTGGTTTAAATCATAAACTTTTGTAAAGTTGTTATGTTATTTTGTGAATTATGTGGATATTGAGGATAAAATTGTTAATACACTCTCATGAAAGCATGAAAGAAAGGAGTTATTCACTATATTTTAAGATACAAGGTACGAGGCTGTGGATATTGTGGGTAATGTGGACAACATGTTCATAATCCTTTTATATAAAGGTAAAAAAAAGTGCTTACCTGTGGATAAGCACTTAATATAATTTATCTTCTTTTCTCCAATGCCGATAACACTTCGTTCAATGGTAACTTTTGCTCACGAAGAAGCACAAGTAGGTGGAACAATAAATCTGCCGCTTCCCACTTCAGTTCTTCATGACTGCGGTTTTTAGCAGCGATGATGACCTCAGACGCTTCTTCTCCTACTTTTTTAAGTATCTTATCTACCCCTTCTTGGAATAGATATGTAGTATACGAACCCTCAGGCATTTCAGCCTCACGCCCTGCAATAATGGTTTCAAGCTCATTAAGAATCGCAAAACGGTCACCCTTTACTTCCTCAGCTTCTCCTAGTGCAGATTCAGTAAAGCAAGAGTAGTTTCCTGTGTGGCAGGCAGGTCCTGTCGGTTCTACCAATACAAGAATCGCATCCTGGTCACAATCATATTTCAGATCAAGTATCTTTTGTGTATTTCCAGATGTTGCCCCTTTATGCCATAGTTCCTTGCGAGAGCGGCTATAAAACCATGTCTCTCGCGTTTCAATCGACTTGCGTAAGGATTCTTCATTCATATAAGCAAGTGTTAATACTTCTTTACTTCCTGCATCTTGTACAATTGCCGGAGCAAGTCCCTTTTCATCGAATTTAATGTCTGGTATGTTCATCGGACATTGACCCCTTTCTCTTTTAAAAAGTTTTTAACTTCCTTCACTGAAGTCTCTTTGTAATGAAAAATACTTGCTGCTAACGCCGCATCCGCCTTACCTTCTGTGAAAGCTTCCTCAAAATGGGCTGCATTCCCAGCACCACCTGAAGCAATTACTGGTACGGATACAGCTTCACTCACACGTCTTGTTAATTCAAGATTGAAGCCGTCCTTACTTCCATCCTTGTCCATGCTAGTCAATAAGATTTCTCCGGCACCACGAGTAATTGCTTCCTGTGCCCATGCAACAACTTCCCACTCAGTTGCTTTTCGACCACCATGTGTATAAACTCTCCAGCTTCCTAATTCCTCGTCATATCTAGCATCAATCGCGACCACGATGCATTGTGAACCAAAGAAATCTGCACCTTCCTTGATAACATCTGGGTTTAGTACGGCTGCTGTATTTAACGATACCTTATCCGCACCTGCACGGAGAATTTTTTTCATATCTTCTAAGGAATTGATTCCTCCACCCACCGTAAACGGAATGGCAAGTGTGGCAGCTACTTGCTCAACAACCTCTACCATTGTTTTACGACCTTCATGGGAAGCAGATATATCTAGAAAAACCAATTCATCCGCACCTTCAGAATCGTAGAATTTGGCTAATTCTACTGGGTCCCCGGCATCACGAAGCTCCACGAATTGGACCCCTTTTACAACACGGCCATCCTTCACATCTAGACAAGGGATGATACGCTTCGTAATCATGAGCTCTTCACCTCTTCTAATGCTTCCTTAACCGTAAATTGATTCGTGTAAAGGGCCTTTCCAACAATCGCACCACCTACACCTTGGTCTGCTAACTTACTTAGCGCTTTTAGATCTTCAATTGAACTAACTCCTCCAGACGCAATAACCTGTTTTCCAGTTACAGAAGCAAGGGTTGCAACAGCATCAATATTAGGTCCGCTTAGCATGCCGTCAGTCGCGATATCCGTAAAGATAAACACTTCAGCACCTGCGTTCGCTAGCTCAATTCCCAAATCGGTTGCTTTAACAGATGACGTATTTAACCAGCCCTCTGTTGCTACATAACCGTCTTTTGCGTCAATTCCAATCGCAATTTTCTCTTTGTATTGTTGGAGCATCTTTTTTACAAATTCAGGATTTGAAATGGCTGCACTTCCTAAGATTACACGATCCACACCGTTTTCGATGTAGTAAGCAACATCCTCTTCTGTTCGAATCCCACCACCAATTTGTACCTTTGCCGGAAGCTTCTGTGCAACCTCAAGCACATATTGGTCATTTACGCGTTTTCCAGCTTTTGCACCATCCAAGTCAACCATGTGAATCCACTGGCTACCTGCATCTGCAAATGTTTTTGCCATATCAAATGGAGAGTCTCCATAAACCGTCTCTTTATTGTAGTCCCCCTGAAGCAATCGAACGCATTTGCCGCCTCTCATATCAATTGCGGGGTAGATTGTAAAAGTACTCATATTGTCACCTTCTTTTCAACGATTGCAGCAAAGTTCTGGAGTATCTGTAACCCTAGCTCACTGCTCTTTTCTGGGTGAAACTGTGTTCCAAATACATTTCCTTTTCCTACTACTGCAGGAACCTCCACGTCATACACACTACTTGCGATTACATCCTCTGGATTGGGTGTTGAAACATAATAAGAGTGTACGAAATACACATGCCCACCTTGAATATTACGAAGCAGTGGAGAGGGATTGCGAAGCTCAAGATCATTCCAGCCCATATGCGGAACCTTGTAAGTCTCACCATTTGCCGTTACCCCGGGAATTTTTGTTATTTTGCCCTTTAAAAATCCAAGGCCTTGCGTGAGTCCATTTTCTTCGCTTTCTTCAAACAACAATTGCATCCCTAGGCAGATTCCTAATAAGGGTGTACCCTCTGCCACGGATTGTTTGATAAAGCCAACTAAACCTGTCTCATGTAAAATCCCCATCGCATCTTTGAAGGAACCAACACCAGGTAAAAGTAAGCCGTCAGCTTTGGCTAATTCGTCTGGTGAACTTGAGACGAAATAATCGTAGTTCATTCGCTCTAATGCCTTACTAACGCTGTATAAATTCCCCATGCCATAATCGATTATGCCTATCATTTACAACATCCCTTTCGTTGATGGGACCCCCTTAACTCTTGGGTCAATCATCGTTGCCTCATCAAGTGCACGACCTAGTGCCTTAAAAATGCCCTCAATCATGTGGTGTGTGTTGTGACCATAATGAACGATGACATGAAGGTTAATTCTCGCCTCTAAAGCAAACTTCCACAAGAATTCATGCACAAGTTCTGTATCAAACGTTCCAACTCGGGAACTTGGAAACTCCGCTTTCAACTCGAAATGTGGACGATTGCCCAAATCAATCACAACCTGCGCAAGTGCTTCATCCATCGGAACAAACGCATTTCCGTAGCGCTTAATTCCTTTTTTATCTCCAAGCGCTTCTCGTAATGCCTGTCCCAAACAAATCCCAATGTCTTCCGTTGTATGGTGATCATCAATCTCCGTATCACCATTTGCATCAACTGTCAGATTAAATTGACCATGCTTTGTAAAAAGGTCTAACATATGTGTCATAAAAGGAACACCAGTATCCAGCTTGGAAATTCCTTCTCCATCTACTGCGAAATTCAATTTGATATCTGTTTCATTTGTTTTACGTTCAACACTTGCTTGTCTTGTCATTTTTTACACCTACCGTAAGTTAAGTTATCCACATTGTCCATGGTTAGTTTCCATCCGAATTAGTATGATAATTCACATAATTGTGTATTATTATCCACATTATTCACAGTATCCACAGTACAATTGTGTAAATTGTGAATATTTATTTTTATAAGAAGGTTCTTCCTATTTCAATCGTTCTTCAATTGCTCTTGCATGTGCTTCAAGTCCTTCAAGTCTTGCAAATGCTGCAATTTTTGGTCCGTTATCAGCCATTGCCTGTTGGCTGTATGAGATGATACTTGATTTTTTCGTAAAGTCATCCACATTTAGAGGACTTGAAAAACGTGCCGTTCCGTTTGTCGGAAGCACATGGTTCGGACCTGCGAAATAATCTCCTACTGGTTCTGAGCTGTAACGACCTACAAAAATAGCTCCTGCATGCTTTATTTTACCAACCTGCTCCATCGGTTCATTCGTCATGATTTCAAGATGCTCCGGTGCAAGCTCATTTACTACTTGGATTGCTCGATCTAAGTCACTCGTGACATAGATTGCACCAAAGTCCTTGATCGAGGCTCTAGCAATATCTACACGTGGCAATAGCTCAAGCTGTCTTTCTACTTCTTCAGAAACTGCCTCAGCGAGCTCCATCGAAGATGTAACGAGAACACTAGATGCTCTTTCATCATGCTCTGCCTGTGAGAGTAAGTCCGCTGCGATTTCATTTGCACGGGCCGTTTCATCAGCTAACACTACGATTTCACTTGGCCCTGCAATCATATCGATATCCACATTACCAAATACCTCACGTTTAGCTAGTGCAACAAATATATTTCCTGGCCCGACGATTTTATCAACAGGTTGAATGGTTGCTGTTCCATACGCAAGAGCACCAATCGCTTGCGCTCCACCCACCTTATATATTTCGTCTACACCCAAGATGTCCGCTGCTACTAAAACACCCGCTGGGATACGGCCATCTTTTCCTGGTGGTGAAACCATCACAATCCGTTCCACACCTGCTACTTGAGCTGGAATAACATTCATTAAGACGGATGATGGATATGCTGCTTTCCCGCCTGGAACGTACACACCGACTGCATCAAGTGGTGTAATTTTCTGTCCAAGGATCGTCCCATTCTCCTTCATTGACATCCAGGACTGTTTTACCTGACGACTATGGTAATCACGGATATTTTCTGCTGCTTCCTTTATAATGCTAACAAGGCTACCATCTAGCTGTTGATAAGCATCCTTGATATCCGTGTCATTTACTTTTATATCTTGCAGTAAAACACCGTCAAACTTTTCAGTGTAGTGTTGAAGAGCCGTATCTCCATTTTCTTGTACATTTGCAAGAATTTCTAGAACTGCTTTTCTCTGTTCCTCTGTCCCACTATCAATTGTCCGTTTGAGGGAAACAGTGCTTGTTACACGTTCAATTCGCATGATGTGTTGGTCCTTTCTGCTGAATTAGATCGAAACGACTTTAGAAAGACGTTCTACGATTTCGTCAATTTGTTGATCCTTTAGGCGATAGCTGACAGGATTTACGATTAGACGAGACGTAATGTCTGCAATGTGCTCGAGCTCAACTAATCCGTTTTCCTTTAGTGTACGTCCTGTTGACACAATATCCACAATTCGGTCTGCCAATCCAATTAACGGAGCAAGTTCAATCGAACCGTTCAGTTTTATGATTTCAACCTGCTCGCCATTTTCACGAAAATAGCTTGAAGCAATGTTAGGATATTTTGTCGCAATTTTAGGAGCTACTCCCATTGTTTTCGCATCTGGAAGACCAGCAACTGCTAAATAGCATTGGCTGATTTGTAGGTCTAGCACCTCGTACACGTCACGCTCTTCCTCTAGCATTACATCTTTCCCTGCAATTCCAAGGTCGGCTACACCATGTTCTACATATGTCGTTACATCCATTGGTTTTGCAAGCATAAAACGAAAAGGTTCATCTGGTACGTCAATGATTAGTTTCCTTGAATCCTCAAATTCAGGAGGAAGCTTGTAGCCTGCCTTTTTTAAAAGATCTGCAGCCTCTTCAAAGATCCGTCCTTTTGGCATTGCAATTGTTAATTTGTTATTCATTCTTCATCCTCCTTCCTTGAGTTTCCTAAGAAAAAGGTGGTTTGTGCAAAAGCATTCGTGCATGCATCAACATCCTTGATACCTGCAATATCCTGAAGGATTACGCGCTCGCCTTGTTCTCGTTTCTTCATCGCAAATCGGATTGCTTCTTCTCGTTGTTCAGCACTAAAAATCACGCAATGAATCTCAGGCTTTGTTTGTGGCAAATCAAGTGCTTCAAGTAATCGATCCGTACGAATTCCAAAGCCCGTTGCCGGTGCTGGTCGATCAAACTTATCGAATAAACGATCATAGCGACCGCCATTCCCTACTAAAAAGCCAACATTTTCTGCATATATCTCAAAAAGAATACCAGTATAGTAGCTCATATGACTTACAAGATTAAAATCAATCTTAATATTCTCTGTTACACCGAATGCTTCTAACTTTCTCCAAAGCATTTCAAGCTCTTCAGCAGCATTTTTCCCTTCTTCGCTTTCAACAAGGTCCTTTGCTTTCGCAATCTTAGAATCATTTCCACGAAGCTGTAAAAGCGACAGCAACCGTTGCTTATCAATGGATGATAACGGTAGATTGTTAACATGCTCTCTATAGCCTACATAATTTTTTTCATATAAGTATCGTTGAAGGACATCAGCTCTCGCTTCATTCCCGACGATTTCCTTAAACAAGGCCTTTACATAGCCTATGTGACCGATTGGTACCGTAAAATGAGTGAGTCCCGCTTGCTTTAGTGAAGCAATCATAAGGGCAATAACCTCTGCATCAGCACTTGTTGTAGTATCGCCAATGTACTCAATACCAATTTGCTCGAATTCTGCAGGTCTTCCACCCTCTCGTTGCTGTGCACGAAACACGTTCGCCGCATAAGCAATACGGAGTGGATATCCGTCTTGATATAAACGGGAAGCAGCCACACGTGCAATTGGAGCCGTCATATCAGGTCGTAGCACAAGTGTATGTCCCTGTTGATCTAATAGCTTAAATAATTGACGATCAAGGATAGCAGATGCTTCTCCTATCGTTTCATAGTATTCAAGTGTTGGAGTCTCAATAAATCGATATCCCCAGCTTTCAATTTTTGAAGACATTGCATCGCGGAGTTTCTTTTTCGCTTCATATAAAGCCGGCAATGTATCTCTCATACCTAAAGGTTTTTCAAACATAAACACGATTTTGTCACCACCAAAGAATTATATATAAGAAGATTTACCTTCTATATTATATACTTGTTTTTATTTTACTTTAGTTCGCTAATATACTACCAAGATAAAGTATACTTTATTTTACACCTAACCGACTATAGCGTCAACACAAATGTCAGAATTTAGCCATTACTTTATGTCTTTGTGGATAATTTGTTCTGTGGATAAAATAATTTTAGTTTGTGGATACTGTGGATTAAGTTAATAACTTGATTCTGCCTTTGTTGATATTGTGTATATTGTTAATATCTGAATAATATATTTGTGGATTATGTTGATAAAGTGGATAACTAGCTAAAAAGTTGTAAGCAAGAGAGGAAGAAGAGAGGTAAAAGCTGGAATGTGAGAAGAAGGGTGTGAGTAATGTAGAAATGAAACGAGGATATAGACACGAGGATAAGAAGAGCACAAAAAAATGCCCATCTAATCACTGCTGAGTCTGATAGGCATTTGTTGTATATATTTATTGTCCTGAATCTTTTTCACGTTCTTCTCTTTGTTCTTTTGAATAAATTAGTTGCATTGGATTGCCGCCAACAAAGCTGCCCGCTGGGACATCCCTGTGAACGAGTGTGCCCGCAGAAACAATTGCACCATCACCGATTTCCACTCCAGGTAAAATCGTTGAATTGGCACCAATCATAACCTCGCTACCAATTTTCACATCACCAAGTCTGTATTCTTTAATCAAGTATTCATGAGCGAGGATAGTTGTGTTAAAGCCAATTACTGTATTGCTACCAACACTAATTTTTTCCGGGAACATGATGTCTGGTACCACCATTAAAGCGAAGGCTGTTTTATCCCCGACCTTCATCCCAAGAAAGGTACGATACAGCCAATTTTTCATTCCTAAGAATGGTGTATATCGCGCAAGCTGGATCACGATAAAGTTCCGTACAACCTTCCAAAAGGAGACGGTTTTATAAATCTGCCAAAGTGAATTAGCTCCTGAAACTGGATACCTTGTCGTTCGTCGTTTCACTATTACTTCATCCTTTTACGATTGGCTTGAATCTGAAATAATGTCAAATAAGTCACTCATTTTTTCAAGCATAAAATCAGGCTTATATTCAAGTAAAAACTCTCTTCCTTTGTGAGACCATGCCACCCCTGCTGTCTTTGTGCCTGCATTTTGTCCAGCAACAATGTCCTGATAATTATCACCAATCATAATCGCTTCTCCGGGTGTCGAGTCTAGTAACTTTAATGCAAGATGAACTGGTTCTGGATCAGGCTTTGGAGCTTTTACATCATCCAATGTAACAACGACATCAAAAAATTGATCCAACTTGGTTAGTTTTAATCCCATATTGACCGTATGCCTCATCTTTGTTGTTACAACACCAATTTTATAGCCTTTTTCCTTTAATGTTTTAATTGTATCAAAAACCTCAGGAAACTCTGTTACTAACTCGTCATGCTTTTCATGATTAAATTTTCGATATTCTGCGACCATTTCTTCCGCACGCTCTGGATCTACAGAAGAAAATGATTCTAGAAGTGTAGGTCCATTGAATGGAAGGACATCCTCTCGAGTAAACTGTCCAGGATAATATTTTTCAAATGTGTGTAAAAATGATTGAGCTATTAGTTCATTTGTATCAATTAATGTTCCGTCTAAATCAAATAAAAGTGTGTTAATTGCCATAGATAGGTTCCTTTCTGCTGTTTTGTTCTACGCGTCTCCAGATAAATGCTATTACCATTGTTAAGATAGTTGCGGTGGCTACTCGGATAAGCAATAAAGGCAATACAGGGATGCCAAGTGGAATAAAGATAAGTGTATCCTCCACAACAGCGTGACACGCGACAAGGAAAATAAACGCTAACGTTAAATCCTTCTTACTTACATTATCCTCTTTTACCGCCTGAATCATTACACCCGCACCAAACGCCAAGCCGAACAAGAGACCAGCTGCTAATGTGGTTGATGTATTTTCCTTCATTCCTAATGCTTTTGTTACTGGATTCATCCATTTTGAGAACACATTCAACCATTTCAATTCTTTTAGGATTTGAATCACTACCATCAACGGAATGACAATAAGTGCTAATTGGAGAATACCAAAAGATGCTTTCTCAATGCCATTTAACAGAATGTTGCCCCATCCTGAAATTTGTTCTTCATTTGTAGACACAAGTCCATATTTTGCTAGTTCACTTCCACCATTCCAAACTAGATTAATAACGAAGGCAGAAATGAATGCTAGCCCAAGTCTTACAACTACAATGATCCAAATCTTAATGCCTACTTTCGCGGCAACTGTAGATTCGATAATCATATTATGTGAGAATGATAGCATGACAGCTAAAATAAAAACTTCTTTTACGGTTAAATCTAGTGTGAGAATTGCCCCAATACCAGCATATAGATTCAAAAAGTTTCCTAACACGAGTGGAATGGCAGCATCACCTGATAAACCAAACCACCCCATAATTGGTGATATCCATTTAATCACCCAATCGAGTACAGGTGTGTACTGAAGCAATGTTACAAGCAGGGTAACGGGAAAGATCACTTTTCCCAATGTCCAAGTAGTTTTTAATCCTACCATGAAGCCTCTCTTGATTGTTTCTAGCAAGTTTCCCCTCTCCCTTTTAATAAATTTAGTTCTCTAAATATCTCTCTTTCGAATGCCCTTTTACTCTTCGGTAAACGAGTACAAGTAGCGCTCCCACAATGGATACAAATGAAACCAACTGTGCAACTCGTATATCGCCTAGCATTAAGCTGTCAGTTCGCAGACCTTCCACGAATAAGCGCCCAATTGAATACCAAATCACATACGAAAGGAACATTTCTCCGCGTCGTAAGTTTACTTTTCGTAGCATTAGTAGTAAAGCAAAACCAACTAAACTCCATAGTGATTCATATAAAAAGGTCGGGTGATAATACGTACCTTCAATAAACATTTGATCCATTATAAAATCAGGTAATACGTTGTAGAAGGTTTGGATATTTTCTTCTGCAATTGGTCCACCATGTGCTTCCTGATTCATAAAGTTTCCCCAGCGACCAATTGCCTGACCAAGGATAATACTTGGTGCTGCGATATCAGCTATTTTCCAGAAGGACAATCCCTTCATTTTTGCAAACACAATGGCAGTGACAACAGACCCTATTAAAGCACCATGAATCGCGATTCCACCCTCCCATATTGCGATAATCTTTGAAGGGTTTTGCGAATAGTACTCCCATTTAAAAATGACATAATAAATCCTCGCACAAATGATTGCAATTGGGACCGCAAATAACATGAGGTCCATAAAGGTATCCTTATGCATTCCTCTTCGCTCAGATTCCCTTATTGCAAGAAATAAGGCTAGTGCAGTCCCTAATCCAATAATTAACCCATACCATTGAATTGTTAACGGACCCAACTCAAGGAATGTTGGGTCTAATGGTTGAATGTTTCGTTCCACGTTCTCAGCTCCCTTTTATCTATATCCGTCTTATACGTCGTCATGATCCCCATATTCAATTGCACTTGTAAGTCGATTTGAAAATTGTTCTGCAGCGTTTAATCCCATTCGTTTTAAGCGGAAGTTCATAGCTGCAACCTCTATAATAACAGCAAGATTTCGTCCTGGACGAACTGGAATAGTATATTTCGTTAAATCCGTATCAATGATTTTCATTTTTTCTTCTTCAAGACCTAATCGGTCATATTGCTTTGTTTGATCCCAAAGCTCTAGGTTGATAACTAAGGTAATTCGTTTAAAATTCCGAATTGCTCCGGCTCCAAATAAAGTCATGACATTAATGATCCCTAATCCACGGATCTCAAGTAGATGTTCAATTAACTCTGGTGCACTGCCAATGAGTGTATCTTCATCCTCCTGGCGAATTTCCACACAATCATCAGCAACAAGACGATGTCCTCGTTTTACAAGTTCAAGGGCTGTTTCACTTTTACCAACACCGCTTTTTCCGATAATCAAAACTCCCACACCATAAACATCTACTAGTACACCATGGACAGCAGTTGTTGGGGCAAGCTTACTCTCTAAGAAGTTCGTTATTCTACTTGATAGTCTGGTTGTCTTCATCGTCGATTTGATTACAGGCACAGATTCACGTTCAGACGCTTCAATTAGCTCTTCTGGAACTTCTATATCACGTGAAATAATGATCGCAGGGGTAATATCAGTACAAAGCTTCTCCATCCGATACATTTTTTCATCACGTGTTAATTTTTCAAAAAAAGTAAGCTCTGTTTTTCCTAACAGTTGAATACGTTCAGAAGGGTAGTAGTCAAAAAAACCAGCTAGCTCAATACCCGGTCTCGAAATATCACTTGTGGTAATCGGGCGATTAATTCCCTCTTCTCCACTAATCAATTCTAGATTAAACTTCTCAATTAAATCCTTTGTGCTAACTTTTGGCACAGCCGTTCCTCCTTAGTTGTGTTTCCTGTAGTTATGTAAAGCTCCCACAAATGTGGTAGCTGTGTTTTTGATTTTTCTGTCAACTGAGTATGCCAGTGTAGAAAGAAGTAATATCAGCACCAGAAACTCATTCTCCTATTTTAGCATTTTTCTACGTATCACCAAAACTTTTCTAACTAAAATAGGGAAGTTTGTATGAATTACTTTAGAAGGAGGTTGCTAGGGCAGGGGGATATAGACATAGTAAAGTATTTCTTTGGCACTCAAAGACAGTTTGTAAATTATCGGTGATATGATCGTCATTGATAAGCAGGATCAAGGACATTTTCTCACGTTTCCAATGTGAATTTGTCTTTGTTGAGTGGTCTCAAACACAAATTTATCAAATTAGTAAGTCAGATGTCCTGTAGAGACATTTTCACCTTATCTTCAGCACGAACTGTCTTTACTACAAATTCGTTTTTTACTTTACTAATGAATACACATTCGTATCATACGGAACACCGTTTTGATACATATAGTTCCGTAAGACACCTTCTTTTTCAAAACCAAGTTTTTTCAACAGTTCATTAGATGAAGCATTTTCGATAAATACAACGGCTCCGATACGTGTTAATCCTAATTCAGTAAAACCGAATGTAATAACTTCTGAGATAGCTTCGGTTGCATAACCCTTCCGCCAATAGCTAGGGTGAAGCTCATACCCTATCTCTGCCCTCTTATGTTTTGGGGACCACACGTTAAAACCGATCGTTCCGATTATTCCTTTCTCTCCCTTCAATTCAATTCCCCATCTGATTCCTCGTTTTTCTTTGTAGTTCTTTGAGAAAAACGCCACAAACTGTTCTGCTTGCTCGATACTTGTTAAAGGGTCTTGTCCATAATAACGTGTGACTTCTTCATTTGAAAAACAGTTATAGATTCCAGCTGCATCTGCAATTGTGATTTCTCTTAATCTAAGTCTTTCGGTTTCTAGTAATGGAAACATTCTCTATGCCCCTCCTTAGTTTTACTTCAACCTGATTTCCGTGAAGTTTTCTTCGGTTATTTTTTCCTGTTCCAAAATAGATTGAAATGCTAAAAATAAATCTTGTATTTCTTTCTGATTATTTATTAATTGGATGCTTTTAAGATAATCTTCTTCACTTCTGTATTTCGAGATTTCCAGCCATTTGGTTTGGTCCTCGCTGCTTTGTAAATACGTTGTTTGCACATCTATGTATCTCCCATATAATTCACTGGTTCGTTTTTGAATGTGTACGAACTCTTTGTTTTTAGCTGGTTGAATGTGATAGCTATACACTTTTACAAACATATTCGACTCCTATAACTTACGACTTAGACTAACATTCAACAAAAAACAGCGTAATTCCTGCTGGAATTGACGCTGTCTTTCTAATAGGTAGATTTCCTACTTCTTTTTCTCTTGTAACGGCTCAACGATTACCTTTTGAATCAGTAAGTTTAGGACCGAGATAATAATTGCTGCGAGTACTGCTGTGCCAAAGCCTTCAATAACAAAGGAGTCTCCCATGATAGACTGCGTCAGCATC
This sequence comes from Ferdinandcohnia sp. Marseille-Q9671, assembly GCF_976954385.1. Classification (NCBI taxonomy): domain Bacteria; kingdom Bacillati; phylum Bacillota; class Bacilli; order Caryophanales; family Bacillaceae; genus Ferdinandcohnia; species Ferdinandcohnia sp. Marseille-Q9671. Next base: position 1,452,434 of record NZ_CDRJTA010000001.1, read on the forward strand.
AAAGTAATGGCATTGATGACGAATAGGAATAATCCTAGAGATAAGACCGTAACAGGTAAGGTTAATAAAATAAGAATGGGCTTTACAATCACATTTAAGATAGACAGAATCACACTTGCTATGACTGCTGCACTAACACCTTCTAAATGAAAGGTATCAACATAGCCTGCTACAACCATTAAAATAACACTATTGACGATAATACTTGCAAGCCACCTCATTATCTATAGACATCCCCTTCATTTGGGACAATGAAAATCCAAGCAAGATAAATGAAACCGAGAGTGCCGACCCCTAAAATGAAGCCTAACACTGTTAAAATACGCAAGAGTGACGCATCAATACCCGTGTAATCCGCTAGACCACCAAGTACGCCGCCCAGCATTCTATTCCGAGTTGAGCGATATAATTTCTTTTTCATCTTATACACCTCAAAGTGGTTTTATCGTAATGTATCCTGTTTTTGTTTCAGCAAATAGATGTAGCTTTGGTTCTTTCTCTTGATTTGCCTTAAAACGAAGTGACTTTTGAACCACTTCATTTTTTTCTTCAATAACAGACATCATTGGAAGCTCTGATTTAAAGCTACCTAAATTCGATTTTAACTCTCCGTCGACTTGATAACCGTCAGCGATATAGATATTTAAGCTGCCAGCAGTTGCTTTTACATATGCAGTGTGGCAGCTTTCACCTTCAATATCACATGTGATATTCCCACTAAAGCTCTGTAAATCGACTTTTTCAAACTGACCCGTTGTGGTAATTGCACCATTAATTGTCTCTGCCTCAAAATCTTTGCTACTGATTTGGTTTGCTTTGATAGGTCCATTTGATGTTTCCAATTCAACAGTAGTTGTTTCAAGGTTCGTAACAGTAATAGCTCCGTTCGCTGTTTTTGCACGAAAATCCTTTACTCGTAAATTTTCCCCATTAATTGGACCATTAAACATTCTAGCCTTAATACTTTCATAGTTTTCCTGCGGGACATATATTTTTGCATGAACCTTCATTTGCTTTTTCTGTATGGAAAGGCGAAGTGTCCCATTTTCGATGGAGAAATGAACATCTTCTAAGAATGCGTCTCTTGCGCGATCCTGGTTCTCGATATTGTATACCTTCGCCTCACATTCAACACGTACGTCCTTTTCTTCCCAAGGAATGATCGTAATACTCCCATTTGACACGTCTAGGTCAAGCTTTGTAAAGATTACGTCCTTGTGTTGAAAAATATGTTCGACATCAGTCGCCGTACCAAAGTTGAAATCGAGGTCTAAATCCTTAATTTTCTTCACTGCTGTGTCGATAAAATCCATAAATTTGTGTTTCGTAGAACCCTTGCTTTCATATGAATGCTGGTTTTGCTGTTGGGATTGGTCATACTGAACCTGAGTCGAAAGCTCTGTATTCGGTTCTTGTGCAGGATCTTCTGTTTGAGTATGTTCCCCAGAATGAAGCTTTTCAATGAGGACAATCGCTTCCTCTGCTGTCAATTTCCCTTCTTCGACTAACTTTAAAATCCGTTTTTGTTCCTCTTTCATTTCATATTCCTCCCCTTAAAATTCATCTTGCGCTAATACTTGAATGCCTTTTACGATATTCCATATAACGATTCCAATATTAATGATCGCTAATAGTAGAAACACAAACACCATTGCTACCGCAAATGCTTCTACCGACCATATAAAGAAAAACGGAATAACAATAAAGATGACAGTTGCTACCGGAATAATATGTGATATTAGTGCATGCAATGCATGCCTTTTTACTGTTGGATTTTGAACAATAATGTAAACGATGATTGGTAATATAAACCCTGCGAAGAAAATACTGAAATAACACAATGCTGCAAGTAATTTATCTGTATTCACTCTTCATCTCTCCTTTATAACTCTATATACGAATTAAATGACAAAATGGTTTCAAGGAATTATGAACTTTTGAATCAAAGGGCAGTGGTTCTTTTGTTCATTTATTGATTACACTTTTATAAAAAAGATCCACTGGGTACTCCCAATGGACCTATTATTTCGGCTTACTTTCTACAAGACCTCTAAAGCTATCACGGTAATACCATGCTATGATTCCTTCTAACAAAGTTACAAAGATAGCTAGGAGTAACAATTCTGAATCTACAAAAATATGAAATGCTACGATATTTACAATAATGCTAGCTAGTACAACGAGTACCAATGGTACAAATCGACGAATTAGTAACAAAACACCTGCAATGATTTCAACACCTTTTTCAATGGCTAAAAAATATCCATCACCTAAAAATTCCATCGCAGCTGGGCTTGTTGGAGCAAATGGTTCAAACCCAAATAATACAGCATAGCCGTTTACTCCTGCGCCAAGAAATATGAGACCTAAGAGGATTTCCGCTAAACGAATCACTTTTTCCATAAGACACCCCTTTATGGTGTTTTTCAACAATCTATTACTAATAGGTATTGTGGAAGTCGCTCTTTTAATCCTTTTTTGATAGTAAAAATCTAATTTTCACTACACGAAAAACGTTTTATCATTCTACATTACTTATTCACTAGTTCCCTTGAAAGAACAGAACGTCGAAAGCCTCTTTGGCGGATAAAGTCTCGTATTTCCTCTGAGCTCATATAGGAAAGTCGAATGTGATAGTAGTTGATATATTCTACAATTGCAAATCCATAAAGGAATAGAAACCAATATAAACCTTTTGAAAATTGGGTCGCTTGAAAAAATAGGACAGGGATTCCAATCGCAAGTAATAGCAAATTACTGCTCCTAAAGAAACGAAAAAGCTGTCGTTGGCTCGTTGTTAGTAAGGCTTTTTGTCCCTCTTTAACACGTTTCCATTTCAGGAACCAATACAAACTTCCCTGGAACAGGATATACTCTAATACGACAAAGGCAAATATATGTGTATATGTCGTTAGATAATACGATGACCATTCGAAGGTTGGTATATAAAAAATCCAAAGAAGTGGAAATAAAACCGCAGCTGCAAGTTCACCAGTCATCAAATTAAATAGTCTTTTTTGTACTTGTTGTTTCATGAGCTATCACCTATCTGCAAGATTGTATATATTAGTAAAGTACCATAAATTGGTTTTAAATGGGGAATTGCTAAGAAAATTTCTATACAGTACACAGACTTTTTGAAGAACACAAAAAATCCCGTTTGTTGCGAAAACAAACAGGATTTTAAACTCTATTTCGGCACGGTCTCTTTTTCTATCAACAATTCCTTCATACGAATTCGGTCACGTTCTAGTACTGGTTTTAAGTAGCGACCTGTATGAGATGCTTCGATTTTCGTGATATCCTCTGGTGTTCCTGTACCTAGGATCGTTCCACCTTTATCGCCGCCTTCAGGTCCTAAGTCTACAATATAATCGGCAGCTTTGATGACATCGAGATTATGCTCGATTACGAGAACAGTATCACCATTTTCTACAAGACGTTGTAAAACCTTTAATAATCTTGAAATGTCATCTACATGTAATCCAGTTGTAGGTTCATCTAGAATATAGAATGTCTTCCCATTGGTACGACGATGTAATTCTGAAGCAAGCTTCACACGCTGCGCCTCACCACCTGAAAGGGTAGTTGCCGGTTGACCTAGTTTAACATACCCCAAACCTACATCATATAAAGTTTGTATTTTTCGTTTAATTCTCGGAAGGTTTTCGAAAAAGGATACCGCTGTCTCAACCGTCATATCTAGAATGTCCGAGATTGTTTTATCCTTATATTTTACTTCTAAGGTTTCACGGTTGTAGCGTTTCCCATGACAAACCTCACATGGAACATACACATCTGGGAGGAAGTGCATTTCTATTTTTATGATTCCATCACCTTTACAAGCCTCACAACGCCCACCTTTTACATTGAAGCTGAATCGGCCTTTTTTGTAGCCTCTTACCTTTGCTTCATTTGTGTTCGCAAAGAGATCACGTATATCGTCAAAAACGCCAGTATACGTTGCCGGATTGGAACGTGGGGTCCTTCCGATTGGAGACTGGTCAATATCAATAACTTTTTCTAAATGCTCAAGTCCCTTGATTTCTTTATGCTCTCCTGGCTTACTTTTTGCGCGGTTAAGTTTTTGTGCAAGTGATTTATGAAGAATCTCGTTTACTAATGTACTCTTACCAGAACCTGATACACCTGTAACAGCAATAAACAAACCTAATGGAAACTTTACAGATACATTCTTTAGGTTGTTATGTTTCGCTCCTTTAACTTCAATAAAACGACCATCTGCTTTTTTTCTTTCAACTGGGAGTGGGATAAACTTTCTTCCTGATAAATACTGTCCGGTTAAGGAGTTTTGATTTGCCATTACTTCTTCTGGGGTACCATACGAAATAACTTCGCCTCCATGAATACCAGCACCCGGCCCAATATCAATTAAGTAATCTGCTGCAAGCATCGTATCCTCGTCATGCTCAACTACAATTAATGTATTCCCAATATCTCTCATTACTTTTAGCGTATCAATAAGCCGGTCATTATCTCGTTGATGCAGACCGATAGATGGTTCATCTAGGATATAGAGAACACCTGTTAAGCGTGACCCAATCTGAGTTGCTAGACGAATTCGCTGAGCCTCACCACCTGATAGAGTCCCTGCTGCCCGACTTAGTGATAAATAATCTAGACCCACATTTACTAGAAACCCGAGACGTTCTTTGATTTCTTGAAAAATAAGGTGTGCAATTTGCATATCCTTTTCAGAAAGCTGTAAGTTTGTGAAAAACTCTAAGGACTCGTTAATAGAAAGCTCTGTTATCTCTGAGATATGCTTACCGGAGATTAAAACGGCCAAACTTTCCCTTTTAAGTCGATGCCCCTTACAGTTTGGACACTTCTTTTCACTCATGTATTTTTCCATTTGTTCGCGTATGAAATCAGAGCCAGTTTCCTTATAACGTCTTTCTACATTTCGAAGGACACCCTCAAAGACAATATAATTTTCACGCTTTTGACCGAAGTCATTTTCATAATAGAAGTAGATTTCTTCCCCGTCACTTCCATACAGGATTTTATCCATTAAATGCTTTGGTATATCCTTAACAGGAATGTCCATATCAATTCCATAGTGATTGCAAACAGACTCAAGCAATTGTGGGTAATATTGAGAACTTGTTGGCTCCCATGGTGCTATCGCATGCTTGCGAAGGGATAAATCCCAATCTGGTATGACAAGCTCCGGATCCACTTCAAGCTTACTTCCTAAACCATCACACTCTGGACAAGCCCCAAATGGACTGTTAAAGGAAAACATTCTTGGCTCTAGTTCTCCGATGGAAAATCCACATATTGGGCAGGAATGCAGTTCACTAAATAAGAGCTCCTCTTCCCCCATCACATCAATGATGACCCTTCCTTCACCTAGACGAAGGGCTGCTTCTAGGGAATCCGCTAATCTTGTTGCTACCCCTTCTTTCACTACTATACGGTCCACAACAACTTCAATGGAGTGCTTCTTATTTTTCTCAAGCTCAATATCATCAGAAAGCTCGACCATTTCCCCATCCACTCGTATCCTTACATAGCCCTGCTTTTTTATATCCTCTAGCACTTTTACGTGAGCACCTTTACGACCAGAAATTACAGGAGCTAGCACCTGTAATTTTGTACGGTCAGGGTATTCTAGTATTCGATCCACCATTTGCTCAATTGTTTGAGAAGTAATTTCGGTTCCATGGTTGGGACATACAGGTTTACCGACACGAGCATATAACAATCTAAAATAATCATAAATCTCTGTAACGGTTCCCACTGTTGACCTTGGGTTACGGCTTGTTGTTTTTTGGTCAATTGAAATGGCCGGCGAAAGCCCTTCGATTGAATCTACATCCGGTTTATCCATTTGTCCTAAAAATTGACGGGCATATGCTGACAATGACTCAACATAGCGTCTTTGCCCTTCCGCATATATAGTATCAAACGCAAGAGATGACTTTCCTGACCCAGAGAGTCCGGTAATAACAACTAATTTATCTCTCGGTATAGTAATATCTATATTTTTTAAGTTATTCGCTCTTGCACCTTTCACAACGATTTTATCTAATGCCATACTACTGTCATCCTTCCGCTTTTAACTCCAGAATTAAATCACGTAATTCAGCTGCTCGTTCAAAGTTAAGCGCCTTTGCAGCTTCTTTCATTTCTGCTTCCATTTCAGCAATTACTTTGTCTCGTTCCTTCTTCGATAATCCAGTTAGCTTAGGCACCGTCTCATAAGCTTCCGTCGCTTCGGCAGCTTGTGTTGCACGAATTACGTCACGAATATCCTTTTTAATGGTTTGTGGTGTAATTCCATGTTTTTTATTGTACGCCTCTTGAATTTCACGGCGTCGTTTTGTCTCATTAATAGCAATTTCCATGGAGTTTGTCATTTTGTCTGCATACATGATGACTTTTCCATTTTCATTTCTCGCTGCACGACCTATTGTTTGAATTAATGATCTTTCTGAACGCAGGAAACCTTCCTTATCGGCATCAAGTATTGCAACAAGCGAAACCTCTGGTATATCAAGGCCTTCACGGAGTAAGTTAATTCCCACAATAACATCATACTTACCCATCCGAAGTTCACGGATAATTTCAATCCGCTCTAGCGTTTTAATTTCCGAGTGTAAGTAGGTTACTTTTATCCCAATTTCCTTTAAGTAGTCTGTAAGATCCTCAGACATTTTTTTCGTAAGTGTTGTGATAAGAACTCGTTCATTACGTTCAACACGTTCTTGGATTTCGCCTATTAAATCATCTATCTGACCTTGAATAGGACGAACATCAATAATTGGGTCTAGCAATCCTGTCGGACGAATGATTTGCTCGACCATCACAGGTGTATGTTCGATTTCAAATGGTCCAGGTGTAGCTGAAACGTGAATGATCTGATTGATATGTTTCTCAAATTCTTCAAAGCGTAATGGACGATTATCTAGTGCCGATGGCAAACGGAAGCCATGATCGACTAGTACTTGTTTTCTTGCTTGGTCGCCGTTAAACATTCCTCGAATTTGAGGCAACGTTACATGTGACTCATCAACTACAATCAATAAATCTTCAGGAAAATAATCCAACAATGTATATGGAGTCGAACCAGAAGGTCGCAATGTCAAATGGCGTGAATAGTTCTCAATTCCAGAACAGAACCCCATTTCTCTCATCATTTCTAGATCATAATTCGTCCGTTGTTCCAGGCGCTGCGCTTGAAGAAGTTGACCATTTTCACGAAGCTCTGCAAGGCGTTCTTCTAGCTCTGCTTCTATATTTTTAATTGCTATTTGCATTTTTTCTTCACGGGTAACGAAGTGGGATGCTGGGAAAATCGCAATATGTTCTCGTTCTCCCAAGATTTCACCCGTCAACGCATCAACCTCACGAATTCGGTCAATTTCGTCACCAAAGAACTCAACCCGAACACAATGTTCGTCACGTGAAGCCGGAAAAATTTCTACTACGTCCCCTCTTACACGGAAGGTTCCCCGGCGGAAGTCTATATCGTTACGTTCATATTGAACATCTACTAGCTTTCGTAAGAGCTGATTTCGCTCAATTTCCATACCTGTCCGTAAAGAAACAACGAGTTCCCTATATTCTTCTGGCGAACCTAACCCATAAATGCAAGACACACTGGCAATGATGATTACATCGCGACGTTCAAAAAGAGCAGAAGTAGCCGAGTGACGTAGTTTATCAATTTCTTCATTCACACTTGAATCCTTTTCAATATATGTATCTGATGACGGCACATAGGCCTCTGGCTGGAAATAGTCATAGTAACTAACAAAGTACTCAACTGCATTATTCGGAAAGAATTCTTTGAACTCACTATACAGCTGTCCTGCTAATGTTTTATTGTGAGCAATAATTAGCGTTGGTCGGTTTACTTCTTTTATCACGTTTGAAATCGTAAAGGTTTTCCCTGTACCTGTTGCCCCAAGTAAGGTTTGATACTTCTTTCCCTCTTTGATTCCTTCAATAAGCTGTTTAATGGCTCTTGGTTGGTCACCCTGTGGGGAGTACTTCGAAACTAACTCAAATTGGTCCTTCACACGCATCCTCCATTCCAATTCCTATATTGTGATCTATTTAATCGATTATGTACTTTATAATTCACTGTCTTTTTCTTGATAGAAACATTGTACCACAAATTGACATAAAACAAACAAAAATACGAACTTATATTCGTTTTTTTGCTAATAAAAATGGTTCGCACTGTTATAGAATGAGCGAAAGTGATTGATGTAATTACAGCAAGGGGGATTTTACTTTTAAACAAGGAGATATTGATTGTGGACTAAAAAAAAATAGTGGGAATCTCCCACTATTTTTTTAACGTTTTGTTGCCTTTATCAAAACAGCTTCACCAAAAAATGATATGATTTGACCATCGCTCGCTTCAATTCGAAACTTTTGTTTTACCTTATCTGAAGCTTGTAACATGTAAGCATTTAATTCTATCTTCTCTGTTTCAGACAAACGCATACGTTCACACCAACTTGCAAACATAAATTGTTTATCGAAACGATATAATTCTTGGATCTCAAATCCTTCACTCTCTAGCATTTGAAGCCATTCTGACTTTTTCCATGCGCGAAAATGACTGTAGTCTCGCTTTTTTTCAATACTATTATAAAATTGATCATACTCATCTAACTCGGGTACCACATTATCATCTAATAAGAATTGCCCGCCATTTTTAAGTACTCGATAAACCTCACTAATAAACTTCTCAATGTTCGGGAAGTGGTGAGGCGCAATACGGCATGTAACGATCTCAAATACTTTATCAGCAAATGGTAGTTTTTCCGCATCACCTTCTACAAATTCAACATTTATTCGTCCATTCCCCTTAATAAAGTTTTCTGCGACAGCTAGCATTTCCGGAGTGAGGTCAAGTGCAGTAACCTTCTTTACAAGTGGGGCAAGAGCATTTGCCGTATGGCCACCACCTGTTGCTACATCAAGTGCCTCTTCGCTCCCAGTTGCCCTAGCCATAGCTACCAAGGTTTGCAAATCCCCGCCTTTACGGTGGATATCACTTGTTACATAAAAATCAGCACTTTTGCCGAACTGCTTCATCACATCTTTTTTCGTATCCATACTTTCTCCCCCACCCTATCCTTTTTACCATTATCATATGGCAATTTTACCGATAAGGAAATAATCAATAAATTATTGGTAGACATAAGAAAGAGTTATCCTTACACATTTATGATGTTTCACCTACTTAACAAGGAAACAATATAAAAATAGCTACCTATCTTTTCATAATATTTTTTGATAACTGAGGAATAATAATCAACATGGATTATATTGGAGGTATATTTGGAAATGAGTCATAACAATAGTAAATTAAGCTCTGCTGAATTATCTTTTCTATGGAACACGTATTTGGCAGATAGTATGTCTATTTGTGTTTTCACCTATTTTCTAAAACATATCGACGACAAAGAAACCGAACAATTAGTTACTCATGCCCTAGATATATCTCAGCAACATATTGAAATCATACGAGGGATCTTTTCAGAAGAGGGTATACAAGTGCCCGTAGGGTTTACTAAAAAAGATGTCAATTTAAAAGCAGGACGTTTATTTTCAGACGTTTTTTATTTGAAATATTTGAAGCACATGACAAATGGGGGTTTAGCAACCTACGGAAGAATTCTTCAGCATATCTATCGTCAAGACATCCGAGCATTTTTTTCTAAATGTTTAACTTCAACAATTGAGCTTTACAACGAAATCACCAGTGTTTTAATGGAAAAGGGAATAGATACTCGACCACCAACTATTCCATATCCAAATAAGATTGAGTTCATACATAAACAATCCTTTTTACTGGAGGGACTTGGAAGACGCAAGGCACTCACAGGAGAAGAGGTAAATCAGCTACATTTTAATATCCAAACGAACCATTTAGGAGCGGTTTTAGCAACAGCATTTGCTCAAATAACCACATCAAATAAAGTACAAAAATATATAGTAAGAGGAAAAGAAATCGCATTAAAACATATAAAAGTCTTCAGTGATTATTTAAAAAATAATTCACTTCCTATTCCGATGTCATTTGAAAATGAAGTAACAGCGTCAACTGAATCACCTTTTTCGGACAAATTGCTAATGTTTCACTATTCTATTATGATTTATTCAGGTGTAGGAAACTATGGGGCCGCCATTGCAGCTAGTAGACGGAGCGATTTAGTCGTTGATTATTCCCGCTTAACTGGTGAAATTTTAAAGTTTGCGGAGGATGGAATAAATATAATGATTGCCAATGAATGGCTAGAGCAACCACCATTAGCAATTGATAGAGAAAGCCTACAAAAATAAAAAGCTGTTTGGTTGTATCCATACAGCTTTTCCATTACTTTTTCGCTCGTTTTCCCATATTCCTTGCATATAAAAAGCCAGCTACAAGCGAGATGATATCTACAAAAATGATATAAATCGAATCCGTATAACCCTTATAGACGGATGCAATAATGAGAGCTATGGATAAGAGTAAACCAACATAATGATTATAGGTCACCCTAGTAAATAAAATCACAAGAATCCCAGGAAGAATGAGAGCCAGCAATAGTTTAAGTAGCATGATAGTTAAACCCTTTCAAGTTATCTTATTTTTACTATAGCAAAACCTGAAAACTAATTCACGAATTTGCCACCTAGTGTTATTCAAATAATTCCGGATAAAAGCCTTTTGCCATTGTCTCTACTGCAAACGCCATACGATTTCCTGGTAATACAGTCTCTAATGAAATCACAACAAATTTTTCATTTTTAACACTCTCTAGTTGTGACAGAGCCGGGTCATTTTTGATGTCTTTCATTTTTTGTTCGATTGAAGGTGCATCGTAGTCATGAATCAGAATGACATCTGGTTGTCTAGCCAACACTTCCTCGTAGCTCACTGTGGACCATTGTTTATCCGTTATATCATCGAAAATATTTTGTCCTCCAGCTAGCTCAATTAAGAGAGATTCAAAGTTTGTTCCCCCTGCAGTAAATACTCCGTTCCCACCACTGTCATACACTAAGACATCAAGTGGTTCTTGTCCCGCTACTTTCTTCTGCACCTCAGCAATTCTCTCTTTTTGCTGTGTCACAAATGCTTCTGCTTTATCCTCTATCTCAAAGATTTTACCTATATCCATGATTTCCTGGTAGATTTCCTCTACTGTTGTCGCACGATTTACATATGTTTTTATTCCATAGCTTTCGAGTTCTTCAATGTCTAGGCCTTCACTTCCAAACTCCCAGTCAATTCCATAAATAAAATCCGCTCCACTTGTTAGCACAGCCTCTCTCGTCGCATATCCATAGGATAACTCTGGTATTTTTGCATAATCCTTCTCATACTCAGGCAGCGCCCCACGACTGTGATTGTCTAACGTATTCCCAGTCACATAATCAGTTAGGCCCAGTGCAATAAAAAGCTCTGTAACGTTAGGACCAAATGTTAAAACCTTTGAAGGTTTCTCTGTTATTTCTACTTTTCTACCGTAATTATCAAGGATGAGAGAATCAGTGGTTGTCCCTTGTTTATCAGTTGAATGGTTTTCTGAGTTTTCGCCGCATCCCATTAACAAAAACAAAAGAATACTCATCCAAAGTAACATTTGTTTATTCATCTATTTTCTCCTTCTAGGAAACTATTTGGTATAAAATTAATTGTTATCCTGTTTGTCACAGGATGAATGTTTACATCGCAATGTACCCCATAAATCTCGTAAATTGCTTTTGGGGTCAGTACTTCTTGTGGTGTTCCTACCATATGAACTTGCCCATTTTTTATTGCATATATCCGATCACAGTAAAGAGCAGCAAGGTTTAGATCATGAATGGCAGATACGACGGTTACACCCAATCCTTTTATCAAATCAAACATTTGGAGCTGATGCTGGATATCTAGATGGTTTGTCGGTTCATCCAATAGCAGCAGATCTGTTTGCTGTGCCAATACTCTTCCAACTATAACACGCTGTTTTTCCCCACCAGATAGATTGATATAATTTCTTTTTTCCATGCTAGCCATTCCTATTTGATTAATAGCCTTTGTAACAATTTCCTTATCTTCCTTAGTATCTCCATTAAAAAGACCTTTATAGGGGCTTCTTCCCATTGCAACAATCTCATCTACTTTAAAATCAAATGGAATGTCATTTTCTTGACCGACCACACCCAATTTCATGGCCGTTTTTTTCACATTCATTTTATCTATACGTTCACCGTCCAAAAAGACAGCTCCGGAGTCTGGTTTTAAAGCACGATATATATTTTTTAAAAGCGTAGATTTCCCGCTTCCATTTGGTCCAATGATTCCAACAAATTCTCCTGTGGAGACATGTAGATTCATATCTTCTATTATCTGTTTTTCATTCAGAGAAAAGTATAAATCCTTAACCTGTAGTTTCAAAGTTTCCACCTCACGTGCGCGTTGACTTTTTCTTTAATAACCAAATAAAAAACGGGCCACCAACTAAAGCTGTTAAAATTCCGATTGGCAATTCTTCAGGTGCAATGATCATACGTGCAGCCACATCGGTCCACACAACGATAATACCTCCTAATATTGCGCTTATAGGTAATACACGCTTGTGATCGGAGCCTACAAGTAATCTTGTAATATGCGGAACCATTAACCCAATAAAACCAATCGTACCACTTACTGCAATTGTTACGCCAGCTAAAAGGGATGCAACTAAGATGAGAATCGTATGCAGTCTAGCCACATTGAAACCTAATGTCCCTGCTGTTTCATCACCAAACAGCAAAGCATTCAAAGCCCGATACTGACTCATTAAAACAACCAAGCAAAAAAGGGTAACAAGGAGTGGTAAGGTTAGATACCCCCATTTTGCACCCGCCAGACTTCCCGACATCCAAAACGTGGCATTATGTAATCCTAAGGCGTTAGGAGCGCTTAAGGTGATAAATCTTGTAAAAGCATCCATCATCAGTGCGATCGCGACGCCTGCGAGTAATAAATGCGTGACATTGATTCTGCCGTTTACTCTGGAAAGCGTATAGACTACTATAATGGTCACAGCTGCACCTATAAAAGCGCTTATTGAAAGCGAATACGTTCCAAAGATTGAGAAGGCTCCAAAAAGCATACCTAAAGTTGCCGTTGCCGATGCTCCTGAAGACACACCTAGTATAAACGGATCAGCCAAATGGTTTCGAACCAATGCCTGCATAACCACCCCAGTTACTGCTAAGGATGCACCGACAATCATCCCCAATAAGACCCTGGGTAAACGTAATGCCCAAACGATATTATGCTCTACTTGTGTCCAATCATTTTCAAGCGTAAGAAATGGCAGCTTCGCAAGTAAGAGTTTAGTAACTGTTGCCGGATGAACAGATACTGGTCCAATACCGATTGCTAAGAGGATGGAAACGATACTTATCGCAAACAACAGTATCATGATAACCTTCGTATTCGGCTCATCTTGATTGAAGATCTTTCGAATCGACTTCATAGCTGTTCCTTTCCATATAAAATCAACGCCCAGAGAGTGTCTGAGCGTTATGTGTTCGTTATTTAAAATATATCTATATTGTTCTAGCTTGGAGACAAAGTGTAGCTTCATCTGCGAGATCAGCCGCAAATAGACGATAGTTACACACTTTTATAATCGTTACTCTCAAACAAGTCGATAAGCTCAATGTCTTTATTCTTATCCGAAAAATATCGGTAGGTAAATTCATTTTCAAACAACACGACATAGCGATCATATCGGTCACGAACAAGTAAACTTCTTGAGTCAAATAGTCGAGTGTCAACATCCTTGTTCCCAATCCATCGTGGGATACGGTTACCAAGTGTTGTGAATTCAACCTGTACATTGTATTCAGCTTCTAATCGGTACTCAAATACGTCGTATTGAAGCTGACCTACTGCACCAAGAATAAACTCCTCGTTTGATTCTTGTTTGAATAATTGAATCGCACCCTCTTGTACTAGCTGCTCAATTCCTTTTCTAAATTGCTTTGCCTTCATAACATTCTTCACGCGAACTTTACGATACATTTCTGGCGGGAATACCGGCAATTCCTGATAGTGGATATCATCTTTACCAGCTGTTAATGTGTCACCAATTTGGTAGATATTCGGGTCATAAATCCCAATAATATCTCCTGGATAGGCCTCATCAACCGTTTCCCTGCTTGCAGCCATAAACTGCTGTGTTTGGTTTAATTTAATTGATTTGCCCGTCCGTGTAATTGTTACACCCATACCGCGTTCAAACTTCCCTGAGCAAACACGCAGGAAAGCAATACGGTCACGATGCTTCGTATTCATATTCGCTTGGATTTTAAAAATGTAACCAGAAAATGTTTCTTCCTCTGGTGGAATTAAACCTAGGTTAGTTTTTCTAGGCTTTGGCTCGGATGCAAAGCGTAAGAAAGTATTAAAGAATGTTTCTATACCAAAGTTTGCAAGCGCACTACCAAAGAAGACAGGAGTTAACTCACCGTTGACGACACGTTCTACATCAAAATCATTTCCTGCTTCATCTAGTAGCATCAACTCATCTTGTGTACTGCTATATACCGGGCTGTCTGTAATCGAAGGATGCTTGCCGTCTTCTAGCTCTTGCATTGGGATAATAATTTCATCCTCATTGCCTGAAAAATGAACAAATTGATCATTGTATCGATCAAAAATTCCTAAGAATCGTTTACCCATACCCACCGGCCAATTCATTGGGTAGGATTCAATACCGAGAACTTCTTCAATTTCAGATAAAAGGTCTAGTGGATCCTTTCCTTCACGGTCAAGCTTATTGATAAAGGTGAAAATTGGGATTCCTCTCATACGACAAACCTTAAATAATTTTATAGTTTGTGGTTCTACACCTTTTGTCGAATCAATGATCATCACAACACTATCAACAGCTGTTAATGTCCGGTACGTGTCTTCACTAAAATCTTCATGTCCTGGTGTATCGAGAATATTGACATAAAAGGTATCATAAGGGAAACTCATAACACTCGATGTAACAGAAATTCCACGTTGTTTTTCAATTTCCATCCAGTCCGATGCAGCAAACTTTCCTGATTTTTTCCCTTTTACCGTACCTGCTTCACGAATGACATTACCAAACAACAACAGTTTTTCCGTCATTGTGGTTTTCCCAGCATCTGGATGTGAGATAATGGCAAACGTTCTTCGTTTCTTCACTTCATCTATATAGCTCATATATATTTTCCTTCCGTTATCACGAATTAGAGGGTGTTCAAAAAATCGGGTGATAATGACACGTCCTGAGAGGATCTTCGACTAAATACCGACACGTCCTGTGTCGAACGTCGAAGTCACCACTTCCTGTGGAAGCTCGTTGGCTTGTTTTTCCGTTCCTCGGAAAAGAAAAACACTTTTCCGTCGTGCGAAGCGGATTCTTAGAAGCACTCCTTGTGCTCACGTATTAACTACATACGTTCCGCTACTCAAAACTGCGCCGCCTCGAACTTTCGACGCACAGGACGTGCTAGTGTCGACAATGCCACAGGACGTGGCGTTCTTGTCGACGGGTCCTTATCATCCTCCTTTTGAACACGCACTAGTATCGAAAAAAACTATATCACAATTAAAAAAGAACTACAACGAGATTTGGTGCCCATTTTATGGAGCATAAACAGAAAAAAGGCGATAACCTGTGATTCAAATCACATTCTTTAAAGAGGGTTCCCACTATACTGAAAGTAGAAATAGAAAAAATATTAATGAGGTGATGGTACATGTTTACAGCCTATTTCATTACATTTAGTCTAATGGTCGTTTGCGTGGGGTTTGCAGTATCTATCATGAATACAGTGAAAGAATTTGATAAAAAGGCATTAGAAAAAGAAATGTAAAAAGAAAATGGGAGTAGTTAGTTGTAAACTAACTCTCCCGTATTGTCGTCATCATAAAAGGATACCTTCCATTCTATAGCAACCCGGCGACCATAGAGTGTCCTCCTTAGGCCCGTGGCTTTGCGTCATCGTCTTTCAACAATTTTGCCTTTTGTATAGTCCGGTTTTTTTCTCTTGATGTTTTTATCTGACTGCTTTTATCATGCGTTGATATTTACGTTGGATACTAATAGAGCTGCGATTTAACCTTTTCCCAATATCCGAAAAAGGAGTACCTGTTGCAACTAGCTCGATCATGGAGTTAATTTCAACGGTTGTCCATGCTCGGTAATTGACTCTCTTACGCTTCGAACGTTCCCCTTCAACCCAATCAGGCTCAGGGACAATGGCATTTCGTTCAATTTTCGAGAAATCAACCCTGTCTTTATTGTTCTTCGCCCAACCCCAAAAGTCTTCAGGTTTGATAAAGTAAAATTTCCGTGTGTTTCGTGTTGCCTTTTTCGTGTACTTGAGTCCATGGTTATCAATCCAAAGTTTCACTGATTTCGGATCAATTTTTAATAGAGTCGCCAATTCATGCATGGTTAGCTGGCCCGTAAAAGATTTTGTATTCGAAAGTCCTAACCTCTTAATCTTTAATTCAACCGCCGTTTCTGTTCGGTCAAGCTGATTTGCGATTGTCGAGATTTTCATCCGTCCTACGTGATCCTTCAAAAACTCTATTTCCTCATACGTCCAAGTTCTTTTTTTCAAATCAAAAATCTCCTTTTCATTCTTAATAGCACTAAGAATGAAAGGCCTTTTGATGACATACTATTATCATATCATACTATCGAACTAAAAAAACACTAGTAATTTCAAATTCATAGACATTTGTCAAGTGCTATATAACCCATGGTATAGCCTCTACCTCCCATCGTTTTTACAATTAACCTCAATTCCCCCTTTGTGGTGTTTAAAGGAGGAAATTTCGTGAATATAATCTAACAATCTTGAAGGAATTACATACCAAGCTATATGCCAGGTAATAGACTATTACCAATTACGTAAGGCACTTTACTTACTGTCACTATTCCCCAAATACTGTTACTATATTTGAAATTACTGTCACTAAATGTAAAAATTCGGTCACTTACAATATTCACTGTCGTTTCCCAGGAAATACTGTCGTTATTTTCATATTTTGTCGGTATGGGTAAAATATAAAGGCCCAGACCTTTATTCCAGTCTGGACCTTTTCCTTTATAACTTCCGCTCTATCGTGTATTCCTCTGTTTTTTCAGTGAGCCAAGCTGTATATTCTGTCGACATTTTCTCGTCAAACAAGGTGTTATAAATCGTATCCTTGCTGTCTTCAAAATTCGCTTCGACAGCATCTTTTTTGTCAGTTACTTTGATGATGTGATAACCGTGACTCGTTTTTACAGGTTCGCTAATTTCGTTAACGTCTAAGGAGAAAGCCACCTCTTCAAATTCCGCTACCATTTCACCTTTCCCGAAAAGTCCTAAGTCCCCCCCAGACTCAGCATTCGCTGCATCGGTAGAATACTCTTTTGCTAACTCAGCAAAATCGGATCCATCTGCAAGCTTGGTTGCTACTTCATTTGCTGTTGCTTCATCCTCTACTAAAATATGACTAGCTTGAACTTGTTCCGATTGGGCAAAGGTATCCTTATTTTCTTCAAAGTATGTTTTTACTTCATCATCTGTAATTTCAATTCTCGGTTCGAGCAGTTTTTTCGTTAGAATAAATTGTGTAACATCGCTTTCTACATCTGCGCGGGTTACTCCACTTGTTTCAAGAACACTCGTAAAACTCTCTTCTCCTCCATATGAATCAATGAGGGCTTGCAGTTCTTCATCTATCTCTTTATCAGAAACTTTTATTTTTTCTTTTTCTGCTTCTTGTTGAATAATTTTTTCGGTAATAAGTGTTTCTAAAACATCGGAACCATAATATTGTTCTAATGCCGAGTGTAGTTCATCACGTTCGATTTCTACGCCACCTACACTCGCTACTACATCCTTCTTTAAAAATGTGAACCCGATTATTACTATGAGTGCGATACACAGTACCGACCCAAACAGCCAGGCTAATTTTGTTTTCCCCATTAATGTTAAATCCCTTCATCGCTATGCGTTATTCAATACCTGAGTTATTACTAGTTAATGTAAGCTTGGCGGTTTGTAGTTTTCCATCTCGATAGAAGCTTAGCTCCACTTCATCACCAATTTTGACTTTTGAATATAAATATTTACGGAGTTCCATCGAATTTTCTACTGTTGTATCGTTGATTTTAACAATAACATCTGTCATTTTTAAGCCTGCTTTTTCGGCTGCAGAGTTTTGTGCAACACTTGCTACGATAACCCCACCTGTAACATCCTCAGGAAGATCCGCATAATACATTTTTGGGACTTCCTCAAGGTCTGCTAATCCGATTCCGATAAATGGACGCTCAACCTTTCCATTTTCAATCAGATTGTTAATAATCGGAACAACATCATTACTTGGAATCGCAAACCCTAGCCCTTCAACACCGCTATTCGCAATCTTTAAGCTGTTAATTCCAATCACTTGACCTTGGGTGTTAAGGAGTGCACCACCACTATTACCAGGGTTAATGGCTGCATCAGTTTGGATAACATTTAATTCCCATTCCCCAGCTGATGTTGAAACAGAAATACTTCGGTCTTTCGCACTTACAATACCTGACGTAACGGTTCTAGATAAATCAAGTCCGAGTGGATTTCCGATGGCTAACACTTGATCTCCAGGACGAAGTGTCGCAGAGTCACCGAAAGGCAGAACCGCCTCAACGTGCTCGGAGTTAATTTCTAACACTGCTAAATCTGTTAACGGATCTGTACCGATAAGCTTTGCCATTGTTTTTTGTCCATTATAAAGAGAGATTTCTACCTCATTCGCATTTTCAATTACGTGGTTATTTGTTACGATATACGCCTTGTCGCCATCCTTTTGAAAAATAACCCCAGACCCTGTGCCGCTTTCTACACTTTGTGATGCACTTCTGTTAAATGGATTTTGCTGAGATTGCATACTCGTAATACCAACAATTCCTTTTGATGCCTGTTCAACCATGTCAGCGACAGAGGTTGTAGCATTCTTTACCTCTGTCGGTTGAATTTGCACTGGTCCATTCGCCTCAATCACTTCATTGTTTTGCTGTGTAGCAGGAGCATCTGAATTGAAATACCCCTGAAGCCCATCAATATGTGGTGCAACACCAAGAGTTAGTGCTGATCCTAGAACACCTGCCGTGAACATAGACAAAAAGCTCTTTACCTTGGAATTTGGCTTTTTCTCTTTTGGTTTTGCTGAGCGAAGTTCACTCTCCTCCATTGTTGCCGCTTGAGGTGGTACCTGTGACATAACTAACGATTCTCCTTCGTTAGATGATTGTTCCTCATCCCCCTTCTGCTCTTCCTGATGACTATTACTTGTGTATAATGTATTTTGTTCGTTGTTTTCTATGTTGTGTAATTCCTCTGGTTTATGATGAAAATCATTGCTGTTGTTTAATTCCTCTGGTTTATGATTCGTTTCATCGAAACGTTTTTCGTTCTCCATTTGAATTCCTCCTTAACTATCTCCATGTATTTATCTTACGCAATAAATATGAACAAACTATTAACAAACGTTGAAAGAACATGTAAAAATCAAACTAAAATGTGTAAAAAATTACGATTTCTTTCCTAACCAAAAATCCACCAATAACATGGTGGATTCACTCAGAGGGAAATCGAATTTCAAATTTCGTTCCTTTTCCTTTTTCACTAGATACTTCAATCCTACCATCATGCAACTGTACAAGTTGTTTCACAATCGAAAGTCCTAGGCCGAATTGCCCGAAAGGAGTCCCAGTCCGGGAAACATCTGCTTTGTAGAAACGATGCCAGATTTTTTCAATTTCAGCTGGATCAATTCCTGCACCAGTGTCTTCAATTTCGATAATCGTTTCGTTCTCACCCGCTTTACCTCGAACCCATATTGTTCCGTCCTGTGTAAACTGGATGCTGTTTTTTGTAATATTGATTAAAATTTGAATCAAGCGATCATAGTCGGCTGTAATTAGTAAGGTATCAGATACCTCGACAACGATCTGGTTATTTTTTTCTTCTGCCTGTGGCTCTAGTGTTTCTTTAATAACCTCAAGTACCTCAATTAGTTCAATTGTCTCCCTTTGGAGGGTAACCTGGTTCGAGCGAATTTTTTCATAATCTAAGTTTTCATTCACTAAGCGAATGAGCCTCTTTGTTTCCTGGCTTACCAATTGAATGCCCCGTTCTTTTTCCTCCTCAGGAATAAGGTCGTTTTTCAATCCTTCAATCACGCCACTAATTGTTGTTAAAGGGGTTCTCATTTCATGGGATACATCTGCCATGAATTTCCTTCTTCTACTTTCAAGACTTTCAATTTCATCCATGGATTGTTGTAACCGTTGCACCATCTTATTAAAATCATTTGACAGTTCACCAATTTCATCAAAATTCGAAGAAGGCAATTGGACAGAGTAATCCCCCTCGGATATCATCGAGGTTGCCTCTCGTAATCGTTTTACTCTCTTTACATGAATCGTGGACAGGACCCAAATCATCAAAAGAGCCACAACTAACGCGAGAAACATGGTGTAAAACAAATATTGATTGATTTCCTTAATCATTTCTTGAGTTCCACTAATTGGAGAGGCTAGTAGAATCCCTCCAACAAATGTATCACGAATCATATAAGGAACAACAACAAAGGTTACTTCTTGATCATAGCGCTTATAATCCTCTTTTACAGAAACAATATGGCCACTTCTAACCTTTTCCCATTCACGTTTCTTCAATTCAACTTGGGGCACAAAACCACCAATTGCATTCAAACTTATCCCATTTTCATCAAATACCGTGAAAAGAATGTTTCGCTCACTTAGCATCGTTGAATATGAATTAAGTACTGTATCAAGACGTGAGGTTTGACTCATATCACTAATGATATTTTCGCCATACCCAGTGAGTTCCTCCACCTTTTCCTCAAACACAAGATTTTCTACATAGTGCGCAAATACAATACTTAAAATGATAAAGGCAACAACAAGAACACTAATATGGCTAAAAAGCTGTTGGTACATGTATCTGAATTTCATTTTTCTTCCTTCTCAATGGTTTCATCAAATTTATAACCAACACCCCATACAGTATGAAAGAAGGGTTGATTGGCAGTACCTAGCTTTTTACGAAGTCGTTTAATGTGAACATCTACCGTTCGCTCATCTCCATAAAATTGATAACCCCAAACACGTTCTAACAGCTGATCTCTTGAAAACACCTGTTTTGGATGCTGCGCAAAGTAATATAGCAAATCAAATTCCTTTGGAGTTAGGTTCGTAATTGCTGTTCCATTTAAAATGACTTCTCTCGTATCTTTATTGATTTTAAAATGCTGTGTTTGAAGTGTTCCTTTGTCTGCTTCTTCTGACGGCATACTATTGTAGCGACGTGTTACAGCTTTTATTCTTGCCATTAATGCTAGCGGACTAAACGGTTTTGTCACATAATCATCTGCTCCCATTTCAAGACCCAATACCTGATCTGACTCACTATCCTTCGCAGTAAGCATAATAATGGGAACTGTACTTTTTTCTTCACGGATCTTGCGACAGATCGTCACCCCATCCATACCTGGCAGCATCCAATCCACAATAAGCAAATCCCAATTTTCCTGTTTAAAACGGTTATATCCTTCCAGACCGTCATGAACAAATTCGCCTTGAATTCCTTCCTTCGAAAAAAACATTTCGATCATGGAGCAAACACTTTCATTATCTTCAATTACGAGAACTCTCATGTTTCTCACATCTCCTATTTACAAACACTTATTAGTTTTATTTTACACAATTACTTCTTTTACCAAAAGTATACCGAATTCCGGATAATAACAATACTTTTCAACATTCTTCTCAGTTTTTTACAGATTACGAAACAATTTGTTCATAGTTTCTTTTGCTTATTTCACAAAATAAAACTTACTCATAAACAATAAATTAAAAAAGCACTCAATCTGAGTGCTTTCATTTTTTAACGAGTTGCCTCTCTCTTCCATAACAATCTT
Source organism: Ferdinandcohnia sp. Marseille-Q9671 (assembly GCF_976954385.1). Taxonomy (NCBI): domain Bacteria; kingdom Bacillati; phylum Bacillota; class Bacilli; order Caryophanales; family Bacillaceae; genus Ferdinandcohnia; species Ferdinandcohnia sp. Marseille-Q9671. The sequence continues at coordinate 1,474,419 of NZ_CDRJTA010000001.1, forward strand.
CATAATGTAGCTTAATTTGACCCTCATCCAAATAAAAGGTCACTGTCTCATTTACGAACTCGGCTTTACAAACAATCCTATTCCCCTCAACTTTTACAAGGTTAATAGGATAGGTATAGGGCACCCCATAGGTTTTGGTTACTGTTAAATACAATGAATTATTACTCTTTTTTTCGATTAAAAGCGGAGATGCGTCCTCACCTTCATAAATACCGATAAATTGGGGAAGATTTATTTCCAGATTGCTATTACTTGGAATAGTAGAGACACTCTTTATTTCCTTACCAAATACGATGTTAGCAAGGTCCTTACTCATTTTTTCTACAGGGGTTAGATTCAAATTTGATAACACTATAACCATGACTTTGCTTTCTAGATACATAACAAAGTCACTTACAAAGCCATTTATATCACCTGAATGACTCGCAATCTTTTCATTGTCATTTACCAAAAACCAGCCATATCCATAGCCATCAAGATTTGGAGTAAACATCTTATTAACTAGCTCTTGATTTACGACCCTTCCCTGCATTAAAGCTTTTCCCCACTTATATAAATCTTCTACAGTTGAATATAAACCATAAGCTCCTAACGGAAATGACATATCAATAAACTCACTGTGGATAACGGTCTTATGAACTGTATGGCCAGTAGCTAAATGTGAAATAATTGTTCGACCATCATCAACACCCGTATCATTCATCTGAAGAGGAGACAAAATCTTCTCTTTCAAAAATTCTGAGTATGTAAGACCAGAAGCCTTTTCAATCATAGCCGTTAATAATAGATAACCAGAATTACAATATTCCATTCTTTCTCCTGGCGAAAACTCAAGATGTATGTCCTTAAGAGAATCAATTAATTGGTCTATCGTAGCTGGTAGCCTCATCATTTTGCTCCAATAATCTGGCGATGAAGTAAAATCGGCAATTCCAGAGGAATGTGATAGCAAGTGATGGATAGTGATCCGATTTCCTTCTGGATAGTCGCTGAAAAAGGTATCGATTGTGGTAGTTAACTCAATTTTTCCTTCCTCCACAAGAATTAGAATTCCTGCAGCAGTAAACGCTTTTGATAGGGAACCAATTCGGAACTTTGTTTTTTGTGTGACGGGAACCTCATATTGAAAGCTTGCTAGCCCTGAATCCTGCTGTAGCAAGATGTTATCGTCTTTTGCAACTAGTACAGACCCATTAAAATAACCATAATCAGAAAGTGCCTTCAAGTAGTTTTTCAGATATTGTGTAGTGGACGTCTTTAGCATCATACATTTCCTCCTTTATATGTAAAAGGGACTATTGAATCATAGTCCCCAATAGTATCCTAAACCCTCATTTCCCCATGTTCAATCGTAGACTTTTCAATCTGTATCGTGGTGTGTTCGATTTTAAATGTTTCTCTTATTTTATCAATTGCCTGTTGTAAGATTTCCTGACTGTCTGAATCATCTTTGATTAAAATATGGCAGGTTAGTGAATCCATTCCGGAAGTAATCGTCCAAATATGAAGGTCATGAACATCAATGACACCTTCAATTTCTTCGAGTGTTGCTTTGACTTCCTTTTGATCGATTGTAATGGGAGTTCCCTCCATTAAAATATGAATCGAGTGCGTTAATACTCCCCAGGCACTTTTTAAAATAAGGACTGCGACAACGACAGAGATGATTGGATCTGCTACATACCAATCAAACACTAACATCAGTAACCCCGCAATAATCGCACCCACTGAGCCTAGCGCATCTCCAAGAACATGAAGGTATGCACTCCGTAGGTTGACGTTATTTTTCACATCGCCTTTACTGATCAGGGACCAGGCACTTAGCAAATTTGCCAATAACCCAACTCCCGCGATCATCATCATTGTTCCGCTTGCGACTGTCGGCGGCTCGAAAAATCTATCAAACGCCTCAAATACAATAAATCCTGCGATAACGAATAGGGTAACCGCGTTAAATAGAGCAGCTAAAATTTCAAATCTGTAGAAGCCATACGTTTTTTTTGGTGATGCAGGTCGAGTTGCAAACCAAAATGCAACCAAGCTTAAAAACAGGGAGCTTGCGTCACTCAACATATGTCCAGCATCAGATAACAAGGCCAAACTATTTGTAAAAATGCCTCCGAAAAATTCGAGTAGCATGATTCCTACAGTTATGCATAAAGCAATCAGTAAACCTTTCTTATTTCCCTCTCTCACTTCATCGAAATGATGGTGGTGACCATGGTGATGATGGTCGTGTCCGTGATGATGGTGATGGTGGTGATGACCCATCAGTTTCCCCTCCTATTCATGTTCGATATGATGGATGACTTGATGGAGCAAGGTGATAACATGATCATCATCATATGTATAAAGGAATGTATTTCCCTCTCGTTTATATGTCACTAAGCGAAGATTTCTGAGTAAGCTAAGTTGGTGTGAAACCGCGGATTGTGACATTTCGAGAACTTCTGCTATATGTGTGACTGAGCATTCTTCTTGTGATAATAAATAGAGAATTTTAATCCGTGTCGGATCTGCCAACGCTTTAAACATTCTCGCGGCTTCATCGATAGTTTTTTGTGCTAGAAAAGAATGATCTCTTTGTTCCATTTTTCAACCTTCTTTCTTGTCTGTTCCCTAGTTGTTTGCTCGGAAACCTTTATCCTGTAAATCCCGGTATATATAATCTGCATCGGCTGCGACTCCTTGGAGTAGTGCCGAGCCCCTCACAAATTGCCACGGTAAACCTAAAAAGTATAATCCATTTATGTTGGTTATCCCTCTTTTGTGTATTGGTTGCCTACTTTGATCGAAAAGGTTTGGAATATGCAGCCACTGATAAGCAGATTGAAACCCAGTTGACCACACCACGTTTGGTACAGCCAATTCACTTTTATCTTGGAAAATGAATGTATCATTTTTTATATCAATTACTCTAGACTTTATGGTAATTTTACCTCTCTTTATCGCTCGCTTTAACTCAAACCCGAATATTGGATCTGGACGTGATTTTAGAAAAGAACCTAGTTTCGAAGTAACACTCGCATTGAGTATACCCAATTTATCAAACCACCAAAAAATACTCTTCCCGCCAATATCCTGTGGCAACAAGGTGAGCTTTTGCCCTACCGAGAGAAACACCTCCCGCTCACCAGATAGCTCAGCAGCGATTTGAGCACCAGAATTTCCCCCACCTACTACTAGCACCGGACCATTCTTTAATTGAGATGGATTTTTATATTGTGAGGAATGCAGTTGAAACACACTACTTGATAGAGCCTGTTCAAAGCTTGGTATGAAAGGTGTTTGAAACGGCCCAGTAGCAACCACTACATTTCTTGATAAAACTTCATCCTTGCTTGTTTCAATCCTAAACCCAGTATCTGTTTGTGTAACCCTCTTTATTTCTGTTTCCAGCTGTACCGGAAGTGCTTGATATTCTGCATATTGTTCTAAATAATCAGCAACTTGATCTTTCGTTGGATAGCCTTGTTTTGATCCATTCATATTCAAGCCAGGAAGCTGACTATACTCTCTTGGTGTAAAAAGTGTTAGCGAATCATATCTAGTTCTCCATGATTCACCAATTTCCTTTGCCTTATCTAGAAGTACATATGAACAATTTGTCTTACTTAAATAATATCCCATGGACAAGCCTGCCTGACCTGCTCCAATGATTACGACATCATACATAATGAGCTCCACCCATCCAATAAAGTATATGAGCATATGTTCATATAGTATATTACAGCTGATTTATAAAGGTGTCAATTGTCGGTTGTGAATTTATTCGATTTTTCTAATAAATTTTGTAACGTTTGTTGAAAACAGGCTATTTGGGCGATATTTTTACGAAATTGTTGGAGTCATTCTGAGTAATTTTGATTCTATCCGCGTTAACTCATTTCTATCGGCGATAATATGATTCTATCAACGATAATTCAGTTCTATCGGCGAAAATATGCCTCCAATCGGCGATAGCCGTTTTATGTAAACTTCCAAACAAAAAAAGCATGAGAGCCAACTCATGCTTGTCTGCTTTTCATGGTTTCCCACTCTTCGCGTAGCAGGCCCATTCGAATCGAATCATAATAGACTCCATTGTAGTACCGACATTTTCTCATACGCCCTTCGAGTGTCATACCAAGTTTCTCGCCGACCTTCATCATTCGATAGTTGCCTGACCATGTAGTATAACCCACTCTTTCAATCTCAGGGATTGTTTCAAACAAGTAATCAATCCAAAGCTTAATCGTCTCGGTCCCGTATCCACCATTCCAATAGTCTTGTAGATATATGACAATCCCCATCTCAAGCCATCGAGTTGATTCGTTTTCCCAGTAGTACACAACAGTTCCAATTATCTTGCCGTCTGCCTCAATAAGGAGTTGCCTAGGAGGTTGATTCTGTTTTGTAAGCCGTTCAGTTGCCATTTTGATATAATTCTCTTTTTCAATATACTCATGTGGAAAGTATGGAGCATCCCACTTTTTCCACTCGGAGTTAGGATACCCAGCAAATTCTAGATCCCATAGGGTTTCTAAATCCTCTAGTTCAATCTGTCTTAGCGTTACCTTTTCTCCCTTTATTTGTACTCCGTTCATTGTGTTCCTCCATTTTCTTTATATAGTTCAATTAATGCAGAGGGTGAAAATGTGATGTTATTTGTTGGTAGTTGCTCTTGTACCTTCTTTGTTAAAAGCTCACCCTTCTGATTATGTTTCTTTTCAAGGATGTCCCCGCCTTTCACGATTGTATCTGATGCAAGATCTAGCCATGTGCCGAAGTCTTTGGCCCATTGCTCAAGTTCTCTTTTTACCTCATCCGAAATTGGGAAATCCTCTAATTCTATATTACAGCTACATTTTGCACACCAAATCGGGTCTGCTGAGAAGTCTCCTTCTATTTTTAAATCTCTCGTATCCTCTTTACATAGACATTTCATTCATGTTATCACCTCTGATTGTAGTGGTTACTAAAGTTCTATATTCGATATCTTTGATTAAAATCCTTTGTATCCTTGGAAAAAGAGGTTTTTACTGAGTTACTGTTTTTTCTTTGAAAAATACTGGCCTGTTCTCGGAAATTCTGTTTTTTAATACAAAAAAAGCATGCAGCTTACACCGCATACTTTAATTCGCTATCACTTCTAAAAAATTATCTTTAAATGTTTCTTCTTTCTTGAATTGCATTTCTTGTTGGTGTTCGATTTCTGAACGTCTTGTAGTCTCAAACTCTTTTAATCTCGTTTCACTAGGGTCATCATGTAGCAAGGCCTGTTCGATAATTGGTGCTAACATATGGGCATCCTTGATTGCACAGTTAATACCAATAGCTCCTGTTGGTGTCATGGTATGTGCTGCATCGCCCATGATGACTAGTCCATTTTTTACCCAGGTTTCTGTTCTCGAACTAAACACTTTCAAACAAACAAAGTTTTTCCAGGTTTGGATGTGTTCTCGGACTATAGGTTCTAATTCTGGAAAGCTACGAATGAGTGGCTCTAAGAATGGCTGTAGTTGCGTCTTCCGTAAAGAAGCAAATGTTCCTTCCGCGATATTCCATCCTATTTGAATTTTTCCACCGGTTTGTGTGAACAATGCAAGCTGGTGCCCATCTACTAGCACCATTCTTGTTGAAGGCTCCCAATTTGCTGGTGCAGGAATTTTAGCCCACAATACATCATAGCCGTGAGTTTCCTCGGAAACCTCTATGTTTGCAAGCTTTCTAACAGTCGAATAACGGCCGTCTGCTCCAACGATAATCGAACTTGAAATAGTGATTTCGTCTCCATTTTGTCTAACCTTTACACCTGTATAAAATCCACGTTCATCTTGGACTAGTGCCGTAACACTTGCATTTAATAATAGCCTGTAATTCGGATAGGTTTCCGACTCCTTCGAAACAGCTGTTAAAAAATGTGGCTGTGGAATATGGATTCCTACGTGGTCTTCTCCGGCTGGTGTGATTGATTTCACAATTTCACGGCCAAAAAGGTATTCCACTTTCTTCATTCGTAACAATCCAAGTTCCTCTATTTTCGTAAAGAGTTGATGTTCTCTTAAAATAGCTTCCGTTTCTCCATCGATATGCTCGCCTCTAAATTCCCGTTCGTTTCCAGACGTGCGCTCAACTACGATGGTAGATATCCCCTTCTTAGCTAATAGGTTGCCAAGAAGCGCGCCAGCCGGTCCTCCACCAACAATACATACATCTGTCTGTAGATTCATCTTAACCACCTTCTATAGTTGTCATATATATTCAAATGCGCCTTTGCGTATTTGGGCCAGATATTTAATGCCCACACGAGGTGGGGCATATAGACATTGCCACAGGATATGGCGTTAGTAGTCTTTGATCTTGTGCTCGAAAAGTTCATGTAATGAATCGTGCATCCTCCGAATCAATTGTACTTTATTCAATCGGGGATTGAACACTTACTATATTATATAATATTTGCAGTCACCCCACTTAAAGAAGTGAGTGACTATTGCAGAGTACTGCCAAAAGTTTTCTAATAAGAAACAAAGTTCACTATTAATAACCAAATGATAACAACGATCGTTACATAGGTCAACTGATATTCATTACCATTTGTAATAAGAATAGCCAAATCTCTACTACTTTTTCACGTACGTTATAAAATTGAAAGGATTCTTGTAAAATAAACTATTGGAGTGATTTTACAGGGGGTTATTAGATATGAGAAAAATACTGGTAGGGGCTGGAATCGTCTTTGTTTGTATGCTTACAGCAGGTTGTTCAAGTCAACAAACCTCACCATCCAAACAGAGTGAGGAAGAAGAAAAACCTGACACGTTCCAAATAGCAACAGCAATCCATGAAGAAGGTACCTATAGCATTAGCTTTCCTCAACTCATTCAGAAGCAAAACAGTGGTTTAGATATGATAAATGAACTGATCAAAAAAGAAGCAATCCTATTCTTGGAGCAATATAAAGATGGTGGTTCATCGTTATCTATGGATTATCAGATCACGTTTCAAACTGATGATACGGTAAGCATCCTTTATACAGGGGATTATTCTGGTGGCATGTATCCGACTCACCTGTTATTCACGACAAATATTGATCTAAAAAATGAACGAAAAATTGAATTACCCGATGTATTTGTTATAGATGAACAGTTTATAGAAACCTTTAGGGAAGCTTCTTATCTAGACCCTGATAACCCTGATTCACCAAATGTGGAAAAACAAGCAGCTGTCATCGAATATCTAACTAGCATGAACACACAAGAACTTACCAACGCTTTTTCAAAAGCAGATCGCACTAATCCAAAAGAAAATCTGTATGGAATATTTTCATACTATACGGAGGATTCCTTAATCATTAGCTTTCAGGTGCCACACGCTCTCGGGGATCACGCTGAGTTCAAGCTTAAGGTAGAAGATCTGAAGAAAAAATAGGATATAAAACAATCAAAAAGTCCCTCCTGTAAAAAGGAGGGACTGTTAACTGATTATAAACATCATAGACAAATGATTACATGCCTGCGGCTTAACTAAAAACTGGTTTTTTCTCGGTTAAACCAAGTGTTTGAGCAGTTGTAGTATGCACCTTGTCTAAAAGGACAGGATTTTCCATTAGTGACAACCCATATGAAGGGATCATTTCTTGAATTTTCGCTTCCCACTCTAATGTGCGTTCTGGGAAGCATTTTTTAATGACTTCAAGCATGACGTGTACAGCAGTAGAAGCTCCAGGAGATGCGCCAAGTAAAGCAGCAAGTGAACCGTCAGCAGCCGTAATTACTTCTGTACCAAATTGAAGTGTACCTTTTCCACCAGCTTCGGTATCTTTGATAACCTGTACGCGTTGTCCCGCTACTACTAAATCCCAATCCTCGCTTTTGGCATTCGGGATAAACTCACGAAGCTCTTCCATGCGTTGTTCCTTCGATAACATAACCTGCTGGATGAGATATTTGGTCAGTGACATCTCTTTAGCGCCTGCAGCTAACATCGTTAGGACATTGTTTGGTTTTACTGAAGTGATTAAGTCAAACATTGACCCACTTTTTAAGAATTTTGGCGAGAATCCAGCAAATGGCCCAAATAGGAGTGATTTTTTATTGTCGATATAGCGAGTATCAAGATGTGGAACTGACATTGGCGGAGCACCCACCTTCGCTTTACCGTAAACCTTCGCGTTGTGCTGTGCGACCACATCAGGATTCTTACATACCATAAATAAACCGCTTACCGGGAAGCCACCAATATGCTTTCCTTCAGGAATACCTGATTTTTGGAGTAAGTGAAGGCTTCCTCCTCCTCCACCGATAAAGACAAACTTTGCAGCATGTCGTTCAACGGAACCGCTATCAAGATTTTTTACTTTTAATTCCCATAATCCGTCACTTGTACGTTTCATATCAGTAACTGTACGTTTATGTTTTACATGAACATTTTTATTTTCTAAGTGTTTAAATAGCATGCGTGTTAAATTTCCAAAGTTGACATCTGTGCCAGAGTCACTTTTTGTTGCGGCGATAGGTTCATCTGATCCGCGGTCTTGCATGATAAGTGGAATCCATTCTGCTAGCTTTTTCGGATTATCTGAGAATTCCATTCCTTTGAATAACGGGTTTTTAGACATTGCTTCAAAACGTCTCTTTAAGAAAGCTACATTTTGTTCACCTTGTACTAGACTCATATGAGGTAGTGGCATAATGAAATCCTGTGGGTTCTTAATGAGCTTTCGTTTTACAAGATAAGACCAAAACTGCATAGAAACCTGGAATTGTTCATTAATGTTAACCGCTTTACTAATATCGACGGTTCCATCTGGTTTTTCAACCGTGTAGTTAAGCTCACATAATGCTGCATGCCCCGTACCAGCATTATTCCATTCATTGGAGCTTTCTTCTGCTACCTTGTCGAGCTTTTCAAATACTTTAATTTCCCATTCGGGTACTAATTCTTTTAAAAGAGTTCCTAATGTAGCACTCATGATTCCAGCGCCAATTAGAATGACGTCTGTTTTAGTTGTCTTGTTGCTCATAATTACCAACCTTTTCCCCTTTATTTATGAAAAGATGTAAGCATCACATCAAGTGAAAGCGCGACCAAGTCACACATCTTTTCTCTTACGTTTCTCTGATAAAATCATATCATAGATTATTAGAATTATTTTAGTTTACGCTTTCTATTATTATATGATAATTTTAAATTTTTTTAAAGGTGATTATAAGTGTACGGTGCAAATTTAGGCGTCAATGGGGATGAAAGTACTTGGTATACGTACATATTTCACAAATTATTATCGTGGTTTGACGAGTGGATTGCTACCTTATACAGCTAATTCCGACATCGAATTTCAATCCTACATTGGTACGGTGCATAGAAAAAGAGGGACTCCATTTACGAATGGATCCCCTCTTTCCTTGTATTGTTATAATTTCAAACAATAAATAGGTTCTGGATGATGCCCTTCCTCTACCTCGCCCGTTGGCTTAAAGCCAACCTTTTCATAGATTCGGATTGCTCGTTCATTATTATATATTACGGATAAATAGATTTCATTGCATGAATAGGACGTAACCATATCCTCTATAATGGCTTGTAATACAGGAACACCGTATCCTTTACCCTGATATTTATGGCCCAGCATCATACTAATCAGTTCATATCGATTGGTTTCTTTTTGATACCCATGGGACGTAAAGCCTATTAGCGTTTCACCATCATAAATTGCTTTTGGTGTGAACCCAAACACCTGACATGCTGCAAGAAAGTACGTGTTAGAGCCTACCCATCTTTCATAAATTTGGATATACTTTTCTTGATTCTCATCTGACTTCAAATTTATTACATCATAAAAATTTTTCTCTGTAACATCAACTAGTTTAATATTCATGAGCGTTCTCCCTTTACTAGTAAATACAAATATAAAATAAAATGTAGGCTATAATTTAATGTTTTCGAAATCGCCTTCTTTCAGCATGTAATGACCACAAAGTTATGTTCAACGAGAATTCAAAAAAATCCTCCTAGGATTTTTTGCTTTTTCTATAAAATACCATTATTTTTTTTTGAAACCTTTTCCTACCTGTATTGCCTCTAATAGTTGAAAGGAGGTTAGCCAAACATGTCATATTCGACAGAAATAGTACAACAGGCTATCGCTGGTAATAAACAGGCATTTGAACAATTGTTAAAATCGGAAAGTGAAAAATTATATAAAATTGCATTCCTCCACATGCGAAATAAAGAGGATGCCCTTGATGTTATTCAAGAAACGACGTATAAAGCCTACGTTTCGATTCATCAACTAAAGACGGTTGCTTATTTCAGTACCTGGCTTGTGAAAATCTTAATTCGGACTGCCTATAAAGAACTTGAACGAAAGAAAAAGCTGATACAATTGCCCGAAGAAACAATTACTTATCTTTTAGATACAAGCCATACGTTAGAACCTAGTCTAGCAATCGATTTATCAGATGCACTTTCATCACTTAATACGAACTATCGGAATGCTATACTGCTTTTCTATTATTATGATTTACCGATACGAACGATCTCTAGCATCCTTGATAAACCACAAGCAACCATTAAAACTTATTTACGGCGAGCAAAAGCTGATTTACGAAAAACATTGGGAGCTGATTATTATGGAAAAAGATTTACGTAATTCTTTTACAAGAGAGATAGACATTCCAACGGAAGAATTAAACCAAGCTATTAGCAGGGGCATTGAACGTGGTGAAAGGTACCGTAAAAGTAAAAAATACATAAAACCAATAAAACGTACATCCATGTTTACAGCTGGCGCAGCCGCAATGGTTCTGATATCTGGATTTATGTTTGCACCTGTAACAAATGTGTTAGCTCACGTTCCAATTATTGGAGATATTTATGCAAACTATCAAATGCCGATTGGGCAGGAATTAGCTGAACAACAACTCATAACTGAATTAAATCAAACAGTTGAAAATAATGGTGTCAAAATGAGTATTACCTCCATCTTTTATGATGGTGCGTATGTTGGATTAACATTCAAAGCAACCGGTAAAAATCTCTCCGATTCTATTGGAGGAGATACTGGGCCAGAATCTGGTTATACATATGAAATGGTTAAAGGTGACGATTCAACAACTTGGCCAGGTACGATGGGCTCATTAACGAAACAAGGTAATGATTATGTTGGTGCAATCATACTGGAGAACCCTGACCTCGACCAACCAAGTTCACTAAACCTTCCTATTACGTTTACTCATATGGCAGGTGTTCGAGGGGAATGGTCATTCCAACTATCTGCTAAGAAATTACCATCAAAAGAAATAGATATCAATCAAGCTGTTTATTCAGCCCAAGAGGAATATAGTGTAGAACTTAAGAATATCCAAATAGGAAAGACAAATGCCCTCATAACATATGAAGCGAGACATTCAGATGGCAAAGAAGTCGAGAATTTGCACTTTGAAATCGTGGACAACCACGGAGAGAAGGTATCGCTCTCTACCATTTCTGATTCGAAGGTTATTTTTGAAATGGATAGCAAACAACCGCCAACCTTCCTTTTGGTGAAGCCTTTTTATCAGATAGGAAAAGACGCGGTAGAACTTGATGAGGTAAAAGTTGAATTGAAATAACAGAAAAATCCCGGACCATACAATGGCCCGGATTTTCGTTTTTGTTACCTATGCCCATCGATTCGAGCTTGTTTATAACCGTAAAATGCACAGGTACCATTTCTGGTGGGATCCTTTACTTCAAATCCACACTTATCATAGAATGCGAAATTATTCGCTGAGGTATGCGCGAACCAATCCCCATGAGGAAGCTTCTGAACACAAAGTTCCACAAGTTTCTTTCCAATACCCTTCCCTCGATAGTCAGTAAGAACCGCTAGATCCATGATAGTGGCCGCCATTATTTGGTCTGAAATAACCCTAACCATACCGATCATGTTGTCTTGATCCCAGACTGTAAAAGCCCAGGTCGAATTTTTGAATATCAAGCCGAACTTTTCCTTTTGCCAATCCGGGGTGTTTCTCGCCCAACCAGCATCTTCAAATATTGCTTCAACCAGATCACCAGGAACTCCCTCGGTGCCCTCCCTTATCACGAGTCCATTGAAGTATTGATACAATTCATTCTCCCCCCTTTTTGTTCTGTTCATAAATCTTCATTAGTGTTGTATGTATGTTATTTAAACTAATAAAAATGAAACCTAGCATAACGAAAGTAACAAACTCACCTGAAAAAAAAGAGAGGACTCCCAAGACTAAAAAATAGAAACCATACCACCAGTTTTTCATTTGCACACCAACCTTTACTGCTGTTACATAATTTGGATTTTTACTATATGTAACAGTTCCACAAAAAAAGCGCTAATCCTTTAAATGGATTAACGCGATTATTGTATATATTGATAGATCTTAATGGAAAGCCAGAAAAATAGGAGGCCCCAAAGAACGAGGATGAACGATCCCGCTATCCAGTTTTTCGGCTTGCCTTGTTTCATCATTTCTTCTGCTTTGATTTCACAATCTGCTATAACAGCCTGGGGAATCATTTTTAATGCAAACATGATTCCAATTGGCACGAGGATTACCTCGTCAAGGTAGCCAAGAATCGGAATAAAATCTGGGATAAGGTCGATCGGACTAAATGTATAGGCCACAACACCCGCTGTAAAAGCTTTTGCATACCAAGGTACTCTTGTATCTTTACAAGCAAAATAAAGAATGAATATTTGTCTTTTTAGGCGTTTCGCCCAGTTTTTTATTTTTTCCATAGGTTCACCTGTTTGCCTTGATTCAGCATTCTATTCCATCCACACTATTCGCGTGAATGTACACCTAGAATTCCCTATTTTACCTGTTTTTATGACTTTATGACTTACTCAGTGGCTCTAATAATTGAATTAACTCCGGTGTAAAGCCTTTTACAGCTCGGTCTCCTACAACCGTAACAGGAACACCTAAGTACCCAAACTTCTCCACTTCTTCTTTAAATGCATCATTTTCTGCAATGTTGCGGACCTCAAATGGAATCCCATTTTCAGTGAGTACCTTTTTTACAAAGATGCATTCCACGCAATCATTCGTTGTATAGACAATTACTTGGCTTGTCATCTAGATATTCTCCTTTTATTCCGCTTTCGGACCAAATTTTCCGGCATGGTAATCTCGATATGCTTGTTGTATTTCTTCCTTTGTGTTCATTACAAATGGACCATACGCGACAATTTCCTCTCTTAAGGGCACTCCTGAATAAATAAGGACCTTGGAACGGCTATTTGCTTTTATATCAAACTCACTTTGATTTTGTCCATTTTCATTAAAAGTAAGGGTTGCTACACCTGTTTTCGTTAACGCTGTTTTACTTTCTCCAAATTCCAAATCACCCGACAAGACGTATAAAAAGGCATTATGATTTTCCGGTAATAGATGTGTATATGTTGCACCTTTTACTAGAGAAATTTCAGTCATTGTAATCGGAACGAGACTTTCCATTGGTCCTTTTACACCAGCAATTTCTCCAGCGTATACCTTTAACTCCCCGCCTTCTACCGTAACGCGAGGTGTATTCTCTACTAAAACATTATGATAGGAGGTTTGTGTGTTCTTTAATAACTTCGGTAGATTCAACCAGAGCTGAAGTGTATGGGCAATGTCATCATCAACCGCTTCCTCTGCATGTCTAGCACCACTACCTGCATTCATGTATTGGACATCTCCTGCTTCTAAAATGGAGTGACCTCCATGGTTATCGATATGCTCTAATCGCCCGTCAATAACGTATGTGATTGTCTGAAAACCGCGGTGCGGATGATCTGAAAAAGCACCACGCTTAAACCAATCCTCTGCCATAATCAAAAATGGGTCAAAATCCTGGAACCGATCCGGAGGCAATACAAATCCTTGCTGCACATGTGGAAAACCATTGTTGTTGTATTTTATATACCAGTGATCTTTTATATCTCGTTTAAAAAGGGAACTCATCTCGTTCACTCCTTGTAGGTTCTAACTAGTAGTCTTGCCTATTTCCATTTCATTTTCACATGTAAGAGGAAAATCCACAAAGGTTTTGCTCTAACTCTAACTGGAATATTTTTCTAGACAACCTTATAATGAATAAAAGGGCTATGAAAAATCCGTAAACTTTCTATCATCTTAGTAGTCTGTCAATTCATTATTGCAAGCAATTACCACATATGTAGATTTACCTATTCATTGGGGGTATTAGATGGCACTTAGCATTTTATTTCTTATGTTCATTTTGCAAGCAATAGATAGACTTGTAGGTAAGCGGTTAGAACCGGGATTTAATGTCATGGAGTCAGATGGACAACTGAAATACCGGGTAGGCACCTTCATTATACTTCTTCTCTTCTTAATAGGCGGGTATGCGTTGTTTGACATTGAGAACATTGAGCATTTCCGATGGCTACTAGTATTCTTTTTCATTGCCTATTGGAGTTTTCAGTCCTGGATGGAATTTAAATATGTAGAGGGAAAAAAATATCTGTTGTCTCTATCTCTAATGGTGGTGGGCGTCATGGCTGTCTCTATCCTTTTTTATGTTCATGGCATCATTACGAATACCACTCTTGGTGAGGAATTTAGCGCAATGATGAACAAAAGCCACCAAATAAACGATATTGAAATTTTCTGGACCAAAAAGATTGAGAAGGAAGGATATATAGATAAGAGGACAACGATAACAGATGAGGATTTGATACATAGATTGATTAACGCACCTTCAGATGTAGAGCTAAGTAAATCCGACTTCTATGATTGGACTGGAAACGAAATGTATATCACCTTTAACAATGAGCATCATTCTTACAACGTTTTTCTTAATAAGGAATTTCTTCAAATAGATGGCACTCACTATCGTGTAAATGGTGAGAACAAACTATTTTATCTTATCAAAAATGAGAAATTAGAATGGACCGTCGAGTGACCTCAACATAAAATAAGCCCCCTAAGTCAATCGCATTAGGAGGTTTTCAATAGGGATTCCATTTCCTCATCTGTAACAGGTTTCCATTTTATATCTTTAAATAGTTCTTTATCAAATGATTCAAGAAGCTTGTCAATTTCATCATAGGTAAACGTAACTGTACGATCTTTCATGTAGCCCACCTTACCTTTCACTACATGATTCGGTTCGATTTATGGAAATGTGAGGGTCAAGTTTAACTTATTTTATTAGGAGTGAAGAAATATGACAACCTCTCAATCTAAAAGGTTTCAAACCTTTGCAGTCAATGAATGTAAGGATTCAAGCAGATTATATGAATTTCTTTCCTTACAAATTGCCCGCGATAATGAAACACTTGAGTTAGCTTCACATGCGCAAGTTGGTCAGCCTACACCCAATTTGCTGTTAGGTGCAGTTCATTTTCTATTGCTAAAAGGCGCAGATCATCCGCTACGTGAATATTACCCTAGTATCGTGAGGAATCCTCGGATCGTGGAAGAATCGTTTGTACCTTTTAAAAGTTTTTGCCGGGAGTTTTCTAATGAAATTATCGAGCTTTTGCATAAAAAGTTGGTACAGACAAATGAGGTAAGACGGTGTTCATATCTTTTTCCAGCCTTTGGGCATATTTACGATATTGCGAAGAAACCGTTGGCTTTAATTGAAATTGGGACAAGTGCTGGCTTGCAGCTGCTATGGGATCACTATAGTTATTCGTATGGGACGAGTGAAGTTTATGGAAACAAAGGTTCCACCTTACAGCTTACAGCTGAGATATTAGGAGGGAAAACTCCTACTCTACAAGACTTCATTCCTCCAGTAGCTGCTCGAATCGGTATCGACCTACATCCCATTGATTTGAAAATTGAAGAAAATGTACGTTGGTTACAGGCACTCATTTGGCCAGAGCATCATGAGAGACGTGAACTTTTTGAAAAGGCTACAGAATATGTAAAGGCAAACGAGTTACAGTTGATCAAAGGGAATGGCGTTGAACTTCTACCTAAAATAGCCCAAGAGATTCCAAGGGAGCAAAGCATTTGTGTCTTTCATACCCATGTAGCAAACCAAATGCCGTTAGAGACAAAGGCTCAATTGTTGGAACAAATTTCGTTCATCGGGGCAAACCGAGAGATTTTTCATCTATATAACAATATACAAGACCGCTACCTCCACATTGATTATTATCTCCATGGAAAAGAGTACAAGCATGTCATTGGTGAAACGGAAGGTCACGGAAAGTGGTTTACGTGGGAATTATAATATAGGCAAAGCGTCGGGATTACTCTTCCAAATGCGTTGCCTTCTGTGTATCGGTTGGATTTCAGTACGCTAATCATCTATCAATTCATGTAATAATCTAGAATCATTCCGAAAAATGGCATCAAAAGCATGATTACTAAAGCTTGGATAAACGTTTTCTTGATGTCTTTCTTCCATGGATTAGCCTTAGGAAGACCGTGGTTTAGCCGTTGAAAAACAAGAAATACAACCCACAAGAATAGTAACCAATAAATGGCAGAACTAACGCTCTCGTAAAACAAGTGGTTCCCCTCCCCCGCGTTCATCACTTCTATTCTATCATTTTTATGTAAGAAAATTTCAATTAATGGAAAACTTTTCATTTTACTGATGGTAAAATAGATTTAGAGGTTTTTACAATAGGAGGTTTTTATTTGAAGAAAAAAATATTTTGGTCATGTATCATGCTCATCCTCCTTAGCTACATCGGAAATTATCTATATTTTCAATCGAAACAGTTAGATGCTCCTTTCTTTTTAGAACATTATTATGAAATGACCTTGAATGAAGAAGATGAGACAACACTTACCTTCTATTACCTAACAAATAAGTCAGATACATCGACAATCGATTTTGTAAGTATTGATGGTATTGAGGCCTATGCGACTTCCAATAATGACTTTTTTATGTTTGATTCCAATACACCGCAGTACGAACAGGAATATACCCACCATTATATAAAGGCGGTTCATGTTTCGTTTCATAACACACTGGTTGAGCAGGGTGAGGGACCTTGGTCATTTTCAAACATAGAGGTACATTTTTCTGATGGTGAAACAATTCTCGCTGACATTGGAAGCGTCGTTCTTCATAAAAAGACTAAATCACCAAGTGTCTTAGAAACTCGTATAAGTTCAAGCAGCAACCAACACACTAGTGAAACATCTTTGATTTCCTTACAGCCTATCACCATAGAAGAACTATCGATTCCATTTCCTATAGATTTGTCTGAGGATATCCTCGTAAAAATTGACCTTGACCAAGAGAAATTAGGTGAGTTCGAAACAATTATGGATGGTAGTGATCCACCTATGTGGTTTGAGGAAGATAAGGAAAAGGCTTGGAATGACTTACCAGGTACTTTAGTTAGTGATGAGATGTTTCCTCTTTCTTTAGAACAAAATGAATGGATTCGTTTTCTCATGCAGTTTAACCCTACTCGAACTTCCTACTTTCAATTCAGTATTAAACTTGTTGGTAAAACAGAATCAGGAGAAGTGTTCGTAACTGAGCTTCCCATCATTGACCACCCCCACTTAAGTCAAAAAGAGATAAATAAGATTGTCGAAATTGGAAATGGCGGTGGGAACAAATGAAAATAAATTTTAATCGAATGTTCTGGGGATTTATTTTCATTCTTTTAGACATACACATACTTGTAATCGATATCCTACCAGATCCCATAGGTTATTATTTAATTCTCTCTAGCTTAAGGTTTGTTACTCCAGAAAATCGTCTTGGAAACAGAATTAAGTGGCTTACTACCGGACTAATCATCATAAGTATTCCTACCATATTTGTTCAGCAAACAGTTGATCACTCACCCGGTTTTTCGCCTTGGTGGACCTACAGCTCTGCACTAGGAATCGGTAAGTTACTACTTGTTTTCTTTCTATTTCAGCTTATCATGGAGATCGTAACCTCTTTAGAGGATATAGCTCTTATTCATCGAAGCTCACAAACCTTTTCAATGTATATGTGGGTCATGGTTATCATTACATTCTCAGACGCTTTTCTTATCAATTTTTCAAATGATATACTTATAGGGTATCTCTTTATTACCCTCCCCTTAGGTATCCTGATGGAAATTATGTTCCTTCTCCTACTCAGAAAGCTCCATAAGCACGAGGGGCTACAGGGAATTGTATAAGACTTTATGTACAGTGCTTGGGGGAATGCCCCAAGCATTTTTTTACACGAATAAATGTCGTTCTGAGCGGAAATCTCCATCCTCGGTAAGTCCTTTATCGGATAAATGAAGTCCAAACCAGACGGCTCATCTTAGGTAAATCCTTCATCATGTTAAGAAT
Source organism: Ferdinandcohnia sp. Marseille-Q9671 (assembly GCF_976954385.1). Classification (NCBI taxonomy): domain Bacteria; kingdom Bacillati; phylum Bacillota; class Bacilli; order Caryophanales; family Bacillaceae; genus Ferdinandcohnia; species Ferdinandcohnia sp. Marseille-Q9671. The sequence continues at coordinate 1,492,688 of NZ_CDRJTA010000001.1, forward strand.
AATTTATATATAAGAAACAATTATTACACCAACACCCACACATATGCACATAACTCCACCAAAACGTGTTGACCAGATATAGAGGGATGATGGTTCCGTTCCATCCTCCGTCTTCCAGCTTTCCGTAAGAGTCCAAACCAATGAAGGTTTTAGCAGTAAAACAACACCAACTATCAGTAAGAAAATCCCCATTGCTGTCATGTTATCTCCTCCTACTGTATGTACGATTCTACTGATGCCTTTGTTTCAGAATATTTATACTCTTTACACAAAGTTTTCACATCATCCAGTGGCAACATGTTCACGTTGACAACAAAACGATCTAGACGGTACGATATTTGGTATTCAATATGTGGAATATCTATCAAAGTAGTAATCTTTAAATATGTAATGAGAGTGAGGAATAGAAATGACTGCATATGTTTTATTGGGCGTATCCATTGTGGCTGAAGTGTTTGGAAGTTCCATGCTTAAAGCTACAAACGGTTTTAAAAAACTCTTTCCAACTCTTGGTGTAATAACTGGATACATGATAGCTTTTTATGCGTTATCTTTAACATTAAAGACGCTTCCACTTGGGGTCGTTTATGCCATTTGGGCTGGAGTAGGAACAGCTCTAACTGCACTAGTCGGGATCACTTTTTACAAAGAGAGTTTTAATGCTAAAAAGCTCTTCGGTTTGGTCCTAATTATTTGTGGAGTCGTTTTATTAAATATTGGCGGAGCCCATTAATTCTTGGAAAAGAGGAAGACAAATGAAGAGTTATCTGTATTTAGCAATTTCAATAATTGGAGAATTATTTGGTACTGCCATGCTAAAAATGTCTGATGGGTTTACTGTTATCATCCCGTCTGCAGGTGTAGTTGTTGGCTATGCTATCTCTTTTTATTGCTTATCCCTATGCCTAAGATCGATACCTTTGAGTTTAGCTTATGCTATTTGGTCAGGTGTAGGAACAGCGTTAACTGCCCTACTAGGTGTACTGATATGGGGAGAAGTGTTAAGTACCCTTAAAATTTTAGGAATTGTACTCATTATCGGGGGTGTTGTCTTATTGAACACATCGTCGAATGTAGAAACTGCAAAAGAACCTTCCTAGAAGATAGAAGGTTCTTTTTACTATCTAGTCAATTACCAGCATATTGCACTCATCAAACTCCCATGCTTCTCCATAGGCGACCTCCCAATAATAGCCATCAAGGTCTGTAAAATAACCGCCATACCCACCCCAATCGGTTTTCTTTGGCTCCTTCTGGATAATAGCACCCGCTCCTTCCGCTTTTTTTATGATTTCATCCACTTCCTCCATGGATTTTGCATTATAGGCTAGAGTTATTCCTGTAAAACCACTGGCAATCTTTGGCGGTTTATCTTGATTCACATCTACTGCTAATTCCTCAAGTGGATAAAGTGCAATTCGTGTTCCTTCATTCTTAAAAAAGATAATTGCAGGATTGGATTCAGGTCCCCTAACTGACGTTTCGAATCCTAGCTTTTTGAAAAACTCATGCGACTTTATAATATCTTTTGTTCCTAGGGTGATAATGTTTAGTCTATTCATATGTATCTCCTTTACTACTTTTTCCTTATTTTAAAACATTCTTTCTTATCAGCAAAAAATCCTTTATTGTTCTGATTATTAATAAATTGAGTAAAGAATTCGTATTGTAAACTGCCTAATTGGATAATTTAGTAATAACTAATTTACAAATATTGGTGTTTCGCAAATGAAATGGGAGGTAATCACTTGAGTTTAATAAATCCTATCAATGTATCTGAAGTAGGATCACTCTGGCAAACCTATCAGGAGAAAACGTTAATCATGAGATTTTTGGAGTATTTTATTGAAAAAGCTGATGACCCACAGGCAAGAAATATCTTGGGAGGATTGTGGCAGGAGTTGGATTTTTATGTGAAAGAAATGGAAGGAATCTTTTCTGATCAAGGAATGGTGAAGCCAGTCGGTTTTACTTCTTCTGATGTGAATTTGAACGCTCCAAAGCTCTATGATAATGGGTTTGACGTAATGTTTGTTCGAATCTTAAAGGAAGTCAGTATGGGACTTTATACGTTAGGATTAAATATGACGTACAATAAACAGGTAATGTCGATTTATGAGGGACTTACAACTGTTACTCAGAAAATCTATAAACTTTCCACTACTTATTTACTAGACAAGGGAATTCTATCCATGCCGCCTAAGGTCACAATGCCACAACAAACGGAATTTATAAAAAGCAAAAAGTATATGGAAGGGTTTAATCTACTTGGTGATAAGCGGTCTTTAAATGACCTTGAGGTCGGCATTATTCACCACAATCTTGAAGCAAATAATATTGGGATGCAGCTAATAACAGGATTTGCACAAGTTGCTCAGACCAAAGAAGTCAAACAATACTTTGTAAAAGGAGTCCAACTGGCTAAAAAACAAATTAAAGTGATGGAAGATATCCTTTTAAAGGCAGATGTGCACCTTTCCGCCACTTCTGGAGCTACAGTTACCACATCAACGGTTCCGCCCTTTTCCGACAAACTAATGATGCATTGTATTTATATTCTCAATGGATTTAGCATTGTTGGTGCTGGGTCAGGTGCCTACTTTAGCATGCGACATGATTTAGCTATGAAAACAATGTTACTTGCAAAAGATGTCTATACATACGCACAAGAGGGAATTGAAATAAAGATAAAAAATGGATGGTTTGAAGAACCCCCACAAATGGAGGATCGCACCCAAATAATCAACAAAGGGAAGTAAAGATAGGTTCACAAACTCATACATAAGTCGTCGCAAGGGTCTACATAATCGTATACCCTTGTTTCTATTTCAACAATGAAAAAGGACCTCGTAGACTCTAATTCACTATAATCCTTTCTAGTCTAGTAGCCTAGTACTCAATAGAATGTTGTTCTCATGTTAACTTCCATAGTTCTTTTATCCATAAATAGTTTGCAATTTGATTCTCCTTATTATGTAATAGATTATAATTTTCAACAGAAAGAAGCGTTAATCCTTCTTGGACCAACGCATAAATCTACGATTGTATTCCGCCCTTTACTAAGAAGAAGTGAGGCAAACATCCAAACAGTATCTACCTTCAATATTACCTTGGCCAACTCGAGACACTCGAATGATATCGGCATGATCAACCGTACCTGAACTAGTATTTCCAGGCGGAACAGTAAATTCAAGGGAGGTCTGATCTTTTCTTATCGCTAGGACATTTATTGTACTGGTGCTGTTGACGCTATTATAGATAGAAAGGAATACCGTAGCGTCCTTTTCATGCCACACCTCCCAAATATCTAATGTAGGTACCTGATTATTGAGTTGTAGATTTCCACAGATAGTTCCGCAGTCACACTTTTTTTCATCCACTTTATGTTTTTTGTTTTTTTTCTTCTTATCTGACATATCCTTTACACCTCTTCCAAACAAATATCTCTATATCCTATGTGTCTAGAAGACTATTGGATTGGACGAATACCGTAAGGAAATAGACTATAATTGTGAGATTTCATTAGGAAAGTTCAAGTACACCAACAGATTCAAGAATGGTACAAGTGTACATTCTCTAGTAAAATCCGCATTTGCATGGTACATGTTTCGAGTAAACTGCATTCTATAACAATGTGTTAAATTTTATGAAGGAGTTGATAGTATATGTGTGGATCTCATAGCAACAAAACATCATTTTGCTGCCCGGAGGCAAAGGTTTTTACAGAAGAAGTTTGCGGTCAACTACAAGGACCAATTAACCAAACAGTATGGACCGCCCCTACTCAAAGTGACTATTTTCAAGGTACCTTTACTGTAACAAACACTGGACCTTCACCATTTGTAATTTCCTTTAATAATGGTGCACCCTTTACAGTACCTGCTAGAAATACAGTTTCTGTCTCAGTGAATAACCCTACTAACTTTGACGTAACACTTGGCCCTGAAGATGACGGTAGATATTGCATCACTTTGTATAAGCGTGTTTTTGTTTAATAGGATGGTAACTTTAATTTGATTCATACCATTTGACCAGTAGTTTACTTTCACAAAATGAGTCACTTAGGAAGTACGCATTTAGTACTTCCTACTTTTTAGTTTCGGCTCCAAAACAAAAACACCCATCATACAGGGTGCACTATTCAATCCAATGCTTCGGAAATTGAAGCCCATTCGGTAATCTAGTCTTATGATTTCCATTTGCTGAGTTAATCTGTGCTTGTGTGAGAAAAATACTCCCCTCAAGGTTTGCCCCTCGTAAATCGGCGTCCCTCAAGTCTGCTCCAATAAAATCAGACATTCTTACATCTGCATCTCGTAGGTCGGCTGCTATTAGAAGGGCTCCTCTGAAGTTTGAACCCCTAAGGGAGTGTCTATTTAACTTGGCTCCAATTAAGTCTCGTCCAAGGTTCTTCCCCTTTACCTTGTTACACACAAGTTCGCTTGTACGTAGAAGCAGTTCGTTTACTGATGCTCTATGTGCTGAAAGATGAAGTTCTTTTAATTCACCTGGACTCTTATATGTAAGAGACTCTGTTTCTTCAAATATAGTTTTTAGTTCCTGCAAGATAGGTTTAACCTGTTCCAATTGAAGGGCTTCATGTATGTAGTAAAGCATTTCGTGTAGTTGCTGCATGATTGGAAACACATCAAACATTTCCGCCGCTACTTCTTGATTTCCACGCCATTCCTTTCCGCCAAAAGTAACCTTAGATACCTTCTGGCCAGCGCCAAAACATTCATATACCGTGCATCCTCGGTACCCTTTACTCCTAAGATTGCTGTGGATACTACAAGAATAGTCTGTTTTGAGATTGCTACATGGAGTTCCCCCATCTTTGTTACAGGCGAAATCTGCTGATTTTGCAAAAGGCAATGCTACACAGCATAATCCAAAACAGTTTTCACAGTCAGCTTGTAATTTATCCTTAAACTTCTTTGCTATTTTGCTAGACATCTTTACCACTCTCTATCTTTACTTTTCATTACATATCTATACCATTCTTCTTTTCCAACAAACCAATACCATTTCCTGTTGGATCAACTACATACGCCAGATAAAACTCGTCAAACTCCATCTTCTCACGTACAACCAAGGCACCATTTTCTACAGCCCTCTTGATTGTATCTTCAATTGATTTGACCTCTATTTGTATCCTTGTTCCATGAGGATAATCATGCGGCCCTTTGCTAATCCCTCCATCAATGCCTTTGTGCTTGGAGTCAGTCCCTGTTGAGACTGTCCAATATCCCCAATTTGGTTCAGATATCTTCCAACCAAATACCTCACCATAAAACTCCACTGCTTTTTCAGGATTTTGACTGCTAATTTCAAATCCAATTACCTTTCCCATAATTATCTCCCTTCCACCTTCGCTTTCACTTCATTTACTATCAGTTCCCTTATTTTTTTACCCAAATTGATTTTGTATAGGCTATTTTCATTCCTGCTCGTTCCATATTATTTTGGCTTACCGAACCAAACCTTGCTTGCCCAACTAGTAACTTACAATCTTGTTCTAACGCTTTTAGCATACGGTTCTTGATGATAGCCGATTGGATACCTCTATTACGATATTCCGGTAGTGTAGTTGCAGCAGCAAGGGTTGCAATCCCGTTTTTACTATATAAAACTCCTACACCTGCTGGTTCCTTCTCCACACTTGCGAGATAAAAGATCCAATTTTCATGACCATAAAGAATTTGATTGTTTTTCGCTATACTTTCTTTTAAGAAAGCAGGCATCTGAAACCCTTTTGTGTAAATATCAGCAAACAGGTCAAATTCATTTTTTTGCAATTCACGAATAGAGATTGTTTCATCAAAATGATTGTCCTGTATTTGTGAAAGATCTAGATAGAGCGTTGTATGAAAATCCCGTTGATAAAAACCCTGTTCACTTAAGTACGTCAACAAATCTGGTGAAGCCTGTCCAGGGGATATCTCAAATCGAACTGGAATTCTGTTTTGGTTGTAAAAATCTATCATTTGATCTATATACTCTTCATCGCCAGCTGATAATCCCTTTATTGTATTGAAGGATGGGCCTGGAATATTTTTAGCTGAAAATGCGGTTGCACTTCCAATATCTTTAATTGCGATGCCCATTGGATTTCCATCCATAGCCTGTATGGCAGTTAGTCTAGAACGCAGCATCTCAATTTCTGATGTTTCTAAGACTTGTGCTACTTCTGGGGTTACGATCACGGACACATCATCACTTCCTTACCTTTCCGATTTTTTACAAACATACACCATTTGTTGGCTATCCTGTATAAGAGGAGAGCCCTTCCAATCTTTATACCTACCAATTATTTCAAAGCCGTGTGTATTTAGCAGTCGTTCCATCTCCTGTGGAAACACGTAGCGTAATGTAATAGATGTTTTGGTTTCATTAATTACCTGACCAGTATGATCCTTTTCCCTTCTACTTGTGATGTAGTGCTGGATTTGCCTAATCGAATCATAGGTACTAGTTGTATAAACATCTACGTTTCTACCAATTTCATCCGTGTAGCTTTTCCAATATTCCTCCGTACTAGGCTGAAGCAATTCATCAGCACTCGGAAATCTTGTCCCAAAGATGAAAATGCCTCCTGTTTCGAGATGGCTATGAACAGAGCTTAACAACTGATCCTGTGCATCATTCGTAAGGAAATGCTGGATGGAGTTACCGACGATATAAATAAGAGGGCTTTTAACACCTAATTGAAGATCCGTGCAATCCTGTTCGATCCATTTAATCTGAAGGTTCGTATTTTCTGTTTTCCTTTTAGCCTGAGATAGCATGCCACTATGGATGTCTACACCTATAAGGTTATGTCCTGCTTCAGCTAATGGGATTGTTGCCCGACCTGTTCCACATGCCAAGTCAATAATGGGTCCTGTTACCTTTGAAGCCCATTTTTCTAAAAATACTACATCCTCCTGATAGGAGTCGTTTTCCTTATCGTACAGTTCTGGGTCATTATATTCCTCTAAATTATCTGCTGTGAAGTTCATGTAAATCTCCTTTTTGAGTGTTACTGTTTTACCTAATTACTTCCACAAAAAAGGAGTTATTTCCTTTTTTCTTTTTAAGCAAAATTATTTGCAATGAATTATGGTAATATTAAAAAGTAAAATTCTAAATCTGAAAGGCTTGGTTTTTGTGGCACAAACAAATAAGAAAAAACGTGTAGTAACAGAAATTAAACAATTAATCATGATAACCATTGGTGCAATTATTGCTGCTTTTGGACTCGAACTCTTCCTAGTTCCAAACGACATTTTAGACGGTGGGGTTATCGGTCTTTCCATCATTGCAGCAGAGATTTTTGGAGTTCCAATGAGTATTTTCCTCATTGTTTTAAACATACCGTTTCTGATCATCGGGTACCGAAAACTTGGGATGAAGTTTACTTTACATACATTATTCGGAGTTATTGTATTATCAGCCTGTACTGCGTACTTGCATCATTTTGAGCCAGTGACAAATGATTTGTTTTTAGCGACGATTGTAGGGGCAGTTATTTTAGGAACAGGTGTCGGTCTAGTGATTCGTACTGGTGGAGCTTTGGATGGTACCGAAATTCTAGCGATTATTGTAAGTAAAAAAAGACCTGTATCTGTCGGCCAATTTGTAATGATTATGAACGTGTTCATCTTTATCTTGGCTGCTCTACTCGTATTCAGCTGGGAAACTGCAATGTACTCAATTATCACATACTATATCGCTTTTAAAATGATTGATATTGTTGTGGAAGGTCTAGAAGAGTTGAAGTCTGTGACAATTATCTCGGATAAACCAGATGAGCTTGCAAATGAATTAATTAATGCACTAGGACGTGGAGTTACCTTTATCCACGGTGAAGGTGTCTACACAAACGAACCGAAAAAAATCATTTATACTATCGTTAGTCGTATTGAACTTTCTACTCTACGTACCATTGCTGATGAGATTGACCCTACTGCATTAGTAGCAATTGAAAATGTTGCGGATGTGAAAGGTAGTAACTTTGGTGGTAGTAGTACGGGACATTAATTGAGTTGAAATAGATTAGGAGACGAGTATGAGATCACAAAGATTTCATACTCTTTTTTTATGTTACGGAGCATCCATTTACTTGATTTAAAAATAAATAAGAGGGTTATGGAAATTATGTCGAAATATAAATAGTAGCGGAACATATACTCTATTTTCGACTGGAGCGAGAAAAAATGATTGTAATGATAAATGGGGCTTTTGGTGTTGGTAAAACCACTGTTTCCAATGAACTTTTAAAGGTCATTGATAACAGTATGGTATTTGACCCAGAAGAAGTGGGTTATTTGCTTAGAAATGTATTGCCCGTAGATATAAAACAACTTGAAGCAGAAACAGGAGATTTTCAAGACTTTCATCTTTGGAGAGAGTTGACCGTTCATGTAGGAAAGCTTATAAAATCTACCTATCATAGGAACCTTATTGTACCTATGACAATTAGAAAGCCCGAATACTTTACTCATATTTTTAATGGATTTAAAAGTATAGATAAACATACCTATCACTTTTGTTTAACTGCAAGTAAGGAGACGATTTACGAACGACTACGGGAGCGTGGAGAAGAGGAAGGTAATTGGTGTTTCCTACAATCAGATAGGTGTGTAAAGGCATTTGACGAGCATGATTTTAGAGAGTATATAGACACAGAGAATGTTACCATAGAGTCCGTTGTGAATACTATAAAAAGTAAGCTACCTATTGAGGGATTTTCAGAATAAGTCCATATAACAGGAAAATCTCAGAGTCAATAAAACGCTGAGATTTTTTACATGGTTCCTATTTTTCCAAGGTCATACCATTGGCATTCACAACATTTGTTGCTTGTTTTTTGATAATCAAAACAAACAGTGTTGCAACTATGCAAAGCACCCCTGCAGAAACAAAGGTAATGGTATAGCTATGGAACAATTCATAGAAATACCCTCCTAAAAATGCAGCAAAGCCTGAGCCAATTTGATGTGCTGCAAATACCCAACCATAGATAATGGCGCCATTTGTTTTACCAAAAAAGTCAGTCGCAAGGCGAACCGTTGGCGGGACGGTTGCAATCCAGTCTAACCCGTAAAACACGGCAAAAGCGATTAGCATCACATATGACTGCATTTGTAATGCGTACGGCAACACAAGCAAAGATAGACCCCGAAGACCATAAAACCAGAATAATAGCCATCTATTGTCGAATCGATCTGATAACCAACCCGCTACCATCGTTCCAATGATATTAAAAACACCCATGAACGCAAACAAGCTTGCGGCATGTACCTCTGGAATTCCATGATGGGTTGAGGCTGGGATAAAATGTGTTCCTAGCAGTCCAGCAGTTGAGAACCCACAAATAAAAAAACTACCAGATAGTAACCAAAAAGGGACAGAGCGCACGCCGATCCAAAGCACCTCAAAGGCTGATGTGATGGGGTTCTTTTTATTGTCCACCTTTACCTCTTCCTTGGTTGCACCATACGGAAGAAGGCCTTTATCCCGGGGGTGATCCTTCATCCAGAAGAAAATAATAGGGGTTACAAGTAAGCCTAGTACGATGAACACGGACATTCCCATTCTCCACGAATGCTCCTCTGTTACATACGATAGCAATGGTAAAAAGATCATCTGACCCGCTGCGGTTGCAGCCATAAGAAGGCCTAACACCATCCCGCGTTTTTCTTCAAACCAAATCGTTGCAACGTTTGCAGAAAGTACTGATAGAAATACGCCCGAACCAAGTCCGATGATAATTCCCCAGATCAGATGAAGTTGCCAGATTTCAACCATGAATAGACTCGTCACTAAACCAAAAACGAGTAGTAACATGGAGTAAGACATCGTCTTCCGAACTCCCAACTTTTCTAACCCCGCCGCAATGAATGGCCCTGATATGCCATAGAGTGTAAGATTGATGGCAAAAGCAAATGAAATGGAGGAACGGCTCCAATCAAACTCCTGCTCCAATGGAATAATGATTACTCCCGTAATGGAGCGAATACCTGCGGCGATTAAAACAGAAACAAATGTAATCCACACCACGATCCAACCATAATGCATTGTAAACACCCCTATCTGTCGGGAAAAAAGTTTATGTATTACAGATTTTCATAGATTTCAAGTAAGTTGCCAGCCGGATCACGAAAATGAGCAACCTTTAACATCCAATCCACCTGCTCATGTGGTTGGGTGATGAAATCAATTTTATCCTTATATTCTTGATAGGTTCTCTCTACACTATCTACTTTAAAAACGAGTGTCGTTTTATCCTGATTTGGTTGAAGTGCTACGTATTCGGAACCTATCGCTTTTACCATTTGTTTTCTTTCAAATAGTCCGAGCTTTGCTCCACCAATTCCCGTAAAATCTGCATACAAGGAATTTTCATCCCCCCAAGATACTTCAAACCCTAAAATATCACGATAAAACAAGAAACATTCTTGATAGTTATCTACTAATAAGCGGATATGTGTTACTTGCATCTTCAATCTCCTATTCGTCTACAATTTGATGGCAGTTTACCATCATTAATATATGTATCAATGAAAGTATTAAAAAAATCCGGCATAGCCATGGAAACTCCGTGTCCCATGTTAGGAAAAATTATAGCTGTACAGTTAGAGTTTGTTTCAACTAGATTCTTTGCAGACTTCTTCATTACTGCTTTTTCTTTTTCACCTACAGTAACCAATATCTTTCCGGTTGCTTTTTCAAAACCAGCAGGTATGTCAAATGACATGTTTTCTTCTAGTACTCTAACTAGAGTTTCAAGTTTCATTTGACTACTCTCTTCATAGTATTGTTCAAAGTAATCTTCGCCCACATATAAAGTGTTAGCTTGTAGCTTAGAAAACCATCTCATTTTGATTAATGGAAAGGAAAATCGAATCGTAGGTTGTATCCACTTTTTTGCGTTAGACATCGGCTGAACAAGTGCGCTATTTATGAAGGCAACATCGGCTAGATGAGGTTTCATGCTTAACATTTGAACGATGACTTGCGCACCTAAGGAGAAACCAATTAAGATGACTTTCTTTCCTTCAGCTTTGTCCTCGATTATTTTTATGACTTCCTCTGCACTTCCTTTTATTGAAAATGGAGGGCTGTCTTTGCTTTTGCCATGTTCCGGCAAGTCTAGAACAATGCAGTGATAGTCTGTAAAATAGGAAATTTGTTTATCCCACATCCAACCACTCACACCGCCACCGTGTAAAAACAGCATCAATGGAGCACTTTTATCACCGTATTCCTGATAATGTAGTCCCACATAAGTCACCTAATTTCTTTTTACCCTAAAAAAATACCCTTGAAATAAAGGGTATTTGGTTACTTCCATTATATGTTTTTCGTAAATTTCTGTCTATTTGTTTATTCGGCTTGAGTTACGCTCAAAAGGTTGTGTCACTAATGCCGGAAAGATGTCATATGCATCAATTTACTGTCGCTATTTCTAAATTACTGTCACTATGCACCAGTTTACTGTCACTATTTTAAAAATACTGTCACTATGCACCAGTTTACTGTCACTACCTATTTTTCACGTAACTGGAATCCAAATCTCTGAATAATAAGCAGGGTCGGATGGATTTCCACCAGGGTATACCTCGAACTCTGCCCCTCCTACATATTCGTACCCACTTGAAGGGAACCACTCTGAATAGATTTTTTTCCACGCAGTTTGCATCGCATGTGGCATCGCACCATGTACTTCAAACACCGCCCATGTTGCCGCCGGTATTACCAAAACCTCGTGATTTTCTGCGCCTTCATTCGTGCTCTCTACTGCTACCCAGTAGTCAATTGCGTTTTGTTTCCCCTCACTGTCACATACACCTAGAATACCTTTAATCTCACCATCCATAAGTGGAATCAATGAATCACAGGTCCCATCACTATTCACTTTATCCCAAAGCTTTGGTATCTCTGACAAATGCTCCTCATTCACGCATGAAAATTCACGCTTCACTCCTACAACGTTAAAACCTTCTCTTTCAACAATTCGATACTTCACTGGTTCTGCTCCTTTCAAACTCACCTGGATTACCAGGCGGCTATAAGATTGCAGCTTTCCAATCCCCTTTCGAACTTCACTAGGCGTGACGCCATGCTGTTTCCGAAAGGCTTTCGTAAAAGCCTCGGGAGTGTCGTAGCCAAATTTGTAGGCTAGATCAATAACCTTACTGTCTGTACGTGACAATTCTTCAGCCGCGAGTGTAAGCCGTCGACGGCGCAGATAGTCGCCTACTGTGATGTCCGTTAAAATGGAAAAGGTTCGTTGAAAATGATAGGGTGATGCATTTGCACGGTTTGCAATCTCATCGATTGAAACATCCTCGAGCAAGTGTTCCTCCATATAATCAATTGCGTTTTGTAATGATTCTAGCCAACTCATTTCCCTCACTCCTTACCTCTATTCTATCTGTGGGTAAATCTTCCATCCTGTCATTTTGTGCTTTGTTGTGACAGCTTTTTCATAAAAAACATACGGGTATCATCATGAGTGAGTGTTTGAATAGCCTGTTCTTTTGTAACAAACTGTATATCTGATATCTCCTCATCCCTCGGGGTCAAGGCATGTACATCACCTAGAAATTCAACAAGAAAAACCGTAGTCTCCTGTCGTTCAAACCCAATTTTCTTCTGTATCTCTGTAGGAAATTCAAAACAAATTTTCTCATCGAATTGTTCTATTATTTTATACTGAGACGAGCCCGTTTCCTCTGTCAGCTCGCGAAGAATAGTTACATGTAGAGAGCTATCATATGCTTCGCACCCTCCCTTAACGATGTCCCATTCTCCAGCTATTCTTTCTTGCCCCGCTCTAGTATGTATTTTCGTTTTATGTACGAGTAAGTAAGAATCCTCCTTGTAGACAATAGCCCCAACAGCATGTCTAATCATACCTTGTACGGCTCATCTCCTTCAGATTCTACTAGCCACATATTTTTAAAATAGAGACCCGAATCCTCTTCAATACCGTAGCCTTTTGAAACATTTAATTTCGAAACTGCATATGTTAGGTTTTCCTCTTCATCCCATGTTGAGAAATGGGCAGAAATAACACAATCCTTGATCAAACCTAATCCTTTTAAAAATAATTGTTGGTTTTTTGTATTATCTTTATCTGATATCACGCAGTGTTCAGGAGAAACAAGTGCTCCTGCAGAAAAACCTGCAACCGGGACTCCTCTGCTAAATTTGTCTTGAATGATTGCTCCAATCTGAGTATCAACAATATAATCACGATATAACTCGGTTTCTCCCCCACCAATAATAATTCCAGTACATCGTTCGAGCTGTTCCAACTGTTCTTTCGATGGATTAGATGAAAGACTTAGAAAAAAGAAATCTGATACATCATTGTCCCTCAAAACTTCTGTATAGAAAGCCATGTAATCTTGCCAACCCAATCTTTCAAGGAACAAGACCACTATTTTTGCATGTTCTTTTCCTGCAATAGTCACAAATCTCTCGCCTAAATTCTTTGTAAAAGGCGGGCCGCCACCGAATAAAAATAAATGTGTATCAGTCATTTTTCAACCTCCATTTGTTTCACATAGTAAGAAGATTCGCTACAGATGAGCTAAATCCTTCCATAAAAAAATGACTCGGTTTCCCGAGTCATTCATCCACCAATGCCTCTCTATCAATTGCGTGTGGAGGTTTTTCCATCCAGTGTTCGTCAATCATAATATTTGCGCCATCTTCTACATAACGTCCCACATCTAAAATAAATTTACCATACATCATACCAAGATCACGTCTACCATTAAGTGACATCGCATTTGCATAAGAACGGATTTTCATGGAGAACATGTCTATTTTATGAAAGAGCATTAGTTTATCTGAAAATGGCGCTACGGTTGATGATCCCACCAAATCATCTAATAACGGATGGGCTGGTACACCTCCACTGTGTAACTTCTCCATACAATCCTTTATGTGACCCATCGTAATTTCTTTGCCCCTGTGCATGAATTCTCTAACCTTCTTATGACTAGCTGACTGGCTAAATGCAAGTAAGAGGCCTTTACTCGTTACATTATTTTCGAGATTATCATACAGGTGTGCAATTTCTAGGGCATGCAGAGGTCTTTTATCACCCCAAAAACCATTTAAATAAGTCTGTTTTTCAACAAAAGTTACTTCCTCTGGAACCGGTATTACAGGGGGCTTTGTTAAGTAACCTTTCTTTTCTAATGTTTCATTTAATGAGACCAGTAAGTTAATTGTTTCTTTATCAAATTCGATGATCATGTCTCTAATATCTTTGCGGAGCATCATGGGTATCGCCGTGGAATAAAGGCTAAGTCCTGCTTTTGCTACATATTTTAAATAATGAAGATAAAATTCATCATCAAATAATCTAGGTACCCCTAAATTCACGTCCTTCTTTACATCAAAACCAATTGGAATCGGAAATCCTTCTTTGTTGTATACGTTTGTAATATCATTAATAATTTTTTTACAAATGCTCTCGGCTTTTATGAGTATTTCTCTTATTTCAGAATCCTCGACATGCTGTTGGTAGTAAGAAAGCACACATATGGACATTGAATTTCCCATATAAACCGCCCAAAGCTTTCCCATTTCGGCAGAAGTTAATTTTTCATTGGTGGTTTTCATCACTTAACTCCTCATAACTTTTTTTCCTAGTATTTGCGAAACTGGAAGATGTATTCATTTTGTGGCGTTTGAAAAAAGATGATAAATATTTTTCGACAAGTTTCTAAATGTTTAATCGTATTTAAACTATGTTCTTTCTGATACTCGCCCTGTTAAGAGTGATATACACAATTTCATCACGACAAAAATCAACAATATGGGTATTTTTTACATTTGATTTCAGTCGCCTAATCATGTAGTATACAAATACAAGCTACATTGTGCGTAATCATAATAAAGTTTAACCTTTGAACTGGAATAGGGAGTTTAACATCGAAACCAGAATGGCAGGCCTTCGTCCATGGCGACATGAAGGACATACAGGAACGTTTCTGAAAACACCCACTTTGAGGAGTGGTGGTTTTAAACTTTCTTAGCGTATTACGGCAATTGTGGCTTTTCCTATTTACAATAACCAATCCACTTTCCTGTTGGGGAGTGGATTTTATTTTTCAAGCTGAAATTCTTGACCTTTTTCTGGCTTTCCTTTTATAATTATGTTCATGTCCCAGTAGCTCAGTAGGATAGAGCGACAGCCTCCTAAGCTGTAGGTCGTAGGTTCGATTCCTATCTGGGACGTCAGAATGAAAGGATGTCCGAATGGACATCCTTTTTTTATTACCCCTCATACGCTTTCTTTAATGCTTCCATGTCTATTTTTGTCTTCATCTGCAAAAGGGCTTTCATGACTCTTTCCGACTTTTTAGGGTCCGCATCGGTGATCATTTCGGTTAATACAGCCGGTATCACTTGCCACGAAACACCGAATTTATCTTTTAGCCAGCCACAAACCTGTGCTTTTTCGTCGCCACCTTCAGAAAGCTTTTCCCAAAAGTAGTCGATTTCAGCTTGTGTCTCACAATTTACAATAAACGAGATTGCTTCCGTAAATTTATACCTTGGCCCACCATTTAATGCAACAAACCTTTGACCTTCCAATTCAAACTCTACGTTCATCACTGCCCCTTCCGCGATACCAGGGCTGTCATGTTTTTCTTTTCCATACCGCGTTATCCTAGTAATCGATGAATTTTTAAAAATAGAAGTATAGAACCTAGCAGCACTTTCTGCTTCATGGTCGAACCATAAATTTGTAGTAATTTTTTGCAGTTTGGTTTTCATGTTTTCCTCCTAAAATAACCATATAAAAAAAGAGGCTTAACGCCTCTTTGATATGCTCCCCCTTAGGTAGACAGATTAAAAAATATAATCTGTTTTACCTTAGGGGGAGTTTTTTATGTCCAATAAAATCTATTCTAGTCAGTTTAAGTATGAAGTAGTAACAGCTTATAAGAACGAAGATTATACAGTTAAAGAACTCACCGAGAGATATCAAATACCTAAAGTTACTTTATATAAATGGGTAGAGATATTTGATAAAGATGGGGAAAAAGGATTTGAATACTCTAGCACCTGGAAGTCCTATTCTAAAGAGGTGAAATTAGCCGCTGTTCTAGATTACACATCGGGGGAATATTCACAATATGAGATTGTTCGAAAGTATGAAATTTCAAGTAGAAGTGTCCTTCAGAGGTGGATTTCCAAGTATAATAGTCATAGAGAATTAAAGGATACGTCGAAGGGAAGGACGAGCTCTATGACTAAAGGGAGACAAACTACTTGGGTTGAACGAATTGAAATAGTAATGGATTGTATAGGGAACGGGAAGGATTTTAAGAAAACAGCTGAGGCTTATGAAGTATCCTATCAACAGGTATATCAATGGGTTAGGAAGTATGAAAATGGTGGAGATGAAGCGCTTAAGGATAATCGTGGTAGAAAAAAAGAAGAAACTGAGTTAACTCCAGAGGATAAGATCAAGTTACAGATGAGAAAGTTAGAAAGAGAAAATGAACGTTTGCGTGCGGAGAATTTGTTCTTAAAAAAGTTAGAGGAGATCGAAAGGAGGCGAAAATAAGCCAAATCCGATTTGAGGACAAGTACATCGCTATTAAGGAACTTCATGAGAAAGAAAATCTAAGCATCTTGTTACTTTGTGATATCGCTGGTATTACACGGGCAGCTTACTATAAGTGGCTAAAGCGTACTCCTTCTGAACGGGAACTACAGAATGAAGAAATTATTAAAGAGATGAAAGACCTTCATGAAGAGGTAGAAGGCATCTATGGATATCGGAGAATGACGATGACCATTAATAGAAAACTTGGGCAAAACTTCAACCACAAACGTTTTTATAGACTAATGAAAGTCGCTGGTATACAGTCTGTCATCCGGCAAAAGAAGAAACGTTATAAGCACTCTATCCCTCAACATGTTGCAGAAAATGTATTAAACCGCGAGTTCACGGCTGAAAAACCAAATGAAAAATGGGTAACTGATGTCACGGAATTTAAATATGGAACATCAAAGAAGGCCTATTTAAGCGCTATTCGTGATCTATATGATGGATCGATTGTGAGTTATGTATTAGGACATTCAAATAACAATAAACTTGTTTTTAAGACCCTCGATCAAGCTACACAATTGTTGGATGGAGACCATCCACTTATTCATAGCGATCGTGGTTTCCAATACACTTCTAACGGATTCAAAAGCAGAATAGACAAGGCAGAGATGACACAAAGCATGTCCAGAGTTGGAAGATGCATTGATAATGGACCTATGGAATCATTTTGGGGAACGCTTAAATGCGAGAAGTATTATTTGCGTAAGTATGGGACTTTTGAAGAATTATCTAAAGCGATAGACGAGTATATATTTTTCTATAATCATAATAGATATCAAAAACGACTAAACGGCCTCAGCCCTATGGAATATAGAGCTAAAGCCGCTTAGGTCATTTTTTATTATTTCCACTGTCTACTTGACAGGGGGCAGTTCACTAGACTTTCTTAGATTCCGTTTTTTTATCAGCATACGCTGAAACACCCTTACCAATTACACGATCTATATCGAGATATGGCTTCCCGCGAAGGGCATCATTCGAAAATATTTCAATGCTTTCTTCTTTTGTATCCTTAGACAACATGACCACCTCCACCCATGGCTTTCACTAGCCATATTTTAGGCAATCAGTGGAATGTTCATTCATTATTTTGCTCTGATTATTTGTTGCGGCTTGGAACCTTGAATTCGTTCAATGATTCCGCGAGCCTCGAGGTCTAATTTTACTGCAGTACAATACCAGGAAGGAGAACCTTCAAAAGTAGGCTTTACGCGAAGGGAAACCTCTTCCATCAGCTCTTTGAATACAATCATTCCTCTTTCATCGATAATATCTAAAATAGTATGTTTAACAAGTTCATATTTTTCTTCATCAATCGTTGCGCCCTTTTTTGCTGGATCCGGATTGAGCAATTGTATTTTCACAGGGTACACCTACTTCCATTCCAAAAATTCCAATCGGTTGCCAAATGGGTCATGAGCATAAAATCGAGTAGCACCTGGAAGTTTATTGTCTTCCATCACATCGACACCATTTTCTTGCAGATGTTGCATTAGGCTTGCAAGGTTCTCTATTTCGAATGCAGGATGTGCTTTCTTCGCAGGAAAAAATGGTTCCTCAATCCCAATGTGGATTTGGACATGCCCAAACTGGAACCAAACACCACCATTTGCTTTTAGAGTTTCTGGCTTTTCAATTTCTTCAAAACCTAATATGTCTTGATAAAAGCGTCGAGCTTGGAATTCGCCACCCTTAGGTGCAGCCAGTTGAATATGGTCAATTGCTTTCATTTTATAGCCCATCGATGTGCTCCCTCTTTTCAACGGTATTTACTCCATCGTACACCTTTTCAAGAGGTAAAAATATTCGGTTAAAATTATACTTCTATATAAGTTCCTCTTATTTACTAGGATACATTCCTTGCAAAAATTTGACTGATTGTGTGATGAGTTCCTTCAATACATCAACGTCAATATCGGCCACCTTGTTGACATAGACACACGCTTTTCCGGTAGTATGTTTCCCGAACTTTTGGAGCAACTCTTCACGCTTTTTGTCTCCTGGGGCAAAATAAAGGCTGATTTTTGCTTTGCGTGGTGAGAAGCCAACTAGTGGTGCATCGCCCTCATGGCCTGACTCATATTTATAATGATAGGAACCAAACCCAATAATGCTTGGCCCCCACATTTTTGCCTCGTAGCCTGTTGTTTCTGTGAAAATATCTAATAGCTTGTATGCATCCTCACGCTTTTTCGGACTATCCACGTTTTCAATAAACTCAATGACGCTACGATCCGTTTCTTTTGTTTTTAATTCGTACATGGTTTTGTTTTGCCTCCTTTGGAGTACTGGTTTGGTAGGATTCTGACTAGTGACAGTATTTTTGTAATAGTGACAGTATTTTTCAGATAGTGACAGTAATATCAAGATAGTGACAGTATTTTTCGAATAGTGACAGTAATTAAAGATTCACATCTATTATAGACTTATTCTATCTTTAATTATAAGGTCATGTTCTGATAAAATGTATGTTCTATCTTTGTATGTTCCTGTAGATTGTAGATTTAGTGAAGTTAGAATGTATTTTGCTGTAGAAATTGACTCTAAGTTGAGAAATTTACGTAATTGTCGATTTGTAATTTTGTTTCCACACAGAAGAATATACTCAATTAAAGAACTAGAATAGGGTTTGTAGGATGAATAGTGGCAAGTTGGGCATCGCCAGACCCTTTGCATCCGTTTCATTGGTAGATAGTCACACTTCGGGCAACGCACTCCCTTTATCAATTCAGATTCTGAGATTCCATATTGCTCTAAGATATCACCCTCGAATGGTGTATGCTTCTTAAGAAGCAATTTTGAGATCTTTTGTAATTGTTTTTTATCCAAAACTTTGTCACGATTACGTTTTTCAAATAACTCTATTTTAGGAATGAAACTTGGGCTTTTAATTACTTTATTGTAGTGTTTGAAATCAGGTGTAGCTGTAATAACAGCAGATTGGTTAGTGAAAATGACGAGGGTTTCGATGGAGATTGAAGGAAACTTAGCTGTTTCTAGTAGTTTAGTAAGCTGTAGTTGGTGTCTGTTAATTTGAGCGATTGGACAAGAGTATGATGTTTTCTTTTCGTTATAGGTTTGAATTAACTGATCAAACTTTCCATCAAAATGTAGTTCTCCGCGGTAATTTTTAGCATCAATGATTAATAGGAATGTCGGACTTATTAGAAGTATGTCTATTTCAAAATAATGATCCCCAGAGACATCTGGTAGTCGAAGATTATGAAAGATGAGGTAGTCTTGCTCTTTTAAAAAGCTTAAATAGTACTCCAGTGATTGTTCCCCTCTATAACCGGCCATCCTTCTGCGATATTCATCATTAATATCTTGGTACTTGGAATGGGATTCTTGCATTCTACTTAGTACGGCTCCTAATTTTCTAAGCCTAAGTGGTAGTTCCAACTCTTTTTTATTCAATAGAATCAACTCCTTTTGACTTCTACAGAAGTTTCTACAAGCATGGCAAAAAACCCTTCAAATTCTAAGGATTTTTTATTGTAACTTTATAATTACGGTTGATAATCTTTGTTTATTGTTTTTTTCATTTACTCCCAATTAATAAATTATCCAATATACCACACTTGCGAAAATCAAAAGTATTCCCAATTCAAACAGGATAAGGATATATTCTTTTTTCTCCCGTTCATACTTCCAATGGATAAAGAAGCGGAATGAATTTAGTATGATAAAAAAGCCTATCAGCACGGGAAATATATGATCGATATAAGACCAAGATATTATAAAATAAAAAATGATTAGTCCAATTTCAACTACGGTTTGCCACTTCGTTACAGGGCGATAGATAAACCCGCTTTTTTTTCTAATGTTGAACTTATTCTTTAAGTACCGGTCACCACCAAGTGCAACCACAAAAGCAACAAGCCCTATTAGCACAAGCTGTAAAAACATAAACAACCTCCCCCTCTATGAATCTATAATCCTATTATATTATTTCAATTATAAAATAATACTACTATCTGACCTAGAATTCCCGTTTAAATGCAACTTCAAAGCTATTTTAAACCATATTTTGGCTTTTGCGAATGAATCTTGGCAACGAATCTATCAAATGCATGCGTATTTTGCATTTACGCATGGTTTTCCTCTCTTATTCTTTTAAAACCATTCCCATCTGGATATTTCTTACAATTACTATCGATTTCGAAGCTGTTTTTACCTTATTTTGGATCTTACGAATGGAATCTGGTTACCTACTCTATCAAAACCATTCGTATTCTGCATTTGCGAATGGTTTTACTCTCTTTTTCTATTAAAACCATTCGCATATGGATATTTTTTACATTTAAGGTCGGTTTTCGATCCCCAATTCCCTTATTTTGGATTTTGCGAATGGAATCTTGTTACCTACTCTATCAAAACCAAGCGTATTTTGCCTTTGCGCATGGTTTTACTCTCTTTTTCTATTAAAGCCATTCACATGTGGATATTTTTACATTTAATGTCTTTCCATACCGATTTTAGACTTAACAATTCCTCGCCTCAAATTTAACATATCCTGGAACAATCCATAAATAAATCCTCCTAATCCAGGTTAAACTAATGGCACGATTTGAATGTAGGAGGCTACGAAGTTGAGTACGATTGAAAATGCGTTATCGATTTTTGCGTTGGGCGGTATCAATGAAATTGGGAAGAACATGTATGTCGTTCAATATGAGGATGACATCTTCGTGATTGACTGTGGAGGGAAGTTTCCAGACGAGAGTCTGCTTGGAATTGATTTGATCATACCAGACCTCACCTATCTCGAGGAAAATCAGGAAAAAATTCGCGGGCTACTCGTTACACATGGACATGAGGACCATATTGGCGGGATTCCTTACTTTTTAAAGAAGCTTAATGTCCCTATTTATGCGACTCATTTTACACTCGGGTTAATCGAACTAAAACTAACAGAGCACAGACTTCTTGCGGATACCAAATTAATTCCGATCGATTCCGAATCTAAGCTTGAGTTCGGAAAGGTCATCATTTCGTTCTTCAGTGTGAATCATAGTATTCCGGATTGTTTGGGGATTGTGTTTGATACGCCTGAAGGAAGGGTTGTCCATACCGGGGACTTCAAGTTTGATTTGACGCCTGTGAATGACCAGCATTCTGATATTCATCGCATGGCCGAAATCGGGAAAGAAGGCGTACTTGTATTATTATCTGAAAGTACAAACGCCGAACGCTCCGGCTCCACACCTTCAGAGCATAAAGTTGGAAACAAGATAGAGGAAGCTTTTATGAAAGCTACTAGGAAAGTGTTTGTTTCAACGTTTGCTTCGAATATTAGTCGGATTCAGCAGGTTGTCGAAGCAGCGATGAAGACTAATCGAAAGCTCGCGTTACTGGGAAGAAGTATGGTGAATGTGGTGGATGTCGCTGTTCAGCGTGGGTATTTAACTATTCCGGATGGTATGCTGATTGATGCGCAACAAGCGAATAGTTTAGCGCCCGAAAAGGTATGTATTTTATGTACAGGTAGCCAAGGGGAACCAATGGCGGCACTCGCACGGCTCTCCAACGCAAGCTACCGGGATGTTCAAGTCTTACCTGAGGATACCGTGATTCTAGCAGCAGGGCCGATTCCTGGTAATGAAAAAAATGTGTCCCGAATTATTGATAATCTGTTCCAGCTTGGTGCAGTTGTATTATATGGGGGAAGCGCCACTGGCATGCATGTTTCCGGTCATGGGTATCAGGAGGATCTGAAGCTTATGCTAACATTAATGAGACCGACCTATTTTATCCCGATTCACGGGGAATACCGCATGCTTTATCAGCACAAATTGCTAGCTGAATCAGTTGGAGTTGACTCAGAAAATGTATTCATTATTCAAAATGGTGATGTCGTAGATGTGAATCATTCTGAGGCAATTCAAACCCGGAAAATACCAGCTGGTGATACATATGTGGATGGAATTGGTGTTGGTGATGTGGGTGACATCATTTTACGAGACCGCAAACAGCTATCAGAGGATGGCATGGTAGTCATTGTTGTCACATTGAGTAGACGTGATCGTAAAATTCTGTCTGGCCCGGATACGATTACCCGTGGGTTCGTGTTCAATCGGGATTCTGAAGAGCTACTTAGAGAAACAAACCGTCGTGTAAAAAAGGTCATTCTGGATCTCCAAAGCGAAAACAGACATCAATGGAATGCCATGAAACAGGAAATTAAAAAGTCTGTTGGTCAATATTTATTTTCACAAACAAAGCGAAAGCCAATGATATTGCCTTTTATTATTGAAGTGTAGGAACAGGAACAGGATCATGATTAAAACGCTAGAACCCTCCATTCGGAGGGTTTTCTCATTTCCACACTTCATCAAGTTTATCAGAATAAAATTCGATTGCCCTCTTGTAGTTTTGAATGGACGTATCGTTTGATGTGTTAGCAATGCTTTTCAAAAGAATTTCCATTGCTTCTTGATGGCGTCCCAGATTATATAGCACCATTGCGTAAAATGATTTCATCGCATGATTTTCTGGAAAAAGCTTCACGCCTTTTTGCAATGTTTGTTCGGATTTTTCATAGTCTCCAAGGGTTCGGTATGTACTGCCTAATCCTAGTAGTGCACCTTCTAACTCTTCATCAGGTAAGCCTAGCTCAATCGACTTTTCATAGTAAGGTACGGCCTCTGTTTCCAAACCCAGCACATCAAAGCTCCAAGCACATTGATAAAGGAGGTGAGCATCATCGGGAGATTCTTTTACCAATCTCAGAATTAATTCATTCGACTCTTTGAGACGTCCTTCTTTACGATACTGAATAACTTTTTCTATCACTTTTGATAAGTCTCCTTATATTCCTCAAAATCTAGTACCTCGATCTGTTCTGACCAATGAAGAACAGTTCCGACAAAGTCCCGGATATCAAGACCCTCCATCTCGTATGTCTCACCATTATTCACAGTTCCAGTACCGTCTTCGATAAAGGTTACCTTATAACCTCTGTCATATCCTGCAATTGCTGTAAACATGCAGCAAAACTCTGTCTCAAAACCTGTAATAAAGATTTGCTTAACTCCTAGTTTCTCTAAAACACTCGCAAGCTCTGTTTGAAAAAAGGCACTCTGTGTTTCTTTTTCCACCACGTAATCCGCAAAATCCCTAACCGATTCATGAATTTCAGAACCCTCTGAGCCTCTATAGAGAGGACTTTCTTCTTGATTGTCTATGTGTTTCACCATAATCACGGGAAGTTCTTTTGCTTTAAAGTCCTTGATAATATGTTGGATTTTTGCAATTTCCAGGTCAAAGTCCTTAAAGTTTACAATTCCATTTTGTACATCAATAACCAATAATGCTTGCATTATACTATCCTCTCTTTTTAAATTGTGGACTCAGCTCACTCCACACATCGAATTTATTTCCATCAGGATCGGAGAACACGAAGTTTCTTCCTGCATGTCCACGGTCCTCAATATCACCGACTTCTATCTTGCGTTCCGAAAAATCTTTATGCAGCATCTCTAAAGCTTGTAATCCATCAACCTCAAAGGTTAGTGAAAAACGTTCATTCCCCTTTGCATCAATAAAATTTGATGTTTGTCCTTCCTTTGCCTGGACGAGGAAAAAGCTTTGGTCAGCAAAATTAAGAATGGCTTTATCGTCGTCGATATAAGTTAGAATGGCACCTAGATTTTCTTCATACCATGATGCTGAACGTTTTACATTTGAAACTGGAAGATATGTCGTGCCAACCCGCAGGAGTTTGTTTGTCATATTATAATCCCTCACTTTTCATCACGTTTCCCCATTGTCATATCGTCAAATGGAGTGTATGTATTACTCGGCAATCTCTTCTTTCGTACCAACTTTATCACTGAAAAACTTACGACTCCGACTACTATTGCTAAGAATACAATGGTCATTGGCTACTCTCCTTTTTTTAGTGCAGCTATTTTACTTCCTAAATAGAGAGTGCACCCCATTATTAATCCACTTAAAAAAATAATGCCGAAATAGATGGGGTGTAGGTGTGTTTCCGCTACGCCACCCCATGGGAATATGAAGTTGTAAACCATAGGAGCTAGCCAAAAGATAAATACATAAGACGCTACTATTGTAAGTATCACAGCTTTCATTGTATACACCTCGCCACCATGTTTGATTCCTAGCCTCAGTACATATATTTCGATTTTGGGTTTCCATTCTCCTTCCATTTTACTAAAGTTTCACGAACTTTATAAATGTTTCACTTGGTCTACACAAGGAACTGCTTCCGAATAGTATGCATGCCAACACAAAAAAGGCCTGACTCTAAAGCCAGGCAAACAATCTATTCAAACACTCCATAATGCATTACGTTTACGTCAGCCCGAACTTGTATATCTGCATTTTCATACAGGTCATTCCACTTTTTCAAATCCCAGCCTCGTGTTCTACTTTTTACCTCGAAACCTATACCTATTGGGTCAATATGTTGTTCTTGAAATTGTTTAATCAGTTTTGCAGCTCTGTCCTCAATATCTTCTGCGACCTCATTTTCAATATTCTTTTTTAGTTGCTTTGTAATGGTATCACCCGAAAATTCCGTGACGTAGGTATCCATTTTTATTTCAATGTTAATCTTTGGAGCACTCAAAGCATCCGTTACACGAAAAGACCTCTCAGAATTTGGTCTCTCAATCCGAATAAATTTATCCGTATTTTCTAAATGCAAAGTAAGGGAGTCCCTTAGTTCTGAATTACCCATGAGAAGTTTAAACACAAATGCATCCCCTAAATCTTCGATTGCCCCCATATACTTATCCCCATCAAAGAGAGCAATGCCCTTTATACTTATTCTACCTCCCTTCTTTTCTAGTAAAGGAAGAATAGGATCCATTCCTTCCTCCATATTGACGGAACGAAAAATATGTAAATTTGTTTTTGGAAGCATACCTATTTTTATATTGTGTTCAATCAAGTCAGAAATTACGCCACCAGCTTCCACTGGCGCTTCTTTCACTTTTAATAGTTCATTCGCACTCTCAGCTGCAACTGCTAAATAAACACGTGAGCCAATAACAGGATGTCTACGAACCTGGTCAATCAGATGAAGTATACCTCTTTCTGCTAACTTATCTTGAAGAACAACCACTTCTAACGTACCAAAAACAACTGGCTTACGTGATTGATTATTTACTAGCTTTATCAGGTCTTCTTCTAGTTTCCCTTGAACTTCATACACATCATTTTCTGACTGCCGATCAGGTTTAAAAATAGGAAATAAGTGGGTAACTTTAATTTGATCTTCCTCCAAGTCATATCCAAGACCGGTTATCAAATTAACATCTTCTACGATTACCTGCCCCACACATCCAGTTAATGTCGCTATTAAAAACAGTGCTACTAACAAAAGCTTTCTCATGATGTTTTCCTCACCTTTTTATAAATCAAATAACTAACAGCAAGTACAGGGATATAAACGTACAAGATATAAAAACCAATCCGCCCCAACATGTCTGTTATTATATAGATTGTTTCGATATCATTTATTAAGCATGTTGGAACATAGATGAGTACTAAAATGACAAGTAGAATGTTTTTTTGCCTAATCTTTAAAATTTGCTTACCAACCCGAGATGCAGCCCAGATAAACAAACATAGATTTGGCAAGATGACTAAAATCCAGGTTGTAATCCCTATATATTCAAATCTTTCAATGATTGGAAAACTAACTATTTTCCACATTGTAAGTGTGGCCCAGATCGTGTGAGATAATTTTGCTTCACTATAATACACAAAGGTGCTAAATGTGATTAAGAGATAAAGAAGTATTGTTGTTACATTGCCAAAATAAGCCCATTTCTCAGACTTTCGAGGATTCTTCAGGAATGGATAGTAAATCAATAGTGTTGAGACTCCCAAAAAGGAGTACGTCATATTCTTTGTTGCCAGCCATATATCATGAACAGAATGAGTGAAAATAGGTAGTAGATGCCGGGGTTCGCCAAAAAAGAAGGGTATGATAAAAGTCAGGGATAAATACGCAGGAATGACAATCCCAAAAAAGCATATACCGGTAACACTTCGGAATCCTTTTGAAACACCATAATAAACTAAAAGAAGGTAAATCAAAGAAAACTGCCAAACCTTCAAATCTGAAAACATCCATACCTGAATAACCATAAGGAACGAGCGGAGAATAGTGAAGGCTTGAAGTGTAAAATAGATGATAAAACAAGCATTCAATACATTTCCAATCCACTTTCCAACTAATTCTTGATGAATCGTATGGAGGTCACCATTTGATGCATGTAACATTTTATACATGAGCCAAATCACGATATGTATCATGATACCCGTAAGGATGACTGCCATCCACGCATCATACCCCGCATGCTGTGCGATATGGCGTTGAAAGCCCAAAATCCCTACCCCAACCTGTATCCCATGAATAAGATAAAAGACCAGAAAATGAGAAATCCGCGCCTGATCCTTAACATTTGTGTCCATCATTCACCAACTCTTCCCTTACACTTAATCATCAATGTCTTTCTTCTGTTTCGCCTTTTTTGTGCTAAATCGAACTGTGCTCTCTGTTTGAAGAGCGACTGGTCTTTTGGATTGAAAAGAAAATGGTAAACGGATAAATGAATCCTTAAAATCCCTCGTTCTTGGCGGATAAATCGGTTCCAAATAAGGTCTTCCAATCGAAGTCAAATTGACTAAATGTATCATTACAAAACAAAAACATAGTGCTATACCTGGTAACCCAAACATGAATGCGGCAAGTAAAAACGGAAATCGCAGGAATCGGATCGTGTTGCCCATTTGATAAACAGGTGTTGTAAACGAACCAAGTGCCGCAAGAGCAACAATAATTAACAGCACATTACTGGCCAGTCCAGCCTCAACTGATGCTGTTCCCAACACGATACCACCCACGATACCGATGGTTTGTCCGATTTTAGTTGGAAGTCTTGCTCCAGCTTCTCGTAATAGCTCGATCGCTACCTCGAGAAATAATGCCTCTAAAATTGGTGGCAACGGCACCCCTTGTCTTGATGCTACTAGAGTTATCAAAAGCTCCCTTGGAATCAACACATAGTGATAGGTGAGCGTTGCTACATAAACTGGAGTAGCCATAATGGAAAACAACACACTAATAAGTCGGATTAACCGAAACCCTGAAGAAAGCAGCCAATTTAAATAATAATCCTCAAACGAAGAGAAAAATTCCAAAAAGGTCGCCGGCAAAATAATCGAATGCGGCGAACCATCAACCAAAACAACAATACTTCCTTCCACTAATACGGAAGTAACACGATCAGGCCTTTCTGTATCCAGTGACTGCGGAAATGGAGACTTTGAATTATCAGATAATAACTGTGGAATATATGAGCTATCAACAACATGATCGATTTGTATATCCTCAATTCGCTGCCGGATTGTATTCACATTTTCTTCGTTGGCTATACCTTCTTTGTACAAGATTGCAACTTTTGTTTTCGTTTCCTCTCCTACCTTGATTTCTTCAATCGTTAGCATTGTATCTGGCAGACGATTGCGGATAAGATTAATATTCTTGTTGATATTCTCTACAAATGACTCTTTCGGTCCAACAACACTGAACTCAATCTCTGGAGGCGAGACCTGCCGCCCTTCCTTCTTCACACAATTAATCAGTGCACATTGCGTATCACTCTCTGATAGTAGGACCAATACAGCCCCTCGCAAGATCTTTGATTTCACTTTATTAACGTCATTAGTAATGGTAATACTCTCAATCGGAACTGCCTTTTTCACATCGTCTAGTGTTACTACCGGGAGTTCATTTACATTTTTCAGAATATCTCGATGTAGAATCTCTGAATCCACGATGGAACTAAAATAGTAGATGTAGAACCCCTGCGGTGATTGCGGATTGTAATATTCCACAAAATCCTTTGATTTTTTCAGGTCAACAAGCAATTCAGAAATTGTGGTATATTCCTTTTCCTGTTTCTTTTTTTGCTTAAACAATGGAAATCCCGCCCTATTGATTTCAGATGTTATATCTTGCCTAAAATGGAAATTTTTATACTTCATTTGATAGTTTGAGCTATCTGATCCTATAACTGGTTTATTTTGTTGTTTCTCATATAAAAAGGAAAATAGATATTTACTTTCATAATTTAATGTTATATATTTATAACAACATGTTAGAAATATATAACATTAAAACTAGAGGTGATGCTTTTGTTAAAAACCAAAATTAAGGAGTTTCGGGCAAAACACAATATGAATCAGCAAACGTTGGCAGAATTGGTCGGGGTACGACGAGAAACGATTGGTCATATGGAACGTGGAAATTACAATCCTTCACTAAAATTAGCGTGGGATATAGCGAAAGTCTTTAATGTTCCAATTGAAGAAATCTTTGACTATGAGGGGGAGGAATCATAATGGATGAAAGAAGTCAGAACCTAATTTCTAGAGGTATCGCTATAACCTTAGCACTCTTGTATGTTTTACTTTTTGTTTCGGCAATCTGGAAATATGTAAGTACTAAGAACATTTCAAATAGTACGGTTGAACTAATTTTTATCGTGATGATACCAGCATCAATCGCTTGGTTTGCACGTAAAGATGAGAGTTTAACTATACCTAAGATGGTATCAGGCGAACTACTTCCTACAGACTCAGATTCTCAATCTAAAAAGGTGAGGAAACGATATTATTTTTGGGAGTCGTTTGGGTTTGCTGTTACGGTTTTACTATTAACGATTATCACAACCTTCTTTATAGAAAGAGAGTGGGACCATCTCTTTCTGTTCCCACAATTGAGCGAAACAATGAATATCGTAACAGCGTTGTTTATTGAGTTTGTGATCTCGGTGTTCGTATTCTATGCTATTTCATTTGTGTGGGAGGAACTAACGATCAAATGTTACAACCGTAAGCTACAGGAATTGGAGGATAAGGATGAATAAATACGATGAAAAAGTTATTCAATATGCACCACAGGACACTGTTATTTATGAGCTTATTCGAAAGAAAAAACATGATACTGGCGGACAAATAGTCAATTTTTTATTGGAGGGTATTCTATCAGCCGGTACAGCTGTAAAACAGC
Source organism: Ferdinandcohnia sp. Marseille-Q9671 (assembly GCF_976954385.1). NCBI lineage: Bacteria > Bacillati > Bacillota > Bacilli > Caryophanales > Bacillaceae > Ferdinandcohnia > Ferdinandcohnia sp. Marseille-Q9671. The sequence goes on from NZ_CDRJTA010000001.1 coordinate 1,522,375, forward strand.
TACAAACAGGTGGGGCTTATTATCTGTTAATGAATGACAAGAAAGCAGAGCTTGTTACGGTCCAACGTAATTTAGATCTTTCCCAGCAAGATGTATCACGTTTTGTAGGGCGCTCCTCTGGTAAAAAACACTTTCACTATGAGGGATATACTTACAAGCTGTTTCGGAAGGTTACACGCTAAAAACGACAAGAAGGCAGAGCAAATTCTATGAGAATTGCTCTGTTTATTTCAATACATTATTTTGTTAGTCTATCAATTTCTTGGGTATATGTTATGTACCATCTTTCCCATTGTTGACGTCGTTCTGTTACCTCTTCACCCGCTAACAAAGCACAAATAACATCTAGACATACATGCCAGCCTGCTAAATCTTTTGGAGTGTGTGGTGTTAAATCAGTTATTTTCTCAAGTAAAACTAGCTGACAACCTTCCTGTTCGGAGCTGAGTTCAAAGCGGACAAGGTCGTCTCCCCACGTATATTCTAAAACAGACTGGTCAGTAAAATCCGTAATGGTCATTTCCTCAGAGGTTCCGTCTCCCATATCAAAAAGAATTCGGCCACCCTTGCGAGGGTCTTCTACTTTTAGTTCTGAAAACCACTTCTGTAGTTTTTCATTATCCGTCAGCATCGCCCAAACATCCTCAACTGAGTTCGTAAAATGACGCTCAAATGTAGCTGCATAACCTGTTTCTTTTTTTTCAATAGCTGCAAGCATACGTTGTACCTCTTATGTACTTGTTGTGAAGATGGAGCTACTATCTTCCCATCCATAGACAACTTCCTTAAGATTTACCCCTCCGATTTCAACGTCAAGCCTATCCATTTTGCGTGCTCCGAGTGCTTCATAAAATAGACAGGACTTGTTCTCTTCCAATACTAATACTAGCATTGTATGAATATTCTTGTCTAAAAGCTGCTCCACAACAGGTGTCACAAGCCTTCTTCCTATTCCTTGACCTTGGTATTCTTGGAGGATATAGATGGTAGTATCGACTCTTTCTATCATACTTTGTGAGACACGAAGCTCTGCTGGGCCAGTATTCTCGCTACTTAGTAATTTACCGTCCTCAAAATGGTTTGAGACGTAATTCATCCCTAACAGGATAGAGATTCCAAGTACAACTACTATCCCCAATCTTTTCATCCGTCCCTCTCCTATCACTTAACTTCTAGAGCAAACGCGTAAAACGCATCGCCCTTTGAGACATTTTCCTCTTTTTCATCCAGCCACCACACACTATACGCATAGTAATACACCCCTTTTTCCTCAGGTGCTGTAAAACGATGGTTCTTTACTTCAACTTCTGTTTCTACATCCTCTTCAAAATACGACACATGTATCTCATTTGGCTGTGGTTCATAATCCATTACAAACGTGATTTCTTCCCCTGGCGTAACCTCAATCGGTTTCTTACCTTCTAGCAATTCTACAGGTCCAGCCGTATCTGCACAGAGGGATTGGAATGTACTGCTCCAGCAATAGGATCCTAATATCGTTGCGTACGTCTCGCCCCCAACCTTAATTACTGTCTCCGGCGGTTTACTCCCCGACAGCTTACCACTAGTACTACAGCCGATGAGTGACAACAAAATTACTGTTACTAGACCGATCATCCATTTCTTCATTTTTTTCCCCCAATTAAAGTGCTTTTACTTAACTGACGAATCTTTCGAAAAAAGGTTACGCATTTTGAAACCAAAACGGTTATCATTCCGTATAATTGGTATAATGAAAAGTAGGAATATTTGGAATTAGTGACTTACTTTCATAAGGAGGTTTTTTTATGACGGGTCTTGTTGCGGTGGTAATGGTGTTTTCAATTCCGCTTGTTGCAATCATTACGGATCATTTTCAAAAACAATCCAAATACAAACAAAAATTAATTCAAGAAGAATTAGAGCTTGAAAGATTAAAACATGAAAACTATTTACTCGAAACCGAAAAAATGCGTGCGGAGCTCGAACTGATGAAGCTTGAGGCTCCAAAGGATGAACGGAAAGTTCTTTAAGAAAAGTGGTGTAATTCTTCAAAATGGAGAATCACACCACTTTTTTTAGTCTACTAAGAACCTTAATAAATCCCCGAATATAATAGAATCTGATAGTGTCAACTCTTCTCTGACTACTTCTAAATAAGGTTCGCAATGCTGAGCCTCTACTACTTCTCCATTTTCTTTAGAGTAACAACTAGTATCCTTATAGATATAATCCTCTGAAATAAAGCTGCCATCCCTGAAAATAACGGGGTGGTCACTCTCCCTTGTGAAAAGGTTATGACCAAATGAATAACTATCTTCTGCATTCATTCCTAGAAGATGGAGTAGTGTTGGGCGGATATCGATTTCCCCGCCTTGAGTCGTAATTGTTTCTCCGTCTTGACCTGGAACATGGATAATGACAGGAACTTGTTTATGCTTTATTTGATTTCCTATATGAACCTCTTCACCTAATAGCTCATGTAAACTGTCTTCATATTCTTCAGATATACCATAATGGTCACCTGCTAAAACAAACACAGTATCCTCGTACATTCCTTTTTCCTTTAGGTCAGCAAAAAATGTTTCAATCGCCTTGTCTAAATAACGAACCGTTGTCACATAACGATTGACCACATCTTCCTCTGTATTTGCTGGTTCAATGAACATATCTTCCTCCTCCAACAAGAACGGAAAATGATTGGTCAAAGTAAGGAATTTTGCATAATACGGTTCAGGTAGGGTTTCTAAATATTGAATGGATTGCTCGAAAAAGGGAATATCTTTTAACCCATAGTTAATCGAGTTTTCTTCTGTTACTGTGTAGTACTCTTTTGAAAAGTATTTATCATAACCTAATGCTTTGTACATGACATCCCGGTTCCAAAACGTGCTCACATTTCCGTGAAAGGCTGCAGCATAGTAATCATTATTCTCTTTTAAGATGTGCGGTAAAGAATCGTACGTATTTTCAGGCCTTCTCACAAAAACAGACCCACTTGCTAAGGGATAGAGACTCGTATCAATCATAATTTCCGCATCAGATGTTTTCCCCTGGGCTGTTTGGTCGTACACTTGATTAAAATAGAAACTTTCCTTACTTAAGTCATTTAGAAAAGGAGTCACTTCTTCTCCGTTTACCACTAGATCTATCACAAAGTCTTGTGTAGATTCTAAACTGATAAAGATAATATTTTTGCCCTTTGCAATTCCGAATAAATCCGTCCGTTCGGTATCATCACGCTGTAAGTATTCTTGTGCTGCAACCGTATCTGCCTCGGTAACAATGAATCGTTGGAGGGGTGCTTTGATCCCTAACGCAATATCGTATACGTGATAATTTAGCGGACCCAAGGATTTGACCATTTGCTCACGATTATACGATTCTGAAAAAAGATGAACAGACTGCACCAAACCTAAACATATCGTCATGATAACAAGTGAAGAACTTACAACAATATATTTCTTCTTCGTTTGTTTTTGAACGGGTAGAGGGGTTTTCCTTGTTTTGAAAAGAAACCAGCCTACGAGAAATAGGTCAATAAACAGAAATAGGTCCCACGGACTCATCAATTCAATCGTGCTAGCACTCAAGCCTCCCACATTATCAAACTGAAACAGAATTGGTATGGTGACAAAGTCAATATAAAAGCGATAGTAAAGCAGGTCCCCATATAGGACACCGGTCCCAACAAATAATAGAATAAACAATACGGTACGTTTTACTTTTTCGCTAAAATAAAAGCTAATCCCCGCAACCACTAACAAAGAACCTATCGAACTTGTTAGCATCAGGACAATATCAAAAAATGATTGAATACTAAGATGAAATCCCAAAAAGCAAACTAAAACCGTTTTGATCCAAAGAATACCAGCTATACCTACAGCTAGACCTACGCCTGTTGTGTTTCGTAATCGTTGTAGCATCGTATTACACCATCTCACCTTTATGATCTCTCAATTGTTGAAATATAACTCTCTCAATATAGGAGTCTATTGTATTTGTTTGAATTTTACCATACTAAATGGGAAAAATAACCTTTTTCTTGCAATTGTTTTTTCTGCGTCATTTTCCACATCTCAGACATGGACATTCTGGTTTACATCGACTAATGAAAATCGCTCGCAAACAAGTAGCATATCCTCTGTATAGTCACGCCCAATCTTCCGTAATTCCTCTGTAAAGAAGCGAATATGAACATCCTTCCAATACTGATACGTTCGATCTCCCTCACCTTCAGCAATAGCAAACTCCTCTGGAACTTCATTCATTGGTTGAATGGTAACCTCAACCGTTTTAATGATTGCCACTGGCTCATCCTTGCTGTTTAATATGATGCTATAATCGCCAACCTTTGGAAGCGGCTCATTTTCAAGTTCATAAAAATCATACCCTGAGCAGGTTGCCGTCTTACTCCCATCAATCACCAATTTAGCAAGAGAATCAGGTCTGCACCAAACTGCCATGCAGTTACAGTCTTGGGCATTTCTTTCCCTTTCCAATATTGATTCCAATATTGGTGTGCTGCCATATTCATCATTCAACCCCCATTTCATACAATAAAAGAAACGCAGCGAATCATGAAAGGTCACTGCGTCGTTTTTGAGGTAATTTAGTACTATGTATTATCACTGATTATACCAAAGACTTATATGCTAGTAATCATTTTATTGTTTATCAAGCACCATTATTTAAGAAGGCCTGTATCTGTTTTTTTCCCTTTAGCTTTATTACAGTTTTATCCTTTGATAATCGTTCTAATCGTTCTTGCATCTTACGGATTCTAGGTTTGTAGGTCGTCCAGATGAATGTGATGAACTCCCAATCTATTTTTTCCGTACATCCGAGATCCGGTCGCTTTTTACCAATGTGTTTGAAATAGCGTTTCAGTACTCGGAAGAGGCACATATACCTTGGCAGCTCCAAATAAATAATCGTGTCAGCACGCTTGGCGCGAAGCTCAAATGTGTTACTATAGTTCCCATCAATAATCCAGCTATCGTTTGCTACAATTTCCTCCTGCGATTCTGTAAACTCTTCCAATGTTGCCTCTACCCAGCCTGGTTTCCAAAAATAACTGTCTAAATGGTATACATTAATTCCAAGCTTTTTTCCTAGATTCTTAGCAAAGGTAGACTTGCCAACTCCAGACGAAATTCCTATCACCATAATTTTTCTCATAAAAAACCTCACTTTTGTATCATGAATATCATGGTCTCATGCTATAATTTTAGTGAAATTATACCTAGAAGATGTTTTTAAAATTCAATTGGCACCCTGCCATGAGTCTTTTTTAACCAACCATTACTAGCTTTAAAGTCTTATATAAAGGAGAACATCAGCGTGTATCATTTTATTGCATCGATTGTTAAGAGCATACTTACAACGTCAGGCGGCATTAAGGTTTATAACAAAGCACAGCTGCCTCAAGAAGGTGCGTATGTTGTAGCATGCACACATACTGGTTATATTGATATCCTATGGCTTGGCGTTTCGTTGCTGCCAAGACAAATTCATTACATGGCAAAAAAGGAATTATTCGCGAACAAGTTGATTGGTGGCTTTTTAACAAAGCTGAATGCATTCCCAGTTGACCGTGACAATCCTGGGCCGAGCGTTTTAAAAATTCCATCAAGGCTACTTGCAAAAGGCGAGATCGTTGGCATTTTCCCGAGTGGAACACGTACGAATGAACAAACTGCTCTAAAACAAGGGGCAATCACGATTGCACAACGGAGCAAGGTTCCAGTTGTTCCCGCTGTGTATGTTGGACCAAACACTGTTAAAGAGTTGCTAACACGAAAAAAGGCAAAGTTGATCTTTGGTGAGCCGATGTTTATCTCTTCACCTGATATGGACGCCAAGCAAGCTCGTGAGTTTTTCACACAGGAACTCGAAAGACGATTTAGTAAACTTGAGAAGGAACTTACTAATAAAAAATAGCAACAAACGCTTGGATCTCCAGGCGTTTGTTACTACTCTTATAATTGAAATCTATCTTTTATCATAATTGCCACTTCTTCTGCACTTAAATTTGTATTGTTAATTTTGAGATAGTTTTGGAATGGTATTTCACCTTCAACTGAATTTAACCTATGTTTCTCCATTGTTTGTTTTATGTCATTTTCAGACCATTCTATATCTCTTTTCTTTGGCTTATGTTCAAGGCGATTCGGCGTTTTATTTCGCTCAAGTCTTTCGTCCAAATCAGCCTCAAGTTCCACGTAGTATACAGTTGCCCCCCTACTCTCAAAAAGCTCAGCTAGTTCTGCAACATAGTCCCAGTCTGATTTTAGATTAAACATCCAAACAAACGTGAAAATCATTCCATACAAGTCACTTTTAGATACTTCTTCAAATATCTCCTGGCGAAATAATTTCACCAATCTTTTTCCCTCGTCTGTTCCATAATCAAAAAAATGACTGACTAAATCAATTGTCATATGGTTATGAAATAGTTTTAAATCGGTTAGTTTCGTCAATTCTTGGCCTACTGTCATTTTGCCAACTGCTTGTGGCCCAAATAAGAGTACTAGTTTCATATGACACCTCCCATCAAATGCGCCTTGGCGTATTTCGCCCAGATTTAGGCCCACACGAAGTGGGTCACTCAGACGTTGCCACAGGAAGTGGTGTTCTTAGTCTGAGTTCCTTAATTTCAGACGAGTTGAAACCCGACTGAATTGTATACCTTTTGACATTCATCCCCCACTTATAAAAGTAGGGGACTTCTACTGAAAAAGTTAAAATGTTTTCAATATTTTAGCATATATTTACAGACTCTACTATCAGAAACAAACAATTCCTCTCTGAATCTGAATGATTATCATCTGAAACTTTTAGAAAAGTTCATTTGCCCAAACTTTAAAAGTAAGAATATGTTAATATAAGAGTAAAATATACCCATATTTTACAAGTGTATTTCGAATATATATATTAGGAAGGTTTGTAGGCATGTTAAAAAAACTTTTCGGCAAGAAGAAACATTCAGAGGATGAATACCGACTTATATACGATTTATTTTATGACCGTGTCTACCGTGATGCTTATTTTGTTACAAGGGATAAGTATTTAGCTGAAGATGTTGTTCAAGACACTTTTATAAAAGCATTTAGAGATATAGAAAGTTTACGAGATAAGTCTAAGATGGGTGCTTGGTTATCTACGATTGCAACCAGGACAGCCATTGACCTCATTCGCAAACAAAAAGTATGGAACGGAATCCCTACTGAAGACGTCTATTTAGAAATTGATAAAAATAATCATTCCAAATCCGTTGAACTTGAAGTTGAAATAAAACTTATGGTAGAAGAAGTAGAAGTGGTTCTCTCTGAAATGAATGTAGAGCATAGAGAGATTTTGCTATTAAAATACATACATGAGTTAAAAGATAAGGAAATATCTGAGCTACTTAATCTCAAAGAGGGTACTGTAAAATCTAGAATATTTCGGGCTAAAAAGGAGCTGAGAAATATAGTAGGTAGTAAGAATTTTACCCAGCAGATGGATGGTGAAGTATTATGAAAAACCTTGAGTCACTAGAACAAGATACCCTTAAGGATTCAATTAAATCAGAATATGAAAATGCCCCACTCCCACCTTCATCAAAAGAGGATACATGGTTAAAAATACAACAAGGTTTTGCAAGTAGTCAAAAGAAAAAGAAAATGAGTAAACCAAGTCTTCTTGCCGCTTCGTTATTTGTCACATTCATACTTGGCACATTGGTTTTCGAAAATAGTCAAGGAGATGCTTTTGGCTGGATCACTAAGTATTTTCAGAAGGATAACGGTACAATTACTCAAATAGAGGATTCAATTAGTCAAGGTGAAGCAAATAGTCCAACACTTCCTCCGCCTGATACGTTGCAGGAAATTGGTACATTAACAAAAGAGGAAATAATGAGTTTATCTGAAGCACAAGAGATCGCTGACTTTCACATAGTAACACCTTCTGAGTTACCAGATGGATATGAACTATTACATGTTACAGTTGTTTATGGAGAGAACGAAACGAGTAATGATATTATGTTAAACTACAATAACCAGCTCACGATCCAACAAATTAATACAGTCGGGGACATGGGAAATGCTTTAACAGTAGATAATGAAGATACAAACGTACAAACTGTTAATGTAAACGGAGAAAAAGCTACCCTCTTAACCTTTAAGGATGATACAACTAGGTTATCATTTAATTATTTAAAAACGAAAATAATCATAAGCGGTAGTCTTTCTGAAGAAGAGTTGTTATCCTTAGCAAAGTCTATGAAATAATGAAAAACCAACTCCAGTAGACCACTTAGGTTCTAATGGCGTTGGTTTTTTGTACTTCTATATCAAAAGTAATAGATAGAGCTTGAATAACTATTAATCGTTTCCGTTTTACTGCCCTCTGTCACTTTATGTACTCCTCGGGTACGATAATAATACCCCTTTGGAGCAATATAATCTACGAAGTTATACAAGGAATTGGTACTATATTTCACGAATTCCTTCCCACTACTATAATCAATCCATCTAGATCTTGACGTATCCCAAACCTGTAAGTACACCTTTGTAGTCATTTTATCAACAACAGTATAACTATCAGTATGTCCGGAGATTTTTAGGTAACTTCCATTATCATAAATCGAGACCTGTGCTGATTTAATAAAGTCAGTTGCTTGAATGGTGATTCCACCTGGTGTTTCGTCAATAGGTACCACTGATTCAGTTATAGGGGGTAATTCTGGCTTGTTAGGTTCAAGCTCTGGAATGATCAATTTATCACCTTTCTCTGCAAAGACCGTCTCTAAGCTTCCTAGATAGACAATGGCAAAAATAAAGGTAACGGTTAACACATACAATACTTTTTTCATAGTTCAATACTCCTTTTTGTTCTTTACTATGTAAGGCGTATAAACTTCTAAAATTGTTCCTTATAATCGGAATAATTACGCTGAATTATGATAAGTTTGAATAAATACTTAGTTCATTTTGAAGAAGAATTGATGGGCAATAAAGTGAGGTGAGCATAATGAAATAAACTGTTATCCTTTTTAGTTTTTTGTTTCTTTATCTATGTGGCTGTGGTACAAGTGATCAGAATATGGGTGACCCTGATACTTCTGAAACAATTCTAACAGGTTATATACTTGAAGTTGGAGACAGGGTTTTATTTAATGAAAAAATCACCAAAGAGGAATTTGAAGATAAAACGGAACAAGACATTCTGGATGAGTACTATTTATCTAGCATTTTTCTTTCGATTGAATCAATTGATAAGTCCACTGCTTCTAAGCTTGAGTTTGGTCAAAAGGTGAAGGTTGTTATCACAGGAGGAATTGCCGAATCGGCTCCGGCACAAGCAACGGCCGATTCCATTGAGATTATTGAGGAATGAAGGTAGATGGGAGCTGCGACTAAGAGGTCACAGCTCTATTTTTTATAGGATTACTTGATTACTGTCACTAGTTAATGAAATACTGTCACTGTTCCGTAAATACTGTCACTATTTTTAATTTACTGTCACTGTTCTCGAAAATACTGTCACTAAAAAAATTCCGCATGATAACATCTACTTTGTTCCTGCTACACTCGACTCCTCAAAGTACGTATGACTCTTCTGTTGAAATAAGAGGATTATCACCAATATAGCAAGAAAAATACTACTACCTGCTAGTGTCATAATCGTGTAGCGCAATGGTAAGAGATCTCCCATAATACCAATAAATAATAGGAACACAACTGACACCGCACTCTGCAATACGCTCACAATACTCGTAACACGCCCCATGATTTCCAGTGGCACATTGTTTTGATAAAACGTGGTGAATCCGGTTTTTGAAAAGGAAAAGAAGAATCCTAAAATAATAAATCCAGTAGCAGCTACCGCAAAGCTGGATGACAATGAGTAGACTAAATAACCAATTGCAAGCATTAGGAGTCCCAGTCCAATCATGACACGAATTGAGAGGAATCTTGAAATAAAAACTACAACTACCCCGCCTACAGCATAGCCAATTCCCGTTATACTCATCAGCATGCTGTACTCCACCTCAGACAAACCAATGACCCTTTGGGCAAATACTACCTCCTGCGAGTCCATCGCCAAAGTAAAAATATCCATCACTAAAAAGGAAGAATAAAGGGTAATTACAAAAACCTCTTTCTTTCCGAAACGGATTACCGCTTGCCAGTCCTCCATTAAATTTTTCAATTGTAGCTTAGTTGTTTCTTTCTGTTGATCACCGTCAAGGTTTGGTAAGAAAGCAATCAATGCGGCAGAAATGATAAATGAGATAGCGTTACAATAAATCGCCATTTCTAAACTGCCAATCATGAACAACACACCCGCTATAGCTGGACCTGTTATAAATGCCCCCGAGGATAGCAAACTATTAATGGAGTTAAAGGTTTTACGTTGCTCCTTTGGAATAAGTGCTGTTGTATACGTTGTTGATGTTGGCAGAAAAAAGGATTTCGCAATACTAATCACAAATAACACAACATAGATCATCCAAACACTTGAAAGAAGTGGGATGATGGCAACAGACACGGCCCGAATGATATCAGTGATAATCATAATTCTACGTTTATTCACTCTATCAATGATACTTCCCGACCAGCCGTTGACTAAGATGGAGGTGATTGGTCCAACCACCCATAAACCAGCAACCGCTGCTGCCGATCCTGTCATTTCTAAAACAAGTAGATTAATTGCAACAATATAGATAAAGTCCCCTAACATAGACAGTCCCGTTCCTGTTAAGAGTAATGCAGGAAATTTCCACTTTTCCATAAGCGTAACCATTAGATTGACCCCTTTTTCAAAAAATTCTCTACCTACTGAATAGTACACCAAAAATAACTTTACAGATAGCAATGCTCAAAACTTGATAATGACACATTCGTTACTTTAAGATGAAAGTACGTTGTACATAAGGAGTGGATAGCATGAAGAGCGTGTATGATTTCGAAGCGAAGTTACCAAATGGTGAACTAAAGTCTCTAAAGGAATTTGAAGGTAAGCCATTATTAATTGTAAATACAGCAAGTAAATGTGGGTTTACGCCCCAGTTTAAAGGTTTACAGGAGCTTAATGAAAAGTACAAAGAAGAAGGTTTGGTTGTACTTGGATTCCCAACGTCTCAATTTGGAAATCAGGAATTTGAAAATATTGATGAGACTACTGAATTTTGTGAATTAAATTACGGGGTAACTTTCCCTATGTTCGCAAAAATCGATGTGAATGGTGAAAACGCTGATCCACTTTTTGAGTTTTTAAAGGCACAGCAAAAAGGCCTGCTGTCAAAAGCGATAAAATGGAACTTTACAAAGTTCTTAATCGACCGCAACGGCCAAGTTGTGGAACGCTATGCTCCACAAACCGAGCCTGCAAAAATTGAAGAAGATATTAAAAAGTTACTATAAATAGTCGGTTGCACCCTTGTTGAGGTTGCAATTCAGAGTGTCGACAAAGTCAGTACTGACTTTGTCTATACGATTTTTAACAGGAGTTCTAAATAGACTGTCTTAAGACGCTTATCAGACAAGCGCGCACCCAATCGAAGATGCGAATAGAAGTTGCCTTCATGAGCGCAACTCAGTTTGCGGTCTTTGTCAACAGCCTTGGGTTTCACCTTCATTGAGGGTCAACTATCTTACATACTCCTTTATCACGTTCCAATCCTCCAGTTTACCTTCAAGGGTTTTGTTATATTTACCCGGCACGGGACTTGTGGAAGGAAGCTTCACTACCTCGATACCTGGAAACCGATCAAGCCCGATGTATTTTTGATAGCTTTTATATGCCTTAGTCCCATTACATGCAATTAGGCGAAGAGTAGGATACTTTTTCACAAATGCTTCAATCTCGTTTGGCTCTTCCTCCTTGATGTTCACATCAAGGCTTCCTTCACGAATGCAGCTATATAACACGTCCCAAAGGGCAATCTTTTTATCTTTTATAAAAGGAATTTTATCCTCGTATTCTTCAATTTCATAGTGATCAAACAGAAGGAACATGATTTTCCAAAAGTGATTCCGGTTGTTTCCGTAGTACTGCTGTTTACGAAGTGACTGCTCACTTGGCATTGAACCGAGGATGAGAACTCTTGGATCTTCCCCAACCACTGGATCTAGTCCAATAATCTTCCCCATAAAAATCACTCCTTTACGAATGTTTCGGTAATCTGCTATGGTAATCATAACAAATCAGAACGAGGTAAACACATGAAACAATCAATTATAATCGAAGCACCCATCACAGTTGTATTTGACTCTATCTCTAAAGCAGAACATCGTGAGAAATGGTTTATGAATGTCACTTCCATTCGTTATACAAACCCGAGCGACGATACTAAGTCCGGCGCTACTTTTCAACTCATGGCTGAGGAAGGTAAAGAAAAGGTCACGTTGCTAGGAAAAAATAAAGAGGTGCATTCACCCACAGTCTTTGCATTTGAGCTCGAGTCTCAAACCTATTTCATGAACTTTACGTACCGCCTTCATGCACAAGGTGGTCATACGCTAGTTGAACAGGAATTTGAAACAAAGTATCACAAAGCTTTTGCGAATCTAGTAGAAAAGTTTTTTAAAAGTTCATCAAAACAGACTGGGGACTATATTCTTAGTGGATTGAAGGATTACTGTGAAAAAGGGTAAAAGACGATTACAAAAAGCACCACATTCGGTGCTTTTTTACATCGCCTCAAATAAGAATAGTTCATCTTGAAATCTTTACTTTAGTTTTCTTTGATTTGTTTCAATAGTTCGATGATTTGTTCGTTTTGTTGGCTCGTTTTTCTTAATTTCCCGTCGATAGAAATACAGCTAATTGCTATTGCTATAACGCAAAGTATTATCACGAATTCCATAATCCTACCTTCTTTCCTTCACTCAGCGCCAATACTGAGCAGACTTGAACCAAGTCACGTATTAACTTTGAGCATACTTGAGATCCTGGTTTCCGTTTTTTCTTTTATTCTCTTCCAATTTTCCATATGTTTATAGATACAAAGTATAGTTAAGACAAATGTAACAAGTGTAGGGTATAAGGGGTACCCATATGTATAAGTTAGAATTCCCCAGGTTAGATACATTGCGAGGACACCGATCACTAGATAGTCGCTGATAAATGTGAAAATAAGTAGTAGTGCAAAACTAATTAATGCGACCCGCCAATCAATTGCAAAAGCAACTCCAATCATTGAGGCTGTCCCTTTTCCTCCATTAAATTTCATATTCACAGGAAAGATATGTCCGATAATAACAAATGCCCCGGTTAAAAATATGAGGAAATAAAAGGTGTTTCCTTCTAAATAAAGGGTACCTTCCAAGCTTTTTAATGATAAAACAGGTAGGACCCCTTTTCCGATGTCAATTAAAGCAACCATAATACCGTACTTCCACCCCAAAACAATCGCTGTGTTAGAAGCACCCGCATTTTTAACTCCACTTTCCTTAATATTAACCTTCTTCAGGTTACCAACGATGCTTGAGCCATGGATGCAACCACATAAATATCCGATAATCATGCAAATGATAAATAAAATAGTCCCAACTCCATTTCCATTAAAATCCCAGTTTAAAAGATGTCTCTAAAAGACAAGGACCTCGAAACCCTAACTACGAAAGATTCTATTGGCAAACACCTAAAGGATTACCGTCTGGGTCATAGAAAGTAAAAAACTTTGTTGTTCCTTCTCCACCAATTGGATTTACTTTTACATTCTTTTCGAGTAATAGTTTATGAGTTTCCTCGATATCCGTAGGTATAAAATTATAATATTTGCCTACCCCGAACTTATTTTCTGGAAACTTCATTGGTTGATGATCTACTACTCTAACAAGACAAACGACTGTCTGAGATTGTTCTCCAATTTTCATGACAGCAGCCTCTTCTTCGATATAAACAACTGAAAAACCTAGTATTTCCTCATACCATTTCGCTGATAATTGAGGGTTCTTAACCGGAATAAAAACTCCTTCCATCCCTTTAAGAAGTGGTTTAGCCATAGTATCTATCTCCTTGTGAAAGTTTGTATTATATTTACAATTCGATATACTATTAAAAAATCCTCTGATAGATTTTCGCTTAACTTATATACTGCACCTCATGCTACACAATCGGTTTCATGCAGTCGAGTTTATCAAAACGGTAGTTTATAAGTTACCCTCTAATAAATCATGAAGGGTTGTGTGATCTAGTAGGTCCGCAATTTTATCTCTAATAAGAGCCCAAAGTGGCTTTAGCATGCATCCCACTTCTAATGGACAACTTTCATAGGATGTAATGCTTACACAGCCCATTGGAGCCAGTGGTCCTTCTAAGTATCTATAGGTTGTAACCGTATCATATAACTCCCCCCATTATTAGTTACATTCTACATATGCTAATAAGATTATATTAAGAGGTTAAGTCAATAAACTCATCAGCATCTCTTACACACAATTGAATGCCCTTTTCCCAAAACTCTACTGTTGTAATGTCCTCTCCTAGGTGTTTCATCACCAGTTCTTCCGTGGACATACTTCCTGAATCACGTAGCAAGGCTACATACCTTTCCTCAAAACCTCTTCCAATTTCCTTTGCCTTTGCATAGATACATAGAGAAAATAAATATCCAAATGTGTACGGGAAGTTATAGAACGGTGTGTTTGTCAAATAGAAGTGTGGTGTCCAAGCCCATGAATGAACAGATACATGATCCATAGCACCTTCATATCCCTGTTCAATCGCTTCATGCATCAACTCATTTATCCGGGAAGTTGGAACAATTCCTTCTCGACGTTCCTTATAAAAATGTGATTCAAACAAGAACCGCGAATGAATATTCATGAAGTTCATGACACTACGTTTTAATTTTTCATCTAATAAAAAAAGACGCTCTACAGGAGTTTCTGCTTTTTCCAATGCAGCATCGAGTATAATTTGTTCAGATAAAGTTGAGGCCGTTTCAGCAATAATCATTGGATATTTCTTATGTAATGCGTTAACAGGTTTCATCGCATGATTATGGAATGCATGACCTAATTCGTGAGCAAGAGTTAGTACATTTGTAAATCTCCCACCATATGTTGTGAAAATCCTTGATTCATCCGAAAGAGGAAAGCTCACACAAAATGAGATAGCTGATTTATTAGGACGGTCCTCTGCTTCAATCCACCCTTTTTGAAACGCTTTTCGTGAAAAACGTTCTAATTCAGGCCCGAATCTACAAAAATGCTCCAATATAAAATCCACAGCATCGTCGTAATGGATACGTTGAGGATTTTCTGTAATTGGTGCCCAAAAGTTATACGATTTCATTTTTTCATCGCCAAAAATTTCCGCTTTTTGGTTAAGGTATTTAGAAAATGGATGTTTATAGTTAGAGACTGCTTGCCACATAGACGATAGGGTTTCCTCTTTTATACGATTATCCTTAAGTGTTGCATCTAGAACATTTTCATTATGACTTTTATATACCTGTAATCGAAAGCCGACAAGATGATTCATTATTTTTCCAAACAACTCTTCTTTCTCTACCCAAATGTTTTCTAATGCTGTATGAGACTCTTTACGTACGTCTTTGTCCGGGTGTGAACGTAGATTGATTGCTTGGGCAACTGATAAACATTCAATTGTTCCGCTAATTTTCACAGGAACATCAATACGACTCATCAGAGAATTGTAAAATTGTCCCCACCCATGATACCCATCAACCATTAAGTCCGATAGAAGATTTTCTTCTTTATCTGTAAGAAGATTTCTCGCTTTTTCACGCCATTCATTCAGTATGAACGTATAGTGAGTTAACAGATCAGTTTCTATAATCGCGTCCCATACTTTTTGATTTGTATGAGCAAACATCTTTTGTACTTTTTTCAAACTAGAGTCGAAACGTGCACTAATAGAGTTAATTTTTCCTCGGAGAATATTTGCATGTTGATCCTTCGGGTTTTGTGCAAGAAGACAGGTAAGAAAAGAAGTAGCTTGAGAGATTTTCAATTGGATGTCGGATATTTGTTCCATTATTTCTGCCACTCTATCCGAGTCATTTATGTCCTCAATGATATGAAAGTTCTCAGAAGTAGTTTTAAGCCTATTAACCTCATTTTCTAGGCTTGCCATAAGTTTCTTAAATTGAGGAGATTCACTACCACCTTGGAAAAATTCATCTAAATCCCATTTTTGACGATATTTTGTTTTCTCCATAAGTACCTCCGTTTCTCCTACCTTTAATACGAACATACTTTCCTATCCTATCATACTTTATTTGGAAAGGATATGACCGATTTAAACTCACAGCATTCCTATGATAAATCACTCATATTCCGAAAAAAGTGGGACACGGTACCTGTCCCCGTGTCCCATTACTTCGCATGTATCTCTCGTTCAAGTTCTTTAATCCGATTATAGTCCAATGGAGCATTTACAATCTTGTAGACTCGGTTTGAGGCAACGACATTTGGGTCAATGGTATAGACTTCTGTTCTTCTATCAGTGTATCCGAGGTATAAGTGAAATAGTTTATCATTATCGGAGACCCAGCCGTCTTTATTTGTGAGTCTTACCTGATATTGTTTAAAAAAGTCAGCTAGGTTATTTAATGTCTCTTGATCTACATTTATAAGTTCAAATTCATCTTGGTCTTTAAACTCAGTCAAAATATAGACCTTCTCTACATTATCCATTTCAAATAGCTCACTCAAATTCTGCTCACGATATACATAGAAGGCAACCAACGTAACAATGGTGATTACGATTAATGAAACATACAAATACTTCTTCACATGTTTCCTCCTACAGATTAGAATTTACCTGCTATACCAATTTATCAATGTTTCTTTATCACAAATTTTCGCTTCCAGTTTCATAGTTTCAACAATATGTAGGATGTTATTATCTTTTGCTAGCAGTAATGTGAAATGTGCGTCATATACATTCATAAAGGCAAAATCCCTATTTTCATCCGCTATAATTACTTCTTTATAGGCTAACTGATTCATCTCTAATGGAGTTAAGCCATTCATCTCCAAGCAATCTCGTTTATCCAGTATATAGTCATGGTAGACTAATCGATCTGCCCCCTTTGATCCCAAAATCTTCATTAACTGATATAGCAAAAATACTGAGGTAATATCTTCACCTGGATAAAACAAATCCTTATAACCATCTGAATTTAGTTTCTTAGCTAGATCCTCCCTAGCAAGGTCTCTGTTTAATGCACCAATATGCGCTTGTAACGCAAAAGCCAGTTCTTCTAATGTAAGTTTCCTATCTTGCATAACTTGTTGCCAACCAATTGGCTTACCAAATTGAAGGACTTCTTCATCCGTAGGAAAAATAGATTGATTAGTAACTTCTCTTTTTTTTACCCACCCGGACGGCATTTGGATAAATGGATGGAATAAAATAGCTGCCGATTGGAAGGGATCCGGTAATTGGTCTAAAATGGGTGAACGATCGTTTATCCATATATACGTTAGCATCAAAATCCCCTCATTTTTCAAAGATTTTCTTTTTAACATACTATTAGACAGATAGATTATTTTTCCTGCATTGACTTTGAAAGTGGCCTTACAGAATTAATTTTCATACATTGAATATATGTAAAAAAATTCTTAAATAAATATAGGGTACGTCTTTGCTAATTTATTACTCATAGGGGTGAACAAATGAAAGTTCAGGGTAAGGTAATTGTTGTGACTGGTGCAGGAGGTGGGATTGGAAGGGAACTCGTACTGCAGCTACTCGAAAAAGGAGCTACTGTTGCAGCTGTCATCAACAAAACAGGGTTATATGAAACCCAATCATTAGCAAGGGACTTTGGAGATAAGATCTCAACGCATATTGCCAATTTGGTCAACAAAGATGAAGTGGAAAAGCTTCCTGAAGAAATCATTGCCAAACATGGTAGAGTTGATGGAATTATCAATAACGCAGGCATTATCCAGCCATTTGTCAGCGTAAATGAACTTGATTATGAAAAAATAAAGCTGGTCATGGATGTAAATTTCTATGGCACGCTTTATATGTGTAAATCGTTCATACCCCATCTTTTAGAGAGACCAGAAGCCCACATTACAAACGTTTCTAGCATGGGCGGATTTCTTCCCGTCCCACATCAATCGATTTACTGTGCCTCAAAAGGTGCAGTTAAAATGTTTACGGAGGGACTGCATACTGAACTCATAAATACAAAAGTCGGCGTGACCGTCGTATTCCCTGGTGGAGTAGACACGAACATCGTTGAAAATTCCGGTGTAAGTAGAAACAAGGTGAACAGTCAAAATTATAAAATGCTACACCCAAAAGAAGCAGCTGAAATTACAATTAGAGCAATCGAAAAAGATGAGTTTCGAGTTTTAGCTGGCAAAGATTCAAAATTTATGGACCTTTTATACCGTCTTAATCCAAGAAAAGCAGCAGAGCTAATCGCCAAAAAAATTAAAGTGTAATGAAATGTAAACTCTTCTAGAAATAAATCATAATAAAAAGCACGAAGAATCCCCCATGCTTTAAGATATGTAGATGTAGATACTACTTCACTTATAATGAACTGGTTATGTCAGGCTTAGTTCATAATGATAAAATTGTGAATCTTGTATGTAACCATTTCTTTCATATAGCCTTTGTGCAGAATGATTATCTGGTGCTGTACTTAGACTGATACTCTTAGCGCCTGTCTCAATTGCATATTCTTTCGCTGCTTGTAACAGCATTTCTCCTACCCCTTGTTTTCTAGCCTCTTCGGACACGAATAAGTCATTTAATATCCATGCCTTTTTCATTGATATTGAAGAAAAAGTAGGATATAGCTGCGTAAAGCCTACATACTTTTGTTCATCCTTTATAACAAATATGACAGACTCGCTGTTTTCTAGACGTTCTCTTATGTACAATTTTGCACCATCTACATCCGATTTTTGTTGATAAAAAATTCGATACAAATTAAACAACTGCGATACTTCTTCTACATCTTCAATTCCCGCTTGATAGATCTCCAAACTGTTCTCACTCCTCGATATTAAATTTCAACCTTAATTGTACATGTAATTTTTAATTACTTATTGTGTTGCGCCTAATTTTTTTATTATATCTAAAAATCTAGTTCACTCTCAAATTAGTAACCCATATAGTAACATAAAAGCGAACAGGAGTAGATATCAATGGACAACCAAAATAGCAAGTTTAGATGGATTGTATTTGCTTCTGTATTGTTTACGTATCTAATTATGTCTGCCCAACGGACGGCTCCGGGGTTAATCACTGACCAATTAATGATTGATTTTACTATCACTGCATCAACGGTTGGATTGGTGACAAGCATCCAATTTTTTGTATACACTGGATTGCAAATTCCAATGGGGATTTTAGCGGATCGGTATGGACCTACTTATTTTCTAGTCGTGGGCGCCATACTCACAGGTGTGGGTACCATCATCTATAGTCTAGGAACACATGCGTTTGTCCTTTTTTTCGCTCGTATTTTAACCGGAATTGGGGATGCAACGATCTGGGTGAATATGGTGTTGATTTTAGGGCAATGGTTTACGAAAAAGGAGTTTACTCGATTAATTGGGGTTGCAGGAATGACAGGTAGCCTTGGTTTCCTGCTAGCTACCGTTCCGTTCTCTGCTTTAATTGGTTTACTTGATTGGCGAGGAGCTTTTTTTGCATCTGGAGTACTCTTGTGTGGATGTGGCATTCTTCTATATGTTGTGCTTATCAAAAAGTCAAAACAAAAAAGTCACACCAGTAATGTAAGACGACACGAAAATATTACTGTGATCGTAAGACGAGTCTTTTCCAACCGACAAGCTTGGGCATTATTCCTTTGTCACTTCGGGCTTGTTGGAGGGTATATTGGTTTTATTGGTTCGTGGGCAGTCCCATATGTCATGGACGTGTATGGTATGAGCCGCTTAGAAGCCAGTCAACTTTCAATGATTAGCCTGGTTGGGGCATTAATTGGGGCACCACTGATCGGCTGGTTCTCAAGTCGTATTGAGAAAATCAAACAACCTTATATTTTCTTTCATGTCCTTGTGCTACTTTGCTGGTCTAGCTTCCTATTATTTAAAGAGCATCCCCCATTTTATGTAGTTGTAATTCTCTTCTTCATTATAGGCTTTGGATTTGGGGCAAATTCATTAACATTTGCAGTTGTCCGACTCACTTTCCCTTCCTACGAATCTGGTATCGTTACTGGATTTGCCAATACAGGTGGATTTCTAAGTGCTGTTTTGCTACCAAGTATTTTCGGATTTATTTTGGACCACTTTCAGTCTGTTTCAGGTAGTATGAATGATGGATATTACTACGGATTCATTACACCAGTTGTCTTTGCTGTGGTTGGTATAATTGGAGTGATTCAGATTAAAGAAAAAGCTCAGAATGCGAGGGTACCTGTTGGTCAATAAGCACTCTAAAAGGCAAAAGCTAGGACATAATCTCCTAGCTTTGATATACATAGAACGATTTACTGTAATTCCGAGCGAATTTCACTTTTAATCACCAATTTGTTTTTCATCTACATACGTAAGAAACGCGTTTGCTTTCGCAAACTCTTTTTGTAAACTAGGCAGGATTTTTTCAGGGTCATCCGTTCCACTTTGAGCCATAATTTGTTCGTACATCATTAGAGCATGAATGTACTGCTCATATTCAGATGTTGTAAGAATTTCCTTACTTGATGGTAGTCCATTTAATTTATCAAAATAGGGCTGAATAGTAAGCATAGCTTCCTTTATTTCATGTAGCTCTTCTGTAGGTATTTTAGAATAATCAATATGACCATGCAGATTAGCGTAGTCGATTTTAGCAGCTGTAACAACCTTTACTAACTCCTTAAAACGTGAATATTCCTCTTTATCCAAATCACCCTTCGCCTGTGTTAATTTAGCGTCTAGGAGCAGGTAACCCTCCATAGTAGCACCCATTATATGTTTCTTAACATTTTCATAGGATCCGTACAACTCATCAGCTAGAAGGGTCTGATAAGCAAACGTACTAGTTGGTATAAGTAAGGATGCCGCTAAAGCACCAACCATCAATCGCTTCCTTACGTATTTTTTTATCTTTCCATCCATTTCTATTCTTGCTTGTTTTATTCCCAGCTTACTTCTTTCCCCGATCTCTGAAGGTATCTCTATGCTTTCAAACTCTTGTTTAAGATTATGATTCATAAGTACCGGCCTCCTTATAATTTTTACGGAGTTTATCTAATGCCCTGTATAAGATTGATTTTGCCGTTCCAAGGGGCATTTCTAATATTTTGGAAATCTCATGTAAAGTATGGTCTTGATAAAACCTTAGTAAGATCACGCTCTTTTCATCCTCCTGAAGCATATCCATGAATTCCTGTAAAGATAAGGATAGTAATAAATCTTGGTCTTCTGTACCAAGTAGTACTTCAAAATCCGGTTTAAATTGAACAACTTTTTTATTTTTTCGAATGACATTAATGGCACAATTCATCGTAACTTTCATCAGCCATGTCTTGAAGTATTCTGGTTTTTCTAATGTGTCAATTTTTCTAAAAGACTGATATGCTACTTCCTGTACGACATCTAATGCATCTTCACGATTCTTCACATAAACAAAAGCCATCCGATAAATATCCTTTTCATATTGTTGATACAGCTTCAAGAATGCTTTGTCGTTTCCTTTTTGAGCTTTTTTCACTAACCGTTTCATCAAATCCCCCTTTCTTTTCGTTCTACAACTATTAGACAAACAAGAGCCTAATTTGGCTTACCTTTTTCAAAAAAAATTTCTTTACTAACATAATCTACCAGATTACAAGTTGATTCAACCTGTAAGTTTTCCATCCAACGCCGGTTGTTGGTATAATTTAAATATCGTACTAGTCATGAAAGCTAATGCGTTTTGTTACTGTTAAAAAGCATATAGAGAAGATTCTATCGAAAAGCAAAATAGCCAAATATTTGGTCATAGGAATCATTGCATATATGGTTTGGATTATTTGGCCCCGTCAATATGGAGTAGTTAAACATTTCATAGAAAAATAGTAAAAGGAGGAGAGTAGTTTGACACTACGAAAAATTTCGGCTGAAGAATTATATCAAAAAACGAATACACAAGAAAAGGTCGTGCTTCTAGACGTTAGAGCTGAGGAAAAATACAATGACTACCACATAGAAGGTGCAACTATTGAGAACCTCAACATACATAAATCCAGTATAGTAGAGATGTTAGACCGAAACGAAAAGGACATGCATTCATTGCCAAAAGACAGAGAAATAGTCGTCACTTGTACAACAGGAAATTCTGCCACAAAATGTGCGACTATCCTTTCTCAACTTGACTATGATGTGGTTGTGTTAGAGGGTGGAGTTACTGCTTGGAAGGAATTTATAAAAACAAAATAGGTTTATGCCCATGTAAAAGTCACGCTCCCTGTGAAACCAAAGAGCGTGACTCTTTTATATGTAATAATCCGGCGCATTTCAACTTCAAGTTAATAACTCACGATCTGTCATAAGCCATTGGTGGTGTTTCCATCCAACCCTTATCAATTAAAAGATTTACTCCGTCATCAACAAATGCCCCAATGTTAACGAGAGTTCTTATATATAACATATCAATATCTCTTCTAGCCGTTACCGCGAGTGAGTTTCCGAATGACCGTATCTTCATTGCGAACATGTCTACTTTGTGAAAAAGCATAATTTTATCGGAAAATGGCGGGAATGTAGATCCTGTAACCAAATGGTCTAGGTACTCAGGTGAAGTCATGTGTTCAACGTGAAGCTTTTCCTTATATTGTTTTACAGCTTTATCGGTCATATTTAACCCTCTTTTAAACAAAGCCTTTATTTTTTCATCCTTCACGATTTGATAAAAACCCAATAATAATGCCTTACTTGTTGTGTTGTTCTCAATGTTATCCCACAAATGAACGATCTCTAATGCCTGTAAAGGTCGTACATCTCCAATAAAACCTCTTAAGTAGCTTTGATTATCAATTTTATCAATTCCTTCTGGTATAGGTATGATAGGAGGTTTTGCTATTAATTTTTTTGCTGTTAACACATTATTAATCTGCCCTAAAAAGACCGTCGTACATTGATTACAATAAATAAAAAACTCTCTTATATCTTCTCTCATCAATAAGGGAACAGCAACAGCGTATAAGCTTAGACCTGCTTTAGCAGCGTATTTTAAATAATGAGCGTAAAACTCATCTTCGTATAAACGAGGAGCGCCAAGGTTTACATCATCTTCGGAAAATCCACTAGGTATAGGAATATTCTCTTTATTTAAAAATACTTCTATCCTCTGAGTAAAATCCTTAGCTAAAGCAATCCCATTTTTTAAAAGTGTCTTAATATCTTCATCCTCACAATGTTGCGAAAAATAACTTAAGATTTGAATGGACATACTGTTTCCCATATAAGTTGCCCATAGTTTACCCATTTCAAATGCCGAAAAAGGTTGGCTTTCATCTCCTGCCTCAGAGCTAAGGTTTAGTGGTTTCATGATATTCATTGGATTTAATTCTTTATCGGCGGTCATACGAATCCCCTTTTCCCTTCATTTTTGTTTAGATTAACCATTTGAAGGCAATTTAATCCAACAAATCTATAGTTTCCCTTCAACAATCTATCTTAATGAAGCAAATTCTGTGCCTTATCATAGTAAGTCTAGTGATCCATCCTTACTTTGTATAAAGTATCTTCATTTCTACATTAAAAACAAGCAGCCATCTTATTCGTAAATTAGCTGCTTGTTTTTAAGCTAGAAACTGCACCTCGTCAAGTCTTTGTTTATTCGCTTGGGGTGCCTCAGGTGACTGCCCTTCTGCTTCACAATGCCTGATTAGATAAATTTGTTTCATAATTTCCCCTCCAGCCTTAAAGTATAGTAGCACCTTAACACAGTTAACGAGACTTCAGCTTACTAATCCGCTCACTAATAAACCGATAAAGATTGGTAGTAGCGAGATTTCTAGATATGAAAAAGTTACAGTAAGCACAAGAATATCAATCTTAGCTATAAATCCTATTATATAAAGGATTATCATCGATCCAAATGCTGCAGCTAATGAGGTTTTTCAAACTCCACCACTTCCACACTACTAAAATAATCATTCTTTGAACTCTTGCGTTATCCCTTCACTCTCACATCTTATTCGATAAAACATATGTACTAACGGATGAGTATCATCCTGAAATTTCATATCAATGAGGCTCCTTTTACCTACCCTTCTATCTAGCAAAGAATAGGCGCGAATAATCACGTTATCCGATTGCAATGCTTCCTGTATCGATAACGAACTGTATCTCATGAAGGGCTCATACAGATGATGGCTCTCAAATATACCTTTTTTTATCAAAATGGCTTCTGCAATTTCCGAGGCATCGACTAGCTCCTTACGTTCGTTTGAGTTAAACATTACCTTCCAGTCCTGGTTATAGGGAATACTTTTCAATTCATTTTCTTTAATGATTTGTTGATATAACTCTTCATGCTTAACTGCATACGTTATATCCGAGGCACTTACGATCTCTTTTTTATCAAATGTAATCCACACTCTCCCCGGACTATCATGAAATTTACGGTATACTGAGGCATGTAGTTGAATCCGCCCTCTCAAACTTTCACAAAGAAAGCTTTCAAGCCTTGCTTTTACTTTACTCCATTGCATCTTTTTTCACCTTTTCCTGCACAATCAAATATCCAAACAACAAAGCTTCGCTAACGATACTCTTACTAGTTTCATACGGTAAAAATTTGTAAAAGTTTCATTTAATACCTACTATTTTCATATAGCTTTCCTTTGTTCAATCCTCTGCTTCATTTCAGTAATGTCCTTCAAAACGAGTATGATCGATAAACTTTCAATAAGGGACCTCACAAGCTTTGAATTTCGCATCCAAGTCTTCTTTCTTTAGACAAAAGAAGAGCTGTCAAAAATCAGCCCTAGATGTTGTTAAAGTTATTTAGTAAAAAGTCATTCCCAATAACTGATATACAAATTACTAAAAAAACAAAACAGCCCCTACAAAGTAGGGGCTGTAAGTAAGCTATTATTAAGCTTTTTGAACGTTAGTAGCTTGTGGGCCACGTTGTCCTTGCTCGATATCAAATGTTACACTTTGACCTTCGTCTAAAGATTTGAAACCTTCGCCTTGGATTGCTGAGAAATGTACGAATACGTCTTCTCCAGCTTCACGCTCGATAAATCCAAAACCTTTTTCTGCATTAAACCATTTTACTTTACCTTGTTCCATATTGGTTGCCTCCTAGTGCGTATACCACACAATTTGTTACTATCCTTGCCCAAATACCTTAGACGAAAAACAAAATCTATTTTCGATCCGAATAAGAACAAAAATAATTCTTCTTTAGAATAACAGATATAGTAAGAAATAGCAAATGCTATTATTTTTTTATTTCTAATCAATGCTGTTCTTCTTTATAGGTACTGGTTCAAGATAGAGTTTTATTCTTTACATACAAGTAACATTTTATTCTTTGTTAAACCAAAGTTCTTCCTTATCATCCACATCGCCATTGTAATTGATTAGGATCTCTTCTCCTGCTTTTATATCTTTATAAGCAAAGAAGTCAAACGTGTGATTATCAAAATTAATATCGTATGTTGCATTTGGCTCGTAGGAATGATTAAACAACATTCCATACCCAAGAAGGATTGCTGTGTGATTAATTCCGTATTCGAAAGCATAATCAGCGAGTAACGTTTGCTCAATGTGGTGATGCTGATCGTTCGGATAGGAGATCACTGGAGCTTCATGGATAAGTTCCCCTTTTTTGATATCACGTGTCGCAAATACACCTCTATTAAATTCTCCATCACTAAGTGGAGATGTTTTTACTTCAATCATGTTGTTCGCCTACTCACTTTTTTTATTTTCTCTATTAACTGTACCATTAATTTGAGCAGAGGGCTCACTTTTTATGAAAAATTCCTTCTTACAGTCCTAAGGGTTCAAATTTACATTCCGTATAATTTTTACCTTAGATGAAAAATCTACCGATAGAGGTGATTACATTGAACATCATTTGGGGTATATTTGGCATCTTAGTTATTCTTGGAATAGGTTTATTGCTTTCACATAATCGACGTAAGATAAATCTACGTACAATCTTGGGTGGACTAGCGATACAACTTGCCTTCGCATTTATCGTTTTAAAATGGGAAGCAGGTAGAGCTGGTCTCAAGTGGATTACGATGAGAGTTCAGGATGTCATAAATTTCGCAAACGAGGGAATAGGCTTTCTTTTTGGTTCCCTTGCAGATACTGAAAAGTTTGGATTAATCTTTGCGTTTAATGTGTTAACCATTATTATTTTCTTCTCTTCTTTAATCTCTGTCCTTTATTATCTTGGGATTATGCAGTGGTTTATTAAGATTATCGGAGGGGGACTATCCAAACTTCTTGGAACAAGTATGACGGAATCAATGTCAGCTGCTGCTAATATCTTTGTTGGCCAGACAGAGGCACCGCTTGTGATTCGTCCATATTTACCTAACATGACAAACTCCGAACTATTCGCTGTAATGACTGGAGGTCTAGCTTCTGTTGCGGGTTCTGTACTAGTAGGTTATGCATTGTTGGGTGTACCATTAGAGTATCTTCTTGCTGCTAGTTTTATGGCAGCACCTGCTGGACTTATTTTAGCAAAAATAATCGTACCAGAAACTGAGGATTCAAATGTGAAAGAGTTTAAGATGGAAAAAGATTCGGATTCTGTTAATGTTATCGATGCAGCTGCACGAGGCGCAAGTGACGGCCTACAACTTGCGTTAAATGTTGGAGCCATGCTATTGGCATTTATCGCTCTTATTGCGTTGATTAACGGGATATTAAGTGGTCTTGGAGGCATCTTTGGCTATAATGCCTTAAGTCTTGAAGGAATACTGGGAATACTCTTTTCACCGATTGCATTTGCAGTAGGTGTTCCATGGTCTGAGGCTGTTACTGCTGGAAGCTTTATTGGACAAAAACTTGTCTTAAATGAATTTGTAGCGTATTCGTCTTTTGCACCACAAATAGATCAACTAACTGAGAAAACAGTCATTGTAGTGAGTTTTGCATTATGTGGATTTGCTAACTTTAGCTCGATGGCCATACTGCTTGGAGGTTTAGGTGGACTCGCACCAAGTCGTAGAGGCGATATTGCAAGATTGGGACTACGATCAGTTGCGGCGGGCATGCTCGCTTCATTGTTAAGTGCGGCTATCGCAGGGATGTTTCTTTGAGGAAGCGACACGTTTGTGTCGCTACTCTTTATTTAAGGAACTCATTCTTGATCAACAAGTATAACTGTTCCACTCTTATCTATCGTATATAGCCTCCACTATTTCCCTTTTTAACTTATCCATTCTTTTTTCACTCTTACCTACTTTCTCAACCTTCGCCCATCCAACGATGTACCGTAAATTTTCATCTGTCTTAAATAATTCTTCATTCTTATCATATATCTGTTTAAACCATTATGTTGATTGAAGGAATGTAATGTTCTTACTTATTTTTTCATCACTTGGTTGACCGCGTAGAAACATGACCATTGACAATCCAATATTCGCCAATATATCGATTAACACTTTTTCACCCACCTCCAATTTGAGCTACTTCCCGAATATGGTACTTGCTACAAACCCTAATGTAATAATGATAGACACAAGTAAGATCGGAATGAAAAATAGAAAAACGGTATGTAACAAACTCTTTGAATTTCTCCATTCTTGATTGAATGAAGCAAAACCACCTGTAAGAAAAAGGTTCCAAAATAAGTCCGATTTTTTACTTTCCCTTTTGTTTCTCATCCGTTCCCCCTCCAGAGACTCCATGAACTTATATACGGTTTACTTTAGATAATGTTTCAAAAGTTCATTCTATAATGGCATCTTCCGAACAAATCTGTGTCAGAAAATTCGGTTCATTGTTATAATTAGAAAAATCCTATCTACTAGTTATGAATACTATTCAACGAATGATGTACTAGATTTATTGACAAAAAGGAGAGAATGTAATGGAACAACTAGTAAAAGATTTAACTGCAATTCATGGGCCATGTGGCTTTGAAGAGGATGTGGCTAAATACATAGCAAGTCGATTAAAGGGGAAAGTGGACCATATGGAGGTTGATGGAGCAGGTAATCTCATTGTCTCCAAAAAAGGCAGCCAAGCAGGGCCTAAGATTGTCGTTGCTGCCCATATGGATGAGGTAGGCTTTATCGTAAAAAAAATTGAAGAAAATGGTCTTATTCGGTTTGAAAAGCTAGGAGGGCATGACGATCGTATCCTTCTATCACAACGTGTCCAAATAAAAACATCTAAAGGTTTACACTCAGGAGTTATTGGAACAATTTCGGCTCATATGGTGAAATATGATGACCCCAAAAAAGTACGACCACATCAGCGCCTTTACATCGATGCAGGTGCTTCCTCTAAAAAAGAGGCAGAGGAATTTGGGATTCGAATTGGAGATCCTATTACGTGGTACCCACATTTTGATCATTTGTCAGAAACTCGGATAGTTGGAAAAGCATTTGATGATCGAGCAGGTTGTGCCGTATTAATTCAAGCATTAGAGGAAATAAACAAGGATGATTTTTCGGGTGAATTCATAGGTGTCTTTACTGTCCAAGAGGAAGTAGGACTTCGAGGTGCACGAGTGGCAAGTCATCAGCAAAATGCCGATGTTGCAATTGCCATTGATACAACAGCAGTTAGCGATACGCCGGAAGAAATGATGGATCAAACACTAGCAATTGGGAATGGAACAGGAATAAAGGTACTAGATTTCAGCTTGATAGCAAACAAAAAGGTTCGTGATCACTTAATTGAACTAGCGGATACTCATACCATACCATACCAATTAGAGGTCTTCCCTGGAATTGGAACAGATGCAGGAGAATTAAGCCTTGCTCACCAAGGTATTCCTACGGGTGTACTATCTATACCTTCAAGATATGCGCATTCTTCCATTGAAGTAATTGACTTGAATGACCTTACAGCCACAAAGGACTTATTAGTTGCTTTTGTAAAGGGCATGAAATACTCGAACTCTTATAAATTCACGATTGAATAAGGGAGCACTCTAAAAGACGCAAAATTGCTTTGCGTCTTTTTTATTTTTTACTTTTTTGCTTTCATTTGTACTGATAAAACGAATAATTCCTTGTAAAGAGTAGAAAGTAAAACGAATGAAAATTAGGTCCGAATCATTGGAGGAGTGTTTATGGGTAAATGTGAGGTTTGTGGACGCAGTGAAGTCGAAACAACGATACACCATCTACTCCCTAAAGAGATGGGAGGCACCTTTAGTGACACCGCCAACCTATGTATCCCATGTCATAAACAAATACATGCAGTATATACAAATAAAGAGATTGCTACTCGGTTAACTACATTACGTGAACTTAGAAAAGACGAAAAGCTTTCAAGCTTTATTAAGTGGATTCGAAAGCAACCTCCTACCAAAATCATGAAAATTAGAAAGTCAAATGAACGAAAACGGAAAAAGAAGTAGCACGGTACATAAGAATGAATCCTCTGAACATACTAAGCGTACATACGTTTGGGAGGGATTGCAATGGACTCAAAGGATTTTAATCAAATTTATCAGGACTACAAGCAACAAAGTGAAGAGCAGGCTCGTATAGAAGCTGTAGAAACAGAGTCTACAAAGGAAAAAATCGTAGCAGTTCGTAAAAATGAAGATGGTGATATAATCGCTTTTAAGACAGAAAGTGGAAGGGAATTGGATTATATAACAGCTTTAAACGAGGCAAAAGCCGGTATGCTTGCCCATGTGGATGTATTCCATAAATATGGTAGAGACATTCTACGTAGTGAGCCAGATGGTGTAAAAGAAAACAACTTAGACAATCTTCCAGATTTTTAAGGAAAGCCCCTTTACACAAAGGGGTTCAAAGACTCCTTATGTTCCGGAACTCCATTTTATCGCTTTTTTAACTAATTCATTCACATAAAACGCTTTAGCTTCCTGGTACATATGTGTATCGTTTGGGAACTGTCTTGCCAATTTCATCTTTAGCTCTCCATACTTTTTCGCATCCTCTGGGTGCATAATGAGGTATTTCTTAAAAACTAAATGTATCATACTATTTTCATTACCTTCTTGATAGATATGTAAATGGTGAGTCCTCTTTTCCTTCCCTTTGGTAAAATATCTTCTACCCGCAATCCCATTTTCTCCTCGTGGGTTATACCCCAGCGAAACCATTTTTTCATTGTAATAGTCAATCTTTGCAATATCTCTTACAACAAGTAACAGATCAATAATAGGTTTCGCATATCCTATCGTTGGAATCGATGTGCTTCCTATATGGTACATTCCAATCATTTCATCATTAACTATATTCCCAAGTAATATTTCTTCCGATTTGTATAACGTTTCCCATTCTTCTGTCCAAGGTAGGATTTCCGTTTTTCTCATTGGCAGTCCTCCATTCTTTCTTGCTAAGCAGGGGAGAGAAAGGCTAGGATTTTTTCGGCCACCTCTTTGGGTCTTATATCTTTAGAAGGTAACTTGTCTATTTCAACCCACATTGGTTCATACGTGCCCCTATTCCGTTTTGAATCAGTAAATTCTTGGCCCATACCAGTGCCTATTTCACCATCAATAATAGTGGTTAAGAAAAAATACTGTGTCCCGTTGTACTCCACTTTATGAAAACACTCATTCACTTTAACTTTTACCCCTAACTCTTCAAACGCTTCTCTTTCAGCTGCAAGTTCGGGAGTCTCCCCTATTTCAACCCCGCCTCCAGGAAACACATAATAAATTTGACCATCTCTGTTTCGTTCTATCAGAACAACCTTTTGATTGTCTACTATAATTGCAGCACCCCTCGTTCTCAAAACACACCTCCTGATTCATCAATAAAAAACTGCCGTCAAATAGAGAAATAGATAAAACCCGACCGGAACTACAGTTAAAGTAAGCCCCATTACTCTTGAACGTTTTTTTAACTGAACAATGGACCCTGTTACCCACAAAAGAAAGAGCAGCATAAAGTACCATCTATATTCTGGTGTGTCTGTTTCCCCAATCCCCGGACCACTCATCCAAAGGGAAAACACCAGAACAAATAACCCCGAAAGCAAAAGCCAACCATATCTTATCAGTTTCATTTTATCCTCCGCTTCAATAGACATTACGGCGTATACTATGGTCTATTCTACAAGTGGGGTAATATTCCTTCTTAGACAAAAAAGGTAACCCTTCATTTATAGAAAGGCTACCTCATTTGTTACCACTATATCTCTATTTATGATCCTTCAAGTCTTCATCGCTTCTATATTCTAAAAGATCTCCAGGTTGACAGTCTAAAGCCTTGCAAATTGCCTCCAATGTGGATAATCGAACCGCTTTCGCCTTTCCATTTTTCAATATAGAAAGGTTCGCCATCGTGATTCCAACCCTTTCTGAAAGCTCCGTTACACTCATTTTCCTTTTTGCCAACATTACATCGATATTAATAATAATCGCCATTGTATTTCACCCCTAGACTGTTAAATCATTTTCTGATTTTATATTTATCGCTTCTTGTAGAAGTCTTTGGAGGACAGCAGCAAACACTGCAATAACCATTGGAGCAAAAATAAAGAGCATTCCAATCACTACAACACCCGGTGCGTCGTCTAACTGGGCAAAGATAAAGAAGAATGGCAATCCAACCACATATAAGCCACTGATTGTCATTGCACAATATTTTATCTTTTGTAAAGATTTTACAGAGATTTCCGAAAACGCTTTGTTCTTGTCAATATAACTTAATAGTTTAAAGGCTTGGTACAATGCCATGTAAAATGGGATTGCCGACACATACATCACTGCTACAATACCATAAAGTACATATGCGAACTCCGAATTACCTTCCGCTGCCTCTTTAACTAGAAACGGTAACCCCAATATACATAAAGCGAGAACCGGAGTTCCAATAAGAATAACAGCTATTTTTAAAAAGAGTGTTGACCCTCGTTTCATTAAAAGCACCTCACGTATGTATTTTTCATTTTGATTTTACCACAACATTTATCGTTTACCAATAAATATTTATTTTATAACACTCGTACACTATAGCTCATTCTTCTATATTATAACGAAATAAAAATCCCTATTTCCAATTGGAAATAGGGTATTCGATAGAAATTTTTATATTAGGCCTTCAAATACAGTAACACAATCAGGAAAATAATAAGTCCAATCATAAATACAGAACCAATACTAGCGCTGTATACAAGATAAACTTTCACATGTTGAACCACATGAACAATCAGTGCAATCAGCAAGCAAACCAAGCAAAAAATCACTATATTCACGTTTTTATTTCTGTACAAAGTATCAGCACCTTACCGAGATATAGTAGGGAAACAAAAGTGTTTTTATTAGTTATATATTTTACATTGGCATTTATTATTCGTAATTTCTCCGTATAGCGTAGTGTATCAGTTTGGGGGAAATAAATTTTGGTTGCGGTCTATCACTTATCGTTTCGCGACTTCCCTTTATACTGTTCCTCTCGTTTGCCGTATATCATTTATCGTTTTGCGGCTCCGCTTTAGACCGTTACTCTCATATAAAAAATCGACATAAAAAAAAGACTGGCACATTTGCCAATCTTTAACTAATTTCCTACTATTACAGAGACAAACTCTCAATCTCTTCTTCGCTCTTCTCAATTTTTGCTGGATAAACCTCAACCCTCAATATATGGTGTTCTTCCATATCCAGCACCTTAAACTCGAATCCTCCGAAAACTAAAGACTGGCCAATCTCGAGATCAAAGTTTTGGCTTAACATCCAGCCTCCTAGTGTGTCCATCTCTTCCTCTTCAATCTGTATTCCTAATAAATCATTTACTTCATCAATTAATACTTTAGAGTCAAAAATAAAATGATTCGATTGGACTTTTTGCACTTCAGATATTTCATCCGTGTCAAACTCATCCTGAATCTCACCGACAATTTCTTCTAAAATATCCTCTACTGTAACGAGACCTGCTGTCCCGCCATACTCATCAACCAAAATGGCCAAATGAACCCGTTCCTTTTGGAATTTAAGCAACAGGTCATGGATTGGCATAGACTCGATTACATGAAGAATAGGCTTTGTATAATGTTCAATCGTTTTATCAGATATGTCTTTCCCTTGTACAAAATCTGATAATGCTTCCTTTAGGTTAACAAGTCCAATGATTTGATCCTTGTCTCCTTCTTCCATAACCGGATAACGTGTGTATTTTTCATCTCGTGCTAATTCGATAAATTCAAAAATACTAGCATCCTTAGATACTGCTATGATCTCCGTTCGAGGAACCATGATCTCTTTTGCAATACGATTATCAAACTCAAAAATATTATTAACATATTTATACTCTGCCTGATTGATTTCCCCACTCTCCAAGCTCTCGGAAAGGATGATACGCAATTCCTCTTCACTGTGAGCTACTTCATGCTCAGAAGCCGGCTTCATTCCAAATAATCCTGTAAGCTTTCGAGCAGAACCGTTTAACAACCAAATAAATGGATACATCAATTTGTAGAAAAGAATAATTGGCTTAGCTAGGAATAAGGTTACCGCTTCCGCTTTCTGAATCGCAACAGTTTTTGGAGCCAACTCACCGACTACAACGTGTACAAACGTTACTACTGAGAAAGCGATTATAAGGGAAATGATATGAGATAGCCTTTCATCTAATTCATAATTTAAGAAGACTGGTTCTAGTAATGCCGCTATCGTTGGTTCCCCTAAGAAACCAAGTCCTAATGCCGTCATTGTAATTCCTAATTGACATGCTGAAAGATATCCATCTAGATTTGATATGACTTTTTTAGCAGCTACTGCCTTTTTATTTCCTTCAGCAATTAGTTGATCAATTCGAGTACTTCTAACCTTAACTACAGCGAATTCGGTTGCAACGAAAAATGCAGTTAATACAATCAATAATGCAAATAAAAGTAAGTTAATTGTTATCAAAAAAGTTCCTTCTCCACATTAAGCGGATAAGGAAACACCTCCTATGGTAATGTATATAGATTTGTTTCACTACATTTATGCTAAGAGCATAAGTAATGAATGGATTACTGTTACATGTTCAGGTGAGAGTCGCTTCAGAAGAAGTCTTTTTTCATCTTCGTCGAGTTTTTCGAGCAAAGGAAGTAAATCTTCCACATTTTCTTTGATAGTAATGATCTTTTCTTCTGTTTGTAATGCTTCTTGAGAAGGATCACTCTTTTTATTTTGCTCGTTTTTAGTAAGTAACTCTCTAATTTCCTCTAAAGACAAATTCTTTTGTTTGCAATCTTCTACGAATCTTAAAATCTCTAAGGATTCCTGTGAATAATATCTGTAATTCGAAGCAGTACGTTCTGCTTTTATTATTCCTAGATTAGTATAATAGTCAATTGTGCGTTTGGTTACATTCGCCATTTCTGCAAGTTCGCCAATCCGGTACTTCCCGATCCCATCGAAACACCACCTCCTAAATTCAAAAGTGCAAGCGCCTTGCTCAGCCCCGACCAGCATAAGACGATTTAGAATAGAAGGCGCTCTTTGCCTTCAATTCTAAATTGGCTTATGACCTCGAGGGGCTAGGCGCTGGAACTAGATGTCTAAACGCTTATCCAAATTTAAAGAATTTATTATTTTCTTGTCAAATAGCAAACCATCACGTGATGGTTTAAACAAAAAATAACTAATGATAGAGTATACGAGAATACCCCTAATAAGGTTTCAGAAATACTAATTTTTTTTACTATCTCATAGACTTCTTTCATTTTATCCTATTATTATACTTCATTCATTCTTTACGTCCTAGTAATCATATCGTTACACAATCTTAGCAGTTATACCTTTTCAACTCACTTATAATAAATATAATATGTAACTAATTAGGGAATAGGGGAGAGATGTGGTATGGGTTCACTTCAAACGACTAAGGATAATTGGAATGCGAGTTTATACGATACAAAGCACTCGTTTGTTTCAGCCTATGGAAACAGTTTAATTGAGTTGGTAAACCCAACTAATGGGGAGAGAATTCTTGATCTTGGTTGCGGAACCGGGGACCTTGCAAACAAATTACATGAGATGGGCGTAAAAGTACTAGGTGTCGATAAGTCCGAAAATATGATAAAACAGGCTAGTCAAAAATACCCTCATCTATCTTTTCAGGTTCATGATGCAACAAACCTAGATTTCGAGTGCGAATTTGATGCGGTATTTTCAAACGCCACACTACATTGGGTAAAACCCGCTCTCAATGTGTTACATACGGTTCATAAAAGTTTAAAACAAGGTGGAAGATTTGTGGCTGAATTTGGCGGAAAAGGCAATGTTCAATCCATAACAAATGAATTGATTCAGCAAATTCGGAACGCGGGCTTTGAGTATCAAGAACAACAATTTCCTTGGTTTTATCCAAGCATTGCCGAGTATTCTACATTGATGGAGGAAGCTGGATTTAGGGTTACGCTGGCTCAGCATTATGATCGTCCAACTCCATTAGAGGGAGAAAATGGACTTAGAAACTGGATTACTATGTTCGCCGACCAGATGTTTCAAGGAGTCTCAGAGGATGCAAAAAATGACATCATTACAAACGTTGAAATCAATTTAAAAGAATCATTATTTAATGGTGAAAGTTGGATTGCGGATTATAAACGAATTCGAGTCATTGGTAGTAAAGAATAAGACTGAAGAATGGGAGGATTAGGTCCTCCCTTATTCATTCTTGCTGGTAATCAATTAAATAAAAGTTTGCGTTACTTTACCTTTTCCACCCTCTACTTCAACTTCAGCATATGCCCCATTAATAAAAGTGATCTGCGGTGGAACATGGCCACAGTCCACATCATAGATAATCGGAATCTGAAGTTCCTCTGTAAGCTCCTTGTAGACATCTTCAACTGTATAACCGCCAACAGGTGTATTTGCAGGACTTCTTCCAAACAGGATACCTGAACAATGATCAAACCATCCTGCTAGCTTCATTTGTACAAGAGATCTTCGTAAGTCGGTAGTGGATAACTCGCAATTTTCAAGATACCAAATCACAGGATCTCCTTTTATATAGTTCTTTCTAAAGTGTTCGACATTCCCATAAGGTGTACCCACTAAATGCCGAATGACATCAATGCAGCCTCCAAGTAATCTTCCCTGCAACTTCACCTTTTCGTTCATTGTCGACTTCCAGTACGTCATTTCTGTTAGATGGAACAGATGTGGAGTTGGATTATCATGCTGCCACTCCCTCTGGTATTTCTCTGATGAATACTGAACAATGGATGCACGTTTTTCTGTTGATAAAACGGTCTGCCACAGCGCAGTAGTTTTATCTGAGTATTCTCCTCTTAGATCTAGCAGATTCGCACCATGCGCGGTAGCAATACCCGTTTTTAAAGTAATGGCTAGTAACAACACACTCGTATCCGAGTAACCCAGTATCCACTTAGGTGGAAGTGCATTAAAATCAATGAATTCAAGAATTTCAATCAGGAGCTCCCCTCCCCAAGGAGGAATAATGAGATCTACACCATTATTTTGTATCATAGTAGTAAACTCGTTTGCGCGCTTTTTTGCTGGAGCCGACTTTGACTTTTCCTCTGTCCAAACAATCTCGCCACAGATGACACGGAATCCCTTCTGTTCCATACGTCTACATGCTTCTTTTAGTAACGTATGTAATTCTTTTTCCACCCCTGATGATGGGGCAGTGACGCCAATTGTTGCTCCATTTTTCAATTGAGGATAGCTAATCATGAGAAATCCCCTCCCATTCAAAATTTATTCTCTTTCTATATGTAACTTCTCTAGAAGATATGCAAATAAAAAAACTTTTCTAAGCTGGTAATTCCAAAAGGATTTACCCTCTTATTAATCGAAATGTAATTGTATAGTAAAAATCTGGAGGTGTACGATGAGTAGTCAAGTTTGTGTGATTAGCATCTATGTTCCAAATGTAAATATAGCGTTAGACTTCTATACAAATGTATTAGGTTTTCAAGTAAACAAACAGTATAGTCCAAAGATTGTAACACTCGTAAACGGAGAAGTGCCTATTGTCTTAGAGGAAAACGAAGATAGTAGTGAGAATCATAAGAGTAACTCCCCTGGAGTGGTTTTAGCACTACGAACCGAAAATATGAACGAAACGATTTCGTTTTTAAAACAAAAAGAAGTGGATTTTGTTATAGAGGAACCAACTGATTGTCCACCCGGAAAGTATATTCGTATTCGAGACCCTTTTGGAAATGTATTAGAGTATATCCAATTTGAGAATATGTAACTGATACGTAAAGCCTAGCTTGGAATTATTGGGCTTTTATTATGACTCAAACTATCCCGTAACACCTTATTAGTACTATGTTCCACAAAAATGTCCGTGATTCCTTCTCTTTATTCGTTGAAAAAGAAAAAATGACGTGAGTAGCCCACGTCATTTTTCCTTCGATATTTGTTAAGAAGCTTTTTGCATCGTTTTCTTATTGCTTGGTGCAAACCAACCAATTAATGCGATTGCAATCAGTACGCCATAGAAGATTAGGGACCATGTTGTGCCATGAGGAAAGTCATGATCCAAGACCCCAATATCTTCGTGGGCAAGGGTAATGACTGCTAGTTTGACACCAACCCAAGCAACAATTGCATATGCTGTTGTTTCCAATGCTGGACGCTTCTCTAGAAGTTGTACGAACCAAGTTGCTGCAAACTTAATCAAGATTAAGCCAGCGATACCGCCAAGAACAACAACAATGAACTGCCCGCCGTCCATACCTCCGAAATCACCTAGTGGCGAATCTGGAAGGCCAAGTGCAAGGGCCACCGCAGCTAAAATGGAATCAATCGCAAAAGCCAGGTCAGCTAATGCAATTTTCCCAACTGTTGGCCAAAACCCTTTTCCCGCAGCTTCTTTTGCATCGTCTTTATGAATGTCTTCAT
The DNA here is from genome assembly GCF_976954385.1 of Ferdinandcohnia sp. Marseille-Q9671. Taxonomy (NCBI): domain Bacteria; kingdom Bacillati; phylum Bacillota; class Bacilli; order Caryophanales; family Bacillaceae; genus Ferdinandcohnia; species Ferdinandcohnia sp. Marseille-Q9671. The sequence continues at coordinate 1,560,292 of NZ_CDRJTA010000001.1, forward strand.
TCTTCTTACCAAACTTCGCCTGGGCGACATGTTTTAACCCAAGGTATAGAAGGTAGAGCGCCCCAATTGCTTGGATTTGCCATACGTTCGCAATAAACGAAATCGCAAAAAGGGCTATAAAACGAAAGGCGAATGCCATTAATATCCCGTAGTTTATGGCTCTTTTCTTTTGATCCTCTGGTAAATGCCTTGCTATAACCGCTAGCACAAGGGCATTATCAGCAGATAACAGCCCCTCTAATCCGATTAGAATGAGTAATGCCCATGCATACTCTAACCATATCGATTCCATGCACTTCTCTCCCAACTCATAGAAAATTTCATGCAAAGGTGCTGTACCCTTAGAATTTCCCAACATGGTACAGCTATCCTAGATAAATATTTCTAGAATTCTTTAGTGAATTCCTTTTTTTAACATAAAAAATTATGGTCGGTTTGTAAGTTTTGTTATTCTTTCTTGTAACATCTCTACCCATTCATCCGCCAATTTATCGACAGCTAGTACTTTTTGGAGCCCTTCCATATCCCTTGGCCTTTGAAAATAAATCTCATTCGCTTCAAGTATAGAAACTTGTTTTGGGTGACGCTCCAACAGTCTAATCGGTGAATCCTTTCGGACAAGTCCTTCCTCTATCACCCGGCATAAATAACCGGTGAAGCCTGTTTGAACCATTAATTTTAACAAATACGGATTCTTCGTTCTTTTCGTGATTGTGCTACATGGAACTCTCCCTTGGGATACTTGAATAACCGCATCGCCAAGCTGATAAATATCACCAATGCAAACATCTTGTTCCAACATATTGGTAACCGTAATATTTTCGCCAAAGGTCGAGGGTGGAAAAGGCGTTAGAAACTCTTGTTGCCACAGTGCATAATGCTCATGAGGATACACACAAACCGCCCGATCTGGTCCTCCATGATGCTTTAGATCTGCCACTCCATCCCCTCGAAAACCATCCTTTGTTAAAAAAGCTTCCTCAACGGTTTCTTTGCAAATGGCTGAGGAGAATTCTTCATTTTTTCCATCCTTCAATTTTTTAGGTAAGCCAATTGAAAAATTCATTAATTTGATATTGTTACTAACCATGTTGTACCTACTTTCTTTTTATATACATTTTTATAAGGTAAGAATAAGTTTTGATAAGAAATGCGCAGCCAACGCTAACGGAACCTGAAAAACAAAACCAAGTAAGAAGAATGCTCCGAGTTTTCTTACCGTAATTTGTCTTGTATGTAAAAGATACTTTCCAGCAAAGAATGAATATGGAAGAAGCACCACAATCGTTGTGATGATCCCTGGTACATATTCTCTGAAAACGAAAAATTGTATGATGTGCCCAACACCATTTGCTGAGATAATTCCTGGTACTAAAAACGAGAGATACGTTGTCGGCTTCATTCCAAGAAACTTTTTACCTAGGACTGTTTGGTAACATCCAATTGTTGCAAGTATCCATAAAAACGAAAAAGCCACCCCGAGAGTTGACACACGAAACGGAATTGTATCCGATTGAGTGATAAGGAATTGTTCTATTGTTACAATCTCTTCTATATCATGAAGTAAATAGAGCAGCGGAAACAATATGAGTAACGTTTGCACATGTGTAAGATTATGCTTCACCCTATTCACATTTTCCATGTTCAATTAAATGGTCAATTTGCTCCTTATGATGCTGATCATGGTTATGTAATTCCAAAAGATAATCGAGCAACGTCATTTTTTCGTGTCCCATGAAAGACTCCTCCAAGGTATTCGTCGGAATTCTTTCTAGTAGAGAAGTGAGCTCCTTACGTTTCAGACTAAATTCTGAAAGAAGGTCATCTTTTGATATTCCTGACCTTGCATATTCCATCGCTTTTTTATTTATATCCTCCACTTCCACGTTAACAGTAGGAAATGGTTCCCCATTAAGGAGTGGGTTTACACGATAATTTATAACGAATGTATCCCATGAGATAAGATGAGAAATCACATCTGCAGTTGCCCATGAGCCTTCTTTAAAAGGGGTAAACCATCCTTCATCGGATATATTTCTTAATGACTCTACCCATTCATATAAATCGAATTTTGTTTTTAACTCTTCTCGATTCATTTTATTCCTCCATTAACCTATTTCGTTGGCCTTTGTAAAACTCACGAACATAATCGGGATCCTTAATTGTGTTCAGGTGATCTGCAATTGCTAGTGCGAACTCAACGTATGCATGGCCTTGTGCTGTAATCACAGAGTGTGCTTTCACTACTGGTTCGTAATGAAAGTATTCTTCTTTAAAACAACCAAGAAACTCACGCTGCTTTTGATGAAGAGTAACGGTATATGGCTTATCTTCTAAAATACCTGCCCTTGCCAAAACATAAGTACCACTGCAAATCGCGGCTGTTAGCTTTTTCAAGTCGTGTAGTTCCTTTGTAAGTTGGTATAGTCGGTGCGAGTCTTTTATATGGATCAGGTCACCACCAGGGATGATAATCCCTTCATACTCTGACGGATCTACCTCACTAAAAGTCAGATGAGGCATGAATTGAAGCCCAGATTCTCCCGTAATCATTTGTCGCGTTTCTGCGACCGTTTTAATTTGGAATGAACTTTTGAGCATTGCTGTTGCAACTGTTATTTCAAACTCTGAGAAAGAATCGTACATGACAAGCACTATTTTTTTCATATCCAGCACTCCCTTACCCTAAAAATTCTACAATGTATGAGCATATCCCTTCAAAATCTATTGTAAAAAAGCGAGGCGGCAGAACTGATTTTTTTGTCTTATATAAATTAGCCCTTTATTTATTGTGGTCTGAAGAATTAAAAGAATAAAACCGGCCATATATATATTTAAAACAACAGTTTAAAGCATAGAAAACGGCGTTACGTATAACCTAATAATGGAAAGTTCAAAACCGAGAAATAATAATTGACATACTTGTATATACAGGTTAAAATGAAAACGTAATCATAACTTGTATATACAGGATGTCCATACTGCATCCATGTAAGGGGGATTTATCAATGAGTAAGTACACAGATCCTGCGAAGGAATTGCTTGACCACATTGGTGGGAAAGAGAACGTGGCAGCTGTTACACACTGTGCAACAAGAATGCGCTTCGTTTTAAATGATCCTAAAAAAGCAGACATAGATAAAATTGAAGGAATTGGACTCGTAAAAGGTACGTTTACACAAGCAGGTCAATTCCAAGTAATCGTTGGAAATGAAGTTTCCACCTTCTACAACGAGTTTGTCAAACACGCAGGTGTTGACGGTACATCTAAAGAAGAAGCAAAGGTTGCTGCTAAGCAAAATATGAACTGGCTTCAACGTTTAATGGGGCATCTTGCTGATATTTTCACACCATTAATTCCTGCCCTTGTTGTTGGGGGTCTGATCTTAGGTTTCCGAAATGTCATCGGTGAAATTGAATTACTTGAAAACAACTCAAAAACAATTGTTGAGGTTTCTCAATTCTGGGCGGGTGTTCACGCATTCCTATGGTTAATTGGTGAAGCGATCTTCCACTTCTTGCCTGTTGGAATTACGTGGTCCATTACTCGTAAGATGGGTACGTCTCAAATTCTAGGTATTGTTTTAGGTATTACGCTTGTTTCTCCGCAATTGATGAATGCATACGGAGTTGCAGGTGCTGAGGAAATTCCAGTTTGGGATTTTGGATTCGCAACAATTGAAATGATTGGGTATCAAGCACAAGTTATTCCGGCTATTTTAGCAGCATTTGTACTTGTTTACTTAGAGCGCTTTTTCCGTAAGGTTTCACCAAATTCAATTTCAATGATTATCGTTCCATTTTTTGCACTAGTTCCGACTGTTTTAATTGCTCATACCATTCTTGGACCAATCGGTTGGACGATCGGTTCTTGGATTTCTGATGTTGTTTACACAAGCTTAACTTCAGCATTTGGTTGGTTATTTGCAGCTATCTTTGGATTTGCGTATGCACCACTTGTTATCACTGGTTTACACCATATGACTAACGCGATTGACCTACAATTGATGAGTGAGTTTGACGGAACAAACCTATGGCCAATGATTGCTTTATCTAATATTGCGCAAGGTTCAGCTGTTCTAGCAATGATTTATATTAATCGTAAAAATGAAGAAGAAAAGCAGGTTTCCATTCCAGCATGTATCTCTTGTTATCTAGGTGTAACAGAGCCAGCAATGTTCGGTATTAACTTAAAATATGGCTTCCCATTCCTAGCCGCAATGATTGGTTCCATGATCGCAGCGATTATCTCTGTAGGTAGCGGTGTTATGGCGAACTCAATCGGAGTTGGTGGAATCCCTGGAATCCTCTCTATCCAAGCCGCTCATTGGTTAATGTTTGCTATTGCAATGGCTGTAGCAATTGCAGTACCATTTATTCTAACAATCATTTTTGCGAAAGCAAATGTAGGAAAAATTTCATTTGGTAAAAAATAAAACAAGAGCGGAGGGGAATTACCCCTCCCTTTTTTTGCATTAACGCGGTAAAATGTAAGTGTAGAAAACATGAAAAGGGATTGGGTATTCTGTATGAACAACAAGTACTTAATGATTTATAGTGAAATCGTAGATCAAATAAAAAGCGGAAGTATCACAGCAAACAGCCTGTTGCCTTCTGAAAATGAACTCAAGGAAGAATACAATACCTCTCGCGAAACAATTCGCAAAGCACTGAACCTCCTTTCACAAAACGGGTATATTCAAAAAATGAAAGGCAAAGGCTCAATGGTGATTGACGTGAATAAGTTTGACTTCCCAGTTTCAGGTCTTGTTAGCTTTAAAGAGCTGTCGGAGAAAATGGGAGATAAACCAAAAACAATTGTCAATGAACTCACGCTTGGAAAACCAGACAATTTTATCAAACAACAGCTTCAGCTATCAAGCAAGGATCAAGTGTGGAAGGTGATTCGAACAAGAAAGATTAATGGCGAGAATATTATCTTGGACAAGGATTACATTTCAAAAAAATATGTACCAGAGCTAACGGAAGAGATTTGCGAAAATTCCATTTATGAGTATATTGAAAAGAAACTGAAATTGACAATCAGTTTTGCAAAAAAGGAAATTACCGTTGTCGAGCCCACAGAAGAGGACCGAGAACTTCTCGACCTGGATGGCTTTCATAATGTTGTTGTTATCAAAAACTTTGTATATCTGGACAATGCAAGTTTATTTCAATACACGGAATCTCGTCACCGTCCTGATAAGTTCCGATTCGTTGACTTTGCACGGCGAACGCATTTGTAGATTGGAGTTAAGTTTTTCTTAGGACGCTGCAATTATTCTCGCGAAGGTGCAATTATTCCTCGTACTCAACTTATATGATACGAAAAAACAGGATGTCCAAATGGATCATCCTGTTTTCTTATTATTAGCGTACTGTTTTTAATGCGCCGCTCCAAGATACAACTTGGTCTAACATTAGGTTAACGTTGTCTAAGTGTAGATCTTGTGGCTTAAAGTCTGCTCCGTTTTCGAAATCAGTGAATAATGAAAGAGTTGGATGTGTACGAACATCTGCGATCATTAATTCACCCATGATTCCACGTAGGTGTTCTGCAGCACGTGCACCACCAGTTGAACCGTAACTTACGATACCAGCAGCTTTGTTGTTCCAAGCTTCACGAGCTAGGTCTAAAGCATTTTTCAATGCGCCAGTAATACTGTGGTTATATTCTTGAACGATGAATACAAATCCATCAAGGTTAGCTAGTTTTTCATTCCAAGCAGCAATTCCAGGAGCATCTGCTTCTCCTAAGAATGGTAATTTGAAATCTGCGATATCTACGATTTCATAGTTTGCATCTCCACGCTTGTCAGCAATTTCCTTTACCCATGCTCCAACTTGTGGACTTACACGTCCTTGACGTGTACTACCTAAAATAATACCAATGTTTAATTTTTCGTTTGACATCTTTTCTTCCTCCTTTTGTTGATTACCAAAAAGCTTATCTAGTAAACCCATGTTGTCTCTCCTTTTATATATTAAAGGATATTTTTGTAAAATACCTTTAATTTATTTATCTCTGAAATAATTATCTTAACTTCAAGATAAATATTACATGAGAAAGAAACCTTTGTCAACCCAAATGCAAAAAAGTAAGATTTTTTCGGTTGAATATGCAAAAAGACCAAATCGGTAATGATTCGGCCTTCTATTTTTTTATTGAATTGGATTACCCGCACGAATTCGTTCAGGTATATGTCTTCTTATCGCAAACAATAATTCACCTAAAAAGTATAGTGCTACCGATGGCCAAATCCATGCCCAAAATTTCCCCACTGCTCCATATAAAGCGACGATGCCTGGATGAACTTAGACCAAACACCCTAGGGATAATACAATCCAGCAGATCGAATAGGAAAAACAAATATGTCCATGCAGCTGCAACTTATGGCCCGAGTAATCCCACCATTTGCGTCCAAAGAGTTTTTCTAGTAGAAAACCACTACCATACTCGACTAATGTTGGGATAAGGAAGCATAGTCCTACTACAATGGACCAATGCATGTCATTCCCGATTAAGAGGACTAGAAGGATGGGAGCAAATCCATACATCGGCTTAAAAGGACCAAAAAGAAAGTTATCCTTAAAAAACACTCTTTTCCTTACATAACTATAAGTGTTCTCCAGCAACCAGCCTAGAAACGAATAAATAGTAAAGAAAAAGATTACAATCATGGCACCATCCCAGGTAAAAAGCAAAGGCATTCCAAAATCAAAACCACTTCCTAAACTATGTAACACAGCTAAATCACCTCAAGGATAATATTCCCATTTAGGATTTACACTGCCACTTAAAAATATACTCTAGAAAGGATCTTAACCGAACATAAAAAATAGTACCAATATCCGAATTGGTACTATTTTTCAAATCGATTATCGTGACGTTTTTGGCGGCTGGCACACGTCACATTTACGTTGGTGATTATTTTTAAATTTCGTAAATGTCTTTTCAAAGTTGTTTCCACATGCACATTTAAAGAGTAGCTTTTGAGAAAACCCGTGATATTCTGTTGATAGCAGTTTACTATCTGAATTCTTCTCAACAAATTCATTAATCTTACCGATTGTCCATCGTTTGTTCATTTGTATACACCTCTATATTTTATCCGTTGCGGTAGCTTACCATGACTTCCGCTTCATACTTGGCTACTCATTATACCATAAGCCTTTGAACAATCAAAAATGGATTCGATTGAATTTGTTTTACCTATTCTCTACATATACGTCCTTTAGCCTGAGAATCTGACATAAACTATGACTAACCGATAAAAAAACAAAGATGCCCCAACGGACACCTTTATTTTACGTATAAAAGCGAATATAAACGGCTACAGCTATTAATGAGAGGAGGATTACAACTACATAGATTACAGTTAGGTTGATACTGTTTCGTTTCGTAGATTGACGGTAGTTTGCATCCCCTTTTCCCGCTATCATGATGGTTCCTACTAGTGCAGCAATTCCAATGATGATTACCAGAATAATTGCGATCTCCATACTATTTCACTCCCCCTAATACCTTATGTCTTTTGTTACTGCAGACTTTTTCGGAAGTCTTTCGCCTGTTTCTTGTACAATGATTACAGCTGCAATCACCATAATGATACCGGCATATTGCCACATCTGTAACTTTTCCTGAAAGATAAAGAAGCCGATAAGTGCTGCAACGACCGGCTCAATCGTTGCAATGATCGATGCTCTACTTGATTCGACATGCTGAAGCCCTTTGGTGTAAAGGATGAAAGCCATCATCGTAGATAGCAGTCCGAGTCCTACTATTGATATCCACGCTTTCACGTCCGCAAACAAATGCATCGCTGACCACAACCCACTAAATGGAGTAACTGCTATAGCAGCAAAGAGAAAGGTATAGACGGTCACAGTAAGAGAATCATATTTTTCAAGAGCGAACTTCCCAAAAATACTATAAAGCGCATAAAAGAAGCCCGAACCAATTCCAACAATCAATCCGTACAGTGAGATGGTTCCCGTAAAGTTTGGAAATACACCAATTACAAACGCACAACCAACTAAAGTGACAATCAGGGCTGCCATTTTTCGAAGTGTCAGTTTTTCTTTAAACAGAATTCGTGCAAAAATGGTTACAAATGCTGGGGCCGTATAAAGAAGTATAGCCGCAACAGAAATGGAGGTTTCCTCAATCGCTACAAACAAACACCAGTTGAACAACACGATACTAATGATCCCAGTTCCAATAAAATACTTACTATCAACCGGCTTGATTTTGAATGCTTGAGGATTCCTAAGCAACGTATATGTAAGTAAAAAAACAGAGGCCATTAGTGCCCTAGCAGCAACAACCTGCAAGGGAGAAAAGCCAATCTCATAAAGATTGTTTACAAATAAGCCGATGATTCCCCATAACGAAGCCCCAGCTGCAATTGACAAACCCGCAATTTTTTTATCCATTTGCGCCTCCCCCGATCACACAGTTTGCCCACATATTACCAGATATTCTTTCTATTTAAAAGATTTAATTACTATTATACCAAATGTTTACCAAATGAGCAGAAGTCGACTACTTATCTATATCCGAATAAAATAGATACTGATTTTTACCCTGCCGTTTCGCTACAAACATCGCCATATCCGCATGTTTCGACAGCAAATCTGTTGTCGTTCCATCCTTTGGGAACATTGCGATTCCAATACTTGATGTGACAAACACCGAAATATCCTCGAGTAGTACTGCCTCTTTTATAGAGTCAAGTAGTGATTGTGCTACTCGCTTCGTTTCCTCAACTGTCGTATTAGGAATAAAAATGGTAAACTCATCTCCTCCAATTCTTGAAATGATACCCTTTTGAGGCACACCTTCCCGTAATCGATTCGATATATTTTGAATTAACAAGTCCCCTGCATCATGTCCATAGGTGTCATTAATAGCCTTAAATCCATCTAAGTCAAGAAAAAGGACTGAAAGCTGCTTGTTTGTCTTTTCCATTTGTTCAATTGTTTTCGTTAGTTCTTTTGAGAAAAAACTTCTATTATACAGTCCTGTCAATGCATCTGAGTAGGCAAGCTGTTGCATCATATTCTCGGCTTCTTTACGCGCTGTTATATCCGAAAAAAACACTTGGACATAGGATTCCCCATCAATTTCATACGGAGAAGCTGAGACCTCTACAGAAATAGAGGTTTGATCAATACGAAGCATCTTTTCTTCAATTGGTTCAACCGATTTTCTTCCTTGACGAAGGCTTTTCCATCTATTTTTAATTAATTCATGGTAGTCAGGATGAATAAAGTTTAGAAAATGTTTTCCGATAATCTCTTCTTTGTTTTTTGCTCCAAGAATCTTGATTCCTGCAGGGTTTATGTAATGAATGATGCCATATTTATGAATCGTAATTCCAACTGGTGCTAACTCCACCAAGCGTTTGTAGTGCTCTTCACTTACCTTTAATCGTAGACGAAGTCTTTGGTCCATGCTTGCTTGGAAAAGAAGCAGGACCAGTAAAAGAAACAAAAATATACTGATTGTAGTCGCAATCGTATTCCCGGATAAGACATATCCACCCAAACTCTCGGGGTGATGAAATTCTTTCCTTTCAAAGGTTGTCGCACTCATTCCGACATAATGCATACCCACAATTCCAAGTCCTAATGCGACTGCTCCAGCGACTAAGTCCCACGTTTCATTTCGATATTTAGTAAAGATCCAAAATGCCAGCCCTGAGCCTAGAACTGCTGCTAGGAGCGAGAGTAGTAACAATAAGCTGGAATAGACAAGATTGGCTTCCATTTGCATGGACCTCATGCTGATAAAATGCATACCGAAAATGCCGATACCCATTAAGATACTGCTTACCACAAGCGTCCGCTCTTTTTTCCGATCTAGCATTAAAAAAGCCCATGTGGAAAAAAACACAATTCCTACAAGCGAGGTAAGTACAAGCAAAATATTATACGTGACTGTTACATCAATATGAACAGCTAGCATGCCAATAAAGTGTACAGCCCACACGCCACCACTAATAACTAAGGCTGAGGAAATAAGCCAAAATCGTTCCTTCTGAGTATGATTAATGTGTCTGCTTAACAAACGTAGTGCTACATATGAGGTAAAAATACCAACCAACACAGAGAGGATAACCATCCATAAATGATACCCCGTCGTATAGTTTTCGTGAGAATTCAGCATAAACAAAAACACCTTTTCCTTAAGGATTCGTAAAGAGTCTAAAACACCTCAAAAAATGAGTAGTATCAGTACACCCTTACGACCTACGATTTCAATACAATGCAAAAGTCCTTATCATTAGCATGGATGATTACAAAAAATGCATTCCAACAATTTTGGGTCACGCGTGCGGTGGGTCACGGGGACAGGTTCCCTGTCCCACAAAAAAGAACCCAAGAATCGGCATAGGTGCCATGCCGAATCTTGGTTCCTTCACTTCTAGTATTTTGTTGCGATTGGTTTTTGTCGTTTTAGGAAATGAAGCTTTGTTTCGGATATGATAATTGCACAAAGTATCAGTGCGGCACCTATTATCATTTTTACGGTTAAGATCTCATGTAAAATAATAACGGAGAATACCATACCCCAGAAGGCCTCTGTTGACAGAATGATTGCCGCATTGGTTTCTGTCGTATACTTTTGGGCAACTGTCTGCAATAAGAAGGCAATCGTTGTGGAGAATACCCCTAAGTAAAGCACATTTGAAACTCCTTCAAATTCTACAGAAACACTCGTTTCCCCTTTAAAAAGAACCACAATAAATCCTAATATCGTAGCGACGGCCATTTGAATAATTGTTAAATGGACGGGGTCTTCATCCTTCACAAATTGAGCCGTATAAAAGATATGAAAAGCAAATCCAACAGCACACAACAATGTCAAGAAGTCTCCTAGATTCACTCCCACTGAAAGCTTGAGAGATAAGACCCCAATACCAGTGATAGCCAAAATTGCACCTAGTATTTCAAACTTATCCATTTTTCGCTTATAGATGAAAAAGGCGATAAACGGAACGATGACAACATTCACCGCAGTTAAAAAAGCATTTTTCGATGGAGTGGTATATTGCAACCCCACCGTTTGCAAAGCAAATGCTACATATAAAAAGAATCCAATAAGCGAACCCTTCAGAAGCGTACTTTTCTTAATCGTCTTCAACTTCTTAAAAAATAATAAACTAAGTAATATCACACCAATCAGGAACCTGATTGCTAATATCTGATAGGGTGTATAGTACTCTAGCGATACCGCACTTGCTACAAACCCGCTCCCCCAAATGATCGCAACAATCGTAAGACCTATTTCCCCAATGTATTTCCGCATGTACCCCTCCGAAGATCTCTACCATTTTTTTATCTCATTCTATCACGAATTGCGGATCCAGTCATCGGGGATGGGTCAGGGGGACAGGCTCCCTGTCCCACCGTTCCAGATGCCTGTCTCAGGTCCCTATGATATACTAAATTCCATATTGTGATAGTGAGGTGGTTTTTTGAACTTTATCATGCAATTCTATAGAAAGATGACGCTGAAATATAAGATATTTTACATAATCGTTCTCCTTTGTTTTGTAGCAAGTCTTGTATTTGTTACCAACAACCATTCATTTTATGAAAAGCCGATTGCAAAAATAATTGAAACAAGCATAGTAGAGCAGACAGAAATGATTGATTCATTTGAGAATAAAGATATGATGTATACGCAACACATTCTGGCTGAAATAAAAAATGGAGACAAGAAAGGCAGTCAGATTAGGTTGGTCAATGAATACTCTTCGTCGAAAGCCTATGATTATGAGTATCGTGTCGGGAATGAAGTGTTTGTTACCTTTGATGAAACGAATGAAAGTGATACAGAGTTATCCGGAACCATTACAGAGTTAAAACGTGATACATATTTATTGTTTGTAGCTTGGGCTTTTGTTTTTATTTTACTATTGGTAGGTAAAAAACAAGGTCTATTTTCTATACTAAGCCTAGTCATCAATGCGGTCATTTTATCGTATGCATTGGATATTTATTTAGATAAACCAGACCGAAGCCTATTATTGATCTGTAGTGTCGGAATTATTTTATTTACCGTCATCTCTTTGCTACTCGTCAATGGATTTAATGAAAAAACATACTCAGCCATCCTCGCGACCTTACTTGGAACCTTTCTTTCATTATTCGTTGCAGTCATTGTCTTATGGGCAACCTCTGGACATGGCCTCCGTTTTGAGGAGTTACAATTTATTACTCGACCATATAAAACCGTCTTTATGGCTGGACTGTTTATCGGTTCCTTAGGAGCTGTAATGGATGTAGCTATCACGATGTCGTCTTCCATCTTTGGGTTATATGAAAAAAACAACAATATTTCAGTCAAAGCACTCGTGAAGTCAGGGATGGAGATTGGCAAGGATATCATGGGAACGATGACGAATATTTTGTTTTTCGCCTATATAAGTGGGTCCATCCCACTGCTGATTCTTTATTTTAAAAATGCATCTCCATTAGGTTTCACACTTACTATGAATCTTTCTCTGGAGCTGGCTCGAGCGTTAGCAGGAGGGATCGGTATTGTGTTAACTATACCTATTGGTCTGTATACGACTTTATTTTTCGTTTCTAGAAAGAGGGCAAGATCATGAATGCATTAGTCGTACTTGCTGCTATTTTGTTTCTTTCCATGGCCCTGATTGGTGGAAAAAAAGGGGTACGGTCATTTTTGGCGATATTCTTCAATTTTGGGGTAGTTATCGTTGCGATTATTCTTATGAATGATCCGAATCTGAATCCAATTTATATTACCCTAGTTGCCTGCGTTGCCATAAGTGGGATTAATTTGTTTTATATTAATGAGGTGAACAGCAAAACCAAAACTGCCTTCCTTTCTACAAGTATCACAACTGTGGTGTTGCTAATGTTTATCATTGTGCTAACCGAAAAAACAATGATTCAAGGATTTGGTGAAGAAGAAATTGAGGAACTTGGTGCGTTCTCTCTTTTTATTGGAGTAGACTTTGTCAAAATTGGTGCTTCGGTCATTATTATGAGTACCATTGGTGCGATTACAGATACGGCCATCGCGGTCTCCTCTCCCATGCGCGAAATCTATTATCACAATCCAACCCTTACTCGAAAAGAGTTATTCCTTTCTGGGTTGAGTATTGGTAGGGATATCCTTGGAACCAGCACAAACACATTATTTTTCGCCTTTTTCGGTGGTTACCTTGCGCTACTGATTTGGTTTAAGGATTTATCGTACTCGATGGGAGAAATTATCAATTCTAAAATATTCAGTGCTGAAATGATGACGATTCTATTTGCGGGAATTAGTGTAACACTTGTTATTCCAATTACGTCGTGGATCTCAGCTTTCATTTTCGTTAAAAAAAGGGAAGTTAGTGGAGCTTCAAAAGAATAGCTCAAAAAGCATCCCCTGTTTTAAAAAGACTGGGGATGCTCCTCATTCAATTGCTTTCATTTTCTTTTTGTAGAAAGCGATCTAATTTTTGGATAACCTCACTACTAATATGGGACTCGATTCGTTTCACTTCTTCGTTCTGCTCTACATCATGCCTATGAAGAGCTTTTCTCTTGAGTTTTCTAATCGTTCGGGGCTTCATCACGATTATGAAGGACTTTTCCTTCGAGACTGCTGCTCCATTTGGTCTTCATCACCCTTATGAAGGACTTTTCTCATATGTTTTCCAATCGCTCTGCTCTTCATCATGCCTATGAAGGACTTTTCCAATGACAGTGTTGCTTGATTTGGTCTTCATTCAACTAAATAAACATATTCTGTAAAAGATTTGGGTTAAATGGTTATATGTGAAGGTTTCCTAAATAAAAAAAGCCAATTCCCCTTATTAGGAAATTAGCTCTATTATGGTTGGACCAATTGGCCACACCCAAACTGGGTCAGGGAACCTGTCCCTCTGACCCAGTTACAGCGCTTCTTTGATTAGTTTCTTATAGTACAGTACAGATAGAATACCAAAGATTGAATAGAGCAGGGTGTATAGTACCATGACGATGATCATTGGGGTCCACATTTCTGTTCCGAACCAGAACCAGCCTGATTTTACAGCAAAGTAGCTGTGCGAGAGTCCGACGATTAATGGGATTCCGAAGTTAAATAACTGCTTAACCTTAATTCCATTTAGTAGATCAGTTCGCGTAAACCCTAATTTTCGTAAAATCGTGTAACTCGCTTTTTCCTCTTCTCCTTCGTCCATTTGCTTGAAGTAGAGGATGCATCCTGATGTAACGAGGAAGGCTAGTCCGAGGAATCCAACTATAAACATGATTAAGCCCATCATTTTTTTCTGATTGTTGAAGGTATCAAGTTGGGATTGATGTGCTGCCCATTCATCCAATTTTAGTTCATGAAACAGATCGTTTGCCTTCTCTACTTCATTTCTTTTTTCGATATCAATTCCAATTGAGACATCAAATTCGCTAGCTAATTCTGTATCAGCATCGGCCAACAATTGTTGGTACACCTTATCATCTACCACTGCAACTGGTAACCCGCCATTCGTTAATCGAAGTGGAAGCAGTTGCTTGTCTTCAAATCCTATAAACGTTAATTCGAGTGATCTTGTTTTCCCCTCTACCGTAAATTGACCTTTTTTAAATGTCATAAATGTCTTAATAGCGGAGTTGTGATTTACAAAGACGGACTCATTCTCCGCTACATCGATATCCCCGGCAGATTCATCTGAAACAACAACCAGCGGCATTTTCATGTCATCCTCACCACTTGTTGGGCTTTCAAGACTGATTTCCAGTATATTTGTTTGATCAGATTTAACGTGTAATAACGGAATCACAGACTTTGTATAGGCAATTTGATTTTGATCTAACACTCCTGTAAATTTGTTGGCATGCTCTTCATTTGGAATCGAAAAGTCATGAACAACACTCTCTTCTGCCGATTTTTCTGCTGAATAATACGAGATGTACGTAAGTGAAAGCAGACCTAGTGATAATGCCGAAACAGTTGTGATTACAGTGAGCAGGATTGAATTCGACCTCATCCGAAACATAATGGACGATAGTGACAACACCTTATGGACAGACAAATATCCGTTATTCTTTTTTCGAATCAAATTAAAAATAAAGCGAATCGAGCCTTTATAAAAGAAAAACGTCCCAATAATGACTGAGCCGAGGATTGTCACCATGGTTAGAAACATTTTCTCCACTGTTTGAAATTGCCCACTAAATAATTGCGTTGATAAATAGTAACCAAAGACAATCAGCCCGAGGCCTAGTATCCCGATTAGGATTTCTAGTACTGAGACCTTCCGCCTCTTCTCTTCTGTTGTTGAAGTGGAGTTAAACAAGGACAATATTTCTTGGCTTTTTATAAACAACGCATTGAAGACCATGATTATCACATAAAGGGCTGCGAACACAATTACTGTTTGAACAAGCGCCTCAGGTGAAAAACGAAGTTCAGCAACCTCCGATATTCCAATGGTTTTTAGAAGAATCATCATTACCAGTTTTGACGTAGCAAAACCAACCAAAATTCCAATAACCATCGACCCGAAATATAAAATCATATTCTCCACACTTAAAATCCAAAAGATTTTTCCCTTTGGTATTCCCACCAATTGAAACAAACCTATTTCTTTTCCACGGCGTTTGATGAATAAATTATTGGCATATACAAGGAATACCATAATGATTGCGATAAGCATTACAGAAGCTGATTTAAGAGCAGCTGCGCCTTTTACCGAACCAGTTGTGACATCCATTGATGGATCATATTGAAGCGTAACAAAGGCAAAATACAATGCAACGCTAAATACAAGTGCAAACACATACAGGTAGTAGTTTGTCACATTCTTTTTCAGATTTCGAAGGATGAGTTGATTAAAGCTCATGCTAAAACCCCACCTAACACACCCTGTGTCTTAATAATGTCATTAAAAAAGGACTGCCTGCTCTCTTCGCCTCGATTTAGTTTCGTGTAGATTTGCCCGTCTTTAATAAATATAACGCGGCTACAATAGCTTGCTGCAAGCGGATCATGGGTAACCATCACAATTGTGGCTTCCCGCTTATTGTTTAATTCACTAAGTTTATTGAGCAAATCAGAGGCTGATTTCGAATCAAGTGCTCCTGTCGGTTCATCTGCAAAAATGATACTCGGTTCATGAACAAAAGCACGTGCTGCAGAGGTTCGTTGCTTCTGTCCACCTGAAATTTCATTTGGATATTTATCCTTCACTTCATATATGCCTAATTCCTTTGCCACATTTTCAAACATGATTTGCGCGGCCTTATTTGATATCCGATTCACCGTAAGTGGCAACATAATATTTTCCTTCACCGTTAACGTATCGAGTAAATGATACTCCTGAAAAATAAACCCTAAATGACGTTTGCGAAACTCCGCCAATTGCTTATCCTTCATACTTGTAAATTCTTTTCCCTCAACTTGAATCGAACCCTGGGTCACACGATCAATTGAGGAAAGGACATTTAATAAGGTCGTTTTTCCAGATCCAGATGGACCCATGATGCCTACAAACTCTCCCTTTCTCACCTCTATATCAATGCCCTTAAGGACTTCTTGACGGTTCCATTTGTTTCCGTAGCTTTTACTAATTTTAGATCCTTCTAATATATTCAATCCTCTTCAACTCCTTTATTCTATCTCTATCTTAGATGGAATTTACGTTAGTTTCCTTCGAATCAGCGAACAAAACACGAAAGCATGTGACATTTTCGTCACATGCTAGTTAGTTCGGTAAAATCATTTTTCCTTGGGAAGATAAGGGTGAAACGTGTACCTTCTCCATATGTCGATTGCACATCAAAACGTATTTTTAAGGGTATCGATGCTTTTTTGGCTAGGTAAAGACCCATACCTGTTGCAGCGTGGTCCTTATGATTGCTTGTCGACGTAAAGCCTTTTTCAAATATTCGCGGGATATCCTTTGCCTTGATGCCTCGACCATAATCCTGGATTTCCAAGATTATGTTGCCATTTTTTTCATAGCTGCGAATTTCAATATCAGAGTCTTGGCTGTATTTGACAGCATTGGTTACGATTTGCCGGATGATAAAATGGAGCCACTTCTCGTCAGATAGGACTTCAGAATTCTGTATTGCCACATCAAATCCGACACCTTTTTGTAAGCACCATGATCTTAAAGATTTAATTTCTTCCATTAGTAGCTTTTCCAAATCAACCTTTTCAATGTATAGGTCATTCTCCATAAATGGGATTCGACGCTGATGGAGTTGTTGGTCGAGTAACAGATGAACCCGAAGCCATTCATACATGAGTTGGTCCTTTAACACACGATCCTCGATGCGACCTATCATTAACTGCATCGTCGTAAGTGGTGTTTTTACCTCATGAATCCATGATAATAATTCATCTTTCTCCTGCTCAACACTTGTGGAATGGCGATTGATTTCTTGTTTGTAAAACTCAATCTGTTGTTTCACTGCTTTTTCTATCATTCTTTCATATGGCGAACTTCCTTCTTGGATTCTTTCCACATCCACATTTGGATCCCATTCTTTCAGACTTTTATAAAATGAGATTTCTCTAGTGTAACGGATACTCAAAAATACTAGAAACAAGACAATGGATAAAAAGAAGATATAGAGTACGGATTGAAAAGATATGGCAGGGTCGAGATAGCCTATTAACAGTAGTAACCCTTGTAAAAAAAAGAAAAATAGAATCCAGCTTCGTTTTTCGATCAAATAATCCTTGATCATACGTTACTTCCTGCTTCTTTTGCCATATACCCTTGTCCTACCTTTGTTTCAATGCTTTGTCCTAGCCCAATTTCCTCCAAACGCTTTCGCAGACGATTAACATTCACGGTTAAGGTATTATCACTTACAAAACGCTCATCATTCCATAATTGTGTAATCAGTTCCTCGCGGCTCACAATTTGATTATTGTTTTCTACTAATATTTTCAATATGTACATTTCATTTTTCGTTAATTCAATCGCTCCTGCCTCATTTTGAACCGTGTTCTTCACGTAATCAATGGTTGCGGAGTTCCAGACTTTTAAGTGCATTTGTTGTTCCACGCTATAGTTATAGACACGTCGTAGGACTGCCTGGATTTTCGCAATGAGGACATCAAAATGAAACGGCTTCTGCACAAAATCATCTGCACCAAGTTGCATCGACATCACCATATCCGTCGGATGGTCGCGCGATGACAGAAAAATGATCGGGACCTTCGAGTGAGTACGAATCATCCGACACCAATGAAAGCCATCAAACTTAGGCAACTGAATATCAATAATCACCAAGTCCGGCTGGATGCTCGTAAACTCCTTCATCACACTACTAAAATCCTCAATCCCATACACATCATACGACCACTGAGACAACCGCTCATGAATCTCCTTATACAACGTCACATCATCTTCAATCAACAAAATCTTAAACACTACAATCACCTTCTAGGTCAGGGGGACAGGCTCCTTGTCCCACCATCTTATTGGGTCACGGGGACAGGTTCCTTGTCCCACTATCATGTTGGGTCACGGGGACAGGTTCCTTGTCCCACCCATGTATTACTCTCATTTTATACCAAAAAGTACCACACTGCACTCTTCTGGTATAATGAAGTCTACAAGAGGTGAGAGAATGCAAAAGCTCAAATTTGAAGATGCGTGGGACCGGACGATTTCGCTGAAGGATCGAGAAGAGATTACGAGAATCTTTCAAGAGTCAGTAGATTCTTTAGAGGAAGGGATTATTTTCACACCCGTCTGGATCGCGGAAAATTATAAGAAGGAACAGTTACTAACCGTTATCGTACATAATCAAACATCTGAGGATCTTTTGTTTGAAGATACTATCTTGCAGTTTTGTGATGGTGAGGTAGTGTTAGAGGAGCATAGCTTTACGATTCCAGCGGTGCATGTTGTATCGAGAACGAGTATGCCTTGGACATTTATTTTTCCAGAGAGTAGTGTTGAAGCAGTTCCTATAATGCATAATATAAGCTTACGCGTAAAAAGAGAGAAGTAGATTTCCTATTAGGAAATTACTTCTCTCTTTTCATTAGTGATCGCGAATTCAAATTCTGGGTCAAGGTTCCTGTCCCCCTGTCCCACGGGACATGGTAACCAGTCCCACCACTCAACTATCTAGCACTCAGATAGTAGGTGATGGATTGGTAGTCTCCGGAGCGTTGGGCGTGGTGGTAGTTGGCGCCGTTGAATTCTGTTGGTAGGGGTAGGCCGTGATACATTAGTTCGTCACCGTAGAATGCCCCAGCTAGGTTTTCAATTTTATATAAGACGTTTGGGTCTAAGCCTTTTAGCCCCAGGACTTGTTGTTTGTTTGGATTTGGGGTGGCGAGTACCTTATACCAGCCAACTAAAGCCTCTTTTTTGTCCTTTGAAACAATCATCCATGCAGTTTCATTGTTTTCAAACGGACTCACTAGTCGATAAAAATCCCCGTCACGCACAAGGTTTCGTTGTTTTTTATAAAACTGAACTTGCTCCTTAATGATCTTTCTTTCTTCCTCACTCAATTCAAGTGGATTCAGTTCATATCCGAATGTACCAAAGTACGCCGTATTGGCTCTTGTATCAATGGAAGTAGAACGCTTGGTTTGATGGTTTGGTGCCGCAGATACATGTGAACCCATACTATAAACCGGATACGCAAGTGAAGTCCCATACTGAATTTTTAAACGTTCCACGGCATCGGTATCATCACTTGTCCAGGCTTGTGGAGCGTAATAGAACATACCTGGATCAAATCGACCGCCACCGCCTGCACAGGATTCAAATAATACGTCAGGAAATTCAACTGTTAATTTTTCGTATAAGTCATACACACCTAAAATATACCGGTGGAAGAACTCACCTTGTTGGTCAGCATGCAAGGCAGCCGAATAGGCATCGGTAATATTACGATTCATGTCCCATTTAATATACGAAAGCTTTGTTCTTTTGATGATATCTGCCATCCTCCGATATAGAAAGTCCACGACATCACTTCTGGAGAAATCTAACACAAGCTGATTACGTCCAAATGTATGATGCTCTCCCTGTCTTCCTACCACCCATTCAGGGTGCTCATTGTATAATTGACTTCTCGGATTAATCATTTCTGGCTCAAACCATAACCCAAACTTCATGCCAATCTCGTTCAATTTTTGTGCTAATGAAGGTAAACCATGTGGTAATTTCTCTTCATTTTCAAACCAATCGCCGAGGGAGGATGTGTCGTCATTTCGTTTTCCAAACCAACCATCATCTAATACAAACAACTCAATCCCGAGTTCCTTCGCACTTTCCGCAATTTGGATAAGCTTATCTTCATTAAAATCAAAATAGGTTGCTTCCCAATTGTTTAGTAAAATAGGTCGCTCTTCTGTTTTCCACGGATCGCGGATTAACTGATTTCTGTATAAATCATGAAAGGTTTGGCTCATCCCATTTAACCCTTCGTCAGAAAACACCATCACTACCTCCGGTGCTTGGAAGCTTTCACCTGGTCTAACCTTCCACGAAAACTGATGTGGGTGTATCCCCATCATCACTCTTGTCACGTCATAATGGTCGACTTCCACTTGTGCTAAGAAATTGCTGCTATAGATAAAATTAAACCCGTATACCTCATTGACATGCTCAGTTGTGTCATTTCTCTTAAGTGCGAGAAACGGATTATGATGATGGGAACTTGCTCCACGAATACTAGAAATAGAGTGGGTTCCTTGCACCAATTCACGTTCTTTAATATGTCGTTCTCTAGACCAGGTTCCCGCTAAGTGGACCATTGAAAAATCCTTACTAGGAAGGTCGATTGAAGAACTCATAATTTTCTTAATAGTTAAGTCGTCCGAACCTACATTTCTCACAGCCACACTTCGCGTAATAACAGAATAGTGATGAAAAATTGAATACGATAAAAGTAACTCGGTATTTGCTGTATCATCTACTAAGGTAATATGTATGGTTGTTGCCTCATTACTATCTGCGTACGTAGCTGGTAACCCTTCAAGCTTTGGTTTCCCCTGTGAGATTTCGTAATCCTTAAAAGAAAATTGATTCCCAATTCGACCTTCACTCGTTTGGAGTTCAATCGCAGCATCCCGGAAATCCCCCTTCCCATAGACAGGGTATTCCTGGCGGATCGTTTCCAGTGAAAACGCTGGGTCATTTTCATAGTAGTGACAACTTGCAGGTGTAGGAACATCAGTAATCTGGAAATGTGAGAAATCCTCACGATGCCGAATTGCTTTTCCAAAATACAGCTGACCAAGACCTCCATTTTTTAACACATTGAAAATATAACTAATCTTACCATTCGTTAAATGAAACTGATTGGATTGTTCGTTCACAAAGATATACACAATATACACCCCTAACATATAGACCAGACAGGCTCCCTGCCTCAGTTTGGTGGGTCAGAGGGACAGGTTCCCTGTCAATTTGATGGGTCAGAGGGACAGGTTCCCTGTCCCACTTTTCAAATGGGTCACTTGACCTGTCCCCTGTCCCACCACCAATTTCCCTGTCCCACTTTATTTAATTGGTTGGATGATGAATTCAAATTCGATGTTTTGGTTTGGTTTGATTAGGTGTTCTGGGTATACGGGTGCGCCCCAGCTGTCGTCGCCGCCGACGCCCATTTGTTTGCCTGCTACGGTAACGACTGTATAGTGTACATTGGGCAATTCATAATGGTGTGCTGCGTTTTCGAGTTCAAATGCTGTATACGGTGAGAAATTACATTCTACTGGACTAGCAGACGCAGCAATTTTTATTCCATGTCCGTCATCATTTGTGAGGTTGACCCAGCGTACGCCCGTGCGATTTCCAGATTCTTGCGGTTTTACATATCCTGATAGATTGTCTGCAACCTTATTGGTGAATACCCCAAGTCGTGCCCCAGTTGCGCGGTCTGAATAGTTTTCTTCAGGTCCCATTGCGTACCATTCTAATTGGTCATAGTCAGCAGGAACCTTGAATGAAACTGCATAGATTGGCATTTGTGGAAGATTTTCCGCACCATGATAGACTGACTTTACACGCACACTTCCATCTGCAAATACGGTGAATGTATTTTTCACTTCAATTTCTGAGTGAATCGAGAATTTATAGGTAAAGGTAACATGTACTCTATCCTTCTGCTCCTCTACATCCCACCCAATTGATTTACGAGCAAGGCTAGCAGCATACCAGCATCCTGAGGTAAACCCTTGAGCATATCCTCTGTCATTATCGGTTGTCGCTCTCCAGAATAACGGAAGCAGTGGAGCTTCAATCATCTCTCTACCTCCATATTTCATAGAAATAAGACTTCCGGCTTTTCTACAAAACATAATTGAAAAATCTCTGCCGTGTACGCCCACGTTTTGTGTCCCATACGCTACTCGTATATCCCCACTAGGAATGGGAACTACACGCTTTTTCTCCTCAAACACATATTGTCCGAAGGCAATTTCATAACCAGCGTCTGCCCAAAGCTCTTCCTCTTTCAATGTAAAGGATGCATGAACGACATATTCACCTGCTTCACTTAGCAACTCAGCCGGCCATTGGAATTCAACCCTGCCCTCACTTTGCGCCGCAATTACCACTGTTTGGCCTATATTTCGGTATAATTCTTTTCCATCTAAAAATAAAACATATTCCAGATCATACTTAGAAGTATCTTCAAATAAACTCTCATTCTTTATCGCAACCCCTGTTTTATCAACAGTTAGTTTGATATTTTGATATAAATATTTTACTTCCTGCATCTTTGGTGATAGTTCACGATTTGCATAGACAATTCCATCTGTACAGAAACCATAGTCTGTAGGACGATCGCCAAAATCTCCTCCATATGCTAGGAACTCTTTGCCATAGCGGTCTTTTTTTACAATCGCTTGATCAATATAATCCCAGATAAATCCACCTTGGTACATCTCATATTTCGTTTCAAGGGCTGTATATTTGTCCATCCCTCCAAGCGAGTTACCCATGGCATGCATATACTCACAGCTAATATACGGCTTTTCTGGATTATCATTTAAATATTCCTCAATATCTGCTGGCTTTGCATACATACGGCTTTCCATATCACTGCTGTCATTGTAAGCACGGTTATGGAACACGCCCTCATAATGGACAAGTCGGCTAGGATCGACTGATTTAAAATAACGAGTTACATTCAAAATAACTTCACCTGCATATGACTCATTCCCACATGACCAGATCAAGATAGATGGGTGGTTTTTGTCTCGTTGAACCATTGAAATTGCTCGGTCTAACACAATATCTTGCCATTCTGGCTTGTTTCCTGGAATATTCCATGAAGGCTCCACTGCCCCATTTTTTTGCCAAGAACCATGTGTTTCCAAATTCATTTCATCAATCACATAGACTCCATACTCATCACATAACTCATACCAATAACTTTGATTTGGATAATGAGATGTACGAACTGCATTGATATTATGCTGCTTCAAGGTTTTGATATCCCAGAGCATATCTTCCTTTGTAATCGCACGCCCTTTTCGGTGGTTGAATTCATGGCGATTTACTCCTTTAAAAACAATTCTCTCGCCATTTAGTTTCATGATTTTATCTACAAGCTCGAACTTTCGGAACCCAACCTTTTGTGGAATGACCTCTACTAGTTCACCCAAAGCGTTATAGAGTTGAATATAAAGCTTATACAAATAAGGACTTTCCGCACTCCAAAGCTCTGGAGCTTCCACATCGATTGATACCGAACTAGTTTCACCACTAAGTTGACTACTTTGTTTCGCTACAAGTTTTCCTTTTTTATCACAAAGCTCTACGACTACCTTGGTTCCGACAGGAACATTTGGTAGTAGCTTTAGGTCTACTTTGAGCTCGCCATTTTTATAAGAAGAATCAAGATCTGTATGAATGTGTATATCCTGTGCATGAATGTCAGGCATTGTGTAAAGATAGACATCTCTAAAAATACCAGAAAATCTCCAGAAGTCTTGATCTTCAAGCCAGCTACCTGTACTACGTTGGAACACCTCTACCGCAAGCTTGTTTTCTCCTTCCGTTAAAAATGGAGTTAAGTCAAACTCAGCAGGAGTGAAGCTGTCCTCACTGTACCCAACAAATTCACCGTTCAACCAAACATAGAACGCAGACTCAACACCCTGGAACGAAATATAAACAGGCTTATTCTCCATGTTCGCAGGAACGGTAAAGTACTTCACATAACTGCCAACTGGGTTAAAATCCTTTGGGATTTCTGGTGGGCGCACATCGCTATGGCCATCCCAAGGATAAATCGTATTCACATATTGCGGCGTTCCATACCCTTGTAATTGAATATGGCCAGGAACCGTTATATCTCCCCAAGCCGAGCATTCAAAATCAAGCTCATAAAAACGCTCTGGTCTTGAATCTGGATTAATCGCATAATTAAATTTCCAGTTTCCGTTCAAGTCATAACGCATGTTCATTGGAGCAGCTTCCTTCGCTTCCTCCATTGTTGCATAGTACACATGATCCGAATGTGCCGGCACTCGGTTAACTGCGAACACATTCAAATCAGTCAACCAATCGATACTTGGATTTTTCACTAGTTTTGTGTCTTGCGTTTGAGTTTTAGTCATCATGTACTCTTCCTTTCTATAAAGCTACTTATTTTACTGATCCCATCATTCCAGCTACGAAATGTCTTTGAAGCAAGAAGAAGATGAGTGCTGTTGGTAATGTTGCAATAACAATTGTTGTCATAATAATCCCGAAATCTGGTGAATGACTAGACCCTAGATTCGATATGAGCAACGGAATCGTATGGTTTTCTGGAGACTGTAAAACCACGAGTGGCCACAAGTAATTGTTCCAGCTCGCCATGAACGTAATAATCGCAGCTGCTGCATAGGTTGTTTTCATTGTAGGCACGTAGATTCGGAAGAAAACACCAAGCTCTGTTAGGCCATCTATTCGTCCCGCTTCTAGTAGCTCTTTTGGGAACATCTTTGTATTTTGTCTGAAAAAGAAGATCAGAAATGCTGTTGTAATACTTGGCAACATGGCTGA
This sequence comes from Ferdinandcohnia sp. Marseille-Q9671, assembly GCF_976954385.1. Lineage (NCBI taxonomy): Bacteria > Bacillati > Bacillota > Bacilli > Caryophanales > Bacillaceae > Ferdinandcohnia > Ferdinandcohnia sp. Marseille-Q9671. Next base: position 1,585,308 of record NZ_CDRJTA010000001.1, read on the forward strand.
TGTTAATGTATCAATCCCAATCCCAGGTGCGAATTGAGAAATTGTCCCAAACATGCGGAATAACGGAATCATTAATGCCGCAAAAGGGATCATCATGGAAAGCAGCAAAATATTAAACACAACATCCTTCGCCTTACTTCTGTACATTTCAAATCCGTAACCAGCAAGTGATGCAATAACGAGAGCCAAAATCGTAGTAACAATCGATATAATGGCTGAGTTTGTTAAGGCTGGAACAAGGTCTACTGAATTAAGTAGATTACGGAAGTTCTCTAACAAATGGGTCCCTGGCAATAATCTCCCTTTTGTTACATCTACAGATTTATTCGTTGCGCTCACAATCATCCAAATAAATGGAAAGATCGAGACGATTGCGAAGATTGATAGAATAAGATACATGAAAAATCGTTTTAGTTTATCCATTTTTATCACCTGCTACTTTGAACTGAATGATAGAGAAGAAGATGATCATGATAACAATTGCGTATGAGACAGTCGCCGCATATCCAAAATCAGGTGTGTATTTGAATGAAAGATTATAGATATATTGCGAAATGGTTAAGGTTGAATTCCCTGGTCCACCCTTTGTAATATTCATAACTTCATCAAACAACTGAAGCGTACCAATCGTTGATGTAATTGATGTAAATAAGATAATTGGCTTTAGCATCGGAATCGTAATTTTAAAGAATTGTTGAAAGGCATTTGCACCATCAATTTTTGCTGCTTCATAAATAGAGTCATCCACGTTTTGAAGAGCGGATAGATAGAAAATCATGTTGTAACCTGTCCAACGCCATGTGATCGCAATAATAATTGTTACCTTTGCCCAGAACGGATCGGTTAGCCATTGGATCGGTTCCGAGATAAACGAAAGATCAATGAGCATTTTGTTAATGATGCCGTTTGTACCAAATAGGTATTTAAATACAACAGAATACGCAACAAGTGACGTAATACATGGTAAAAAGATGGCAGTTCGGAAGAATCCTTTTAGCTTCAATTTCTTGTCATTTAGCATAACAGAGATAACTAATGCCAGAATAATCATCACGGGTACTTGGATGATGAGGTAGATCACTGTGTTTTTCACGGCAGCAATAAAAGTCGGATCCGTAAATAATCGGAGATAATTATCGAAACCTACAAATGTTAGGTTGGTTCCAGCACCTGTTTGAAAAGATAGAATAAGTGCTTGGATCATTGGGTAAAAGTAGAACAAACAGATCATTACCGTTGCGATTGCGATAAAGGACCAACCGATTAGCCCACTTTTAAAACGAAGTTTATTCATAGGCTTTTTTGGGTTCGACTGAATGTTCTGCTTCGCAGTTGCTGGTATCAATTTTCTCAACTCCCTACTAATCTATCAAATGCGCCTTGGCGTATTGCTCCCGATTTTTCAGCCCACACGAGGTGGGTCATGAAGGGGTTGCGGGATGTGGCGTTCTTGGTCTTCGTTCCTATTTTCGAAGAATTCCCTTTAAAAAATCGCGACATTCGCCTGAGGCTTTTGGCCAACACGATGTTGGTCACTCAGACGTTGCCACAGGATGTGGCGTTCTTAGTCTGAGCCCCTGCATTTCAGTTGGGGTTTAATCACCACTGAAATGTTTACTCTTTTTTCATTCATCCCACTTATAGAAGTAGGTGACTTCTACTGAATAAAGTTATAAGAATAGCCTCGGAAGAGCTAACCTACCTGTAGCGTATAGGTTAAGCTGGCGAGTCCGAGGCTTATTAAGTTTAAACTGGTTATTTAATTTGCGTTTCCGCTTGTTGTTGTGCTTCTTCTAAGACTTTATCAAGGTCTTGACCATCAAGGTAACTCTGCATAGCAACCACTAAAATATCCTCAATTGCATATGTGTGCATACCATAGTTTACTTGTGGAATTTCTTCCGCCCACTTTGAAAAATCAGAGACTATTGATTGGCCACCGAAGAACTCATCTCCTGCCTTATACGCTTCTCCCTCAGATGCAGGAATATACGTACCGATTGCGCCAATTTCAGTAACTAATTTTTGATATAAATCAACATTTGAACCAAATGTCTTTGTTAGGAAATCTACTGCTTTTTCTTTACCTGGGACATCTAACACGTACCAAGATGCACCACCTAAGTTTGAAGCATTGACAGATTCCATACCTGGAAGACTAGGATGTGGCACAACTGCCCATTTTCCTGATTGTGAAGCTTCAGCCTTTATGGAAGGTGTAATCCAGTTACCAGTTGTTACTGTAGCTACTTCTCCACCGTTGAATGTTGCTAGGAATTGGTTCCAATCTGAGTGGAAATTCATTAGGTCATTATCAACAAGTTCTTTATAGATTTCAAATGATAGTTTAAGAGCATCATTATCTGCTAAATCAGGAGTCGTGCCGTCTTCTTTCACATACCATTTACCTGCTGTTTGAATCATTGTACGTAGAATACCTAAATCATTCGGGTCGTTTGTAAGCAGTCTTTTACCAGTTGCTTCTTTTACTTTTTTACCAATTTCAATGTATTCTTTCCAATCAATGTTTTGTAAATCATCAACTGTGTAGCCTGCTTCTTCTAAATAATCGGTTCTCACATATAATCCAGTTACTCCCGTATCAAATGGAAGTCCGTAATTTTCTCCATCTACACTTGTCGCTTCCACTTTATATTGAACAAAGTCATTTGTTTCATATGAGCCTGTCAGCGGATGGAACATGTCTGGGTATGCTTGAAGGAAACTTTTTGCACGATAATCTTCAATTAGTACGATATTTGGTAATCCCTTCGTTGTACCAGAACTTAAACTTGTATTTAATTTTTGAACAATATCATCTTGGGCATTTTCAATCACGTTGACTGTTAGGTCTGGATTCTCAGATGCATACGTTTCTTTAGCCAATTCTAATGCTTTGATGTTAAAGTTCGGATCCCATGCCCAAACCGTAATTTCATTTTTGTCTGAGCTCTCCTTTGATTCAGTACCATTTGAAGACCCAGAAGAACACGCAGCCAACAAAAGCATACTTACCATCACTAATGTGAATAGTTTCTTCATCTTTTAACCCCCTACGATCATCTGATTTATGTAAGCGTTATCTTCCTTACAATTCCTATGGTACCATCTCTTAGAGAGAGCTAGTTAGGACGATATTTTTGTAAATTTGTGATTTTTTTGTATGTTGAATGCGCTTCCATTAATTAACTTGTATTATTTTTAGAAACTATCATTTTTTTTAGATAGGAAGAGTAATCCGCACTTTTGTTCCTTCACCAATCTTACTTGTGATCGTAACACCATACGCATCACCATACAGTAGTTTAATACGTTCATTGACGTTTCGAACACCGATTCCACTGAACATCTGTTGTTTACGCTTCGTATCCGGAAGATTATTATCCTCAGAAACTTCCATTCCGTCACCATTATCGAGCACCTCACAAATCAGAGTCTCTCCTTCTTTCCATACAAGGACAGTTACATTTCCCCCACTCTTTTTCGTGAAGCCATGAAAAAAGGAGTTTTCGATAAATGGTTGTAGAATTAGTTTCGGAACTTGAACGTCATTACAATCGGGCCCTATAAAATAGTTCACACGAATTCGATCTCCATAGCGTTTTTGATTAAGTAAGACATAGCTTTTCAGATTGTCAACTTCTTGACTTAAGGTTATGGTTTCACTAATATTCCCTATCGTATTTTGCAATAATGATATCAATGCATTCACGGTTTCAGTTGCCTCTTCTTTTCCACCTTGCTGCACCATGAATTTGATTGACGTTAATGTATTGTATAAAAAATGTGGATTGATCTGCTGTTGCAGTGCTGCCAACTCCGCATTACGTTTCTGCTTTTGGCTTAGGACAAGCTTATCCACATAGTCATGGAGTTCATCAAGCATGGAGTTGAAGGCTTGGCCAATTTGTCTCGTTTCGTATGTACCCGCTACCGGAATATAATGATCAAAGTCACTTTTCGGAGTATTTTCAATTTGCTTTACAAGATTTGACAACGAATTTGTTAAACTTCTAGAAGCAAAAAATACAATGATAATCGCTAGTAAGATAAAAAAGATACATATAAAAATGATTGGTTTTTTATCAATGATATTCGCAAATGCTGCTTCTTTATCAATTACATTGACCAAATACAAATCAAAGGTAGGGAGGTATTCAGCCATTATTAGATGATCTTTACCGTTAAATTCTGCATCCATATAATTGGTTTGTTGCTCTTCTAGCTGATTCATATAAGTAAGAAGCTCTTCTTCTTTACTTCCAATATATTCATTTCGGTTACTGGATAAAATGGTCCCAGCCCGATCCATCACTAACACATCATTACCTAGGCTTGTATAGCTGCTATAGAACTTTCGAAAGTCCTTTTCTTGAATCGTAAAATACATCGATCCATACACATAATTTGAAGTTGGTTCCATAAAAGCCTTGGATGCAATAATGACCCAGTCTTCTTGATTCTTTTTTTGTTCAAGATGAAAAAACATCTTCTTAGGTTCCTCACGTGTAGCTTTGGTGATGAAGTGACTCTGTAACTCATCATCATGTAACACCCATGAAGGTCGATCCGTTGCATAACTTTCTCCATTAATACCATAGATTAAAATCCCTACATCGTAAGCTTCAACACTTGTTTTTAATGTATCCAGCTGGTTTTTCACATGATAATAATAGCTACCCAACATAGCATTTGTGTGCTTACCAGTGAGAAAGCTCTTTATCGTTCCGTTTTGCATAAGGTTATTTGAGGCAATCACAATTGAGTATTGAAATGTACCTAAGCTTTCATTGATCTGCCCCATAACCTTGCTATTATTAAAGGTAAACCGATCAATAAAAAATTTCTCAGACATACGGAATGTTGTCCAGGTGATAAGGGTAGAAACCGTAACTACGATTACAATGGTAATCAGAAACATTTTATAAAATAGGCTGTTATGTTTAAGTCGTTTCGGTAGTAGTCTCATATCTCGTATCCTTACGTGTGTTTTCTTCTAAATTTACTCGGTGACATTCCATTTATCTTTTTAAATACCTTACAGAAGTAACTATGATCTGAATAACCTACCATCCCACTAATCTCAGAAATAGGAGCTGAATCCTTAAGGAGAAGCTGGGAGGCCTTTTCAATTCGTACCTTATTCAAATACTCAATAAAACCTTCTTTTTTATGGGTTGAAAAATAGGAAGACAAATAAGAAGGATTAAAATGAAAATGCTCTGCTACACCTACAAGGCTGAGTTGTTCTGCATAATGGTCTTCAATATATTGCAGGATTTTTTTCATATTTGCATTACTTTGCTGATTTTTCTCCGAATCTGCGCATTTGTTCACTTGGTCTATAAAAGTAGCTAGTAATTCTACTGTTTCATTCGATGATCGTGCCTCGTTTATCTTTCTAAAGTAATCATACCTTGAACTCTCTAGCTCCGTGACGTCAAATTCCATGTTGGTAAGAATGACGGTTATGTGAAAAATGATATTTTCAAAGAATGATTTATATTCGAAAACATCCGTTGTGTAACATGTAGAATATTCAGAAACATATGCCTCTAAATAGCTGAAAGCTTCTTGAAAACGATGTTGTTTGCATTCGTTTGTAAACCATTCGATTTTAAAAGCCTCAATGGTTGGTGCTTCTTGTTGTAAATCCTTTTCCCGTAACAGAGGAATCTCTGGAAAGTAAAAACGATACTGTATCAACTTCGCTATTTTTTCTTTATAGATTATTCCAACTTGGGAGAAGTCAGTGAACTGTTCACTGAGAACAAATCCTAAATTATTATGGGTTTGTGCCATCTGAGTAACGAAATCAATGACCTCTTGAGACTGGTCAGTCATTACATTTAGAATAATCACCGTTTCTTTATCAAAGGTCATCGTATGATAGGATGCGTGTTTACTATGAGAAGCATACTGCTTCGTGATTTCGTCTTTAATCCGAGTGCGTTCTATTCGTGGAAGGTTCCCATTAGAGACGATACCTACTAAATAGAAATTTTCATTAGGGAATACCCTTGCTAGTAAGTCCGCATCGTAATCTGTTTCAATCCCCGATATGAGCTTTTCAATTACATTGTTCACAGATATTCGATCCTGCTGTTTTGAATCCATTGCATCAGTCGGGGACATTCTACTTACCGCTTTCCTTAGCGCGGCTAATAGGGTACCTCCATCAAGCTTAGGCTTTAAAATATAATCAACAACACCACTTTGGAACGTAGAACGAACATAGTCAAACTCCCCAAAACTGCTCAATATAATGACTTCGATATCTGGATATTTTGACTTCACGATTCTAGTCAATTCTTCTCCATCCATAATAGGCATTACAATATCAGTAATCACGATATTAGGATGAGTTTGTTCAATGATTTCAAGGGCTTCCTCACCATTTGAAGCCTCTCCCACAATTTGAAAGCCTTCCTGCTCCCAATTCATAAAGTGTTTGATTCCCTGTCTAATCAAGACCTCATCATCCACAATAACAATCTTACACAATTCAGTCATCGCCACCATTATCATCACCCCATACCAAATCCTACTTATCTTTATTCTATCATTAATATCTGGGTCAGGGGGACAGGTTCCCTGTCCCAAATCTCACATAAATCAGGGGCAAGGTTCCTGTCCCACAAAAAAAGAGAAGTAGAATCCAAACTTTGGATTCTCTTCTCTCAATGGGAGTGGGATAGGGTCCTTTGGGTCACGTGGGTCACGGGGACAGGTTCCCTGACCCATTTTTCCATATAATGGTGGGACAAGGGGCCTGTCCCCTTGTCCCTTAGGACAGATTCCTAGTCCCTATTTTGGTCGTTCAATATCAAATACTTCACCAATTTTTGCGTAGCTTGTTCCTGCTAATCGGCTTACTGCCGCTAGCCCTCTAGGGTCGATTCTCCCATTTTCATAAATACCTTCATCGATATGGAATTGAACGATTTTTCCTATGATAAAGTCACAGCCTGGAGATGTGTCCCCACCTAATTCTAATGAGTGCTCGAGGATACATTCCATTCTAATTTTAGCCTCTCTTACTCCAGGAACTGAGATTTTCTTACTATCAACTAGCGTTAGGCCCGCTAGCTCAATTTCACTTTGAGTAGGTGGCAGACTTGCAGCAGTTTTATTGATCTTTTCCACATTTTGTTCATCCACGATATGAATGACAAATTCCTTTTTATCTAGAATGCTTCTTGCAGTATCTTTTTGTCCCCCCTCTTTCCGTTGTATCGAAATTGATACCATCGGGGGATTAGATGATACGATGTTAAAATAACTGAATGGAGCCCCGTTTACTACTCCATCCTCAGACAAGGTTGTAATAAATGCGATAGGTCTCGGGATAATGCTCCCGATTAGGAATTTATAATTTTCTCTTTCACTAATTGAAGAAGGATCAATGGATAGCATTTTATCAGTCCTTTAATCTAATACTTTCACGTCAATTGGAATTAAACTATTCTCAAGACGTTCTCTAAATTGCTCATATTGTGCAGGAAGCATGAGTTGTTGACCCATCGTATCGTTCGATTCATCAATGGCGAATCCAGGTGGATCTGTTGCAATTTCAAATAGGATTTCTCCGTGCTCTCTAAAATAAACCGCGTTAAAATAGTTTCGGTCTCTAACATCAGTTACACCATACCCATGAGCAGCAACAACCTTTTGCCAGTCTAATTGGTCTTTGTCATCAATGGCTCTCCACGCAATATGATGGACTGTTCCCACACCCATTTGTCCTCTTCCATTTGAAGTCACCTTAAGGTCGATTATATTTCCAATGTCTGCAGTAGAACGATAACGGATGAAGTCGCCTTCCTTTTTTACAAGTTCAAGCCCCATCACATTTTCTAATAAATCTGCTGTTTTTTCCGGTTGTGAAGAAAATAAGGTCGCGCCACCAAATCCTTTTATAGCCACTTTAGGTGTTACTTCTCCGAACGTCCAATTATTTAACTCCCCTTCTTCTCTCTCAACGATTTCTAGATGTAGTCCATGAGGGTCATCGAACTGCAAGTAAGTTTCTCCGAATCGTTTACTTTTTGTAAAAGGGATCGAAAACTTTTCTAATCTCGCTTCCCAGAAATTCATAGCATCTTTTGGTACAGCATAGCTTGTAACACCAACTTGACCATCACCAATTCTTCCTTGATAGGCATTTGCCCAGGGGAAAAACGTAATGATTGTTCCAGGTTTTCCACCTTCATCTCCAAAATACAAATGATAGGTTCCCGGGTCATCGAAGTTTACCGTCTTTTTAACTAGTCGTAACCCTAGCACACCCGCGTAAAAATCAACATTTTCTTGTGGATGTCCAACAATTGCGGTAATATGGTGGATTCCCATTGTCTTTTTGCTCATCTTCTCTCACTCCTATATATCCTATTAGATAAAGTTTTCACTATCACAATAAAATTAGTCATTTTACATTTAATTAAATTATCTCGAATTCAAGATGAATGTAAAAAATATGTTATTCTTCGTTTCTCTTTTATCTTGAATTCAAGATAAATTTTAGTATAGATTATCCCTCAAGTCAATAACCTTTCCTTACACTTGCTTTTTCTTCTTTTTATTTGAGAGAACGAGAATGAGCATCAGAAGGGTGAGAAGACCAAATGTTGAAGTAAATGTATCAATTAGGCTCAACTTTAAGTGAAACATACTTATACTTAGAACTGCAATCAATTGAATCAACCAAAGAGAAAAGGCTTGTGTTAAACTTCCCTTTTTAGTAATCACCATAAAAACTAACGAGAAACCGATAAGGACTGTGACAAGCAACATCCATAGTCCAGCACTCATACGAACACCTCCATCCGACGCTTATACTACCTATACGTAAAAAAGATGGTAAGTTTCATCCCTTCAAAGTTAAAATGGATAATTTGGGTTGACTATTTTTATAAATAATGTAAGATATAAATTACATATGTAAGATATATATTGCAATCCGTAGGTGAAGTTATGAAGAACAATGTCAAAATAGCACGAATAAAAATGTCAATAACGCAACAACAGTTAGCCCAGAAAGTTGGAGTAACTAGACAAACAATTGGACTAATTGAAAAAGGAGAGTATAACCCTAGTCTTCAACTTTGTATTGCAATTGCAAAGGAACTACATAAAACGTTAGACGAACTATTTTGGGAGGTGGAGTTGTAATGAAATCGTGGATCACATTTTTATTACCAACTGACGAATATAAGGAAAAAAGGATCCTGTATTTTTTCTCAGAAGGAGCCATAATCCTTCTCCTTTCCCTTGTACTACTGGTAATTGGCAACAGGTTTCTAAACATTGACGTAGAAACCGCACTCTTAGTGGCCACTGGATTCTTTCTCTTTTATGTACTAGGAAGGTATATTATATCCGGCATTGAGTATACGGAGGTTGCAACAAAGGACTCTTATAAAAAAGAAACCAAGCAGATTTTCGGTAAAACGTTTCGTTTTGCGGGGATTTTTCTGTTGTTATTCTTCCTGTTCGATGGACTACCACGGGACAAGAACCAATGGATAGACCATATAGGCATAGTCGCAACTGCAAGTCTTTTATGGTTTTTCATCAGCTACCTTTCTTTAAGGCGTTCTTACAAAAAAAATAAGGAATTGTTATAACGATGAAAAAAGGGTATGCAGATGAGTTGCTTACCTTTTTTAGTTCCGTTTTTTATAAACTAAGGTGAAAAACAGAGTAAAATGGAGGAAAACTAAGAAAATAGGCTATATAACACGTTTTCATTATCATTGTTTTCGTTTTCACTGTTCTTGTTTCCGTTTTCAACAACATTGTTAAAAATTCTCTATTCCCCCATAATTAAGGTAACAAAACAAAAGGAGGAAATGGACATAAAAAAGTTAATACAAACGATTCTTGAAACTGTTGATTGGGTTACATACCTTCCACATGACAAAAAAACCATCTCACGTAAATAGTAGTGAAATGGTTTTTTTTATGTCCAAATTTAATCCTTCCACCAACAAAACAAGAGAAGGACACCCTTCTCCTATCAGACGTTGTTATACCGCTTTTCCTTTCCATCCCTTACCTTCTTCTACAAAAAGGATTCCAAGTTCATGATGCTCACCTTCATAAAGGGCGCGCTGGACATAGCGGACTTCATCGTGAATATCCAATACATCAAGCTTACACAATGCTCGATTTTTTTGAAGTGCTTGGTAAAATTCTTGGACAGTGTTTACCTGAACGCCATTTACTTTTGCAATGGTCTCACCGATTTTAATTTGCATTTTATCGGCTGGCGATTGTGGAATGATTCCCAATACGAGGAGACCTCGATTTCGTTTTGAAAAAATAGATTGTCTTGATTCATCCAAAAAGTAGTGTTGCAGTGAAATTAATTCTCTGAACGCTAATGCAAAGCAGGCTGCAATGATAGCCGTAACTGGGAACCAGATGCTTGCGATGGCTAAACCGGTAACGACAATTCCAAGAAGAATGACCCGTCTACCAACGATTGGAATACTTTGAGTTGGCAGCATGCTTTTTACTTTATGGTAAAAGCCAATTCCAAAGGGTACAACCACTAAAGAATAAGCTTCGCCTGATACAGTAAAAACTGGCCACCAATCATAATGCGTTGTGAGAGCATCACCGGGTACTAATAAAAATACCGGTGCTAGCCACAGCCTTTGAGTAATATGGGCACCAACCGGAAGCCCACGTTTGCTTTTTAATAGATCTGGCGATGTACCAATATGACCTTTTTTCAGGATTAAGAATCCTTCTGCAAGTACTAAGAGTCCTAGTAAAATCGCAATTGATGCTAGGCTTGTCTCACCTAAATCATCTAGTAAACTTGCAATCCATTTATTTTCAACTGATAGATTTGATAACAAAATAATTCCGAAAAAGGAGACGCCTAGAATATAGGCTGGCGATAATAAGCGTGTTTGAATCGGCAAGCTAAGTAGGAATGTAATGACTGCTATTAACACAATACTGCCGAATGGAATCACAATACCTGCACCAATTGTAACGATTGAAATGAATAGCCCCGCAATCCACCCACCTGGAAGCAAGGACCTCAAGTCATAATACCCATCCTCAACCCGAATATGAAAGGCACGACGTTCACGCTTTACACGAAAATACCCTAACAGGACGCAATAAGCCGTCAAATAATAAAACAATGGATGTAGAAAAAATCGTCCAATTCCTTTTGCAAACTCTAGTAACCATGCCTCAATCAACTTATTCACCACCTATATCAAATACGCCTTGGCGTATTTGCACCCAGATTTTATCGAGTTTGCTTGAAAAGCTCCTTTAAAAAATCTGAGGCATCCGCCGGAGGCTTGAACTTTATTCAGTAGAGGCAAGTCCCCTACTGAATTGTATCCTTTTAGTACATCACCTTATCGTTTAAGAAGTGGAAGACTTCATCTGAATAAAGTACTATGGATTTTTATGTAAAAACATCGTTTAATATACTAACTTTTATTGTACCAAATACTTGACATAAAGCATACGTTGATTTTTTTGGAAAATAAATAATTGAGTGGGATATTGAATTTGTAGTGAACTTGGGGTTTGTCCCATATATTTTTGGTTGTGTCCCATTTATGCAGAGTTATGTCCCATATATTTGTTTTTATGTCCCATATCATGCCAGCTTTGTCCCATATATCGGAAAGTTTGTCCCATATCCTCTAAAATCCCATTAATAGTCAGGTAGGCTTTTTGATGGAGATTGAGTGGGAACTGTTGGATTTGTTTCAAATTAAGGTGTGTCATAGATATTCTGAATTACGTCCCATATTTGGGGTTATGTCCCATATATGTTGAGTTGTGTCCCATATTCGGGGTTAAGTCCCATATATGTTGAGTTACGTCCCATATATTCGATAGTATGTCCCATATATTTGTCTTTCTGTCCCATATCCTCCACACTTTGTCCCATAAGCCAAAACCAATGACCAGCTCCCCCAAAATCAATCGAGGTCCAACACAAAAAACACCTCTCCAACCCTGGAGAGGTGCAATACTCATCTTATTTAAACAGAACTTCCATCGCTTTTTTCAGCTGCAGGTCATTCTTTTCGTCTCGGATGGCTTCGATGACTTTTGCTTCGATCGCACCCGCTGTTTTTTCATTAATGGTTCCTGTGTCTTCGATATCATTTTTGATTTGGAATGCCTTTACTGCTAGAACAGTTTCTCCGCTAAAGTATCCATCCTCACGACCTGGATCAAAGCCTAATCCTTTTAACATGATTTGTGCATTCTTTATTTTTTCATTGTTCATGTTTTGTGTCAGTTCTTTCTCGAACTGAATCGGATTAGCATAAAAGAATTCTGGCTGTTTCGCTTCTACTGTTGGTTCAATCCCTTTTTGGTGAATCCAATTTCCATCTGGAGTTAGCCACTTGAACATCGTTAACTTCAGGTTGCTTCCGTCACCCATATCTCTTGCCTGCTGAACAGTACCTTTACCGAATGTTTTTTCACCAACAATGTCATAGCCGCCTGCTTCTTTTAACGCACCCGCTAAAATTTCAGAGGCTGATGCACTACCTTGGTCCGTTAACACAACGATTGGGTAGTCCTTTTGTTTTTCAAGAGTGGAGAAGAAACGCTGCTTTTCTCCTTCTCTGTTTTCTATTTGAACATATGGCTTTTCTTTTGTAACCAATTGCTTCAAGATTTCTTCAACACTTTCTAAAAGTCCACCTGGATTACCGCGAACATCAATCACAAGACCTTCCATGTCCTGTTTCTCTAATTCGGTAAGTCCAGTGACGAAATCCTCAGCTGTTTTTTGGGCAAATGACGTAATCTCAATATAACCGATTTTCTTATTGTTATATTCCTTCAAATCCGTGTAAACTGTCTCAATTGGAATCGTATCGCGTGTTACCTTAACATCCATTAAGTCCGTTACACCCGGTCTCATAATTTGAAGGTTCACAATCGTTCCTTTTTCACCGCGGATTTTTAAAACCGCTTCGTAAAGATCAAGGCCTTCAATGCTCTCGCCGTCAATTTTAATGATTTGGTCATTCGGCTTGAGGCCCGCTTTTTCAGCTGGTGATTCCTTGAATGGAGCGACAATGGTTACCTTGCCTTCCATCATGCTTACCTCTGCTCCGATTCCTTCGAACGATGATTCCAGTGAGTCATTGAACTGTGATGCTGTTTCCTCATCCATATATGCGGAGTACGGATCTTCAAGAGTGCTTACCATTCCTTGAATCGCACCTTCTATTAATTGTTTCTCATCCACTTTTTCAACATAGCTTGATAAAATCATGTTATAGGCTTGACCAATTTTTGATAAATTGGCTGTGCTATCTTCTTTCTCTTCCCCTTTGTTGTCTTGGCTTGGTTGTTGGACAAGTGGTTGTTCGTTGTTGTTATCAGTCAGTTGAACAACAAGAAATGTGACACTCGCCCCTAATAGTAAGGATAATGCCATGTATAATGCGACAATTTTACGACTCACCTGTGTTCCTCCTCATCTCAGATCAAATGCAACTGCTTTGTTTAATTTTTGTAGCTTTTATGTTCTTATTCATTTTTTTCCTAGTATATGATAGTCAAAAATATGTATATTTCCGTCCAGCCTACGACCTTTTAACTACCCCTATAGGAAAGGCACCACACATGCGTTAGTGCGATGCCTTTGTATAAAAACTATATGAAATGCTTGTACACTTTATGACAGAAAAGAGACTGAACTCTACTATGCTTTTTGCAAAAAATAGTTTATTTTTGCGCATCGCTACTTATCCATTATAAAAGTTTCTTCTAATTGAAGTAAAGAAAAATGTAGTGATTGTGATGTTTCGGATGTATGATGTAGAAAATGAATTTTTAAGGGAGTGGGTATGGGTGGCATACGTAATTCGTGAATTGAAGACAGCAGATGAATGGAAAACGGCATATCCTGTGATGAAGCAGCTTCGAACACATTTGGATATCGATGAATTTGTTACATTGGTGACTGACATGCAGCAACAGGGCTACAGAATGTTCGCATTGGTTGAAAATGAAAAAGTGGCAGCTGTTACGGGTGTCGCAAATATGCTCAATCTCTATTATGGCAACCATATGTATGTGTACGATTTAGTGACTGACGAAGCACATCGTTCAAAGGGATATGGTGAGGCACTTCTTTCCTATATTCATGATCTTGCTGGCGAATTAGGTTGTGGAATTGTTGCGTTGAGTTCTGGGCTTCAACGTACGGATGCGCACCGTTTTTACGAGGATAAAATGGAGTATGCACGGAAGAGTTATGCGTTTGTGAAGGAATTGTAATAGGAGTTTGAGGTGCAAGGAGGTGTTGCACCTCTTTTTTGCTAATGACCGTAATTTTCGATTAACAAACGTAATTTCAAAATAAAACCGTCTTTCTCTCTTGTTGCCTACAGCAAACTCTCAATCAATAAATAGACACCCGTACTACTCAATAAAATATAAGTAAAGATGCGAAATATTCGTTGATTGATCCATTTGAACAGCATCTGACCGATATACAATCCTAGAAGCACAATTGGTATGGCATATAGGCTTGAAATCCAAATTGTTTGGTTCGTGCTAGTAAATACAATCTGGGTAATGAGGCTACACAAATAGATAAACAGATAAAAAGCGAGGGTAGTCGCACGTATCTTTTCTTTCCCCGTATTCGTTCCAGTAAAATATAGTAACAATGGTGGTCCTGGCATTCCAATACTTGTTGTTAATAAACCAGATATCCCTCCGACTACATAGTCTCGAAGCGGAGTTGCTTTAATACGTACATTAAAAAGCAGGAGCACTGTTAAGAGTAGAAGAAGAATGCTCACACCTATCTTAAACGCCACCATGTTAATCGACATATAAATGAAAATACCAAATGGGATACCAACTATACTACCGATTGTAAACCGTTTAAGCAGGGTAGTATCAATAAACCGTCTTATCTTCCAAATGAGGAGCAGCGAAATCAGTAATGATAGGATGATGTTTATTTGTATCGCTTCTTGGGGTAAAAATAACAATAACAGGAAAGGCGTAGCCATAATTGAAAAACCAAATCCCGTACTTGTTTGTAAGACAGAAGCTACTAAAATAATACTTATAAAAATAAAAATTGTATCCAAAAAAGACCTCCTATTAAGATTTCAATTCACCATTAAACCAAAGCTTAAGATAGGATACTCCCCGACAGATTAATTACTCAAAGTATACCATATCCTGTTTCACCAACGAAAAAGGCACTACCCCCTAAGAATAGTGCCCCAGATTACAAGATTATTAACTTGTTATAGTCTTTCGCTTTTCAAAATACAAAATAAGTGAATACGAGATGATCATAATAATTCCGATGACTAAGGTGAGCAAAAAGCCAACCATACCTTGTATACCAACCCATCCAATGGTAAACGTTAGGAAAAACAATGCGTAACACAGACCTGCCATTACAATCGCGACAGGCATGTTAAATGGAAATAAACGTTTCCAACTCATTGCTAGAAAAGCCGAGACAACTATTATGATAATCGAAACGATGATATGCAGTGAGCCCCATCGGAAACCTATACGAGACTGCGCGTCTTCACCTAAAGCTGGTGAGTGTTTTAATTCAACCATAGTGACGGTTGCCGTAATAATCCCGATTAATACAATGAGTATGAAAATAACCAATTTGTGATTTTAAAATTCTTCGTATTTTTCATACAATCACCCCTCCTCTTTGAAAATACCTCAAACCTGCACACTAAGTGTTAAAAAATGAGAAAGCTCAGTAGACATTTAATCGATGATAAGGTCTACCTTACATACCGATACTTTTAAAGAATATGAGCCTTGCTTACTATTTAATAGTTTGATTCTCCTAAATACATTGTCGGAATCTCATTTTCACGAATTTCTTTATTGACCTTTGAAACATAATACGCCTTCGCATGTGGTCTTGAGCTAACAGATGTATGCAGTGATTCATTTATAAAATGAAGTGCCGCTCCGTCGTCTACCGCATAGCCTTCTTTTATTGAACCCTTCATGATCAATCGGTGGTAAGACGGTCTCCGCTTATTTTCTCCATCATAATGTGGGCAATTACTCCCCTTTAAGAACCCTAACCCATCCAACTTATACAGTGGAGCATTCAATGGATCTGTTAGCCCTTCCTCAAACCAACACATCGAACCAGCACTTAGACCCGCTAGGATCACTCCATGTTCATAGGCCTTTTTCAGCGCCTTGTCCAAACCCCATTCCTTCCATAAAAGCAGCATATTTCTCGTGTTGCCACCACCGACATAAATCACATCCTGTTCCAATACAAAGCTCTCTATATCACGAAATTTGGGCTCAAATAAGGATAAATGGGTTGGCTGACATGGAAGTGTCTTGAATGCTTTATAAAATCGATCGATATAGGTTTGCTGGTCGCCACTCGCGGTTGGCACAAAACAAACCTTTGGTGCATCCTTTTTTACTTGTGAAATAATATAGCGGTCGAGTAGCAGGTTGTCCGGTTCCATTGAAAATCCGCCACCACCCATAGCAATAATCTGTCTCATGGTATCCCTCCTGTCTTTACTTTCTAGACGAAGGCATTGTTTCCCTCCCTTTTCCAACATCTCAAACACAAGAATAGGTAAAAATAATCATTCTAAGTGTCATTCCTAGATAATTGTGAAAATAACTACTAAAATGAAAAGGTATATGACAATAGGAGGTATGCATTGTGGTAGAAGTAAAAACAAAAGTAGAAAACAACCGTGTCGCAGCATATGACATTGACCCGACTGTGATTAACCGTTGGTCGCCACGTTCCTTTTTAGAAAAGGAAGTACCAGAAGAAACATTATTAAGTATTTTTGAAGCAGCACGCTGGGCACCATCTGGATTCAATCTTCAGCCATGGAGATTTATCCTCGCACGTACAAATGTAGATCTCGAGAGATTTCACTCCTTTATCTTACCTGGAAACTTATCTTGGTGTAAAAAAGCACCAGCGCTTGCACTTATCGTTTCTGATAAGACAACAGAAAAAGGTGAAAACCCCTACCATACGTATGATGCAGGCACAGCTTCCGGTTTTCTTTTATTAGAAGCAACCCGTAAAGGACTTAGCACACATGTGATGGGTGGAATTGATCGTGACAAGGCTCGTGAAGTATTACAAATTCCAGATCATTTCGAAATCCATAGTGTCATTGCCATCGGGTACCGTGGCGATAAGGACGTATTACCTGAAAACCTGCAGGAACGTGAGCAACCAAATTCACGTCTTCCTCTTGCTGATATATTATTCGAGGGTACATTCAAATAAACGTTTGTTTGAACGGGAAAATTCGATTCAATCAAACGTTTGTTTAATAAGAAAAGCGCAAGGCGCCAGCCTATCTGCGATAAGCACAAGACAAGCGCTGACAGAAGGCGCTTTTTGCCTTCAGAAGCGATTGGATTGTGACCTCGAGCCGATGGCGCCTGAAGCTAGACATGGAAAACTAAGTACGAAATTTTATACTCTCTTACCTTTAAACAACAAGGCATCGGGGTATCCCGATGCCTTGTTTTATAGCAGTTAATAACGATCTGATTCTCGTCCCATCTCTTTGGACTTCTCCACAGCTTCGTTTGCAGAAGCTGAACTGTTGTCAGTTGTATCCATTGCGTTTGAAAGGCCTTCTCTCACACGTCTTCCATAATCCTCATCTGCATTTGTAAAGTACTCAATCATCTTGTTTTGGATTTCAGGTCGACACACCTTTAGGTTATCCACCAAATTGCTGATGAGCTCATCTCTTTCCCAATCCTCAAGATTACGGTACGTTTCACCTGCTTGTCCAAAATCATTCGGACGGTCAATTTTTTCACGAACAACTTTGTCATTATAGTGTGGCTCGTGAACCTTTCCTTCCTGCTTCGCTTCTTTTAACCCACCAATTGTAGATGGCTCATAATTGACATGGTGGTTGCCGCTCGGCGGTACATCCACATGATAGGACATTTGACCCCCACGCTGATTTGTTGCAACACGCTTTTTTGGTGCATTAATTGGAAGCTGTAAATAGTTCGTTCCAACACGGTGGCGCTGTGTATCTGAGTAAGAGAACGTTCTACCCTGCAGCATTTTATCATCTGAAAAATCAAGCCCGTCCACAAGGACCCCTGTACCGAACGCTGCTTGCTCTACTTCATTGAAATAGTTTTCTGGATTCTTGTTTAACACCATTTTTCCAACCTTTAAGAACGGAAACTTATCTGTCGGCCAAAGCTTTGTATCATCCAGCGGATCAAAATCAAGCTCCTCATGGTATTCATCACTCATAATCTGTACACAAAATTCCCACTCTGGATAGTCACCGCGTTCAATTGCTTCATATAAATCCTGTGTTGCGTGACTCACATTTGTTGCTTGGATTTCATTTGCTTCCTTTTGTGTTAAATTTTTGATTCCTTGCTTCAATGGTTCCCAGTGGTATTTTACTAACACGGCCTCTCCATCACTGTTCACCCATTTGTATGTATTAACACCAGAGCCTTGCATTTGACGGTAGTTGGCCGGAATTCCCCATGGCGAAAACAGGAAAGTTACCATATGTGTTGCCTCAGGCGTATTTGCTAAAAAGTCAAACATTCTTTCAGGATTTGATAGATTCGATACAGGGTCTGGCTTGAATGCATGAATCATATCCGGAAACTTCATGGCATCACGGATAAAAAAGATTTTTAAATTATTTCCGACTAAATCCCAGTTTCCATCCTCTGTATAAAACTTAACGGCGAATCCACGTGGGTCACGCGCTGTTTCAGGAGACTCCATTGCACCTGCAACTGTTGAAAAACGTACAAACACAGGCGTACGCTTCCCTGCTTCTTGAAACAGTTTTGCACGCGTATACTTCGATACAGGCTCATCGCCCACTTTTCCATACGCCTCAAAATACCCATGTGCACCCGCACCTCTTGCATGTACCACACGTTCCGGAACACGTTCGCGATCAAAATGAGACATTTTTTCAAGAAAATCATAATTCTCTAAGGTTGATGGGCCACGGTTTCCGACTGTTCGGATATTCTGATTATCGGTAATAGGGTGACCTTGCCTATTTGTTAACGAATCTGCTGATTCACCTGTCCCCATTCGGTTATCCTGAGGACCGCCTACCCCCTCAACATTTCCGTATTGCTTCTTATCGTCCATGCCGCACTTCCTTTCATATAATAGAATCCGCCTTGGCGAAAGTGCACCTAGATTTTATAGTTCTGTTAGAACATCTGTGGCACCCGCCGAAAGCTTACCTTTATTCAGCAAACGCTCTTTTGAAAACCATTTATGTAAAATCCAGTGCCGAATAAAATAAGTCAATGTAATTATTTCCAATGCAAGTGTTTCCTATGTAATCGAAATATAAGTATATTTGTCGAAATTTTTCGTATTCTCAAAGACATTTTATAAATAGTATCTAATTGAAAAGTAATAGAGTTGGGGTGTACGAGCATAGGCTAGTAGTAAGGTTTATTTTTAGAAGGTAACAACCTAATATATAAGCTTATTCCTAGCATTTTTGTGCTTTCATCTCTTATAATAAATAGTGAATCTAATTATTTACTAGTTCTTACTTTATAATTATTATAAAAAAGTATTGATTTTTTATTGAGAGATGTTATCATTAGAAATGTAGTCAAAAACTATTAAAAAATATGAGGTGATCTAGTTGAATAACAAGAAACTTACTACAAGTTGGGGAGCTCCAGTTGGCGATAACCAAAACTCAATCACAGCTGGTTCAAGAGGACCAACATTAATCCAGGACGTACACCTCCTAGAAAAGTTAGCACATTTCAATAGAGAACGTGTTCCAGAACGTGTCGTTCACGCTAAAGGTGGCGGCGCCCACGGTTATTTCGAAGTAACAAATGATGTATCAAAATATACAAAAGCAAAAGTATTTAACGGGGTTGGCAAACGCACTCCTCTATTTATCCGCTTCTCTACGGTTGCTGGTGAAAATGGATCTGCTGACACAGTTCGTGACCCACGTGGTTTTGCAGTTAAATTTTATACAGAAGAAGGAAACTATGACATCGTTGGAAACAACACTCCTGTGTTCTTCATTCGCGATGCAATTAAGTTCCCAGATTTCATTCACACACAAAAACGTCATCCACAAACACACTTAAAAAATCCAACAGCTGTATGGGATTTCTGGTCTCATTCACCTGAATCATTACACCAAGTAACTTGGTTAATGGGTGACCGTGGTATTCCGGCGACATGGCGTCATATGCATGGATACGGAAGCCATACATTCAAGTGGACAAACGCTGAAGGCGAAGGCGTATGGATTAAGTACCACTTCCGTACTGAGCAAGGCGTGAAAGCATTAGCACCTGAGCTTGCTGAAAAACTGGCTGGAGAAAATCCAGATTACCATACGGAAGATCTTTTTAATGCGATTGAAAAAGGTGACTTCCCTGCTTGGAAGCTTTACGTTCAAATCATGCCATTGGAGGATGCGAATACATATCGCTTCGATCCATTCGATGTGACAAAAGTTTGGTCTCAAAAAGACTATCCATTAATTGAAGTTGGTCGTATGGTATTAGACCGTAACCCTGAAAACTACTTCGCGGAAGTAGAACAAGCTACATTCTCACCTGGAACATTGGTACCTGGTGTAGACGTATCACCAGACAAAATGCTTCAAGGTCGTCTATTTGCCTACCATGATGCACATCGTTACCGTGTTGGCGCAAACCACCAAGCACTACCAATCAACCGTGCAAAAGTGGAAGTAAACAACTATCAACGCGATGGTCAAATGCGCTTCGATAACAACGGTGGTAGCTCCGTATATTACGAGCCTAATAGTTTCGAAGGTCCAAAAGAAGCACCAGAAGCGAAGCAACATGCATATGCTGTTGAAGGAATTGCAGAAAGTGTAGCGTATGATCACAATGATCACTACACTCAAGCTGGTGACCTTTATCGCTTAATGAGCGAAGAAGAACGCACTCGCCTTGTTAACACAATTGTCGGTGCAATGAAACCAGTTGAATACGATGAAATCAAACTTCGTCAAATCGCTCACTTCTACAAAGCTGACCCTGAATACGGAACACGTATCGCAGAAGGCCTTGGACTAGAAGTGCCAGGAGAAGTGTTAGCTAAGTAATTTTCATCAAAAATTGCTTGGATACCTGAAGAAGCTCGAGGGTGAAGCGACTTCGAGGAACTGAGTGCAAACCTAATAAAACAGTAACATCTTCATTTTATTCTCACACAAATAGGTATTCGCAAAATGGATAGCTTAGAGTGTAGACAAAGTTAGAATGACTTTGTCTACACTCTTCTTATATAAAAGTCCATGGTTGCATGTTTATTCCAGACTGTTTTGATAGCGCTTGTCAGACAAGGCGCGCTGCCCGAGCGAAGACGCGAATAGAAGTTGCCTTCATGAGCGGACGAGAGAGGCAAGCAACGCAGTATGCGAGCGTTTGTCAACAGTCTGAGGTATCCGCACCCCGGATACCTATTCTTTTAAGAATGAAGAGTAAAAGAGGTTGGTACCCGTGCAAGAAGAACAAATAACTGAACTTATACCCTTTTTAAAAGAACGTGGCTTACGAATTACACCCCAACGAACCTTAATCTTACAAACAATCCTTTCATTGAAAGGCCATCCGACCGTGGAAGACATACACAAACAACTACCACATATTAGCCTTGCAACAATCTATAACAATGTGAAACTATTTGTATCACTAAAAATTTTAAAGGAATTGCCTTACGGGAATGGATTAAGCAAATATGAGCTAGCAAACCAACCAAATCATTATCATATTTTATGTGAGTCCTGCGGGGAGATTATTGATTTTTCCTATCCTGGTCTAAAAGAAATCGAACATGTTGCCTGCAGGCTAACACAGTTTAAAATCTATTCACACCAGATGGAAGTATATGGGCTTTGTCGTTCATGCCAGACTAAACAGTAAGAAGGTGAATCATCATGCAAAAACAAATTTGTTCAATCTGCCAATCGGAAATCAAAAACTTGAAACACAGTACAAGCTGCGAATGTGGCACGAAGTTGAAAAAGATAACGCTTGGTATGTAGAGCTCATCATATGGTGGGCTCTTTTTTACAGGTTCCTAACATTCCTCCAAAAAATGGGTAACAAATCTAGTAGTAGGTGAATATCCTATTTGTGCAAAGGAGGGATACTATGCACTACAATCCATATGGTATGAACATGCCACAGCCTGGCTATCCGGGACAGGATATTAAGCACACATGCCACAAGTACATGAATTATTATGTCGTTGGACAAATGCAAGATGGTACGCAAATGGAAGGGATCATCGAGGACATGGATGATGACGGAGTAACAATGCTTGTACCTGAAGAGGTAGAGGAAACAGAAATGACACCAGATCGCCAATTTGGCGGATATGGTGGGTTCGGAGGATATGGTGGTTATGGAGGATATGGAGGGTACGGTGGCTATGGCCGCAGACGATATCGTCGGTTCCGCCGTCGTCGGTTCCCATATAACACTTTCATATTCCCATTCTTCTTCCCGTTCCCGTTCTATTATTAAGAAAAGCGCAAGGCGCCTGCCTATCGGATCGGTGACAAGCACAAGACAAGCGCTGACAGAAGGCGCTTTTTGCCTTCAGAAGCGATTGGCTTATGACCTCGAGCCGATGGCGCCTGGAGCTAGACATCGAAAACTAAGTACGAAATTCTATACTTATTTTTCTTTTTAAAAAGGCACATCCATATTAGCCTTCTAGCTAATAAGATGTGCCTTTTATATTTCGTGTTCAAAAAGGAGGATGAAAAGGACCAAGAAGTTCGAGGCGGCGAAGCATTGAGTACCGGAACGTATGCAACTAATACGTGAGGAACGGAAAAGCAAGCCAACGAGCTTCCACAGGATGTGGTGACTTCGACGTTCGACACAGGACGTGTCGGTATTTAGTCGAAGATCCTATACTGATGTGTCATTTTCATCGGAGTTTTTGAACATCCTTTATGCTTTTAAGAATTTACGAACAGACATTAAACTTCCCCATACACCGATGAATGCACCAATTAGAAGCAATAACCCCGTTACTTGGTACGCAAATGGATTAAATGGCAGTAGTTGTAGGAATGTTCCGCTTAACTGTGGTTGAATCAAATCATACAAGAAATTATAGAAACCTAGAATAATTCCAATTGGAATCAATGCCCCTAATATTCCTAAGAATAGACCTTCTAGGAAAAACGGCCAGCGGATAAAGGCATTTGTTGCCCCTACTAGTTTCATAATCTCAATTTCTCTTCTTCTTGCAAAAATTGTGATTTTAATAGTATTTGAAATAAGGAACATCGCAGTGAAAAGAAGTCCGATAATCAGCCCGATTCCAACGTTTCGAGAAACTCCTACCGTACTGAAAATCTTTTCAACCTTCCCTTTCCCATAGTTAACACTATACACATGTTCGAGTTTTTCAACCTGTTCTGCAACCGTCATAATAGATGAAGGATTTTTTGTTTTCACGACAAATACATCATGAAGCGGATTGCTTTGCTCATACAGTGCAAAAATCTGTCCATCCTCACCAAAACTATCAATCATTTTCTCAAGTTCTTGGTCCTTTGATGAGAACGTAACTTCCGCAACCTCTGGAATTTTTACAATCTCTGCTTTTAACGCATCTTGTTGTTCCTTCGTAGATGTTAAATCCGTATGAACACTGATTCGAACATCCTTCTCAAGTGAAGTTGCCATGCTATTTAAATTCATCATGATGACTAAGAATACCCCAACAAGTAAAAGAGTTACGGTTACTGCACTGACGGATGCAAATGTCATCCATCCGTTACGTCCTAGATTTTTTGTACTTTCACGAAAATGCCGACGGAGTGTATTAATTTTCATATCCGTACTCACCCCTTACTTCATCACGTGCGATCTTTCCACCTTCTACGGCGATAACTCGCTTTTTAATGGTATTAACAATTTCACGGTTGTGTGTTGCCATAATAATTGTCGTACCACGGAAATTAATTTCCTCAAAGATGTTCATGATTTCCCAAGATGTTTCCGGATCAAGGTTTCCTGTAGGCTCGTCCGCAATAAGTGCGCCAGGAGAGTTTACAATTGAACGTGCAATCGACACACGTTGCTGCTCCCCACCAGAAAGCTCGTCTGGAAGAAATCTCGCTTTATGCTTCAGCCTTACAAGGTCAAGCACATCCATCACACGCTTTTTGATATTCTTTGGATTTTCTTCAATTACCTCTAACGCAAACGCTACATTCTCATACACCGTTAAACGAGGCAGTAGCTTGAAATCCTGGAACACAACTCCGATATTACGTCGTAAAAGAGGTACCTTTTTTTCTTTTAATTTCGCAAGGTCCATTCCATTTATAATAATGGAACCTTTTGTTGGCTTTTCCTCACGGTACATCATCTTAATGAATGTAGATTTCCCAGCACCACTCGGCCCAACTACATATACAAATTCACCTTGATTGATTTTTACATTTATTCCATTCACAGCCATCACGCCGTTTGGATACTTTTTAAACACATTTTGCATTTCTATCATTACAAATCACCTATCGTCATTTTATTGGTAGTACGTAGCTAGTAACCTATCAACTTTGTAAGCGCTTATGTCCTCTTAGACAGCTTCACGTATTTTGAAGAGCTACGGATTATATACGAAGGAATTATACGTTAAAATAAAGTGCCTTTTCATTCACATTCTCCATTATAACATCATCATTCGTCAAAAAACGACTAAAAATATTACATTTTCATTTCATAGCAGTAAAGTCGGTGTCGGGTTGGGCGTGAAAGAGGTGTGTGTAAATATTGGTATTGGTTATCGGAGGGGTGGGAGTGTATAGGATCTACCTTTGTTTTGACCGGTATGAGTGAGGTTCATGGAGGTTAGCATGCGGTAGGCTACTTTCCTTGAGGGGAGTTGTAAAAAGTCTCTCAGTTCTTCATTCGTAATTGTTGGATTAATAAGTAAGGCATAATCCTGAAGTGACTCTAGAAAAGCATCTTGAGACTTTGAACAACAACTTTCACAGTACCAGTACCCTTTCTTCCTTTCTATTGGGAAATTATTACACTTCGGACAGTGAACTCCTTTTCGAATTTCGGTTTCTAAAAGTGAAAATTGAGTTAGTAATTTGGGTTGTTTAGGGGTGTGGTGTTTTTCTACCGCTCCTGCTATCTTCCTCAATTCCTTCATACTTACTATCTCTTTCGTATATCGTTTTTCTATTTTTTCAAAGATAAATGGAAGATACGCGTTATGAATAATTTTTGTAAAAATGCTTGGTCTAGAGGACTTTATAATCGTTTTGGGGTCACTAATGATGACTAGATATTCGAGTGGTAGGATTGGAAGCTTTCGTTGTGTTAGCCAACCTCTTAATTGGCGGGAATGTCTTCTTGCTTGTAGAATTGGATTCGCCATACCTTCTTCCTCATTGTTCAAGGTACGAATCATTTGTTGTGATTCTTCTTCAAAATAGAGTGTTCCCGCTATATTTTTCACTTCTAGGAGTAAGAAAAAGTGTGGTGTAAGGATGAGTGTGTCAATTTGGAAGAAGGTTTTTCCGTCTCGAAGTCTGATATCGTGCAAAATGAGGAATTGCGGTGTATCGATTAAGTCTAAATAGTAATTTATTGAGAGTTCTCCTCGGTATCCCTTCTTTCTTTTGGCCAATTCGGTTTGTAATTGAGGAATTTTCGGATGATCAGGCTGTATCCTTCGCAGTAATCCTTCGAGGGCTAGTATTTCAAGTGGGATTGAACGTTTTTTTCTAATCAAATGTATCTGCTCCTTTCGTTTTTTATAAAATTCGACTCTAATTTTGATATTCCTTCTGATTTTTTGGGATTGTTATACTTTGGATTTGGTATTGGGATTTGATATGGGACATAAATTCGAATATATGGGACAGTGCTCCGACTATATGGGACACTCCACACCATTTATGGGACATAGCCCCAATTCAGCCCTCAACAAATGCCTTCCGGTTCACCCGGAAGGCCGACACTCTAATGGTTTCTTGATTTTCGGATATGGGACAAAGCTATGAACATATGGGACATTCATGGAGAGATATGGGACACTCTTTTAAATATATGGGACATTCCTCTGACTATATGGGACACACCACACCATTTATGGGACATAACCCTAATGCAGCCAAAATTAAAAGCCTTCCGGTTAACCCGGAAGGCCTCATTACATTTACAAACTTATTTTTTCTCAGATAACCAAGAAGCGACTGCGTCTTTTTCTTCACCTTGGATGATACCAGCACGCATTGCGCCTTGACCATGTTCGATGATATCTGAGATTTCTTCTGAGCTGTACTTAGACCCAACCTTTGTAAGGTCTGGACCTGCACCACCACTTAGATCTTGTCCGTGACATGCTGCACAGTTTTGTTGGAAGATTTCTTCAGCGTTTGCAGTTGTAGCTCCGCCTCCGTCTCCTCCGTTGTCACCTGCTGGCGCATCTCCTGCATTGTCGTCCCCACCACAAGCAGCTAATGCGAATACAAGTGTTGTACCCAATAGAAATCCAAATAGCTTACGTTTCACTGAATGAACCCCCTGTTAATAAAATTTTCCATTATACAACTTTTATTATACCCCTTTTAGGCCCTTTTAAAACCCTCGCCTAGTACCTCTGAAGCGTCCATAACGACCACAAACGCTGATGTATCAATGCTTCGAACCACTTGTTTCAATTTTGTGAACTCTGTCTGATTGACCACACACATGAGCATCGGACGCTCATCATCGGTGTATCCGCCATGTCCAGATAGCTTTGTAACCCCTCTGTCCAGTTTCGCAAAAATCTCCTGTCGCACTTCATCCTGCTTGTTTGTAATGATGAGTGCCATCTTTGAATTGCCGAGCCCCATCTGTACCAGGTCGATCGTTTTGCTTGTGACAAAAAGGCCAATGAGTGCATAGAGTCCACTTTCAATATCGAATACAATCGCTGCTGTTATAACAATTAAACCGTCAATGAAAGCAACACATTTTCCAAGAGAAATTTGTGTAAACTTATGAACAATCTGGGCGGCTAAGTCTGTCCCACCTGTTGATGCATTACCTCGAAATGTAATGCCAAGTCCCAAACCTACTCCAATCCCGCCAAATAGAGAACCGAGCAACGGGTCAAGAGTAGCAGGCTCCATATTTCTTGAAAGATAAACAACAAATGGTAAAAAGAGTGTGCCAATTAACGTTCGTGCACCATATACCTTTCCAAGAAAAATAACTCCTGCGATGAACAATGGGATGTTGAATGCCCACTGCACATAGGCTGCTTCCCAACCAAATAGGGTATGTAAAATGGTACTGATTCCACTCACACCGCCAGATGCAACCTTATTCGGTAACAAAAACAGATTGAATGACAAAGCCACCGTGGCTGAACCGAGTAGTATGTATATGAGTTCCTTCAACCGTTGTATAGTTGGATTTACTTGCTGACGTTTTCTTCTATTCATGAAAAAATACCTCCGTTTGCAAGGCTAATAGTTGCCTTGATAAGACGTAAACACGATTAACCTTTGGAAGTATATCACGGGTGCCAAAGTGTGTAAACGCCAGCAATATAACGTGTTAAAGCAACAAAATATACATCTACATGGATAGTTTGTTGCATTTTTCAAAAATTATTATACATTCTCTTATTGCATAGTATATTTTATCGTTTTAGCAAAAAAATAAGATGACCGCTTGGGATCATCTTATTTCTTATACTTCTATTGCAGCTGTTACAGTGCCAACTGCTTCAAGCATTTCCTCATAAGTATTCAGCTTAATTATCCCTCTACAACAACACCGCATGAAGTGTAGCCTTAATAATGTAGTAAATTAGCATGAATAAGATCCCCATAACTACTGAGGCGATGAGCATAAGTATCTTTTGTAAAACCCACGAAAATCTATTTAGTTTTTTATAAATAAATGGTCCTAAGCCTAATAAAAATAGTGTTACAAAAGTAAAGAATTTGAGAATTGGATTGTTTGTATTTTTGAAAACACCCAGTTCTATGTGATCGACCATAACGTTTTCCTAGTAAGAATAAAACTAGACAACTAACAAACTGAAGTGTGAACCACGCGCCAATAACGAGTGTAATTGTTTCAATAATTTGCGCTAACATGTTGTTTCACCCTACTTCCTACCAAACTTCCTACAAAAATACTGCATGCAGCATAACCTTGATAATATAGTAAATAATCATAAACACAATTCCCATAACGATAGTGATTCCTAGCATGAGGAGTCTCCTTACAAGCCATGAAAAACGGCCAAGTTTACTATAGATGAACGGCCCTAGTCCAAGTAAGAATAGTACGATAAAGGTAAAAAGTTTGAGGAATAGATTACTCGTGTTTCTAAAAACACCCGTTTCGACATGCTCCACCAGAGTATTTCCTAATAGGACTGTTAATGCACTGAGTCCAACTTGAAGTGACAACCATGCTCCGATAACAAGCGTGATTGTATCAATTATTTCTGCAGCATTACTCATCATTTTCACCCTACCTTAAGGTTTGCTTTCCTCTTGGATAATCAAAAACAGGCATCCGCCAAATAGCAGATGCCCGCATTTTTTATTACATGTCTTTTGAATCTCTTCTACGGATGATGCTTCGGCGTAGTGCAACTCCACCAGCAGCGGCAGCAGCCACAAGACCTACGATTGTACCTGCGAATAAGCTCTTGTTTTCATAGAACTTCACAAATACACTTTTTTCTACGATTTCGAATGGAACGACAAGCGTCTCCTCGTTGCCTGCTTCGTCAAATGCTACGACTTCAATCTCGTATTTGTTGATATCAGACAAGGTCGCAGAAATTACTTGTGTACCATTCACTTCCTTCACATCTCCGTCAAACAACTCTCCATTGATCATGACAGACTTCAGTGTGTCACTCGGATTGTCAAGGCTAATTGAAACAGTTACCGGATCACGATAGGTTTCGTTTTCCTTAACACCCTCCACAACAATGGTTGGAGCTGTTTTATCAATGATGAACTCAACGCTTAGCTGCTGAATATTTCCTGCTTTATCCTTTACCTCGAAGAAGAGTACGTGCTTACCTTCTTCCTCGATTGGGTCACCAAGATTATATGGCTGACCATTTAAGGTTTGTGAAATAATGTCATATGCATTGATATCCTCAATCAATAATTCTGGAAGCAGTGATTCGTTGAAATACTTCTCTGAAATAGCTTCCTTGAACGTAATGGATGGTGATGTTTTATCAATTGTAAATACGATCGTTCGGGTAGACACATTATTTGCTAAGTCATAAATCTCAGCTTTTAAAATGTAATCTCCTTCGTCACTTAACTGCGTACCGTTCACAAACGGACGGCCATTTAATGTCACCTTTGAACGACTTGAATCAAGATAGCGATCTGAGAATGTCACAGTTGGCGCTTGGTTCTTATTGAAGAATCCATCGAGTACTCCTGTGATATTCAGATTCGGCTTTGTTGTATCAAGAATAAAGCTAATATCGATTGTTGTTTCGTTTCCTGCTTTATCTCGTGCTAGGACACTGTACTTGTATGTCATTTCAAGTGAAGCCGTTGGGATTCGGCCAGTTACATTTGAACCATTCATTGTGACAGACACAATGGTGTCTTCTCCTTGATCAAGAGCAAATTCAGGTGTGAATACTTTATTGATATACTCGCCATCCTTGATTACTCGACTTTCACCTCTAAATTTCGGTGTAATAACTGGAGCTGTTTTATCGATTGTAAAAGTAATCTGGTCACTGTATTGGTTACCCGCTTTATCAACTGCTTCAACATTGATGACATAGTCACCTTCTTGGCTAAAATTATGACTGAGTCGTGCTGTTTGATTCGCAACCGCAAATCCACCAGCATTATAGCCTCTGCCATTTCGTGTTACCGTTACTCGATTCACATCAAGGTTTACATCGCGAATCGCAATATTTACAGGCTTATCTACATTGTAATGTGCTGCATTTTCAACACCTGTAATGTCAATTGCTGGTTTTGTTGTATCGATTGTAAATGTCTTGTTCGCTGCGATTGGACCGTTACCAGCCTTATCCTTCGTGCTTATAGCAATCGTGTACAATCCATCATCATTGAAATTGTAGCCTAAGCTTGAAAGCTTGTTATTGTTTTGCCACGTTCCGATATTAAAAGTCTTTCCATCCTTTGTTACTGAAAGCACAACATAATTCGTACCGAAATTCAGTTCATCAACAGAAACCGTTACTCTTTTACCAGTTGGGTTGAAGGACTGATGATCGACACCGTCAATGTTGACGACTGGGTTTGTTTTGTCGACGATAAATGCAATCTCATCATGAGTTGTTTTGTTACCTGACTTATCTGTTGCATTCAAGTACAATACATAACTGCCTTCGTCTTGAAATTGATGTGTCAAACTAGCCTTAGATCCTGAATTCGTAAGTGTTCCAACCTCATATGGCTTCCCATTTTTCGTGACGCGTAGTGATGTTTGGTCGATGTTTGTATCTCGCACTTCGAACGTCACTGGCTTTGTTACATTGTAGTTTGTCATATGCTCAACACCAGTAATGTTCAGAACTGGGAAGGTTTCATCGACTGTGAATTTTACTTCCTGCGCATCAGCTACATTTCCTGCAGCATCCGTTGCAGACACCTTAATTACATAGTCGCCATCCTCATTAAATGGAATCTCAAGACTTGATTGTACATCTTGATTTTTCCACTCATTGAATGGATATGGAGCACCATTTTTCGTTACATTGATTTTTACATTATTGTTGTTAAAGTTCAGTTCGTTTACCTTAATTGTCGCTGATTGCTTTTTGTCGTAATACGTACCATCTTTGACTTTTTCAATCTTGATTTCAGGTTTTACATTATCAACTGTGAACGAACGTTTCGCCTCAGCTGATTTATTTCCTGCAAAGTCCTCAGATTTTACGGTTACTTCATACTCTCCATCTTTCGGGAAGGTTTGTTTGAACCGATACCCTGTTGCTGTCTCTTCCCATTTCGCATCCTCAATTTTTTTCCCATTTACGAACACTTCATTTTTCTCCGCATTGAAATGTAGGTCGTTGATGTCGATGGTTAACTCATTGTTTTTCTGAACAAACGCACCGTTCTCAATCCCATTGATGAGAATCTCAGGTGACGTATGGTCAATTGTAAAAGCAAGCTCTTTTGTGCTTTCAACTTTGAATTCGTCCTTAGCTGTCACTTTTACCGCATACACGCCTTCGTCTTGAAGCGAAATCGTTTTGCGTTGGGTGATGATCCAGATGATTTCCTCTAGCCATCCGCCTGTTTCAACTTCTTCTGTTTTCCCGTTACGTGTTCTCGTAACAGTTATTTCTGGCATTTCTAACGTGTAATCCGCTACAGATACAGTTAGGTCAACCTTTTTATCATTGAAATACGTATCATTTTCGATTGAGTAAAGAATTTCAGGTCCTGTTTGGTCGACTTTGAAATTGATCGTCTTCGTACTCACATTTCCTGCTTTATCAGTCGATTCAATGACTACTGTGTAAACCCCATCCTCAGTAAAGGTATGCTCGGTTGTTGCCTCTTGGCCATCTAATGTGAATGGGTCTATTTTATAATTTTCACCATTATGTGTAGCCGATACTTTCGACTCACCCATATTGATGTCACGTACGGTGATGTTGACATGACGGTCTTCGTTGTACTTTCCACCTTCGCCGATGTTCGTCACTGCGATTTCCGGAAGGATTTGATCGATTGTGAATGTGACTTCTTTTTCCATTGACGTATTTCCTGCTTCGTCAGTGGACTTTAGGTTGAGAACATATACGCCATTTTCGGTAAAGGTATGCTTTGCCTCTGCTCGCTTTGGCTTATTCTCTTTTTTGAATTTAATATCGTCCGTTAGGTAGCTTTCGTCATCCTTTGTAATCGAGAGCTCAATTTTACTCAAATCAACATGTTGATCCTCGACTGTGAATACCACTTCTTTGTTACTGTTGTAGTATTCATTTTCACTCACACCAGTGATATCAACCTCTGGCTTCGAGTTATCGATGACAAATGTAATCGTTGAAAAATCAGCCTTGTTACCTGCTTTGTCAAAGTAATCTACGCTAATTTCATAGACTCCCTCATCCTTGAAGCTATGCGTTTTGTGTGCGTCCTTACCTGTAAAGGTTTCAGAGTCACCATCTTTTGTTACGGTTAACACCGTGCTGTTGTTATCAAGATTTGTGTCTTTCGCTACGATGTCCATATCGACTTTGCTGTTGTATTTTACGTTATTATCTATACCTGTCACAGATACTTCGGGCTTCGTTTTGTCGATTGTGAATGATTTCTTGATACTAACAGGTTCATTACCGGCTAGGTCAGTCGAGCTAAGCTCAACGGTATACACGCCTTCATCCTCAAACGTATGACTTGCTTCAGCTTTTGTTCCGTTTTGCTTTAACGTAATTTCTTCGGCATAGTCTGTTTCATTATGTTTTACTACTAAAGTTGTCTTTGTTAAATCAAGAGTTAGGTCTTCTACTGTAAAATGAACATCTTGATCGTTCGGATAGTATTTTTCATTCTCTATACCGGATATTGAAACCACCGGTTTTGTCGTATCGATTGTAAAACTTACCGCTGGGGATTTCTTTTCATTCCCCGCTTTGTCAAACACACTAAGTTCAACCGTATAGTTACCGTCTGTTAGCGTGCGTTCTCCAAGTGCATCAGCACCTGTAACTTGCGTCGCCTTTCCATCCTTTGTGATCGTCAATACAGATCTATTTTCATCAAGGTTTGGATCGGTTGCGGATGTTACTAGTTTCTTAGATTCTTTATATTTACTACCATTTGCAACACCTGTAATTGAAACTTCAGGAGCTGTTTTGTCGATGATGATGTTTTGAATTGTTCCTAGTTGTTCTGTATCTCTACGGTCAGTTACTTTGGCCGTAATGTCGTATGTTCCTTCTTCAGTAAGGGAGTAAGTTGCTTTCTTTTTGAAAATGAGTCCCTCAACTTCCATATTAACGTCTTTAGGTTCTTCACCATGCTTTGTATATGTTAGAATAGCTGATTTAATGTTTAATGGATTTTCTACAACAACCTGAACGTCTTCCTTGTAGAAGTTATTGTCTGTTTTATTATCAATTCGTAGGTCAGCACTCTTACTGATGTTCCCAAAGGCTATCGTTTTTGGGTCACTCTCGTTTCCTACTTTATCCTTTGCTGTAACTGTTATTTCATAATACCCAACCTGATCAAATGCAATGGTACCTATTCTTCCATTCCACTGTATCGGATTATTTGGGGTAAATTCTGACTCATCCTTTTTAATTGAGACAGTTACGTTGTCTTTATTGAAGTTTTCTTCTTCCACTCCAATATTTAAATGAATGGTATCTCGATAATACTTGCCGTCTTCTGGACCCCATAGCGTAACAACAGGTTTAGCGGTGTCCTTTTTTACGTAAAATGTAGTTTGACGAGTCGGTGGTTCATTCACCCATGTTTCACCACTGAACTCAATCTCCACTGGGATTTTTCCGTCTTTTCCTAAATCAGTGACCGTAACAGTGTATAATCCAGTGAATTCGCCTTCTGGCTCTTCTGTTATGTTAACAGTACCATTCGCTTTAATTTCAAATGGCACTCCGCCCTCGGGGATTTCACCCGCTGCTGGAGGGGTCGGTGCTGGTTCCTGTGGAGGATCCTCGTTCGTAGTTCCGTCTCCCGGAACTACTTCTTCACCGCTGTTATCCCCTTCCGGCTTCAAATAATTTTGATAGTCTTCTGTTAAATCAACTTGGAATTGCAAGGTTTCTCCACTTATGTACCACTCGTTCGAAAATTCCTTTCCAATTTCCCATTTTTCCTTGTTAAATGTTATATACTGCTTCGTTTCAACCTGTGATGATACGTTTAGGCTAAACAAAACCCCTGATAGCACCAAAACAAACGCAATCGGTAACCATAGTACCGATTTGTTTTTTCGGTAGCTTCTTGAAATCATCCCTATCACTTAACTACGCTCCTTTTATAATCAAATTCGCCTTGGCGTATTTGTGCCCAGATTTTAGGCCCACACGAGGTGGGTCATGAAGACGTTGCCACAGGATGTGGCGTTCTTAGTCTTCGGTCCTATGCTCGAAAAATTTCCTTTTAAAATCTGTGGCATCCGCTGGAGGCATTAACTTTATTCAGTCAAAATTTTTGAACACCTACTGAATGGAATTTCATCTTCCACTCGGAGTGGTAGTGGACTTCTGTTGAATAAAGTTAATTACCTTATTTGTATGAATAATCATGACATCTACTTCAATTTGGAAATCCAATTTCTCTTCTGTCTCTGTTAAAATCGCTGTTTCTCCATCACCTTCGAGAAGGATGGTTGTTTCATCGTCATCTACTAGTAAGGTTGTCTCCTCTTCTTCCTGTAAAAGAGCTGTTTCCTCCACATCACTAAGGAGAGAGGTTTCTTCAACTTCACCCGCTAACAACGAGGTTTCCTCCACAGTATTGCGTTTCTTTTGTAAAGAAGTAGGTGCCGTGTATTTGTCATCTGTTTCAAGCATAGAGGTTGGTTCGAGCTCCTGGCTCATCAACGCAGTATCCTCAACGGCTGCTGCAACCGGAATCTCTTTCTTTAGCTTGATTTCACTAGTCGTTCGTTTTGTCTCATGAACGCCAAGTGAAGCTGGATTGTTATTCTTCTTTTTCTGAAATCGATTTCCCGTTAAATCTGCAATCACTTGAGAGATTTGCAACTTCATATATACAATAATCGAGATGATTAGCGTAATCACAGCACCCGCTAATCCCCCGTAAAACATAATCTGGTATTCCAATCGAGAGCCTCCTTTCATAATGGATCATGGGTGGGTCAGGGGGACAGGTACTCTGACCCAGATGGGACAAGGAACCTGTCCCCCTGACCCAGACAAGGAACCTGTGACCCATGACCCACTAGCCTATGCCTAAGTTCGCCATTCGGCGTGAGAGCTTTTTATAGGCTTCGTTTTCCCCGGCACCGTCAAGCTTGCCAGCCTGGTCGTAGATGTTCTTGGCCTTACCATAGTTGCGCTCTGCTTCTGGCTTTCCTTGTTCAATGTCGAGCAACAGATTGCCGAGTCTCACATGCGCATTCAGGCTTTTCGGAAAGCTTTTGATGATGCCTTCAAATTGTTCAACCGCCTGTGAATACTCACCCATCTCCTGGTAATTCACACCGATATTGACCATAACCTCTTCCTTGTTGGTTACGTTCAAGTCTAAAAGATTGTTATAGTGTTCAATTGCTTGCTCATAATCTTCACGGGCTGCAACCTGATCCTCGGAATTAACACCTCGACTGTAAAAGGCTTGCGCGAGCTTTTGTTCAAACTCAATTTCATACTTCAAATCAAGCTGCTCATCCGAAGTCAACTCAAGGACTTCCTGCGCCTTTTGCACAACCGTAATGGCCTTCGTGTTTGCGTCCGCAATCTGACCTTTGTAGGAGATATAAATATTCGCCAATGAATTATAGTTATCTACCTTTTTCGCATTGTTTGGAAGGTTATCATTGTAAGACTCAAACTCTAACAGGTTTGTCGAGAACTGGTCGTAATCAATGTTCATCCCACCCAATGTCGTAGCAAGTGTGATATAGTAGCTCGCGTCTGGAATTTCTTTTTCATCAACTTGTTTAAAAAACTTCAGAGCTACTGGATAATCCCGTTTGCGATCGAAATACGTCATACCCAGCTTAAACAGCACTTCATTGTTTTTATGGATATTTCCATATTCCCCATTCACATAGGACTCGATTTTCGCTAAACCTGTATCCACTTCATTGCGGTTAATATACACATCAAGAAGGTTGATATAAGCGGATGCACGGCCCTTGTCAACAGAGATCGCTTTTTCAAGCAACTGGATTGCTTCCGTATCATCGCCCTCAATTAAGGAAATGCTAGATTCATTGACAAGCCCCATATAATCCTGGAACTGCTCATTTTCCATCCCTTTATAGCCAAACACGGTCGTCGTGGTAAAACCGACACATAATACAGCCGGGACCAAAAACAGGTACAGCTGCTTCATCATTTTTTTTCGATAGCCTGCGGTAAGCTTGTTGATGTTCTCTAAGTCGTATAAAAGCTCCTCACAGGTTTGGTAGCGATTTTCCGGCTCTGCCTGGGTACATTTTAAAATAATATGCTCAAGGCCTTCCGGAAGAGTCGGATCCCACTGACGAATCGGCCTTACTTCATACGGCGGATCACTCATGCTTTTACCTGTAATAAGTTGATACAGCGTTAATCCAAGACTATAAATATCCGTCCTAGCGTCCGTACGTTTACCTGATAATTGCTCAGGTGCTGCATAGGATTTTGTTCCGAGATTGGTCGTATCGGTTAGGCTTTCATCCTTGAACTCACGCGCGATTCCAAAGTCAATCAGCTTGATTTTCCCTTCAGGTGTAAGCATGATATTATCTGGCTTCATGTCACGATAAATAATCGGATGTGGCTTTCTCGTATGTAAGTAATGGAGCACTTGAGAAAGCTGCTTTGCCCAATCAATCACAAGCTTCGCCGAAATGATTTTTTCCCGATTCAGCTTCTGCTTAAGCGATTCTCCCTCGACATAGTCCATCACGACATAAATATCGCCCTCAGACTCGATAATGTCGTAAATCCTTGGGAGCGCACCATGGTCGAGCTTTTTGAGCATATTTGCTTCGACAACCAAGCTATTAATCAGAAGCTCATTGTTGCTGTTGTCTCGCTTACGGATATCCTTAACAACAAGGGACTTGTTGAGACGATTGTCCATCGCCAAATAGACAATACTCATCCCACCGCGCCCAATTTCCTTCAATATTTCATATCTATCATCAATAAATGTTCCGATTTTAATCAACGTAATTCCCCCAAATAAAGAAAAGCGCAAGTGCCTTGAAAGTGAACGTCCACTAAAGACTGCCACGTCCTGTGGCAAACGCGGACGTCAGCACTTCCTCGAAAATGCTATGCATTTTCTTCGTGCGATGATTATGCTATCGTAGCTTTCCTTGTCCTGTGCAAGTCTGACAAGCATACGACGATCTAGAGTAGAAGGCGCACTTTACCTTCAGAAGCGTTGTATTAGACCAGAGACCGATGGTGCCTGGAAGCTAGACACCGAAAACTATATTCGAAGTCTATTCTTTAAAGCTCTTCACGTTTACACTACATGCGCAAGAACAACGGAGATATTGTCAACCTCTCTCCGTTCCTTCACTGCATCAACTAGTTTAATAGCCTTGTATTTTAATTGCTTTTCCGTTAAAAATTGACTTGGGCGCAGTTCCTCGAGAAGCTCATCTTCCGTCACTTTATGGTAAAAACCGTCTGTACAAAGTAAGAACACGGTTCCGGCTTGCGTTTCTCCTGTTTGAATGACGACCTCAAGCTCCTTCGTTGCCCCTACACATTGTAAAAGCACATTGCGTCTTGGGTCCTTCAAGGCTTGCTCCCGGGTAATATTTCCGCGCTCAACCTCGCGTTCAACAAGTGTCTGGTCCTTTGTTAGCCTAGTTACCTGCTGCTGAATTTGATAGGCACGGGAATCCCCAATATGTACGATAAAATAGCGTGACTGAACGATGAGAAGTGCCGTTACGGTCGTTCCCACCTGGACCTCAAGCTGATCTCCATAGTCTAAAATTCTTTCATTTTGCTCTGTGATGCATGCTTCGAGGGCACCGCGGATGTCCTCGTCCTGCTTATCCGACTTAAGCAGCTCTGGCAGCTCCTGTTCAAACCATTCGGAGAGACCTCTTACTACGGTTGCACTCGCTAGTTCCCCATGGGCTAACCCACCCATTCCATCACATACAACAAACATCCCAACATAGCCATTCGGTGTCTTTGCCGTTTTGACGAGAATGGCATCCTGGTTTGTTTTCTTTTTTATTCCGACGTCAGTATGGTATGCATGTATGAACGCCATTATTTCACCCCGTTTTTAGTAGAAATGCGCAAGACGCTCAGCATTCGGCGACAAGCATAAGATAAGCGCTGACAGAAGGTGCTTTTTACCTTCCGAAGCACTTGGCTTAGACCAGAGAGCCGATGGCGCCTAGAGCTAGACATATTTTTAAAACAGCCTAAATACAAATTCCTCGTTTGCAAGCTTGATTTTATCCTCGTGCTTGATTTTCACTTTGTTTCTCGGTACAAGCTTAACTCCATTTACATAGCTTCCGTTACGTGACTCTTGGTCGACAATAAAATATTCCCCATTCTCGGAAACTAGTTCCGCATGCACACGGCCAACTACTTTATTTTGAGTCGTATAGTCGGCTTGATGTGGATCACGACCGATTTTAAAAGCTTGCTTTGTCACTACGATTTTCTCTTGAGTCGATGTAGCAACAAGGAATGGCTGTTGCTGAAGGGTTCTACCTACACCCAATGCTGTCGTTCCTTCCTCTTCTTCAGGCTCCCGGTAAGCAGTGAGGACCGTTGTGCCCTCTTCTTCTTCCTCGAGTTCATCTGCTTCAAACGAAATTGAACTACCTAGATTCGGTTTAATATTGATTGAAGTGCCACCCGCTAACAGGGAATTCCCTTCTCCAAGCTCCGTTCTTGTGATGCGTTTGTATTGGACCTCTTCTTCAATTTCAAGCTTTTGGTTTGTCTTTTTATCAACCTTTTTGCTGCTATATTCAGATGTAATCACACCATTTTCAGCTGACGCCTTGACTTCATTCTCTACACTGCCCGGACTGTAATAATTAGGTGCCTGTGGCTCCTCGTCCTCAATCGGCAACTTTGCAAAGGACTTTGTAGAAGCCGGCTTGTTCACTAATAGCTCATGCAGCTTCTTTTGTAGTGCATACAAATTGATTTCCT
This sequence comes from Ferdinandcohnia sp. Marseille-Q9671, assembly GCF_976954385.1. NCBI lineage: Bacteria > Bacillati > Bacillota > Bacilli > Caryophanales > Bacillaceae > Ferdinandcohnia > Ferdinandcohnia sp. Marseille-Q9671. Next base: position 1,624,231 of record NZ_CDRJTA010000001.1, read on the forward strand.
GCATCGACGCAAAATAATTATGGAGTCTGACAAAGAAGGACAGATCATCATTTTCATCATAGGAGTGGGAGTGTAAGAAAGTAGTGAAGAATTCCCGGATTGATACCTTTTCAAAAATATTATTTTTAATTGGCATGTATAGTAGAATTAATCTGTTTGAAAAATTATCAATAAAGATGTAGTTCTCATCAAAAACAAAGTTGTTCACATTTAATCCAAACCGCTCCGCTTCCATCAATGTTTCTACGATATTGGTGAAAAAGGAATACAGCTGCTCCTTTGTCATCTTGTCTGCGAAATGTTGAGTAAGGGTAACCTCAGAAATCATGTCATAGCGGAAGTATGCTTCATCATCCTTATTAATTACGACGCAAGGTAATAGTCCTGGAACCTGGTTGTTTTTTAGCTTATCAGCCTCTGTAAAATCCACTCGGAGTTCCCTAGGCACTTTGTAAAAAATGAATTTGGAAACACCATAGTTTTCGATATGTAAATCAACTTGTTTAATCATTTTCTTGCACTCCCATACTTTCAAAATGCGCCCGCCCGAGCTTGAAATGTTCTAGTAAAACTATGAGTAAGGGCAACCAGCCAGGCCAATTGCCCTCCTCATTGATTATTTAAATGCGCTAGCGTTATTGTTAATCGCTGTTTCAGCAGCGTTGTAGTTTGTAACTGTGTTGTCTAAGAATTTCGAGTAGCTATCAACTACTTGACGATATTCTTCAAAACGTGGAGCTAATGCGTTGAAATTGCCACGAATTGTGTTAGAAGCATCAGAGTTCCATGTAGCAGATAAGCCATTCATTTCCTTCTTAATGTCTTCTAATGCAGTCGCAAGCTGTTGGTTTAATGTACGGATTTGCCCAGCGGTTTTACTAACCTCGCCAAGGGATATTTTGATTCCATCCACTGACATAATGCCACCTCCTTTTTAACGGATGTTCAAAAAAGTCCGGTGAAAATGACACATCGAATTTCTTTGTTGGCTTGCTTTTCCGTTCCTCACGTATTAGTTGCATACGCTCCGGTACTCAAAGCTTCGCCGCCTCGAACTTTCGACGCACAGGATGTGCTAGTGTCGACAATGCCACAGGACGTGGCGTTCTTGTCGACGAGGTCCTTTTCATCCTCCTTTTTGAACTCTTATTTTAGTAGATTCATAGAGTAAGAGATTAGTTAGTTAAGCGACGTGCTTGGTTCACTACCTCGTTTTGTGTTTCACGGTATGTTTTTGAGCTAAGCTTTAAGAATTCAGAGTATTGTCTCATAAGGTTCGTCATTTTTTGGAAGTCATCCATGAAGCCCTTAATTTGAGATACATAAGCTAAGTTATCAGTACCTTGCCATGCTGCACCCATGCCTTCAACCTCTGTGTAAAGAGCTTTGTAAAGTCTCTCGTAGTCAGCAGATTGTTGGTCAATGCGAGTAGCCGCAGTGTCTAATTTCGCTGGATCAACTGTAATTGAACGTGCCATTGTTTTTTCACCTCCTTTAAATGGAATTATCTATAGAGTAAACTGCCATCTGGGCGCTGTTGCGTTGCCCGGGATGGGAGTGTACCTAGTGTGGTGGTACGATTTCATAATTTTTTAGAGTACTAATCTGCAATCCAAAATCTCAAATTCTTCTCAGGTTATGCCCAACTCTTCGGTATTGGTCGGCTGCATTCTGTAGGCTGGATGCGCTTTTTACAGAACCAATTCCTTTAAATTCGTGATTGAGTCCATTTGAGATCTCATCGAGTTCCCGAGTGATTGCATTGATTTCATAAATAATGCTATTAATCTTCTGTCGAACATGAGGCTTCATGGGGGCACCTCCTTTGGTTTTACTTTAGAATCCTTGCTTTCCCAACTAACTTCGTCTCGTTAGAATCCAACAATCTAGCAGTCGTGTTCAGGTAGTTAATATTTTGGTTCAGTTTGAACGAAAACTGGGTTAGGATGTCAGCCTTCAATACATGACGCATATCTAACAGGTCAACCTCCCAATAGAGAGAATCAATTTTATCGTTTAATGCGTTCACACGGCTTTTGATTCGTTCAAGCCTTTGTGCATAGTAATAAAGTCTGTCGATATTAACCTTTAAGTAAGGCTCAACCGGGAAGTAGCCGCCTAGCTTAGCAACAAATTTTACGAAAGCAACAAAAGCCTCTTTTGCCAAATCACTAAAATACTTCTTAATTTTCTCCTTTAGCACGAGTGAAAGCACAGCTACCTTTATGATCATCTTCGTCGCTTCATTTTTCACATATTCTGCGATTTTACGTAAGCCGCGTATACCAGATTCTAATATTTGCATTGTCGCTTCCCGTATATAAACAGTCACCTTATAATCTTTTATCTTAGGAAGATTTGAAACAATGTAAAAAATGGCGGCGGCGGCTGTATTATTTTTTTCACGAGCGTCAGATTGGCCATGAAATGATTTCTCAAAATCACCAGTAGGTGTAAAATTCACGCTATCCAGAAAATGGGGATACATCACGCCACCATCTGGATCATTGATATATACCGTTTTGTCTACATATGGAGCTGCCCCAAGGGAGGAAACAAAATCTCCTTCATGCACAATAAAGGTATTTCGATCTCCCATTAAAGCTTCTTGCTGCTCTTTCGTTAAGGTCCACCAGTATAACGGTGCGCCATTTACAATGTACGAGTTTAGACGTTCATCTAGATTGTTAACGAGAACATAGTTTGCAAGATTTCCTCCTTTAGAGTGGCCAAAGACATATTGCTGACCATCCAGGTCGGCTATATAGCGTTGATAAAAATCATTCGCTTCCCGTTGCTGCCGGATATTAACTCCAATTCCTGCGTCAATATTTGAAACCCAGTCTGTAGCAAAATGAGCAGGATTTGTCATACTTTCGCTTCCCCGATAAATCGCAGTTCCATTGCCGTCACGATCAGTAAATGCATATCCAACAAACCCACTATGAGATCTACCATCAGAGTTATTACCGCCATTTGGATTGTTATTCTGATAACCAACTAACCCAATCTCTTTAAGAGGCGAAAATTCATGTTCTTCACTATTCATGTAAGCCTTAATCGCATCAAACTTCTTCTGTGCACCCTCATCTAATGGTGTATGCTCAATTGCCTCGATAATTCGATCGATTGTCACTGGCTTTTTTTCACTTGGACGAACATGATCAGGTAGATCTAAATAAGATAACTGCAACAAAATATACTTTTCTTCCTCAGTTAGGTTATTTAGAGACATGGTATCACTCCTCAAACGCTTCGTAGTTCTCTATTACATTTGCAGGACCATGCATGATTACACTTGGATGAACGATATCGTCTGGATTTTCTGGGTCGAGTCGATCATCCACATTCACTTCACCGTACACCTTCGCCTTTAAATTGGACCATGGCAGATTGTTCACAAATGAAGATTTGATGTATTCCGTAATATCCTCAGATTGATCTACAAACCCCACAGAAATCGTATATAACTCTACATCTAACCCCTTCATAAGTTGAAAAAGGTTATAGATTCCTTCGCTATACTGATTGATATCTGGTTCACTGTCTGTTTTTACTCCAGCGATAAGTGAAACACTGACATCCTTTGTCTTACTGAGGTATTCATCTACAGACATATCAACCATTGTTTCGTCATATTGGTCATTACCAGCGGATAGATTCACCTTGAATTCTGTACCCTCTGGAAGCTCCTTCGCGATATCATTTTCTAATTTTTGTTGAAGCTCATAACCCCATTTGGCAGGTAAATAATTATCAATCCATTCACCCTCATCGTTATATTCCTTCACAATGAATACCACATTTGGCTCACCCTTCGGATGCACCGTAATCATGTCTCCACCATATAAATCTTGAAAAAGCTTGCTGCCCTCTTTGGCCCACATTAGCTCAAATTCTTTCCCATACTTATCTTCTAAATACTCAATAGCTTTATCCTCCGTACTCGCACTACTTGAACTCATACACCCTGTTCCTCCTATTAATAGAATGAATAGAAGAAGGAATAAGACTACCCTCTTTTGTAACCTCATTTGGCACCTTCCTAACGTAAAATAACTTTGATTACTTTTTTTGCGGGTCTTGGTGATTGATTTAAACCTGTTTTGCTGATGGTGAATGTCGCTTTTTACGTGATATGGGACAATGTTTGCGATATATGGGACATTCAATTGAATATACGGGACACAACATCAAACATATGGGACATTACCCACGCGATATGTGCCCTATCATTCAATAAATGGGACAATCCACAAAATCAACATCCGACAACCTACACCAACATCAATTTCTTCCCATTGATAAACCCTAATTCTTCCACCGTTTGGTTGATGTCAAAAATCGTGCCGGTCTCGTAGTCACAAACGATGGTTGTGTCTGTTGCAAGGAAGGAGCCGTTGGATAGTTCTGTCATCGTGTTGGCGAGTAAAAAGGTGACTTCATATAGCTTGCTTTTCACTGGAATGAACACATCATATGTTTCGCCAGCTGCCGGAATATAGACTTCGACTAATACTTTATCCATGATAGACCGCCTCCTCCTCACGAACTGCTGAACCAGTCAACAGCTTCACAAGCTTTGGCTTTCCTTTTACGAGTACATACCCGAAACCTTCTGGAATCTCTTGGTACATGCTGTTTGTTACTTTTGATATCTTCAATAAGAACTGGTCGGTCACGCCATTTCCAACCCAGATGCCGTCGCTGAGTGAGACTTGCTTTTTAAACCAAGGCTCAAATGCAACTGAATTCAAGCCATCTGCGCGATCTGAAATCACAAGATATACATTCAGTCCGTCTCCGCGTTCTAGGAACACTTTCAACTTATCTTGACCATCCTCTGACAGTGCCATCATCATGTCGCTAAACGAGTGGATGACACAGTAAAGTGGTTCAAACACTGGCGCCGGAGAACCTTCGGCAATTGCATCTTTTGTCGTATTGTTTCGGAACACAAGTGTGTTAAACAAGTAGACAATTGTCTCTTCAATCTCTGCAGAACTGGACACATATTTCCAACGTCCCTCCGCAACAAGCTCCTCATTTGGATCAAGTACAATCAGTTCATTTTTCTCATTTGCATGTATAACCTCAGATACTCCCTGCATCACACCTGCGCAGACCTCTCCACTGCTTCCAACAACGAGATTCACAAACGATTGCCCGACATCATAATAGGTAACGGCGAGTGAATCCTTTTCCACACCAATTGGTAGTTTCGTTGACTTATTGTAATGAAGCTCATCACGCAAGTACTCGATATCAACCTTATCAGGCAATACCGGAATCCGTTTTGCTCCGCCGGTATCATACTTATTGCGCAAGCTACGGCAATAGTCCGTAATGTACTGGTACATATCCTCAACACCCTCGGTAATCTGGGCGACCTGGAACTCATATACGCCGTCAGATTTGAAGATTCCTCTCCCCTTATGCTTAGAAGGGAAGACGCCATCCACATTTCCAAGAATTCCTGAGTACTCGGATGTGTCATTAAGCTGCAGCACATAGAGCTGTTTGAAGTTCTGCATCAAACGGTAGCGAATCGCACCTGTGTGAGCTGCCGTCAGGATAAAATAAATCCCGTACTTCGTTCCTTCACGTGTGAGGTAGGAAATCCCTTCCTCATGCGCTTCGTACATTTCTGAGAATGCCGAATAGTTGTGAATCACAATCACAATGGATGGCAAACCATCCTCTGATAGACGATTATATGTCTGCAAATCTCCACCATAATTGGACAACAGCTTTTTCCGTCTCTCAATTTCACTGTTCAGCATTTTAAAGAGATTATCAATCTTCTCACTATCATGTGACAGCAGGACATCCCCAACATGTGGCGCCTCGCGGAACCAGCTTAACGTCTCTGAGCTAAAATCTAGTAAATACGTGTGGAGCTCATTCGGTGTATGGGACTCCATTAACGAGTATAGGATTGTCGCAATAAACGTGGTTTTCCCGCTTCCCGCAACCCCATAGATGACAGTATTGCCATCTTGCGTGATTGGTAGTCTCATAACCATTTGACGTTGGTTTGCTGGGTCATCGTATTCCCCAACAACTGGATGTAGTTCAAAGCGATTTGTCACCACATTGCGGTATTTATCAGCCAAGCCATCCAAATAGATGGATGCTGGAATCGGCTCAAGCCATAGCTGCTTCACTTTGATATTTTCTTGTTTTGCTAGAGTTTCCAAATATTTTGTTACTTCATCAATTTGCTTCGGTGGATTTTTCACCTTTGTTTTGCGGTCGATTTTCGCACTCTTGATCACGCGACCAAGATGGTCGATGACGCTAATGCTATTATCCACACGTTTTTCGATCCTGTCGGTTGGATAATAGGGTGCTCCACCCCATGCTGATTGACCAAGCTCGAATAACTCGTTATACCCAACCTGTAGGTAAAAACGGCCAGTCGTAGAAAGCTCAGCAGCATCTGGTCGCTTGATGACCTCCATACTGTCCGCTTTTTCCTGAACCTTCAAGCTGATTCTGAATTTCGAGTTACTCCAAATTTGATCATCTACAACACCAGACGGCTTCTGAGTCGCGAGTATTAAGTGGACCCCTAAGCTTCGTCCGATACGAGCCGCACTGACCAACTGCTCCATGAACTCTGGCTGCTGTGTTTTCAGCTCGGCGAACTCATCGGAAATCATAAACAAATGCTGCAGTGGCTCTGTTACCATGCCTTCACGATATAATTTCTGGTATTTATAAATATCAATATTACTTTCATTCACACGTCGACTCGTCTCACTGAAGATCGCCTGGCGACGCTTCAGCTCACTTTGAATCGAGATTAACGATCGTTTAACCGCTGCTCCATCAAGGTTCGTAATCGTACCTGCAAGATGCGGCAGATTTAAAAAGGCATTCGCCATTCCCCCACCCTTGTAGTCGATTAAGATAAACGCTACCTCATCTGGGTGGTAGTTAACTGCAAGCGACAATATAAATGTCATGATGAACTCACTCTTACCTGAACCTGTCATACCAGCGATTAGCCCGTGTGGACCATGGTATTTTTCATGAAGGTCAAGTTTGAACAGTTCACCCATCGTATCCACACCAATTGGCGTTTCAATCGACAGCACCGGGTTGTTTTCCTTCCAGCGAGTAAGGGCGTTCAAGTGTTCAATCTTACTTACCCCAAACATCTCTAGGAACGTGAGCATCTCTGGTAATGTGTATGCCTCCACCGATGACGCAAGCTGGATATTCGCTAACCGAATCGCAAGCTCCTCCGCATCATCCTTCTCGTAAAATTCAGCATCGAACGCTGTATAGGAACCTGAAATATCGTCCTTGTCGTAAATCTTGGACATTTCATCCGTAAGCTCGACAACCATCGTACATTCCTTCGGTAGATTTTTCAGTTCATCATACAGCGTCACAAGGCTAATCCCGATGTTCTTTTTCTCTTCTAATAGAAGGTTGATCATCTCGGCCCTAGCTGCCAATGATTTACTCATTGAGAAAATCAAATAATGCTGGTCAGGGTCCTTTAACGCTTCTTCATCTAACTCGGCGCGGTAGGAGATTTCTTTTTCAAAATAGGAGGATAGCTCCTTCACCTCTGTTGCATCTGTTGCAATAAAGCGAATTTGCTTATTCTCATCCCACACATGTGGAAGCCATTTTGTAAATTTCCAATCCTCTGCCTCATCCTTGTCGTAAAGGAAAACAAGCTTCAATTCGTCATAACTGTGTAGAGCAGTTAATTGAAAAATAAGTCCCTTCACAAAATCCTGCACTCGACTACGTCTTCCAATCACACCGCTGACATACTCTTCCACAAAGGAAAGCGTAATTGGCACTTGCTTTAAAATGTGCGGAGCTTCCACAAGCTTGTAAAGTTCATCCTGCAGATTGTCATCCTCGAGCATGAATTTCTTCTCGGGGTACTTCAGCTCAGCATTTAATGGGAGGTCCCCAATCCCAAGGCGAACCTTGAGGAAATCATTTTGACCAATCCCACGCTCCCATAAATTCCGCTTTCGCATTGTAATCCGTGAAACCAAATTTTGTAGGGCAACATGGTTTTCATGAAGAATTTCACTTTGACGCACGCACTCTTCTTCAATCTTCTGTCCCATTTCTTCTATATATTTGGAATACTTTTTCTGACGTTTTGCTTCATGTTTAATGCGCTGCTTTTTCTCATGGCGCTTTGTTAAAATCGGCCAGAGTACGGTACCAATTAACATACTGAATGACATCATTAAGGTTGGCATTGCTTGCATGATGTCGCCATCTCGTGACATTACATTGTTTAGTGTAAACAAACCCATGAATAGCGAACCCATCCCCATTGTGAGTGAAGGTCCGAGCATGAACATCAACGGTGTCTCATCAAGATTCGGCTGCTGTGGCGGCGGGTCGATTCGAATTTCTGTTCTCTTTATGTCACGCTTAAATCGTGGGGAACGGTAAAATAGATCATCATGGATTTCTTCCGTCTGAAAATCATCAAGTGGCTCTTCAACCTCCACAATTGGCTGCTGCACCTCAAACGGACGGAAGGCATTGCGGTCAAGGAACACCAATTGATGAGGGTTGTTAAGGGAAAGCAGCTTCCCGTTAAAAATAATCTTTAACCCCATTATGTAAATGACATCACCAGTGGAAAGGATTCTTTCCTGAACGCGCTCTCCGTTGACATACGTGCCATTGGAGCTGTTGTTGTCACGGATGACGGCGTGGCCCTGTGCATCATATTGAATACTGCAGTGGGAGCTAGAAACGAGCTTATTCGAGAACCGGATGTGACAATCGTTCCCCCGCCCGATTCGAATACTGCTTCCGATCACCTCATGCTTTGTATACTCATTTCGATCGCTTGTCGGTGGCTCCACATATAATAGCGCTGACGCATCCTTGTTGCGCTGGATTGTATAAGTTTTAAATGGCTCAATTTCTTGTTTAACAAGCAACTCCTGCTTGTCATTTGTAAGAAACGCTGATTTGTTGGACTTCAAAAACCACTTGCCGTCCTCCGCCTCAATCGCCATCATATCTGCGCTTTTCCCATTCTTATCCTCAGACGTAACAATATAACGCCCCGTGATGCGCTCTGGCAAAACGAATGTAAAAGCCTTTTCCCGATCAAATAGAGTTAATATCAAAGCAAATCTCTCCCTTATAACAAATGCACAAGCGCCGAGTATGAGGAACATCGACTACCATCTGTATAGTAGCTCAAACGGTGGCGCAAAAATTGGAACTAGTACAAAGGCAATTGGTAAAAGAAAAACTACTACCACAAAGTTTGACTGCTCAATTTGTGAAGGTATGAAGTTACTATATTTCTTTACCTTTTTACTTATTGTTGCTTCTTCCAACAAAACCACTCCGTACGTGATGTTTCTTTAAAACTACCTACCTCAAACCGTTTTTTTCAGATTCTACCTATTCTTTTTTATGTACCTTATGGTTTATGATTTTCTTCCTCGTTACCTTTGGAATTCGGAATGACTCAAACTGAAATTTGCTAATCGTAACCAATAAAAATTCCGGCCATACGAACGCAATCGTATAGTGAAGGACGGTACATAAAAGTAAAACAAACAGAACACTGATCATATCCCCAAAGCCTGTTTCAGCATCTGACAATAGTTTCACGATTGCTCCACCCATCATGACTACGGCAAATCCAATCGGAATACCAATCTCAGCTTTAGAGCTTTTAAAATGATAGAGTCCATTTCCCTCTTTACGAAACTCTCCCATTTGAACCCGTTTACGAGCTCGTAGCGTTGCATACACCGTTAACACAAGCCCACCTATGAGAAGAATAACTCCAAAAGCACTTAGGTAACCTGGGGCCATTTTATCCTCGGTGGCTAGAAAGTAAAACGGGAAGAAATCGATCGATAGCTTAAAGCCAAAGAAGCTTAAGAAAACAGCTTGCATCAGTTGATATCGGTATGCATTCTTTTCTGGTGTATAGAAAACGGTGACAACCGCGTTCAGTATGAACAAGGCCATCTGCAGCTTATGAACACTGGGCCAGATAGGGTTTGTAATCAAAGGACTCTCGCTTAGTGCTAATGAAGTAAAACCGAGCATCATTCCGCTAAAAATGAGTGTTAACCAGAAGAATCCAGTGATTTTATCAGGTCGGAGCCTGCTCTCTGCAACCACTTTTAGTTTGTATACATCCTCTTCTTGTACTCCTTTTAGCATCGTTTCACTCCTACCCATTTACACTAAAGCTTCGCCTTCTTACCAGTTGATTTACGATCTTTCGGGAGTTCAACAATAAATGAAGCAAAGCGAAATTTACCATATGCAAGTAAAAAGAATTCCGGCCACACCATCGCAATGCCATATTGAATCACAATCGCGAGAATAAGGAGAAAAAACAATCCGGCCATGCTACCAAAAGATGAACCCATCGCAGAAAATGTTTGTGAGATAGCTCCACCTATCATTGTCGCTCCAAAGATAATCGGAATGCTTACATACCCCTTTGAATTCCCAAAGTCATATAAGCCTTTTCCATTTTCCTTTAGCTCACCTTTTTTCACTCTTCCGATGGCACGAATAACGGAAATCACCAACAACACGAAGCCAAAGGCAATTGCCAGTAAACCCGTTGTTGTCAGATACGTTGGTGCAAACCGGTCCTCTACTGCCATAAAATAAATTGGATAAAATTCAAGCGAAAGCTTTAGACTGAAAAAACATAAAAGCAACACTTGAAGTCGTTGAAATCGAAACGTATTTCTTTTAACCTTGTAAAAAATCAATACTAGCAAATGAAACACCAAAAGAATCAGATTCACTTGGATCAAAGTAGACCACATCGGGTTTGTAATATATACGCTATAGTTCACCGTATCACGCACGAAATACGTCATGAATGCACTTATTACAAAGGTGACCCAGAAAAATGCGATAATTGCATTCGGATGTAACCTGTCATAGGCCACATCTTCTATGAGATCAAAATCTTCAACATTGTATTTTTTTAACATCGATGCCTCCTACCAGAACACATCAGCTAGTTTCAACTAAACTTCCACTAACAAGTATCTCCATAAGGCGGAGGTTGTTGGGTTCAATTCTGGGATGTTGCGGCTACTTGAAGGACAATCGTTACATCATTTCTTAGATACTAGCAATCTGGCTACCTATCAATGAACGAAGAGATGAAAGGTATTGGAAAGTATTCTTAACCTGTGATCGTTAGTAATACCTGCGTTGTGGTAGTCTTGTTTCAGCTCGTTCTCGTGCTTCTTCCGCAGCCTTGCGCCTTGCCTCAGCCTCAGCACGTGCAGCCGCTTCCTCTTCACGCTTGATTTGGTTTGCAACTGACACGATATCAGGAGCAATTGACTCAAGCTTCGAAGCAATCGCATTTAATTCCTCATTAATGTCAATGATCGCTTGGTTAATATATTGAACTTCTGTCGCTTGCCAAGCAGAGTTGATATTCCCTTTAAATCCATTTAGAGAGCTCTTTAAGCTCCTTAGCTGCGAGGCATAATTACGTAATTGATTTGCCTGTGAAATGGCAGCCGAAACATTAATCCCCATACAGATCACCCGCTTATTGAATATATATAGTGAGCCCAATATTCCAGGGCAATGGTTACATACTTTGTTCACACAATTTCCAATTATATACTAAAAATTACTGCATAATTCGGATTAGGTCAATTTTTGCAGAATATTCCAATTTGTATAAAATGCGTGCTAAAGTCCTGTTTGTTCTACAAATTTCTACAAATATGATGCTGTTTCGGACCCGACTACTACCTATGATGTACTACTACACTAGTACCTTCGCAGATATAGTGATTCCTTTGAACGTTGATATAACTCGACAAAATATCTTGATTTAAGGCTTCTTGAAGCCCTTTATTACAATTCGTAGGAAATTAGTCCTTTTCTCGTACATATTTGTAACATAAATGTAACTTGACTGATAACCTCAATTCTGAGCAACGAAACTCAAAGCTACGAAAACCCTTTCATTATTGTAAAGAGAATTTACACGTATATCCTCTTCTATTGGCTGTCTCTTTCAAGAGATATGTGTAATCGATTTGTAAAAGAGGGGTATTTCTGAAAAAAGTGCTTGTTTTGAAGAGGGGATACTTGATTGGAGCATAGGCAATTAGTAATTTATTTGGTGAGAGGATTGGACTAAGAAGGGAGCTTGGTGCCAAATAAGTCCCGAGGTTCGAAAGCATTTTTCTACTCTTTCTTTCCTATTAAATACTGTACAAAAAAACTAGTCAAAGGATGACTAGGCTTTACGTACTCTATTTCATTGTAAAATCAATATTCGTACAGGTCCCCCAACACAACTACTTGGGCTCAAGCGTGCTCCATGCGAAGATCCCGACTGAAAATGTATTCGTATGGGAATGTTTCATTATTCTATATGGTCACACATTACCTTGTTGTCCCACCTGTTTGTCTATGTAAACCACTCCTTACAAATAAAACCGCTACATCATGAAGGTAGCGGTTCATCTTACTTACTGCTATTTCGCAGAACCAGATTAGTAGCTATTACTGTTTTCTTTGGAATTTGCCTGCCAGCCAACCGTTCCAAAAGGTTATCAACGGCGGTTTCCCCCATTACTTCGGTATGTATTTTAACCGTAGATAATGGCGGGAAGACATATTTGGAAACACTGATGTCATTAACACCAATAAGACTTACACGTTCAGGCACGGCCACTTTTTCCTCATTTAGTGCACGTAATGCACCAATAGCAAGTAGGTCATTTGCTGCAAAAAAGGCTGTCGGAAGCGAGTTCCCCTTTTCTTCAATCGCCTGCTTCATCATCCTGTACCCATCATCAACGGAGTAAGTTCCGATATACATATTGTTCTCATCAAGCAGATTTGCTTCTGCTAGATAAGATGTAAATGTCTTTTCTCGGATTTCTTCAATTTGAGCAGATTGGTCCGTAAATTCTTCACGGCCACCTAAATAACCAATTTCCGTATGTCCTTGCTGGATAAAATGGTTTAAAACACTTTTTGTTACCTTCTCAAAATCGATGACAACTGAATCATAAACATCCTCATCAGGGTTTGAATCGACAAACACAATATGCTCGGCAATTTTCGTCAGTTCCTCAACTTGCTTACTACTAAATTTCCCGACCGCAACTATCCCCTGCAAATCTTCATTCTTCATGCTCTCTATGTTGTTGTAAAAATGAACGGCCTGGATGCCCTGTTGTTCACAACGCTGTTCAATTCCTAACCGAATCGACATGTAATACAGATCATTTAATTCTTCTTTTTCTGTATACCAAAGGAGAATCCCAATCCGAGCAGAGTTGGATTTTTTAGTTGGACGCTTTTTATAGGATAACTCCTCGGCAATCTCAAATATCTTTTTCTTCGTTTCATCGCCAACAGATAAGGTGGAATCATAGTTGAGAACCCGTGAAACTGTAGCAATCGATACGCCTGCTTTTTCAGCAATGTCTTTAATGGTAGCCATGTTTCACCTCCTCGTGTGATGGGTAGGGATGTTATTAACTGGAATTGTGCCGGTCAGACTTGATAATTGCACCTTCGCGACCATATTTGCCCCGTTAACTAGGTTCTTGCACTTTCACGACTCTAGTTGCCGCCGTCAGCCAGGTTAATTGCACCTTCGCGACGATAATTGCGCCGGCAGCTACAACTATTCCAGGTTAACCCTATTTCGTTAAAAACGTATACTTAGTCTCCCAATGGTATTCCTGTCCTTTTTTCACAACGACAGATGGGAAATTCTCATGATGGATCGCATCTGGTGGAGCCTGTGTTTCTAGACAAATGCCCAGGTACGGTCTTGCTTCAACACCACGTGTCGTAAAGTCTTTCATGGTGTTACTTGTGTAAACAACAGCGGCAGGTTGGTTTGTCTCGACCACAAGGTAACGCCCACTTTTTTCATCATGAAGTTGAATTTCTTTGTCTTGATTTGCTGCTAACATAAACGGATGATCATACCCTCGCCCCACTATAACTGCTTGCTCATCGTCTGTTGTCGTTCCATCTGCGATTTTGCGTCCATTCTGGAAATCAAAAACCGTTCCAGATACATCAATGAGTTCACCGGTTGGAAGGGATTCTTCGTCTAGTTCCAGGTACTGCTCGCATTTTAGCGTTAGCTCATGCTCCAGAACATCCCGTTTCAGATCACCTGACAGGTTAAAATAAGCATGATTTGTCATATTTATCAGAGTATCGGCCTCTGGCACGCCTTTTATCGTAATCACAAATTCATTTTGATTGTTGAGTGCATACGTAACAACGAGTTCCACCGTACCTGGATAGCCGCCTTCACCATCCTTGCTAACATAGCGAAACTCAACACCCGCTATATTTTCATCCTGGATAATCGCAGAGTCCCATATAACCTTGTCAAATCCTTTTACCCCACCATGGATGTGGTTGCTGTTTTCATTTTGTTCAAGAGTGTAGGTATTGCCATTAAGATCAAATTGTCCGCCCTTAATGCGGCCAGCAGTTCGTCCAATAATTGCACCTTGAAATGTTTTGTCCGCGAGATAGTCTTCGATACTATCAAAACCAATAACAACATTTTCGAATACCCCGTTCTTATCAGGCGCTAGGATCTCTGTAATAATGCAACCATAATCAAGGCACGCAACAGTTAACCCTTGCTCATTTTTCAAAGTATAAGCCTGCACTGTTTGATTCTCAATTTGTCCAAACGTACGTGATGTAACTTCCATATGCTCATTCTCCTATTTTATAAAATGGTCTATAAATCTTTTAAAACCAGCTTGCCCGGCGTCATCCCGCTTATACACACCAGCATCCTCAAGCACGCGGATGAATTTCTTTCCGACTTCACGCTTCACAAGTTCATTTACGGTTTCTTTTGTTGGAATGTAGGCTTTTAACTCGTCAGCCCACGCTTGGTGAATTGGATTGATAGAATTCTGTTCACCAATTAAGTAGTTTTCAACCTCTTTAAGCTCTGACTCTAGCCGAGCCGGTAAAACCGCTAGTCCCATTACTTCTATCAGACCGATGTTTTCCTTTTTAATATGATGCACATCATCATGTGGATGGAAGATGCCTAGTGGGTGCTCGTCATTTGTCCGATTATTTCGAAGCACGAGGTCTAGCTCGTATTTGTCATTCCGTTTTCGAGCAATCGGTGTGATTGTGTTATGCGGTGTTTCACCAGTAAAGGCTACGATATCAACCTCTGGATCACTATACTGTCTCCATGCTTGTAAAATCTCGTCTCCGGCTCGAACCAATAATTCCTTATCTTCACTTCGTAAGCGAAGGACAGACATCGGCCATTTTACAGTTGAGAATTCAACGTTTTCATAACGGTCCCATGTGAATGTGATGTCATCTTCCGCCTGCGCCATCGCAAATTCATAGTTTCCACCTTGATAGTGATCATGCGTTAAAATCGAGCCGCCCACAATCGGAAGATCTGCGTTCGAACCCACGAAGTAATGCGGGATCCTTTCGACAAAGCCTAGCAAGCGCGTAAACGTATCACTGTTGATTTTCATATCACGATGTTCTTCACATAACACGATACAATGCTCGTTGTAGTACACATATGGTGAGTATTGCAAATACCACGTCTCATCTTGGAGTGGAACCGGGATAATTCGGTGGTTAGAACGAGCTGGATGGCCAATTCGACCCGCATACCCCTCATTTTCCACACAAAGCAAGCACTTTGGATAGGTTGAGCCAGTTGACTTCTTTTCTTTTTCCAATGCAATTTGCTTTGGATCCTTTTCAGGCTTCGACAAATTGATGGTGATATCAAGCTCACCATAGTCCGTCTCAACCTTATATTCAATGTTCTTTTCGATTCGCTTCATTTGAATATAGTTACTATTTTTACTTAACTCATAAAAATAGTTCGTTGCAGCAGTCGGGTCATTTTTATGAAGCTTGTAAAAATGGTGTGTAACGGCAGACGGAAGTGGAATCATTGTGTTCATGATTTGACTAGCAAGGATTTCCTTCGCGTCAAAATAGTCCTCGATGACTCCATTCTCACAGGCATACTCAAGTAGGTCTTCTAGCAGAGTTGGCATATCTTTTGGGGTTGAGACCTCTTTTATTGGCGCAAAGTCCTCAAGTTTCAGTAAGGCTAGAATCTGATTTCGAACATAAACACTGTCCTGTTTTTGAATCAATCCTACTGTGACTGCTTGCTGTGTTAGCTGTTGTACGGTCTCATAAATGTTCATGCTATCCCCTCAGCTTTCATACCCATTTGGGTGGTTGACATGCCAGTTCCACGCATCCTTAATGATTTCATTAATAGACGTACGCTTTGGCTCCCAGCCTAGTACTTCCTTTGCTTTTCCAGATGAAGCAATCAACGTACTTGGGTCACCTGCACGACGCTCACCAATGTTCACTGGAATATCACGCCCCGTAACAGCTTTTGCCGCCTCAACCATCTCCTTCACTGAAAAACCGCTGTTGCTTCCAAGGTTAAAATAGTTACTCTCCCCACCATTTTGGAGGTATTTTAACGCTAAAATATGTGCATTAATTAAGTCCTCAACATGGATGTAGTCGCGGATACAAGTGCCATCTGGCGTATCATAATCCTCACCAAAAATTGTGATGAAATCTCGTTGACCTAATGCCGCTTGTAAAATAACAGGGATTAAGTGTGTCTCTGGATCATGGTCTTCCCCAATTTCACCTGTTGAGCGTGCACCTGCTACGTTGAAATAACGAAGTGAAACAAACTTAATGTCATACGCAATCTCAGACCACTTCATCATCTTTTCCATCGCAAGCTTTGTTTCACCGTACGTGTTGGTTGGCATTGTTGGCATATCTTCTGTGATTGGCACCTGCTTTGGTTCACCATACGTAGCAGCCGTTGATGAGAAGACGATATATTTCACATTGTTATTTTTCATTGTTTCAAGCACAACCTGTGTTCCGAACACATTGTTGTCGTAGTATTCGAGTGGTTGTTCCATCGACACACCAACAAGTGAATTCGCAGCGAAATGGATCACCGCGTCAATGCTTTCTTTTTCAAAAACAGATTGTAAAAATGCGCGGTCACGAATATCCCCTTGGTAAAACTTCGCCTTCGGATGAACCGCTTCTTTATGGCCAGTCTGAAGATTATCAACAACCACAACCTCATTATTTGCATCAATTAACTGATACACCGCATGCGAGCCAATATAACCCGCTCCACCTAAAACTAAAATACTCATCTATTCTCTCTCCTTTTTTCGGTCAGTAGTGGGTCAGGGGACAGGTTCCGTGACCCAGATTTTAAAGGGAGTGGGTCAGGGAACCTGTCCCCGTGTCCCATTCTTTCGCTCCATCGCCAATGCTTACTTCATAGAATGAAGCTTTGTAGCCTATTTTGTTTTCATAGATTTTTCCGATTGCGTCAATGATTGTTTCGGCTTTGTCTTTTTCAACGAGCGCGATTGCACAGCCACCGAAGCCGGCACCTGTCATTCTTGCACCGAGTACACCATTCTGTGCCCATGCAGCTTCTGCTAGGGTATCAAGCTCAATGCCTGTTACTTCAT
This sequence comes from Ferdinandcohnia sp. Marseille-Q9671, assembly GCF_976954385.1. Taxonomy (NCBI): domain Bacteria; kingdom Bacillati; phylum Bacillota; class Bacilli; order Caryophanales; family Bacillaceae; genus Ferdinandcohnia; species Ferdinandcohnia sp. Marseille-Q9671. The sequence goes on from NZ_CDRJTA010000001.1 coordinate 1,641,786, forward strand.
AATCATCACGTAATGAGCGATGTGAAGCATTTAGTAAGCTACCGAATTCAGCCAGATCGCCACGTTTTAGGGCAGCGAGCGCCTTCAGTGTTCTCTCATTTTCGTACACCGCATGCCTAGCTCTTTTTACTAATACTTCGTTTGAAATCCGGTGTTTGTGCCGTTCAAACTGCTCTGATGAAATGTTTCCAAGTGCTTGGATGTCTAACTCCTGCTGGAGCTCCGAAAGTGCTTGTTCGCACTCACTGCGGCGCTCATTGTATTTTGACTCAGCGAGCTCACGACGCTTGTTCGTATTCATAATTAGAATCAAATGGTCGTCCAACTCAATAGGAGCATATTCATACTTTAATGTATCACAATCAAGTAAAATTCCGGCATTTTCTTTCCCCATACCAATTGCAAATTGATCCATGATTCCACTATTCACACCAATGAACTTATTTTCCACCTGTTGGCCAATTTTTACAAGTTCTACACGATCAATTTTTAAATCAAATAGTTTTTCAAACATCACTCCAGATACAAGCTCGATTGAGGCAGATGATGAAAGACCTGCCCCATTTGGGATGTTTCCGTAAAACAGAACGTCTACTCCAGTTGAAATGTCATACCCTATTTCACATATGTAACGGAGCATACCCTTCGGATAGTTTGCCCAGTCATGCTCTTTTTTGTAATCAAGGTTGGTAAGGTCAAACTTAATGATTCCGAGTTGATCAAAGTTCATCGAGTACATTCGTACGTATTGATCATCACGCTTTCTTGCGAGCGCATAGGTACCTTTCGTTATTGAAGCCGGAAACACATGACCACCGTTGTAATCCGTGTGCTCACCTATTAGATTAATACGGCCTGGTGCAAAAAAAACTCTGTAATTGCTTTCGTTAAATACTTCATTAAATTTATCTGAAAGTTGCTTGAACTCCATGTCGCTTACCCCCGTACTTTTTGTTTCTATATATATTGTAGACCCTCAAGTAAAACAGGTCAATTATTTTTAGTAAAAGTTTTACTAAAAGTTTTTTCGTGGGTCAGAGGGACAGGTTCCCTGTCCCAAAAATGTCAATGTGGGACACGGAACCTGTCCCCGTGTCCCACCACCACCTGTGTCCCACAGTTGGTACTTTTCACCTAGTGAATGAATTGTTCTTAGTTGTTTATGTTAATAGGTGAACGGCCTTTTTTAATAAATAAAGAAATTGAGGTGTTTACTATGAAAAGGCTTTTTTTGATACTCTTGGCATTCTGCCTTAGCTTTTCATTGGCTGCTTGTGGCGGGGATGACCATGCAGGGGATACAAATACGAAAGATAATACATCAGAGAAAGAATCATCAACAGAAAAGGAAACAACAACTGATAAAGATAAAGCAGAGTCAGAGCCAAAGCTAGAGATTATAGATGATACGAGCGGTGTATGGAAAGACTCGATTGATACTGTGTGGATTCATTCTGCAGCTATTTTTGAAAATACAGGTGATGTTCCCATTGAGATTGGGGAAACACAGATGAATTTTAAGGGCAAGGATGGAAGCATATTAGGCACTGCTCCAATGGTATATGCAGTCCCGGACATTATAGCCCCTGGTGAAAAAGCGTACATTGCGGAATCAACAATTCTTGAAGGGATTACTGACCCAAATCAATTTGGGGAGACTACGTATAACTTTTCATTTGATAGCACCGATAGAAAAGCAAACTCACTTGAGGTTTCGGGTGTAAAAGGATTCCCCGCAACAGATGATTATTCAAATCCTTATCGCGTTACCGGCATTGTAAAAAACACAACAGACGAATTACAAGATGACATTCGAATTTCTGCAGCCTTGCTTGCGGAAGATGGATCATTGTTAGGTGTTTTAGATGGTGGGATAGATGTTGGAGTAAACCCAGGAAGTGAAGCTGGTTTTGAACTAGACTATCCGGAAGTACCAAAAGATATTGCAGGTAAGGTTAAAACGATTGAGGTAAAGGCTTACGGTTGGAACTGGTAATGAAACTTGTTGTTAGGAGGTTGCTATGAAGAAAAAGCTTATTTTTTCCATAGTATTTATGTTATTATCTCTGACGGCCTGTTCTGGGTCTAATGAAGAAGACGCTACAAAAGATAATGAAAAAGCGGAAGAAAACAGCGAGCAAATCGCTGTTGATAAAGGTCTGTTAAATGTCGAGATTACACTGCCTCCTTCTTTTTTTGAAGGTGAAGAAGACCTAGAGAGTACGAAAGCTGAAGCAGAGAAAAAAGGGATTGAGGTTACAAAGAATGAAGATGGCTCCCTAACTTATAAAATGTCCAAAAAGCAACATAAGGAAATGATGCAAGAATTAAAGACCGATATGACCGCAACGGTTGATGAGTTGAAAAACGACGAGGAATTCAAATCCATCCAAGACATCACCCATGATGATTCATTCTCGGAGTTTACCATGGTTGTCGATAAAGAGGCATATGAAAACAGTTTTGATGCATTCGCTACCTTTAGCCTTGGTTTTGCAGGCATGTACTACCAGTTATTCAGTGGTGTCGATCCCGAAGACTATCAAGTAAAAATCAATGTTCAAGATGCAGCTACAAAAGAAATGATCAACGAAATAATCTACCCAGACGCATTAGAAGAAATGGAAGAAGAACAAGGCCAAGACCAAGAACACTCAGGCACCCACACCGGAAGTTAAAGTGGGTCAGAGGGACAGGTTCCCTGACCCACCTAATCATTCAAGTGGGTCGAGGGACCTGTCCCCATGTCCCACAACTGATTCCAGAAATGCCAAAAGGGGAGCACCCGATTATGGTTGCTCCCCTTTTGTTATGCGCAGTAATTAGTATATCTGAGAAAACAAATATTTATTCTTCAAGTACTTTATTTTTCTTTAAAAATCTCCATTAACTCAGTTGTTGCTTCGTCTGTGTTTTGAACGTATGAGACGAGGTGCTGCATTTGGTTGTTTTGGTTTTCGATTGATGCTGAGATTTCCTCAAGTGATGCGGTTGTTTCTTCGATAATCGCCGCAAATTCACTGACAGACGTTTCAATGGAAACAGATGAATTCCCGATTTGATTCGAAATTTTTTCAAAATGCTTAACAGTTTCGATTAATTCAGATACTGTCTCATCAATAACCATGAATACACCCTTCGTATCCTTCGTAAGCTGGACACTTTCTTCCATTTTTACAGCATTCTCAGTCATCTGCTTTTGAGTTAGAGTCGTGCTTTCATTTACCTCTTTCAAGTTATCCGAAATGAGATTCGCAGTATTCGATGTGACTTCTGAAAGTTTACGAATCTCACTCGCCACTACCGCAAAGCCTTTACCACTGTCACCAGCACGCGCCGCTTCAATCGATGCATTTAGTGCAAGTAAATTCGTTTGTGACGCAATTTCCTGAATACGGTCTGTAAAACCATTTGTCTCATTGATTTTTTCAACCAAATGATTCATGGTAGTAGTCATTGAATGAACAGATTCTTGGAAATCTGTAATTTTGGTAAGCAACAAGTCAATCGTTTCATTGCCATTATCGGCCGCTTTGTTTGTATTATCCGTTTGAATGCTAAGATGATTGGAACCTTTCACAAGCTCCTTCACCACTCGATTGAGATCCTCGATTGATTCAGTAATCGTCGTAGCTGCTTCATTTTGCGTATTCATACCAGCTGAAATCTCTGAAACAGCGATTGTCATTTCATTAAAGGAATGCATTTGTTCCTCACCTTGACGACGAATGTTCGTGATATTCTCACTAATTGTTTGAGAGCTCTCCTCTAGCTGAGTAGCATGTTGTCTTCTCGCCTCTAGAAGTTCCGCAGTCTGCTTATTCATGGTCTGAATATCAGCAATCATGCTACTTGTCACGATACTTTGGAAGAATAAAGTAACAATAATGATTGTAAAAATTAGATAGTAAACTATAATATCCTTCGTTGCAAAATCAAGCTCTTGAACATTTGTTACAAAAAATAAAGCGCTTAATCCAATTGCACAGAGCACACCAAAAATCAACGTTTTCCTCATATTGTAGATTGCAATTGTAGTTAATAGATATAATGGCAAAAGAATGATTGGTGCTGACTGCGAACTAGACATAATAATGAATAGCACAACGGATAGACCGATTATTGTAAAATACGGTGTTTGCCTTAAAAATAGATTTCGATAAATAAACAGACATAAAACACCAAGAAAAACAGCTCCTCCAATAGCGATGGTAAGGATCATCTGGAGTGGTTGTCCAATTGAAACTTCCACAACAATAGCTAGAATAATAGAAATAAGTGTAACAATAACAACTAATTTGTTCTTTCGGATGATATCCTGTCTCTTTAAATCTTCAATACCCAAAAACCCTTCGTTCATAGGCTTGTCCCCCATCTTCTCATATACCTCTATTTTACAATTTTTTCATTAAAATGAATATAGGTTGAAAAAGGAAATTATATTTCAAACAAACATTTGTTTAAATTGAATTCTGGCATTCAATCAAACGTTTGTTTAGCGGTTTTGATCAACAGCCATATATGGGTAGTGAATCTAATCAATCGTTTGTTTGAATTGAAATTTGTGGTTTAAACAAACGATTGTTTGAGGGGTTTGTTTGGTTTTAGGATGGAAATAGTAGCTTATCACCCTATAGGAATTAACATTGCTCCTCTCAGCAAATACTAGATGAAAATTTCGCTATTCATATCTATTAATCTATGTCGATATAAATTAAGTGGGAAATTTCGAAGTAGAAATGAGGAAGGATATGTTCTTAAAATCTTTATTCAAGAAAAAAGATACAACCAAAACTGATAACCAAATAATACATAAGTCAGATTCATCACATTCTGAGAAAACATTAACGCCGTTACAGCAAGAACGGGTAGCTGCTAGAAAAGGTGAAATAGGCGAATACAAAATCGATATTCAGCTTTCCCAATTACCTAAAGAATATAGGTATCTAAGTGACCTTTTAGTAAAAAACACGAAATCATCGTCCGGATTCTCCCAAATTGACCACATAGTTATAACTCCATATGGGCTATTTGTAATTGAAACAAAAAATTACCAAGGAACTATATATGCTAGCAGTGACAAAAAAACCTGGCTAGTAAATGGCAAGTTTAAAATGATGAATCCATTAATGCAAAACTATGGACATATTGAATCTATTAAAAATGTTATAGATAGTTCCTACCATAAACACTTTATATCAATAGTTTCTTTTACAAAAAGATGTACTTTTAAAATTGAGGAAAGCCTACGAAAAATAAAGTCAGACGAGTTAGTGATTTATGATGTTGAATTATCCGAATTCATAAATCGAAAAATTGCAGTACTTAAATTACAATACAGTAAACCACTATTGTCTATTGAAGACATCGAGAAGATATACAATACGCTATCAAAGGCTAATATCTTGGACGAGACACTTAGAATACAACATGTGGAGAGAATTCAAAAAAGGAAGAATGAAAATAAAGAGGCAAATGTAGGTAGATGTGCAATCTGTCAGAAACCTGTTTCTGATAAGGTAAAGTCTTACTGTTTATCTACCAAAAAGTTCCAAGGTGAGATCTACTGTTATGACCATCAAAAGAACATTAATTCATAGCACAATTCTTTTATATTTCATTTTTAGCAAAAAAATAATCAAATTAAATGCGCCTAATATAATCTATTTTCGATTAAATTAGGCGCATTGCAAAATCTTTATGAGATTCAATTATTCAATTATTCAACTATTTAAAATCAGTTATTAAAGATATATTTAGTTCAATTTTGAACGTAGGTAAGCATCAATAAACAAATCAATATCCCCATCCATGACGCTTCCGGTGTTCCCTACTTCTACGTTTGTACGATGGTCTTTGACCATGGAGTATGGATGGAAGACGTAGGAACGGATTTGGCTTCCCCAGCCGATTTCTTTTTGCTCACCACGAATTTCGTCCAATTCTGCTTGCTGTTTTTCAATCTCTAGCTGGTAGAGCTTTGATTTCAGCATCTTCATGGCTTGTTCGCGGTTTTTGATTTGGGAACGTTCGGTTTGACACGTTACCACAGTATTTGTCGGTAAGTGAGTGATACGAACGGCTGAGTCGGTGGTGTTGATGTGCTGTCCACCCGCTCCACTTGCACGGTACGTATCAATTTTTAAATCTTCCGTACGGATGTCAATTTCAATTTCATCATTAAACTCAGGCATGACCTCACAAGATACAAATGAAGTATGACGACGGCCTGAGGAATCAAACGGTGAAATACGAACAAGACGGTGTACCCCTTTTTCAGCCTTCAAATAACCGTAGGCATTATGGCCTTTGATTAAAAGGGTAACACTCTTAATTCCCGCTTCGTCTCCAGGAAGGTAATCAAGTGTTTCCACCTTGAAGCCCTTTTTCTCACCCCAACGCGTGTACATACGAAGAAGCATGGAGCCCCAGTCCTGTGATTCCGTGCCACCCGCTCCTGGGTGAAGCTCTAAAATCGCATTATTTTTATCATAAGGCTCACTTAAAAGAAGTTGAAGTTCAAATTCACTTAAACTCTTTGTTAGTTCGGTTAACTCTTCTTCAAGGTCAGCCTGTAAATCCTCGTCCGGCTCTTCCTTCACTAGTTGATACGTTAACTCTAGGTTTTCATAGGAATCATGTAGATTTGTAAATTCAACCACTTGATCCTTTAGTGCATTTGCTTCATTGATGACCGTTTGTGCTGCATTTTGGTCATTCCAGAAGTCTGGCATTGACATCATTTCATCAAGCTCGGTAATACGTGCTTGCTTGGCCTCTAAGTCAAAGAGACCCCCTAAAGCCCGCTAATTTCTTAGCCATTTTATCGAGTTCATGCTTAATTTCTGCTAATTCCATACAATTTTTCCTCCAAGATGTTTTGTTTATATCATGGGACCTTTCGTCATATCTTACTCATTTTTTCGAAAGGAGTCCGACTTTTTTCTAAGAAAACGTAGCACTCGCCAAGCAGCGAGTGCCATAACTACACTTATACATTCCTACGAGCCATGTAAAAGGTGAGAGGCTTACTCCCACCTTTACAAAAATTATAAACTGGGACAAGGGACCTGTCCCCCTGACCCACCTTAACTCATTATTGCCCGTGACAGTTCTTGAATTTTTTGCCGCTTCCACAGTAGCAAGGGTCGTTACGACCGATGTCAACTGATTTGGTAACTGGGCGTTTTTTCGGTTTTTCTTCGCCGCCTTCTTTTGGTTGAACAGCATGGCCTTGTGCCACTTCTTCACGTTGAAGGTTGTTACGGATTTGCGCCTTCATCACAAACTTAGACGCATCTTCTTCAATGGAGGCAACCATGTTTTCGAACATTGCAAAGCCTTCCATTTGGTATTCGCGAAGTGGGTCGGTTTGGCCGTATGCACGCAGATGAATCCCTTGACGTAGCTGATCCATTTGGTCAATGTGGTCAATCCACTTACTATCAACTGAACGGAGCACAACAACACGTTCAAATTCACGCATTTGTTCTGGATCCATTTGGGATTCTTTTTCATCGTAACGCTCTTTCACCTTCTCAAAGATCAGCTCTGACATTTCCTCAGGCTGTTTTCCTTTAAGGTCATTTTCCGTTACGTCACCCTCATTAAGCAGGTTCGCATTGAGGTAATCCACGATTCCCTTGTAATTCCAGTCTTCCTCCACCTCATCCTGTGGTGTATGAAGATTAACTACTCGGTCGATTGTTGACTGAATCATACGCTCAACAACGTCACGTAGATTTTCAGAATCAAGTACTTCTAAACGCTGGCTATAAATAACCTCACGTTGTTGACGAAGAACATCGTCATATTGTAAAAGCTGCTTACGTGCATCAAAGTTATTACCCTCAACACGTTTTTGCGCAGATTCAACAGCTCTTGATACCATTTTACTTTGAATTGGCTGGGTATCATCCATGCCAAGACGTTCCATCATGTTCTTCATATTATCGGAACCGAAACGGCGCATTAGTTCATCTTCCATTGAAAGATAGAACTGAGTTACCCCTGGGTCCCCTTGACGACCAGAACGTCCACGTAACTGGTTATCGATACGACGGCTCTCGTGTCGCTCTGTACCAATAACAGCAAGTCCACCAAGTTCTTTTACACCTTCACCAAGCTTGATATCCGTACCACGACCAGCCATGTTTGTCGCGATTGTAACTGCACCACGATGGCCAGCATGCTCAATAATTTCAGCCTCACGAGCGTGGTTCTTCGCGTTTAAGACATTATGTTTAACACCTTTTTTCGTTAAAAACTTCGAAATGATTTCAGATGTTTCAATCGCTACCGTACCTACTAAGACAGGTTGTCCCTTCGCATAACGCTCTGCAATATCATCAGCAACAGCACGGAATTTACCCTCTATTGATTTATAAATTAAATCAGGACGGTCATCACGAGCAATCGGACGATTTGTTGGAATGACGACAACATTCATATTGTAAATGTTACGGAATTCCTCTTCCTCTGTCTTCGCTGTACCCGTCATACCAGAAAGCTTCTCGTACATACGGAAGTAGTTCTGGAATGTAATCGTCGCAAGCGTCATACTCTCATTTTGAATTTCGACGCCTTCCTTTGCCTCAATCGCTTGGTGGAGACCTTCACTGTAACGACGTCCCTTCATCAGACGACCTGTGAATTGGTCAACAATCACGATTTGGTCTTCTTCAACCACATAATCAATGTCACGATGCATACTTGCATTTGCTTTTAACGCTTGATTGATATGGTGAATCAAGGCCACATTTGAAATATCAAACAGGTTCTCAACGCCAAACACTTTTTCAGCCTTTGAAATACCTTCTTCTGTCAACTGAACACCTTTTGTTTTTTCATCATACGTATAGTCTTCGTCTCTTTTTAAAGTAGAAACAAATCCATTCGCTTGTACATAAAGTGACGTTGATTTTTGAGCAGAACCGGAAATGATCAATGGTGTACGTGCTTCATCAATTAAAATCGAGTCAACCTCGTCAATTACGGCAAAATAAAGCGGACGCTGTACCATTTGTTCCTTGTAAAGAACCATGTTGTCACGTAAATAGTCGAAGCCAAATTCATTATTTGTACCATATGTAATATCAGCGCGATAAGCCTCAATTTTTTCTTCACGAGACATTGAATTTAAATTCAATCCAACAGTAAGACCTAAGAACTCATATAGTTGTCCCATCTCGTGAGCATCACGACCTGCTAGGTATTCGTTGACCGTAATGACGTGAACACCTTTACCAGTGATCGCATTTAGGTAAACAGGCATAGTGGAAGTTAACGTTTTACCTTCCCCTGTCTTCATCTCAGAAATATTTCCTTCATGAAGGGAAATACCCCCCATTAGCTGCACGCGATATGGGTGAAGACCCAACACACGCTTCGCTCCTTCACGAACAACAGCGAAAGCTTCAACTAGTAAATCATCAAGCTTTTCCCCTTTTTGATAACGTTCCTTGAACTCTTCGGTTTTGTTGCGAAGGGCCTCATCAGAAAGCTTCTCCATGTCAGGATGGAGAGCCTCAATTTTATCGGCAAGTGTTTCCAAGCGCTTAAGTGTGCGTTTATTTGGATCGAAAACTTTGTTTAATATCCCAAGCATTATGTACGCTCCTCTATCGTAAAAATTCACATCAGTAAAAATGATTTGCAGAATATGTAAAAATAGATATTACGAACTATCTTCCATTTTACCACTAAAGTGGACAAGGGTAAAATATTATCGGGTTTCGGATTGTGAGTGCATTCGACAAAAACAACAAAAAAACCCTATCCTAGAAGAATAAAGTTTTTACTTATACTATTCCAATGCTTTAGGTTTTGCAATATAGTACCCTTGCAGGAGGGGGCCCCTAGTTTTTTTGCTGTGAGAAAATCCAATTTGGCTTCAATTCCTTCTAAAGAGCAAAAAAAATAACAGGATATACTAGGATACCTGCCATTTGAAAATGTTTTCCTCTACTCTTTTCTTTTTTTGTAAGCCATTATGCGGGTACGTATGTAGCTTTGATGTTGCCGAAAAGTAATGTTACACTCTTACCTTTCCACATCTCACACATTTGTTAGTGTAGAAGCTAATTTTATGTCTTCTCTGAAAGAAGCAAATAATAGATTTAATCTTCAAGTGGAACATCCCCCTATGAATGAATAAATCCGGCAGCCCAGCCATCATAGCTTATACCTTAGACCCGTGACTTTGCGCCCCAAGCTTTCGCAAGGTTTGCCTTTAGCGTATATCCTTATTTTAACGTATTTACCACTATACGAATAGTATTAAATGGGCTTTATCCTGAATATCACTAATATCGCAAGTGAGTGCGGTTAGATAAGCAGAATTTTATGACTATTAACACTCTGCTCCACCTAAATAATGATAGAAAAGCAGCCTAATGATTCAGGCTGCCGCTTGTAATTTATGTTAGTTAACTAGGTTCAATTATTCCGTATTTGCCATCCTTACGACGATACACAACATTTGTTGTGTTACTTTCAGCGTTTGTGAAAACGAAGAAGTTGTGACCAAGCATATTCATTTGTAGAATCGCTTCTTCACTATCCATCGGTTTTAAGTCAAAACGCTTCGTACGAACTAATTCGTAGTCCTCATCCTCAAGGTCCTGAACAGCAGTAGCTGTTCCAGTTGCTGCTCCACCATTTTCAAACAATGTGCGCGTAGATCCTTTTTCACGAAGCTTACGGTTAACCTTTGTTTTATGTTTACGAATTTGACGCTCTAGCTTATCGGTCACGATATCGATAGCAGCGTACATATCTTCATTAGATTCCTCTGCACGAAGCATAAGCTGAGGCATTGGAATCGTAACCTCTATTCTATGATCCTTTGCATTATTTACTCTTAAGTTAACATTTACGTTTGCATCTGGAGTACCGTCAAAATAGCGTTCAAGCTTTCCTAATTTCTTCTCAACATACTCTCGCAATGCTGGAGTTACCTCAATGTTTTCACCACGAACGTTGTAATTCATACATGAACTCCTCCTTTTAACTCTAATGCATTGGACACAGCCAAGACCCTGTTTAGGGTATCCAACCTGTGAAACAATATAACCCTTGTTTTAATTTAAGGTTATACTAAGTATTTCTACACACACCTCCACAATCCCTGCTTTTTTGTAAAGGAAATATGAAGAAATTGTGAATTCCTGCACGTGAGGCGTGTGATCTTGCCGTTGGTCGCTGTGGGTCAGGGGGACAGGTTCCTTGTCCCATTACCCGCTACGACTATTCGTTAAAAATGTGTGAATTTGTAAACATTATGTGTAGGTGTTGAAGTATATGCATGTCTAAGGTGAGTTATGTGTGATTCTTGTGTAGGTTTCGTAGGTGTGAGTGCTTGAAGAATTCTTCATTAGTAGTATATCCAATTGGGGGTTGGAATATTGCCTTTTGGGAGAATTAATGTAGGTTGGATATATTATAGTCAATTCGTTTTTTAGTAGTAAAAAAGCCATCTCATTCAGAGGATGGCTCAGATTATTAACAAACGTTTACACCCCATGACGTCACAACAGGTACAAATCAAGAGTGCTTACCTTATGTAGTAAATGATTTTATATTTTGTTTTCCCCAATCGTACATCATTAACACAATCGGCATGATGCTTTGACCTAATTCTGTTAATGAATATTCCACTCTTGGCGGAACTTCCGGGAATACTCTCCGATGAACAATACCATCTTCCTCTAACTCTCTAACCTGGGTCGTTAACACCTTATGTGTTATTTTTGGAAACAGCTTTTTAATCTCACTAAAACGTAATGTCCCTTCAGTTCCCAGATAATAAATGATCGTAATTTTCCATTTTCCACTTAATATGGATAAGGTTAGTTCCTTTTCACAATTAAATTCACCATTCTCAAGCTTCTTTCTTACTTCCCTCCTTAAATCATCCACCAAATGACTAGCCCTCCTTTGGTCAATAGTATCCTTTAGGTAATCATCTCACAAAAAAGTGCGTTCTTCCAAAGAAAAGGTTTACTTTTTAGAATAAAGGTAAGATAGAGAATATTTCAATTCCCTGAATAACCGCTTTAAAACTCTATCAAATTTAGAACTCTTTGAGGTAAATGAATGGAGGAAGGAAGAATGGCAGGAAACAAAGCTGTAGTGTACAAAGGTCCAGGACGCGTTGCGATTGAAGATATTAGTTACCCAGATTTGATCCTTAGAGATGGGCCGGGAGTAAATCCATTAAATGTCGGTCGTAAGTGTCATCATGGGGTTATTCTAAAAGTTATCACGACCAATATTTGCGGAAGTGATCAGCATATGGTGCGCGGTCGGACAACTGCTCCAAGTGGGCTTGTTCTTGGACATGAGATTACAGGTGAGGTAATTGAAGTAGGACGCGATGTCGAATTTATAAAAAAAGGTGATCTAGTATCCGTCCCTTTTAATATTGCTTGTGGACGTTGCCGTAGTTGTAAGGAACGCAACACACATATTTGTGAAAATGTAAATCCAGATCGCCCTGGCTCCGCTTACGGGTATGTCGACATGGGCGGATGGGTTGGCGGACAATCCGAGTATGTAATGGTTCCCTATGCAGACTTCCAGCTGCTGAAATTCCCAGATAAAGACCAAGCGTTAGAAAAGATCCTTGATTTAACGATGCTTTCCGATATTTTCCCGACAGGTTATCATGGTGCGGTGAGTGCTGGCGTGAAGCCTGGTTCGACTGTATATGTTGCTGGAGCAGGACCTGTTGGTTTGGCTGCTGCCCATTCTGCTCAACTTCTCGGTGCCTCTGTTGTCATCGTCGGTGATTTGAACAGTGAGCGACTTGCACAAGCAAGGAGCTTTGGCTGTGAAACCGTAAACCTTAGAGAACATCCTGATCTCGGAGAGCAAATTGAACAAATTTTAGGAGTTCCAGAAGTCGATTGTGCCATTGACTGTGTCGGCTTTGAAGCCCATGGACACGGTGCAGGGGCCGGTGAAGCACCAGCTACAGTATTGAACTCGATTATGGAGGTTACTCGTGCTGGTGGACGACTTGGTATTCCAGGCTTATATGTGACAGGTGATCCAGGTGCAGTCGACGAAGATGCGAAAATCGGTACATTGAAGGTTCGTTTGGGTCTTGGTTGGGCCAAAGCACATACTTTCGTGACAGGACAGACACCGGTTATGCAATACCACCGGGACCTAATGATGGCAATACTTAGTGGAAAAGCTCAAATTGCGAAAGCTGTAAATGCAACATTGATTTCCTTAGATCAAGCACCAGCTGCTTATGCTGAATTTGATCAAGGAGCTTCCAAGAAATTTGTCATTGATCCACATGGATTTATCAATAAATAACTAAAAATAAGGAGGCGTTTCGTTTGAGTAAAATTACGTTAGAGTTAGCGAAAAAGGTAATTGCAGGTGCGGAAGAAGAAGCAAAAAAAATCGGTGTTTCCATGGTGATTTCTGTCGTGGATGAGGGTGGAAATCTGATTGCGACGCACCGAATGGATGATGCTTGGTTAGCCAGCATTGACATTGCCCAAAATAAAGCGTGGACATCGGTTGCATTAAAAATGCCGTCTGCAAACTTAGCCGATGCGACGGTCCCTGCTGCTGAACTGTATGGGTTAAATACAACAAACAGTGGACGTCTAGTCGTATTCGGTGGTGGAATCCCTCTAGTCATTGATGGAAGAGTGGTAGGAGCTGTGGGAGTAAGCGGTAGTACGGTTCCTCATGATGTACAAGTGGCTGAGGCTGCTGTGCAGGTGTTTAATAGTTTGCAGCTATAGATATACAGCATGTTGATATAAAAGGAAAGCAGCGAGGAAAATTATTTCACTCGCTGCTTCTATTGTTAGGACTACGTCCACTATTTCTTCTTGTCAAAAAACATCCCGTCAGCTGGTCCTGCATTGTAGGGATTGATGTATTTGGTTGTTGATTGCTTTCGCTTCTTTTGGTTTGTGATGTCAAGCTGGATCTCATTTTTAAGTAACTCTAGTTTTCCATCGATAAATTGATTCATTTTAACGATTTCAGTGCCAAGTTTCCGTTCCTCCTCAGTGTAAGGAGGGTTGACTTCTGAGATCAATTGTTCCCGTTCATCGATGAGGCTAGTGATCTTTTCGATTGCTTCATCACGCTGTTCTTGCTGAATGATCTCTATTACTAGGCTGTGTAATTCCTTCGTGATTCGGTAAAGTGTAATAACCGGATTCACTAGATTTGTCCACCTTGACCATGCTGGCGCTGGCGGTTTAGTTGAACAACGTCTTTCCATGTGTCACGAAATTCTGTTACAAGACCTTCAACCTCTGCAAGTATTTCCAGATCATTCTTCAAGTTAACTTCCATCAGACGGCGGTTGATGTAGTCATACATCGCCATCATGTTTTTGGACACTTCCACATTCATATCTAACGTCACCATAAACTCACGGATGATGTTTTGTGCCTTTTGGAGGTTTGTATTTTTTGCTTCGATATTTTTTTCTTCAATTCCTTTTCGTGCGAGTTTAATAAATTTCAAGCATCCATTATACAGTATCAACGTAAGCTCACCAGGTGTTGCCGTTGTCACTGAATTTGTTTGGTATGCTTGATACGGATTTCCAATTGCCATTTACGTTACACTCCTTATTATTAGCCACCCATGAATTGCTGCATGAGGTATGCGGATTGTTGGTTGGCTCTTAATATTGCTGATTCCATTGCCCCGAACTGTCTCCAGTAGCGGTCTTCGATTTGTGTGAGTCGGTCTTCGAAACGGTCTATTTGGCTATCAATGCTAGTTAGATTTCTACCAATTGTGAACTGTTGATTAGTCCAAGTAGTTTTACCAGCCTTTGTTTCAATATTTGTAATGGTTCCTTTAATAGAGTCTCTTAGTCTTCTAGCAATCCCTTTGTCTTCATATGAAGTCCCGTCAGCTGCAAATAACTGATGAACGGCATTAGGATCTTCTTGAAGCTTTATACGCAATTTATCTGGATCATCTATCAGTAATTTTCCTCTATCTAGATAATTGGAGGAAGTTTTAATACCAATTTGAGCTAGTTGACCAAAGCCTTCTTTTGCACCTGAAATTGGTGAATAAAAATCCATCCGCATTTGGTTAAGCCCACTTGATAAAATTGAATCATTTCGAAGCAAACCGCTTTGGGCCATCTCATCCCATTTTTCTGCCTGCTTGTCCGACATTGAATCCCGCTCTTCATCTGATAACGGATGATAATCACGATAACGAGTTTCTGACAACTTGCCATTTATCTTTTCAATCATTTCATTGTATTTTTCTACGAATTTTACGACTTTATCAAAGGCGTCTTCGGTGTTTTGGGAGACTGAAATAGATACTGGCCCATCTGTTTTAGCATTGAATTTTAATGTTAAATCGTTAATTGTGTATTCATTTTTAGATGTTTCAACCTCTAACACTCCGTTATAGGTGAATTTCGCATTGGTTCCACCTACTTCGTTAGAAGCCCATGGTTTGTCTGGATTATTAGTAGCTGTTCCTAGTTTCATCTGTAGTGTATTTGTTAAAAAACTAGCTGTATCACTACTAAAGCCTATTTCTGCACCTAAAAAATAATTTTCATCCTTGTTAAAATCGCCTGTGATAGTTCGCTCCATAACTACTTTGTCAGACGCACTGTCGTAAAAGGCACGAACACCTAGATTCGATTCTGTGATCTTTTTTAGGATATCGTTTAAGGAATCATTTTCAGTTGGTGTATAGCTGATTGTATTTTTTGATCCATCTTCATTAAACGTTTCGATTGTGAATCTCTCGTAAACAATTCCTGCTGAAAAAGCATCTTTCTGTTCACCTAACGTTTTATTAGGATCAATTTTAGTTGATCCTGAAATTTTAGACTGACTGGCACGAGCAGCTGCCGTGGCAACCTGTTTAACTTCGATTTTATAATTTCCATTTAATGCTGAGGTATTTGCAGTAGCTGTAACAGCACCAGGGTTAGAACTAGTAGCTGTCTTCGTTTGATAAGTCTTTTGTAAAGTCATATCAAACGCCATAGTATCTAACTCAGCTAATAATTTATTCATTTCACGATATTGATCACGTTGCCATTCATAAACCTGCTTTTGTTGATTGAGCTTGTTTAATGGAATACGCTCCGCCTTCATTAAATCATTGACGATTGTATCGATATCCATCCCACTTGCCAATCCACCAATTCTCATATTCATTGGTGCTCACCACCTTAAATCTTTTTATCTACTACGAATCCCAGAAATTCTGTCATTGCTGCATATATATCTAGTATTTTCTTAGAAGGAATTTCTCGTACAACTTCATGCGTCTCATTGTTAACGACTGTTACGTAATATTCATTCAGTTCCTCATGCAGTTCAAATTTCAGAGAGGTAGCATTAGGTTCTAGAAATTTATTTAGGCTGTCAATAACCTGTTTGACATTCTCTTTTGAGTCTTGTTTTTCATTCTGCCTTACATTCTGTAGAGGGATTGTGACACTTTCACCCTTATTTTCAATTTCATATGATTTTATTTGTTGAAAGTAGTCTGTGCTGTAGTTCATCGTTGTGCTAGAAGAGATTTTATCGATAGACATATAGTTTCCTCCTAAACGAAAAACCTTTATAAGTTATATCGGATATAAATAATAATTGTTTATCGTTTTTTATAATCATCTTACGAATTAATAGAATATTAATCTGAAGGTGAACTATTTATTTACTATTAAGTAGTTAAAAAGAGTTTTAAAGAAAGTCAATAGTTTCTTAAATAGGAGGCTGTAGAAGTCTTATTAATTCAATAATTGACATTTTACTAACATATTTTGAATAGAAAAATAAAACAAGAAACTTTCACAACCTTTTTTTGATTTAACATAGTGCTTTAGATATAAATCCATTTCAAATTGTAACTAAAGTATACTAATATGAAGCGTAACACTCTTTTCCTGAGCATTAATGTACACTGTATTGTTTGAAATAGGTACAAGTTGTAAAATTCCATAATTGTTGTTTGTTTTACAATAAACGTAATCCTCAACAAATTAAATCCCTAACTTTTACTAGTGTTGGTACACATAACAAAGACTCCAGATCGGGAGTCTAGAGTCTAAGAAAATTACTTTAGAAGAAAAGATTGGATTATTCCCTATGGCTGTGGGGTTGTTTATTTCACCACAACTTTATACGATACAAGACTATATGCTAATCTACATTTTGTCGTGGTTTTGTGCATATCAAAAATTTTTATTACCTTAGTTGGCTCATGGTAGTCCTAAAGACAGCTTTCTAGTCACTCCCCTAGAGTTAAATTCAAGAAATGAAAGTTTCCTCACTTATTACAAATATTATATCTACCATGGTATATAACTTCTTCACGTAAATTCATAATTGCTGGCTGTAGAACCGTTTGTATAGTTCTTAACACTATTTCAAAATTGTTCATGCTATACAACTTAATTAATAATTGAAGGGATTTAAATATGTTTTCAAATAACAACTTAATATTTTCATTAACATCAAAATTCCCTTCCACTTTTTCTTGTAATAATATTATTCCCTCAACAATAATAGATAATTGGTATTTTAGACCAGTAAAATCCTTTTCTAGATTTTTGCTAAGGTCTTCTACAATATCATTAAGGTTATTTATTAATAAATTATTTAGTCGTAAAATATATAAATAAAGTGATTCTTCTTTTAATTGTACATTATGTTGCGTCAAACAATATTTGTAATAAATAAATTTATATATTTGTTCCAACTTTGGTACAAAATTTGAAGCATTCATTAATGGGGATTTCTGCATTTGAGATCTAAGTGACCTTTTTATACTTTTTAATTTTTCTGAATTCAATGCAAGGTTTACACTCGTTTCTATATAATCTTCCGATGAATAAGAAATTAGATTATCTAAACCTACATTTGATAATAAACTTAACCCTACTCTAGATGAGTGTTTTTCACCAGCAAGAGTTATCACCGGAACCCCCATAAACATTGCTTCACAGGTTGTTGTTGTTCCATTATAAGGATAGGTATCTAATCCGATATCTACTTCATTATATATATCTAAATGGCTTGTTGAAGAATTAGTCCAGGGGATTATTTCTAAACGTCTTAAGTCCATTCCTAACTTTTCAAATCTTACCAGTACCCCCTTTACAATTTTCTGATCCCCAAAAATCTTATCCTTTAATAATAATTTAGAATCAGGTACTCTTTCCAGAATTTTAATCCAGTTTAAGATAATCTCGTCCGTCACTTTTGAATAATTATTAAAAGATGCAAACCTGATAATATCTCTATTATGATTTAATAAATTCGTTGGTGAAGATTCTAATGGCACATAACACAAGAAAGACTTTGGCATTCTAATAAGTTTTTCTGAGTAATTTTCATTCTCAAATGGATCGGTGTATTCATCTACTAATCTGTAATCCATTGTTTTAAGCCCTGTTGTATTGGGGTAACCAATCCAAGACACTTGAATTTTTGCAGGTTTTTTTGCAAAAACAGGAAGCCTATTATTCCCTGTATGGCCAGAAAGATCAACAAGTATATCTATATCATCTCTTTTAATTATTTCTGTAACCTCATCATTCGTTTTTCCACTTATATCTACAAAAGTTGATGAGTAACTCTGAAACCTTTCAGTGATATAATCAGGTTTTTTTACATCTGAATAACAAAACAATTCAAATTGCTCCTTATTATGCAATGCAAATGGACCATAGATAAAGTAGGCTACCGAATGCTCTCTAAAGTCTGCAGAGATATAACCTACCTTTAATCTTCTATTTATATTAGTTATACTTTCACTTTGCCCTGAAGATATATTTTCTTTGACACCATAAATATCATTAAATTTGAAGTGTTCTTCTTTAAGAATTTCTTCTTTAAGATTTGTATAGTTTAACATAAGCAAATAATTACTATAAATGAAAGCTTTAACGTCATTATCGTTAGCTAAATTTATACCTGTCTTATAATACTCCGCTGCAATATCAAAGCTACCTATACTTTTATACAAATTCCCCAAGTCATTATATGGGCGGTAGTCTTTCGGAGAAATTTCAATTGCCTTTTTAAATAAATACGCAGCTTTGGAAAATTCACCCCTTTTATTATAAATATCACCGATAAACATACATGAGTTTATATTCTTAGGATCAATCTTTAAAACCTCATTAAAATACTTTTCTGCTTCATAATATTCACCTAGGTGATAATAAGCCAATGCATTCCCATATAACGCCAATATACTTTTAGGTTCTTTCTTTAAGAGTTGGTTACAAAATTGAAAGATGTCTCCATACTTTTGTTTAAGTAGATACATTTTTATTATATTTTCTGTCGCATCTTTGTGTTTAGGATTAAATTCTAAAGCCTGAATATAATAATTTATTGCACTATCTATATCTTTCTCCATCGAACATAATGTACCTAAATTATTATACCCATCGGCATAATTCGGCCTAATCTCAATAGCCTTAATAAAATTTAATTTCGCATCTTTAATTTTATTTAGCAAAGCAAAGATAGTACCTAATTCATTGTAAATGATATGGATTTCATTATAATTTTTATTATACTTTATTATATTCTCAAGTATCTCAATAGCCTTTTGTACATTACTGTTTTTATAAGTTAAAGCTAATTTATAGTTATTAAGTAGCTCTTTTGATGTATACATTGTTTGCACTCCCTAAAGATAAAGAAAATTACTATTAAGGTTTGATTGATATATTAAATAAAAAATCCTTCTAGTAACATAATTTATGTTACTAGAAGGAATTATTACCAATTAACTTACGCCTTTAATTATCTAAGCAACTGTAAAACCCCTTGTGGTTGTTGATTTGCTTGTGCGAGCATTGCCTGCGCAGCCTGAGAAAGAATAGAATTTTTTGTCTGATTCATCATCTCTTTAGCCATATCTACATCACGGATTCGAGATTCAGCTGCAGTTAAATTTTCTGCAGATGTACCTAAGTTGTTAATTGTGTGTTCTAATCGATTTTGGAAAGCACCGAGCTTAGAACGTTCAGATGACACAGTTTCAATTGCATTATTAATTGTAGTAATTGCTGCATCAGCATCAGACTGTGAACTCACAGAAATCCCTTTAGCCGCAACTGCTTCAGTTACTACCTTTCCATTATTAGTAACTGCTGCATTAGATGCACTACTATCAATACTGATTGTCCCTGCTAACGTTGTATTAACAGACGCACTTTTGTCAAATGTTAAACCACTAAATTTAGAATCTGTAAAGGAAACAGAAGTTGCAGTTTTTGAAACATCTGTTGTTGCAGAATCCGTTCCACTTGAAGCTGTTACAGTTATTATATTGCTATTATCAGCACCACTAGCAAACGTACCTGTTGTAGCAACTCCACCTGTAAAAGTTGTTGAAGTATCAGAGGCAGCAGTAAATCCAGTACTTAACGAAGCTGCCGTTAAAGCCGTGTTAATTTGAGAAGCTAAAGTAGTTGCGTCTGTAGCTAATGATCCACTATCAGTTCCTGTACCAACTGTAATAGTAAGTTTTCCGGTAGAGGAATTAATATTAGCTGTTGAGGATGCGCTAGCTCCAGTAGCCTGCACAATCTCGATATCCTTACCATTCCATAAGTCGTCTTGATAAGCACCACCATCAACCGAAGAAATTTTAACTCCATCTATAGAAAAAGAGGATTGAACGTCCGCTTTTTGTTGAGCACTAATAGTAATTGATGCTCCATCAGCTAGAAGTGTACCAGGAGTTCCAACTACTTCTGCACCATTAATTCCAGTTGCTGAACTAACATCAGCAGTTGTCGCATTTGAAGCCACCCCTAAAGAAAATGCATCCATAGCTTTAATTGATATGGACATATTTTGACCAGAGTTTGCCCCGATTTGGAATGTTGAGTTATGTCCACCACCTAACAGATTCTTTGTATTAAACTCCGTTGTGTTTGAAATTCTTGTAAGCTCTTCAGCAAGTTGGTCTACTTCTTTTTGTATTTCAGTACGATCAGTTGATGTTGAAGTATCATTGGACGATTGTACCGCTAACTCACGCATACGTTGTAAGATATCATGTGTTTCGTTTAATGCACCTTCAGCAGTTTGTATTAAAGAGATACCATCCTGAGCGTTACGAGATGCTTGATCCAAACCACGAATTTGCCCACGCATTTTTTCAGAAATAGCTAGTCCAGCAGCGTCATCCCCTGCTTTATTAATACGAAGTCCTGACGCTAACTTTTCCATTGAATTTGATTGTGCATTTGAAGCACTAGTTAATTGACGGTGTGTATTTAACGCCGCAATATTGTGATTAATTCTCATTTTCTATTTCCTCCTTGAATGTTTGTTATCCCACGTCCTTGTGGAATTTAATATTTTTGCAAATAGTACGAAAGTCGGCCGTCTTTTATACTCATCTGCTTTACATACTTATTATCGACATGTTTTTTAAATGTTTAATAGTTTTTAGATTAATTTCTACAAAATTTTTAGGAAAAGAAAAATACCCGATATCTTTAATTAACGGGTATTTTTATAATTGATATTCAATTGCTTCAGCAAGTCGATCGAGGTTTGGGAGGCTTGGTTATTTTCATTTTGGATATCTAGAAAAACTTCTTTTCGATGGATTTCAATATGTCGAGGTGCATCAATCCCAATCTTAATTTGCTCTCCACTTAAGGATAAAATGGTAACCTCAATGTCATCTCCAATTTTAATGGACTCATTGAGCTTTCTGGTTAAAACAAGCATTCTCCCACCTCCTATTTCGCAGTTACTTTTTCAAAGATTACATGTTTTGTTTGGTAATTTGTATTCGTTAAGATAGCCTGTTTTCCAAGTTGTTTTTTGTTATTTAATACTATTGGAGCTTGTAGATTTGCTGTTGTTTTTTCAAACGGATCCTGAACGGTTAGAATTACATAGACAGTTACATCCTCTTCAGATTCGAGCTCGAGCTGTTCAACAGTTTGGTCATCGAGAGTAAATTCATACTCTTTAAAGAAGAAAAACGGGTTTGTTACTACAAATGCTAACCCTGGATTGCCTACTGACTGCATCACAGATATAAAAGTATCCTCTTCAAAAGGAAGAAATACAAATTTCCTTTCTTCTAGAAAGCCAGGTATTCCATTCGTAAATGTAATAATTTCTGTTTCCTCTATATGTACATCACCATGGTATTTCGTATCTATTTTCATATCATCACAACCTTATTCTTATATCTCTTGCTCGTAGTTTACACCGATATACTTTAGATTAGTAAAATCAATTTTCAAAGACTGTCTTTGTTCAAGACCAACATCGACTTTCCCTGGTGTATAATCATGGATTGGTTTATTTACACTGGAATTTATAACAGGTTTGTTTGTCTTCACCTGAATATCAACCTTTGCAGGGACATAATTAGTCTTAACACTAAAATGGGACGGTATCCATCCAATATTAAATTGCGGCTCCGGTCCTTCACTGTTTCTCTTTGCAATTTGCGTAATAGGACTCCCACCATTCTCAATTCTCATTAACTCGCTACCTTCTTGGGCTCGCCTGGCAATTCCTTCGAGTGAATCTTGATAGCCTTTATCCGCAGCTTCGGCAATACGGCGTGAAACATGTTTTAAATCCATATCTGCCCATGCCTCAGTCTGATCAATTGTTAATTTTCCTGGCGTAGTTTCAATTGCCATCTCTGCCTTTGGCTGTTCAATTGTGAGTTCTGCCTGAGGTTGTTGTATTTCCTGAATTGGCTTCGTTGTTTGGATCCCAATCTTAGCATATTGGGATTCTAAACGAATTTGAGCTAACTTCATGTCTTCACCTCTATCAAAAAAGCTATCTTAATTTAAGATAGCTTAACGTAAAAAGTCCATAAGTGTTGGTTGAATTATTTTAGATCCAACCCCAAGTGCTGCACGGTGTACAGCTTCGGCTGTTGTTAGGCCAATGATGACCTTTTCCATCTCAGCGTCTTCATTTTCAGAAATAATTTTCGTCGCAATTACTTCCTGCGAGCTAAGTCTATCATCAATTAATTCTATCCGATTATATCTTGCGCCTAAGTCTGCACGCACTCCCACTACATTCGAAATATGAGAATCTAATGTATCGAGGTAATTACCAATATCACCATCAGAATTAAGATCATTCACTAGATTAGTAAGTTCTGTGAAAAGGTCATTAGCATTACTGCCCTTTAGCAGGTCAGTAGATTTCACATTGACATTCATATAAACGCCTTTTGAAACCTCAAGCAAAACATCATTGCTAACGGTTGGTATCTGATTTGCATCTAGGTCTACTGGTTTATCCGTAGTATTGGTCCCATTAAATAAATACTTATTCCCGACCTTTGTATTCGCGATAGTAGCAATATGCTCTTTTAATTGTTCAACTTCTATTGCGATACTTTTCTTTTCATCTGCTCCATTTGTCCCAGTACTCGCTTGAACAGTCAATTCCCTCACACGTTGAAGTGCTTGAGTCATTTTATCCATCGCATCATCTGACGACTCCATCCATGTGTATGCTTCTGATAGGTTACGCTGGTACTGCTCAATTTCATTCAAGTCTGTCCGATAGCGCATTCCCTTGATCGCAATAACTGGATCATCAGATGGCTTTGTAATCTTCTTTTGTGTATTTAATTGATCCTGATATTTCCCTAATCGTTCGTAGCTACTACTTAAATTTCGTAACATGTTATTTGAGAGCATGGATTGTGTTACGCGCATTTTTTACACCTACCTTCCACCAGTACCGAGTCCGTTAATGACTTTATCAAGCATTTCATCAAGTACTGTTATCATTCTTGCTGAACCATTATAAGCGTGCTGGAATTTAATCATATTTGTCATTTCTTCATCTAAAGAAACTGCACTGACGGATTGACGGCGATTGTCTACTGCATCCTTCAATACCACAGCATTATCAGACATACGAATCGCTTCCTGTGAATCTACCCCCATTGAACCGATGAGAGATTCATAGAAGGATTGGATACTACCCGCTTCAATCGGAAAGCCGCCAGCCAATGTACCAAAATCAGCATTTTTCACATTTGCTAGATTCGTAGCATTGTAGCCATTTCCAGATTCACCTTGAATCGTTGAAACGGCAATATGACTTAGATTTTTAATGTTAGAAGAAACACCCATTGTAGCAGCTGCATTTTTATAACCATTGGTAAATGGTTTGAAGAAATCTCCACCTGCAACACTAGCCTCAGTTGATGTTTTCAATGTATACCCTTCTTTATGCACATTGTTAAACTGAGTGGCGAATGAATACGCCATTTTATCCAAATCATCTAGCATTTTTGAATAGATTCCTTTTTCCTCACCATTCTCCATATACCCATAAGACTCGATTAATCCCTTCATCTCCCCGCTCGGGATAAAGGAAATAGCCTGTCCATCTAGTTGAAGCCCAGTAACAGCACCTGTTGGCTGGTCCTTAACCCCATCATTATCAGAGTCATTGGCAGGATCTACTGAAATCTTTTTAAATGTACTTCCTTCAATCAATTTTGACTCGGCTCCATTTGGACCAACAATCGAGATATCCAATATCCCCTCAGCAACTGGGAGTGAATCCCCACCACTATTTCTTGGAGGATGAACTTTAATCTCTACAAATTTTGACAGTTCATCGATTAAGCGATCACGTTCGTCATATAAATCGTTTGGAAGATATCCTACTGGTTCAATCTCAGAAATTTGTTTGTTAATTTTACTGATTTGGTCAGAAAGTGAGTTTACTGTTTTAACAGTTACACTGATTTGTTTACCAAAATCATCTTTGATTGCAGTTAACGAGTTTGATAGGTAATTGAACGTATTTGCTACCATCTCACCACGTTGACGCACTACCGAACGTGCCCCTTGGTCTTCTGGGTTTGCAGCTAAATCCTGTAGTGATTGCCAAAATTGGTTCATTGTATTTGCTAAACCTGTTTCAGACGGCTCGTTCATGATTTCTTCCATCTTACCTAATGCAGTCGCTCGTGTGTCCCAATAACTTGTTTTCGTTTGTTCTCCGCGAAATTGAACATCCAAAAAGCTTTCACGCACACGTTGAATCGTACCTGCCTCTACACCTGTACCAAGTTGTCCAGGCATTCTTTCAGCATTTAAGCCAGGAGATGGAAATGGATTTGACTGGGTAAAATTAACACGTTGTCGTGAATATCCAGGAGTATTTGCATTCGCAATATTATGTCCAGTTGTATATAGTGCACTTTGCTGGGTAAGCATACCTCGACGTGCTGTTTCTAATCCATGAAAGGTTGATACCATTTTTCCATCCTCCGTTACGCCTTCGAATCAAACATCGGGCGACTTTGCTTTTTCTCTTTTGTTCCTGCAGGGTTTGCGTAGTTTACTGATTGTTCCTGTGGAAGAAGCATATCCAACGACATATTTACATATTGTAGTGACAGATGTGTGAGCTCCTGACTTAATTCATTTATTACTTTTAGTTCGTGGACAACTCTAACCAATTCTTTATGCAATCCTTCTAGCTCCGTACGAACTGGTTCATTCGTCATTTCGATACATTTTGATAACGTCTTCTCTCCTACACGTGGTCCGAGAATTTTATCGACGACTGAAATTCGCTCATTTTCCAATTGCCTAATTGCTAGTATATATTTTTGTTCTTCTTTCATTTGTTCACTGAGGGCATCAATGTCGCCTTTTTTCAGAATGTCTGTTTTTCGCTCAGAAAGCTTATATAATTTTTGATGTAAAGTAAGTATTTTTTTGAGTAACGTAACTAAGCTTTCAGATGACATAATGACCCTCCGTTCTCATTATTTTTTAAAATAAAAATCATACACGCTTTTTGCAACGTCCTCGGTGTTCACCTTATAGGTACCGTTTTGGACTTGTTGTTTTAACGCTTCTACCTTTTGTTGACGCTCAATCGTAATTGGCGATGTTTCCTGTAATTGTTTTGCAGCTGAAGAAATCTCAACCTTGTCTGCTTTGGTTTGTTTTTCTGTTGCTGCTACTTTGTTCATTTGATTTTTATACGGGTTAATTCCTACCGGTCCGAATGGATTAATTTTCATTGTAAATCCTCGCTTTCTATCCGAGCTTTACGCCTTTATCTTTATTATCGGCCGCAACACGTAAAAGTTTAGTCTTTTTTTCTATGCAAAATACGTCCCTTTTTTACGTTCTCTCAATTCTCTTTTACGCTCTTCCTCTTTTTCAAAGATCGATAATTCACTGCGAAGTTCTTTTGTACAGTCGCCACATAAGGTTCCTTCACGAATTAGGGTGCTACACTTTTGACAAGGATATCCAAGGTTAGGAAACTGCGCAAGCTTCAAACGTCCTGTCTTAATGAATTTAATGATAACTTCCTCGTCAACGCCTGTCCCCTCTGATGTCTCGATGATGGTCGCGGTGCGATTTTCCTTTTTACGTATAAATGTATAAACCGTTTGAAATGCTTTGTCCTCTTCCTTATAGCAGGTTTCACATACATCACGGATATTCGTTTTCACAAATAGACTGCCACAGTTTGGACAATTCATTAATTCTCCCATTGCTAACTCTCCTTAAAACACCTTTTTCTATCTATTATATCGGTGTTTTATCGGAATTTTATAGTGACAGTTTTTTGGAAATAACTATCCCCTCATCAACGTTAAACTGGATACTGATTTAGCTCCAGCCTTAAGCAATACTTCACCCGCTTGCCGTAGAGTAGAACCAGTTGTATAAATATCATCCACTAATAAAATATCTTTATCCTGAACAGACTCTACGACACGAAACACATTTTCACTCGAGATCCGTTCGTCCCGACTTTTCTTGGATTGCTTCTCAAGGTGGATTCTTGCTAATACCTCATTTACAGGTAAACCTAATAACCCCGCGAGTGCACTTGCCTGGTTAAACCCACGTTCATACAAACGCTCTTCACTTAATGGAATTGGAATAATCATAAATATGGAAGTAAAATACATTTTGAAAGCTTTTTTCAGGTGAGTTTTAAAAATTGAAGAAATAACAAAATCACCGCGGAATTTGTAGAGGGAGATAACATCTTTTGCAAAATCATTGTAGAGGTAAATGGATCGATTCTTTGTGAGCACTCCACGCCATCTCGGGTCTTTTTCCCATCGTATGCAGTCATAACAGAGGTTTCCCTTGCGATACTCATCGGCCAACTCCGAAAATGGACGTCCACAAATTTCACAAAGCTCACCATTAATTTTTACAAACTTTTCACTACAGGTCGAGCAAAGTGGATCTGGTTCAACCATTGAAAATAGTGTTGACCAAGAGTCCACTTCTTCAAAATAATTGTGACACACCAAACATATAGACATATCTCATCTCCTTATGAAATTTTCACATTGAGGATTTTCTGCAACCTTCTTTACAGCTTCCCCAATTTTCACATAGATGTTGGCCATCATTTGTTTATCGAAGTATTGCGCTTTCACATATGCCATGCCATTGTCCTTGGATACATAACGAGGATTCATTGAATTTAACGTTATGGCGAATACATCGTTTTTACACTGCGCACATTTACAAGGCATATTAATATCAGACCAATTCTTAAGTAACGCTTCAGCTACTAACGGCTCCATTGCATTAAAAACCTTCATGACCAACTCTCCAGTACTCTTTTAAAATCTATTATGACATATAGTGTAAATTTTTGTAAACTTTTTACTAATAAAAAAATTAACACCAATACCAGGTGTTAATTTTCTACCTTTTTCCCATAAAAGATAAAACGATGTGGTGCGTCCCCAAGGTATCCGAATGGGTAACAAGTTGTTACGACAAGCTCTTCTTCTGGTGCAGTCGATTTAATGATTGTCCGGTCGTCAGCATCCACGATTTTCGTGTCTACAATTTCATAGGTAAACTCGCCATACTCTAGTTTCACAACAAATTCGTCACCAATTTCCAGCTCATCAAAGCGTTTGAACAAGGTGTCTCTGTGGCCAGATAAAACAATTTGATCATTCTGGCTCGGCAATGCCGTACCTAAATAATGCCCAACACCCTTTGCGAGCTCCTCTTCATCTGTTCCTTCGATAATAGGCATCTTTTCTCCTAGCTTTGGAACTTCTAAGACTCCCATTGCTTCACCCTTTTCGTAGGTAGGAATCACAATTTCCTCCACAATTTCTTCAGATGGAGTGGAAATTAGCTCTTCCGCTTGTACGAGTGCTTCTTTTTGAGATTGATTGGAATCCCATATTTGAAAAATTGAGTAACCTGTTAATGAAACTCCACTGATGATTAATAGAAGTGCAAGTGAATAAACAACCTTTTTCATAGAGAACTTCACCACCTAATTTGTCTACCTTTATCATAATAAAAAGCAACTCTGAAATCAATCAATGAACCCATTTTGTATGGCTTCTTTATTCATGTTTTCGATATGTCTTTTTGCCTTAAGCATTTCCCTCGTTCTCCCGTAATGAAAAAATAAGATGTCACCAGTTGGAAACTGGGCGCTACGGCCAACCCTACCAGAAATTTGCACCAGAGCACTCTCGGTAAAAATCTTATCCTCCGCGCCTAAGACAGCAACATCAATATTCGGAACAGTTACGCCTCTTTCCAGAATTGTAGTTGTTACTAGGATTGGGATATCTCCTGTTCGGAACCTCGCGACCTTATCCTTCCGCTCCGAATCCTCCGCATGTACCCCTTCAATTCGAGAATCGAGACTCTGCAAGATTTCAACGATGCTTTCAAGATAAGTTATCCTAGGAACAAACAGAAATGCCTGTTTTCCGTTCTCCAAGTGCTCCTTAATCCAAGCTAGTACATTCCCTGGAAGTCTCTTCTTTTTCATGCCTTTCTGCCAATTCCCACACCAAATAAAGGTTGGAACAGGCAATGCATGACGATGGTACCTCGCAGGAATGGTCACAGCTTTTCGTTTCCCATCCTGTATTTCCTTTTTCCACGATTGATTGGGAGTTGCGGTGAGATAGATGCTTGAGGAGATATCCTTTTTGGCTTGGGTAACAGCAAACTGGAGCATTGGTTCAACGGAGTAGGGAAATGCATCGACCTCATCAATGATAATCATGTCAAAGGCTTTGTAGTAACGGAGGAGCTGGTGGGTAGTGGCAAGTGTGATGGGGGCTGTCTTGTTACGGTCCTCACTTCCTCCATATAAGGCAATCACATCAACATGCGGAAATGCGGCCTTAATCCGAGGGGCAAGCTCAATTACAACATCAGTCCGAGGAGTCGCAATACAAACATTCTTCCCAGACGTAAGTGCAACTTCAATCCCTTCAAAAAGGATTTCTGTTTTCCCCGCTCCACACACAGCCCAAATTAAGAGTTCGTCAACTGAACGAACGGCATTAATTAGCTCGGTCGACGCTCTTTGCTGCCCAGGCGAAAGAGTCCCCTCCCACACAAGTGGTTTCTCTGGTATATTTACCACAGTACTTGGCCCACTCCAGCTTACCAATACAGTACATTCACTCATTCTTCCCATGTTGATACATTTCCTGCAATACGTACATTCCTGCTTACAGCGCGCACAATCAAACGACGAAAAAAGCTTTTGATCCATGTTCCCACATCTAACACACGAATAGACGCCCTCGGTCTTCGTTATACATTTTCTATATTCCAAATAACCATTTACATAGTGCCTATGTAATTCTTCTAATGGAAAAGAGAGTTCTTCTAGTAGGAGTTGTTTGCCAAGGAGTGTTTGTTGGAGTTCATGGGAGTAATCAAATGCGGGGTTTAATAGTTGAGGAATAATAGATCCAAAATCGGATATTCGTTGAAGCTTAGAAAACTTCTTATCCAGTAAAAACTCAGGTAGTAGTATGTTTTTTTCTAGTAAAAAACGCATAAAAGACCTCCACTTTTTTGTTTAATAAACCTAAATTTGGGGACAATGATAGTATGGAAAGGTAGGGAATGACATGATGAAGTGGATTATTAAGCACGGATTGTTGCTTTGCATTGGTTCAATTTTACTCTTCGGAGCAAGTGCCGTTATATTTCAGGAAAGAATACAAATTACTTCTTCCACTTGGACTGTTCTGTTATTATTCTATTTTGTTGTACTCAGTTTGTATAGCAGTTATGAATATAGAAAAGTTCCCGTGGAAGATAATCAAGATGAGAATCCTCAAAAATAATATTTTGTTATTGAAATTAGGAATTCACTCCTAATTTTTTTTTGCCAAAAAGCGCCGCACCAAAGCACAGCGCCACAATCAAATTACTTCTTATACCACCCTAAGCCAACTGCACCCTCACCAAGGTGTGTGCCAATAACTGGTCCAAAATAGCTTAGTAAAAATTCAACGTGCGGATACTTTTTCTCAAGCTTAGCCTTAAGTTCCTTTGCTTCTTCCTCGATGTTACCATGAATGAGTACTGCTCTCATTGGTACAGCTTTACTTGCATCCTCATCGAACAAATCAAAGACTCGATTCAGCGCCTTTTTACGTGTACGGATTTTTTCAAAGGGAACAATCACTTTATCTTCAAAGTGAAGAATCGGCTTCACCTGAAGCAAGCTTCCCACAAAAGCCGCAGCACCGCTCAAACGGCCTCCACGCTGAAGATTTGTAAGATCATCCACCATAAAATAAGCTCTCATCGACAGTTTCATTTCCTCTAATCTTGCGAGAATCTCTTCCGCTGGCTTACCTTCACTTGCCATTTCTGCCGCTTCAAGTGCATAAAAACCTTGTACCATACAACTGATTTCAGAGTCAAACGCATAAACCTTCACACCTTCAACCATATCACCCGCTGTAACAGCTCCCTGGTAGGTACCGCTAATTCCGCTTGATAAGTGTACACTGATGATAGCATCATTTTCTTGCCCTAGCTTTTTAAAAAGCTCAACAAATTCGCCGATTGGTGGCTGTGAAGTGGTCGGTAATTCATTACGTGCTCGGAGTTCCTCATAGAAAGCCTCTGCAGTAATATCCACTTCTTCACGATAACTTTCACTACCAAAAACCACACTAAGGGGTATCATATGTATATTATGTTTTTCACGAAGTTCCTCTGGTATGTAGGCTGTACTATCCGTTACAATTGCCGTTTTCATATATTTTTACCATCCTGTCCTATTCTTATATTTCCCATTTTATATGAATTGGGTGGGGATGTCACTTGTTTATAGTATGTATATGTCGGACAAGTTATTTTAATTTATAAAATGATAGGTTTAGGAACCTGATTTCACGTATATATTTTTAAATCTTGGCCGGTTTCGTAATAATTACCTATCAAATTCACTCTACCTCAAACAATAATTCTTCCTTTAACGACGTTAGACCTCTGGCATTTATCCAAAACGAGAGGGTATACTCTCCTTTTTCTAATGTTGGTAAGGTTGCTGTAAATGACAAAGACTGATTTACAGGAAGTAACACATTCTTTATTACTTGTGCAAATACTTTATCATCAGAATAGCGATGAACTAATTCTCCTTTTTGATTATAAATTTCATAATCATACTGCTGAGCGGAAGGAAATTGCAGGTGAATATCCTTATCCCCCTTATTGTGAACGTCAAATACAATCGTAATGAGATTTTTTTCTACCTGCTTCGAAATAGAGGTTTCTAACTTGTTCATTCCAAAAAGTTCTAGTTTTTGTCTGGCTATTTTTTTGCGACCTTCTTGCATCTCACTCTCACTCTCCACTTTCATTGAATTCGTTTCCTGTTTAGGTTGGTCAACTCTCGCTTCTTGTAATCCGAATACAAGAAGGACGAGGACAATTAATGTAATCCCACCATATAAAAATATTCGTTTCCTCTTCATAAAAACCACCCTAAGCAACACGTTATATGTTGAATCATATTCGTTTTAGCTATATCTATTACAAAAAAAACCCTACCTTTACTAGGATTTTCTTTTAGTAAAGGTAGGATTCGTCATGCCTTATAGTGAAACGTTTTTATTTCTTCTACGCAGGATAAACAATGCACCAAGTCCAGCTAATAATAGGGTAGCCCCGATTAATAGGTAATTATAGATTGGTGTTGCAGTTGTTGGTAGTTTATTACCATTGTCATTGTTGTTTCCATCGTTATTCGAATTTCCTGGATTCTGCGGCTTTGGATCCTGTGGTTTCGGATTTTCTGGCTTTGGATTCTCAGGTTTTGGATTTTCCGGTTTTGGGTTCTCCGGCTTTGGATTTTCTGGTTTTGGATCTTCAGGCTTCGGGTCCTCTGATTTGACAATATTACTTACCTCGATAATTTGAACAGTTTCAGTTCCATCGCTGTTCTTCACATAGACCGTGTACGTGCCATTCTTAACTACAGAGAACGACTTAGCTTCGAGATCTATTTCCATTCCATCTTCCTGGAAGTCTGCAACTGTACGTTCACCTTCAAGCCACTTCATTGCTACCGCATCACTGTTCACATCAACTGAGATCAGAACTGGACCATTTGTTGGTTCAGTTGTTGACGGTGTAAGAGTAACGACAACAGGCTCAACCGGTTCTGTAATATTTTCAACAGTAATCGTTTGTACCGCTTCAGCGCCATCCAGATTTTTCACATAGACAGTATATGTGTCGTTTTCAACTACATTGAAGGATTTTGTCTCAGCGTCGATATCTGCTCCACCAGTTACAAAGTCCTCAGCAGTTTTCTCACCTTGTAGCCATTTCATTGCCACTAGCTCACTTTCACTATCTGTAGCAACTGTAATAGATACTGGACCTTCTGTTGGCTCAGTTGTTGAAGGTGTTAATTCAACTGTAATTGGTTTAACTGGCTTAATAATGTTATCAACTACAATCGTTTGTACCGCTTCAACACCTGCTGCATTCTTAGCGTAAACAGTGTACGTACCATTTGCAGCTACCTCAAATGATAATTGTTCAAGGCTAATTTCATTTCCTGCTTCTGCAAAATCAGCTACTGTCTTACTACCTTCTAACCATTTTACCGCTTCTAGTTCTTCTACACTGTCAGTAGCAACTGTTACAGTGATAGGACCTTCTGTCGGTTCTATTGTAGATGGTGTTAGTTCAATAGCAATTGGTGCTGGTGGTACAACAATATTTTCAATTGAAATAGTTTGTACTGCTTCCACACCTACACTATTCTTCGCATACACAGTGTATGTTCCATTTTCAGTTACATCAAATGACATTTGATCAAGGCTGATATCAATACCACCCTCTACAAAATCAACTGCTGTTTTTTCACCTTTTAACCACTTAACTGCAACGAGTTCCTCTTCACTGTCAGTAGCAACTGTTACAGTGACTGGACCTTCCGTTTGTTCAGTTGTGGATGGTGTTAATGAAACAGTAATTTCTTTTGGTTGCTCAGCTTCTTTTACATTCAATTTCACTGCTTGTTCTGCTGAGTTTGCTACGCTATCCTCAACTGCAAGAGCCAATGTATTTTCGCCAGCCTGTAAGCCTGTTAACGCAATTTCAAATGTACCGTCTTGTTCGATGGTAATTGAATCTCCACCAACCGTGCTTCCATCCTTATTTGTTAGTACATATGAAACTTCTAATTGATCGTTTACGTCATATGGTAGACCAAACATACCTTCAACTGTATCTTTAAAATCAATAAATTTATCGGTAATTGAACCCTTAACGATATATTCTGACCCTTCAATTTCTTCTAAGACTGTGTCGAATGAAATATCTGGTGCAGACGTTTTAATAAATAATGGTCCATCATCACCAAGGAAGGCTTCTGGTGTAAATGTTGCTGCATCCCATGAAAGCATATCAACTGTATACACACCTTCTGGTGCTACTGCAGCTTGACCAGTCTCCCAAGAAATGTATGATCCATCAATTCCGGATAATGTGTAATATCCTGCAGTCAGAGGTGTAGCAATCATATATCCAAGATAGCCATCACCAAATGCTCCACCATCAGGATTTACTGCATCCCATAATTCAACTGTAATTAGGTCCTCATCACCTAACAGCCCTAGATTTAAGCTTGTTTCATCAAGAGTTCCATCACCGTTTGGTGAGATTCCATAGTCATCAAGGAAGAAATATTCCAACCCTGAAGGGCCTTCATCCGAAAATGCAGCCGCATATGGTAACAGTAACTTTGTACCTTCACTAACGATATGGATGTATCCAAGTAATTCGTTACCCGGTGAATCCTCTCCTGCAGGTACTGTTAAAGTTACATTAATCGTTTCTTTGCCGTTAAGTGTAAATGATGACTTATCCACTGTTACTTTTGCATTTGCTAGTGCACCAGTAGCAGCTTTTGTTACCTCAACACTCACGTCAAAGTCATTTGATTTTCCTACTAGGTCTCTTACTTCAATTTGTTTTGTAACGACAGTTTCTTTCTCAGGATCAGGCACGACTTTTCCAAATGTAACTGTTCCTTTTTCGTAATCGTAAACCTTACTTTCAAACTCTGTACTGTCTAACGCATACGCCAATGCTTCTGCATTTATAGCCTGTAATGGTTGGACACGTCCTGGACCTTGTGCAAATACATCATATAGTTTAGTGTCTAATTGTTTTGCTGTGTTTGATAACGCTACTTTAATATCAGATGGTTCCAAATCTGGATTTTTCGATAACATTAATGCTGCTATTCCGGCAATGTGCGGAGTTGCCATACTTGTACCAGTAAAACGATCATAGCTTTGTGAATAATCTGCATCTGGATAGTCTTTTCCGTATGCAGGAACAGATGACATAATGTTTGTACCAGGTGCTGAAACATCTGGCTTAATATCAAAGGTTGGAGTAGATGGCCCACGTGAACTTGAATCGTTAATTCCATCACCCTCTGTTTTACTCTTTTCATAGTTGCTGAAAGTTACTTTTCCTACTTTTCCTTCTGTTGCAGCAATAGCTTCTCTGAATGCTGCACCGTCAGAAGTCGAAATATCAAATGTTGGGATAAATTTAAAAGAATCTCCAAGTAGGATATTAGCTGGTCCAGCATCAGCAACATTATTATGTATAATGATACCTAATGCACCAGCAGCTTTAGCAGCATAAATTTTCTCAACAAACGGGATTTCTC
The DNA here is from genome assembly GCF_976954385.1 of Ferdinandcohnia sp. Marseille-Q9671. Taxonomy (NCBI): domain Bacteria; kingdom Bacillati; phylum Bacillota; class Bacilli; order Caryophanales; family Bacillaceae; genus Ferdinandcohnia; species Ferdinandcohnia sp. Marseille-Q9671. The sequence continues at coordinate 1,676,807 of NZ_CDRJTA010000001.1, forward strand.
CACGTGACACTAGAGCTACCTTTCCATTTACATCTAGACTATTATAATCTGTAGCAGCTCCATATCCTGGTACAGCTACTACATCATATGTACCTGATAATGTTTTTTCAGGATCTGATGCAAATGTCCAACCCATCATGCCTACGTTATATTCATCACTAAAGTCGCCAGCTTCCACTGCCATCTTAGCTTCAATAATTGTTTCAGGTAAAGTAGAGTTACCTACCGAAATAGCAAGAGCAGCAGACGATGGATTACCAATAGTAGAACGGTTAGGTCCACTATTTCCTGTTGCAACTATTGCTGTAACTCCAGCTAGCACGGCATTGTTAATTGCTATTGAATCTGGTGCAGTTTGGCTATTACTACCTCCACCTAATGATAGATTAATAATATCCATGTTTTCTACAACTGACTTTTCAATTGCGGCAATAATTCCAGAAGTTGCCCCACTACCGTATGCACCTAAGACACGATACGCATATAGGTCAATTTTTGGCGCGATTCCTTTAATTCCGTATTCATTTGCACCAATTGCAGCGATTGTACCTGCAACGTGTGTTCCATGATCTGTATAGAAAGAGCTACCATTCGCATTGAATTCAGGCATATGAGCCGGCCAATCTTCAGGAGTTGTCTCATATGGATCATCCGCATCACGACCGCGAGCGTAATCACTTCCGTGTAAGACAAAGTTATGTCCACCTTTATAAATACCTTCAAACTCAGGGTGGTGATAATCGATTCCTGTATCAAGAACAGCTACTTTAACATTTTCACCTTCATATCCCATATCCCAAATCGCTGGGATATCTAAATGAGAGGTACTTGTATTCATTGTTGCAGAAACAGTTCCATCAACGGGCGTAATTTCTTTTAACGCATGTCTCTCACTATCTGGTTCAACTCGTACAACACCTTTAATGTTAACAAGCTTTTGAATGTCTTTAGCAGGTAACGTTAAAGACATACCATTAAATACTTGGTTATATGAGAATCCTTTTTTCCCTGCAATCTTCGCTTCTTTTAATTTTTTTTCAAATGAAGCCTGCTGTGCAGCAACTTTCTTCTTCACATCTGCTGCTTGTGCTGCAGAAAAGGACTGACCCTTTACCGCTTTCTTTCCTTGTTCAAGTGCAACTGGCGCTTCAGAAAGTTGCACGATAACTGATACTTCCTTGTTGCCATCTAAGTTTACTAAGGAAGGATGTATCGTTGGCTCTCCAGACAATAGAGCCTCCTGTTCTTCTATTACTTGCTTCATTACTGATATTCTTTTGTCTTCATTAATGTTTTTAGATAAAGTTTTTTCTGCGGATGCAAAGTTTGGAGCAAAAAATGAAAATACGAGCGTAAAGATTAGTAAACTAGTAAAAATTTTGTAGTACTTATTTCTTTTCGACAAGCCCATTCCCCTCTCTCTTTCCCATATCAAATGAGATCTTCGCTTAAAAATAATACTTTATTCTTTCTTCTCCCCCCTATCTTCCTACTAAATCTAGTCCCAATGGAACAACTTAAATGTTACAATAGTCCAATCAATTCATAAATACAAAAAATTCTAAATAAAACGACAAATTATTCACTTTTTGCGATTTTTTGTAATAAAATAGGGGATTATAAAAATTTGCTTTGCTATGAAATTCCATTAAATCCTATATTTCTTGGGATTTAAACAATTTACGTCGAAAGAACTAAAAAAACTGCATTGTCATTATTTGTCTATGAAATAGTTCTAAAGTACTAGTCAACGTCTTGTAACTTTTAACCTAACGACGAAAAAAATCACTAGCTTAACAAAACAACGCTAGTGATTTTTACACATAAATCCCCTAATGTCTCTAAATAAAAACAAAGGCTGAGCCACAGGGCTCAACCTTCCACCTTCCACTATTCTATTCTTTCCATTTACTAGTATAAGTAAATAGAATCAGAGTCTAAACTTCTTAACAGCCTCCTGTAATTCTTCCGCCATATAAGATAATGACGCTGCTGAAGAAGCGATTTCTTGCATCGATGCTAATTGTTCTTCAGTAGCTGCTGATACGTCCTGTGTTTGAGCAGTGTTTCTACTTGAAATTTCATCAACCTGCGCTACAGTTTCTACCACTTGTCCAGCACCTACCGCCATTTGTTCAATTGATGCAGAGACTTCTTGTATTTGAGAAGTAACATGATCAACGAATTGTTGAATTCGTCTAAAGGATTCTCCTGCACCATTTACAACTTGTATTCCTTTTTCAGTCTCGACAGTCCCCTTGTTCATGGACTCTACTGCTAGTTTCGTATCGTTTTGAATGGAACCAATTAGTTCCCGGATTGTATCCGTAGATTTTGCTGATTGCTCGGCTAGCTTTCTAACCTCGTCGGCCACCACTGCAAATCCTTTTCCGTGTTCTCCCGCTCTTGCTGCCTCAATTGCTGCATTTAAAGCTAAGAGATTCGTTTGACTCGCAATTTCCGAAATAACATTCACGATTTGATTGATTTCATCTGATCGCTTTCCTAACGTATCTACGATCGTTCCTAGATTTTCTACCGATTCATTGATGATTTGCATTTGTTCTATCGATTGTTTGATCGACTTTTCACCAGTAGAAACGACTCCCATTGCTTCAGTTGCCGTTTCGGAAACATGCTGTGTATTTCCTTTGATTTGCTGAATGCCCTTTGACATTTCTATGATAACTTCGTTTGTTTCCTTCATCATCGCCAACTGCTCGTCCGTACCTGCTGCTACTTCAGTTATAGCATTTGCAACCTGTTCCGTTGCCTGAGAGTTTTGTTCGGAGCTTGCAGACAATTGCTCTGATGATGCAGCCAATAGCTCTGACTTTTCACCCACATGAGTAATTAGTTCTCTCAATGAAAGTAACATCTTATTAAAACTGTTTCCTAGCTTCCCTAGTTCATCATTGTTTTTCACTTGAATCGTTTGAGTAAGGTCACCGTTACTTACCTTGTCGGTAACGTCCACTAATATTGACAATGGTTTAGTAATACTTCTTACAATAATTATTGCTAGAATGAGTCCAATAAAAATAAAAATTGCTACTACAATAAATGTTGTAAATAAAATGCCTTTTGTTGCTTCATCAATCTCATTTGCTTCCATTACACCAGCAACTTTCCAGCCAGTGAGTTCATTCGTGACAAATGATGTTTCATACCTATTACCTTGAAACTCGTCAGCAAGATGCCCTTTTTCTTTTTGGTAGATTAACTTGCTATAGGTTTCCCCTTGAGGTACTGTTCCAGTTTCTTGTGTGGGGTCTGCCAAGTACTTTTTCTGAGCAGATAAAATAAATGTGTACCCATTCTCACCAATTTTTATTCCAGTTGTTATGTCTTGGATTGCTTCTAAACTAAGGTCTAACCCAATTACCCCAGAACCATCCTTTAACTCTTGAGCTACTGTCACCAACATAGTCCCTGTTGCCAAATCTTCATAAGGTTCTGTAATAATCGCTTTTCCTGAATTAGCTACAGCCTGCTTATACCATTCTCTTTCCCTTGGATCGAAATCATCTGGCAGTGTAGCATTGGGGTATAAAAACATTTGTCCATCTTTTGTCCCTGAAAATACTGTTACAACATCAGGATGAAGAAGTGAATATTGTGTAAGTGTTTCAATTGTTTTTGGCGCTTCTGATTCCGTAAATGACTGAGCATTTAGCCTAGATCCAAAATACTCCACATCCGAAAACTTGGTTTTTATGGTATCTGTTATGAAGTTATCTAAGAGTTCCACATTTTCGGTTGAACTTGCTAGCATTTGGTTCTTAATTTCTTTTTGTGCAGTGTTGTAAGACATAAAACCAATTGTGAAACTTGGTAACAAGATAATAAAAATAAAGGTAAGATATAATTTCTTTCTAATTGTGAAATTAAATATATCTTTGAATCTAATACTCTCACGGTTGCTTTTCATAGTTGAATTTCCTTTCTGCTTTGTATTACGGATAATGGTTAATTATAGTATCACCTTTATTCTATCGGCAGAATTATAGTCTTCTTTAGTACGAACGATAGGTAAAATATACCCGTTCCGTAAATTAGGGCAACAAAAAAAGCCAAGCCCCGAAAAGAAGCTCAGCCATTTACCAATCTATTATTTAACTTCCACCCAGCCATTCTTAATAGCCACAACTACAGCCTGGGTACGATCGTTTACATTCATTTTTTGTAGTATATTACTTACGTGGTTTTTAACCGTTTTTTCACTAATATAGAGATCGTCACCAATTCCACGGTTGCTTCTTCCGTCTGTAAGAAGCTGTAGAACCTCGCATTCACGTCTAGTTAACAGATGTAATGGACGGCGAACCTCCACCTCTGCATATGAGTGTGCTGCAACGGATTGTCCACTTGCAACTGAAAGTCGACGAAACTCTTTTACTAGATTATGCGTTACTCTTGGATGTAAGTAGGATCCACCCTCTGCGACAATCTTAACCGCTTCTACTAGAGAATCCGCATCCATTTCTTTTAATAAATAACCAGTTGCTCCAGTTTTAAGGGCATGCGTCACATAGCTTTCATCATCGTGGATAGACAAAATAATGACCTTTGTATTAGGGTACGTGTCGATTAATTGTTTCGTTGCTTCAATTCCGTTCAAGTTAGGCATGTTAATGTCCATGATGACAACATCTGGTTTATGCTCCTCAATAAGAGTTAAGGCCTGTACTCCATCGTCACCCTCAGCTACGACTTGAAAGGTTGGTTCAAAATCTAGTATACGTTTTACGCCTTCGCGAAATAATTGATGATCATCAATAATAACTATGCTTGTTTTCATAATAACGCCTCCCCCTCTCATTTTACAATTGAGGCAATTTCGGTCAATACTCCATTAGGAGTATTTAACGATACTTGTTTTTCCCATAACTCATAGTTTTCCTATATTAATAAGCAGAATATCCAAGTTTGACCATTTCTTGTAACGTATCAGTACAAAAGTTCATGCGCCTCGATCAACCCCGACAAGCATAAGACGATTTAGAATAGAAGGCGCTCTTTGCCTTCAATTCTAAATTGGCTTATGACCTCGAGGGGCTAGGCGCTGGAACTGGATGTCAAAAAGCGCTAAGTGCGCACGTCTAACGGCCCCAAGCATAAGAAAATACCTCATATAAGGCGGTTCTTCGCCTTCCGAAGGGATTTACTTATGACCTCGAGCCCGATGGCGCCTAGAGCTAGACTTCAAGGTGGAAACCGAAAAAATCCTCATGCTATAAAGGGGATATCCCCATTAATTCAAGTCTTCTAATTTCAACACTTCTATGGCAATCAAACCTCAATCGGTACCTGAATCATCACAATCGTACCTGCTCCAATACTTGAATCTATTGTGAGATTACCATCTAGCAAATCTACTCGTTCACGTATTCCAATTAAACCAAAGGAGTCCTTCTTCTTCTCTCGAATATCAAAGCCATTTCCATTATCTTTCACAATGACCGTTACATGATGTCTACTTAATTCAAGTTTTACTACTATCTCCCTTGCATCAGCATGCTTTAATGCATTTTGTACGGCTTCTTGAACCATTCGGAATAAAGCTACCTCAAATTTTGAAGGTATTCTTTGCTCCGATCCGATGAATACAAAAGAAATCGTAGTATTCCCATTATACTCTTCGATAGTAGATAGGTACTTTTTGAGGGTAGGAATTAATCCAAGATCATCCAATGCCATCGGTCGTAAGTCATAAATGATCCGGCGGACCTCATACAGTGCTGAGCGAACCATTTTCCGAAGATCACTAATTTCCTGGTACCCTTTTTCAGGACTTTCACGATAGACCTTATCAATAATCTGTGAACGCAGCATAACATTTGCTAACATTTGGGCTGGGCCATCATGAATTTCACGGGAGAGCTTACGACGTTCTTCCTCTTGAGCCTCTATAATCTTTAGACCAAATGCCTGTTTTTGCTTCGCATCCTCAATGATTTCTCCTACCATTCTGAAATCACTATTTAAATAATTCAGGATAACCGAGATTTGACCAACAAGATGATCAGCTCGTTCAATCGTATCACTTAAGCCTACCAAACGTCTTTCAAGCTCATCACGGCGATCTCGCAACTGCTTTTCCTGTTCCTTTATTAGAGTTAGTTGCATTTGCATGTCATGTGCCTTCTCATACGCATTTCGAATTTCCTGCTCAGAGTATTTATTAAATTGACTGCTGACCTCTGAGAGTCGCTTCCTAGCAAATCGAGTATGAGTTTCCAACCGGTCAACTTCGTCAATAATCGTACTAACCTTTTCTTTGATTTCCTTTAATTCACTTGTTAAGCTTTCAAACTCATGGCGGGATTGCTCGCCAATACGAAATATTTCTTCCTTACTATGATCAACGGTATGCACCATTTTTTCCAAAATATGATCTAGAAGCTTACTATCAAGCCTTTTGGTGGCCATCCTTCCACCTCCATCTTTCTTCATTATATCTCGATTTGTTTTATATTGAGTTTCATATCAATTACATTTGTATTACATTCGTCCCATACCATAAACAAATCATTGCTGTAAAAATTATGTCGTTTTATAATAGAAGAATGGGCAAAAATTCTTATTTACAGTTTGCCATTATACAGTAGAAACCTCGGCAATTGCCGGCTTCTATAAATCCGGTACTAACCCAGCAAGGAGGTATACCGTAATGCTTCATTCCTATTATACAGTAAAAGGCTATGGCGAGCATGAAATAATTATTCAAAAGTCACGCTTTATCGCACATATCAACCGTGCCACAACGGAAGAAGAAGCACAAGATTTTATCCAGCAAATCAAAAAGAAACATTGGGATGCTACACATAATTGCTCTGCATATTTGATTGGTGAAAACGACCATATTCAAAAAGCAAATGATGATGGAGAACCTAATGGGACTGCTGGCGTCCCAATCTTAGAAGTACTGAAGAAAAAACATCTAAAAGATACCGTTGTAGTCATAACTAGGTACTTTGGAGGAATAAAATTAGGTGCAGGCGGGCTTATCCGTGCATACGGAAAGTCAACTTCAGAAGGTTTACAATCAACCGGCATAGTTGAACGAAAACTAATGAGAATCATGCATACAAAAATTGACTACACTTGGTTAGGTAAGGTAGAGAATGAACTAAGATCTTCTATTTACCAAATAAAAGAAATGAAGTATATAGATGCTGTTGAAATCGAAACATATGTAGAAGAGAGCCACACACCACAGTTCATCGAATGGATGACAGAGCTTACGAATGGACAGGCGGAGATTTCGGCGAGTGTTGTGGAGTATTTAGAGGCAGAAATTTAAATAATAAACATATTATTACTGAGGAGAAAAGCGAATGACCAAAAAAACTAATCGATATGATGTAAAGAAAAAAAGAAGAAAAAAGAAGATAATAAAATTTGTATTAGTTCCTTTATTGTTATTAATTGTAGCAGGTGGACTTTTTGGAGCATACCTAGTAAACAAAGCAGCAAATGTAGCAGCTGACTCTCAAACAGAGCTTAATCGTGGAGTTAAATCCGAGAAAAGAGTAGAACCTGTTAATCCAAAACATGATAATATATCTATCCTATTTATTGGTGTAGATGATAGTGAAAAGAGAAGCCAGGGAGATGCGACTCGGACAGATGCATTGATTTTAGCTACACTAAATGAGGAGCAGAAATCAATTGAGATGGTAAGTATCCCTCGTGATTCATTCGTATACGATCCAATGAGGAAGAAAAAAGATAAAATCAATCATGCTCATGTATACAATGGTGTTGACGGCACGATTGCAACAGTAGAGGAATTATTTGATATTCCAGTAGATTATTTTGTAAAAATGAACTTTGAGGCATTTATCGATGTTGTAGAAGCACTAGATGGTATTAATGTTGATGTTCCGGTTTCATTTACAGAGCAGGATAGTAAAGATCGTCCTGATGCAATCCAACTAAATAAAGGACTCCAAGAACTTAATGGAGAAGAAGCACTTGCTTTAGCTCGAACTAGAAAAATTGATAGTGATATTGAGCGTGGCAAAAGACAACAACTTGTCGTAAAAGGGATCATTGATAAGGCGATTTCTGTTGGTTCCATTTCAAAATACGGAAACGTCATTGATGCACTTGGAAACAACATTTCTACAAACCTTTCCTTTGGAGAAATGCTTTCACTATATGACTATGCCACATCAGGACAATCACTTAAAATGGAATCCCATGTATTAGAAGGTGCAGATGATTGGACAGACCGTGGATATTATTATCAAGTAGACGAAACGAAGCTTGTAGAACTTTCAAATACTCTAAAGGATCACCTAGGAATTACAGTTACTGGACAACGAAACGATAATTAGTTAGCTGAGAGCGGTCATTTCTATGACCGCTCTCTATTTTAATATAAGCAAAAAAGGCTCCACCTAGGTTTTATACCAAGATAGAGCCTTTTTTAGTACAGTTTATTTCATTCTTTGTTGTACTTTAATTCCTCGGAACATATTCAGAAGGGGTCTATATTCCTTCCCAATTAAACCAATCTTTTCAACAAAAAGTTCAATAGCAATGAGTAAAACGATAACTACGACTAATGAACCCCAAACGGTTGCTTGTGAAAAAATCACTGCAGAGAATCCAAATATAGCACTTATTCCATAGATAATTAATACTGTCTTCTTATGGCCATACCCTAATCGTAATAAACAGTGATGCAAATGGGATTTATCCGGAGCAGAAATTGGTTGTTTATTAACCAGACGACGAATAATCGCAAAAAAGGTATCAGATATTGGTACACCTAAGATAATAATTGGCACAATAAATGAAATCAATGTTACATTTTTAAATCCTAGTAGGGATAATACAGCTATCATATATCCTAGAAAAAGCGCACCAGTGTCCCCCATAAAGATCTTTGCTGGGTGGAAGTTATAAAATAAGAATCCTAATGTACTAAATAGTACTAATAAAGCGATACTTAATACAAATCCATCCCCCATAATAATTGCCATTCCGGATATTGTAATAAGAGCTATCGACGAAACTCCAGCAGCAAGACCATCCAGTCCGTCGATTAAATTGATTGCATTTGTAATTCCGACGATCCAAATAAGTGTTAATGGTATTGTAAGAAATCCTAGTTGAAATTCTCCAAGACCAAACGGTAAATTAACCATTTCAACGTCTACTCCATTAAATATTACAACAAATGCAGCAATTAATTGCCCAGCCAGTTTCAATTTAGGAGAAAGCTCATAAATATCATCTAAAAATCCAGTAATGATGATGATAATTGCCCCAATTAGAATTGGCCATTTATAAGGACTTTCCGGTTGTAAAATTAAATAGCCCATTAAAAAGCTTAAGAATATTGCTAAACCACCGAGTCGTGGCATTATTTTTTGATGAACTTTCCTTTGATTGGGCTTATCTGTAGCACCAATTTTTATAGCAAACCTTATAACAAGAGGGGTTATGAGGATAGAAACAATAAGGCAAATTAACGACGTAATGTATAGCATATAAAAGTCCTCCTCATCCTTACTTTATCCATTAAAGATGTTTTTATAATTTCTTTTTTATATATAAGTTCTTAAGAACCTTGCATTTTTTGTCGTAATGCGTTTCAACAAACCTAAATAGGATTATATCATATACCAACTGCTGAATGGAACAGATATTTTATGAAGTAAAAAATAGACTCCAAGAGTTAGACGTTATTTTATTTATATTTGTTACATTCTTTACGAAAAATCCTTGCCTAATAAGTATCGTACAAAGTCAGAGAATACTAACTCCAAAGACATTATGAAAAAACCCCAGAAGCTTAAAAAACCTCTGGGGAGAGCAAATTTCATACTTTTATTATATTCTTTTTACTTTTATTACTAAATAATGTAATATCGCTATTAAACACATTGTTTAAAGAAATTTTCTATAAGTTTCATAAATGCTATTACTGAATTTTTCCAAAGAGAACAGTTTTGATGCCTTAATATAGAGGTTCTCTCCTAGTACTTTCAACTCTTCATTATTTTTTAAAATAATATATTCCTCTAATGCATTACGTAAAGAATTTTCATTATCTACTGGAATCACTCTGCCTAATGTATCATCTGATATTAAATCCTTGACACCGCCGACATCTGTTGAAATTACAGGAACTTTTGCTCGTGCAGACTCTAGGATAACTAGAGGAAAGCTTTCACTAAACGAAGTAAGTATTTTTACATCAGCGATAGATAACAGACTATGTATATTTTGCTGATGCCCTAAAAAGGATACAATATCCTTTATTCCTAAGTCATCGACCGTTTTTTCTAGTTCACTTTTAATTGGGCCATCACCTACAAGTAAAAGCTTAATAAAAGGATATTCTTGCGCAAGATATTGAATAGCCTTAAATGCAGTAGTATGACCTTTCACCGGATGTAAACGAGCAATCATTATAATAACAAAGTCATTTTCTGATAAGCCTAACTCTTTTCTAGTAATAGCTGGTTCGTTTGGTATAGAAAAGTCAATGCCATTATAAATGGTTGTGACTTTATCAGACTTCACCCCAAAAGATTCAAGCATTTCTTTAAATCGAGTTGAGATGGCGAAAAAATGATCCATTCGTTTAAAAGAGAGAAAATTTAATCTCGTAAAGATTGTCCCCTTTAATCCACCTTTTAAGAAATCATCCCTCGGATCACTATGTATGGTTGTTACCCATTTACATTTTGTAAATCCCTTCATAATAAAGGCATACAAATTGGCTCTTGCTCCATGCGTGTGAACTATATCAATTCTATTTTCATTAATAAATTTAATTATCTGTTTGAAAATAGATAAATCGTATCTATTAGATTGTTGAAACACTATAACATGGATACCTAATTCTTTTGCCTTTTCAAACATTACCCCTTTTTCAAATACCCCCAGAATAAATTCGTCACGATTCAATTGGTTTAGAAGAGATAAGATGTGAATCATTCCTCCCCCAGTTTCAGCTCCTGCATTAAGGTGAAGAACTTTCATTCTTTAAAAAACTCCTTTATACTTTTTTCTACTGCTTATTTTTCTGTGTAATGACTTTTGTAACAAACCTAGGTAGTGCAAGCATCCTTTTCCATCTCCATGGTTGTTGGATAAGTCGATATAACCATTCAACATTCATTTTTTGCCATAGTAACGGCGCACGTTTAACATTTCCAGCTAGAACGTCAAAACTACCACCAACACCCATAAATAGCCCTTTTTCAAATTTGTGCATATTTTCATATATCCATTTTTCCTGCCTTGGGACTCCTAAGGCAACAAGTACTAAATCGGGCTTTAAATTTGCTATTTCTTCAGAAATTTGGTTGTTTTCAAAGTTAAAATAGCCATTTTGATAACCTGCAATATCAAGATCAGAGTATCTATCTCTTATATTTTCGACTGTCTTATTAAGCACTTCTTCTTCTGCACCAAGAAGATAAACCTTTAACTTTTTTGAATTTGCTATTCGTAGAAGCTCTAGCATCAAATCAAAGCCTGCTATTCTTTCTGGGAGTGGATTCTTCAAAATCTCAGCTGCCTTAATTATTCCAATTCCATCAGGTATAATATAATCTGCATTTTCCAAAGTACGAAAATAATCTTCACTCTCTACAGCGTGCATGACTATTTCTGGATTAGCAGTAACTATAAAGGTTTTGTTATCCGAATCAATTCTCTTTGTTAAAACCTGTAACAGCTCATTTTTATCACTTTTTGTAAAATTGACACCTAGTATGTTAACTGTATCTATATTCATACTCACTTTTTTCTACTCCTTAAAATTCGTGGTCAAATTCATTTTCCCGATAAATTCATACGTTCAAGTATGCATTTTTGTTTTTAGTAAGCTTAACGAAAACCAAATTAAGGCACTCGGAATCCTGTTAGCCTACATTTCATTATTTGCTTCTACCCTTTATCACCTTACCGACATTCTCCAAAATATATTGACGTATTTTGGAATCCAAGAGTAATGCGAGAATAATAAATAGTAGTAGAAATAGACCAATTCCAATAACTGGATGTAAGTAGTCCCTTAATAAAAAGTAAAGACCTATACTAATGAGTAGTGACATTACATTCCTATATGTACTCTTAAATAAAATTGCCACTCCAACCCTTTTACCTAATAGAGTAAAACCAAGCATTAATATTAATTCAATGATAAGAACATTTATTGCTCCACCTTGAGCTTGATAAACAGAACCTAGGAAATAGTATCCAGCAACAGCATAGATAACACCTATTAGCATGACTAAAGTTCTTTTTGTTTGATATCCCCTTGTAGTGAGTGAGTCTGCTAAAGGATAGTTAATGGACTGTAAAATTATCATAATTGATAATATTGTTAATAATGGTGAAACACCTTCCCACCCTTTTCCAAAAATGATCCCAACCCAAAAATCAGAGTAAAGAAGAAAAGGAAGAGTCATACAAATACCGAGCATTGTCATAAGCTTTCCTTCCAAAATACTCATTTTCAGTTGAAGTTCATGCTCTCCTTTTGAATTGTAATTAAATAACACTGGATAAAAGGCAGCTGCAATAACTCCAGGTATTTGGTACAAAATTGAAGGGATTCGATAAGCTGCAGAAAAATACCCAACCTCTTCCATACTTGTTACCTTTTCTAGTACAATGATTGGAACTTGTGGTAGAGCTAAAATAAGGAGGCCACCAAACGAAAAGCTCCATAAACCAAATAAAAGATTTTTATCCCAACCAAACTGTATTTTAGTATGTTTGGTTAATAAATATACACCTAAAGCTCCCCCAATTAGGCTTGAGCACCCATATATAGGAGCAATTATAGTAAGCGGCCACTTAGCTAATAGTCCTATTACAAGTGTTGCTGCCGTTACGAGACCAGCAAATGCATTAATGAAGGCTGTGTACTGCATCTTCTGTGTTGCTTGAAAAAAGACTACCCCCACTCCTTGCATTGATGCACCGATGATGGATGGGTATACAGTAAAATATATAATTTGTTTCAAAAAAGGATCATCATATAATAGCTCTACCAATATAAATAGTAGAATACTGACACTGATAACAAATATGGCCCGTATCTTAATATGGGAACCAACTAGGTTTGGAAGATCTACTTTCTTGTCTTTAGTTGCTTCCCTGATGAATGTTTGAGAAAGACCTAAGTCTGTAAAATAAGCTGCTACTGACGCAAAGGCCATAGCAATACTTAGAATACCAAAATCCTCAGCACCAAGATACCTAGCTATTAAGATCGAAACTAAGGCAGTAATTAGACGAATACCCGCATTACTTACAAATAAGTAAGAGGCATTTTTTAATATTAAGTTCATGTTATACCTCTCATTAACAAAATGTTTAGTGTAATAATGCTACTAATTTATTCTCAGTATTATTTTGGAGAAATACCAATAAATGATACCCCAATCATGATGAATAAACATCCTACAACCTTCCAGATAGTAATGGGTTCATTAAAGATAAAATAAGCTCCTACAATTGCCAATATGTAGGCAATACTTTGAATTGGATATGCAACACTTAATGGGACCTTGGTTAAGATAAACAACCATAATACAGTCGCCAGCCCATATAAAGACAATCCTCCAATAATAAAGGGAGTAAGGAACAGCTTAATAATTGAGATAATAGAATCAAACTCAACTTGCTTATTTTGTAATCCGAACTTCCACATAAACTGCCCTGAAACTAAAATTATTGTATTTATTAAAATTAAGAAGAAATTAGTTATATTCATATATGTCCCTTCCAAAATAGTTTTTTCCATTTGTTTATTATATATTATTTGTTTATATTTAAAAAGGTTTTGGCTGGCAAACACAATAAAAGGACTCAAGCTATTAACTTGAGTCCTTCTGTTAAGAATATTTGTTTATTTTTTGTAAACTGGCACATCAAATATTAATGTATACGAATTAATTAAGTTGTATAAGTCACTAATACGTTTCACTTGCTTTGTTGCCCAAGCAATGTCAGTTGCATACTGATGTGGTTCTTTTAGTAAATTTGGACTACCAGGGTTCCACTTCATTTTATAAAGTGTATCTTGTTTATAGTAATCGGAATTGACATATCCATTACCGATAAATTTTGCTCCCCCGATTATTGCAGCCTCTGGTGTAAACCACCCTTGAGAATATGCATATTCTGATCCACATCTTTCTGCACAACTATCCTTAGCATCTATTCCATACATATTATAAACTGTACGTGGTGGAACTGGCTCACCATTAACCTCTGAAACTACGATTCCTTTAGCTAGTCTAGATGTTCCATTACCTGTTTCATGCAATGCATGAGCCATTAAATATATCTCATTTACATTATAGGTGTACGCAGCATCTACAAAAGCTTGTCCCATACCAGTTAAAACGCCTTTATTACTAAGAATATTTCCATTTACTTCATCAACATTTACCCCTGCTGGCTCATCCAACACAAGATATTGATAAAATTCTACTGTATCTCTTCCATAACGATCTGGGTTGAGATATTTTAGAGTATCTTCAGCTCTTGCATTTCTCCAAGTAAGACCGATTCTATACCAGCCATTTCCAACTGATTCATAAATCAAAGCCTCATTACCATTATCACTCTTATAGAGCTTACCTACAACTGGGTGATTAGTTCCTGGACCACTTCTAACATTTAAAGCTGTAGTATTAATTAAAGTGCCGTACGAACCATTAATTTTCAAATATTCACCAGAAACATAGGCTGGTTCATTTCGGTATAAATCAGTTTGAGGAACTAAAGCCATTTGTAGATCTAACATTTCCTGTATAGTTCTATCATAGTGTGTATAACGGATTATTGGTCCTATTTTAACCTCTGATTTATAAACTAATCCACTTGTTCCTAGAAAATCAATTTCGTAGTGATCCGCATGGATTTTCAATACAGGGTACTTCTCTCCGCTTTTAATTGTACCTAGTTGTTGTTTCGAACCAGATATGACAGAGATATCGTTTTCCGCTAAAAATTGTACATCAAGTGGTTTTGCATCATTACTTTTTTTATCAATCGTTGTACCTAATGATGGCTGAGTTGACGCTTTCCATACAAAACCTAGCTCGTTTCCAACTTTTACTTGGTGCCAATCCCAATAGTCACGTACACGTACATATTCCTCACCAAGCTTCAATTTAGCAACTTCAACACTATCTTTCCCTCTGTTCACAAATACAGATAAATTATCTGTTGTGACTTTAAAGTATTTATCACTAGCAATAAAATCCATTTTAGTAGCTGATTTATTAATAAAACCTACTCGGCCTGCAATATCAACTTTAAACCAATTTGGATCTTCACTGATAAACGGATATTTTACACCCTTTTTTAAAGTAACATATGGTTTCTTCGGGCTTACAGATGTATCATAAACAACAATATCTGATACTACCTCAAATGATCTACCTGTAGTTGCCTCACTTTTAGATGCATTCTTGATTGAAGTACCTAATGAAGGCTGGGTTCCGCCTTCATAAACAAGTCCATATTCATTACCAATTCTGACTTGATGCCAATCACCTAAATCCTTTAAACGGAGGTACTCTTCACCCTCGCTTAACTCTGCTATTACTATACTAGTATTAGCACGATAAACCGATAGATTTGGAGATGTAACTTTAAAGTACTTATCAGAAGAAGTAAAACCAACTTTCGTACCTGATTTATTTACATAACCAATTCGCCCATTTACGTCTACTGCGAACCAATAAGGATCTTCGCTAATAATTGGATACTTAACACCCTTTTTAATAAAAGCAAATGCTTTACGTGGGCTTACAGAGGTATCGTAAACAATTGTATCCGCTAATGTTTCAAAAGTCTTACCGGTATTATTGCGACCATTGTTATGGTTCGTAATTGAATTTCCTGTTGAAGGCTCTGTACCACCCTCAAACACAAGACCATGTTCATTTCCGACTTTTATTAGGTGCCAGTCTCCATAATCACTTAACCGTTCGAATTCCTCACCAGCTGCCAATTCGGCTATAACTATATTAGAATTCGGGCGATAGACTACTAGATTCCAAGGTCTTACCTTAAAATACTTATCTGATGAAATGAATTCGGCCCTAGTCCCCCATTTGTTGATATATCCTACTCGTCCACCAAAATCAACTTTATACCAGTTTTGATCCTCACCGAGAATTGGAAATCTAACTCCTTCACGAACTGTTACAAAGGGTTTTCTAGGAGTTACTGAAGTATCATAGATGACCATTTCAGTCGTTGTAAAAAAGTATCTACCGTTAGAGCTTGAACCTTTATCCAAATTGGTAACTGTATCACCATTTCCTGGAACAGTTCCACCCTTATAAACCAGGCCATACTCATTACCAACCTTAACTTCGTGCCAATCCCCAAGATCTCTCACTCGAAGATATTCCTCCCCAGCTTTAAGTTCAGCAATTACAACGCTACTATTTGAACGGTATACAGGTATATTCGTTTTAGCGATAATGTATTTGCCAAAAGTTAGGGGTGTAGTAACTTGCGTCTTGCTTTCAGATTGTTGAATTGATTCCGTTTTTGCTAGTTCAACCTTTTCAATTTCAGTTGTCTTTTCAACTTCTACCGGTTGTTCAGTTGCAACTTCCTGAGTATCTACTACCTCTTGTTGGCTTTCAGGTACTTCAGGTACAATTGTTTCTTCTATTATTGGAGCCTCTTTATCTATTAATATAGTATTCTCTTTGTTAATATAAGCTATCCTATTACCAATGGTAATTTCATAGCTTTTCTCTTTTTCGAGATTAATAGAATACGATTCCCCTAGTTCAATTGTACCTATTTGTACATCCAAATTCTCAGAGTCAAATACAATAATAGATTGTGTACTCTTAATTAGTTTACTAGTGTTTTTCAATTGCTCACTAAAAGGAACATCATTTTCCTTCAAGGATTCCAAGGATATAATTTCTATTTCCTCTAATGGAATCCAAGCTAACTTTGAGTCCCATTGAAAATAAGCCTTGTCCTCAATAATGGATGAAATATACACGATAGAATCCTTTAATATTGAGCCAAGCTTATGATCATCCTCTACTGAAAATACCTCAGTATCAGTAAGAACCTTTGCGATATCAGGTCTCATTTCATCTTGTACCTGATCCTGATAAAGCTCCTCTGATTGAGCTAGCACTTGAGTTGGAATAATAATATTTACTAGCGAAAAAACTACAATTATACTGAAAAGAAAAATATTAAGTTTTTTAGATTGATTAAACAATTTATGCCTCCCCTTGTAAAATAATTATCAAAACTAAAGACATTATATCACTTTATGTCGAAACTTTGTACAGATTAATTTCGATTTTCACTACCAATTCATTTCCAAAACATACAAAAAGAGGTACCGATATGGCTGTTTTACTGGCCAATGGTAACCTCTTTTATATTTATACGTTATATAATTCTATCTTGACCGGTTTTCCTTCTACTTCCTATCGAACTTATCCCGAAACCTATAAATAAGAATATTAGTGGCATTAAAGGAAGATTATATCTGTCATACGCAAAATAAAAACTATTGATGTACGTAAAGTATAGTAAAAATAAGCCTAAGAATAAAAATTCTTTCCATCTTGATCTACTAAGTAAAAAGGAAATCAGCATACCTGCCAAAGATGCAAGAAGAATAAATGGATTTACTTTTTGAATCCATTCTCCTTTTACTCCAAAGATTTCAATCCAGTAAAATTGAGTTTCCCAAAGAATCTTCGGCTTTAGCACTGCAAATGTGTATATAAAAGACTTTTTATCGGTACTCCACCATTCCGCAAGTCTATCCTTTGCAATCTCCTCTTGATATTTCATGATTTCATACGCATCAGCATTTGGATGAGCATTGTTCACTTTATCTACTATATCATCATAGGTTTCGTCGTAAGGAAACCCTATCCCTTGAAATGTTCCTAAAAGAAGTGGATTCCCAGAACCACCAGTTAATGGTATAAAAGTATCAAAGTGCATATAGTTTCTAATCCACCAGGGTCCTAATATTAATAACAATAAGACAAATGCAATAGAAAACTGTTTAACAGCTAATTTAAGTGGATATTTCTTTAATAATAGATAGACCAATAATATAAAAGGGTAAAGAGCTATTGTTGGTCTAAAGTATATCGCAAGAAAATAAAAGAGCATTAACAGGTAAAAGTCAGTCATTTTTTTACTTTCCGCTAATTTTAACGAAAAATAAATCATATAGATTGAAAATGCTGTAAATGGTGACTCAGTAAGCAAAAGATTATCCGTTAAGATTTGAGGAATGAAAATTGCTAGTAAGAAAGCTGCAATAAGGCCAGCATTTTCACTTAGGATTTGCTTCCCGATTAAATATATACCGTATATACTTGATAATCCAAGCATAATCATCACGAACTTTGCTGCATAAATCCCCAAATCACCTTGTCCAAAAATAAAAAAGACAACAGCCAATAAAAATGTCTGACCCGGCATAATATGTACTGTAGGTGCATTAGGATCATGGTATATTAGCATGAATTTTTCTAACAGTACCATAGCACTTCGTGTGTACCCTGCATCGTCACTATTTAAAGATAGATTAAGACCATACTTATAAAGAGCATAAGCCCTAAGAAAGAATCCTATTAAAAGAATAAAGAAAATGATATTTTTTTTATTTAATATTGAATGTAATTTTTGATGTTCTAATTTTTCAGTCATTACTCATATGCCCCTTACTAACAAACTAAGACAGTTTTTTATCCTTGGTGGTAATTGTTCTTTGTTTTATCAGAATTTTTAAGCTCAGCTTTAAATTCCTCAATTTCTTTTTTCTGGAATGCCAATTCTTGAACAATATTCTTAACCTTTTCTTGATTATCAGAAAGAAGGGTTGTCTGATATAGTAAAATACTCAAAATGACTAGAAAAGCAAATAAATAAATTAACGTTGGCATGTATGAAACACCAATGTAAGAAGCAAAACGATTAATTGCCGGAAGTAATATGGCTATTAAGAATCCAATGGAAGCTACAATTAACCAAAAGAATGCCTGTTGATCTTTCAATTTATTTTTACTTGTAAAATACATTACTTGGATAATAAATAAAATTGAAGCAACGATTGAAATTATTTGAACTGACATTTTATCCCCCCTTAAAAAACTCTACGTATAAGTGAAAATAACGATACCTTCACCATATAGTAAATCGATTTTAATGGTGTTATTGATGAAATTCCACCTTGTCGATCTTTCATTTCAACCTTGATTTCTTTTACTTTATATTTCTTTTTGGTTAAATCCACCAATACTTCTACTTCGGGGTAATCTACAGGATACCTTTGTGCAAATTCCTTTAGTAGTTTTCTATTAACAATTCGATATCCAGATGTTGGGTCCGTCACTTTTATTCCAACTAAAACCCTTAACATATAGTAAAAGTAATAAATACCAAAGCGTCTAATCTTACTACCACTATAACCGGTTTGTTCAACAAATCGAGACCCAATAACCATGTCATAATTTGTATTTAAAATTTCATTTATTAACAGCTTTAAATCTTGAGGATCATGTTGTCCGTCAGCATCTAACTGTATTGCATAATCATAGTTATTGCGCCACGCATATTTATATCCAGTTTGCATAGCTCCCCCAATCCCTAGGTTCAGGGGCAAATTCAAATGGTTAAAATTATTATTTTTTAGGATCTCTAATGTACGATCTGTTGAACCATCATTGATTACAATATAATCAAAGTCAGAGGACTCCTTTAAATGAGTCACTGTTTGATATATTGATTCTTCTTCATTGTAAGCAGGAATAATTACTAAAATTTTGGTCATCTATTTTTTACCCCCTTTAATTCAGGAATGATCGATGAATTAGGTAATTTTTGATAATACTGTTTCCCATCGTGAATCCCATGAATTATTTCTTCCTACCTCTTGTCTTTTCATTACATCTATATCTTTATCTTTCTCCTCTAATTGCTTTTCTATAATAGCAATCAATTGTTCCTTACTTTCTCCAATTTCAACCACATCACTGTAATTTAATACCTCTGGTAAAGGTGTGGAGACAACGGGCTTACCTGCTGATAAGTACTCATATAATTTAATCGGATTTACACTTTTAGTTAATTTATTAATTCGGAAAGGAACTAAACAAATATCAAAAGCTTGAAGATAATTTGGCAAATTATTATAAGACTTTGTCCCTAAAAACGAAACGTTTGGGAGTTCCTTTAAACCTTTTACAGATGTATCTACTGGTCCAATAAAAACAAATGATACGTTTGGTAGTTCAGCTGCTACCTCTGTAATTAAAGGGATGTCTATCCAATCACTTATTCCTCCATAAAACCCTACAATGGGCTTCTTAATTGGCTCAATATCTATCGGATATGGAAGACCACCTTTTTGTGCAGGGGCGAAGTGTTCGTATTCAGCCCCGTTAGGAACCAAGTGGAAATTAGTACTCCACTCTTTTCGATCTTCCAATAACTGCTTGGCAGTAGCAAAGCATACATCTGTATTAGCCATCAACTCTTTTTCCATTTGATTGACAATTTCCGGATTAATTAAACCAGTAAAAGAGCCGTGGTCATCAACGCAATCATAAATGACTTTATTGAATGAAAAATACTTCAATAAATCAACAGAGTTTGGTAAAAATGTATATAAATCCAAAACAGCATTAGGTTGTTTTTTCAAGAACTTACGGATTGATTTAGATATTATCCACTGATTAATTTTATTTATTATACGGTACTTATTCCCAAATGGTAGAATCGGTGGTGGTGTGAGTACATATATCCCATCTTCTGTTTCCTTAACACCTTTAAGCCAGCGGTCCCAAACTTTTAAGGTTTCTCTATTTTTTAATGGTGCGATTAAAGTTGCTGGTGGTTCTACATAAATAACCTTCCAACCGCTTTTTGCACTTCTTTTCATAAAATGATGTGGACGATGCTGGACTCCCGACCATTCACCTGCAGAAAATGTGAGCATCACCTTTCTGTTGTTTGCCTGATCCATGCTACCTCTCCTTTTAAATCTTGTTGGCTTATTAATAGTTACTATTACTATTACTTTTATTTAATTTATTCAAATCCGTCTAATTATAATCTATCGGAAACATAGTTGCAACTTACCTAATTTAAATGATGCATAATGAAGAATATTTCCTGTTTTATTTACCACAAATGTAAAATGGTGTATCCTATTAGGGATTGAATAAATTTTGAGTGGGGTGGGATATTTAAACGATTTTTTTTTTGCTTTTTTTTCATAAAACCAGAAGGATATACGGAATATAAAATGAAATATATTTCGGTAAAATAAAAGATGTTAGTGAGGTTAGATTTTTTTATGCAAGCTAAATTGGAATCCTTTACACCATACTTTGAGAAATTTCTAATATTTTTTATCATTTTGCAGCCTATATTAGATTTAATTACTTCATTATCTATTCATTTATTACAAACAGAAATTACGTTAGGGATATTAGTTAGATTTCTTGTACTTGTACTAGGCTTTTTCTATATATTGACTGTAAAGGGTGCGACCAAAAAGAAGATAATAATCTCGTATTTAACTTTACTTTCTGTATTTTTCTTAATAAATATTATTAATAACTACTTTGTAAAAGACCCAATGAGTATCACTTCAGAGGTAAAGTTTGTTGCTAAAACTGGATACTTTATTTTTATCCTATTTACTTATTTATTCTTATTTAAGAGAATTCGTAGTACCAACAAGGACTGGGAATCCCTTATACAGAAGAATTTTGTTTTTGCAATGAATATTATCGGTGCTGTCATGGTGATATCAGCAATTACTGGGACTGCATTTAACAGTTATATAAAGGATAAAACTGGACATGTTGGCTGGTTTTTTGCCGGAAATGAATTAGGTGCCATAATGGCAATTTCTTTTGGAATTGTTATTTTGTACGCTATACGAAAGACTACTTCTTTTCAAAATATATACACCTGGGTACCTGTACTTTTAGTTATGTATTCACTTTTAGCAGTTGGAACAAAAGTTGGTTATGTTACTGTATTATTAATGTTACTAATCAGTTTATTTGTCCTTATTGTTGAAAAATTCAGGGATAAAAGAGCAGGAAAAATTAATTTAGTAATTCTTCTACTATTAATTGCTGGTTTTGCAGTTTACACTCCCTTTTCACCAATTGCTGAAAATACAAATATTCATTTAAATTTAATCAACGAACAAAATCAAACACAGGAACAACCAGAAACTGATCCTAATCATACTGCAAATAAGCCACACAAACCAAGTAATGATAAGACAGAACAACATCTAGGTAACAAGGAAATTGAAAATTTACTACTTAGTGGAAGAGGTACCTATCTTGAGGAGCATAAGCAATTCTTTAATGAGGCTGGAATATCACAAAAGTTATTTGGCCTAGGCTTCGGTGGCAACTATGAGACAGAGGCTAAAATGATTGAAATGGATTTCCACGATCTATTTTATTCCTTTGGTATTGTGGGGACAATTCTGTACCTTTTACCAATACTTTATTTTGGAATTAAGGTTTTCTTATTATTTATTCGAAAGATATCGATTCATTTTAATATTTCAAATGCTTTAATCGCTTCAGGTATCGTTATTGGTCTTGGTATTGCATATTCTGCAGGGCATGTACTAACCGCACCTGCTGTAAGCATTTATCTAGCCATACTGATAGCATATCTCGTAACTAGACTTGAAAAAGACTCAGATACAATTCTATAAAAACGTAGCACCGGTACTTACCGGTGCAGTTTTTCATATATCCCATTTTATACCAATGTACGTTTTGTGGAAAAGCGTGTTAAAAATACGATAATATGGTATGTATTAAATTTTCGTTAAAGTGAAGTGATAATAATGAATGATAAACTTAAGAACTGGTTATACGAATGTCTTATTACTGGGTTACACGCTATTCTTATTTCAATTCTAATCGAGTCAGTCCATAGATGGAGTATACTTGATGCACTAAAATGGCTATCATCCCATTCACTGGAATTTCTTTTTATTACTTTACTACTCTTTCTTCTATTAGTAACCTTTCGGATTTTCAATAAAAAGATGTACTATAGTTTGAGTTTAATCTGTCTTTTATTGTTCGGAATTCTTGCATTTGCTAGCTATACCAAACAATCACTCCGTGGAGACCCACTATTACCATCAGATTTATTACTTGTAAACGAAGCAAGGAACATGTTGGATTTCTTTTCCGAATCAATTCCATATATTTATATTATTGTAACTATACTTTTAATCATTGTATTAGCTTTTGTTATTTACAAAATACCAAAAGGAAGTAAACGAAATTTACTTCATTTTATTAGTAGTCCCTTAATATTTTTATTATTAGTTTTAATGGTAAGCCAAGAAATTAATCACACACATACTCTTATCAATAAGCTCTTTTCCATTCAAACTGACAATGAAAACCAAGTTGCTAATTATGATAAAAACGGTGTACTAACAAGTTTTATTAAGAATGTGAAAGTAAAGAACATGGATGAACCTAATAAGTATACAAAAAGAAAAATTGATGAAATCATTAATGATATTGATCGTCAACCAGAACTTAACCCTTCACCAAGGAAACCTAATATTATTGTAGTAATGAGTGAAGCCTTCTGGGATCCTACCATTATTGATTCGATAACTTTTAATAAGGATCCTTTACCAAACTTTCATGCCCTATCAGAAAGTCATACATCAGGCACAGTCTTGACCCCTGTCTTTGGTGGATCAACTGCAAATACCGAATTTGAGTTTTTAACAGGCTTATCTATGCAATTTTTATCAAATGGTTCAGTTCCTTACCAGCATAATATTGACAAACCAATACCAGCACTACCTCATATTCTTAAAAATAACGGTTACAAGACTATAGCATTACATTCATATCATAACTGGTTTTATAAAAGGTATGAGGTCTACAAATACCTTGGCTTTGATAATTTTAACAGCATAGAGTTTTTTGAAAAGCCCGAACCGGATGCAATGTATACAAGGGACACAGATATTACAAAGTTCATCTTAAATCAAATTAAACAGAGTGATACTCCTAATTTCATTTTTGCAGTCACAATGCAAAATCATGGACCATACAAGACAGATGCTAAAAAATATTATGCAAGTATGGAAATAACCGATGATCGAACAAATGGAACACTTACAAAGGACTCAACGAATATAATTGAATTTTTGGCGGATAATTTATATGATATCGATCAGGATTTTAATAAGTTCATTACAGAGCTTAATGAACTTGACGAAGAGACCATGGTTGTCTTTTTCGGGGACCATTTACCTTTGTTGGGTGACAATTATAAGGCATATAGGGAGACAGGGTATTACAAAGATGATAAAAGTTATGAGGAATATTTGAAGATGCATTCTACACCGTTATTAATTTGGGATAACTTCTCAACTGAGAAAGAGGAAATTCACTTAGGGACATCCTTCCTTGGTGCTTATATCCTGCAAAGGGCTGGCATTGAGGGGACATACTTAACCGATTTTCTTAATAATCAGAGACAAAATGGAATGTACAATATACCGCGTCTTGATTATGTTGATGACGCAAACTTAGACACACGTGATTTATTGTCCTATGAATACTTACAATATGATATTTTGTTTGGTAATATGTATGGTATTGAAAATCAATCTTCTATCCAACCAAGCAAAGAGTATCGGTTAGGAATGGTTGATCCAAAGATAAACAAGGTAACCTCAAAAGTTGAAGATGACGTGCCTTATTTATTAATAGAAGGCAAAAACTTTACTGTTGCTACAAAGGCATTCATTGACGATAATGAAGTTGAGACATATTTTGAGAATGGGGAACGTCTAAGGGCTTTTTACACCCCAAATAAAAACAATGAGGAAGTAGTCTTAAAAATAGTCGATTCAACTGGAAAATCATTAGCGAAGAGTAACACTTACAAGTTTCCCCAAAAACAAGAAACGAAATAAACACAAAAAGAACACCCTATACTCAAAATAGGGTGTCTTTTATTTGATGAGCGAGAAGGTTAGGATTATTGAAATGCCTCAGGTCGCTCATTTCTTCTGCCAAAGTGATATAAGATTGCTTGAACAATACGATAGGATGCTCTCCCATCACCATAAGGATTTGAAGCCTTGGCCATTTTATTATATTCAACTTCATTAACTAATAACTCTTGTGCTAGTGTATGAATCGTCTCTTCCTCTGTTCCCGCTAATTTCAGCGTACCCGCCTCGATACCCTCTGGTCTTTCCGTAGTATCTCTCAATACTAGCACAGGCACTCCTAAAGAAGGAGCTTCTTCTTGAACGCCACCTGAATCGGTTAGAATTAGATATGCTCTTGATGCAAAGTTGTGAAATTCTAGAACTCCTAGTGGTTCAATAAGATGAATTCGATTATTATTTCCCAGTATTTCGTCCGCAATTTCACGAACCGCAGGATTTAAATGTACAGGATATACCACTTGAACGTCATTATGTTCATTAACTAATCTTTTAATCGCATTAAACATATTTCTCATAGGTTCACCTAAGTTTTCTCTCCTATGGGCAGTTACCAGGATTAGCTTATCATCTCCAAGCTTTTCTAGAACCTCATGTTTAAATGAATCATTAACAGTAGTTTTTAGAGCATCAATTGCTGTATTACCAGTAATATATATATTACTTTTATCTTTATTTTCATTTATCAGATTCTCAAACGATTTAATTGTCGGTGAAAAATGAAGGTCTGCAATAACCCCAGTTATCTGACGATTAATCTCCTCTGGAAATGGAGAATACTTATTCCATGTTCTCAATCCAGCTTCTACATGTCCAACGGCAATTTGGTTATAAAAGGCTGCCAAGCCTGCTACAAATGTAGTCGTAGTATCGCCATGAACTAAAACAATATCAGGCTTTACTTCCTTCATAATCTTGTCTAGTCCTTCTAATGCTTTCGTAGTAACACTTACTAATGTTTGACGGTTTGTCATTACATTCAGATCAAAGTCTGGCTGTATATTAAACACCTCAAGGACCTGGTCTAACATCTCTCTATGTTGTGCTGTTACCGTTACAATTGATTCAATTTCATCAGGGTATTTTTCTAATTCAAGAATTAACGGGGCCATTTTAATGGCTTCTGGCCTTGTTCCAAATATGGTCATCACTTTAATCCGCTTTTCCACTACATAACACCTACTATTTATTTATTTAATTCAAGATCTATATTAGTAATGATAGCATTAATATTACTTGTATTCCATTGCTGTTATTTATTCTCTTTTATTATATTCTTAAAATGGTTTAGCAATTCTTCCTTTAATCCTTCTCGTTGGAGTGCAAAATCAATTGTAGCCTTAACAAAACCTAATTTATCTCCTAGGTCATAGCGGTTTCCTTCAAAGTAAAAGGCAATAACATTTTGAATTTCCGTTAAAAGTCTGATAGCTTCTGTTAACTGAATTTCACCACTTTTATCTGGAGTTAATTTATGTAAAATATCAAATATTTCAGGTTGTAGAATATATCTACCCATAATTGCTAAATTTGAGGGAGCTTGGATTGGTGCTGGCTTTTCAATAAGTGTATTTACAAAGAATATATTTTCATCAGGAATTTTCGTTTTATAACCCACTATCCCGTATTTAGTAACATCATTATACTCAACCTCTTGTACCCCAACTACTGTACAGCGGTACTTCTGGTATACTTCAATTAGCTGTTGGAGGCAAGGTTTACTAGGACTCTGGACGATATCATCTCCTAATAATACTGCAAATGGTTCATCTCCAATGAAGGTCCTAGCACAACTAATTGCATCACCTAAGCCCTTGGGTTCCTTTTGCCGAATATAATGAATATTAGCCAAGTTTGAAACTTTTCTTACATCCTCAAGTACATCCCATTTTCCCCTTTTGGTTAGTGTTTCTTCTAACTCATATGACTTATCAAAGTGGTCCTCAATAGATCTTTTTCCACGCCCACTTATGATAATGATATCCTCAATACCAGAATTAATTGCTTCTTCGACAATGTATTGGATCGTTGGAGTATCTACAATAGGTAACATTTCTTTTGGCTGTGCTTTTGTTGCAGGTAGGAACCTGGTTCCAAGTCCACCCGCTGGAATAATTGCCTTCCGTATCTTCAATATATCCCCTCCGATTATCAACGAATAGTTATTCAATACGCTATAGCTACATTCTATCATTAAACGCTTGAAATAAATTCTTCATAAAACACCTTACTATCCATTGTTTTAACAATTCTCTGAGAAAAATGCAACCTAAAACCATATTTAAGAAATAAAACTAAAGAAACCTATAGAATTTTATTCTATAGGACTAATTTTTGTATATGGAATGCTCCAATTATCTATTTTTATTTCAGTTTTATAATAATCAAACATAGTATAAATCTATGAGTTCAATTTTTATTTTATTCTGCTATAAAATATTTCACTAGGTATTGAAACCAAACCCGATGTCCCTGTTCACTCGGAACACCATCAATTAAATAAGGAGCTATGGCATCAGATTGATGGTCTGGCCAACTTTCCCAATGATTGAGATAAGTATAATTATTTTCCAAGGCATAAGTCTCTAATTTATCTACTTCATTTGGATAATGGATTGCATTATGTAGTGGATTTGCTGGTTGAAGCAAAATACTGACCTCGGGATACCCAACTTTAATTTTATTAATTATTTCAGTTAAATTTTCAAGCCTTGTTTCCAAGCGAACCTTCCCATTATCATATAGAATAAATGGCTCAAATAATAGAATATCTGGAGAAAGATCTATTATTTCTTGATATAACTCCTCTTGTAAAACCTGGTTCGAGGTTTTATCAGCAATTTCTTTGATTGTAATCTGTAAAACATCCCTACCATACGTAGTTTCTAACTTTTCCTTTAAATAAGTTGGCCAAGCATTTGGTTCTTCAGAAGTGGCACTCGAACCAGCTATTACGAAATGAACTGGATTCCCATCTTCAGTAGCAGAAATAAGCTTTGTTTGTATTTCTTCTGGTAGATTATTCGCGTACGCTTTAACTTTGATTACTTTATCTTCTTTATTTTCCTCAACTACAGTTTTTATTTTGACATCATCAGTTTTTGTAACTAGATTGGTTTTTGCAGTTGACTGAATTTTATTATTCCAATGCAACTTCCCTGTCACAACAATAGCAACAGAAAGTAGTATCACAATAATAACTAACGCCTTTTTCACTTTTTTTACCCCCATATAAAACACGACTAATTTTCTATATTATACAATATAACGTAAACTTTTTTATCCTTTTTAGGAGATTTTGTAATATTTCCTCGGAAATTGTAACTAGATATAAAAAAAGCTGACAAAAATTATCAGCTTTTTTTGTTTTTTATTAATTATTTAGTATCGATTCAAAAATAGCTTTAACTTTTGGAGTCACGTCATGGCTACCGTTCTTCACGTCTTCAATTAACATCGCAAGTAAGAGACTTGGATCTTCTGTATTTACCGCAACAAAAAATCCATTTTCCTTTCCAATCTCTTCCTTACTCTCCTTAAGCTCAGCCGTACCAGTTTTACCCGCAAGGAGCAATCCTTCTATCTTTGCATCTCTTGCAGTTCCATTTGGATTTTCCACAACTTGTACCAGATCCTCAAGTATTGTCTTCGCTGTCTCAGGTGATATAACATTTTCTTTCCACACTTCCGTTTCTGAACCATCCAATATAAGGCGTGGTTTCAAAAGGTTTCCTGAGTTGAGTAAGGGTGTATAGGTAATGGCCAGATGAACTAGATTCATTTCAAGCTGTCCCTGACCATAACCTGTATCTGCTACTAATATCTCTGAGTTTAGGCCATCGTTGGATACTTTCGATTCAAATAATGGATATTCAAACGAAAATGGCTCTTCAAACCCAAATTTCTTTAGTTCAACTTCGAATTTTTCACCACCAATAGCAAGTGCTGCCTGAGCAAAATATATATTGTCTGAGTAGATTAATGCATCTCTTAAATTTACAGGTTTTCCTGGGTCTGTTACCCTTGTAATTGAATAGCCACCCCAAGAACTATCTTTCTGCCATTGTTTGCCCTGGATATCAAGTGTTGTCTCGGGTCCAATTACTTTGTTCTCAAGTGCAATTCCTGCTGTAATTGGTTTAAAGGTAGACCCCGGTGCATATGTTGAACCAAAACGATTAAGTAAAGGTTTTAAGGGGTCTTCATTTAATTTATTCCATTCTTCGGTAGATATCCCTAAAACAAAAGCGTTTGGATCAAACGATGGACTACTTACAAGTGCTAGAGCTTCCCCTGTTAACGGATGTATTGCAGCTGCAGCACCAGCATTTCCCTGAATTTGGTCATACGCTTTAAGCTGAACATCAATATTAATGGCTAACGTAATCGTTTCGCCGTCCTCTGCGACCTTTTCTACTAATGTAATATCTTCTGCATTATTCGCTTTCTTAATATAAAGACGCGCCCCTTTTTCTCCTCTTAAACGGTCTTCTAATACCATCTCAAGACCTTTTTTACCTACAACATCCGTTTCAGTATAGCCTTTTCCCTCAAGTTTTTTTAAATCGTCTCCCGTCACGTTTCCAATATAACCAATTAAATGGGCGGTAGCCTCCTTAAACGGATAGACACGCGAATCTACCTTTTTCGAGAGTACGCCGTTAAGTTGCGTTACCTGCGTCGCAAGCTCCTGTTCCTGTAGGGAGAGCCTCTTGATTGGTACAAAATAGTCAGGTTGGACCCATGAAGCATTTAACTTTTTTTCAACTGTCTCAGGTGTTATTTTAAGTAGTTCGGCTACAGTTGCGATAGTCGTATCCTTGTTTTCTCCTAAATCCTGGGGTACTAGGCCGATTTCATAGACAAGTCCATTTTCCGCTAATTTAACACCATTTCGATCTAGAATTTCCCCTCGTATTGGAGATGTTATTGAAAGGCCAATTTCATCTCCTTCTTCCATGTTTGGAAAGAACATGGCTGGCTCCCATTTAACTGCCCATTTTTTCTCGTCATCCTTTTCTTCTAGAACAAGCGTTGCATGTTCAGAAAATTCAATGGGGCCGGCGAGCGTTTCCATCGAAAAGTCATACGAAAAAACAACCTCCCCTTTTTCATTAGGTTCGATGTTTTCTTCCGGAACTTTAAAATTAATGTTTAAGTTTTTAACATCAATATCTTTGTAAATTTTTGCGAAACGTTCTACGAATTCGACTTTTTGGACGTTTGCTTTTACATCGGAAGAAAATTGACTATATACCTTTTCAAAATCTTGCTCCTCCCAATCCCGAATAAATGCTTCAAAGCGATCCTCCGGAACAGGATCTTTTGTACAGCCTGTTAACAAAACAACACTTAATGTAAAGAATACTAGAAACGAGATGTAGCGCTTCACTTAACTTCACTCCTCCATTTTCCATAAATTCGGATTCTTTCTATATTATACATATTATAGTATATTTAGAGACTTTTCGATTTTTATTGTCTATTTTTACAAAGGGGTCTATAATTTTATAGTATTTACAGTTTCATACAAAAGGGAGATAGGTATGGAGAAAAAGAATAAGAATAGAATGAGTAAAACAAAAAAGTGGGTAATAAGTTTAGCAAGTATAGTAGGAATTGTTATTCTTGGTGTCGGAGGATATGCTCTATACCTATATAATTCTGTTGAAAATACGGTTGCGTCTATGCACAAACCAATTGAAAGAGAAAAGTCAGAGAAACGAACTGAAATAGTTGAATTCAAAGAACAAGATCCAATCTCAATTTTATTGATGGGGGTCGACCAAAGAACCGGGGACCGTGGTCGTTCAGATTCATTAATTATTCTAACTGTGAATCCAAATGAAAAGTCAACACAGATGGTAAGTATCCCTCGTGACACAAGAACTGAGATTGTAGGTAAGGGTTTCGATGATAAAATAAATCATGCGTTCGCATTCGGTGGGCCAGAAATGACAATTAATACGGTTGAAAATTTCCTAGATATTCCGATTGACTATTATGTTCAAGTGAACATGGAAAGCTTTAAGGATATTGTTGATGCAGTTGGCGGAGTTACTGTTACAAACTCGTTAGCTTTTTCTTCTGGTGGTTTTTCCTATGATACAGGCGATATTACTCTTAACGGTGAAAAAGCCCTAGCGTACTCACGTATGAGATATGAAGACCCAAGAGGTGACTTCGGACGCCAAGAGCGCCAACGTCAAATCATTCAGGCTGTTATTAAAAAAGGGGCATCGCTTTCTTCTCTACCCAAAGCAGGGGATATCCTAAATATTTTTGGTGATAATATCCAAACGAATATAACGTTTGATCAGATGATCGAGATTCAGAAAAATTATAAGACTGCTTCTTCAAAACTAGAACAAAGCCAAATTGCCGGAAGCGGAACAAGAATTGATGGAATCTACTATTATATTGTTCCAGAGGAAGAACGGATGGCATTGTCATCCAAACTAAAACAACATCTAGAATTGACAGAATCCGTAACAAAACGGTAGGGTGACAAACGTTTAGTACAAGGGGACACGTTACACTATTATAGACCCTGTAAGCATTTTGCTTATCGGGTCTTTTTTGTCATTTGGGAAAGTGCGAGATCCCTCACAAATAAACTTCTCTACTTTCAATAAAAAATCTTTTCATATTGCATTACTTTTCAACTGGGGTACGTCTAATTAGTGTATGGGGGGATGGGGGAATGAAAATTAGCGAAGATAGTATAAATGAATTGTCAAATGCGGATCTTGTCAATCAGCTCTTCGACTTGTATGGTCAAGACTTAAAACGAATTGCATTTATGTATGTAAATGACCTAACGATTTGCGAAGATATTATTCAGGATGTTTTTATTTCCTGTTATAAGAAAATATCTTCTTTCCGAAATGAATCACAATATAAAACTTGGCTTATACGTATCACAATTAACAAATGCAAGGATTATCAAAGAAAATGGAGCTTTCGAAATCTTATTTACATGCCTATCATGGAGCCTTTTATGAAATCTAACGAAACAGGAGCGGAAGATGTTTATCTAAAATCTGTTGAATCCAATCAAATTGTGGAGGCTTTTTCGAAACTTTCTCCTATTTACAAGGACATTCTCATTCTTTTTTATTATCAAGACTTATCAGTTGAGGAAATTAGTCAGATAAAAAAAGTGAAAGTGAACACCGTAAAAGCGAGATTAACTAGGGGTAGGTTTCAATTAAAGAATATACTGGTAAAGGAAGGTGTAGAATATGGATCTGTTCGATCAGAAGATTAACGAAGAAGTAAAATCATACCTTACAAGCCAAATCAAAATAGATCAAAAGGAAAAAGTCAAACTAAACGAAGCTATACTAAAAAGGAATAAGGAGCCTCGCAAATTCGGCTACTACGCTTCCATCGCCGGAGTAATTATTTTATTTATATTACTTATCACACCTATGATCAGCGATTTTAATAATAGTAACAAACCTGGTTCGAATATTGAAAGAGCAACTAACAACCACATTGAAAAAGAGAGCCATTTAACCCAAAAACAGGTACCCTATATTGAGGTGGATAAGGAGTTAGGAGAAACTGAACAGCCTCAGGAAAACACACCCGTTCACAATCCTATTGAAGAGTCACCTTCCCAAGCAATATCGAGTGATGAGGCTTTTTCTATAACGGAAAACCTATTCACCAATATCAAGCAGCTTTTCAATGAGGCTGGAGATAAGTATAAATGGAGTTATAAGTACGACAGGAATTTTGTCGAATCAGAATATGGTCCTTTCGCTCAGGAATTACGTCAGTTTGCTGCGGAAGAATTTGTACATGGTACATTATTTGAAACTGCAAAAGAGTTCTGCTACAGTGGCTGTGACCTCAAGTTTTTCCCGAATTTCTATGGTACAATCCGTCAAACCATTTCTCAACAGACGGAAAATATGGTTACACTTTCTTTCCTTGAAACACCAAATATGCTTCATTCAGGGAATATAACAAACATTACAATTCAAAGAGAAAATAATCAATGGAAGGTTTCCAACTTTGAAAGCACTGTCATGGAACTAATTGATTATCAAATTACAAGAGAAGAGGCGGATCAGCTAGTCTCACATAAGGAGGGGGTCACGTTCCAAAAGGAAGTTAAAGGTACCCACGAAAGGATATATTGGGACACTCCAGATACGACTGCCCTTAAAACCTTTGAAACCACCATCTATATTTATTACAATCCGGACGTTAATTCTTATATAGGTATTTATTCCGATGACGGCTCGATGGAAGAAAACAGCTATGTTCTTGAGGAGTATCTGAAATGACTCATTTTGTCTAATACGCTGCCATCGGATAAAGAGAACGTGTACACAAAACCCAAGGTAATTTGAACTGCACCCCAATTGTTAGACACCATCTAACAATTGGAGGTGCAATTTTTCTATGGCCAAATTTTCTGCAGAAGATAAATTACAAGCAGTTAAACGCTACTTAAATGGAAGTGAGAGTTCATCTGAAATAGCTAAATCTTTAGGGACCGATCATAAAGCAATCCTAAAATGGCTCAAACAATACGAATATAGTGGTATTGAAGCTTTTACTTTTCCCAATTTAGAATTACTTTTTTATTTTTCAGATTTTACTTAAAGGAAGACAGCAATCTTCGAGTTCCTATTTTCTGGACGATGAAGGCACCTTCCTGTTCCCCTTTAATTTTTGTTTGCAAAAAGTTATATATATGGTAAGGAGCAACTGCATCTCATCTAACTTATCTATACTATGAACGTCTTGAAATATATACCTCACAGTTTTCTTACAGACTTAGATTGTCTATCCAACTTTTACTTCTCCTCAAATTTAATACAATTATATAGGGTAGCGCACTTACTAAAGACAAGCTTTTGGATTGACCCCATGATTCTCATTTTTCTTCTTTTTCATCTGCCTGTTTCTTTAATTTATAGTAATCATCTTGTAAAATATGATGATTATAAAACTGCGAATTTTTAGCAAGCTCATCATTTACGTAATTTAAGCCAAGTTCCTCTTCCAAGGTGCTACGGTCAGAAAAGAGGTTAGTACCTAATCCTAAGCGTTCTCCTTCTATATTGACTCCCATACTGCCCAAAATGGTTGGGAACATGTCTAAATTAGTAAAGACTCTATTTTTTGACCGTATAGGCTCGACTGGCGAATTAATTATTGCATTATAAATCGTACGTTGATAGCCATCATAGGTGTATTTTTTGAAATAATCACTAGGTTGCATACTAAGATGGTCACCTATTATTACTAGTGTTGTATTACTAAAGAATTTTTGTTGCCGCAGCCAGTTGACAAATTCATCTACCTGTTTAGAGGAATAAGCAAAGACATTTTCATACTGAGTCTCATACAAATTCTCTGCACCACTCTCGACATAACCATCAGTAAAATGTGTATTTGCTGTTAGAAGTGTAAAACTAAATGGTTTTTCTTTATTAGCCAAGGAAGTTAATTCTTCTTTCGCCCATTCTAATAAATGAGAATCATCAAATCCCCACCATACCTTTTCACTTTCACGCATTTTACCTTCATTGATAGCTGTATTCAAATCAAACATTTCATAATTACCATGCATTGTGTAATAGTTTTTTCTTCCTCCGAAATTTGAATCTGAACCAAACATGGCCATTTGATTATAACCCTCTTTTTCCAAAATATCTCCCAGTGTATATGCTCCTGCTAGGAATGTTGTAGATGATGTATATGCGTTCCCGTCATCAACAGGGATTTTCAAAGGTATACCTGCTGTTGTTCCTACCAACGCCCCTACTGTCCAAGTGGTGCCATACACTGAGTAACCTCCACCTATTTTTTCTGAGTTTGAGAAGTTTACATTCTCCTTTGCCATTGTTTCTAGTTCAGGAATGACTGTGTAACTCCATCCTCCACCGTTTTCGTGGGTGATCATGGAATTTTCCATCGATTCCAAATAGAGAATAATTAAATTCCTCTTTTCTTCCGGGAAAGCAATCGTAATATTACTACCATTAATATAATGGTCATCGATAAAAGTAGAGTAGTCTCGTAAACTGCTTACATAGTTATTTACTCCCAGCATATAATAACCCGCCATAATGGTGAGTAAGAGGATAACACATGCATACAACAGGCGGAATTTGTACAAGAATTTATTAGGGAATACTTGAAAGTTAAACTCTCTATTTCTAATTATTAATTCGATTATATAATTCGTCCTTCTGTTGTTTAAGATCGGCATATATAACATACAAAAAAGCAGCAAAAATGTAAGTGGAATTGACTGAATAGCAGATAGAAATACATCACTTGAAGTCCCTTCCATACCACTTACCAAATAAAACAGCATCTCATCTATACTTTGGTCAGTAAATTCTTTACTAATATAGATAGAAAGGGAAAAAGCAAAGGCGCTTATCAGTAAAATAC
Organism: Ferdinandcohnia sp. Marseille-Q9671; assembly: GCF_976954385.1. Lineage (NCBI taxonomy): Bacteria > Bacillati > Bacillota > Bacilli > Caryophanales > Bacillaceae > Ferdinandcohnia > Ferdinandcohnia sp. Marseille-Q9671. The sequence goes on from NZ_CDRJTA010000001.1 coordinate 1,712,280, forward strand.
AAATGGTCACAATACTAATAATGGATTTACTTGTTTTCTTTTTCATAAACTGAATCAACCTTAATTTTCATTTTCACATTCAGCTCTATAAAACGATAAATTGTGACAAGTAAGATTGCTATACACACGGCCAAAATGCAGTATTTTACTGTAAAGGACATATTAAAAATCATTGGATCCTTTTTTAAAAGGATGAGAATTATATAACATATACTGTTTATACTTAAGATAAAGAAGGCTAGATGACATATCCCATCTAATACCTTAATGCTACTATTTCTAATTTTCAAGTAATAAAGAAGCGCTATAAAAGAAGGCATAATTAATGCCATTACCTCATTAAAAGTCATAATATCCCTCCGGAAAAATATACAAAGAAAACTTTTGACATAATACTACAATCGATGATTATAGTTCTTATGAAACATGTGTTAAAATGTGGTCCACCAGGTATGTATAATGTAGTATGTACCTTTACTCTGTTATGAAATCACAATCTTAGTTAAAATGCGTAATTTTTTAATCGGGAAGTGCACCTAAATAAATGCTAAAAACCCCACCTATGAATAAATGGGGTTTAGAAGTGCGATGCGCTTTTTTCTCGCTTATATTTGTGAATCAATTCTCAAATGCTCTTCAGGTATCCAACTACCTTGCCCTATATCGACCCAACCATCTTTTCGTTCATACACTAAATATGGAATAGGGTTGATTATTTTTCCTTTGAATGTTCCATTCGGTTTATTGTAATAATTCACTCCATAGCCTTCTGGATATCGGGAGGTAGCAGTATGCCTCTTGAAATCAACGTGCTCTAGGGGTACCCAAGAGCTTTTTCCTATATCCACATATCCATCATTTACAGCATACACGATATAAGGAATCTTATTTGTAATTCTACCTTTAAACCTTCCCCTTGGAGCATCGTAATAATTCACCCCATATCCATCTGGATATTTAGTGATTGCAACACCAATTCCTCTAGGTATTCCCTTTACTCTTTCCTCATTTACCCATTTGTTATAATAATTACGGACATCCTTTATAAATTGATCCCAAGTTACTCCATTCGGATTTAACCAACTTTCAGGATCTGACCGTCTTTGCGGATCCAGAACACTATGCTGAACCAAATGTTGCTCAGGTATTAATTGAAACTTATGACACAGGTATGCATGGTACCAGACATATCTGTCATATGATTGTTTAAATTCCCCTGTTCTACAAAGCTCAACCCCAATAGCAGCATCATTAGCATCATCCCCAAACATTCTATTATCTGCGGGCTTGTTGTAGTTAACGTGCCATGCCTTTTCATCAAGGGGAATAATTTCTAATATTTTTTTATCATCAATAAAGGTATGTGCAGAAGTATTAGCTGGATGACTGTTGAAATAGCGATAATGATCATCAGCATCAGCATTATCATTGAATGTCTCGTGTGCAACAACGAATAGAACTTTTTTAATCTTTTGACCAGACCTTGACTTACCGAATGAGATATATCGTCTTTCAATCTGGTATTTATCTTTTACATCCATTCACTTCTTCTCCTTTTTTAACAGAATATGCAACACGCCTTCCATTGGTACAGTTTTTACAGCAAAAACGTAAAGAAGCCTGGACTAAGATTTTTAATCGCTTTATGCTTCTTTTGCTATCTTAGAATTTCTTTTAAAATACCATCCAATTTTTATATAGTTGTTATTTTTCCGTTTTATAGCAATACAATGGTACTTTATACCTATTAACAATTCGACATAATACGACGATAATAATATAGTATTGGTTCGAATTCGTTCGATAATAGCAAAACCACTGAAAAGTGGACTACGCAAAGCTAAAGGGGCTAAAGTCCTATCGACTACGCCAGCCAGCTACCGAAGACGGGGAGGAAGTCAATTAATGAGCACATGGGTTACACCAGAAGAAATGGATCGGAAAAGAAAGAGAAATAAAATTTTCTTATATGTTTCATTTCCAATCTTAGCAATTTTAATTAGTGCAGCTACGACTCTACTTGCAAATAACTTATAAATTCATGAAAGGCCCAATAAGAATTTATTTTCTTATTGGGCCTTTCTGTTAGATATTCCTCCTTCTCCAAGTGTACAGAGGGACTGGCACTCTAGCTTTTTCATGCATCAATGTATAGGGTCACTGCTGACATATTAAAAAACTTCATTAAATCTTTATTTTAAAACAAAAGTAGATTTACAATTTAGAGTTATAATTTTATTCAAAATATAAGTCAGGAGGATTCCTTTGAGACTAATTTATCTTTTCTTGTTTGTGATCTGCTTTTTGTCTTTGGTAAGTACTCTGCTTTTTATTGTTGATAAAATTATTACTCAAACTTTTATTTATTAAATGGGGAGACCAGCATTATTTGCATATCCAACAAAAATATCCTTATAAATAGCCAAAAATAAAGAATTAAGAATTAAAGAGGCTGTTCCATTTCGTCCTATTGGACACGGAACCGGGACCTGTCTCCATTTTGAATCCCTTTACGGTTCCCGTATGTGCTCATCGCAATAGTCTTCGTCAGGTTCGGAGATTCCATCACAACCCTCAATTCTACAGGTTCTCCTTCTTTTAGGTTCATACGACGTCCAACCCCCATAATCTTCTAGAAGAAAATCATAATGTCGATCCCATTTTTCTTTACTCCACTGGTCCAGTTCAGCAGTACAACTGGGACAAAATGGTTCTTCGGTCACACCTGGGTATGAGCGTATGAGTACCTTATCCTCTTCTATTGTTTCATCACACCACCAACAATGACAGCTCATGGTTCCTTCCCCCATTCATCATATTTTCTATAAGCTTTCATACCTTGTTATTTATTCTTGGGAGGATCTTCTTTGTTTTTCCTCGGAAAACCAAGCAACCATATTCAGGTCGATGCGCTCTTCTTCGCTCGCACGATAATATTCATTTATTTTTGCTTCTATGTTTTTAATTTGCTTACCGAACGATTGTGACTCCTTAAAAAGGATATCTTGGACAACTTCAGGATATGAATGAAAACTTTGTACGTCATCTAGGATAGGTAACAACTTTTTCTCAAACTCCATTAAGGCACTTAGTTTCTTTTTTAATAAATAAACATAGTGATGCTCTATTCTCATACTCTCTCTTCCTTCCTACCAAACTTCTACTATAGGACAATGTATTGTCACCTGATTTTTATTATTAAAATACGAATACTTAAAATAATGAAATGGCTCAATCAGTCCACGTTCACCGTTAACAGGTAACACCAAACCAGTGGAGTGAATGTAAAAATCAGTATCATCCATAATACCTGGGAATTGCTCGACCAATAATTGGTATAGCAGAGTATCATTAGGAATAGCAAAGTTAGGCTCTAAATATAAAGCATACATATACGTGTCATTATATAATTCCATTAATTTATCAATTTTCACTTTTTCTTCCTCTTCTCTTTAACTTTTGTATTTTCTATAAAATCACTACTATTCTCCCCGAGTTTTTTAGTTATCGCGACACACTTATAATAATATAGTATAATTAAAATGTAAATAACAAAATAAAATTATGAAATATAAATATTACAAAATACAAAATCAGAATTGCAAAATTAATAAATTAGATTTAGAATGAGGTATAGAACTGCTGAAATTGGGATGTGAGAGAATTTTGTTATTTGCGATGGAATTTGAGGAATCTGAAATATATGATCTTCTTATATTACTAACGAAAAACAATCATGATGAATCATTAAAATTAGTAGAAAAGGCATTTAGAAGATGGTATTTAGATTTAAAAGACGATCGAATGATCGGTCCTCTTATCAATAGTCTTAAAAACATTAATGGGCGGCTAAATATACTGGATAAGGGGGATATTTCTGAAGAAGACCTAAAAGATTTAGTTAAAAGTTTTTGCCCGAATATTTTCACAGCGATATTATTCACACAAAACGAAACACTTAGATTATCGTTAAAAGAAATTGAATCTCTTATGGAGACTACACTTTTTAAGAAGTTTACAGCTACTACTGTTCAAAACTGGATACAAAAAGAACTTAAGGAAGTAATCGGACCACCAGAGCTTGGAAAAAAGTACTCCGTTAGACAAATTTCGTATCTTTTATTGGTGGATGATTTAAAAACATCAATTGGATCATACGAGATAAAAAAAATACTAAATCTATTGGATAAATATAGTGATAATCAGGAACTCCTTGTATTAAAATTAATAAAAATTTACACAAATATCGTTGAATTGAGTACACATATCCAAAAAAAGCTACTTAAGAATAAAACTATTTCAAAAGCCGAAATGGAGGAACTTTCTCTTATTCAAAATAATCCTTTACAGGTTATCAACAAGAAAATTAAAGGAAACTTCGATCATTTGAATGAAGAAATGGTTGAAAACCTTGCTCACATAACACTGGTTAGCTATCTCTCGAAGAATGCATCAATATTGAAATTTATGGCTAATGGAATGTTAGAAGATATTGATTTTGATTAAAATTGTAGACTATTATTAGTTCCTACTTAATCTGAGGGGTTGAGGTAATCTGGAATAGATTCCTGCCGTTATCATACTTCAGCGCTAGATAAACGATTGTTTGAATCCAAATTGTACGTTGATGAATACTTTCTAAAGCATAAAGCAGCGAGGGAAAACGGAATGTTCTTCCCTCGCTGCTTTGTTGTTATCTCTGGGTCAAGGAGCCTGTCCCCTTGACCCACCCTTGAACTATTCCCATTCCAGTACGATGCGGGAGTATGGGAGTGCCGTGATTTGGTAGGTTTGGCCTTGTTGGAAGATGTAGTCTTCTTGGCTTGCCACTTGGATGATAAATTCGTCTTGGTGATTGTTGTTGAGTTTAATATATTGGTAGTACTTGTCACTGAAACCTCTTGCGTTTTGGGAAGTTCTAGATTTGCGCTCAATGTAGGTTTCGATTACTTCACCTTCTGTTACGTATAAGTTATTCGCAACAACTGCCTGAATGTCGCGAACGGAAGCGACTATGGGATTTTGGATAAAAAAGTTAAGTAGTGCAAATAATAGAATTACATAGATTGCTTTTTTGATAACTGTACTTTTGTTTTTTTCACTCTTTGCTAGAAAAAAAGAGAGAATCATGAGAAATACTCCCGCTACAAATGGAAGTGTAAACGAGTTAGCTAAAGCAATACTGAAATAGGTAGAAGGAAAAAGAAGGGTTGCTAGCAGTAAGAGCACGGATAGAATACAAAGCGCTAGCCCTGTAAGTACTAAAATCTTTCTCAACTTCTTCATCAAATCACACCTCATTATAAAAAATTATCTTCCCATTCTTTAATTGAATCATTTACCACCGATGAATTCAATCATAAAAAGGATATGCTTCCCTTTTAGTTGCTGTTAAGGGAAGCATATTCATCACATGTAGATACTATTAATCTTATACTATTTTTCGTCTAACTCTACGAAGTACGACAAAGCCAATCCCTACCATAACTGTACCTATTAATAAAATATTATAGAGAGTTGTTGCCGTAGAAGGCAATTTGTTATCTTCATCATCTTCGTTTCTTGCATCATCATTGCTTGAATCACCATTTACCGGGGTAGTAGGCCTATCTGTATCGCCATCATCTTTGGAATCCCCTGGCTCGCCATCATTCGGATCAGTTATTCCTCCATCACCCGGTTTGTCTTCATCCGGATCAGAATCACCTGGGTCTCCGTTTCCTGGTTCCTCTGGATCCTTATCGGAATCGTCCTCGTCAGGCTCAATGACAAATGCCAACTCTACTACATCACTATTGTCTTGACCTGGTTTCACAGCGATTGCTTTAATGGTTGTTGTTTCTCCAACGTGTATTGGTAACGTATATTTCGTGCTTTCTTCTGTCGGTTCTGTTCCATCAGTTGTGTAATAGATACTAGCGTCAGATGTTAATGTGTATAGAGCTACAGATTGTGCCTCTTTGTACGTGCCTGGTTCTGGATTCGAAGCAGGAGCATCTACTTTTTCCCCTAAATCAATCACATTCGAAATGGTAACGTCATTTTCATCGACAACGAAAAGTCGAATGTTACTTGATTCATCAAGGTTAGCTAAAAGATTACTGATATCAAATTGAAGCGAATGGCCGTATAGTCCCTGGAATGTAGCCGCTTGACCAATCGTTTCCTGGACAACATCGTTAATAGTTTGGATCAGTATGGTTCCTTCCACTTCTTCAGGTACATTATTGTAAATGGTGAAGATTAGGTTATTACCTGCTATTCCCACTTCTGAAATGCGTAACAGGTTCCCATCATATGGATTTGTCAGTTTTGTAAAATTATAATGTAACCCGTTTTTGAATTCTTCATTTCCTTCAGCCACAACATAAAGCACGACATCATCGCTTTCAGGATTGAAATGTAGGTCCCCTATGGCAATCTCGAAATCTACGAAACGAGACTCTCCCGGTGCAAGACTTTCCACAACCATTGTCGCGACAACTTCACCATCTGTTCTGTCGGAAACGACCTTCACTTCTACATTCGTAGCAGTCTTGTACCCGATATTCTTCACTTCTGAAGTAAGCGTACGCGTAGCACCATCACCACTTATTACTGGTTTCGTTACCTCAATATTACTTTGACTAATTAGTACCTCAGCCTCGTTATTTGCAGTATTTGAATCAGTATCAGATAATGGACTCACTTTCACTTTTACAGAATAATCATGTAGATTTTCTGGTAAAGGATAAAGAATTTCGACATATTTTTCTTCACCAGATAATAGGCTAGGTTCCAGATTCTCTGTAAAAACGACTTCACCATTATGAGAAACTTCCACTTTTACCCCTTCGATTGTCTTTTGCCCCATGTTTGCAACATCAAAGCTCAATCGTAAATCTTCAGCTGGCTTCACACTATTGCTATCGAAGTTAATGCTGCTCAAAATGGCTAGATCAGAAGCTGGCGTAATCGTTGTTGTTTTTAAATCGACTCTACCAAATGGTCCCTCATCGGTATCAAATTTTTCCTCATTAACCTCTACAGAATTGAAAATAAATGTCGCGTTACCATTTTCATTCATAACGCCATTCACATCACGAAGACGGCTATCATCGTTAATGAGTTGAACTGGAAGCCCCCACTGTGAACGATTTTCATCATAGGTAACTCCGTAAACTTCTGTTTTGAAACCATTTTCCTGTTCCCAATATAACAAACGCTTATCATTGTTTGTCATAATATTGAAGTTTCCAATACCATCCCAATTAGAAACAACAGTTTTTACAGTACGAACATCTACATTCTCCATATAGTTAATTCCACCATCGGTATACCAGTATAGGTCAGTTCCGCTTGTTGTAGTGGTAAAAATCGGAGATCGATTTGTTCCTGTAGTCGTTACTTGAACTGGTGCTTGACTATCTCTTACTAGGTACAGATTGTCTTGCATGACATATGCAAGAACCCTTCCATTGTTTTGATAAGCAACATCTAGACCCGAAACTGTTGTTAATCCATCCACCACCATAGATGGTGATGTCCAACCCGAATCATTTGAATACGTCGATTCCATTATGCGATTTTCAGCTGACGTATCAAGGACATCATTCTTTTCATTTTCTGCCCAGATAATAGATAGATCTGTTCCATTGGATGCTATCTTTGGTACACTTGTAGGCACATTACTTCCGTTTGTTATGGTTTCAAAATCAACAAACTTTTCGCCCTCGTACTTCGCCACGCGAATACCTAAATCTTGAACCATATCATCCAGTGTTACACTTGCATCATTAAAGGCATTGCTAGAATTTTGCCAAGTCAAGTACACGTCGTTGTTATGAACAACAATACTTGGTGCAAAATCAGCTGTTCCATCATCTTCAACCTGTTGGGGTGTTGACCAGCTGCTTCCATTAAAAATGGAGTAATAGAGCGCCGTACGATTAGATGCGTCTCGCTGTCTGTCATCATCCATCCATACTAAAAGTTGATTTCCATTATTTATTGTAGTGAAAACTGGAGATGAATATGGATACACATTTTCCTTAATTACATTTAAAGCATTTACACTATTAGTTGCTTGTGACATGCTAAATGTACGTTTTTGATTATTCGCTACAAATCGTGACGGATCATTTGCATAATTCCTTGGCATTAAAGTAAATGAATTTGCATCATTATCTATTTGTAGTCGATTTAGCGAATTTGAACGTGATCTCGGATACAATTGTGTCTCATGAATCTTCCACGAATTTCTTCCATTAATGAACAATAACGCCTGATATTCAAAATAAAGATTCGCTGTAAAATCTAGTCCAAGATGATCACTTGGATTAAACTTACGTGTAAACGGAATATCCAAACTAGCTCCTAATGTTCCCTCTAGACCTGCTTCAACCCTAACCACCGCATCATGTCCAGCACCTACACCTAGTGTTGGTGTTAATTTCCCTTCGAAAGAGCCGTATACATCAACACCCTCCGATAAACTACCCGCTTCCTTAAGCTTTAGTTTTAAACCACTTTGAAGGGAGCCTGTTACGCCGAATTTCACATAAGCTACAGGAGCTGGCGGAAAACGATATCTCATATCGAATCCAGCAGTCTGCAGGATTACCACCTGTCCTTCTGCTAACTTATATCCATTTCGGGTATTCACCACGTCCACATATCCGAAGATGGTCTGGTCTCCTTTTATCACAAATCCACTGCTTTTCTTAATGAGACTGCGGTATGAATTATAAAAGTCTCGATTCGTGCTTTTTCCTACCTTACTCATAAGAGATTTAATGTTTTGGTATGTCTCTTTTCTTAATTTCTTAGCTTCATCCGTTAACGTGCCATCCGGATTCAAGTCGCCAGTACCTGTAACACTTAAATCTCCAAAAAATCCTGTAAACTTATCCTCTGAGGCATCATAGACAAGTTTGACTTTGTCATCTAGACCCAACTCCACCTCGAATGGTAGAGAGAACAATGAGAATTCATGGCCACCAAATGAAATCTCTGGCCCTTCAACATTTTCCGAAAAATCAATACCTTCCCCAAGGTCTAATGTTGGGTCTGCTTCCTTCACTTCAACAGGTATAGATGCAATCCGTCGACCATCTTCAGAGATCGCAAAAATTCTTGCAGTTCCTGCCGAGACCCCTCGCACAATCCCATTCGTAACTCTAGCGATGGATGGACTTGTTGAAAACCAGGAAGAAATGCGCTTATTTGAAGCATTTTCTGGTGTATATTTTAGCGATACCCGTTTGGATTGATTTATATTTAACTCTAGCTTGTCAGTTGAGAACGATATAGACTCTAATGATATCGCATCACCATTAACATTCACTGTAGCTTCAGCTATTTTACCCCCAGCTGCAGCAATTATTGTAGCCTTCCCACCAGATTTAGCTGTGATCTTTCCACTTGAATTAACTGTTGCTACATTAACATTGTCACTTAACCACGTCACATTTCCTCTAATCCCATTTAATGTTGCACGTAACGTTTCTACTTCGCCAACATTTAGGTGGACTTCTTCCTTATTCAAGGAAATTGTTCCATTTGATTCAGTTGTTACCTGTGGGAGAATTAGAGAAATTGGTACTGTTTTTTCATCCACATTTGAGGCATTCACCTTGATTGAATAGTCAACCGTTTGATCACTTGTTTGAGATGCTGCTAGCACAGTCCAATTAATGGTTTTTTCTTCACCAACCTCTAGATTGCCAAGTGAAATCTTTGGCTCTTGAGGTGTTAAAATAGATAAACCACTATTTTCTGGTAATTCAAGTGTGATAGTTGTATCGTTTGTACTCTCTGTCCCAATATTTCTAACATAACCTGTTATTGTGAATGGGTTTGAAAAATAATTTCCATTCTCAGCATCAACTTGTAGCTCTTGAGGTGCCGTAATACGAATCGATAGAGGTGGTTCGGTATCTGAAATGGCAAAATCACCAATGCCGTAATACGAATCGATTACTCTCGTCTCACCAGGTGCAATTGATTTCGGATTATGGTATATTGCAACCGCGCTATCCCATGTAACTGGCTTCTCTGCGGTTACCTCGTAGTCCCAGCTTGTATTATATATATCACCCCAATAAGCAAACTGCACTTTATCTGGACGCTCGAACAGTGAACGATAAAAAGTACCATTTGCCACTACACTTGGGCTTTCTAAGTTATCAAAGGCCTGCCAATATTGTGGAACCTGCGAGCCTACTAATTCTTGTTCAAAAAGAACTTCACCTACACCAGGTACTCTAAAAGGTGCCCCGTCATTGTATCCCAACATGGTATCGAGCATTATTCTAGTACCAGCTGAAAGCTCTTCCGCTCCATTATTCATAATCTCGTATCGAATATCTACAATATCAGCACGGTTTGTTGTTGAATTAATACTAAATGTTAAAATTTGCTTGACCGTTGCACTATTAATAGCTTGGGTAGAAATAATTTCGTTCTTGCTTTCATCTACAGATACTGCCTCAGCAGTAAATACATGATCCTCTCCGTTAATACGTACTGTCGTAAAGGATGTACCAGGATTTGGATGCCCGTAAAGTAAGATTTGATTATCATCACTATCTATACTTGGATTCCCTCCTGTGGTACCCAATGTAAATCTACCGGTTTGCTCTGTAGCTACGGATAAAAAGTCATTAGATATGTAGGCATTACCACTATCTAAAGTACTAAAACCTAGTGATGATGATTTTAACTTTTCTTGTTTTTGCTTTTGGTAATCCTTCGGTCCTACCTTTGGATCTAAAACACTTGATTCATTTTCCTTTACTAAAACCTCATCATCAATCTCAATTGCCTGTACATTAGCGTCAGCATTCGGTTTTTCAATCGCATTTGCAGCATGAACAGGCATAGTTGAGATTAACAATAAAAATGTTAGAAAGGAATAAAATAGCTTCTTCAATCCCCTTTTCATACACTTCTTACTCCCCACTCTTGTTTTTTTATTCACTAGAAACACAGTTGGCAAAACCATTACTATTAACCTAGTAAAATGTAAACTATTCCTATAATACCCACCTCCTACCAAACTAGGACTATTATACCACTTATTAAAACTGACTAGGTAAAATATTCTAAAAAATTACAAATTGTGGGTCAGGGGGACAGGTTCCGTGACCCAACTCATAAACGGGAAAATAGCTTTATCTACATCTCCGTCCTAATGTCTTCCTGTATTCTACTTATTTGGCTGTGTTAGTTGTAAGGACTGGAAAAATACCTTATCCCACATGACCCCTTTTTGAGCTATACCCCTCCCTATAACAATAGTAAAAGGGGGTTCAAGAAAATGAGAGTACAAATAGATTCAAGGCATGATTTACTGGGTTATTCAGAGTTTAAGGATATAGAGGAGTTTATAACCAATATAGAAATATGGCTCATTGACACACGTAAGAAGTTTACAAAGGGAGAATTGATTGGGTTAGAGCAGTTGATTCACTCATCATCGGACATACCTGGTGTTTGCCAAGAATCCATTGGCAAGATTGTTTGCTATGATTTTGAGAAAGATTTAAGAGGGATGATTTCACGATCAACCTTTAAGCGTATGGTAAGAAAGGGTATCGATCTTGGATTGTTGAAGGTTTATGAGACTAATAAACGAGATGGATCACAAGGTGGCAACCTGTATGTGTTTGCACCATACCCTCCCTTTCTAACTGAGGAGACTAAAATCGATTTTTTGACTAGATAATTTCAATAACAGAAATGATGAGGACAGAAATAGAAAAGTCTACTACGAGCTTAGGATAGTATTTCTGTCACTAATCCCACTATAACAGCCATAATTCTATTCTTTAAAAGCAACTAATCAAACGTTTGTTTGAAATTGAAATGGCCCGCGGCTAAACGAATAAACCGCTAAACAAACGTTTGTTTGAAACTAGATATTCCTCCCGAGAAGGGAAATCGATGGGGGCAATTCCTAAAAAACAACCCCCATTTAATGTAAATGGGGAGTTAATATCGATAAACTATCTTTTTATTAAATTCGTAGCTATAGGCAATATTATATATCACATATTCTACCTACCTTACACCCAACGCAATCGCCCCAGCCAACCCCGCATTATCTCCAAGTCCTGGTAAAACAATATAATTGTCTATATTCTCAGGTGTTAGTTCTGGAACTGCGACATAACCGTTTAGTAGTTCAAGTACCTGTTTGCGCACGAGTGGGATTAGGTGCTCCTGCTTCATCACGCCTCCACCAATGACGATCTTCTTCGGAGATAGAACAAGTATATAATTCATGAGCGCTTGTGCTAGATAGAAGGATTCAATTTCCCATACCTCAGGTTGGTCTGTTAGCTCTTGTCCTTTTCTGTTCCATCTTTTCTCAAGGGCTGGTCCTGCTGCTAGGCCCTCAAGGCAGTCTCCGTGATATGGGCAGAAGCCCTCGAAGGTATCATTCGGATGGCGTTTAACCAGGATATGACCCATTTCTGGGTGGGTTAACCCTTGGAATGGCTTTCCGTTAATGACAGCTCCAACACCAATTCCGGTTCCAACTGTCATATAGAGACAGCTGTCCATCCCCTCCGCTGCACCCCATGTAGATTCAGCCAATGCAGCTGCTGTTACATCTGTATGAAATCCAACCGGAACATCAAAATATTTTTTCAGTTCACCGACGATATTATAGTTCTTCCACTTTACTTTCGGAGTTTGCGTAATGTACCCGTAAGTAGGACTCGTTGTGTCTACATCGATTGGACCAAAAGAGCCAATTCCGATTGCTTCAATTGACTTATCAGCAAAAAATGAACATACACGTTCCATCGTTTCTTCAGGTGTCGTTGTTGGGAATGAAACTCTTTCAAAAATTTCTCCATGCTCGTTCCCAATTCCGCAAACAAATTTTGTTCCGCCCGCTTCAATTCCTCCAATTATCATTACAGCCAACCTTCTTTCTTGTTTAAATAGATAAGATGGGACATTGTGCCTTTCCTTGTGATACAAATCATGATGCTGGGTCAGCGAACCTGTCCCTCTGTCCCAAATCATTATGCTGGGTCAGTGAACCTGTCCCTTTGTCCCAAATCGTTATGCTGGGTCAGCGGACCTGTCCCTCTGTCCCAAATCTTATACTGGGTCACAGTACCTGTCCCTTTGTCCCAAATCGTTATGCTGGGTCAGCGGACCTGTCCCTCTGTCCCAAATCTTATGCTGGGTCACAGTACCTGTCCCTCTGTCCCAAATCTTATGCTGGGTCACAGTACCTGTCCCTCTGTCCCAAATCTTATGCTGGGTCACAGTACCTGTCCCTCTGTCCCAACTAGTTTCCCCGGGATATAACCTGCCCCACATTATCAAAAAAGTGGGACACGGAGCCTGTCCCCGTGTCCCAGACTAGCACTATTCGCCTACTACGATTCCTTTGACTACGTTGAGTTTTGGGTATTCTTTCATTATCTCTGGTAGTTCGTCTAGTGTAAAGCGGTGACTGAGTAGTGGCTTGATTTGGATTCTGCCTTGTTCGACTAAGGCGATTGCTTGTTCATGTGTGTGTGGGTTGATGAATGAACCCTTGATTGTTAATTCTTTTGAGAAAATCTCATATGGGTTGACCTCAATAGTTGTATCAGGTGCTGATACTCCGAAAAGTAACACCGTTCCACCTTTTCGTGCCATTTGTATGGCTTGGGTCATGCTTTCTTTACGCCCCACACATTCAATTACAATATCAAAACCAGCAGGTGGGACAGGGAACCTGTCCCCCTGACCCATGACAACATCCTGACCTAATTCGTTTGGTGTTATGGCTTGGTCTGCCCCTAGTTCCAATGCGAATGGGTGTTTTTTCTGGTCTGGTTCGCTGACGGTTACGTTGGTGCCGTACATTTTTGCCATTTGGAGCATCATGAGGCCGATGTAGCCGCCACCGATTACTAATACGGAAGCTCCTGGCCAAAAGTTTACTTGGCTTACTCCGTGTAGGACACAGCCAAGTGGCTCGATCATGGCGCCTTCTTCGTAGGAAAGCGTGTCTGGAAGTACGTAGCAGTTTGCGGATGGTACGGCACAGTATTCTTCCATACCACCGTTTCTTGTGACACCGACTGCTTGTAAGTCGTTACATAGATGTGGACGTCCGCCTCTACAGAATTCGCATTCTCCGCAATACATGTTTGGATCAATAGATACGCGGTCACCAGCTTTTAACGTCTTAACCTTTGCTCCCACTTTTACAACTTCACCTGCTAGTTCATGTCCTAACACGATTGGAAATTGAACCTCTGCGGAACCTGGTTGTCCATGATAAATATGTTGGTCCGTTCCGCAAATTCCACAGGCTTTCACGTTAACAATGACTTCATTGTCTCCTGGAGTTGGAATTGGTAGTTCTTGTACTTCCATTTTCATTTTATCTACTAAAACAGCAGCTTTCATGCTTCTCTCCACCTTATTGTACCGAATTGATTGCTGACACACGTAATTTACTGAAATCTACCTTTTCATCTTCAAGATGACCGATTTGGATCGTTTTTGTTTCGTTCGGTAATAAATCAAAGAAATTGTCACTAAAATGAATCTTCTTTGCTGGAATCTCTAGTTTTACCATTCTCGCCACATTGTCCGTACGAACAGTAATCCTTTGATTCTCTTCATCTACTTCAACAGCAAGCTGAGCTTGAGGCAGTTCTAGATCTTTGTGGTCTCTCAAATAATACACATTATGCTGTGCCTTGTTTTCTGTAGAAGAAAGACGAACCACAACCTCATTTGCAGGGTAACCTTTCAACAACTCTTCCTCTGTAAAGCTCGTTACTTTAACAGACGCATTAGCCTTTACCTCAACTGGAACGGTTGTAGTAAACAATTCTTCTCCACTAAAGCTCTCAACCTTCAACTCTAGTACATCGGTATATTTCTCCACATAATCATTCACAACCCAAATATTAAGATCGCTTCCTGCATCATGGTCAATCGTTAGCAATAGCGGATGGAAGAATTTCTTCGCATAGAAGTACGATGCTTTTGGAAGCTGATAGTAGTCGATCATCGACCAGCTAGTACCTGGCCAGCAATCATTGAGCTGCCATACGAGCGCACCGCTTGTAAATGGTTTATTACGACGGTAATGCTCGATTCCACACTTCAATCCCTCTGCTTGAGTAAGCATGGAGAAGTTAATGTATTCCTCAATGTCCGTCGGAATTCCTGTGTACCCTTCCATAAGCATAATTCCCTTTTGGTGATGATAGTCCTTGTTACGATAAGACATTTCATCACTGCCCCAGTAGAACGTACCTTCTGGAAGATTGTCTTCTAATGTAAATCGATTTGCCGAAGCATGCATACCAAATTCACTGCTGAAACGAGTATAATCCTTCTTATAGTTTTTAAAGGAAACACCTTCGACACTATAATCCTGTCCTAGGTTCTCACCAAATTGACGAGGTTCTACATTTCCATGCCATACTTGCCAGTTATGACGATCTCCCACCTCTTGTGAGTCATGGTCATTTCCACCAAATGGGGAGCTCGGCCAGTATAGACGACTTGTATCCATCTCTTCTAGCAATTCAGGAATCAACTCATGATAAATTTTTTCTCCGTAAAATGGCGTATTGATGTTGCCCGCTGCGTATTCAACTTCATAGAGCCAATCATTTTCATTGTTTCCACACCAAATCGCAATCGATGGGTGATTACGTAACATTTTAATCGCAGCTGTGATTTCTTTTCGAACATTTTCCATATAGTTATAGTTGTAATCCGGGTACAATGCACAAGCAAACATGAAGTCTTGCCATACAAGAAGTCCTAGGCGGTTACATTCTTGGTAGAAAATCTCTCTCTCATAGATTCCGCCGCCCCATACGCGAATCATGTTCATATGTGCTTCTTTTGCTTGGGTTAAAAGCTGGCTGTATCGAGAATCCGGAGTTGCTCCTATGAAACTATCAATTGGAATCCAGTTTGCACCTTTCGCAAAGATTTCAACACCATTTAATACAAATGTAAAACGGTTATGGCCTTCAGCATCCTTTTGCATCACTTCAATTGTACGTACACCAACATCGGTTGTTTCGGATGCAATCACTTCATCTTCGCACAAAAGTTCCACATCAAGAGTATACAAATGTGGTGTTCCTAGATCGTGCGTCCACCAGAGCTTCGGATTATCGAGTTCCACTGTGAACTTCGCCTTGTTTTTTGTAACCTCAGTCGTTTTAATTATCTCCGTTTCACCGTTATGGAACTTCATGCTAACGGACAATGGATGATTACGTACAAATGTCTTTGTTTCAATATCGATTTCAACGATTGCCTTGTCATTTTGCAATTCTACTGTTCTTGCAAACACGCTATCGATCTTAGCAATTTTTCTTTTCTCAAGATGAACATCTTTCCAGATACCAGCTGTTACGATTTGTGGACCCCAGTCCCATCCAAAATGAGATTGAGCTTTACGTGCCCAAATACGGTCTTTACTGTACCCTGACCAATAGTTCTTCTCTTTTTCCTTTAGAACATCTGCGACAACGTCAAATTTAACCGCAATGATGTTTTTTCCATTCACTACTTCTCTTGTTACATCAAATGTATGTGGGATATACATATTTTCAGTGGATGCAATCTCGCATCCATTCAGATATACAGTCGCGTACGTATCAAGTCCTTCAAAGATTAACTCGAGGCGTTCATCTGACTGAAGACTATTCTTGTCATAGTGAAATTCTGTACGATACCACCAGATTTTTTCCGAAACCCATTTTGATTTAAGGTCATTATGTCCGAAAAACGGATTCTCAATTAATCCCTTTTGAATCAATGTGGAATGAACATCTCCAGGTACGTTGGCAGACATCCAAAAATGGTCGATATAGTCTGGGGCAGCTACGAGTAAATCGCGAACTTCCCCCTGCTCAAAATGCTGAATCTTCCAGTTTTGAGTTAGTTTCATTACTCTCATCCTTTGCTCTTATGATTTGTTAATTCCTTTATAGGTCCGGTAATCAGTTGGTGTCATTCCCGTTTTCTTTCTGAACACCTGAACAAAATACTTATATTCCTTGTAGCCAACCTCAGTCGCAATTTCATAAATCCGGTCCGAAGTTTCCGTTAGCATCCTCATCGCTTTTTCAATCCGCAAATCATTTAAATATTCATTAAAGGATTTTCCGAGTTCCTTTTTAAAAATCATACTAAAATAATTCGGCGTAATATGGATTTCATTTGCTACCTCAGATGCCTTTAAATCACGGTGATAATTTTCTGAGATATATTCAATTGCCTTTTCTACACTCCAGCTTTTCTTCCCTTGATTTTCTTTTTCAAGAATGCCAAGCCACATGTCTAAATCTGATAGCAACAACTTCTTTAACCAATTTGACGTATTGTAAAAATGAAGATCGAGTTCAATCGTCACACGGTAGGAAACATCTGCAAAAGCAGTTTCCGTTAGCAGCCCTTTTAACTTTGTTTCAATGGTTTCATTCAGTTCATGGCAAACCACACGCATCTCGTTAAGATCATATTTTTCCTGAGACATGTTCGTAAAAAGTTCATCTACAAGTTGAGTAAGCTTCTCGTAATCATGAGTAAACAGTGTTTCATAAAGGTGCATATAGTCTACCTTTTTCAAAGGCTCTTGAGTTTGTTTGTATAGGAGGACTTTTTCAGTTGAAAGTTCCTTTGTAAAAATGGCGTCCACTGCTTGTCGATGGGCTTCGTATACCTGTAACGGATTTTTAAACACATCCGAAACACCAAATCGTAGCTGGAGTTCCAATTGTTCAAGTCCATTCCGAATTTCCTCATGATCCACTGAGAAAACCACAGCAACAAGAAGGTTTACATGTGCAAAAAAGGATATCGAATCCAAACATACACTAGAAATAGAGTCACTCCATGTCTTCCTAAATTCCTCAAGTTCTGTTGAAGTTAGTTCCTCCGATACCGTCGCATAGTCTGGTATCTCACTTACGACTACACAATACCTCTCTTCTTCAAAAAGATCAGGAGTCGCATTCGGTAGTTGTAACTGAGGATTCAGGATAAGCTGGGAAACAATTTCTCGCTTTTTTTCTTTTTCCACATTTGCTTCTTGATGCTTTTCAAGGAGTATTTCATTCTTTAATTGCTGTACTTTCTCTACTAATTCATCGATATCGACAGGCTTTAAGAGATAGTCCTTTACTTGATAACGAATTGCTTTCTGTGCATAGTCGAATTCATCATAGCCACTAATAATTATGACGTGAACATGAGGCATCGAATCATGAATAAACCTTGCGAGCTGTATTCCATCCATTTCAGGCATCCGGACATCGGTTAAGACAATATCCACCTGTTGGTTGGACAGGATTTCGGATGCTTCCTTTCCACTACCTGCTTCGCCAATGACCTCAATTCCATATTCATCCCATGGAATGGTTAATCGTAATCCTTGGCTAATAATTGGTTCATCGTCCACAATTAACATTTTCACAGTCATGAAACTCACCTATTCCTTCTCCACGCTTTTTAGGTTAGGCTTGTCACGGAATGCCGGAAGCTTTACCCTTACCCAAGTTCCTGGTTGCTCATGCTCCATAAACGTCATGCTATACTCATCCCCAAAAGCCATGATAATTCGGTCATTCACATTTGATAATGCAAAGCTTGTGCTGTCATCGATCGGCTCTCTCACGTACTCATTCATCTTCTTGACATCTACTCCGCTTCCATTATCAACGATGTCAATGATAATCTCCTCGTCTGCTTCGTGGACTGTTATTTGAATCATACCCATGTCCAGTTTTCCCTTGAAACCATGGACAATTGAGTTTTCAACAAGTGGCTGCAGTATTTGTTTCAATACCACTACATCCTGAATGCTTTCGTCACATGTGATTTGGTAGGACAACTTCGTACCAAGTCTTTTTTTCTGAAGCTCTAAGTAGCTTTCGACATAAGTTAGCTCCTCTTTTAATGATATCCAAAGCTGTCCCCTACTTAAGCTAATCCGGAACATTTTTGATAGTAGTTCGATTAATCGACTTGTCTCCATTGCCTTTTCCATCCGTGCCGTCCATCGAATCATATCCAATGTGTTATATAAAAAATGGGGATTGATCTGATTTTGAAGGGCCGTTAACTCAGATTCTCGTTGCTTTATTTCAAGACGATATTTTGTATTGATTAAATGCTGAATCTGACCCACCATTTGATTAAACCGGTGTTTGAGGCGACCGATTTCATCTTTTGAGTTGACGTCAACAAAAACAGAGAAGTCCCCTTCTTCTACTTGTTTCGTTTTCCTTGTTAAGTCGACAATTGGATTGATAATTGTAATATAGAAGCCAATGATGGCAATTAAACCTAATGCTGTCGTGACAACAAGGAAGATGTAGATTCCATATCTAATTCCCCGAAGTTCGTTAACAATATCTTCTTCATTTATCGTGGTAACAACCGTCCAGCCACCACTTTCACTAAACTTTGAAGCCACCAAAAGATCTTCGTTTTTAACTGAATACGAAAAACTATTGGTATCAGAGCCATTCATGATTTTCTTAAGTAGCCCTTGATCTGGGTACGCTTTACCTAATAGCATTTTGTCCTCATGGAGCACGACCTTGCCGGCCTGATCTAAAATAAAGGTTGTTCCATTATCAACTGGAAGGCCTGCGTTTAGCATTTTCGTCAATTCATCAACTTTTAATCGGATTGTAACTGAACCAATTTTTCGATTGATGTTATTGATATCGTTGATTACCCGAAACATGGACACGACATTTTCTTCACCAGTCCAGTAGCTGTGCACCGGGTAAGCCAAGCTCCATCTAATGTCACCTGCCGCTTGTTCTGCCTGTTCCTCCCAATACGTCTCATCCGCTTCAATCGGTTCTCCTAAATAAAGTTCATTCCCATTCACACCATCTACTGTAATGGAATTCAAATAATTCTTAGCCATGAGGTGAAAAACAAAGAATCCCACTAGGTCTTCCTCAAGCTCGGTATGAGCAAGAGTTCCATTTACCACTGTAGGACTTGATAGATAATCACGAAATTCATCACTAAAAATCATATACGTTGAGATGTCCTCGATGTCTTGGACAACTGTATGCAAACTATTTTCTACTGTATTCAAATGGCCTTCCGTATAATCAAGAGCCTGCTTTCTCATGACATTGTTCATCTCAACTATGATAACCGAACCAAGAATAAGAATCGGAAAGACGACGACAAGTAAAAAGATTAAGTTAGCCTTTACCCGAAGGCTCGCGTCTTTAAATGTAGGAAGTTTCCTCATAATACGTTGTCTCACTCTTTTCTACTTAGTATCTTCCCGATTCCTACCTGCTTATCCTTAGTTTATACAATCGAGTTCATTACTACTAATGAATTACCCTTTAACCGCTCCAGCAGTCATCCCTTTTACAATGTGTTTTTCCAATAAGATGTATAACAAGATTGTTGGAATGATAACCATCGTTAAGCCTGCCATCTGACCGGTGTAGTTAGTGTTGTACTGACCAGCAAAGTTTGCTAATCCAAGTGGGATTGTTTTCAGTGATGCATCATTTATTAATACTAATGCAAATGAAAACTCGTTCCAGCAGTGGATGAAGTTTAAGATTGTTACAGTTGCGATAGCTGGACGTGACATTGGTAAAATAATGGACCAGAAAATGCGGAATACGCCACAGCCATCCATGATTGCGGACTCTTCAATGTCCTTTGGAAAAGCCTTCATAAAGCTTGTTAAAATAAAGATTGTAATCGGTAGGTTGAAGGCTACATATGGAAATAGCAATGTCCAACCTGTATTTAGAAGACCCATTTTGTTCATTAAGATAAACATCGGTACAAGTGTTGCGTGTATTGGAATGATCATCCCGAAGATGAACATAACATAGATAAATTTGTTCATTTTAAAAGAAAAACGTGCTAAGAAATAAGATGCCAACGCACCGAATAATACAGTGATGACAACTGATGTGACAGCTACAAAGATACTATTGAAAAAGTAAGTTCCTAGATTCGCAGTCTGCCATGCTTCCACATAGTTTTCCCATCTCCACGTATCTGGTAAGAAGAATGGATCTAATGAAAACTCTTGCTCACTCTTAAAGGAGTTGATAACCATCCATGCAATTGGATAGACATTAATCAAACTAAAAATGATGAGCGCGATATAGATAATCGGTTGTTTTATGAACTTCTTGATGTTCACTTTTTTACTTGATTGAACATCGGCTTTGGTATTCTTTTTCATCGTTAATTGACTTTCCATGAGACTCACTCCCTTACTTCGATTTTCTTTGTAGGATTAGTTTTGAAATCCAGATTAACAATAAACTAAAGACAAAGATATATAATGACACGGCACTACCGTATCCGTATTTCATGGATGAGAATGTTTTTTCATACATATAGATGGCCATAACCTCAGTTGAGTGGGCTGGTCCACCGTTTGTCATAACATAAATAAGGTCAAACGTACGTAAACTTCCACTGATACAAAGAATAACGGCGATTAAGATTGAATCCCAAATCATTGGAATGGTAATAAACAAGGTACGCTTCCAGCCTGATGCTCCATCAATTTCAGCAGCCTCAAGCACTTCAGCAGGTACATTTTGCAATGCAGCTAGGAAGATAATGAAATAAAGACCAACGAACTGCCAAATGATAGTGACACATACGGAAATCATTGCCCATTTCGGGTCGCCTAGCCAGTTCTGTGCGATACTACCTAGTCCGATTGCTTCTAAAAAGCGGTTGATGAACCCGATTTCAGAGTTGTAAAACATGTTCCATGTTAAGGAAATAACAACAGTTGAAATAACAACAGGCATAAATCCGATTGTACGGAATAATTTAGCACCTTTGATTTTTCGATTTAATAAAAGAGCAAGTCCTAACGCAATTGGAATTTGACCAAATACTGAAGCAATTACAACATAAATATTGTTTTTAACGGCCTTCCAGAAGATTGGGTCTTTTGCGATATCTATAAAGTTTTGGAACCCGACAAACTTCATCGGACCGAATCCATTCCATTCCATAAATGAATAGTACATCGAGATCACAATCGGAATAATACTAAAAACTAGATAGATAAGTAGGGCGGGGATCAATCCGATGAGGATGGCAAGCTTATTTCTCTGTAGGATATGCATTTGTGTATTCCTCCTCTACCATAAACAAAGTGTAAATCTACTTTGCGTATGCGTGCTTTCTAAAAATTCAAGAACCAAGGAGAAGTTCTCCTTGGAAGGACAAGGCGCTTGTCCAAAAACTCTCCTTGATTCTTGTTTGGTTGGGACAGGGAGCCTGTCCCCTTGTCCCATTATTTAACTGCGTCTTGCATTTCTTGTGCTACTTTTTCAGGTGTTGATTGGCCGATTGAGATGGCTTGTAGTCCGTTGTTGATGATGTCTGTGATTTCAGCTGGTAATACAGCATCATATACAGGTGCGATACCACCGCTTGTTAGTTCAACAACCTCTTTGAACAGGTCACTTGTTTCTTCTGGCACTTCAACTGTAGCAGGTACAAGTGTACCAACGTTCATTAATTCTTGATATGTTTCTTCAGAGTATAAGAATTCAAAGAATTTCACTGCTGCTTCTTTTTTCTCGTCAGATAATTCGCTGTTTAACGCGATACCCCATCCAGTTGTACCAGAAACTTTTGTTGCTTCTCCGTTTCCACCTTCAACTGCAGGGAATTTTGCAACACCTAGGTTTTTACCTTCTGGTGCGTTGCTAATTAGTCCACTTAGTGCCCATGTACCATTTACGAACATTGCTGATTTTCCTTGTAGGAAGTAGTCAGCTGCTTGATTGTCATCAATACTGTTTGCATCACTATTGAATGTTCCTAAATCAGATAGTTCTGCGATTACACCTAATGCGTCAACAAACTCTTTATCCGTGAATTTCGCTTCACCCGCAAGTACTTTTTCTACGTATTCGCTTCCAGTAAAACGATCAGCAATTGTAGAGATGTATACAGACTGTAATGGCCATTTTGCTTTGTTACCTAGTGCGATAGGATTGATTTCTTCTTTTTTCAAGTTTTCTACTAGTACTTTTAAATCTTCATATGTTGTAGGGAATTCTTCGAAACCAGCTTTTGCTACCATGTCTTTGTCATAATAGATAATGCTTGTGAATACTTGGTTTCCTGGGATTGCATATTGCTTTCCATCGATTGCGTAATCTTCAAGTGTTTCAGCTGGAATAACAGTATCCTTCCAGTCACCAACGATATCATCGATTGGCATTAACACGCCACCTTCTGCTAGTGGACGTAATTCAGCACCCGGCCATGTTTGAATTAAATCTGGTAATTGCTTACCTGCAGCCTGTGTTTTAAGCTTTGTTTTATATTGATCCGGTGGAATCGATTCCATTTTTAACGTGATATCCGGATTTTCCTTTTTAAACGCTTCCACTCTGTCTAGCATTACATCATTTTCTGGGCTATCTTCAGACCAAGAGTTCCAGAATGAAAGTTCGATTTTGCCATCTTTACTTCCACTGCTCTTTTCTTCACTACTTCCACAAGCAGCTAAAAGCAATACTGACAGAATCACTGAAACTGACAATAATTTTTTCAACATAATATTTCCCCCTTCTACTCTTTAGGGAAAACGCTTACTTTTCCCTTACATCTTCATTATAGGTTTTTCCCTAGCTTATAAAATCCGAAAAAATTACGATAATATCCGAAAATTTCAACTAGCTATCACAAAATGATAAATTTTTAGGATAACATCTTATATTTGTGTATATTTTCCAATAGATTTTGAAAGTCCTTCTACATAAAAACAAACCCTTTAAAAGATAGAGTACCCAACGATATAGGTACCTATTTTTAAAGGGTTTACTGTCTTGTATTACGGTACTTACTAAAACTCCATTACCTTTCTTTCATTGAGGTATGTTTCGTGATTTCCGCTCCAGGCACTCGCTTTCCGCGGGCGGTCCGTGAGCCTCCTCGTGAGCTACGCTCCTGCGGGGTCTCACTTGGCCACGCATTTCCCGCAGGAGTCTCGTGCCATGCGCTCCAATCACCTACATAAGATAGTTTTTTTAGTAAACACTTAAAATGTATTACACATTTAACGCACGATAGATTTCTTCGATATGAACTTCTGCTAGTGCCATTACGTTGTCGGCACCGCCATAGTAGATTTTTACGATGTTATCTTCAAATAATACACCACATGTGAAGACAACATTTCCGAAGAAACCTTCTAGTTCATATTTTGCTTCTGGAACGAGAATTGGTTCATCTGTTTTTGCTAGAATCTTGTTTGGATCCTCTAGGTCTAGCAGGACAGCTCCAAGGGTATAGCGGTTGTTACGGTCTGCTCCATGGTAGATTTCAATCCATCCTTTTTCTGTCTTGAACGGAACTGCTCCACCACCGATTTTTTGAGATTGCCAGCCTTCTTCCACTCCCATTAGAAACTTATGCTCTCCCCAATGTGTCAGGTTCGGAGAAGTGGCTGTCCACATTTCGCCACGGCCAATTTGCTTTGGAACCGGACGATGTAAGGCAAAATAGTTCCCGTTAATTTTTTCAGGGAAAATTGTTACATCACGGTTTTCCGTTGTGAAAATAATGCCTAGTCTTTCTACTGACTTGAAATCTTCCGTTCTTGCTAATGCAGTTGTAATTCCTTTGTCAGAAACCGCTGTATAGTTAATATAGTAGCTTCCATCAATATAGGTAATACGTGGATCCTCAGCACCAAACGCCTCATAACGATTGTTCGGGAATAGGAATGGCTCTTCTTCCACAACAAAATCAACGCCATTCTTACTTCTAGCAATACGTAGGTGGGACATTGAAGTTAAATAGACATACGTATCAATATCGATTTGTTTCACTTTCCGCGGATCAGAAAAATCATACGCTGGATTGTTTCGATCAATATCTAATACATCAACATAGAACTTATCTCCATCCTGCTTTAATACAGGTACAGTCAATACTTCAGGATTTGTTTGAACAGGGCGCTCAGCAACACGCATAAGCAATATAACTTCATCTTCATAACGTGCAACTCCTGCATTGAAGACGCATTCAATTGTAAAATCAGGACGGGATGGTTTTACATCTTCCGGTGTAATAAGGGGATTTTTCACACTTCTCTTTATGTCAAGTTTCGTTATCATTTATGGTCTCCTCCTTTACTTTCCCATTCACAATAACAAAATGATAAGCGTTTTCATATCCAATAAAGTATGATATTGTCCAAATAATTTAAGATGGATAAGTCCATTCCAGTTGTGGGTCATGGGGACAGGTTCCTTGTCCCGGCTGTTTACGGGGCTAGGAGCCAAGCTCCCAAAACTCCTGCTCTCCCTCAAATTACTCGTATAACATTATTTCGTAGATTAGTAGTATAACAGCTTCTTTTTAAATACACATTCTCTCACTAAATAAACGTTTGTTTGAATTAGAAGAATACCAGCTGATGTTGATATAGATTGCCAATCAATCGTTTGTTTGAAATGGAAGTTAGCAAATTAGTACAGATTAATATAAAATAGCCTATTATTATTGAAAAAAAACAATCTCTTCTTGCAAAATTTATTAATATCCCCACTATAAACAATTCGAATTCTCCCCCAGAGCCCTTTAGGGCTTTCACAAAAAATAGTAATCATCAAACTTAATAACCCAATAACTATCACACCCAACAACTGGGACAGGGAACCTGTCCCTCTGTCCCACATTTTTTATGCATATACGAACTGACAGTTCCACTTTAAAGATACTAGAACTATCAGTTTCTTCACGAATCCTTTGATCTAGGCTTTACTTAATGTAGAGGTGGTTTTATGCTAAAGAAGGCAATTGGTCGTAAAATCAGAAGGATTCGAAAAGAGAAACAGATGTCACAGGAATACTTAGGGGGAGAAGTAGGTATATCTTCCACTTACTTAAGTAGAATTGAGCGTGGCGTAGCAAACCCTTCACTTGGTTTACTAGAAAAAATCTACAAAGAACTGGGTATTTATTCTAACGAGTTGTATTCAAAGGATGCTCCCGTTAGTAGTGACAAAGATATACGTAGTGAATTAACACATACAATTGCTGATATTTATGAAAAGATTCCAAACAAATATCATGATGAAATCATTGATTTAAATAAAAATTTCGCAAGCATCCTTACTAAATTAGAATCTGAAAAATAAAATGCCCCGAAAACATCCCTCATCTCATTTCTCTTTTCAATCATCCTTCACTTCGGTCGATTATCAGTCTAGTAAAAATCCCCGCTACAATACCCACTTAAGGAGAGAACCTCATGTCAGAAATCCAAACGGTATATGAAGTAACCCCTCAAACAATGGCCATTCTACCAACTGCCAATCTGGAGTATTCAGCTATTGTTATTGAGGAGCATCAAACGATCTATGTAAAACAAACACCACTCCAAATTATTAAAGCAGCTTGTTTAGAAGGTGGAGCCTCCTATGAAGGAAGGCGGAAGGCTGTCACCCATTTAACTGGAGCCATACAAAAGGTGCCACTTCCGATAAACCCCCGAAGAAATATCTTCGCATTTCCTACTCACTCTCCTACTGCGTTTGAGTGCAGCTGGATCTTCCAATACCATGTGAAAGCAATTGTACCAGCCATAATAACCAATCCAACATCTCAATCTAGTATCATTCTAAAAAATAATCAAACACTATCCATGGGTGAATCCCACTATACACTTCTAAAACAATATCAACGCACGGCCATGTGCATGTTACAATACACAACCCAAGAAACTGTGCAATCACAACCATTACTAGGAATCTAAAACTCTCTACTGGGACAGTGTGCCTGTCCCCTTGTCCCAAAAACTCAATCATAAAGGATGTAGACAAACATGACCGGAAATATTCTGCTAAATGATAGACCGCTTATTGTCGTACCGACTCTTGCAGTGACAATTGGCTTAAATGAAAGTATTATCTTACAACAGATCCATTATTGGCTTCAGCGTAGCAAACATATCTATCTTGACCGTAAATGGGTGTATCTAACCTACGATGAGTTCGTTGAACAAATCCCTTTCTTTTCCAAAAGCACCATTCGAAGAACCATTGCAAAATTAGAAAACGCAGGCTACCTTTCCTCCAATAACT
The DNA here is from genome assembly GCF_976954385.1 of Ferdinandcohnia sp. Marseille-Q9671. NCBI lineage: Bacteria > Bacillati > Bacillota > Bacilli > Caryophanales > Bacillaceae > Ferdinandcohnia > Ferdinandcohnia sp. Marseille-Q9671. Next base: position 1,739,396 of record NZ_CDRJTA010000001.1, read on the forward strand.
TCAATAAACTCCGAATGGATAAAACGAAATGGTATTCCATTAATTACGAAGTTCTATCTGAGCTTAAACTTGATGAAAAAGAAGTGGAAGAAGACTACCAAAGTATGCCTTCTAAAATGAATGGGACAGTGGACATATCTACGTCATCTGTCCATTCTGAACAGGACGTCTGTTCAAATGCGGCAGTAGAAGTGCCCGAGATGAACAATCTGTATGTTCAAAGTGAGCAAAAGAGAAGTTCAACTCGCAGTGAAGAAATGGTCAACCTGAACACACCAATACCAGAGGTTTCTACAGAGATTACTACAAAGATTACATCAGAGAATTCATCTTCTTCATCAAAGGACTTAGAAAATGAAGATGACCCGCTTCAATTCTTTGAGCAAAACGGATTTGGAATGATAGGAAAATTTATTGAGGATAAAATAAATACTTGGTGTGGTAAAGTACCAAATGACCTTGTGATAGAGGCAATGAAACTCGCAATAGAAAATGGGGCACAGCGCTGGAACTACGTGGACGCTGTCTTACTAGATTGGGTGAACAAAGGTATTCAGACGGTGGAGGATATTCATGAGGATCGTCTTGCTTATAAACATTATCAGCAGAAGAAACACACCCTAATAAAGCCAATACGACAAGAACTACTGCCTGAATGGTTTAACAGTGAAAATCCACAGCTAGAACCCGAGCAGAATAAGAGCTTCGCTGAGAAAAAAAGGAGGTTTGAAGAGCAGTTAAAGAAATCGAATATAGGACACTAAACAGATTAAAATCTAATAAACTATGAACTTCTGCAGAACATAAAAATACACCTGACAGACATGTCAGGTGCTATCAATAGGTTATATTTAAATGGTTCTGGGACAAGGTACCTGTCCCCTTGACCCAGTTTACAGATACGTCTCTCCAGCTATTCTTTTTCTTATTGCTCTAGCTGGTGTTCCGTAAGCTACTACATGTGGTTCTAGGTCATGTAATACTGTCGATCCCGCTCCAACTACTGTATGTGCACCAATGGTTCGATTATGAATCACATTAGTACCCATTGAAATAACCGAATGGTTACCTATCGTCACACCACCAGCAACTGAAGCTCCGGGGGCTAATGTAACATATTCACCAAGTTTACAGTCATGGTCCAAAGATGCTTTTGTATTAATAATACAGTGATTATCAACTGTTGTATCACTATTTATGACTGCATTAGCCATAACGACTGACCCGTTTCCTATTTTTACATTTCTGCCAATTTGGGCCGAAGGATGAATAGCCCAGACAAAATGAAACTCTGGGTATAGGGATAGAACCTTTTTCACGATACTTGCCCTTTTCCAGTTTTCAGCTAACGCGACTATGCCACCAACTATCTTACCTTTGAGTTCAAGTAATGTTTCTTCTGCACCAATTACTTCATACCCCATTACTCTTGTTCCAACTTTTTTATATGGGTCTACTAATCCAAGAATATGATATTGACCGGACTTTTCAATGACATCAATAACTACTTTACTATGTCCACCCGATCCAAATACAACAATATGATTCATCGTGTACTCCCTTTTGATTCTATTAATAGTCTTCTTATGGATGTGAAACTATGAGTTGAAGGTTCCCTTTTAATTCAAAGTTTCCTAGGCTAGCAGGTAAGATAAAGTGTGATCCTTTCTCGATTGAAAAGCTTCCTTCTGTGGTCACAATTATTCCAGTCCCATGCAGGACACTACAAATAAGGAATGGCTTATCCTGATTGAAAGATGCCGATTCACTTATATTCCATTTATACACAGAGAAGTATTCTTCTCTTACGAAGGTGATAATAGTAGCTCCTGGGATTTGTTCAGTGCTAGGTTCTACAGTACTATCTTCATGTGGAACTGTAGTAACATCAATTGATTTTTGAATGTGTAAGTCACGTTTGTTTCCATTTTGATCAACACGGTCATAGTCATACACACGGTATGTGGTATCAGAGCTTTGCTGCGTTTCCAAGATGAGAACACCTGAGCAAAGAGCATGGATTGTTCCACTTGGCACATAAAAGAAATCTCCTGGCTTAACCTTTACTCGACGAAGTAGAGTACCCCATTCACCGTTCTCAATCAAGCTGACTAACTCTTCCTTCGTTTGCGCCGTATGCCCAAAGATAATCTCGGCATCTTCTTCACAATCGATGACGTACCAGCATTCAGTTTTACCTAGCTCACCATTTTCATTTACATTCGCATACTCATCATTAGGATGGACTTGAACTGACAAGTCATTGTTTGCATCTAGAATCTTTGTAAGTAATGGGAATGTATCCCCTTCAAGATTTCCAAATAAATTACGGTGCTCTTTCCATAATTCACCTAGTCGTATTCCCTCAAATGGTCCTTGACTCACAATACTCTGTCCATTAAAATGAGCAGAAACCGCCCAACACTCACCAGTTAAATCTGATTCTATTTGATATCCAAATTCAGTTCGTAGCTTGGTGCCACCCCAGATTCGTTCTTGGAATTGCGGAGTTAGGAAAATTGGTTGTTTCATTATTAATTGCACTTCCTTTACTTTACCTATCTATTAAATGCTTAATTTCATCTAAAATAGTTGTCCAACGTAAATTTAATAAATATAATCTTTCCACCTGTATTATAACGCTTTCAGCCGTTATTAATAGCCTATAAATCTATGAATATCTCTTATATTATTGTATTAGAAACTTGGTATATTCCACCCTATGATAATATTTAATCACCTTTAATATAATAAAATGATCATTATTGTTCCATGATTATCAAACTTATTCCTTTATTAACTTTATTGCTTTAAATTCATTATACTTATAATATTCTTAGCTATCTCCTCTGCATCATTTGAAACCGGACCCACTTTAATATTTTTTCCTATTTTAACGATAAACTCATTATCTATCTTTAACTTGAGAAGTACCTCCCAAGTAATCGTTTCACATAGCCCATGTTCTTTTAAATAGGAGATTGTGTTTTGATCCTCCTTCATGGACTTTCTATCTACAATTAATAATGGAGTTCTAGAACAAACTGATTCACTAACAGTACCCCATCCTGCTTTTGTTACAACTAAATCCGATGCAGCGATATAATTTTGTGATTCTATATAGTCTTCCGGGATGCTAAAAACATTAGATTTGTTAACACGTATATTTGAAGAAACAATAAAAGCAATCTCTGGGCTATTCCATATTGGTAGTTTCTCAATATCCTCAAGATCCATCTTCATACCTAATCCAAAGAATACAATCTTTTTAGTACCGATTGGATTTACTTCCTTTTTTATCTTTTCGACTTCAATCCAATCAAATTCCCTTGAATAAAATCCATAATCTTGTTTGCGACAGGTCCAAGTAGGTTCTCTACTACCGGCGAGAGCAAAGAAATATGTCATTTTTTCATATGCCTGTTTTAATGGTTCTAAGAGTGGTTCTTCTATGAGACTTTGGTATGCGGTGTACCATGTGAAGTTTGAGATTCCAATAGAGGGAATACCCAATTGATAAGCAGCTTCAAGTGCTTGCGGAGAGATATCTGATAACAAAAAGTCTACATGATTAGATGTAAGAAATGATTTTTCGATATTGATTGTAGGATTCCAATTAATCAAAAACTTATTATACTCAGTATTCATTCGATTCAAATCAGGCTCAATGGAACCATCCATCAAATAAAAGCCTATATCGGTTTGAACCTTCCTAAAAACAATTCTTGGATCATTTAAAGAACTTTTCAAAAGATCCAAAGAAGATGAATGACAAACAATAAGTCTGATATCCTTCTTTATCTCAAGTAACTTACGGATAATAGCAATGCTTCTGGCAACATGCCCAAAACCATATTCTGAAATATAGTAAGCAATCGTCTTCATTTTTTATATCTCCCCTACAAAGAAAAATTGGGAAAGAGTTAATCCTTTCCCAAATCAAATTTATTTTATTATATATAAATTACTTAGATCATTACAATCTACCACAATAGGAAATAGAATAACAGAAGCTTCTTCTTATAGAATAACCTTGGATTTCGACCTTTTAAAATGTTCAGTGACTTCATCCCAATAAAAATATAAACGAGTGAAATCCTCATTACTAATTTCAAAGCCTGTTTGGACCTCAATAAATTCAAGATCTGTTAGAGCATATATGCCATGTCTTTTTCCAGCAGGTAAATGTATGATATCTCCTGCTTTTACCCTATGGATATTGTCATTTAGAGCGATTTCACCTTCACCTTTAACAATTGTCCAAACCTCATCTCGAAGATTATGATAATGATAAGTTGAATTTTTACCTTCATTAATGCATATACGTTTTGTCACCATTTCTTGTCCATTATCATATTTAGCATAATCTAAAGTTCTTGACCAACCCCAAATCCGTTCCTCGTACATAGGTGGCTGTTTAATATCGCTAATCAATTCTTTAATTTGCGGACTAGATGCCTTATCTGAAACTAATATCCCATCTGGGCTAGCTGCTACAACAATATCTTTTACACCCAACACAGTTATAGGTATATCCAGCTCATTTATCAGGTGTGTATTAGATGAATCATTACTCATTATACCTTTTCCAATTTGTTTTGTTGCCATCTCTTCTGTAAGAGTATTCCAAGTTCCAAGATCTTTCCAATAACCATCATATGGAAGTACTACAATTTTGCTAGCCTTTTCAACTACTTCATAGTCAAAACTTATTTTTGGTAAATCTGAATATTTGCTTGATAATTGATCAAAATGAAGTGGTAAACCTTTATCTACTAGAATATTTACTAGATAACCAAGTTTAAAAGCAAAGACACCACAGTTCCATAACGCATTATTATCAATTAACGATTGAGCTTTATCTTCACTTGGTTTCTCAGTAAAGTGATCAACCGCCAAGTAGCTCTCCACATCGCTCTGTTTCTTAGGAACAATATAACCATACTTAGAGGATGGATACGTTGGATTTACACCAATTAATGCTAAATCAGCATCTGAATTAAGTAGAATCTGTTCCAAGTCTTTTATTCTTTCAAAAAAGCTATTCTCAACATAAGGATCTACTGGTAATACTACTACTACTTCATCCTCAGGCCTATTTTCTATTGAGTATAAATAAGATGTTGCTAAGGCAATGGCTGGAAACGTATCTCTACGCTCAGGTTCAATGATCAGAGGTACATCTGTCCCAAGTTGACCATGAATCATATCTCTTTGCATTTTAGAGGTAGCAATTATTGCTGAATCAGATAAATTTACTGCTTCTAATTGACTCCATACTCGTTGAACCATAGATTGTTTTCCATTATTATCCGACTCTAACACCTTAAGAAACTGTTTAGAACGAGTATCATTTGATAATGGCCAAAGTCTTTTACCAGAACCCCCAGAGAGTAGTACTAATTTCATTAATTATTCTCCTTTCAGTAGATGCTAGATACTTAACTTACAACTATTAAATCAGTAGATTTTGATTTCTCAGATAAAACTTGATTGAGATTAATTAAATCATCAATTAAAGTTGTACCTAGTGGAAATGGATTATCATGTGCCACTCTCCCAATAAATGGAACATCAGTTTCTGAAGCAGCAGTAAAATCAGTCATAGCATCACCAACCATTACTACTTCATTTTTGTTATAATTATATTCTTTCAATATATTATTTATAATTGTTGACTTATTTAAAGGTGAACCTAATATCTCTATAAAGTACTTCGACAATTCTCTCTCATCACATATTTTTATTATTTCTTCTTGTGGAGTTCCTGTTACTATAAAGAACTTATAGTCCATATAATGATTTGAAATAAATTCAAATGCACCTTTAACAAAATCACTATCTATCACTTTTTGAAAAACAAGGTTTGAAAATTCTTCTCCTAGTATTTGTAATTCCTGTTGATTTATTTCTTGATTGAGAAAATTATTGTAATAATGTTTGAATTTTTCAAATCGAGATATTCCACCGTTACTTTCATGATACGTTACAACTTTGTTAGCAATATCATTCCCATATTTCATAAACATCTCTCTAAAGGCTTGGGACTTTATATTTACCGATTCACAAATAACACCATCAAAATCAAATAAAATAGCTTTGAACATAGTATTTCCTCCTAATTTAGAAATATAATAATTGAAAAAATAGAAATAATAAGGAATGTTAGAAGTAATGGATACTTGTAACCGACATATTCCTTCTTTGAAGTAAAGAAAACTCCTAAAAACATCAAACTTTTTGATATGCAGGTCGCAATGGCTACTCCAAGGATTCCATATTCTTCTATAGATATATAATTTAATAGAATGTTTGCTAAAGCTGAAAGACCAGTTATTACTGAAATTGAAAGAGATTTTTTATTAATAAATAGTGGTACCACTACATATAGATAAGCCGTATGAAACAATGCAGAGATTATCAAAAAGTCTACAAATTCATAGTCTACATGATACATATCATCTGACATAAAATAAATCAATGGTTCCAAAATAAGGTTAAAAACAATACCTATCAATCCTATTAATACTAAGCTTGAAATAATAATTTTATTCATGAACCTTTGTTCTAATGCATTATTATCATGATATTTTCTCAATAAATTAGGTGTAATGGCTTGATTTAAAGATGTTACCACTATAGTTATTATCATCATAAATTGTGAACCGAGAGAATAAATACCAACTTGGTCTAATGTACTAAACTTTGCTAGCATGATTCTGTCACTTACACTTAATACTGACCAAGATAATAAGTGGATTATAAAAGGAAAAGAAAATATCAATATTCCCTTTATCTTACTTAAGTTTAAAAATTCCTTTGTTAATGATTTGACATATTTAATCATAAATGTAGAGAAAATAATAGCCATTATTAGTGAGCTAATAATAATAGCCTTTAAAGTACCGTTAGCCCCTTCTTCCACAATAACAACAAAGTAAATATTTAAGGCTATAAAGATTAATGATTGTATTAAGTTATAAAAAACAAAGCTATATGGCTTTTCTTTAACACGTAGTGCAGTGTTTGGCAAAATAGGGAATATACTTAAGAATGCAATAATTAGAAGATATATATATAACGTATTATCTTCCATATTTGGAAGCAAAACGGTCGAGATACTTTTTCTGAAAACAAATAGAATTATCGTAAAAGTCAAACTTGTTATAACAATAATAATAAACATTAGACCTAACATAGCATTTCGGTCTTTTTCCTCAGAATAATCATAATATAATCTGGTAGAAGAAGATTGTATTCCTAAAAGAAAGAATATAATAATTACAGAGGCTGTAGCATTTATTGTCGAAATTATCCCATAATCCTCTGGTGACAAATATATTGTGTATATGGGTAATAATAAAAAGGCTACTGCTTTTGGGAGCATTGCACCTATCATATAAACTAATGTATTTCTTATCAATTTAATTCAACCTCTTAACAATAGCTATCTTAATTTTTAAAAAAAGGAAGGCCACATAAAAGTGGCCCCTTCGTTGGTGGTCCTCATATTCTATATGAATATCAAAATTAATAATTGGTTTGGATTTAGCTAATTAATTTAGTAAGATCCTCTTTGAGTCCTTAATGTTTGAATTACTTAATAATCATTTCTAAAACATAATCTTTTTTCTACTCACTCTTTACCTCATTAATTACTGAGCCCAGTTGCGGACTACTAACTTCTACAACATCACCTGATTTTATCTCAAAAGGTCCAGCTGGTGTACCAGTTAAAATTATGTCCCCTTTTTCTAATGTTACTATTGATGAGAAATAGGAAACTATTTTTTCGAAAGATAAACTCATTTGTAAGGTACTAGAACATTGCTTTTGAACATTATTTAGATAACTTGAAATAGTAATTTCAGTTGGATGTTCTATTTCTATAAAGTCTCCCAAAGGTGTAAAAGTATCATATATTTTACCATTACCATATACATTAACTCCAAAAGCAGTTAGATCATTTGCAATAGCATATCCATTAATAACGTTTAAATCGATTACTTCTTGTTCAGAAATATTTCTTATAGTTTTATCTATTCTTATTGCAACCTCGACTTCTGCAAGAACCTGTTCAGCATCCTTTGGAATAATAATGGATTCCTTCGAATGAATTACACTTTGTAATGGTTTCATAAATAGTATTGGTCTAGCATTAAAGCTTATTTCTTTACTTTTTAATAAACACCTGTAATGAGGTCCTATTCCAATTATTTTTGGCACTTTACTTCTCCTAATATAGATTTTTTAATAAATTTTCTACAGATTCTTGTTCCATAATCGCTCTGGATTCTTTCGCATTTGAACCTATATGAGTTGTTAGGGTTATATTATCTAGTTCTCTTAATTTGCCATGATAAGGTTCTACTTTAAAAGTATCTAAACAAGCATAAGCAGAAGGATTATCTATTAACCATTCGTATAAATCCTCCTCATTTACTAATTCTCCTCTTGCAGCATTTATTAGAAGAACATCCTTCTTCATCATAGAAAGAGAAGTTCTATTAATCATATTAGCTGTCTCTTCAAGATTAGGAACATGTAAAGATATAATATCTGAATCAGCAAATAATTTTTCTAGCGTTACATATTCAATAAAGTCTAGCCCCTCATCTACAACGTCATAACCAAGAACTCTACATCCGAATATACTAGAGAATTCCGCAACCTCTTTACCTATTTTCCCCAACCCAACTATTCCTACAGTCTGATGACTTAGAAGTTTACCTTGTTTTTTAACCCATACTCCATTTCTTATTGAACGGTCACTTTGACCAATTTTTCTGATTCCATCAAACATAAGGCCAATTGTTAATTCTTTTACTGCCGGTGTGGGTGCATTAGGCGTTATAGTCACAGATATGCCTTTACTTTCAGCATATGCAATATCAACATTATCTTTACCAACGCCGCATCTTGAAATTGATTTTAAATTAGTTGCATTACTAAGCACTTTTCGCGTAATCGGCTCAGTCCCCGCGATAAGCCCAATAGGATTATACTTCTTAATAAGCTCAAGCAACTCATCTTCCGTAAGCTTGCGCTTAAAAGGATTTATCACAAAATGTAGTCCACGTTCAATGAATTGATCAAATATCTCTGGTCTTCCAACTCCAAAGGATGAAGTTGTAATTAGGATAGTTTCCATATTTTCACTCCTACAGTCCTTGCTTTATTTTAGATAAACCCTCTCTACATCGATCACCTAGGAATAATTCGTCAATACTATAAGCAATAAAATTATATCCCTCTTTTATTTTTTCAAGAGTACTATCTTCATTTGTAGGAACTACATGGAATCCAGCGGTTTTTCCCATTCTTTTCGATATTGACTTCACTCTATCTAAAGCTTCAATTACAGATGGATGATCAAATTGCCCCGGAACCCCTAATGAACCTGATAAATCATATGGTCCTATAATAAAGCCATCTACACCTTCAACACTTAGAATTTCCTCTAAATTATTTACACCATCTATATGCTCTATTTGGACAATTACAATACTTTCTTCATTTACCCATTTTTTATACCCCTCAAAGTTTGCCCCATACTTAGTTGCTCTAGCAAGACCAACTCCCCTAGTACCAAGTGGTGGATATTTTACTGACTCAACCGCCTTCTCTGCTTCTTCTTTGGTATTAACCAATGGAACGATGACACCATGAGCCCCTGTATCCATTACTCTTTTAATTAAATTTGCATCATTGACTCCCACTCTTACCAAGGGAGTGACGCCTGATAGTTCTATAACTTGTATTAAGCTTTGTGCATCAGAAAGTGAAATTACGCTATGTTCCATATCTACTACAAGCCATTCGAAGCCTGCTTGACTCATTATCTCAGCTATTGATGAATGTCCTAATGTTATCCAAGACCCTAAAGTTAACTCATTATTCTTAAGCTTTTGCTTTAACATTTTTATACCCCTACCTTTAATTTATTTTTTAACTTATAAAGAGACTCTGCAACTAAAAAGTCAAATTCTTCATCAATATCTTGGGCTTCGAACTTTGGGACTTCGAACATCCCAGGATTAATTCCAATTCTAGTATTTTTTTGGTTAAATGCATCTCTCGAAAATATATAAAAATTAGAGTTTTCTTCATAAACTGGTGGAAGATCTTGTGTTCTTAATAATTCTTCAGGATTATGATTAATTGCCGAAAAATCTTCGAAATATAATCTAGTCTGCAGTCTAGTTACAGAAAATAATGAATCAAATTCACTTTTAAAGAAATATTCTATAGCACCGTCTACTGTTTTTGACTCTAATAAGGGATTTGTAGAGTGTGTTTGTATAAAATACTCTCCTTGGATTTGTGATATATCATACTTGATGATATCATTCATCGAAACAAAGTCTCCTATTAGTTTAGCTGGTCTTTCAATGATCTTAACATCGTATTTTTCCAAAGCTAAATTTGCAATTAGCTCGCTATCTGTATCAATATAAACATCATTAATATTATTACATTCAGTCAATGTAGATAATATTTTGTAAAAAAGAGGTTCCCCTGCAAACGACCTAATATTCTTGCTTGGTACTCTTTCACTATGTCCTTTCATGGGAACTAGTGCATTCACCTTTTTCATTAATATCCCCCTTACAAATTATTTTTATTTGACATATTATCATCATAATTACCATCCAAAAGCTTATATACAAATGGTTATTTATTAGTAAGCTTTCTTTCATTCCATTACCTATAAAACATATTAATCCACTGATTAAACCGAGTATAATAAGTCTCTCATTTTCACTTGGAATTTTATTGAAATAGGTTTTTATTCCTTTGGATATTACTAAAATTAGAACTAAGAAAAAAATAATAAAACCTAAGTATCCATTAGAATAAATTATATTTATAAACATATTGTGTGCAGGTACTTTATCGAAAACTAGAAAATTTGTTAATCTAGGGTCTAAATAATCTTGCCCAGTTCCTAAGATCAGATTATCTTTAATAGAAGTCAGTGCGATCTCCCATAAAATAAATCTATCGGTAAGTTCCGTCATATTATTAAAATCGAAATTAATATACCTACTTTCATTTACACTTGAATTATCGGATGTTACCAAAATACCAGATATCAGTATTAATATTAATAATAATGAAGATATAACTTTTACAAAGATAGGCCCAAGTCTTTTATTCCGATTCCAGAATATAAATATTAAGAAAACAGTTAACACTAATGTGTATAAACCGCCCCTTGAATAAGATAAATAAACTGCTAAGATTTGTATCAATAATAGACAAAAATAAAACAACCTCACTCTAATATCCTTTTGCCATAAGCACCAAATCACAGTTAAAGGGATAAATAACCCAAGATATGATGCGTAAAAGTTATGAGATAAAAATGAACCGTGCGCTCTAAAAACATCCGTCCCAGGAACGTACGCTCTAATATGCTGGATATCTGCTAAATTAATGTAACTATTCATAAAATTAAATAGTCCCAAATAACGGTAATTTGTTATTAAACCAGAAAGGTATTGTCCATTGCTGAGGGTTTGTATTATACCAATTATCGCAATTATTGTCGTAACGTAAATAATAATCTTAATTAATCTGTTCATTTGGTTTTGATTTTGAATAATTCGATTCCCGATAAAAACAAGAGAAATTGGTAGCCCTAATTTAATTCCAGTAATAATAAATCTCTCTACATAACCCCCAGGTGAACCAAGTGTATAACTCATAATAGAAGTAATCCCAAAAATCATTATTAATATAAGTAGTCCTTTAGAAGTTTTAGAATGTGATTTAGAAAGATTAAAATTATGATAATTTTGTTTGGTTATAAACAAATTTAATAAAACTACTATTAGTAGAAATAAAATATATACTTCCAATAAGTTTAGACCTAGGATATATAACTGGTGTTCAAAAGGAACTAAAATTGCTAGTCCATATATTATATAAATCGGTTTTGAAATTATTAAAGAACTCTTTATTAGTAAGATTTCTAAAATTAAAATTCCAAGCAAAATAGGGTAATAGTCGGTTTTAGAGGACAAATATCCTATTAGGACGGAAAAAGTAAATACTATTAAAACTAAAAAGAGCTTTCTAGTTATTTTATATTTTGTATTATTGTAATACATATACATCCCTTCGCAATAATTAAAACGCATGATCAGTTTTAAAAATATTATTCTATCATGTTACTTTTATTTAAATTTTTGATCTTTACGATCGAATACCAATTGGTTTGGTGATCCAAATAATTTATTTATATCAAATATCCTATTTCTAAAACGAATAATTTCATTAAAATAAAAAAAGTATTTCAATATCTTCAAATATAAATAGAGCGGAACATTACCATCCAATTCACTTTTTAATAAGTTATTGGCTTCATTCAAATATTCTTGCATGTTATTGTACGACTTTTGTTTATTATTCAATCTAAAGGCACCTAATAGTGTATTAATAGAATATAATTTCTCATATCTAAAGTATCTTAACCATAAATCGAGATCATACGCCAATTTAAGATTAGTATTTACATATCCACCAGATTTCTCCCAAAGGTTTCTTCTCCAAAAGGTAGATTCTTGTTGTATCCATCTATAATTTCCTGATAACACCTTCAATCGATTCCACGATTCTACTGTTTTTGTACTGACAACCCTTCCACTCTCATCAATGAGAGTTGGGCAACCAGTTATCCAATTAATATTAATATTATCTCGAAAAATTTCCGATATTAAATCTAGTGTGTTTGGAAAAAGAATATCGTCTGAATTTATCCACGCCATTATTTCGCCAGTCGATTTAGTAAAACCTTTATTTAAAGCATCAGCATGCCCACTATCTGGTTCACTTACCCAATATGATATATACTTTTTGTATTTTTTTATTATATCTACACTATTATCAGTACTTCCTCCATCAATAATAATATATTCAAGATTTGAATACCCCTGGTTAATTACAGATAAGATTGTTTGTTCTAAAAACTCACCTTGATTAAAAGATGGGGTAATAATGCTAATTTTAGGAATTTCCATAGAAGACCCCTTACTTTTATTTTGAATATTTAAAACTATGTTTTGAATGCTCAACTATATATTCTATTCTATTTTATTAGCCAGTCTTTCCTTTAGGACTGGTATATAAGTGTTCCCTAATGTAAAATATTTTTTGCCATTACTTTCGCCATAATGAATTAATGAAGTTAGATAATCAACATGCTTATTATAATAGTCTTTATAAATTCTATCTCTGAAAAATGAAGGGTGTGTTTCAAAGACTGACTGCATTAAATCATCAAATTGAGCAATTGAACTATGTTTCCAAAAATACTTTTCATTCTTTTGCCTTCCATCAGCACCTAAAATATAGATGTTTTCTGCTATAGAAGAGGCAACTGGTAACATATATAGAGTTAAGATATTTGCAGATGATTTAACTCCGAAATTTGTATTTGATGGAAAATTAATGTTGTTTACTATAGGCATACCGATAACATTTTCCTCTATTTCTGGAAAATGCTCGGAGAAAAGTTCAGCATTATTTTCAGGCATAATACAATATGTGTTATATTTTTTTACAGCCTTATAAACGCATCTTCTAAACTCTGCCGAATAATTACATGGACTGAAATGAAATACAGGGTCAGCAAAGACTATAACATTTGGTCTAATATGTTCTAGTAATTCATCATTTTTCACAATACTATTACAAATAATATTAAAACTCTTATTAAAGCCATAATCAAAGGCCTTATCAATAGAAGGTCCAGTTCCAAAGACAGTTGCGTTTTTATATTCAGTTCCTATCGTTAATAACTCTTTATATCGACTTAGGTATTTTTCTCTATTATCATTTTTTGCAGATTTTGAAAGAGTGTTATTTAGGACATCTCTATATACTACACTCTCTTCATGAGAATAAAATGTGGGATCAACAATATAAACTTTTGGTAAGTTTTTTATGATTTTAGGATCTTTTAAAGCTCTTTTATCCCATAATAGGATACAATCAGAATCTATAATATCGCTATTTGTTATCTCATTTTTAATATCAAGTTTATTTATCAGTTCCTCTTTTAGATAGTTGTTCTGGGAGCTAGGGACAAATTCACCTAATTTCGTTGCACTGGGTATACTTGTTGCAAATTTGACGTTAACGTTACTCAAATCTGGTAGATACCAACAAATTCTATTTAATACGTCTCCCATATTTTTATTATCATTTATAATTGGGTAAAGTAAGATATTACTCCAACTTTCACCTGATTTATTAAAGCGTCTAGGTACTTTTAATAACCTATTAAAAAAATGCATAAAAAGTATCCTAGATACATTTCTTTTTGAATATGCTACATCCAATGATTTTCACCTCTGTTTATGTTTGTTTTTATAGTATGAAACAACAAGTCTTAAAAAATCTGAAATTATATAAGTAATTAAATATCTTTTTGGACATTGTAATACTGCAAAATTAACCCTAGATTTCAAATGAAAGGGAGATCTTCTATTCAGGAAATAATCCTTGAATAATTTCTTGTTCAATTCTGTATTATCGATTAGTTCGTTTGGCACTGTGTATACAACTGCTTCTCTGTCTAATAATAACTTATACCCATTCTTACTTGCTCTTAGGCTATATTCAGTGTCAGACATATAGTGGGGCAAGCTTTTAAAGTTAAAAAGACCGATATCGTATATAACATTTACCGGTATTAACGTTCCTCTTCCAATTAAGTATTCGCTCTCTACTATCCCCCTATGTTCATTTTTATTATAAATCTCATAATTATCATTTAAGGTTTCAATTTTAGAATAAAACCAATTTATATTTTTGATACCACCGAAAAGTATTTTAGGTTTATCTTCCTTTGTTAATGACAAAGAGCCAATAATAGCATTTGGATATTTCCTTGCACTTTCAATTAGTCTAGTTAAATAATTTTCATCAATTAAGACATCATTATTTAGAGTAAGAATATAATCAACATTTAAATTTTCTAGAGTAAACTCTATTGCTTTGTTAGTTCCTCCAGTCCACCATAACTCACCATTTCCTTCTATTATATAAACATATGGATATTCATTCTTTAATACTTCTTTCGTATTATCCGATGAGTTATCATCACAAATAATAATATCAAAGTGCTGATAAGTCTGTTTTTTTAGACAATCAAGACATTGCCTCGTTTCCTCTATCCTATTAAATACAGGTATAACTATACCTACCCTGTTACTCATACTTTTTCACCAACATTTTTTTTAAATATTATCAAGCATATACTTTTTAAGCTTCTTAATATAAATTTAGTATTTGTGATTAAATACCTTTTAAAAAGACGTTTGGGCTCTTGCAACAACCTATAAAACCATTCTAATCCAAGTTGTTGCATAATCATTGGCGCTCTCTTTAATGTACCAGAATGGTATGCAAATGCAGCCCCCACCCCTATAAGAATTGAGTTATTAATATACTTATAATTCTCATACATCCATACTTCTTGTTTAGGAGCTCCCAACCCTACCCATATAAAATTTGGAGCGACCTCATTTATTCTATTGATAATTTCTAAATTTTCTTTTTCTCTAAGAGGTCTAAACGGTGGGGAGTACATTCCTACTATCTTTATTCCCGGATATTTTACTTTTAACATTTGATTAAGTTTTTCGAGATTTTCTTCAGTACTGCCATAAAAATAATGTGTATATTCTTTAAACCTCTTATCAAGAAATATTAGATTCATTAAATCAGGACCAGTGATCCTTTCAATATTCTTTGCTTTATTAATTAATTTTGAATACCAAACTAATGGTTTTCCGTCAGGTAAACTTAAAAATGATTCATTGTTAATCTTCTTGAATTTTGGATTTTCGCTATTCATTACTGTAGTATGAACATTTGATACACATATATAATTATTAATATTATTATTATTCTGCAATAAGCTATCAATTTGGTTTAATACATCTGTACTATTTACATCAGATATCTTAATATCAAAAATCAAATTTTTATTTGTCATATAATTACCATCCATAGATCTTGATAACAAGGAGCTAAACAAGCCAAAACTTAGTATTTAATTTTGACTTGTCCGATTTTAATATTTTATTCTCACTTAATATATTGCTTAAATTTATCTTAGGAAAAATACTTAATCAAACATTCTAATAATTTTATTTTCTTTTGTTACTTTCTTTAAATCAGCTTCTACCATCGTACAAACCAATTTCTCAAAAGAAGTTTTTGTCGGGTTCCACCCTAACAGCGTCCTTGCTTTTGTCGGGTCTCCTAATAATTGTTCCACTTCAGCAGGCCGGAAAAACTTCGGATCTACTTCAACGATAACTTTACCAGTAGATTTGTTAATTCCTTTTTCTTCAACACCAGTACCAGTCCATTCTATTTCAATATCAACATGTTTAAATGCAAGTTCCACAAATTCACGTACTGAATGCATTTCCCCAGTAGCAATAACAAAGTCTTCTGGTTTCTCATGTTGAAGAATTAGCCACATACATTCTACATAGTCTTTCGCATAGCCCCAGTCACGTAAAGAATCTAAATTTCCAAGCATTAGTTTCTGTTGTTTTCCTTGTGCAATACGAGCGGCAGCAAGAGTGATTTTACGAGTAACAAATGTTTCTCCTCGTCTTTCTGATTCGTGGTTAAATAAAATTCCGTTTACCGCAAACATTCCGTAAGATTCACGATAGTTTTTTGTAATCCAGAAACCGTAAATTTTCGCTACACCATATGGTGAACGTGGGTAAAATGGTGTCGTTTCTTTTTGTGGTACTTCTTGAACTTTACCGAATAATTCAGAAGTTGAAGCTTGATACACTTTTGTTTTTTCCGTTAATCCTAAAATGCGTACAGCTTCTAATATATTTAATGTGCCTTTTGCATCTACATCTAATGTATAACCAGGCATGTCAAATGATACACGCACATGAGATTGTGCAGCTAAGTTATATATTTCATCAGGTTGAATTTCACCGATTAAACGAGTAATGTTTAAAGCATCTGTTACATCTCCGTAATGTAGATGGAAGTTTGTATTGTTTAATAATTGATCTGCTTCTTCTTCAGATAGAAGATCTTCTAGTCGTTCTTGATTGTAAGATGAGCTACGACGAATAACTCCGTGAATCTCATAACCCTTATCTAATAAAAATTCTGCTAAATACGAGCCATCTTGACCCGTTACCCCTGTAATTAATGCTTTTTTCATTGTATCCTCCAAATGTGTTTTATTTTTATTTCACTAATTCTTTTTCGTTTTGTAAGAACCAATTATAGGCTTTTTCTAAGCCTTCTTCTAATGAAGTAGAAGCTTTCCAACCTAGGTTATTTATTCTAGTTACATCAACGAGCTTGCGAGGTGTTCCGTCTGGTTTTGAGGTATCAAATCGAATTTCCCCATTATAGCCCACAACCTCTTTAATTTTTTGAGCTAATTCACCAATAGGTAGATCATCTCCTACACCAATGTTTACAATTTCATTGCCTTCATAGTTATTCATTAAGAATACACATGCATCTGCTAGGTCATCAGAGTATAAGAACTCTCGTTTGGGGGAACCAGTTCCCCATACTTCTACATATTCTGAATTATTTTCTTTAGCTTCATGAAACTTTCGAATCAACGCCGGTAATACATGTGAGGTATGAAGGTCAAAGTTATCATTCTCACCATATAAGTTTGTAGGCATTGCTGAAATATATTTTGTACCATATTGACGATTATATGACTCACACATTTTGATGCCAGCAATTTTCGCTATCGCATATGGTTCATTTGTTGGTTCTAGCTCACCAGTTAGAAGGTACTCTTCCTTAAGTGGCTGTGGTGCCATTTTTGGATAAATACAAGTGCTACCCAAGAATAATAATTTAGTTACACCATTGCGATATGATGCATCAATGACATTCGTTTGAATCATTAGATTGTCACGAATAAAATCTGCTGGATATTCATTGTTAGCAACAATCCCGCCCACCTTTGCGGCTGCTAAAAATACATATTCCACCTTCTCTTTTTCAAAGAAGGCATTGACTTGTATTGGATCTCTAAGATCCAGTTCGCTACTTGTTTTGCATATAAGGTTTTTAAACCCTTCCTTCTCTAGTTTACGTAAGATAGCAGAGCCCACAAGTCCTCTATGACCAGCAATATAAATTTTTGCATTTTTTTTCATAATACACCTTCATCCTTTCCCATTAGAACGCATCTTTCGAACCAAATAAGACCAACACAGTACGTAAAATAATTCCTATATCAACGAATACTGATCTTTTTTGAATGTATTGTAAATCTAGTTCTACCATATCCTCAAAACCGACGTTACTTCTACCACTTATTTGCCATAGTCCAGTGCATCCTGGTGTAACTAATAGGCGTTGTTTATGATAATCTGTGTACACATCAACTTCTCTAACCAATGGAGGCCTTGGGCCAACCAAGCTCATATCTCCCTTTAGAACATTAAATAACTGAGGGAGTTCGTCTATACTAGTCTTTCGGATGAATCGCCCAACTTTTGTTACTCTTGGGTCATTTTTCATTTTAAACATTGCACCTGACGTTTCATTATAATTTAATAATTCCGCTAATTTTTCTTCTGCATTCGATATCATAGAACGAAATTTATACATTTTAAATTTTACTCCATTTTTACCAACCCTTGTTTGCGAAAAGAATACCGGCCCTTTAGGATCTTCTATTTTAATAGCAATACTTACTACTAAAAATAGAATACTAGTTACTAACAAACCAAAGATAGCCCCAGTAACATCAATAAAACGTTTCGAAAAAGTATATGCCTTCTTTTCTTTTAATACAAGGGAGTTAGATATGCTGATAATATCACTTTTAGCTAATTCAGCCACCCTACATTCCCCTTCACTTAATAATCTGTTATCTTTTCCTTATTTAATACTTGTTTCATAAATCCCAATGTTTCTTTGCGTAATTCCTCATTTTGTAAAGCAAACTCAATTGTGGTTTTTATAAATCCGATTTTTTCTCCCACATCATAACGATCGCCTTCAAAGTCATATGCAAATACTCTTTGAATTTCGTTTAGTTTTTGAATCGCATCTGTTAATTGGATTTCCCCACCAGCACCTAATTCCTGTTGTTCTAAGAACATAAAGATTTCAGGAGTTAATATATATCGTCCCATAATTGCTAGATTTGATGGAGCAGTACCTTTTTTTGGCTTTTCAACGAATCGACTAACCTGATAGCGTCTACCTTGGTTAGATGATGGATCAATAATTCCGTATCTATGTGTTTCAGTTTCCGGAACTGTTTGAACACCGATTACAGAAGACAGCGTATTGTCATACTCGTTTATCAGCTGTTTTAAACACGGTGTATCTGCTTGTACAATATCATCACCTAGTAAGACCGCAAACGGCTCGTCCCCAATAAACTTTCTTGCACACCATACAGCATGCCCCAGGCCTTTTGGCTCTTTTTGACGAATATAATGAATGTCTACACTTGATGATTGTTGTACCTTTTCTAGTAAATCAAACTTCTCTTTTTCTAATAAGTTTTGTTCTAGTTCAAATGAGTTATCAAAATGATCTTCAATTGATCGTTTCCCTTTACCGGTTACGATAATGATATCTTCTATTCCTGATTCAATAGCCTCTTCCACTATGTATTGAATCGTCGGCTTATCTACAATTGGTAGCATTTCTTTCGGCATTGCTTTTGTTGCAGGTAGAAATCTTGTTCCAAGTCCTGCCGCAGGTATTATTGCTTTTCTTACTTTTTTCACTTTCTTCCCCCCCTTATGTTTTCAATCTTAAAAATTATAAGAATAGGTTTCTACTATTCTTGAATAGGAGAAACCTATTCTTACAAATCATAAATTGGGCATCAAACCCACCCTCACACCGCACTATCGACGACTAGCGTCTAAGGCATTAACACCCACAGTGAGACCGAGTATCTCCATTGATAGTGGTAAGGAAACATCACCATGACCATTTAACAGAAATGGTATATTTAGAGTAATTTCTTATAGTAAACTACTAGGTACGCATTTCAAACATATCTACAATGCGTACTTTATCAAATGAACAATTGTATGCTACTAATGGTGACTTTTAAACTTTTTCATATCTGTATACATATATAATAAATGGCTAAAGAGACACTCATATGGAGGTGCACTCTTTACCCAAATAACCCAAATAACTTCTTCTTTTGTTTAATTCTATCTGGTGTGTCTTTAATTATTGTTTTGCCCTCAACAAGTAGCTCTGCATTTTCCTTAAAATAATACTCTGCTGCAATTCCATATTCCTTTACGAGTTCAGCATATGCTGCTCTCATTCGAAATGGCCTCGTTGATAGATTATGAGCATCAGATGCTAGGAAATGAGTTAAATTTGATTCTACTAATTGTAGGGTAAACTTTTTGATTTTTTTTCCAAAGTGACCCGTTACACTAGATGTTGTGATTTGTGTACATGCTCCATTTTTCACAAACTTGTACAACAAATCTGGATTTTCGATAATTTCACTGTTTCGTTCAGGATGGACAATAACAGGCGTAAGTCCATTCAGCTGAAGATCAAATAACAACTGCTCTGCATAACGAGGTACATGTCCACTAGGAAACTCAACAAACAAGTATTTCCCACCATTATTTAATGAAAGGATTTCACCTTTGTTATAGTCCTTTAGGAGATCACCATCTATTCTGGGTTCTTGTCCTGGTAGTATGGTAAGGGGTATATTTCGTTGAGTTAATTCTCTATTTACCATCTCAACTGTTTGTAGGATATTCTCTTTTGAGTTTCGATATTCTGGTAGTTTATAATGGGGAGTCGCGATGATCTTTGTTATTCCTTCTTCATTGGCTCTCTTTGCCATCGCAATTGTTTCGGAGAAATCTTTTGCTCCGTCATCAAGTTGTGGCAATATATGACAATGTATATCAATCATAACCTATCACTCCCTCTTTTTCTTCGACAATTATTCTACCAAAATGCTTACATCTCATACTACCATAGTAGTATTTTCAAGGAAACGGGGGAAATTTGTCGAATGTTGCCGAAATAGCAGAAAGGAAATATTTACTGTGATAAATACTTCCTTTCTTGATTGTTTTCCCAACTAATTATTAAAAGTTTTTACTTTTGAGAATAGTAATAATAATATGAACTATCTGTTATCTTTTTATTATTTAAGACAACCCCTAGTAGTTTGGCACTTGCGTTCACAAGCAAATCTTTAGCTTTTATTGCTGCTTCATTTTCCGTTCTACCACTACTAACCACCAACACAACACCATCGGTTTTATTAGCTAAAACCTGTGCATCTGTTACTGCCAGTGCTGGAGGTGTGTCAAAAATGATAATATCGAAAAGGTCTTTCGCTTCGTTCAAAAACTCATCCATCGCCTTCGAGCCAAGTAGCTCTGCTGGGTTCGGGGGAATAGGTCCACTTGGTAGAACGTACAGATTTTTTTCGTCTGTGTCTCTAACTGCATTCTTAAGCTTTTCTTGCTTTGTTAATACATTCGTTAATCCAACATGGTTATCTATTCGGAATGAATAATGGGCTGTTGGTTTTCGCAAGTCAGAGTCAACTAATAATACCTTTTTTCCTTGCTGCGCAAATACAACTGCAATATTATTAGTCGTTGTTGATTTTCCTTCACCTGGTCCTGAAGATGTGACCATAATTGTCCGCATGTCCCCATCTACTGTGGAGAATTGGATATTCGTACGAACTGTACGATATTGTTCTGAAATTGGTGATTTTGGGTTCACCAATGTGACTAAACTACGATTCTGTTGCTGAAATTGTTTTCGATTTTTTTTACGCGCCAAGAGAATCACCTCTTCCTCTCGTCCGTTTTCCTGGCTCATTCGTACTTCTAGTTTCTGCTTCAAGATCAATTTGAGCAATTGCACCTAATACAGGCAGCCCCAGTGATTTTTCAATATCCTGTTCCGTTTTGATCGTATTATCTAGGTATTCTAATAGGAATGAGAGTCCTACTCCTGCCATTAATCCCACCACTAGCGCAATTGCCATGTTAAGCATAGGATTAGGTTTAACAGGCGACGGATTTTCCGGAAGTTCTGCAGGTGACAGAATACTTACATTGTCAACATTCATGTGCTTTACTATTTCCACTTTAAACACGTTAGCTGTTGTATTTGCAATTTCTACCGCCATCTTTGGATCAGTATGTTGAACGGTAAGCTTCATTAACTGTGTATTGTTTGCACTACCAACAGTGATCAGATCACCTAATGATTCAGTTAGATTTAGCTCTTCCTTTACAATATCCAAAATAGCAGGAGTTTTAATAATTTCGTTATACGTATTAATAAGGTCTATATTCGTTCTTATATCTGATTGGTTTAAGTATGGTTGATCTGAGGCTTTTTGGTTTACTAGAATTTGAGTAGAAGATTCATAGACTGGTGTTAAAAAGAAGAAGCTAACAACACCCACTGTTGCTACCGCCACAGCCGTAATCATTGTAATTAACCAAAGACGCTTTCGTATCGTCTGGAATATCTCTTTTAAACTAATTGTTTCTTCCATTTTTTCCTCCTGTATATCGTTTGTCGGTTAGTTAAGTCTAAAGGTTATTATAAACAAGGAATTTACAAATATCTACAAAAACTGAGTAAAAATTTATGCCACATTGTACCTATTCTACTAAATCAGTGCAAAATCACTACAGATTATGGGACACGGGGACAGGTTTCCTGGCCTAAATAAACGAGTAAAGTGGTGACATATCAATAGAATTGCACATTCATTTAAACAATTACACGTTACTAGCGTTTTCGACAAACTTAGATTAGGTACCTACATGTTTGTCGTTACTTTTTCTAACGTATCCTTGACAAATGATACTTTTGAATCTTTCATTTTTACCGATATGGTAATAGGTTATTTATGGTAAAATAAGTATAGTTTAACCATTAGTGGGGGTAATCTACTTGAAGAAAAAAAACCTATTCTCTCTATTATTTATATTAAGTTTGATGCTTACCTATAGCTTTCCCCATATCGTTTATGGGACGATGAATCCGGTTACTCCTGGAGATAAGGCAATTGATAATCCTAATCCTAGCCCAAATCCAGATTCTGAACCTGATCCACAACCCGAACCAAGTCCGGAAGAATCAAACCCAGAGCCGGAACCTGCTCCAGAACCTGAGCCTCAACCGGATTCGGAGAAAGTTCCCATACCTGTAACGAATCCGGATCCACAACCTAAACAGGAAACAACAAATCCTGTCCCTGAACAGACGAAACCTCAGGTTCCAACGCCTTCTGTACCTAATGAAGACAAGCCTGTTGCCCCAAAGCCTTCGACAGGGAATACAACTATTGAGAAACCTAGGAAAACCACAATAACACAACCGGCAGTACATACAGAAAAGTCTAATATGATTCAAGAAGACCTAACCCCAGAAGCTGTTCAGAAAGATGAAGAGGAAATTGAAGTAATCGAAGATAGTAGCAGCGAGCGAGAAAACGAACCCGAAGTGAATGAAGGACAAGAAGAAGTTGTAAAAACACACACTGAGATTAAGACTACTAATGTAGTTGCAAAAAATAACACCTCTACTACATTTATTGTCGGCATTAGTCTATTTGGATTATTGGTACTCGTTCTGATTTCCGGAGGTTTGTACTGGGGATTTCGAAAAAAAAGAAAGTATTATTAGTCTTACATGCCAAACGTTATTAATTGTCCCAAGTTTTCGCAGGTGGTAAGAGAAAATTCGCTACAAAATGTAACCCCTCATCTTGAGGGGCTTATTTTTTTGATACTATTACATTTCTTCAGCATAGATGATATATCTGTAAGGTGCATCTCCCATATAGCCAAAAGGATAGCAAGTAGTCACGATTAATTCTTCCTTTTCATTTTGCAGAGTAATAATTGTCATATCATCAGCATCAACAATTTCAGTATGTGTGATTTGATAGGAATACTCACCATAAGGGACTTCTACTATCATTTCATCCCCCACTTCAAGCTCTCCGACACGCTTAAAAACTGTGTCACGATGTCCTGATAACACGATTTGTCCGTCTTCATCTGGATAATAGGATCCTTTGTAATGCCCCACCCCTTTCCTCAACTCATTCGGATCGGTTCCTTCTACAATCGCTAAATCCGCTTGTATTTTTGGGATGGATAAGAGACCTACGATATCACCTTGTTCAGGAACAAATCTCTCCCTGCTTTTTTCTAAAACAGGTTCTTCTATGACTTTTTTTGCTTCTTCATATGTTTCATTTGCTTCTGCCTTGGAATACATGATGTCCCATGAGGCATACCCAATTACACCTACGCCTACTATTAATATGAGGTAGATAATATATTTTCCCATTCAGACGCCTCCATGTAGTGGATTCAATGAAGAAAGAGGACTCACTTGACTACCAAGCGAATCCTCTTAGTTTTTCTATTATATGTTAGCCATTAAGCCATTCTACGATTTCTTACGAGTAGTAGAACTCCACCAAGAGCAACAATTAACAAACCAAATGCTAATAGGTTATAGCTGTTCGTTGCAGTTACTGGTAGCTTGTGACCTTCAGTAGTGTTAGTTGAGCCAGCTTTCTCTACTGATCCTTTATGTGAATCATTAGTAGTAGAGGTATTGTCCTTCGTTTCAGTTGCAGGTTTGTCACCTGTTGTCTTGTCTGCACCAGCTGGAGCTGAAGCAACTTCGAATACACCGTATTCACTGAAGTGGGTAACTTCAGCAGAAATTACACCAGTTTCTTTATTGATCTTAACATTATGCGCTTCTTCTACTAATTTACCATCTTTAACATAGTATACTTTTACGTTGTCCCAGTTAATATTTTTGCCAGTAATATGGAATGATAATGTGATAGGACTCTTCTCGAATTCAGAAATAGTCTGTTTTGTTTCAAGATTCACCAATGTAAAGTCATAGACTTCAGAGATAGCACCCTTAATATTGGTAGGTGTAGGTTCTGCATTTAATTGGATTCCTTGCAGAAGTAGCGAAATAGGCAATTCAGCTTCCACTTTGCCACCAATGTTAATTGTAATGGATTTTGTGTTAGGACTTGTTTTTAATAATTGTTCAATGCTTTCCTTCGAAACAGTTACATTTACAGCAGAGTGAGCAGAATAATCAAGTACTTCTAGTTCACCTTTTTCATTTGTATGTAAGACAGCCTCAGCCACATATACGTCCTTTGTTACACCGTCACCATATACATGGTCGGTAACATCTTCGTATACATCTTCTGTCACGTCTTCATATACATCATCAGTAACATCCTCACCGTATACGTCTTCTGTTACTTCTTCATATACATTGTCAGTAACATCTTCACCGTATACATCTTCTGTTACTTCTTCATATACATTGTCAGTAACATCTTCTTCATACACATCTTCTGTCACTTCTTCACCATATACAACGTCTCTCACGCCATATACGTCAGCTGGTACTTCGTAAACATTGTTTACAACAGTTGAATCATCTTCTTTTTCTGCCGCAAATGTACTAGTCGCAAAAGGAGCCACTAGTAAAGCAAATGCTGTTAAACCACTAATAAATGATAGCTTTTTCTTCATTTTCATTTCCCCCTATAAACAATACATGTTATAGTACGAGATTTTCCACACCTCCTTCAGTTAAGTTATTGGAAAATAACAATTATCCCAACATTTACTAATATATACTACTATTTTACTAGTTGTCCAGATTTTTCAATTACTTTTAGCGAATTTTCGTTTCAAAAGTTGCATTTCTTCATCGAATTTTGTTGAATCTTGTGTTTTTTCTAGTTCTTTAGCCTTATCAACTTCACCCGTTTGATAATACGCTAGAGCAGTTAGTACTGCTAGTTTAAGCGACTTTTCCTCTGCCTTTTTATAGATATCTATTATTTCCTTATAATTTTCGTGCTTATAGTGTGCAAGACTTGCTTGATAGTGCACCGCATGTGTTACCCCAAATTTACGACTATTAAAAGCGGATGGCATCGACCTTTCAACTAGAAGCCGCTCCTCGTGTTTCATCCTTTCATAATCGCGAAGAGCTGATTCTACTAAGGCTGGATCATTTGCTTTGATTGCTTGATTTACCTTCGCCGCAATACTTAATTCATACAGCTTCGTATTATAACGATCGATTGCCAATGCAGCATTATAATAGGTAATTGCTTTATCAAAATTACCAAGTTGGTAATATGTCGATGCTGCTTTTACGAGAACACTAGAGTTATTTGGTTCTAAGACTATCAATTTCTCAAGAAGTACATTCAGCTTTTCCATTATATCTACTTCCGGTCCCTTCTCCTCTAGAGAACGAATATAGACATCGCTAAGGTCAAACAGATATCTTGTATTTTGTGGATGCTTCCTTACTGCGTTTTCCAAAAGTACCTGTTTAGCGTCGAGAGACTTTGTTCCTTTTGCCTGTTCATAGTTTTGTGAAGCCTTCATAAATTGAAACGAGAATACTAAGCATATAGCTACTGTAATCGTAAGAAGAGACATACTTATTATCGGAAGTCTTGTTGGCAATTTTCTTTCCTTAATTGGATTATCGGAAATCCCCATCACAAGTAACCAGAATACTAGTAACCAAACCGTTCCATAGGAAAAGTTAAAATCGATGAAACTATGAGCAAAAATCGTACTAACTGAAAGTAATACTCCGATATATATTGGATTATCTTTTTCTTTTAATAAAGAGCGGAATATATTCACAAGAAAATAACCAAAAACAGTTACAAAGAGTAGAATACCTAACCATCCTGTGTCTACTAACCATTCTAAAAACCCGTTATGGGCCTTATTCGACAAATAAGGAGTTTGTTGGTACTCCCTATAAACAGCACTCCAAGCTTCCCCACCTAACCCAATGATTGGGGATGTATTACTTATCTTTAATCCATCCTCTAAAAAGTGTATTCTTTCTGCTGCAGACGCAGTTGTTAAGTTGATGGTATCGACTCTATCCTGAAACTCTACAGGCAATGCCCTATAGATAAGACCCTCATTTTTCAGATCCAACAATCCAGCAATTCCAATGAATAGAATGAGTGCAGGAACAATAAAACGATAAATAGATCTTATTTCTTTTGTTTCCAAAGATTTATCTAGTACGTAATTTACAAAGAAAATAATTGCTGATGACAGTAGGATAATCATCCAAGCACCAAAAGAAAAACGATCTTGAACCGTCATCATCCTGTACGTTAAAAACGCAGAAAGTGAAGCAACGATTGTAATCGTTATATAGATTACTTGCTGTTTCACAGAGAGTAACCATAAACCTATAAAGATAACGAATGGAAGAACTACTAACATTCCCCTTGATTCCGACAACAGTATATTTAAGAGATGCGGCACCAATGGTATTGAGTAGAAAGCTATATATTTAAAAGAAAGATTCCGCTTTGTCAGCATTATAAGTGAAAAGAGGAAGAAGACTCCCAATACCATTGCAAATGTATTAGGATACTGAAAAACCCCTGAAGAACGACCAGCAACATAACTATTTCTGAACGATAGCCACCCAGCATCTATAAAAAGCATATGAAACGAAATCCATAATCCTGTGAGATTGAAGATTAGCGGCATCCACTTTTTAATTTCATGCTTCAAAGTTACCCAGTAAAGACCTAGGAAGAATGCTGTATAGGTTGTCCATCTTATTATTGAATCCCAGGCGCCTCTAGGGCTCTCTGCAATAAACAGAGGCAATAGGTAACATAAAGGTAAAAGTAAAATAATCATTACATTATTCAATTGTGCTATTTCTTTATATAAAGTCCATCTAAGGAAAAGCACTAGAAAGAGAGTTAACATAAATATACTGATTGGATAAAAATCCTTGGCAAAATATAATCCCTTTTGAAAAGGAGTAACAATGAATAGTACTGCTAAGATAAAAAAGGTAAACCAACGCATAATATAATTCCCCCGCTACAACTTACATAGAAGCTATGTCTCGTTATTCTCCTAATTCTTCAAATATATTTTTAAATAAACCAGAAGGTGATGTACCAAACCACATTCTATTCTCAGGCACGACTTCATCTGGCCCCATCCATACTGCTCCAACATATTTTTCATTAAAACCTACAAACCACCCATCAAACGAGGTTGTTCCTGTTTTCCCAGCAATCTGTTGTCCTGGAATATGGGCATTTTCTGCTGTTCCTTCATTTACGACATCCTGTAAAAGGGAAGTCATTGTTTCTGCTGTACTTTTTTCGAAGATTTTTGTTTTTTTAGCTTTTGGCTTATAATTGACTTTTCCACTCCGCGTTTCGATACGTTGTATAGTTTGAGCATCCACCATTACTCCATCATTTGCAAAAGATGTATAGGCTTGGGCTATCGCTAGAGGAGAAGTTCCTACCTTTGTAAATCCTAGTGCTAATTTATATTCGTCTGTCGGATCAATTTTAAATAAATCGAATTTGTTAATATACTCTAGGCCACTTTCCAATCCTATCTTATACAGTAACCATGCAGTCGGAACATTATAAGACATAACAAGACTTTCATGGAGAGTTACTTCACCATGAAATGTACCATCATGATTTTTTGGTTCGTAGCCATTAAATGAAAGCGGCTTATCCTTCAAACTGTCATCATGTTTCCACCCTTGCTCGATAGCCGGTCCATAAACGATGAGTGGTTTAAAGGTTGACGCAGGCTGTCTAGTCGTATCAGTTGAGCGATTATAGGTAGACATTTGATATTCCCGGCCACCCATAAGACCCGCAACTTGCCCAGTCTTACTTTCAAGGACGACCATTCCCCCTTCAACAATTGTCTTTTCATTCTCAGGGAATGTTTTTTGATCCATAAAAGAATCGTATAGGCGTAGCTGAAGGTTACGATTGAGATTTGTTGTAATCATGTAGCCTTCCTGGAAAATCTCATTTTCTTCCACATCTAATATGTTTTTTAGTTCATCAATTGCAAGATCTACATAGGATTGGGCAAACGTCGTTTTATGATGTAGACCTTTTAACAGTTCCGGAATACTAGATTGGTAGGTTATCATCTCTTCTTTTTCAATATAGTCTTTAGTAACTAAAGAAGTAATCAAATTATCTAAGTCAACCTGAATATTTCTGGATTCCAAATTCTTTGATTTGTATAATAGATATATCTGTTCTAAAGCGGATGTGTCTTTTAAACTTTTATTAAAATAATAATTTGCCGCATTTCCAAAACCTACTATACCATTGTCCAGATAGACCTTGTTTATGTATACTTCGTACATTTCATCCTCTGAATATGATGTCATGATTATATTTGTTAGTAATCTTTTAATGGTTTGAGTAGGATATAAGAGTCGACCTAGATCATCTGTTTCATTTTGAATATAAGTTGAGATTAGTTCAGGTACATTTTCTGATTGTACCCATGTATTCTTTGACTCTACTATTTCATTACCATCGTTATCTAGAAGGACAGTACTCATTGGACTTTTAAGGTCATTTTTGACCTCTACGGTTTGATTAATGATAAATAACATAAATGCTAGAGCGCTTCCTGCTATAACAATTAGTAATAAATACCTATACTTTTTCATTGTTACCCCCTAAAGAAAACAAAATCTAACAATATACTACAATAAAAATAGAAGGATATGTTAAAAAAGTACCAGTTCTTTTTAAGTTCTGGTACTTTTTTCGCGTGTACTATTTGTATTAGTAGATTAACATCTTGTAGTTTACTTACTTTTTGTGTTTCGAAAGGTTAAAGTATTTCCTTATTTTTCCTCGTGATAGTACCCCCATAAAAACTATTTTCATAGTATAATATTTTTTGGAATTAGGTACTTATGCCTATTTTATATTTTAGGGGGAATTTTTTTGCAGAAGCACAAGTTTATCAATTTTGTCGTAGTATTTACTCTGCTTTTTTCTATTGTATTGCCTGTATCGTCAACCCGAGCAGAGGATGGTATGAACCAGGAACATGCTTTAAGCTATGTATCAAGTAACAATACCGAATCATCAATTGAAATTACCTTACAACTTGATGGGCAAGTTGACCCAGCTGATGAGGTAAAATATATCATTTTGTATGGTCCTACGATTAACACCGTTAACTATGAAGGCCATACCCAGACGTTTACTTTTGATGGTTTAGAACCAGACACTCCTTATACCTTTCACTTCGAGGTAGAGAAAAATGGAGAAAGTATTGCTTCGTTATACGAGATTACTATGGTAACAGCAGGAGGACAGCAAGCACCCGCGTATTTTGAAGATGCTGGATTGGAAAGAGCTGTTAGAAACTCTTTAGGAATTGAGGATGATTCTTATCAGTTAGTTGATAGTGATATCGAACGTTTAGTGGAGCTTGAAGGAAGTACCTATGGGGATAGTTCATTTGAAATTACATCCTTAAAAGGACTCGAAATAGCAAAGAACTTAAAAACTATCACTATGTATAATAACAATATTTCTGACCTAAGCCCAATCTCTACCTTAACACAGCTAGAGAACTTGTATCTTGGTAACAACAATATCTCGGATCTATCACCTATTCAGAACCTTATTAACTTAAAACAATTAACAATAGGCGCTAACCCAATCTCAGATGTGACTGTACTAAAGAATTTTCCTAACTTAGACACATTGGACTTATCAGAGACGAATGTAGATATCTCTGTTGTTACATTACTTCCAAAATTGGACTACCTTAACCTAGATTCTGCGAACATTACTAGTAAGGACCTTGTTGCGGTTTCTTCATTAAAAAACTTATTGTATTTGCATCTAAATGATAATGATTTAACAGATGTTTCTGCATTAAGTAAGTTAGTCAATTTGAAGCAACTATTATTAGAAGATAATCACGTAACAAATTTGGCACCATTAAGCGGTTTAAAGAGTCTAGAATTCCTTATGTTAAACAATAATGGTATATCTAACTTATTACCATTGAGCAATTTAGTAAACCTTCGACAATTGTTCCTTGGGAATAATAATCTTTCAGATTTAACAACTCTAAGTTATTTAGATAACGTAGAATTACTTAATTTGAATACTAATGGCTTTTCAAAAATTGATAATCTCTTAGATATGGATTCTTTACAAATGGTGATACTATCCGACAATTCTCTTTATACTTCTGCGGAAAATGTCATTCATGCACTTGAAGAAAAAAGCATTTACGTGAGTGTTAACCAAGGTGATGTTGGTAAGGCTGGAGCTGAGCCTGCACCAATTATTGCTAAGCCAGTAGTAGAAAATGGGGTTGCAGCTATTAATCAAAGTATGATTGAAGATGCGGTAAAAGGAGCACCCGTTAAGATCGATGTGAGCCAGGCTGAGGAAGTAAAGGTTACATTGCCAGTAGAAATTGTGAATTCCTTAAAAGAAAGTGGTGCACCTATTACTCTTACAAGTAGTAAAGTTGCGCTTCACATTCCAACAAATAACCTACCCGCTGATAAAGAAATTTCAGCAGATGTTCAAAAATTAGAACCTGTAGAGAACGCTGTAAGTGATGTTTATGATTTTACAATCTTTGCAGATGGCGAGAGGGTCTCTCAATTCGAAGAGCCAATTACACTTACCTTTAATGTAGATGTTGAAAAAGTGAAAAATCCTGCTGATTTACAAGTTTACTATTTCAATGGCGTTTCGAGGGAATGGGAGTTAATTCCTGGAGCTGTTTATGAGGATGGAAAAGTACTTGTGACCACTGACCACTTTAGTATTTATTCTGTCTTTGAAGTTGCGGGTTCAGCCGAGGAAGTAACTGATGTTATTGCTGCTGAAGAACCTGTGATCGAAACAACAGACGAAATAACTGAAGGTTCTAGTGAAGAGCCTGTAGGCGAAACCGATGAAGAGGCTACTACGCCAGAAGTTGAAGAGACTAATCAGGAAGAAAACAGTAACGTTGTAGAAAATAATCAACAAGCTGTCGAAACAGGAAAGACCTCTGAAGAAGCAACAAACAATGAAGATAAGACAACAATGATAGAGAATACAGAAAAGAACACTGTAGTAGATAAAGATGAAGTTGAGGGTGGAGAAAAACTACCTGTTACTGCATCTTCATTATTTAATACATTACTACTCGGTTCTGTTATTCTATTAGCAGGTGTAACTATACTTTTCGTATATAGAAAAAGATTACAATAATTTGATTGGAAGTGACTCTGGTGGGTCACTTCTTTTTTATATTGGAATTATTAAACCCCGCCTAGACAGCGAGGTCCGGTACTCAGTTCATTATAATTTCGTTATATAATTAATTGCTTCGCGCTCATGGTATTGCATTTTTGATTCGAGATCTGTTTTTAGATCCTTTGCGAGACACTCCTGTAACAGTGCCCGGTTCTTATTAAATTGAAAGCTGTGCCAAACGTATTTTACCTTGTAAATAACCTTTTTCATGCATATTCTCCTCTCGATATGTACCATAAATCGACGGAGTTCGTGTTCGGAAACTGGCTGGCATAGTCCAAAAGACCTTAGCCCCTCTAGTTTTGCGTCATCATCTTTCAATAATTTTGCCATTTCGTACGATTTATGTATGATTCATATTTACTATATAATAGTGAGTAAACTCCTAAAAAGAGTCTTTAGACCTATTTTTCGTCATCTTTCGACATTAGGGCGGAGTGGGTGTCAGTGGGTCGGGGGGACAGGTTCCCTGACCCACTACCTTTTATAATGTGAAAAGGCCTGTCACTACGCAATACTCGGTAGTAACAGGCACTATTTTTAATCACTGGTTTCAATCCACCAGCCGGCTATATTAATCCCTTTATATAGAACTTCTTTTCCTTCGCTATCTTCATAGGAGAATTCTCCCCTCGCAAAGAAAAGATACCAGCTTGTATAGTCGTATATGATGGGCACAATCTCTGACTTAGTCATGAGGTTATCATCCTTATCTATATAGGTAGATACCTTTACACAATCATAGCCACTTGGACAGTATAGCTGTTTGTTCTCACTAACCCACTGCTGGAATGAGTCTGGGTGTTTTGGGACGCGGTGGATGCTAAAGATGAGTGCGATGATCAGTAGCCCGGTCCACCACAACTTCCGCCCGCCTTCTTTTAGGCTAAGAAGCAGCAGCACCATAACACCTGTGTAATACATAAGCCAAAGGAATATTTCATCCTTATAAATCAGCATTCCCGAGAAGAATATCATGAAGGATAATGCTAGATATTTTTGAAAGCGATAGTATACCGATGAATCAATTTCCTCCTGCTCATCGTCATCTTTGCTTACGAAAACTCGGATGGTAAAAAAAGAGATTGCTGCCACGAATAAAATAAATTTGACTATATCCATTTTTCCACCCCGATATTAGTAGATTTCATCTTCGTCAATTTGTTGCCAAAAAATCATTTGTATCATTCTTTCTTCAAACGTCCCTGTCAGCCTTGAATTAACTTCCTAAAATATGGTGGGACAAGGAACCTGTCCCTCTGACCCATAATTATTCCCATTGCTCTCTACTTATTCTAATGTTACCTTTAAGTGTAGCCCTTGCGAGGTTTAATTTTGCTAGGATTTAGACAGGAGGAAGTATGAAAAGATTTTTCTTCTATTTTAAAGTTGTTTCTTTAGCATTTATTTTCATTGGAGAATTAATGAGATATAAAACTAGTCGCAAAAGTAAAGAGAGGCAGGGAGCTTCAAGAAAGAGCAACCCACTACCTCCCAAATTAAGAAAAAAAGGTACCTCAAAGAACAAGCAGTAAAATTTCTAAACCTTTTTTCCTGAAAACTATTTACCGAGTAAATAATTTTCTACGTGTAGCTATGATAAATAACGTACCCGCTCCTACGAATAGCAAGCCAAACAGTAGTAAGTTGTAGCTGTTTGTTGCTGTTGTTGGGAGCTTTTTGCCGTTGTTTTTCTTTTCATCGTTCTTTTTATCTGTGTCTTTATCTGTTGTATCTTTCGAATCTGAACCTTTGTCAGAATCTTTACCAGGAGGTGTTACCTCGTCCGTTTCGTCAGCCGGCTGTTCTTCTTCAGGTGTTTCGCCTTCTTCGTCTCCTGTATCATCGCCAGGTTCTTCAGTTGATGTAGTCGACACCATTGTAGTTCCATAGATGAAACGCTCTTCATCATTTTCAACAAAGCCGTAGATTTCAATGGTGTATTCTGTCTCTGACTCTAGGTCTGTGAGCAGGTATTTCGTATCCTTTGTATCTACTTCAACTTCTTCTCCATTCACAAAAATAATATAGGAGAAGTCTTCGAATCCATCTGTTGTGACTGGTTTCCAGCTAAGCTCAATTTCGGCATCTGTTACATCACCGACCGTAATATCAAGGTATTCGTAGACAACCACTACCTCTTTTTCCTCTAGTTCTTTTATGATAGCAAGTGCATCCGATTCTTCTGATAGATCCAATGCATTTTCCATCAACATCACAATCATTAGATTAGGTAAAGTTAAAAGACTAGAAATATAACTAATTTCATTGTAGCTAATGTCTAAAAATTCGATGTTCAAATTGGATAAGGCGGAAATGTCTTTAATTTTATTTCGCTGTATGGTTAGGTATTTTAGATTCGTAAACCCAGCTAGCACACTGATATCCTCAATTTGATTTCCATCTAAACCAAGGTACTCGAGCTTTGTTACATCTTTTAATGGTGAGATATCTTCAATTTCATTATTTTGTGCTACTAGATAAAGTAAGTTTGTTAACCCTTTTAACGGGGTCAGGTCTGTGATTGAGTTTGACATGAGATTCAAATCTTCTAGATTTTTTGCGAATTCCAAACCTGTTAGATCTGATATACCTCTGTAGGAAGCATCAAGGCTAGTTACTATCGTTAGGTCACTCTCTACAATTTCTCGGGACGTAATCTGTAATGTTTCCTTAATTACTTCTTCTAATGCCGGGTCAGCAAATGTAACAACCTGACCTGAAGGAGCTGGAGGTGTCTGTACAGATGTGTACGCGCTTCCCCATATGAATCCCTCCTCGTCAACACCTTCAACTGCGATATAAACCTCTGATAGAGGGTCAAGTCCTGTTAGCTTATATGAAGGTTTTGAAGCTGGAGTGCTCCCTACAAGTTCTCCGTCTACGTATACATTATATGTTTGAATATGATCTGTAATCTCGTAAAAGTTCATATCAAATGTGACTGAGTTTTCCGTTACATCTGTTATGAAAAGCTCGTGCTGGATGTCTGACCATTCTACGCTGATTCCTTTTGC
Organism: Ferdinandcohnia sp. Marseille-Q9671; assembly: GCF_976954385.1. Classification (NCBI taxonomy): domain Bacteria; kingdom Bacillati; phylum Bacillota; class Bacilli; order Caryophanales; family Bacillaceae; genus Ferdinandcohnia; species Ferdinandcohnia sp. Marseille-Q9671. Next base: position 1,774,631 of record NZ_CDRJTA010000001.1, read on the forward strand.
CTGTAATGCCTTTATTACATTCATGTCTGCAGACCCTTTTGTTAAACTGAGTCCATCATTTCCATACAGAGACACATGTGTTAAATTCGGTAACTCAAGTAGAGCCGAAATATCTGTTAATTCATTATAGGAGATAAATAGCATCTCGAGACTTTGTATCGTTTTAAGACTTTCAATCTTACTAATTAGATTAGAGTCCAAGTCAAGATATACAAGGTTTTCTAGGTTTTCAATTGGCGTTAGGTCTTGGATTTCATTTCCACTAACCATGAGGTCAGTTAGATTTGTTGCATATTCCAATCCTGCTAGGCTTTGAATTCCATAGTAGTTTGCATCCAGGTGAACTAATCTTTCCATATCCTCGACATAAATGCTGTCGCGGTGATAGATTTTTAGTGCCTCTTTTACAGCCTCCTTGAGGTTGTTATCAGCAAATGTGATTGGTTCCCCGACAGGAGGTGCAGTAGTCGTTGCCTTTTCCGTGATTGGTTCGACTGTACCGTCCTTATAGAAAATGTCTACTTTTAGCTGATAGGTTGTCTCTTGTGAAAGGTCTGTGTATGTATAGGTTGTTTCATATGGATCTGTAATGACCTCTACAACACTATCATCCAAGGAAACTTCATATTTTTCAATTTGTTCTGGCTCCCACGGTTCGTCCCAGAAGATGGAGATACTTTGCTCTGTCACTCCTTCAACGGATAATACCTTTTTGATCACTAATTGGTCGTCGTCTAGGGATATTTCAATTGGATTTAGTAGATAATCGCGGTCACTCTCTACCTTAAACTCCGCTGTGATTTCCTCTTCCGTTGAATAATTGAAGGTAACGAGTTCATAGGTTCCAACAGGTAGTTCAAGATTTCTTGTCTCATACTCATAATCTACAAAGTAGCCTTCGTCGTCTAAGTAACCATAATACTCTACGTCCGCTACATTTTCGGTTACTCCTTTTATGGAGTACTCAAATTCCCACGGGATATTGCCTTTTGTGGTAGAGACCTTAATATTAGTCATGACTACTTCGTCCGCTGCTACTGTTTCCTTTGGAGCTACTTTTGGTAGTTCAAGTTCTGTTACTGTTGGCTCACTTACAACCTCTTCCTCAGTGGTGGGTTTGAAGGTATGCTCCATTTTACCACTTGTAAGTTGATCTCCAGAGGAGGTTATCGCGGTAAGCTCATATGTATATAATGTGTTTGCCTCAAGTTCTGTATCTTCATATGAATACTGCTTGACACTTCCATCTTCTGATTCGTTTTGGGCTGGTTCAATTTCAATCGTTTGTCCATTTTTACTAAGATGATAGTTTATGATTTCCTCATTTTGAGAGATTGCAGCCTCCCACGAAAGCGTGATGCCATTCTCTGTTTCTGTCAAGCTCACTTGGCTTAGCCCTGTTTCAGCACGAGTTTTGCCACTAGCAATCGGACTCGTTAGCGATAACAGCAATACTAGGACCATACATACATGTAGCCATTTTCGATTACGCATTTCCTTCTCTTCCTCCTACGGAATACAAAATATTTGAAACTATCGGAGTAATTATATACCAGAGAAAGGAAAAAGAATATTTATTTTTTCCTATATTTAATATATTTCGAAGAGTGAAAATATTAAAATTTAGATATGTGGGACAGGGTACCTGTCCCTTTGTCCCGTTCTGGGTCAGGGGGACAGGTCCCTTGTCCCATTCGACAAACGTAGTAGTTATTTGTAGGAATTTGGTGAACGGTTTACATTGTATGTTCTGAAAATTAAAAATACAATATAGAAGTCTATGAATCTATTACAAAAGAAGGAGGACTTTAGATGCGTTTTATAAAAAAGAAAAAGCTGTCGATATTCGTATTACTAGCTATTATGTTTCAAGCCGTAATTGCGCCAATGGCATTTGCTGAGACAACTCCAGTGGACAAGCCTTCACTCGTCGCTCTTGGTGATTCAATTACCTTTGGTTGGAACTTATATGAGGGAGAAAACCCAGATAAGACAAAGCCGTCTGCTCATGCATTTCCGAATTATATTTTAGGTGGCGGGTTTGAGGTTACAAACTTAAGTTGGCCCGGTTGGACTTCAGGTGATTTACTTGGTGCAATAAAAACCAATCCAAGCTATGTTCCTTCCATTGCTAATGCAGATGTCATTACGTTAAATATCGGGAACAATGACTTACTTCAAGCTGTTGATCTAAATAATCTCCTTACTGAAGGTCCACTAACAGATGAAAAGATTGAAGAATTAAAAGGAAAAATTACAGCTGCATCCCTTCAAATGGGCGCGAATTTAACTGAAATTATGGGTATTATTAGACATCAAAATAAAGTCGCTCCTATTATTTTCTATAATATCTATAATCCTTTCGGACAACATGTTGAACAGCATGTACCAAAGCTTCATACGTTTGGAGAGGAAATTGTTACAGCTGTTAACCAAAGCGTAATCGCTCCCATTAGCGCACGGGTACCTGGGACTATTTTAGTAGATGCGTACTCCGCTTATAATGGTAAACAGCATATGTACGTTCGCCAATATCCAGATGTCCACCCTACAATTGAAGGACAGAAGGTACTAGCTTCTTTAGCAGACAAAGCTTTAGCTTCTTTATTACCGCCAGAGCTAGAAATTGCTCTAGCTGCTACACCGACTGAGGAAGTAGAAGGTCCCATAACGGTGAATATTGAAACAAACCATGAAGAAATTTTAGAGATGAAGTGGCTTCCAGGGGAATTAGCTGTCGAGGATTTCGGATCGGAAGGAAACGACATTTCACTAGATAAACGTTCATTTGAGGTTACCGAAAATGGATTTTACACGGTTTATGTATTAAGTGGTACTGGAGAAGAAAAGGTTAAATCGATTGAAATCACAAACATTCTTCCGAAAGTAGAAGAGCCACCGGTTGAGAAACCACCTGTGGAAGAACCTCCAGTGGAGGAGCCTCCTGTAGAAGAACCACCTGCGGAGGAGCCTCCAGTGAAAGAGGATCCGAAAGGGGAGCAGCCTACTAAAGAAGAGCCAACTAAAGAAGAGCCTGTTAAAGACGAAAATAAGGTAACTCCTGATAAAAAGGAAACGAAATCAGGTCCAAAGCTACCTAAAACTGCGAGCCCGCTTTATAACATGCTTGCAGTAGGAATCACAACTCTTCTTATTGGGTCGGCTGTACTAGCTATGTATTTGAGAAGAAATAGAACTGCCTAAACATAACAAATGCCTATCTACATTGAGCAAATCCTCTTAGTAGATAGGCATTTTATTTGGTTCCAGACATATTTCGTTTATTTGTAGCGTTGGGCGTTCAATCAACAGGTTGTCCAGAGGTGGGACAGGGAACCTGTCCCTTTGACCCATTCCCCTATCCCATTAGTTCTTTTTGTTTCCTGTGTTTCCGTTGTTGCCTTTGTTTCCGATTTTCACGTCATTTGTTGTTGTGTTACCAGCGTTGTCGACTGCAACTATTGTTACTGTTTGGTCTTTTGTTGCTGGTTGTGCTAGAACGTGTTGTGTTTCTCCATTTACATATGGAACGTCAAGGACAGGTTGTCCATCGACTAACACAGTCCAATAAGCAATACCACTTGTTTTGTCAGACACATCTACAGATACTGTTTGGCCGTCTTTTGCTAATTTTGTTTTTACTTTAGGTGTTGTAACGTCTAGCTTCACTGGGAATGTTAAACTTTGAACCTCAGCACCTTCATAGTCAAGTGTTGCATCTACTTGTAAGTAGTATTGACCTTCCGGAGCTCTCTTGCCATTGTTCATCGTACCATCCCATGTCCAGTCAGAGATTAGGTAGTACATTGCCCCTCTTCCACTGTCATAGTAGTTTTTACGCACAAATTCTTCCGAAGCAATTTCCTTCACTACTTTTCCTTGCTTGTTCAATACATTGAATGTTAACTCTTTTGCATTACGAAGGAGAGAGAAAATATAAGTCGCACTGTCATTATTACCATCACCATTTGGCGAGATGGCAATTAGGTCCGTATTATATTCACCTGTTGCTTGGTCAACTCCTAAGAAATTATAGCTTCCTCCACCAACATGAGTGACAACCCCAGTAGATCCGTAGAAAGACATCGGATCCCAAGTTGGTGTATCAAAAATTGGTGCTGCAGACCAGTCACCTTTAAATCCAACATACGGTACAACTAGATCAGGGTTTGTATCAGTTGGGTCTGTTAGTTTTACAAAACCTTCTAACCAATAGCCATTTGTAAATACAGATTTTAAATCTGCATCCCAGTCACTTACGTCAACTGTAACGTCAAATGTTGTTGTACCATTTGCAGGTACTTCTACTGTGCTAACTTGTTGACCATTAACTGTCGCTACCGCACCTAAATCTAATGCACCAAATAAGTTAGGAGCTGATACAAACACATCCCCTCCATTAACAGGAGAATCTGTTTGGGCATTTGCACGTACTTCATAAGTTGCAGCTGCATCAGAGTGGTTTTCTGCTGTTAGTGAGAATGTTACAACATTATCATTTACTTCTTTAAGAGCTACCTTGGCTTCACCTGTATTTGGATCAGTCACTGTGACAGGCGTTGATAATGCTGCGTGTAGCTGCATTAAACCTGCACCTTGACGACGTGGAGAAACTTGCGCCCCATCAAATTCTACTGGTTGAGATGTATTTAATAAGAATTTTTTCGCTAGTTTTGATCTTTCTGCATTTTCAAGACCAAATTCTTCGTCAACACGTTGCAATACTAATGCTGAACCACCCGATACATGTGGTGCCGCCATTGACGTACCACTCATCACTTGGTATTCGTTGTGATCAGCTGTAGAGTAAATTTGTCCACCTGGTGCAGTGATTTCTGGTTTAAAATCAAGGCTTGGCGTAATCCCCCACGAAGTGAAGGCACTCATTTTACCTGATTCACTGTTTGGTACTGTCATTTTACTGCTACCAAATGTTACTGTAACTGCTTGTCCATTTTGGAGTGCTTCTGCAAAACGATCTCCATCCGCTTTTAGCATGAATAATTGTGGAATAACGATTGTCGCATCGGATGCCATATTAACTGTTCCATCCGTATTGTTATACACAATTACACCAGCTGCTCCAGCATTTTGTGCATTTACAGCCTTTGTTACGAAGTCTAATTCGCCACGTTGAATGAGAGCAAATTTGCCTTCAAAATCCTTACCTTCAAGCTCATCTGGCTTTCCTAATCCACCATAAACCAATTCATAGCTTTCACCTACTGTTGGTGCAGTCTGACCAGCGGATAAGTACATTGCTTGTTCTGCTTCTCCACCATTAATTGAAACATTTGCTGCATCTACATCCATATACGTATTTTCAAACGATGCTACTGAAATAGAATCATTCGATACACTTGGAGATCCTACTACTCCATAATCAGGATTAGATGCATATGGGTAATAATAACCATCCGCATAAAGTGCAGAGTTACCTGCAGAAATGGCCACAACGACTCCGTTGTCAACTGCACGTTTCACCGCTTGTTGCTCTGGAGACTCAGCATCCACAAATCCCGCTGTAGAACCAAGACTCATATTTATAACATCAACGCCTAATTTAAATGCATCATCAATCGCTTTGATATAAATATCACCAGATGTTGTTGCTACATTTTCACCGAAAACTCGTAATGCTAGCAATTGCGCTTCTGGCGCTATCCCTTTTATTCCATTAGTTGCCTCGTCACCATTTGCTGCTACTGTACCTGCAACGTGCATCCCATGCATTCCGGTGTCTACATTGTCATCCTGGATATCATTATTGTTATCCGCGTAGTTCCACCCATAAGGGACTTTTTCCGTAAAGAAATGTCCTGGTAGTTCATGTTGAGAAACTGCCTCGGTTACTTCTTCTTCAGACAACTCAGCACTAGTATCCTCAGATAATACTAAATCTTTGTGCTCAGGGTCGATACCAGAATCAATGATCCCAACTACCATACCTTCTCCGTCATATCCAAAATCACGCCAAGCTTGTTGTGCCTGAACTAATTCTTTACTATATTTCATATCAGGCTCTTCATTTGGAATTGAATATTCAGTTGCTATGTAAACTTCCTTGACCTCTGGAACTTCTTTTAGTTTTGCAATGTCGCCGTATTTTACACTTGCACTGAATCCATTTACGACAGCATTAAATTCTTGCTCATATTTGATGTTTACCTTTTTGCCTTTGATTTTATCTTTTGCAGCTTTTTGCTTGTCCTTAGCTGCCTTTTCGAGTTGCTTTCGTTCCCCTTTGGAAAGCTTATCGTATTTTTTCCCCTTTTTCGTTGCTACTTCAACTGGCGATTCGCCATCCATTTCGACTACAACACGAACCTCTTTATTAGGATCAATGTCAGTTAAGCCGGTTGCTTTAAGGTTTGAGTTGTCCACCTTAGGCTTTTGTGCGTCTAGTTGTTCTGGAGTAAAGCCGCCTGTCACAGCAAAACCGCTACTTCCAAATGCCAGTAAAAAAACTAGCAATAAAGCCATAATTTTCTTCCCCATTTTTCTTCCTCCCCTTTATTGACAAAATAGCCGAAAATAGAACAAAATTTTCAGTCTATTCACACTATACTAAAATACCATTTATTGGACTAGCGCTAAAAGTCGTAGTTCAATGGTTGTGGTTTTGGGACGGAGGTTCTGCGGGTCGGGGGTTGGTGTGGGTCAGGGGGACAGGTTCCTTGACCCAGTTTTAAAGTTTAGGGAAGGTGAATATCGAAGAGGATAAACTGATATTGCTCTGTTTCTTTGTATGCTGGGTTATTTATGTATGTATTATTTTCCGCAAGACTAACAGATCTTTAGAAAAGCTTCATATATAGAGTGACGTATAAATAAACTAGATACTTGTTCATTAAAAAAGGGCACAATAAGCAGATACACTGCAGGTTGTGCCTTTGGTTTACTTTAATATAATTCTTTACTTTAATTTCCAATCGCAAATTTTGATCCACCAGCCTACTAGATTAGTACCTTTACAGAGTCAGCAGCTTGGACACCTGGATAATTCTTTTTGATTATAAATAATTAACCAAACCACCTTGCCACAATTGAGTAGGTTGGTAATTAGTTTGAAATAACTCATACAAATTCCTTTAGATTGACTGTCTGGCCATTGGTTTTTTCATATTTTTCGCTTAATGCACAACTCTAAATCACCCGTGCCAATCCCTCTCCAGCTATATTGAAATCCCTTCATACAGACCTCTTTTTTCAGCCTCTGCTAAAAAATTGTTGTTGGTTTTGTTTTAGGTACGATTTAATCCCGGTGTTTACTTGACCCAAATTCAGAAAGCAACTAGTACAAAAGATCCAGCAAACCCTCTAACGACCAATTCAATCAAACATCCAATTTTTATTTCATAATAAGAGAGGGAATATGAAATAGGCAAAAATAACTATAACTTGCAAGAAAACCATAAAATCAATTGAATCCTTTTTGCTATGTTGCTATACTGATATGGTGTTTTGTTCCAAAAAAGGAAGGAGGTTAGCACTAGTTCTAAAGACTTATTTCGGAAGAATTCATGATTATTAGTAGATTTAGGGGGTACAAGCAGTGAAGTTTTGTAAGGAATGTGGAAAAGAACTAAAGGAAAACGCATCATTTTGTAACGAATGCGGAACTCCATTAGTTCAAACAAATGGTAATCAACCTACCACTACCACAGTACAATCAGTTCCTAAAAAACCCATGTCAAAAAAGGCAAAAAGAGCATGGATTATTGGGATTGTCGCACTTATTATATTATTCGGTGTACATAAACTAGTAGATTCATTAATGTCTAAGGATCGGTTGATAGACAAATTTGAGACTGCACTTATAGAGAAAGATGCAAAGCAGGTTGCAAATCTATTAACGTCTAATGATAAAAAACTAGAAATCAATGAAAAATCAATTGCCGGCTTGATGAAGTATTTTAAAGAAAATCCAGATCAAGTTCAAGAAACAATAGCAACCTTAGAAGCTCAATCAAGATTGGTTGATAATGCGGATAAAGAAGGTAAATCATTAGTAGATTTATTTGCAGACGGTCTATCGGAGTACGGTCTGGTTACTTTGAAACAGGATGGGAAGTTCCTTTTCTACGATAAATTCCAATTAAATATTGCTTCAGTCTATCTTACACTCGAGACAAATTATAAGGACACCGTCTTATCAGTTGATGGCAAAGAAGTAGGTACCGCTGATAAACCAGATTATGAGGCAACCTATGGACCATTCCTCCCTGGTTATCATACGATTTCCGGAAAGTTAAAAACAGACTTTGTTGATTTGGAACAAAAAGAGGATATCTTCCTAAACGGTTACGATAACAAGGAACACGCTACACTTTATCTTGATGCAGAAGAAGTCACAGTTGAATTACCACCAATGGGGATGACAGAATTTGCTGCTAAATTATTTATTAACGGCAAAGATGTTGGAGTTAATCTTTATGAGAATCCAACATTTGGTCCTGTCTTAACAGATGGCTCTATGACGTTATCTGTTGAAGCGGATGCACCGTGGGGAACCGTAAAAACAGAAGAAATACCGATTGATGATGATTATCTAGATATTACATACATCAATGATGAACTTAAAAATACACTCATGGATACTGTTCACCTATACTTACAAGAATGGACAACAGCCTATACATCCGTTGATAATTCTGCGATCACTACAGCAGTACAAGGGGTGAAAGATGAGGTCATTGAAGAAGCTAATGAAAATAAAGAACAAGAATATGCGCTTGAAGCACAATATTTAGGTGTTGATTTCGATTTGGACTCATTTAGTTTATATAATCCTGATGGGGCATGGCAAGCAACAGTTTCTGTACTTGAGCACTGGAATCGAGATTATTTTTATAAAGGCGATGAAGTCGAATTAGAGGAAGACAGTGATGCTCGAGTATTTTATCTAATATACGATGAAACTCAAGGGAAATGGTTAGTAAGTGGTAGTGATTACTCTTGGGGCTTTGATGAAGACAACATAAAAGAATATACCATTAAAGAGCCAAAATCACTCGTTTCTACATGGCTTGGAAATTAAAAAGTTCAGCTAGTAAACTATTATAGGAATAAGGAGTTGTTAATATGTATTGCTCTAATTGCGGCCACCAAAATGACGGTGGTAAGTTTTGTGAAAAATGTGGCACCCCGCTTCAAGCTACATCTCAAAATCAGACTGCAGCAACAGTTGAAAATACAAACCAAAACTATGTACAACAACCTACACAAACACAAAATACTACCTCTAATCAAGTGTTAGAGGCGACAAAAAATATTTCAAAATTGTATTTTGGTTACTTTTTACAAGGGTTAAAATCACCAACCTCTATGGCTCAGAACGTAGATGGTTCCCAATTTATCAATGGTCTCATTACTATGATTTTATATGCGATTAGTATTCCACTTATGGTTTACTTTGGCTTCAAGGGAGACTATTTTTCACCAAGCTTTTCTGATGCCGTTATTACACCAACTATTTATTACCTAATCTTTATTGGATTCACGGCTTTAGTTACATTTATAGTTATTAAATTTGGTAAAGTACAAGCTTCTATTAAAGATGTTTTTGCTAGATTTGGAGCTTTCTTGATTGTACCTACTGCATTTTTACTAGTTGCATTACTATTCTCTCTAATTCAAATAAAGTTGTTTTTATTACTTCTACTATTTGGATTCTTAGGTTTATTCATAATCGTACCTTTTACAATTTATTCATATAAACAGAATAACCAAGGTGGATTAGACGGTATATACAGTACCTTCATTACATACCTTGCAATCATTATCTTATTATTAACTGTTGCAAGAGTAGCTATAGAAAGAATCATCGACTCTATAAGCTTTTTCTAATAATACAGTGGGTAATTCATTGTTCCCAAATAAAGACCAGGAATCTTTCCCGCTTGAAAAGTGGGAGGTACCTGGTCTTTTGAATTGGTAGTTCCACAAGGTTCTAGGGAAACCAGCGAAAAATTCTACTAAACTACTTTTACAATGGATGGCACTTAACTAATTACTATATTAGATTGATTATAAATGGAGGTAGTTATGAAATTTTGTAAACAATGTGGAAGTGAACTTTCCACAGAAGCAAAGTTCTGCAAAAACTGTGGGGCGCAAGTGATTTCCAGTGATTCAAGTGAAGAAACAGTTAAAAATGCAACTGCAGTAGCTCAGGACAAACCGCCGAAAAAGGTTCCGAAATGGGCAATTGGTGTGGGAGCTGCCGTGCTTTTAACCGTTGCCGGTATTGCGGGAGTAATGGCCCTGAATAATGGCGGAGAGAAAAAAACAATAGAGACTGTTGCAGAACCGAAGGAAGAAGTAGATTCCAAACCCCCAAGCATAAGTCAGGATGAGGTAACCACTCTTTTTCCAGATTGGCAATTGTCTAAAGAGGAAATCTTGAGGATCCATGATTCATATTATAACGTCCTTGTTATCGCAAACAATGAAGTTGAATTTGAAGAAAAAGTGAAAATCGCTGTTATCGATTATGATGGAAAGGCTGAAACTAATAAATGGAGCACAGTTTGGGAATCTGAAGAACACTATGCAGATCCTATTTTCGATATCGACTCGTATATCGGGGACTTATATGTTGTAAACCCTGAAGAAAGTAAAGTGGCGATGATTGTGTATAACGTCATGCATGGTGGTTCAGCACGAACCTATGAAACATATGCTGTTCAACTTGATAAAGACGGAACAGGTACAGTCATTTGGTCCGGTAACGGAAGCTTCATCGAGCAAGAAGAAGAATATATTGAAGTGATGACACACGGAGCTGTCCAGCTATCGGTTGATAAAAAAGGTGTGATAGTCACTGAAATACCTCGGAGTGAGGTAGGCTCAGATGATTCGTTACAAATAGAGTTTGTACTTGATTCGGAAGGACTTGTGATTCCAACCGAAGATGAAGAGGTCTATGTAAAAATTGGACAGCCAATTACGTTTGTACCGGCAAATAATGATACAAAGAAATTGTTCGACGAAGGAAAAATTGCTCTTTATTACAACAGCATGGATCAAGCACCTATCAGTACTTCAAACGCAAACCTAGTCTATGCTGGTAATGAATTTTCACTAACCGAAGAAGGTGATTACGGATTCTTACTCGATTATTACGAAGATGGTGAGGATTTCACTACACCACCCTATACATTTATCGTGCATATAGGGGATGGTGTTAAGCCTACAGAAAGTAAAAAAGAGGAAGAAGAGGTTTCTGCTTCAACCGACATTGACGCTCCTTTTCCACTGGGCGCACCATTAAGCGAATTAAAGGCGCATTATGGCGAACCTACCTATGATGATTATTATTCCGGTGCAAGGCTAGTCACTTTCGACAAGGAAGGGTATTTTATAGATGAACTTGAGGAAACCGTCATGGGTTATTTCTTTGCTGCACCAACCATATCCGTGTTCGGTGCAACTGTCGGCATGACGGCAGAAGAAATTAACAAAGTGCTTGCTGAATCAGTAGAACCATCTATAAGTGAATTATCCGGTGAATACATCCTTCCTTATTACAAAAATGGATATAAAATTTTCTTCGAACTCGAAACTAAAGACGGCCCAACCAAACTTGTAAGGTTAGTACGTGAATAAAAATTTTTTTAGCGTCAGTCTCTAAGAGATTGGCGCTATTTGCGCTAGGAACAATGCAGGATACATTAACTATTTCGGTCCCCACAGTGGGTCAGGGGGACAGGTTCCCTGACCCACCCCTGCCTTTTAAACAAATGAACACAAAAAAAGCCCACGCGGTAATCTTTATTAACACGCCAGGCCAATTAATAATTCTAAAGTACCATTATTTTGGTTTTTTCTCAGTATAACAGCCTAATTTTACAGCTAATGCTTGCGACTAATCAATCGTTTGGTTGAATTTCTCCTTCTATTACCGGCTAAGGATTACCCGCCATTCAAACGTTTGATTGAATTTAAAAACCGAGATTAATACAGATTTATATAAAATGGTATTTTACTATACTACGATACATATTCTAGACCGTAGCCACCACTTTACAAATTCTCCCCCACATAACGAAGCGTATCGTCCACATGCGAGGTAAGACTCACGTTATGTCCTGTGAATGGGAGAACGACTAAGCTCTTTTCTGCTTGTATGTAGTTATAAACGCCAAAAATAGTTTGTGGCGGACAAATCGGATCTTTCAGCGCAACCGTTACTCGAATCTTACTTTTTATCATAGAGGCAAAATTGAGATTATCAAAGTAAGTTAAGTTTTCGAAAACCTGATGTACCTTTTCCGGATATTTTGCTAGATAATTTTCGAGACTTACTAGCGATCCTTCAAATTTTTGCTGGATTGCTAGTTCAATATTACACATATTCGGAACATCCGCTATGACTAATTTAGGTCTATTATCTAAGGCCGCCACGGCTAGCGCAATTCCTCCGCCCATGCTGCCACCATAAATACAAATCCGACTTTTATCGATTTCAGGTCTCGAGAAAAGAAAATCAATCGCACGTTTGCAATCAATGTAGACTTTTCGATAATAATATTCGTCTTTGTCCAAAATCCCATGTAACACCCACGTACCATTTGTTCCAGTCATATAGCCAGAGTCATCGCTGCTCTCACCATGTCCTCGATTATCGATCGCTAAAACAGCAATTCCCTGTATGACCCATTTCATATAATCAGAAATAGAGCTTTTATCCATGCCATAACCATGGTAAATAACGATACAAGGTGTGTCTCCATTCGCATCTTTCGGTAAAAGATAATACCCTTTTATCGGCGATTCACCAAACCCTTGGTAGGTAACACGATAGGCATCGACTTGTTTAATTGGATAGTCTACTCTTTCTAACTTACTTTGTAACGGTAGTCGATTAGATTCTTCTAACGTATTTTCCCAAAAGGTGTGGAAATCCTTCGTCTTAGTTAAAGCAGGTTTATATGTTTCATATTCTTTGATTTGATTTTCAAAATATAGCATTTAGTCCTCCTCTTTCTATTTTAGAGATGTAATTTGGGTCAGGGAACCTGTCCCCCTGACCCACTATCCAAAAAACTGCTGATGAATGAATGCGATTTTCTTCTCTTCATGGAATTGGTTGTGTTCATGGACGTATTGTGGATAGGCATGGATGGTTTTGTTTTTGCTAGGTATATGGTTAAATGCTGCATATACAGTCGATGGTGGTGTTACTGGGTCCTCTAGCCCGCTTCCCATCAGAACTGGAACGAGGATATTTGTGCTAAAATGCAGTGAATCAACGTATGCAAGTGTCTGCAAAATGGCAGGTTTCGCTTCATTTTCTGGGTTATGTAATTTTAAATAATTGATGATTTCCATATATGGCCCTGATAAAGCAACTTCAAGCGCTCTCTCGAAATGTGTTAGAAATGGCCAATCTGCTACAACTAATTGAATTTTTTCTTCAAGGCCAGCTGCTACTAGGGCTAACCCTCCACCCTGCGAAGCTCCAAATACTCCTAGTTTACTTGGTTTTACAGGTGAGGTTGTTGAAATCCATTGTAGCTGCGCAATACTATCGCGGTGTACATTTGTCAGATAGTAATTATCTCGATCTAATATTCCAGATGTCATCCATCCGGTTACCCTGCTTCCATTCGGATACTTCGCATAATCTGGCGAATCCCCTTGACCCCTTACATCAAACGCAATCACAGTTATTCCCTGAAGCACCCATTTCAGGTAATCCGACGGCACACCCCTGCTCCCTGTATATCCATGGAAGCAAAGCAATACAGGGCCTTCTTGTATGTCCTTTGGTCGCATTAAATATCCTCTAATTGGAGTTCCATCCCAACTTGAGAGTGTTAAATCCGCAAGGTCTACCGAGGGTAAAGGATACTCAATCCATTCAACCTTCATGCTACAGTTTGAATCTTTCACACGTTTCTTCTCGATTTCCCAAAACGAGTCGAAATCATCCGGTTTGTTTAACTCAGGCTTATACGTGACTAATTTTTCTATAGGATAATCTCCTACATGTCTCCCCATTTAGCTTGGCCCCTTTTTCGCAAAAATGCGTGGGATGAAACTCTCTCTGTTGTTGGTAGCTATCACTGGTTCCCGCAACACACTACTTTGGGTCAAGGGACCTGTCCCCCTGACCCACCAGAACCAGCTTCCCACTCTTAAGTAATTCTACATAAACTCCTTGTGACCTTCTCCTTTTGAGATGATAATGTCGGTGTGGACATGCTTGGTTCCGAATTCCTTTTGTAATGCGAAAAATGTAGGGAAGGTTAGCCTTTTTAGTTGGTTGTCTGAATCATAAAAGTGAACCTCAAATCGATCCGTCAAAAATTCAATATACGCATCTAAATCCACTCCCGCTTTTTCCAGATAGCGGCTATCAAATTCAACGATACCAAGTGCTTTCTCACTATTCGCAAGAAGGTTCTCCATACCTTTTAACACCATAAACTCGTAGCCCTCTACATCAATTTTAAATAAAAGCCTTTGATTCTCTAGCTCTTCGTCTGTAAATAGGGAATCAACAGTAATTGCAGGTATTTCTACTTTTTCAACACTGTTTTTTTCTGATATTTGTACACCAGATGACGTGCCAGACCAATGGGTATCGATAAAGAATTCTTGTGTATTCTTTTCACTCTCCCCAGCGAATGCATGAATGATTTTCATTTGATCACCATTTATATGCTGTTGCCTTGATTGCTCGATATAATCTAATAAATATGTATTGGCTTCGATTCCAATGATTTTTGTGCCTTTTTCATACTTTCCGGAGAAAATACATTCCCCGTAATTCACACCCACATCTACCACAATGGAGGGGTTGTACGACTTAACTGCCTTCTCCCAAAATGCTGAAACACGTGATTGCGTTATTCCATCACTAATAAGGAGCGCACGTCCTCGATTCTCCGCATTGTTGATGAAAAGGACATTTCTAGATGGAAGAGTGATTTTATTCGGAAGTTTTGCTAGCTTTAGTGTCTTATACTTTAGAAAAATGCCAATATCTATAACGACCTTTGAAATAAGTGGGCTTGTCTCCCACAACTTCACAAAAATTGGCTTATTCAACACACCTTTAGGTATCTCCATTACTTGAACCTCCACTTCTGGGTCAGGGGGACCGGCCCCCTGACTCACAAACTAGTTACCTTCCATTATATGAGGTAAATATTAAGCGCTAGTAAAGGTATTATTAAATTGAGTGCATCGTCGAAATTCGTGAAATAAACATCTATTAAAGGTACGGTATGAAGCAAAGTTTCATCTCGAAAGCTAAATAGTACTCTTTTCACCACAAAAAAACCCTCGTATTTGAGGGTTTTAGTGTAAATGCTTATTATTTCCTTTCTCCGCTTGATAGCTGTTGATGATACCAGGGAGAATAATTCCTGATTCAAATCCTAATTGTTTCATCAGATGTTGAAAAATCATCTCCGCTATCTGCTCTTCCCCGAATGAATCAATATGCTTCACATTCACTCTGTATATTTTCCATCCAAACTCCAATTTCAAGAAATAATCCCGCTTCTTGTCAGCCTCTTTGTTATGATAATCCTCACAATCAATCTCGTAGCAAATCTTTTCTCCTTTTGCTCCTAGAAAGATAATGTCTTGGCTGCATCGGCCTGTTCTTAATTCAAATCCCGGCCCTTCAAACCGGTTGTCATTCCAGCACCTTTTGTAAAGCTCGTGGTACACCTCTTGTTGAACTTTGCTTGGTGTTGGTACAAATAATCCTTGGTTTACTCTTTCTTCTGGAAACAACATTTCCATTCCTCCTAATAAAATGTCGGAGAATGTTTCCTTTGTTTCCTCCAGTTATTCCTCTCTTAAGGTAAAGCTATTATTATATTTATCTCGTACAATATGTATTATATGAGCATCTGTCTATCCTAGAACTAAATTTTATAAGATTAAAATTCTTTTTTACAATAAATATAGCAAAAGGAATTACCACTGCAATGTGAAAGGGTATCTTTTTCCCAAAACCTTTCTCACCCAACCGACATAAACCGAGCCATACCGACGTATTCATTTATAATAGAGTCTAAGGACTCTTATCTATTAAAATAGTAAAATCTAGCGTGGTAACAGGCGGACTGGTCACTTGCCCAAAATGTGGGACAGGGAACCTGTCCCCCTGTCCCACCATCACAAAAATAAAAACACTAAGCTGGGACGCGGTACTTGTCACGATTGTGGGTCACGGTACCTGTCCCCCTGTCCCGTTCGGAGGTTTATGAATATGAAATCAGAAAATGAGTTTATTATGAAGACGTATTATCAGGGTTTTATTCCTGAGAATGATTTGAGGCATCCGGTTGAAATTCTTGGTGAGGCTTATATGGTGGAGCAGGAGAAGGATTTATATGACCTGTCTTACATACGCTTTGCGCAGGGTGAGGTTTATTTTCATTATAAGGATTATGAAGCAGCGATATATAAGTGGGAGAATATCTCGAACGAGCTTTCTCCATGGGCGAAGAAGAATATTGCGGATGCGTATTATAAGCTCGGACTGCTCTCTAACGCTGAAAAAGAGTACGGCTCCATTATTTCGAAAGATAAGACACTTACGAGTGAGGTTTCGTTAAACCTGTTCTCCGTTTATCTTGAGGATAATAAGGTAGATTCTGCCTACCGTGTTCTACAGGAAGCAATCAATGAAAATCCTGATTATCCGAATCTAACAACCATCGCCAAAGAATTTTACGAAAATCAAGGTGATTGGAATAATGCGATTGAGCTTGCGCTTAGTGAAGCAGAGCGAACGAAGGACCTCCAATGGTTTGATACGCTCACCCGTTATTGCAGAGCTGGTCATAGTAGCTTGTTTTCACCTGGCACATTTGTTCCACTTTTACAAAAGCTGTATGAACTTGACCAACATCGCTTTAAGCAGCTTATGATGGCCATCTGGGAAAGCTATAAGGGTACGGACCAATATGTGAGTTGGTTGCATGCAACGATTCAAATCATGAAGGATCTGGAAATTGACCCTTATGAAAATTGGTATCAGGTCTCCCATTTATATGAGGAAGCCTATTTCGAATTAACAACCGGTGGTTATTTACTACGCGACATTGGGCAGCTTGTACCCAAGTTTCTCATCCACTGGATGAATATTACGACGCCATCAAATGGACTGGCACCTGCAGCTGCTATCCTTGCGTGGAATGATATCTTCCCTTCGACAATAAAGTCCGTCATTGTAAGGGAAGCCGAAATTGTTCTGGACAATGCAAAAAGTAGCGCGATTTCCTTGGATGAAACCTTCCACTTTATGAAAGCCATCGTGGATTGGGCAAAACGAAATAATATTGAAACAAGTGAGCGACTTGTTTGGGGCTTTGATCAGCTTTTTGATAAGGACGCAACGAACATTCTTGTTCTTGGCAAAGGGAAAGGTACGTTTATTAACTCCCTGTTAGGAGAAGAAATCATTACACCAGCGCTTGCGAATTTCACAAGCATTCAATTTGGAGCGGAGAGGCAATTGACAGAAGTGACCGACACTGGGCGTGCTCCATTAGCGTCATTAGACGGTGTTACATCAAAAGATTCAATTTTAGATATCACGTTACCATCTTCTTTTTTACAAAAGCGAAGAATTAATACTACTGGATTAAAAGATTACTTTAATGAAAAAAGAAAAACATTTGGCTATTTACCTGTTGTAGATGGTGTGCTATTTGTCGCTGGGCAAGAAACCTTATCAGAGGATGACTATGATTATCTAGCGCAAATAAAACAAGCTGTAAAAGAAACGCCAGTTCATTTTGTGCTACCTAATAAGTTAGACGAAGCTAGAGTAAAAGAATATTTTCCAAACGCAGTTATATACTCGTCACATCCAGCGAGCAGTAACCAAACAAGCTTCAAGCAAGACAGACTTGGTAAAATACTATTTTTACTTAGAAAAATGATTTCGAGTCTACTCAAAAAACGAGTTGAAGCAGAAAACAAACTAGTTGAAACAATTGCACATAACGAGGAATTTATCACGAGACTCGCAGGATTTAAGAACAGTCTACACGATAAGGAACAAGAGCAAAGCAAAGAGATTGTTAATACTTTCTCAGCCGTAAAAACTGAGGTTAACAAGGTGCTTACCGAAAAAATACCGAAAATTCTTCAAGACTGCTCTAAGTATATAAAAGAAGACAGCAATCTCAACCATTTGCACATTGAGCTGAATCAGAAAATGAATGAAGAAATTCAAACCTTTTTTGACAATGAAATCGTACCGAATCTGTCCCAGTCACTGCAGGAATGGATGGAGAATTCGAATCAGAAGTTATCCGCAACGCAAAATTACCTAAATGAAATGACAGAATCGTTTGCTGAGGGGTATCCTGAAAAAGAGCTTCATTTGCAATGTGACTTCAAAGTGGTCGAGGATTGGAATCGCGACATCCATCGCATGACCTACCGAGTGGAAATTGAGAAGGAAAATATCATGGTTCGCAACAATCCAGCACAGGTGTTATTGAAGAGTGCCGGAAAAGTGTTAGGCTTGCTTCCACAAAAGCAGCACACATACGTATTCAACCAGTACAAAAAGTACGTGGAGAACACGCCATACACTGATATCACAGAGTCCATCCAACGGAAATTCTGGCAGCAATTCGACTTTTTCAAAAAATCATTGCAGCAGGATATCAGCCTATTCTACAAACAACCATTGCAACACCTAGCAAATATAACAACCGAAACAAATAACGCCGTAGAACAAGACCAACAAACACTGGCCAAAATGAAATCAAACCCAGAAGTCTACTACGACCCGCTCAAACTATTCGAGACAAGACTAGTCCAATACGAGCGGATAAGTCGGAAGAACGAGAAACAGAAAGACATATCCTTTATTAAGTAACTTAAAAAGACACATTTAAGCTGCACTCCGAGAGTTAGAAACAACTCAAAATCGGAGTGCAGTTTTTTGATTGAATAGAACAGGTGCACTTTATCGCGATAAAATTCCAATGTTGACCATTTTCAGAACTTTATTATATATTAAAATAGCAAAATTTAACTTAAATATTATAATTTTACTAGTACTGTAAAATCCAATCTCAATGAGGATATACCTAAACAATAAAGGAGTAATTTTTTTGAACTACTATGATGCAAAGGAAAAGGAAAAGCAATACAATAATTCGAAAAGTGCTTGGGAAAAAGTTCAAATTGAGCATGAATTAAATCAGAAAGGTTATGAAAGAAAACCCGGTTTTGGACAATGGAATTTTGATAAAAAGAAAGAAAGCGATGATTCAGAGTCAGATTATTATTACGAGTCAAATTCTGCATCAGCAGACTCTGCTTCAGGAATAGGCGTACTAATAATCTTAGGTCTATTTGTATTGCTAATTATTGCTGCGTTATTTATTTATAATACTAGTTTATTATTATTCTTTTCTTTATTTATTCCGTTCTTGTTAATTAGTTTTATTAAAAATAAATTTGTAAAAGACCTTTTATCATTAATTCCTTTATATTTTTTAATTGATAAGTGGATATTGGTATCTTTGATTATTCATCTTTTCCCAAAACGAGTTAAAAATGTCTTTAACATTCACTTATTCTCGGTTATATATTCAGGCATGGTTTTATACTTCGGTTTTATTCAATTCAATGAGCTACGATTGGAAAAAAACATAGGATTTATTGATGGTTTTGTTAGATATAATTGGTTTTCTTTGTTAAACTCGGATCCAAAAGTGCTTTATTGGATTATCCCTATATATTTAATTATTATGATTCCTTCTATAATAATCTCTAATAGAAAAAACACGTAAACAATAGATGATACTTAATATCAAACTAGTATAAATGGAGCGTAAGAGTGGGATATATGTTACGTAGGCTGCTTCCGCACGTAAGGCTCTTATTCTCTAACATCAGTAATGGATGATATCGCAAATTATATATTACAAAAGGAGCAACCTTTTAACAGAAAATATTATTATTCTTATTTTTACTTTACGAGGGGGTAGAAATGTTAAAAACTATAACATCAGCTGAGAAACTAGTATATAAAAAGGCATCCGAATGGTTAGTTAGTAATTATGAGGCTATCAAATTAATGGATCCAGAATCGGTACATACTTTCCAAAATAGCTCAAACTTTATTCAAGGCTTTGTATATAGATGCTTAAAGTCAGCTTCAAAAGAAGTTTTGAATGTAAATTACGATTGGAATGGGCTAAGCGTACATAAATATGTAACACCTACAGCTCTCACTATGTTCGAGAATAAGAAGAAATGTTCGTTTATTAAAGAACATGTAGTTTGTAAGAACATTTATTTTAAAGAAATTATTGAAGAGTTGAAAAAAGAAAATCCCGACAGTGAAACAATCTTTCATGTTCTATTAAGATATTACTTTACAGCTCTAATAACAAAAGAGGAAGATAAAAAATTAGATGAATATGGGCTAAGAAGAGTCATGTGCGTTGGTAAAGAGTGGGATAAAGAGAGTTTATTTGTTAGGTATGAAACGGCAGGAATACAGTTAGTTGATAATCCTTATTATGTCTTAAAGTAGATGGTATATGTCGAGGCATAACTGTTGGAATTGCAAAGGAGTCAATCAGACGGTTGTTTGAAATTTGAATCACCTGTAGCCGTATGACTAAACCCTCAAACAAACTTTTGTTTGAAGTAAAATGCTGCAATTAATATGGATTTTATAAAGTTAACTTTTTACAGAGCGTGAAACATGGAACTTGTCCCTCAATCCCCAAAAACAAGTAATCATTGTGTGTCATTACATCACTCACTATGCGTATACTAAATTAAAATCGGCCCAATGAGAAGTGGTTATTCCTCATCGGGCCTTATTTTATGCTGAAAGTATTAAATTATCTCCACAAAAACGCAAACGCACTCTCCATACGATTTGCCATTTCCATGAATCCTAAATCATTTGGATGAATCCCATCAACCGTGCACTCGTGCCAATGGTCGCCTAACAATGTAGATCCATCTATAAACGAAATATGCTGATCTCCCTGTTGCTGCATTTTTTCAACAGTTGTTTTTGAGTATTCTCTACGCTCTTGTTGTTCATTGTACCCTGTGACCTCATCCTGCGCAAACCTTATTCGTGACACGATGATCATAGGAACATCAGGATGATATTCTCGTAACGTTTCGATAAACGGTACGAGTGTTGCTTTATACTGCTCAAGAGTTGCATTCGCCTCATAATCAAGCACAAAACAAGCCGGCCTATCGATTTCGCGGATGGTTAATGCTACTTCCTGTTCACCTTTTCCACTTCCAGAGAATCCTAGATTAATAAATTCCAGATTTATTCTTCGACTAAGGATATTTGTATACGACATACCAGGGCGGCTCGCACAACCACCTTGCGTAATAGAAGTTCCATAGAAAATCACTCGCTTATCTGATAGAAACGGAGTCGGCATGTCAATGATTGCATCTTGATTTGTACCAATTAAAACCTCTTCGACCCCCACATACAAAGGAAAATTCAATGTTACTTCCCTTTCATGTTCCTTATCATTCACTTCCCAAATCACTCGTTCATACGATTGCTCATGCACGGCTGGATAGGCGGACGCATAATACTGTTGCTGGCCAGGTTCTCCAACGTACACATCAAAGCCACACTGTCCTGAAGCAGGCATATGTCCCATACCAGCAATAGCCGTTAGCTTTACTTTAATTACAAGCTTAGACGCATTTGTACGAAACCGAATTTGTCCACCCGACGTATTATTTGCTAATTCATCTACTGCTGTAGGTAAGCCATAATCAGGTTTACTCGGTAGTCGACGATACCGCTCTTCCTTCTCAAACCACGCAAACCCACTTATCCGAAACGGCCCTTCCTTTGGATCATACCATCGTATCCCTTCTCTCACCACTCATCCCTCTTTCTGGGTCAGAGGGACAGGTCCCTCGTCCCACCATATTTTTACAGGGTCAGGGAACCTGTCCCCCTGTCCCACCAATGACTCACACTTAGATACTTCCCGCTGACACTATCCGGTTGTAGGTTTCGCCTCTACCCAGTGTTACATTGTCAGGGAATTGTTCGGGGCCGTCATAGCGAAGTCGCTCAGCCTCAAGTTCTTCTAGTTTTGATACGCTACCATCTATCCATAAGCGCAGTCGGTATTCTGCTGATTCCAGCCTTGTCAATACTCCTCCGTAGCGAATATCTAGCACTTCCCATCCGAACGGTTTATTCAAGGAAAACCAGACATCTCGATGAGCCCTTCGTAATCTATCAATCTCTTCTTTTAAAACATGTATCTTTTCTAGATGCTGCGTAACTTCCTCTTTATTTTCCCTATCATAGGCTGATTTTATCTCAATACCCAACTCTGCCTTCAAGCTTAATACCCTTGCTAGCTGATGATAAAAACTAAACAATAGTTCCATGCCCCGGTTACGTTCTTTAGCCGGTCGTAACTCATCTGCTATGCCAAGGTAATGCTCAGCAACCGGCAGTCCCTTTATATTTTCGTCAAATAGCCCGACTAACACATCCTGCCAAAGCAAGAATTTTGAAGGATTTGAGGAATATAAATTATCCTCCATGACCCCTGGGATCTCGTCAAGCTGGTTCAATAGAAGAAAATCATTTAGCTTGTAACCTGTACATGAGGTAAAACGTTCTTCCAAATGCTCTTTACTTACTTCTTGATGATATGTATATTCCGCGAATAGTTGTAACCCCGGAAGAGCGGTTTGAATTGGGGTTTCTGCTCCATTATCTCCCCACATCGTCGCAAAAACCTCTTTCACTCCTGTTTTTCGGCAGGCTTTAAGAGCCGCCTCTGTATTCCTAAATGCCCTCGCGTAATTTGGAGATATCCCATTCCATGTCCACAACCCTCCAGCAAAAAGAGGATCTGGTACAATCTGTTTATGGGTATTTAGCATTTCCTCATAATGGCTTTCTTCTGAATGATAGTAATCCCAGTACACCATTTGTACGTTTGGAATGGATTGTTTAACTTCCTCCAACACCGCAGAATCAAAATCATAATAGTTTCCATTCTGTGAAGCTAATCGAAAGTACATATCACTCCAAATCATTGGTTTCAGCCCGTACTCCTCTGTAATGGATACAACTTCTTGAAGATGTTGATTCATGATTTCAAACCGGTTCTGATAGCCGTTTTTTTCAATGTATTTTCCACGGCCTAATTGCAGTGCTTCATCCATCCCAATATGAATCCTTTTCGTACGATATGTCCTCGTCGCTGCCTCAATCAGTCTCTTTAAAAATTCATAGGTTTTCGGTTCACCGACAAGCAAAATATCATCTGTATCCTTGATGTCATTTGCATAGCCCCATTTTAACGCTTCCTTTAAATGAGCCAATGTTTGGATACAAGGGATCATCTCTATTCCTAATTGGAAGGCGTAGTCATCACAGTCTCGAATTTCATCCTCTGTGTATCTTCCGCGCATATATCCAAAGTAAGGGATTCCTGGAACCTCGTAGGTTTCCTCTGTATAAACCATTACCATATTCAAGCCCATCACGGCCATATTACGCAGTAACATCTTAATCCCATCAACCGTTAGCACTGCGTTTCTAGAAACATCAATCATCGCACCACTAGTCTCAAATTGTGGTTCTTCAGTAAGATGGAATTCATTGCTTTTTTCAAAATGTTGAAGCCATAGCCCGATCCCTCTGAAAAAATGAATCTTGTTTTCAAAGCTGATCCGCCCTTTTCCATCCTCATTATGTACAACCAAAGGGCCTTGACGATGTATCACTTCAATTGGATATCCGTCTTCAACAACTTCTATCCCCAAATCAGCACAAAGAATCGTAATCCCTTCTAACACCTCGTTCACATCACCCGTAAAATGTATCTTCATCTTCCATACCTCCTTCACTGGGACAGGGGGACAGGTACTCTGACCCACCAAATTTTTACTGGGACAAGGAACCTGTCCCTCTGACCCACCACAACAACAGATCTGGTAGGTCCCGCTCCCAGACTTTCCATAGGTGTTCGTCTTCTGATTCTATGTATTTCACATTTGCATGAGTTTCTAGAAAGCTATTATGCAATTGGCGGTTTCTTGTCAAAATGTATAATTTCTCATCTGAAATTGAGGATACAAACTCGTCTTCGTAGATGCCGACTGTCTGGTAGACATACCATCCTGACAAATCCATATTCTCCAACTTCGCTATATCTCCATCTGAAATAGCCGGAGATTGAAGCAATACATGCGTCCACTTTTCCGGCTGTTCTAATGCAATATTTAAACTGATATTTCCTGCTAACGAATCCCCTAAGAGACCTCTTTTTAAAATATTCGTAGCACCCAAGTTTCTTTCAAACTCAGGTATAAACTCATCATTCATAAAACGTAGGTACTGCTGGAAGAAGGCTCCTTTTCTACTAAACGATTCCCATCTTTCAACTGAATCTCCTGGATGGATCAGAACGAAAACAAGATGCTTAGACAGCTCAGGATTTACACGCACTAAATCCTGAACCGCCTTTTCAAGTCCACCTAACTCTAAATAGTCCTTACCATCCTGGACATATAACACATATGCATCTTCAATATGTTCGCTAGTCGTGATAACCATATAATCGAGTGATTTATTTAAATGAGAACTATAAAATGTATGATTGCATTTTTTCAAAGTATTTAGCTCCTTTTTAGCTAAATTGGTGCAAGGAAATTGCCCCGTATAGTCCAGCTTTGTTGCCAAACTGTGATCTCAAAATTTTCACATCTGCGTAACTATCCATAATGTGTTGCTGAACTTTTTCAGAAACGAGTTTGATAGACAAATCTTGTTCCATAATTCCTCCACCTAAAATGACACATGGAGGGTTGAAGATATGAATTAAACTAGCAATACCAAGTGCCACTTCATTTGTCCACGTATCAAATACCTCAGACAACCTCTCGTCGCCATCTTGGATCATCTCAAACAGCTTCCTACCGTTTGTACAGTCCGGATTTACCTTTTTGGCTTCTCTAATCAATGCTGTTGTGGAGCCATATTGTTCATAGCAGCCTCGTTTCCCACAACCACAAGGGATTCCGTTAGGATAATGATTCGCATGGCCAAATTCACCCGCAATTCCCGTAACACCGCGATGTAGCTTTGAATCTATGACAATCGCACCGCCGATACCTGTCCCGAACGTTAAAAAGAGAAAATCGCGATAGTCCTTGCCAACTCCGTAATATTTTTCACCAAGAGCTGCTGCATTTACATCGTTTTCTACCTTAACAGGCACGTTACACTTTGCTTCTAAAAGGTCCTTTATTCGTGTACCAGTATAGTTTGGCAGATTATCATTTGCATAGATAATATACCCTTCCTCACTGTTCACTTGACCAGCGGTACTAACGCTAATTGCATCGATATCAGGGTACTGCGTAATAAGATCCTCTAATTTCTGAATGATCGCAGGACCACCCTTTTCTCTTTCCGTTTCAACTTCGTGAAAGGACACCAGTTTTCCACTCTCATCATTTACGCCATATTTTATCGATGTCCCGCCAATATCCGCAGCAAATATTTTCATCTCTCTCACCTCAATGTGGGTCACAGGGACAAGTCCACCGTCCCACCATTTTTTTACAGGGACAAGGAACCTGTCCCACTAGTTTTGCGTAGTTGTATTAAATTTGAAAAAAAGTAATATTTTTACATTTCTTTTTTCTCACGGGAGCAAAAACGACAATCTTAAATAAGATTGTTGTTTGTTCCCATTTTTTGGTATTTACTTCAATTACTTAATTTTCCGTTTAATACGTTTCTTTTTCTCACCGATTAGCGCAACACTACCATAGAATACTTTTTCCTCTGGTTTATCCGGAATCTTTTGTCGACCTTTTGAAGTCTTTTTAGGTTTAAATTCTAATGCGTTTATAAAGACTTCCCATGTTTTATCAAAGTAAGTTCTAATATTTGTAAGAATAAATTTTAGGCTTTTTTGTGATTTTGTTTTTAGCTTAACAATAAGTGTTAATATATAGGCAATCATCCCTATAAACATCTGGTTCCATATTCCTTGTGGCTTTGTACTCCAGACTTTTGTAAACCGCAAGGATTGCTTAACCCATTTAAAGAAAAGTTCAATAATCCAACGATTTTTATAAATTTCCGCAATCTCAGTTGCTTTTAAATCCCATCTAGTAGTAGCTAGCCTGTATACTTTACCCTCTTCATCAAGAAATTCCACTAGTCTAATTGGTTTCATCTTACCTGTTTCGCCCAAAATCACCTTAACATCTCTTTGGATATTTGACCCTTCGGGTACTTCATATTCTTCTAAGGTTCTTTCGACGAGTTTCCCTCTTAGTCGAACAACAAATTTAATTTCTTTCTTAATCCATTCGTTCATGCGAAAGAGGTCCATATAGCCACGGTCCATCACATATGTGGCATCTGATTTTTCTATTAACAGATCTCCACCTTCGTGATCTTGTACCTTACCGTTTGAAGGAACAATTTTATCTGGATAGTGTACGTCTGGTGAAGCGACAACCAAGCGTGTATGCATTTTTACAACTGTCCAGCCCTTGGTTACATAAGCCCATTTTGATAAAACGGATGGAAGTTTTATATGTGTCGCATCTACGATGCGAAGTTTTCCAACGTTCCGAGGTAGACCAGTGAATTCTTTTGTATAATATTCAAGTTCTTCTACTACTTTGAAAAAAAGGTTTTGGAGTATGTTGGTGTCTAACTCATTAATTCTCCGACTTAACTGTGAACTACTAATACTATCTACACCGATGTATTCCATTAGGTCTTTATGTGCGCCCATCTTTATATCAAATTCGGGATAAGATTCCCATTTACCCAATTGGGCAGCTACAAAAACTTTAACAAGTCCTTCAATTGTAAGTTTTTTCGAATCGTAGTTTAGAATAGGACAAGCCAAATCTTCTGTAGGTAATAATGACAAACATTGACGAATTACAGTATCTTCAGTTATCATAATCTTATTGTTTTTGAGGCTCCTTTGTAGAAAGTTTGTTTATGGGAACAAACATCTAACATTTCTACTTTAGGAGCTTTTTTTGTGTTTGTCTAGATATTTACCAGAGTGTTTACATTTTATGGAACCTATGCAAAGCTAGTGAACCTGTCCCCCTGACCCTCTCCTGTCCTAATCCTGTAGGACTTGTAAGAATCGTTTTGTAATTTCTTGTGGGCGTGTGATGGCAGACCCAACAACGGCTGAATGAACGCCTGTTGCAAAGACTTCCTTTAATTCTTCAGGTGACGAGATGCCGCCCTCAGCAATTACCGGTATCGATAAATGATCCACAAATTGCTTAATCAAATCAACGTTTGGTAATTTTACGCCCTTTGTGTACTCTGTATAGCCGCATAGTGTTGTTCCTGCAGCATCAAATCCCAATTTTTCTGCTTGAATGCCCTCTTCAAGTGTCGAGCAGTCCGCCATAAATAATTGATTTGGATATTTCCTTCTAATTTCTGGGAATATCTCTGCAATGGTATATCCATCCGGTCGCACTCGACTAGTGGCATCCAAAGCAATCATATCTACCCCTTCAGCTACGAGAAGGTCGATTTCCTTCATTGTGGGTGTGATAAACACATCCGAATTGTCATAGTCCTGTTTGATAATGCCGATAATGGGCAAGTCCGTTACTTTTTTAATTTCGTGAATGTCTTCTACCGTGTTAGCCCGAATTCCACTTGCACCTGCTTGGGTAGCAGCAATAGCCATTTTACTCATGATAAAGGAGCTATGCAGCGGTTCATTAGGCAATGCCTGGCAAGACACGACTAACTTTTTATGAATTTTGTCAAAAAACGCTTGTTTGTTATCCATTCGTTACACTCCAGTTAGTTACTAATCCAAAGGATTATTATTTGAAGGGTCTTCTAGTACGTTCCACCATTGGTAATCCTCGAGATACACCGTATCAAACAGCATTACTCCGTTGGTTCGTTCCTTACATAGCTGAACAGCCTTCTTAAATTGTTCAACATTGTCCGTATAATCCTTTAAATATAAACTAGCAATAACCGGGATTTTTCCATTAATAGCTTCCTTACTCATCTCAATGGCACCTTCTACACTATACCAACTAGCAGGTCTCCCATTGCTTTCCGCTTCTTCGATCGTAACCTCTGGGTAATAACAGCCAGTCATGATAAAATCAAATTCCTCTGCATAGCCAGATGTATGATACGTGTCAGCCGTCCATTCCAATGAAGGATGATAGGTTTCGCTCCCCCAGTTAACACCTTCGTTATAATAAAGTGGATACCATGAACCCACATAGATTGTAAAAATCAAATCAGAATTCTTTGTCTTAACCACATTTTTGGCTTTTTGAACAAAGTTTTTAATATTTTTTGCACGGAACTCTGCCCACTTCGGAAAAAGAGGACCAAAAACAGGTTTCTTTTCTTCAATCGTCATAATGTCCTCTGGCCAGTTTTTCACTTCTTGGCCAATATACGCTTCAAACTTCGATCTACTTAACTTGCTAAAATCCCCATAAATATTCGGATATCGGCATCTATCTAAGACAACGCCATCTAGGTCATAATTACGTATAATTTCTTGAATGATATTTAGTTCATATGCTTCAACCTCAGGGTGAATCGGATTTACAAAGACGGTTGGGTCATTGTGATTTTCCGCTGCTGTCAGCATATCTGAAAGTGCATCGTTATATTTCACAACCTGCCACTCGGGCTTGTCATATACCATTCCTTCTTTGTCGATTCCATTTCCTTCAGCAAATACATCAACATTTGCGATAACCTTCAAGCCAGAGCCTTGTGCATGATGAATCATTTCTTGAAGAAAATCTCTGCCTTTCCAAGCGTGGTACTGTTCATCCTTCATTTCACTCACATGATAGGCAAACTCACTCTGATAGGTAGTAAAGCCATATGGGATTTTTGCATCAATCACAAGATGTGTAATCCTACTTTTTACCGCATGCTGGATTAGCTCTTTCATTTTTTCTGGGTCTAGCAATCTCGTACCATTTGCTAAAAAATCCACCCATAGTATGTTTGATTGGTCCATTTTACTCACCCTTTCTTTAAAGGTTGTTCAAAACGTCCGGTGAAAATGACACATCGATTTCTATGTTGGCTTGCTTCTTCGTTCCTCACGTATTAGCTGCATGCAGTTGGTACGCGGGAGCTACGCAGCCTCAAACTTTCAACTCGTGTCGACAAGACGCACACGTCAACCGGTCCTTTTCACCCTACTTTTTGAACACGTATTTATAGGTCAATATCTTCTGGCCAATGTAGCTGAACGCCATTTTTCACTAATAGACTTTGATAGTCTTGTAAGTGTTTTTCCTCTTGTCGTACCTGATGTGGAGTAATATTGTTTACTAGCGCATACGCTGCTAGATAACCTGCAGACTCACCAATATTCCATTCCGTCGGATGAAGTCTATAGCATCCATTTGTGATCTGAGTCGTCCCGATATTTTTACAAGCAGGGAGTAGGTTCTTTACACGGATTGGTAATAGCGCACCAAGTGGTATTTCATACGGATAGTTCGGAATGTAAAAGCTTCGTTTTGAAACCGTTGTGTGATGCAAATCCAAATGATAGCTTCCAACACCTACACTATCGTAATACTCACATATCCCTTGATCGCCTCTTATTTCCTTACTAACATCATTTTCTGTGATGGTGTATACAGCCTTGATTCTCCTTGATTCACGGATATACGGGTATTTGGCAAGGCCGTCTTCTGTATCCAATACATCTTTACGGAGCCTTAAGCCAGGGTAGCCCTTCCCACCATCCAATCTTGGAGCTTCTGTTTGAAGCCAGTACAAGAGGGATAAGCTTTGTTGCTTCGCGTTGAATAAATTCTTTTCGACTTCCTCATCCGATACTCCGTAGATTGGTCCGAGAAAATAGTCATTCTGTGCCCAGTTGATGAGAGAAATATCACCTTCATATAAATCTCCATCTATATTCTCTGTATCTAGTATTCTTCGATATGTAAATAAGGAAGGAATCCCTTCATCATTAGGGAATAACGTAAATTGCTTGAGCTTTGATGTATCATCTGCATCTGTTGCATACCAGCTAAAAAGAGGCAGATGTGAGAAGCTGGGCATATACTCACGCCAAAAGTCATACTGTTTAGGCTTCTCGATGGTAAAATTTCCACCTTCAACATAATCAACCGCAAACACATACGTAAACGATTGCATATCGATCGGATTTGCTTCCTCAAGTGCATGTGGTTCGCCAGTTTCTTTTCTAGACTCCGCACCTGATACATATTCCACACCGGCAAGCGGTAGAACATCCCCACATTCAGTAGCATCTAAAAAGTATTGACCGACTAACTCGACTTTTTTAGGTTCGCTGATGTGAGCAACCATGACAGATTTTACGTTGTCCTCTTCTGTCTTCGCTTCTACCGGTTTATAGTTATAAAGAACTTTTATTTTCCCGCTGTTCAGGTACGGGGCAAGCATGTCTTCAATTACCTTTAAGGCAACCTTTGGTTCATGTGCTAGCCGACTAACCCAACCATTACCGGGGTTTAAGATTTCATTCTCTCTTGCTTCCTTCGTAAGTGGATAATTCTCTCGATAATATTGACGTACCCTATTTCTGAATTCTCTGTACGTCTCCGTGCTTCCATATTTCTCAATCCATTTATGTTCATCAGGAGGTACCGCCTGACTCGTCAACTGCCCACCAAGCCAATCCGTCTCTTCCGTCATAATGACCTTCAAACCCATCTTAGCGACAGCCAAGGATGCCATGCACCCACCTAAACCTCCACCAATCACAACAACATCAGCACACTCTTGTCTAACCATCACAAGCAACTCCTCCGTGGGACAGGGGGACAGGTCCACTGACCCACCATATTTTTACAGGGACAAGGAACCTGTCCCCCTGTCCCATTTTATTTAGGTATATGCTCTACATTCAGCCCGACTTCGAACATTCGGCTCCAAGGCATATAGCATTCTTTGATTACGATTTCGTTGTCGTCATCATTGAGATGTTCTTTCGTAAATTCATTCAATTTTTCCTGAACAATTTCAGAAACTTTTCCATTTGTTCCGTCTACAAGAAAATAGTCAAAACCTAGTTTAGGCAATATATTATTCGTGACATTTTTTCTGACAGAACTGCAATAGCCTGCATCTTCTACATAACGCAATGCTAGAAAATTCGTATGGGTTTGGTTGCTACCATATATATTGTGGAGCATCCCTTGCGCAATACAGGTTCCGAGTGTATTTGAACTCGTATTCCAACCTGCATATCCAGCTAATTTAAATAGAAGGTTCTTTCTTTTTAATAGCTTTAGGAGCCCCAAATCGGATCCGTTTGCAAATGCCACATCCCCCACTACAACTGGGATGTTTCTTTCTTTTATTGTAAAATCAAGCTGTTCCACAAAATCAATCAGATTTCGATTCACCTGATATACTGTACTTAAATTATCTTGGTATGCCGCCTCCATCATTGGTTCTACCGGCGAATTCACATATAACGCAAAATCTGCTTCATTCATATTGGAGGTGATCAGTCCACCTGCAGCCAGGATTTGATATTTAAGCGTCTCCATTAATGGCCGATCTTCATATAAAGGCGTTACAGATGGGCCTTGTTCACTTGAAAAAACTGGGTATACCAATGGTCTCTTACTCTTGAAGCTGTTGACCATTCTTGCCAACAACGTACATCCGACCTCATCTGCCCCTGGATACATATACACATCTAGTTCAAGATTCTGAGAGGCAATCGCACCTCGGACCTCTTGCTGATCAATCGCCGTCCATCCGTAAGGTGCGGAATCATCCTGAGGAATAATCAAGAAATCTATCAATCCATTATCCACATACTCAAGGACAAGTTTATTTACCTCAACATTGATTTTTCTCCGAGATAAATAGTCATCGACTACTTCTCGTGGTAGTTGTTGCTTTAGGTTTTCATACTGCTTTTGCTCTTCTTCAGATGAAAGATTGGCAGAAATGAGATGATGCAACCTCCCGTATTGAAAAATCTCACTACCCCACTCACCATAATAATCCGGTTCTTCATCATTACTTGAATACTTAGGGCATCTCATGATTAAGTTGAAGGCGTATATTTTCACGTCTGGATTTATTTCTTTTATTCGAGATAGCCTTGCGAGTGCGTCCCTACACTCTTCCAATGTAAGAGAGTGCAAGCGAGAAGGAATGATTCCCCCATATAACAATGTATCAATTGAAAGGATCAGACCATCTGAATCTGCCGCTGCCTCAAAGAGCCATTCCCAAATTTTTTCCGTGTTTCCTGATGTTTTTTTATTCCCCATCAGAGATAAAGGTGGTCTTACAAGACTCACTTCCCCGTGGGTCAAGGGACCTGTCCCTCTGTCCCACTCCTGGGACACGGGACCTGTCCCCCCGTCCCACTCTGTCATGAGGCTTGGGAAAGCGTAGTTGCATGGGCGTTCGTCTAATGGGATATAAGCAATTTTGTACATGTGATATCTCCCTTTTTCGTTATCCTTTTACTGCACCTGATATTCCTTCCATATAATACTTTTGTGTGAATAGGAACACGATGATGATTGGTAATACGGAGATTACCGTTCCAGCTGCGATCCACCCAAAGTTATATGAGAATTGACCATTTAAGAAGCTTAGTGCAGATGCTAATGGGTATTTTTCTGTTTCCAACACTATGATTGGCCATAGGAAACTATTCCAGTTCGCCATAAATTCAAATAATCCAACAACTGCGACAGCTGGTTTGATCATCGGCATCATTAATTGAACCCAGATTCTGAATTCAGAAGCGCCGTCCATTTTTCCGGAGTCTCTTATATCCGTTGGGATTCCCATGAATGCCTGTCTGAATAGGAATACATTAAATACGGAAACTAGCGTAGGTAGAACAACACCAGTGAAGGTATTGATTAATCCCATATTATTAATCGTTAAATAGTTAACAACAAGCGCTGCTGCTGCAGGAATAATCATTGTTGAAACGAGTAATAGGAAGATAAAATTTCTTCCCTTGAATCGAAAAATCGCTAATGGATATGCCGTTAACGCACTAAATATAATACTTAATGTGACACCTAGGAAGGTGATGATAACCGTATTCCATATATACTTAAGAAAATCCATATACTCCCATACTTCTATATAGTTCTTAAAGTCAATGAAGGTTGGAAGTATTGCAGGTGGAAAGGCAAAAATGTTTTTCCCAGGCATTAGTGATACGCTTAATAGCCAAAGGAATGGCCCCATCATGAAGAGGGCAAATATAAGTAACAATACATACACGAAAAATTTACTGATAACTTTTTTAGCTAGATTCGTATTTTTCATAGGGACATCCATATTAATATGGATTTACACCACCCTTCTTGTTAAATACGAAGACGAAAATACTGAAGAACATGATAATGAAACTTACGATTAATCCGAGTGCAGATGAATATCCAAATTCAAACTGTTCAAATCCTTGCTGGTAGATATACACACTACTTGTTAGTGTTGCATTACCAGGACCACCCGACGTTAAGACGAATACTTCATCAAATACACGAATCGCTGCCATTAAAGAAACGAGTGTACATAAGAACACATATGGTTTTAACAACGGAATGGTAATCTTACGAATGATTTGGAAGTTACTTGCACCATCGATTCTTGCTGCCTCAATACAATCGGTCGGTACAGCTTGAAGGCCCGCAAGATAAATCATCATATAATACCCTAGACCCTTCCATAAGGTAATAAACATAAGAGCCCATAATGCTGTATCTTTATCAGACAACCAGTTAATCTTTTCGTCTAGTAAACCAACAGACATTAAGAGATAGTTAAGTACCCCATTCGAGCTCATTAACCAACCCCAGATGATCGCAACTGCAACCATGGAAGTAACAACCGGAATATAATAAGCTGTTCTGAAAAACTTAATACCCGCTATATTTCGATTAACTAGAATGGCCATTAAGATGGAGATGATTTGGATAAAAGGCACGATAATCATATATAGTAGAGAGTTTTTAATCGAAGCAATAAAATCAACGTCAGAAAATGCACGCTTAAAGTTCTCAAGTCCTACGAAGGCTGTTTCACCTATAACCGAGTAGTTGGTAAATGCCAAAGGTAGACTGAAAATGATCGGCCAAAAGGTAAACAGGGCAAGCAATACTAACCCTGGTGCCATAAAAAGCCACGCTGTTTGAACCTCTGAAAATCTGCTATAACCAGTAGCCCTTTTCTTTCCCATAGGGTGTTTCCTCCTATCTAATCAATGCGCCTTGGCGAATTCGAGCTTAGACTTTTACTCCACACGAGGTGGGACATCGCTCGAAAAATTCCTTTGAAAAATCGCATGTCTCCGCCAAAGCCTTTACTTATTATTCAGACTTTGCTGAATAAAAGTAAATGGGCAGAAATTCATCTGCCCATTCAGTTTTCATATGATCAAATACGCCATTGCGTATTTGCAACCCGACTTTTTAGGCCACACGAGGTGGGTCACAAAGACGTTGCCACAGGATGTGGCGTTCTTAGTCTTTTATCTTACGCTCGAAAACTTCCTCTGAAAAATCGTGGCATCCGCTGGTGGCTAACTTTATAACCCCCAAGCAAATTAGGTCCACTTTTCATTCATCTCCCACCAAAAATGTGAGGGAAATCTTCTGAATAAAGTTAACGAGCTAGAATATCATTAACTTCTTTCTCAGCTGCTTCAAGCTCAGCATCTAGATCTTGATCATTAATGTAGATGTTTTGTAGATGTTTATTGATTGCACTATCTACATCTCCTGCGTTTTCAATACCAAGGTAGAAGTCTGTTGCTTTGTCTAAGCTTTCAACAGAAGCAGTTAGAGCTTGACCTTCTAATGTTCCATCGTTCTTATAGAAGTGCTCATCCTTCGCAGCTTCTTTAGTAGAAGGAAGTGTGTTTGCTACTTTCGAGAATGCTAATTGATTCGCATCATTTGTTACATAATGTGCAAATGCTGTTGCAGCGTCTACATTCTTAGATGCCTTAGGGACAACTAGATTCATAGTGTTTGTAAAACGAATACCTGCTTTACCAACTGGTGCTGGTACAGCGATTGTATTTTCATATACATCTGGTGAAGCTGTTTTTAATTGGTTAATAAAAGAAGAACTTGAGATAATCATACCTACTTGTTCACTACCAAATAATTGAACTTGCTTATCGAATGCTGGAATATCCTTAGGAATAACTCCTGCTTCAATTAGATCAATGTTGCCTTGGATGTATTCTTTTACTTCATCGTTATTGAAAATTGCTTTATCATCTTCTACAATTTTGAAACCTTCTTCAAGGATAGAACGTGTTTCCATTGTGAATACATATCCAAAAGAATCATTTTTCTCTGCAATTTGTTTACCCCAATTTGCAAGATCTGCTTTTGTTTCTGGAGGATTGCTTACATCAAGACCAGCTTTTTCAGCTAAATTCTTATTGATATAAAGAACCGGAATACCTGTATACCAAGGAAGTGCATAGGCACCATCACCTTGTGCAGTAGAATTATAGATTCCCTCAAAGTAAATACCTTTTTGCTCATCTGTTAATTGTTGGTTAAAATCAACTAAGGCATCTTTTGAAGCCATTTGTTGTGCCATAACTGTATTTAAGTTAACTACATCTGGAGCTTGTTTACTTGCAATACTTGTTAATAATTTGTTCTGAACCGCATCATACGGGAAGTCCTTCCAGTCAATTTTCACACCAGGATTTTCTTCTTCGTATTTTGCAATTAGATCATTGAAATAATCATTGAATGTTGGTTGAAGAGAGATTGTCCAGAATTCAACCGTTGTTTCTTTGTCCTTGCCGCCTTTTTCTGAATCTGAATCTTTTGCTCCCGTGTCTTCAGAGTTACATGCTGCCAATACTCCAAAAACTAATAAAAACATCATAGCTACTGTGACTACTTTTTTAAAACCTTTACTCATTGCAATTCACCCCACTGATATTTTTTATTTATGTAATATCTAGTTGTTTTGCATGCTCCATGAACGAGAACCAAAACCATCTTCATGAAGCGTTTTGATAAGAGAATCAGCTCCCTAATAAAAATGTATCACCTTTTGGAGATTTAATCCACCTTTTTATTTAAAAAATAAAAAAATCTCCATTTTTGTACTAAATTCACTCAATTCTAGTTTCTGTATTTTTTTCAAACATTGCAAAATATACAGTAAGCGCTATCAAACTAAAACTGATAAGTAACGGAATAAACTTTAGATAGATTGATAGAATAATGACTACCATCGTGATAAACATAACTAACAAAGGCTTTACTGGTTTTCTGATGAATAAAATAAAACTAGTAATAAAGAGCCTTCTTATACGAGACTCTCCTAAAATGAATAATTTTATGATATTGCTGCACATACCTGAGAAAAGAAGAACCAAGAGTATTGTAAAAGGTAGCAGGAAATTCTGTAACTCATTCGGCATATAAAACACAGCAATAATATCCCCAATTATTACTACTGAAGTAAAAAAGAGTACGACCCAGATTTTCATTCCTTTTTTCAAATACGTATAAAAAAGGGTGAAAAATTGTTTCCACGCTGGGACAGCTTCTTCCTCGGACATGGATTTAACTGCTCCAACTAGTGCTACAAACGAAGGTATTGCCGTTACGATTGGTAGGGAACATACAATGAACAAAAAATTGACGATCAGTAAATCAACGATATATTCAAGAACCTCAAACAATTTATTATTTTGGGGAACCATTCTATTTCACCTTTTCTATTACATGATTAATACAGCTTATCTAAAACGGACTCTGCTGTATTTTTGATTGCTGTAGATGCCTGTTCTTTGTTTTTGAGTGCTGCATTCGTTGCCAATACATCTAATAGAAGAAGCTGGGCAATTTTCGATGAGAAAATTCCTCCTTCAAATGGAGATTCTTTATTAGCCGCTAGAAAAATGAGATTCGCATATTTGGTAATAGGTGATCTTGCTTGGTTGGTAATACAAATGATATAGGCATGATTATCTTTTGCGATTTTTACTGCATCTACGACGTCTTTTGTACTCCCTGATGAGGAGATGGCAATAATTAAATCATCTTCCCCTAATAAAGAGGCAGTCATTGACATAATATGTGAATCAGAAACATGCTCCGTATTATATCCCAGCCTCATTAATCGATGTTTTCCATCTAGAGCCGTAAATCCAGATGACCCCACTCCAAAGAAATAGATTTTTTTAGCACTGTTAATCTTTTCAACTGCAGCTTCTAGAATACTTTCTTGATACAACGCCACTGTATCGTTTATCGCGCTAATGTTTTGGTTCGCTATTTTCTTTGTGATCACATCCACGGAATCATTTTCATCAATTTTTCCATAAACATGCTCGTCCACTTCCATTAAATTTTGTGCGACGGCTAATTTAAATTCCTGAAACCCTCGATAACCTAGTTTTCTACAAAAACGCAGAACCGTCGTTTCACCAACCCCAACCACTTCTGCTAAATCAGTGACAGAGGAATACACAGCTTCTGCATGATGGACCAAAATATAGTCGGCGACCTTTTGCTCGGTTTTCGTAAGCGAGTTATATACAGATTGAATAACCAAAAGAGGGTTCACTTTCTCAGTCTTCAGCATAAAAATTCTCCTTTATATAAAATCTCAATTTCCAATGAAGAAACGTTCCTCCATTTCACTTAAAAGAGGATATATCCTCCAACTCCAGAATACAAAATCTGGTACCATCCGTCAATGATTAGATGGGGGATTAAAAGTTTTGGATGGGTTTGGCAAGAGAACAAAGTTGGGTCACGGGGATGGGTTTTGGACAGGGCGAGTTTTGGTTTTGGGCCACGGGGGTGGGACACGGGGACAGGCTCCCTGACCCACCATTTTTTTACAGGGACAGGGAACCTGTCCCTCTGACCCACAATAGAGAGGACTTTTTCCTCATTTTTAAAAAATAGAAAGGATATATTCGTCATATATCGAATTGACATAAACATTGAGTTCCCATCTCAACCTCTACGCCATTTGACAATCATTATTGGGATTTCAATAAAATCGAGAGGAGGAAAAAGGAATGAAAATGAAGTCTGCTTTAGTTTTAGGTACTGTTTTATTTGGATTGCTACTGCCAAGTCAGTCGTATGCCAACGAAAATTATGTACCGATTGAAACCATTCAGCCTGCGGTTCATCTTGAAAAACCAGAATTAAAACAAACAGGAGGGAAGCTGATTCTCAGTGATTCACCAGAAACATACTCTGATAGTGGGGCGTTTTATCGTGATTCCGCCACAGGAGAATTCCGTGTATTCTGGCATCATCAAAATGTAAGCGGAGAGGATCGATATGTCAGCCTTGCTCTAACAAATACGTCAAATGAGGCAGTAAAGCTATATTCTAAGGGAGTTGGTGCGACAGCTAGCATTTATCCTGACGTAGCTGGAAAAGAAGCGTTAGTACAGTTCTTAGAGGAAAAGGCTAAAAAGAAATTCATTAAAACACTACAGCCTGGCGAAAGTTATTACCTTGAAACATTTGCAGTTGATGGAGACACGGTAAGCGGAATTGCTCAATATGATGTTTATACGAAACACGGTCATAAGCCGGGTACTGTTACTGCAACCATACTAAACTATGCAGAGCGTCCAACTGACCCACTTTCTGTTGAAATCTTACCGCCTGACTCACATGTTCGCGGAAGTTTTCCACATTTTGATCGCGAAGGTATACTTACGTATGATACAGCTTTAGGAAATGCCTATATTCGACTTTCATCTGCTGCGTATGGACAATGGAGCGATAAATTACCGGGTGAATATGAAGAAGGTATTAGTGTAGTCGATGGTAACAAACCAGTAATTAACAATGGCAACTACGGTGTGTTATATAATTTAGACGTTAACGTGGAAAATAGCCTACATCGCCCAGTGGAACTCTCCATCTATGACAACCCTGCAGGAGGATTTGGTCATTTTGTTATGCAATGGAATGGGCAACTTCAAACGACCGGGTTTCTAAGCTATGTAAATGCATGGAAGTTTGCATCCGAACAAATTGGAGCCAACGGCAATCAATACGACTTTGTCACAAGCCTTCCAGGCGGCGCATCAGGTCCATCCGTTATATACTTTGTACCAGAAAACTAAAAATAGTGGGTCACGGGGACAGGCTCCGTGACCCACCATTATTTTACAGGGACAAGGAACCTGTCCCCCTGACCCATTCACTGACCCATTTAGTCTTCTTTTAATTGTTGGATGTATGAACTTAGTTGTTCAGACACTTCATGCGATATATGTTTGCCTGCGTGTTTTTGAACAAATAGCTTTAGTTCTTCTAGTTTCTGGTTACCATTACGTATTGCTTCCTCAGCTTGTTCTACTGAACCATTTTCTTTTAGTTCCTCTGCTGAAACAAAATCGTTTTGCGCTTCTGCTAATCTGGCACGTACAGCTTGTTTAATGCCGTTATTATTGAAAGTAGCACCTTCAATAAACTCAACTACTCCATCAAATGTAACTTCTTCACCAATAACAGTTACCACTTGTTGGTGTGTTTTGAAACCATCAACATGTACAACGATTTCAATCTGATTTTCTCCAGGCTGAAGTGAAGACTGTGCAGAGAAATCACCATTAGATTCCACAGACGCTGCTACACCATTCACATAAACCTCGGCTTCTCCAGGTCCCACTACTTGAACCTTACCTTGATAGTCGAAACCTGCTGTTGAAAAAGTTTTCCCTTCGTAGTCTAAGGCGCCTCTTACCAAAGCAGATCGCACTTTATCTCCAATATCGAAGTTCGTAGCAAGCAGAACTCTTTTTTCACGTGCACCCGAACGGTCAAGCGCCGATAGGACGAAGCCACCTGATGGAATAAGACTATTATTATCTTCTACATTCGTCCAGTTCCAGTTCATCGCTTGTTGTTTATTCACCATTTTAATAACTTCACCGCTCGCATCAACAACTGCCTCTACGCCCCATTTATTAGTCGCCGTTGATTGCCCAAACGAGTCAGAGTACACGTTCAAATTATCATCATTCCGATTGATATTTAAGAAGTCGCCAACAAACGGTTTTTCTGGATCAGTAGGATTACTAATGCCCAATACATAATCCTTCACATATTCCTCATCTGCAATGGACGCTTTTATGACAGGGAAGTTAGCTTGTGAATAGTCAAACAGCATAAGTCCACTTGTATTTTGCAGACCCGCTTGGAATACCTCTCTTTGTAGGGCTGGGTCTTGTAAATTCACTAATGCCATACCTGAATATAGAGGTACTTGCCCATCTGTTAAAATATTTCCGAGAGTGATATATTTATTGATTTCCTGTGCTGTTGTTTGATATGTACCAATCATGAGGAAATCCAATTTATCTGTATATGCCGTTTGAGCATACTCTTCTCCATATAAACTTTCTTGCGGAAACTGCAATCGAGGATCATAGTCGAAAGTTGGACTTGACCAGTTTACCCCGTTTAAATAATACGACTCATACCACGAACCTACATAGGC
This sequence comes from Ferdinandcohnia sp. Marseille-Q9671, assembly GCF_976954385.1. Lineage (NCBI taxonomy): Bacteria > Bacillati > Bacillota > Bacilli > Caryophanales > Bacillaceae > Ferdinandcohnia > Ferdinandcohnia sp. Marseille-Q9671. The sequence continues at coordinate 1,815,180 of NZ_CDRJTA010000001.1, forward strand.
TGATAATTGAATATCACGGTTATCTTTTACATTATATTGGTCTACTAAATCCCTTGTTTCTTCTACGAAACTATTAATAACGCCGGATCTGAATGTAAACCATTCATTGATCAGTGGACCATCCACACGATTACTACCTTCATAATAAAATACATCCTGTGGCCAGTTGGTTACCTTTTTTCCTTTTTCAGCAAGATACTTCTCAAATTGTGCTTTAGTTAGGTCACTAAAATCAGCAAAATAATTGTCATATCTGCCACGGTCTAGTAAGACACCGTCAACATCATAGTTTTTCATAACCTCTTCAAACGTTTTTAACTGATATTCTCGAACCTCAGGGTTAGAAGGGTTAACAAAGGTTACTAGCGCACCGCTTTTCCCATACTTACTTTCTCTTAATGGTAAAATGTCGCCGTTATCTTCCGAGCGATACACCATCTCTTCCCATTCTGGATAATCGTCTAAAACTGCAAACTCATTATGCGCGATTGAGCCTTCCGCAAATACATTAAAGGAAGCATGAACTTCCATATCTAATTGATGACCATGTTGAATAAATTCTTGTAATAAATCTAGGTTCGGATTTGACCCACTTCTTCCTTCTGCTGTCATTTCACTTACATATGGACGATTTGTCAGATCAGTTTTTTGATAAGAAGTGAAACCTTCAACGCCCTTTACATCTAAAACAACTGCCGTTACACCGGCATCTTTGGCTTCAAGTAGCGTGTTGAGAATATCTTGGCTAGTTTGGAACCTTCTTGCGTTTGGTCCTTGCTCAACCCAGAGAAAGACCTCTTTTTCAACAGATGGATTGTCCTGATAGTAAACAATTACTGATTTTTTATCATGTAAAATCTCATTCTTAAATATTTCTACATCTATATAATTGGTCCCTCGTGTTAATGCATAATCATATTGGAAGGAACCATCTTCCTGAAGCTCTATCTCTTGTCCATTTAGTAGTACTTGATAGTTTTCACCATTTTCATAGTTTTGGATGGATCCAGAGATCGTCTCTTGTGCTTTTGTAACCGTATACAGCAATTCGTTTTGTAAAGAAATACTTGCCTTCAATCCAGTACCTGTCATAAATTCTGTAATTGGAACGACATTACCATTCTTTCTTAGCTTAATTTCGTCGTTAATTTTAAAATTTGTAGCTAAGAATTTTCGGAAGTTTTTATTTGCCCAGGAGTCGTCATGTGCAAGAAGCACATATCCCCCTTCTGGTATTGCTAGATTTTGCTCATCCTCCCAAATAGGCGGCGCACCATTTACGGATTGATTGACCACTTTTGTTACTGTATTGTTCGCATCTACTTGAACCGCTACCCAGTTCTTTTTCACTAAAATTTCTGTTGCATACTCAGATGTGTAAAGCATAATAAAATCTGCTTTGCCCTCAATACTTTCATCAATGTAACTTATCACATGCTTAGGACCCATTGGATCAATGGAAGCGTCTAATGGAGCTGCCTCAACCTCAATCAAATCATCATTTGTCGATTGGGCAAATGGAGAAACCGGAAACAAGGAAACAATTAATAGTAAAGATAGAAAAACACTACATAACCTTCTGATTTTCACAACTTTCACTCCTTGTAAAATAGTAATTTGGACAAGCAAAAATGAGTACTTTCCACCTCCGATACAGAATTAGAAGGTAATAACCACCGAAATATTATAAAATTTCGGAATTATCCTCCTATTTTTAACATAGCTAAGTCCATAAACCAGGTCAACAAGAAAGTACAATCCCATCAACAAACAGGAAAAAAGTAGTAGAACTATAAGACTATTGTCCGGGATTGGGTCAGGGGGACAGGTTCCCTGACCCACAAAACATATTTGAGATTATCTCACTCATCCCATAAAAAAATAGGTATTCCATCTGGAACACCTATTTTTATGTTTATTTTGGGTCACAGGGACAGGTACTGTGTCCCACAGTCCCGCTTTGCTCGCTGTATTACGCTTCTTGAAATACCTGTTATCCGGGACAACTGCCTGATGCTTACCCCCTTCATACCTTTCAGCTGAAACAGGATGGCATCTCGCATTTCGCGATCCATCTGCTGTAATACACTCAATGTCGGAATGCCCATTTTTTGCATCAATTCCTTAACCTCACTATCAAGCATTCGTTTCATTTCCTCATACTCGAGGCACTCGTCATCGTTTCGTGCTTTCATAAACTCAATAAATTGCGGCACAGCCGACTCCCGCTCTGAAGAAAACAGAGTCAGAGCAAATTCAATATCTACTATATCTGTGTTATGGATATATTCAAATACGCTTGTCCAATTCGATTCAAATACGCCTCCGACTAACCCTGCTTTAACTGGATTTTGATGAATATAGCGAAGTACCGTTAAAAAATACCGCTTCGTCTCTACACTTTCACTCTTATACCGCTCCTGAAACAAGTGTCCACAACGCTCATATTTCGAATTGTAATAATAGACATAGCTTGAGCTTATTCTCTTTATGACATTTCCAATGGGATCGGCCGTCTCTCTCACTAGTAGATGAACATGATTATCCATCAAACAATATGCATACAGCTGGTAGTTGCTGATTTCCTTACAGCGTTTTAAAATATTGAGAAATCTAGATTTATCCTCATCGTCTTCGTAGATCAACTGTTTATTGACCCCTCGCAAAATAATGTGATATATCCCGTTCTTGCTCTTTATCCTAGCTTTTCTAGGCAACTAGCAATCATCCTTTCTATGTAAAATGGAAAAATCTAAATAGGGTTTAAAAAATGTAGGTGTTTTGAGGTGAATTTGAAGAATTACTTGGAGCATAGAACATGAGCAGATACATGCAATTTTGCTAGAATTCAATCCTTTCCTTCATATTATTTCTGCACCTTGAATCTACCAAATAGTCTAACAACTGTCAATATACGTGGGTCTGGTTTTGTGGTCGCAGGGTGGGTCACGGGGATGGGTCACGGGGACAGGTTCCTCGTCCCACCATATTTTTACAGGGTCAGGGAACCTGTCCCCCTGACCCACAAAAAAACCAGGAGAATTTCTCCCGGCACCTAATTCCCATTCTTTTTATCAATTGTTTCTCTAATCTTTTCGTTTCCTTCATCCACATACTCCCGCCATTCACGATTGCCATTGTCAACAGCTTCTCTCCATAACCTATTTCCTTCATCGACGGCGTAGCGCCATTTGCTATTTCCGTAATCAACGATGTCAGAGAATATTTTACGGGCTGGATGATCGTAGTCTTCGAATCGTTCCTTAAGATAAGCCTGCGCTTCTTTCATTCGTTCCTTCTCGCGCGTACTCTTCTCTTTCATGCTCTCTTTTGTGTTATAAGCCAATTCCTTTTTCTCTTCCTTTATTTCGTATGCCTGTTCTTTCCCGGCCTCTTTCCACTCATACCACAGCTTTTGAATTTCCTCATACTGAGCCCTCATGTATTTCTTTAAGTCTTGCTCAGAGTTAACATACGTAAACTCACCATTCCCGGCCGTTGCGACTTCTTTTAAAAGCTTTTGCCCGTCATTATCCACATCAAATCCAATGATATTCACAACTGTTTGGATATCTGCGGATACAAGGTTCTTAGCTTCTTGAACTGGGTCACCATTACACGTTTCAATCCCATCACTCACTACGTATACCACAACATCATCTGCAGTTTCTGGTATATCCTCCTTTACGGATTGCAAACCCAAAGCAATTGGCGTCCAGCCGACTGGCTTCACTTGGGCCAACGCATTTTGGAAACCACCTTTTTCAAAACTATCATTATATAAAACGTCCGAGCTGCTGCATGACAAACCTTTATCCGACTCACTATTCGAGCCTTTATGCCCGTATACCCGTAGCGAAATCGTTGCATTCTCTGGAACTTGTTCAGCAAATTCCATAACTGCTTCTTTTGCTGCATCCATTCTCGTCTTATTTCCTACCTTAGCCGCCATACTTCCGCTCGCATCAACTAAAATCGCATAGTGGGCTGTTTTTAAAGCAGGAGCATCCACCGTTTCATCTGGACGGTCAATTTCAACATCAATGCTTGAATCGAAAAATAACAGTGTTTCCATTTCCTCTTGATAATCCTCAGCAAATAGAAAAATCAGTTCCTCCATGTACTGCTCTTCTGTCAGATCTTCAGGTAATTGATCTAGTGCCTCATTCACTTTCGCCTCTTCGTAATTTTCACCACTAAAAACACCCGGTTTCCTCAGCATTTCCTGCTCTAGCTCTGTTAACTCCCTGTCAAGTCCTTCAATCTCATAATAAGCTGCTTCCTTCGGGGTATAACTTTCTTCTGTCTCCGCAACTTCAGTCTCTGATTCTTCCACCTTTGTTTCCTCAGGATCCGCCTGTACAGACTTCTTTCCCTCGTCCGAAGAACAAGCAGACAACAACACGAGCAACATCACCAAGCTAAAAACAAACCTCTTCATTACTTCTCCCCCCTGGGTCACGGGGACAGGCCCCGCGTCCCACCATATATTTATAGGGACACCGAACCCTTCCCTCTGTCCCACACTGCATATCTCCTAAAACAATACCGACTCTATAATACTTCAATTTCGACACATATTTTACTATATATGTAAAAACAGGTAATTAGTTTCATAAAAAATGATAAACAGGAAGAAAGGTGTAGGTCTTATGTCAGGCAAACAAACAGGTTCGTTTGTCCCCACTTTATGTGGGACAAGGAACCTGTCCCTCTGACCCAAAAAAGACCCCACCCGGAAAGTGTGTAAGCTTTTCCGGATAGGGTCTAGAATTGTAGGTGAACCAGGTGGGTCAGGGAACCTGTCCCCCTGTCCCGCTTATTCCCAAATTGCGTTTACGTTGTTGGTAAGTATTTCTTTTATTTCGCTGTCAGCTTTGCTGTTATCTAGGTGTTTTGTGAAGTCTTGTAGGTGTTTTTTAGCTTGTTGTACGTCGCCTTTGTCATAGTGATGTTGTGCTTGGTTTAATCGGTTAGTTAGTTGTTTTGCTAGTGAATGTTCAATTTGTCGAGTTGCTTCTAGCTCTCCAATCTGATTTGCTAATGTAGCTGTTGTGACTGTAACTGTCACGGTTAGCTTATTTGATGTGTACTCTTCATCCTGGTACGTCACGATTGCTTGAACCTCGGTATTTCCTGCATTTTTCCCAACAAATTTTCCGCCTTCTACCGTAGCAACAGTAGGTGAGCTACTTACCCACTCTACATCCACTTCATCTAAATCGACTGGTTCGCCATTTGTAAGGAGGACAGATAGTTCTGCTTCCATTTCCTCACCTTGAAGTAGGGTATCTTCTGCTGTAATCTCAACTTTATCTAATACAACTTCTCTTTCATACGCAAGTTTAAAATCATCGTAATATGCCCCTGAAGTTTGAAAGAAATTGGACGCGCCTGCAAATAATTTTGCAGAAACTGCATTCTCAGGTGCTTCAACCGTTGCACGAACCGTTTGCCATTGCTTATGTCCACCTCTTACATGAATGATGTTGACTCCATCCACATCCTTACCAACTTGCTTACCAGCACTATCAAAGTAACGGATGAAGAAGCTTGCACTGCCATCCTCTAAATACATTTCAACTGTACTCGTATACGTAACTCCAGCTGTAACTGGAATTGGATCTGACACAACAAAAACTGTTTCTTTATCAGACCTATCCGTAACTTTTAAGGAATTACTCCCTGTTTTAGCCTTCTCATTAGTTATCCCATATGACACATTGTTTGTAATGCCGAATAAAGACGACCAACCCGGAATTGAACCATTTTCTCCTACAGCACCTTCAAATCCTTCATTTTCAATAGATACTGGCACTGTTTCGTAGATAGGGACAACAGGGGGTTTTCCACCATCAATGACAGGTATCATTTTTAGATAATACTGATCACCGTCGATAAAATAAATATTTTGGTTGCCTTCGTTATCATATGCGAGTTCGATAAACGAGACTTCAGGTCCCGACTCTATTAAGCTCACATGTTTGAGATCGTCTGATTTTGGATCAACAACCGCTAGTTTTCCACCAATATCGGTATATAGTAACCCATCTTCACCAAACAGGATGTGAACAGGTCTCCACATTCCTCTATTTTTAATATTTGGATAGAGATTCTTAGATTTTACAACTTCAAGCGTTTCTGGATCCATTGCGAACAGGATCCCATCAACGGCTCCCCATAACAAACCGTCTTCATCAAACGTCAATCCACTAATCATTGGTGGGTTATCTAACTCTGGGAAGTCTAATTCAAACTCTGTGATTTTCTTTTGGCCTTCCACATCCCACACAAACATTTTCGCCTTTTTAGCAGTAGGCTCGATATCTAAGCCACCACGGATTGTTGTAGAGCCATAAATTTTACCATTCTTATAAGCAAGACCCACAATACTTTGATCTTGAACTACATTTCTATGCGTCTCTCTTTCACCAGTAATAGGATCATAGATTGTAAATGTCCCACCTAATTTTTGATAGTAGGGAATCGTTCCAATTAACAATTTCTCATTTTCGAATTTCATGATATATGGACGGTCTTGTTCGTACTCATCGTATAAATTGAAAAGTGTTTCAACCTCTAACGTATCCGTATTCATCTTCTGAATAGAAGCACCCGAGTAAATCCCGAAGTACATGTCAGAGCCATTCCCAGCAGCCATGCCTTCTGCTTGGCCTTGTGTATACGAGATCATTTCGCCTGTTTTTGTGTTATATCTTGCCCCTTTAGGACCTCCAGGATATGTAGTCATATACAGGTTTCCGTCTGGACCAAGCCCAAGACTATGTAATGCTAACGGCTGGTCTCCATTCATCGCCAATGGTAAATCAATTATTTTCTTAGCTTCCAAATCCACCGTCATGATTTCTCCGGATCTTTTTAGGGTAACAAGTCGTAAATCTGTGGAATCCTCTCCGAAATCAACAAACGCGCTTCCACGCCACCCCGCTGGATAACGGATCCCTGTTTCCTTTGTTTCCAGTGTGGCCAAATCCACTTCTAAAATATGGCGTTCATTAATGACATATGTTTTGCCATTATTCACAGCTAATTGAGTGTATCCAAAAGCTCCATAATCGTCCTCAGAACCATCGCCTTTTATACCACCAATTACTTTATCTACCCACTCTTGTGAAGTTAAATCATATAGCATAATAGTACTTACACCACTAAAACGTACAAATAAGTAGTTTCCAGCAACCTCCATATCATAGGCAAATTGCATTTCATTAAGAGTCTTCCCTAGGATTTCAGGTGCATTTTTGGTGATGTTTTCTTTTTCTAGCGTCTCGGTATGAATTCGGTATACATTCCCAGTAACACCCAATCCAGCGTAAAGATACCCATCATGGTAGGTTAATGAACGTACATAGCTTGCATCACCATCGACATCTACTTTTCCTAGATCAACAAATTTTTGCTGAGAGATATCATATTTGAAAATCTTACCTTCTTTTTCCTTATATGTTCCTATATAGACGTTCCCATCGTCATCGGTTGTGCTACTCCAGAATTGATGGCTTGCATCTGGAATACCGAGATTCTTAACGGTTTTTGTTTCTGGTGAATAGCTCCAAAGCTCACCTGCGTTACTTTCTGCTAATCCAGCAATATACACGGTTCCATCTGGAGCAATGATATGTGACCAAACCTGGCTTACCTTCCCTAATTGTGCATCAAAAATAACCTTATTGCTTTTCACATCAATAACATTAAACATCCCGCCATTTGCTGTTGTGTACACAATATCCTTGCCATCTTCCTTACCAAATACCGCATCGGTAGCAACCGCACCTGTAGCGGGTGTACCTAGGTTCTGCACTTCTTTAAATCCGCGCCCTTTTAATTTCGCAACCACTTGATCATCCTGATTCGTTTCGGCACTTACACTAAATTGAAAGAAACTAGTAATCAACACCATAACTAAGAGACTAGAAATCAACCTTCGAAAACGTTTTTTCCCCATTTGAGATCTCCCTTCAATTTAAAAGATTTAAGACTCGCAACGCCTACCTAAAATGGAAATCCACAAGCAGCGTTGTTACGAAAAATTGCATTCCTCCTCGCATTCAACAAATCAGAAAATTGCGAATCTACTTCGAATTATATATTTCAAATCATTTATGTAACAAGTCTTTAATAGGACTATAAGTTGTCTTTTCCACGTCTTTATGGTATAGGAAATTAGTCGTAGTGCAATATACCCTTGGTGATTTTGACATAAAAAAACTCCCCCTAAGCTTAGGAGGAGCGTGAATTGATCTGGTTCAGTTGTTCTGGTTGGGTCGTGCGTTGGGTCAGAGGGACAGGTTCCGTGACCCACAACAAAAACTGGGACAAGGTACCTGTCCCCGTGTCCCACTATTTTTGTTCTAGTACTTTAATGAATTCTCTCATATAGTCTGGTAGGTCTGGTGGGCGGCGGCTTGATACGAGGTGTCCGTCGGTGACAACTGGTTCGTCATACCAGGTAGCGCCTGCGTTTTCCATATCATCTTTGATGCCCGGGGTACTTGTAACTTTTTTTCCTTCCAAGATCTTAGCTGAAATCAGCACCCAGCCTGCATGGCAAATCTGTCCGATTGGTTTTTTGTCCTCTTCCATTTGCTGAAGCATTGTTAACACCTCAGGGAATCTGCGAATTTTATCTGGAGCCCAACCTCCAGGAACTAAAATGGCATCATACTCTGCTGCCTTTATGTCGCTATACGCATATTCGGACTCAGCAGGAACACCATACTTTCCAATATATTTCTGATTTCCTTTTTCTCCAACAAGGTCAACAATCGCACCTTCTTCTCGAAGTCTCAAAACAGGGTACCATAATTCTAGGTCTTCAAAATCGTGATGAACTAAAGCGATAACTTTTTTTCCTTTAAGTCTCATTGATTTAACACCCTTTCAGCTGTAGTTTTAATAAAGGTATCATTCAGTCTATTGTTTATCAACTTTTTAAAATTACAGAATAATTTAGTCCAAATTCTATTCCCGGTAACTAAGGTCACTAATAGATCTAATAGAACGATTACATAAATGGCAATGAATCTCAAATATTACTTGTTCTTATTTATGAAACAATGCAGATTAAAAAACTTTTATAAGTGGTAACTCTATAAATCCACTTTGCAATACGACAATATCATCCTACTAAATAATATTTTTCACCAAACTAAAAGACATGATATTGTTTTCATTCATGGCAATGACGGATTTGACATTATAAACGTATTATTGCACTCCCCAACGAAACGATCGAAATTAAAAACGGGATTGTTTTTGTAAATGGAGAGCCTATAGAGGAAAATTATACAATTGGCTCATCAACCGATATGCCCGCAATCCTAGTTGAAGAAGGTTCTTACTTTGTCATGGGTGATAATCGAACACCTGGAGAAAGCCTGGATAGCAGAAGCACTGATATCGGACTCATTCCTGCAACACAAATTAAAGGGGAGGCTTTTTTTTCAATAACTTCCTTTAAACCCTTATAAACTATCAAGGAATCCCTCAATCAAACCTATTCCCTCAAAATCTACCTAAAGTCACTGCCATTGATTAGGCAGTGACTTTGTCTATTAGTCCCTTCTATCCCCCAAACACAGCCCTCCCCATAACCGCATGTGTCGCACCAGCTTCATCTAAGAAGGGTAGGTGCTCGTATTTGACCCCTCCATCGACCCAAATTTCTCCCTGGAACTTGTGATTCTTTGCTACTTTCCTAACCTTCTCAACCATTTCCTTGTTGAACAATTGCCCTTGCCCATCTGGCTCTGAAGTCATAATTAATACAGCATCGAGTTGTTTCAATAAGTAAAGATAAGGTTCAATTGGGGTTATTGGATTAAATGCTAATCCACACCTGAGATTAGCTTTTTTAACTCTTGCTAGAAAATCACTTGGATAGGGAAGTGACTCAATATGAGCGAAAATGATACTTGGTGATAGGTCTTTTATCTGTTCTATGTATTCATAGGGATTGGTAACCATTAGATGAAACGAGAACGGAAGAGTTGTAACACTCCGAAGCGATTGGATTGTCTTTAACCCGAAAGTGATATTCGGGATAAAATTACCGTCCTCTATATCAATATGAAGATCATCATAATGATCCTGAATTTTCATTACTTCATGACCAAGCTGCAATTGGTTTGCTGATGCGATTGATGGTGAAATCTTCATGTGTACCTCCTCATCTTTGATTATAGTAAGCAGTAGTCCAAATTATGTCTCACAACATTAACCACAAAAGCAAATTCCCTAGATAAACTATCTAGAGAATTTGTTCCAATACATGCCTACACCAGTAGTCTGCCTTACTCCACATTTCTTACAGTATTCCGCGGCTAGTTTTTCTGGGTCAGGGTACCTGTCCCTCTGTCCCATACTGCTCTAGGAAAAGAAAAACTGGCTCCTACCGCAACAAATCTGCAGGTGGGTCAGGGAACCTGTCCCCTATCGCAACAGAACCGGAGGTGGGTCAGAGAACCTGTCCCCTTGACCCACTCTGTTAGTTCCTGAATCGTTTGACTTCGTCCATGAATTGTTTGACTCGGGTTTGGTCGACGTGGTTGTTGAAGTTTCCTTCGTATTTGAATGTGGTTCCGACGATGGCCCCGTCTGCGACTTCTAGTTGCTGCTCGAAGTTGTTGAGTCTGACTCCTGTGTTGGCGAAGAGGACGGTTTCTGGCACGGTATTTTTCACTCTTCGCATCAGCTGGGCATCGGTTTCGACACCAGCTGTCAGTCCGGACACACAGAGTGCGTCAGGTCGGTTATTAAAAACGGTTGATTTGGCAATGCTTTCGATATCCCTTGGCGCCAAATAGCTGGCAGCTTCAGGAATGATATTAAATAATACTTTTACATTATCAGCGCCGACATGATGCTTATGGCGGATGGTGTCTCCAACGTTTGTATTCCAAATCCCGAAGTCACTTGCATACGCTCCTGTAAAGATTTCTCTCACAAACAGTGCGTTTGTGGCAGCTGCTAAATCAAGTGATTTTTTGGCATCCCATAGGACATTTACGCCAAAAGGTATTTTGATTTCACTTTTTAATTCACCTATAATACGTGCCATTGCTGCAACTGTTTCAGTACGCACATCTGTCAAATAAGGCAGGCTGAATTCATTTGAAAACATGACCGCATCAACCCCACCATCTTGAAGGGCATGTAAATCCTTCCGAGCCATTGAGATCACATAGTCCATCCCTTTTTCAAGATCAAAGTTTGGATCACCAGGGAGTGGCAACAGATGACACATTGCAATAATACATTTTTCCGTTCCAATTACTTCACGTAACCAAGTCATACCTACACCTCTTGTTAGTCATTTTTTTAATTCATATTCTCCGAAGTAGGAGGCTTTCTGAAGAAATATAAGACTGCCGCGACGAACGCGATAATTAATAGCACGCCAACGATTTTTAACTTAGCGAATAAGGAGAACACATAAGCCACTAGATTACCAGCAGATAGCGCCGTAATTTCTGTTGCTCCTTCTGGGAAGTTAAAACCAGTGCTCATTGCAGTTTCAGTTATAACAGGAGCAAAATAACTTGCTAGCATTAAGATAATCGCCATGACAATGGTTCCACTTATTAAGGTTCTAAAGAAATCCCCTCTATGAATTGGAGTGGCCATTGCGATAAAAAAGGCAGTTGCAGCTAAGTCACCAAATGGAAGAGTTGTATTTAATGGGATAATCATTGCTAGAAGTAGAGTGATTGGGATTAGTAGGATTCCGATTGTGATGGTGGTTGAATGTCCAAGAGTTACTGCTGAATCAAGTCCGATATAAAACTCGGATCCCTTGAAGCGTTTTTCCAAGAAGGCTTTTGCGGCATCTGAAATTGGGACGAGACCTTCCATAATCACTTTGACCATACGTGGTAAAAGGAGCATAAGAGCAGCCATCGCTACACCTAATTCAAGTGTTTGCTTCACATCATAGCCAACAACTAAACCAATAAGGATACCTAGGAACAATCCAATCATAAATGGTTCACCGAATATACCTAGTTTTTGGTTAATCGCAGCTGAATCTATTTTTTTATTTTTAAAGCCTGGAATCCTGTCATACACCTTATCGAGAAGCATGTAAATAGGGACTGTCGTAATCGCGAATCCCTGAGGAATGGAGATACCTGGAATACCAATTTCTTTCTGGACCCTTTCTGCGGATGCATCGGCGATTTTCAGAGCAATGATTGCGTGCCCCGCTGCACCTAGTAATCCATACCAGAAATTGTTTGTAATCGACATAATAATTGCGCCTGAGAAAGCAAAGTGCCAATAGTTCCATATGTCGATATTGACGGTTTTGGTTTGCTTTGTTAAAAGCATGAGGAAATTGACAATAATGATAAAAGGAATAATAACGGCTCCTACCTTTGTAGCGAATGCTACACCCGCTGCAGCAGGCCAGCCCGCGTCCACAACAGATAAGTTCAAATCAAATTTTTCTATTAAGATAGTTGTTACTGGTCCCACATAGTCCCAAATAAGGTTTAAGACTAAGTTCAGACCTACAAACCCAATCCCTACTAACACACCCGCACGGATTGCCTTTCCAATGCTAAGACGGAACACAAGCCCGACGATCGCAATAATAATAGGAATCATAACGGTGGCACCTAAACCACTTATATAATCAAACACGCTAACAATAAAATCCATACACACTCCCCCTTATGTGTTAAAAACTATGAAAGACTCGCTAATATCTCTTTTTCTGTTTGCTCTGTACCTATTCCCGTAATAAAAGAAATACCTAAAACAATCGGAATTGAATATGAACGGTCGACCTTCATTGACGTCACAATCACATCTGCTTGATCCACATAGCGTGAAATATCACCTAGCGTACATTGAATAATGTTTGCTTGTATGTTCTGAGAGGTTAGTAGTTTTTGGACTCGGTCACAGATTAATGTTGATGTTGCGACACCTGCACCACAAGCTACGACTATAGTCTTCATTGCGCACCTCCTTTCTCAAGTAAGTATTGCTTTCCGAATGATGTATGAGTCGTGAGCGACTGTAAAAAATGAAAGAGCACATGTATGAGTGCTTTTACATCAGATAGACTGATTGTTTCGATTGGAGTGTGAGTATATCTTGTAGGAATGGAAAAACCAGCTGTCATAATGCCCTGCTCTGCAAATGAAATGAAGGCATTTTCCGTAATCACTCCGAGCGCAACCTCATGTTGCAGGGGTATATGCTGTTCCTCGGCTATCGTTACAATGTGTGTGAATAAACGTTGATCCGGTAGTACTCCGGCCAATGTCCCTCGACCATGAAAGTTCATACACGTGATTGCAGGCCCATTGCCTAGGACAACGTCAGAGTAGCCATTCATATCTGGTGTATCACATGAAGGAGTGACATCAATCCCTATCGAAACATCTGGGGATAGTTTTCGGACAACTGGCATAATGCCGCGAATGTTAAACTCCTCCTGTACACAAGCAACAAGATGAATATCCCATTGAAGTTTATCTTTTATCTTACTTAGCTCCTGAGCTAGCAGTAGCAAGCAGGCACAAGCTGCTCGATTATCCATGGCTTTGTTAGCGATAAGGTCACACGCTAATTCTGTAAAATCAGAATGATAGGTAATGAAGGAACCAACGGTAACACCCAGTTCTTTTGCGTGCTGTCGTGAACGTGCGCCAATGTCCACATACATGCCATCAGTAGGTACTTTTCCTTTTTGATCCTGCTTTGTAAAATGATGAGAAGTGGCTCCAATGAGACCTGGAAGAACCCCATTTGTACAGATTACATCCACTTTTAACCCTGGCAACACATTTACATGAACGCCACCGATTCGTTCAACCCGCAAAAAACCATTCTCCTCAACCTTTCGGACAATAAATCCGATTTCATCCATGTGAGCAAACAGCATGAGCTTTTTCGGATTCGGAACGTCTGAGTAAAAGGAACATGTCACATTCCCTAAAGGATCAATTTCAATTTGGTCGCCATATGGTTTTAAAGCTTTTACCATATAAGAAATGACCTCGTCTTCGCGAGAACTAATACCAGGAATGGATGTTAATTCTTTTATATATTGTTTGACCTGTTCCACTGATTCACCCCCTTCGAAATAGGTCTAGAACATCCTCTTTTGTTTCTGCTCGTTGAATGTTCTTCATAAATGCTTCATCTTGGAAAAGGGACATGATTGTCTGTAATACTTCTAAATGCTGTGACGAATGTTTCAACGCTAATAGAAACACGACACGTACCACTACCTCTTCATCTAGTGCACCCATGTTTCGGAAGGCTACATTATCTCCCAAAATGGCTATCGCAATTTTTTCTTCTATTACATAGGACGGGTCAGCATGAGGAATTGCAACCCCACAAGTGCTTGTGGCAAGGCCTGTTGGATACAGCACCTCCCTTTCTAAGAGGGCTTTTGTGTATCCGGGCACTGCATAGCCCTTCTCCGTTAATTCGTCACCAAGTTTACGCAGAAGTTGTTCGCTTGAATCGAATTTCCACCCTAGAAAAAGTAACTCTTCATCTAGTAATCCATTAAGTAGATTCACTCACATGTCCCCTTCCTCTTTGCCAGCTGTAATAATGTCAACAGAAAGCTTTTTCCACGACTGTAGATCCGTTGATTGTAAAATACCTTGGTCCGTAATAATCGTTTGAACCTCTACAATATCCGCAATCTTGATAAAAGAAATCGAATCAAATTTACTGCTATCTACTAATAAAAATCGTTCCTTACAAATATTGATAAAAGCTTTTTTCACACTTGATTCCTCTATATTCGAGTTCGTTATACCCTTGTCAATGTGTATCGCATCTGCACTAAGGAACACTTTATCCACATGGAATTGACCTATCATCATTTCTGTTATTGGTCCAATCAGGCTATAAACACCTTTTCTCTTTTGACCACCAAGAACGACTAGCTCTATTCCATCATTTTCTGCTAGGATCATCGCAACCTTTATATCATTTGTGATAACTGTGATATTTTCCATATCCTTAAGTTCTTCGGCTAGCATCAATGTCGTGGTTCCACTATCAAGGAGTATGGTTTCACCTGGAAATATATATTGTTTTGCCATTCTAGCAATCTGTTGTTTGCTCTCATGTGCAAATTGTTCCTTCATGCTTTGCTTCGGTTCAAAATTTGTTCCCTTTTTTACACTTTTCGCTCCACCATGCGTTCGAATGATGACACCTCGTTGTTCAAGTAATTGCAGATCCCGAACGATAGTGGGCTTTGACACTTGGCACAAGTCAATTAGTTCCGTAGTTTTCGCAAATCCTTTTTCATTGATGAATTGCAGTATTTTTTCAGCCCTTTCAGCCTGAAGCATAAAAAATAACCACCCTTCTTACAAACAATGTATGAACCGAAATGAGTGATTATGATTCAATATGATATGTTTTGATAAAAAAAGATGAGGCGTTTTGTTATACAGTCTAGTGGAAAATATAGGAAGAATCACAACGTTTCATAAGGGGAGGAAAAACCGAGGGAAAAGTGTTACAATATTTTACAATTTGAACCAATTGGGACAAAGGTGTGGGTCGGACGTTGGTCGTGGGTCGTGGGTCGGAGGGACAGGTCCGTTGACCCACTGGGTCACGGAACCTGTCCCCCTGTCCCACTTTAGTCCTGCAGCAATCCCATTTCTCGTGAGGATTGGAAGTCGAATGTTCCTTTTGGGTTGGCTTTTGTTGGGAGCATTTTTACAAAAGGGAACATTTCTTTTTTGGCCACTTCGTAGATTCGTCCGAGTTCTTTTACGGGATCCTCGTGCTCGTCCACTCTAAGGTCGACTAGCGGATATTCCTCGGTATCTACTACTTTTACAGCGGCAGATTGGCGGCCGCGCTTGTCTCCACCGGCATCTTGACCGGCCTGCAAGGCAACAATGAGTCTTTCTGCCAAAGGCAGGTCTTTATTGTCTTCAAAGGCTTTCGCCGTTTGGATAATGGTATCTTCCCCGACAAGCATATTACCGGCAACTCCGTAATTCTTTCCTACTTTTTGACCAAAATAGCCATCGCATTTTTCTCCAGAGAAAGCAACAGCCGTTCCATGCTTGTCAACAATCACAAATTGTCTAATCTCTGGCTCTGGGTCTTCCTCCAGAATCCGTTGTCTTACCTCTCCTGCTAATAAGCCCTCTTTTAAATACTTTAAGCCGTTAATCCCAATATAGGGATTTACAAAAGACTGGGTAGCAACTCCACCAACACCCGCTTCCACAAATGGGCAAAGTGCGCCTACTGCTGGAACTCTAGTTGTCACCGCTACTCCAAATTGTCCTGTTTTCTCACAACGAGCAGTAATTGAAAATGTCATCTTGCATACCTCCTAAAATCTTAATTTACCATTATATCTTCAATATAAGCCTTTAAGACATGTACCGCATACACACAGTCATTAAGGGATGTCCATTCACTCGGGTTGTGGCTGATTCCATCCTTGCTTCTAACAAACAGCATCGCAACAGGTACCTCCGCACCAAGAATCATCGCATCATGACCAGCCCCACTTGGAATATATGTTGGTTTAATCTCAAATTTCTCAAGTGCTTGTGCCAGTCTATCCTGAAGATCCTTCTTAATCGGTAGTGGCTTTATTTTTGTTTTGGTTGATACGCTTACCTCAATTCCTCTTTCGGTTGCTATGGTTTCTGCCTCTCTTACAACCAACTCTACTACTCTATCACGAGTTTCTTCATAAATGTCACGGATATCGACAATGACCTCTGCTTCTTGTGCAATGACATTGACACCATTTGGACGAACGGCTATTTTACCAACCGTAGCCACTGCTGTATCGGAAACTTTTCCTGGTAGCTCTTCTATATTCTTGATAAACATGCCAGCTGCGACTAATGGATCTTTTCGCCCAACCATTGGGGTATTTCCTGCATGACCAGCTTCACCTTTAAAAATCACTTCTATCCAAGCTGGTCCCGCAATTCCACTGACAATTCCAACAGGCTGATCCTCTCTTTCAAGAACCTTTCCTTGTTCAATATGGACCTCTACAAAAGTTTCGATGTCCATTGGTTGATTTCCTGCTTCTATATATTGTTCAAGGCTACTTCCATACGAATGGATGACCTCTTCAAACGTTTGTCCCTTTTCATCTCGTAGCTCGGACAGTTCCTCACGACTAATTCGCCCCATAAAAGCTCGGCTACCAGTTAACCCGCTTTTAAATCTAGAACCTTCCTCGTCCGAAAAAATCACAACCTGAAACGGCTTTTCTGGAGTATACCCCTGTTCTCTCCAGGATTCCACAACTTCCAATGCTGACAGGACACCTAAAGGTCCGTCAAAATGGCCCCCATTTGGGACACTATCCACATGGGACCCAGAGGCAACGAATGCCCCCGGTTTTTGTCCCTTCATTTTCCCAAAAACATTGCCTGCACCATCGGTTGTCACAGTTAATCGTGCTTCTTCCATCCAACCCATTACTAGTTCCTTCGCTTGCTTCTCTTTATCAGAATATCCGGGCCGAGTCACGCCACCATTTTCTAATAGTCCAATCTTAGAAAGCTCACTTAATCTTGAAGCGATTCTCTCCCCACTAATCCCAGAATGACTAAGGGCTTCATTATAATTTTTCATAAGTCTATCATACAAAGTTTGCACGCGAACACCTCGTTGTTTTTACCAAATTCTCTTCTTTTTCAATTCATATAGGAAATATCCAAAAATATAAAACATCAATGCACCTGAACCGATAATGCTAACCCAAATCATAATTGCAAACGCGCCTGCTGAAATTGTCATTTACGATTCCCCCCTATAGAAGACCCTACACGATAGAGATTATGCCAATCATAGTTGGCTGGTTTTACAAGACTACCAATCCAGCATACAAGGAATGATATCCATCCGCTGACAACTACACCTTGTAAATCACCAACTGTATAATACGCAATATATCCACCAATTACTGCAAACACCGCTGCCCAGAAGCTAACGTTTGAGTTAAGCTTTTTCCAAAATAGTCCATAGATAATCGGAAATACAAACGCTGCATTAATAACACCAAGGAAGATCAACATTTGTAGCATGGTTAAGAACTTAGGTAGACTGATTAACATCGCTAAGATTCCAATTACGACAGTCAACATCTTTCCTGCTTTTAGCAGCTTTTGATCGTCTGCCTTCGGGTTAATAGATTTGTAGACATCATTTAAGATCAATGAAACGAGTGAGTTTAGAATAGCCGCAATCGTAGAAGCCAACGCTGACCATACCCCTACAAGGAAGACCCAACTTACAAATTTCCCACCGTAAATCTCTGCGATAAACGGTGCTACCTGATTAATTTGAGCTGGTGCTTGACCTGTCCCTACCGCAACAAAAGCTAATGTTGCTGTAGCAAGTGGCACAAAGAACCAACCAATTCCTGCTAGTCCGAATATACTCATTAATTTGTCCTTTTTAACCGCGTACGCTCTTTGCCAGAAGGTATTATCCATAAATACTTCTCCAATTCCCATCATGGCACCCGCAAACATGAACAAGATTCCTGCCGGAAGAAGTACATCAAGCTTTTCAGGTGCAAGCTCAAGCATTCCATTGTACACAGGAGAAACACCTGTAGAGAAATAAACAATTGGCGGAACAACAATAACCACGATAAAAATCAGCATTACCTGGAAAAAGGCGATTCCTGTGATGGATGAGAAGCCACCCATTGATGAATAGATAATAACAATGACAAACGTTAAAATAACGGCTAACTCATAAGGAACATCGAATATTTGTTCAAGCAGTAAGCCTCCACCGATGCCCTGTGTCATGAGGAGACCAAAGATATAAATAAACACCATAACTAAAAAGAAGTAATAATTTTTATTGTCAAAACGATTTTTATAAAAGTCTCCCACTGTTTTTCCATTGGGAATGACTTCATGGATTCGTTTTCCTAATGGAGAAAAAGCAATTACCGCTACCCCACCTAGAAACGAGTAGGCAATGGCACCAATGACTCCCATCCCATATGCTGCTTCAGGAGCAGCCATAATCGTATTTCCTGTTACCCAAAACGCTAGGAGCGAGGTCGTTCCAAAAGCCACACCCAGCTTACCGTTACCAGATATGTACTCATCGGCTGTAGACACCTTTCGAGAAATAAACCAACTGGATGCGATAAACGCTACTCCTAATGCTAGGATGACTACTATATTACCCCACGGAACGGTCATGTTTCTTCTCCTCCTCCTTGTACTTCATCTCCCCATAAAGACCCACCATCGGACCAAACGCCGAAACCATCACAATCACAAACAACAAAATACTCGCCGTAATCCAAAACCCCATCTTCATCCTCCTAACTGGGACAGGGGGACAGGTTCCCTGTCCCAAATTCCTCTTATCCCTGATGATATTTATTCGTAATTTTATAGTATTCTGAAAATTAAGTATATGTCGAACCTGACAAAACAAATAAGCCGCAATTGTCCTATTTAGACAAATGCGACTTATCGAGATAGTGCCTTATTTTTAACGCAATGTATAGTTCCAACCCTTTTTCACCTGTGATTTCTTCAATTTCTAGTAGTTTTTTAATACTATTAATCCGATATTTAATCGTGTTTTCGTGTACAAATAGTTCCTGTGCCGTTTTCTTTGTATTGTGATTGTATGCTAAATACCATTCGAGCGTTTTGGCTAATTCAGCATTGTTCATCTCGTCATAATCAAGGATTTTCTTTAGATTCATATGCAGGTAGCTTTCTAGCTCTTGCGTTTCCACATTAAGAAAAAGACGGAATACTCCAAGGTCCTGATAGGTTGCGTATTGTACGTTGTTTTTATCGATTTGTTTTATGTATTCAATACACTTGAGAGAATCGTTTAGCGATGAATGGATATCTGTCAGTTCCGTAAAACTTCTCCCTAGGCCTGCACGAAGCTTGACCATATTCTGGTCCGCTAGCCTTGTTATAAAACTTTTTATTTGCTGATGGATTTCTTCCTCATCTAGTTTACTTTTTATCATAAATAAAATGGAATATCGCTTTAGATCCTCATAGACTAGTGTTTTATATGGTAATAGACTTAAATGCCAATGAAGGTATCTTGAAAAACTTTGCTTTGAACTATGTTTTACGCTTTCTACCGGTCCATCATCCTCAAACTCCACTGTTAGAATCACATATTGATCATGTTTACGATATAATCTATTCTTTTCAAGTATCACTTGTCCCTCGTCAGGTTTAAGTAAAATTTCCTTCATAATGAGACTTTCCTGGATGAAGTGATTTGAAATTTGTTGATGTAAGGATTGAAGCTCCAAAGCGAAAACAGTGGTTGCCTGTTCAATCGCAAAGATATCCAATGAATCTAATACTTCTCCTTTTTCAGCAGCTACAATTAGCTTTCCGGAGATTTCATTTTCTATTTTTATGGAAAAGAAGTAGACATCATAAGAAGTATTATCGATGTAAACAGGCTTCATCGTAAGGATATCATCGCTCCATACATCGTCCCCCTTCATTCCATCAGCAATCTCTTTCACACAGGTAGATGTATAAGATAGCAAATCTAAAAATTCATTACTTACGCCGACCGGTTTGTGAATGAGCTCAGCTAGTGTTTTTGTAATTTCATCTAAACTGTGATGGGACATATATACTCTTGTCAGTTCACGATGGATATGGTTGGATCGTTCGTTCTGGGAGATCAGAGTTGCATTTTCAATGGCAATCATTGCCTGATTTGCAAACGTCTGCAACAACACGAGACTTTCCTGAGTGAATTGAACACTCTCCGAAAAACTATCGATCGTAAGAACCCCATAACACTCACCTTGCGTAAGTAAGGGCGCACAAATGGTACTAGTGGGAAGCATATGTTTCTCTCCAAGTGCCTTTTGATAATACTCCAAATTCTTAGGTGAAAGGTCTGACATCCCTCTCGATGTATCTGTGCCCGATCTAAAAATTTGAGCTTGTTTTACGTTAAAGGTTTTGCCCGACATCCCCTCATTCGGTTGTAACGCAACCTTTTCCAAGTAACTCATCTCAAAACCTACCGCCGATTTCGCCGTTAGATGGTTTTTATGGGGATTGTATAAGAATAAAACACTCGCATCAGCCCATGAAAAAACACTTAGGACTTCCTTTATAAGGAGATTCAATACTTCATCTAAATTTCGCGTCGACGTTAACGCTTGGGTAGCCTTAATTAAACTTAAAAGCTCCTTCTCCGAGTTCATCTATGATTTCTGCCACCTTTCACCATGAAGATTACTAGAAAAAAAGAGAGTTCATTATAAATAAGATTAGTTCTCTTAAGTATATCATGTGTGATGTGGGTCAGGGGGGGTCAGGGGGACAGGTTCCTTGACCCACCATATATTTCCTCTTCTAGCGGAACTGCTCCTCTCCCCAATAAAGACATGTTTCCTAAATGGATTTCTACTTTTTTACCCATTCTGATTGTATTTATATTAAGATATGTATAGTGAAAATGATTATTAAGGTGTTGAAATGAATGTTTGGTATTATATTTCGGGGCATGGCGGTTGGTATTACAGAAACCGTTCCTGGTGTTAGTGGCAGTACAGTTGCGATGATTTTAGGGATATATGAACGATTACTATATTCAATAAGTCTTTTGACAACTAAACAACGAAAAGAGGCTTTACCTTTTCTCTTTACATTTGGGACAGGCATGGTCATCGGATTTGCTATTTCTATCTTTATTATCGACTATTTATTACATTCGTATCGGACTCCAACGCTACTATTTTTTGTTGGTATTATTGTAGGCTTCTTACCATTCCTTTGGAAAGAAACTCTCCATCACTCCAAGTACAAGCTAAAAATTAAACATTACCTAATCACTTTGTTGTTTTTTAGCTTGGTTGTATTCGCTCCTTTAGCAGGTGGCATGAATAACATCGATTTGAATCATCTGTCTATCACCGATTATCTATTCTTTGCAGTTGCGGGATTTATTGCAAGCACTGCTCTTGTGCTACCTGGAATAAGCGGCGCTTTAATTCTGACTATTTTAGGTCTATATGAAGTAGCGACAGCCTCTTTAAAATCAATGGATTTGCCTATCATTTTTGCGATAGGCTCAGGTATTGTGTTAGGAGTTTTACTTACTAGTAAACTTATTCGGTACTTACTATCGAATTACGTGGCAGAAACATATGCTGCAATGATTGGATTAGTTAGTGGTTCAATAGTTGCGATATTGTACAACTTAGATGGTGTATTTGGCACTTCTACTATTATTGTATCTATGGTCACATTTTTAGCTGGTATCGTATTTATCATTACGTTACAGCAAACTCAAAATAAGAAGTTTTAGTAGCATCACAATGAGTAATAATAATAGATAGCCTACTAATGCCGTTTATGTTGGGTATTACAGGCCTTTTACAAGAAAGACCATTCTTAGTACTAAATCCGCTCAAAAATCTCTATATAACAGCTGTATTTTCAACCCATTTATTGAGCCAATCAAACGTTTATTTGAATTATGATACAGTTGTGCCTGTAAGACTAAACCAGTAAACAAACATTTGATTGAATTAAAATATTGCGATTAGTACAGATTAGATTGAATCTATTATTCAACCGGGCTAAGACAAGGAACCTTTGACCCACTGGTTGGATTGTGCGTTGGAGGAGTAGCATATATGAAATTAGGCCGGAAGTTCAAATATAATCTTGTGCGTTTGCTGAGAGTGAAGGATAGCCCCCGTCAGGTGGCATTAGGTTTTACATTGGGGTTTATTCCAAATTGGTTTCCCACATTTGGACTTGGTGTGATTCTCTCAGTCGGTTTAGCAAAGCTGGTTAGGGTCAATACAGTGGCATCCTTTGTAGGCGGTGTTCTTGGATCTCCTTTGTGGCCTGCGTTGTTTTTGTTAAATTATAAAGTTGGCAGTCTCATTATAAATAAGCAAACGAAGATTGATGAACTTGGGGATGTTGACTATATAGAGGCGCTAGAACATACAGTAGATGGATTAAATAGCTTTGTTTCAAAAGGATATACATTTCTAGCAGGAGCCATGATAAATACATTTCTTTTCTCCATATGCATGTACTTTATCGTTAACTTCCTATTCAAAACATATCGTACGAATTTATTACGAATGGTAAGGGGGAAATCTACACCGGCTACTGGAATTCCAAAATAGAACAGGGACTCCCCTCATGGGTCACAGGGACAGGTTCCCTGTCCCACAAAAAAAAGCAGGGTAACAAAGTTTTCCCCCGCTGATTGTTTGATTCTACTGGGTCAAGGTTCCTGTCCCTCTGTCCCACAAAGCAGGGAAAACAAAGTACCCCCAGCTGATTGTTTGATTCACTGGGTCAAGGTTCCTGTCCCTCTGTCCCAACACAGACAGGTTCCCTGACCCACAAAAAAAGCAGGGTAACAAAGTTTTCCCCCGCTGATTGTTTGATTCTACTGGATCAAGGTTCCTGTCCCCCTGTCCCAACACGGACAGGTTCCCTGTCCCACTTTATAGACTTTTTCTTCTCTTAGCTACTGTTATTGTTCCTCCAACTAGTAGTAAAACCATACCTAGTATGAGGGAGTTATATAGGTTTGTAGCTGTTTTTGGAAGTTCGTTATCATTATTTTGTTCTTCGCTTCCGTCTTCTTCCGGATCATCTTTGCTTGGGGTTTTATCTCCGTTATCGGAATCATCGTTTCCGCTACCAGAATCGTCATTTTCGTTGCCGTCCGGTGTTCCACCCTTGTCATCTTGGTTGTCATCACCCTTGCCAGGCTCAGGTGTTGGTTCTGGCGTTGGTTCAGCTGTCACTTCAACTCCATCAACGACTAGCTTAATGTCGCTGAATGTAATGTCTGCATTACGTGCAACGAACATACCTACGTATACGTAATCTGGATCAACTTGGGTAAGTTTAAAATCAAACCCTCCCGTTACAGTTGCTTCTTTTCCAAATTTCACGGCATAACCGTCTGAGCTGCCTGCAATAGACAAATCGACGGTGTCTCCTTCAGAAATGGAGTTTTCAGCCGTACCACCCTGGACAAGCGCACCATTCTTTCTTGCAAAACCACTCCAGTACCCTCCAGATGCAGCTTTTGTAAGCTTCAATGGAGCCGCTGCGACATAGTCCCCCATTGGAGTACTCATGTTAGCATCGATATACATATCGTCCCTAGCCATTAGCCCAAAGGAAACTTGATCGTTTGCTTCGAATCTATTCACTTTTGCCTTAGCTGTTAGACTAAATGTACTGTCTACTGGTACTTTATAGTAGTACATCGCCATACCATCGACTGTACTGGATATTTTCCCCTTGTTATTTTGTACGGCTATATGCATATTGCCATTACTGTCTGTTTCAAGGGTTTGATTTGACGTACTTGGTGTGCCGCCAACAGAACCGAAAACCGTACCTTTCCAAATCCCATGATCTTGCCACAATGTACTCTGCGCTAGATCTCCATTATATGGTGGTTCCTGGTAATCTGGGTTAGTTACCAACGTATCTGCCTTAGTTGGCGCGTCTGCAGTAATCACATGTTCCGCAAGTCCACTCACATCTTGATCTTTAATCGCTTTAGTGACAAGGTATGCGTTATATGTCCCACCCCAAATATTTGTATGCGTATTATCTACAGTTGCCGGGTTAGATGAAGTCCAAGCATGTAAATATTGCGTTTCATCCGGGCCTAATTGGTCATATAGATCTTTGGTTAACGTAGTCATATCAATGACCGGTATCGTAAGTGCCTTACCCAAATCGCGAATGGCTTGTGAATAATCTCCTCCTTCATACTCTCCGGACGTTGCCGTAACATGTAGATTGGAGTTACTCCACTCACCTGTAGCGGTTCTTCTAACAATCGGAGTGGTCAGAATGACGTTCGTTCCTGCTGCTTGAGCCGGTTTAATATAATTCTCATACAAGGAATTCGCAAAAGATCCCGAATCCTGATAGGTTCCATTCGGATTTGTATATCTTTCTGGCTCATGTTTTTCATCATTATGGCCAAAGCCTACTAATAAATAATCTCCACTCTTCATCCCACTAAGCAATGTCTGGTATTCAGCATCAGTTGTATAGCTTTTTGAGCTTCTTCCTGACAACGCAATATTTTTGATAGTGAAGGAGCCATCGAGATAGTTTCCGATTTTAGTACCCCATCCATACCTTGGATAATAATAGCTATCGTTAAAACCACTTACTGTTGAATCACCGACAATCCAAATCGTTGGATCAGTTTTTGCTGTGACTATCACTTTTATCGTAACTCCATCAGCAAAGCCGTCTACTGTACCGTGGACTTCGACCGTTCCAACAGTACTCGTGTCAACTTGATCCCAGGTTACTACAACTTCCTTTTGTGTTCCATCACTGTATTCTGCTTTTACAGTTTGTGGAAGACTCACTGCATCGCCTTGCGTTACAGTAATATCCTCAGGTTGTACGATTGATGTGATTACAGGTTGTTCCGGTGCATCCGAAATACCGTCAATTAACTCTTGCGTCTCACCTGTCCAATACGTATCAAGCTCATTTGTATACACGCCGCTTTCATCCGGTGTAAAGACACGTACTTTGCTTTGCGAATCGACTTCAAATGTTATGCTGTTCTTACTGTCTACACCACCTACTCTTACAGGTGGAATCACATAGTTCGAGATGTTATATCCAAGTTCCTGCACCTCTTGAGCAAGTAACCCCCCGTTATAAAAGCCACCAATTTTGTTATTGTGAGTGGAATCTCCAGGATTCATGATCGCCCTTGCTGAAGGAGAGTTTCCATTACTTGCTTCAGGGTCATTCTGATATGCATTTTCATAGGAAGCTTTTGTTAACTCAAACATATCAATGACTTTAACGCCCTGTTCCTCACCTAACTGTTCCACAGCCTTTACATACGCATTATCGGACGTGGTAACCGTTCCAGTTGTCGTATCCGTTGCATCATGATGAGGTCTTATTGTACCATCCGGGTTAAAATATTGCCGTGATATAGGTGTCACTAAAATCGGTGTCGCACCTGCATCTCGTGCTACATCAATATATTGTTGCAAATACCACTTGTAGGTACCGCTTGAAAATGGATAATATGTCTCTCCGTACTTATCTATAAACATATCAGGAGTGGCTATTTTTTCGCCTGGATTCGATGGATACACACCGTTTTCATCCGGTTCTCCCAAGGAAACAAATCGTTCAACGAGATATCCTTGTGAATTTGCGGAATCATTATGTCCAAATTGAATCAGCAAATAGTCACCATCCGTAATAGTCGAAGCAATTTTATCGAGACTTCCTTCATTAATGAAGCTTCTTGAACTTCTGCCCCCGTTTGCATAGTTAACGACTTTCACCTTGTCCGAATTGAAATAGCTTTGTAAATATTCTCCCCAGCCCGCTGTATCTGAACTTGGTCCATATGTTTTTACCGTTGAATCACCCGCTAGATAAATATTGACACGCTCGCCATCTGGGATTTCATTTCCTCCACCTGACGACCCAACTTGAACAAGGTTTTCAAGTTTAATAGATTTCGGTGTGCCTTTTTTACCATTCACGGTTTCTGGTGTCACAACAGCCTTAATATAATTGCCTGCATCGTCACTTGCAATTTTGTATTGTTTTGATATATAAGCTGTTGTTGCTTTTATCAAGGTTTCCGTTCCATCCGGACTGACTCTGTACCACTGGATTAACGAACTATCATTTTGGTTATCGTTTGATTTTTCAAATTCATACCCTAAGCTAATCGTGTTTCCAGTATAAGGTATATTAATATCATCATCCGTTGAAAAGAACGGTTCAACCTTAAATGTTGGAGCCTCATCACTGTCAGCTGTATAGAAGGATGGAGTCCAATCTCCAAGATAATCGGCAACATTTATGGAAGAAGCATCTGTTAAAGCCGGTACTCTGCGCCCGGATGTGTCAACGGCTTCACCATTATACGTTGTGTTGTATTCTGCATAGTTTGCATTTTCAGGTTTGTTACCAGACATATCATGCCATCCCTTTGGATCGATGATGGAACTGTTTTGAAGCTTTGTATTTAAAAATGTTACTTTTGCTCCTGCTGCCCATGGCCTTCCGAAGTAACCTGATGAATGCATATTTTTTCCATCAGCTGTTACTGTACTATTTCTAAAAAGGTATCCATATGCTGCTGTATCCCTTGCTGCTGTTATATATCCACCTACAGCTTGGTTACTATATCCAGCAAAATTCAAGGTCACATTATCAAATACGACATTTCCATCTCCAAAAATATAATCCGTGTTACCTTCTATAAAAGAGTTTTTAAAGTAGCTACTATTTGTGCCGCTTCCACCCGTGTAAAGGGTATCCTGGCTTCCAAGAAAACTACAATTCAAAAATTCAGCATAGTTTCCTTCAATAATGATTGCTGCAGCTCTTTCAGTCGCTTCCTTGGAAGTAACATCTGTAAACGACTTTCTCTCTACATTTATGTTGCTAGAGCTTTGACTAGCAGCTAGCTCTACGCCATCAGCCAATTCCTCATCTGTCATATATTTGTTGAAAGAATTTTCAAATATGATGTTTTCCGCTTTAAAGTGTGTAGCAGTACTCGTGAGGTAAACAGTACCTCCCCATTTACTAGCAATATTCTTTGAATACTTGTCAAATGCTTTCTCTTCATTATAGAAGCCGTCAGGTCCGATACTGTGATATTTATAACCAATACCGTAATACCACGTGATTTTAACCTGTGTACTCGGGTCGCTTGTTGGATTTGGATGGGCATTTACAAGGGTAATATATGGTGTATCAATGACAAGCTGTGCCCTATATACACCCGGCGTAATATGAATCGTTATCCGGTGATCTTCATCAGTTGGATTCATTCGTGCTGCTGCATCAAGCGCTTCCTTAACGGTGCTGTAATTATTCTTTTTTGAGCTGTCCCCTACATATAAATCCGGAACCCATTTGAGTGGCTCTGGAGTCGTGTTGTTCACAAACAGAATATCCTTTGTGGTGTCCTGTCCATTTATAACCACATGCGAGCTTGTGCTATAATTTTCAGGAACATCTGCCGAAACGCTATATGCCCCATCTCTCAGAGATACCGTATATCCTCCGTTTGAAATTTTTCCGGTATACATATAGCCATCATCAACATTTGTAAAAGTAATACTTGAAATTTCTGCGGTTGATGATAATCCTTGGAATACACCTTTTGCAGTATGTACCGGTTTTTTCGCAACCGTAATATCCTGCACCGTGTCCGTACTTAGTTGTACGCTGCCGCCTTCTGCGATTTCATAATCGTTTACACCAGAAATAACGGCTGTATACTGTATGCCATCCTGAACATCAGCATGATATGTCAAGGTGTCTGTATCTACTGTAGCTGTAACTGCTGAGGCGAGGCTTCCCTCTGGAGGAGTAAATGTCATCTGTAGATTCTTAACGTTGTAATCGTTGTCAAAACCTTTGATAGCACCGCTAACATTAACAAGCTTATTCGCTATCACATCTAAGCTAACGTGTTTCCCTGCAGAAATGTCAGAGGTTGATGTGCTGATAACCTTTGTTTCGTCGGAAATTCGATAGCTTGCCACATCCTTAATCGTTGCAATATAATCATAATCCGTTGCAAGAACTGCATCAAAGCTATTGTCCGCATTAACACCAACAGTTGTTATATCTCCATTCGTCTGATTGGTCAACTGAAGGGCATAACCTGGTGAAATATCACTGCCGTTCAAATTCACAGTACCACTTACCTTCACTCCAGGCGTTCTGACTACTCGATGAATCCAAGGCTTTCCACCTGAATTAGCACTCACATAAATTTGATAGGATCCAGAGTATTGTGCGACAAAATCAACCTTTTGTGCTGTTGTCGTAAAAGGAGCTGTACTATCTTGAACTTCTGACGTATCCGGTGTAACGGTTACATTTTTACCGTCAACACTTACTGCCGCGTGAACGAAGTGAAGTTCTTCATCTCCATTGCTGGTTCCACCGTACACGCTAATTTTATCTCCCGCTGCTACATGATCTAGTGTCAAAAATCTTCTCATGGGACCTCCCGTGCCATTTGCGTAATAAACTCCGTCTGAATTATATCCGTCCTCATAGCTATGTTTCTGGTTTCCCCATGTACCTGAAGAATTTATACCTGGGGTCGTACCATCTGGCCCGTAGTAGTAAGAACGATCATTTGCATTCGGATTACCTATTGTTAAATCTCCAAATGCAGTTGTTTCAAATGTACCAGATTTAATAGTCGTTTTACTATCAAGAATTTCTGCTGTAATATGATTCTTGTATAAGTCCCCTGAAGTTTGAACTCCTCCAAAATCCCATATCTCAATGTTTCGGTTGTTGGAAGTGTCATTGGCATATGCTGTTGTTCCACCAAAATTGCTAGTTACGACGGTGAATAGCATCATAAATGCCAGTACTAGATTAATAGCTTTCTTTGACTTCATTTGTATTCCCCCACTCCTCTCACATAACGAAATTCTCGCAGAGAGCAAATATATGCTTTCGCTTTTATGTTCCTCCTTTCACCAATTTTATGCACCTCTACATTTGTTATTGTAAAGGTTGACACGGTGTCAGAGTCAATAAAGCGTTTACACTTATTTGATGGGTATACCAACTAATATATATTGCATGTCCTGGTCTTCTTCTACCACATTGGCAATGACAACTCCAATAATGTCACCAGCCATCTGTAAGTTATGCTCCTGCATATATTGGAATGGCTTTTTTAGCATAGACTCTTTTAAGTCCAGTGACTTGTTTTCCATATGTACCGGAAGTTTCACAACACTCATGAGAGACTTACGTTTATCGTATCTTTCCGTATATTCATTATCTGTTAGATTGAATCTCTCTACATCTACCATTTTCACTGCCCAACCGGCATTCAGAACGACTTGGTCTTGATCTACGTCTTCTTTTCTGATTAGGTAAACCCGCTGTACTTCGGGGGAATTATATAAATAGTCTTGTACGGTCATGAGTCTTTCAGGTTCTTTTAAAATTGTTTCCCCGCTTTGATAGATTACATAGGATAATGCAACACAATCTCTTATATAACATGTTTGGTTAGAGGCATCCGCTTTTTTCATTAAAACTAGATCATCTTTGACTCTATGTCTTAAATTCGATAAATAGGTAATCTGCATTTCAATGGTTTCCATTCTCTTCTCGAATGCAGAAATGATACCTGCCATTTCACTACTCTGCATACCTCCTATTTCTTCATGGGTAAACCCATACTTACGTAATAACTTTACATTCATAAACTTTGTGATATCAGGCTCACTATAATATCGGTAGTTATTTCGAGATCTCTCTGGTGTAATATAGCCCAACTTTTCATATCTTCTAATCGTGTTTGTAGAAACATTAAGAAGAGTAGCTAACTCACTAACATTATACTTCATACTGGTCCCCCTCAAAATTTTCCCAATTATCTTACACTTTTAATAGTATATCCTATCTCCTACCAAATGAAATGGGCAAGAGAGCCTATAAACTGAGCCAAAGGTTGGGTTTGGGGATGGGTCTGGTGGTGGGACAGGGGGACAGGTTCTCTGACCCAGACTGGATGTGGTGGGTCACGGGGACAGGTTCCCTGACCCAGGCATGTGGTGGGTCACAGGGACAGGCTCTCTGACCCAGTCTGGATGTGGTGGGTCACGGGGACAGGTTCCCTGACCCAGGCATGTTGTGGGTCACAGGGACAGGTTCCCTGACCCACACTCAAATGTGCTATTATACTAGTTAGAAGTTGAGAAGTACGGATATTACTAGGAGGAAAAAAATAGTGCAACGGATGAAAAAGTGGATATTTCTAGTAGTCTTGAGTTTGATTATTGTTGTTGCTTTTGTCTATGTTCCGTCATTCCTGCAAAATGAAGGAACACAGGCTGGAAGCAAAAGTGTTTCTGATCTGGTTCATAGAGAGCCACCATTAAAGAAAATCGCAACTATCACTCTTAACAAGGATCAAACCTTCCAAGGAGACTTGCTGTTAGTTAACAGTACCTTTCCTATTAAAGAAAATAGTATTAAAGATGATATTATTCCATTATCTTCAATAGAGGAATTGAAAGTCCAGTTCGGGTCAAGCATTGATTCTATCTCTCTATCAAACGAGGCTGCACTGGCATTTTTAAAGATGATTGAGGCGGCGAAACAGGATGGGCTGGTTAACTTCTCAGTCAACAGTGGGTTTCGGAACTTTGAAGAGCAAGCAAAACTCTACAAGGAGATGGGAACTGCATACGCATTAGCACCGGGATATAGTGAACATAATATGGGGTTATCAATCGATGTAGGTTCTACCTTGATGAAAATGGAAGATGCACCTGAAGGGAAATGGATGGCAGAAAACGCATGGAAATACGGGTTCATTCTCCGGTATCCAAAGGACAAAACAGATATCACCGGTATTGAATATGAGCCATGGCACTTTCGCTATGTCGGGTTGCCTCATAGTGCGCTTATGAAGGAAAAGGACTTTGTGTTGGAGGAATACATTGACTATCTTAAAAAGGAAAAAACCTTGCAGACAACGTTTGACGAGAAAGAATATTTTATCTCATACCATCCCGTGTCTGAATCTCTGGAAATCGTAGAACCAATCTTTTCTCAATATGAAATCTCGGGGAATAATGTGGATGGAGTTATCATTACGCGAGAACAATAGCATGAATGGGACAGAGGGACAGGTTCGTTGACCCACAGGGACAGGGAACCTGTCCCCCTGTCCCAAAAAACTATTTATCTATTTACTGAATATTGCTATAGTATTAATTAATAGTTCTTTTTTTAGGCGTGTTACTGGTTATGCAGGCAAGACCTAGATTTAGTTGCGTGTTTAGTGCTGCTAAATTTAGGTCTTTTTTATTTCTATCATTTGTGAAAGGGGTTTGTTAGTTATGATACGACCAGAGGAAATTGTAAGAAGTGGACCAAATCAGTATATTTGTAGAGAGGGAATTCTCAAGGATCTTCCTGATTTTATAAAGGGATTTCATTCCCCGGTAGTAGTGACCGGATTTAAATCCTATGAGGCCTTTACAGGCTATACGAGCTTACCACCTCATGTAGAGATCTACCAACACGATGGATATAGTTCAGATGAATCTATCAGAAACATTTCTCAATTCGCGAGTCAGGCTGATGTTATTATTGGGATTGGTGGAGGAGTTATTCTTGATACTGCTAAATCAGTGGCAGACGAGTTGGGCATTGATATTATTACCATTCCAACTGTTGCCGGAACTTGCGCAGCGGTAACTCCCTTAAGTGTAATTTATGACGACAATGGGGCATTTGTTCGAGTAGACTACCACAACCGAACCATTCACCTTACATTGGTCGACCCTGTGTTTCTACTTTCCTCCCCTATTGAATATTTTAAAAGTGGAATTGGTGATTCACTCGCAAAGTGGTATGAAGCAGAGGCAATCATTCGAAACAGCAAGAACGATGATCTTTCCATTATGGTTAAAGTAGGGCTAGACCATGCTTCATACATTAGAGATATACTGTTAGAAGAAAGTAATACAGCAATTGAAAGTAAGAAAACAAATACAATATCATCCTCCTTTATCAAAGTAGTTGAAGCAGTCATTCCTTTGGCCGGGACTGTAGGTGGATACGGTGGGCATTACGGCAGAATGTCAGGAGCCCATGCAATACACAATGGCTTAAGCTTCGTTGATGAAACTCACAGCATTCTTCATGGCCAAAAGGTTGCATATGGGATTTTGGTCCAGCTTATTCTCGAAGATCAAATAGATGAAGTAAAGCGCCTAATTCCTTTTTATGAAGGACTAGGGTTTCCAGTGAGGTTCGAAGACTTGAAGATTACAAGTGATCTAAATCAAAAACGTAAGATAGTTGCCTCTCACGCTGTGAAACCGGAAGAAACATTACAATTAATTGGCACTTTCCATGAACAAGACGTAATCGAGGCAATGGAAACATTGGAGAAAATATAAATATGATGTGGGTCAGGGGGACAGGTTCCTTGACCCACCATTTTTTTCCTGGGACAAAGAACCTGTCCCTGTGTCCCACCATCCCTGTGTCCCACCTGTGTCCCAATATAAAAGCCACTTACTCTCTCGCGGAGTAAGTGGCTTCTTTTAATTTAGCTCGTTATATGATACTAATCGATGAATATGAACGGCTAGATAGGTAATCTCGTCATTGGGAATGCTTTTGCCATAGACTTGTTTAATATATTCTTTGACTTTGAAAGCACCATCCATCGCATCTGGATAGAGGTTTGCAATTTGCTCGAACAGAATATCGTCCTGGTCGAGCATTTTATCTTCAAAGAACCGCTCTACAAAAAATTTCACATGGGTTATAAAGCGACTATAATGAATATTTTCCTTATCCATATTTATATTTAACGAGTAACGGATTAGGTTTACAATACTTCCGATCATTTTCGCATGCTTCATGCCATCTTTTGTTTCTTTTCCGCCGCCTTGCGCGTTAATTAAGTGAAACGCAACATTTGCTGCTTCTTCTTTTGGCAATTCAATGTTAAACTCTTGGTTCATTAACTCCACAGCGAACATACCGACCTTAAATTCATCTGGATAATAACTTTTTATTTCCCAGAATACGCGGTTCGTGATATTGATATTTTTCTTACATCTTTCCACAGCAAAACTTAAATGGTCCATTAAGGTGAAAAAGATACCTGAATTAAGCTTCGTATTAAGTCTCGCTTCAGCCTCGTTGACAATTTTCTGTGTTATTTCTATATATACTGGTTGAATAGAACCCAACAAACCTAAGAATTCTTTTGCCTTTGTATTCTCAATTGGCATAAACGTCTGATCGGCTTTATGTTCCTCTATGATGTTTCCGACCTTTTGTCCAAAACCAATCCCTTTACCAAGTAGAATAAATTCTTGTTTATCTTCATTCTCAACCAATACAACGCTAGTATTGAGGATTTTTTTTACCTTATTCACTGTAATCACCTTTCTAGCTGAAAGTAAAGCTGCTTAGTCTAAGTCTTCCCCGTTACTTTCTATTACCTTCTTATACCAATAAAACGAATCCTTACGACTGCGATCTAATGTACCATTTCCTTCATCATCCTGGTCGACATAGATAAAGCCATAGCGTTTAGACATTTGAGATGTACCAGCACTGATTATATCAATTGGACCCCAACTAGTATAACCAAACAGGTCAACCCCTTCTTCCACAGCTTCTTTCATTTGTTTAAAATGCTCTTTAAAGTAGCTGATTCTGTAGTCATCGTGGATTGATCCATCTTCTTCTACCTTATCGACCGCTCCCATTCCATTCTCAACGATGATTAGAGGCTTTTTGTAACGGTCATACAATTCAATTAACGATATTTTAAGCCCAACCGGGTCAATTTGCCAACCCCAATCTGTGGAAGGTAAATATGGATTTTTCACACCCATAATCGTATTTCCAGCAGCTTTTTCCATACCTTCCTGGGCCGACTCGGTTAATGACATATAGTAGCTGAATGAGATAAAATCAACCGTATGAGCCTTTAGAATCTCTCTATCACCTGGCTCCATTTTAATATGGATATTGTTACGCTCAAACATTCTTTCTATCATAACAGGATATTCTCCAAAAACCTGTACATCAGCATAAAAATAGTTTTGAAGATTCTTCTTAAGCGTTAACTCTACATCTTTCGGATGGCACGTATTCGGATACGTCGTAAGCTTTGTTAACATACAACCTACCTGACTACCCTCGATAATTCGATGACAATCCGCTGTAACCATAGCAGAAGCTACAAATTGGTGGTGTAATGCTTGATAAACCACTTCATCTTCTTTCCCTTCCGGACATCGATCAGGGATGATACCAGCAGTTGTAAACGGATGACGATTAATACTATCAATCTCGTTAAATGTTAGCCAATATTTTACTAAATCCTTATAGCGATGGAAGCAAACATTACTGAATCGTACGAAATCATCAATTACCTTTCTTTCGACCCATCCATTATACTTTAAGCTTAATTCTAGTGGCATTTCATAATGTGATAGCGTTACAATTGGTTCAATGCCTAAACGCTTCATCTCTGTAAATAAATTCTCATAGAACTGTAACCCTTTTTCATTCGGCTCTAGTTCCTCACCAGTTGGGAAAATACGACTCCAGGCAATCGATACGCGTAGCACCTTAAAGCCCATTTCTGCAAATAGCGCAAGATCTTCTTTGTAACGGTGATAAAAGTCAATCCCGCGACGCTTCGGATAAAATTTATCACTAAGATCCTTTCTAGCTCTTTCAACTGCTTCAGAAGTAATACCAACATGAGCGTCGTAATCTTCTACACTTACGTTAGCTTTATATGTTGCCATATCTGCAACCGATAGACCCTTCCCGTCAACATTCCATGCGCCTTCTACCTGATTGGCGGCTATAGCGCCGCCCCATAAAAAATTCTTTGGAAATCCTGTTTTTGTCATAAGTTTACTCTCCTATCGCAGTTACAACCATTAACGTGTCTCTATTATCAACATGTGACTTTTGGTCTGTAACTTTTATTGTATATTTTTCTTTATTCGTAACGACCGCAACTGTAACTGGGTCATACCCTTCTTCCACAATCTTCTCAACATCAAACGTCAATAATAGATCTCCAGCCTTTACTTGATCGCCAACTTTTACTTGAGGTTCAAAATATTTTCCTTCTAGTTGAACAGTATCTAGACCAACGTGGAACAATATTTCAGCACCATTCGTTGTTTCCATGCCAAGTGCATGATTCGTATCAAAAATCATTCCAATCCTGCCGTCAACTGGAGCATACAGCTCACCTTTTGATGGAATAACGGCAATTCCTTCTCCCATCACCTTAGAAGAGAAAACTGCATCTTTCACTTCAGATAATGGAATTTGTTGTCCTACGATTGGGCTTTTGAATTGGCTTTCTGAATCTAGCGTGTTAATAAACTCTTGTGTTTCATCTTGTTTTTGTTTATCTTTCACAAGGATAAACGCAACCACGAACGAAACAACAAACGAAATGACAAATCCTACACTAGCAAATAGGATATTTTTTGGTAGCGTTTCGGAAATAAACATTGACATACTCGCTAGACCAGGGCCTACTAGAACATAACCCTCAAGTCCGACAAGACCAATAAACGCTCCACCAACAAATGATCCGATGATAACACTCGTTAATACCTTCTTATTTTGGAGGGTAATCCCGTACAACGCAGGCTCTGTAATTCCAAAAAGGGCTGAAATACCAGCAGAAATGGCTGTAGCCTTTAAAGCCTTGTCCTTTGTTCGAAATGCAACCGCAAAACACGCACCACTTTCGGCAATGTTATGTGCGAGGGATGCCGGTAAGTAAAGAATCTCTTTCCCCATTGTTGTATAAGTAGAAATCGCATAAGGTAGCATCGCCTTGTGCATTCCCGTTGCCACCATAAATGGAAGAACTGCTGCTAAGATCGCCACTGCAATCCAGCCTACATAATCAAACATCGTTAAAATGATTCCTGCAAAACCTTCACCAAGGTTATAGCCTAGTGGTCCTAACACAAGTAAAGAAACGGGAACTGTAATGACTAAAGCCATCATTGGTACAAAGAAAATACGTATGGCTTTTGGTGAAATTTTCGTAAAGAGTTTTTCAAGCTGTGCATATAAAAGTACGGTTAATATTGCTGGGAATACCTGATAGGCATACGCAATATTTTGTAGCCCGAAACCAAATAGCTCTGCGCCTTCACTAAGCATCGTTGTCATATTCGGAAGCAATAATGCGCTTACAGCCGCAAGAGCAACTAAAGAATTTACTTTTAATTTATTCGCAGTCGTAATTGCCACTAATAGTGGAAGGAAGTATAAAGGCGCATCCCCAATCATCGTTAAAATTTGATACGTTTGGGTTTCCTTGTCCATCACACCCATTACAGCGAGTAGTAATAATAGAGACTTTAATACTCCTCCTCCGGCAATCGCTGGTATTAATGGTTGGAATACTCCTACTAGGAAATCAAGTAACACGCTACCTAGCTTTTGCTTCTTTTTAGGTTTCGTAGCCGATCCATTATCAGTTGCTGTAGTTCCTCCCATTAAATCCAGAACTTCATCATACACCTCGACTACATTGTTTCCGATAACCACTTGGCATTGAGCCGTCATTTTCACTGCTAAAACGCCAGGGATTTGCTGTAGTTTTTCCACTTTGGCTTTGCTATCGTCGTGTAATGAAAATCGTAAACGTGTGGAACAATGCTCAAAATGGGAAACGTTTTCTTTGCCGCCTACATTACTTAGAACTTCAGCTGCGATGTGTTTGTAGTCCATATCTATTCTCCTTTATACATAGAAGCAATTGGTAGTTTTGAAAAAAGGCAACAAAAAAAGGACCCAAAACGACAAATGTATCCCCATTCGTCATTCTAGATCCTGCCTGCTTTACCAGTCACATGTCTATGTTTATTATTTGATTTGACTAAATTATATATCACGTCTATGAAAGCGTCAACAAGTTTTTTCTTATTTCTATCGATACCAAAATGAGGAAAATAGTACCTCTTACATAGCATCTACTACCTACCATTTCCCCGGATAATAGAGCTGGTTAATAAAGTTTGAATTCGGCAAGGGAACCTTTGGGACAGAGGGACAGGTTCCCTGACCCACGATGCTCGAAAGAGTGGGTCACGGAACCTGTCCCCGTGACCCAACTAAGTATTCAATTGCAAATTCGAGTAGTTCGTCTCTGCCTTCGATTGCTGCTTCGCGTGTTCTTTCTACTTTTATATGTGGGTGAACGCCGATGGTATGGTGCTGGGAGCCGTCTACGTTTAGAGCCTGCATGCCTGTGAACCATGCTCCCATGTTTCCTGGTAATTTGATGAGATTGATCGCACCGTTTGTTCCAGCTGTCGGTTCTCCAATAATGGTTGCTAACTGATTCCCCTTAAAAACTTCGGCATAGTTTTCACATGCACTAATACAGCTTGCATCAATTAACGCGACATTGCGACTCTCAAGGGTTCCCTGCTTTGGGAGGAATTTATACTGGTTTACCTCAAAGCTAGGTAGCTGATTTGGTTTCACTACTTGTGGGACATTGATATACATGTCATACATGACATCGTCCGATAATCTATGAAGAATTTCTGAAAGACCGGAGCCAGGATAACCCCTCAAATCAAAGATGATTCCCTTTGCATCTTGAAGTTCCTCAAGTGCAGTCTCCACTTGGTCTTCGTCTAGATAATCGATATTTAGGTAATAGATATCGTTTCCTATATGCTTGTATCCTACCGAACCTGGGCGATTAAAGCGGTCAACCATCTTTGGTAGACTATATGCAGCTTTTACCTCAATCTCCTTCCCATCCCGCAGAATGGTGAATACTTCCTCCCCACGTCCATTTAAATCACGGACAAACCGTTTCAGCGAATTAAATTCCTTAAATTGCTTTGTGCCTGACTGACGTTTCGCTAGTTGATTGATATAATCAATAGCTGATTCACCCGAGCGTTCGAGTATTACATCACCTATTTTAAAAGGAGAATCCTCACTTACCGCAGTAACAACTACCTCGCCATCAAATATGTCAGCCCAAAATGGCAAATATCTTCCTACATGACTTTGTTTGTCTCTAATACTGAAATGGCCATCCTGTAGTGGAGTCAGCATTTTTTCAAGGACAATCTTAAAATCCTCATAATTCCCGAAATGGGTAGGGTGTAACAATTCCGTTACCGCATATGTAAGCTGCTGATTCATATCAACATCTACAATATCAAAATGTGGATAAAAGTATTTCACAATGTTCCATAGAATTACTGCGTTCGTGAGCTGGACGTTCTCATCAGTTGTATCAGCTGAAAAGACATCTATTTTCTTCAGTTGATTTTGCAGCACTCTGAATTCTTTATTTTCCCCACCGAACTTTGTACTCCCTTGGTATGCGGGCAAAGCAATTGGCAGTTGTACTTTTAACCCTTTATTTAGCGGTTCTTCAATTACGTCTGTTTCTTTTGGAAATTGATCAAACTGTGATCGAGCCCTTATTGAGACTGCGCCTCTTGCATACGAATAGTAAACGCGATTACTTTTATACACTGTGCTCAACGACGGTATTAACATTTTATCCTGCTGTTCAGCCTCTGTTAATAGAGGTAAAAAGGATAAGTTTTCTTTTATTTTCAATCCGGTATGCTGCCAAAAAACCATCTCATACGCAGGATTTTGAAGCCTATCGTAGTCAGGTACGTATGGTTCAATTTTTTCATCTGTAAAATATAGCTTAACTGTTGGAGCCAGTGGAAGAAAAAGTTCTTCTAATGCTTCCTTCAACTCGCTATCATTTTTTGAATCTATTATTTTTCCCATTCCATAGAGTGCGAGCTGGTTCCAATCAATCTCAGTCACCTCATCACTAGGATGAAAAAACCGAACATAGCCATATAGATTCGCAAACGCGGTCACATTTTCTAGCTGTCTTTCCTTATCAATCCACCCATTTGTCCCGCTTGCAGCCGTATATACCGGGGTTATTTTACCGGGGTTTGTCAATGAACTACTTATCAAAATCGCAAGACAAACAAGGCTCACAACCATTGGATTTTTTACAAATTTAATTAGCGGTGTCCGAAATCGGTCAAACCAAACTCCCTCTATAAAAAGTTGAAGTGAGCGGAACAATCTATTTTCTTGCTTTGCACTTTTCGTGTGAAATTGGATCCGTAGCCCTTCCCCAATGTACTGAAACGTGATCATTAAGATTGTAATCGCTAGCGCCGGGAACAGTGGTATCCAGAAGGCATGAAGGATTTCAGTGCGTCCACTTGCTAAAAAAGACAACCAATCAAAATCTGTGCTTTGCCATTCATAATCGCCAACATCTTTAATCACAAGCTTCTGGTTGAAAAAGTAGGAGAACAAGCCAAGTTGTCCGATTAATAAAGTGACACGGCTTGCTTCTAAGAAAAAGTTCGATACGAACCCTGCCCATAGATTCGGCAGATAATGTCTTACATACATTTGAAACGGATTATTTCCTTGAATGAGTCCAGCGTGCATATATTCTTTTTGCGCTAGTTGGATGATTTGCTGTTGAAAAAGTACTCCAATCCGACCTACCCCAACTATTGCAATCACTATAATCATTAGCTCTTTCCGCGCGGGGGATTGTTCCACATATGGTGTTGAAACTAAAAGCACTACCGCTAAAATAGGGGGAATACTTGAAAACAAATAGCTGAGCGCTTGAATGATCCAATCTGCTAGTCCCCGTTGATTGCTTGCTAAAAAAGCCAACGGAATTGCAATCAAAAAGGTAAATGTAGTGATAAGTAAGATGGTCTCTACTGTATCATCAAGCCCATGAATCAAAACGGAAAGAATATCAATCCCATCTGCGTCCGTACCAAGTGGATCTTGTGATGATGGTGGGAATGGCGCCTTTTCAAAACCTCCTCCTTCGAAAAAACGCAACCGTTCTGGTGTCAGCTCTTCATCAACGAGTGGTAGATTTGGACCCACTATCATCACAGTAAGAAGAATAAGAGTTAATAAGAGTCCTATGCGTAAGTACCAATTCCTCATAATGTTTCACCTCCCATTGCTCCTAGATGATATATAACAAAAAGAACGAGACACCAACTGACGCTATGATAAATAGAATCGTCTGACGTGTTACATCTTTTAGTAGATTTGCAGTTGTGTATAAAGGTGACACCACACGGAGTAAAAGCTTACTGATGAGGATGGATACGAAGTAAAGCAACATAAAGCCCACACTCAATTCTAGGATTAACCCAGTTTCTAACACTCTCTCCGTGTTCATTCCTGTTAATTTTTCCATCGCATTCTTTTGATCCATCAGTTTAAAAAGTCGATACGCCGCACCTTTGTACTCCGTCAACCATTCGACAAGCAACAGGTTTGATAACACATAGACCATCATTGACGGTATATGAGAACTAATCTGCACCAGACTGGTCCGTAGGATATGCTTGTATGTCACGATTTTTTCGATAAGTCCCTTTGATTTTGCTACAACCACAAATAACTGCTCGCTCTCCTCGTCAAGTGCGGACTTTGTCACCTTTGCAACATACAAAAGGGGATATAATGCCACCAAAAAGGAAGGAAGCAGAAAGCTATACCAATCATCGTGACCAAACCAGGATATGAAAGGGATGTAAAAAAGAATCAGCCATTGAAGGCATAGAAAAACAAAGAAGTCGGGCAATGACGAAAGAAATCCCGTTAGCCCCTCTCCTATTATCTTTTGATATGGTTTCCTTTTTCGAAAATCAAAGATGCCCTTCCAAACACCTACTACCAAAGCTAGTAAAAAAGCTGTGATGACAACTTTGCCACTTCTTGTAAAATGCTCTACCGCTACAGTTTCTATCAATTCCCCATTATCTAACGTTCCTAAGCTTTGATTTTTCCACGAGTCAGAAATCGTGTCTTGCAGAACAAGCTTGTACTCGTCCCATGTTTTCAGGGTACTTTCAGTTTCTGGTACATCCGGAACATATATCGTAATGCCCACAAAAACGGCAACAAGAAACACAATCGTTACAACATCTCTTACTCGAGCCTCTACATTTCTCATAACCTACCCCTTAAAAAGTAACAATATTCCGTCATTTATAATCTAGCATAAATTGAAATTTATTCCAACACAAAATGGGTCAGAGGGACAGGTTCCCTGACCCATTTTCGTGCGGGTTGTGGGTCACGGTACCTGTCCCCGTGTCCCACTAACCACGTTCACACCACCTGAAGCTGATATGACGCTACCTGTTATAAAGTCTGAGTTATCTTCACAGAGAAAGGCGATGATTCTAGCAATGTCTTCACCGGTACCTGGGCGACCGATTGGGGTTTTGAAATCGTGGATGGCACGTGCTGTGGTAATTCCTGCTTCTTTCATATCACCTGTGATGTCACCCGGGCAGACCATATTTGCGGTGATACCATGTTCTGCTTCCTCAAGGGCTACCGATTTTGTGAGAGAGACGAGGCCAACCTTTGCGGCACTAAAGGCTGCGCGGTATTTCCAACCAGGTGTTGTTTCAGCATCTTGAAAGCCATAGGTGATGACTCTACCAAAGTGTTGCTTCCGCATGATTGGAATGGTGAGTTTAAGAAAATGAAAGACAGCACTCAAATTGCCATCAATCATCTCTTTCCACTCATGCTCTTCGTACTCAACAAGTTTTTTCCGTTCAAAAATATACGGTCCAGCATTGTTAATGAGGTAGTCAATCCGGCCGAATCGATCCATTGCGCGGGTAACAATATTTGTGATATCTCCTTTTTTCGTAATATCACCTTGGACAAACTGCAAACATTCTAAGTATGGCCGCCATTCCTTTTTCAACTCTTC
This sequence comes from Ferdinandcohnia sp. Marseille-Q9671, assembly GCF_976954385.1. NCBI lineage: Bacteria > Bacillati > Bacillota > Bacilli > Caryophanales > Bacillaceae > Ferdinandcohnia > Ferdinandcohnia sp. Marseille-Q9671. Next base: position 1,857,591 of record NZ_CDRJTA010000001.1, read on the forward strand.
AATGCGTGCCTCGTCGCTCCTGTAATTCACCGTCACGGTGCAGCCCATTTTCAGCAATTCCTCTGTCACTTTCCTACCTAAACCCTTTGATCCCGCTGTTATGATTGCATGCCTCACCATCATCCCCCGCCTTTACTTGGTTTCTGGTCATTATGGGACGAGGAACTTTCCCACGTTTTCTCGTCTTTTGGGACAAGGGACCTGTCCCCCTGACCCATGCTTGGTTTTTCAGTCTCTCTTCAAATATACGAGAAAATTTTTCAATTATACTTCTCTCTGCATCCATCAACGACTAGGCCTAACCACTAGCTTGGTGAAGAGTATTCCTTTTTTCTCTCTGGAAATCACTATTCTGCTAATGGACTATACCCAGCTAATACGGTCTATTCATTCATATCTATGTTAGATTAGATCATTTTTAAAAATAAATCTTGCAGTTGGGACAAGGTACCTGTCCCCTTGACCCAAATCTTAGCTGGGTCACGGTACCTGTCCCCCTGTCCCACCCCTGACCCACTCCGCTCAAAAGAACTATTTTTTATACGACCTTTGTAGTATTTTTTCTGTTTTACATGGTTTTCCAATTGTTTTGGGTGTACCGGGTAAGGTTTTTCCGGTAAAATTTCCATGTTATAAGTCAAAAGATTCAAATTTTATATTATTGTTTTGAATGGGGGACTCCTTATGGTTTCAGATGTGATAAAAAATGAGGATCAGAGGAGGGATACGCATATCAACCAACTTGCAAGCGTCGGGCAAATTGCAGCAGGGATTGCTCATGAGGTACGAAACCCGTTAACGGCTGTGAAAGGTTTTTTGCAGTTGCTTCAACAAGAAAAGGAGCATAGTTACCTTGACATTGCGCAAAGCGAATTAGATCACGCACTTGTGACCTTGAACAATCTACTTCAAGTATCAAAGCCTGATTTAGAGGATGAAGAGGTACAAGTGATACATATTGCCGCAGAATTGGAGTCCATCCTCAATCTTTTTCTAGACAAATTATACGATATTGAGCTTGTTACAGATTTTAAGAATACGGATGCAACCATTGTGGGTAAGAAAAATCAGTTTAAAAAGGCATTTTTTAACCTGATAAAAAATTCGATTGAGTCCATTGATGGTAAAGGAAAAATTACGATTACACATCGATCAAGCGACAAGGATGTGGTAGTTACAATTGAAGATTCGGGTGTTGGGATCCCACAGGAAAAAATGAGGCTATTAGGAACACCCTTTTTTACAACGAAGGATGCTGGTACTGGAATGGGGCTAGCACAGGTATTCTCTGTTGTCTATCAGCAAGGTGGAGATATTTCCGTTGACAGCGAAGTGAATGTCGGAACAACATTTACAATCAAACTACCGAAACAACACAAACCAAATAATCGAGGTGTACGAAAATTGAATGTAGACTACAAAGATACCCATTCAATTAAAGAGTTTTTACTTGAGAATAAGGATTACTTCGAAGAGAAATTACTGGAAGAAGCGATCAATGTAAAAGACAAAATACAAGAGATTCATACTGTCGGAAATATCAATCTCCTCGATAATGCTCATAAACTCATTCTCTATGTGGTTGAAGAAAGAGATCATGAACTGATTACCTTAGCTAAGAAAGAAGGCGTAGCTTGGGCAAAAAATTCTCTCACAGTAGCCTTTAAGCTTGAGTGGATTCAAGCTATTCGCCGTACACTTTGGGACTTCCTGTATAATTACGAACTGTTATTAAATAAAGAATCCGGTCGAGACGAGTTCTACGCTCTTGAAAAAAAGGTGAATGCACTCATTGATCATTTCTTCACGCATTTTTTCATCAGTTATTCAAGATACAAGGACGAACTGTTAGAGTCTCAACGACAGCTTGTTGAGAACCTGTCTGTTCCAATCATCCCAATTAATCAGGACACTCACATTATTCCATTGATTGGTGCGATTGACCAACGCCGGGTTGTGACAATTGAGGATAAAATTCTCTCAAGTATTGAAAAGGAACATATTCGTACGCTGATTATGGACCTTTCTGGCGTGGCTGTGGTTGAGGATGGAGTGATTTATCGCTTTATGAAATTGATTGAAGGCATCAAAATGATGGGCTGCCAAACCGTCCTCACTGGAATCCGTGCTGAAATCGCGAAAAAGATAATTGCCCTGAATATTAATTTTGCTGATATTGCTGATTCTAAAGGAACTTTGCAACTTGCGTTGAATGATTATTTGTTTAAAAATGATGCGGGTGTTGGGGCGGAGTAGAACCTTGAATCCCTACATAATTTGGCCTTCAGAATTCCTCTGAAGGCCTCTTTTCACCTTACCTCAAAAACTATTATTCTCAATCACCATGGCAATGCCCTGCCCGCCACCAATACAAAGGCTAACCACAGCATATCTTTTATTCCTGCGTCGAAGTTCGTAGGCTGCAGAGAGTAAGATTCTTGTGCCACTTGCGCCGACTGGATGACCAAGTGCCACTGCGCCACCGTTAACGTTTGTTTTCTCACGATCAAGACCAAGCTCTTTTTCTACTGCAAGATATTGCGCTGCAAAGGCCTCATTCACCTCAACTAAATCCATATCCGCCAAAGTAAGCTTAGCTCGTTCTAATGCCTTTTTAATCGCTGGAACTGGGCCGATTCCCATAATGGTAGGATCTACCCCTGCTACACCCCACGAGATTACCTTGGCTAAAGGCTTCAATCCATTTTCACGAACGGACTTTTCTCCTGTAACGATGACAGAAGCTGCCCCATCATTGATTCCAGATGCATTTGCGGCAGTAACCGTTCCATCCGCTCTGAATGAAGGACGCAGCTTGCCCATCGATTCCAGATTGGCATTTGGCTTGATATGTTCATCCTTTTCTACAAAAATACTACCCTTTCTTGTTTTCACCTCAATAGCCACAATTTCTTCAGCAAAGGTTCCGTTCTCTGATGCGTTTGCTGCCCGTTGGTTGGACTCGATTGCAAATTTGTCCTGCTCTTCTCGGGTAATGGCATACTTTTCGGCTAGTTTTTCCGCTGTCATGCCCATTCCTTTGCCTGTGTATTGGTCTGTGAGTGTGGTTAGTAGCATGTCTTCAAATTGAAGAGTTCCCATCTTCGAACCACCAAATCTCTGGGCAAAATTCGAGTAAGGAGATTGGGACATATTCTCTGTTCCCCCTGCAAGCACAACACTCGCATCTCCGACAAGTATATGTTGGGCTGCTGACACAACGGACTGCAAACCAGATCCGCATAGGCGATTGACCATGAATGCAGGAACCTCCTGCGGAATTCCACTATGTAGAGCGATATGTCGAGCCAGATAGGACGCATTTTTTTCCGTATGAATCACATTACCGTAAATGACATGATCGATTTGGTTCGGGTCCACATTGGAGCGTTTCATTGTCTCCACTGCAGTAACACGCCCTAACTCGGTTGCCCCTGTCCCCGAAAATGAACCTCCAAAGCTAGTAAATGGAGTACGCGCTCCATCAATTATAAAAATTTGTTCCATACTAAAACCTCCCCTTTTTATAGGTTTATTCTATATACCAGTTTACCATGTTAGAAATAGTATGTAATGAATATTCTGACATATAAAACTTTGAGAAGAGGCAACACCAGGATGTCACCTTACTTAGACTCATTTAATTGTTTATGTCGATTCATGGTTGTTTAATAGTAGGTTGGGCAAAGCGAGTAAAACGGAGGAAATTAAGTAAAACGCTTACAATATACTATGTACGGAAGGTAACCTTAGACATCTATGTGTGGTCTGAAGCTGTCGTTCAACGTTGTTCATTCGTAGTTCTCTGCGGTGTTTTTGTTTGAGGTTATATCCTTATAATAATGAAAACATTGTCGAAAATCTGTGAAAAAAGTCACAGTAAGTTTGTCTATTTTGTGAACATTAAAATGCGGGTATACACAAAGTACTGCCCTATTTTTTGCTTCGTTACTTGAAGTACGTCGCTCTCATACGTTACATACGAGTCCCCGTCACTCCCCTCGTACGTCAAGTTTACCCTTTCGACCCCATGTTCAGTTAACGAGTAAAGTGGTCTTACCGGCGGAATACATGAAGAGCGCGTTCTTTAAAAGGACTATTTTACGTGGATTTTGATAAGCTTGCAGAACAGTATAAACCAATGATTTATCAGGTGATAAAACGGTTGCGATTGTATGGGGATAAGGAGAATTTTTACCAGATTGGGTTAATTGGACTTTGGGAGGCTTCGACCCGCTTTGATCCGAAAAAAGGCGTTGAGTTTTCCACTTTTGCCTACTCGACCATTCGAGGAAAACTTCTCGACCATCTGAAAAAGGAAGCACGTTATGAGAATCATTGCCAACCATCAGGTGAGCACATTTTTATAAATCTAGCAGATTCTATGGAAGCCTTTCCAACTGATTTGATTGAAGGGTACTGCCAAGGTTTGACGGAGAATCAAGTAAGGTGGGTTCAAGGACGAATCATTGAAGATAAAAGCTATAAGGAAATTGCGGTGGAGCATGGCGTCTCAGTTGATTCAGTGAAGTCCTGGGGTCGCCAAGCGATTAAAAAGTTGAGAGAAAATGTTATAGTCGAAAGCTAAACGAAGGGGTTATTTTTTCAAACAAACGTATGATTGAGCGGTTGATTTTGGCTTGTTCAAACATTTGATTGACATGAATCTATTCCTGGTTGTCTTGTGTAGCATTCAAATAAATGTTTGCTTGGATGTAATCAAGAGCTTGTTTGGAACTAGAGGTTGTTTTTCTAGGAAAATGCATGATTAGGAATATGACAAAGGGTAACAATGAATGTTGAGGTGAGGAAATGATTAAAAAGCTTCTGATTCTCGCAATCATTGTTGAGCTTGGCGTGTTTTGGTATGTCCATCAAGGGAAGGAACCTGTTCAGGTGGCAGAGCTGGGGCAGCGAGAGTTGCATCACGACATGATGAAGAATATGCCCGCCGATGAACCGCAGCCTGCAGTTGAAGCGTCTGTAACAAACGACCTTTTGGGTGAGATAAAAGAAAAATATAAAATCGAATTTGAAAACTTGGAAAAGGAAACAAAAAAGCAAGCAAACGAATTATTAGCGCGAGCCAAGGAAGAGTTTGTCGAAGAATCTAGTGAGGGTATGGCTGCCTTACAAGTTATGGGTACCTACTACAATGAATTTAAGACGCTTGAAAAGGAAACCGACGAAGCCTTTGAGGAAATCTATCTACAGCTCGAGACTGAGCTTGGGGCATCCGGTTATTCTACGGAGGAAGCTATCGAATTTCGTGATCAATATGAAGAAAAGAAGAAGCAATTATTGAAAAAGGCGTTAGAGGTACAGGGGAGTTATGAGTGATGAGTGCGATTGACTGGATTGTCCCAAATGAGATTAGCAAGGTTGCCTTTGACCAATTCTTGTTCTCGCACCTTATAGTGTTCTATATTCACACTTCTACCTTATCCAATCTCTAATCAGGTAAGCTTTTTATAGGTTTAACAGGGAAAACAAAAGTGTATACTGTAAGGGAAAGTAAGGAAAGGGTTATCTTAATGTATCTTTTAATAGTAGTAGTTGTTTACATTATATTTGCCAGATTTTTTGTTGACTGGCAAAACTGGAAATCATATTACCCTACAATTCAATACTTTATAATTTGTAATTTGTTATATAATTTTATATTTTATAACCATACGCTTTGGAGATATAAAGCCGTAACCGTTGACTGGTTAAACCACACATTCATAGATATCGCTTTTTCATTTATCATTGTACCAATAGTGATTATGATATATTTAAGATACTATCCAAAAGGGAAAAAGCAATATCTTTATTTGGGAATATGGATCGCATATTTTACTGCTATTGAATATTTATTCTATAAAAAGGGCCTCTTTATATATGAGAATAATTGGAATCTTTTTTGGTCTGGGGTCTTTAACTTTATTCTTTTTACTATGGTAAGAATTCATTTTAAAAACCCTTTAAAGGCTATTATTATTTCGATACCCATAATCGTTATTCTCTTAACCCTATTCCATCCTTCTTTGTCCGAATTGAAATAATTAATAGGTGATATAATGGTAACTGAGCAACTATCTACACCTGTATTTTTCCTTTTATTGTTCTTACTATATATTAGTATGTGGGTTTACCTATTTAGAAATAAAGATTAATTACCGGTTTGAGGTTTCTACAGTTTCATCATTAGAACCACATTGGTTATTTTACTCATAGATCAAACGAAATGACATACTCATCAATGTTGAATTACCTGGTTATATTGATTATAATATAGATATAATAAAAAAGATCAGGTGCTCCTAACACCCGATCCACACAATTACATGCCGCAAAGTGAGCGGCTAACCTATGGTTAGAATGGTAAACAAAGAGAGTAATCACCCAAATACCTTTGGTAGAGGCTGGGCGGTTACTTTTTTTTGTTTGCAACGAACAACATTACTACGATTGTAATGACACCTAGTACAACTAAGTTAGATTGAAGCGCCATAGACATTGCCTCATATGTCGTCAATTTTCCACCTCCTTTCATCAAGGAAGTGGCTAACCGCCCACCAGCTTTATGTAATTGTACTTCCATTTTAGCATTCAACTTTCTAGATTACTAGTATAAATACGAACATTTGTTCCTATTTTTTAACAAACAAATCTATCTTTGGTGATACTAGTATGTGGTAGAATATAGAAAAATGGGTAAAGGGGCGCGTCTAGCAATGAGAGAAAAACTACATTTACTAGAAAAGCTAGTTTCAGATTATGATGTTTCATTGGATCAGAATGGGGTGAGTGGGGAAAGACTTGCGAGCAGACTAGCAGCTTTATCTGAAATCGGATTAACAGCAGATCACGGGTCACACCGAATCGGCTATTCAAAGGAAGAAAAGGCTGCGAAGGATTTGGTAGTACAGTGGATGACAGAGGCTGGTCTTACTGTAACTACGGACGGAGCAGGAAATGTATTTGGTCGCGTTGACGGGAAAAATAAGAATTTACCTGCACTATTATCAGGTTCACATGTGGATAGTGTTCCAAATGGTGGCCATTTTGACGGCCCCCTTGGAGTGCTTGCGGCACTTGAAGTGGCTGAATCTTGGAAGCAAACGGGATACGTGCCAGATCGATCGTTTGAGGTTGTCATCTTTTCTGATGAAGAAGGATCCCGTTTTAACGGTGGCTTTAGCGGCAGTGCGTCGATGATTGGAGAGGCAACAAGGGAGGAGTATCTCCCGAAAACAGATATCAATGGAGACTCCTTTTCAAAGGTATTAGAGGATGTCGGACTTTCTGTTGATGAATTTTTCAATTCTAAAAGGGACTTATCACAGCTTGAGGCGTTTGTTGAAATCCATATTGAGCAAGGAAAACGATTGGAGAAGAAGGGTGTGCCGGTTGGAATTGTAACTGGTATAGCCGGACCATGCTGGTTGAAAATGACGTTTTCTGGTAACGCCGGTCATGCGGGTAACACACCAATGGATGATCGCAGAGACGCGTTGGTTGCGGCAGGACAATTTATTTATGAAGTCCAGTCCCTTCCCGGGCAGGTAAGTTCTTCCGCAGTTGCGACAGTTGGAAAAATTGATGTGCTCCCAAACGGGGTCAACGTCATACCTGGTGAAGTCCAGCTATCAGTGGATATTCGCGATATTCAGAGGGAAACCAGGGATAAGCTGGTTGAACTAGTAATTGAAAAAGCGAAATCAATTTGTGTTGCCCATGGAATTGGACTTCACTATGAAGAAACATTGCGCGAATCACCTGTTCCGATAGGTGACGACATGCAACAAAGACTTGAAAAGTGTGTAAAAGCGCAAGGAATTGAGCCTGTGTATTTACCAAGCGGTGCTGGTCATGATTCCATGATTGTCGGACATAAACTTCCCGTCGCAATGATTTTCGTTCAAAGCAAAGACGGAATCAGCCATAACCCAGCAGAATGGACTTCGCTGAGTGATTGCGTGCAATCTGTACATGTGCTGAAGGACTTTGTTGAGGGGTATGACCTGTAATTCTGGTTGAAGAAGAAGTAACTGCTGGTTACTTCTTTTTTTGTTGTTGTGTTAGGAGGGAATTGAGCCGTGAGATCTCATACTTGCACCGTCGCGCTGATTATTACGCCGTCACTCACACGAATTGCACCCTCATCCCGATAATTGCACCTTCAACCACAACAATTGCACGTTACCAACTATTTTCGACAAAATTCGCCCAAATAACATAATTTTCACCCCTCTTTCCAACTCCAACCATTTACAAATCCACCATGAACGCCTATAATTTGAAACATACGAATATCGGCATTCACTCATATAATCGCGGGGATATGGCTCGCAAGTTTCTACCAGTGCACCGGAAATGCGCTGACTATGAGTGAGCAATGGGAATGCACCTATTTGGTGTTTATTCCATTTCCTCTAAGGAAAAGCCTGAAGGTCATTGACTCACTCATTTATTGAGAAGTGCAATGATGTTCAGGCTTTTTTTACTTCAAAGGAGGAATTTCACATGCAACTGCTGCAACAAAAAATTCTAGATGAAGGTACCGTTCTTTCTGATCAGGTTTTGAAAGTGGATACGTTCTTAAATCATCAAATAGATCCTGTATTAATGGTGGAAATCGGTAAGGAATTTGCTCGCCTTTTCAAAAACAATGGGATTACAAAGGTATTAACACTTGAGTCTTCAGGCATTGCCCCAAGTATGACAACTGCCCTCGAGCTGGGTGTGAAGGTTGTATTTGCGAGAAAACGTAAATCACTTACTCTTGTAAATGATTTGCTTACTGCTTCCGTACATTCTTTTACGAAAAATGAAACGAATGAAATCTCTATATCTAGCAAATTTATCAATGAACATGACAATGTATTGATCATAGATGACTTTTTAGCAAATGGCCAGGCAGCTTTGGGATTAGTAGACATCGTCCAACAAGCTGGTGCTAATGTGGCTGGAATTGGAATTGTGATTGAAAAGTCCTTCCAAGAAGGCGGTAAATTGCTTCGCGATAAAGGTTTCAAAGTAGAATCTCTTGCTAGAATCCAATCTCTACAAGGTGGAAAAGTGACTTTTTTACAGGAAGCTGAGGTGGCTCGTTAATGGATAAGAATCTATTTAAGACAGCATCACTTGGTTTTCAACATGTTCTAGCTATGTATGCCGGGGCCGTTGTTGTACCGTTAATCGTAGGCGGCGCAATCGGCCTAACCGCTGAGCAGCTCACATACCTTGTTTCAATCGATATTTTAATGTGCGGAATCGCAACGATTTTACAAGTCTGGAAAAATAAATTCTTTGGCATTGGATTACCCGTTATGCTTGGTTGTACATTTACAGCAGTTGGACCGATGATTGCAATTGGTGGGGAATATGGTGTCTCCGCAATTTACGGTTCGATTATTGTCGGAGGTATTTTCGTTGCTCTCATTTCAACCGTCTTTGGTAAGCTCGTACGATTCTTCCCTCCTGTTGTGACAGGATCTGTTGTTACCATTATCGGGATTACACTAATCCCTGTTGCGATGAATGACATGGCTGGTGGCCAAGGCAGTGCTGATTTTGGTTCGATTCCAAATATCTCATTAGCGTTCGGAACACTTCTTTTCATCTTGGTCTTGTATCGTTTTGGAAAAGGGTTTATTCGTCAGATTGCGATTTTATTGGGAATTATTGGTGGGACAGCCGTTGCCTATTTTATGGGGAAGGTTGATTTTTCAAATGTTACAGACGCATCATGGTTACACATGGCGAAGCCTTTTTACTTCGGAATGCCGACATTTGAACCTTCTGCTATCATTACAATGATTCTCGTGTTACTCGTGGGACTTGTTGAGGCATCAGGGGTGTATTTCGCACTCGGAGATATTACTGATAAAAAAATTACGGAAAAAGAGTTGGCGGCTGGATACCGAGCTGAAGGTTTCGCCACTATTCTAGGCGGTATATTCAATGCATTTCCGTATACAACATATTCTCAAAACGTTGGGCTAATCCAACTTTCCGGTGTAAAAAAGAACAGCGTTATTTATGCAGCTGGCGCATTCTTAATTATTCTTGGATTCATTCCAAAGGTTGGTGCTTTCACAACTGTTATCCCAACTCCGGTTCTCGGTGGCGCTATGCTAGCAATGTTCGGAATGGTGATTTCAGCTGGTATCAAAATGCTAAGCAAGGTTGATTTTTCATCACAGGAAAATCTATTGATCATTGCATGTTCAATTGGAATGGGACTTGGTATCACGACTGTTCCAAGCCTATTCGCTAACCTACCAGAAGGCATCCAAATCCTTTCAAGTAACGGAATCGTGATCGGAAGCTTAACCGCGATCGTTATGAACATCATTTTCAACGTGGCTCCTAAAGCAAAAACGAAGATGGATGTGTTAGAGGGGCAGAAGGCTTCTTGACCTAGTGTTTATTAGTTTGCGAGTTAGATCATAAATATAAATCTAAAAGGTAAATCAATTTTTTATAATTGGTTTACCTTTTTTATTTAGAAAGAGTTTAGGCTATTTTAGATAACCATTGCTAGATTTTTGACGAGTTTTGACGATATTAATATTTTTAGGTTGGATAATTATGTTAAAATTTAGTAAAAGTGCCGCTATATCTTTAATTGAAAGAAGAAAAACGCAAGCAACAGTCTCACTATTAAGTGGAAATCCCTACAACGATTTTTACTACCTAATTAAGGTAGTGCAATATGCATGTGAGGTTGGTTAATTGGTATTTCAAGCGAAAGGAATGGTTTAAAAAAATGAAACAATTTACTAAGATTCTTTATTTCATTGTTGCTATCATGATGCTTTCAGGATGTTTTGGTAATGAGGATAAAGATGAGGCAACTGACTCTTCAGAAAACAGTTCCGTCTTAAAATCAACTGATGAACGTTCAAATGAAGTAGAAGAAACGACAGAAGTGAAAAAAAGTACGTCACCCGATGAGGTAGGGGAATCAGACGCGGATGATGTAAATAAAGTCTCCTCAGAAAAGTCGGGCAGTACCTCAGCTGAAAATAGCGATGTAAATGCAGATGCTAAAGATGGTAAAAATCCAATATCACAGTATTCCAGCCAACAAATTGAATACGCACGCGTGTGGATGCAACTTGGACCGAATCAAGAGATAGACGAATTGAATGTTCGACATATTCCAGTTGGCGAACCAATCAATCCCAATATTGACAACAGTGCTACCTTTCCAGAAGGTGTAATACAATTATCCGGGTCTCGTTTAATTGACGGATCAGTTACCTATAAAGGAAATGGGGATGGCACAATAAATGTATATAATACCCCCATGCGGTGGAGCGCTCCCCCTCCTAACGCAGAAAAAAGCGAACTACAAAAAGAGACAGAAGATATTCTTAAAAACACAAAATTAGTTTACATTCAACCAAGTGACGGAGATCAAATCATAAAATTAATAGAATTGCAGAAAGCTTATAACTAGGTATGGGACATGGGGACAGGTTCTTTGTCCCACCACTCTATTTATAAGGGAAAGTAAACCTATGCCACGTGGTGGAGACATCAAAAAATCCTCAATAAATATAAAAAAATAGCTACCTTTCCTCTTCCGGGGCAGGGTTGCTGTTTCAGCGTTGGATTCCAACAAGATTTCACACACACCACTTTCCCACTTCCGCCAATCACACGGCGCAATATGCTCCCGTTGTTCCCTTAGTGGCCCTTGATGTCGGGATAATACAATAGAGTTTCTATTCAGTTGCCAACTAATCTTTATGTAATTTATTGAATATCAACAACAAATGTATAAGAAATGGTTCCGTTAGGCCATTCAGCTACGACTTCATAGATATACTTACCCTCACTTGAAGGTAGTGTGAGTTGATTCGCCTCCATTCCAATTTCTTCTCCTCGTCCCTCTTCATTCCATAAATAAACATGAGTAGTCGGATTATCTTCAATCTTCATTTCAGCCTTTTGATTCGGACTTGCACTAATTGGTTCGATATTCTCCGCCATTTGATACGGTGATGCATGGTCTGTTGTCACAACTTCCGTTTCAAGACCCTTTTTTCGTTCCCATCTAAACGCGCCTGACTTCATCTGGTACTCTGTTTCATCAATCGTAATTACCCCACTCATGGATGGAGGAAATTCTTCCGTCTCTTCGCCTACATTATTTGAACAACCCATGACCAACAGTATGGAGAATGCTACAACCATACGAAACCAATCCTTTACTCTCAAACTACCCCCTCCTTTATTGATTTGACGTACGTTATTTTTAAAAGTTTCAGTATTTATATCGAAAAAATAATGCATGCGGTTGAAATAGCAGCTGAAATGAAAAAAGTAGCTTTTAATTTCGGGTAGCTACTTTTCTATCGATTTTATTTGGGTTCTATACGTTTTATTTCGTTTCTATCGATTTTAGCAGGTTATCACCTCGAAAAAAGAGGCATATCCTACCAATCCTACTTAAAACCTCACGCCCACACATCCCCTACTTCCGCCAATCTTATAGCACCATATGCACCAGCTGTGTTCCCTAGTTGGCCCCTAATAACAGGGATCGTTTCAATACCTGGTGCGGAGTAGGCTATGAAGCTTTCCTTTAACTTTTCTTCATATAAATCAAATGCGTCACTAAGCCCCCCACTTATAATAATGACCTCGGGATCGAGTGTACTGGCAATTGAAGCTAGTCCAACCCCTAATAGATGACCGACTTTCCCAAGTATCTTCAAGCATCGTCCATCCCCTTGTCTCGCCCTTCTACCAATTTCATGTGGGCTTAAGGGTGGAAATTGCTCTTGCCCCATTGATGCCAACGCCGTACCGGAGGCATGTCTTTCTAGGAAGCCGTGATTTTGATCAGGAGGTTCATGCATGTTCAGGTTAGTCCAACCAAATGCTCCTGCAGCACCTCGCCTCCCTTTTACTAATTTTCCACTAACCATAATTGCTCCACCAATACCAGTACCAATGCACATCAACACAGCATCTGTCCTACCGTGACCTGCACCTTTCCACATTTCCCCCAACAACGACATTTGGGCATCATTCCCGAGAAAAAGTGGTGAGCCTACTAAAGTCGCAATATCTTTTTTTAGATTTCTATTTTCTAAGTAAGGGATATTGGGTGCCCAATTCACTATTTCTTCTGTGAACGTTGCAGGAATTCCCAACCCAACACCCTCGATTTTATGTCCAAATGTGACATTCTCAATACATTCTAGAAACGCCTCATAACTACCAGGTGTAGGGATTTTTTCCAACAGAGTTACCTTATTGCCATCCCCTACCGCAAATTGGAGTTTGGTACCGCCGACATCAATTCCTAAATACATATGTTTATCCCCCCTTTTGTGGGACAGGGTACCTGTCCCCCTGACCCACTTATCCTTTTATGCCGGTCATGGCGATTCCTTCGACGAAGAATTTTTGGAGCCAGATGAATAGGCAGATGCTTGGTAGGATTCCGATGGTTGCGCCTGCCATGACGACGTTTGTGTATTCTACACTTGTTGTGTAGGAGCGGAGGCTGTTTAAGGCTAGGACAACTGTGTTCATTTCTGGTGTTTGCACGATGGTAAGTGGCCACAGAAAGTTGTTCCATTGAAAAACGAAGGCAAACAGCACTAATGCAGATGCAGCAGGTTTTAACAGTGGCACGATTACCTTCCAGAGCACTTTCCATTCGGATGCACCGTCTAGTTTTGCTGCTTCGATTAAGTCATCAGGTATCCCCTCGATAAACTGCTTCATTAGAAAGATTCCAAATGCATTCGCCATATTCGGTAAAATGAGACCAAACAGGGTGTTTACGAGATTCATACTATTTACCATGTGATACAACGGAACAATGAGAACAAACTGTGGCACCATCATAGTCGAGAGAACAATTACGAATAAGACATTCTTTCCTTTGAATTTGTATTTGGCAAATACATAACCTGCCATAATACTTGTGATCAGGATACTTACTGTCGCCCCTGTTGTCACTATAATTGAATTAAGTATTGATCTACCAAAAGGAATTAAATCAAAAATCTTTTGATATGCTTCAAACGACGGACTACCAGGCCACCAAACCGGAGGGAGTGCAGCGAGCTCTGTAGGTGTTTTTAAGCTTGAAACTGCCATCCAATAAAATGGAAAAATCATTATAAGTGAAATCAAAACCATCAATAGATATTTAATAAATGAAGAAACATATCCTTTTTGCTTCAACTGGTGCACCTCCTTTTTAGTGTTTTGCTCGAAATAGCCATAGTTGAACAATGGTAAATGCCAATACAATTACATATAAAACAAATGCCATTGCACTCGCTTGTCCTGCATTTCCAAAGTTAAAGGCCGTATCGAACATATGGTAGGACACAACATTGGTACTATTAGCTGGCCCCCCTTGGGTCAGAACGTAGATTGGATCAAATACCTGTAGCGTATTAATTGTCATAATAACTATTACAAATGCTAGTGACCGTTTTAAAAGAGGGAGAGTCAAAAAAATGAGTTTTTGAAAGGAGTTTGCACCATCAATGGAAGCAGCCTCATAATAGTCCTTCGGGATTTCCATCAGACCTGCTAGAACGATAATGACGTAATAACCTAATGTCTGCCAAATATTTAAAAGAATAATAGAAGTCATTGCTTGGTCAATCGATCCAAGCCATTTTTGTGGCGGTAAATGAAAGAAAGCTAATATTTCATTAAAAGGTCCATACATTGGAGAATATAAATAGCCCCACACAATCGCTACAGCAACTGGTGGAATGATATATGGAAGGAAAAGCAATGTGCGAACAAGGCCGTTTCCTTTTAATGTAATATTGTATAGAAAGATTCCCAACAACACGGCAAGCGGCACCATAAAGACAAGATTTAGTACCGAATATAGAAATGTATTCCCTAACGCCTTTTTAAACACATTCTGTTCAAAAATAGCTTGATAGTTTTTCAATCCAACGAAATCCATTTCTGTAAAAGACGTAAACATTGACCAATGGTTTAAACTAACCCATCCCGTTAATAGAATAGGGATTATGATAAAAATGGTTAGCAGGCCTACACCAGGGGTTAAAAAACCAATTGTTGCTGCTGAGTGAGGTTTTCTCATTACATCATCCCCTTTTTGATAAGAGAGAACTGCTGAATGCAATCCTCCCATTCCTTACTTTTTTACATATAGGCTAGTTACCGTAATGCTGTGACATTAAGTCTGACAACAACTCCTGGGATGTTTTGATTGTTTCTTCAACCGTAGCCTCCCCAAACTCCATTAACTCAATATTTTGCTGGAAGGTCGTTGTTAATTCATTGCCTCCAAGTACAATTGGGAAGCCTTTTGCATTTTTCAATTCATCCACATACGATTTCAAGAAAGGCGTGTTTAATGTTTCTTGATGAGCATCGATATCCGAATTTCGGCTTGGGATAATTCCCATTCCCATCAGGATATCACCCATTGCCGATGAACCATCTGCACCACTCTCATCAGAGTTTAGCCATTGTAAAAACTTCCATGCTGCCTCTTGTTGTACCTCATCAGACTTTGCATTTACAGTCGTTAACCATGAGTAAGACACGCTATGTGATGAGGAACCACTTGGACCAACAGGGACTGGAGCGGTTTTAATATGTTTGAAATTATCACCCATGCTATCCTGGAGAGCACTTTGCCACCAGTTTGCCATGATAATCATCGCCGTATTTTCATTTGCAAAGCTGTCTAGGTATGGACCTGTTGTGCTTGCATTTGCAGTTCCCATTGCAGGGTCTGTTGATTTAATCCCATTAATCAACTCATCATAGAGCTCCATTGTTTCCTTCGCTTCTTTAGAATCTAAAAGTGGCTTATGATTTTCGTCCAATAATTCACCACCATTAGAGTAGAGGAGCGACAACCACGGATGGACAACTCCACTGTTCCAACTATTTATAATCCCAATTCCTTGTTGCGTAATTCGGCCAGACGAGTCTGTTTTCGTTAATTTTTTGGCATAGTCTACTAACTCATCCCAATCCTTTGGTGGCCCGGAAAGACCGGCTTCTTGGAAAAGTTTTTCATTATAGTTCAATGCGTACAGATTCACTTCATTTGGATACCCATATACGGCGTTCTCAATTGTTATGGCGTTCGCAAGACCTTCAGGGTAATTTGCTTTTACATCATCTGCATTGTCTTGAGGTGCAGGTGCAGCGATTCCGTCTTTTACAAGCTGAGGCAACCAAAGATCGTAAATACTCGTTATCGTTGGTGCACCTGAACCTGAGGACTGAGTCGTTAAGGTTGTTAAGAGGTTTCCGAATGGAACAGCCCTTACCTCAATTTCAACATTTGGTTCAATTTCCTTGTATTTTTCAATCGCTGTTTTTAACTCCTCTACTTGTGGAGCAGCCCAATGCGTTAGGTAGGATATTTTCACCTTTTCATTTACATTGTCCCCGTCATCCTTTGATGTTCCTTCTGAACTACAAGCAACCATTGCAAACATTAACAAACCAATCAGAATTAAAAGTAGCCCCTTTTTCATCACTTTCCCCCCAGAATGTTTGACTAAAATCCTTTTCGAACAAGCTTCACAGTATAAAAAGTTTGATCAGCCCTCATGATGGAATGAACAAACTCAATCGGTTCATCCTGTGAGTACGACAAACGCTCGACACAAAAACCTGTCTCACCAAGGTCCACCTTTAAAAGCTCTTTTTCTTCTTCATCCAGTTGAACCGCCCTATATGTTTCGAGTGCCTGACTGACGATCACCTCATATTTTTCTTGAAGAATTTGATATAGTGACGTATTGTCTACGACATGATTCATTAATTCCGGGAACTTTTGCATGGGAAAATAGCTTGTTTGAATACCTAGTGGAATGTTGTCTGCTAGCATTAGTCGTCTAAAACACCATACTTTGTCACTTCTTTTTAACTGAAGCTTTGATTGAATGTTTTTTGAAGGGTTCATCCACCTTTTTGATAATAGGAGTGAACTTGGTTTCTTTCCCTTTCGTTTCATTTCTTCCGTAAAACTTAGGAGCTCCATTGTTTCATAGGAAAGCTCTGGGAGGGAAACGAATGTCCCTTTCCCCTGTTCACGAATGAGAAGGCCTTCCTCCACTAATCGTTCGAGCGCCTTTACCACGGTTATTCTACTTACATTAAACTGGGCACAAAGCTTTTGCTCTGTTGGAATTTGATAGCCTACTGGCCACTCACCATCATCTACTTTTTGTCTAATATAATCGGCTATCTGTCTATATAGTGGCAAACTCCCTTTTTGTTCTGCCCTCACATCATCTCCTCCTGCTAGTTACTTCCGTGATTTTTTCAAGCGCTCTCTGTACTCGATATAGACCTCCTGATTATGATTTTGGCTAATTCCTTCAACATTTGGTGATGCAAATGGTTTTACCTGATAATCTAGGTTTGCCAGTTCAAGAGCTGTCTCTGAAACAAGTGATTGAATAATAGCAATTGCAGATAATGTGGATAAGCCACCAACCTTGCCATTCACATTTGGAATTGGCACGACTGCATCCTCTGGTGTCACACCATTAAAAATAACCAGATCTGCTATGTCTCCTATCTTTTTGCCGCTGGAATGTGTGACCGGCTTGTTTTTATGATTTTCCTCTGATGTAATGGCAATCACATACAAGCCAGCCTCCTTAGCAGCTAGTGCTACTTCAACTGGTGCCGCATTTTGTCCGCCATGTGAAATGACAATTAACACATTGTCCTTATTCCACTCGTGATGCTGTAAAAAGACATTCATATACCCTTCTTGTCTCTCTAACCAAAGAAGCTCCTCCGCTCCACCAGGACCACTCACTGTCGTCCACATTAACCGCGGATCCATAATCGGATCAAACCCCACATATCCTCCATATCTCGGAAAACAATCCATCGTCGGAATAACAGAATGACCACTTCCGAACAATTGAACCCAGTTCCCG
Source organism: Ferdinandcohnia sp. Marseille-Q9671 (assembly GCF_976954385.1). Lineage (NCBI taxonomy): Bacteria > Bacillati > Bacillota > Bacilli > Caryophanales > Bacillaceae > Ferdinandcohnia > Ferdinandcohnia sp. Marseille-Q9671. The sequence goes on from NZ_CDRJTA010000001.1 coordinate 1,875,524, forward strand.
CTTTTGATGGTTTCTGCACACTTTTTCGCAGCTGCCTTAATAGATTCATTGTTTTCCTGCAATTGCGTCATTAACGTCCTTACCTCATTTAAAAATGTAACCTCACTCATTTCACATATCCCCCTAAAAATTCTTTTGTAATTGGCACCTACAAATTCCCCAGTTGCCCAATCGCATATTGATATATCCTTATTGCCATATTGATATGTCAAATTTGGAAGGAATAGTACTTTTGGCTTGTAATTTTTTTCTGGGTCACTGGGGATGGGTCACGGGGACAGGCCCCTTGTCCCACCATATATTCCCAATAACTTTTCAACTCTGGCTGGTGATGAATACTTTGAAAGATAAACAGATGCAGGTGTGGGAGGGGATTGAGAGGCAAATGTGAAGAAGTGTATACGATATTTAAGTGGCAGACTATATGTTTGAACTCAATCAGTCATAGCAACTTCATACAGCAAGCTAACAAAAAATAGTAGCTCGAAATCCTCTCGGAGGGGTTAGGATGGCTACCTTTCTATCGATACTATAGGGAGTCTATCGGTTTTATTTTTGTTCTATCGATTTTATTTTATATCTATCCGTTTTATTTTCGCTCTATCGACTTTATCTTGGTTCTATCGATTTTAGCAGGGCAATCTCTTCCAATAAAAAAAACGGCGTACCCCCAATTCAGAGGTACACCGCTATTCTCATTTCCCGCAGCACTTCTTATACTTTTTACCACTACCGCAAGGACATGGATCATTGCGACCTACCTTCTGTTCCTTCTGAACTGGTTGGTCGTTCATTTCCTTACTCATCGCCTCTCTTCTCCACGTTACTAAATGAGGATGGTGTTCACCAATAATTGTATAGTAGCTGTATGCCACTTGTTCGATATCTACTAGGTTTGCTCCTTCATATGGTGATTCCATATGAGCTTCTATTTCTGGTAATGCGTCTTTGGTGAAGTGATGGGAGAGTGCTTCAATAATGATTTCCTTATCATCGTCTTCTGCTTGATGATAGGCTTTTTTCAACACTTGAACAGCAAGGTCTGTTTTAATGTTTTCTACAATAGACGAGGCAAAGATGACTGATTCTGATTTCATTACATATGGCGCAACCGCTTGGACCACCTCATCCGATTGTAACTGGATTAACGTAGCTGCTACTTCCTCTAACAAAATATCTTCATCACGGGTTAATAGACCTGCTAGAATTGAAATATACTTATCTGCTCCAAGCAAACCGATCATGTAGACTGTTAGGATCCCGTTATAGGAAAACCAGTTATTCTCCTCAAGCTCTTCAATTAAAACCGCATCGATCTCAACTTCTGTAATCCAACCCTTTTCAACCATACACTTCGCCAATTTTTTCGCTTTGAAGTACGGCTTTGCCTCAAAAAATCTGGCTTTTTCTAACTCAACTAAAAATTCTTCATATTGTTCAAATACTTCATCCTTCGTGCCTTTTTCTATAAGTTCATATAATTCCCATGTTTCATTTGGGATATATTCACCAATCTGGTCCCTATATGATAAAGCAAGTGCCGGTTCAACCTCATTTACTAATTTTACTCCAAAGTGCTGAACGTCCCTGTTCAACTTTGGAATATTCTCCAATAGAATCTGTAGTGCTTCTTCATTTATTTTTTGATGATCGATATAAAGTAAAATGTCAGATTGATTTTCTTTGTTCGTAAAAGCTGCTTTCACTAATTCTACAACCCATTCCTCGGGTACGGCAGGATAATCATGAAGCGCATGCAATACTGTTTGCTGAACCAACCTATCATTGGATAGTAGATGCGGTTTTATTTTTTCTAAAAATGGCATTGTTTTTGTCCTTCCTCTTATTATGTATCTTAATCAAAATAATAACAGATAGTCCATATAGACACCAAAAAAGGCTATCCCAAATACTTCAGGATAGCTCTAGCCGATACTCTTATTCAAATAGAGGACTTACTGCTTTTTCATTGTGAATCCGATCAATTGCGTCAACTAGTAGTGGAGCAACAGAGATTGTCTTGATTTTGTCGATTTGTTTTTCCTCTGGTAATTGGATGGTGTTCGTAATGACTAGTTCTTGAATTGGTGAATATTGAATCCGTTCAATCGCTGGGCCAGATAATACTGGGTGAGTACAGCACGCATACACTGCTTTTGCACCTTTTTCAATCAACGCATTTGCAGCTAATGTGATCGTACCAGCTGTATCAATTAAGTCATCAATAAGAATGGCATTTTTGCCTTCGATGTTCCCAACAATGTTCATAATCTGAGCAACATTTGGTTTTGGACGACGTTTGTCAATAAATGCAATCGGTGCATTCAGATGGCTTGCCAATTTTCTAGCACGAACCACTCCACCTTGGTCAGGAGAAACGACGACGACATCCTCAAGTCCTTTTGCCGTAAAGTATTCTGAAAGAAGAGGTACACCAAGTAATTGGTCAACAGGAATATCAAAGAAACCTTGGATTTGTGGAGCATGTAAATCCATTGTGACGACTCTCGTAGCCCCTGCCTTTTCCAATAGATTTGCAACAAGCTTCGCTGTAATTGGTTCACGAGAACGTGCCTTTCTGTCCTGTCTAGCATACCCGTAATATGGAATAACAAGATTGATGCTCTTTGCAGACGCTCTTTTTAGTGCATCAATCATGATCAATAGTTCCATGATATGTTCATTCGCAGGTTGTGATGTTGATTGTACTAAATAGACTTCACTTCCTCGAACACTTTCGTCAATATTAATGTGTATTTCACCATCACTGAAACGAGATACAGAGCTCTTTCCTAGCTCACAGCCTAATAGATCGGCCATTTCTTTTGCTAGTTTTGCATTTGAATTAAGTGTAAACATTTTAAAACATTCATTTATTTGATAAGCCACTATGAATCCTCCATGAACAATGTTAAAATACTCTACTTATAATATAACCCAATTTAGCAACATCACATAGTGTAAATCCGAAATTCCTCGAAATTTGTAAAAAAACCTCGTGAAATATTTTTAGGAATTCTAGTTCTCTGCGGTCCCCCATCGATTTTTACCCAAGATAAAAATTTCACAACAAAAATTCTTATCCCAAATTGTAGAAATAGAGGATTTTTTGTCAGTCATAACGAATTATTACTCTCTTGGAACTTTTTTACTGATTCGCTTAAAAGATGGAGGAATCACTATGAACGTGATTATGGACACGGAACGGCTGATTTTAAAGGTGTTTGAAGAAACGGACGTGGAGGATGCAAAGTCATTTTGGGGCGACCAGGAAGTAATGGAATATTGCCTCGGAGCCACTCCTCATGACCTTCTAGGTAAAGTCTTGGAGGCATACGCATCTTGCCATGAAACTAAAGGACTTTCCGTATATGGTGTAGTTGAAAAAGAATCTGGAAGGGTTATTGGTGCAGCAGGATTTAATGTGCCAACGACCGTCGAATCAGTCGAACTGCTTTTTCATTTTGCTAAAAGTGCATGGGGAAAAGGCTATGCATCAGAAGCTGCTGCAGCATGTGTTGAGGTCGCAAAACGACACCCCAACGTTAAAAAAATTCATGCATCCGCTGATCCCAATAATGCGGGTTCATTAAAAATTTTAGATCGCATTGGATTTGAGTATAAAGGGCTGAAATGGTTCGAGGATACGAATCAGGAAGAACCTTATTATGAAATGAACCTTGATTAATTGTTAATATAATGTAAATTAATATAATTTTATTGTTAATCGATAATATTTGTGTTAAAATCGATTAGAAATAATGTAACGAATAAATACGGTTCAATAAAAAGTAAGAGTTTCTTAAGAATTTGATTAGGCTTTTCTTAACTTTTGTTTTTTATAGTAATGACAGAGAGATTGAAGGAGATGATTATGTTGGGTGAAAAAACGATATATATTCTATTAACGGATACCGGTACGATTTTTACAAGATTGATAAAAACCTATACGAAAAAGCCCTATAATCACGCCTCAATCTCCTTTGATGAAGAGTTAGTTGAGGTTTATAGTTTCGGGAGAAAAACGGCGAATAATCCTTTTATTGGCGGATTTGTTCGAGAAGATATTCATTCTATTTTATTTAAACAAGCACATTGTGCCATCTATTCATTAACAATTACTGATGAAGAATTTCAAAAGATGTATCAATATATTGAAGATATTGCAGCTAAGAAGGATCTCTATCGCTATAATTTACTCGGTTTATTTGGTGTCATGTTTAACAAACCGATCAAACGAAAGAATGCTTTCTTCTGTTCGCAGTTTGTCGCTACCGTCCTCAAGGAAGGAAACGTCATCGATTTTGAAAAAGAGATATGTTTGGTTGAACCAAGTAACTTGCCTCATTCTGCAAATTTTCAATTGGTTTATGAAGGTAGATTACGAGATTATCCACGAGTCATGAATGAACGAGTTCATATTCCGTATCCAATGGTTCGGATTGGGATGTAAAAGAACAAAAGCCAAAGCGCGTTGAAAGTGAACGTCCACTAAAGACTGCCACGTCTTGTGGCAAACGCGGACGTCAGCACATCCTCGAAAATGCTTTGCATTTTCTTCGTGCGATGATTATGCTCTCGAAGCTTCCCTTGTCCTGTGCAAGTCTGACAAGTATAAGACAAGACGGCGAGAAGGTTGCTCTTTGACCTTCTTGACGGATTGGCTTATGACCTCGAGGGGCTAGGCGCTGGAGCTAGATGTAGATAAACTCATTTATAACTTATCAAAAGGTTGAATTTTATCATTTCCTAAAACAACAAAGAAAAGGCACCACATTTTTTGATGTGGTGCTTTTTGGCTTATAAAGGGATTTCTCTCTTTCTGATTGTAACAGTAACCTCTTCGTCGCAATAGCGAACTAGTTCAATAAGATTTTTTACAAGTGCATGGTGATAGATTTCACCGTTTTCTTTTGTTGAAACGGTTGGATCGCCTACCACTCCTACATTTATAGCACCTTCACGATAACCTTCTACATCACTCGGCACAAACACCGTATCTCCCTCAACGAATGGATCATGCTGTAGGAATTGATGTTTAGTATGAACATTTTTCACTGCCTTGTATGGATCACATAGATCTGGATACAGATAATACATATGTGATGTTTCCATTTCAGCAGCATGTCCCACACCGCCCGGTTCAGAAACCTTAATTTCCTTCCCAATTTGCTTTGCAATATAAAAAGGATCTGCTATTGATAGAAAGGCTCCTGTTTCATTTCGAAGCTTTGTAATCGCAATTTTTAATGGCGGTAGATTTGCTTCACGGTGCCCATTCAAGATGATAATTTTTTCAAAGCCATGATAGATTAAACTTTTGCAAATATCATAAACGAGGTTTGTTAGTGTTTCAGGACGCAGCGTGATAGTCCCTGGGAATGCCATATGGTGTGGTGCCCAACCCACCCAGTTTGGAGGGGCTACTAGTGTTTGTGTTTTTTCCCCAACCTCTTCTGCGACACGAAGTGCCACAAAAGAATCGGTCCCAAGTGGCAAATGCTTTGCATGTTGCTCAACACTTCCTACTGGAACGATAATTGTTTTCTTTTTTTCAAGATATTGTTCTACATCTTCCCATTTGTTTTCTTGCAGCCAAACACTCTTCAATCTACTCATCTCCTATTATTCCTTCGTAATAGTTTCCATATCATTTTCGTCTAAATACTCCCAACGACTTCTCGAATATAAGAAGTAGAAAGCAGTTAGCAGCACAAGCCAGCTAATCCCTATTAACAGCGGAAGTGTTTGAATATACGTTAGTATCCAGATTGAGCCTATCGCTGCTACTATTGCAAGTACTGGTATGTTTTTTACATTTACTGGAAAACGAAAGGCCGGTTTTAGATGTGGTTGCTTTACACGCACCACAATTAACGCAACGTTCATAAGTGCCATCATTAACCAGTTAGCAAACACTGCTGCTCCTACTGCTATTGAAATTGCTTTCCCATATCCCATCGTGGCCATAAGGGTGGTACCTAGGGCAATAATGCCTGTAAACACAGTTGCTGTTACAGGAACATGTGTCTTCGAACTTACCTTTCCTAAGAATGCAGGAACTGCTTTTTCTCTGGCAGCTGCAAAGAGCATTCGTGATGAACCTAATAAACACCCAACTGTTGACGTACCAGTTGCTGTCAATGCTGCAATTGCAATGAGAACAGCACCTACACCCGGAAGAACTGTTTCAACTGCTAATGACAGTGGAGCAGTTGATGCTGCTAGGGCACTTGGATCTGCTGCAGACACAACACCAAAACCAGTTAAGCAATATAACACAACGACCGTTACTAGTGATGATATCTGTGCAAGCGGAAGATTTCGACGTGGATTTTTTGCTTCTTCACCAAGCGTTAAGACTGCCTCTACTTGCATTTGACCAAACGCGATTAATGCTGTAGCCGCAAATACACCTGTCCACCCGTTTGGTAAGAAGTCGCTATGCATAAATGGACCTGATGGATTATGAAAAATAGTAATAATCGCGATGGCAAATAACGCGACTACTTGAATGATTGAAAATATGGTATTCACCTTACCAGTTGTCTTTATTCCGACTAGAAGCAATGCGGTAATCGCAACTGAGACGATAGGTGCCACGATTGTTGGAGAAAGTGATGGAAAAATAAAATTAAAATACCCAGCAAATCCTAGGTTTACTGCACCTGCCGCAAATGCAAATGATAAGAAGTATAGCCCTGAACACCATAATGCCAATAACCTGCCTAAGTCTTTATGTATTGGAGAAAAGGCAAATTTCGAATACGCATAGGATGCTCCTTCATATGGCCAGTTTGATGCTAGTTCTGAGTAACTCATACTTGAAAGAATGGCAATGATACCAGCGATTAAAAAGGCAACAAATAATGCAGGACCCGCTTGAGCAACTGCTGGACCTATTACTGTGAAAATACCTCCACCAATTAATGCACCAACCCCTACACTCCAAAGGTCGATGAAACCTAATCCGCGACTAAGCTTACCCGTTCCGGTAGAAATTGGTTGTTGGCTCGTTTGTAGATTCATATAAAACCCTCCATTTCACTATATGAAATATGTATTTCATATTTTTAGAATATTGGACCTATTATAAACTATTTTTCGCTAGATTTCACTTAATTTTTATAATTTTTCCTCAAAAAGAAAAACAGGTAGCCTCATTTGACCACCTGTTTCTTCAATTTATTAAAACTTTTGTTGTATTTTCATGACACATTCATGCAATCTCGTAACCAACGGTTCTAGTGCTTCTTGTTCGAGATTACGATCCATTCCTATTACACTTAGCGCTGCAATTACGGTATGATTGACATTAAAAACAGGGACAGCAATCGCAATGGTTCCCTCGTGCAGCTCACCTTTACTAATTGAAAATCCTTTTTCTTTGATTTCACGCAGTTCCGTAACAACCTTAGCATGGTCAATTTTCGTATACGGAGTGAAAGAGGTATATGAATAACTTTCAATGATAGATTGTTGCTCCTCAACCGGCAAAAATGCTAATAACACACGTGGACATGCCGCTGCATATAATGGCACTCTTCTACCAATCTGAGGATATACACTAAAAGGTGTTAACGCTTCAAATTGCTCAATATAGACTGCTTCATTTCCGTCACGAATGGCTAGTTGGACACTTAGCCCTGTTTCATTGCGAAGGGAAAGCATCTCTTGTTTTGCAAGTTCACGAATGTCAAAATGACTATTTACAATTTCCCCTTTTTCCAAAAAGGCCATACCAAGTTTGAACTTAAGCTGTCCCTCTTGGCTAACCCTTTTTATATATCCAAACTTCTCTAAAGAAGAAATCAGACGGAAGACCGTCGGTTTTGGGAATCCCGTTTTCAATGAAAGCTCTTCCAATGTTAAGGAAGGGGTTCTCAAATCAAAGCACTCAATCACTTGCAGCGCTTTTTCGACGCTACCATTTTTGCTAGCTACCTCTCTCATATCCATACTCCTTTTAGCACTTAGTAGTTTAAGTGTAACAGGAACAAACTAAAAAAGTCACCACCCGTTTCTCCATGTACAGGTAGTGACATACTCACATAATTTTTATAGTTGCTTAAAACACAATCGTCTTATTATTATCCACGATGACTCGGTCTTCTAAATGCCATTTTACTCCGCGCGCTAATACGCTTCGTTCCACGGATTGGCCGATTTTCTTCAATCGATCTACATCATCACGATGATCAACTCGGGCGATATCTTGCTCAATGATTGGACCTTCATCTAAGTCGTTGGTTACGAAATGTGAAGTCGCCCCGATTAATTTCACCCCACGCGTATAGGCGCGCTCATATGGCCTAGCTCCGACGAATGCAGGCAGGAATGAGTGATGGATATTGATAATTTGATTTGGATACGCCGCAACAAAGTCAGGTGTTAACACCTGCATGTAACGCGCTAATACAATCAAATCAATGTCATACTCTTTTAAAAGCTGTAATTGCTGTTCCTCCACTTGTTTGCGGATATCCTTGTTTGCTGGAATATAGTAAAAAGGAATTCCAAGGTTTTCGACCACGCTTCTCGCATCTTCATGGTTACTAACGACTAGTGCGATATCTGTCATTAAGTCGCCACTCTGCCATTCCCATAAAAGCTCATGCAGACAGTGAAGCTGCTTTGACACAAAGATGGCCGTCCTTTTCACGTTCTGCACGTTAAGTAACTTCCAAGTCATCGAGAACTTTTCTGCTACTGACCCAAAGGCAGTCTCCATCTCAGTTATACGTTCCGGTAACGCTGGGCAGTCAAATTCAATTCGAAGATAAAAGGTACCCTCTTCATGATGGGTTGAATATTGACTAGACTCAATGATGTTTGCCTCAAACGAATATAAAAACTGGGAGATGGCCATCACAATACCCGGTTGATCCGGACAACTCACAAGCAGCCTACCACGATTCTGATACTTGCTACGAAACTCTTCAATCTTCACGTTACTGTTCATTTTCATGCTCACTACCTCACATTAATTAATGAGAGATATTATAACAGTATCAAAGCGAATTGTCTAAAAACTTTTGTAGGTCAGTTGTGGGTCAGGGGGACAGGTTCCCTGACCCACAACTTTCACCTGGGTCAGCGGACCTGTCCCCGTGTCCCTAATTTGCCAGTTTCATGATAAGTAGTGCGACTAATGCGCTTCGTACAGGCATTTGTGAGATGAAGAGGTGTTCGTTTTGGGCATGTGCTCCGTCTCCCACTGGGCCAAGGCCGTCTAGTGTTGGCGCGAATTGAGAGGCAAAGCTACCATCGCTTCCACCGCCACTTGGTTGTTCCTCTAAGTCAAAGCCAAGATACTCTTTTGCTAAGCTCTTTGCTGTTTCAAACATTTGTCCTATTTCAGGTGTCTTTTCTAGAGGCGGTCGGTTGATGCCACCTGTCACCTCAATGGTTAATCCTTTTCTTGATGGTGTTACATTTTTTATTAATGGAATGACCTTGTCGAATTCTGCGTTATTTTTTACACGCAAATCGACTTCTGCCTCGGCTTCCGCTGCAACTACATTTGATGCACTTCCACCTTTGATAACCCCGACATTTAAGGTTGTTCCTTTTTCATAGTCTGTTAGTTCGTGTAAATACAAGGTTTGGCGAGCCAATTCCTCGATGGCACTGATTCCTTTTTCAGGCTCAATCCCTGAGTGTGCCGCTTTCCCTTTGACTTTGATCGTAAACATCCCCACGCCTTTTCGAGAGGTTTTAAGCTTCCCTTTGGTTGAGCTTGCTGATTCTAGGACAAGCACGTACTTGCTCTTTTTAGCTTCCTCTTCAATTAACGAGCGTGAAGATTCACTTCCGATTTCCTCATCAGACGTAAACAGCATAACTACCTTGGATTTCAAAGGCACGTTCAACGTTTGGAGGGCATGCTGTGCAAACAGTCCTTGCACAATGCCACCTTTCATATCAAAGGATCCTGGTCCGTAGAGCTTGTCTCCCTCGATCCGGAATGGCAGTTCGTCAAGTGTCCCTTTTGGCCAAACTGTATCCATATGCGCCAAAATTAAGATCTGGTCGTCACCCTCACCGAATTCACAACGCAGATGGTCCCCACGTTCTTCATTTTTAATAACCTCAACTGTTCCACCAACATACTTTTTATAAAGCTCTTGAACCAGTTTCCCAACTTCATCAACCATTTCCTTCTCATGCGATGGTGACTCAATCTCAACTAACCCTCGTAAAACCTCCACCATCTCACTTTCCTTACCCTTTAAAAAATCAACCAGCTGTCGCTCCATCATTCTGCCACCTTACTTGGGTCAGGGGGACAGGTTCTTTGTCCCACCATTTTTTACCAGGGTCAAGGTACCTGTCCCCCTGTCCCATTCTATTTATTGATCCGTTACTATAGCGTATTACAGCACTGAGACCCATGCTACTATTTTCGTAACATGGGAGAAAATTCCTTCAATTATTTATACGATGACTCTTGCCAAAAAATGTTCTAAGAATCTTGTTTTGCCTACTTGTGTGCAAACATGAATCTTTGGGCTTGCCTCTCGGTTAGGTACGGTTTTTCCGACCTCTTCACCCTCTGTCAGTACTTTTACGTTTATGTATTTCGTATTTACAAACGTTTGATCAATCGCAACGCCAACTGCAAGTGGATCATGGAGTCCACATCCACCTATACCTGGATTAGCGGATTCATAAAAGTCGAGGTAAAACCCAACCATGTCTGCAAAAAACGGTCCGATATCAGTTCCAGCATTTCTCCATTTTTCCACCTCAGTCCTTGGTAACAAGGTTTGCATTGTTACGTCTAACCCAACCAATGTAATCGGTAGCCCTGAATTTAGAACTATTTCTGCTGCCTCAGGATCGGTTATGATGTTTGCTTCTGCGTGAGGTGTTTTGTTTCCCTTAACATAGACAGCACCACCCATGATGACCACTTCTTTCACCAACGATACAATCTCCGGTGCTTGTTGAATCGCAAGAGCAAGATTTGTTAACGGTCCGACTGCGATAATACAGAGTTCATGAGGCTGCTGTTTCACTTGTTGGATAATAAAATCAATCGCAGACAACGACTCAACAGTTCTAGCAGGCTCAAAATCCAATACATTTCCTAAGCCATCTTCCCCATGCACAAACTTCGCAAAGCCTTTCCTGTTTTCGCGTTCTAATGGTTTGGATGCCCCCTGATACACAGGAATATTTTTATCAAGCTTTTCCAATACTGCCAATGTATTTCGTGTCGCTTCCTCTACAGAGACATTGCCAAAACACGTTGTGAGCCCAATGATGTCAAGCTCTGGAGAATTCGCAGCATACGATATTGCCATTGCATCATCAATACCTGTATCCACATCAAATATAACCTTTTTCATTGTATGTACCTTCTTTCTATTCTTTTAAAAAGTTCTCCGTATCTTCAAGAGTCGGCATCGACACTTGTGCACCTTGCTTTGTCACAGTTATCGCACCAACAGCGTTTGCGAATTCTGTGGCAGCTTGTAAGTCCTTTCCGTTAACTAGTGCAGTTGCAAGCGCACCAGCAAACGCATCCCCCGCTGCAGTCGTATCTACAGCGGAAACAGTGATCGGATTCACGAAAAACCTCTCATTCCCACTCGACACGAGAACCCCTTTGCTGCCGAGTTTTGAAAAAACAGTATGTACGCCTTTTACCAAAAGCACCTTACTCGCAGCTGTTGCAGAGTCTATGTCTGTGATTTTTGAATCTGTAATAACCCCTAACTCACTTTCATTCGGAACTAAATACGTCACTTTTTCATAAAGCTCGTCCGGTAATGTCCTAGCTGGAGCCGGGTCAAGCATGAACGGAACACTGTATTTATGTGCGATTTCTGCAACCGCCATAACAGTTTCTAGTGGAATTTCCAACTGTACCATTACAAGCTTTGCATCACGAATTACACTCTTGTGTTTTTTCACGTACTCCGGTGTCACATACTCGTTTGCACCTGGAGACACAACGATACTATTTTCCCCGTCATCGTTCACACTAATCAACGCCACCCCGGAAGAAACGTTAGGGATCTTCTCAATCGAATTCGTATCAACGCCAACATCCTCCAGGCTCGATAACAGCTGTTCCCCAAAGATATCCTCGCCAACACAACCAAGCATTGCAACCGATCCGCCAAGCTTGGAAGCCGCATACGCCTGGTTTCCACCTTTTCCACCATTCCCCATGAAAAAGCCATGCCCCAGGACCGTTTCTCCCCATTCAGGTCGGTTACTCACATTTACAACCATATCCACATTCAAACTGCCTATTACGACGATATCGGCACTCATTTATATCCACTCCCAATCTTTAAACCAAACAATAACTTATATAAAATATTATAAGACAAAATAACAAACAGTTTCAAAAATCGAAAAAATTTATGCCAATACTACACCGAATTTCTAAAACTACACCAGATTGACTTTTAAATAGTTATAGGCAGGGTTTCCCCTGCCTACTTTTTTAATCCCTTTCAAAGTCCAACACGACCGCTGTTGCCGCACCCAACGACTGAGAAAAAGGCTCTTCATTAAATTTTATATTTGTAAATGAATACGGAATCTTAAGTGCGTTTTGTTCAAGATAGTTTACTAATGATTGCTGAAATGATGGGTATTGATTATATGGGCTATCAATCACAATCGTACCTGGATTTAATAAATGAATAATATTGGTGAGTGAGGTGCCTAAATAAATCCCAAACGTTTTCATTTGTTCAGCTATCAGGTGTTCTGATTCTGCAGGCTTATTCTTCTCAAATCTCTCATCCATGTTGTCCAGCCAGTCTCGGAAAGCTTTCCTACTAATCAATTTCTCTAGACAACCTCGCTGACCACATCCACATAGAGGTCCATTGGCATCAACTGAAATATGACCAATTTCCCCGGATGTCCAGCTGTCTCCGTTCCAAATATGACCTTCTGTTGTAAAGGCTCCTCCTATTCCATCGCCAATTCGAATATAAAAGGAGCTACCTGAACCTGCATGGTCGCCTATTCCTGTCGAGCATAAAGAAGCCATGTTTACATTATTTTGTACAAGTATTGGTACAGATACAGTATCCTTTAACTGGTCTAGGACATGTATGTTTTTCCATCCCAGATTTGTAGAATGATAGACAATTCCTTCGTTAGAATTCACAATACCTGGAATGCCAATGCCAATGCCTATCACTTCAGGATGTTCGAGTATTAACTCGCCCACTATCTTCCGAATTTCCCAAAATACCTTTTCCCAGTTCTTGCCCTCTACCTCACAAAAACCACTAGCAACAGATTGCAAATAAAAATCTGTCACCATATATTCAATTCCATCATGATGGATTGCCATACCAATTGCTTTAAAAGCATTCTGATTTAATTCAATAACGATTTTTGGGCGCCCAGCCCTTTTTAGATCCTTTATTCCAACTTCCTTAATGATTCCATCCTTTACATATTGATCCACAATAAGGGAAATCGTATTTTTGCTAACCCCCATGGCTTTGGCCAGGTCTTTTCTAGACGTTTGCTTATAATGACGCAGCAGGGACAATACCCTTTTCTGATTTTGTTCTCGTAAAACTCCCGGGCCTCTCGTTTTCATTTCTCTATCCTTTCTTCATCCAGTCAGATACCTTATTATACCAATTAGCCCGTTATAATTTCTTGATTTTGTGCTTAAAACGAGAAATAAACTGATTATTCCATTCATCGCCACCTGTTGCATTCCCACTCTTCCAAATTGGGGGCTGAATCCCTTGCTCCACTAGTTTTGCAGTGGCTTCCATAGAAATAGAGTTTAAGATAAAGGCATTCACGAATGTAGAAACTGCTCCAACTTTTTGCTCTAGATTTTCTATTTCAATCACCGCGTCGCCCACATCAATCTTTGAATCAATCGCTAAATCAACCACATCATGTAGGTTTTGCGTGGAAGGATGCCTGGCTGGATGTTCTTTTGGTGTCTGACATGCATGCTTTTTCGAGGAGACACCAATCGTTTTCACTCCTAGCCGTTTCGCTTCTAAGGCCGCATCTATTGTTGCCGCATTAATTCCATATGCATTGATAATAAGTAATAGATCACCAGATTGTAAGCCATAATCCTCTAAGACTATCTTTCCATATCCAGGTGTACGCTCAATCGCCATGGAACGCATGGCTCCTCCACTTAATAACGTTCCCTCATCCAAGATAGCACTTACATGCATCAACCCGCCTGCACGAAAAAACAACTCCTGGGATGCTAGATTTGAGTGCCCCCCAGGTCCGTATGCATAGACAATTTTGTCTTCTTTGATGTGGTTGGCTACCACATCCGCAGCTTTCATGATATTCTCAGACTCTGTTTCAATTACGTGCTCCATATATTCCTTCACTTTTTCATAATATTCTAGTGCATACCTCATTCCTGCTCACCCCTTATTAGCTGTTGCTTTCCTATAGATAACTTTTCCTTCTTTTACCGTCTCAACGATTTCCACCCTTTCCTTACCAGTCTCAAATAAGATAAGATCTGCGGGAGCCCCTACTTGAAGGCCCAAAGACTGATTCATCTTCATTATCTTTGCCGGTAATATAGATGCCTTATCAATTGCAGTGGGTACATCTGTAACCCCCATCTCAACAATTCGGTTAACACCCCAGAGAATACTTTGAGCGGAACCGGCAAGTAGTCTAGGTTCGCCTTTTAAATGAAGACGACCTTTTTCAGTTAACGTAACCTCTCCCCCAACGGCAGCCTTATAGTCCCCCGGTGGTAAGCCTGCTAGTGCAACACTGTCACTGATGATGACCATTTTCTCTTTTTTTACCTTTTCAATTACCTTTAATACGGATGGAGGCAAATGAAACCCGTCTGCAATCACTGATGCAGCTAATCCATCCTCGGCTAATTGATCCCACAAATAGTTAGGATGTCTTGGTAATAACACATGCGCACCGTTGCCCAAATGAGTGGACATTCTCGCCCCAGCTTTAACTGCATTTTGAATCTGTTTTGAGTTGGCATCTGTATGACCAATCGAAATAAGAACACCTGCGTCCGTAGCCATTTTAATAAATTCCTCCGCATTGTCCCATTCTGGCGATAGAGTCATGATGTTAACTAAGCCATTAGAGCGCTCATGGAGGGTTTTGAAAAACTGCCAATCAGGTGACTGAATATACTTCTGATTATGCGCACCTCTGGGGCCATCCTCTCTTGATAAAAATGGACCTTCAACATGAATCCCTGCAATCATTTGCCGAACTAATTTATTAGAAGCAACTGCACTGGCAATAACTCCAACAAGTTTCAATATATTTTCATTAGAGTTTGTAATAATCGTTGGGAAAAATGATGTTACACCCTGTTCAGCTAACTGAATACATACCGTTTCTATATCTATTTCACTAATAGTAAGAGAATTAAAATCAATACCCATATAGCCATTCACTTGTAAATCTACAAATCCCGGAGCAATATATGTTTCACTTTCTACATCGGCATACTCTACTGATTGGATGACACCATTATGGACCTCAATCCGAACCCCTGTATTTTCTTTATAATGAATTCCCTGAACGGTGGTTGTACTACTCTCCATGTTTTTCAATCCCGAATGAATCTTGATCTACATATAGATAGGCATTTCCATGTGTGCGTAAAATGGATGCCGGACATCCTGTACTAATTGGGCCATTTAAGGTATCGTAGACAGCCTGTCGCTTCGTACTTCCTGGAACCATGCAGTACATTGACTTTGCCGAAATAAGAGTGGGTACCGTTAAGGTTAATGCATGAGTTGGAACCTCTTGCAACGATGTGAAGCAACCGTCATTTACTTGTTGCTGCCTACATATTTCATCCAATTCTACCTTTTTTATAACCTGTGTATCGCGAAAATCTGCAACAGGTGGATCATTGAAAGCAATATGTCCATTTTCACCAATTCCCAGACAAACGATATCAATAGGTTTCTCCTGTAGAAGTGCGCTATATCGCTCTATTTCGTTCTCATTCGAACTATCAATTAAATGAACCTCTTTAAATGGAACTCTTGAAAACAATCTTTCTTTTAAAAAGTTTTGAAAAAGCTGTGGTGCTTCCTTATCAAGTCCTACGTATTCATCCATATGAAACGCAATGATTTGTTGCCAGTTGATCCGATCATCCTCTAGTAAGTACTGTAAAAACTCATTCTGTGACGGTGCAGCGGCAAACACCATGGTGAGCTCATCTTGCTTTTGCTGAATTTGTACGATTTGGTCTGCGACATCACGTGAAGCACGCTTCCCCATTTCGTCACGCGTTTCAAACACAAAATATGTCAATTTATCCTTCTGGCCAGTTTCGATTACTGTCATTCTTAATCACCCTCTAAGTATGTTTTCAACTGCACGTTGTATCGTATTTTCTGTTTCTATGTGAAAAGGGGCAGGTAAGCCAAAGTAATAAATAAAGTCCTCCGCCTCATAGCCACCTTCCATTAGCTGTTTTTGGGTTGGAATATAGCCGATCATTCCGTTGCTATATCCAAGTACTATTGTATTTGAATCTATGTTTTGTATATGTTCAGCATATTCTTGAACCATTTCACCATTAAAAAAGACAAAACGAAGTGAATGCCCCACTTCCATGTATTGAATCTCCAAAAAAGTTTCCTTTTTTTCTTTCCAATAAAGTTCCTTATGTTCTCTCCAAATCTGCAAAACATCAGATTCTATCCCCTCATTAGGGGTATATTCTTCTTGAAAACGTAATGGGAGTTGAAAGCTACTCACTCCAATTTTGTCGCATAGTATTGTATCTATGTCACAATCGGAACTAGCCGAAATGATATCCTGCGCTAGTTTCTCTCCCACTTTTTCCATGTCTAGGAGGGTTCCCCTATAAAACTCATTGTCTTTTATTAAAGCCGGCCTAATATCACCACAGCATCCTTGCAAGAACCCAATTACTGCCTGTGGATATTTCCTTTTTACTATCGAGCAGCAAACTCCTGTATATTCAGCTGAAACAACATTTGCATCTGTTGTTGTTGGATGACAAGGAAAATAAATCAACATCCCCTTCTTTTTTTGTGTTCTCGTTTCAAACGTGATAATTGTTACGTCATTGTTTATTGGGATACTGGGATTTGGTCCCATTTTTATCTTATTTTCATGTAACACCCTACGGTATATCCCTATGTCACTCTTTGTTCTGCTCCTTGTGACTGTCACTGGCTCTTTGTTATTTATGGCAGATTTGATACATGTACCTATTTTCTCCTCCAATGAATCAATAAAGCTCTGTTCTGGGATCCCTAATAGACTCGTAAAAGAATCACTTGTTTGTGGACCGGAATGATTATGGGTCGCATGAAAGCAGATAGATTCTGGCTTAATCGAATATTCCTCAGTAATCCTACGCCTCCATGTTTTCACCCATTGATTATCCCACCAGATAACATCTCCAATTAGGAGTAAAAATGCATCTTTATCCTTCTCAAAATAATATGTCTTCAGAAAAAGGGGAGAATGAACCTCGGTTGCCTTTCCCTCTCTGTGGGCAAATCCCGCCAAAGAAACTGGTACCTCTGGTGTAATGTCGATTTCACTTGTACCAAGAAGTAACGTCATCATTCACTCTCCTCTATCAAAACAGCTTTAGAATTAAAATAAAGTTGCGCAGGATATGAAAGGGATCCTTAACCGGCAATGCTACTACCTTTTGTAAAGGCTCGCCTTGTCTATCCCTAATTTGTATCCATTCACCAATATTCTTGATAGGATTAGGAAACGTAGAAAAGCTATATTCAAAAAACGTTTTATACCACTCTAAAAATTGTTCATCTTTTGTTTTCTTATATAATAATAGCAATGTATATAAAGCCTCTGAGTGCGGCCACCACAGCTTTGTATCCCACGTATCTTGAATTAATTTTTCATATGGATCGTGCACAAGCCTGCCCTGTGGCTCCTTGCCATTATGATGAACAAACCGAAGCAGTCCTCCATGTTCATGGTCCCACCCTACTTGAATGGCATACAATGTTGCCTTAGAAAGAAGCTGCAGTACCTCCGCCTGCTTCTTTTCCTCCCATTCATGTAAGCTATGAACATGAAACCAGATTGATTCGATCGCATGGCCTGGATTCACGTGGTTCGCAAGTAAAGTATCTTCGTCGCTTTGATTCTTTGCCCGTAACTCAACAATTCTGCCATCCTCCTGTATGAATTCCTGTACAATGTTCTTGCTAATTTCGTTTGCTTTTTTCGTCATTTGTCTAGAGAACCTTTGCGCTGTTTCCTCTACCTCTTGCGCCACGTTCATCATAATCATCTGAATCGAATGTGAGGAATACCCCTCTGCAATTGGGTAAGGTTCTGTTCGGAAGTTGCCTTTTTCAATTCGAGTTTGAATCGATTCATACACCTTATATCCTTGCTCAAATGCAGCTTCATTCCCAAATACATCTGCATACTTATTGACTCCGAGTACATAAAAGCAATCTGCAAAGACACTAATGTCTTCTTGTCCTTTAATAGGTGTACCATCATGGGTTACGGCATATAGGACGTGGTTATTTTCCATGACTACATGGTTAACTAGGAAACGATATGTTTTATCCGCCATCTCCTTTAAACGACTTTTATTCAAGGCAAGTTTTTCACGGTCCACTAATCGGAATAGTTCCGCACATAACCAGAGAAACCGCCCTTGTGACCAGGTGTATTTATCCTTACTCACAAGTTGACTTCCGTCATTGGAGAAGCAGGTGAAAACGCCACCCGCTTCATCATCAAATGCCTTTTCCCAAAACGGCCAAAAATTTTCTTCGATTTCATTTCTATAGAAGTTTACTAGTTTTTGAGTTTCCATAACGAATCTCCTTGTTAAACAGATGGTGTAATCGTGTTATCCTTTGCTAGCTCTTCATCAGATTTACTAATTGCTGATAGCATATCCTCGATTTCTGGCTTCACTGGTTTGTTTTTATTCAGTAAACCGAGACCAATATACACTAACCCAGACGCAAAGATTGGTGCACCTAACTCAATATAAAGTGGCCAATCTACGACATATTTGGTTAAAGCAAACATGGCAAACCCTGCTAGAACTGAGGAAATGGCTGCCTTGGAATCACTATACTTAAAGGCAGGAATCAAACCTAATAGCATTGGAATAGAAACTGGTCCGACTAGCGCTGCAAACCAAGTGATTAATAATCCTAAAACTCCTCCAAAATTATCTGAGAAGATTCCGATAATGAGCGTTAAAAATGTGAATGTAAATGTAACAATCCTTGCTATTTTTAATGAAGTCTTTTGGTCAAGACCTTTATATTTACGTGACAACACTGGGAGAATATCTCGTGTAATAACTGCTGAAATGGTATTTGCGTCTGAGGAAGTCATCGACATAGTTGCGGCAAATAATGAAGCTAGAACAAGACCTACTAATCCTGCTGGTAAAAGTTCTTGTGTGAGTAGCGCATAGGATTGGGTTGGATCAGCAATGTTTGGCAAAATAAGTGGAGCTGCCCACATTGGGAAGAATAAAATTAACGGCCAGATAAGATAGAGGACTCCAGAGAATATGGCCGATTTCTTTGCTTCTTTTCCAGAGGGTGATGCAATGTATCGTGCTGCAAGGTTCCACGTTCCACCATTATAGCTAAAGAATACGATGAATACGTAAACTAACACATAGCCTAACGTGTATGGTTCATTGAATGGTTGACTGTTTGCCTCAGGGAGTTTATCCCAGATGCCGGTAATAGATCCCCATCCACCCATTTGACTTAACACAACAAAGAACATGACAATACCCGCTACGATTTGGATAATGAACTGTGCGAAATCTGTCCATAGATCCGCCCATATACCTCCAACGGTAATATAAATAAGAGAAACAATTCCAGATAACAAGATTCCATAAATAATTGGGATACCCGTAAATACATTAAGTAAAAGTCCAATTGCTGCCCATTTTGCACCAACGTCAAACAATTTTACAAGTACGCCGCTCCACGCGACCAATTGCTGGGTTGGTACATTGTAACGCATGGCTAGGTACTCTGTCGGTGATTCAATATCAAGTTTGGTTCTCAGCTTTGACCATCTTGGTGCAATAATATAACCACCTAAAATAACGGAAACAAAAATCGGTAGTGCCCACCATACATACAAACTAAATCCGTGTGTATACGCTAATCCAGCATACGCTACAAACACTGCGCCTGAGTATCCACCAACATGGTGCGAAATTCCGCCTAACCACCAAGGAAGCTTTCCGCCTGCCACAAAGAAATCCTTCGACCCTTGTACTTTATTAAACGACCAAAACCCAATAACAACCATTAGTAAGAAAAATGCGATTATGACTCCCCAATCTAGACCACTCATGTTTCTCCCCCTTTTTAAGTTGTAATCTTGTCAAAACCTTTGCCGACACGTGCTAATCGGCTTACTATTCCTGTTTATTTTTCCACCTCCTTTAATTAATCCTAATATATGACTAATTAATGTATAAAATACCACACTTGATTTTAATTGTAAATTAAATTTTGAAAATTTAGTATCTTGGTAAATCGATGCTATTCTTCAAAACTGAAATCTAGAGGGTAGTTATTGGATAGGTAAATAATCTTTTCGTTAATACATAAACTAAATATAGATTTTCACTAGGTCTTCCGATAAGTAATTGGGTTGTTTCACGAAAAGATACAAATTTTATTCGACAAATTTCGAACCACTCTTTTAAATTTCAACAAATATGTAACTTTTTCTCTTCCCAAACGTCTAATACATGTGTACTATTTATACAGCTAGTATTCTATGAAAAAGGTGTTGATTACGATGAGTCGAACAGAGCGCCATTCGAAACAGAAGAAACAGAAAAAGAAATGGCCAAAAGTTGTTGGGATTATTGCTCTTCTTTTAGTGTTAGCAGTCGGTGGTTATGCCGCTTATTTATATCAATCTGTTGCAAGTACGGTTGGAAAAATGCATGAGGACAGAGATGGATCTGACAAACGCGCGAATAATATTGATATTTCGAAAAAGGATCCAATTTCAATTTTGCTCATGGGTGTTGATGAACGCTCCGGAGACAGAGGTCGTTCCGATACGCTCATTTTGGTATCTGTTAATCCAAACACAAATTCCATGCAGATGCTAAGTATCCCGCGTGATACACGTGTGGAGATCATCGGTAAAGGGATTCAAGATAAAATCAATCACGCATATGCTTTTGGTGGCGTGGACATGACGATAGATACGGTTGAGAACTTTTTAGATGTTCCCGTCGACTATTACGTGAGAGTGAACATGGAAGGACTTCAACAAATCGTAGATGCACTTGGTGGTGTCCAGGTTAACAATGAATTTGCTTTCTCTTATGATGGAGCTAATTTCGCAGAAGGTACACAAACGTTAAATGGGAAACAAGCACTCGCTTATGCTCGTATGCGTTATGATGATCCTCGTGGAGATTTCGGTAGACAGGATCGTCAAAAGCAGGTTATCCAAGGAATTATTGACAAAGGTGCAAGCTTTTCTACTGTCACAAAAGTGGATGATATTTTGGGCGCACTTGGAACGAATGTAAAAACAGATATTTCCTTTGATGAGATGAAGACAATTCAATCTAATTATAAAAACGCACGTCACAACATTGAACAATTTAGCATCAATGGTGTTGGGCAAACATTAGATAAATGGTACTACATTGTGTCAGAAGAAGAACGCTTGGCAGTTTCTTCTAGACTCAAGCAGCATCTGGAAATAAAATAGGTACAAAAGAAGCAACCGGTTATACGCCGGTTGTTTTTTTACTCTTTAATTGGGGGGATTACGATAATGCAATTACAGTTGAAATCGAATTACTCAAATAATCAAGACCTTCGAGAAAAACTTTATCCGTTATTTGATAAGGTTTTTGGAATCGAAGTCGATACATTCAAGGACTTTTACGCAAGAGGATTTTGGGATCCAACGTACACACCCTTTACCTTTTTTGAAGTTGAGAAAGCCGTCGCAAATGTATCAATGTTTGAAATGCCGATGATGATTCATGGAAAAATGCAAACAGTAGCTGGAATTCAATCTGTTATGACTCATCCCGATTATCGTGGAAAAGGATTGATGAAATCCTTGTTTCAACAAACACTTGAACACATTGACAACCATTTTGAACTTTCATTTTTACTAACATCAAACCCAAAGCTATATGAAAAGTATGGGTTTCGAGTTTTGAGAGAACATTATTTTGTGCAAAAACTTAGTCTTCCAAAACAGTACCACAATCCTTTAGTACCTCTAGATGTTTTTAACAGCAGTGACGCAGAAACCATACAAAGCCTTTTTAAAAAGAATGTCCCAAGTTCTCAACTGTTTTATCCATTGGCATATGAATCATCTTTCTACCTTAACATGTATAACCCAACCCTACATAAAATGGTGCATTACTCACCTGATTTGAATGTACTACTTATTTTCAGAGTGAATGAAGGAATCTGTGAGCTGTATGATATCGTTGGACCAACAATGCCAACACTTAAGCAACTATGCTCGGTTATACCAGATAATTTTACAGAGCTCCATCTGTACATTAGCCCTGATTTGTTTGAGGAGAATTTCACACCGGTCGAATATGAAACATCCGATTTCCTAATGGTAAGAGGTGAGATTGATTTAGAAAACAGCCTATTCAAACTCCCAATTCCTGCAGCCTTCTAAACCGTACATGTTTCCCTCCTTTTTCCATATACTAAGTGGGACAAGGGGACAGGTTCCTTGTCCCATTCTGTGACACAGAACCTGTCCTCCGCCCAAAGGAGGTACCTATGAACAAACGCACATTATTTTTTAGTATAGTATTACTGCTTTTCATCGCTGTTGCCCCAGCTTCAGCTGCGGAAAAATCTCCATTTTTCGGTGTCAGTGCAACGGTGGTACAGGTGGAGGATGGTACATTTGAGGTAAAAACAGCAGGCAAAGAGGAAAACGAAGGGTTTGTTTTTTCACCGCGTGGCGTGAAAGGTGGAATGACTATTCTGTATCAAGTTCAGGTGAAGGGTGAAGGTGCCGTCTATTTAAATGTAGATGAGACCGATCCACGAGGCACATTTTTAGCGGAAACGGTCTCACCTGTGATTGCCTTGCATGATTCATGGCGGACCATCCAGCTAGAGGTGGAACTCCAGGAGACCACCTCTCAAATTGACGCGATGGTGCTCACTAATAAAGCCGAGAAAACAAAATTCATGTTTCGTAATGTAAAAATAAGTGAAGTGGAATAAAGGATGCTATTGTTGCATCCTTTTTTCTATTTCTTTCTTTTCCAATAGTAAACCATTTCCTCTTCACCGATTAAGTTAAAATAATCCATACCCGTTTCAATCGTTGCCTCGGGGTTAATACATTCATCTGCCAAAAGCGGCCTCCACTCTTTATCACGCACATACCCATTATAGTTAATACGTTCTGCAGGTATTCTCTTCAAAAGTTCTGCCTGCTCCTCACATAAACTGCCCTCATTCGGACCAAAATCTAACCCAGGGTAATCTTGCTGCGTCGGGTCATCCTCCCAGCCGCAGATTTCACAAATATCATATGCAAATGCTTCATCTAATGTTTTAAAACCACAACACGGACATGTAAACATTATGTTTTGCTCCTTTCCTAAAAAGAGGTCTTAGTGTCAGCTGGGTCGAGGAACCTGTCCCCATGGCTCAGCATGGATTTGACAGCCTACTGGGTCACCGGACCTGTCCCCCTGTCCCACAAGTGTTTGACAGCTTGCTGGGTCACGGGACCTGTCCCCCTGTCCCACATGTTTGACAGCCTGCTGGGTCAAGGAACCTGTACCCCTGTCCCACAAGTGTTTGACAGCTTGCTGGGTCACGGGACCTGTCCCCCTGTCCCACATGTTTGACAGCCTGCTGGGTCAAGGGACCTGTCCCCCTGTCCCAAATAGTAAATTCCCTCATCCACATTAAAAGAAAGCTTGAGGTCCATTCCCCAAGCTTTCTGCTGACTGATTAGTTTAGTTTAAAGCGTTGTATTAAGGAGTTTAGTTCGCCTGCGTTTTCTTCTAGTTGTTTTGCGCTTCTAGCGACTTCTTCCATTGAGCTGCTCGATTGTTGGGCTGTTGCTGATACTTCCTCAACACCTGCTGCAGACTCTTCTGCTACAGCCGCAATTCCCTCGATCGAACCACTGATTACTTGTGTATCATCAAGCACTCCATACAATGAAGCTGACATTGTTTCAATTTGTGCGCCAATTTGTTCGATTGTCTGTTTTAAGTTATTAAAGGTTTTTCCAGTTGTTTGAATTTGAACTGTACCTTCTTCAACAGATTGATAGCCGTCATCTAATGATTGCACAACCTGCTTAGATTCTTGTTGAATATCTTTTACTATCAACGTGATTTCCGCAACCGACTTTCCAACCTGTTCGGCAAGCTTACGAACCTCGTCCGCCACAACAGCAAAGCCCTTCCCATGTTCACCCGCACGAGCTGCTTCAATTGCCGCGTTTAGTGCAAGTAGATTGGTTTGACCTGCGATTTCCTGAATCACATTCACAAGCTTTGTAATTTCATTTGTTTTATGGTCTAACCCTACAACCAGTGCGTGCGATTGCTTCATTTTTTCATTGATGCTGTTCATTTGTCCAATGGACGTTTCCATATATGCACTACCATCGTTTGTCATCTTAAGCATCCCTTGAGACTGTTCCTTAATGTCGTCCCCTTTTACAGCAACCTGCATGATTTCCTGTGAAAAATGAGACATCTTTTCAATTAAGGTAGTGGAAGATGTTGCTTGATCCTCCGCACCACGTGAAAGTTCATCCATCGTGACAGCAATTTGCTGGCTACCAGCCATAACCTCATCCGCGTACTGGGTCAATTCCTCACTCTGCCCCGTCACATTATCTGATACAACAGACATCTGCTTGACGACGCTCCTTAAATATTCATTCATATAATAAACCGAAGTAACGAGTTGACCGATTTCGTCCTTTAGCTTCGTTTTTATCGGTTCGGATTGAAGCTCACCCTTCGAAATCGCATTCATTCGATTGGCAATTTGCTTCACCGGTCTTGAAATAACCTCTGATGTGTAGATAGAAATGATAGCTCCTAACACAATCACAATTCCTGCTATAATGAGTCCCACTAGATTCGCGGATTCACCATAACTCACAACATTTTCTCCTGTTGATACAATCTGTCTTTCCTTATTATGTGCTAGATTTTCTACACGCTCCATTAAGCCACTTGCAGCAGGCTGAATATAAACCTGAAGATTGTGTTTAGCTAACTCTGCATCACCGTTATCATAAACATCTATGACATCCTTTTTAATTTGCTCTTTCCAGCTATTGCTTGCTCTTAAAAGCTCCTGTACCTCTTTGTCCTTCACATTAGCCAATTTTTTCTTCATCAGATCAAATTCCACCGAATACATGCCAAATTCCTCTTTGTAGGACTTATCTCCGTACAGAACATAACCCCTTGTCAAGGCAATACTTTGTGCAATATTGTATTTCAACGTGTCATATTCGATAAGTTCAGATAGCTCGGTAGAAGTAATCTCCTTGGTTTTATCATTCATACTTGAAACAGCTACAAAATTATATACCGATAGACCTATACAAAGTATGATGATGGCAAAAAAACTAACAGTTAGTCTCATTCTAATACTTTTCATATATATGCAACCCCCTTCTAGTAGTTAAGAAAATAAAAGAATAGAATAGAACAATCATACATTCTTCACACATAAAAATAGGCCATCACACAAGAATGGCCCGATAACGTTATACATTATTGGCAGCTAGGCTATCGTGGTACAAATTGTACGGTAGACCCTCAGCTTTGCGTCCTATCCTTTCGGAGAGTTTGCCTTTTCTTCAATTATACTAGTTTCTAAGTCCTAGTATACAAGTTATGGAGTCTTCCAACAATACTCGACATGTCATTTCTGTTACTTTTTGACTACCAAATCAAGAAGCATTTTATAAAATTCCTCTTTACTAGTTGGTAGTACCTCTGGTAATTCAAGATTCGCTTTCATACTATATTCCTCCATTCATTTCGACTCTATCTTCTCTAGTAATCTAGTATTGACATATTTTTCATAGATATACCTGATTACTAGAAAAAAAGAATAGAATGAGGATGAAGAATTGAGGATTTCAAACGTATCCCAAAATAAAAAAGATTAACCACAAAATAAGGAAGAAAAAAAGCCAGCTAGTGCTGACTTTTTATACTTAGTTATTTGATTTGTTCCAATGCCTGCTCAATCACACGCATGTTTTTGATTGTATCGGCCACAGAATACATTGGCTGCTTATTTGATAACACACACTCAGCAAAATGCTCTACCTGAAGCTTATACTGGTCACCTTGAACAGTCTCTTCACGTACACCTGCTTCCGTGCTTATTTCAATCAGTCCGTTTCCTTCTTGGTTGTCCGGACGGAAGGCACGCCCCACTAAAATAGAACCTTTTGTACCAACTACCTCATATTGAGCCTTAAACGGTTGTTCAAAGCTGCAGTCAAAGCTTGCAAGAATTCCACTTTCAAACGTAAGTGTACCCGCTGCTGTAACATCGACCTCATGGGTTGGATGGATGCTAGCTGTTGCAGTCACTTCAATTGGCTCTTCACCTGTGATCAAACGACTAGCATGAATGCAATAGCAGCCCACATCATACAATACCCCGCCACCAAGATGCTTCTGGAGTTTAATGCTATCAGGATTCATTGCATGGGGGAAGGAAAAAGTGGAACGAATTAGCTTTACATCTCCGATTTCCCCTGCTGAGATGATTTCCTTCACTCGAGTATGCTGTGGATGGAATTGATACATAAACCCTTCCATAAAGGTAACATTTTGTTCTGCAAACACCTTTTCCATTTCTTCAACTTCTTGAGAATTCAACGCTGCTGGCTTTTCACAAAGTACATGTTTGCCGTGCTTCGCAGCTTCGATTGCCCATTTTTTATGTAGTTGATTTGGAAGTGGAATGTAGACTGCATCAACTTCCGGATCCTGTAGTAGTTCTGTATATGTATCATAATACTTTTCGATTCCATGTTCTGCTGCAAAGCCTTCAGCTTTCCCGCTCTCACTCGCAACTGCCACGACTTCTACATTATGCGCTCTTTCCATTGAGGGCAGTAACGTAGTTCGCGCAATTTTTGCCGTACTTAATATACCAAAACGAATTTTTGTCATATTTGTTCCTCCTATTTATCTATTACTCTATTTTCTCATAAGTTCGATTTTTAGGAAAGGGCTTACATTTTGAGGGTTAAAAATAGGGGCTATTTCTGTAGCGAGAAAAAATGGGGATAATCCCCAAAAGTACTTACGCAGATTGACATTCTTTCAGTCTACCAATTAGATCACGCATGACCTCTTCGGTTGTAAGAGAAGCCGTTTCTTCAACCTTTTTCTGAATATCTACCATAATTTTTAAAAGTTGTTCAGATTCTATTTGAAAACTCATACTTTTTACCTACCAATCTTATTTTCCAATTAAAATCCATTTTACACTATTCGGCAAATTTTTCAAAGGTAAGTTGTGACAAATTTGTGACAAATGTTTGAATTTATTTTATATTGCAAGAGCTTTTTTCCATAAAAAAACAACCCTGATCGGATTGTTTTTTCACGTTTATATCACCCAAGTCCAGGTTGGCTTTCGTCGACAAGCTCTTTATACTTTTTCACTTCATCTAACAAGTACTTCTCAAGCTCCTTGTACTTAGTAGAAATACTATTTGCAGACACACCATACTCTTCGGCAAGCTCTTGTTGAGTTGAAGTGCCTTCGTATGGATAAATTTCTTCCACTAGATAAACCAACGCAGCTTCGTAAATACCTGTTTTTAGAATACGAGGATTTTTCAGTTCACAATATTTATGCCACATAAAAATACCCATTCCAGTAATATTCTCATCATAGCCATATTCCTTCATACGAACCTGGAATAATTCAGCGACCTCTTGCTGTTTCACTGTTTTCCATTCATAATCTTGCGCTGTAACTTTTGACTTTCCAAACATAAAGACCATAAATACATTGATAAATTCAGTCGACATGAATTCAACTGGATCCTTTTTTCCACTTTCTCTATAGAGTTCGAGAATCATATTTTTCATATTATCCGCGAATTCAATAGGCAATTCGAGAAAAGTTGGGAAGAAGATCGAGTTTACCCCAGCAGGCAGTAAGGTTCCGAACACAAAATATCCTGCCTTTACTTCTGTCTCGGATTCATAAATTCTGACACTATGCTCTACATCGGTAAAGATATCCTTTACCGTCATGTAAGAACCCTGGTCAACCTCTGTTACCATATACGCAGATGGTCTCGCTGCCTTCCATCCTTGTAAAAGATCTCGAGTTCGAGGTCTGCTATATTTCGGTCCGTACGCATCCACATACTCTTCTAAAATGGTTTTCCCTTCAACTGGAACAGAGCTGATGACCCATACTCTTGAAAAGAAAGCGAACAAATCATAGACATCCTCTGGGAGCTTTTCGAAAATCTCCTCATATTCAGCCATGCTTTCTTCAAAGAATTCCTCATACATATGAAGCGCATATTGAAAAACTTCATGCTGGATATCATTTAGTTCATTTTCCACTACTTGATCTATCGAAACTACGGCATTCTTCCCGCAGCATTTCTTAAATTTTTTCCCACTGCCACATGCGCAGGGTTCGTTTCGTCCAATAACCGCCATGCAATTGATTCACCTTTCTGTCTTAACTATGCATCTATCATATCATATTATTGGCGAATTAGAGGACATGGTAGACTTTTCAGAATAGGGAAAACAGTCGTAATATAAGGATCTATTGGCGATAGGTTGGTTCTATCGACGTTAAACTCGTTCTATCCGCGTTATTTTGTTCTATCGGCGTTAATCTCGTTCTATCCGCGTTATTTTGTTTCTATCGGCGTTAATTTGTTTCTATTTCTATCGGCGATAGACGTTCAATCACACAAATAAACCGCCAAATCTATAACTTACTGTCACTAATTCAAAAATACTGTCACTATCCGAGTACTTTCTGTCACTATTTTCAAAATACTGTCACTATCCCACAACTTACTGTCACTAGCAAAAAAATCCAAAAACCCGAATGCCTCATAAAGCATTCGGGTCCACTCCCTTATGATACCGGAATCCTCAACGTTTGACCTATACTGAGGATGTCTGAGGTTAGGTTGTTTTCTGACTTAATGGTAGCGACTGTTATGTTATAGCGTGCGGCGATGCCATACAAGGTATCACCCGAGACTACCGTGTAGGTCACAACATTAGTCGGTACTTTTAACGTTTGCCCCACATAGATCATATCTGATGTAAGGTTGTTGGCACTTTTAATTGCTGTTACGGTTGTACCATTTTTCGAAGCAATCCTAGACAGACTATCTCCAGCGACTACCGAGTAATTGATCGTATACACCGGCGCTGTAGTCGTTTGAGTTGGTGGTGGAGTTGGCTGCGTTGTACCACCTGACGAAACGGCTTCTTCTGTCGGGATTCGTAACACCTGCCCTATAGAGAGTGAATCTGATGTTAGGTTATTTGCTTCACGAACCGCACTCACCGTTGTGTCATTTCCATTTGCAATCCCCCAAAGTGTATCGCCGGAAGCCACCGTGTACGTTTTATAATTTTGAACCGGTGCCGTGTAGGCTGGTGAAACAACTGGAACTGTATTTGGCAAGGTGGTTGTGTAGCTGTTCCACACGTCTTTGTTTTCTTGTCCAAGACTCCAGTTTCCGACACCACGAATATTGTATTTGCCAACAAGCTCCAGCTTATGACGAATCGACTCTGCGTTTTCATACCAAATCGTATATGTTCCTGGTGCAAGAGCTTTCCCGCTCACAATTGTTACCGGGTCTCCTGCTTTAATGGTGATCGTCGCTTTTGGTGTTTTACTCACTTCATCGAATACGACGGTTCCATTGTACCGATTAATCAGCGTTTCTACTTGAGTATTGGAAATTCCATGACCACCATAGCTTTGTCCTTCCATCCAATAACGACCAAAATGAGCAATCCCGAGGACAATCTTATCTGGAGCGACATCTTGTGCAAGTGCATACTGAATTGATTTTTCAACCCACGAATAGCTTGCGACAGAGCCAGGGGCGCCACCTTCGTAGCTCTCGTCATATGCCATTATCATAAGGTAATCTGCATATTTGGCAAGGTTTGCGTAGTCATAGGACCCATGCCATCCTTTTGTCCAACCATTTGGATTTGCTGCAACCGCAACAGATACTTCCTTTGTTGGAGGAATTTTTTCACGTAGTAACCGCACAAATTCAGTATAATCTGCTTGGTCAACATCGCTTACATTTTCAATATCAACATTCACTCCATCAAGATTGTAGCGAGCGATTGCATCAGCGATTTGCTGGGCAGCAAGCTCTTTGTTTTGTAGCATCGCACGACCCACTTCACGGTTCCAATGATTACTTAAAAATGGAACAAC
Organism: Ferdinandcohnia sp. Marseille-Q9671; assembly: GCF_976954385.1. Classification (NCBI taxonomy): domain Bacteria; kingdom Bacillati; phylum Bacillota; class Bacilli; order Caryophanales; family Bacillaceae; genus Ferdinandcohnia; species Ferdinandcohnia sp. Marseille-Q9671. The sequence continues at coordinate 1,906,024 of NZ_CDRJTA010000001.1, forward strand.
GCGGATTCCTTGTCGATGCATCGTTTCTACAAAGTTCGGATCAACCTGGTAGGTTAGCTTTAACGTCCCATCGGCATTAATATCAAAATAGCTTGGTGAAACGATATTGACGGCATGTCCTGTTCCATTGACTGTGTTCACATATTCCTTCGTATTTCCAAAATACATGTACCCTAGATTGATGACCTCACTCGCCGTAATCGGCAGACGCAGCGTTTGATTCGGCTGAATTACGTCACTTGATAAATTATTAAGTGACATCAATGAATCCACGGTCGTGTTATAGCGTTTAGCCACCGCATATAAGGAATCACCTGCCGACACTGTGTACGTACTTAGGGATACATTCGTCACTTCACTCGTATTACCAGCAACATCCGTTTGTGTTACCGATGCCGAAGCTACCTTCGAAACTTGGTCGATATACATATCGACAGAATAAAAACCATTCTTGTCGGCCTTTGCCACACGTGTTACAAGCACATTTTTACCAGCATCAAAAAGAGAAACTTCAATTGTAGCGTTCGCTTCCGCCGTTCCAATTACCGTATAAATGTATTGTAGATTTTCATAACGGAACCCGTTCTTCGTTGCAACCGCATGTTCAACGACCGTATCCTTCACAATCGTTGTTGCTTCAGCAATGCTTCGATTTCCGGCTCGGTCGATTTGCCTTGCTTCAAATGTAAGTGGTCCGTCCTTCAAGCCTGTTAGATCAAAGTTTGCAGTGAAGGTGCCATTTGTGACAAGCGCAGTCCGTACGACTGTCGTTACCCCATCGCTGACGACCATTTCCACAGTCGCCCCTTCCTCAACACTTGACCCTGTTATTGTAAAATTGTTCTGATTGGTCTGATTCACAAAGTCTGGTTGATTTGTCACGACTCCAACGGGTGCACTCGTATCCTTTTCAATCGTAGATAGATGGGCTTGGCCAGTATTTCCAGCATTATCAGTCGCCCTAAATGTGGCGGTAAGCTCCCCATCACGTAGCGTACTTACGTCGAAAATCTCCTCAAACAGCCCGTCTTCATCTGTTTCAACGGTTTTCGTTATACTGTTGACACCATCACTTATTTCAATCGCAACTTTACTATGTGGCTCAACAATTCCACGAACCGGGTACACCAAGGCATTGTCTGTAAAAATCGGAAGCAATGTTTCTAGTTCAAATTCAGAAGGACCCACTGTATCCTTAACCAACGTTTTCGTCACAGCCTGGCTCACATTTCCCGCTGAGTCAGTCTGTGTTAACTCAAAGGAAAGGTCCCCATCTGTGAAATCTGTAAGATCAACTGGAATACTGTAGTCTCCATATTCATTTGCTGTCCCCGTTACTACCTGTTCCTGTCCAGCCTCATTCACAATCCTGATTGTGAGGTTTGTGTTTGCTTCCGCTTTTCCTCGCAATTCATAACTATCTTGATTTCCATTAGTGATAAATTCATTGCTTGTAAAAATAGGAGCCGTTGGTGCCTCTGTATCCTTATCAACCGAGATATTTGTGACATGACTTGAGATCCCAGAAGCGCTTGTTTGGAACGCCGTAATGGTTATACTCGTATCAACTAACCTACTCACATCTACTGCAATACTGTATTCACCGTTTTCATTTGCAGTTGTCGAGGTGAGGATATCAGGGTTGACCCCATCTGACACGGTAATATCAACGGTTGCCCCAGGTTGAGCTTTCCCAGAAATATGGTAGTTTTCAGCGGATTGACTGTTAATGATAGCATTATTGTTAATCACAGGTGGTGCTAGGGTTGTATCCTTAATGATTGTCGCCACTTCCACACCGCTTCGATTCCCGCTCTTATCGATGGCGGTTGCCGATACAAAAATTTCGCCGTCATTTAGTGGACGGAGGTCAACGCTCGTTCTGAACTCTCCTCTTTCGTCCGCAACTGCCTCCACCGTTATGTCAGGATTTACTCCATCTGACAACACAAGTTGGACAGTTGAACCAGGGTCAGCCATCCCTATTAACGTGTACCCATTCGCATTATCCAATGAAATTGTCTCCTGCGTACCAAGAACAGGTTCAGCTATAAACGTATCCTTTGTCACTACTATTTGAACTGGTTGAGAGCTATTTTTTACTTCATCCGTGCTTGTAGTGGTGATTGTAATCTCACCATCGTTCAGACCAGTTAGATCCAACACACCTTTGAAGTCACCATTTTCATCAGCAGGTAGATTGGTTTCAACTGCTGGATGAACTCCATCATTCACACGTATCGTAATCGTTGCATGCGGTTCAGCGGTTCCAATTAGCGTGTACTCTGATACATTTTGACTCGTAATATCATGGAACTCTTGAAAAACGGGTGCGATTACTGTTGTATCTTTTTTCACAGTGAGCTTTGTTGTGCCACTTTCATTTCCAGATGAATCAATGGCTTTTGTTGTAAAAGAAATCGGTCCATCACGTAAAGCACTTACGTTAAGAAATGTGCTGAATTCCCCTTTTTCATTCGCGAGTACTTCTTTCGTAATTGGTGGATTCACGCCATCCGAAAAAGTAATCACAACTCTTGAAGCCGGCTCAGCTGTACCTTTGATTGGGTATGCTTTCGCAAACTGGCTATTAATAACCTGCGTATTGATTAAGGTTGGCGCATCTGTCCTTGTGTCTTTTTTCATGATTTGAGTTGTTGGGGCGCTTGTGTTTCCCGCTTCGTCTGTTGCTGTTGCGGTTACCTTTAATGCACCATCATGCAGGGACGATACATCCACTCTCGTATTAAAAGCACCACTTCTGTCAGCCGTTACTTGGATGGTTTGAGATTGATTTGCCTCATCAACAAGAGTAAGTGTGACATGCGCATTCGCTTCTGTTGTACCGGACACCGTTAGATTCGACTGGTTGGCTGTTGATACCAAAGGAATCTGTAGTAGTGTTGGAGCAACAGGTGCTGTCGTGTCCGCAGGAGGTGTTAAAGGTTGTGATGGCACCTCCTCAGCTGGTGGTGGTGTCATCGTTTCCTCAACCGGTGGAGGTAGCGTTGCCGCTGTTCCACCTGACTGTGTTGGAATTGTAAGCACTTGACCAATCACAAGATTTGATGGTGTTACATTATTATTGGCCACTTGAAGCGCGTCAACCGTTGTATGAAATCGTTGGGCAATGCTATAAAGCGTATCACCCGCTGCAACTGTATAGGAACCTTGTGCCGGAGCTGCCTCAACAGGTTCCGGAACTGGTTCCGGTGGAGGTGTCACTGGTACCGGAGCAGGTGGTGGTGGCTGGATTTGTCCTGTTTCGCCAGATCCACTTCCCGGCACCTTTAACACCTGTCCAACGCTGAGTGTATTTGTGGTCATGTTGTTAAGTGACTTTATTTGATCGACAGAGGTTGAAAAGCGGTTCGCAATTCCATATAACGTATCACCCGCTACCACTGTATAAGTTGACGTTTCCTGAACCGGTGTAGGTACTGGTGTTGGCGTTGTCTCCTTTGCAGGCTCTGTTGTTCCAACTGGTTGAGTCTGTGGAATCCGCAATGTTTGGCCAATCATGAGCATGTCTGTTTTTAATTGGTTACTGTTACGGATTTGATCAACAGTTGTGTTAAACCGTTTTGCGATGCTATAGAGCGTATCCCCCGAGCTTACCATATAGGTAACAAACGGAAGACGGAGCTGTTGTCCTATATAAAGCGTATTTGACGTTAGTCCATTGACCTGCTTTAATGAATCGACCGATATATTGTAGCGTTTTGCAATGCTGTACAAGGTATCGCCCGCTTTTACGGTATACGTATCATACGCAGATTGAGTTTGACCACTGACTGCCTGCGCCCCGACATTTGGAGCTGCTACTCCTAAATAAAAGGTAGTGAGGAGAACGGAACCCGCGATGATTTTAGCCGCCTTAATCGGTAGGTGAGGAAACTTTTCTCTCACAAGCTCTCGGACTTGGTGGTTCATGTCCCTTTTTGGCTTTGAAGGACGTCCATTTAACTCTGATGCAAACTCCGTCATTTCTTGCTCCACATAGACCACTAATGTATAGTCAGTTTCATTTTTTACTAGTTCATATTTTCGTATTTCCAAATAGAACACCTCGTTTATCCATTCCTATCTTGTCTTAGTTTCTCAAGTTCCTATTTATTCATTCCTATTTTTAGATAAGATGGTAGTAGGAGGTTTTGCAATGCTACATCATGTTGAGATTTATGTATCGAGTTTAGAGAGGTCGAAGAAGTTTTGGGGTTGGCTGTTGGGAGAATTAGAGTACAAGGTGTATCAAGAGTGGGATGCCGGGATTAGCTATAAATATGGTAAAACCTATCTTGTGTTTGTCCAGGTAGAGGATCGGTTCGCGGATGTTCCTTATCATCGCTGCCGAGTCGGCTTAAACCACTTGGCGTTTCATGCGAAGTCTAGAGATCATGTAGATGAGTTGACCGAAAAACTAACCGAAAAAGGAGTTCACATCCTTTATGCTGATAAATCACCATATGCGGGTGGCCCAGGCTATTACGCTGTCTATTTTGAGGATCCTGATCGGATAAAGGTGGAATTGGTAGCTCCTGAATAAACATTGTGGCCTAAACATCGCTTAATGAACAGAATCACTCAGGCTTATTTTTACCCGCAATTCAAAAAGGCTTAGAGAAACGTACACTCTAAGCCTTCACTAAACAAATCAACTATTCGTTATTTTGTCTGCTCTTCTCACACTGAAATATGAGACCATTAAGGATAAAACAACAAACACGACCCAGTAACTATTGTTCTTTGTGGCTAGGACAATAGCAATACCTACTAACATCAAGGACATGATAAAGCCAATAACCGCCTTTACATCTTTTAATACAGGAAAATTCATTCTTTACCTCCATACTTATATTTACAATCCGTGACACAAATCCGTTCAACTATTCAGATTCCTCACTGAGATAATACTTTTTAAAAAAGTCTGAATACACACTAGTACTATCTTAACATAAATAATTGATTGTTTTCTTATTCTTATATAAAGAAGGAAAAACACAAACTTGCGATACCTTCTTTTATCTTTTAAATTACCTTGTGGCAACTACCCACAAAATTAAAAAAACGCTGTGATTCCCAAACTGCGAAAACCATAGCGTTCTTCCTGTTCCTTCGTGTGTGATTACGATATATTCTTCTTAGATTCGTATGGTGGTTCGGCCTTTATGCTTGTTGGCAGCATTTGAATGGAGTCAATGACACTATCTAGCTTCGTTTCAATTCGATGAAGAAGATAAAATGTCACGACCACCGGAAAGCCAACCTCTTGAATAAATGGTAGCAATTGATCCACCACGATTCCTCCTTTCACCCTCACGTAATAAATAAGTAAAGCCAACTCCCATAGAGAGTTGGCCCTTTTATCAATTAAACAATTTCAACTGTTTCTACATTGCGTTCAACAACACGTGCGCCTTTTTTCGCAACAAGGTCTCCACCAGATGTGAGAAAGACATTTGCAGAAAGGATGGTATCCATTGCAGCTGATACCGCTTGTGGATCAACTGGTTCTATTGGGTTTTCAATTGAGATAGATGCTGTTTTCCCATCCTCATTCGTAAATTGCATTTCTAGTGTTTTAGCCATTTGTTAGTCCCCCTTTAAAATGTTTGTAGTGATTAGTTTGATAACATAAATGTGTCATTACGCTCGATATTCACAGTTGATAAGCTTTGAAGACTTAGGATAGCTGTAGCAACTGCATACAATCCGTCAGCTGATGCAAAAGGATCGATGTTGTTGTAATTCTTGTTTTTGTAGATTGCTTTGCCTTTGTCATCCACACCACCATCAAGTACCAAACGTAATTGTGTTGCTTGAATCGCTTGTTCTGCCATGTCCCTCACCTCCTTTACACCTATGTTATAGAGGGGTAAGGGGCAAAAAGGGGCATCGATATTAAAATTAGGCAAAAAAAATACCTCCACGAGGGAGGTCCACAAAAATATATAAACAAAGGGGGGGAATACACTATTAATCTTGTCCCTATTTACACAATCTTATACATACTAAATTCGTAGAAATGAAAAAAATAAGAATAAATGTGCCACGTCGTACTCATTTGAGCTTGTTTGAATCATTCCTCTGAGAAATCGAGGCATCCGTATCCAGCCATGGTTTAATCCCATTCAAACATTGGTATTACTGGTTCGTTCCACCAGGCTAAAAAATATGAGCCTAAATAAAGGTAGTTCCAATAATTTCTCCTATATTGTTCATACTACTCGTATATTGCTATTGTCGAGGTGTACATATGTTATCTCTGTATTTGCCAGAGTTCAATGCCGCAAATGCTTTGTTTTCGCTCTATCTCGCACTTTTTTCCTCTATTATTTGTTTTGACATGGCTCTTAATTTGGTGCCAAAATCCCAAGGGAATTTGCGAACACTATGGATCTTACTATCATCCTTAACCCTTTCCTTAGGAACTTGGACAGCCAACTTAATGGGAATTTGCGCTTTGATGGACCCAACCGCACTCAACTTCCATTCCCCACAACTGCTCTATTCCATGTTTATCATGATGGTTTCTAGCTTTATTGGGCTATGGATTATGATACAAAAAAGAGTCACTTTTTGGATTACTGGGATTATCCTCTCCCTCGGCAACATTGGGATGTATTATTGCTTAGTGGTTGGAAGTCGAATACTTTCTATCTCAATTACGAGCATATGGTTTTTACTTGGGGTATTTTGTTGCACGGCTCTTTTTATAAGAGGAAGTTATTTGTTTGGGAAAGAGACAAATGATAGCGACGATGCGAAGGATAGTATCCGAATTGGATGTGTATTTGGTATTGCGGTTATTGCCGCCCATTATATTTCCCTATGGGGATTTCAACGCACCATTACTGATCACTGGCATCATTATGTGAACCTAGGGAAAGGGATGGTACCTTTCCTAATAGTGGGAGTTTCCTTCCTACTTATTAATGTGTTTATTGGAAACCTATATCAGCAAAGGCTCCTAAAAGAACAACGTAGATTGAAGTACCAAGAGCGTTATTATCAACCACTTTATGAACTGCATCCAGATGCGATTATTATGCTTGATACAAAAGGAAATATCCTTCGGTTAAATCCGGTTGCGGAGAAGATTGGAGGTATGGAAAAGGAGAATTTAATCGGCAAACACTTTCAGGATTTCATACCGACACATGAGCAAGACATCATCAAGCAAAGATTTGAAAGCGTACTGGCAGGTGAAGTGATTGAGTATGAAATCAGTATGTATAATGCTATCGGAAAAACCATTGATATTTATGTGAAGAATATACCAATCATCGTGGATAATAAAATCCTTGGGATCTACGGGATTATTAAGGATATTACAGAGGTTAAAAAGAACATTGAAAAAATCGAATTTATGGCTTATCACGCTCCACTTACAAATCTTCCAAACCAGCGGAGACTGATTGAGGACGTGGCTACTAAAATTGAAAGTAATATTGCTTTTAGTCTACTATTGTTGGATTTGAATGAGTTTAAAAAGACAAATGACCGATACGGTCACTTAGCTGGAGATGCTGTCTTAAAAGAAGTCGCAAAGCGTTTAGTAAAAACCAGTAATGGTGGAGTCGCCTATCATATTGGAGGGGACGAGTTTGTAGTGACACTTCCATGTGCGGAAACTTACACCATACAGGAAATTGCAATTACCATTGCCAAGGAGATTTGTTTACCAATACGTTATAACAAATTCACATTAGAAGTGTATACAAGTATAGGCATTGCCAGATTTCCTTCTGACGGACATTCCATCAATGAATTATTACAGAAGGCTGACCTTGCCATGTATGCTTCAAAAGAAAAAACAGACAACGAAATCGTCTTTTACAATGAAAACTTACTTAAAAAGGTAGAAGAACGCTTTTTACTTGAACAAGATCTAAAAGATGCTCTCGAGAAGAAACAATTCCAAATATATTTCCAACCACAATTTGATCTCTCTACCGGTAAATTTAGAGGCGCAGAAGCTTTAATTCGCTGGAACCATCCAGAAAAAGGGATCTTACAACCCGCCAATTTTATTCATGTACTTGAGGAAACAGGGTTAATCGTAGATGTAGGAGAGTGGATCCTTATTGAAGTATTAAAAGCGATGCAATCCTGGATTGATGCTGGATACGACTTTCAGCGTATTTCTGTGAACATCTCTGCACAGCATTTTGAAAAACAAAATTTGCATACTTTTATTGAGGATAAAATTAAAGTACATTCGGTATGTTTACGAAACCTAGATATTGAAATCACGGAAAGTGCCTTAATTAACCTAGAAAAGTCAATTGACTCCGTAATGCAACTTAAGGATCTTGGGATTAGTATAAGTCTCGACGATTTTGGAACAGGATATAGCTCACTAAATGTCCTACGAGAACTTCCGATCGATTGCTTAAAAATTGATCGCTCTTTTATTAGAAATTTTGATAGCGATTCAAAAATATTAATTGAAATGATTCTCAATATGGCAAAAAAATTAAATGTTAAAGTTGTTGCAGAAGGCATCGAAACAAAAGAACAGCTTGATTTTCTTATTGCAGAAGGCTGTGACTTTGGGCAAGGCTATTATTTTAGCAAGCCGCTCCCTAGAGAAGAGTTTGTGGAAAAATGGTTGAAAAGGTGAATCAGGGTTAATAAGTTGACTAAAAGAAAAGGTTTGATAAAAGTTTGAGCCATCCAAAAAATGCAATCCAAAGGGGTATGCTTAATGTGGTACCCCAAACCATTCCAACCGCCAGCTGGTTCGTATTTTCTTCCATCAAACCGCCCCCTCATCTAGAATCCTTTCTTCAATTATAACGGAATAATGACAACGGTTTCAAAATAACTTCCCAACAAATTCGGTCAATATATCCACCATGAAATGACAAATGCTGAACAAAAAACAGCCCCTGTGTATTTCCAAGGCTGTCATTAAAGCCAAAGCTCTCTTTTTGAAGTTGTGATAGCAGTAGCTCCTGCCTCCAGCGCTCCTTCTACTTCCTCTCGTGTTCGTATCAAACCACCTGCGAGCACTGGAATATTCAGACGTTCCTTCACTTCACGGATCATCCAAGGCATTGCTCCTGGAAGCACCTCTATATAATCGGGTTTGTTTTTCTCAATGAGCTTGTAACTTTTTTCAAGTGCATGTGTGTCAATCAGAAACATCCTCTGAATCGCATAAACGCCTTTTTGCTTCGCTTTTTGAATCACACTTGATTTCGTTGAAATGAGTCCATATGGTCGAAACTCCTGACAGATAAATTCGGTCGCATATTCATCATTTTTTATCCCATGTATCATATCCACATGATAAATCATTTTCTTATCATACTGTTTTGCCAACTTATTAATATGTTTCAACTGTGCAATATGTATCTCAGTAAACACACCAATTTCATACTTACTTCTCAAAAAATACTCAAATTCCTTTACCGTCGTAGACGCAGGCAAAATACGCTGATCCAACCCAATCCCTCCTTCTTACACCCATTATACACCAACTAGCAGTGGGTCAGGGGGACAGGCTCCTTGTCCCAGTTTAGTACCTGGGTCAGGGGGACAGGTTCCTTGTCCCAGTTTGGCACCTGGGTCAGGGGGACAGGCTCCTTGTCCCAGTTTAGTACCTGGGTCAGGGGGACAGGTTCCTTGTCCCAGTTTGGCACCTGGGTCAGAGGGACAGGTCCCTTGTCCCAAGTTTGGCACCTGGGTTAGAGGACAGGTCCCTTGTCCCAAGTTTGGTACCTGGGTCAGGGGGACAGGCTCCTTGTCCCAGTTTAGTACCTGGGTCAGGGGGACAGGTTCACTAGCTTTGCATAGGTTCCATAAAATGTAAACACTCTGGTAAATATCTAGACAAACACAAAAAAAGCTCCTAAAGTAGAAATGTTAGATGTTTGTTCCCATAAACAAACTTTCTACAAAGGAGCCTCAAAAACAATAAGATTATGATAACTGAAGATACTGTAATTCGTCAATGTTTGTCATTATTACCTACAGAAGATTTGGCTTGTCCTATTCTAAACTACGATTCGAAAAAACTTACAATTGAAGGACTTGTTAAAGTTTTTGTAGCTGCCCAATTGGGTAAATGGGAATCTTATCCCGAATTTGATATAAAGATGGGCGCACATAAAGACCTAATGGAATACATCGGTGTAGATAGTATTAGTAGTTCACAGTTAAGTCGGAGAATTAATGAGTTAGACACCAACATACTCCAAAACCTTTTTTTCAAAGTAGTAGAAGAACTTGAATATTATACAAAAGAATTCACTGGTCTACCTCGGAACGTTGGAAAACTTCGCATCGTAGATGCGACACATATAAAACTTCCATCCGTTTTATCAAAATGGGCTTATGTAACCAAGGGCTGGACAGTTGTAAAAATGCATACACGCTTGGTTGTCGCTTCACCAGACGTACACTATCCAGATAAAATTGTTCCTTCAAACGGTAAGGTACAAGATCACGAAGGTGGAGATCTGTTAATAGAAAAATCAGATGCCACATATGTGATGGACCGTGGCTATATGGACCTCTTTCGCATGAACGAATGGATTAAGAAAGAAATTAAATTTGTTGTTCGACTAAGAGGGAAACTCGTCGAAAGAACCTTAGAAGAATATGAAGTACCCGAAGGGTCAAATATCCAAAGAGATGTTAAGGTGATTTTGGGCGAAACAGGTAAGATGAAACCAATTAGACTAGTGGAATTTCTTGATGAAGAGGGTAAAGTATACAGGCTAGCTACTACTAGATGGGATTTAAAAGCAACTGAGATTGCGGAAATTTATAAAAATCGTTGGATTATTGAACTTTTCTTTAAATGGGTTAAGCAATCCTTGCGGTTTACAAAAGTCTGGAGTACAAAGCCACAAGGAATATGGAACCAGATGTTTATAGGGATGATTGCCTATATATTAACACTTATTGTTAAGCTAAAAACAAAATCACAAAAAAGCCTAAAATTTATTCTTACAAATATTAGAACTTACTTTGATAAAACATGGGAAGTCTTTATAAACGCATTAGAATTTAAACCTAAAAAGACTTCAAAAGGTCGACAAAAGATTCCGGATAAACCAGAGGAAAAAGTATTCTATGGTAGTGTTGCGCTAATCGGTGAGAAAAAGAAACGTATTAAACGGAAAATTAAGTAATTGAAGTAAATACCAAAAAATGGGAACAAACAACAATCTTATTTAAGATTGTCGTTTTTGCTCCCGTGAGAAAAAAGAAATGTAAAAATATTACTTTTTTTCAAATTTAATACAACTACGCAAAACTAGTGGGACAGGTTCCTTGTCCCAGTTTGGCACCTGGGTCAGAGGGACAGGTCCCTTGTCCCAAGTTTGGGTCTTCGACGACATAAGCACAAAAAAATGCCCTACACATGTGTAGGGCCAAAAGAGAAAAAAGTCTACAGGTAAAATATATAGTCAATTGCAGAAATCCCCATTCCTACAATAACTAACGGAAGATTAGATACTTGACTGATAATTATACTACCAATCTAGTATTTCACTATAATTATATAGTACCAATGTATTAGAAAAATGTATATTGGGAAAATCGGTGTAAAATTATAGCGATATTTGGTGTTTTTTTGAGGTGTCTTTCCTAAAAACCATACTTTTGACGAATTTTGTCTAAAAATTCACGAAAAAACTTCTTTTTATCTATCAAATTTCTACATTTTTAACATTTTGGACATGCTATGCTTTTTTTAATAGTTTTGTGTTATAATCTAAATATTATGAAAAATTATAAAAATTCATTATCTTTAAATTGGGGGAGGAAGCTAAAGTGCATTATTTTACATTTAAAGAAATTTGGACACCACTACGCATTGTTGGGATTCGTTTTTATAAACGAGACCAGGATCGACTCTTCTTCGTAAGACATGGAAATGGTCCACGTCGCCCGATATTAACTAGATTTAGTTGGATCTACCGTTAAGCCATAAATATGGCTTTTTTTGTTTAATCAATAATATTTAAATATAGAATTTCCTTTCCACAAACTTGTACTAGGACAACTCCTTCAAGGCATATCCATAATGTAAACAAGCGTAAGGAGGCTATTGTTTACATATGAGACGACGACCCAGAGTGCCGATTCAGTTGATTTTGCTAACTGTAGGAGCCATCATTTTGTTTATCTTTTTTCTATCTTTGTTTCGGTCATCTCCAGAGGAGGATGCGAAAGAGCTTGTTCATTCATTTTATAAATACGAGCAGGATGCTGATTTTGGTAGCTCGTGGGAGTTGTTCCATCCACTGATGCAGGAACGGTTTGACAAGGCAGACTATATTCAGCAACGAAACCATGTCTTCGTAGGCCATTTCGGGACCGACACCTTCAAATATACGGTAGAGGATGTTGAACAGGTAGACAGCTGGCAAATGGCGAAAAATACTACCACCTTCCAAGATGTCTACAAAGTCCCAATCACCCAAACCTACAAAAGCACCTATGGCACCTTCACCATCCACCAAGACGTCTTCATCGTTCGTGAAGATGGCGACCTCACCATATTGTGGTCCTATCATTAAGTGGGTCAGAGGGCAAGGTACCTTTTCCCAGTTTTGGGTCAATACATGTAAAGTCATTACGTCACATCATTGCGTAATGGCTTTTTTGTGTTGTCCTTGGTTATTTTCGTATAGGAAAATACGGGGACAAGGAATAAATCTTGAAAAAAGAGGAATCAACATCTTCATTTTTGCATTGAGCTTCATTTCATTCGTTATTTCATTAAAGCTTTTCTGGAATATCGCCGTTTATGTTGATGAGTTTGGAGCCAACCCTACAGATGTGTATGGTGGTGATTTCTGGCTGTATATGGCATGGGTACGGTTAGCATTACTCGCTATTCTTACATTACTCTCTGGATGGAAGATTAGTAGTGGCCGTACGTAAACCCAATACCTTCTGATGCATTAGTAAAGGCATTGCTCGAGCAATGCCTTTTTGTTTGTATTGAAAAAGTTAGGTGGGTCAGGGTGCTTGTCCCCCTGACCCGGTTTGGGGCTTTTGAAAAAAAGTGGGACAAGGAACCTGTCCCCGTGTCCCACTTACATCCCCGTGTTTTGCATGGGAACGAGTTTGTTTTGTACGGCGTAGATGACGACTTGGGAGCGACTTTTGACGTCGAATTTTTTAAAGATTTTGCTTACATGGATCTTGACGGTTTTGTCGCTGATAAAGAGTCGGTCAGCGATTTCTTTATTGCTTAGGCCTTCAACCAAACACTGAAGCACTTCTGTTTCACGCTCTGTTAAGGCGTTTTCCTTTGGTTGTTCTTGCTGTTGTTGATGAAAATTGAGGAGCTTTTTTGTCATTGACGGGTGGATCACCGATTCACCGCGCGCTACTGTACGAATGGCTTCCACCACTTGTTCGGATGGAGCATCCTTTAACAAATACCCATCTGCTCCCTCTCGGATTGCTGCCATGAAATATTCGTCATGGTTGTGCATGGTAAGGACCAATACTTTAATAGCAGGGTATTTCTTTTTTAGAATCCCTGTCACTTCGACTCCATTCTTTTTAGGCATGTTAATGTCCATTAAAATCACATCAGGTTGACATTCCGGTACCTTTTCAAGTGCTTCATCACCTGAAACAGCTTCTCCGACAACGCGTATATCATCCTCTAATTCTAAAATATTCCTAAGTCCGTCACGTAACACAGCGTGATCATCCACCAGCATAAGCTTGATCAACAGTACTACCTCCTTCAAGTCCCATTTTTGGAACAGTTAATATAATGTCTGTACCTTGACCCTCTTTTGTATCGATTTGGAGAGTTGCATTAATTTTTTCAGCTGCGTCATTCATATTTAAGATTCCAAAATGAGGGTTGTTTTGCGCCTTAATCATTGCTTGGAATAATGAAAACCCTACACCATTGTCCTTTAATTTTAGAATGATTTGTTCCTTTTGATAGCTTAACAGAACTTCAATTTTTGTGGCTTTGGCATGCTTAATTGTATTTTGTAATGATTCTTGAAATATATCAAATAATTCTTTTTCCACCATGGGGCTTAGCGGAACCTCCTGCCCCCTTATATCAAACGAGAATTGTATATCATATTCTTTTTTCACAATTTCAATACGCTTTCCAATGGCAGCCGATAGTCCTACTCGTTCCGTCGGATATGGCCGCAACTCGTAAATCGATTCCCGCACCTCTCTAAGACTTAGCCTTAGCTTATCCATGCTCTCACGAATGAGTTTGATTGTCTCCTCAGGACTTCGATGGAATTTCCTCTCTGCTGTTTCGAGTTTCATAACAGCACCCGCAAGTGTTTGGGCTACCCCATCATGAATTCCTCGGGCAATCCTGTTACGTTCCTCAAGGATGATCCGTTTTTCTTTTTCTTCAATTAATAGCCTTGATTTTACAGCAACTGCCAACTGGTTTGAAAGTGTCGCGATCGAGTGAATTTCATCGTCCCCAAAGCTACGAGCGCGACTTTTTGCCACAACAAGCATTCCAATGGTTTCATCCTCGACCACCATTGGCGAGTATACAAAGGCCTTCATATCCTTTTTAAAAAACTCATCAATCGGGCCTAATTTTCGGACTCGATCCTGATATACAATCGGTTGCTTTTTCCCATCAAAACGTGCTAATGCCTCACCTGTTAACGTGTTATCCTTAGGAATTATTCTACCATCTGAATATAAAATTCTCCATTCCTCGTTTTCCTTAACCCACAGCATGATTGCCTGCATATCAACGATTTGTGAAAAGGTATTTTTAAATGTTTCTACCCATTCCGTTGAATGAATATTTTTGTTAACCCTAGTTGTAATAGCAAAAAGAGCATTTAATCGTTTCTTCTCATTTTCAAGTGTTGATATAACCGAGTACAATAAGGATACAGCCACTAGAGGTGAGAAGAAGAAAAACAGGCTATATTCGTCAACGATACGGCCACCTAGATGAACCATTAAGATTCCATAAACAAGGGATACAACCGCACTGCAGATCTCGGTTAATGTTTTTGTATTAAACAAATAAAATGTATAAGGCTGTGGACGAATGAGTAATACAACATCCACGATAAGATTGTTCACAATATAAAATATAGAAAGAAACACTAGATAATGAATAATTCCTGCAATTGACTCAAAGTTTGTTGAAAAAAAGCTAATCGTATTGGTTTGGCTAATCACAGTTTCTGCTAAAAATATACTAATAACAAGCTGTGCCGGATTAAAGATAATAATTCGCAATGGGCGTTGATGAAGAATATTAATCGCTAATACAATCCCCGCGTAGATAATAACCGGATACGATATCCCGAACAGTTCATACATCACATATATATACGGAAAGGTTATCGTCGTATGTCCCCTCAATAATGGAATGGGAAAATACTCGGATATGACTAAAAAGATTGTAAGTAAGATAAGGATGGTGATTTCTTCCGTTGGTTGTATCGAAAAGAATGCATTAACAACAATAATCCAGCCAATTACACCAACCAACATCATATAAATCTTGGAATAAAATTCTCTTTTATGTGAGGATACCATAGGAAGCTTCACGTCTTTCCCCCTTATCATAAATTTCAGTCAATTACTACCATCATATATGTATCGTGCCAAAATCACAAATCATTTACGTTGTTAGAATGTAACCGTATACACATGTCGTTTTTTATTATTTTATAATTATATAGACCTAATAAAAACCCAGACTAGTCGAATGGCTTCAAAACCACTGACCAATGCTGGGTGACCACAAACACTTATATGTTTGTGGGAACAATTATGACAAAAAATCGCAAAGATTTCTATGACCCAAATTAATTATTTCTATAATCCAAAAGTAGTAGAACCTGTCCACTCACAACGCTAGAACCCTTCATACGACTGGTTTTAATCGTTTTTTTATTCACTTTTTAAAAGATGTAAGGGAAATACCTATTTAATGAAAAAATGCCTGTCTTCACCTAATTTGTAAAGAATAGGTGTACAGGCTTATTTGCGGATTATGTGTTGGAGGAGCCTTTGATATCGTTGGCCAAGTCTTGAATGAATTGTTTCGTATCAATTTCCTTAATTCTTTCGCCTTTCATATATGCACGGATCAATGCTTTTCGAACCCTATTCTCATCAATCATGCAGTCCTTACCCGCTGATTTACTGTCCAAATTATGTCACTCCTAGATGAAAAAACATATATATTTTAAACTGGCATGTAAAAGTTTGACCGTCCCTCGGTGAAGGATGGAGAAGCCTCCACCAAGTTGACAGTCTACATTTCTCAAGCAGTGCCTATCATAATGATGCGACACTTTAAAGAATGAAACCTTGTTCGAAGATGGATGGAGATAACCACCTCCGTCAAGTAATTACTATACAAGTACGCAGTGTCATTCTGTTTTGCGACTGTCCGAGCGAAACTTTTTAGAAATTTCAGGTAGAACACGTGAAAGGTACTGTCGTCCTTCAATCCTCTGAAAAAAATCGAGACTATTAGTGGGTTACTGACTTCAACATCAGCTTTTCATATTCACACATTCGTTTTGAAACATTTTGCGGTATAATAATAGGATATGGATTTACAATTTTAGCTCGTGGGGAGTGAGATTTCCTTGCTTCAAAATGATATTCCAAAGGAAAAGGTTATGCAGTTTTCCGAAAAGCTTCGTGACATGATCAGGTTTGACAACGAGGTAGACCGGACGTTAATAAAAAAGGGACTAAACCTCTACCGTCAGGGGAGTGTCTATAATGTAAAATTCAACGGACAGACATTAGAAGGTCGTGTTCAGGATGTTACGCCATGTGATGTGGCACTTGATTTAGACACATTAGAAATGAGTCAATGTACATGTCCGGATCCATCCTTCTGTCGTCATCGGATGGCCCTGTTTTTTTATATGTATGCAAGCGTGGACAGAGTTGGTTCATTACTCGAGCAGTGGAAAGGAGGTAGCATGAGGAATGCAACATTAGCATCTCTTCCAATTAAAAAAGCAAGTGAACTGCAACAACGAGTTCAGATCAATGAGAATTCCCTTGCAAGTTGGCTCGAGCTTTTCAACAAAGAGTATGAGCGGTTTGAATCAGGTCACCTTGAGAAGAATATATACTTTTTCGCAACAATTTATCATACCCTTTATCAAACATTAAAACGGAAAGCACCTTATTCCGAGGAACTCAAAAAGTTATATCAGATTCATGCAGCCTTGTTTTGCATTCAAAAAACCATTGAAAATATGGAACGAATGGAATTAAAAAATTTCCAAATTGATAATTATATTAAGCCTTATTTTCATAATTTTACAGACGTCGTACTTGATAACTCTTTAGAGATGAAACATGTTCTCCTTCCATTTGCTATTGATGGGCTACTTGAGGAAAGTATGGAACATATCAGACAGGCATTACTAGGTCAGTCGTTGTTTCAATATGAGCGTCTCCAAATGTACAGACTACTGTGGGCAACATTTTTCAACCGACAGAAATGGATCGAACTGGAACAGACAATACTTGAAGCTGAATCCATCCCTGATCACATCATCGCTAAGGCCCATCTGCGTTTTTTACAAAAGGACGATTCGACAGCGATCGAGATAATAAAGGAGATAGGAGACCAAGGGGTGCCTTATTGCTTCTGGTGGATTTCCTATCTATCTGAGTTAAAACAATGGTCTCGTGCTCGCGCCTGGATTGTTTATACATTGGAGGGAATCCGCAAGTATATATTTGGCATCTCAAGCTATGATGGAAAACGCCATATGACTCGTTATTATTTGCAGACCATTTCGCCTTATGCGGAGGAACAGGAACCAAGTGTTTATCTAAAAGCCATGAACAGTTTATTGCCATTTAGCTTTGTGGAATTTAATGATTACTTACTCGAAACCGAGGATTATAGAAGATGGGTCGAACTACAAACGTTAGTTGGCTATAATATTGACGAAGTTGACCGATATATTATTAAGCAAATCGAGGAACATGATCGTGCTGCCTTATTCCCTTTTTACCATCATGCAATAACAAGAGCGATTGAAGGAAAAAATCGGCCTAGCTACAAAAAGGCTGTGAAGTACCTACGCAGGGTACGAACTCTTTATAAGAAACTGAAGCAAGAAGATGTGTGGGAGGACTATATTACAAAACTTGCCACGATAAATAAACGTTTGCGTGCCTTTCAACAGGAACTTTTACGGGCATCAATGATCAAAGAGTAAAGGGGTGAAATGATGAATTTTACAGCAACACTTGTTATCCATGCTGAATGGGTTGAAGAGAATGGTTGTTATATATGGTGTACGGATGAGAATGACAAACCTCTCGAGCTTCATGCATGGAAACGAAACCTATTTATCTGGCATGATGCATCCTTTTACGGAACCTTTCTTGAAGAGACAACTTTTCATGACTATCCTGCTGTTTTGCTCACACCTTGGCAGGCTTTGACGTTTTTTGCAAACTCGCCTAAGAATTCCTTTATAAACATAGAGATGGGCGAGAATGCTGAACAGTATCATGCGATTTCAGAACCGTTACTACCGCTCGTAGAGGATGGACAGTTTATGCCAGACTTTGAGTTTTGGAGCGAATATGGCCGTTTCGGTTGGAAACCAGTTGGAATGGAGCTGACTGGATTCTCAGCAAACTGGTTCTCAGCCGCCATCAATGATTGGATTCAATCTGATTCCTCCCTTTCTGGCGCATGGGAGGACATTAAATCAACCTTCCCCCTTGTAAAAAGTACAGGTGGCTCAGCTTCCGTTGTTGATGAAAACAACTGGCTAGAACGGATTGGCTGGAAAGAGGATCTCACTCCATTTGATGTCTTGCTTCAAATCGATGAACCAGAGCTAGACAACGGGACTTGGAAGCTCGAAACGGTACTGCGCAGCAAGGCAAAGCCTCATAAAATGGTGACGTATCAGGGTTCGCTTCCTAAGGAATGGGGTCCTTTTGCGGAGCGAATTGGTAACGACCAAAAGATGTGGTGTAAGCTCGTTCCGTGGCTTGAGGATGAGGATGGGATCCTATATGAGCTAACCGAACGTCAGGCATGGGACTTTTTAACCGAAGCCAGCACAAAGCTAGTGGACGCAGGTGTCGGTATTCTGTTGCCATCTTGGTGGCAAGCAATCAAGGATGCCCAACTAGCAGTTAAGGCAAAGGTGAAATCTTCTTCAGGTGGTGGACGACAGTCCTTTGTTGGATTACAATCGATCGTTAACTTTGACTGGCGTTTTTCCACAAATGGCGTGGAGCTTTCTGAGGAGGAATTCATGTCACTCGTAAGCGAGCAAAGACGATTGATCAATATTCGCGGTAAGTGGATTAAGCTTGACCCCGCTTTTATTAAGCAGGTTCAATCAATCCTAGAGCGTGCAAATAAAGAAGGTCTTCATATCCGGGACGTTCTCGAACAGGAACTTCTTTCACTTTCCGAACGGGCAGAACAGGAAGAGCAAGATGCTACGGGTGCATTTGCAGGAGTGAAAATTGAGCTAAACCGCCATCTCTCGCAGATGATTAAGCAGCTGACAGACATTAAGGAAATTCCAACCGCGACCATACCAGATAGCTTCAAAGGAGAACTTCGTCCTTATCAGCAACAAGGTGTTGATTGGCTGTTATTTTTACGAAGGTTTGGATTTGGAGCTTGTCTTGCAGACGATATGGGACTTGGAAAAACGATTCAGATGATTGCTTACTTTTTAACCGTGAAAGAAAGTAGCTCTAAGCCTGCGCTCATTATTTGTCCGACTTCGGTTCTTGGAAACTGGCAAAAGGAGCTCGAGAAATTTGGCCCCTCTCTACGTGTCCATCTCCATTACGGAGCAAACCGATTAAAAGGTGAAGAGTTCACACAAGGAGTGAGTGAGGCAGACATCGTTCTCACCTCATACGGATTGTCCCATTTAGATGAAGAAGAGATTTCAGCTTATGAGTGGGGTACGATTTGTTTGGATGAAGCCCAAAATATTAAAAACGCACAAACCAAGCAGTCTCGTGCGATTAGGAAGCTTAAAAGCGACCATAATATTGCGTTAACTGGTACGCCAATGGAAAACCGCCTTACCGAGCTTTGGTCTATTTTTGATTTTATCAATCGTGGGTATTTAGGTGGCCTCGGAGGATTTCAAAAGCGCTATGTGTCTCCGATTGAAAAGGATCATGATCAGGAAACAATCGCAGATCTTCAACGCTTGATTAAGCCATTTTTACTAAGACGGACGAAGAATGATGAAGCGGTCGCGTTGAATCTACCAGACAAGCTTGAACAAAAGGAATTTTGTCCGTTAACCGTCGAACAGGCATCCATTTATGAACAGCTTGTAAAGGATACACTACAACAAGTGGAACAACTAGCAGGAATCCAGCGAAAAGGCCTTATTTTAAAAATGCTAGGGCAGTTGAAACAAGTTTGCGACCATCCAGCTCTATACTTGAAGGAAGAAGCTCCAACAAATATTGACGAGCGTTCTGCAAAAATGGAGAAGCTCCTGGAGCTTGTTGATCACATTCGAGACCAGGACGAAAGCTGTTTGATTTTCACACAATATATCCAAATGGGTGAAATGATTCAAGACGTGCTTCAAAAACGCTACAACGAATCGGTGCTGTTCTTGAACGGAAGTATCCCAAAGGTGCAGCGAGACAAGATGATTGATGGATTCCAAGACAGAGATTACAATATCCTGATTCTGTCACTAAAAGCTGGCGGAACCGGTCTGAATCTAACAGAAGCGAATCACGTTATCCACTATGACCGTTGGTGGAACCCGGCCGTTGAAAACCAAGCAACCGACCGTGCCTACCGAATTGGGCAAAAGCGCTTCGTTCACGTGCACAAGCTAATCGCAACCGGCACACTCGAAGAAAAAATCGACGAAATGCTCGAAAAGAAACAATCACTCAACGACGAAATCATCACCAGCGAAAACTGGATCACCGAACTCTCCACAAGCGAACTAAAAGATTTGTTGGGAGCGTTCTAGTTTGCCTTTGATCAGGGCGGCGTGGAACAGGGAGTTCTGTTTCCTGGGTCAGGGGGACAGGTTCCTTGTCCCAGCCTCGTGGGTCACAGGGACAGGTTCCCTGACCCACTTTTTAAGAACCCGCATACGCGTTAATATACGGATTTAACTTGGAGTGAAATACGCAAAACCAAAAGGGGCTGATTCATTTGGCAGAAAAAACGACCAAACCAAAGAGAAGAAAAAAATTTGTGCCAAGTGAAAAGCACAAAGACAAAACGGAGCCATGGCAAAAGCTCTATCAGCTAATGGAAGACAAACTGAAGAAAAACAAATGAGCTCAAGGTGCGCTGACCTTGAGCTTTTTATGTTGATACAATTCGTAACGTGCAATATTCGCGTAACGGTGCAATTATTCCCTGCGACGGATCAATTATCCTCACGAAGGTGCAATTCCGCCCTGCGCCGGATCAATTATCCTCACAAGGTGCAATTCTCCCCCACGACGGCGCAATTACCCTCACAAAGGTGCAATTATTCCGCACGACGGTGCAATTACCCTCACAAAAGTGTAATTCGCCCACAACGGCTCAATTCGCTCCCGCCAAGGTGCAATTCTCGCACACGAAGACGCAATCCCCAAATAAAGCACCCGTCCACAACATTACACTGCATCAAACAACCCTCAAATCCTCTTCAAATTGCTTAAAAAACACATACCTCTGTATGCCTCTCGTTTTCTCGAAGGCTAGTTGAGTTTGCTTAGCATATTCGTCATGATTGTCTGCTTTTTTTGCAATACCTGCTGCTAAGGCATGCTTCATCCACTCTTTCTTGATCTTTCCGCTAAGCTCTTGTGCTATTTCAATTTTTCCTTCTTCCACAGCTACGATTGCTTGATAGTAATATTTATACTCTGGAGGTTGTATATTCTCTATGTCCGGCTTCGCTCGTAAAATATCATTCTCATACAATGCAAACAACGTCTTAAACATTGCTTGCCTTGCAGGCTGCTTAAACTTACGAAGTAGTTGCTCTGTCGCCTCTTTTACATCGCCATCGATCCGATTCCCCATCCCGTAATACAGCTTAAACATTGGATTTTTCCGATACTTTAAAAGGTATGATTCTATTTTGGACAGGTCCTTCCCAAAATAAAGAGGGAAAAAGAATAAGTAGAATGAAAGACCAAAAATAACCAGAATGCTTATGATATAGCTAAGAAACTCATTCACTTCTAAAAATGCCAATAATACTCCTACCGTTATCGCAACCCCAAATAACACAACATATTTCATCACATTCATCCTCTACTGTAAGGTAGTCTTTCCTACCATTATACTTTATTTACCAGAATCGAAACATGATAGAAATATAAAAAAACCAACCACGTCTCAAACATGATTGGCTAAAAAGAATTAGAAGCTTAATTCATTTTTCTCATATAGCTTTTTCAACAAACGTCTGCCTCGAAAAAGCTTATTTTTCACAAACGTTATATCTTTGCACAACACTTCGCAAATCTCTTGATACGAATAATCCTTTAAATAATAGAGTGACAATGTTTGTTTATAATCCGTCGGCAATGCGTCTATATGTTGATAAAGTCTTTCCCTTTCAAAGCTCTCTATCATTTCTGACTCCACCGATTCTTTAGAGGTATATTGTAAATCTTCTAGATTCTCGGTTAAAACAGTCGGACGAACCACTCGACTGCGAAGATAATCAATACATTGATTGCATGTGATTCTGTATAACCACGATTTAATCTTTGTATTATCCTTAAATGAGTTCCATTTCAAAAAGATTTTCACATATACTTCTTGCATAATATCATCAACAGTCATCCAATCCCGGACATAGCGGAATGCAACAAATCGCAATTCGCCTTCAAACTTTGAAATGATTTGTTCTAATTCTTTTTCTTCCATGTTTCTCCACCCTATATTGTACTGTTATCCAGCTACTTCCACTGACTTACATAGCTTCTCTTATTTCAAAAATATACAATTTGGATTCTTTGTCTTTTTGATTTTTCACCTGTAGCTTGCCTTCGTATAATGAGTCTCCCGTATTCACGTCACCGATGGAGAGGATATATCCGTCATTAGTAGAACTGATAATATATAGTTTTTCATTCAAAAGTTTCACAGCAGGTGCATCTTTTGCGTCTTCCGATTGGTTGACAGCAAATGTTTGTTTATTTCCCCACTTTTCCGCTTCAATATCATATTGTTCAACGATTACACCATCTTCAACCTGATTTGGCACAAAGATGGTAGAACCAGATATAGTAGAATTACTTATTACACCAGATAACTCTTCTGGAACATCTACTTTTTTCGTTTGATTTTTTTCAATATCGTATACCATGACATCAGAAGCCACTATATTCTCAGCATCACCTTGGTAATATTCATACGTCTCTACTCTAAATAAAATATAGTTTTGAGGATGACTCGAAAACGTATCATTTAAAATTCTTACCTCTGACCACCCATCCTTAACTGGTAAAGAAGAGTGAATGACTTCATTATTTACTACCTTTTGATCAGCTATGTTTATCGTATAGGCAATTAAATCCTCTTCCCCACTTGTTCGAGAACCCCTGGCAATTACCTTCAAATTTCCATTCAGCAGCTGGACATCAATCACATCCACCCAATGGTAATTTTCCATATTAGGGATATCTAACTCCATCGAAGTTGATTCTTTTGATTTTATATCCATCACATCAATATCGAAAAAGGAATTCATTGGTGATGCATTGATCCCTTTTCCTTCTATACTGACATAGGCAACTACTTGGTCATCTTCATAGAAATAAGTAGGAAACCAATCTTTACTTCGCATAAATTTCCCGTACTTTTCAATTAATTTATTCCTTTCCGGGCTCATTCCAGTAAACTCTTGAATCATGGAGCGATTACTTACATTTGTTGTTTCATCATGTGTAATGAGCAAGGATTGATGAATATCTCCGACCACATAATCAGCATTTATTTCAAGACCTTTCGCTTCATTCTCATCGCCACTAACTTTTTCAAATTCAACCACAATATTTTCAACGGCAAGACTAGATTGAATGTAAAACGTTCCAATCACAACCACCGTAACGAGACAGATCGTAATAATTTTCCAATATCGTTTCATTTGCGATACCTCCTATCAAACTCTAATTTTTCTATTCAAAAGATAATTCCCTATCCAAATGGCACCAGCCAAAACAAGTAAGCCTGCCCCTATTTCCATGTAAAACAGTTCATATGGATAAAAATAATTGCCAAACATAAATTCATTCGCTAATACCGGGGCTAAAAATAGGAATAAGGACACTGCAATATAAAGAATCCCAATAAAAATCCCTTTCAAACGAAATGAACGTTCAAATAAAATGGCCGTAAAAACAACACAGACAGCGATTAGTCCCGTACCATACAAAAGGATGAAATCAAGTAAGGTCTTTGGATACAGTATGCTTAAAAAGTAAACACTTGAAATTTGGGATACAGGAAAATCAAGATAAAACTCATCTGGAGTCATCCACTCCAGCACTTGAATTTCAACAGGTATTAACAGTAACTGAACAGCGACTAGTCCAAACACGAAAATAGCAATTGTTGTAGCCTTTGCCAAATAAATATTCAATCGTGATGTTGGCAATACGAGCAAACGATAGCTAAACGTGTTTTTACCTAACCAATCTCGATACCAAATAAAGAACACATAAATCAACAACGTAACACCGCAAATGACAACCGGTCCCATAAACCAGCCTGACTGAGAAAAGTTATAAAAAGACATCTT
This sequence comes from Ferdinandcohnia sp. Marseille-Q9671, assembly GCF_976954385.1. Classification (NCBI taxonomy): domain Bacteria; kingdom Bacillati; phylum Bacillota; class Bacilli; order Caryophanales; family Bacillaceae; genus Ferdinandcohnia; species Ferdinandcohnia sp. Marseille-Q9671. The sequence continues at coordinate 1,930,791 of NZ_CDRJTA010000001.1, forward strand.
TCCATATGAAGCGATAAAATCGGTCTTCGACATTAGATCCTCATAAATGGCTCTGTTCGCTCGAGCCACATAACGTCGTGCTTCAAAAAAAGCCCCTACCACCTGAAATAGGATTGTTATACCAATTAACACAAGATACAACTTAAAAAAACGAGCAAACTCAAAATTCACTAGCTTCAAATAACGGTTCATGCTTTATACACCTCTCTCATGACATCGATAACCGATTTCCCTTCATTCTCCCTAACTTCTTCTGTATCAAATTCTTTAAGTACAACACCATTATCTAGTAACACTACTTTATCAATTAAATGTTCAATATCATTAATTTCATGTGTCGTGATAATAACCCCACGGTCCTCGATCAAATGACTTGTGAAGACCTCTGCTATCTGCTCACGACTGAATATATCGATTCCTGAAAAAGGTTCATCCATTAGAACATAATCAACATCTAAGGCTAATCCAAGGATAAGGTTCACTTTTGCGGTATTTCCTTTAGAGAGCTCAGAGATTCGATCCGTTTCCTTTAATTTAAAAAACTGGAGAAGTTCTTCCGCTCGTTTTTGATTCCAACTATCATAAAAATCAGCCATAAATGTAAAGGCTTCTTGTATTTTCATTTGTGGCAACATCGTAATGGTGTCAGGGATAAAGGTAATTTTCTCATAGCTTCCTTTATGCACTTTTTCTCCATTAACCAGAATTTGTCCACCATCAATCGGAGTTAAAGCCATAATCGCTTTCATCACCGTTGTTTTCCCCACACCATTGATTCCGATTAAACACGTGATCTTTCCTTTTTCTGCCGTAAATGAAACACCCTTCAATACTGTTTTCCTACCAAATTTTTTGGTAACATCCTTTACTTCTATCATGAAAATCCCCCCTATTCCTTGCTATCTCTTTCGTACTCTTTCTCCACTAAATCCAACGCCTCTTGCAACGGTACATTGATGGATCGAACTGAATGAATGAACGAATACACTGCCTCTAAAATTAATTCCTCTCGAACCATTTTTAACACCTGCTCATCCTTCGTTATCCGACTTGGTAAATTTCCTTCCGTAAAAATCAACCTTTGTTCCTCCATTTCTTTGTACGCCCGCTGCGCCGTATTTGGATTAATCTTCAACTTGTTTGCTAGCTCTCGTCTTGATGGAATCTCCTGACCTGGTTCAAAATGCCCTTTTGCAATCTGTTCCTTAAAAAACTGAATGACTTGCACGTATACGGGATCCCGATTATTAAACTTAATATCCATGACACACCTCCCGAAATTGTATTAATTGCTTAATACACTATTCACAAAAATAAATGTGATTTGTATAAATAGTTGTATTTTCAACTGTATTATATGCATAATACAGCAAATCTAAAAAAAATCTCAGTGTATCAACTCATTAATACACCCTATGTCATGTATTATATGATTAATACACTTTCACTGTCAATAGACAAAAAATAAAAAAAGATAAGCATTGACAGATAAGAACAAATGTTCTAATATTAGATTTAGAAAAAGCCAAGCATGTCGAGAGCATGATTGGCTAATAAATGAGGATTTTATCCGTGGATATTTTCTCTCTCTAGGGGAACTATCTTGAAAAGGCGTATGCGGCTTCCTTGTTGCGAGGGTAGATGGATGTGGAAATTAAACTTTATATTTTTTTATGACTCTTATCATGATTGCTCTCCTTCTAACATGCTACTTATATGAAGTAATCGCTCACCATAGGTTCTATCTATTTGATCCATACGCTCACCAATTTGACCTTGAAGTGTCTCAAGATGTAAGGCAATACCCATTGCAAGCTTGTTAAGCTTTTCATTGATACTTTTTATTTCATCATGGTTCATCGTACATATCCTCCTATTTAGTTTTCTACTAACTCCCTTGGCTTGCCACCAAGAAACTTGACAGAATCTGCTAGTACTTCGGTTACATATACTTTTTTTCCGTCATTATTTTGATAGTTACGGGTTTGGATTCGTCCGGTTACACCTAAGATCGAACCCTTTCTACAATAGTTTGCCGTATTTTCTGCTGTCTTCTTCCAAAGCGTACAATTGACAAAATCCGTGTCGATACTTCCTCCAGCACTTTTGAAATTACGACTAACAGCGAGTGTTATACTGGCAACCGCTTTCCCATCTTGTGTGTAACGTAAATCAGGATCCTTCGTAAGACGGCCTACTAAAATTACTTGATTTATCATAATTTCCCTCCTTGGTTAAATGTAACAAAGCTATCATACTTCAGGATTCGACAATGGTAAAATGAGGGATATCCAATAATAGAAGTACCTTTTCCTGTAAAACTGGATTTTTTCTTATCCTTTTTCAACTTTTCTTCACTCTACTATATCGAATCAATCTTTATATACAGTTCTACAATTTTTTTGAGTAGTTACACCAATTTTTGGTTCTTTTCCGCTTCTACTTCATATAATAAGCAGGCAAATATGCTATAATTTTACTATCAAAGTCAGGGAACATGAGGAAGAGGAGGTCAGATGGTTGAAAACATTTAAATTAGTATCACTTACTGTTATTCATCAGGATGAACTGCCTAGCCGAGTTGAGGAAATACCGTTACTTGATGGATTAATTATTAACAAAGAAGATGGAGAAAATCGCTGGATTGTCGAAGCATATATCGAAAAGTCTTATAAGGCAATTTTTGAAAAAGCAAAGAATACTGAAACCGAGCTTAATCTCCAAGTTACCATTTCCAAAAAATCAAATGACCCAGCGTCATTAATGGGTTCAGTGAAAATATTAAAGAACTTGGACAAGAGTGTGAGTGTATTGTTGGAAGGAAAAATTGTGCCAGCCCGGTACAACAAAGCTGAAATGGTTCTCACAGACCTTATTAAACAAGGTCTAAAAGGTGACGGTCTACTTGCTGAGTTCAAAAACAGGCTACAAGAGAAAAAGAAACCAATCGAGAATTAATCATATATGCAAAAAAGGCAGGACTAAATCCCGCCTTTCTTACATCATTTCGAAGGCTTACTGGCCTCCACCTGCACCGCCAGCACCACCAGCGTCTCCACCAGTGCCACCGCCTGGAGCTTGTTCATCATCATCTAGAGTGTCACCAAGTTCATCTTTGTCATCTTTACCCATATCAACGTCACCGTCGTTATTATCATCTTCCATTAAATTACCGTCACCGTTTGTACCATTGCCATTATTACCGTTGTTCCCGCCATCTTCCTCAGGCGTTACATCAGGTACCACTTCATTATCCATTTCTTCATTCATATCCTCACCAGGAGTTTCAAGGCCGTCATCCTCTGGTGGCGGATCTTGGTCATCAGCGTTACAGCCTGTTACTAAAAACACAGCTAGGAGTGAACCTAACAGCTTAAGAAACCATTTGTTTTTCATTGCAATTTCTCCTTTCTGACTTCTTCTAAGTATGGTTGACCTATTCGGTCTTTGGTTAGCTTTCCCCGAACGTAAAGAATGTATCAACAAAATTACAAAAAAAAGTGCATAAAAAAACCAGATGGCAGTTCCATCCGGTTCCTCTATTATTCAGTCTTTTCGCCAAGAGCAAACATGATTTCAGTTTCGCAAACAAGTTCCCCGTCTACAGTAGCTACACCTTTTCCTTTTCCAAGCGAGCCTCTCAGACGAGTTATTTCTACTTCAAGACGAAGTTGATCTCCTGGTTTTACTTGCTTTTTAAAGCGACAGTTGTCGATCCCTGCAAAAAAGGCAAGTCTCCCCTTATTTTCTTCCTTTTTCAGCATCGCCACTGCACCCACCTGTGCAAGAGCTTCAACAATTAATACTCCTGGCATAACAGGGTATTCAGGAAAATGTCCATTGAAAAATTCTTCGTTTGCTGTTACGTTTTTAATTCCAACCACTCGTTTCCCTTCTTCAATCTCAAGGACACGGTCGACCAATAAAAAAGGGTAGCGATGAGGGATAATTTCTTTTATTTCATTAATATCTAACATAATTTCAATTTCCTCCTTATGTATCACTTTGTTATACTCCCACTTAAATGTTTGCTCCAGACTCTTTTCATGCTTTACATATATGCACAAAAGTCCTTTTAAACATTCATCATAGGCTCGTATAAAGTAAGCATCTTGTGCTTATTATAATACAAGTATTAGGGTATTGGGAAACATCCTAAAAACTCAAATCGAGTAGAGGGAAAATAACTTAATTTATTTCCGCCCCTCTCACAACACCGTACGTACGGTTCGCGTATACGGCGTTTCAATTTATATTCCAGTGTGTACTTTTAGGTAACGTTCCAAGGCAGAGGGAATTCCCCTCTGCTTTAGTCTTTTATTTGAAAGTGCTCTTTGAACTACTTTTGATAATCCTATATATCGGTAGCCTTTTCGACAAAAGGTTAATCCTTTCGCTTCTTCCTTTGGAATTCCTAGTTGAATTAGCGATTTGATTTGTTTTCTCGGTACCTTCCATTGTTTCCATATGATTACCCTAATTCTTGAGCGTAACTTCTCATCAATACGAGTCATTACCTTTTTCATATTTGATATTCTAAAGTAATTTACCCATCCGAAAATGACTTGTTTCAATTTCAATATTCGGTAATCTAACGGAATACTCCAGTTTCGCTTTGTCAATTGTCGAAGCTTCCTTTGAAATTTCTGTACAGAAGTTAGGTGTGGTTTCACTTGATATCTTCCGTTTTTAGCATCGTAGTAGTAACCAAAGCCTAAGAACTTCAAATCTCCCGGACGGGAGACTTTACTCTTTTCTGTGTTGACTAACAAGCCTAATTTCTCTTCTATAAATCTCACGATTGATTTCATCACTCTATTAGCTGCTTTCTCGCTCTTCACAAAGATAAGAGCATCGTCAGCGTACCTAACGAATCGTAGTCCTCTATTTTCTAGTTCCTTATCTAGTTCGTTCAACATAATGTTACTTAAGAGAGGGCTGAGATTGCCTCCTTGCGGAGTCCCGACTGGTGTTTCTTCATATCTACCATTCACCATGACCCCACTAACTAAGTATTTTCTTATTAGTGAGATAACATCTCCATCGTCTATTGTGTTGGATATAATTCGCATTAGTTTATCATGGTGGACTGTATCGAAAAACCTTTCAAGGTCAATGTCCACTACCCAATCGTGTTCATCATTCAGAAATTCCAAGCTTTTTATAATTGCCATCTCACAACTTCTTCTTGGTCTAAAGCCATAACTGAATTCACTGAACTGCTTTTCAAATATCGGACTAAGTACTTGATGAATGGCTTGTTGAACTACTCTATCCACTACTGTTGGTATTCCCAATTTGCGCATCTTTCCATTTTCTTTTGGGATTTCCACTCTTAAGGCAGCTTGTGGTTGGTATTTTCTTGTTCTGATGCGCGTGCGCAATTCATCCTTGTTCTCTTTCAGATATTGTTTAAGTTCGTTGACTGTTACTCCATCCACTCCACTTGTGCCTTTATTTTTATATACACGCAAGTAGGCTTCATTCATGTTTTGATTACTTAGAATTTGTTCTAAAATCGACACACTCGTTTCCCCTTTCCTCTCACGTAATAAGTGATAGCTCTATCTTTTGGTTATCCTTTGAGATACGCTCATACTTTCACCATTAACACATTCAGAGTTCGTCACTTACGCATTCGTGGTGTTGAAACACTATAAATTGTTCAGCCCTTCATGATTTAACTCATTACTATGGCTTCTGCTGACTTCTTGCGACTAACCTTTTCCGACTGTACTACTGTACATCCGCAAGACCTCCCAGGGTAAGACAACTATCTTTCCTCTTTTACTCGCCTGATTTACTCTACAAAGTACGCACATCTTTTGGACTTTGACTTGTTATGGAGCCTCATCCCCTTATAGAGCCTTAGTATCAGATTTCTGTACGTCGAGCCAAGATTTTATTCCACGCTTCCTCCAGCCCTTATCTCACGATAAGTACCTTGCGCTTCCTTAGTGGTTGGTGATGTGTACCCCCACAGTGGACTTTCACCACCTAGATAGCTGCCATGCCTGGCACACATAAAAAAAGAAGGCGATTGCCTCCTCGAATTTTTCGTTTATTTTTCAGCATCCTTATTTACAATGTCAACAATATGTTGCCAGGTTGATTTTTTCAAGGCATCACTCGGTTCACCATCTCCAATGACTCCGTATCCCACAACCACACCAATCAATATGCTGGCAGCAAAAAGAATAACGACAAGTAAAAGTCGCACCCAAATTGGAATTAAGCGTATCCGAATTTTTTTCTCACGCTTCTTTTTAGGTTCTTTTTCCGTATTCTTTTCATCTTCACGAGTTTTTCGAAATTCTTCTCGTGATTTTACTTGTGTATTGTTTAGTTCACTAGTCACAGAGATTTCTCCTTATCTTTTGGGGTTGTTCCGATTTTAGCCCTTGGACTTGGAATGCTTTATTGTAATAGTATTCCGCAGCTTACATTTTCTATGAATAAGTTCTTATCTGATACCATTCACAAGTCCCATCATTTGGTCAGAAAGCGAAATGGACTTCGCATTAAACTGATATGAGCGTTGTGTCAGCAGTAGATCAGACATTTCAGTTGTCAAATTTACATTCGACTGTTCAAGTGCTCCCTGTTGAATGCTGACTTGTTCACGCAAATCGCCTTGGAGGGAAACAAATACATCAGCTTCCGCTATTCCAAGCTCAGCTAAATCAGGTAATGCAAATTGATTTTCGCCAACTGCTTGAAGAAGTTGTGGCTTACTGATTTCAACCACACCTAGATTAAAAATTTGATTCGGTACTTGTCCTTCTGCTGGAATCACAGATATGGTTCCAGTTGGTGAAATTTGAATTTCCTTGAAATTATCGGTAAATACAATGGGGTCTCCATCTTGATCGAGGACCGCGTTTCCGTCGCTTGTTACAAGTGATACCTGATTTGTACCATCATTTGTCGGTGACAAATAGAGCGCACCATCTCTTGTAAAACGAGGAACCATCATTCCATTTTCCTCAACCAACACCTGCAAAAACTGATTTTCCCTTGTAAAGGCAATATCAAGTTCACGATCAGTTGTTTTGATAGCCCCCTGTGTCATCATCATATTTGTATGTCCAAGTCTAGCTCCCACACCGATCCGAATTCCATTTGGGGTTACACGGCCTTCTTCTTGAGTACCAACCGGTTGATTATTGAATTGTTGGGATAACAGCTCACTAAAGTTCACCTGTCGCTTCTTATAGCCGTTCGTATCTATGTTTGCTATATTATTCCCAATTGTATCAAGCTGCTTTTGTAGCTGACTCATCGTATTTGTTGCCGTAATCATCGAGCGCACTGGAATCACCCCTTACCGAATAAAAATATGTTAAATATCTAGCTTCAAAGACGAGCGCTTCGGTAGGTAGAATACACCTGCTGCCAGCGCTCGTCTTATGCTTCTTACCTAAAACTGGGCACCCTAAGCTTTTCTTATAATCTTCCAATCTCGTTAACAGCTTTATCCATACTTTTATCATACGCTTGTAGTACCTTTTGGTTTGCTTCAAAGGTACGGTATGCGGTCATCATTTCAGTCATTGCCTGTGTTACATCAACGGTTGATCCTTCGAGGAAGCCTTGTTTTAAGGCAAATGTGACTTCGGGATTCGCTGTTGCATTGGGTAGCTCGGCTCCATCATTTGTGCGAAACAACCCATTTCCTTCTTTTAGAAGAGACAACGGATTATCCGAAAAGGCAATCTGCAAGCGTGTTTGTGCTTGTCCATTTACAAGAATACTTCCATCTGCCGATACTTCGAACTGACTGCTTCCCAACGGAATTCGATTTCCATCCTCATTCAACACATGATATCCTTCATTCGTTGTTAGATAACCTGCTGCGTCCACAGTAAAATTCCCATTTCTCGTATATCTCACATCACCATTTGCATTTTGAACAGCAAAAAATAAAGAACCTGGTTTATTTGTTTCCTCATTAATTGGCAGATTCCCATTTACTAATGCAAGATCTGTCGTAAGTCCTGTTTCGCGGATATCTCCTTGCGTAAACAGCGGAATCATTTCTTGCATATATACGCCCGTGTTAAGGCCACCTATGCTACTAGCTGTCCGAATACTACCGCCACTTTTTGTAGGACTAGAAGCGCCCTCTAACCGTTGCATAAGCATTTCTGGAAAAGCGCGCAATGATCCTTGGTCCGCTTTATATCCTGGTGTATTCGCATTCGCAATATTATTGGTTAACATTTCCGTACGGCGCTGCTGTGCAAGCATTCCTGCTGCTGCAGAATAAAAACCACGTAACAATGAACTCACCCCATTTTTTCTTAACCGTTCGTCTTCTTTTGCTCCTTTTATTATAAAAGGAATTCCCTCATACTTCATCTGTAAAATATACCCACGTTAGCAACATTCAAATGAATAAAAAATTGAAAAATCCAAATTCTTCTGCGATTAATGTGCCAATCTACGAAGAACAAACCGGAAAGGACCTGTCAAATCCGAGAGGTCCTTTCCTATATATCTATTGTCAAACTAACTTTCTTCGTGGAAGCCTGTCCAAGTTTTCAAGCATAACACCGGTACCTATTGCAACACACTCCATTGGATTCTCAGCAATTAGAACAGGAACACGTAATTCTTCTGCAAGTAGCTGATCAATACCATGAAGCAATGCTCCACCGCCAGTTAGGATTACACCACGATCAATGATATCTGCTGATAGCTCAGGTGGTGTACGTTCAAGCACGCTTTTTGCAGCTTGTACGATCCCAGAAACCGGCTCACGTAGTGCCTTTTCTATTTCGTCAGATTTAATCGTTAGGGTACGTGGTAAACCAGTTACCATGTCACGTCCACGAATATCAATTTCTTCATTGCGTGAATCAGGGAATACAGTTGCAACTTGAATTTTAATGTTTTCAGCCGTTCTTTCCCCAATTAAGAGCTTGTACTCGCGTTTAATGTAGCTTAGGATTTCAGCATCGAATGTATCCCCAGCCATCTTTATAGAAGAGGCGGTAACAATATCACCCATTGATAGAACAGCAACATCTGTTGTACCGCCACCAATATCAACTACCATATTTCCGCTTGGTTGGAAGATATCCATGCCTGCTCCAATTGCAGCCACCTTTGGTTCTTCCTCAAGATAGATTTTCTTACCACCGCTTTTTTCAGCTGCTTCCTTAATTGCTTTTTGCTCAACAGATGTGATATTCGTTGGGCAACAAATGAGGATACGTGGTTTTGAAAGAAAACCTTTTACGTTTAGCTTATTGATAAAATGCTTTAACATTGCTTCTGTTACATCAAAATCGGCAATAACGCCATCCTTCAATGGTCGAATTGCAACTATATTTCCAGGTGTACGCCCAACCATTCTTCTTGCTTCTTCACCAACTGCTAATACCTTACCAGTGTTTTTATCTAATGCCACAACAGATGGCTCATTAAGTACAATTCCTTTACCTTTAACGTGAATAAGTACGTTTGCTGTCCCTAGATCGATACCGATATCTCTAGCTAACATTTGAGTAACTTTCCTCCTTGCATTTGAAACACAAATGCACATATTTTCCTAATAATATATTGTATCACAGTTTAACAAATATCATAGATATTTGTAAAAAAATGTGCGAATTTTTGTAGGAAAATGTCGTAAATGCAAGAAAGAAAGTCTCAACTTGTTATTTTACAGGCTCCTCTTGTAATTCTTCTTCCTTTTTATACTTTAGCTTTGTAGCTTCTCCACCCCGTAAATGCCTTATTGATTTATGATAATCAAGGATTTCTTTTACTTCATTAGCTAATTCGGGATTGATTTCAGGCAGCCTTTCGGTTAGATCCTTATGGACAGTACTTTTGGAAACGCCAAATTCCTTCGCAATGACGCGAACTGTTTTTCTTGTCTCCACGATATACTTTCCAATCTTGATAGTACGTTCTTTGATGTAATCGTGCACACTACTCGCCCTCCCTATGTGGATGTGAGAAGCGTGAAATGAGACGCGTTCATGCTTCAACGAAGAAGAAGTTTTGCTTGAACAAATATTCGTCATTTGAATTGCTAGATCTATGAAGACGATATACGCCCCCTCACCTCAAACACTCTCTTTGTTAGGTTTGTAACATTTTATTAGCTTGGTTGAGGGATTATGCTAAAAAGTCAAGAGGGACAAGGCTTTTATCGAAATATTTTTAAAAATTGCTTGTTTTTGTGTGTTGGACAAGTAGTTAAAGTCATTTTCTTCCATCTTAAAAGATGCAAAACGATACAAAAATTTGAACTCGCTAATATAAAAGGACACAATTATTTGTCTATTTTAGTTCCATGTTTGATAAAATGGATGTAATACCAAATTTTGTATGTATTCCATATAGGGGGATTTACGTGAATTATAAAATATTTGGAAATCAAGAAAGCCATTATGTTCTAGTTACACTACCTCCGCTTGGCGAACGGAAAGAAATCTATGAGGAGCTAGCCAATCACTTACCTGAATATAAAATGGTGGCCTTTGACTTACCTGGACATAATCAAGTGCTATCCGATAACTATTCCATTTCTACATTTATCCATCACATGATGAAGTGTTTGGACGAATTGAAGGTTTCAGAAGCACACTTTATAGGGAATTCAATCGGTGGTTGGATGATACAAGAAGTATATAATCTCTATCCTGAAAAAGTATCTTCCTTACTTTTACTTGATGGTGGTTTTTATTTTTTAGGTGAGCGTGAAAACATGGACGAATCTATTCATTTACCTATAATTGACAAGCTTGAAGATTTAAAAAATGCGGTTCATGAAACAGCTCACTCCATGGAAGGCTTAGAAGAACATACATATACGATTTTTAAAGATTATATGATGGATAACTTCGTTCGAAAGGATCAAGCCTATGTTCATCACAGTAATGAAGATGCATTAAATAGCTTAAGCAAAGAAATTGTATCTACAAACTATTGTTTGCAAACGGCTATACATACACCACTTGGACTGCTACTTGCCGAAACCATCTTAGATGACTTCGGAAAACAAAAACTCAATGAGTTTAAAAAGAAACATCCTCATGCAAAAGTAGAGGTTATAGACAACGGATATCATTTTTTACCTATCACAAATACAAAAGAGGTAGCACAATTTATTCGTACATTCACGAGTCTTAGTGCCATTCCAAATGTAAATGTATGAGGTAACATCTTAATCTATGAATAAAAAATGCAGCTACTCCTAAGTTAGCTGCATTTTCACATATATTTATTTTGATTCTCCGTTGCCTGTAAGAGTTCTCCCCATGTTCGTTTCCCGCGATCCTTAAAATGTTGAAGTAGTTCTACAAATAAATAGGCTGTTGTTAAGGCATCACCAGTTGCCGAATGACGCTGATACATTCTTGTTCCAAAGTTTTGCGCATATCTGTGTAAATCGCGCATGTCATATGACGGGGAGATATACCCGATTAGATCCAAGGTATCAATGGTCGGCATTCTTCGTAGGCTGTATTTTTCACGTTTCAATTCACATTTTAATGTCGCAATATCAAAAGCTACATAATGACCAACCAGACAGGAACTACCGTGGTCCTTAATAAAAGTAAATAGATTTAATATACCTTCAACGGATGTAGGTGCGTTTTCGACCATTTCATCGGTTATTCCCGTTAAATCGATTATTTCCTGAGAAATTTGTCGTTTCGGATTAATAAATGTATGAAATTGTTCGCTCTCATAAACAGTTAATCCGTGCACCTGTACAGCGGCAATTTCAATTAATCGATCTACCGTTGCTACCTGAAAACCTGTAGTTTCTGTGTCAAATATCGTAAAAGAAACCTCATCAATCGGTGTTGATAGAGGAATCTCCTTACTAAGTTGCTGGGTTAGGTATTTTTTTCTAAATAACAACATCTGGCTCCTTTCTATTAATCTAGATGGTAAAATGAGCATTTACTAGAGTCTGTAATTGCCTTAACACATTCACACTCACTATCAATTCTTCCTTTTCCTTTGTTGTGACGTGAGAGAAAGTTAGAATTGAGGTGAGCTGTTCCTTGTTTGTATACTGATTCCACCTTTGTTTTACATAAAACCTCATAACATCTGATATAGCCGCTTTAACATCCTTTGCAAAATTCGCAGAAAATGCTTTCTTTACCACGAGTTTATCGATTCTTTCAAATGGAGTCCCTGAAATAATTCCATAATCAATAGAAATGATTTGCAGGCAATGATGGTAAGGAAAAAGGATTTCCTTCTTTATATCAATCGACTTTTTATCTAACCGGAATAGTGCACGAATCGGTTGATCTAACGAAGGTATTTGATGTTCTTGTTCATGTAATCGATATAGGAGTATTTTTGCATTTCTCATTTCATTAAGAAGTTTTGTTTCGAACAAGTGATGTAGCATTTCATCCCCATATAATAAACGGTAGGAAAAGAAGTTCTGTGCTAGCAACAGATTCTGATTTGTCGCCTTGACACTCCATGTCCGGATTCTCCCTAACCAGGTTTCTACTGAACCTCGCCAAGCGGAATTACTAGCCATCATATTACCTCTACAGCGTGCATAGCCAGCCTTTTCTAATAGATCTACTATTTTTTCTCCTAGCTTTGAAAAATAGTGCACAGCATTTTCATTACTATTCTCATATACGAGAAAATGGTCTTGATCGGTTAGCAAAAATTGCTCTTCCCGACCTGCACTACCCATTTGATAAAAACAAAACGCAACTGGTGGTAGTAAACCCTCCTTTCTTGAAAGTTCCTCAATTGCCATCTCAATACACCTTTTAACAAGTCGGTCATATAACTTTGTTATGCTATCTAGTACTTTATAAATAGGCACATCATCCTGAAGCAGTGCATCAATGACAGCATAAATAGCAAGTTTTATAGAAGGCAAGTTATCCTCTGTTGCAAACTCAATGGATTTGATTACCTTCATCATATTGTCATTGTTTTTTCGCAACACATCGGAAAGTGTGATAATTCCTATTGCTCTGCCATTCTCCACAACCGGTAAATGCTTAACACCTTGTAAAACAAATATCGAAATTGCTTCATAACAGTACATGTCTCTTGAAATCGTTAATGGGTTTTCGGTCATGATGTCGGTTACCAAGTCATCTGGGTCCTTCCCTTTGACAATGACCCTAGTCACGAGATCGCTATCTGTGATAATTCCCTTCAGCATTTTGTTCTCCATCACAAGCACAGAACTAGTTCGATGATCGGACATAATGGTTGCTGCTTGGCAGATGGTTGCTGCAGAATCGACCGAAATAATATTTTTTGTCATCATGTCCTGTACCCTTCTAACGAATAAACCATTTGTCTGTTCCTTTTTTGCAATCGTTACTTGCTCTGCTAACGAATGATAAATTTCCTTCAATCGAACGGCGAGCTGAGTAAGAAGGTACTGGTGAAAGGCGCTGTCCTGGAGGCGTTTTTCAACCACTTTATTTGGGATTATAAGACACTGAACACCCTCGGTTGCAACCACACCAACCCTATACTCCGTATCTTGTAGATTTTCCCCAAATAGACCTGCAATACCCGAGAGTCCAATTAAATCTCCTGGTGCTAGTACTTCAAGTACTTCCGGGTTCTCCTTAGAACCAACAAATACCTCTGCTACGCCAGAAAGCAGCAGAAGTAAAGCCTCCCGCTGCTCATCAGCATCTAATAGTAAATCAGATTGTACAAATGTCTTTATCTGACAAGATGTAAGGAGTTCCGTGACTTCCTTCTTTGAAGCTCCCTTAAAAAAAGGATGGTCCTTCACAACCTCATATACCTGTTCCATGTGTCATCCCTCCTGATCAAATACACATCGGTGTATTTGTGTAGAAATAAGGTAAAACGGCTCTACAGGAATATCCCGTAGAACCGCTTGTGATTGTTATGAATTTGCATCTTCCTTCAACCAAACCTCGCCATCCTTGTAAACCATTTGTTCCGGATAACGCATATCGACAACCTCGTCTTGAATTTTTTGAGATGGCGCCTCCGTCATTAGTGAAACAATGATGTTTCCTAGGAAACCAGCGATTGCACCAAAAATACCTGCTCCAGTGTCAATGATGCCAAGGATCGTGAAGCCACCGTATTTCGCCGCAAAAATATACGAAAGCACGACAACCAGACCGATAATCATACCTGAAATAACGCCTTTCGCATTTGAACGCTTCCACCAAACCCCTAATACAAGGGCTGGGAAGAATGTACTTGATGCGATGGCAAATGCCCATGCTACTATCTGTGTAATAGCTCCTGGAGGATTTAATGCTACTAACCCTGCAATTAACGTAGCAATTACAATCGACCAACGAGCAACACTTAGACGTTTTTGTTCTGTTGCTTCTGGCTTTAGTACACGATAATACACATCATGTGCAAATGCAGATGATAGTGCAATCATCAAACCTCCAGCCGTAGATAATGCAGCTGCCATTGCACCTGCTGCCATTAATCCAATTACAAACACACCAAGGTTTGCAATTTCAGGAGTTGCCATAACGACGATATCATTCGCAATCGTCATTTCCTGCCATTGTAAAATACCATCGCTATTTGTATCCGCCAGTTTCAATAATCCTGTATCAACCCAACTCTTCGTCCATGCAGGTAATTCTGTCATCTTTTGACCAGCAACCTGTGTCATTAAGATGAAACGAGAGAATGCTGCATAAGCAGGTGCTGATAAGTATAATAATCCGATGAAGAGAAGAGCCCAAGCTCCTGACCAACGAGCAGCCTTCATCGTTGAAACCGTATAAAAACGGACGATAACGTGTGGAAGACCCGCTGTACCACACATTAACGTAAACATTAATGCAAGGAACTGCCACTTTGAGCCTGTTGCGAATGGCGCAAAATATTCAGTAAAGCCTAATTGACGATCCAACTCTCCGATTTCTTCAACAATCTTCCCGTAGGAGAGCCATGGTAATGGGTTGCTTGTTAATTGAAGCGATATGAAAATAACAGGTATTAGGTAGGCAACAATTAACACAATGTACTGTGCTACCTGTGTCCAGGTGATACCTTTCATTCCACCCATCGCTGCATAGAAAGCAATCAATACAACCCCAATCATTGTTCCAACTGCTGCATCGATTTCAAATAGTCTTCCAATTACAACCCCTGAACCAGATAACTGGCCGATTGAGTACGTAAATGAAATGATAATCGTACAGATTGCCGCAACAACCCTTGCTGTATGGCTATCAAATCGATCCCCGATAAATTCTGGAACTGTATATCGGCCATATTTTCTAAGCTGTGGTGCTAGGAGGAAGGTTAATAGTAAGTAACCACCTGTCCACCCCATGATATACGCTAAACCGCCATATCCGAGCGCCATAACTGTTCCTGCCATCCCAATAAAGGATGCTGCACTCATCCAGTCCGCACCAATCGCCATCCCATTGTAAATAGGAGGTACCCCACGGCCAGCTACATAAAAGTCCGAAGTCGCTTTTGCTCTATTAAAGATTGCAATTGCAATATAAAGGGCAAACGACGCTAAAATAATGATTAATGAGACCAGAAACTGTGTATCCAAATTTCCTCCCCCTTTAGGTTCGTATTTAGGCTCTACATCTAGTAGAGCAGCCTATTATTCTTTTAGTTGTAGTATTGTAGTTAGAGCTAAAATATGTGTTGTGGAGTGATTGTTACCAAAGCTTAAGACTGCTTTATTTTCACCATGATGATCGTTAGATGTAGGGGTTATTGCAATTCGTAGGGTCTAAGATATGAGTTCATTTCACTTTTAATGGTCTAACACTTTACCAGAGCTAATTTGTTCATTTTTACTTTCATCGATTCCGTATTTTCGATCAATACTGTCACTTAGCTTTGCATTCACAAATAACACAACAATGAAGGTTACAACTGCTCCCTGTGCTCCCATGAAATAATGGAAAGGTAATCCATTTATCGAAAACGTGGAAAGTGGTTCCGCAAACAAGACAACACCGAATGACACAAGAAAACCAATAATTAAATAGATTACAATATTCCTTGTGCGCTCTCTAAAGTACCCATCTGCGATTTGTTTATCAACCTTTTTCAACTACTAGCACCTCCATGAATTTTATAGTTTTTCGTATACTTTTCTACCTTCCTCTTCTCCACATCACCTCCCTATAAACATTCGTATCCGCCTAACTAAGGTTAAAAATAAATCGAATCGTCTCTCCTATAGGTGCCGGAAACATGATGATTTCAATAACAAAATAGATAAAGATAGACAGAAACGGGACAATTAGAAAGATGGGACGTTTTTTCTTAAAAGCCATGAACATACTAAATCCAACAATAACCAACATTAAATAGAGGATCATAAGAATCTGCCCACTCCTTTGTAAGCGTTGTCATCAAAAGGATAATAAAATAAAAGTACATTTACTATTTTACTAGTCACTTATCATAATATTACAAAAATTACTAATATTTATATTATGAATTTTTTTCCAATGCTCGTCAAGAAAAACATGAGACAAAATCCTAGAGAGGTGATGAAATAAGTAGAAGCTGGTAGCCTCAAAGTGAGGTAGAGATGGTTGTAGGTTCTTTGAAAAAAAGGTAATGTCATAATCTATTCTACCGAAACGTTTCTTACGGTAGAACCACTCTATTATTATGATTAACAGAAATTTTCCCACTACAACAGCACCGCGCCATACACAAGTGCCCCCACAATCACATAAGCAGGGTGAACCTTCCATTTTTCAAGTAACAAGAGACTCAATACAACCAAAATAATCGTATGAATCACTCCAGCATCAATATATGACTCATCAAAAAAACGATAGGCCATGGCACCTAGAAGAACAGCGATGGTCGGTCTGATGTAGTTTGTCATTCGTTTGACCTTTGGAGAGTGCTTAAACTTTGTGAGAATACTTAATAGACCAATCATAAGCAATAGTGAGGGAGCGACAGTTGCGAAGACTGCAACTACTGCGCCCAAGATTCCAGCCTGCTGAAAGCCGATATAGCCGGCCATTTTCGTTGCTATCGGACCAGGCAGGGCATTCCCAATTGCGATGACTTCACTAAATTCATGAACGGAAAGCCAATGGTAGCGATGGACCACCTCATTTTCCACAAGGGGAATGGAAGCTGGACCACCACCGTATCCTAGAATTCCCGGAATAAAAAACGCAATAAATAATTGAACGTAGATCATTCTTTTTTCACCTCCGGTTTGTCTTTCTTTAACAACGCAATTGCGAGTAACACACCAACTACAATTCCAGGATGTACGTTAAGCACCTCTAACAGGAGCCAACTTGCCACACCTAGTACGATTGCCCTTCCCCAGCCTAATCCGTTTTTGGCATGATTGAAAAACTCCCATGTCAACGAAGCAAGCATAACACCGACCACAGCTAATACTGCTATTGTCATACCCCGCACCCATTCAAGGTCTTTATAAGCAGAGAGCGATGTTAAAAGGAGAATCATTAAGATTATGGTCGGGAGTATGGTTGCAACTATCGCATTAATCATGCCGAGCCAACCACCTACTCGGTAGCCAATATAGCCTGCCATCTTTGTCGCGATTGGTCCGGGGAGAGTATTTCCAAGCGCGAGAATATCTCCAAAGTCGTCATCCTCTAGCCATTTGTACCGTTCAACTGCTTCCTTATGTACAAGTGGAATCGAGGACGGTCCGCCGCCATAGCCTAGTATTCCGACCTTAAAGAATGCATAAAAAATATGTAATTGCTTCATGCTTGATTCCCTTTCTTTACTTATTGCACTTTTGCACTCATAATTGCGCCGTAGTTCGCATTAATTGCACCCTCGCACTCTTTATTGCGCCGTCACCAACAGTAATTGCACCGTCACAATTTATCTCACCACAATCGCAATCTGCACAAACGAAAAAGGAAGCCATTATTGGCTTCCTCTTATTGTTTTCTATTCTGTTTCAACTATTCCCCAAGTACCTCAATCATCACTTTAATTGATTCCGTTAGGTCTGCTTGAGACCAGCTTGGAATCCCATTCTTATTCAGAGCTAGCTCGTGTGAGGCCGGAATATGAATAAATCCGGCAATCATCGGGAGCTGCTCTTGCTCAATTTTATGAAGAACCGAATACATGACATTGTTGCAAAGATAGGTACCTGCTGTATTCGAAATCGTGGCTGGGTATCCTTTTTCAACTGATGCATTTACAAATGTTCGAATCGGAAGCGTTGAAAAGTAACCAGCTGGTCCCGTTACTTCAATCGGGGAATCTTGTAGCTTTACCCCATTATTATCTGCTGCACCGTCCCGGCAATTGATCGCGATTCGTTCTGGTGTTACCTTACTTCTTCCTGCTGCCAGTCCTAACGATATCACTACATCTGGCTTTATCACATCGACATTTTCGATACATTGTTTTGCTGATTCCGAAAAATCAACGGGAAGAATTTTTCCGATAATTTCATACCCACCGATTGTTTGTCCCTGTAATACCTTCACAATTTCTTCGGTTGGATTAATCGGATTATCTAAAAATGGGACAAATCCTGTTAACAATAGCTTTTTCATGCCTTCCACCTCTTTTTTATGCTAGAAAAATTGCTCCATATCCTAGTGCTCCAAGTATTACGTAGGCCGGGTGAACCTTTAATTTTTCCAATAGAATAAAGCTAACAACAATCAGAATAAGTGTCTGAACTATTCCTGTATCTACGTAAGAAGTTGAAAAGAAGCTAATTGTCATAATTCCAAGTAATACGGCAATTGCCGGACGCACATAACTGGACATACGCTTAACCTTTGGTGAATCCTTATGTTTGTATAAAAATCCAAGCAGGACAATCATTAATATTAGAGATGGTGCCACAGTTGCAAAAATCCCTACAAGTGCACCAGGTATTCCCGCGATATCGTATCCAATGTAGCCCGCCATTTTTGTTGCAATCGGTCCAGGCAATGAATTCCCTACAGCAAGTACCTCACTGAATTCAGATACGGTTAACCAGCCGTACCGGTCCACGACCTCATTTTCAACAAGTGGAATCGATGCCGGTCCTCCACCATAGCCAACAATACCTGGTATAAAAAAGGCTAAAAAGATTTGCCAATAAATCACATGCCAACGCCCCTTTCAACCGGTTGCTCAACTTCTGGTTTTTTATCCTTTTTTGCAAGGGCAGCAACCAACAAGACTGCAATTATTATTCCTGGATGAATCCCTACAAACTCAATGAGCACAAAGCTTACGACAATAATCACAATCGCAAACTTCCACCCCAATGAGTCCTTCGATTTTTTGAAGAAATCCCAAGTTAAACTCGCAAGCATCACACCTACTACAGGGATAACAGCCTTTGTCATCCCTTGTACCCATGGCTGATCTTTGAGGGAAGATAAAAAGGTTAATAAGACGATCATTAGCAGAATGGTCGGTACGATTGTGGCCAATACCGCATTTATCATCCCCACTATTCCTGCAACACGATAGCCAATATAGCCTGCCATTTTCGTCGCGATTGGCCCTGGTAATGTATTTCCGAGTGCCAGCACATCTGAAAATTCATCGTCATTCATCCATTTGTATTTTTCAACGACCTCTTTATGAACGAGTGGGATGGAGGACGGGCCGCCGCCGTACCCTAACATCCCCACTCGGAAAAAAGCCAAAAACAATTGAAGCTGTTTCATTCTATCAACTCATTTCCTTATGATTACCATGATGCAATACTACCGTCTGTTCGTGCCTCAGTGCCTCCTGAAAGAACGCCTGTCTTTGAATTTCTCCAAATGATTTGTCCTCTACCGAAGCTGCCACCATCTAGAGCCACCTGAATTTGATGTCCGCGTCGAGCAAGTGCTTGTGCGATATGGGTTGGGAAGGTTGGTTCTACTAGCACTTTCTTCCCTTCCATCCATTGCCATCTTGGCGAGTCAAGCGCAGCCTGTGGGTTCAAATGAAAATCAATGGTATTCATGATTACCTGTGCATGACCTTGTGGCTGCATGTATCCACCCATTACTCCGAATGGACCAACCGCTTCCCCGTCCTTTGTTAAAAATCCTGGAATAATCGTATGGTACGTTTTCTTACCTGGCTCTAACGCATTTTCATGAGTTGGATCTAATGAGAAATCATGACCACGGTTTTGCATGGCAATCCCTGTTCCCGGAATGACAATTCCTGAACCGAAGCCCATGTAGTTACTTTGAATATAGGAAATCATATTTCCTTCAGAATCAGCCGCCGCTAAATAGACCGTACCTCCACTTGGTGGCGTACCTGGTTCTGGTGTTAGTGCTTCGTCACCAATTAAGCTTCTTCTCTGAGCTGCAAATTTTTCAGATAAAAGCTGTTCTGCATTCACAGACATTTTTTCTGGATCTGTTACATATTTCTTTCCATCCGCAAATGCTAGTTTCATAGCTTCAATTTGCTTATGATACGTGTCTACTGATTCTTTTTCCGTAATGTCAAACCCATTTAGCATATTTAGTGCCATTAATGCAACGATTCCTTGACCGTTTGGTGGTATCTCCCACACATCATACCCACGGTAGTTCACTGAAATCGGCTGGACCCACTCGGGTTGAAAGTCTGCTAGATCCTCTTTGGAGAGGAATCCGCCATGCTCCTTGAAATAGGAATCTATTTTTTCTGCTAGCTCGCCTTTATAAAAGCTTTCCGCATTTGTTTCTGCAATGGAGCGAAGTGTATCCGCGTGACCTTGAGACTTCCACACTTCACCAATTTCCGGTGCACGCCCTTCTGGAGCAAACGTATCAAACCAGCTCTGAAACTCTGGAGCTGTAAAGATTTCTTTGTATTTTTTATAAGCACCTTTCCAATACTTTGCGAGTACAGGTGATAGTGGATATCCTTCTTCCGCATATTGAATCGCTGGTTTTAACACCTCTGTTAATGGAAGCTTTCCAAAGCGTCGTGATAGCTCTGCCCATGCGGAAGGTACACCTGGCACCGTAACCGGAAGCATACCAAACGTCGGAATTTCTTTTTCATGACCTTTTGCTTTTACAGCATCAATCGATATCCCTTTTGGTGCCGGACCACTCGCATTTAAGCCATGTAGCTCACCCTTTACCCAGACAAGCGCAAAGGCATCCCCGCCGATCCCGTTTGAAGTAGGCTCCACAACTGTTAGACAAGCCGCCGTCGCAATGGCTGCATCAATCGCATTTCCACCCTTTTTTAGGATGTCCAACCCGGCTTGTGCCGCCAGTGGCTGTGAGGTTGCAACCATGCCATTTTTCGCGAACGTTGCCATCCGCTGGGATGCATACGGATAATTCATATAATCGATATTCATTTTATATTTCCTCCTTCTATGTACTTTGAACAATTGTTAGTTGTTTTTCAAAAATTAATTAACAAACGGAATGAATGTATATAATCATGATTATAAATGAAATGTAGAATATATTCTATATTTTTAATAAAATGAGGATGAAAAAGGATTTTAACAATTCGATGGCTTGTACGAATTTTTGATGTGAGTTTTCACTGTCGATGGTAAAATAAAGATAGGAAGTATACCGGTGAAAAGTGGTGATTCAATGAAAATTGATGATATTGATAAAAAAATACTTGAACTTTTAACGATAAACGGAAGAATGTCTTATGTGGATATCGGAAAAGAACTGGGCCTTTCACGAGTTTCCATTCGGGAACGCGTCAATCAACTTATGGAAAAAGGAGTGATTGAAAAGTTCTCGGTTGTGATTAACTCAGAAAAAGTAGGAAAAGGGGTCTCTGCCTTTTTCGAAGTAGACTGTGAGCCGTCCTCCCTTGTACGTGTTGCAGAAACACTCGCAAATAACCCAAGTGTAGCAAGCTGCTACCAAATGACTGGACCAAGTACTCTACACATGCACGTGCTAGTTGACGATTTTGCCAAGCTTGAAAAATTTATCAATGAAGAGCTTTATAGCCTTGAAGGAATCACGAGGGTAGAAAGCCATATCTTATTGAGGAGATTTAAGAGTCGGACAGGGTTGAAGTTATAATAATGAAAATGGTGTCAAGGCGAATGTACCTGACACCATTTTCTTTGTATTAATATCTAAAGTTTGTTCCTGCTAAGTCTGTTTGACCTTTGTATGTTGCGTACACATAGACGTTATAGTAGTAGCCTTTAGGTAGTTTAAATCCATCCGAGAGAGTTCCGTCCCAATCAAAATACTGATAGCCAGCTGGAACATTTTCATACACGGCAATGTCACCTAGATATCCAACAGGCTGACCATCTGCATTTGAGAGATACACAAAGAATTCGGCCTGCTCCGCTCCACCTGGGAAGAAGCCTCCAACTTGTGTTAAGTTCCCATTGTCATCAAAGGAAACCATTGCAGCTTCTGCACGTGGATAATCTGGTTCTTTCACAAATAAAATCGTTGGAACATCAAGGGTTTGTTCGCCATCACTGATTGTGATCGTTCCTTCATAATATCCAGGTTGGAGCTTTCCTGCATCCACTTGAACATTTAAGTTTACCTTTTGTGATTTACCAGCATTTACTTTAAGGTTGTTACTTGTTGAAACCTTAATACCCGCAGGGTTGTCCTTGAATGATACATCAAAGCTATAGGTCTTTCTTTCATTTGATAGATTGTTGATTGTAAAATGCTGCTTTTCAACTTGCTTCCCTTTGTCCTTATAAAATACGCCATACGAATGACTACCAGGAGTTGCTAATGTATTTGTGTTAATTGCATCAAGTGGACGGATACTTCCCGCACCTTGTGTATTGTGTGGATAGACATTTCCACTAGGATCTTTTAGTTCTACCGCAGTGTTCATTAGTGCTGCTTTAACTTCCTCAACACCCCATTCAGGATGTGCTTGTAGTAGTAATGCCGCAGCGCCTGCTACATGTGGAGATGCCATACTTGTCCCTTGCTTCGCACCATATCCGCCTGGAATTGTACTTGTAATATTTACACCAGGAGCAGAAACATCCGGCTTAATCATCCATGTCGAGGTAACTGGACCACGAGATGAGAAGTCTGCAATTGATTCGCCTACTCTGTGTGAGAATTCAATAGTAAAATCAACTGTACTGTTTCCTTTTTCAAGTTCGGCTAATAACTTACCGCCATCTTCCTGAGAAACTTTAATTGTTGGAACAGCCATCCCTTGCACATCTGGTTGTTCACCTGTAGTGTTGTTATAAATAATCGCACCAACTGCTCCTGCAGCCTTTGCAGCTAAGGCTTTATCAACAAATGCGATTCCAGCACCTCGGCTAATTAATGCAATCTTTCCAGTTAGATCTTTCCCTTCAAAATCAGCTGGAGCACCAAATCCAACATGAACAAATTCATATTCACCGTCGTTTAATGAAAGCATTTCCTCATCTGAAGGAAATCCTTGAACCTTTGCGGATGGATATGCTGCACCCTCAGAAGTAGATACTGAAGCATTATATACATTATACGCAAGCTGTGTTGCCCCTACAGAAATGGCATCACGTGATGTACCTGGTGATCCTACTGTCCAATTAGCTGGGCCAGCATTTCCATTAGAAGTTACAGCTACTACGCCTTCTGCCATGGCCCAATCAAGTGCAATACTTGTCGCATAGTCTGGATCGTTTAACGAGTTACCTAGTGATAGGTTCATAACATCAGCACCATCTTGAACTGCCTTCTCAATTCCAGCAATTACATTTTCAGAAGTACCACTACCACCTGGGCCTAATACACGGTAAGCAAGAAGAGTCGCCTCTGGAGCTACCCCTTTAATTGTACCGTTTGCTGCTACTGTACCAGAAACGTGCGTACCGTGGTCTGTTTTCGCACCACGCGGATCGCCTACTGGTGTTTCCTGTGGGTCGTTGTCATTGTCAACGAAGTCCCAGCCTTTGTATTCGCCAAAGGCATGTGCTAAATCAGGGTGAGTATAATCTGCACCAGTATCAATTACCGCGACTGTCACACCTTCACCTGTAAAACCAGCTTCCCATGCGTCATCCGCTCCAATGAATGGTGCACTTGATGCCATCTGTGGACTAAATACTTCTGGTGAAATCACTTCTCCTGATTCCTCTGTAATCGTATATTCCACATCTGGATATACAGCTTTAACCCCAGGTACCGCAAGAAGCGCAGGGATTTCGTTTGCTTTTAATTCTACAGAGAACCCAGAGAATACATAGTCGTACTCCGTGCTCACTTTACTAGATTTTGCTGCTTGTTTTACAGCCTCCTTAACTTTGTTCCGTTCTTTTGCTAGATTTGCCTTTGTTTGAGATTTTCCGTTGTGTTTTGCTTCTACAATTGATTCTTCTGTTAATTCCACAATCACTGTAGTAGCTTTTGAGGATGATAGGTTGATGTTTCCATACAGCTCTGCTAATTCTTTAGGAGCAGAGGATGTTGCGTTGTTTGATTCTGCAAATGCTCCCATTCCGAATGAAGAAAATACTAATAAAAATACGAATGAAACCAGTACTGATTTAAACGTTCTTTTTTTACCCATGACTTTGCTTCCTCTCCCTATACAAAACATTCTTATTGAGTTAGCCCTTCTTTCTCTATTAAATAGTCCCCTCTCTTTCATAAATTTTTACAGGCCTTCTCAATACTAGAAAGATTCCACCTCCCACGGTATTTGTCCTTGAGTCGTTTTGCTCATTATTCAGAAAATTAAATTAATACTTTGTGATTACATTTTAAATAAAAGTAAGGAGAGTGCTAGTCTAAGAAAACTATAAACGCAAAATTCGACGTATCACCTTCTATAAATGTAGGTCAAAACACACAAATAGATAGTGCTTCATTGAAGATAGGATACAAAAATAGCCAGGGAACAAGTCCTCTGGCCGTTTAAGTTTATGCTGCTCTTTCCTTCCTCGCAAAAAGATAGATTGCACTAGCAACTAATACGAGAATCAGTAATAGTGTGGTTGATAGGGACAGAACAAATTGTTTGTCTGGGCTGCCAGTTAAAAGCAACTGACTCGCATGTGTGGAAAGTCTAGCAGGACTCCACATCATCCATTTTGAAAATAGAGAGGTGATGGCGGACAGTCCAATTGCAACGAGGAGCGAAGCAAAGGCTACAAAGATGCCGCTTGTAAAAAGAGAGCTTAGCAATAAGGTGACCGTTACAAGAAATACAAGCCATGTTCCGTATACCAAGAAACCTTTCATAACCTCCCCGAACGCCATATCCCCTATTAAAATTCCTGTATAATACCAGGATGCAAGGAGTCCAAGAAAAAACGAGACTAGCGTCATCAACACGATGCTAACCCATTTACTTGTTAGATAGTTTGTAAAAGAAACAGGTTTTACAAGAATGATGTCTGATACTCCACTGTTCTTCTCTGCCGCAACAATACCCATGAATGCCAACACTAACACGAGTACACCTATCTGGCTGTATTGTCCTAGAGTTTGAACAAGCACCTCTTGTGCAGATGGTACGGGTATGTCAAACACAGCTCCCTCTGGTAGTTCACCCGCTGCTTTTAAAATTTCAGGTAAGTAGTATGATGTTAGCGGCTGCATGATTCCTAGTAAAATAAAGACAAGAGGTATCCAAAGAATTTTAAAATTTCTCGTCATTTCGATCCATTCTTTTTTGAACAAGATTGACCACTGACTCATGACTTCACCACCTTCATGAATACATCCTCGAGAGACGATTGACCAATTGTAAAGGATGTAACCGGGATATTTTTATTCAGTAAATCTTGTAATATAGCAGCTCTTGCTTGCTGAAGATGTTCTACTACGATAGTTGCAGTTGTACGCTCAGTTGTCACTTCAAGGATACCTTCTACGCTCGATAATCCTTGTGACCAAGTTGATAAATCTGTTTCAGATTTAATGGTAATCACATCATGCTGATGTTTCTTCCGTAAGCCCTCAAGTGAATCATGTAGGGCTAACTCACCTTTTCGAATAATGACAATGTCATCACAAACTTCTTCTGCATCGTGCAGTACATGTGTGGAAAATAGAATGGTAGTTTTCTTTTTCAATTCCCTCATCATATCAATGACTTCACGACGTCCAACAGGATCCAGAGCAGAAACTGGCTCATCCAACATCACTAATTTCGGTTCATGAATCATAGCCTGAGCGATCCCTAATCGTTGTTTCATTCCACCTGAAAAGCCACCAATTTTCTTTTTCTTTGCATCCGCTAGCCCAACTAGATCAAGGAGCTCATCAGCTCTTTGCTGTGATTCCTTTTTCGATAAATGGGCAAGCTGTCCCACATACACTAAGAACTCATTCGCCGTCATCCAGTTATAAAATACTGGGTGCTGTGGCAGGTACCCAATATACGGACGTAAATCGCTATTCTTTATACCATCAAACTCAATTTTCCCTGCGGTAGGATGAAGCAGACCTGCTAACATACGCAATGTCGTTGTTTTTCCCGCTCCGTTAGGTCCAAGCAAGGCCGTACAACTGCCTTTTTTAATATCGAACGACAAATCATGAACAGCAGTTTCCTTCCCAAACCGTTTCTCCAGATTCTCGATCGAAACAAGTGATTCTACCATCTATCTCTTCCTTCCGATTACAAAATAAAGGACTGGACCCAGTATGCTAATAAATAGGATGACAACCGCCCATAACGCCTTTGGTCCATTTGTTTCTTCACTTCTAAAAAGATCAACTAAAGCCGTCACCATTAAGATCAACTGAATCACGATGATTGGCGCAGCAAGTGCCCAATTAATATCTGTCATGTTGCATCACGTCCCCTTCTCAAGTTATTTCCGTAGATAATACGTTTGGGGTATGAAAAAAGTTCAGTATGAATTTTTATTTTTTAAAAGGAAAAAAACAGCAACCATATTAGCTGCTGTTCCCCCAGTTATTCCACTACTTCAATGATTTCCGTATGTATCTTCATAAAATAAGATTCTAGTACAAGCTCTAACTTGTTTTCTAGTTTATAGTATGCTTGATCTGCCTTTTCAATAACCTCATAGTATGGTTCTTCATCGATTTCCCCATTTTCCAAGGCAACAAATGCTTTCCACATCTCCTCGCCATACTGCTGTAAGATTGCGGAATAGTCTTGTGCACCGATCTTTTCAAAGATGTCACTTAACTGATTAACATAAGTAGCCATCCCAACTTCCTGAATATATTCACTCCACCAATTTAATAAAGCTTCATGCCCACCACTTTCAAGCTCTGCATGATATTGAAAGACAAGAAAAGCATCATTTAGCAATTTATTTTCCGATGGGAAGTCAAAGTCACATATTGTGTGGATGACCGCATTCCAAATATCAGCTGGGGTATTTAGCTCACTTTTTTTCATCTTCGGTTTCATCGCGATTTTCCTCTACTTTTTTAAACCATTATATATAAAAAAAACCGATTACTCTATTGGTTTTTGAGTAATCGGTTGGGATTATTTAATTAGCTTTAGTTGCCACCACAGTGATTAGACTACTGTTTCTCCAAGCTTATGCTTTTGCCATTCCGATTGAAGCATCAGTTGAGTTTGCATTTTCCTCATCTTTTGATCCTTCATCGTCAGCAGGAGCGTCTTCTTCATCGCTAGGTTTTTTACTATCTTCTGGTTTCTCTTCTTCTGCTGGTTGCTTTTCTTCGTCAGCTGGTTGCTTCTCTTCTTCTTTTACAGCTTCCTTGTCTTCTGTTCCTTTTTCAAGTGAAGTCACAGATTGACCAAAATGAGCAAGTGGATTTACAGCTACGCCGTTGTTACGGATTTCAAAGTGTACATGAATCGCAGCTTCCTGGTCAAACATGTTTTCACCAGCCATACCAAGGACATCGCCTTGTTCCACTACGTCACCTTTTGCCACTTTAAGATCTGCAAGGGATTGATACATTGTAACAACACCATCAGCATGCTCAATTTCAACTACATTTCCGTGCAATGGATCTTTTTCTGCACGATTGACTGTTCCAGCTAGTGATGCAACAACTTCAAATGTTTCGCCATTCTTAGCAACGATGTCAATTCCTTTATTAGGAGTATACGTATTATTATAGAATACAAGAGCAGCTTCTTGCTTTTCTGCTGATGCGTCTACATCGTAGAACTCTCTAAATACTTGAATTGCCTCTTCGTCAATGACTGGCATTTTGAAGTTCTCAGCCGCTGAGTTTACCGGTACGCTTGGATCATCGCCTGTAGCAGTTCCTGGTTGATTTTCACCATATTTCAAATCTTCCTCTGCCACATCACTGTTCCCTTGGAACCATAAAACCGCGGTTATAATGAGTGCTGCACTTACTAAATAGATTGCTGGGAATACCCAACGCTTTCTGAAAAAACGCTGTACACTTGATTTTTGAGAAGTACGTTTCTTTTCTTCCTCTCTCATGTTTATCACCTCAGCAACCATTCTGAACACATTCGCGGAATTATATACATTTTCAAAAAATTTTTTTCGATTATTTTTCGACAAAGGTTTAAAAATTATTCATAGAGTTGAAATTTTTTTACCAAAGTGACATTTTTTGTGTATCTGAAATTGAAGAAAACTAGCTCACACAAGGGCTTATTTGGTTTTAGTCTTCGATTGATGGTAAAGAGCTTATCATAGCAACTACACCCCTGTTTTGCTCTTCATACGCCTGATGAAGGGCTTGTCTCTGTAGACGAGAAGAGAATGTATAAAATTTTGTGTAAATGGTCATAATTTTCTAATAATTATTAACAGGAGATGATCATTCATGCAAAATTTTAAAGACATTACAATTAGGGAATTAGCTAGTCAATGCGAAACGGTAGACGATATCCATGTCATGATAAGGGACCTTTTTAAGGA
This sequence comes from Ferdinandcohnia sp. Marseille-Q9671, assembly GCF_976954385.1. Classification (NCBI taxonomy): domain Bacteria; kingdom Bacillati; phylum Bacillota; class Bacilli; order Caryophanales; family Bacillaceae; genus Ferdinandcohnia; species Ferdinandcohnia sp. Marseille-Q9671. The sequence goes on from NZ_CDRJTA010000001.1 coordinate 1,959,553, forward strand.
AACTCTTCAACAGGTTTTCGAAGCTGAAATCGAGGACCATCTAGGCTATTCTAAACATGACCCTAGAGGGAATAATTCCGGAAATAGCCGAAATGGATATAGTAAAAAAACGATCAAAAGTAAGTTTGGTGAGACCGAATTAAGTGTACCAAGAGACCGTAAAGGTGAATATGAGCCTCAAATTATTAAGAAATATGAAACATCCATCAATGGCCTTGAAGACCAGATTATTGCACTATATTCTAAAGGAATGTCTACCAGAGACATCGAGAGCCACATGAGGGATATATATGGGGTGAACGTCTCTCCGAGTCTTGTAAGTAAAGTGACTGATAAAATATTGCCTGCTGTTTATGAATGGCAATCTCGTCTACTAGACCCTGTGTATCCAATTGTGTTTTTAGATGCAATCCACTTTAAAGTAAAACATGAAAATAGAATTGTTAGTAAAGCTGCATATACAGTTTTAGGTATTAATTCGGAAGGAATAAAGGACATTCTTGGTATCTGGATAGGTGAGAATGAGAGTGCTAGTTTTTGGCTGAATGTCTGTCAGGAACTCAAAAGCCGTGGTGTCGAAGACATCTTAATTGCCTGTAAAGATGGACTTTCTGGCTTCTCCGAGGCAATTAAGGCCACATTTCCTAATACCGATATTCAATCATGTGTGATCCACCAATTGCGCAATAATATGAAGTTTATACCTACTAAAAATCGTAAGGAAGTAATGGATGATTTAAAGAATGTATACAAAGCCTTTACACTTGAACAGGCTGAAGTAGCTTTTGAAGAATTAAAGAATAAGTGGGAAACCAAATATCCAATGATAATTAAATCATGGGAAAAGAATTGGCTTGAACTAACAGCCTACTTCTCTTACCCAGTAGAAATTAGAAAATTGATATATACAACTAATACGATTGAGGCCTTCCATAGACAGCTAAGAAAGGTGACAAAAACCAAAAATGCGTATCCTAGTGATAATGCTTTAAGAAAGATTGTTTACCTCGCTACAGTAGGAGTAACAGAGAAATGGACTACTCCCGTTCCTGGATGGTTAGAATGTAGTCAACAGTTCGATATTATGTTTAACGGTCGGCTAGGAAAGTAACATCTCAATTGTATAGTTACGTATTAGGGCTACGCCCTAAGGGTTTATCGCTTTTGTTCTCCCAAAAGGAGAAAAAAGATGGGGAAAACCCCATCTCCTTTTGTGCAGAACCCTATTAGGTGCTCGGGTTGCTCCCCAGCATTGCCCTATCCCCCTAATAGGTAAGAACATATAGTTTTAGTATAGTCAAAATATAGTAACAAAATCATTTACACAAAATATTTTACGTAACCGACGAGAACTACTTTTGCTCTTCATACGCCCGATGAAGAGCTTTTCTCTGCATCCATGATCCGATTTTGCTCTTCATACCCCCGATGAAGGGCTTTTCTCTACATCCATGATCCGATTTTGCTCTTCATACCCCCGATGAAGGGCTTTTCTCTACATCCATGATCCGATTTTGCTCTTCATACCCCCGATGAAGAGCTTTTCACTGCATCCATGATCCGGTTTTGCTCTTCATAACCTCCATGAATACCTTTTCTCAGTGCTAAAATACGTTCTGTCCCTCGTCCATGAATGAACTCATCGCTAAAGTAATCTCCCTCATTCCTTTTAATGAATGCTATACTATGTTAGTACATTTTTAAAAGGAGAGTCACAGCATGAAAGCAATTTTACGATTTCTACTATTACTTGCACCATTTGCATATATGATATTTATTTGGATATTATCGAGCCTTCCTTCTGATGCAATTGTCAATACGCCTTATTCATGGGATCGGGCCTTCAAGGAATCGTTACATCTGATTGAATTTGGGATCTTATATGGATTTTGGGTGTTGTTTTTCTTAGTCCGCGGAAAGCTCACGTTACAAACAAACCTGTTGGCCGCAATTATTACCATCGCATACGGATTTGTCGATGAAACACACCAGTACTTTGTTCCGTATCGTTCCGCAACTGTCATTGACCTTGTTAAAGATACCATTGGCGTTCTCGTTTTATTTTTCATTGTAAAAGCCAGTTATTTTGGAGAAAAACTTCCGCGTTTCAAAAAACTGTTGCAATGGGTTGAAGGGCTAGGTAACCAAAAATAAAAATAGGTAAAAACAAATGAACCTTTTCACCTGTTCTCTTGTATAAGCTAGTAAAAGGATGAAAAGGGGTAGATGATATGGCTTTAGGTTGGTTAATCAGTACGATAGTAGCCGCGATTCTTGGAACAATATTTGCTATATTAATTGGCACCATGAATAAAAAGGTCGTCCGCGACAGCAAGGGAGATATTGATTTTAGTAAATCAGATTTATATTTTCACTGGACGAGATGGGATTATACAATAATCCTAGCCGCTGTTTATACATTTTTATGTATCACAGGTTTGATGATCTTCTTACTTCGTGGTGATACGATTGAAAGTCCATGGATCCAATTCTTTATCCATCAAACATTTGTGTTTTCGTTGCTCACCTTTATTTGGTTTATTACTAGAATTGCATTTGTATTCAAAGGTATTAAAAAGCGGTGGTCGGATGAATGTAAATAGAGATGCAGCAATGGAGATTAAAGAAGGACACGAAAAGTATACAATAGAAGACTTGTTTCGTACGTACAAAGACCCTATCTATCATTTTATTTATCGGTATTGCCAAGATGAACAGCTTAGCATTGATACTGTACAGGATACATTTGTGAGATACCATAAATATCAAGACAGGTATGACAGTGACAAATCTAGCATGAAGACGTATCTATTTCGAATGGCCTATCAAATTATGATAAATCGGTTAAATAGACAACGTACATTGAAACGAATACTTCCGTTTTTATATCAACCGCATCCGCAACAGGAACTATTACTAGACGATAAACTCACCATCCAAGCAGCCCTGCAGCAACTTCCTGATCAACATCGTGCGGTGCTTTTATTAACCTATTATCACGATTTAACACAAAAAGAGATATCAACTATTTTAGAAATCCCTGTAGGGACAGTAAAATCGCGACTACATGCTTCACTAAAAAAAATGAAGAATTTATTGGAGGGGATTGAATGAGTAAAAAGGAGTTTCCACCTGAGCTTCAAAGTAAGTTAGACGAATTCCATGTTGATGTTCCGGATATTCCAGTTCATTGCAGCAAACTTGACCGAATCGCGAACTGGATTTATGCCCCATCAAAGGATCCACTGGAACTTTTCCATGTCAAGGAATCCTCTATCACAAAACTTATCCTATACCCATTCATCTTCTTACTCGTTTTGTTCTTCATACCTAGTTTCTTTATTTAATCAAAAAAAGATGCACCGCGTGATTTACGGTGCATCTTCTTTCTATTTTTTCACTGTTAATTTATTTAAGAAACTCTCTGCTGATGAAACTTCAACACCTTGGTAATAGTGAGTCACAATTTCCTTATAATTTTTGCCTTCCTTCGCCATTCCGTCTGCACCATATTGACTCATACCAACACCATGACCATACCCCTTGGTTTGAATGACGATGTGGTCACCTTTCCGTTCCCACGTGAAATCACTTGAACGAAGCCCTAATGCTTCTCGAACCTCACGACCAGTAAATGTCTTTCCACCTACCTCAACAGTTGCCACACGATTGGAATCAGTACGAGCTGTGACCTTCCCAATATCATTCCCAACTTTGACTCCGAGTTTTTGTTCAAAGTCAGCTACAGTCATTTCAATACGGGTGAGGTACTTTTCTGTGTTTACATCCCATGGACTTGGAACACTTTTTAAATAAGGATACGCATTCTTATAATAATCTTGAGAGTTTTCGGTATACCCATTACTCGTCGAGAAAAATTGTGCATCTATCGGCGCTCCATCATAGGTTAAAATTTGACCTTGCGTCGCATTAACAGCATCTGTAATTTTTTTAATTTTCCAACTGTAGTCGCCTTTCCACTCTGACTTCAACTCTTCCATATCTTTATATACCTGATGGTTAATTGTATCTGAAACATCTGCTCCTTTAGGAACACCTATTTTTTGATCACTTAACATGTGTCTTACAACATACGTCCTAGCTGCCAACGCTTGTGCTTTTAATGCTTCCATTTCAAACTTTGCTGGCATCTCCATCGCTAACACACCTACCACATATTCTTCAAGTGGTACATTTTCAATTGTTTGTGCATTTACGCGGTGGACTGCTACCTCAACCGTCGGACCTGATGCAATTTGAGGCGGTTCTGGATTTGATTGCCGTTCTTCAGCCAGCTTACTCGACTCCTTACCAGAGAACGGTATGACTAGCATTGTTGGAATTAATAAGATCAAGATAAATAGGGCAGAAACTAGTACAATGATTGGTTTAATTTGTTTCATGAATGCAAGCCTCCACTTAAAAATTAATTATATATACAATATCTATGGTAGTGGACAAGCATTTATGACTTTACGAAAAAAATAATTATATTCTAGCACCTACCACATATAGTATAATTTTTCTAGTAAGAAAGACTTATATTTTAATCAAAGGGGAACCGAGAAAGATGAGCAAACACTTGATAAGTAGGATTTGTCTTGCACTTGCTTTGTTGGTAACAGTTTACAATTTTTTTATTACAGAGAACCCAGACTCTCGTGCGACAGGCGTGATATTTTTATTTCTCATCATCGCAAATATACTACTTATACTAAAAAAGGATTCATAATGCATAAAATTAAAAAAGCTAGAGATATTACCTTATATGGGTAATGTCCCTAGCTTTTTTGCGGTTAAATCAAATGTGCTACTGAATAAACTTAAAAGTTTACATTTACCTCTTCTACTATGTTTTCAGTAGTGACTTCGGCAATGCGTTCAATATCCGCACCCAATCCAGCAAGCTTTTGGTGGAAGCCTACATAACCACGGTCTAAGTGCTTTAATTCAGTTACACGAGTGTAACCTTCTGCAACCAATCCAGAAAGGATAAGTGCAGCTGCGGCACGAAGATCAGTTGCTGCGACTTCAGCTCCTTGAAGCTGTGATTCACCATTGATAATAACAGAACGACCTTCTATCTTGATATCACCATTCATGCGACGGAATTCTTCAACGTGCATGAAACGATTTTCAAATACAGTTTCCGTAATCATACTTGTGCCTTTTGCACGTAGTAATAATGCCATCATTTGCGATTGCATGTCTGTTGGGAAACCAGGATGAGGCATTGTTTTAATATCAACTGCCTTTAATTTTTCAGGTCCGATTACTCGAAGACCATCCTGTTCCTCAATAATGGTAACACCCATTTCTTCCATTTTCGCAATAAGTGAGCTTAGGTGTTCTGGTACCGCACCTTGAACAAGTACATTACCGCCTGTAATGGCAGCTGCCACCATAAACGTGCCTGCTTCAATACGATCAGGAATAATATTGTGAGTTGCACCGTGTAATTCTTTTACACCTTCAATACGAATAGTTCCAGTTCCTGCTCCTCTAACCTTTGCTCCCATTGCATTAAGGAAGTTAGCTAAATCAACAATCTCTGGTTCCTTCGCACAGTTCTCAATTGTAGTAATTCCATCTGCCAATGTAGCAGCCATCATGATATTTTCAGTAGCCCCTACACTTGGGAAATCCATATATACCTTTGCACCGCGAAGTCTGCCTTCGACTTCAGCATCAATAAATCCATTTCCAACCTTTACAACTGCTCCCATTGCCTCGAAACCTTTTAAATGCTGATCAATTGGTCTTGATCCAATCGCACAGCCACCAGGAAGAGCAACTCTTGCATGGCCGTTGCGAGCAAGCAATGATCCCATAACGAGGACAGATGCGCGCATTTTTCGAACATATTCAAAAGGTGCTTCCGTTTTTAGCTCTCTTGATGCATCGACAACGATTTGATTGTTAGCAAATGTAACCTCTGCGTTTAAAAAGCGCAATACCTCATTAATCGTATACACATCTGAGAGCGTGGGTACTTCATTTATAACACTTTTTCCATTACTTGCTAATAAGGATGCAGCGATAACTGGCAAAACGGCGTTTTTTGCGCCTTCTACTTTAACTGTGCCGTTTAGCTTACGACCGCCGCGGACGATGATTTTTTCCAAGGTATTCCCCTCCGCGTCCCATTTTCTATATATTCATATTCATACATGACAATTGGTGTTCCATCTTGGCGAATGTTTATCGAACCCAATCTTTCATATTCACTACTTATTCATTACTTATTTGTGAAAATTTGATTCGCACTGATGTAGTATATGCAAACAACCGGGCAAATGTCTCTATTTGAGGTTGGATGCTTCTTACCTTTTCATTTAAAAAACCTGACAAATCTACACAAAACCAAAGTTCATCATATCATTCAAGCATAGTTGATACAAGTGAAAATTGTGGTATTTTCGCAATTTCTGTCGACAAATATTCGTACGTTTCTTATATAAAATTTCGGCATAGCTCACATAGTACATTACATTCGAAAGGAACATCTACTTTATGAGGGTTTGTCTCTATTATTTTGGACATGAATATCGTAGTATATGGATGATGAAACTCAAGAAAATGCTCTTTTGGTGCGTTTACCCGAATATCATCAATAAGAATTTTATAATTCCTAGTTCCTTCTTAGTAGTAGTGACCTTTACCTTCTAATTGGTCAAAATATAACCCAGTAAAATCCAATGTATTTTTACCAAACATAGATATACTAAGAAATGTTTTTACCCTTTCTGCCCTCTCCTTACTAACATTTTTTGCGATATTCACCATACACATACGTGGAAAGTAGTGGAGATAGCACGCCATCACTACATAAGGCATAAATTTCCACACATGTTTTTTACGAAGAGGACAGGACATTCTATTTTATAAGATACTTGGTAATTGTTGTGACCAAAGGAGATAATCTAGAAAGAAACTACTGACAGTTGATCCAATCGCGATCGTAACTAATATAAGAAGGACACGCGCCTGGAACACATGATTTGGTTTTATTAAATGTTCATATCGTATACTCTGTAACGCCCACCATGTAATCGTAATAAAAATCAAATGCGATATAATACTTATTAGTGCTTGATACCCGAAACCCGCTAACATGAAACCACTCCTTAACTGAGCCTGAGTCATTCTTACTAACAAAAACCACACCAATCTATTTTAGCACCTTACCATACAGAAGTCCCCTATAAAAAAACGACAAAAAAGAAGAGGCATCCCCATACCTCTTCCTTTTTCGTTACACCCCTATGTTTGAGAGGTCAGCAGTTGTTTTTCGTTTCGCTGCTTACTCCATGAAATCTCCAAAATTCTCGAATTGCTGAATAAATTCAAACGCAACTCCTGGGAAGATTCCAAATCCAATTGTACCAACTATCGCCACAATAATAACGACTAACACTCCAGTTGGCAGTTTTATTTTACGATCGTCCGCAGCAGGTCTAAAGAACATTTGCGTTAGGATTCCAAAGTAATAAAAATAGGAAACCACTGTAGTCGCAATCATAATTGATGCAAGCACGTAATGTGCTGGACTTGTTACAAAAACACCAATGAAAATCTCCAGTTTTCCAATAAATCCAGCTGTACCAGGAATACCAGCTAAGGATAAGATAAAGACGCCAAGTGCTACTGCGAGTAACGGTGAGCGCTTATACAATCCTGCAAAAATACTGATATCCTCAGAATCCGACTTTTGTGAAACCACTTGTAGGATGGCGAAGAAACCAAGGCTCATAAAGAGATACGCCACTAAATAGAACCAAATAGCATCCATCATAAAATAAGAGAAAGCAACAAATGCCACTAACACATATCCCGCGTGAGCAATACTTGAGTAAGCCATTAAACGCTTGATATTGCGTTGTCTTAATGCAATTGTGTTCCCAATAATCATTGTTGCGCCTGCGATGATTGCTAATAAATCCTGCAGATGGAACAATAAGAATGGTGAATCTTCATTTCCAGATGGTGCTTGAATAAAGATCATGACAACTATACGTAGGATGATCACAAATCCCGCTGTTTTCGATACAACACTCAGAAATGCTGTAACTGGTGTTGGCGCACCTTGATACACATCTGGTGCCCACATATGAAATGGTGCAGCCGCAATTTTAAAGGATAGACCAACAACAATCATAAATAGAGCAATGGCCAAGATGTAGATATGCTGTGAATCCTGTATATTGCCGCTCGCAACGAAAATTTCTTTTAAATTCGATGTCCCTGTAAGTCCATATACATAGCTTACCCCGAATAAAAAGATAGCGGTAGACACTGTTCCATTTATTACGTATTTCAAGGCAGACTCATTTGAAAGCTGATTTCGTTTTCGAATCCCTGCCAAAATGTAAGAAGAGATTGACAGCAATTCCAAGCCCACAAACAAGGTAATCAAGTCTCCACTCGAGGTCATAATCATCGTGCCTAGCAATGCCGTTAAAAGCAAATAATAAAATTCACCACGATACCCTATACCTTCTTTTGGCTCATAATTCATAGCTAATAATAGAACAAGACCCGTTCCAACTAATAAAATCAGTTTAAATGCGATGGAAAAAGTATCAAGACGAAAAGTGTCGTGCAAAATAGATGTAACATCTGTTCCTATTAAAGAGACAGTGAACCCAATTGCAACGAGGATACCTACAATTCCAATCCATCCAAGCGGTTTACGGTCTTTGTCTTTTCCTAAAAATAAATCAAGTAATGAGAGTAGGGTTGCAACACCGAGGATGATAAATTCTGGTGCCATAACTCCCCAATCGTAACTAAGTAATGTTTCTATATCCATCGGCTTACCCCCCTAACCCTAACATGATCGTTTCAAGTGCAACTTGTAATGGCTGTGTAAGCACGTTTGGATAAACACCGATTAATACGATAAAACCTAGTAGAACTAGGACTGGAATCATTTCAATCGGACGTATATCAAATGTACCTTCATATAAATGGTTGGCTTTCCCGAACGTTACATGTAATACAGCACGTAGTAAATAAACAGCTGTCATGATAATGCCAATTGCTCCAACTGCAGCAAGAACCGGCATTTCCTTAAACAGTCCGAGGAAGGCCATAAACTCACTTACAAAGCCTGACATACCTGGTAAACCTAGTGAAGCCATTGCTCCTGCCAGTAAAAATCCAGCAGTTAGTGGCATCACCTTTGCTAGTCCACCTAACTTGTCAATATACGATGTTCCTGTACGTTCGTACATAACCCCAATGAGGAAGAACAATAGAGCTGAAATTAAGCCGTGCGATACAACCTGGAATACAGCACCTTGAACTCCAGCCTCGTTCATTGCACCAAGTCCAATTAGTACAATCCCCATATGTGAAATACTTGAGTACGCAAGAACCATTTTGAAGTCTTTTTGAACAAAAGCCAGAAATGCCCCATATAAAAGGTTCACAACCCCAAGCACAGCAACAATTGGTGCAAGAGTCACAAATTCATCTGGGAAGAATCCCATTCCAAAGCGAATGATACCAAATGCTCCTATTTTCAGAAGAATTCCTGAGTGAATCATTACAACTGCTGGTGGTGCTTGTACGTGTACACGTAGCATCCACGTGTGCAGTGGAAAGATCGGTAATTTGATTCCAAAGGCAATCAAAATAGCGATTAGCAATCCAAGCTGTAAATCCTCTGAAAACTCACCGGGAATCGGTAAACTGTCAGTCGGACTCGCAAAAATTGCGGTTAATGCTGCTATATTTGCTGTTCCTGCCTTTGCAAAAATAATCATGATGACTATGAGTAAGATCGCTGAGCCGAGACCGTTATAAATCAAGAAGCTAAACGCAGCTTTTTCTTTCTCAAAATAACCCCATTTTCCAATCAGGAAGAACATTGAAATGAGTGTCATTTCAAAGAATATAAAGAATAAAAGTAAATTTCCTGCTGTAAAAACACCGAGCATTCCAAGTTCAAGTAAAAGGAATAGCATGAAATAGCCTTTCCATTCCTTTTTAATATGAATGGATGCAATAGCTGCTAAAGTAGAAATGACTGTTGTCAACAGGACGAGTACAAGCGAGAGGCCATTGACACCTAACTCATAGTAAACCTCCCATGGATTGCCCTTTGGTAAAAAGCCAAACCAATAGACTGATTCCTTAAATTTCTCTAGGTCTCCACCACCTGTATAAAACCCATACACATAAAGGGCAAGTACAAGTGAGGGAATGGTAGCCAAGGTTCCAACAAGCTTGATAGTTTTTTCCTCTGTTTTTGGCACGAATGCAAGAACAGCTATACCTAAAATCGGGAAGAATACCAAAAGTGAAAGTATAAGTGAGTTCATCTTAAGTACCCCCCTGTCAATGCCACAACGAGTAGTAAAATGGCTAAGCCTACAAAGGCAACAGATGTGTACATTTGTACTTGACCATTTTGAAGCTTAGAACCAAGCTTTCCAATACCCTGTGTAGTTGCAGCAACACCTTTGACAATTCCACCTACTAAAAATTCATCAATGTAGCGGAGGAATGTACTAAATACCCTTGTTCCGTAAACAACTGTCATGTTATAAAATTCATCAATAAAATATTTGTTGCGGACGATGCTATACATAATAGGTGCTCGCGAGCTGAAAAAGTCTCTAGAAATTGTTTTTCGTTGATACATCGCATATGCCAGTAAAATTCCAAACAACGATACAAATGTTGCAACTGCCATAATCCAACCTGGTCCTTCTATATGACCATGGCCATAGAGGTCCGTACCTTCTGTTAACCAATCACCGAGATACGTCCCAAACCAAGGAGTGTTCACATAACCAGCCACAACAGCTAATATCGCTAAGACAATTATTGGGAACGTCATTACCGACGGTGATTCATGTACATTTTTTTGTTTTCCTCTTGCTTCACCTGTAAATACCATGAAGAACAAGCGGAACATATAAAACGCTGTAAAGAATGCTGCAAGTACCGCTAACCAGAAGAGGACATAATTCCCACTTGCCCATGTCGCAAGTAGGATCTCATCCTTACTAAAGAAACCAGAAAAGAACGGTACCCCACTAATTGCCAGAGTTCCAATTAGAAACAATGGACCTGTCACACGAAGCTTTTTCCACAGTCCGCCCATCTCCTCAATGTTTTGCGTATGAACGGCATGAATAACACTACCCGCTGCTAAGAACAGTAGGGCTTTAAAGAAAGCATGTGTCATTAAATGGAATACTCCCGCTACATAGCCAGCTGATCCTAATGCAAGCATCATATAACCAAGCTGACTAACTGTGGAATAGGCTAACACACGCTTGATATCCGTTTGTGCTAAACCGATTGATGCTGCAAAAATGGCTGTTACTCCACCAATAATTGCAACGGTCATCATCGCAACGTTACTTGCCGCGAATAGCGGAAAAGTAGTAGCAACCAAGTAAACTCCTGCTGCAACCATTGTTGCTGCGTGAATTAAAGCTGATACGGGTGTCGGACCTTCCATTGCATCCGGTAACCACGTATGAAGTGGGAATTGACCTGATTTTCCGACAGCCCCTACAAAGATTAGGATAGCTGTTAACGTAATCATGGTAGCCGAAATTTCACCAGCTCCAACTGCTTCAAAAATTTTATCATATTCAAAACTACCAACTTGCCAGAATAATAGAATCATCCCAATTAATAAGCCAACATCCCCGATACGCGTCATGATGAATGCCTTTTTTGCGGCTGCTTTGGCTTCTTCCTTATAGAAGTAGAAGCCAATTAAGAGAAACGAACCTACCCCAACAAGTTCCCAGAAAATATACGTTTGCAGAAGGTTTGGCGAAAGCACCAAGCCTAGCATCGCAAAGGTAAATAACCCAAGGTATGCATAGAACACAGGAATGCGCTCATCACCATGCATATACCCTTTGGAATACATATGTACTAAAAAACTGACAAGTGATACTACCACTAACATAAGTGCATTTAATTGATTGACTTCGAACCCCGCTGTTAAATGTACATCCCCAATTGATAACCACGTACCCTCATATTTGTATGTTGGATTTCCTAGTCGAGCGACGAGAACCAACACCGAGTAGACGAGTGAAATAAAGGATAGCGCCATGCCGAGGTAGGCACTCGATTCTTTCAATCGTTTCCCGAATATAAGAAGGAACAAAAAAGAGATAAGCGGGAAAAGCGGTATGATCCATGCATTTTCCATCATCGTATCACAATCCCCTTCTTTGACTTTCGGTTCAAGACGAGTGGAATTTGATACTCAACATTCCACAGCTTTTACCGGTACTTAATGTTGCATCTTGTTCATTTCATCAATGTTAACTGTGCGTTTGTTTCGGTACAACGCCATAAGAATGGCTAAGCCTACTGCAAATTCAGCAGCTGCTATCGCTATCGTAAAAATCGAGAAAATTTGCCCAGTAATTCCAGGGACCGCACCATATTTACTAAAGGCGACGAAATTAATATTCACTGCATTTAGCATCAATTCAACGGAAATCAAGACAATAACCGTGTTTCGCTTTGTGAAGGCTCCATATAACCCAATACAAAATAAAATTAACGCAAGGACGAGATAGGCTGCTAATGGAATTGAACTCATTCCTTATTCGCCTCCTCTTCAGTGTCTTTTTTCGCTAAAATGATCGCACCAATTAACGCTACTAGTAACACAACTGACGTTAATTCAAATGGAATCACATATTTTGAATAAAGCTCAATTCCGATTTTTTCGGTATTGTCCACATGTAACTCAGTTGCTTGCCCGCCGAAGTCCAAGTCGTATATGCCAATGTAAACAGCAACACCAAATGCAAGGATTCCAAAGAGGACGAGTAAGTGTCGACCCAAGCTAATTTTTGGCTCATTGGTATCATTATGCTTAGTGAGCATAATCCCAAACAGCATTAGGATTGTGATGGCACCTGAGTAAATTAATACTTGAACAGCTGCAACAAACTCTGCATGAAGCAAAATGTACAAACCTGCAATACTGATAAAGGTGAAAACTAGTGCGATTACCATGTGTATGACCTTTTGGAGGTTCAGCATTAACACACCGCCGCCAATCGCACTAAGTGCTAGGACTAAAAATGCTAAAAATTCTCCAGTCACGCTTTATTCTCCTTTCGCACGTTTGTATCGTTTTCATCTAACCATTCTAGGTTTTTAAATAATTCATCACGACTGTATTCCGCCAGTTCGAAGTTATTTGTCATGACAATTGCTTCTGTCGGACAAACCTCTGTACAAAGATCACAGAGAATACAAATTTCAAAGTTAATGTCATAGGTATCAATGATTTTTCCTTTTTTCGTTGGATCAGGGTGTTTCTTCCCGGTTAACTGAATACAATCGGTTGGACAAATGTTGGCACATTGATTACATACGATACATTTTTCCGGATAAAATTTTTGGATACCACGAAAGCGATCAGGCAATGGTAGTGGTTCATTCGGATAATCATATGTTACTTTTTTATAGGTTAATTGATTAAGGGTGTATTTCATCCCTTTCAGTAAGCCAAGCATATTTTGTCACCCCTTTGTTTAGAAGTAAAAGATGATGTTTAAAAAGTGCGGTGAATATGACACATCTGTAAAGGATCTTCGACTAAGTACCGACACGTCCTGTGTCGAACGTCGAAGTCACCACATCCTGTGGAAGCTCGTTGTCTTGCTTCTCCGTTCCTCACGTATTAACTGCATACGCTCCGGTACTCAAAGCTGCGCCGCCTCGACCTTTCGACACACAGGATGTGTTAGTGTCGACAATGCCACAGGACGTGGCGTTCTTGTCGACGTGGTCCTTTTCATCCTCCTTTTTAAACACACACTTAAAACGAACTTTCCTTTTTAATAAAACAATTCTTTTATTAATGCGGAGAGGAAGATGTTTGCTAATGCGATTGGCAGTAGTACCTTCCAGCCGAATTCCATCAATCTGTCCGCACGTAATCGTGGGAATGTAGAACGGAACCAAATTAATATGAAGATGACCAGACTAAATTTCAAGGAGAACCAAACTGCACCTGGAATAAACTCTAAGAACAGTACAGGTTTCCAGCCTCCTAAGAAAAGAACCGTTGTTAATGCGGCCATCGCAAACATATACACATATTCGGCAAGCATAAAGAATGCCCATCTAAATCCAGAGTATTCGACATGGAATCCTGCTACAATTTCTGATTCGGCTTCAGGTAAGTCAAACGGCACACGGTTTAACTCTGCTACTGATGCTATGAAAAACACCAGAAACGCAATCGGCTGTGCAAAAATAAACCAAACCTTATCCTGCGCTTCCACAATTTCAGACAGATTTAAGCTTCCAGATAATAAAATAACCCCGATTACTGACATCACAAGTGGTATCTCATAGGAAATCATCTGTGCAGCTGCACGCATGCCTCCCATAAGGGCATATTTGTTATTTGAAGCCCAACCACCTGCAACAATTCCTACAGTTGTAATTCCAGAAACGGCAATGTAATAAAGCAACCCAACACCGATATCGGCAAATTTATAGTTATCTGTAAATGGTAGTGCCGCGACAACCATAAAGGCTGGGGCAAATGCAATCACTGGCGCAAGGATAAACAATGGTCGATCCGCAACCTTTGGGATAACATCTTCTTTTATAAGAAGCTTTAAAACGTCAGCGACAGTTTGTAACAGCCCCCATCGTCCTCCCACCTGATTTGGACCTTGACGCGCTTGCATGAAACCCATAACCTTACGCTCTGCAAGAATTCCATAGGTTACAAAACCTAGTATCACTAAAAGCAGTACCGTAGCCATCAAAAAGAAAATACCGAAATTCAACCAACTAGGAGGTGAATGTAACAAATTATCCATCATTATCCGTCAACCTCCCCAAGTACAATATCAATTGCACCTAATATCGCAATCAGGTTTGCCATATTTTCACCCTTCAATAGTTTTGGGAGGATTTGGAGATTGTAGAATGACGGTCGTCTAAATTTCAATCGATATGGTTCCTTCTTTCCATCACTTGCAATATAGCAACCAATTTCTCCACGTGGTGATTCTATTCTTACAAATGCTTCACCTTTTGGGGCTTTAATGATTTTTGGAACCTTTGCTAAGATTTCCCCTTCTGAAGGAAATTGTTCTACAGCTTGTTCTACTATTTTAAGAGATTCCTCAATCTCTGCCATACGACAATGATAGCGAGCCCATGCATCTCCACCATCTCTTGTTGGAACTTCAAAGTCAAAGCGATCGTAGATGGAATATGGCTCATCTTTTCGCAGATCCCATTTCACACCTGTACAACGAAGATTCGTACCGCTCAAGGAGTAATTTAGTGCATCCTCCTTCGTGTACTTTCCAACCCCTATTACACGATCACGGAAAATTTCATTTCCTGTTACAAGTTCATGGTATCCAGGTAGCTGTGATCTCATATAAGGAACAAACTCTTTTACTTTTTCAATCCATCCCTCAGGAGCATCCCATTTTACTCCACCTACACGCATATAGTTAAAGGTTAACCGTGCACCTGATAGCTCATTTAATAGATTGATAATCATTTCTCTTTCCCTAAATGCATATAGGAAAGGCGTTGTTGCACCAATATCTAGTAAATATGTTCCCCACCATACAAGGTGACTTGCAATTCTCCCTAATTCCATGGCAAGTACGCGTAAATACTCCGCACGCTCTGGCACTTGAATATCCATCATCGTTTCAACTGCGTGACAAAGTACATAGTTATTTGTCATTGCGGATAAATAATCCATACGGTCTGTATATGGGATGATTTGTGTGTATTGCAAATCCTCTGCAAGCTTTTCAGTACCACGGTGTAGATATCCAATTACAGGTGTAGCTTCCGTGATTATCTCGCCGTCTATCTTAACAACGAGACGGAAAACCCCGTGAGTACTTGGATGCTGTGGCCCTACATTGAGGAGCATTTCTTCGGTACGAATCATATGCTACACCTCCACATCATACGGTTCATAGTCTTTTCTAAGCGGATATCCCACCCAGTCATCTGGTAGTAGAATTCGAGTTAGATTTGGATGTCCGTTAAATCGTATTCCGAGTAAATCATACGCTTCACGCTCTGGCCAGTTAGCACCTTCCCATAAAGGCTGTAACGATTCAGTCACTGGATTATCACGATCAATCTTTACTTTTAAAGCAACTGATTGTCTATTTTTATAGGAAAATAAGTGGACATATACTTCCATATGAGTCTCGAAGTCTGTCCCATGCAGCTCTGACAGATAGTCAAACCCCAGTTGCTCATTATATTTTAAGAACTGCGCTACCTTATAATATGTATCTGGTTTAGAAACAAGGGTAGGAACATCTTTTGATAGTTTGTTAATATACAAATCTTCTAGAACATCTTCCCCTAGATGCTCTGTAATGACTTTCACATATTTATCTAGGTACTTCTGATTAGGCGATGGTTGGACTTCTTCCGCCTCTTCTACACCACCATCTGCAGCGCCTTTTGCTCTTGCTGCTGCGGCCGCCTTGGCTTTCGCTGCTGCAATTGCTTTTGCTTTTTCCTTTGCAAGGTCTTCTGTTCCACCAGCACCTGATGCCGCTTTCGCCTTCGCTGCCGCCGCCGCTTTTGCTTTCGCCACTGCTGCTGCTTTAGCCTTCGCTTTTACAGCCTCATCATCCGTGCCATCACCAGCTTTTTCAGCTGCTTTTTGTTTTGCTAACGCCGCAGCCTTTGCCTTTGCTGCCGCTACCGCTTTGGCCTTGGCCTTAGCTAAATCATCATCACTCGAAGCACCTGATGCTCCTGCTGCCTTTTGCTTCGCTAGCGCTGCGGCCTTGGCTTTCGCTGCTGCTGCAGCTTTCGCCTTCGCGGTTGCCTTGTCATCTTCCGCCGCCGGTTCTCCCGACGACTCTGCTGCCTTTTGCTTCGCTAACGCTGCAGCCTTGGCTTTCGCTGCCGCCGCTGCCTTTGCCTTTGCAATCGCCTTGTCAACCTCTTCTGATGATTCAGAATTTTTATCAGATACGGATTCCTCTAAGCCCTGTTCTTTCGTCTTTTGCTTTGCCAATGCTGCCGCCTTTGCCTTTGCTGCTGCTGCGGCTTTTGCTTTCGCAATATCTATATTCTCTTCCTTAGATTCTTCCTTACTTTTGGCTTTAGCCGACTGCTTTTCTGCTAGCCGCTTTTTCGCAAGTTCTTTCGCACGCTCTGCAGCCTCACGCTTTTGTTGTTCCAGATTTTTTTCATCGCTCACGCTAAATCACCTTCTTCCCCGTTTTAGCCTCATAGCGAATCTTTTCTTTTAGTTTATTAATCCCATAGATTAAAGCAGCCGGATTCGGCGGACAACCTGGTATGTATACATCCACAGGCACAATTTGGTCTACCCCTTTAACAACGGAATACGACTTTACATATGGTCCTCCCGCAGTAGCACAAGACCCCATTGCAATTACCCATTTAGGCTCTGGCATCTGATCATACAATCGCTTTAACACAGGAGCCATTTTCTTCGTCACCGTTCCAGACACAATCATACAATCTGACTGACGTGGAGACGTACGGAAGAAGGAGCCAAAACGATCCAAATCATAGTGAGAAGAACCTGTACCCATCATTTCAATTGCACAACAAGCCAGACCAAATGTAAGTGGCCACAACGAATTACTTCGTGCCCAACCCTTCACCTGCTCCAGCGTTGTTAAAAATACACTTCTCTTTAACTCTTCCATCTCTAAATCTGAAATACCATCCATTTTTAAATCCATTTCAACACGCCCTTCTTCCATGCATAAACTAAGCCGATAACGAGCATAACTACGAATATCAACATCTCAACTAACGCAAAAATACCAAGCTTTTCGTAGGCAACAGCCCATGGATATAAAAATACAGTTTCCACATCGAAAATAACAAACAATAACGCAAAAATATAATAACGTACATTAAACTGTACACGTGAATCATGGAATGGCTCTATCCCACTCTCATACGTAGTAGCCTTCTCCTCACTCGGCGCATGCGGCCTCAACAACTTCCCCAGAAACAAAGCCACAATCGGGAGTAAAATACCCAACAGCAAGAAGACAAACACAATCAAGTAACTATTCAAATACTGATTCAACAAATCCTCCATGCAGCCCCCTCCGATATCCCCCAAAAATATTTTATTACCAAAATTTATAAATGTAACCGAATACATTATAGCACTTTTCCCAGCAAAGTGACACCCAATCCCAACACATATTCTAGGAAATTACCTTTTCAGACAAATGAATAAAAACAGGCAGGAAAAGCTCGCTTTTCCAAGCCTATTTTTATTCATTTGCTGTTTCAGCCACAGCTGAAATGATGAAACTTTAGTTTCATCAAAAAGGTAATTTCCTAACTTAATATACTTAACGGACTTGGTTTGTGACATTTTGCCCCTCCCCTCTAGCCTAAACTGTCGCAGACAGTTTTGGCGTACTCCCCACACTTAGAACTACCGTCTCACTAAAAATAACAAATACTCAGTATACCTATGTAACGAAGTTACCCATCCCTCTTAAACAACCATATACATCCTATATATCAACCCATTTCATCAAAACGGTAATTTCCTAACCTTATAGACATACGGACTCGGTTGTGACATTTTGCCCCTCCCCTCTAGCCAAAACTGTCGAAGGCAGTTTTGGCGTACTTCCCACACCTAGAACTACCATCTCACTAAAAGTAACAAATTCTCACAATATACCTATGTAACGAAGTTACCCATCCTTCTTAAACAACCATATACATCACTATATATATAAAAGAAACAACCACCCATTCTAGCCAAAACTGCCTAGGCAGTTTTGCGTACTTACCATACCTAGACTACCGTTCAATAAAAATAACAAATTCTCACATTATACCTATGTAACGAAGTTACATTCCCCAACAAACATAATAATTACTCAGCTTTCTTACCTTCAGTTGTCCATTTCTTTCATCTTGAAGGTAAGATTACACGCTTTTCC
This sequence comes from Ferdinandcohnia sp. Marseille-Q9671, assembly GCF_976954385.1. Lineage (NCBI taxonomy): Bacteria > Bacillati > Bacillota > Bacilli > Caryophanales > Bacillaceae > Ferdinandcohnia > Ferdinandcohnia sp. Marseille-Q9671. The sequence continues at coordinate 1,978,527 of NZ_CDRJTA010000001.1, forward strand.
TACCTTCAGCAACGCACTTTTTTCACCTCGACGGTACGATTACACACTTTTCTTACCTTCACCATCGCTCTTCTTTCACCTCGACGGTACGATTACACGCTATTCCTACCTTCAGCAACGCACTTCTTTCACCTCGACGGTACGATTACACACTTTTCTTACCTTCATCATTGCTCTTCTTTCAACCCGACGGTATGATTCCACGCTTTTCCTACCTTCACCATCGCTCTTCTTCCAACTCAACGGTACGATTCACACCCCTAAACAAGTCCATACTAAATCTTACTCACCAAGACCAACCTTTATGTGATATCATTATAAGTTTGAATTTTTAGATAACTAACTTCTGCTAATTTACTAGTAAACACTATAACGATAGTAATTTCCTCAGAAATAATTTGAACTTACCAACTTCAATAAATGAAGCCTTTTATACAACAACATACTACAAATAAACTGACCACAATCACTACATCTCACAAACACAAAAACCCCCAGAGATCGTAACCTCTGGGGGTCTTACTAACAAATTAATATTTGTTTTGTGTAATGTTTAATCGGTTGATGGCACGTTTTAAAGCGAGCTCTGCTCGTTTAAAATCGGTATTGTCTTGTTTCGCCTGCAAGCGTTGTTCAGCGCGTTCTTTTGCTTCTTTCGCACGATGAACATCAATCTTTTCAGCTGTTTCTGCAGCTTGTGCAAGAATTGTTACTTGATCAGGACGAACCTCGAGAAAGCCTCCACTTACAGCCACAAGTTCAGTGTTGCTTCCCTTCTTGAGTCTAACTGCCCCTACTTGAAGAGGAGCAACCATAGGAATATGTCCTGGTAAAATACCGAGCTCACCGCTCTGAGCTTTGGCACTTACCATTTCCACATCAGCTTCATAAACTGGGCCATCAGGAGTCACGACATTGACTTTTACTGTCTTCATTTTATACCCTCCTAGGTCCCGTTATTTATGCTTCAACACCCAAGCGCTTTCCAGCTTCAACTGCTTCTTCAATTCGACCAACTAGACGGAACGCATCTTCAGGAAGATAATCGTATTTTCCTTCTAGGATTTCCTTGAATCCACGAACAGTTTCTTTTACTGGTACATAAGAACCTGGTTGTCCAGTGAACTGCTCAGCAACGTGGAAGTTTTGAGATAAGAAGAATTGGACACGACGCGCACGGTGTACGACTAACTTATCCTCATCACCTAACTCATCCATACCTAGGATTGCAATGATATCTTGTAATTCACGGTAACGTTGTAATGTTTGTTGTACTTGACGCGCAACATTGTAATGCTCTTCTCCAACAATTTCAGGAGAAAGTGCACGAGATGTAGATGCCAATGGATCCACCGCAGGGTAAATACCCATCTCAGAAAGCTTACGCTCAAGGTTAGTTGTTGCATCTAAGTGAGCAAACGTTGTTGCTGGTGCCGGGTCAGTATAGTCATCGGCAGGAACGTAAATCGCTTGGATTGACGTAACAGATCCAACGTTTGTAGACGTAATACGTTCTTGCAGTCTACCCATTTCAGTTGCAAGTGTTGGTTGGTAACCAACGGCAGAAGGCATACGTCCTAATAGGGCGGAAACCTCAGAACCTGCTTGTGTGAAACGGAAGATGTTATCGATAAAGAATAACACGTCTTGACCTTGCTCATCACGGAAATACTCCGCCATTGTAAGACCAGTTAACGCTACACGCATACGAGCACCTGGTGGTTCGTTCATTTGTCCGAATACCATGGCTGTTTTAGAGATAACTCCAGAGTCTTTCATTTCGTAGTATAGGTCATTACCTTCACGAGTACGTTCACCTACACCAGCGAATACGGAGATACCACCGTGTTCTTGTGCGATGTTGTTAATAAGTTCCTGGATAAGAACTGTTTTACCAACTCCCGCACCACCGAATAGACCGATTTTACCACCTTTAATATATGGAGCAAGTAGGTCTACTACCTTAATACCAGTTTCAAGAATTTCAACCTCAGTTGAAAGTTGTTCAAATGTTGGTGCTTCTCTATGAATTGAATCACGACGTGCCTCAGCCGGAACTGGTGCATCAAGATCGATATTTTCACCTAATACGTTAAATACACGACCAAGTGTTACATCACCTACTGGTACTGAAATCGGTTTACCAGTGTCAGTAACCTCTAATCCACGAACTACACCATCTGTAGATGACATCGCAACTGTACGTACAGTATCATCTCCAAGGTGAAGCGCAACTTCTAATGTTAAGCTGATATCTACTTCATTTTCATTACGCGCACTATGATTAATAGTAAGGGCGTTATAAATCTCAGGAAGATGTCCGCTGTCAAACTGTACGTCTACAACAGGACCCATAACTTGGGTAATACGTCCTTTTGTCATCGTTTTCCCTCCTATCTTACTTTTCGCGGTCATTCAAAAGAACGTAAAATCTGGTTTGTTCTATGCTTTTTGAATGCCTTTGGTTTCAATCTATCTGTGTTGTTACTGTTCTATTCTAGTGCCGCAGCTCCACCAACAATTTCCGTAATTTCTTGCGTAATTGCTGCTTGACGAGCACGGTTGAATTGTAGAGTAAGTGAGTCGATGAGCTCCTTCGCATTATCTGTCGCATTTTTCATGGCAGTCATACGAGCAGCATGTTCACTTGCTTTTCCGTCTAAAAGTGCTCCATAGATGAGACTTTCAGCATATTGAGGTAGTAACACCTCTAAAATATCTTCTTGTGAAGGTTCAAATTCATAAGAAGTTAGTTTTTTGTTTGCAGCTAAATCCGATAACGGTAATAGCTTCTTCTCAGTTACCTCGTGTTGAATCGCACTAACAAAGTGGTTATACCACATGTATAGCTCATCATACGTACCATCTGCAAACATATTTACCGTACTATTTGCAATATCCTTAATCTCTGCAAAAGAAGGCTGATCAGATAAACCAGCTATATCTAAAGTGACAGAAATTCCTCTTTTCACAAAGAAGTCACGGCCAACACGTCCGATTGCAATTACTGTAAATTCATCATTGCTTTTATGACGTTTTTGCATTGCTTGGTATGCACCACGAATAACGTTACTGTTATATGCACCAGCTAATCCACGGTCGGAAGTGATGACGATATAAGCAGTCTTTTTTACTGGTCTTTGGGTTAGCATTGGATGACTTGCATCTGAGCTTCCAACTGCGATATTCGCAACGACCTCTTGAATTTTTTCCATATAAGGAACGAACGATTTTGCATTTGCTTCAGCACGGCTAAATTTAGATGCTGAAACCATCTCCATCGCTTTCGTAATTTGACTCGTCTTCTTTGTTGAAGTGATTCTCGTTTTTATATCACGTAAGGATGCCAAAGGTTCTCACCACCTTTTCCTCGAATTAGATCCTAAACTCGGGGACCATAGTCTTTCTAACCTATTTCAGATAAGCGACGCACGCATTGCGCGTCGCTTCAATTATGTCTAGCTACAGCTCCCAGCGACTATCGAGACTTCCCTCACCCTCCGTACGATAAGCTCAACATCGAATCGCTTTGCTCTTCGTGTTTCCTTCATCTCCAGAGGAACACAGACTAGAATCGCCACATCGTGTGGCAACGTCTGTGTGACCCACATCGTGTGGGCCTCAGTCCGTACGTCCCTTAACGGGAGCTTCCGCTTTTCGTTTTATTTATTCAGAAACTGCAAATGTTTTCTTGAAGTCGTTAATTGCAGAAGCAAATACTTCGTCTTCAGGAAGTTTACCAGTAGACTTGATATGATCAAGTACTTCTGCTTTACGGTTATGCTCTAACCAAACATGGTATTCATCTTCAAAACGACCGATGTCTTCTACAGGAATATCATCTAAGAATCCACGAGTTAATGCATATAGAATCGCAACTTGCTTTTCTACTGCTAGTGGCTTATTTAGACCTTGTTTTAATACCTCAACTGTACGAGCACCACGGTTTAGCTTTGCTTGTGTAGCTTTATCAAGGTCAGAACCGAATTGTGCGAACGCTTCTAGCTCACGGTAAGAAGCAAGGTCAAGACGTAATGTACCTGATACCTTCTTCATCGCATTGATTTGCGCAGATCCACCAACTCGGGATACGGATAAACCTGCGTTAACAGCAGGACGTACGCCTGAGAAGAAAAGGTCAGATTGTAAGAAAATTTGTCCATCAGTGATCGAAATAACGTTTGTTGGAATGTATGCAGATACGTCACCAGCTTGTGTTTCAATAAACGGTAAAGCTGTAATAGATCCGCCACCTTTTTCATCAGAAAGCTTCGCAGCACGCTCAAGTAAACGAGAGTGTAGGTAGAATACATCCCCTGGATATGCTTCACGACCTGGAGGACGACGTAGTAATAATGAAAGTTCACGGTATGCAGAAGCTTGTTTTGTTAAGTCATCATAGATAACTAAAACGTGCTTACCATTGTACATGAACTCTTCACCCATTGTTACACCAGCATATGGAGCTAGGAATAATAATGGAGCTGGTTGAGATGCAGAAGCAGTTACAACGATTGTGTAATCTAATGCACCATTTTTACGTAATGTTTCAACAACACCACGAACAGTTGATTCCTTTTGTCCGATCGCTACATAGATACAAATCATATTTTCGTTCTTTTGGTTAAGAATTGTATCGATTGCAACTGATGTTTTACCAGTTTGACGGTCACCGATGATTAACTCACGTTGACCACGACCAATTGGAATTAATGCGTCAATCGCCTTGATACCAGTTTGTAGTGGTTCATGAACAGATTTACGGTCCATGATACCAGGAGCTGGACTTTCGATTGGACGAGTTTTAGTAGTTTCAATAGGACCTAGACCATCAACTGGTTGTCCTAGAGAGTTAACAACACGGCCGATCAATGCTTCACCAACTGGAACCTCCATGATACGTCCTGTACGACGTACTTCGTCACCTTCACGAATGTCTGTGAAAGGACCTAGGATGATAATACCAACGTTGTTTTCTTCAAGGTTTTGTGCCATACCCATGACACCATTTGAAAATTCAACTAGTTCTCCAGCCATGACATTGTCGAGGCCATGAGCACGAGCGATACCGTCACCAACACTGATTACTGTACCAACTTCGCTCACTTTAATTTCAGACTGATAGTTTTCGATTTGCTTTTTTATCAGCGCACTAATTTCTTCAGCTTTAATGCTCATGAATTTCACCCCTATCTTTTCGCAATAAGTTCACGCTCGATGCGCTCTAACTTACCTTTTACGGTTCCATCATATATACGATTTCCGATTCGAAGCTTAACGCCACCAATCAGACTTGGATCTACCACGTTATGAATACGTAATGATGTCTTTCCAACTTTTTTAGCAAATACAGAAGAGATACCTGCTTCTTCTGCTTCGGATAACGCACGAACAGAATATACAGTTGCATCTGCAATTCCACGTTTGTCATTTGCAAGTGCTACAAATTCATCTGCCACATCAGCAATTATTTCTTCGCGATGACGATCAATCAATAAATACAATGTATTTAAAGTTGTTTGTGAAAAGCCAGTAAACGCAGCTTCCACAATCGCCTTCTTCTTATCAACTGAGAGCTTAGGATTATTTAACACTGTTTGGAAATCGCCATTATTTACAAACACTTGTTTAACAGTTCGAATTTCTTCCTCAAACTGGTCAAGTGCATTTTGCTCACTTGCTAATTGAAAAAGAGCTACTGCATATCGTTTTGCTACGATTCCTTTGCTCATCGCCCTTCTCCTACCTCTTGAATATATTCGTTAATTAACTTCTCTTGATCTTCAAGGCTAAGTTCCTTTTCAATCACTTTAGAAGCAACTAACACAGATAGTGAAGCAACCTGTTCACGTAAAGCTGTAACAGCCTGTTCTTTTTCTTGAATGATTTCTTGTTTTGCAGCTTCTTTTAGGCGGTTTGCTTCTTCACGAGCAGCTTGGATAATACCTTCTTTCTGCTCTTCACCTAATTTACGTGCATTTTCCATCAATTCAGCAGCTTCTGAGCGAGACTTTTTAATAAGCTCACGTTGCTCTTCAGCTAGTTTTTTCGCTTCTTGGTGATTCTTTTCAGCAGAATCAATTTCATTCGCAATATGTTGTTCACGTTGTTTCATGATGCCCATAACTGGACCGAACGCAAATTTACGAAGTAACGCTAGCAATACGATGAATACAACCAATTGGAAAATGATATCCCCAAGGTTAACTGGTGACCCACCAGCGGCAGCGCCTAAGACAAAAAGATCTAACACCTATATTCACTCCTTTCAGAGTTCCAATGTCAAATGGAAGTCTTTAATGTAAGCTTCACGTGTAAGTCTACTACTAGTAGAACCTGCACACTATTTTATTATCATTTTTTAAGGTTATACAAAGGAATGGCGAAGGTTCTCATGGAATGATCTTCGCCATTTTGTTGATGAAACTTTCATTTTATAGTAGAAAAAGGAAAGCTTCACGAGAAAGTCTTACTTATTAGTTAGCACCGAATACCATGAACGCGATAACAACCGCGATGATAGGAATCGCCTCAACTAACGCAACCCCGATGAACATAGTTGTTTGTAACTTACCTTGTGCTTCTGGTTGACGAGCAATCCCCTCAACTGTACGTGATACGATAAGACCGTTACCGATACCAGCACCTAGTGCTGCTAAACCAATTGCAATTGCTGCTGCTATTAAACCCATTGAAAAAGTCCTCCTTTAATTGTATAAAAAATAATAGTAATTGTTTTTTGTTGTCCAAAAAGTCTCATTTCGGACAAGGTATTTATTTTAATGGTCTGTACTCACTTTGTGAGAAATATAAACCATTGTTAACATTGTGAAGATGTATGCCTGAATGGCACCTACAAAGATACTAAATCCTTGCCAAGCAATCATCGGAATAAATGCTCCGATTGTACCAAGAATACCTCCGAAAATGCTTTCTCCATAACCACTTACTGCCATACCAGCAATTAATCCAAGTAGGATTTCACCAGCATAGATGTTACCGAATAGACGCAGTCCGAGAGTTAATGTATTTGCAAATTCTTCAATAATCTTAAGTGGAAACATAAATGACATAGGCTTAAAGAAATCTTTCCCATATTCTCTTGCACCCTTCATTTTGATTCCGTAGTAATGTGATAATCCAACAACCATAACAGCAAGTGTTAATGTAATAGTTGGATCAGCAGTTGGAGACTTCCACCATAATTCATGATCAAAAATGATCGCGAATGGCAACCCTAACATATTCGATACGAAAATATACATTAATAATGTAATTCCTAATGTTAAGAATCGTCCGCCTGTGTTCCAGTCCATTGAACTTTTGATAATTCCTCGAACGAAGTCCATGACCCATTCCACAAAGTTCTGAGCACCAGTTGGCTTCATTGCAAGGGTACGAGTTCCAGCAACTGCGATAATAAAGACAATTACACTCGCAATTGTAATCATTACCATGTTTGATCCACTAAACCAAAGTCCAAATAATTCAAACGTAGGAGCTTCGTGACCCAACAGTATTCACCTCTCTTCCATATTGTCTAGCGCTAGCGGTATAGGTATAAAATAAGTTCTATTAGCTAGTGCTATAGTCTATTTATGAAGTTTTTGAAAAAAGAAATCTATCATAATGACAAAATATGCTGTCATTAATCCAATAACCATACTACCTAGATGAAACATTTCTGGAAACTCGATCACGACTAGGACTGCAAGTGCAGCCACTGCCATTCTCGGCATTGTACCTAACGAACGAACTCTACGTCCCTCTTCGTAGGCTTTACTAAATTGCTTGTTCTTCCGAACCAAAGAAAATAAGATATAAAAGCTTCCTATTGTACCTAGTATTAATCCTAAGAAGATTGATTTGTATACCGTAAATGCCCAACCTAGTACATAGATTGCAAGTAAATAGAATATGTATTTACGATATCTTGGAAAAGCGATAGATAAATCCTGCATATTGCGTTAATCTCCTGAGAAGAAATGGTTGACTAGACGAAGCGTTGCATAGACTCCTGTTGCTAGTCCCAATAGAAGGCCAATAATTAAAAAGAGTGGTTCGGTGTCTAGTGTTCGATCAATCCATCTACCGAGGAATATCCCTACTAATATAGATCCTACTAGTTGAGATAGAATACCAGACATAAGCGCATAGGCTCTCAGCGGATATTTATCATTTTTACGCATCTGCATTCCTCACTTGAAACGCAAGTGGTTCGAAAACGTCAGAAAATACTTACTATTACAAGTAATTTTCTGCATGAAAACCCTCTCATCGATACCCTTTGTAAGCATACAATAGGCACCCAGAGATGTCAATTGTTTGCAGTGAAAAAGTTCACTTTCTCACAAGTAAAAATAAGGGTTTGAGCAACACCTATTTAAAGCGTTTTACCACTGATTTTTATTAGCATTGTTTGTATAGTAGTTACTTAAATATTCAATTATTGTTCACAAAACGTTCATATTTTACAACACGAAGAACAGTCCAGTAAACCCTACTTTTTATAGCTGTAGGCAAGCCATTTTTCAATGGCCGCCTACCATCGTATCATCAAATACGATTTCAGTTTCTAGTATATCTTCTTTTCCTGCCTTTTTTACAAAAATGATGGCTTTGAAAACTCCCTTTAGGTTTCGTTCCTTTCGATTCACTTGTCTCTCTACTAATCCTCTTGGAACATCCCGTTCCCAATCTAAGAATGTAACGAACCGTAATGTGTCAGGGTCGTATAATACAATCCCATATTCATCCGCACCACCAGGAAGGTATAATTCATACCGAAAGATATCTTCCTTGTCTCCTTTTCCAAATTGAAACCCCATGATTCGGGGATAATCTGGTTCTTCTATCACGTACATATAGGGAATGTGATATCGATTTTCCCCTTCTCTCAAAAATAAAAGCCCATGATGCAAGCCTGCTCCAATTGTACTTGGAGTCATTTCGATCCCTACAGTCACCACTTTCTTCTGTTTCGGTTTCACCGTAAAAGATAGCGGAAGCTCCCACTGAATCCCTTCCCTGTTTTTTGGTACCTCGAAGGTGTACATTTTTTCCTCGGAGGACTGGTTATCTATTGTTATCCTTATCTTTTTTTCAGCTCGGTTATCATCGTGGTGAAGAAGGCCTAGCGAAAATGAACCAGGGTAGATTAAGGTTTCAGAATGAATTGCCTCATGTAGTTGGATTCTACCTGCCCCTTGTTCATAGGGTTTGTACAAGGTTCCATCTTCCGATTCTAGTAATCGTGCTGTATTCATAAGTGCTGCCTTGATTTGCTCGGGTGTCCAATCAGGATGTGCTTGTTTCAAGATGGCACTTGCTCCCGCTACATGTGGCGCAGCCATACTCGTTCCTTGCATTTCCTGATAACCTTCTGGGACTGTGCTGTCAATCGCAACTCCCGGTGCCACAACGTCTGGCTTTATATCCCACGTATGAGTTACAGGTCCACGAGAGCTAAACTGTGCAATGGTATCCTCTACTTTTTGAAAGGACGTTTTTACTACATTGTTTTTCGATTTCATTTGCTGCTTCATCCACTCACCGTCTGCTTTTGAAATAGAAGCAACTGGTATGGGTAGCTCACGTTCAAGCGTTCCACCAAAATTACCATCTGTGTTGTTATAAATAATAACCGCAGCAGCTCCAGCCTCTACCGCCCTCACTGCTTTTTGTGTAAACGTTATTTCGCCCCTTTCCATTAATACAATCCTATCTTTTGCATCTGGAAAGTTTGTCTCAGTTCCAATTCCTGCTTCTACTAATTCAAACTTCTTTTGAAGCTTCCATGGTTTGGAGCCTTGAAGTGGTTGGAGCTGTATGTGTCGATCAGATAAGCCAATTGTGACATATGGAAGTGTAAGTGGAGGTGTCGATGCACCTACTGAAATGGCCTTAGATGATGTTCCAGGGGAACCCACTGTCCACACTTTTGGACCTGAGTTTCCACTTGACGTTACTGCAACTATTCCCTTTTCCGTTGCTTTGTCTAATGCAAGGCTTGTTGGCCAATCCGGTCCGTTAATGGTATTCCCAAGAGACAGGTTAATCACATCGACCTTATCCTCAATCGCTCGATCGATTGCTGCGATGACTTGCTCGGAGGTTCCCATCCCCCCTGGTCCGAGTGCCCGGTAGCCAATGATAGTAGCTTCAGGTGCAACACCTTTCACCTTGCCATTTGCTGCAATGATCCCTGCAACATGTGTCCCGTGAGAGGTATTAAGATTTGCTTGTCCTTTTGTCTCCATAGGATCCGCATCACCATCCACTAAATCATAGCCACCTTTGTAGTTCCGACGTAGATCTGGATGTGTGTAATCCACTCCAGTATCAATTACCCCTACTTTCACACCTTTCCCAGTTAAGCGATGATCTTTCCGATCAAAATGTCCACGAATCTCCTCACCGCCTATAAACGGAACACTTTCTTCAACAGAGGCTTGATAGGTGGCAACTGGAGAACTATGTTGAATACCTGTTTCAGCTTTTAGTTTTTCTACATCACGTCTTTTTCCTTTTAACGAGAAACCAGGAAACACATGCTTATAAATGTGGTTGATTTGTAGGGAGGAATAATCTGTTTTGATTTTTTCTACTAACGTTTCAAATTTGTCTTCATCTGTGATGAAAATCTCATGCACCATTTCGTCCATATTCTCCTTTGGCAAAGGAGGTCTCTCTGGGTACATGGCAGCATGTACGGTCATTGTTGAAAATAGGAGGGTAAGACAGATGCTTGTTGCAAACAAAATTCTACACAAAAAAACCACCTCTTTGAGATAGCATTTCTCAAATGGTGGCTGAATATGAATCGTAAGTTTCGTTTTATTTCGTTCCGAATAGTCGGTCTCCAGCGTCTCCAAGACCCGGAACAATATAGCCATGGTCATTTAGCTGCTCATCAAGTGCAGCAATGTAGATATCGATATCAGGGTGCGCTGCTTTCATTGCTTCCACACCTTCCGGGGCTGCAATTAAACACATGAATTTAATGTTCGTTGCTCCACGCTTCTTTAATGCATTAATCGCTTCAACTGCAGATCCACCAGTGGCGAGCATCGGGTCAACTACGATGAATTCGCGCTCTTCAATGTCAGAAGGCATTTTAAAATAATACTCAACAGGTTGTAAAGTTTCTGGGTCACGATAAAGTCCAATATGACCGACCTTTGCCGCTGGAATCAAACGCAAAATCCCATCTACCATTCCAAGACCTGCACGAAGAATTGGCACAATCCCTATTTTCTTCCCAGATAAAACCTTTGATTTTGCCTTTTGTACGGGTGTTTCCACCTCTACTTCTTCTAATGGCATATTGCGAGTAATTTCAAAGGCCATTAAGCTTGCTACTTCATCTACTAATTCACGGAATTCCTTGGTCCCTGTGTTTATATCACGAATATATGTAAGCTTATGCTGAATCAGTGGGTGATCAAATACGTACACCTTCCCCATTGTTCATCTCTCCTTTATATTAACTGAATTTCAAAACCCTGTTCTTAGAATACCACTAGACGAAAAAATAATTTACGAACTCTATGTAATACACCTCAATAGATTTTACAGAAAAACATAGGCATGTTCAAGGCGAATGTAAAAAAAACAAAAATTTAGAGGCGTAGAAGTTACCGATTTACAATTTTATACAAAAGTGATATCATAATAATATAATAAAAATATCGCAATGAAATGGAGATGAGTGCATGAAAGAAACACAAGTATGGCGTCTCAATGGCTTTCTAGGTATCCTTATCATCGCTGTTTTCACAGGAATAGGCGTTATGATGCTTATTAACACAAAGATTATAATTGGAGCACTATTTATCCTTGCAGCTATAACCCTGGCTTCCGGTATAACCATCGTTCAACCCAACCAGGCTGGTGTCGTTATCTTTTTTGGAAAATACCTCGGTACGATTCGTGACAGCGGCATGTTTTTAACCGTTCCATTTTCCATTCGAAGAACTGTTTCCTTACGCGTAAATAACTTCAACAGTAAAAAATTAAAGGTCAACGATGTTGAAGGGAATCCAATTGAAATTGCAGCGGTTATTGTATATAAAGTAATTGATTCAGCGAAGGCTGTTTTTGATGTGGATCATTATGAGGAGTTTGTTGAAATCCAAAGTGAGACTGCCATTCGTCATGTGGCAACAAGATACCCGTATGATACATTCGAAAATGTGGAGTTAACATTACGAGGAAATGCAGACGAAATTTCAAGTGAATTGGCGACTGAGCTACAGGAACGACTACGTGTGGCAGGGGTTGATGTCCTAGAAGCGCGTCTCACTCACCTTGCATATTCTACTGAAATTGCTCAAGCAATGCTTCAACGCCAGCAAGCAACAGCTATTATTGCAGCCCGTCAAAAAATTGTTGAAGGTGCAGTTGGAATGGCCCAAATGGCCATTAAACAGCTTGAACAAGATAAAACCGTTGAACTCGATGACGAGCGTAAGGTACAAATGGTGAATAACCTACTCGTTTCCATCGTGTCTGAAAAATCAACCCAGCCTGTCATCAATACAGGAACTCTCTATTAATGAGTGACAAGCATGTCTAAAAAAAAGAGCTTTCCATTACGTGTAGATCCTGACCTCTATGAAATACTGCAAAAGTGGGCTGCAGATGATTTTCGAAGTGTAAATAGTCATATCGAATATCTTCTCAGAGAGGCAGCAAAAAAGGCTGGGAGAATACCGAAGAATAAGCAATAACCCCTTCAAACCGCTTGGGATATACCGTCCGAGCGGTTTTTTACGTGTAGCTTTTCTTCTGATTTTTGCGAAATGCCCCCTAAATTTGGATTTATGGGACAATCCGGATAAAATATGTGACACTAATTTGAATAAATGGGACATTCAATGGCATTTATAGGACAAACATCGAACTAAATGGGACTTTGAGCGGCTAAACACAAAAAAAGACAGGACGCGTAGTCCTGCCGTATTACATCTTAATATTTTTTATATAATTCGAACTTACCAGATAACGCTTCTACACGTTGTCTAGCTTCTTCAAGCTTCTCTTCATTTTCTGCATTTTTCAATGAGAATGCGATGATTGAAGCAATTTCGTCCATGTCTTCTAAACCAAATCCACGGCTTGTAACAGCTGCTGTTCCAATACGGATACCACTTGTTACAAATGGACTTTCAGGGTCAAACGGAATTGTATTTTTATTTACTGTAATGCCCACATCATCTAGAACCTTCTCAGCTACTTTACCTGTTAGTCCTAATGAACGTACATCAAGTAATAATAAGTGGTTGTCCGTTCCTCCAGAAACAAGAGCTAACCCTTCGTTCTTTAAGGACTCCGCTAATCTAGCAGCATTTTCTACGATGTTTTTCGCATAGACTTTGAAATCATCCTGAAGTGCTTCCCCGAATGCCACCGCTTTTGCTGCAATTACATGCATTAATGGGCCACCTTGAATACCAGGGAAAATCGACTTATCAATCTTTTTTGCGAATTCTTCTTTACAAAGAATCATACCACCGCGTGGACCGCGTAATGTTTTATGTGTAGTTGTTGTGACAAAGTCAGCATATGGAACTGGGTTCTCGTGAAGACCAGCTGCAACCAAACCAGCAATATGAGCCATATCAACCATTAAGTATGCGCCAACTTCATCAGCGATTTCTCTAAACTTCTTAAAATCAATCGCACGTGGGTACGCACTTGCACCTGCAACAATAAGTTTTGGCTTATGTAGCTTCGCCTTTTCTAAAACGTCTTCGTAATTAATTTGGTGTGTTTCCGCATCTACTCCGTACTCCACGAAATTGTATTGAATTCCACTGAAGTTTACCGGGCTACCGTGTGTTAAGTGTCCACCATGTGATAGATTCATCCCAAGTACAGTGTCACCTTGCTCTAGAATTGTAAAATACACAGCCATGTTTGCTTGTGCACCAGAGTGCGGTTGTACGTTCACGTGCTCTGCACCAAAGATTTCCTTCGCACGGTCTCTTGCAATGTTTTCGGCAACATCAACATGCTCACAGCCACCATAGTAGCGACGTCCAGGATAACCCTCTGCATATTTGTTTGTTAACACAGAACCTTGAGCTTCCATAACTGCTTCACTAACAAAGTTTTCAGATGCTATTAATTCAATCTTAGTCCGTTGTCTTTGTAATTCATCTTGAATCGCACGAAATACTTGCTGATCTTGCTCCGATAAATGTTTCATTGGAATCCTCCTTTTAATCTATTATGAATTATTCGCTTATTTGAAAAATACTTTTCCATTGTAACACTTTTATTCGGTTGTAGGAAGATGAAGTTTATAATCTTATTTCACCGAAACATCCATAAACTAGGGTAAAGGCTGTAGGAATGGTACTATTACTAGGTTTTAGGCAAAACCCACATTTTAATAAACACGAACATTAAACCTATTTTTATTAATATTGTTCATTTATATGCAAAAAAGAGACAAGGTACCCCCGTCTCTTTTTCTACTCTTTTGTCCAGTTCCAATATTCAAAGTCACCAACCTGAATATTCCTAAAATCTTGTTCTTCTTTTAACTTTAAAAGCTCCTTCACCGGCCCTGTGACTACCGCACCATATACGAGAAACTCATTCTCTTTTAAATACTTATACCTTTCCTCCAAATACCAAAGGCCAAGTACGTTTTCACGATAATAGTCACCCTCATCTTCCACAAGGTTTTTCATATTTTCAAGCATGATTTTTTGATTTTCCTCTATTGTCTTACTGTTTATATATAACGTGCTGCCACCCTTGTAGTCTTTTTCCATTTGTACAGCTCTCGTTAATCCAAGCGTGTCTACTGCTAGACTCTGACCTCCGCCTGCCTGAGACCATCCAGGTTCAAAATCTTTAAGTTCCCCCGCATACAAAGGCATCCAGTGAACATCAACGTCATATTTTTCTAATCTTTCTAGAAGCTCAGCAGGCTCATAAAACTGTGTTGTTGAAAAAGCTAAGTCAGCAACAGTTCCTTCATGTACCATCTCTAGTTGTTCCCATTCCAATGCATCGCCACCATTCGAGCCAGGTACCTTTTTACCTGTTCGCGGATCTTCCGGAAGGACAAACCGGAACCGATAATCATCCGTACGTTGAAAATATGTTGTCTCTTTTGTGGAGAGTGGGGTTAGTAATCGCTTGGTAACATTCAATTCACCAACTACCTTCTCTTCCTTCCCTATCGTACGCGATATCGGAATGGTAAACTTCTGACTAAGAAAAGGTGTAATCTCTGCAGGAGTTACATCCCAATGATTCCCCACGAGACCTGACTGCGTCCAATCGATTGCAAGATTTAAGTGGAAGGCATTTTTATTATCAACCTTTGAAAATCCATAACCAATTGTTAATAGGATCATATACACCCCATATAAAAACAAAAGAATCACTACAATCTTTAGAATTCTAGCAGTTAATAAGAATCTATATTTCCACAGAATCCTTTTTTCTTTATCCTTTGTCCATTCTGTCATTTGTGATCTCTCCTTTACAAATCAGTAAGTCCCTTTCTCCGAACCTTTTCAGCTATTGTTTGCAGTTTTTTCCTTGCCCGGTGGAGTGTCACCTTTACTTGTGATTCGGAAAGCTCCATCGCCTCCTGTATTTCTTCATATGAAAACTCCGCTATTTCTCTTAGATAAATGATGGTTCGATAGTTTTCTGGGAGTAAATCTAGGAGATCTGTTAGCTCCTCCGCTGTTTCCTTCCCAAGCATTTCATCCTCAGGAATTCCATAAGGACTTGTCATGTCCCCGCTATCATAAAACGGTACCCACTTCCATCTTTGCCGCTTTCTCCATTCGTCAAGATACGTATTCCTTGCAACCTTAAACAACCACGGCTTCACATCTTCATACTTGTAAAAAGAAAGAGAGACAGTCGCACGAAAAAAGGTTTCCTGTACGAGTTCCTCTGCTAGATTGGCAGAGCCTGACATACGTAACAAATAATAATAGAGGGGTTCCGCATAACGCCGATAAATATCATCTAGTTTTTCATTCCGCTCTTTATTCACCAGCGCCCCCCTTTCATGTTTCGTCTCTCCATCATACCTCACAAAGAAAACGAATAAAGACTTAAAATGTTACACATGACTTGAAATTAATTTTCGGACAGAACAAAAGTGCAAGCGCCTTGATTAGCCCCGACAAGCATAAGACGAGACGGCGAGAAGGTTGCTCTTTGACCTTCTTGACGGATTGGCTTATGACCTCGAGGGGCTAGGCGCTGGAGCTAGATGTAGATAAACTCATTTATAACTTATCATAAGGTTGAATTTTATAATTTCCCTAAACAACAAAAAACCCCTACTTAATAGGGGCTAACTAAGGTGTAGTATTAGTTTTTAGCACTTCATATTCTCTTTTTTATCCGGGTATACAGCCCTCGCTCCACCAATTAGCTTAGGTCGTGCCTTTGCCATGGTGACATGGGCACTGCCCATCTCCTTTAGTGAACTTCTGATAGGCACCGCGACATGCTTGAGGTGCATCCCGATAAATGTATCTCCTATGTCAATTCCAGCGTCTGCTTTAATAAATTCTACAACTACTGGGTCTGTAAGTTGCCCAAATGCATAGGTTGCCATCGCTCCACCAGCCGTACGAACCGGAACAACTGTGACTGGCTCTAGATCTCTATGTAATGCCGTTTCCCGCTCAACTACCAATGCACGATTTAAATGCTCACAGCACTGAAACGCGAGTTCAACACCATGGTTTTTCCGAAGTGAATCGAGTTCTCGAAAAATCATTTCCGCAACTTCTTCAGACCCTGCTGTGCCGATTCTTTCACCAATTACTTCACTTGTACTACACCCAACAACAAGAATCTCGCCTTTTTTTAGAGATGCCTTTTCTGTAAATTCAGCTAGAATTGTTTGAAGTTGCCCTTTCCACACTTCAATGTCAGCAACCATTTCCCTACCTCCTTCAATAAAAGTACGCCTGATTTCATATTGTCCTCAGGCGTCCTTTTTCACTTATTCTCCAGATGGGTTGTTTTCGTACGTTGTAATTTTGTTAATTCTGTTTTCGTGGCGTCCGCCTTCAAATTCAGTTGTAAGCCATACTTTTGCGATTTCACGTGCTAGTCCTGGACCAATAACACGTTCTCCCATCGCAAGAACGTTTGTGTTATTATGTTCACGCGTAGCCTTTGCACTAAACACATCGTGAACGAGGGCACAACGAATACCTTGCACTTTATTGGCAGCAATACTCATTCCTATTCCCGTTCCACAAATTAAAATACCACGATCATATTCCCCATCTGCCACTTTTTTCGCAACAGGTAGAGCATAATCAGGATAATCAACTGAAGTCGAGCACTCGCACCCGAAATCATCATATTGTATTCCTAGCTCGTCCATTAACCCTTTGATTTCTTCACGTAATACGAGTCCGCCATGGTCTGACGCAATTGCAATTTTCATTGTAAATCCCCCCATAATCAAATGCGCCTTGGCGTATTTGCACTCAGATTTTAGGCCCACAGTAAGTGGGGAACAAAGACGTTGGCACAGGAATTGGCGTTCTTAGTCTTTGATCTTATGCTCGATAAACTTCCTTATATCCGAGGCATCCGCCGGAGGCAAACTTTATTCAGCTTGCGTTTAATCCTCACGCATCGTAAACCTTTATTGCACTAATATACGATATAAAAACCTATTCCTGAATAAAGTTACTACTTACTTATTATTATACCTAAAAAAGAACTCCCGAACCAAAACGGGAGTTATCATTTTTCCTACAAGGTAAACCTATGAATTGTTTGCTTGAGTTGACTTGCTTGGGTTGCAAGCTCTTGGGCTAATATATCAACCTCACTAATCACACTTGCCTGATGCTGTGTTGCTGCACTCACTTCCTGTGCACCTGCTGATGTTTCTTCAGCAATGGCAGCAACCTCTTGTGATTGTAGGGATGTGGCTTGAATACGATCCATCTGAGATTCAACTAATACAGCTATTTGCTTAACAGCATCTGCTACTTCATGAACAGATGTCGTCATGTCGGCAATAGCCTCATTTGTTATCGTTCCTTTTTTAGCCTCTTCATTTGCTACAGCAACTTGCTCGGATATTTGAACCACTACATTTCGAACCTCTTGCTGAATGTTTTTAATAAGCTCTGAAATACCTTGAACAGCTTTTGAGCTTGCATCTGCTAACTTTCTCACTTCCTCAGCTACAACCGCAAAGCCTTTCCCATGCTCACCAGCACGAGCTGCTTCAATGGACGCATTTAATGCAAGCAGGTTCGTTTGACCGGCAATATCTCCAACAAGCGAAATAATATGTTCCACTTCCTTGGCATTTGTTTCAAGGCGATTTACTGCCTGAAGTGATGTTTGATTGTTTTCAACAAGCTTATTTATTCCAGCTATAAGGGAATGTACCGTTTCCTTACTATCATGTAGGGAATCGACCATTTCAACAGATAATTTTTCAGACGTTTTTGCTTTATGCTGAACTTCTTCCGCAATTTTAATCACATCTTCTACTGATTCTGCCGTTTCCTGGATTGAAACTGCTGAGCTATCCGCTCCATTTGATATTTCAGAAATGGTTCGATTAATATTATTCGCCTGCTCTGATGCAAGGCTTGATGCTTTCGTAATCTCAATTACCTTTTCATTTGTATTTTCAAAGTTTTCCTCAATACTGTGCACCATATTACGCAGGTTTTGTAGCATCTTATTAAAAGCAAGACTTAAACTACGAATCTCATCATCCGATTTGGAAACAGGCACATCCTCGCGAATATCCCCATTAGCAGCAGAGATAGCCACTTGTTCAAGCTTCTGAAGTGGTTTTGTAATAAAGGATGCTGCGAAATAAGCAAGAATCCCAGACCAAACGATTCCTAAAACCAATGTTGCCACCATAAAGAGCTGTTCGTTCATTACGTTTTCCACAAATGGATAGACAAAATAAATAAATACTGCAGATGTAGAGTACGTGACAATTGCTAAAATGGTAGTAAATAGTACGAGTTTGACCCTTAGTCCAAATTTGTAACGCCTTTTGTTTTCCAACCGTTTCTCCCCCTGAATCTATCTTTTTAATTTAGAAAGCACCTGATCAATCAATGGTTCAAGTTCTGCATATGTTTCTCTATATATTTCAACCGGTCCACCAAAGGGGTCAGAAACATCTCCACTACCGTTCGTAAATTCTTTCAGGGTATATATTTTCCCATCCACCTCTGGAAAGCGATACATGATTTCCTGTTTATGATGATGGGTCATTGTTAAAATACAAGTAGCCCATTCAATTAGCTCTTTTGTTAAGAAAGAAGATGAATGCTGGCACTGAATTCCGTTTTCCGTCAAAACCTGTGAAGTATTTGAGGAAGCAGGACTTCCACTACTTGCAAATATTCCCGCTGATTTAACCTCTATCCCTTCAGGAGCTTTGCTTCGTAAAATAGCCTCAGCCATCGGACTTCTGCATGTATTTCCCGTACATACAAATAATACACGATTCATTTTATCACCCTTTAAACTTATTTTTCAGGTGTCAACGTAGTACTTTTAGGCTACGTTTTTAGACAAATTTCGATATATCTTTATTATAAAACAGATTTAGCAAGAGACATAGACTAGATTAAAAAAAGAGCATGGTTTTTTACCAATGCTCACAATTTTGTTGAAATTTAGGTGGGTCAACGAACCTGTCCCCTTGTCCCATTACAGTGGAAACAGTAATTTCACTCCGAAAATTAAGAGGATACTTCCTCCGAGTACTTCGCTATATGTACCTAACCAGTTCTGGACCTTTCGACCTAGTAGAAGTCCCAACCATGATAGAACCATACTAACAGCCCCGAACATGAGAATAACCATAATTGTCTTAGCACCGTAGATACCTAGGGAAAGCCCCACAGAGAAGCTATCTAAGCTCACACTTAAGGCAAAGATAAACAAGCCAAACCCTACTGGCGTAATCATCGGCTTATCTTCATCCTTGAAGGAAGAAATAATCATTTGAAGTCCTAAAAATAAGAGCAATCCTGCTCCAACATAAGTAGCAATCACTCCAAATTTATCAGACAATAAGCTACCAATCATGATTCCTGCTAACGGCATCCACATATGAAAAAATCCAATTGTTAGACCAATTGAAAAGATTTGTTTTAGTCTTAGTTGGATTAACCCCATACCCAACCCTACGGAAAAAGCATCCATTCCTAGAGCAAATGCCATAATAAATAATGTAATAATTTCTCCTAACACTGCTGTGATATCCATTTTCTACCTCCTCGGACGTGCCTATATCAACATATGCATGTCCGAAACGAAATAGAAGAGAGGAAATTCAAAATTTCTTATTAAAATAGAAAATCGAGTATTCCTAAATTTTTAACACGTTTTATATTTATTCCGTTAGTACTTTATGACCTGCAGCTTTGGTCAAACGATTCATGATCGCCTGGCCAATACCCTCACTTGGAAAGCTTTCACTAAAAATAACATCCACACTGCTTTCATCAAATACACGCAACACATCAAATAGACGATTTGCTACGGTTTCTAACTGTTCACGAGATCCGCAGGCAATAACTTTATCTGCCGAGTATTTATCTTGTCGCTCAATAGTTGTGAGTACACCAACACGTAAACCTTCAGTCTGCTTCTCTTTTACAAGCGACTGAATATACTCCATTGATCCATTTACGATAAAAAGAGGAGCCTGTGTTGCATAATGTTTGTATTTCATTCCCGGTGATTTTGGAGCATGATTTTCTTCTACTAATGCCTGGTCAACCTCAACTACACCACATACATCTTCTAACTGTTCCTTGGTGATGCCACCAGGTCGTAAAATAACAGGTACTTCTCCAGAGCAATCCACAACCGTCGATTCCAAACCAACTCCAGTTGCTCCCCCATCAATGATTCCAGCAATTTTACCAGTCAAATCATCTGCCACATGCTTAGCTAGTGTTGGACTAGGCTTACCTGAAAGATTTGCACTTGGTGCAGCAAGCGGAAGTTCTGATGCAGAAATTAACGCCAATGCAACTGGATGATTGGGCATACGTACGGCTACCGTATCAAGTCCTGCTGTTACTTTTTCGGAAACGGCATTCTCTTTTTTCTTCAACACCAAGGTCAGTGGTCCTGGCCAGAACTTTTCAATTAACCGATAGGCTTGATCCGAAATATCCTGTGCAACCCGGTGTAACTGTCCCATTGTGGAGATGTGGACAATTAGTGGATTATCACTTGGGCGACCCTTTGCTTCATAGATTTTCGCAACAGCCTCACTAGACAGTGCGTTTGCCCCTAGCCCATAAACCGTCTCAGTTGGAAATGCGACAACTTCATTTGCCTGTAAAAGAGTAGCTGCCTCTTTTATTTGTGGATAAGTTTCAATATCTTGTTGTTGTTTATCCACAATCCATCGTTTTGTATCCATATAACGCAACTCCTATAGAAAATTCCTTTATTTATCATGTTTTTTTATTATTTCAATATAAAAAAAGAGAGGGTTTAAAATGGTATATACAGGCGTTATCCACATTTTGTGGATAAAAACCGTTAAAAAGTGGATAACTTTGTGGATATATCCATTCTTGGAACAATTCACATCCACAGGAAAAATTAAAGCCTCAGTCCAGTTTTTATATTATGTTCCACAGATTATCACATTTCTCCTAATTTTAACAACAACCTTATCCACATCATCCACAAAAACCGTCTTTGTGCACATTAAAAAAGCCCCCGCTTGCTGCATATAGCGAACAAACAGAGACTTGGACTTATTTTTCGATTTTGGAAACCATGAACATAGGGTCAGTAGTTTCTAAGATCTGTGTTATATGATTTGATGTTTTGATATGTCCTGGCAGCTCCTGCTCTTCTATTTTTGAAAAGCCAAGCATATTGAAGAATGAGATTGATGCCTGTTTGTTCGTCGCAAGAAATAACTGACGCAGTTCCTTGTGTTTCGCTAAAGAAATGGCACTCTTAAAGAGTGTTAACAGGTTCGTTTGATCAACCTTCGCTGTAATCACCAACGATCGTAACAGGCCGTCTTGTTCGATTCGTTCAATCCCTAATGTTGCGAGAATGTTTTGTTCCGCATCCTCTAATAATATAAAATGATCTATGATTGATTCAATTCCATCAGCACTCACTTCAGCTTGTCCCAAAAATGATGTTACTCTTTCAATATCCATCTCATTTGCGGTTCTAATTTGCTTCATCTCTCCACCCCATCCTTTGTTTTCTACTAACTACTCTATGAGGGGTTTGGAAAAATAGAACAAGTTACTAGAATAAATCTTCGTGAAAAATTGGTTTTTTTCTAGTAAATTAGGTTAGCATTGGTCGTTATGTGCCCAATTGTTGCATATATGGGACAACCTTCATAATATATGGGACAGACTTTTCATTTTATGGGACAAATTTTTCGATATATGGGACATAACCTGTTAGTTATGGGACATTATGAAAATATCTTTTAACTAAAAAGTGAAGTAATAAATTCAACTAAGAAGAACTTAACCTCTACTTCATCTTCTTGTGCTTCGTTATCTTCCTTGTCTTCATTTTCTTTCTTGTCCTCTTTATCTTCTTTCTTTTCCTTCTTATCCTTCTCTGCCTTCTCTTCTTCCTCTACTTCTACATCTTTTCCTTCTTCATCAGAAGCCTCTATTGCATCTCCTGTGGAAAAGTCTAAGAAACACAGTGGCGGGAATAGCACGCACCACCAGTTTGCACCTTTTGCTTCACCTAATGAGATCAGAATTGCTTCATATTCACCTGCTGGATAAAGGAACTCACCGTATAGCTTTGTTGGGAACTGAACATTGCTTCCATACCCTACCGTATAGGATTGATCACTATTTTCTCTTTCTAATACTCTAGCAACAATTTTCTCTATTTCTGGTAGTCTCTCTTGAATTAATTCTCTTGCAGCTTCAATCGACGTTAGTTCAGCCACCCACTCTGTGATTTCGGCATTCACTTCATCTCGTACCATACGCTTAAGCTCCTGATCTTTATCAGAATCACTATTCGCTAGAATACGCAGTCGAATCGCTTCATCTGGAATCACCGCTGGACCATCAGCACTTGTTTCTTTTATAAATAAATGGCTATTCGCCCCAATTAATAATAAAAAGATAAATGAAATAATAGCAGTTTGTTTTTTCAATTTCCTTGCACCATCCCTTCACAACCCATTCTGGACAGGAAATTGAATTCTTAAACTACCAAATATAAAAAAATCTAGTAAACTATAAAAAATTTGTATTTGTGTTTCGTGTTATAAAAAATATGTAAAGTTGACTTTACAAAAAGTATGGTGTACTTTACAATGAATATAGAAACAATTGGAGGATATTGTAAATGGAGATTAAGAACCGCGTGAAGGAACTTCGTGCAAAACATAACCTCACACAAGGTGCACTTGCCGAAAAGGTCAATGTAACACGGCAAACAATTGTTGCACTGGAAAAAGGAAGCTATATCCCTTCACTGTTGCTTGCAATGAATATTGCCCAGACGTTTAACTTACCAATTGAAGAAATCTTTTATATGGAGGAATGAGAGATGAGTATTTTTCGTAGTGTTTTGTATTCAATTATTTCAATCGTGATTTTAGGTTGGGGATTATCTGCCATGTATTATGCTCAAATGGATTTTGCCCATATTGTCAAAACCAACCAAGAACCACCTTGGTTTATTGAAATCAACATGCTTCCGATATTTGTAGCACTGGTAGCCAGTATTGTCTTTTCAGCGATAATCTATCCAAAATTAAAACGAAAGCGGAAGTCGTGGAAGAACGTTTTATTATTACCTACCGAGTTTGAAGAAGGTGATGAACGTGAAAAAGAACTTACAGCAAAAGCTTGTCGCGCTTCCTATATTAGCATGTGGTACACATTCCCAATCATAACGAGCCTAATCCTGCTCTACCCCTTCATCTCAGACACAGTACCATATTACCCTATTATTCTCTTACTACTATACCCACTCATTCAAGTTGTCGTTTACTTTTTATCTTGGAAAAGAAACTATTAGTATTGCGCTGAATTACCGTAGTTTTATCGAAAGATGTTCGTAACGTACAATTATTGGAGCTAACGGTGCAATTATCCAGATTAACGGCTCAATTCCCCTTGTGGTAACTTTGTTCCTATATAAAAAAGTAGCTTAGGGCTGTCCCCTAAGCTACTTTTACAAAATTTCCACTTAAAACCCTATTTCTGCAAACACCATTCGGTCTTTTCCGTTGATGTCATATACCACTTCAACTTTTGCACCAGTAAAAGTGTGCTGTAGCAAATCCGCAACAAGCTTTCCTTGTCCGATTCCTACTTCAAAGGCAACGATTCCGTTTTCTTTTAGAACCTCTGGAATTTCATACATAAACCTGCGATAAAAGTCTAATCCATCGACGCCACCAACAAGTGCGCGCATCGGCTCATGGTCTTTTACAACAGTTGATAAGGTTTCAATATCACCTTCTGGAATATAAGGCGGATTGGAAACAACAACATCTACCTTTGTCCCATGTTCAATCAATGGCTGTAGAAGGTCACCTTCATAGAAGCTTACATTCGCCCCAAGCTGACGTGCATTTCCCTTCGCAACGTCAATGGATGCCTTTGCAATATCAACAGTCATGACATCCAATTTAGGATTTTCAAGTGCAAGCGTGATGGAGATTGCTCCACTACCTGTCCCGACGTCGACAACAGCTACCTCTTCAACATCCCCATACAGCTTTGTAATTCTGTTCAATAGTCCTTGAACAAGCTCTTCTGTTTCCGGTCTAGGAATTAATACCTCTTCATTTACAATAAACCTTCGACCATAAAATTCCTCATAGCCAATTATGTATTGAACGGGAATTCCGCTCACAACTTCTTCAATCGCGTTTGTAAACTTTTCTTTTATCGTTTCGTCCAATTCTTCCCGTAATTCCGCTAGCAACTGGGCCCTAGTCAACCCTAAATAATGACACAACAGCAGTTCCCCACTATTCTCGTCCCGACCATTTTCTCGTAAAAAAGAAGAAGCCCATTTGAGGGCTTCGTATATTTTTTGAAAGGATGCCATTATTCGGCAGCCTCCATTTTTCTTGCTTGGTCTTCCATTATCAGAGCTTCAATGACTTCTTCAAGCTTACCTGTAAGGATTTGGTCAAGCTTTTGAATCGTAAGCCCAATGCGATGGTCGGTCACACGGTTTTGCGGGAAGTTATACGTACGAATACGCTCAGAACGGTCACCCGTACCTACCGCTGCTTTACGGTTTTGATCATATTCAGCTTGTGCTTCTCGTTGGAACTTATCATATACACGTGCACGTAATACCTTCATCGCTTTTTCTTTGTTTTTAATTTGTGATTTTTCATCCTGACAGGAAACCACAGTACCAGTTGGTAAATGAGTTAGACGTACCGCTGACATGGTCGTGTTAACACTTTGTCCACCAGGTCCACTTGAAGCAAAGGTATCCACACGAATATCCTTCTCGTGGATTTCTACCTCAACCTCTTCCGCTTCCGGTAAAACAGCAACCGTTGCAGTCGATGTATGGATACGGCCACCAGACTCTGTTTCAGGAACACGCTGGACACGATGCGCACCATTTTCAAACTTCAGGCGAGAATACGCACCTTTCCCGGAAATCATAAAGATGATCTCCTTATACCCACCGACTCCAGTTGAGTTAGCTTCCATAACCTCTGTCTTCCAGCCATGCTGTTCAGCATAACGGCTATACATACGATACAAGTCACCAGCAAATAACGCAGCCTCATCTCCACCAGCTGCTCCACGGATCTCCATGATTACGTTCTTGTCATCATTCGGGTCCTTCGGAAGTAATAGCACATGTAGACGCTCCTCTAGTGCCTCCATACTATCCTCAAGCTCACTGATTTCTTCCTTCACCATTTCACGCATGTCTGCATCTAGCTTTTCTTCCAGCATCGCCTTCGCATCTGCTAGCTGCTCTTTAACCTCTTTGTACTCTCTATATTTCTCAACGGTTTCTTGTATATCAGATTGTTCCTTTGAATATTCACGTAGTTTCGTTGTGTCATTTACAATATCCGGATCACTTAATAATTCATTTAGCTTTTCATAACGAGCTTCAACAGCTTCTAAACGATCAAACACGGTCTTCACCTCAAAATTTAGTCCATAACAGTATAATTATAGTATAGGGCACTAACCTCGTCAAAGCAAATCCGCACAGAACCGCATTTCTCTCACATTCCGCTGTCGAATGAGGGAAATTATGTTGGATTGGTTCTTTCTTTGACGAAACGATACTAGTTTTGTCTTTCTGGAAGGATTTTATTAAGAAAGAGAGAATCGTAAGTAGTAGAAGAGTAATCGGAAAGTACTATAAAATATTTAGTAGCTGAGCTTTTGGGAAAGAAGAGTATAATAGGGAGTGGATGGTATGAATACAGCTGAGTTCGCAAAAAAGTTAGGGGTTTCAACGAAAACAGTTCGTAAATGGATAAAGAATCTCAATATTCCTTGCACGAAAAATGAATATGGCCACTATGTATTCGAGGATACAGACCTTCCACTTTTCGAGGAAATACGAAATCAAGTAAGGTCCGGGGTTCCAACCGAGAAAGTTGATTTGAACACGCAACAACCTAGAAAGGGGACCGTACGAAAAATGGTACAGGTTAATGATAAAACACTCTCTGAGAAATTAAATAAAATGATGGACCGGATTAAGGAAAACGAAAGACGCATCGAGGAGAAAGCGAGTGATGTAGTTTCTTACCAGCTTTTGCAGCATCGCAAAGAAATTGACGAGCTCCAAAAACGCGTACAGACGTTAGAAGCGTATATACAACGTCTTGAGGATGAGAAAGAGGAACTACAAAAACAAACTGCCATTACCCTTGAAAAAATTGAGCAGCCAAGAAGACGGAAAAGAGTACTCGGGTTCTTATTTTAAATAGAACAACCATGGTCAGGTACCTACCTGATCTTTTTATTGTTGCACATAAAAAGCACTCCAAACGGGAGCGCCTTATAATTTCATTTTATCCTTTTGAGTGATTGATGCAGCTAATGGTTTTCCAGGTACTTCGTGATGGTGGCGACAACGCGGTTCATAAGACTCGGATGCACCTACTAAAATGACAGGGTCATGATAGGATGCCGGCTGTCCATTAATTAAACGTTGTGTTCTGCTTGAAGGTGAACCACATACTGAACAAACAGCCTGTAGCTTTGTTACAAGCTCCGCTAACGAAAGTAACTCAGGCACCTTTCCGAATGGCTCGCCACGGAAATCCTGATCCAATCCAGCAACGATAACACGATGCCCTCGATTCGCTAGGACTTGAACGACTTCTACTATGTCATCATCAAAAAACTGTACTTCATCAATTGCTACTACATCTGTATCTGCAGAAACCACTTCTAAAATCTCAGTTGATTTCGAAATGGGAAGCGCCACAAAGGATGTCCCATTATGAGATACAACAGAATTATCACTATATCGATTATCAATTTGAGGCTTAAACACCTGTACCGACTGCTTTGCAAATTCAGTGCGTCTAACACGTCGAATTAATTCTTCAGATTTACCTGAAAACAT
Organism: Ferdinandcohnia sp. Marseille-Q9671; assembly: GCF_976954385.1. Lineage (NCBI taxonomy): Bacteria > Bacillati > Bacillota > Bacilli > Caryophanales > Bacillaceae > Ferdinandcohnia > Ferdinandcohnia sp. Marseille-Q9671. The sequence continues at coordinate 2,006,145 of NZ_CDRJTA010000001.1, forward strand.
GCTTCCACATATCACTTCAAGCCAGCCGCTATGCTTCATAATATACATGAAACGGGGTCCTCCCTTTCCTCGGTTGTTCCTTCGAGTCAAATGATTGACCACAAATTAGAGGGTATCTTTTATTGGGGTAATATAATGTATAATTGCGAGAAAAATTATGTCAATTAGCATAAAAAACAGGCAAGAGGAAAAATACTTGCCTGTTTTTTGGCTGATCAAATTCGCCTTGGCGAATTTGCGCCCAGATTTTATCGAGCTTGCTCGATAAACTTCCTTTGAAAATCTGAGGCATCCGCCGGAGGCTTAACTTTATTCAGAGAGGCTTTTAACCTACTCTATTAACAAATCTTTTGCATATAAGTCCCCACTTATATAAGCAGGGACTTTTGCTGAATAAAGTTAAACGGTTATTATTTAATACCGTATTTTTTATTGAATTTATCTACACGTCCACCTGCATCAGCGAATTTTTGACGGCCAGTATAGAATGGGTGACACTCTGAGCAAACCTCAACGCGTAACTCTTCTTTTACAGAACCAGTTTCAAATTCATTTCCACAAGCACATTTCACCATAACCTTCTTAAAGTTTGGATGAATTCCTGCTTTCATTCGTCTCATCTCCTTCCGCCCTGAATCATTAATCGAAACAGAGTTACGTTCTAGTGAAATTGATGTACAACTTCTATACCTAAAACGCACATGTTGAAATTATAACAAGTGATGCTATGAATTGCAACTTAATCCTGCTGTTAAAAATCGTAAATAGAGTACAATTTTTCCCAACAGGTATATTTCAAATTTGGCTTTCTTACGATTCGTTTCTACTGCTATTTCTTCTTGCAGCAGCTGCTTTCTTTTCCGCCTCAAGCATTTCGAAAAACTCTGCATTTGTTTTAGTTTGCTTAAGTTTTCGTAAAAATTTCTCAGCAAAATCTGGTGAATCTGACATAGCTTTCCTGATAGCCCAAATTTTATCAAGCTTATCTTTTTCAATAAGAAGCTCTTCTTTTCTAGTTCCTGAACGACGAATATCAATTGCAGGGAAGATACGTCTTTCTGCTAACGAACGATCTAGGTGGAGCTCCATATTACCTGTACCTTTAAACTCTTCATAAATAACGTCATCCATACGTGAGCCCGTATCAACAAGCGCAGTTGCTAAAATAGTTAAGCTACCGCCCTCTTCAATATTTCTGGCTGCCCCAAAGAAACGTTTTGGACGGTGAAAGGCAGCAGGGTCAATTCCTCCTGATAACGTACGTCCACTTGGAGGGATTACTAGGTTATAAGCCCTTGCAAGACGTGTGATACTATCCATAAGGATGATCACATCTCGTTTATGCTCAACAAGACGCATTGCTCTTTCTAAAACAAGCTCCGCAACCTTAATATGGTTTTCAGGTACCTCATCAAAGGTCGAACTTACAACATCACCTGCTACAGAACGTTCAATGTCTGTAACTTCTTCTGGGCGCTCATCGATTAGTAACACAATCAATTCAGCCTCAGGGTGGTTGGTTGTAATGCTGTTGGCAATTTCTTTAATTAGCATGGTTTTACCAGCCTTTGGTGGCGCCACAATTAGACCACGTTGACCAAATCCAACAGGTGCCAATACATCCATAATTCTTGTTGAAATATGGTTTGGTTTCGTTTCTAATATAACTTGTCGGTTCGGATATAAAGCTGTCAATCCAGGGAAATGCACACGTTCCTTTGCTGTTTCTGGATCGTCACCGTTTACTGCTTCCACATGGAGTAAGCCATAATAACGTTCGTTCTCTTTTGGAGGCCGCACCTTACCAGAAACTTTATCCCCATTTCTCAAATCAAAACGACGAATTTGAGAAGCTGAAATATAAATATCTTCTGAGCTTGCAGAGTAATTTATTGGGCGAAGGAAACCGAATCCTTCAGACTGGATAATTTCCAGTACCCCTTCCATAAATAAAAGGCCATCCTGTTCAGCTCTCGCTTTTAAAATTGCAAAAATCAGTTCTTTTTTCGATAATTTACTATAATAGGAAACCTTAAATTCACGTGCTAATTCATATAATTCTTTTAGCTTCATGTTTTCAAGACTAGATATTGTAATACTCATTCGTACACCACTCTTTATTTTTTGTTAAAATCGTTGCTACTACTCGTAAATGCTCTCCAATAGATTTGGTTATGAGATTGGTCATTCTCCACCATATAAATGCGTTTGCGCAAGCTACTCCTAGGAAAAAAGGACATCCTATAAAAAACGATCATTTTATATGTATAAGTATGGATGGAATGATTTTAGAAGCATCATGAGGATTGCATAGAAGTTTTCACCGCGGTACTCATTTTTCATTTTGGGCAAATGGATTCCCATGTTTTGAATGATTAGAAGTAAATAGACGATTGATAGTCTTCTCTATTTTACCCTATTAGCGTATTTTTAATCAATACCATTATTTGATAGACTTATGGCTAGTTTATGCCAAAAGAGCGAGTACAGTGACTCGCCCTCCATTATTTAATTACTAGATTCGGTTTTTTCTTCAAACTATGTCTACCATCTATGAATCTAACTGTTCCTGATTTTGCACGCATAACAATTGAATGAGTTGTCCCTATCAATCCCTTGAACTGAACTCCTCGTAAAAGTTCTCCGTCTGTAACGCCTGTTGCTGCAAAAATTGCATCATCTCCACGAACTAAATCATCCATACGAAGAACTTTTGACACATCCAGTCCCATTTTCAGACATCGTGCTAACTCCTCATCATTTTGAGGTATAAGCTTTCCTTGGATTTCTCCGCCTAGGCATTTCAAGGCAACAGCAGACAGAACACCCTCTGGAGCTCCACCGGAGCCAAATAAAATATCAACCCCTGTATGGTCAAATGCTGTATTAATTGCTCCTGCCACGTCTCCATCATTGATGAGCTTGATTCTAGCACCAGCTTCCCGTAGTTGGGAGATAATATGTTCATGTCTTGGTCGATTTAAGACTGTAGCCACAATATCTTCAATATCTTTATTTTTGGCTTTCGCAACAGCTTTTAAATTGTCGATAATTGGCGCATCAATATCAATCAATCCTACCGCTTCTGGTCCTACTGCAATTTTATCCATATACATGTCTGGGGCATGAAGTAAGTTACCATTATCTGCAACGGCTAAAACAGCAAGTGCGTTCCACCCACCTGAAGCAACTATATTTGTACCTTCTAATGGGTCAACTGCAACATCCACTCTCGGTCCATATCCATTTCCAAGCTTTTCCCCAATATAGAGCATTGGCGCTTCGTCCATTTCGCCTTCCCCTATGACAACTTGTCCCTTCATTGGGATTGTATCAAACACATCTCTCATCGCAGAGGTTGCTGCACCATCTGCCTCATCTTTTTTTCCACGTCCCATCCAACGTGCTGAAGCTAATGCTGCTGCTTCCGTAACACGAACGAGCTCCATTGATAAGCTTCTTTCCATGAATACCTTCCCCCTTGCTTGGATCGTTTCTGTTTTTAATTAGGCAAAAATACAATCGGTACGTAGTGCGGACAATTTTAACGCGCTTTTGTTTTCTGTCTTTTTATAGCACGGAATCCCCGAGAACCGGACTTGCTAGTAACTACACTGCCACAGGACGTGGCGTTTTCGTCTGCCCGTTTTCTCGTTTCTAAGCAAGTCGCTTCCGCTTTTCTATTTGTCTAGCTGCAGCGACTAGAAACTCGAGAAACTTCAACTCCTCCTGCAGAGGCAAATTGCGCCTCTTTGTCGGAGTATCCAGTTTTCTCGTTTCTGAGCAAGTCGCTTCCGCTTTTCTATTTGTCCAGCTGCAGCGACTAGAAACTCGAGAAACTTCAACTCCTCCTGCAGAGGCAAATTGCGCCTCTTTGTCGGAGTATCCAGTTTTCTCGTTTCTGAGCAAGTCGCTTCCGCTTTTCTATTCATTCTTAGAATACACGAAAACTCCCACTTTTTGTAGTGGGAGTGAGTAAATTCATTTACTTTTCAAAAGGTTGTTACGAATTTTGAATTTGTTCAATTTCTTCTTCGGATAAACTTTCTCTCCAGATCGTTGCGCCTAAACCTGAGAGTTTTTCTTCTAAATGACTATAACCACGATCAATATGCTCGAGACCTGTGATTTCTGTGACTCCTTCAGCCATTAAGCCTGCTACTACAAGTGCAGCACCCGCGCGCAGGTCACTTGCTTTCACCTTGGCACCTTGTAACTGAACAGGTCCTGTTACAATCGCCGAACGTCCCTCAACTTTAATTTGAGCGTTCATCCGTCTAAGCTCATCAATATGCTTAAATCTTGCTCCATATATTGTATCAGTCACAACCCCCGTTCCACTTGCTCTCGTTAGGAAAGAAGTGAAAGGTTGTTGTAAGTCGGTTGGGAACCCAGGATACACGAGTGTTTTGATATCTACGGCTTTTAAGTCCTTACGACCAGCCACCCATATTTGATCATCACTTGTTTCCACGGATACACCCATCTCACGGAACTTGGCAATCAATGATTCTAAGTGTAGTGGGATAACATTGTCAATTAACACACCTTCTCCCATTGCAGCACCTATAATCATATATGTTCCAGCCTCAATACGGTCAGGTATAATCGTGTGGCGGCAGCCCTGCAAGGAATCCACACCATCAATTCGGATTACATCTGTTCCGGCTCCTTTGATTTTAGCCCCCATGCTTGTTAATAAGGTCGCAACATCGATAATTTCTGGCTCTTTTGCTGCATTTTCAATAATCGTACGACCTTTTGCTCGTACCGCAGCTAGCATGATATTTATCGTTGCTCCAACACTTACTACATCGAGGTAAATTCGAGCACCTCGTAACTCATCTGCACGGAGGTAAATTGCACCTTGTTCGTTTGTAACTTTTGCTCCAAGTGCTTCAAAGCCTTTTATATGCTGATCAATTGGTCGTGGTCCTAAATGACATCCACCTGGCAAGCCAATAACAGCCTTTTTAAAACGCCCTAGCATTGCTCCCATTAAGTAATAGGATGCTCGAAGCTTCTTTACTTTTCCATTTGGAAGTGGCATTGACACAATATTAGATGGGTCAACGAATATTTCTTCTTTATTTATCGATACTCGGCCACCTATTTCTTCAAGTAGATCACCTAAGATTTGAACATCTGAAATATCAGGTAGGCCTTCAATAGTAACTGGCGTTTCTGCTAGGATTGTTGCTGGGATAAGGGCTACTGCACTATTCTTTGCCCCGCTAATTTTTACAGATCCTTTTAATGGATAACCGCCTGCTATTTTTAGTTTTTCCATATGTGTCTCCCTTCTAGCGAAGATGACGGTTTTGTAAGGGAAACCTTGCTTGCCACGATACTACTACCGGGCTTTCGCACATCAAATTCACTTTGGCGTATGTGTGCATCCGAAATTTTATCAAGCTTGTTAAGAAGGTATCTTTTAAAAAAACAAGTCTCGCCGGATGACAACCCGGAATCGGTGTCTTTTTCCCTTATTCCGTTACAATAACAGATATGCAACGGGTTGTAACTTCACTTGAACTGGTATATTTTGACATGCATTTATTACGTAGTTGTACAAGTATTAATTCTTAGTTTACACGAAAACGAATTGCACATGTACCATTTTAGCAACTTTTTCAAAAAACAATCAATCCCACCTATGGAAGATAATTCTTCCGAAGGAATGTAGTACGACAAAAGTAGTGCATTATAGTGAAATAGTTATATGAAGTTTTATGACAGAAGTAATTTCTAGTTGAAGTTCTATGTAAGGTCTAGTGATACGATATGGATTTGTCCTCTGGGTACTTACGCAATCACTCCTTCCAGTTCTTTTTAATTTTGATTACCTGTAATTACCCCTAGATTCCCATCGATTCTGTAAGTGGCTCCTTTTTAGTCAAGCGAGTTCACCAAACTTTCATAAGGTAAGTCTGCTAACTAAAGGTAAATGAACCTTTTACATTTTCTATTATAACGCAAGAAAACCGCTCTTCCAAATTACGTTGTCATAATTGGAAAAAAGCGGTATCCGATATAGTTCGGAGGTACATCCTCCGATGTATTCAATTAGTTAGACGTTTCCTTTTATAAAAAGGTTTCGCTTATGCTCTACCTGAAGAACCAAATTCACGCATTTTGCCTTTTACTGTTTCACGAATTGCATCGCGAGCAGGTCCTAGGTATTTACGTGGATCATATTCATTTGGCTTTGCAGCCAATGTTTCGCGTACTGCTTTTGCAGAAGCAATTTGGTTTTCTGTATTTACGTTAATTTTTGCAGTACCTAAAGAAATTGACTTTTGGATATCCTTTGTTGGAATTCCAGTTCCACCGTGAAGAACTAGTGGTAATCCAGTAGCTTTCCCGATTTCTTCCATTTCTTTAAATCCAAGGTTTGGTTCACCCTTATATGGACCATGTACAGAACCTAAAGCAGGTGCTAAGCAATCAATTCCAGTGCGGTTTACTAACTCTACACACTCGTCAGGATTAGCGTAGATTACACCTTCTGCAATTACGTCATCCTCTTGTCCACCTACAGTACCAAGCTCAGCTTCAACTGATACTCCGTGGAAATGCGCTAATTCTACAACTTTAGATGTAGTTGCAACATTCTCTTCAAACGGATGGTGAGATGCATCGATCATGACAGATGTGAAACCAGCATGAATTGCTTTTGCACAAGATTCAAAGCTAGAACCATGATCAAGATGAATAGCTACAGGTACTGTGATGTTGAAATCCTTCATTAGTCCCTTTACCATAGCCACAACTGTATTGAATCCACCCATATAACGACCAGCACCCTCAGAAACACCTAAAATAACAGGTGAATTCTCTTCTTGTGCAGCCTGTAAAATTGCTTGTGTAAATTCAAGATTATTTAAGTTAAATTGACCTACTGCGTAACCTTCTGCTTTTGCTTTTTCAAGCATTTCTTTCATAGAAACCAAAGGCATGTGAATTTCCTCCTTATGTACCGTTTTTTTGTATAAAAGGGAGTTTTCCCTTCTACACGTAGAACCACGGCTATCGTACCGAGGTTAGTTATATACCTATTCCAACGTTTTCGTATCACATTTATAATGACCGAAACAAAATCATAATATGTAAGGATAAGGATAGAAAATAATAGACAAAAGGGTGACAAAAGCCTCTTGCCCCAAGGAATAGCTATAAACACAGTACAAGCATATCACAAGATTTTGATTTCGCAATAGACCATATTTTAACGTTTTTTCTATTAAGCGTTTACAATGCGTTAATATTGCGATTTTCTTCTTTTGTCTTTTTTTATTCCGATTTCAGTGGAATATTTGCTCTAACTGCTTCACGAAGCTCATCAATATCAAATGGTTTTGCAAAATGAGTGATAGCCCCCAAATCTCTTGCTTCCTGAATCATATCCAACTCACCATAGGCAGTCATAATGATAACCCGAATATCTTGGTCAATTTTTTTCAGCCTTTTTAATATTTCAATCCCATCCATACCAGGGATTTTCATATCTAGTAATACCAAATCTGGAGTATGTTTTTGTACAATATCAATTGCTTGTACTCCATTAGCTGCTTGGAATGTCGTATAACCTTCTTTTTGAAACACTTCGTTTAACAGTATTCGTATTCCGTATTGGTCATCCACAATTAAGATTTTTTCTGACATCCTTTAAAAACCCCCTTTAAAATAGATAAAAATAAATAAGTGCTTTTGTCCTAAAAATCAGTTAGTCTCTGATTATGTTCAATAATAAACTCTATTCTACTAAAATCAACAATTTCCTTCTTTTTACGTAGAAAACTTTTATTTCCAATATGAAAACTATATTTTCTTACGTATTAGGACATGGTTTCTTATTTTTTTCCTATAACGTTATAATGATAATCATAGTAAGTCAAACTATTTTTGAGTAAGGAGTTTTACTTTTATGTTAAAAATTTTCACTACCCAGCTACAGGGACAGTTTAAGAAAATTATGGATCAAGAAGAAATGAATATGGAGGATGGTGCAAGAATCCTCGCACAATCAGTCATTAGTGATGGCACCATTTTCATCCATGGTTTTTCAGAAATGGCTGCCATTACAACAGAGGCATTATTTGGGGCAGAACCATTGAAGTCAGCTCGTCCAATGTATGAAGGCGGGAAAATAAATGATATTGAGGATGTAGACAGTGTTCTTTTAGTTACTAGATTCTCGACCGATCAAGAAGCAATCCAGCTTGCAGAAGAACTACGTCAAAACGGAATTCAAACGGTTGCGATTTCGGCAATCGTAAAAAACGATGGGGAACGTAGTTTGGAGGATGTCGTTACTATCCATATCGATAGCAAATTACAAAAACCACTTATTCCTGATGAGAATGGGACACGTTTTGGGTTTCCAAGCGTCATCACGGCGCTATATGCGTATTATGGACTCGTGTTTACGATTAAGGAAATGGTAGAAGAATTCGAATAAATGGTAATGGGGCGCCCTATTGGACGCCCCTTGATTTTTCTTATAGTTTTTCAGCATTAACAAGTGATGCACGGATAAATTCTCTGAACAATGGCTGTGGACGATTTGGTCTTGATTTGAATTCTGGATGGAATTGAGATGCTACAAACCAAGGATGGTCTTTCAACTCGATAATCTCCACAAGACGTCCGTCTGGGCTTGTCCCTGAAAAGACAAAGCCTGCTGCTTCCATTGCTTGACGATAATGATTGTTGAATTCGTAGCGATGGCGATGACGCTCATATACTACTTCATCATTGTAGGCTTCAAATGCCTTTGTACCTTCCTCAATCTTACAAGGGAAAAGTCCAAGACGCAGTGTGCCACCTAAATCTTCAATGTCCTTTTGTTCTGGTAAAAGGTCAATAATTGGATGTGGTGTATTTGGATCAAGTTCAGCAGAATGGGCCCCTTGAAGACCTAGTACATTTCGTGCAAACTCAACAGATGCTAGCTGCATACCAAGACAAATTCCTAGTAAAGGAGTTTTTTCCTCTCTAGCGTACTTCATCGCAGCAATTTTTCCTTCTACACCTCTGTCTCCAAAACCACCTGGAACAAGAATTCCATCTGCACCAGCTAGTAGCTCGGAAACATTTTCATCTGTCACTTCTTCTGAATTTATCCAGTTGATGTTGATGTCAGAATCGAATGCATAACCGGCATGCTTTAGTGCTTCAGCAACTGAAAGATAGGCGTCTTGTAGCTCTACATATTTTCCAACTAACGCAATGTTTGTTGTTTTTGATAGATTCGTTACCTTCTCCACAAGTTTAATCCAATCCGTCATATCTGCTTCTTGGCAATCTAATTGGAGGTGTTCGCAAGCAATTTGATCAATGCCTTGTTCCTGTAGTGCTAATGGAATTGTATATAATGTTTCTGCATCACGACATTCAATAACCGCTTGAGAATCAATATCACAAAATAGCGCAATTTTATCTTTCATATCTTGAGATATAGGCATCTCTGTACGTACAACGATAATATTTGGTTGAATTCCTAGACTACGCAGCTCTTTTACACTGTGCTGAGTTGGCTTTGTTTTCATCTCGCCTGCAGCTTTAATATAAGGTACAAGTGTACAATGCACATACATGACATTACGAGAGCCTACATCGCTTTTAATTTGACGAATCGCTTCTAAGAACGGTAAGGATTCGATGTCGCCTACAGTACCACCAATTTCAGTGATAACCACGTCTGCATTTGTTTCACGTCCTGCGCGGAACACTCTTTCCTTAATTTCATTCGTAATATGCGGAATAACCTGAACAGTCGCGCCTAAATAATCACCACGACGCTCCTTCTTCAGAACAGTCGAATAGATTTTACCTGTTGTCACATTACTGTACTTGTTCAAATTAATGTCTATAAAACGTTCATAATGTCCTAAGTCCAAGTCTGTTTCAGCACCGTCATCGGTAACAAATACCTCACCATGCTGGTACGGACTCATTGTCCCTGGATCCACGTTAATATATGGGTCAAACTTCTGAATGGTAACATTCATTCCTCTGTTTTTTAATAGGCGACCTAGAGATGCTGCAACAATCCCTTTACCTAAGGACGACACAACGCCACCTGTAACAAAAATATACTTTGTCATCTTCCTCTTTTCCCCCAATCTATGTATTAGTTAAAGTTTGCTCAAAAGAGTCAAATTGTATAAATTGAAAAGCTCAAGCGCCTGGTTCAGCCGTGATAAGCATAAGACATTCCGGCCAGAAGGAAGTTCTTTATCCTTCTTAACGGATTTGCTTATGACCTCGAAGGGCTGGCGCTTGGGCTAGACATAAGAATCTTTGATGGTGCCGGGGGTGAAATATTTTTCAAAACCGAACCTTCACTCTTTTATAAAATAAAAAAGCTCCACTTACATATGTAAGGGAGCGAAACTTTATAATATGGTTTCGTTAGTTACTCTTTTTTGAGAGCCCAAAAATGATTCTACCGACTTGCGATAGAAAAGTCAATATGAAGTTCTGTAGATTTTCTACGATTGACCTTCTATCACCGGAAAGTGGAAGTTTATTTTGAAAAGGCGATTACTCTTCTTCCTCTTCCTCATCTTCTTCTAACTCAAATTCGTCATCTTCTAATAATTCTTCCTCGTCTTCAAGCAATTCATCGTCATCATCGTCTATATCGTCAAAATCATCGTCGTCATCTTCATCGTCGTCGACATCTAAATCATCCACATCATCTATCTCATCATCATCGTCATAGTCTTCATCATCATAATCTAGGTCATCTTCATCTAAATCATCAAAGGCGATGAGATCATCTTCATCCTTTTTCTTCTTACCTTTTTTCTTCTTCTTAGGTTTCTCCGTATGGATAACCTCTTCATCGATTTGCTCATATGGATACCACGTACGTAGTCCCCAACGGTTGTCTCCCAATGTAATGAAACGACCATCAATATTTAAATCTGTATAAAACTGAGATATTTTAGTTGCAACCTCTTGTTCTGTTAGCTCTAGCGTTTTTGCAATTTCGTCAACTAGTTCTTGGAACCCAATCGCATCTTTTCTCCCTAAGAAAATCTCATACGCCACTTCAAGCATTGACATTTCTTTAATTTGGTCTGGTGAGTATTGATTAAGACTCATCAAGGCACTCCCTTTCTATGTAAATAACTGCAATTTTTGGTAAAACATGTTGTATGTAATGATGTAGGCTATGCTGTTTTATAGAAAACTGCATGGCTTTTTAAAAAATAAAAAAGAGTTCTGTAAAATACATATCATTCATTATAAACAAAATCAACCACTTTATGCCAGTCTAATAATTTTTTGGCACTATTTTACTTTATTCAGCAGAAGTTCCCACTAGTATATGCGGTGACATTGACCGCAAATTTAGGAACTAGTTCAGAAGATTTTAACCAATGATTGAATATAGTAAAGCCTCCGGCGGATGCCTCAGATTTTTTATCGGAGATATTCTCGCGAGCTCGAATAAAATCTGGGCGCAAATACGCCAAGGCGCATTTGATTAGTATACCACTACTAAATTAATAAAGCTTGTTGCTGTGAAGAGCCTTAATCAAAATGAAACATTTTATAAGGCTGAGCTATATAAAAAATAAGCTCAGCCTCTATTGTTTACATATTTCTGCGGTATTGTCCACCAACTTCATAAAGAGCATGTGTGATTTGGCCAAGGCTTGCTACCTGTACCGTTTCCATCAACTCCTCGAAGATGTTTCCATTGTTTACGGCAACTTGTTTTAAACGTTGTAATGCTTCTTCTACTCTATCCTTATTGCGTTCATGAAATTCACGCAGATTATTTATCTGAAGCTCTTTTTCTTCCTTCGTTGCCCGAGCAAGTTCGATATTATTTAAATCTTCCTCCGTTGGCGGATTTGGATTTAAGTACGTATTCACACCAATAATCGGCAACTCACCTGTATGCTTTTTCATCTCATAATGCATGGATTCATCCTGAATTTTTCCACGCTGATACTGTGTTTCCATGGCACCTAGCACACCACCACGGTCATTGAGTCGATCAAACTCTTGAAGAACCGCTTCCTCGACCAAATCAGTCAGCTCCTCGATAATAAAGGAACCTTGCAATGGATTTTCATTCTTCGTTAAGCCATGTTCTTTTGTAATAATCATCTGGATCGCCATTGCACGCCGTACAGACTCTTCTGTTGGTGTTGTAATCGCCTCATCGTATGCGTTTGTATGAAGGGAATTACAATTATCATGTAAGGCCATAAGCGCCTGTAAAGTAGTACGAATATCGTTAAAATCAATTTCCTGGGCATGTAGCGAACGTCCCGATGTTTGCACATGATATTTAAGCTTCTGGCTTCGCTCATTTGCACCATATTTTTCTCTCATGACAGTTGCCCAAATACGACGTGCAACACGGCCAATCACCGTATATTCCGGGTCCAACCCATTGCTAAAGAAGAAGGAAAGGTTTGGCGCAAAATCATCAATATGCATGCCACGGCTTAAGTAATATTCCACATACGTGAACCCATTCGAAAGCGTAAACGCAAGCTGCGAAATTGGATTCGCACCCGCTTCAGCAATATGATAGCCAGAGATTGAAACAGAATAATAATTTCGCACTTTATGGTCAATGAAATACTCCTGAATATCCCCCATCATCCGAAGAGCAAATTCCGTTGAGAAAATACACGTATTTTGACCTTGATCTTCTTTTAAAATATCAGCCTGCACGGTTCCGCGAACGGTCTGAAGTGTTTTTGCCCGCACCTCTTGAAACTCCTCAACCGTTAAAATACGACCAAGCTCCTGCTCACGTTTTTCGACTTGCTGGTGAATCGCTGTATTCATGAACATCGCTAAGATAATCGGTGCCGGCCCATTGATGGTCATCGACACAGAGGTGGAAGGCGCACATAAATCGAATCCGTTGTACAGCTTTTTCATATCATCAAGGGTACAAACGCTAACTCCACTCTCGCCAACTTTCCCATAAATATCTGGGCGATATGCCGGATCCTCGCCATATAAAGTCACCGAATCAAACGCTGTACTTAATCGTTTCGCATCATCATCCTTAGAAAGGTAGTGGAAGCGGCGATTCGTTCTTTCTGGAGTTCCTTCTCCAGCAAACTGACGCTTGGGATCCTCTCCTTCCCGCTTAAACGGAAAGACGCCTGCGGTATACGGGAACGCACCCGGTACATTTTCCTTATAGACCCATCGTAAGATTTCTCCAAAGTCCTTATAACCTGGGAGTGAAATCTTTGGTATGGATAATCCAGAAAGACTTTTCGTCTTTAAAAGAGTGACAATTTCCTTGTCTCGAATCTTCGTAATGAATTTTTCACCCTTGTACGTTTCCTTCAATGTTTCCCAGTTCTCTAAGATTTTTTTAGACTCTGCAGTCAGCTTTGCTTCATACTCTTTCTGAAGGGTTTCAAGTGTAGAAAGAACCTCTTCGTTTCCAAGCTCCTTCACACTTTCAATGGTACCGCTGATTTGGAATAGCTTCCTAGCAACTTCAACCTGGGCCGAGGCTTTCTTATGATAGTTTCGAACACTATCTGAGATCTCACGCAAATAATAGCGGCGATCATTTGGAATGATGACATTTTGTTTTTGAACATCTGCCTTCTTATCAAAAGTAGTAGACCAGCCTGTGCCCATTTTCTCGTTAATTGTGTCAACTAGATTGGCAAATAGGGCATTTGTTCCTGGATCGTTAAATTGACTTGCGATTGTTCCGAAGACTGGCATGTCTTCATAGTCTTTTTCAAATAAAAGATGACTACGTTGATACTGCTTTTGGACTTGACGTCTCGCATCCTCGGAGCCTTTTCGCTCAAATTTATTAATAACAATGAGGTCCGCATAATCGATCATGTCTATTTTTTCGAGCTGTGATGGTGCACCAAACTCGCTGGTCATGACATACATGGAGATATCACAAACTTCCGTAATTTCAGCATCACCCTGTCCGATCCCACTTGTTTCAACAATAACCAAGTCGAATCCAGCTGCTTTTACGACAGCGATTGCATCTTTAATAGCAAGTGATAACTCCGTCTTAGATCCCCTTGTGGCAAGACTACGCATATACACCCTTGGTGAAAATATTGCATTCATTCTGATTCGGTCACCAAGTAGAGCTCCACCTGTCTTTTGCTTTGTTGGGTCAACAGAAAGAATTGCTACCTTTTTATCATCAAATTCATTTAGGAAGCGGCGAATTAATTCATCGGTTAAGGAGCTTTTACCAGCGCCCCCTGTTCCTGTAATCCCTACAACCGGGACACGTTGTTCAAGGTCTTTTACTTTTTTAATAATGGTTTCTGTTGCGACTGCCAGCTCGCCGGACACATCAATTTGATTTTCAGCAATTGTGATGAGCTTCGCGATTGCATTGTAATCCCCTTGCTGCAAAAGTGTAAGCTCCTCGGTAAGTTCTGTGCTAGTCGGATAGTCACATTCCTTCAGCATTTTGTTGATCATCCCTTGAAGCCCTAGGATTCTTCCGTCTTCAGGTGAAAAGATTCCTGCGATGCCATATTCATGGAGTTCCTTAATTTCGCGTGGGATGATAACACCTCCGCCACCACCATAAATACGAATATGGGATGCGCCCCGCTCCTTCAGGAGATCATACATATATTTAAAATACTCGACATGGCCACCTTGATAGGATGAGATTGCAATTCCTTGTGCATCCTCTTGGATTGCTGCGTTGACAACCTCCTCGACTGAACGATTATGCCCAAGGTGAATCACCTCTGCCCCGCTTGCCTGCAGGATACGACGCATAATATTAATTGAGGCATCATGCCCATCAAACAAGCTCGAAGCCGTAACAAAACGCACATGGTTCTTTGGACGATATACTTCTACCGTACTCATTTTTATTCCCCCAGTCGTGCTGATATTGAAAAATTGACGTCCCTTTTTGCTGTGGACACCATGACATAGCAATTCCTTTACCGAAAACACTATTTCTTACTCGAAAGACACCAACACCGATTTACTCTACACTTTCTATTCCCTTTAACAGCAACTCTGTTTGCATATCGATATATTCCTCTATCGTGAAAAGCTTGCGCATTGCCCAACGGCGAAAACCCCACATTTGGCCTTGAACGAAAATATTATGTGCGACAAGCTCCACCTGTTTTTTAGGTAAATGAAGTTCACCATTTGAAATACAGTCCTCAATGGCCTTTTCAAACATCCCTACCATTTCGACCTCTTTATTCAACACATATGGAAGTGCATCCTTTGAGAGTGACTTTGCCTCTTGATAGAGGACAAGCACTTCATCCTGCATCTCATCCATGACGACGAAGTAATTGTGTATCGCAAGTTTCAAGCTCTCGATACTACCTTCTTTCGTGTTGATCGCCTGCTGAAGCCGCTCCTGTACCTGGTCATAAATACTATCCACGACCAAATAGAGAACATCCTCTTTTTTTCTAATATATTCATAGAGCGTACCAATACTAAAACCTGCTGCCTTTGCAATTTCTCTCGTTGTAGAACGGTGAAATCCCTTTTCCTTAAAAAGAGTCACTGCACCCTTGATCATCTGGTCGCGCCGTTTCTTAATCAACCGCTCATCCTTCACCGAAGCCGGTACATCATTCCTTCGCATATCCTCACTCCCTGCTGGGACAGGGGGACAGGTTCGTTGTCCCACCATTTTTTTCTTGGGACACAGAACCTGTCCCCTTGACCCACTATTTTGTAAGCATCCTTGAGATAACGAGACGTTGAATTTCTTGGGTACCTTCATAGATTTGAGTGATTTTTGCATCACGCATATAGCGCTCTACAGGGTAATCTTTTGTATAGCCATACCCACCAAACACTTGAACGGCTTCTGTTGTTACCTTCATTGCTGTGTCGCCCGCAAATAGTTTGGACATAGCCGATTCCTTCCCATATGGAAGTCCTTCTGACTCTAACCATGCAGCTTGATAGGTTAATAGACGAGCCGCTTCCACATTTGTTGCCATGTCAGCTAGCTTGAAGCCCACACCCTGCTGGGCTGCAATTGGCTTACCAAATTGAACACGTTCCTTCGCATATTCTGTTGCAGCATCAAGTGCACCTTGTGCAATTCCGACCGCTTGCGCAGCAATTCCATTACGACCACCGTCAAGTGTCATCATCGCAATTTTAAAGCCCTCACCCTCTTCGCCAAGAAGGTTTTCCTTTGGCACACGGCAGTCTTCGAAGATTATTTCAGTTGTTGGTGAAGAACGAATCCCCATCTTCTTTTCCTTTTTCCCAACAGAGAAGCCAGGGAAGTCACTCTCGATAATAAAAGCACTTGTCCCTTTATGTTTAGAGGTAGGGTCTGTTAAAGCAAACACTACATATATATCAGCAATCCCACCATTTGTAATAAAGATTTTTGATCCGTTTAGAACATAGTGGTCTCCATCAAGCTTTGCTGTTGTTCTCATGCCACCTGCATCAGAGCCCGATCCTGGTTCTGTCAATCCATATGCACCGATTTTTTCACCTTGTGCCATTGGTCGTAAGTATTTTTGCTTTTGCTCCTCACTTCCAAACTTGTAAATCGGCCAGCCTGCAAGGGATGTATGAGCGGAGAGTGTTACCCCGGTTGATGCGCACACGCGTGAAAGCTCCTCAACTGCGATACAGTATGCGAGATAATCACTGCCAATCCCGCCGTATTCTTCTGGCCATGGAATCCCTGTTAAGCCAAGCTCCGCCATTTTATCAAAGATTTCACGGTCGAAACGCTCTTCTTCATCACGTTCTGCAGCTGTTGGTTCTACCTCATTTTTGGCAAAATCTCGCACCATTTTACGAATCATTTCATGCTCTTCTGATAGCTTAAAGTACATATCTGTTACCCCCACTTATATTAGAATGATAGTTTTAGGACAGAGGGACAGGTTCGTTGTCCCACCAATTTTTTCCTGGGTCACGGAACCTGTCCCCCTGACCCTATAAATGCTTACTGATGACGATTCTCTGGATTTCGCTTGTGCCTTCGTATATTTCGGTTATTTTTGCGTCTCGGAAGAAACGCTCGACTGGATAGTCTTTTGTATAGCCATAGCCGCCGTAGACCTGGATTGCTTCGGTAGCTACTTCCATTGCTGTCCTCGATGCAAATAGCTTAGCCATGGATGCTTCCTTTGCACACGGCAGTCCCTGTTGGCGTAAAAAGGCAGCTTGATAGACTAGAAGTCTTGCCGCTTCCACATTTGTCGCCATATCAGCTAGTTTAAAGCCAACACCTTGGTGGGCCGCAATTGGTTTTCCAAATTGATAACGACCTTTTGCATAGTCGACTGCATGCTCCAGTGCTGCCTCAGCAATACCTAGTGCCTGTGCGGCAATCCCAATTCGCCCCACATTTAGGTTTGCCATCGCTACTTTGAAGCCTTCCCCTTCTGCACCAAGTACGTTTTCTGCTGGCACCTTTACATCCTCGAATGTGATTTGAACGGTACGCGAGCCAGAAAGCCCCATTTTGTGCTCATCTTTTCCGATGATAAAACCTGGCGTGTTTTTCTCAACAATAAAGGCTGTAATTCCTTTACTACCTGTTTCATTTGGGTTTGTTCGAGCAAATACGATGTAGACATCTGCTTCTCCACCGTTGGTCACAAAAAGCTTTGAGCCATTTAATACATAGTGGTCATCTCGTTTTACAGCCTTTGTTTTTAAACTTGCTGCATCAGATCCAGAGCTTGGTTCTGTTAAACAAAACGCACCAAGGTATTCTCCACTTGCTAGCTTCGGGATATACGTTTGCTTTTGCTCTTCTGTACCAAAGGATAAAATAGGATTCGTTCCAACGGAGGTATGAACCGATAAAATAACCCCAATTGTCGCGCTCACTTTTGATAGTTCATGAATGGCAATAATATAGGAGATAAAATCCATATCTGATCCACCATATTTTTCAGGACTTGTAATGCCCATTAATCCAAGTGAAGCCATCTTTGAAAGGATCGCTCGTGGAAACTCTCCATTTTCCATACGCTCCACAAATGGCGCAATTTCTTCCTTTGCAAAATCACGAACCATTTTTCTCATCATTTCTTGTTCTTCCGTAAACTGAAAGTTCATGCTGTTTCCCTCCAATTTGAAGGTGGATTCTTGGTGCTTTGGCATATTTGTTATAGTCGGCACACTATGTCCCTCCTAGCCTTCGTACGTGTAAAATCCACGGCCAGACTTCTTCCCTAACCAGCCCGCTTTTACATACTTTCGAAGCAATGGACACGGCCTGTATTTGTCATCTCCAAAACCTTCATGAAGGGTTTCCATAATATATAGACAGGTATCAAGTCCGATAAAATCCGCAAGTGTTAGTGGACCCATTGGATGATTCATCCCGAGCTTCATGACTTCATCAATTGACTCTTTTGTGGCAACACCTTCGTAAAGGGTATAAATTGCTTCGTTAATCATGGGCATTAAGATACGATTGGAGACGAAGCCTGGAAAATCATTCACTTCAACCGGAACTTTGTTTAAGGTTTTTGTCATATCTTCAATCACTTGATAGACTTCATCAGCTGTTGCTAAGCCGCGAATAATTTCTACTAATTTCATTACTGGAACTGGATTCATAAAGTGCATACCAATTACTTTTTCTGGGCGTTTTGTTGCAGCTGCAATTTCTGTAATTGGCAGAGAGGATGTATTTGTTGCCAATATGGCATTCTGAGGTGCGATTTCATCTAGTTGAGAGAAAAGCTTTGTCTTGATGTCCATGTTTTCAACAGCTGCTTCAATCACTATGTCAACATCACTTGCATTTTGAAGGTCAGTAGACTGTGAGATTCTGCCTAATGTAGCCGACTTGTCTTCTTCTGACATCCGACCTTTATCAACTTGGCGAGTTAGATTCTTCGTAATGTTCCCTATCCCACGATCAAGGAATTCCTGTTTTAAATCATGGAGCTTAACCTCATAGCCCGCCATCGCACAAACCTGTGCAATCCCAGACCCCATTTGTCCTGCCCCAATCACCATTACCTTTTTCACGCTCATAAAAAAACCTCCTCATTCGGCGACGGTTCCAACGGTCCCTGTCAGCACATATATTTTTTATATTCAGCCTTCGAACAGTCACTCCTCGTTAAACCTGAATCATAATGGCGTCACCTTGACCGCCTCCGCTACAGATAGCTGCAATTCCAATGCCTCCACCGCGGCGTTTTAATTCATGAATAAGCGTAATAATTATTCTTGCTCCACTTGCTCCAATCGGATGACCAAGTGCGACCGCTCCACCATTGACATTCACTTTTTCAGTATCAATCTTTGCAATTTTTCCGCTCGTTAATGCGACAGCTGCGAAAGCTTCATTTATTTCAAATAAATCAATCTCGTCAATGTTTTTACCAGTTTTCTTTAGAAGTTCGTTAATCACAAGTCCTGGCGTCTTGGGAAAATCCTTTGCTTCTACAGAAATCGCCGCGTGAGCCATGATCGTTCCAATAGGCTCTTTTCCATCGCGCTTCGCACGCTCCTCACTCATCAAAACAAGTGCGGCTGCACCGTCATTTACACCGGGAGCATTCCCTGCTGTAATCGTGCCATTTGGACCAAACACAGAAGGTAGCTTTGAAAGTTTTTCAATTGTTGTATCTGCTCGTGGTGCTTCGTCTTGATTTACAACAGTAACAGCACCCTTTCGGCCCTTTACCTCTACAGCAACAATTTCCTCCGCAAGCTTTCCTGATTCAATCGCTTCGACTGCACGTTGCTGACTGCGTAACGCCCATTGGTCCTGTTCTTCACGTGAAATTTCAAGTTCTTTTGCTACCTCGTTTCCATATGTCCCCATATGTACACCTTGGAAGCTACAAGTTAGGCCATCATGAACCATTAGATCCTTCAGACTCGCATCACCCATTCTTAGGCCAAATCTTGCTTTCGGTAAAAAATAAGGAGCATTGCTCATCGATTCCATGCCACCAGCGACGATTACTTCTTCATCACCTGCTCGAATGATCTGATCTGCAAGTGTGACACTGCGAAGCCCTGATGCACATACTTTATTGATGGTTTCCGTCTTTACCTCCCATGGAATCCCTGCATGTCTTGCTGCTTGCCTTGAAGGTATTTGACCTTGACCACCTTGCAAAACAGTTCCAAAGATCACTTCATCTACCGCATTTCCTTCCAACCCAGCACGTTCTAACGCTTCCTTAATGGCAATGCCACCAAGCTCAGATGCTGTTAAGGAACTAAGACTTCCACCAAGTTTTCCAAATGGAGTACGAACACCACTTACAATTACTGTTTTCCCCATGCTCACAACCTCCTTGATATTATGAAATGCGTAATGTGATAGTTTATAGGCGACAAAACAGGACGAGTACTGTCAAAAGCAAATTTTGCCTTCAGAAGCGATTGGCTTGTGACCCCAAGCCAATGGCGCCTAGAGCTAAACACCGAAAACTGAGTTTGAACTCAACTATCAATTGCTTACATCCTAAATTTGTCGAAACCGCTTACATTTTTCTGACTGAACGCTCGCTCGAGGCTTTGTCTCAAAGAAGGAGGCGTACTATGTACACCTCTCTTTGTCTTTTATTCTACTATTCTTACTTGAGTATTCTATATTCCTATTTTACAACATTCACTTTGGAAGATAAATCATAAATTACCAGTAATTATGATGCAATCTCTTTCTTTTCTCCGACGACTGATTTTTCAAGAATCTCAGCAATATCATACGTACCAATCTGATCTTCTACTTCCTTCGCCTTCGTGCCATCGCTTAGCATTGTTAAGCAATACGGACAGCCTGAACCAATCGTTGTTGGATTTACTGCAATCGCCTGCTCTGTTCTCGCCACGTTAATACGTGTTCCAGTATCTTCTTCCATCCACATGAGTCCGCCACCAGCGCCACAACACATACCTGTTTCACGGTTACGTTCCATTTCAACCAACTTCACACCTGGAATTTGTTTTAGTATTTCACGTGGTGGGTCATACACATCATTGTAACGTCCTAAATAACAGGAGTCATGCCATGTAATTGTTTCATTCACTGGATGTTTTGGTACTAGCTTCCCTTCCTTAACTAGGTCATACAGTAACTCTGTATGGTGCAATACTTCCACACCTTCAAGACCTAAATCAGGATACTCATTTTTGAATATATTGTATGCGTGAGGGTCGATTGTGACAATCTTCTTCACTTCTGCTTTTTCAAACTCGGCGATATTGTTTGTAGCAAGCTCTTGGAATAAGAATTCATTTCCTAGACGTCGTGGTGTGTCACCTGAGTTTTTCTCTTTGTTTCCTAGGATTGCAAATTTCACGCCAGCTTCATTCATTAGCTTCGCAAAGGAAAGCGCGATTTTTTGGCTTCGATTATCAAATGCACCCATGGATCCAACCCAGAATAGGTATTCGAACTCTTCTCCGGCTTTTTTAGCCTCTTTTACAGTTGGCACATGAACATCTTCGCGTACTTCACGCCAGTTTTCCTTTTCCTTTCGGTTAAGTCCCCATGGATTCCCTTGACGTTCGATGTTTGTCATTGCACGCTGTGCATCGGCATCCATTTTACCTTCCGTAAGAACAAGGTAACGACGTAAATCGATAATTTTATCAACATGCTCGTTCATAACTGGACATTGATCTTCACAGTTACGGCATGTTGTACAAGCCCAAATTTCTTCTTCGGTAATGACATCGCCAATTAAACTAGGGCTATATGCTAACTCTGACGTCGCAGCTGATTCACTAGCACCTTGACCTGCTGAAGCTAGTGCTAATTGATTCCCTTTTGTATGAGAGAACGCAACAGCCGGTACCCAAGGAACACGTGAGGTCACAACTGCACCCGTCTCTGTTAAATGATCACGTAACTTTACAATCAAATCCATTGGTGACAGCATTTTACCAGTGCCTGTGGCTGGACACATATTTGTACAGCGACCACATTCCACACAAGCATACATGTCAATTAATTGTGTTTGTTTGAAATCTTGAATTTTTCCAACACCAAAGGTTTCCTGTGTTTCATCCTCAAAATCAATTTTTTCAAGTTTACCTGGACTACCAGTTCTCCCTAAGTACACATTTGCTGGTCCTGCGATTAAGTGAGCATGCTTTGATTGTGGTACATATACTAGGAATGTTAATAGGAATAATAAGTGAATCCACCATGCTACGTAAAAAATGACAATTGAAGCTGTCTCACTAATGCCTCCTAAGGCAAGTGAAATCAAGGATGCAATTGGCTCACTCCATGTCGCTTCATGACCATGCCATACGATTCCCGCTCCGTTACCTAGTAATACGGAGAGCATAAGTCCACCAATAAATAGAAGAACAAGCCCAGATTTAAAACCTCTTTTTAGGCGCACTAGCTTTTCAACATAACGGCGATGGAAGGCCCACACGACCGCAACTAGAATCATAAACGTAACGATTTCCTGGAAAAAAGTGAAGCCTGCATACAATGGACCTAGCGGAAGATGCGAACCAGGTTGTAAGCCCTTCCAAATAAAATCAATTGCACCAAACTGAACAAGGATAAAGCCATAAAAAAACATGACGTGGATAGCTCCACTCTTTTTATCCTTTAATAGTTTTTTCTGACCAAAAACGTTGACCCAAATTCGCCCAAGGCGTTCTTTAACTTTCCCGTCAAACTCCACTTTCTTACCAAGTTTGATATATGCAATTCTTGTCTTAATCAAATATACAAATAGATAAAGTGCGTAAGCGGTTACAGCCAGGAATGCAAGAAGGTTTATCAGTAAGAGGGTATTCATTTGTTCAGACTCCTTTCGATGATTTTTATTTGATATGCTACAATTTCAAATTCGTTCTTTCGCGAATTTGCACTGGGTCGAGATTACAAACTCGACTGAATGAAATTAATATTCTGACTACACTATCCATACTTCCATTATATAATGAATGAGCATTCAGTCAATGCTTTTTTATTCGCAAACTCAAATAATCATTCCTTTTTTTGTATAGACTAAGAGAACGCCATCAAGTACAAGTTCAAAAGGAGGATGAAAAGGACCAAGAAGTTCAAGGCGGCGAAGCTTTGAGTACCGGAACGTATGCAATTAATACGTGAGGAACGGAAAAGCAAGCCAACGAAGAAATTCGATGTGTCATTTTCACCGGACTTTTTGGACTCCTCATCATAGGAGGGGTATATTTGCGCACTATCTTCTGGATTGTCCTTATTATCATTATTCTATTACTGCTACTCCGCCTTGATTACAGTCTCGGAAGAAAAAGTCACTTAAAAAAAATGGTTAATCATGAATATCCGTTACGTAACAGCGACTTAACCATGTATACGACTGGTGAACAGCTTTTTTCAGACCTCTTTGAAGAAATTCACCAAGCAACCAATCACATTCATGTTGAATTCTATATTTTGCAGGATGATAAATTTAGCAAGGAATTTGTAAACCTTTTAACAAGTAAATCCAAAGAAGGTGTCGAGGTTCGTCTACTGCTAGATTGGGTTGGAAGTAAGAATGTTACGAAGGAAATGGAAAAGACACTTACTGACGCGGGAGTTCTACTTTCATACAGCAACAAACCCACTTTTCCCTATTTGTTTTATAAGCTCAACGCCCGAAACCATCGAAAAATTTCAATCATTGATGGGAAAACAGGCTATATCGGAGGATTTAATGTCGGGAAGGAGTACCTTGGGCAGGATAAAGAGTTTGGTTTCTGGCGTGATTATCATTTGAAAATGACAGGTGAGGGAGTTGCCGATCTACAAACACAGTTTCTAAAAGATTGGGTACGAGCGACGAATGAGGTATTTACAAACCAGGATTCCTATTACCCACAGCTGCACCAAGGGAATATGGAGACCAAATTAAGCCCAACAGATGGTGCCTATTTAGAGGATAATTTTATTCATTTGATTAAGCAGGCTGAGAAAGAGATTATTATTGGGTCGCCTTATTTTGTTCCTAGTGAGCGTATAAAAAGGGAACTGATAAATGCAGCAAAGAAAAACATCAAAATACGTGTTCTGCTTCCGCAAAAACCAGATCATCCATTTGTTAAAGAAGCAGCCTATCCTTATATGGACGAGCTCACAAAAGAAGGTATACACTTTTTTATGTACACCAAAGGTTTTTATCACGCCAAGGCGATTTGTATTGATGATAAGATTTGCGATATTGGTACGGCAAACTTTGATAAAAGAAGTCTGTATTCCAATTATGAAATCAATTGTTTTATTTATGACAAGGAGTTTATTGCTCACATTAAAAATCGCGTAGCAGAAGACTTCGCAAACTCAACTGAACTTACAAGAGAAGAAATTGATCAAGATATGTCCAAGAAATGGTTGTTAATAAAACTCTCTACACTTTTTTCGCATTTTTTGTAGGTAAATTAGATTCGCTTTTCGCAGGTTACTGCTGTTAAATCAAAGATACGGTTCATAATCGGAAGTTTTTTGCACTTTCAACAAGTAACATAACCAAAAAGAGGCACCCGACTGGGTGCCTCATCTTTGTATGAGCGGTGCTATCCATTGGAAAATCTTAAAACCTAAATAGATTCCAATAATTCCTGTTACTCCAGCTAGCGCAGGCGGTGCTGGGATTGGAAGTTTTAGTAGTGCAAACACAAAGCCAACAATTAATCCAGTAAATAATGCAATGATTACCTCTTTCATATATGTAGCCTCCCTTTTCATTCACTTCCCTCATTATTCCCGACAAAAAGACCCTCTACTCATGGAGTGAGGGTCTACTTGGATTACATCTTCTCTGGCGCAGATACACCAATTAGCTGTAATGAATTTTGTAAGGTTATTTGAACAGCCTTCATTAACGCAAGACGCGCTTTTGTTTTATCGAGATTTTCTTGGTCAAGCACCTTTTCTGCATTGTAGAAGCTGTGTAGTGCTGCTGCAAGTTCATTAATATAATTTGTAATACGATGCGGAATTCGCTTTTCTGCTGCTTCCGTTACAGCTGCAGGGAACTCCCCAAGCTTTTTCAACAGGTCAATTTCTTTTTCAGAATTAATATAGTCTAGCGCAAATTCCCCATCTAGTGAGATATTTAACTCCTCACCAGAACGAAGCATGCTACAAATTCGTGCATGTGCATATTGTGCATAGTAAACTGGGTTTTCGTTTGATTGTGATACAGCTAGATCTAAGTCAAAATCAAGATGGGTATCTGAGCTTCTCATTGCGAAGAAATAACGAACAGCATCTAAGCCTACTTCTTCAATCAGGTCACGCATTGTAACTGCTTTACCTGTACGCTTACTCATTTTCATCTTTTCACCGTTCTTAAACAGGTGAACAAGCTGAATGATCTCTACTTCAAGTGTATCCTTCTCATAGCCTAATGCTTGAATTGCCGCTTTCATACGTGGGATGTAGCCATGGTGGTCTGCTCCCCAAATATTAATCAGCTTTTCAAAGCCACGTTCTAGCTTGTCCTGGTGGTACGCAATATCAGGTGTTAAATACGTATAGGAGCCATCATTTTTAATTAAAACGCGGTCCTTGTCATCACCAAACGTCGTCGAACGGAACCAAGTAGCTCCATCCTCCTCGTAAATATGTCCTTTGTCACGAAGAGCTGCTAGGGCTCTATCAATTTTTCCGTTATGGTAAAGGGATGTCTCAGAATACCATACATCAAAACGAACGCGGAACTCTTCCAAATCATTTTGTAGCTTCGCCATTTCGTACTTCAAGCCATACTCTCTGAAAAAGTTAAAACGCTCCTGTTCCTCAACGTTTACATATTTATCGCCGAATTCTTCCGCAAGTTTCTTCCCAATACCAACGATATCCTGTCCGTGGTATCCATCCTCAGGCATCTGGGCATCCATTCCTAAAGCTTGCATATAACGTGCTTCTACAGATTTTGCTAGGTTGTTAATTTGGTTTCCAGCATCATTTATATAATATTCACGAGAAACATCATAACCTGCTTTTTGTAAAATGTTGCTTAGCGAATCACCAACTGCCGCCCCACGCGCATGTCCAAGGTGTAGATCACCTGTTGGATTTGCTGAAACAAACTCAACTTGAAGTTTCTGATTGTTTCCAACCGTTGTTTCTCCATATTTGTCGCCAGCTTCTAATATAGCTGGAACTAAATCTGTTAAGTATGTATTGTTCATATAAAAGTTGATAAATCCAGGTCCCGCAATTTCAATTTTTTCAATAGAAGCTTTGGATTTATCAAAGTTAGCTACAATGTCCTCTGCAATCATGCGAGGTGCTTTTTTCGCAACACGCGCTAGCTGCATCGCCATATTCGTTGCATAGTCACCGTGTGCTTTTTCCTTAGGTAACTCTAAAATTACTTCCGGGATTTGCTCTTCTGAAGCAAGTCCAGCTTTTAAAACTGATTCTTTGATTTCCGTTTTCAAACGTTCTTTTACTTGATCAACTACGTTCATCTAGTTTCGCTCCTTAAATGTAATGGATATTTTATATAATCCTGACGCTTCACCCTGGAGTGCAAGCTCGTATGATAAAAACAAACTTCCTTTTCGAGAATGGTTGTACCATTTATATTCGATGTTATTTGTTTTTGTCGTAAGGTTATAGGTTCCATACTGATTTTGGAATGATCCATTCGTTATTTCGCTCTTACGGTATACTTGTCTCATTTTTACATGTCCTGACCGAAGGATGAGAACCTCAGTATCCGAAATTTTAACGATAGTTTTCACCGTACCTGTTTCTTGCTTTTCGTCAAATTGCAAATAGGTATTGTTTCCCTTTATGTAGTATAGACCATTTGCGTCAAAAGCAACATTCTCTTTTCGCAAGCCATCCCTTATTTCCGTAACAAATTTAAGTTGAATTGGTGTTCCATCTTGTGAAACAGTACTCATTTTCACACATCCTTACATGTCCTTAACTTTACTAGTATAAGACATTCTACAAAACGATTTCAAATTAAAAAAGAAAACTCGGCAAAAGCCGAGTTAATAAGAACTACTAGTACTAAAAAAATTAGTGCCTTGTTGCTTTCACATTTAGGAATACGTTGATCACAAATAGAACAATGGAGAGTGTTGTTACCGTTCCACCAATTGCAATAAGTGGCTCTATCGCCGTGTTACCAAGCATTAAGAGTGTTAATCCGATCATCATCACGGGTAACCCAATATTATGAAGCCAAAAATGCGCTTTTCCAAGTTTCGATTCCCCTGCTGCCGGAAATAAATAGTACACAATACCCGCTAACCCCATCGATGCCCAACCAAGTAGGTTAATATGGACATGAACTCCTGTTAATGTGTAAGAATGTGACATGGACATACCCATTCCAATGAACACCCCAATCACAAAATACAGACTGGCCATTTTTATAAAACGAATCCCAACCATCTAACTCCCCCTTTTCACGTAAAAATCTAGTTCAAATGTAGTATATTCAACTAGGAAGAAGGAATTGTCATAATTTTTAAAAATCAAATACAAGATAGTTGGGATCTCTCTCAAGGACATTTCTTCATCGAAATCAGTTCAGTATGTCTTTGAAAACACTCCTCTAAGACATTTCAAAGTAATACTTATTGAAAGTGCCTTTGACAGCCTTCCTCAAGATAAAATAGATAGCCCTCGCGGTGTGGATGTCCTTGAGAAGGCTCCTCATGGACATTTCACTCTCTACTTTATATCGGTTCTGTCTCTGAGTCAGAACAGAAATACAAAGGAAGCCTGGGCCACACGACCCAGACTTTCTACTTATTTTTTCTGTACCCAACCTAAAATCATCTCTCGAATAAGCTTACTCGCCGTATTCGCTGTTTGTTCAGATGGATCATAAATCGGTGCAACCTCTACTAAATCAGAGCCGACTACCTTAATATCTGCCTTAGCAATCTCATGAATTGCCCCCAATAACTCTTTAGAGGTAATCCCTCCTGCATCCACGGTTCCAGTTCCCGGTGCATGCGCAGGATCCAACACATCGATATCAATCGTCACATACACTGGACGACCCGCTAGCTTTGGAAGAATCTTTTTCAACGGCTCTAGCACTTCAAACTTCGAAATGTGCATGCCATTTTCCTTCGCCCATTGAAACTCTTCCTTCATACCTGAACGTATTCCAAATGAAAAGACATTTTCCGGACCAATTAATTCCGCAATTTTGCGAATTGGTGTTGAGTGAGAAAGTGGTTCCCCTTCGTAATTCTCACGCAAATCCGTGTGCGCATCCATGTGAATAATCGCAAGGTCTGGATATTTTTTATACACAGCCTTCATTACTGGCCAGGATACTAAGTGTTCTCCACCCATTCCTAATGGATATTTTCCAGCCTCTAGCACCTGATCAATGAACTCTTCAATCATATCTATGCTGCGCTGTGGATTACCAAATGGCAGTGGAATGTCACCTGCATCGTAATATTTTACCTCTTCTAATTCTCTATCCAAATATGGACTATATTCTTCAAGTCCAATTGATACCTCACGAATTCGACTAGGGCCAAAACGCGAGCCTGGTCGGTAACTTACTGTCCAGTCCATTGGCATGCCATAAATGACAGCTTCGCTTTCCTCGAAACTCGGATGGCTTTTGATAAACACATTTCCTGAATAAGCTTCATCAAATCTCATCATAATCCCCCATTACTTCACTAGGTCTGCAACAAACTTTGGTAAAACAAATGCTGCCTTATGAATGTCCTTCGTGTAGTACTTTGTCTCCATCTCATGGAAACGGTCATCACTTACTTCAAGTGGGTCATATTTTTTTGAACCAATTGTAAATGTCCACAGACCACTTGGGTATGTTGGGATATTTGCTAGGTACAGACGTGTAATTGGGAAGATTTCCTTCACGTCACGCTGCACATTTGTGATTAATTCTGGTGTAAACCAAGGATTGTCCGTTTGCGCTACAAATACTCCATCATCCTTTAATGCCTTTGAAATACCTGCGTAAAATCCTTTTGTAAATAGGTTTACTGCTGGACCAACAGGCTCCGTTGAGTCAACCATGATGACATCATACTCATTTTCACTTTGTGCAATATGCATGAACCCATCATCAACCTTCACGTCTACACGAGGGTCATCTAGCTTTCCTGCGATTTCAGGAAGGTATTTCTTTGAGTACTCGATTACCTTTCCATCTATATCAACTAAGGTCGCTTTTTTCACACTTGGGTGCTTCAAGACTTCACGGATAACCCCGCCGTCTCCGCCACCTACTACTAGTACATTTTCAGGATTTGGGTGTGTGAATAATGGTACATGCGCAACCATCTCATGATATACGAACTCGTCCACTTGAGTCGTCATAACCATGCCATCAAGGAGCAGCATGTTTCCAAATTCCTCTGTTTCCACCATATCTAGCTTTTGAAATTCTGTTTGTTCTGTATGTAAGGTTTGTTTAATTTTTGCTGTAATACCAAAGTTCTTTGTTTGTTTTTCCGTAAACCATAATTCCATTTTTCTAACATCCTTTCTCTTGAAAAAATAAGGGATTTCATATTCCCTTATCTTTCCCTATTCCACAAATAAAATTGATCATTTCTACTCTAACTTCAAAAAGTATAGAACAAACGGACAAAATTGCAAGAAAATTTTTCATTAATTAGCAAATAAATGTTTAAAACACAGGAAATGTTTTCATACTGATTGATATATGTCTGCTAAGAAACGCGCACTGCGCCTTCTTATCGGCGATAAGCACAAGAGAAAGTGCAACCCCAAGGCGCTTCTTTGACTTCCGAAGCAATTAGCCTCTTACCTCGCGCCGTTGTCGCCTGGAGGTATATACGGATAACTAATTTTATTTCAAAAAAAGACTTTTAAATAAAGAGAGATTTAGTAAGTAGAGAGAGGTGAACCCCGTGGAGATTATCACAAATGAACGGTTTAAAACGGCATTAAAAATTATGCGTGCCTGTTTTATCATTGGTTTAATCTGTTGTGCAATTGCAGCAGTCGGCCTTTTAGGCGTGCTTGTTTATGCGAAAACACAAGGGGCACCTCCTCTAGCGGTTCCTCTATCTACCCTTTTCTATGCAGAAGATGGGACGTTAATCGGTGAAGAACGACATCATGGGGAAACAAGATATTGGGTATCCCTTGACGATATATCGCAATCCGTTATCGATGCTACCGTCTCCATAGAGGACAGAAATTATTTTGACCATAATGGCTTCGATTACAAACGTATCGGGGGTGCCATTATTGCTGATATTAAAGCGATGGCGAAGGTTCAAGGCGCTAGTACACTCACTCAACAATATGCAAGAAACCTATTTTTGGAACACGAGAAAACGTGGAATCGGAAATTGACAGAAGCACTTTATACGATTCGACTTGAAATGAATTATTCTAAAAGCGAAATTCTCGAAGGGTATTTAAATACAATCTATTACGGACATGGGGTATACGGGGTTGAAGCCGCGGCCAATTATTATTATGGAAAAAGGGCTAGTGAACTCTCTCTTGCAGAGGCGTCTATGCTTGCAGGTATCCCAAAGGGTCCAACCCATTACTCGCCGTTAGCAAATTTAGAAAAAGCAAAACAGCGTCAAAAAATCGTACTGTATTCGATGGTTGAAAATGGCCTATTATCTAAAAAGAATGCAGAACTTGCGCATCAGGAAGAACTTAGTTTTACAGGCAATAAAATGGCAGGAAGAGAGGACATTGCTCCCTATTTTCAGGATGTTGTCAAAAAAGAACTTCATTCAAAGCTCAAGCTTGATCAACAAACCATTGAAACCAGTGGGTTACGTGTTTTCACAACATTAGATACAGAATTACAAAAGATCGCTGAGGAAGAAGCTGCTTCTCATATTAAGCCTGAATCAAAGATTCAAGTAGGGTTTGTTGCGATGGACCCAAAAAATGGTGCGGTACGTGCGTTAATCGGTGGCCGAAATTATGAGGAGAGCCCTTTTAACCGAGTTACACAGGCAGAACGTCAGCCTGGTTCGACCTTCAAGCCGTTTTTATATTATGCGGCACTTGAAAAAGGATACACGCCATCCACTCCCATTCGAAGTGAAATGACGACTTTTTCATATGATGACGATCGCTCTACCTATACACCAAGAAATTATAAAAATTACTATGCGAACGACACGATAACTTTAGCTCAAGCGATTGCCTTATCTGATAATGTCTACGCGGTAAAAACACATCTATTCTTAGGTGACGGCGAACTTGTTAACATAGCGAAAAAGTTGGGCATCACGAGTAAGCTAAAAGATGTCCCATCCCTTGCACTTGGTACTTCAGGGGTGAAAGTAATTGATATGGTGAATGCTTATAGCACGATTAGCAATGGCGGAAATTTACATAAGCCTGTCTACATTACGAGAGTTGAAAATTACAAAGGTGAAGTAATATACGAGAACAAACAAGAGCCAAAAAAGGTACTTGATGAGGATCTCGCTTTTGTTACAACACAGCTTATGACCGGTATGTTTGATAAAAAATTAAATGATTATACAGCTGTTACAGGAACAACTATCAGCAACAAACTAACGCGTTTCTATGCTGGGAAATCCGGTTCGACCAACACGGATAGCTGGATGATTGGGTACTCTCCGCAGCTGGTGGCGGGTATTTGGACAGGGTATGATCAAAATGAATCGATCGATATCACGGCTGAAAAGCAATATGCAAAAAACATTTGGGCTGGGTTTATGGAGGAAGCGCACAAAGATATCGCGCCAACTCCTTTTAAACCAACAGAAGGCGTCGTTGGAGTGTATGTAAATCCAGATTCTGGCCTACTGCCAACTAAGGATTGTCCTGTTTCTAGGCTAACCTATTATAAAATTGGTACCGAACCAACGGAATACTGCTCAAAGAACGCAGACGAAGAAAAAGAAGAGAAACCTGATAACAAGAAGGAAGAAAAAGAGAAAAAAGGGTTGTTTAAACGAATTTTTGATTGGTTTTAAAATGAGGCACATGTGGGTCGTGGGTCAGGGGGACAGGTCCCCTGACCCAAAAGTGCGGAATGTGAAACGCTTATGAGAAAGACCGTTGAAATATAGTTATCACTCTGAATGCTCTTCAGATCACTTATGAAAGGCATTTTTGCTTGTGTTTTCCACTCGTTATGCTCTTCATTCCTCTCTTGAAGGGCTTTTCGCATGTGTTTCTCACCAAATTTGCTTTTCATAGCTATTATGAAGGGTATTTCGCTCTTGTTTCTCACTAGATATGCTCTTCATATCGCTTATGAAGGGCAATTCCAACATGTTTCTCACTCAATTTGCTCTTCATACCACTTGAATTGCTCAGACCCCACTTCCGTAGGGCCTCGCGAATACGCTATGAAGAAGTATTTTACAAAAACGAAACCCCCAGGCTGTGTAGGTCCTGGGGGTTTCTATGTCCTAGCTTCAATGTGTATACATTGTAGATTAAGTGTACTTTATTTTAGGAAAAAAGCTCAAGCATTAGCTTGTTTGTTCACCAAACTGTCACAATTAGAGCGATGGTTTTATTTGTCGCCGTTTACGTTCAAGCCCTCTTTTAATTCGTCACTGGAATTGTCCCATATCTCTTGGTTATGGTTTTGCAAGAAGTCGGCTAATAACTTCTTGGATTTATCATCCATAAAATCAACCATAATATGACGTTTTAACGACTTATCCATTTTGTTCACATGTTCTGGAAGTGATTTATAGCCACGTCGAATTTCACGGTCTACCGTCATTTCACAAGCCGTTACACCTGCATAATATGGACCTACTTCTTTTCGATCAATCGTAACCCAGACCAACCAAAATGGCTTTCCGTTTGGTACATCCGCTTTATTCGGTAGGAACTTAATACCTTTTTCCACTACACTTCTCGCGTGCATGGCACCGACATCTACAAACACATCTTCATTTTCTATATCAACGAAAACCGGCGAGATATTTTCTAAGCTTAGTGCACCAATTCCATATCCTTTATGTCCATCTGTTGGATCATTTTTAATAATGTTAAAAGCGACCTTTTTTTTATTTTGATCCACGTTATATCCACCTTTCCATTCAAATCATTATCAACCATTTTACCACAGTAGTTCCCAATTTTATAATCCGAGGATTGGTCGGAAAATAGCGACCAGCAGGCCAGTAATGGAATACACTCCATTATAAATAAATGGGTAAAGGAAACGGCCTCCCAGTGGTGTAATGACTAGTACAAGAAATAATACAATTCCCAAGCCTTCATATTGCGTAAGCTTTGGTCGAATCCTAGCCGGCACTAAATCCTCTATAATGCGATACCCATCCAGAGGTGGAAATGGAAGCAGGTTGAAAATAAATAGTACTAAGTTAAGGCGTACAAACAGGTTAAAGAATGTTTCAAGACCTTCCCCGTATGCTATAGGCAAGGCTGCGAATACACCCGTGCGGATAAAGACCATATAAATTAGTAGTGCTAGAGCTGCTATGACAAGGTTACTAAGCGGTCCTGCTACCGAAACAAGGATTCCTGCAAGCCGTGGTCTTTTAAAATGAAATCGATTCACAGGTACTGGTCGCGCCCAACCAAAACCAGCGATGAAAATTAGGATTGTTCCAAACGGATCTAGATGCGCAATTGGATTTAATGTCAATCTTCCCTGTCGCTTTGCCGTATCATCACCAAACCGATACGCAACATATGCATGTGCGAATTCATGCACGGTGAATGCGACCAAAAGTGTAATGACTACATACGGTATTAACTGCCAATCAAATGCTAAAAATGAAGATAATTGTTCCACAGGATTTCCCCTTTTTCTAGTAAATTCACTATTTTCAGTATACAATACTATTAGAAACTTTAGCGTAAAAATCTACATAAGAATGGAGAATTGATTATGCCGTACGTAACAGTAAAAATGCTAGAAGGACGCTCAGAGGAACAAAAAAAGGCGTTAGTAGAGAAGGTAACAGCTGCTGTGTCTGAAACAACAGGTGCACCGGACGAAAAAATTGTTGTCTTCATTGAGGAAATGACAAAAAATCATTACGCGGTAGGCGGCAAGCGCCTAAGCGATGAATAGAAAAAGACAAACCCGTGGTCATGTAGCCACGGGTTTACTTGTAGGAAGCACTTAATTACTTTCCAGACTTGAAAAATATACCGCCACATTTTTTGAGTCTTTAACTCCTAGCAGCCACTATTTTCCACCCCTATGAATAACTTCTCTGGGAAAACTAACCTAAAAAAAGGAACAGTATTTATCCCATTTAGTCTTGCAATCTGAACTATAAACGAATATTATAGTAAAGTCTTTTTAAAACGTTCGCCTTTGGAGGTATTATCTACTATGTTTAATCTATCTGAATTAAATACAAACGTAAGAAAGGAAGTTCTCGCAGGGATTACAACTTTCTTTACAATGGTATACATCGTTGTCGTCAACCCTGTCATTTTATCCGATGCGGGTGTTCCCTTTGAGCAGGTATTTTTAGCAACCATAATTGCAACCGTGGTGGGAACGCTATGGATGGCGTTTTTAGCAAATTACCCGATTGCGATTGCTCCAGGCATGGGTTTAAACGCCTTTTTTGCCTATTCTGTCGTGGGAGCTAATGAAAACATTACCTATCAAACAGCATTTGCTGCTGTATTTGTAGCAGGTATTCTGTTTGTCATTTTATCTCTCACACCATTTCGAGAGAAACTAATTGAGGCAATTCCACAAAACTTAAAACATGGAATTACTGCCGGAATCGGTTTATTCATCGCATTCATTGGTTTACGTCTTACAGGAATCATTACAGCGCACGAGACAAACTTAGTAACACTAGGCGACTTACACTCACCACCTGTACTCTTAGCACTTGCTGGCTTAGCAATCACACTGATTTTAATGTCGCTCAATGTAAATGGGGCTTTATTTTTTGGAATGATCATCACAGGTATCATCGCATATTTCACCGGACAGCTTGAATTTAAGGAAGGATTTTTGAGTAAGCCATCTCTACCTGAAGGATTAATCATAGCGAATCCCTTCACTGCGATCGGAGATGTTATTCAATACGGACTATATGCGGTTGTCTTCTCGTTTTTACTTGTGACCATATTTGATACAACAGGTACAATGGTTGGAGTTGCACAACAGGCCGGTCTAATGAAAGGAAACAAAATGCCTCGCGCAAGACAAGCACTACTTGCAGATTCAGTTGGCACAACAGTTGGGGCGATGTTTGGAACAAGCCCGACAAGTGCTTATATTGAATCATCGACTGGAGTTGCTGCGGGTGGCCGTACGGGATTAACCTCTGTAACAGTTGCAGTCCTGTTTGTACTTGCTGCCTTTTTTGGACCTTTGGTCAGCGCAGTATCTGGAATCTCTGCAATTACAGCACCAGCCCTAATCATTGTTGGCTCACTCATGATGGGAAGTATTGCAGAAATTAAATGGAGAGAACTAGATGAAGCCTTCCCAGCATTCTTAATCATTTTAAGTATGCCACTGACATCTAGTATCGCAACTGGAATAGCGTTAGGCTTTATTTCATACCCTCTTATGAAAGTATTCAAAGGAAAATGGAGAGAAGTTCACCCGCTTGTGTATTTGTTCGCGGTACTCTTCTTCTTCCAGCTCGCTTATTTACCGCATTAACTGAAAAGCGCAAGGCGCCTGCCTATCGGCGACAAGCATAAGGCAATCGCTTCTGAAGGCGCTTTTTGCCTTCAGAAGCGATTGACTAGACCATAGAGCCGATGGCGCTGGAACTGGACTACAAAAAAACTCGGCAGATCATATTCTGCCGAGTTTCTTTTTAATGTTTTACTAGATTACGAAGGGAATCAATATAACGATAGGCCTCTTCGACTTCCTCTTCTGTATAACGCTGTTTTGCTTTTAACGTAAATACCTTTTCTTTCACTTCTTCTTTTTCAAGACCATCAAAGTATAATACCGTGGATACAAGCTCTAAGAAGCGTGCGGATTGATTATTTAAGGCTTGCATACAATCATCCAATGGGGGCATGTCCAATTGATAATGACCTAAGAACTGCTCTCCCTTTTCTGTTAACGAATAGCGGTATTGGTAGTAGCCACCCTTTTTCTCTTTTACCTCATCTAAAAATCCTAAATTACAAAGCTCCTCCACTCGAAGTGTTAACTCCTCTGAGTATGGTCCGTAAAAATGGAAGTTGTATTTTTCGTAAAATGGATAATCAATCTTCTTTGCAATATAGATCATCTTCTGCAACTTTTTCCGTCCTGTAATTTCCCCTGATGCAGCGAATGCCTTCATTACTTTTGCATGTTCTGTTAACAAACCCCTTCATCTCCTCACCAAAAATTGACCAATAACATATACACCCTAATGTAGGTTCTCAACATAACCCTCACTGGGCGCTTTATTTTTTCAGTTTGTATTTCCTGAATAACGTTATATACCTAAAGCTTCTTTGATTTTCTGTTTCGCTTGGTTGTCATCTGGTAGATTTTCAATCATATCTTGTGAAAAATAAAGTTTATGATCTGTTCGTCGTTTACCGGAAATAGCATCCACAATTTCGGATTGCCTTGATAATTCACGGATTTCTCCATTTGGCATCAATAGATTAATTGGAAGTCTTTCCTCTTCCTCACCTGGACGGTAAAAATCGTATGGTAAATCTGACGAAGAATCGACGACTAAATAGTATTTAGGGTCAATACCCGCTTCTTGGAAAAGAGACGTAAGCTCTAGAAGCTTCATCATTTGTGCACTTGGGTCAAACTCCACATATTTAAATAGATTACGATTTAAGAAGCGACGGCACAGATCCGATAAAATAGCATCATCTTCGTCTTGCCACACTTGAAAATAAAACGTTACTGTCGCTTCATCTAATTTTACATAATCTTGTAACGTAAGCTTTTCTTCAAAAATAGAAATAAAATGGATTGGTTCTGTTTTAAAGGAGTAGTTTTCCTTGTACAGTTGTTTTGCACGATGGAGTATCTTTGTTAGGATAACCTCTGAGCTCCTGGTCACAGGGTGGAAATATACCTGCCAATACATTTGGTACCGACTCATGATATAATCCTCTACCGCATGCATCCCACTGCTTTTAAAAACAACCTGATCCTCCTGCGGCCTCATGACTCGCAGTATTCGTTCCATATCGAAGTTTCCGTAACTAACACCTGTATAATACGCATCGCGAAGTAAGTAATCCATGCGATCCGCGTCAATTTGACTGGAGATTAAACTCACAACTAATTTATTCTTATACGTCTTCGCAATCACTTCTGATACCTTTTTCGGGAAGTCAGCTCCCACTTGCTTCAGAACACTATTGACTTCCGTGTCCCCAACAATGATTGCTTGTGTAAATTCCTCATGGTCATAGTGGAATACCTTTTCAAATGAGTGTGAAAATGGACCATGTCCAAGGTCGTGAAGGAGGGCTGCACAAAGGCATAATAATCGTTCCTCTTCATCTAAGAATGGTCGGTCACGAAACACATCATCTATGATTCTTCGTACAATTTCATATACACCTAGCGAATGAGTAAAACGACTATGCTCCGCCCCATGAAAGGTAAAATAGGTTGTCCCTAGTTGGCGAATTCGGCGTAATCTTTGAAACTCCGATGTTGCGACAAGGTCCCAAATCACTTTGTCCTGTACATGAACATAGCGATGAACTGGATCCTTAAACACCTTTTCTTCACTTAATTTCCCATTGGAATTTGTCATGTATTCAACCTCTTCCATACTGGCATGCTACTATTATATATATTTATCTTAGACAAAAAAACCCAAAATTCATCAAAAGTCTTCAAGAAATAAGACAGGACTAGCAATTTCACTGTTTGGAAAATTTTTCGACATGTATGAAGGTTTCGAGGTAAACTTTGAAATGCCTGCAAAAAACAATAAAAAATCACCTTTTCTCGTGGTGAGAAAGGCGATGTTTAGTCCTTTTTCAGCTTTTTCTCGATTTTTTCAATCAATTCATCCTCAGTCGGAGCTGATACTGGACGATTATTGACAAATGCGAATGATTTTTTTCTCCCTGGTCCGCAGTAGGATTGACATTTGATATCAATGGAAGCTTCCCCATCTACCTGCTTAAGACGCGGAACTAAGGTACTAATATTTGTTGCCTGGCAATCATCACAAACACGAAATTCATTTGCCATTTTTCGTACAATCCCTTCATGAAAAACTAAATATATTTTATGGTCACGAGAGCAACCATCATGATTAAATTCACTACACGGTATTTTACCTTGTCCCGTTTTTGTTTGCAAGGGAACGATGGATATTTCAATAATTCTCCACAAGTACAAATTTGGGACTTTTGCATATTTTTAATAAATTAATCTACTATCCTTTTATGTTTATGGTATAAAGTTTGAATCTATTGACCAATATATGTAATAACCTAACGCAAATATAAAAGATATATTGGGAGATGAATAAATATGAAAGAAAGACAAGATGCTTGGACAGAGGAAAATGATTTATTACTAGCTGAAACTGTATTAAAACACGTAAGAGAAGGAAGTACTCAATTAAATGCATTTGAAGAGGTTGGCGACAGATTAAATAGAACATCCGCTGCCTGTGGTTTCCGCTGGAACGCTGTTGTACGCCATAGCTATGAGAAGGATCTACAACTAGCGAAAAAGCACCGCAAACAACGCCAAAGAGCCCTTGGTAGAACACAACCTGTAAAGAAACAGCTTTTGTATACACCACCAACTCCGAATCTCGAAGAACTTGCAGAAGAATTGCCATTATTTACGTCTGAACCAACTAGAGTAAAACAAGAGGTACCAGCAGCACAGTATTCTGTGGCTAGACCAACTATGACAATCGATTCTGTCATTTCTTATCTACAGTCCATGAATCAAAGTAGTCTTGGGGTTGAGGCCCTAAAATCCGAGAATGAGAGATTGAAAAAAGAAAAAAATGAGATTCTCCGTAAAAATGAAGAACTTGAGAAGAAAATTGCTCAGCTGGAGCAAAGTGCAGAAAACATCCAAGAAGACTACGAAACACTCATGAAGATCATGAACCGTGCGAGAAAACTAGTCTTGTTTGAGGAAGAAGAACGTCCTGCCACAAGCTTTAAGATGGATCGAAATGGCAATCTGGAGAAATTGGCAGAATAAAGTAGATAAACCCCTGGCTGTTTGTTAATACAAACGGCACAGGGGTTTTGTTTTACCATGGGCCTACTTTTTCAAGTTCTACTTTTTCAATCGTTTTTTCTGGTGTGAAGTAGAACATTACAAATATCGATTCAATACCAACCTCTAAATAGCTCTCTTCCAATAGGGAACTTTGTATTGTGTAAACATATCTTCCAATGTCTTGAAACTCACCGTCTTTCACCGCATCTATTGGCAGATGATCCACCAATAGTTGATAAGCTTCCTCCACATTTGTAATAGGTTCTTTAAATGTAATCACGGGTAGTTCACAACGACCGGCTCCGATTGTTCTACATTTAAGTACGGTTTTATCAGTCTCGTACTCCCGATCTGATTTCTTCTCCATATTGAGTGCAAGGTGCTCTAATTTATCGTAAAGCCCACCTTTTGCAGTGGTCGCAATCGTTTTCGCTACAATTTCGCCCTTTTCAAACGCATATTTTTCTTCATCCAGCTGTACTACTTCATCTTCTACCTCAACCACTACATCTGTTTCATCTATTTCACCTGTTTCCTCAACGGGTGCAGCAGTATCTGTCGCATTTTTCTCAACACCTGTTACAACGACAAATCCTACAATCATAACAAGGACAATTGCTGCTACAGAACCCGCTACTTTGCTAGCAACAAAGGCTTCTGTAACACGTTCACCCAATCTTTTAACAGCTCTATTTTTACCATTCGATGCTCTTCTTTCAAATAGTTTCCGAAATCCCTCACTTAATAATTGGAATGTTAATAAAAGCAGTGTAAGAGCCAGTGCTGGAGACAGTGGAATCCAAACGGCCTTCATAACTTCATAACGGGCTGAAGATAATAACCCTGGCCAGTCAAAGGTACCCGTTTCAGAAGTATAACCTGCCTCCTCATGGAATACTCCACCACCTGGATTATAAAGTATGTTGTGCTCAACAAAATATAGAAATAAAGCAAGCTGCCCCAGTAATAATGTGACACGTGCCAAATCATTAAAAAAGGTAACAACCAAACTTTGTGAAATAGTAGGTAAATAGTGAAGTACTGATAATTGGAATGGAGTGCTCCCCACTGTCACACTTGCTTGCACATACTCTTTTTGTGACACATCATAAATTTCATGTGCAAAAATATAACTAACTCGTCCTACCTCAATAAGTGCAAGAAGGAGTACCTTCCAATATACCCCGTTCTCCAGGTTTTCTGTTGGTATAAGTTCCATTAATAAAATAGCTGCAAAAATTGTTGGTATACTACCAAACAGGGAGTACCAGCCATTGGTTACCATGTAGGCAATTCCTTTTTTGGTAGAAGCTAAAAATGCTAATGGGACTGCAATCAAATAACGAATCACGGTTATAAGAACAATGATTTTTAACGTATCCTTTGCACCAAGAATAATCTGACTTAAAATGTCCCGCGCTTCCCTGTCAGTCCCTAATAGGTCTTCCTGAGAAGGGGGAAATGGCGCTCTCCCAATGGAGCCATCCTCGTAAAATCTCAATCTATGTTCAGGTGGAGAGTCATCAACAAATGGTAAATGTGGTCCAACAAAGCTAATAAATAACATCAATCCGAAAAGAATTAAACCTGTCCAAAGCGACCAATTTTTCATGAGTCCCCCTCCTCCCTAGTATCCAGGCTTTACAAACGAAATAATGAAAAGCACAAAGAACCAAATCGTTACGTATTGAATCATTACTTTTGTAATCTGCATCCATATATTACGTTTTTCAACCTCGTATTTGTTTTGCCAAATGACAGATACAATTCCTGTAAGTAATAGAAGCATGACAAAACAGAATGAAATCTCCACAATTAGACCTATTTCTGGATAGTCCGCATACGGCTGGTTTTCTGGGACTCCTAGATTCAATCTTTTAATAGACACCATCATTCTCCAGGCAGCACCTTTATATTCCATTAACCACTCGACGATTAAGAGATTGGACAACACATAGGTCATGACAACCCCAATATGCTGCAAGATCGAGCGTAAGCATTTTTTAAGAATATGTTTATGAATGACGAACCTTTCAGACAGACCTTTTGCGCGCGCATATTGAATATACATTTCTCCATCTTCACTAGATAAAGTCGTAAAGGTAACTCTTGCAAAATACATCATCGGATATAAGGATACAAAAATACTCGGTAATATAAAGTTAAACCACTGGTCATGTCCAAAAAAGTCAATAAAATTAAAGTGAATTAAAATGACCCATTGTAATACGATAATCATAAAAAAATCTGGTAAGGAATTTATGAAAGAGGTTAAACCGGTACCTAGCACGTTCAAATATGTATGTCGATTGCGATAATCAAAAATTCCCTTTGCCATCCCAAAAGCAATAGCAAGGACAAAAGCTGTCACGATAACAGATAAGCTTCTCGGAAAATTTTCGAGGACAATTTCTTCATAGGTTTCCCCACCTTTCGTTGTCCCAAGACTTCCCTCCGCCAAGAAGTTGCTGAAGAATTGTCTGATTACCTCCCAGCTTTCGGATAAAGGAAAGATCTCTTTTAGCTTTGTAAAAAATGAGGAAACATCCCCATTCCCTAAAAAGTAGGAAATCCCGACAATCACGAGGCCAAAATATAAAATAGAAATGAAATCTCTTCCATTAAGTAGTTTTACTCTCTTAAGCAACTTAATCCCCCCTTCTACCAGACTAGTTAATTGTAAAAAAATAGAAACTCGCACCAATATCCTACCATAGATATTATTTTCAGAAAATACCTAAAATATAAAACATATGAAATTCCACAAAAAAAGCCAGAGAATTATTCCTCTGGCTTGGTAAATCTCATTTATTTTTGAAATAGTTCGATCCATTC
Organism: Ferdinandcohnia sp. Marseille-Q9671; assembly: GCF_976954385.1. Lineage (NCBI taxonomy): Bacteria > Bacillati > Bacillota > Bacilli > Caryophanales > Bacillaceae > Ferdinandcohnia > Ferdinandcohnia sp. Marseille-Q9671. The sequence goes on from NZ_CDRJTA010000001.1 coordinate 2,048,072, forward strand.
TCCGTCTGGACCTGTAAAGAAGATATATCTTGCTCCACTTGGAAGAGTCGTGATTGCTTCATCAATAAACACAACACCATGATCCTTCACTCTCGCAATCTCCTCCTCGATATTGTCAACAGTAAATGCGATGTGGTGCACCTTTCCCTCTGTCGGAAGGTTTGGGTTATAACCGGAAATTAACTCAATGACGGTTTCATCTGAATCACTAAAACCAAGGAACGCTAGCTTTAGGTTCGGATCGACATGGTCCTGCTTTTCTAGTAATTCCAACCCTAATACTCTCGTATAAAACTCAATGGTCGTATCTAAATCCTTTACTTGAATCCCTACATGTTCCAATTTTTTAAGCGGCATTTTGCTCTCTCCTTTTTCGAATAGCTTTTGGTCTATATTTTACACCAATATATGTGACCGCTAGTGCTAACACTAGTACCGATCCTTTTACAATTTCAAATGCATAGTATGGTAGATTCAACATGGTTAATCCATTTAATAGGACACCAATTAGCGCTGCTCCAAAAAAGGTACCAAGAGCATTCGGCTTCCCTGCACCAAGCACTGAGAATCCGACAAACACAGCGGCTACAGCCTCCATTAATAACGATGCACCAGCATCAATTTGCCCTGACCCTACACGAGCACTAAACAAGATTCCGGCCATTGAGGCAAACACACCTGAGACTGTGTATGCAATCAGCTTCACTTTGTTCGTGTTAATACCTGATAATCGTGCTGCCTCTGCATTTCCACCAGTCATGTATAAAATTCTTCCCCATCTCGTATGGTTGAGTACCACGTACGCAAGTAACACGAAGAATAACATAATCCAAACAGGAACTGGCAAACCAAGCATTTCTCCTTGCCCAATCCATAAAAATGCCGTGCTGAACTCTCCAGGTGCGGTTCCACCACTTGTTAACGGCATATGATTATAGATTGAGTATCCTTCTGTATAGGTACGGTGAAGACCAGATACAATGTACATCATTCCGAGAGTTGCCAGTAAATCCGGTATCCCTATTTTTACAATAAGCAAGGTATTCACAAGCCCTACCGCAACCCCAACTAGAAGTGGCAACAATAGTACAACCCAAAGTGGCAGTTCATACCACACCATTAGTGAGGATGTAATGACAACTGATAATGACATTGTTGACCCAACTGATAAATCAAATCCGTCAACCACTAGGGTGAACGTAACCCCCAATGCTAAAAGTGTCACAATCGATATTGACCGTAGAATGTCTGATAAATTTCCATATGAGAAAAATGCATCATTTACAAAACTAAAATAAAGTAAGATAAAGCCCATTAATAAAACGGCCCCGTATTTAAACAGGAAGCTGATGATATTCCCTTTCATGTACTTCTTCCTTTCCACCACTAGCATACAAGAGAATTTTATCCTGAGTTGCCTCTTCTCCTGATAACTCTTTTACAATTTCCCCGTCATACATCACAAGGATTCGATCGGAAATCCTAATAATTTCATCAATCTCACAAGAAAAATAGAGAATTCCTTTTCCTTCATCTGCTAGAGAATGTATGAGCTGAAAAATATCCTGCTTTGCACCAACGTCTACCCCTTTGGTCGGTTCATCAAACAAATAGAGATTTGCATTTCGTGAAATCCATTTCCCGATCGCTACTTTTTGCTGATTTCCACCGCTGAGATGTTCAGCTAGTGTTTCTGTATCATTTGTTTTAATCCCAAGGAGTTCAATAATTGAGTTGGCATGACTCTTTTCCGCCTTACGGTTCATCAATAGGTGCTTAGAGAATTTTTTCAGATTTGTAAAGGATAGATTTGTAGAAATTGACTCGTGAATAAACAGACCTTCCTTTCGACGTTCTTCTGAAATTAGGGCCATTCCCGCTTCAATCGCTTGTTTCGTATGAGTAAAAGTAGCTGATTTTCCTTTTATTCGTATATTTCCTTGTACACTGGGACGTAGGCCAAATAGCGTCTTCGCAAGCTCTGTCTTTCCAGCACCAACCAAACCGACTACCCCAACAATCTCACCCTCTGAAACTGAAAAGGATAGGTTGCTAAGCTTTTCACCATCATCAAGGTCGCTAACTTCTAACAATAAATCACCACGAATAGCATTTCGCTTCACAGACTGTTCATTATAGGAATTTCCAAGCATTGTCTCAACAACCGTCTGTTGTGTAACTTCTTTCGTCGAAAAAGTGGTGATTGTCTTTCCATCACGCATGATCGTTAACCTATCACAAATCTCAAACACTTCAGGTAACCGATGGGAGATAAAAATACAGCCCACACCCTTTTCCTTCAGTGTTGCGACAATCTCGAATAGGTGCCTTGTTTCTTCAATCGACAAAGGTGCCGTCGGTTCATCAAAAATAATCACCTTTGCCTCATGTGCCAATGCTCTCGCAATTAACACCAATTGCTTTTGAGCAAGTGATAGCTCGAGTGCCTGCTTTGTCATTGGTATGTCTGTAACATGTAAAAGCTCTAGAATGGAGGCTGCCTTCTTATGAAGCTTTCTTTTAGAGAGGAACAAGCCTTTTTCAGTAGAAAAGGTATCTAGTAAAATATTTTCGGCAACAGTCAGCTGCGGCACAATCACGGTGTCCACCTCTTGGTATACACAATGGATACCATGGCTCTTTGCATCCCTTGGGGAACGAATATCAACTGCTGTACCCTCTAGTGAAATCTCACCCGAACCCAGTCCATACGCGCCTGAAAGAATCTTGATGAGTGTGCTTTTTCCTGCTCCATTGGCTCCAAGTAAAGCGTGGACTTCCCCTTTCTGGAGTTCAAACTGAGCCTGATCAAGTGCAGCCACACTTCCAAAGCTTTTTGTAATTCCCTTCATTTCTAATAAAGGCATCTACTATCAACCTCCTTCCTAAAAGACCTTGCTGTTTGAAGACAAGGCCTGTTATTGTAATTGGTCAAACGTTATTTCCTCCACCAGTCTCATTTTGTCGTTTTGGTGATTATGGGATATCTGTATCCTCACTCAATCGGTTCAAGTCTTTTGACGGTACGGATACGAGCTTTCCGTACCTTCACTGCGACAACTTAACCTGTGTTACGGTATGATTACGGTCTTTTCTTACCTTCACTCCACTTGGCTCAGTCTTGTGACGGTAAGATTAGTAAGTTTCCGTACCTTCACTGAAACAATTCTCAACCTGTGGGTACGATTGTTTTATAAAGCCGTCAGAAAGAAATCTTGATTTTCACTTACTCTCCAGCTTCTAGTTTTTTCAACTCATCTGTGTATCCTTGTTCGCTTTTACCCCAGCCTTCAATGTACTGGTCAAGATCAGCAGTTGTAATTTTCTCTGCTGGTAGAGCATCCTTTGTCACAAATACTGGCTCAAGTTTCACTCGTTCTGGTGTTTCGTCACCATTTAGTTTTTGGTATGCATAACGAACCTGAATACGTCCGATGTCCTTAGGATCAACCGCTGCAGACGCGACCCACGGGCTGTTTTCTTCTTGGATCATTTGTAAATCCTCATCACTCATATCAATTCCGTATACTTTAATGTCAGTGCGTCCTGCTTGTTGAATAGCACGAACTGCTCCTTTTGCAAACTCATCCCATGCTGCCCATACAGCTGTGATTTGACCTTCTTCAGGATATTGCTTTAAGATTGCCTCCATTTGAGACTGTGTATCAAGTGCTGTATTTGCTGTTGCTGCACCAAATGTTGCAACTTCTTTAATGTCAGGATTGTTATTCAAAAACTCTTGATATGCAACTTGACGTCTTTCCATTGGGGCAAAGCCTGCCACCCAAATTTTTACGATATTCGCTTTTCCACCAGCGTCTTCTGCTAATTTTTCCAGCGTCATTTGCGCCATTTGTTGGTCACCTTGTTCAAGGACAGTAGTACCCTCTACCTCTACTTCTGCATCAAACACAACAACCGGAATTCCTTTGCCTACTGCTTTTTGCACACTGCTTTGAAGAGCTTCCTTCGTACCGTGGTCAATTAAAATTGCATCAAAACCTTGGTTTATCGCTGCATCTACATTTGAAGCCATTTTTGCTAAGTCCCCATCAGATGTGAAAACAGTAGTCTCGCCAGCAAAGCTTTTCACTTGCTCCTCTACCCCTTCAATATACTGAGCTGAAAATGTACCTAGGTTCTGCTGCATGATCAAAGCTATTTTTTTATTCGCTAACGGATGATCTGAATTCTTAACTTCTGTGCTATCTGTTTTTGTTGTTTCTTCTGCTACCTTTGGTTGGCAGCCGACCAATACCGCTAGGATTAGTAAAATGGTAAATACGTATTTTGATAGTTTCATTGTGTTCTCCCCTTTTTTTGTATGTAATCATTGTTTTCATATCTATTTACTGCGTTTAGAAGCTATCACTCTCCTGTTTTTCGAGGCCTTCTTTTTAAGATATAAAAAAGCCCCTTTCTTAGGTCAGAAAGAGGCTTGAAGTATCCAAAAGTCTTCTCACCTCTTATCTACCAGAAGAAACATTCTTCTGTTGGAATTAGCACCGTGCCTTACGGGTATGTAACCCGGCGAAAGCTTTCGCCCCATTTCACAATGGTATTACGGTCGGTTGCTGGGCATCGTCGGGCCAAATCCCTCCGCCTACTCTTGATAAGAGAAAATACAGCAATACTATTCAATTATGCCTTTGCGTAGTAGCGCCCGATTATTTTCGAGCTTGCTCGAAAGTTTCCTTTGAAAAATCGAGGCATCCGCCGGAGGCTTTACCTTTTATTCAGCTGGGGTTAATCCCAGTTGAATAAAGGTAATTAATCTTCTTGACGAGAATAATACCACGCCCAAAAATGAAATTCAATATTTTTATTATAAAAAATATTTGAATAGTGGAAAGTGGGATTTTGTCGAAAGATTTTGCTAACATGCAATTATTGTGCGGGAAGGCGCAATTCTCAAAACGAGGGTGCAATTTTCCCCTATGTAGGTGCAATTCTCAATTTGAAGGACCAATTATGCCCAACGACGGTGCAATCCCACAAAATTAAGTAGTACCTAACGCAAAAAAACCGGGAACCCCACCCCCGGTCAAAGTGCTTTTTCATTCCGATCTAGCACTCGTACATAATTTTGTTCAAATAACTGCATTTCTTGCTCTGTAAGCTGTGAAGCAAAGATATGCTCACTTTCAGTTTGTAAAGTTTGCAGTAGACGTAGCATAATCTCCTGGACAGTAATGGTTGGATCCACTAGTTCCGCTAAGGATGCCATCGTTTCTGGCTTGATTGATGGATAGACAAACTTTGTCTCCTCACCTTGCAAGCCAGCTTCATAAAACTGACGAATCACATCGGCTCGATGTGAACCACTACCTGTGACTCCCAAATAGATTTGAACAGCAACGCCATTTCTAAGTCTCCGTTGTGAAATCCCGGCAAACTTTTTCCCGTTTATACTCAAATCATAGCTACCTGGGCAATATGATCCCACAACTTCACGGGCAACAATATCGACATTATGGCTTTGAAGCATTTTTCGAATCAGTTCAAGCATCGTATCATAGCCACGATTGATATCAATCTTTTTTTCCGTTTCAGGGAAAATAAGTGAAATGTTAAGGACTCCTTCGTCAAGTACCACTGCTAGTCCGCCTGAATTTCGTACTATCACCCGATACCCCTTTGATTCAAGGAGTTTTATCCCATCCTGAAGGTGTGGCAGTTTTGTATCTTGAATTCCCAAAACAATGGTTTGATGATGGACCCAAGTCCGTGCGGTAGGTGCGGATTCCCCTTTTCCCACAAACGCACATAATGTATCATCTATTGCAAATGACTGTAACGCATCAAATTGATATCCAAGGCTGGATTGATCAATAATCCGCCAGCTTGGCTGCTGTAAAAGACTCTCGTTCATACGGCATACTCCTATATGTAAAAAGTACTTAATTATATCATATCTGAGACGCAGGTGCCCTGTCGCACCACAAAATGGAAGATGGGATGAGATTTGGGTCAAAGAACCTGTCCCCTTGACCCACAAGGTGCACGTCCCGCCATAAATCAGAAATCGATATGACATTGGGTCAAAGAGCCTGTCCCCCTGACCCACTAGAGCAATCCCATCCCTCTGCGCAATAGAAATAAGCCAGGCAGCAGCCTAGCTTGTTTTATACGTCAAGGTTTTTTACGTATTTTGCGTTTTCTTCGATGAATTGACGACGTGGTTCGACCTTTTCACCCATGAGCATTTCAAAGGTTTCGTTTGCATCAATGGCGTCATTTAAGTTTACTTGAAGAAGAGTTCTTGTTTCAGGGTTCATGGTTGTTTCCCATAGTTGCTCTGGATTCATTTCTCCAAGCCCTTTATAACGCTGAAGCGCCGGTTTTGGACTCTCCGGTAAGCCAGCAAGAATTTCTTGCAGTTGTTCATCATTATACGCATATTGAATCTTTTTACCTTGTTGTATTTTATACAACGGCGGCTGCGCTACATAGATATAGCCGTACTCGAGCAATTTTCTCATGAATCGATAGAAGAACGTAAGCATCAGTGTACGAATATGTGCTCCGTCAACGTCTGCATCCGTCATAATGACAATTTTATGATATCTAGCTTTTTCAATAGTAAAATCGTCCCCGATACCAGCTCCGAAGGCCTTAATCATCGTTCCAATTTCGGTATTATGAAGGATTCGATCCAACCTTGCCTTTTCCACGTTTAAGATTTTTCCTCTTAGCGGTAGGATTGCCTGAAAATGACGATCTCTTCCTTGCTTTGCCGAGCCTCCCGCAGAGTTACCTTCTACGATATAGATTTCACTAATAGACGGATCCTTTGAGGAACAATCTGCTAGTTTACCAGGTAGAGTTGAGATTTCGAGTGCATTTTTTCGTCTTGTTAGCTCTCTCGCTTTTTTGGCAGCCATCCGAGCTCTAGATGCGAGAATTATTTTATCTATGATTTTTTTCGCAAGTGTAGGGTTTTCTAATAGAAACTCTTCAAATTTTCGTGAGAAAACTGAATCTGTGACTGTTCGCACTTCTGAATTTCCAAGCTTTGTTTTCGTTTGGCCTTCAAATTGAGGTTCAGGATGTTTAATCGATATAATGGCTACGATCCCTTCCCTGACATCCTCTCCAGAAAAATGAGGTTCATTCTCTTTCCCAATTCCACTTTTCTTATAATAATCATTGATCAACCGGGTTAATGCGGTTTTAAAACCAGCCTCATGTGTACCGCCTTCATACGTATTGATATTGTTCGCAAAGGAAAGCAGTAAACTATCATATCCTTGATTATATTGAATCGCAATTTCAACAGAAATTCCATCTTGGTTGCCCTCCATATAAATCGGCTCATCAAGAATAATCTCCTTCGAACGGTTGAGTAGCTCGACATAAGATTTAATTCCACCTTCATAGTGGTAGTTATCCTTGCGTCCTTCGCCTCGTTTGTCCTCGATGTTGATTGATATCCCCTTATTTAAAAAAGCCAGCTCACGCAAGCGGTTGGCTAGGACCTCATATTCATATTCGCGGGTTTCCGTAAAAATTTCATCATCGGGTGTAAAATGAATTTTCGTTCCCGTATAATCTGTTTCGCCAATTATCTTTAAATCTTCTTGTGGAACACCTCTTGTATACCGTTGATAGTGAACTTTTCCATCACGGTGAACAAACACCTCTAATTCACTCGAGAGCGCATTTACAACCGAAGCACCTACACCATGAAGTCCTCCAGAAACTTTGTAGCCTCCGCCACCAAATTTACCACCGGCATGAAGAACTGTTAGTATTACTTCCACAGCCGGCCTTCCCATTTTTTCATGATTCCCGACTGGAATTCCACGGCCATTATCAGTTACTGTGATACTGTTGTCTTCTTCTATAATCACATTGATTTCATCACAGTATCCAGCAAGGGCTTCATCAATACTATTATCAACAATCTCCCATACGAGATGATGAAGACCCTTTGCCGATGTTGCTCCTATATACATACCGGGGCGCTTTCGTACTGCTTCAAGTCCTTCAAGTACCTGTATCTGACTCTCATCGTACGTGTTTGTTACTGTATTCGCTTGTTCCATCCTCCGATGCACCTCTACTTAGTTAACTATATTTGCTACTTCATGTGGTGAAGATTTACTCATCTTGTAACTAATCATTCGATTGATCTCTTTAGAGATGGCATCAACAGACTTATCCAAAGATATCGCTAACTCTTTGAACAATATTTTTTGAACATAAAGTAAGATTCTACGGTCATGCTCACTTACCTTTTTATCAATTATTTCAAATTCGTATTTTTTACACATTAGGGTATTGATAATCCCTGCTATTTCCATCCGGCTTCCATTCGCTACTCTTTCCGAATATACCTTGTTCCGATCCGTACCGTTTTCAATCCATTGAATACCGGGTAGTCTGAAGGATTCAAGAATCTCTTCTGCCTCACTACGGTTAATAATTCCTTGCATTCTAATTCGGTCATTGTCTACCGGGTTATGGATAGTTAGAGTGCTATCTTCAATTGGGTGTATTACATAATAGCTGCGAGTCGTACCTGAATATGTTTTTTCACAAATGTCATCTATTCTGCAAATTCCCATATTTGAATAAATAACTAAATCCCCAATACTAAACATTTATCATGCTCCTATCCAATGGATTGTCAACTCAGTTGACTAAATCTATCATAACCCAGATATTACAAATTGTCAACTTGGTTGACATTTATACATACTTTATGTATAGTTGTTCCGATATTAAAGATGGAAGTGACAATATGAGCCAGGAACTACAAAACTTAGACTTACTTGACCTAATAAGTGAAAGACATTCTCAACTTCGGGAAATTGCTGAGGTATTATGGAACGAACAAAGCGATATCACGATTTCCAATTCAGAATGGTACATCATGTCTCGAATTTATAAAAAGCAACCTACCATTGCCTATGTATCGAAAAATGTTGATTTTACTAGGCAAGCAACTCATAAATTCATTAAAAACCTACGACAAAAGGGCTTAGTTAACGTAATGAATGTTCAACATAATAAAAAGGAAAAATGTATTGAATTAACTCCTCTTGGAGTAGAATGTTACGAAAAAAATGAAGCACTTAAAGCAACACTCGAAAAAAAAATTGCTGAAAAAATCGGGGAAAAAGAACTCCTGTTCCTTAAGGACATATTGAAATCCGATTGGGGAATATAATGGGTCACGGGGACAGGTACTCTGTCCCACCAGATATTGGCAGACTGGGTCAGGGAACCTGTCCCTCTGTCCCACAAAAAAATGGCCATGCACATCGCATGGCCATTTCTACGTTATAGGGCTTGTGCTGCTGTGATTAGCGCAAGTTTGTATACGTCCTCTGCGTTACATCCACGTGAAAGGTCGTTTACTGGCTGGTTTAGTCCTTGTAAAATGGGACCTACTGCCTCAAAATTTCCTAGTCGTTGGGCAATTTTATACCCGATATTACCCGCTTCGAGACTTGGGAATACAAATACATTTGCATCACCCTTGATCACGGAATCAGGTGCTTTTTTCGTTGCAACAGATGGTACAAATGCAGCGTCAAATTGGAATTCTCCATCTAATACGATAGTTGGATCCATTTCTTTTGCAAGTTTAACGGCATCTACTACTTTTTCTGTTTCAGGAGATTTTGCAGAGCCCTTTGTTGAAAAGCTTAGCATTGCAACTCTTGGCTCAATATCAAACATCTCTGCTGTATGAGCACTTTCAATTGCAATTTCCGCTAAATCTTGGCTATCTGGCGCAATATTGATCGCACAATCAGCAAATACATATTTCTCATCATCACGCACCATGATGAAGACACCCGATGTTTTCTTCACACCTTGTTTTGTTTTAATAATTTGAAGAGCCGGACGAACAGTATCAGCTGTAGAATGTGCTGCCCCACTTACTAATCCATGTGCTTTTCCAGTGTAGACAAGCATTGTACCGAAGTAGTTTTCATCTTGAAGAATCTTGCGTGCATCCTCTTCCGTCGCCTTGCCTTTACGTCTTTCTACAAAGGAAGATACCAATTGGTCAAATTCCGGATAGGTAGCCGCATCGTAAATTTCAACACCATCAAGGGAAACACCTAGTTCATTCGCCTTGCTTTCAACTGCAGCTTTCTCGCCAACCACAATTGGTACGAGTACCTTTTCGCTTGCCAAACGGCTTACAGCGGTTAAAATTCGCTCATCTAGTCCTTCTGGAAAAACAACTTTTAGGTCTTTTCCAGTTACCTTTTGTTTTAATTCTGAAAATAAATCGCTCACTTTACATCCTCCTAGACTGTTGTGCATTGAATAATACCAATGCAATTAATTATGTAATCATCAAAAGAAGGGGTATTTTATCCCGCATACCTTGATTGCCATCCATAAGGATACGGCACTTTTCACAAATTTAAAACCAAAATGCATTAAAAATTCTGTGACAGTATTATGACACTACCCTAAATTTTCCCCAACAACGTACTAAATTACTCACAGCCTTACACAAACACAGGTTTATAACGCAAAAAAAGAGAGCTTTTACGCCCCCTTATTGTACCCCACCGTTTTATTCTCTTATTTGGCCGTTTCCACGGATTATAAATTTCGTTGAGGTAAGTGCAGGTAATCCCATCGGCCCACGTGCATGTAGCTTTTGCGTACTAATCCCGATCTCAGCACCAAACCCGAATTCAAACCCATCCGTAAAGCGTGTTGACGCATTGTGATAAAGTGCAGCTGCATCAACTTGGTTGAAAAACGCTAACACATTTTCTTCCCTTTCTGTAACGATGGCTTCCGAATGTTTTGAGCTATAAGTTTGAATATGTGAGATAGCTTCTTCTAAATCAGGGACGACTTTAAGCGCAACTGTTAGAGTCAGGTACTCTGTTTCCCAATCTTCTTCTGTTGCCTGTAATAATGTATGATCTAATGCCCTTGCTGCTTCGTTCGCACGAATTTCAACATTCTTGTCCTTTAATGTTTGAATCAGTACATCAAAATGCTTTTCCGCCCAGCCCTGATGAACAAGAATCGTCTCTGCAGCGTTACAAACGGATGGTCGTTGTGTTTTTGCATTAACAGCAATCGCCACTGCCATATCTCTTTGTGCACTTTCATCAATATATATATGACAGTTCCCAACACCTGTTTCGAGTACTGGTACAGAAGCATTGTTCACCACATTTTGGATTAAACTTGCTCCACCTCGTGGAATAAGAACATCCAGATATTCAGTGAGTTTAAACATTTGCGATGCCGTTTCTCTACTCGTATCTTCTAGTAATTGAACAGCTTCACTTGGTACTTCCGATGTTTCAAGAGCGCGATGAATCACCGCTACGATTGCTTTATTTGAATGAATGGCAGATGAACTCCCACGTAATAGGACTGCATTACCAGTTTTTAAGCAAAGTGTGGAAGCATCTACTGTCACATTAGGTCTTGCTTCATAAATCATCCCAACAACACCAAGTGGAACACGAACCTTCTCGATTTGCAATCCATTTGGACGGTCCCATCCCTCTAATACTTCACCAATTGGGTCTGGTAATTCAACCACCTGACGAACTCCTACTGCCATGTCCTCAATTCGTTCTTCTGTTAGTCTAAGGCGATCAAGTAGATTATCACTCATACCCTTTTCTCTTCCAGCTGCCAAATCCTTTTCGTTCTCGGATAAAATAAAGTCTGTTTCCTGTAGTAATTGTGAGGCAATTCGGTTTAATGCCTCATTTTTTTGCTCAGTCGTACATAACCCCAATTGGGTCGCCACATCGCTAGCCAGCTTTGCTTTTTGTAGTAATTCACTCATTTCAATTCCCTCTCCTTTGTCAGAGTTACCCAATTGTCTCGATGAATGACTTCCGCTTTATTGGAGGTAGTCTGTACCTTTGCTATGTCACTAGATAACCCTTTTATTTTTTCAAGCTCGTCAAACGAGTAGTTTATTTGACCTTTTCCAATCAGCTTTTCATCTTCATTCAACACTTCCACAACATCACCAGACTTGAAATATCCTGCTACCTTTTTCACACCCGCTGGCAATAGGCTCTTCCCATGTAGGATCACAGCATGTTCGGCGCCTTTATCAATGATTACTTGACCCGCAACTTCTGAATGAATCCCGATCCATTGTTTTTTATTTTTAAGTGAAGTCTGAGTTGGATATCCAATGTAGGTTCCATCACCTTTACCAGAAACAATATCCACTAATTTATCCGGTCCTTCCCCTTTTCCGATAAATATCTTAACTCCGAACGAGGTTGCTGTCTTTGCTGCTTCTAGTTTTGAGCGCATTCCGCCTGTTCCAACCTTCGAACCGGAACCCCTCGCAATCGCAAGAAGCTCTTCCGTAATTTTGGGTAAGAAATTATATCGTTTTGCTTGCGCATTCTGGTGAGGGTTTCCATCATACAGACCGTTTATATCGGTTAGTATGATAAGTGAATCCGCATGGACAAGGCCACTCACTAACGCAGAGAGCATATCATTGTCACCAAAGGTTAGTTCATCAACAACGACTGAATCATTTTCATTAATAATTGGGATGACGCCACGCTTTAACAGTTCAGATAGCGTTGAGTATGCATTATTGTATTGTTCTTGTTGAGAAAAATCATGACGAGTTAGCAATAGCTGCGCAGATACAATCCCTTCCTTCTGAAATTGCTCAAAGTAGCTTTGCATCAGTAATCCCTGTCCTACTGCTGCCGCTGCCTGTTTTCCAGAAATAGTTACAGGTCTTGTTTGATACCCTAGTACAGTAAATCCTGCCGCAACAGCCCCTGATGAAATCAGAATGACATCATTGCCATCCTTTTTCAATTTAGAAATGGCAGCAACATGTTCCGCTATTTTTTCCTTAGAAAGACCACCATGTGAATTCGTTAATGAACTACTTCCTATTTTTATAACAATTCTCTGCTTAGCCATGACAATCCCTCCTATCCTATTGTGATAAACAAACGTTTCTTCTATTAGTGCGTGTTCAAAAGGGCGACGAATCAGAAGCGAGAAGATTAAGGAAGCACAGCCTCGAGGACCGGGGCGTATGGTTTTAATACGCGTGGACTGTAGAGGACAAGTGACGCCGAGATTCGAAGCTTATCATTTGATAACTCTTTGAACATCCTCTATAAATAAAAAACACCTCCATCCTGTAAAGGACGGAAGTGTTATATCCGTGGTACCACCTTTTTGACACACCTTATGTAAGGGTGCCACTCTTTACCCGGTAACGAGGGGGTTCGGTTAGTTTTTGCTAACTGCTCAAGGACAGGTTCTATCTCTCAGAGGCGGCGAGAACCTTTCAGCCTATGGGTTCCACTCTCTTTGCACATGAACGAGATATACTAATTCCTTTCATCGCTTTCGTATAATTATTAAAATATTAGAACTTATTATAAGTACAGAGCGTTTATTCGTCAAGATAGAGGTTTAAAATCTTTTTTACGCACATAAATAGGGTCTCCTAAACGTAACTCTTTGTTCACAGAATTGTCTAGGGTTTATACAGTTGGCTATAGGGAAAACTATGGTATAGTAGTGGTTGAATACAGTTCAATACATATTATATACGTAATTATAGGAGTGATAGTTATGGCTGAAGCAGCACAAACACTTGATGGTTGGTATTGCCTACATGATTTCCGCACAGTTGATTGGACTTCTTGGAAAACTCTTTCAAGTGATGAGCGCCAAGCAGCAATAAATGAATTTCTTGGCCTAGTTGAGAAATGGAATAAAACACAAAGTGAAAATCAAGGCAGTCATGCTTTATACACAATTGTTGGCCAAAAGGCTGATTTTATGATGATGATTCTTCGTCCAACAATGGAAGAATTAAATGAAATTGAAACAGAATTTAATAAGACTACACTTGCAGAATACACGATTCCTGCTCATTCATATGTGTCTGTTGTTGAATTAAGTAATTATATTGCAGGGGGCAGTGACGAGGATCCATATCAAAACCCTCATGTGCGGGCTCGCTTGTACCCAATTTTACCGAAAAACCAATATGTATGCTTCTATCCGATGGACAAGCGTCGCCAAGGTGATGACAACTGGTACATGCTTTCAATGGATGAGCGTAGAGAACTTATGCGTAGCCACGGAATGATTGGTCGTCAATATGCGGGGAAGGTAAAGCAAATCATCTCCGGTTCTGTCGGCTTTGATGATTACGAGTGGGGCGTGACTTTATTCTCTGACGATGTTCTCCAATTCAAAAAACTTGTATATGAAATGCGTTTTGATGAAGTGAGTGCACGCTACGGAGAATTTGGAGCATTCTTTGTAGGTAACATCTTAACGGAAGAAAAAGTACCGCAATTTTTACATGTGAACTAAATAACTTCATCCACAAGCAGACAAAGTCTTATGGCTTTGTCTACTTGTTTTTCCAAAGGAAGTCTACATATAAAACACTTCCACAGACTGTCTTGAAAACGTTTGTCAGACAAGGCGCGAAGCCGGTCGAAGACGCGAATAGAAGTAGCCTTCATGAGTGTATGAGAGCAGCAAGCAACGCAGTATGCGAGCGTTTGTCAATAGTCTGACTAAACAAAGTTTATGGCCTTGTCTTCTTCTTTATAACATAGAATAGGATCGCTCTTTATAGAAGAGGCGGTCTTTTTTTTAATCCCTATTCATATTCCAAATCCCTCGCTCATACAATTGCTAGTGATGAATCCTCAAAACATATCCACCAGAAGTTCTAATCAGATATCCCAAAAAATACGCAAAAAGTAGGAACCCATTTTTCACCTTATCAATACGTTAGTAAAGAGTCTTTATCATTCTCTTTTTTGTAAGTGAGGTGAAAAAATGGCAGTCGTAGCGCACACAGAGGAAGATGTAAAACTTCTTGCAAGGCTGTTACGGGCTGAAGCAGAAGGTGAAGGTAGGCAAGGAATGCTTTTAGTAGGGAATGTTGGAGTAAATCGTGCAAGGGCTCGTTGCCTTGACTTTAAAGACATTAACACTATCCGAAAAATGGTCTTTCAAAGTCCGGGTGGGTTTGAGGCAACCCAAAAGGGCTATTTTTACCAGGCAGCACGTCCCGTTGAGATTGAACTGGCACGAAGGGTACTTAGAGGAGAACGATTTCAACCCGCGAGATTTTCTTTGTGGTTTTTTGAACCACCTGGAGAATGTCCAGCACAATGGTACAATCAGTGGAACGTCGGAAGGTTTAAAGCTCACTGTTTCTACCAGCCTACACGAGAGGATTGCCCGGATGTTTTCTAGTTTTCTATGTTTTTGATTAGCTTTAAACATATACAATCTGAGGAGGGCTTACATTGAGTAAAGATAATCAAAGAGAGGCAATGCAGAACCAAAATCCATATGCAGCTTACGGCTATAATCCACAGCAAAGCTATGGCCAATATGGAGGCTATATGGATCCAAGTCAATTTGGATATGGGTACCCATACCAACAACAAGGCCAACAAGGAGGCTTACAGGTTCCTCCTATGCCAACACAGCAATTTCCACAACAAGGTGTAGCAGATCAAGTACCAGGAATGCTTCCGATAGAAGAATCGTATATTGAAAACATACTTCGTTTGAACAAAGGGAAACTCGCTACTGTTTATATGGGCTTTGACAGTGGGTCTCAAGCTAAAGTATTTAAAGGTTTGATTGAAGCTGCTGGTCGTGACCACATTATTTTAAGCGACCCACAAACAGGTATGCGTTATCTACTTCTCATGGTCTTCTTACAATACGTAACATTTGATGAGGAGTTAGAGTATCAATATCCATTCGGAGCAGGAATGGGGATGGCAAATTACCCGCCAAGATAAGTACAAAAGCGCTGCAACTGGATGCCGACCCGCTAATCCAATCATTTACCAAACTAAGAAAAGGAGTGCTCCCGGGCACTCCTTTTTGAGTTATTAAAGATGTTTTACTGCCGCCACTATAAGTAAGACCCAGCCTACTAAAAAGGCTACTCCACCAAGCGGTGTGATGGCACCGAGGACTTTTATTCCGGTTACACTTAACACGTACAAGCTTCCCGAGAATAAAAGAATACCAATAAATAGGCTCCACCCAGCAGTAATGATGAGATTCGTTTGTGCGAGCTTGTCTGATAAGAAAGCTACGATAAATAGACCAATTGCGTGAAACATTTGATATTGAACTGCTGTATTCCAGGTTTTCAAATACTTTTCACTAATTTTCCCCTCTAATCCATGAGCTCCAAAGGCACCTAGTGCTACAGCTAAAAATGCATGAATAGCCCCTAGTATTAAAAATAGTTTCATTTTGTTCTCCTACCTTTTTCAAATTTCCTCTTTTATTTTAGCATATTCATTATAAGATAGTAGTAAGACTCTTTAAGTGAGGGTGTTTATTATGGATTTTGACATTCTTCCTGTTGGAGATATGGCTTTGCAAGTATACTATCATCTTCCAGCTTCCGACACCCTGCAAAGGCGTATCCAACAAACAACAAAACAAATTGAAAAAAAGCACATATTTGGGATTACCGAGCTCGTACCATCCTACCAATCCATCACAGTTTACTATAATCCTATTCTTACAACCTATCAGGAGCTTACTCAAATAATTACCGAAGTTTGTAAAGAAGTTCCGTTGGAAGGTATCTCTTCTTCAAGGAAAGTTATCCTCCTGCCTACCTGTTATGGTGGAGAATGGGGTGAAGATCTTGAACATGTAGCTACCAGCAACAACCTTACAACCGAAGAGGTTGTTACCATCCATAGTAGCATGGACTATCTTATCTATATGATTGGCTTTCTCCCAGGTTTTCCATATTTAAAGGGGCTTTCTAATCGGATTCATACGCCACGTCTCTCGAGTCCAAGACTTGTCGTTCCAAAAGGAGCTGTTGGAATTGGCGGGGATCAAACAGGGGTATATCCGCTAGAATCTCCAGGAGGATGGAACCTACTTGGACGAACTCCCATACCTTTATTTGACCCAGTAAAACGAAATCCATTTTTACTCAGGGCAGGGGACTACTTGAGATTTATTCCCATTTCCTCTAATGAATTTTATGAAATTGAAAATCTAGTAAAAGACAATCGATATCAAGTTGAGGTGGTAGAAGTTGAAAACAATAGATTTGAATAGCGATCTCGGAGAAAGCTTCGGTGCCTATCAAATAGGAAATGACAAGCAGGTTTTGTCACATATATCTAGCGCCAATATTGCCTGTGGTTTTCACGCAGGTGACCCACACGTAATGATACAAACCGTACAGCTTGCTAAAGCATACGGCGTAGCTATCGGTGCCCATCCAGGCTTTCAAGACCTCGTTGGGTTTGGAAGAAGAATCATGGCCGTATCTCCATCAGATGTGTACGATCTGGTTCTCTATCAAATTGGAGCACTCGCCGCTTTTTGTCAGGTGAATCATGTAACCCTATCTCATGTCAAACCTCATGGAGCCCTCTACAACATGGCTGCAGTGGATAGCACTATAGCGGACGCAATCGCTAAGGCTATTTATACCTATGACAAAACTCTTTTGTTATACGGATTATCTGGAAGCAAACTAATTGAAGCTGGAGAAAAATACGGTATCAAAACTGTTTCAGAGGTGTTTGCTGATCGTACCTATCAACCTAACGGTACACTGACACCGCGCACACAGCCTAACGCTCTGATTCAAAACAGTGACGATGCTATTAACCAAGTCCTTCAAATGATAAAAGAACAAAGTGTCCAAACTGTTACGGGAGAGATTATCCCAATAAAAGCGGATTCGATTTGCGTTCATGGTGATAGCAGCCATGCTCTCCAATTTGTAAAAGAATTACGAGACGCACTAACCAATGAAGGCATTACGATTAAGGCAATTAGGTGATAGAGATGGCAAAACCACTTTTTACAATCCTAAAAAAAGGACTCTATACAACCTTCCAAGACCTCGGACGATATGGGCATCAGCAGTTTGGAGTCGTTACAAGTGGAGCGATGGATTCGTATGCGGCACAGCTAGCAAATATCTTAGTTGGGAACCATAGGGGTGAAGTGACCCTGGAAGTAACCACGCTTGGTCCAACAATGAGGGTAGAGGCTGAAGCAATCATGATTGCGGTTTGTGGGGCAGACTTAACGTTGACTGTAAACGGAAACCCAGCACCATTATGGAAATCCTTTGTTATGAGGAAAGGGGACATCCTATCATTTGGAAAGCCTGTATCAGGCATGCGAGCGTACATAGCGGTTGCTGGTGGTTATGTAGCTGAAGAAGTACTTGGAAGTAAATCATATTATGCAAAAGCTAAGCTTGGTACGGAGATAAAAGACGGAGATATCTTATATGGGTTTGTAACAAATCCTCAAAAACGGGTAGGGCTTTCTCGTGACTTCATACCAATCTATTCAAAAGATGTCTCAATTCGAGCGATACCGGGGCCACACGAGCATTACTTTACAGAAGACTCCATGATTCAGTTTTTTTCAAGTACCTTCCGGGCGATCCAAGGTGACCGAATGGGGTACCGGATAAAGGGGACAAAACCTTTGGTACATAGCGGAAAGTCAGAAATCGCCTCAGACGCCATCCCGCTTGGAGGCATTCAAGTGCCTAGTAACGGAGAGCCTATTGTTCTGTTGGCCGACCGGCAAACGACTGGCGGCTATCCACGTATTGCGACGATAATAACCGTTGACTTTTTTAAAATTGCCCAACTGCCTCCTGGTGGAACAATTCGTTTTGAGCGTTGCACTATTGAAATAGCACATGAACTATATAAAAAAAGAGAAAAATTTCTCCACAACCTCCAAGTGTAGCGTTCTTGGGGGTTCTTTTTTGATTATGCGTACCTAGTTTTGAGGAAATGGGACACACTTTTACATACATGGGACATATAAAGAAAGAAATGGGACATACCTTTCCATTTATGGGACAAATCAAATTGGATATGGGACTCAACTCTGCAATTATCGGACACAACCATAAAAAAAGGGAGACCCCAGTTAAAAATCAAATAGAGAGTCTCCGTTTGCATCTTCTTCTTTTAATTTACTAGCATTGGTAATCGTAGCGGTTGGTAAGGCAGAGGGTGGTTGTACCGGAATTGCTTCGATCCTTCTCGGCTTTGAAGCCGTAGGGGCTTCATCCAAAACAAGGTCACATAACGTCCGGATTGCCAGAAGGCGTTCTCTGACTTTTTGTTCATTCGCTTCAGTTTTTGCTGTTTGCAGCTCTAGTTGCATTTTATCTAATATCTTAGTTACAGATATATTCACTCTATTCACTCCATATGCTTTAATTCGCCACATGTCCTTATACGCGAATGTCTCTAGTATAAGTAGTTTGCGTATGAGTTTTCGCAGGCTTCTCCTCATATTTCAAACAATGGGCACCAGAGGATCTAAATACCGTCACAGAAGGCATTGCTTGTGTTTTAAAATTAAATGCACGACAGCCTCGAGGGAACTTCGAATCCCACGTTGTATAGAAATGCTTGCATTTTATGCAATTAATTCTCGTTTGCATACCCTCACTACCTTTTTCTGATCGATACTACTATTTTTACACGAGATAGATGGGGCGTCAAACTCTCATTTTGACAATCTAGCAATACACCGTATAAAGCCTTATATTAAAGCGTTTAGCCTTTTACAAGCCCTAGGGTCAAACTACATGAAAAAACCCCTCAGATCTACTCTGAAGGGGATTTACGCAGGCTTATGTATTATTTACCAGCAACTGCGTCTTTAAGAGCTTTACCTGGTTTGAAAGCAGGTACTTTGCTAGCTGCGATTTCGATTTCTTCACCAGTTTGTGGGTTACGACCTTTACGAGCTGCACGCTCACGAACTTCGAAGTTTCCGAAACCGATTAATTGTACTTTATCTCCGCTGCTTAAAGCGTCTTGAACTGCTTCAAATACTGCGTCTACAGCTTTTGTAGCATCCTTTTTTGATAGTTCTGCACTTTCAGCAACAGCGCTGATTAATTCTGTTTTGTTCATAGTTAATTTCTCCTCTCCAATTAAGCACATATTCTTTTTACCACTTTTTTCATAGGTTCGCAAGATTTAGCTTCAAAATCATCTTAATTCACCCTATTAAACTGGTGGTATAAGCTATTACATCACTAGATTAGCCAAAAAACAAGCATTTCAAACTAAAAAATCCTTAATTTACCTAAAAAATTTTATCTACTACCAAGTTTTACCGTATATTGAATTTTTTATTCTAGTAAATGATTTTTTTTAGGGGAATAGTATAAAAAATAGCTATAAAAAGGAGAGTTAACATCATGGCTAGAAGGAAACGTCGACCATTAATCCCAGAAGCAAGAGAAGGACTAGACAAGTTAAAAGCGGATGTAATGAAAAAACAGGGGTTTAAGACGGACTCGTCCAACCCTGATGGCGTAAAATATGAGGTTGCAAAAGAATTAGGAATTCCATTAAATGACGAATATAACGGAAATCTCACTTCAAAACAGGCCGGAAAGGTAGGAGGAAATATCGGGGGCAACATGGTCAAAGAAATGATTCGAATGGCTCAAGAAAATTTAAACAAAAGACAATAAAGGAGGGGACTTCCATGACTGAAAACAAAAATCGCGTGGGGCAAGCCAACCATAGTCAATATAAAGTGGCAAAAGGCCCAAAAGCAAGAGAATCAGGCTATGAGGCAAGCTATGAGTATACAACAGGAAATGAAGTAGGAGAGAAGGATAACAAATAAGCTAACGAAATAAAATTACCCCTAAGATAGATGATCATTCAATCTTAGGGGGCTATTTTATACCAAACGATATACTCGTGCTTCATATGGTTGTAATTCTATTTTATCTAATTGATCATGAGTGCTTACACTGTAATTGGATAGTAACAGTCCTTCTTGCTTAAACTCTACCTCGGAAAGATGGCAGACTGCTTTTTCTGATGAAAGATTAGCAACCACAATCACCTTATCCGACTCCATTGTCCGTGTATAAACAAATAACTGCGGATCTTCCTCTACTAGCAGATCATACGTCCCGTAAGTGAACACCTTGTTTTCCTTTTTTAGCTCAATCATTTTCTTATAAAAATGGAGAACAGAATGTTGATCCTGCTTTTGTTTTTCAACATTGATATCTACATAATTTGGGTTAACCCCAATCCACGGGGTTCCCGTTGTAAAGCCAGCATTGGCCTCATCTGACCATTGCATCGGCGTTCTCGAATTATCACGACTGGTTGCCCAGATATTCTCCATAATGTCTTCATGCGAAATACCTTCGCTACGCTTCTCCTTATAGAGATTTTTTGTAGCAACATCGTCGTACTCGTCAATAGATTGAAATTGAACATTTGTCATACCCAATTCTTGCCCCTGGTAGATGAATGGAGTGCCTTGCATGAAAAAGTACATTGTGCCAAGAGCCGTTGCACTTTCCATCCAATACTCTTTATCATTCCCCCAAGTTGAAACCACACGAGCCTTATCATGGTTCTCAATAAACAAGGCATTCCAACCTTTGTTTTCTAGGCCTTTTTGCCATCTTGTAAATACTTTTTTAAGACCTAGCAGGTCTAGCTCATTCTTTGCTTCATCCCACAGTCCTAAATGTTCAAACTGAAATACCATATTAAATTTCCCTTGCTCCTCGCCAACCCATTCTTCGGCATCGTTAACGCTCACACCATTTGCTTCACCAACGGTCATGATGTCATATTTCGCAAAGGTTTCTTCTTTTAATTCCTGTAAGAACTCTTGGATTCCTGGCCGATTCATATGTCCATCAAAGGACGGAACATATTTTAATCCGTTTGGATTTGGCAGGTCGGGGAATCCTGGAAGCTTTTTAATATGACTTATTGCATCAACTCGGAATCCATCAATTCCTTTGTCGAGCCACCAATTAATCATGCCATATAATTCTTTGCGAACCTCTTTGTTTTCCCAATTAAGATCAGGCTGCTTTGTTGAGAAGATATGCATGTAATACTGCTTCGTTGCTTCATCATATTCCCAAGCAGGTCCACTAAAAATACTCTCCCAGTTATTCGGTGCCTTTCCATCTTTGCCGTCACACCAAATATACCAATCCCGCTTTGCGTTGTCCTTGGAGGAACGTGACTCGACAAACCATGGGTGCTCGTCACTTGTATGATTAATAACCAAATCAATAATCAATTTCATTCCGCGTTTATGCGTTTCCTTTAAAAGCTCATCAAAATCGGCCATCGTGCCAAAGTCAGCCATGATATCTTGATAATCACTTATATCATACCCGTTATCATCATTCGGAGATTTATAAACAGGGCAAATCCAAATGACATCGATCCCTAGGTCTTTCACATAATCTAATTTTGAGATAATCCCTTGTAGATCACCGATGCCATCTCCATTTGAATCCATAAAGCTTCTTGGATAAATTTGATAAGCGACAGCTTCCTTCCACCATGCTTGCTTCATTTTGTATCCTCATTTCTCTTGTTTGCTATGTCAAATCCATGGTTACGATAGAGTTAACCGATAAACCCGCGCTTCATATGGTTTTAATGTTATTTTTTCAATTGACTCATCTATATTCACATCGTAATTGCTGATAAACAATTCCTTTGAGCTATACGTAATTTCTGATGGAAGCTCAAATAATGACGTCTCTTTTGAAAAGTTTAAAACAACGAGTAGCTTTTCATTACCTAATATTCTAGTATACGAATAAATCGTAGGATGATCTGGTAAAAGGAGGTCATAGGACCCATAGACTACGATTTCATGCTGTTTTCTAAGTTCAATCAACTTCTTGTAATACTGATAAATAGATGAAGGATCATGAACCTGTTGCGCAGCATGAATTTGTTTATAATTCGGATTTACCTGTAGCCAAGGTGTTCCCGTCGTGAACCCTGCATTTTCACTGTCATCCCATTGCATAGGAGTTCTCGCATTGTCTCTTCCTTTTTTATAAATGGACTGCATGATTTGTTGAGGTTCCATGCCTGATTCTACTTTTTCCTTATACATATTCAGAGTTTCGATATCCTTGTATTCTTCGATTGAATTGAAATGAACATTCGTCATCCCAAGTTCTTCACCTTGATATATATATGGCGTCCCTTTCAACATATGCAAGAATGTTGCCAGCATCTTGGCGGATTGAAGCCAATATTCACCATCATCTCCAAAGCGTGATACCATTCTTGGTTGATCGTGATTATTCAAATACAAACTGTTCCAGCCATTATCTTCTAGTCCTTTTTGCCATTTCGTAAATGTGTTCTTCAAATCAAGCAGGCTCAACGGACGTACATCCCATTTTTCTGTCGGACCTGAATCTAAATCCATATGTTCGAACTGAAATACCATGTTAAGCTCATTTCGAGCTGCACCTGTATAAGCTTGTGCCTCATTCGTATCGACACCTGGCATTTCACCGACTGTCATAATATCGTATTTAGAAAGTACCTTCTTATTCATTTCTTGAAGAAATTCGTGGATACGTGGACCATTCATGTAGTGGTCAGCACCCGAAACGAAATTTTTCCCTTCATGAGGTTCTCCGTCTGGTAAACCTTGTGCCTTTGAAATCATGTTGATAACATCCATACGGAAGCCATCGATTCCTTTTTCAAGCCAGAAGGTCATCAGATCGTAAACCTCTTCACGCACCTTCGGATTTTCCCAATTCAAATCAGGCTGTTTTTTACTAAATAAATGTAAGTAATATTCTTCCGTCTGCTCATCGTACTGCCATGCCGACCCACTAAAAATGGATTCCCAATTATTCGGTTCCTTCCCATCTCGGGCCGGGCGCCAAATATAATAGTCACGGTATGGATTATCTTTAGATTGTCTCGATTGCTTGAACCACTCATGTTCATCTGATGAATGGTTTACAACCAAATCCATCATTAGCTTCATGCCTCTGTCATGCATTTGGTTCAGTAGCTCGTCCCAATCCGCCATTGTTCCAAATTCCTTCATGATCTGACGATAATTGCTTATATCATACCCGTTATCATCATTAGGGGACTCATAGACAGGGGAAAGCCATATGACATCAACACCGAGTTCTTTTACATAGTCTAATTTTTCTATGATACCTTTTAAATCACCGATTCCATCGCCGTTTGTATCTTTAAAGCTTCTTGGGTAAATTTGATACACAACACTTTCTTTCCACCATGTTTTGTTTTCCATTTCCCATTAACTCACTTTCTAGATGGTGTTCGATAAGTCAGATGAAATGACACAGAGTACCGCTCGGTCCTTTCAGACTTCCTCTTTGAACACGTATTTTGATAATGTCTATTATTTAATCCTTGCACTTGATTTTCGTTCAATCAGTTTTGCAGGAATCGTAATTCGTTTAGGTAATACGCTGGGGTCTTTAATTTTTTCAAGTAAACACTTTGCTCCTTCGAACCCCAGTTGAAAAATATCAATATCAACTGAAGTGAGGGGAGGCTTTGAATATTCTGCAAGTAGCACGTTGTTGAAGCTTACAATTGAAACATCCTCTGGCACCCTAATATTCATGGCTTCAAAATGACTCATTAGCTCAATCGCAATAAAATCATCTGCACAAACTAATGCTGTTGGAGGTTCAACAGATGCTAAGTAAGAGATTATCGCCTTATTGCCTTCATCCAACATGCTTTTATGAAGAATATAGTCCTCTCTAAAAGGAACTCCAGCTTCTTTCAAAGCTTGCTTATAACCCTCAAGTCGGTCAATTGTAAACACAAAGTCGAAGTTAACACCAACAAACGCAATTTTTGTATGTCCTAATTGAAGTAAGTACTCTGTAACAACCTTTGTGATGTATATATTGTCGTTATCAACATGTGTCACACGTTCCGCACCTACAAAAGGACGACCTATTACCGTAAATGGGAAATCAACTTCTGACAAATACTTTATTAGTCGATCATCTGTACGTGAATATAACAAGATCAAGCCGTCCACACGTTTCCCCTGAACCATTCCAACAACTTCCTCAAAAATTTCATCCTCTGTGCCAGCTGTCGAAAGATACAAACCATATTTATGCTCTCTCGCCTGTACACTAATACCTCTAATTACTTCTGGGAAGAAGGGGTCTTGAAGCACCTGTGAAGCTGAAAAAGGCATCACAACACCAATTGTTGCTGTACTTTTAACAGCTAGGCTTCTTGCTTGAAAATTGGGATGATACCCGAGCTTTTCCATCGCTTCTCGTACTCTTCTTTTTGTTTCCTCGCTAATTCGAGGGTTGTCCGCGATGACCCTGGAGACAGTGGAAGGTGATACATTTGCCTCTTTTGCTACATCTTTAATTGTAATAGCCATACATACCCTCCATTTAATAAAAGCGCAAGGCGCCGTCCTACCGGTGACAAGCATAAGACGAGCGCTGAGGAGAAGGTGCATTTTACCTTCCGAAGCGATTGGCTTAGACCCTAGAGCCGATGGCGCCTGGAGCTAGATATCGAATCTTATCTTTATATAAAAGGAGCAAGTCTCCTTGATTATCCAAATTTATTTAACAGATCCTTCTGCAATTCCTTTAATGATATGTTTTTGCAGGAAGAAGTAAACTAGAATCACTGGAATAATGGCAATCGTTAATCCAGCTAATGCTAGATGCCATTGCTTTGTATATTGACCAAAGAAGAAGAACATCTTCAACGGAATCGTATGCATTCCCTCTTGGTTGATAACAAGTGAAGGTAATAAGTAGTCATTCCAGATCCAAATAATATTTAGGATCGCCACTGTTACTGAGATAGGCTTCAACATTGGGAAAATAACATGCCAAAACACTTGCCAACGATTTGCACCATCAATGGTTGCCGCTTCATCTAAAGATTTTGAGATTCCTTGTAATGAACCGTGATATAAGAAGATCGATAAACTACTACCAAAGCCAAGATACATAATGATAATACCAAAACGATTTAACAGTTCCATTTTTCCAAAAAGGGAAACAAGTGGAATCATAACCGATTGGAACGGAATAAGCATCGCTGCAATAAATAGGAAGAAAATGAATCCACTAGCCTTACCTTTTCTGCGGTTCAATGCGTATGCTGCCATTGATGAAAAAATAACGATAACGGCAACACCAAGTACACTAATAAGAACGGAATTAAAGAATGTTCGAATAAAATCTAGTTCTACAAAAGCCTGAACATAGTTATCAAAGGTAAATACATCTGGAAGCTTTAACGTATCAGTAAAAATTTCTCTCTTCGTTTTAAATGAGTTTACAATCATCAAATAGAAAGGGGAGAGCCATAGTAATCCAAGTACAATGCCTAGAATTTCAAGCAAGTATAATTTTCTTTTTTTGCTTTTCATTACATTTCGACCTCCCGTTTCTTATTAATGTAAACCTGTGTTAAGGAAATAGCTGCTACGATTAAGAAGAAAATAATCGCTTTTGCTTGTCCGTACGCATAATTGTTTTCTGAGAATGCTGTTTTAAAAATTTCCATCGCTACCATTTGTGTTGAGTTATAAGGTCCTCCACCTGTTAATGACAGGTTTTGGTCATACAGCTTAAATGTGTTTGATAATGTAAGGAATAAACTTACAGTAAATGCAGGCGCAACAAGTGGAAATGTAATATTCTTAAAACGTTGGAAGCTATTTGCACCATCAATTTCAGCAGCTTCTAGTAGCTCTTGTGGAACACTTTCTAAATAAGAAATATAAATAATCATGATATAACCAGCCATTTGCCAACTCATGAGAATGACTAGTGCCCAGAAACCTGTTGTGTCCGTTGATAACCAGCCTTTGAAAGCCATAATACCAGTCAAGTCTCCGATGCTCGCAAATACCTTCATGAAGATAAATTGCCAAATGAACCCAAGAATAAGTCCGCCAATTAAATTCGGCATGAAAAAGATTGTACGTAAAATATTATTTGTCTTTAACTTTTGTGTAACGAGTAAAGCTAATGAAAGTCCAAAAAAGTTAATAAGGAAGATAGATATGACAGAGAACTTAATAGTGAACCATAATGAATCTCTGAATTCTTGATCTTGTATTAACTTCTGATAATGTTCTAGTCCTACAAACTCGGTAATCTTAATTCCATTCCAGTTTGTAAAAGAGTAATAGGTTCCAAAAATTAATGGTGTGATTACAACAACTCCAAGTGCTAACAGGGTTGGGGCTAGAAATAACCAATACCATAGATTCCGGTTTCGCATAGTATAATACCTCCAATTAATCGAAATCCCGAAACTTTCTTAATAGGGAAGGAGGCACACACTCGCCTCCGCTTTTCTATTTTGTCTAGCTCCGGCTCGTAGCGACTAGCGAGACTTCCCTCGCCCTCCGTACGATAAGCTCAACATCGGCTCGCTTTGCTCACCGTGTTTCCTTTATCTCCATAAGGAACACAGACTAAGTTCGCCACGTCCTGTGGCAACGTCTGTGTGACCTACATCGTGTAGGCCTCAGTCTGTACGTCGCTATACACTCGCCTCCGCTTTTCTTGTTATAAAACTAGAAAACAAAGCAACTTGTGTGCCTTGTTTTCTATTTTTTTATCTATCTATTATTTTCTTGTGTCTTCCCACGAAGCTTTAGATTCCTTCACAAGGTCATCCCAGCTCATTTCGCCGCTAATATATTTTTGGATATTCGTACCAAGTTGTTGCTCTCCCCAACCAGTTGGATAACCCATGAATACCCAAGGAATTGTTCTTCCTTCTGTTGAATACTCATATACTGCTTTTCCTAGTGGATCAGAAACCTTCGTAGCGTCAAATCCTTCATAAGCAGGAATAAATTTAAAGTCTTCTAATACTGTTGTTTTACCTTCTTCAGACGTATATAACCAATCTAAGAAGTCCTTAGCTGCTTTTACTTCTGCATCGTCTTTATTGCTATTTACAGCCCAGTACATTGGAATACCTACTGGAATTGAGTCTTCTTTATAGCCTTCTACCGGAATTGGTAAAATACTTACACCGTTGTTCGCAAGCTCTTCATCAATACCTGCGATAGAACCATATACCCAGTTACCTTGTTGAATCATTGCTACTCGGCCTGTTGAGAATAATTCTTCTACTTGCATTGCATAGTCTAAGCTTACAGTTGGTTGAACAGAATACTCATTTTGTAGATCTAACACTTTCTTAAATGCATCACCATATTCAAATTCTACTGAACTAGAATCAAAAGTTTCTAGTACATTACCATCAAATTCTGGAGATAAGAATGTGTTTGAAAGATGTAAACCTGTTACCCATTTTTCTTTTCCTGGTAACGCAAATACTGCATCTAAACCTAATTCATCCTTCTTGCTATCTAATGTTTTAACTGCATCTTCTAAAGCAGCTAATGTAGTAATTTCATCTGGATTAATCCCAGCTTCTTCAAATACTGCTGTATTGTAAATCAGACCATATCCTTCTTGGTTAAAAGGAAGTCCTAATACTTTGTCATCCTTAGTAACTCCGTCAAGAGTTCCTTCTAATGCAACACCAGCCGCTGCTGTATCTGAAAGATCAGCTAAACTATCGTTCCAGTCTGCTACGTCCTGTGGTCCACCAATGTTATAGATTGTTGGCTCTTCACCTGAAGCAAATTTAGAGCGAAGTGCTGCACCGTAATCTTCTCCGCCACCAACAGTTGTAATGTTAATCTTTACACCATCATTCGCTTCTTCATATTGCTTTGCTACTGCCTCAAATTGCTCTTTGAATTCTACTTTGAATTGGAAGATATCAACTGTTACTGCATCCTTTGAATCGCTTCCACTATCTTTTGAACCTTCTTCATTTGAAGAGCATCCTACTAATGCAACACTTACCAAGAATAGTAGTGCCAAAAATGCAGGAACAAGTTTCTTTGCCTTCATTTGTAAAACCCCCAATTTTCATTTTTGAAAAGATGTAATCGTGCACGTTTTAGGAAACCGTTTGCATTAAAATGGGTAATTTTGTCGAAAATACTACTTTTTACTCCGAATTAATCAAACGCTTTCAAACTGAGATGCAGAAGAAAACTCATTGATGGTAAAGGATTCTGAACTACTTGAAATATCTCTGCTAACTTTGTGCAAACGATTGCATTACTCTTACAAGATTTATATTAGCATGGGCAAAAAAAAATTACAACTAAAAAAATGTAAACGTATTTAAAATTGTAAAACAATAGATAATCCCTCCACATCTAAATCTCTGCTAGAAGAATTTTGTACTTGCAATGGTTTATTTGATATGATATATTTCTCAATGCTAATTAAATGACCAGATTTCTCATTCGGTCAAAAATAATAAATATGGGGTGGTCAATGGTGGCAATTGATAGGAGACAGTTAATTATCGAAGCTGCTACAAAATCATTCTCTTTATTCGGGTACAAGGCGACAACAATGGACCAAGTTGCGAAGCTCGCCAACGTTGGAAAGGGTACAATCTATACCTTTTTTAAAAACAAAGAGGAATTATTTGATGAAATCATTAGTACCCTGATTCGCGATATGAAAGCTGTGGCCGAAGAAGCAATGGACAAAAACAATACGTTTTTTGAAAATGCACACCGGGTACTTTTTCAATTGCTTGAATTTCGGAAGTCCCATCAATTAACGATTAAGCTTTTTCAGGAAGAAAGAGATATTGGGACACAAGCGGTTGTAGAGGTGGTACAACGCGTCGAGCAAGCCATTATTAACTATATGAGCGGCATCATTCAAGAAGCTATTGATCGCAATGAAATCAAACCCTGTAATCCTGAAATAACAGCATTTGTGATGTTAAAGCTGTATGTTTCCTTAATCTTTGACTGGGAACGAAATCATAAGCCATTAGCAAAAGAAGAAATCTCAAATCTATTTAAGCTGTACTTTTTTAATGGGTTAGAAAAATAATCATACCTTGGGTCCTCAAGTAGAGTACCCATCTTATTTGGTTTAAAATGACCAAATGAACAAAACGGTCAATTATTAGGAGGTTGAAAATAGTATGAAGGGATCTTCCTTTATAGCTGAAGTAAAACAAATTCTATCAAATCGAAAAGTTCTCATTCCAATTTTAGCTGTTGCCTTTGTTCCGGTACTTTATGCTGGAATGTTCCTTTGGGCATTCTGGGATCCATATGACCATATGGAAGACTTACCGGTAGCTATCGTAAACGAGGATGCAGGAGCTGAATTTGAAGGGGACCAATTGCAGCTTGGAAAAGAGTTAACTGATAAGCTCTCAGTTAATAACACCTTTGATTTTCACTTTGTTTCAAAGGAAGATGGATATAAGGGGCTTGAAAATAGGGATTATTATTTATTGGTTGAGATACCTAAAGATTTTTCAACGAATGCAACTACGTTGTTAGATAGCAACCCTCAAAAATTAGAACTACATTATGTACCAAATGAAAGCACAAACTTTTTATCTTCACAAATCGGAGAAACAGCGATAGAAAAAATTAAAGCAGAAATCTCTAAAAACGTCACAGCCACCTATGCGCAAACCATGTTTGATAAGGTTAAGAGTGTAGCTGATGGTCTTACTCAAGCAGGTGAGGGATCTGAACAACTTGCGGAAGGGGTTGCTCGATTACATGACGGTTCAAAAACTTTAGAAGAAAATTTAAAAGTGCTAGCTTCCAAATCAGTTGAATTTACAGAAGGTGTGGAAAAAGCGTCATCCGGTGCAAGCGATCTTGCCACTGGTACAGACCAAGTAAAAGCTGGACTTAGTGAAATGAACGAAAAACTTCCCTCTTTAATAGATGGAACCAATCAAGTTCAAGATGGGGTTACTCTAATGAAGGAAGAGCTTCCGAAGCAAATAGCTGAAAGCATATCAACTCAGCTTAACGACAGTGTTAGCAAGGTTGATCAAGGCATTGATGAGCTTGAAACAAAACTTAACACCGGCCTATCAACTCAACTTACAAATGGGATAGCAACCTCTCTTTCTGGTCAGCTTGCTGATCAAATGATTGAGTCTCAAACGCAACAAATGGGGCAACTTAAAGCTTCACTCGAAAGTAAATTAGGAAGCGAACAAGCTTCAGCTATAATCCAACAAATGTCTCAAGGACAGCCATCGAAAGAGCAGCTACAACAGCAACTTCAACAGCAATTGACAGAACAACTTGAACCTGGCATCACAGCAGGCGTTGCAAATGGATTAAATCAAGGATTCACTGAGTTCAAAACCGGACTTCACCAGCAATTCGGTGCCGCTACAGCCGGTCTAGAGGATCAATTACTATCTCAAACCAGCCCTTCCTTTAATCGCCTATCGGCTGGACTTCAAGAGATAAATGAGGGGCAAGTCAGCCTACAACAAGGAGTTAGCCAATTATATAACGGATCCATTGCACTTAACAGTGGCGCTCAGCAATTAACATCAGGAATGGGGCAATTAACAAATGGTTCTGGTCAGCTACAAGATGGGGCTGGAAAGCTTGCAGAAGGCTCGAAGGAACTAGATGAAGGTACAGTTCAACTTGTTGATGGTTCGAATGAACTTGCCGATAAACTAACAGAAGGTGCTGAGCAGGCAAACTCTGTTAAAGCTACTGACGAAACGTACGATATGATGGGAGAACCCGTTACTGTGAAAAAACAAGAAATTAACACAGTACCGAACTATGGAACTGGGTTTGCACCATACTTTATCTCCCTCGGTTTATTTGTTGGGGCTTTGCTTATGTCCATCGTATTTAAACTTAAAGAACCTGTTGTTCAACCCAAAAATGCATTCCGCTGGTTCATTAGCAAGTTTGGTGTATTAGCAATTGTCGGTATTGTTCAGGCAATCCTAGTTGATATGATTTTAATTGTAGGCCTAAAAATTGAAGTCGCAAGTACCCCATTGTTCTTTGTAACTTCCCTTATCACAAGCTTTACCTTCTTAGCCTTAATTCAAATGCTTGTGACTATGATGGGTGACCCTGGTCGTTTTATTGCGATTATCGTTCTCATTTTACAATTAACAACAAGTGCTGGAACGTTCCCACTTGAGTTAATTCCGAATGCATTACAGCCAATCAGTACAACGTTACCAATGACTTATTCAGTTCAGGCATTTAAGGCAGTTATATCAAGTGGTGACTTTTCCTATATGTGGCACAACAACGCCATACTTTTAAGTTATATGGTTGCCTTTATGATTATTACAATTGGGTATTTTGTAGCAAAAATAAAAAAACAAAACGTACAGGTTGAAATGAATTAATTAGTAGATGTGTAGCTAGGGATATCGAGTCCCTAGCTTTTCTAGTAACAGACGAATAGTAACAGGAAACTAACTAAATAATAAATGTTACTTCTATTAAAAATTGAGGAGAGATATTTTGTCACTAAGTCGTCAAGCAAAAAAGAATAATAGTTCTACTATACAAACAGATGTTGCAAGAACAGATCCACAAAAGGTTAAACAGGAAATCCAAAAGGATATAAGCCAAGGACAAGGTGCCATGACTTCCCGAGAAGCAGGCGGAATGCGTGATTGAAAAACCACTTTTTAGTGGTTTTTATTTTTCTCTATCTATATTTCCGAAAATAAAAAAGGAGTATGAATTCCTCCCAGAATTCATACTCCCCCAATTATAATCATGCCTCTTTTACAAGTTTTACACTTAATTTATCAAGCATATCCTTTGTCATTGTTTCAAGATTGTATTGTGCCTTAAAGCCCCATTCTTCCTTAGCGGCAGTAGCATCAATTGAATTTGGCCAACTTTCAGCAATTGCTTGGCGTACAGGGTCAACCTCATAGTTCATTACAAACTCAGGTATATGCTTCTTAATTTCTGCTGCGATTTGCTCTGGTGCAAAGCTCATTGCCGTCACATTGAAGGCATTTCGATGTTTTAACTTGCACTCGTCAGCCTCCATCAGATCAATTATTGCTGTAAGTGCATCAGGCATATACATCATATCCATATACGTACCTTCGGCAATATAGGATGTGTAACGTTTATTTTTAAGTGCTTCATAATAAATCTCAACCGCATAGTCCGTTGTACCACCACCGGGTGGTGTCACGTACGAAATTAATCCTGGGAAGCGTAGCCCCCTCGTATCGACACAAAACTTATGATTATAGTAATCACATAGCAATTCACCTGATACCTTATTCACACCATACATTGTCGTGGGACGTTGAATGGTATCCTGTGGTGTACCATCTTTTGGTGTAGAAGGACCAAAGGCTCCAATTGAACTTGGCGTAAAAAATTTACAACGAAGCTCACGTGCAACCTCTAATGCATTCACAAGACCACCCATATTTAGATTCCAAGCAAGCAACGGTTTTGCTTCAGCCGTTGCAGATAACAGTGCTGCTAAATGGATAAGCGTGTCTGCATCGTACTTTTTCGTGATATCAAACATAGCCTTCGCATCAGTGACATCCAACAGTTCAAACGGACCAGAATGTACAACCTCACAATCCAACTTGCGTATATCTGTAGCAATGACATTGTCTGCTCCATAAATCTCGCGCATTTTGGTTACAAGCTCTGACCCGATTTGTCCAAGAGCCCCCGTTACAACGATTTTCTCCATATCTATTCCCCCAAGTTGGTCCCATGACCATCTTATTAGATAATGTTCATTTCCTTACCTACATTTACATAAATAGCAACCGCCTGATCAAGCATTTCCTTCGTATGTGCCGCTGTAGGCATATTACGTACCCGTCCTGTTCCTTGAGGCACAGTTGGGAATACGATTGATTTTGCGTACACGCCTTCTTCATTTAGCCTTTTACTAAATTCTTGCGTTTTCACTTCTTCACCAATTATTACGGGTGTAATTGGAGTCTCACTATGACCAATATCAAAGCCACGTGCTTTTAACTCCTTTTTAAAGTAGTTTGCATTTTCCCAAAGCTTATCATGGAGCTCTGTGCTTTCCATTAGAATATCAATGGCTTTTGTAGCAGCTACCACATCTGCTGGTGGCAATGCTGTTGAGAAAAGGAATGGTCTGCTTCGTACCTTTAACCAATCAATTAGCTCCTGTTTTCCAGCGACATACCCTCCTACAACACCAATTGCTTTCGAGAGAGTACCAATTTGGAAGTCAACCTTATCTGAAAGCCCGAAATGTTTAACAGTTCCAGCACCCTTTCCTAGTACACCTGAACCGTGAGCATCATCAACATATGTAATTAGGTTGAATTCTTCAGCTATTTCAACGATTTCAGGTAACTTCGCAACATCTCCATCCATGGAGAATACGCCGTCAGTGATGACCATCACTTTTTTATATAATCCAGATTCAGTTGCTTCTTTTGCCTTCGCACGCAAGTCATCCATATCTGAGTGGTTCACACGGATAATTTTCGCTTTAGAAAGTCGGCAACCATCAATAATAGACGCATGGTTTAATTCATCAGATAGAATGGCATCATTCTTATCCATCACAGCTGAAATTGCTGCCATATTACAGTTAAATCCTGATTGATAGGCAATCGCTGCTTCTGTATGTTTAAATTCAGCAAGCTTTTCTTCTAGTTTTACGTGAAGGTCGAGTGTCCCGTTAATTGTTCGAACAGCACCCGCTCCTACTCCATATTCTTTAATTGCTTCTAGGGCAACCTCTTTTAAGCGGTTATCTGTCGCTAAGCCTAAGTAGTTGTTAGAGGATAGGTTAATCAGTTCTCTTCCATTGATTTTAATGATAGGTCCGTTTGCACCTTGAAGAGGATCAATTACATTGTAGAGACCTTTCTTCTTCAAATCCTCCAAGTTTTCATGCAAAAATGAGTCTAATACCTTCGACATCATAATCCTCCTTTGTCTATTTACAAAAAACAACTGTATTTGTCAGGAATACAAACGCACTCTTAAAAATCCTTTTATATCAACATTTATACTTCATACTTTAACATATTATTCATGAAATGTTTATACCCAGTGGACACTTTTTCTTATTATTATTATATTATTTGTTACTTTTGGTTTTGTGATTCGACTTTTGGTTATTTTTGGTCAAATAAATAAAAAAAGACCATAATTGGCCTTTTAGTTAAAGCGATCTATTTACCATGCCATCTTCCCCATCACCACACCATTTTTTGCACCTGTAGCGGATGGTAGATTGTTTGTTCTTTTTTGATAGCATTGATAGCCAAGTAATGCAAATGCAATTGCCTCCTTTGCTTCCGCTGGAACCCCAACCTCATCGGAACTCCTAACATTAATTTCTACCGGGAGATGGTGTGCCATTCTGTCCATGAGGGTCCGGTTAAATCTTCCTCCACCACTTACAAGGACCTCTTGTAAATCACAACTTTTCTGGTGCCTCCTAATATCATTTGAGATTGTAATAGCGGTAAGTTCTGTAATGGTTGCAATTTTATCTACATTCGCAATTGATTCTGCATCTCGCCATATTTTTTGGGCAAATTCTCTTCCGAACAGCTCTCTACCCGTACTCTTAGGAGGTGATTGCTTAAAATACGGATGCTCCAGCAGTTCCTGTAGCAACGTTTCATTTATTTTCCCTTTCGCTGCAAACCTCCCATTATGGTCATACGTATGTGCGCCATCTGTAGCCCACTCTGTAAACATATCGATTACCATATTCCCTGGGCCCGTATCATATGCAATGACGTCCTCTTCTTTCCCGTTTTTTGGAAGAATGGTTACATTCGATATCCCACCTATGTTTAAGAGAACTCTTCCAAACTCCTTTTCTTGAAAGAGGACGTAGTCAACATAAGGAACTAGAGGTGCACCTTGACCACCAGCTGCCATATCACGTGTTCGAAAATCACCGACAGTCAAAATACCTGTTCGCTCCGCGATTACACCAATATCGCCTATCTGAAGGGTAGAAGTGATTTTCCTTTCCTCTATCTCAATCGGGTCAGGCTGGTGATATATGGTTTGTCCATGTGAGCTGATTAGTAAAATATCATCATGTGACATGCCAGATTGACGAATAACCTTTGTTGCTGCTTCCGCGAACATTTCTCCTAATAGCATATTCATCACAGATATATCTTCTAATCTAGCTTTACTAGGATCACATAAATGTAGAATTTTTTGCCGGATTTCTCTAGAGAAAGAGTCCGAAATAAACCCTACGTTCCTTACACTTGGCTTATGACCATCTGTTATCTCTACCAAAGCCGCATCAATGCCATCTAATGACGTACCCGACATTAAGCCCACAACATAATCTTGTTTCGGCATCTGATCTACCCTTTCCATCTTAAAAGTATGAACGTATGATAGTATGTAATCTTGGTCGTAGACGTACTATATGCGAGTGGCGCCCGAAGTGAACACGATTCGTTAAAAGAAGGACAGTCAGATTTACTTTAGAATCAAACCAAATACTAGTACCCGTGAAACCTGTGTGACCATAGGAACCTTCTGAAAACAAATCTCCACAAGAGGAAAGAACGGGACTTTTTAAAATCCATCCCAGCCCTCTGTACTCATTATCAAAGGGTGTGTAGTTTTTTCTAGATAATTCGAGAACAGCCTCAGACAGGATTTTTTTCCCTTTGTACATTCCGTTGTTTTCTATCATTTTGGCATATTTTTGAAGGTCCTGTACGGTTGAAAACAATCCAGCATGACCGCTAATTCCGCCCATTGATTCTGTATTATCGTCATGAACAATTCCACATTTATATTGCTTCCATTTCTCACTATATTCTGTGGCCGCATACCTTTCCTTTGTAAATGTTGGGTTAAAACCTGTTTCAAACATCTCAAGTGGGTCAAACAACTCTTTCTTTACAAAGCTTTCAAACTTTTGCTCAGTCACTTTTTCAATAATTCGATATAGAGTAATCAGTCCTAAATCACTATAAATGACCTTCGTACCAGTTGCTACTTCAAGCGATTCATCATAGATGCGTTGGAGAATTTGATCTGTTGACAAGTTCTCTGCATAATACTGCCTATGCGCAGGAAGACCTGATGTATGCGTTAACAAATGTCGGAGCGTAATAGACTCTTTCCCGTTTTTTGAAAACTGCGGTAGGAAAAAGGCAACTGAGTCATCTAACCGAATTTCTCCTTGGTCAATAAGCTTTAATAGAATAGGTAATGTCGCGACCACCTTTGTTAAAGAAGCTAGGTCGAACACAGTGTCTTTCCTCATCGGCAATACGTTTGGATATACAGCACTATTTCCAATAGCCTCCTCTAGAAGAAGTCCTCCATTATGAGAGACACTAATCACAGCGCCAGGAATATGTTGTAAATCAATTTCCTTTTGAAGAAATTCAAGAACTTTCTCCTTCATGTCCATACCTCCCTTATATCTTCTTAAAGTAAGAGTGATAGCTTTTACAAACCTCAAACCCTAGTTTATTATAAAAGCTCACCAATCCCGTCCAGTCTATCACGATGTCAGTAACATGACGCTTGTGCAAATAAGAAACAGCTGCTTCCACAATGAAAAGTCCGTACCCATGTTTTCGCTCAGTTGGATCTATACCAAGAGGGCCAATACCACCCAGTTCTTGTCTATATAACGGTGACCAGTATACATTTTGTGCTATCTCTGGTGATTTGGAATCATTAATTCTGCAAAAACCGATAATCTGGTTCTTCTTTTTTAAAAGAACAAACTCTCTACCTTGGCCACCCGTTTCGAAATATTTAATCGCCTCATATTCCCATCTTCCTGGAAAACAACGTTTCAAAAAGGATAAAAATTCTTCTTTCTCTTCTAATTTTAAAAGGGAATGCTCCACTCCTTCTTTTGAGGGAGTTTCTCTTGTATGTCTTTCACTATGACAGTCTAAATCATATTCCGTTGAGCTTGGTATGTAGCCACGCTTTTCAAACCAGGTACGTACTGCTTCATAATGGAGTGGAATACCCGGAAAATAATGATATGTATCTTTTCCAAGCCAAAGATGAGTCATTCCGCTTTCTTTTAACTTGTGTTCGGCATGCTGTAGCAGCTTCTCTCCAATGCCTCGATTACGATAGTTTTGGTCAACAAGTAGAACTTGAATCCAACCTGTTTCTTTCCCAATACCTACATCTATTTTATCCTGCCATCTCTTTGAAACCACAAAACCTACTACTCGATTCTCATCATTTATTGCAATAAGTGAACCATCCATAAACACATTACAATCATCAAAGCTATTTTGTTTGAATAATTCTTTTCTCATCGGAAAATCGATACCTATTTCCTGATTCCAAAGACTCACTAACTCTTCCAACCTATCACTATTCCAACTCTCATATTTCATAGATTAATCTCCTTTATAAAAATTTATATAGGATTGACTTGTTGTTATGAACAGTACAGGCGAAATTTGGTTTCACCCACCATCTATTTATATGTTATCACAATTAAAAAATACTTTAAATAAAATAATAATTTAGTACTACGTTAATATTATTGAAACAATAATTCAATGGTGGTACACTTGATTTACATGAAGGGCTATCGTCCCTTTCATGAGACATAGCTAAATAGGATGATAGATACACAGGAGGTGATTGTATAAGGAATAGTAGAACAAATTGAAAGGACATCCTGTTATAACAGCCACGACAAGTTACTGCATTATTCCCTCAAGATTACACACAAGAGCTATTTACCTTTCAACACAAAATTCTAATTCAGCACTTATTACTAAGGAGATGAAGATATTTGACTAAATTTTCCGGAATTTTTATTCTTTTTATCGTTATTTTCGGAAGCGTTTTCACAAATGTGTATGCACAAGATAAAAATACTACCTCCACATCTTATATTGATGTTACTACAATCGAGGAAGGCGGAAATTCAGTAAAGGGCAGTGCTACGATAACTGCTATTCCCGATTCGACGAAACAGGTTGTAAGTGCACAGTTTTTTGCAAAGGCAATTAATGAGGCCGAAACAACTTATTACCCCTATGCAAAATTGTCTAAGGCACCCTTCACTTGGAGTTGGGCTACCGGAGACCCTTGGGTACCAGATGGAGAATATAGCTTACGAGTCGATTTCACTTATGCTTCTGGAGAAGTTGAAACCGTCACAAGAAACATTTTTGTCAAGAATTATGCGGAGCCTACCTCCCCTGCATCACCTAAAGACTTAATAGTCACATCTCGATCAACTTCAACTGTAGATTTGAGTTGGACGGCATCCACTTCTACCAAACTATTTAACTATGAAGTCTACCATAATGGAACCAAAGTTGGTGAAACAACAAATACTTCTTATGAAGTTGCGGGTCTTGCTGCTGAAGATCTACATGACTTCAGAGTAAAGGCAAAAGACATATACAATAATGTCTCTATTGATGACAATACCATTTCCGTCTTAACAAGCGATACCATCCAATCCCAGCCTTTTATTAGTGAAATCAACGCTCCGGAACCAAATGGCGCTACACCTAGAAGTGAAGGATATTCCGGATCGATCAATCTATCGGTAGATATTGAAGATTCTAGTGTTGAAAGTGTTGAATTCTTTGTAAAAACAACTGCAGCACCTGAAAGTGCGTACTGGAAATTCCCTGTAACAAAGAAGGATGGTGATATGTATAATGTTAGCTGGGATACAACATCTGCACCTGAGGGTACTGCAATTATTAAAGCAGTTGCTACGGATTCAAATGGTCAAAAAACAACCGTAACAAGAATATTCCTTGTGGATAATGTGATTGAAGGCTATGTTCCACCACAATGGGACCCTGCTGATACACCACCACAAAACTACATCATCGCATATTTAGCTGGCTGGGCAACACTAAGCGGTTTTGATATTATGCATGATTTAGATGCTAGTAGATTGACACATGTAAACTATGCGTTCGGACTTGTTGGCACAGATCATAAAATTAAGATGAGTGACCCAGTCAATGACCCTATCAATTTTGGAGAACTTCGTAAATTAAAGGAAAAGTATCCACATTTAAAAACAACAATTGCAGTCGGTGGCTGGGGTGGTTCTGCGAACTTCTCTGAAGCTGCAGCAACCGAAGAAGCTAGAACTATTTTTGCTGATAGTTTAGTAGACTTTATCATTGAACATGGGTTTGATGGCGTTGATTTAGATTGGGAATACCCGGTAAGCGGTGGAGGACCAGGTACATACCCTAACCCAGCTGACAAGGAAAACTATCCTCTTCTTTTAGAAAAGATTCGTGAAAAGCTAGATGAACAAGAAGAAAAGGATCGAACTCACTACACATTATCGATCGCTGGAGCTGCTAATACAGGCTTCGTGAACAATACACAGCTTGGGTTATCTCAACAATACTTGGATTATGTTCAAATCATGACATATGACATCCATGGAACATGGGAACCTCTTGCTGACCTTAACGCTCCTTTGTATGATGATAACGGTAGAACCTGGAGTGTAGATAAGGCTGTAACTGCCTATTTAGATGCAGGTGTACCAGCAGAAAAAATCGTCATGGGTACTCCGTTCTACGGGTATCGTTACAATGTAACCTCAAGCGAAAACAACGGGTTAGGTCAACCATATGAAGGAAGTGGTTCAGCAACATATAGCCGTATTATTCGTGATGATTATTTGAATAATGGATATGAGCGCTTCTGGGATGAAGGTACGCAGACACCTTATCTATTTAACGCAGAGGAATCGATTTTCATATCCTATGATGATCCGGAATCACTAACGATTAAAGCGGAATACATTCGTGAACGTGGGCTTGGAGGAGCTATGATTTGGGAAGTTAGCCAGGATCATGGTGTCGATTTATTAGATTCTCTTTACCAGGTACTAAAGAATCCTATTGATCCTTCTGAAATTGGGTTAGAGAAGATTACGATGACGGTTTCTAAGGAAACACTTCTGCAAAACTCGCATGAAGAGGTTAATCTCCAAGGTACTCTTGCTAACCGGAAAGAGGCAGATTTAACGGGCGCAGAGATTCAATGGTTCATATCAAACTCTGAGGTTGCAGACATCGAAAATGGTACACTAACTGCAAAAAATGCGGGAACAACTGACATCTATGCAATTGTTACCCTTAATGGTAAAGAAATTCAAACAGATGTCATTACGATAATAGTTGAAGTAACAGCTGCATCAATGATTGAACAAATTGTTAGTTTGGAACAAAACGGAGTAATTGAACATTCATTATTCAAACAGTTAACAAATAAACTTAAAACAGCACAGCACCACTACCAAAAGGGACATATCAAACAAGCAATCAAACATTTAGATGACTTCCAAAAACACCTCAGTAAAGGTAAAGCTTATGACGAAGTAAAAACCATGCTAGAGAGTAATGTAAAGGCACTTGAAGTAGCGTATTCTAAGTAATTTTTCGGGAAGAGAATAACAAAAGGTTTTCTAGATTCACAACCTAGAAAACCTTTTGTTTTACCTATTCTTACTGAACCTTTCTATAAAACCACTGTTAACATCTACTCCCTCTTCAAGTAAACCAGCAATCACTGCACCACCAACAGGTTCAATACCCGGTCTAACTAGCTTTGTATGAAGGCCACCTCTCTTCAATACCCCCTCTATCGGCTCCTTAAATAAATCAAGACGATTAAAAAGGCCACCTGCCAGTACTACCGGTATCTCACTCTTTCGCTCCTGTTCGGTAAATAGCTTCTCAATCAAACACGATACCGATTCACCTATATGGACTGCATTCTTTCGTATAATTGCTTGTGCTACTGAATCTCCATTATCTGCTGCTGCAAATACATATTTACTTAAAGAAGCTATCAACTCTTTGGGGTTTATCGCTTGATAGATGGTATGTATAATATCGGGAAGCTTTTGCACTTGAAAATGTTCACAAAGTAATGACTCGATCTGAGTAGAATGACTTAATCCATCATAAGCAGTAAAGGCTGACTGCAACCCCTCACTACCTACAGCAAAACCACTGCCCCCCTCACCGAGTAAATATCCCCAACCACCAACACGATCGAATTCCCCTTCCGAGTTAAGCCCCAATGTAATGGAACCTGTACCTGCAATCTGGACAATTCCTGGCTTTCCTAAAGTCCCTGAATATAACGCAGTGATTGCATCATTGTTCACCGTTACTGGAATCGACTCAGGTAATAAAGATTCTAGTAGCTGTTTCATCTCTTTACGTGCTGATGGGTGATCAACCCCGGACATCCCTGCATACACCCTCTTTATCTGTAAAAAGACAGCATCACTTTGACTTTTTAATGTCTCTAGAAGGCGGCCTAGTTCAAGCTTTAAGTCCTCCTTCTTTACATTATTTGGATTAGATGCACCTACTGTTGCTTCTGCAAGTACCTCTCCAGTCTCGCTTGCAATGACTCCTTTTGTCTTTGTTCCACCACCATCAATTCCTAAAATAAACATAATTTTAGCCTCCTTTTCGAAAAAAAGACTAACCCATACACGAGTTAGTCCTTTTACTTGTTTACTTAACTGTTCTTTTTATTACGGCTCATTAAGAACTCCACAGCTTCTCGTGTTGCATTCAAATGCATAATCGTATCATCATATTGTAACGAAGCTACGCACATAAAGAGGATATCTATCACTTGTAGCTGCGCAATACGAGAGGATGTTGCACCACTTCTAAAAGTAGTCTCCTTGGTAACAGACGTATATAATTTAATATCCGCATAATTCGTAACTACCGGACTCCCATACTTTGTGAGACTGATTGTAGTTGCTTGTTTTTCTTTTGCAAGTTGCAGTACTCGAGCAACCTCTTTTGTTTCCCCTGAAAAGGAAATTCCAACAACAACATCATCGCTTTCTGCATTTGCAACTTGTGTAGCCGCCATGTGCATATCTGCAAAGGCGTAAGCTGTTTTATTTATTCTAAGAAACTTTTGCTGTGCATCCTGGGCAATGATGCTTGACGCCCCGACACCAATAAAATGGATTTTCCTTGCATTCCTCACTACCTCAATAGCCTTCTTTAGCTCATCAACGTTTAGTAATTCAGCAGTTTCACGAATTGTTTGGATACTATTATTTGTCATTTTTTCAATAACGGATTCAATGGATTCATTTGGTTCGATATCACTAAATCCAGTATTAGTTGTTTTCTGTAGATCTCCTGCAATTCGTAGCTTTAAATCCTGGAATCCCTTAAGGTTAAGTGATTTACAAAGCCTTATGACTGCTGCACCACTCGTTGAACTTCTCTTACCTAGTTCATTTGCAGTTAATGAAATTGCCTCCTGAGGGTTATCAATAATATAACTAGCAATTTTCTTTTCAGAAGGTGGTAATAGCGGTAGCATCTCTGTGAGAATTACAAGTCCTCCATTTGTTGCCATACATGTATCAGCTCATTTCTTTTTATCTAGTACGTTATTTGATAAAGATCTCATCCATTACTATTATAATGTCAATTTTACCGGGCAAGTGTCCCATAGAAATTATATACTATTTCCGCTTACATCCTCTAGTAGTAAAGGTTACAATTACTGCTTAAATATCCTTTTTCATCACATGAAATGTACGTGTAATGTTGAAACCTGTTTTTTTATAGAGATATCCTGCTGACGTCTTTTCTCCTGTCCATAGGAACCACGCGCCATGTAAACTTTCTGCCTTCATATTATGTAAGCATAGATGCAATAAAATTTTCCCTAACCCTTTGCCTTGTTGTTCTGGATCAACACCAAACGGCCCAAAGCGATCAGGTACTTGTTCGTATCCACCATAAATACAGAATCCAACAATTTTGCTGTCCTGTCTTGCAACGAGAATCCGTTCCATTGGCAAGCCTTGCAGAACACCCTCACGAATTGCCCTACCCCAATCCGGGTTAAATGCCACATTTGCGAATTGAATCACATCATAAAGGTCTTTATCCTCGGCCTTAGAGAACGTATAACCTTCAGCTTCCCTTTCTTTGACAAGGTTTCTTATTTCATCTGAAAGCTTGAAATCTACTAAATTGCGATCCATTGCTATTGGGGAGTAGAGTCTCGCAAACCCTTGGCTTTGTAAGAATTGATAGGCTTCTGGATATGCATCCTCATCAATACCAGGCATAATATAATTGGGAGCATATGATGAAAAGAAGACGTGTTTCCGATTATTTTCCTGTAAAAATTCAATAGCCTCTTTCATCAATTGAGCTCCAACACCTGTTCTTTGATGCCCTTTGTCTACGAAAAAGAAAGGAATCCATCCGTTATCAGGTTCTAAGTCTGTGCCATACATCGGTAAAAGTCTTCGAACCGCATACACACATCCTACTAATTTATTATTTTCGTACGCTAGCCTCATTCCTTGCGGATCAAAGTTTGCGTCGAGTAGGACGAGATTACGGAACCGTTTAGACGTAATAGGATCTTTCCAAAGAGTTTGATTCCAAAGTTCGACGATTTGTACTTCATCACCTGATTGATAATATCTATATAATACCATGTTAATTCACTCCCCCATTTGCAATATCAATGGCCTTGCGAACAAATCCATTTGCTGATTGAATATACCCTTTTGCCTGTTCAAAGGTTGCACCTGTTTTAATCATGACAATAGCTGGTTTCACCTCATAGTTCGTAATTTCCAGCATCTCTTCAGCTTTACTATATGGTACACCCGTAATCGTTGATACAATACTTTTAGCCCGCTCCTGAAGTTTAATATTACTAACCTTTAAATCTACCATAAGGTTTTCATATACTTTTCCCACCTTTATCATGGTTGAAGTTGTAATCATATTCAAAATCAGTTTATGAGCCGTTGCTGCCTTCATCCGAGTTGATCCCGTTACTACCTCTGGGCCAGTTTCAACCTCAATGGCAATGTCCGCATGCTCGCTAATCTTTGCATTCTTATTACTTGTAAGACTAACGGTCTTAGCACCAACCTGTTTTGCGTACTGAAGAGCCCCAATTACG
The DNA here is from genome assembly GCF_976954385.1 of Ferdinandcohnia sp. Marseille-Q9671. Taxonomy (NCBI): domain Bacteria; kingdom Bacillati; phylum Bacillota; class Bacilli; order Caryophanales; family Bacillaceae; genus Ferdinandcohnia; species Ferdinandcohnia sp. Marseille-Q9671. Next base: position 2,092,778 of record NZ_CDRJTA010000001.1, read on the forward strand.
TAAGGTGTTCTACCACTTGCAGCAATCCCTATTACCACATCAATACTTGTTAGATTTCTTTCTTCTAGATCCTTAGCACCTAGTGTACTGTCATCTTCTGCACCTTCCACTGCTTTAATGAACGCATTTTCCCCTCCAGCTATAATAGCTTGCACAAGATCTGGGGGAGTGCTAAAAGTTGGTGGACATTCAACTGCATCAAGAATCCCAATTCTTCCACTCGTACCGGCTCCTATATAAAATAACCTTCCTCCGCGAATTAAAGATTGGTAGACCGTTTCAACAGCCGATTCCACTTCTGGTAACACATCTTCTACACGGTAGGCAACGGTCTTATCCTCATCGTTAATGGTTTTTAAGATTTCCATCGTAGACATCGTATCGATATGTGCGGAGTTTTGGTTTCTCATTTCTGTCGTTAGCGTTGATATATTTGTCATATAGTTATCCATCCTATTTATACAAGAGATATGGTTCTCTTTGTTTTTTGAAAGAAGCTACCTGCACTTCACACCCCTCCAAGAATGCACGTGAAGTTCCTTGCAGAATATGATCCCGTAACTTTTTTGTTCCTGCCAGAAGATCAAAAAAGTATTTACCATCACTCGTACTACTAAAACTGAAATCATTTGGATACATTTCAGCTATTGTTTCTATAAGTAAAATTCCTGCTTCCAAAGAATGTAATTTTCGTCTCTCAGCTACATGCAATTGTATTCCGCCACATATTTCATCTTTATGCTTCTGATAGGTAGGAATAAACGATGTAGGGCGTGCTATCACGCCTGATACCATTTTTTGATTAAAAGCCTTTGCTATTTTATGACCATCCATAAATGGTGCACCAACATATTCAAAGGGCCTAGTTGTACCTCTGCCTTCTGAAAGATTTGTACCCTCTACAAGACATGTTCCGGGATATAATATAGTCATATCGATATTCGTTGTATTAGGAGAAGGGGGTACCCAAAATAAACCAGTTTCATCATGGTACATATGTCTATTCCAAGCTTGCATTGGAATGACAGTTAATTCGCAATCATATCCAAATTCATGTTTAAAGAGTAAAGCGAGTTCTCCTACGGTCATACCGTGTCTGTTTGGGATTGGAAGTAATCCAACAAATGATCTGACATTCTCTTCCACCAGATTACCTTCTGTTTCCACACCTGAAACAGGATTTGGTCGATCTAACACTACAAATTCTTTTCCTAGCTCCGCGCATGCTTCCATTACATATGCCATTGTATAAATGAATGTATAATACCTTGAACCGATATCCTGAAGGTCAAAGACGACAACATCAACAGGGTCCAACATTTCTTTACTAGGTTTTCTACTTGCACCGTACAAACTATATACAGGTAAGCCCGTATACGGGTCTATTGACGACTCTACCTTCTCGCCTTCCTTCACATCTCCACGTATACCATGCTCTGGGGCATACAAAGCTACTAACTTAATGTCTGCATGTTCATAAAAAAGGTCAATTGAAGGAACGAGGTTTTGGTTGACACCTGTTATATTGGTTACAAGCCCAATCCGCTTACCCTTATACCTCTCAAATTGACTCTCTAAAAAAACATCTAATCCAATCTTCATTAAATCACTCCTTCCAATTCTGTTTCTCTAACTTGAGCTCAAATTTTCCTGTGTAGTCATTATTGGGTCTCTTCTTTCGGAAATGATTTAATGGAAATCCACATCAGCACATAGCAAAGTATGGAACCACCAAAATAAATAGTTAAAATAGGAACCATACGTAATAGTGTGAGGACCAAAAGACTACCTGTTACCATCATTAGCGTTTGTAAAGGACGGCCAATGGCCATGATCAATGCATATTTAATATATTCCAAGGTTTTAAACTGATAATGAACGAAAATCGGAAAAATATAGAGTAGAACTATAAAATATAGCAAAAAAAGAAATAAAAATAAGAAAGATAGTAACTGTGTAATGACTCCCTCAGACGATTGGAAGAATCGAAGGTCAAGATACAGCAATGCACCAATTAACACCAGTACATAACCAATTACATTTGACTGTATAAATTCAGTCTTGTAATTCTGCCAAAATGTTTTAAATATCGGAACGTCCTTTTCACCGAGCATCCATTTCCGCACAACAGAAAACATCGCGGCTGTTGCTGGAAAGAAGCCGAGAAGTAGGACTCCTACTAAAGAAAAGGCAACCCAAAGCACATTTATATATAAAACTCGTGTAATTACCTCCGCTATTCTATATACCTTCCAAATCAATCCCTCGAAACTCATTACATTCACCTCAAAAGAATGTGCCTTAATTGGGACAAGGGGACCTGTCCCTCTGACCCATTTTACATAGTTTTTCAGTGTCTAGCTTCAGGCGCCATCGGCTCGAGGTCATAAGCCAAACGCTTCGGAAGGTAAAATGCACCTTCTGTCAGCGCTTGTCTTATGCTTGTCGCCGATAGACGGGCGCCTTGCGCTTTTCATATATTATTTAGCTTCAGCCCAACGGTCATATGCTGCTTGGTTGATCTCAGCTAATTCATCTGCACCTAGTTGTTTTAATGTTTTTACAAAGTTATCCCATTCGCCATCAATTGCTGTTTGACCAGAAACGAACTTTGCTTCCATTTGTTCAAGATAAGACTCTAAATCTGGTAAAATCGTATTAATTCTAGCTTGCTCATCTTCTGTGAAATACACTTGTGGGAAAGGTACTTCCGCATATGGTAAGTATTCCTCTTCAATCCATCCAGAAATTAAGTGAATGGTTGGATTATCCTCTTTTGCGAAAAATTCTTGTTCTAATACCATTGGAACTGGAGTACCAGCACCCGGAGCATGCTGTGCATTAGCTTGAGTTGTGTTCATGCCTTCCGGAGCCAATAGCTTCCAGTTTCCATTATCATCCCATTCCCAGTTCTCACCTTCCACACCTAGACGTGCAAGGTATGTACCTTCTTCAGAATACATATGATCTAACCAGCGCATAGTTGCTTCTGGATGTTCATTGTCAGATGTAATAGCAGCGCGCCCTCTCTTAATTTCGGAAAGCTTTGTCATAAGCTTATTGCTATTTAAATCACTTGTTAATGGTGGTAATAATGGATAATTTGACCCTAATGCAGGATCAGCATAGCCTACCATTACAATTGGCCACGTTGGGAATACCCCTACTTGGTCTGCTGCTCCCTTCGCCACATATTGTTCCCATGTATGAGAGAATACTTGTTGGTCGAGAAGCTTTTCAGAATATAAACGGTTTAAGTATTTTAAGTATTCCTTATACCCATCTTGAACGAACGCATAACCAACTTCACCGTCATTTTCAAAAATTCCACCTTGTTGGTTAATTCCAAAAGCCGGTAAGAAGTGATATCTAAGTTCTGCGACACTTGAAGCAGTTAATGGGATTTCGTCTGCTTCACCATTGCCATTCATATCAGTTTCTTTATATTTTTTTAATAACTCGTAAACCTCTTCTGTTGTATCTGGTCTTTCTTCAATACCTAATTCCTTAAGCCAGTACCCATTCATCCACATTATTGGTGTTTGAGAGGTTGTAGATGTATCAATACCTGGTAATGCATAAATATGTCCATCTGGAGCCGTGATAGACGATTTTAAATCTGGGTATTTTTCCATTACCTTTTTAAGATTTGGCGCATATTGGTCAATAAGATCTTCAAGTGGAGCTAACATCCCTTGTGAACCATAGTCTACCTCTTCAGCTGCCGTAAAGTTACCACCAAAAAAGACATCTGGAAGCTGCATACTTGTAAATGCTAATTGTTTTTGTTGTGGATATTGATCTGATGTTGACGTTCTATATTCAAAATCGATATTTGTAAGCTCATTCATCTTCTTGAAGAAGTTCATATCTCCCCAGTTTGGTTGAAGGGGGGAGCTCTGTCCCATCATTTCTAACTTCAGTGGTTCCGTAACGATAGGATATCCAGTGTCGTTGAGATTCTTCGGAGCTTCTTTTTTACCTGATGCCTCTTCTTTGTTTGAACAAGCTCCTAAAAGTAACCCTGAAGCTAAAAGCATTGTACCTGTGGCAATTGATATTTGCTTTTTAAATTTCACAAACAATCCCCCTTAAATGTTCAGTAAGTTGTAATAGACTCATTCATTTATTCAGTAACACTATACATTTTTCTTGACCCTCACCCCCTATTTAATCGTCTGATGCATTTGGTTATCCTTTAACAGAGCCTATCATGACACCCTTTAAGAAGAAGCGCTGTAGGAATGGGTAAGCAATTAGAAGTGGAGCAGCAGATACAATCATAACCGCGTATTTTACGACACTAGCAATTCGCGCTTGTTCTCCAATCGCTTCTACATTTCCACCTTGCATCATTAGTTCTGTTGCGATTTCTTGCTGTATTAAAATTTCCCTTAAAATAAGCTGAAGTGGGAAAAGTTCTCGATCCGTTAGGTAAATAAGTCCTGCAAAGTATTGATTCCAGTGGCCAACTCCGTAGAATAACGCCATTACTGCAATGATTGGAGCCGATAATGGCAGTACAATTTGAAAGAATGTTCGGAACACTGATGCGCCATCGACCTCTGCTGCTTCCTCTAATCCCCTTGGAATGGTTACCTTAAAGAATGTCATCGTCACGATAATATTCCACACGGAGGCTGCGCCAGGTATGACCATCGCCCAAATGGTATTAACCATTCCTAAATCTCGTACTAATAAGTATGTTGGGACAAGACCACCATCAAAGAACATCGTAAAAATTAACATTGCCATAATAACACCTTTACCCACGAGCTCAGTACGAGATAGTGCATACGCACAAGGTAGAGTGACAGCTAGGTTAATGAGTGTGCCTAATAGTGTATAGAATATGGTGTTACGATAACCAACCCAGATTTCTTTGCTTTCAAAGACCCTCTGAAATCCTTCAAACGTAATATCCTTTGGAAATAGCCACATCTCACCCGAATTTACAAAACTCGGATTACTAATTGAGGCACTGACGATATAGATTAGTGGGTACATGATAATAATGATGAAGAACCAAACGAGAATCTTATTGCAAATATCGAATAGTCGATCCGACCTAGTTTCAATTATTTTGTTTTTCTTGTTCTGACTCTTGATTTTCATGCTGGATACTCCTTTACCATAGACTTGTACCCGTTCTTCTTGCGAGTCTATTAAATACGATTAAGATAATAAAGTTAATGACAGAGTTAAATAATCCTACTGCAGTAGAATAACTAAACTGTCCATTCAATAATCCAATATCATACACATACGTTTGGATTACTTGAGAAGCTTCTAGGTTCAACGGATTTTGCATTAATAATATCTTTTCAAAGCCAACAGACATAAAGTTACCCATATTCAAAATTAATAGAATAACTATCGTTGGCAAGATTCCCGGTAGATTGATATGCCAAATTCGTTGCCATCGGGTCGCTCCATCTACCTTTGCAGCTTCATGTAGCTGTGGATCAATTCCCGCAAGTGCTGCTAGGTATATAATTGCTCCCCATCCAAGATTTTGCCATTCACCAGAAAAAACAAATATCGTTTTAAACCATGCTGGGCTTGTCATAAAGTTAATAGGTTCAAAGCCTAATAGTTGGATAAAATGATTTATGATTCCAGTTAATGGGTCTAAAAAAGCGATTATCATCCCAACAAATACAACGACCGAAATAAAGTGTGGCGCATACGTGATAGTTTGCGCAGCCTTTTTAAATTTCCCATCTCGTAATTCATTTAGGGACAGAGCGACGATAATTGAAACAGGGAATAGCAATAACTGATACAAATTAATAGATAAGGTATTCCACATTAAATCCCAGAAATAATAAGATTCAAAGAATCGAATAAAATGGTCAAAACCAACCCATTCACTACCTAAAATTCCGTCTACAGCTCTAAAATTCTTAAAGGCAATCTGAACACCATACATTGGGTAGTACTTAAATACCAGAAAATAAATAATTGCCGGTGCAAGTAATACATATAACTGCCAATGCTTAATGATTTTCCCCATTCTTTGACTTCGTACCTTACGTTGTTTTGGAACCTTCTTCGAAATGTTAGAAGCTATTTTTTGGGTCTCTGCATTCATTTCACTGTTCATACGAGTTATGACAACCCCTCTCTCATTCTATATAAGGGATAAATCCTTGACCTCTACAATTCCTTGTAAATCTATCAAGGAGTAGAACGGGGAATTATTCAGCACATCAGATTTCATGTCCAGGAATAAACCCTCTTCTTACATTTCCTCCAGTAGGAAACTTTAGTGTTTGTGAATACTTTGCTCGGCTTACACACCCTCTAACTGTTCCTAATGCTTTGTAATAATCGTAGTAACGGAACGACTTAGAATTCATAATAAACCAGTAGTTAGATAACGCTTCCAAATATGTGTCAAATTCTTCGGATACATCTACGAATATATCAGGTACATACCCTTCCATGTCCTCCCAGTTCTCACTGTGATAGAATGGATAGAAATGAGGTGCTAGGCCATCTAGATCGAACCCTGGAAGACCCGCTTTTAATTGAGCTGCTTCTACAATTCTAGGGCAAAGTTCATGATCCGGATGGATGCTGTTTACCCAATGAGTGATAACAACAGTAGGACGAAGCTTGCGCATTAGAGTAGCTACACGCGTAACAATTTCATCATCAAATGTTAACTCTGCATCCTTGTAATCTAGCGTTATACTTTTTCCACCTAGGATTTCAGCAACTTTTTCCGCTTCCTCGATCTTTTGCTTGCGGTATTCTTCTACCGATAGATGTGGTGGATTTCCTTTTTCACCGGCAGTTAAGTGTACAAACGTTACATCCCAACCTGCTTTTGCATATTTATGTGCAATCGCGCCACCTTGAATTTCAACATCCCCACAGTGAGCCCCTACTAATACCAAATGCTTTTTATTTTCCATATCCTATTACCCCTCTCCTATTTTTGCTATATGTATTTCTTCCTAAAAGATAACTCTGATACCCCGCAAACACTATAGTAGATAATTACCATTTATTTAAAGATATCACAAAAAATGTAGTTTTAAAATAAAAAATTAAAATATTTAGAATTAACTTGATTTTTTATTTTAAAATTAGTCTTCACTGTTTGTTAACGCTTTCAAAGAACCTTACTATATCCTCTTCTAAACTTATTACCTATAATTAGTATAGCATGGAATAATTAGTTTTGAAATGTAATTTTAAATAAAAATATAATTTTTGTATTAATATTTCAAACTTATCTATCATATCCTTACTGGATGGCAATAAAATAAGGCTGACTCATAATGATATGCTCCCCCTTAGGTAGACAGATTAAAAAATATAATCTGTTTTACCTTAGGGGGAGTTTTTTATGTCCAATAAAATCTATTCTAGTCAGTTTAAGTATGAAGTAGTAACAGCTTATAAGAACGAAGATTATACAGTTAAAGAACTCACCGAGAGATATCAAATACCTAAAGTTACTTTATATAAATGGGTAGAGATATTTGATAAAGATGGGGAAAAAGGATTTGAATACTCTAGCACCTGGAAGTCCTATTCTAAAGAGGTGAAATTAGCCGCTGTTCTAGATTACACATCGGGGGAATATTCACAATATGAGATTGTTCGAAAGTATGAAATTTCAAGTAGAAGTGTCCTTCAGAGGTGGATTTCCAAGTATAATAGTCATAGAGAATTAAAGGATACGTCGAAGGGAAGGACGAGCTCTATGACTAAAGGGAGACAAACTACTTGGGTTGAACGAATTGAAATAGTAATGGATTGTATAGGGAACGGGAAGGATTTTAAGAAAACAGCTGAGGCTTATGAAGTATCCTATCAACAGGTATATCAATGGGTTAGGAAGTATGAAAATGGTGGAGATGAAGCGCTTAAGGATAATCGTGGTAGAAAAAAAGAAGAAACTGAGTTAACTCCAGAGGATAAGATCAAGTTACAGATGAGAAAGTTAGAAAGAGAAAATGAACGTTTGCGTGCGGAGAATTTGTTCTTAAAAAAGTTAGAGGAGATCGAAAGGAGGCGAAAATAAGCCAAATCCGATTTGAGGACAAGTACATCGCTATTAAGGAACTTCATGAGAAAGAAAATCTAAGCATCTTGTTACTTTGTGATATCGCTGGTATTACACGGGCAGCTTACTATAAGTGGCTAAAGCGTACTCCTTCTGAACGGGAACTACAGAATGAAGAAATTATTAAAGAGATGAAAGACCTTCATGAAGAGGTAGAAGGCATCTATGGATATCGGAGAATGACGATGACCATTAATAGAAAACTTGGGCAAAACTTCAACCACAAACGTTTTTATAGACTAATGAAAGTCGCTGGTATACAGTCTGTCATCCGGCAAAAGAAGAAACGTTATAAGCACTCTATCCCTCAACATGTTGCAGAAAATGTATTAAACCGCGAGTTCACGGCTGAAAAACCAAATGAAAAATGGGTAACTGATGTCACGGAATTTAAATATGGAACATCAAAGAAGGCCTATTTAAGCGCTATTCGTGATCTATATGATGGATCGATTGTGAGTTATGTATTAGGACATTCAAATAACAATAAACTTGTTTTTAAGACCCTCGATCAAGCTACACAATTGTTGGATGGAGACCATCCACTTATTCATAGCGATCGTGGTTTCCAATACACTTCTAACGGATTCAAAAGCAGAATAGACAAGGCAGAGATGACACAAAGCATGTCCAGAGTTGGAAGATGCATTGATAATGGACCTATGGAATCATTTTGGGGAACGCTTAAATGCGAGAAGTATTATTTGCGTAAGTATGGGACTTTTGAAGAATTATCTAAAGCGATAGACGAGTATATATTTTTCTATAATCATAATAGATATCAAAAACGACTAAACGGCCTCAGCCCTATGGAATATAGAGCTAAAGCCGCTTAGGTCATTTTTTATTATTTCCACTGTCTACTTGACAGGGGGCAGTTCATAAAGTGAGTCAGCCCTTCTTATTAGTAAACCTCTCAATCTAAACTTCTTTACTCGCTAATTCAATTGCATTTCTAACAAAACCGTTAGACAGTCGAATATATTTTTTCGCTGTGTCATAAGAAACCCCTGTTTTTATCATTACAATGGATGGTTTCACCTCATACTTAGTAAGTTCTAATACCTCTTCTACCTTGTTAATTGGTTCATTCGTTATTGTAGACACGATATTTTTTGCACGTTCTCTCAACTTTACATTACTGGCATTCAAATCTACCATTAAATTTTCAAATACTTTACCCAGTTTTATCATGGTTGAAGTTGTAATCATATTTAGTACCATTTTGTGGGCAGTTGCTGCTTTCATACGGGTTGATCCCGTGATTAATTCTGCGCCGGTTATTACTTCTATCGCCACATCAGCGTATTTGCTAATAATTGAATTTTGATTACTTGATACACTTATCGTTTTCACACCAATTTGTTTTGCATATTGAAGGGCACCAACTACAAAAGGAGTTCTGCCACTAGCTGCAATCCCAATTACCACATCAATGTTGGTAAGCCTTTTTTCTTCTAAATTCCTTGCACCTAAATGTAAATCATCCTCTGCACCTTCTACAGCCTCTACGAGAGCATGGTCTCCTCCTGCTATAATTCCTTGAATGAGTTCGGGAGGAGTCCTATATGTTGGTGGACATTCCACTGCATCCAGGATTCCTAACCTTCCACTCGTACCCGCTCCTACATAAAATAATCTGCCACCCTTTTTGATAGATTCACAAACTATATGAACAGTTGCTTCGATTTCTGGTAATACAGCCGCAACACTAGATGCTACAGTTTTGTCCTCTTTATTAATAGTCCTCAATATCTCTTGAGTTGTCATTTGATCGATAGTAGCGCTGTTCTCATTTCTCGATTCAGTCGATAAGTTTGCGATTTTAATCATATGTTTACCATCCCAATCACCGTGAATTGTTGTTCATTTATATTTTTTACAACGTGAATAAACCACTATTACCCTTACAAGTCAGCTGCTTTTTCATACTTTGGAAAGGTTTTTACTGATCCCCACATAACGACGTAGGCGATAACACTTCCCCCAAAAAAGAAAAGCAAAACTGGGATAAATGTAAAGACTAAGTAAGTACTACTAATAATGACCGCAAGTAAAAATATCGTTAAGATTGGGTGAACTATCCCAATCACAAATGACCATTTAAAATACTGTTTTATCCTTAAATTAAAATGAACAAATAGAGGAAAAATATATAAAAGGATAATAAAATACATTAGAAAAAGCGCTATAACCCCATAACTAGCTATAAAATATGGCAGACTATCTTGACTCCTTAAAATTTGGAATTCTATCGTTAATAGATAACCAATTACAAATAAACAAAGTCCTATTATATTGGACTTAATAAAACCCTCTTTATATGCTTTACAGAATACCTTAGAGACTTCGACATCTTTCTCTCCTAATGTCCATTTCCGAACAACAGCAAATAAAGCTACAGTTGCTGGCATGAAGCCAAAAATGATGAATCCAAGTAGTGTAAATGTAACCCACAACAAGTTTAGGTAAGCAAATCTAGTTATCCATACACACAATCGATAATAGCCACTTACTAAGCTATTCATGCTCTTCCCCCCTAAACCTAGATCATATTGTGATGCTTTATTCTTTTACAGATCCAATTAGCACACCTTTCACAAAAAATCTTTGTAAAAATGGGTACACAATTAGCAATGGTAAAGCCGATACAATGATAACTGAATATTTTACTAGTGAAGCAGTTTTTACTTGCTCGACAAATGATTCAGCACTTCCACCGCCACCTGCAATACCTTCAGCACTTACCTCATTTAAAATCAAGATTTGTCGTAGAATTAACTGTAATGGATATAAATCTTCATCCGATAGGTAAATTAATGCATTAAAGTACTGGTTCCATAATCCCACAGCATGGAAAAGTGCCATTACGGCAATAATCGGTAACGACAGGGGTAATACCACCTTACGGAAGATAATAAAATCTGACGCGCCATCTATCTTAGAGGCTTCAACAAGTTGATCTGGTATCGTTTGTTCAAAAAAGGTCTTGGCTACTAGTATCGACCACGCTCCAACTACACCTGGAATGACAATTGCCCATAATGTGTTCAACATTCCAAGAGATTGAACAACTAGGTACGTTGGTATCAATCCACCGTTAAATAACATAGTAATTAGTACGAGCCATAACAGTACTTTCTTTCCTTTAAGTTCTTTCCTAGATAATGCATATGCACATGGAAGAAGAACAACTAGGTGAAATAAGGTACCAACAAGGGTATATATGATTGTGTTTTTATAACCAACCCAAATTGCATCATTTTGAAAAACTCGCTGAAAGCCAGCAAATGAAATATCTACAGGCCATAACCACATACGACCAGAATTTACAGCATCCGGATCGCTTATGGATGCACTTATTACAAAAATTAATGGATACACAATCATTAACGTAATAATCGCAACAAAAATTGTATTTATTACATCAAATGCTTTATCTGATAAACTAAATGTTTTCATTGGCTCCACCTCTTACCACAAGCTATTGTTACTAACTCGTCTTGCTAAATAATTGACGAGAACTAGTAAAATAATATTAATAACAGAATCAAACAATCCAATAGCGGCTGCAAAGCTATATTGTCCTTCTATTAACCCTGTTTGATAAACAAAAGTTTGAATGATATCAGATGTCTCGGCATTTAATGAATTTTGCATGAGGAGAACCTTTTCAAAACCAATAGACATGAAGCTTCCGATATTTAATATAAATAACACCACAATTGTAGGGAAAATCGATGGAACGTTAATATGAATGATTCTCTGGAATCTAGTAGCACCATCTACCTTTGCTGCCTCATGCAATTCTGGATTCACTCCTGCTAATGCGGCTAAGTAGATGATTGTCCCCCAACCAAGTGATTGCCACTGTCCAGACCAGACATATATATGACGAAACCAATCTGGGCTGGTTAAAAACTGAATCGGCTCACCACCGAGAAAACTAACAATATGATTGACAAGACCAGTTATCGGATCTAAAAATGCAACTAACATCCCAACAACAACAACTACTGAAATAAAGTGTGGGGCATATGTAAGCGTTTGGGCCCATCTTTTAAATGGTCCATTTTTTAGCTCATTTAAAGCGAGGGCAAAGATGATTGGTAATGGAAAAAGTAGTAATCCATAGGTACTTAAGATGATGGTATTTTTTAATAGCCTCCAAAAATAATAAGAGTTAAAGAAACGCTCAAAGTGCTCAAAGCCAATCCACGGGCTCCCCATTATACCAAGATTTGCGTAGAAGTCTTTAAATGCAATTTGAACGCCGTACATAGGTATGTAGTGAAATATTACAAAATAAGTAAGTGCTGGAAGTAAGAAAACATATAATTGCCAATTTAATAGAAAGTTCTTTTTGGCACGTTTTATCCTGCTACCGGCATACACCGGTGTTTGCGCTTTTATTGTTTCTGGTTTAGCCTCCATCGTGAAACCTCCTTACCAAATAAATTAAGGGGAAGAGGCTTCTCCCCCCCAATTTATAATTAGTTATTACTCCGCTTTATAACGGTCATATGCTGCTTGGTGAATTTCCATATATTCATCAAGTCCCATATTCCCAATCGTCTCAACATAGGTATCCCATTCTGAAAATGAAAGGTCTCCAGAAATAAATTTATCCCTTTGCTCAGCTACGTATTTATTAATATCCGCCCCCGTAGAGGATAGGAATCTGCTCTCATCTTCTGTATATAAGAAAGCTGGCCAAATTTCTTCAGGAACATATGGTGTAATTTTTTCAGCCGCCTCTAAAGATGTCGGGGCATTCTCAGAGCCTTGGAAATATTCTTGCTTGATAATACCTTGTACACCACCTAGCCAAGTTAAGTATTTCGCAATTTCCTGTTCCATCGTTAATCCTTCTGAACTATTTAAAATCTTATCGGAATAAACATAACTTCCGTCAGCCGTTTTCTCATATGTTTCTCCCTCTACTCCCATGTAGTAGAGTCTTGCACCTTCATCACTATAGAAGTAATCCATCCATCTAACTGTCGCTGCTGGATTTGGATTTTCACTTGTAATGACAAAGTTACCAATAGATGAAACAGCAGGCGCAACCTTTGAAAACTCTTGATGCCCATTAGGGCCCTTTAATGCTGCAGCACTTACATAGTCACCACCAATTTCATCTCCAAATAGCTCAATTGGATCATAAAATACTGTACTTGCATAATTTCCTTCTGAAGCATTTGCTAAATATTGGCCCCAGTCAATTGAGAAAATATTTTGTTCAACCAAACCTTCTGAATATAGTTTATGAACATATTCTAGCAATGCTTTATAATCATCTGATGTTGCATAAAACCTAACTTCATCCTCATCTTGAGGGTTTACATCTATATTTGCATTTCTTACTCCTTTGTTACTAACTCCGAAAGAACCTTGCAACCAGGACACAAATTCTGCCATGCTCGTTCCACCATATGGGATTTTACCTGTCTTCTCCTTAGTAGCCTTTAGGAACTCATAGAATTCATCCGTTGTTTCTGGTACATCCATGCCTACTGTATCTAGTGCTTCTTGGCTAAACCAAGGTCTACTAGCAATACGAACTGACATAAAATCAGGTGAAACAATTGACGGTAGGGAGTAAATATTTCCATCCGGGAACGTAATTGCTTTACGTATCTCCGGATTCTCATCCATTAACTTTTTTAAATTGGGAGCATACTGATCAATTAAGTCATTTAATTTAACAAATGTCCCCTGTTTACCATATTTAAAAATATCCAGAGTGGGCATTGACGATAAGAAAAAGACATCTGGAAGATTTCCACCCGCTAATGCAAGGTTTCTCTTTTCTTCCAAAGAGTCAGTTTGTATTTGTTCCCACTCAAGCTCAACATTCGTCATTTCTGCATAAGTGTTCCATATCAAAATATCATTCCAGTCGGAATTTACATTCTGTGCTGACTTACCTGTAAAGAATTTTAACTTTAAAGGGTCTTTAACAATTGGAAAACCAGTTTCATTTAAATTGGCTAATGCCTCTTTATCTACCTTTTGATTTTCTTCCTTATCTGTGGATGCATTATTGCTACATGCTGATAGAAGTATTACAAACACTGTAAGTACCAAAAATAATTGCTTTGTCAATTTCATACTATAAATCCCCCTTCAGTAATTGGTAGCTTTTTTGATTTCAAAAATTATGGGTACGTTTCTACAACTCCATTACAAAGTCTTACTATTTTTATCCTTCTTCTACTCTCTTTTTAATTGTTACTGGTAGCCTACCTCTCACTACTTCTTGACCGAAGATCGCACCTGCTGCAACCTTAAGAGCAGGATACGTAAATTCATACGTATTTAAATAGACAGGTACATCCGGTAAATATCCAAAATCATATGGGCTTCTCATAGCAATGACAATCACTGATTCATTCACTTCTATAAGTCTTTCAAGTAAGGTTATTTGTTTGCTACCTGGCGTAATAGTTAAGGTACCTACAACAACCGTGTCATAATGACGTACCTTTTCAACAATTGACTCTACCTCTTCTTCGTCTAATGAACTTGGGAATTGGTGAATATCTGCAGTTGGTTCAAATTCTTTAATTGCCTGCCCTAATGAAAGGTTTGCATATCGCTTATCCTCTACCTGCATGGTTGTTCCATTATCAGGATGCACTACTAGTATTCTTTTATTTTCATTGATTGGAAGTGGTAGAATGCCTTTATTTTTAACAATGGTTACACTGTCCTTGTAGGCATTATAAGCAACTTGTTCGTGTTGTTTACTACCCACAATCTCAGATACGACCGGTTCCCCTTCTAGGTAAATGTCATCCCAGCTTACATAACTTTCTTTTAGGACATTAATTCTATGAATTGCTTGATCAAGATCTTTCTCCAGAAGTTCTCCAGTCTCAATTGCATTCATAATCTCCTTAATTGCTCCTACTTGTCTGTCAAGCGTATGAGAGATCATTACATAATCTACACCAGCCCTTAATGCTGCGACCGCTCCCTTTTCAGTTCCAATTCCATGTAGGATTGCATTCATTTCCATGCAGTCTGTCGTTACTACACCTTGAAACCCTAGTTTTTCTCGTAATAATCCGGTTATTACCCTCCTAGAAATAGTGGCCGGTACGCCTGGTTCTGTTTCGATTGATGGAAAATACACATGAGCAGTCATGATTGTATCTGCTCCAACCTCAATACATTCTCTAAATGGCTTTAATTCAATTTCCTCTAGGCGCTCTAACCCATGTGGGATTATGGGCAAATCTAAGTGAGAATCCACATTTGTATCTCCGTGGCCTGGGAAATGCTTTAATGTAGTTGCTACCCCCGCCTCTTGCATTCCTTGCATGGTCGATTTTCCAAGTCTTGAAACAAGATCTACAGACTCTCCAAATGAGCGTACTCCAATGACAGGATTATCAGGGTTATTGTTTACATCTAGTACCGGCGCTAGGTTCCAGTTAATTCCCAGGGCCTTTAATTCTTTACCCGTAGCAACCCCCACATGGTAGGCATGACTTGAACTATCCGTTGCACCTAACGTCATTGCACCTGGAAGAATTGTAGTTCCTTCTCCTAAACGACGAACTACTCCATTCTCTTGGTCTACACATATTAACAACGGATGTGTATAGCCAGCCTTTTTCGCTTCACGCTGTAGTTCCGTAGTAAGTGTCAGCACTTCTTTTGGTGTTCCAATATTTCTTCCAAATAAAATAATGGCTCCAATATGATAGGTATGTATTAACTCTCTTATTTCTTGTGGAACCGTAATTCCATTAAATCCAACAACGAGTAACTGTCCTACTTTTTTTGCTAATTTTGTTCGATCCAAATTGGCACCTTCTTTCTTAAAATTCCTCAGGTTAAGTTTCCTGCTGTGACAATTCTTCGGTAGATATTCCGACCGATAGAGCCTTCAGGCATCTTATATGGCCCTTCAAAATAAAGACGTTCTTCTTCAAGCTCCTCAATTTTACTTATTTGGCCAGTCAGCCATTCTTGAATTCTGTGCTGCGCAGTCTCCAGTCGTGCTAGTAATCCTCCATAACGAAGATCGATAACTTCCCAACCGAAAGACTTATTTACTGAAAGCCACAATTTCCTATGTTTTACTCGGAGTTTTTTTGTTTTTTCTATTAAATTAGCTATCTCTTCTTGTAGGGATTCCATCTTCTTTTTATCCAAAGCATCATATGCTTCTTTTAAATGAATTCCTAATTCTGACTTACTACTAAGTACGCTTGCAAGGTGCTCGTAAAACTCAAACATCTCTTGCCATTCCCTATTTTCTTGAGCAGCCTTCTGCAATCTGGGAACTAGCTCTCCATAATGCTGGTTCATTGGTAATCCGCGTATATTCTCGTCATATAAGCCAATCAAGACATCCTGCCAAAGCAAAAACTTTGATGGATTTGATTCATGTAAATTTTTTTTTGAAACTCCCGGTGTTTCGTCAAAATGGTTTAGCAGCATAAAATCACTGTATCTTCCACCTGTACAAAACCTAAATCTTTCTTCTAACACTTGTTGGTTTACTGTTTTTTGGTAAGAATGCTCCGCAAACAGTTGTAGGATAGGCAATGATGTTGCGAGTGGGGTCTCAGCACCATTATCTCCCCACATTGTTGCAAAAACCTCATTAATCCCTTCTTTCTTACAAGCTGTTAAAGCAGCCTCTGTCGTCGCAATTGCCTTACCGTAATTTGGTGCTATTCCGTTCCAGGTCCAAACCCCTCCTGCAAAAATAGGATTGGAACCTAGATCCTTATGTTTTTGAATAAATGTTCTATAAAATTCTTCATCTGAATGATAATAATCCCAATATACCAGCTGGGAGTTTGGGATTGATTTTATGACATCCTGAGGAATTTTAGCGTCTAAATCATAATAACCACCAAACTTTGACCCTAAGCGAAAGTACATGTCACTCCATATCATTGACTGTAGACCAAGCTCTTCCGTAATAGTGACGACCCTTTCCAGATGCGTATTCATGATGGCAAATCGTTCTTCGTAACCGTTTTTATCTAAATATCTTCCCAAACCTAATTGGTGTGCTTCGTCCATTCCAATATGGATTCTTTTTGACCGGAAAGGTCTCGAAGCAGCTTTAATAATTTTTTCTAAAAACTGATATGTTTCAGGCTCACCTACAAGTAGAATATCTGCTGTATCTCGTATATTCGAAGCGTAATTCCATTTCAAGGCTTCGGTTAAGTGAGCGAGTGTTTGAATACATGGAATCATTTCAACCCCTAACGCAGAAGCATATTCATCACACTCTTTGAGTTCTTCCTCGGTGTACCTTCCTCTCATGTAACCGAAGTAGGGTAACTCCTTCACCTCGTATGTATCCTCTGTATAGACCATTAGTACGTTCAAACCCATTACGGCCATTTTTCGCAATAGGTTCTTTATCTCGTTTACAGTTAATACACCATTTCTGGAGGCATCTAACATAGCACCTGTCATCGTGAATTGAGGCTCTTCGGTTATTTCAAAGGTTTTACTTTTTTCAATGCTTTCAAGCCACAAACCAAGACCCCGAAAAAAGTGTATGTCCTTCTCAAAATAAATTTCACCTCGATTAGATTCATTTTTGACCAATATTGGACCTTTTCTTTGAATGATGTTAACATCATGGCCATCCTTTGCCTCATGAAATGATAATTCTCGTGAAAGAATATGTATGCCCTCTTTGATAGTCTCTGTATCACCAGTAAATCTAATTTTCATATAAAGTCCCCCCTTGTACCATTGAAAATAATGTGAATGACCTAAAGGTAATAACTTATTGGTAGCGTTTACATGTTGTTTAGCATTTTTCTGAATAATGTGTATTATTTCCATTTATACGATAACACATAAAACAAGAAATTGAAATATTATTTTAAATAAATGTAATTTAATTTGTTTGTTTGTTTCAAATATTGGTTATTTATAGTAAATATTTGACCCATTTTACCATCTGTTTGTATACGAATTACAAAATTTTCGGTATTCTAAAAGAAGTAAAACCAATTTATAGGAGGTTTCAAAATTGAATTCGAACATCCAATCCTACCTAAAAGAAAACCGAGATTCACAGCTTAAAGAGCTTTTTGATTTCCTATCAATTCCAAGCATCAGTGCTCTACCTGATCACAAAGAAGATGTAAACCGCACTGCGAATTGGGTAGCTGAAGCACTCACGAAAATTGGAATGGAAAACGTAGAAATACATCCGACAAAGGGCCACCCAGTTGTATATGGGGAATGGCTTCATGCTGAAGGAAAGCCAACTGTATTGATTTATGGACATTATGATGTTCAACCAGTTGATCCCCTTCATTTATGGGACAGCCCTCCGTTTGATCCAGAGATTCGCGATGAAAAAATCTTCGCACGTGGAGCTAGTGATGACAAAGGACAAACGTTCATGCACCTTAAAGCATTGGAAGCTATTTTAAAAACCGAAGGAACTTTGCCTCTAAATTTCAAATTCTGTATTGAAGGAGAAGAAGAGGTCGGAAGTCCAAATCTTCCTGATTTTGTTGAGGAGCATAAAGAACTACTAGCTGCTGATGTGATTGTTATTTCTGACACCAGCATGAATGAACGAGGAAAGCCGACGATTTGTTATGGTGTTAGAGGTTTAGCAGGTGTACAAATTGATGTGAAGGGTTCATCCAGTGACCTCCATTCAGGTCTGTATGGTGGCGGTGTACATAATCCAATTAATGCGCTTGTTCAGTTATTAGACTCGTTCCATAGTGAAGACGGAAAGATAACGGTTGAAGGATTCTATGATCAAGTACTTCCATTAACAGATGAGGAAAAGAAAGCATATGAGGAATTAAACTTCGACGAGGAAAAACAACGTCAAGAACTAGGGGTTCCCGCTCTATTTGGAGAAGCAGGCTATAGCTATCTGGAAAGAACATGGGTCCGTCCAACACTTGACATTAATGGAATTTACGGTGGGTTCCAGGGTGACGGAATCAAAACGGTTATTCCATCAGAAGCACACGCAAAAATCACGTGTCGACTTGTACCAAATCAAGACCCTGATGTAATCATCGATCAACTAAAACAACATATTGAAAAAAATAAACCAGTTGGCGTGGAAGTAAGTGTGACACCTTTTGATAAAGGAGCACCTTATGTGACTCCATTTGATCATCCCGCTATACAAGCAGCAAGTCGCGCATATGAAGAAGTATATAAAGTGCCAACTTCGTTTACACGTGGGGGCGGTTCATTGCCAATTATCGCCACACTGGATCAAGTTCTCCATGCTCCAATCGTACTTATGGGCTTTGGACTACCAACTGAAAACTTCCATGCACCAAATGAGCATTTCCATCTTGAGAATTTTGACAAAGGGATGGAAACATTGTGTACGTACTGGTTTGAACTAGAGAAATCATTATAAAAAACAAGGTGGATCCCCGGATCCACCTTTTCTTATTGTGGCAGGAGAAAATCTGGCTTGTAAAATGGGCATTGACTGCAAGTCCCCACGGTCTACACCTCTACCTGTGTGGAATAGAATAGTAAAACACCATATTTTTATAAAAGAATGGGGTGATAGTATGTTTTCAGTTTCAGAAATGCAGACATTTGGGTTGTTCTCTGTACCACATCTCACTGTACTTTTGCTCTTTTTGGGGATTTCCTTTTTTCTTATTTCCTTACGAGATTACCTAACTCCTTATCAATCAGTCATCAAGTGGACATTCGTTAGCATCTTAGTGTTGAGTGAGGTTTCCCACCAAATATGGGTAGTGGCGACAGACCAGTGGGAAATTGGCGACCTTCCTTTGCACCTCTGTTCAATCAGCACCTTTATCTGTCTCTATTTATTCCTGAAGCCAAGCAAAAAAGCATTTTATTTGGTGTTCTTTACTGGGTTACTTCCTCCTATTCTCAGCATGGTTACTCCTGAACTGGTTTATCAATTCCCTCATTATCGATTTCTAAAATACTTCCTTCATCACGCAACAATTTCTTGGTCTGTCATTTACTTTGTTTTTTACGTGGGCTATCGAGTCCCTAAAAAAGCCGTATGGACTGCCTTTCTACTTCTCAATCTCATTGCCGTCCCTATTTTTATTGTCAATCTCCTTCTTGATACAAACTTCTTTTATTTAGCAAATCCAACTGAATCCAAAACGATTTTGTCCTTCTTCGGTTCAGGTATCATGTATTATATTACGCTTGAAATCGCCGCACTTGTCGTATTCTTTATTACGTATATCCCAATGTGGATTCTAGTGAAAAAAGAAGAAAAAGGGTCTTAGCATTGAAAAAAGCCATTAAGCATGATGACTTAATGGCTTGGATATTTTCTATTTATTTACTTTTGGGTAAAATTGGGTGGGACAGGGTTCCTGTCCCCCTGACCCACTGCCCTTATGATAAAAATTCTTTTACCTGCTCTAATGTAGGTAGTGCGGTCATAGCGCCTTTTTGTGAGACGGCAAGCGCGCCAGACACACTTGCAAAGGAAGCAATTTCCTTGATGTCTTCCACTGTGTAGTCCGTTATTTTTTTATCTCTTTCACTAAATTGATAAAGCAAGCCAGATACAAATGCGTCACCGGCACCTGTCGTATCAACACTTTCTACCTTTCTCGCCGCTACAAAGATTGATTCACCTTGGAAAAATGCATGTACTCCTTCTTTTCCCAATGTAATGAAAAGAAGTGGGATATTATAGTGAGCTAATTTTTCAACCCCCTGCTGAATATCCGTTTCACCTGTGATGAATTCCAATTCCACCTCTGATAGTTTTACAACATCTGCCTCGCTAAGCATGGAGGTAATTTTTTGCTTCGCTACCTCTAGATCCTTCCAAAGCATTGGTCGTAAATTCGGATCATAGGAAACAACGAGCTCTTTTTCCTTTGCTAATTGTAGTGCCTTTTTCGTTGCAGATTCCGCTGGGTCATCAATTAATGAAATAGACCCAAAGTGAAATACATTATGTTCATCAAAAAGGGATGTTGGAATCTCCTCAGACGTCAAAAAGCGGTCTGCGCTTTTTTCAATATAAAAGGAAAACTCCCGCTCCCCATCTTCTCCTAACGTAACAAACACAAGCCCTGTCCGAACTTCCTTCGATAGAAACATGGCATTCGTTTGTACATTGTAGTCTTCTAACGTTTGTTTTAAAAAGTTTCCAAGGACATCGTCCCCAACCTTCCCAATGAAGGAAGACTTCGCACCAAGCCGTGCTGCACCTACAGCAACATTTGCAGGAGCACCGCCAGGACTTTTTAAAAACTGCATATTCTCTTGATCAAGTGGGATAAAATCAATTAACGCCTCACCTAAACATATAACTCCCTGTTTCATCGCTTCACTTTCTTTCGTTAGTAGTTGATTCTATTCTTATATTATAATCTTACGGATTCTTTCATCCTCGAAGACATGATTCAGGATTTGCATGGTAAGCCAGCTCCTAGATTCTCTCATGACGTACATGCTTCAGGCTTTTCACCTCTATCATTTACCGCTACACCTTTCTTAACGTACATGCTTCGCATTTTTCACCGTAAGCTTGTACCGCTACACCTTTCTTAACGTACACGCTTCGGGCTTTTCACCCCAAACATGTACCACTAGACTATTCTTAACGTACACGCTTTAGGCTTATCACCTCTATCAAGTACCGCTACACCTTTCTTAACGGACATGCTCTGAACATTTCCAAAGAATGTATCGCAACTTCACGAACTATTTAAAACCCAACCTCAAACCAAATCCCATTTCTTCAGATCAAACTGCAAATGTCCATCTGTTGAAAAGGTAATCGCCTTGTTGTTAATTTCCGGGAAATAACGAGCTGTAAATACCTCTTCCCCGTCATTGACAAAAATTTCAATTGAAGAGGTGTCTAAAAACACCTGTAGGTTTCGTAGTTCATCAATCTGGCAGGATCTCGTTTCAATGGTACCATCCTTAAAGTTTTTTCGTCGCAAATGCATCTTCTTATCTAATAGCGAGTATTTCAAGCTTGCATTCCCTCGGAAGTCGATTGTAAACGAGTCAAACTTCCCTAATATCTCCTGAATTAGCATTTCAACAGCTGAACCTTCAACCTTTTCCAATGTAACATTTGAAGAAGTAACTTCAACCTTGTCAGCAGCTACTTCATTTTTTCGTAACTGCTGTAGTTCTTCAACAGGCTGTTGGTACACCTTATCACCTTTTACTGTTAATACGCGTGGCAATGTCATGGCATGAATCCACCCGTTTTTTATTGTAGGCTGATCTTGCTCATTTTCATCTGTAATGCCCATCCATGCAAAAAGTAGCCTTCTGCCTTTTTCGTCAAGGGTAGTCTGTGGTGCATAAAAATCAAAACCTCGATCAAGTTCAGTAAACGTACCGTGGTTGTAGTGTTTTCTTTCATAGTCTAATTGACCGATAAAATACCCAGCTTGAAACAAGTTGTGATACAAATCTCCTTCTGGATCAAGTCCTTGAGGAGAAACGAGTAAAACATCCTTTCCATCTAACTCAAACAGGTCCGGACACTCCCACATATAGCCAAACAGCCCTAACTCATTCATGTTAGAGCCAGTAATAGCTCCGTGGAACTCCCAAGTTTTTAAATTGCTTGAAGAATACAGTACAACCTTTCCTTGTTCCGCCTCATCTTGCGCACCCAATACCATATACCATGTATTGCCGTGTTTCCAAACCTTTGGGTCACGGAAATGTGCGGTATAGCCCTCTGGAAGGTGAATCACAGGACCTTTTTTCTCAAATGTTATTCCATCTTCGGAGACAGCCATACATTGATATGTCTCACGTTCTCCCTCTTCATCCTTTACATTTCCTGTATAAAACAAAACCATGGTTCCTTCATGCTCAATCGCACTTCCAGAATAACAGCCATTTTTTTCGTACCACTCGCTTGGTGCAAGTGCAATTGGCTCATGCTTCCAGTTTACGAGGTCTTTTGATGTATAATGACCCCAGAATTTCGCTCCATGAGAGGTTTCAAACGGATTCCACTGATAGAATAAATGATATTTGTCTTTAAAGTGGATAAAACCATTTGGGTCATTCAACAGCCCTACTGGTGGCATGAGGTGAAAATGCAATCGATATGGGTCAGTTTCGACCATATCTTTATGTTGTTCCACTTCTAAATTTGCTTTTTCCACTAGGTTTCTTTCATGCTGATTCATGTTGAACTCCTTATAAAAGAAGGCAAGTAATGAATACTTGCCTCCCCTTTTTATTTTGAAACTTTATCTAGCATTTTATCTGAATAACCGAACATCCAAGTAAGAGCAAATGCTACTGCAACAGCTACTACGTTAACAAGGATATACAGTAAAATTTGTCCATTTAGGTATAGTAGTGTACCTGGGATAACCGTGATCGCCATACCGGTAGCCTTTAGTCCTAAAATTGAAGCAAGGAAACCACCTACTCCTCCTCCGATAAGTCCCATAATAAATGGTTTTACATAGCGAAGGTTAACCCCGAAAATAGCCGGTTCTGTAATCCCTAAAAACGCCGAGAATGTTGATGGTAATGCTAAAGCTTTTAATTTTGCCGATTTTGTTTTTAATCCTACTGCTAATGCGGCTCCACCTTGAGCGGCAGTTGCACAAGTAACAATTGCGTTGTATGGGTTAAAGCCAAATCTTTCAAGCAATTGAATTTCTAACAGGTTGAATATATGGTGAACTCCTGTTACCACGATTACTTGGTTTAAGAAACCGATAATGAGTCCTGCTAAGCCAAATGGCCATTCTAATACAGCAACCGTTATATCCAAAATTCCATTTTCAATTGTATGGAAGATCGGTCCGATTATGAAAAGTGCCAATGTAATCATGACTAGTAATGTTAAAAATGGAGTAACAATTAAATCCAATGCCTCAGGAACACGTTTTCTGATTTGTTTTTCAAGCTTTGCTCCTACAAACCCCGCAATAAAAGCAGGAATAACTGAACCTTGATACCCTACTACAGGAATAAATCCTAAGAACATGATTGGTTCGACATCTCCACCTGCAACTCCCCACGCATTTGGTAACGAAGGACTTACAAGCATCAATCCTAATACAAGACCAATGGTTGGATTACCACCAAATACACGGAATGTAGACCAGGCCACAAGTGCTGGTAAGAACACAAATGCTGTATCAGTTAGAATCTGCGTAAATAAAATAAAGTTTTCTGAGATATCCGCAGGTGTTAAGCCAAACAATGCTAGAATCTGTTCTTGCATGACTAAACCCCGTACCCCCATGAAGAGACCAGTAGCAACTAATGCTGGGATGATGGGTACAAATACATCACCAAATGCACGTATCGCACGTTGAAGGGCATTGCCACTTTTAGCTGCTTCCTTTGATTGATCTGCTTTCGTCGTGGTTTCAACTCCAAGCTTTTCAACTTCTTCATAGATGCGGTTTACCGTTCCAGTACCTAAGATTACTTGGAACTGACCCGAGTTAAAGAATGCACCTTTTACCTTATCGATATTCTCAACCTTTTCTTGGTTGATTTTTTCTTTATCTTGAACCATAATTCGTAATCTTGTTGCACAATGTGCTGCAGATTGAATATTTTCTTTACCACCAATTGCTTCAATAATTTCTTCAGCAATCCGACGATTTTCTGACATTCTATATCACCTCTAAAATATAGTGTTTGTATGGAATCGATTACACATGTATTAAAAAAATAGGTAATCGATTACATATTTCTATAAAAAATATATGCTGCAATGTGTAATCGATTACACATTGCTAACGAAACCGATTATATACTTTCTCTGATAATTAGTCTATAGTTAATTTGTTTTTTTTCTGAGGAAATCCCTTCCTGTATCATTTGCATTAAGGTCTTGGCGGCCTCTACTCCAGCATGTTCACTTAATAAATCAACTGTCGTGAGTTTTGGAACTACATACTTTGATAAATCTGATGCTCCCATACCTGTTAAAGCAACATCATCCGGAATTTTGTACCCTTGTTCCTTTAAATACTCCATCGCTCCAACCGCTATCCGGTCAGTTACGGCTACAATTGCTGTAGGCTTTTCTTCAGATGTCTCAAATAGCTCCCTAGCTAGCGCATAACCTGATTCAATCGTGAAGGTTCCTTTTTGGATCCACTCATCTTTACACGGTAACTTATTATGTTTTAGCGCATCCATATAGCCGGCTTTTCTTTTGTAACCCACTTCGTAATCTGATTCATCAACACCGATAAACGCAATTTTTTTGTGTCCCTTCTCAATTAAAAGGCTTGTGATATCCTTGGCTGCCTGGTAGTTATTATTAATAACAGATGGAACGCCATCCATTTCCTGACCTGTTGAGACAAATGGAATCTGCAGCTTCTTTATTTCGTTCAAAAGTTCTTTTTCTCTGTTCGTAGCAAGTAGAATGATTCCATCAACTTGCTTACTCTTTAAAAGCTTTACATACTCGATTTCCTTTTCAGGCTCTAGATTTGTATTAGCCAATAATATTTGATAGCCATGTCTGGCTAGTTCTTCACTTATTCCATTTACGATTCTACTCGCACTCTCTGTACTCAACTTCGGTAAAATAACCCCAATTACATTGGATTGTTTTGTTCGTAACGCTTTTGCGTGTTCGCTTGGTACATATCCTGTTTCTTCAATGATCTTCATGATTCGTTTCCGAACATCATCACTTACATATCCAGAATTATTAAGTACACGTGAAACAGTTGCACTAGACACATTTGCTAGCCTAGCTATTTCTTTCATTGTAATCATATCATTTCCTCCATTTTGCCCGTTACACACGTCTATATCTCCTCTTATTTTACACAAATCTAAGGAAGACAAAAGGCTTTTCTCCTTTTGTTTTATTTGGAAAAAATTTCTGTTTTTGTATTCGCATATCATTTATAATGATGTTGAAAAGATGAATGGGGGTGTTTTGTTACGAAGAGACGAGCTGCATTTCTGCTTTTGGATTGTTTTTTTACTTTAAAAACAAATCCAAGTAGATCGTGAGGAATATATGATGATTAATCAGCTTGAAGCAAGTGAGTATGGTATCGTAAAACCATTGCTCCCAGGTCTAGAGAACCATCCCGTCCTTAATGGCGTCATTGATGGTAATAACCCAGGTGAAATTTATGTAGATACTATGAATGATCCAAAAACGGCTTTTATTTGGGCAAAAAATGAAATGTTTTACCTATGCGGTAAGGTTGACAATCAAGAGTTTAATACAGAGCTTGAGGAATTTATTGCATCCACAATTCGTGTAGAGGCACTTCCCTTGGAGGATACCTTAAATCTTGAAATTTATCCAAATCATGAATGGAGTCCTTCTATTGAGAGGATTTTTAGGAGGGTCTCACTACTTCAAGGAGAACGCATTCCTTTTGTCTTTCATAAAGAATGGTACAACTCTAAAGATAACAAAGGAATACCAAACGGTTATGAGATAAGAATGATTGATGAAAGCCTTCTTCAACTAGATGAAGCGCATGTGATTAAAGATGAAATCATGAAATTTTGGGGACCCTCCCTCGATTCCTTTTTCAAAAAAGGATTTGGGTATGCGGTTGTACAAGATACAACCGTCATTGGAACATGCTTATCTGTTTTCGTTTCAAAAAACGAGTATGAAATCGGAATAAACACTTATGATTCTACTCATCGTGGGAAAGGTCTAGCTACAGCTATGGCGCGGGCATTTATTGAGGAATGCCTTAGACGTGGGATTACTCCACACTGGACAACGGAATCATTTCGAAAGGACTCCATTGTAATTGCCAAAAAGGTTGGATTTGAACAACTCGAAAGCTACCCTGTCTATTATTTGCCGTTTGAGAAATTTATTTTATAAAGAGATAAGGGAATCTGCCCTGTGGTAGATTCCCTTTTTTCTAGATAACAAACTCCTGAATGGACCAGTTTCTTTCGTTAAATCGTTCCTCATAGTCGCCATTCGTACATTTTGCTATTACGTACCTCCAAAAAGCACGAGCTCTCTCATTTTTCTCAGATTGCGTCACATGCCATCTTCCAGGAAACATCGAAAATATCTGTTCAGCTACAGCCGTTCCGATTCCCTTTCCTTCATAGCCCCTCATGACAAAAAATTCTTCGATACAATTAGGTTCATCTTCTGTCTGACTGTGAACTAATGCAAATCCTGCAAGCAGCCCATCCACCTTAATAAAAAAGGCATGATGATTTTCCTTTTCCCAATAATCATCCAAGGTGAAACGGTCAAACATCCCTAACTCATTAAACCGTATGTTACTCATATACTTCGTAAATTCATAAATATAAAATTGCATAAGATTATGCAAGACTTCCTCTTCCTCTTGTAAAACTGCTTTAAGTTCAATATCCATTTCCACTTAACGCTCCTATAGTTTTGTTCGAATACTCCAAAGCTCTGGGAAGAAGCGATGGTCGATGACCTGTTTTAAGTATTCAACCCCCGCCGATCCACCCGTTCCTCTTTTATATCCAATAATTCGTTCAACCGTTATCATATGGTTGTAGCGCCACTGCTGCTGACGAGATTCAATATCGACCAGTTTCTCTGCGAGTTCATACAAGTCCCAATATGTATCTACATGTTGATAGACTGCTAGCCACGCTTGTTCCACACTACTATTCGCTATATAATCCTTTGTCCAATCCCTTTCCAAGCATTCCTTCTCAATTGGCAAACCTCTTTTAGAGAGTGCTAGAATCGCAGCATCATAGATACTTCTTTCCTGAAGTGCTGTCTCTACCTTTTTGTAGATTTCCGGTTGATGCTTATAGACACCTAACACATTCGCTTTCTTATGTCCTAACGCAAACTCTATTAATCGATTTTGATAGGATTGAAAGCCCGAGGACTTTCCGAGCTTCCCTCTAAATTCCATGTACTCAGAAGGCGTCAACGTGGAGAGGACATCCCATGATTGTATTAACTGTTGTTGAATTCTCGAAACTCTCGAAAGCATCTTAAAAGCAGGTTCAAGCTCATTTTTTAAAATAGATTCCTTGGCTGCCTTCACCTCATGTAGGATCAGCTTCATCCATAACTCACTCGTTTGGTGGATGATGATGAAAAGCATCTCATCGTGATGGTCTGATAAGCGGTGTTGACTATCAAGCAAGGTATCCAACTGAAGGTAATCGCCATAGGTCATATCCTTTGATAAATCGTTATAAATGCCGTCATTCTGCTTTGGTTTCATACACTTCTCCTTTCATTTATGAAAGTTGTGCCCAATTCGAATATATGTGTTGACTCATTGAAAATATGTACCTACCTGGATAATAAATGCTACTTTCAAGAAGTCACAACTCTATTTTCTCTAAAAAAAGTAAAAAATCCTTTATTTGCGGTGAGTTTTTGAGTTCTATCGATTTTATTTCCTGTCTATTGACTTTAACCAATTCCCACTACTAAAAATGCCTCCTGGAATAAACTCCCGAAGGCATACTTCTATATCTATTTTGATGAGGTTTGCACTACTTTATTTTTCCTGAACGAGGGTAGCCTTCTTTTTTTTCCTACTAATTAACTGATTCAATACTTCTGATAACACGAGCCCGAATGCGATCGCGCCTGAAATCATGAATGCTCGCGCTGCAAGCGGCAAGGCGGTTGAATAGTCATTTTCAACAAATTTCCTCATTGCATCATATGAAATACCACCTGGCACTAACGGAATAATTCCGACGATACTGTATATAATCACTGGGTTTTTATACATTTTCGCAAAAATATGGCTGATGATTGCAACTAGGAACGAAGCAGCAAGTGTTGCATAAACCGCATCAACACCTTTAAAAAATAAAAAGATATATAACATCCAACCAATCATTCCGACTAGCCCACATTTTAAGAGTGATCTTAGCGGAACATTGAAGATGATACCAAATGTGCTTGAAGCAACTAAGCTTGTAATCAAATGGTCAAGCATTTTATACTCCTTTCAACATAGAAAAACATATGGTGCCTGAAGCTAGACTCCGAAAACTAATAAAGAATTTTATATTTCCTTGTTCTTTAGAAGATGGCTAGAACAACAGCAATCCCTGTACCGATTGCAAAGGCAGTTAGAAATGCCTCCGCTCCCTTTGAAATACCTGAAATAAGGTGGCCTGCAATTAAGTCCCGTACTGCATTTGTAATGAGCAAACCTGGAACAAGTGGCATGACCGAGCCAATGATAATTTTATCGAGCTCCGCACCTACCCCTGATATGATAAACAAATATGCAACTGTTCCGATTAAAAATGATGCCATAAACTCCGCAAAAAATTTGATTTTCACTAACCTGTGAAGGTAGATAAAAAAAGCAAACCCAACTCCACCAGCGACACAGGCTGGGATGAAATCCGTCCAGGTCCCAAGGAACATGATTGTAAAACAGCCACTCGCAAGGGCGGATGCCAAAATTTGAATCCAAACTGGATAGGAAAGATCCTTTTTTGAAAGTTCTTTTAGTTGTGTGTTCGCCTGTTCTATCGTCACCTCACCGCTAGTTATCTTACGTGAGATGCCATTAACGAGAACGACCTTCTCCAAATCTGTGGATCGATCATTAATCCGGATTAAATTCGTTGGTTCTGTATCGCCTGTCGAAAAAATAATCGCGGTTGGTGTTACATAACTATGAGACGTCAAAAGCCCGAAAGCTGCTGCCATTCGGTTCATCGTATCTTCGACTCGGTACGTCTCTGCCCCGCTTTCTAGCATTATTTTACCCGCTAACAGACAGATCTCCACAATTTCACTCTTTTTTTCCATAAACATCGCTCCGATAAAAATCTAATTCCTAGTCTTTAAACGTTTGTGCCAAAACTTCCTTTGAAACTAGGCATTCCCTTTATTCACTGAATAAGGTTAAAAAATGACATATTGTACAGCTTAAATGAAAGACATCCTCATAATCAACTCAAACTTTGGCAAACATGAGAATAATGGAAATAAATCTTGATTTATGATATATTCATCAATTATAGTACCGTTCAAAAAGAAGCGAAACAAGCGATACTTTTGAACGTCCAGTATAGGTTAACGAAAGAGGTTATGGCCGTGGAGAATAATAACGTTTCAAATTTTATTAGGAATATCATAATCGACGATCTAGAAACAGGAAAACGCGACAATGTCGTGACCCGATTTCCTCCAGAACCAAACGGGTATTTACATATCGGACATGCTAAATCAATCGTGCTGAATTTTGATTTAGCAGATGAATTCAAAGGGAAAACAAACCTTCGATTCGATGATACGAACCCTTTGAAAGAGGATATTGAGTTTGTTAACTCAATAAAAGAGGATGTAAAATGGCTTGGGTATGACTGGGATGGTTTATTTTTTGCTTCAGATTACTTTGAAGAAATGTACGATCGGGCTGTTTTATTAATTAAAAAGGGCCTTGCGTATGTCGACGATTTAAGTGCAGATGAAATCCGTGAGTACCGCGGAACATTAACAGAGCCTGGTAAAGAAAGTCCATACCGAGACCGTACGATTGAGGAAAACCTCGAGTTATTTGAAAATATGCGCGCTGGTAAGTACGGAAACGGCGAAAAAGTGTTACGCGCGAAAATTGATATGAAATCACCAAATATCAATCTACGTGACCCTGTTATTTATCGGATTTCCCATACGACTCATCATAATACAGGAGACAAATGGTGCATCTATCCATTGTACGCTTTTGCTCATCCGATTGAGGATGCAATTGAAGGTGTCACTCATTCAATTTGTACCATTGAATTTGAAGACCAACGCCCATTCTACAATTGGGTTGTGGAGCAATGTGCAATGGAAAGCAAACCACAACAAATTGAGTTCGGTCGCATCAATTTAACGAATACTGTGATGAGTAAACGTAAGTTGAAGCAACTTGTAGAGGAAGGCTATGTTGATGGGTGGGACGACCCGCGTATGCCAACAATATCTGGACTTAGAAGAAAAGGCTATACACCAGAAGCAATCCGTACATTCTGCCGTGAGCTGGGAGTAGCAAAAAACAATGGTACCGTTGATACACAAATGCTTGAGCATTTTGTGCGTGAGGATTTAAAACTAAAAGCACCTCGAACAATGGGTGTCATCAATCCGCTAAAGGTGGTCATCACAAACTATCCTGAAGGCGAAGTAGAAATGCTAGATGCGGAAATTAATCCTGAAAATCCTGAAATGGGTACAAGACAGATTCCATTTTCACGTGAGATATATATTGAGCAAGAAGATTTCATGGAGAATCCTCCTAAGAAATACTTCCGTCTGTTCCCTGGTAACGAGGTTCGTTTAAAGCATGCGTACTTTATTAAATGTGAAGAAGTCATTAAAGATGAAGAAGGAAATGTAATCGAGCTTCATTGTACGTATGACCCTGAAACGAAGAGTGGTACTGGCTTTACTGGTCGTAAAGTAAAAGGTACGATTCACTGGGTTGAGGCTACACAAGCTGTCCCTGCTGAATTCCGTCTCTATGAGCCACTTATTCTTGATGAGGAAGAAAATGCGGAAGAAGAGGAAGGCAAGACGTTCCTTGATCACGTAAATCCAAAATCACTTGAAATTGTGAATGGCTTTGTAGAACCTAACATGAAGGATGTAGAGCCACAGGATAAATTCCAATTCTTCAGACATGGTTACTTTAATGTTGATCCAAAACACACAACAAAAGACCATCTTGTCTTTAACCGAATTGTTTCATTAAAGAGTTCATTTAAGCTTTAAAAAAGAAGACTCGATCGTCAAAATATGACGATCGAGTCTTTTTCATTTAAGACTGATACTGTACCTGATGTAGATTTGCAAAAATGCCACCTTTTTCAAGTAACTCATCATGTCCTCCCTGTTCTGCGATTCCGTCCTCTGTTACAACAACAATTCGGTCCGCATTGCGAATTGTAGCAAGACGATGGGCAATTACAAGTGTTGTACGATTCTTCGAAAGCTCTGTAAGTGCCTTTTGAATGATTTGTTCTGTTTCTGTATCTAGAGCCGACGTCGCTTCATCAAGAATCAAAATCGGTGGATTCTTTAAAAACATACGAGCAATGGCAATCCGTTGCTTCTGGCCACCAGAGAGCTTTAGTCCTCTTTCTCCTACCTGTGTTTCATAGCCATCCGGTAATCCTGCGATAAAGTCCTCTAAATGGGCACGTTTTGCCGCTTCTTCAATTTGTTCATTCGTTGCATTAAGCATTCCATATGCAATATTCTCACGGAGTGTTCCGGTGAAAAGAAACACATCCTGCTGAACGATTCCAATTTGAGAACGCAATGATTTTTTCGTCATTTTTCGAATGTCGATTCCATCAATTGAGATTGAACCGCCATTTACATCATAAAAACGAGGGATTAACGAGCAAATTGTTGTTTTCCCCGCCCCCGATGGACCTACGAAGGCTACCGTTTCACCAGCATGTATCTGCAAATCTATATTTTTTAGAACTGGTCCCTGCTTGTCACCATAGCCAAACGTAACTTGGTCAAACGTAATATCACCACGAAGAGATGGAACAGTAATCGCATCTTTTACATCCTCTACTTCTGGTTCCATATCAAGTAATTCTGTAAAGCGCTTGAAACCAGCCATTCCCTTTGGATAAAGCTCCAATAATGCACTAATTTTATCAATTGGTTTAAATAGAACATTTACATATAACACAAATCCGACTAATTCACCGTAGGAAAGCTGATTGTTGTAGCTTAACCAAGCACCAACTACTAACACAATAAGCACGAACAAACGTGTCATGAGGTAAATACCTGCTGATGTATATCCCATTACTTTATAAGCTCCAAGCTTTGATTGACGAAACTTACGATTATCAACTTTAAAACGTGAAATCTCAAACTCTTCATTTGTGAAGGATTGCACTACACGTGCTCCCGCCACACTATCCTCCACCCGTGCATTCACATCCGCAATATTGCTATACATCGCTTTCCACGCACGATTCATACGTACATTTGAGAAAGCAATAAGCCAGACCAAAAATGGAACCACAATAATCGCAATCAAAGCTAGCTTCACATTAATCGTTAGCATAATCCAGAAGGCGCCCACAAATGTCATGATGGCAATAAACAAGTCCTCTGGTCCATGATGGGCAAGCTCACCAATATCAAATAAATCATTGGTGATTCGGCTCATAATATGACCTGTTTTGGTATTGTCAAAAAAACGAAACGATTGCTTTTGGACATGTTGAAACAGCTGCTGCCTCATGTCTGTCTCTATATTGATTCCAAGTTTGTGCCCCCAATAGTTAACGATAAATTGAAGACCCGTACTTACAAAATATAAAATTAGAAGTCCTATACTCACCCAAAGGATGACGGACCAATTGCCCTTGGGCAATAGTGAGTCGATAAAAAACTGAACCGCAAGTGGAAACGCTAGTTCTAAAATTGCCACAACAATCGCACAGCTAAAGTCAATTAGAAACAGTTTCCGATGTGGCTTGTAATATGTAAAAAAACGTTGTATCATCCTTCTCTCTCCTTATACCTTCCCAAAATCCTGTCTATACGAATTATAAGCTGTCACACCTGAATTTGCCAAACTATTTTGTTACTCGAAATTCTTTTTTATCTGCGATACATGCTTGTTTTACTTTCTCCTTCAGTATGTACCTCGAGGACCTTCTTGACCTACACACTTCTCTCCTTTTTCCTCTTGCTTGTACCTCGAGACCAATCTTAATCCAAACGCCCCACATTTACCAAACCTCCGTTTCCTTCACCAAAAAGAACCGTCCCTTAAATTCTTGAATAGGATATAGAAATAACAAAATGGGATGGTGAACAAAATGGATATACCGACGATTTTATCGGGGCCAATCCTGCGACGTGTTGAGCCTTCTCACATTTATATATGGGTCGCATTAAGCAAGAGATATAAAATTAGTGCAAAGTTATATCAAATTGAGCATACAAATGGGACAGATTATGCCTATCATGAATTGAAGAGTATTTCAGAAGCAACTACCATTCGTGTTGGAAAAAAATTATTTCTGAGCCTAATTAAGATTTCCCCTCAAGAAAATGAATTTCCTTCTAATAGTCTATTAGGTTATAATCTCCTTTTTCATAAAAACTCAGAGATCTTTGATTTACATGACTTTGGATTACTAACAAAAGACGAAAAGTCCATTACCTATGGAGACCTCGAGTTCCCGAGTTTCTACATTTCCACTCAAGAACAATCGAACATCCTTTATGGATCGTGTCGGAAACTACACGGGAAAGGAGAAGATGCACTTAGTCAAGGGGATACCACTTTAGAAACACATTACCTAGATCTGGAGAAACGCCCTAGTTCACTCTTTTTAATGGGTGATCAAATCTATGCAGATGATGTACCTGATCCAATCTTTCCCATCATGCACCATGCAGGGAAAAGACTAATAGGGCGAAGAGAAAATCTTGCTTACCTAGAGCCCCGTCTTAAAGAAAATTCCTTTCTGAATTCAATACACCAAATCCGTGGCAGGCAATATATTATGGAGAAGTTTAGCAAATTCACGTCTGCCCACTCTCATAATCATGCGATGACCTTAGGGGAGTATGCCGCTTTATATCTACTGTCCTGGTCACCCGAATTATGGAATTATTATTTAGATGGAAAGGAATTCCCCTCTTTTGAAGAACGGATTCAAAAAAAGGAGATTTACCTTATTCACGAGGACATCTCTGTTCAAAAGAAAAGACGAGAAAAGGAAGTAGCCGTACACGAGTCAAGGTATAACGAGCAATTGGTTGACGTGAAGGAAACCTACGAGACCCTTACATCAGTTAGACGGCTGCTTGCCAACATACCGACTTACATGATTTTTGATGACCACGATATCACAGATGATTGGAATATTAGCCACGATTGGAAACAAAATGTATTTCAATCCAATTTAGGGAGACATATAATTGCAAACGGTCTCGCAGCATACTGGTTGTTTCAAGGCTGGGGAAACGATCCTGAAGCATTTGATCATTCCTTTTTACGAAAGATGGCGAAATATTTTAGTACCTATGACACGACATCTATTTCTCACAACAATTGGGAAAAGGAAATGTGGAAATTCAATAGGTGGAACTTTGTTGCCCCGGTTAAACCAAAGGCTATCTTCCTTGATACTCGTACACAGCGTAAATACGATCATACCCCGCTTCCTGTGTCATTAGGCAGGAATATTGAGGAAAAGGACCGTCCTCCCCAATTAATCGGGAAACAGGGCTGGCAGACTATTACTACCTGTTTGTTTGCAAGTGGCTGGAATAGAGGAGAACAACTACTTGTTGTTTCCCCTGCACCCGTCTATGGTATTGGTTTAATTGAGTCTTTTCTTACCGAATATATCTATCCATTACGAACAATTGGGGTCCCTGTCACAACTGCTTTTGACTTTGAATCGTGGAAATATAACGGTGAAGGATTTAGCGAATTACTTTATCAAATTAAAGCATGGGGACCAAGTGATTGTTTAATTTTATCTGGAGATGTTCATTATGCTTTTACAATTACAACGAATATAGAATTTCCTGATGGCGAGAACTTACGGCTTCATCAGTTCACAAGCAGCCCAATGAATAATATGAGTTTTTCAGGCTTACAGGGTGGGTTAATGAAGGCTATCGTGACAATCAATGCAGCCAAAAGAAGAAACAAAGAGATTAATAGATACTGTACAGAAACCTATGATATCGTTAAAGAAGATAAGGATCATCCATGTCCAACCAAATTTACATGGAAAGAAAAAATTCGGTATCTATCTAGCAGTCAAGGCCCTATCATTGAAACTGAAAATAACTTAGGGCACCTCACTCTCACTCCAACCTCTGCGGACAACGCTTTACTAAAAAACAAGCATACACTCTCTTTTAACCAAATTCCATTGAACTAAAATAACCCCGTGCTAAACCATGCACGGGGTATCACATTTTATTTCATTGGTTTTTTTAAAAAGCCTACTAAAAGAGCCGTTACAATTGTTCCAATGATAATTGATAAGATATATAACGCCCAGCTACCCGTCACAAATGGAATAACAAAAATTCCACCGTGAGGAGCAGGTAAACCAATACCAAACACCATTGTAAGAGCTCCAGTGATTGCTGAACCAATTACCGCTGAAGGGATGACACGACCAGGGTCAGCTGCTGCAAATGGTATGGCACCTTCTGTAATAAATGATGCTCCCATGAAATAAGCTGTTTTTCCTGCTTCACGTTCTTGTTTGGAGAATTTATTTTTAAATAAGGTTGTCGCTAAAGCAAGTCCAAGTGGTGGAGTCATCCCAGCTGCCATAATTGCTGCGTGTGGTGCATAGTTTCCAGCATCAATCATCGCAATTCCAAATGTAAATGCTGCCTTATTAATAGGACCACCCATATCTATCGACATCATTCCACCTAAAATTAAACCAAGTACAACTAAGTTTCCTGTACCTAGACCTTCAAGCCAGCCTGTTAGCCCGTCCATCACTGATTTTAAAGGACCAACAAGTACATACATAATGGCACCCGTAATCAAGATCCCAAAGAATGGATAGATCAATACTGGTTTCAGCCCTTCAAAGGAAGAAGGTAAACCAGAGAAGACTTTCTTCACTAGCAGCACAACATAACCAGCTAGGAAACCTGCGATAAGCCCTCCTAAAAATCCAGCATCCCCTGAAGTTGCCATGAGTCCGCCAATCATACCCGGAGCTAATCCTGGTCGGTCCGCAATACTCATGGCGATAAATCCAGCTAACACAGGTATCATTAATTTAAAGGCATTTGCGCTTCCAATTGTCATTAATGCTTCTGCAATTGGGTTGTAAGAAGCATCGTTGGGATCAGAAGCATTGATGCCAAACACAAAGGAAATCGCAATTAACAAGCCGCCCCCTACAACAAACGGAAGCATATTGGAAACACCATTCATTAAATGCTTGTAAAAGCCGCTTCTCTCTCCACCTTCTGCCTTTTGTTTCGTAGTTTGCTCAGCTTGGTAAATTGGTGCATCCTGATTAAGGGCTCTTGTTAGCAGTTCCTCTGGTTTACGAATTCCTTGGGCAACGGGAACTTGAATAACCTTTTTCCCATTAAATCGAGCCATATCTACCTGCTTGTCAGCAGCTACAATAATAGCTTCTGCCTCTTCAATGTCTGCTTGTGTAAGGGCATTTTTCACACCTGTAGATCCGTTTGTTTCAACTTTAAAATCAATGTTCATTTCTTTTGCTTTCGCTTTTAACGCGTCTGCTGCCATATACGTATGTGCAATACCAGTTGGACAGGCAGTTACAGCAAGTACCTTTTTCTGGCCTGCTTTTTTCTCAACCGGTGCTTCTTCTTCCTCAGACTCATTTTCCTTTTCATTGATAACATCAATAAGTTCATCTGGTGATTGAACCTTCATTAGTTTTTCACGAAACTCAATATCCATTAGTAAAGAAGACAAGCGTGATAATGTTTCTAAATGAGCATTATTTGCTCCTTCACTAGCAGCAATCATGAAAAATAGATGACTTGGCTGTCCATCTAATGACTCATAATCAATACCAGCAATAGAACGTCCAAAAGCAATTGCTGGTGTACTTACTGCTGCAGTCTTTGCATGTGGGATCGCAATACCTTCGCCGATTCCAGTGGTACTTTGACTCTCCCTTGTTACTATCGCTTGTTTAAATTGTTCTTTATCTTGAAGTCTTCCAGCTTCATCAAGCTTTGAGACCAATTCATCAATTACCTCTTCTTTTGCTGAGGAAGAAAGTTCAATAATGACCGTGTCTTTCTTCAATAAATCCGTAATTCTCATGCTGCATGTTCCTCTCTACAATTTTATGACCTGCACCTGTGAAATCAATTCTTCTATTTTTGATTGCGAGCATAATCCTTCTGAATAGGCTGTTGCACTGCCAGCAGCTGCTCCGAACTGAAATGCTTCTTTCACATTCTGGCTTCTCGAAAAAGCTGCAATAAACCCGGCTACAACAGAGTCTCCTGCTCCTACCGAATTAACTAGCTTTCCTTCTGGAATATTTGCAAAATAGACATGGTCCTTCACAAATAATAAGCTGCCTTGAGCAGCCATTGAAACGATGACATGCTCAGCACCCATTTCAATGAGCTTCTTTCCGTATGGTATGGCTTCTTTTGCATTGTTTATTTCAACACCGAATATGTCGCCAAGCTCATGGTGATTAGGTTTAATTAAAAACGGCTTGTAAGGAAGTACTTCTACTAATAAGTCCTTTGTTGCGTCAACCACAACTTTCACTTGCTTGTCCTCAAGATTTTTCACCACTTGCTTATATAAGGTAGATGGCAATGTTGACGGTATACTTCCCGCAAGAACCAATACATCACCTTTTTGTAGTTGGTTACATTTTTCTAGAAGCTGAGTAAGCTCATCAGGTGTAATCGTAGGACCTGCCCCATTTATCTCTGTTTCAACTTTTGAATGAAGTTTTACATTAATTCTTGTATCGCCACTAACCGTGACAAAATCTGTCTTAATATTTCTTTCCGTTAAGGTATTAATCAAGTATTGTCCTGTAAAACCGCCAACAAATCCTAAAGCAATACTCTCCATACCGACGTTTTGCAGAACCGTGGAAACATTTATTCCCTTTCCACCAGGGCTTTTTCGATTATGTGTAATTCGATTTAAGTCCCCCACTTTAAACTCGTCTACCTCGATAAAATAATCGATTGAGGGATTTAACGTACATGTGTATATCATGTTGTCACGACCTTTACGTTGGTTTGTTCCTTATATAATGTATGATCATTCTTGGTTAATCCATCATCCGTTATGATGTGAACTTCATTTAAAGAAGACACCTTTGAAAAAGAAACCTCATTAAACTTCGTATGGTCAGCTAAAATATAATGTTCCTTTGATAAGGACATTACTGTTTGTTTAACTAGTGCTTCTTCAGGGTCAGGTGTGGTCAACCCATACTTCACATCAATCCCATTCACACCTAGGAAGCATTTATCAAAACGATAAAGTTGTAAACTTGATAAAGCACGACTTCCAATTAATGCTTTTGTTTGAGGCTTTACAATTCCACCAATTAAATAAGTGATAATCCCTTTTTCAAGTAAGGGTTCTATTAAATTCACTCCATTTGTTACAACAATTAACCCCTCTTGCTTTAGAAAAGGAATCATCTGTAGGGTGGTTGTCCCTGCATCAAGAAAAAGAGAGTCACCATTTTGAATTAGCTGTGATGCATACTTCGCGATTGCCCTTTTCTCCTTAAGATTCTTATCCGTCTTTTCTACATAGCTCGGTTCTTTACGGTTACCTATGACTAAGGATGCACCACCGTGGATCCTAATTAATTTATTCTCATTTTCAAGCTGAACCAAATCACGTCGGATTGTCGATTCAGATGAACTCGTCTTTTCAATTAGCTCCTGCAGCTTTACAACACCATGCTCGTTAAGCAATGCTAATATAACTTGATGTCTTTCTGGAGTTAACATCCTGTCACTTCCTTACTGGATTGTACTCTCATTATAGTGAAACCATTTTCACAAATCAACCAAAAACATTCAATTACATCCACTTTCAGTCACAAGTAAATTTTCCCTCTTCAACCCACAAAGCATCTATTGTATAATAAGTACAGTTTAATAAAAGGTTTTCTAGGGTTCCGTAGCTTCTAGCTAGTCTGGTCCGAGAGAAAACTCATAGCTGTTTAAAATACAAACTTGCTATGCCACGGAGGGATAAAAGCCTGGGAGATTATACATTTGTTATAATCTCTTAGGCTTTTTCTTTTTTTAGAAAGAATATTCAGGGGGTTAAAAAATGAATAATGAATGGTTGAAAGTATTTTTTGCTGCTTTTTTTGAAGTGTTCTGGGTGATTGGTTTAAAGCATGCTGATAATGTTTGGGAATGGATTGGTACAGCTATCGCTATTTTTATAAGCTTTTATGCATTAATTGCAGCCGGCAAGAAGCTTCCTGTTGGAACAGCCTATGCCGTATTCGTAGGACTCGGAACTGCCGGAACTGTAGTGTCGGAGGTTCTGTTTTTCAATGAACCACTAAAAGTAGAAAAACTACTGCTAATTGGAGTGTTATTGGTAGGTGTGATTGGGCTTAAGCTTGTCACTAAAGAAGAAAATACGGAAGGAGCACAAAGCTAATGGCATGGTTATCACTTGTAATTGCAGGTCTTTTCGAAATGGCTGGGGTAGTTTTGATCAATCGACTTCATGAAAAACGCAATTGGCAATCCCTTGTACTGTTGTTAGCTTCTTTCGGAGGGAGTTTCGTCTTTCTAAGCATAGCGATGAAAACATTGCCCATGGGTACTGCATATGCTGTATGGACCGGGATTGGTGCTTCAGGTGGTGCAATATTAGGTATGATCTTATATGGTGAGCCTAAGGACTGGAAACGTTTCTTATTTATTGCACTTATTATCGGCTCAGCTGTTGGCTTAAAGTTAGTTGAATAGAAAAAAAAGGGGAGCGTCCATTATGACTGGTCGCCCCCTTATTTATCATGTTTCCACAAAAAACGACAGCTTCTCCCTATTTCCGAGGAAATACATCAATATTGAAACTTGTCTAAAAATGAGAAATAATCCTTTAAAAAATCATGGAATAATTGTTCCGTTGGGAGCAATTTTCGCTCCTTGGGAATAATAATTCCTACGGAACGGGTTACCTCAGGATCTACGATTGGTATCTTCACAGTTGAGCGTGGTACATTTTCAATTAACGTTACCTCAGGAATTAACGTTACTCCTAGACCAGCTGAAACAAGTCCCTTAATTGCATCAATATCTTCTCCCTCAAACGAAACAGTCGGTTGGAAGCCTAACTGATTGCAGGCTTTTACAATTATGTCTCGTAAGACATATCCATTCGGAAATAATACAAATTGTTCTTCCTGCAACTGACTCAGACTTAATGATTTATTTGTTGCTAGCGGATGTGACCGATGGAGAAGTGCTACCATTTTATCTGTAAATAATGTAGTACCTGTGATCTTTTTTTCTTGACTTGGTACAGGGCCAAGCAACGCCATATCGATTTCACCAATTTTTACTCGTTCAATAAGGGAATAATAGTTACCTTGTGATAACGCAAACTTTACTTGAGGATGTTTATCACGGAATGCTGATATGACTGTTGGCAAAGTATATGCAGCTAAACTACTTGGAAACCCAATTCGAATCGTTCCTCGTTCAGGATCTAGATATTCTTCAATCTCACGTTTTGCATTATCAAGTACGTTTAATGCTTGCTCTACATGGTCCAGAAAGACTCTTCCTATCGGTGTTAATTTCACATTTCTTCCGTCTCTAATAAACAAATCTACACCTAATTCAGCTTCTAGATTAAATAATTGTCGACTTACAGCAGACTGTGCAATATGCATGGAATTTGCCGCTTCAGTGACGTGTTCTCTCTTTGCTACTTCTATAAAATACGTTAGCTGTCTGAGTTCCAATCGGCTATTCCCTCCATTCATCTAATTTCGGCATAACTTATATCTTTTATTAATATTGTTAAGATTAATTATTCATTATAAAATATTTGATATCAAGTATAACTATATAAAATTTTATTATTCCGTAAATTTAAATTAAAAATATATAGCAAAGAAAGGGTGAATGTACACGATGGCTATGATCGAACAGTCTATTCCTGTACCAGAACTTAAAGAAGCAACCGATTATATGAACAAAGTATATGAGGAGGTTAAGAAACGTAACCCTCATGAGCCCGAGTTTCACCAAGCGGTAAAGGAAATATTCCTTTCACTCGTACCTGTATTTGCTAAAAACCCTAAATATATGGAACATTCTATTTTAGAAAGAATCGTAGAACCGGAACGTATGATTACTTTTCGAGTGCCTTGGGTTGATGATCAAGGTAAAGTACACGTAAATCGTGGCTTTCGTGTTCAGTTTAATAGTGCAATCGGCCCTTACAAAGGCGGTTTACGCTTCCACCCTTCTGTAAATTCAAGTATCATTAAATTTCTTGGTTTTGAACAAATCTTAAAAAATTCCCTAACTGGCCTACCTATCGGTGGTGGTAAAGGTGGATCTGATTTTGATCCGAAAGGTAAATCAGATAATGAAATCATGCGTTTTACACAAAGCTTCATGACAGAATTAAGCAATCATATCGGACCTGATGTCGATGTACCTGCGGGCGACATTGGTGTTGGTG
This sequence comes from Ferdinandcohnia sp. Marseille-Q9671, assembly GCF_976954385.1. Classification (NCBI taxonomy): domain Bacteria; kingdom Bacillati; phylum Bacillota; class Bacilli; order Caryophanales; family Bacillaceae; genus Ferdinandcohnia; species Ferdinandcohnia sp. Marseille-Q9671. Next base: position 2,135,027 of record NZ_CDRJTA010000001.1, read on the forward strand.
CTAGAGAAATCGGATTTATGTTTGGTCAGTACAAAAAGCTTCGTGGTGGCTTTGAAGCTGGTGTCCTTACCGGAAAAGCTCCTGGCTATGGTGGAAGCCTAGGTCGTACAGAAGCTACAGGTTATGGTACTGTCTACTTTGTTGAGGAAATGTTGAAAGAACAAGGCCTCTCTTTTGAAGGTAGCACTGTTGTTATTTCTGGTTCTGGTAATGTTTCTATTTACGCAATCGAAAAAGCACAGCAACTAGGAGCAAAAGTTGTAGCATGTAGCGATTCAAATGGTTATATCTATGATGAAAACGGCTTAGATTTAAAAACGATTAAACGTCTCAAAGAAGTAGAGCGTAAGCGAATTAAGGAATATGTTTTGGAACATCCACATGCAGAATACGTAGAAGGCTGCACAAATATTTGGTCCGTTCCATGTGACATTGCCTTACCTTGTGCAACGCAAAATGAAATAGACTATGATTCAGCTCAAACACTAATTTCAAATGGTGTAAAAGCTATTGGTGAAGGTGCTAACATGCCCTCAACATTAGAGGCAATTGATTTATTCCTTGAAAACAATGTCCTTTTCGGACCTGCTAAAGCTGTTAATGCTGGTGGAGTTGCTGTATCAGCACTTGAAATGTCACAAAATAGCATGAGACTTTCTTGGTCGTTTGAAGAAGTTGATAGCAAGCTACAGGATATCATGGCCTCTATTTACCGAAACAGCATGGAAGCTGCTGAAGAATACGGACATCCTGGTAATCTTGTATATGGAGCAAACATCGCTGGCTTCATTAAAGTTGCTGACGCAATGATCGCTCAAGGAGTCATCTAAAATTATATAAAATTCACTAACAACTATTGAAAAGGCACATACCCCTATTGGAGCATGTGCCTTTTCACGTTTTACTGTTTATCCTTCTAATAATAGGTCTTCTGGATCTTCTAGTAATTGTTTAACCTTTACAAGGAATCCTACAGCATCCTTACCATCGATAATTCTGTGGTCATAGGATAATGCAACATACATCATTGGTCTTACCTCTACCGTATCATTCTTTTCATCAACCACAACAGGACGTTTTTGGATTTTATGCATCCCTAAAATACCAACCTGTGGCGCATTAATAATTGGTGTTGAGTTCAAGGAACCAAATGTACCACCGTTCGTGATTGTGAATGTTCCACCTTGAAGATCACTTAAGCCTAATTGGTTGTTTCTAGCCTTTTCTGCAAGGCGGCCAATTTCTGCTTCAATACCTGCAAAGCTTAAACGGTCTGCGTTTCTGACGACTGGTACAACTAAGCCTTCCTCAGCAGATACAGCGATACCAATGTCATAGAACTTTTTAAGAAGAATATCATTTCCTTGGATTTCTGCATTAACGTATGGGTATGCCTTTAATGCACCGATAACTGCTTTTGTAAAGAATGACATGAAACCAAGCTTCACGCCATGCTTTTTGAAAAATGCATCTTTGCGACGAGCTCTTACTTCCATAACTGCTGTCATATCGATTTCATTAAATGTAGTTAACATTGCAGCAGTATGCTGTGCTTCTACAAGGCGTTTCGCGATTGTCTGACGACGTCTTGACATTTTGATACGTTCAACGTTCTCTTCATTCACAACAGGTGCTGGTGCAGCAGGTTGTTTCGCAACAGGCGCTTGTTGGGCTGGCGCAGCTTGTGCTTGTTTATATGCCTCCACACCTTCAACACGAACACGGCCCAGTGGATCTTTATATGGAACTTCATTTAAATCGATACCTAATTCTCTAGCTCTCTTTCTAGCAGCAGGTGAAGCAATGGCTTGTTTGCCTTTTTCTTCTCCAACTTGTTCTGCGGCTACAGCTTCTGGTTTTACTTCTGCTGTTTCCTGTGCTTTAGGCTCTTCACTTGGTGTTACAGCTGGTGCAGGAGCGGATTCACTAGTTGCAGATCCATTTTCATCAAGCTTTGCGATAACCTGTCCAACTTCTACATTATCTCCTGGTTGGAATAAAAATTCCTTAATAACACCAGTATGTTCACTATTAATCTCAACATTTACTTTATCTGTTTCAAGCTCAGCGATTGATTCGCCCTTATTAACGACTTCGCCTTCTTTTTTTAACCATTCAACAATTGTTCCTTCTGTTATGGACTCAGCTAATTCAGGTACTTTAATTTCTATCATTGCTGATTCCCTCCTTTGTCTGTAAGCAATGCATCGTTCATAATCCAAGCTTGTTCTGCTTTGTGAATATCTGGGTCACCCGTAGCTGGACTTGAACGCTTTGGTCTACCAATATAATCAAGTTTTATGTTATCTGAAAGAAGCTCTAGTAGTACAGAGTGTAGAGCTGGCCACGCACCCATGTTTTTAGGTTCTTCTTGAACCCAAACAACTTCTGTAAGGTTTGGATACTGACTTACTAATTCCTGAAGCTCTTTCTTAGGGAATGGATAAAGCTGTTCCACTCTCGCAATATGCAACGTTTGTGCCTTTTCAGCAGGTAATGTTGCCGCTTCATTTGCTAAATCAATTGCTACCTTACCACTGCATAGTACTAATCGAGTCACCTTGTCCTTCTCCGTTCCCATACCAGGCTGCTCTAACAATGGCTTGAAGTTTCCATTGCTTAGCTCAGAAGCGGGTGAACCAGTTTGTGGGTGACGAAGCAGACTTTTTGGTGTCATGACAATTAGTGGTCTCGCTTCTTCCGTCTCAGAAAGTAAAGATTGTCTTCTTAATAGATGGAAATATTGGGCTGCGCTAGTTACGTTTGCAACAATCCAGTTATTCTCCCCTGCTGCATTTAGGAATCTCTCTAGTCGTCCACTTGAATGCTCAGGACCTTGCCCTTCATATCCATGTGGTAAAAGCATAACTAGACTCGACTTTTGCCCCCATTTTGCATGTCCTGATGAGATGAACTGGTCAATGATCGGCTGGGCAACGTTTACAAAATCTCCGAATTGTGCTTCCCAAAGAACAAGTGCACTCTCATTGTGAACACTGTACCCATATTCAAATCCAAGAACAGCCGTTTCAGATAATGGACTGTTATAGATTGAGAATGACGCTTTTGCCTCAGGTATATTGTGTAAAGGTACAAACTTTTCATTTGTCTCATAATCATTTAATGCTACATGACGATGTGCAAATGTTCCCCTCTCACTATCTTGGCCGGTTAAACGAACTGTCTTTCCTTCAGCAAGTACAGATGCAAAAGCCAATGTTTCTGCTAATGCCCAATCCACTTTATTGTCGTCCTCAAGTGCGATCTCACGTCTCTTTAAAATACGCTCAAGCTTTGGATAGACAGTTAGGTCTTTTGGCCACTCTAACATTCCTTTATTGATGCTTTGTAAAAGGTCAGCAGGTACTGATGTATCAAATTCTGGAATAGTAGATAAAGCTTTTGGTTTCTTCGGCTTAACTCTTTCCTCATTCTCTACAAAATCATCAAAAATCGATTGAAGACCTTGCATGAACTCTTCACGTTTCTGTGTAAGTTCTTCTTTTGTCATCACGTTTTGAGCAACTAAATCATTGCCATATTTATCCGCAATTACTGGATGATTTGCAATCATCTTATATAAGATTGGTTGAGTTACGTGTGGATCATCCATTTCGTTGTGTCCAAAACGTCTGTACCCAACTAAGTCAATTAGAATATCTCTTTCAAAGCGCTTACGATACTGATAAGCAAAGTGTATCGCTGAAAGACACGCTTCTGGGTCATCCGCATTTACACGTATGATTGGTATCTCATACCCCTTCGCAAGATCACTTGCAAAACGAGTTGAACGAGAATCCGTGTTATTTGTTGTAAACCCTACCATATTGTTTGCAATAATATGAACCGTTCCACCAGTTTCATATCCTTTTAATCGGCTTAAGTTTAATGTTTCAGCAACTACACCCTCACCAGGGAATGCCGCATCACCATGAATTAGGACACTAATCGCACTTTGTTTATCCTGCACTGGGTACCCTGGATTCTTTGTATTGTCCTGTGCAGCACGAGTAATTCCTAATACAACTGGATTAACGAATTCTAGATGACTTGGATTGTTTGCCAAGTTAATACGAGTTGTATGTTCCTTAGGACCCTTGTACTTACGATCTGCTCCTAAGTGGTATTTTACGTCTCCAGACCATCCATAGTTAATCCCTCTAGATCCTTCTGAAGGAAATAGGTCTTTATTAGGTGAATGGTGGAATTCAGAAAAAATGAGCTCATACGGCTTATGAAGAACATGTGCTAACACATTAAGACGACCACGGTGGGCCATTCCTATCATAATATTATCGGTTCCATCCTCACTACCATCTTGAATTAAACGTTCAAGCATCGGTACAAGCATATCTAACCCTTCGATTGAGAAACGCTTTTGACCAACGAATGTTTTGTGTAAGAACTTCTCAAAACCGTCTACATTCATCAAACGCTCTGCTAGTTGTTTCTTTTCAGTTGGACTAAGTTTTAACCCAACTCCATGGATTTCAACTTGATCACGAAGCCAGTTTCTTTCGACTTCATCATCAACATGAGCAAATTCATATGCAATTGTTTGAGTATATACAGATTTCAAATATAGATAAGCATCCCATCCTGTTTTTACAGTAGATGGTGCTTCCTCCCAAATATAGGTTGCTGGGATTGCTTGTAAATCTTCTTTTGTAAGATTATAATGATCGGGCTCTAAAAGGCTTGTATCCGGCTTTGGTCTTGTACGAAGCGGATAAATATCAGCAGCTAAATGCCCATATGCACGAATATTTTTTAACAACTTACTACCAGAAGTAATTGTTTTGATCGTTTTCGGTGATATTCCTTCACTTACTAACTCCGCTGTTGCTGCTTGCTCATCTGTTGGTGGTGCCCCAAGCTCTTCAAAAAGCGCTTTCACAGAAGAGTCCACAGAACTTGGATCATTCTTGTACTTTTCATACATGTCAAATACATAACCCATGTTCGGGCCATAGAATGACTCCCACACATTTTTCCTTTGTTGATTATCCATTTGTAATTAAGCCTCCATATTACATGTTGTAATATTTGTATAGACAATATTAGTATATTTGATAGATATTGACATCTACCTTAGTATACCTATTTTCCCACTAATTTCTAGTGAAAATTCTTCCTATCCCCTTTAAATAAAAAAACCTTAAAAATAGGCAAAATAAAGGTCATTATATGGTCATTATTCTTATCAAATATGTTATTCTTATCTTATAGATGAAATAAGAAAGTTTCCTTGATATAAATCAAGTTTTAGAGAGATTTTTACCATTATCATTATTGGAAAAAACATAAAGTGAAACTTCTACTGTTCGTACATCATTCCTCTAGAAGTAAAGGGAACTAATTAAAGATACCCTAGCGTATTTACGCCAGGGCTTTTACTTTATTTAGCCGGGTTTTACCCACCCTACGTTATCATCAACTACTTATAGTGGTTTGAGATTTATACTTACAGGTAAAGGTTAACTTGTCGATTTCGACTTTCATAACCTTTACCCGTTTACACTTCAGTAATCTAGCTTAGCACCTCACCACTTGAGGTCAACTAACTGTATCAAGAAAAGTCAAAGATGACTTTTTGGAGATTACTGTCGTGACTGAGGAAGTCGCTTATGCTTTTTTATAAGGTAGGTATACTAAGTACAACAGGAGTCCGCATTTTATGGGCATTTGAAAGGAGAAAAAGTGTTCTGTATGATTAGCAGTCCACATGATCCAAGCTATATTAGTCTAGTACCTATTTTTCAAGGATTGAATGAGAAGGAATTGAAAATTTTAAAGAATGTTACTCAAATTCGTGAATACCGAAAAGGAGACATTATTTTCAGAGAAGGTGAGCCTTCAGAGACTCTATATATCATTAGTGAAGGCTTAATAAAAATCACAAAAGTAGCGGAAGATGGTAAGGAACAAATTGTTCGTTTATTATTCCCGTATGACTTTTTTGGTCATTCCGCCATGCTTCAAGCAGAAAATCATTATGCAAACGCTGTTGCGATTAACGATACAATTATATATACCATTCAAAAACAGGATTTTTTAAATACGTTAGAACGCAATCACAAAATGACACTACGCTTTATGCGAGCATTAAATGAGAGAATTTACCAAGCGGATGAGTGGATGAGTCTATTGAGTCTCATGGAGGTTGAACAGAGACTGGCGAGTGTTATCTTATTGTTCAATAACCGAGTTCAATCCGAAGACGGACGTTTTAAACTTCCGATTACGAAACGGGTACTTGCCTCTCTTATTGGTACAACACCCGAAACCATCAGCCGCAAGTTTGTGAAATTTGTTTCTGAGAATCTAATCGAATTGACGGGTCAAAGAGATATTCATATCTTAGACCTTGAAGGTTTAAAAAAGAAGGCAAAAACATTGTAAGCCCACTCCTGTGGGCTTATTTTATTTCGTCGAAAAGTTGGTGTGAAGAGCCTTAACTTAAACCATATAATTGCGATTCGACTCATATCTTCTTCTCTTTGGTACATTTAGCTGATACAGAAGACAACTCTACCATTTCAAGAATAAAAAAATGCCTGACCCATCGGCCAGGCGTATTAGTTATTAAAATGATACATAATTAAGTGGGTTTACTGCGTTTGAGTGTCCTCCACTATACTGGGTTGGACTATAAGGACCATCATAGATTTCAAAGTGAAGATGTGGTCCTGTTGAATGACCAGTATTACCCATGTAACCAATCAGTGTACCTTGCTCAACTCGGTCGTATTGACCAACAAAGCGCTCTTGTAAATGCGCATATACAGTTGTCATTTGACGTCCATTAATATAATGGGTAATCATGATAACATTTCCATAACTGCTTTCCAGACGTGAGCGTGTAACTGTTCCGCCCGCCGCAGCATAAATTGGAATATTTCCTGGTCGCCCACCTTTCCCAATATCAATACCAAAGTGCATACTGCCACCGCGCATACCAAACCCTGAGGTCAATCTACCTGTTGTTGGGTTAATAAATGCACCATTGTTTACAACTGGTGGTGCAGCCGGTGGTGGAGGTGGTGTTTTACCCGCTGCTTCAGCCTCTTTTCGCTGTCTTTCAGCCTCTTGACGTTGTCTTTCTAGTTCTTCTTGCTGTTTATTCCAAGCTGCAATTTCAAGTTGAATCGCCTTTTCCTGTGCAGCAAGTAATTCACCTACATCCTCTAAGGACTCAAGCTCTTTATGCATTTCTTGTTCTTCAACCTCAAGCTGTGCCATAACCTTGTTTTGTTCTTGAATTTGCGCTTGGAGTTGAACCTGTAGTCGATCAAGCTCTTTTAGTTGTTCTTCATGAAGGGCAAGGAGATTCTTAACTTCTGTCTGATTGTCCTTAAGCTGTTTAATGTCAGCCTGATGCTCAGTCATGATTTCTTTGTCGGCTTGTACAAATGCAGATACTGCACTAACGCGATTAATAAAATCATTAAAGCTCTTTGCACCAAGTAACACATCTAAGTAACTAACCATTCCGCCACTTTGCTGAAGGGTACGCATCCGGTCCTTTAGAAGCTCGTCCCGTTTTTGAATTCGATCTTCAAGAACTTCCATTTCCTTTTCAATACGCTCAATCTCATCGGTCGTTTCCTGAATTTGTGCTTTCGTACCTTCAATTTTACTTCTCGTTTCGCCAACAGCTACATCAAGCCTGTTAATTTCCTCTTTAACAGTAGCTTGTTTGCCTTTAATCTCACTTATAGCATCTTCCTTTTGTGTGATTTCAGACTCTACTTCAGATTTTTTTTCCTGTACTTCTTTCTTTTCACTCTCTAGCTTTTCATTTGCTTGAATCGCTAATACAGTATTAGGCATAGATGTTAGTAAACCACCAAATCCTATCGCTATACCCATCCCAATCATGAGAAGTTTCCGTTTCAATGAATAGCAACCCCCTTCTACCAAACTAGCATTCTACCAATTTTTTCACCGTACATATCATATTTTGTTAGATAATCACATAATTTGTATTATATCATAAAAATTCGACTCAATACGTCAAAGTATTATTACAAATATATTTCATAACCCATTGAAAATACTCACCTTTGTAAAGATTTTTCGACATAATCGAAAATCCTTTTTACATACACAAGAAAACTCGCCTACTAGATTTTAGGCGAGTTCTTCGTAACAACTTCCCTGCTCGAACAGGGTTCGTTATCTTATTGTCTAGGAATTGGTTATAGAACGTCTTTACCATGATGCCCCTCGGAATGGATATGAACCACATACCACGACTTTCCATCTCCACATATATCTCCTGATTCATGTAAACTAGCGTTTGGCATTATTGTCTTAATAATGTCCACTTCCTCCGGTGTGAGCCTTAATTCTCTACTCACTCTTCCGTCCTTAAATGAATCCAGTAAAAATGACTCGAAGTCCTTCACCATGACCCACCCCACATCTTATTTAAGACGCTTTCCGGAACGGACGATACACCTTTCCACTAATACATTCATCGCATCAATGCTACGACTTTCAGCAACCTTACTTAATTTTATACAGGATAGTTCTGTACATGCTAGAATGACACATTTACAATTTTCTTCTTCGACAAGCTGCTCAATTAACTGCTCAAGTCCACTAGAGTCAACATCTAAATCACTTTTTACATTGTTATATATGATATCCATGACCTTTTCTTGTAACCTATCATTTGGTGTATGAAAATCAAGCTTGTACTTTTTGCATACATCTTCATAGATTTTACTGCGAATCGTTCCGTTCGTTGCAAGAATGCCGACTTTCGAACCTTCGCCATACATATCATGGATTTCCTTTATTGTTTCTTCAACCATATTAATGATTGGAATACTCGTTAACTTTTGAAGTTCATCATAAAAGTAATGTGATGTGTTACAAGGAATCGCAATATTTGCAACCCCTGCAGCTTCTAAAAGTTTAAAGTCTCCCTTAATGGATTGTAAAAAAGTTTCACCCGTATTGGTAAGGATCGCGTGTGTTCTGTCCGGGAGCGTTGCATGGTTAAGAATCACCATATTGATATGGTCTTGATCCTTATGAGCGTATGTTCGGCTGACAATTTTGTCAAAGAAAACGGAGGTAGCTTTTGGGCCCATGCCCCCGATTATTCCTAAGCTTTTTTGTTCCATCGTTTGCACCTAGTTTCACGTTTCATTATCACTTCTTATCTCACCGTCATTGCATGGCTTCCAAGATCATAAAAGCTTTCAAAAAAAGCATCCGCATTATATGTCACCTGGCCTTGCAACGGGTTCATAACATGCACCTTATCACCCACATACCCATTTAGAACAACAGCATGTAAATTTGTAGGTGCAATAAATTTTTTATCTGTATTATGGAGATTCCAAGAATAATTCAATTTAACCTTACTTAGATCTAATGTCACCCAAATCACGACAGGGTTACCCATTTCAAGCTCCTTCATGATCTCCTCACGAGTACTACCACTTAGATCAACTGGCTTCAGTCCAGAGTCAACCTCTCCTAAATAGGTCGTAGCAGCTTGGACGATTGGCGGAGCGTATGAGAAGAAGCCGTTTTCTTCTCTTGGATTTCCTGCATATGCTTTATATGGATTTGCCCCAAATAATACATCGGCTTTAGTGACAAACGGCTCTTTTGGCAAATAGTGATCAGCCATGTCCAATTTAGACACATCATGGCCGTAAAAATTCAACACAGAGGTTAAGGACGTAATTTCGCACCCATTCGGTAACTCAGGTAACTGCATCACCTTTTCTACCGGAATAAATACTTCTATTTCACCGTTAACAACTTTTCGATAAGGATTGGATTCCTGTGCATATACATGCTGCAACCCGGTTAGTGCTCCATCCGCACCAGCAAGAACACTTCTAGCGATTCCTTTAACTGTTTCGACATTAAACAGTAGGTAAATAACACATATGAGATTCAAAAATAATAGACCTGTTACTATTTTTTTCACTACTATCTACCCCTTTAGTAAATGCTCTAGCAAAGGAAATCACTAGCAATCATTCTTACTATATGTGAGAAATACAAACTTTATAACTCGATGAAAAATTTCTTGTACCATACTAGGAACACATATACAGTCCAAATGTATCTAGCATAGTTTTGTCTTTCATGGTAGTGGTCATCAAGATACTTGATAAGCTCATCTGTATGGAAGAATTCCTTAGCAATGTCAGACTGGAACATTTCCTTCACGATGTTGTAGTATTTTTCCTCACGAAGCCAGTGTCTAATCGGTACCGGGAAGCCAACCTTCTCACGATTTGCCCACTCATCTGGGAGCACCTTTTTAGACGCCGCTCTTAGGGCGTATTTCGTGTCAATTTCATTCACTCGTAAGTTACTAGGAAGCTGTGATGCCATCGACATCACTTCTTTATCCAAAAATGGTACCCGTAATTCGATTGAATGTGCCATACTCATTTTGTCTGCTTTTAGCAGGATGTCACCTGGCAGCCATAGTTTTAGGTCTAAATACTGCATTTTGGTTACATCGTCTTTCCCTTTTACTTCATCATATACTTTCTTCGTTATATTTTGAATAGAAGGGCCGGTTTGATACTCTTCTTTTAATACCTTTCGCGCATCCTCTTCCTCAAATACCTTCGCTTGGCCAATGAACTTTTCCTCTACTTTTTGACCACCCTTTACTAGGAAGTTTGTGATCTTATTATTCGGAAGTGCACTGCTTATCACAGAAGCAGCACGACGAATGGCAAATGGAATCTTTTCGTATTTTTCCAGTTTTGCAGACTTCTGGTACCACACATATCCGCCGAATATTTCATCTGCTCCTTCTCCTGACAATACAACCGTTACATGTTCACTTGCTAATTTCGATAGGAAATATAATGGAACAGATGATAGATTGGATTGCGGTTCGTCCATATGATATTGAATCGTTGACAGATTTTCAAAGGCTTCATCTGCATTCATCAGCTTTTTAAAATTTTCAATGTCAAGAATATCAGATAAATCCTTGGCTAAATTGGTTTCATTGAAAATACCCTCATAGTCTTGAAACCCTACAGAAAATGTTTTATTTGGCTTTAACAGAGCCGTGATATAACTTGAGTCAATCCCACCTGAAAGGAAAGAACCAACTTTTACATCACTTATTTTATGATAGTTGACAGATTCTTTTAATGTATTGTTTATTTCTTCAATATAATGCTCAAGTCCCTTATCTTTCGAATTAAAGTCAATTTTCCAATAAGGCTTGATGTCTATATTTCCCTTTTTGTAGATCATATAGTGACCTGGCTTTAGTTTGTATACACCTTTAAAGAAAGTTTCATCTAATACAGAATATTGGAAGGTTAAATAGGGCTTTAATGCATCTTTATTTAACTCTTTCTTAAATGCCGGTTGCTTTAAAAACGACTTAATTTCTGAACCAAATACGAGGGAGTTGTCTGTTGTATTTTGCGTATAGTATAAAGGCTTAATCCCAAAGAAGTCACGTGCTAAAAACATGGATTCATCGTTTTTATCCCAAATCGCAAACGCGAACATACCACGTACCTTTTGCAATAGATCTACACCGTATTCTTCGTAAGCATGGATAATAACTTCACTATCTGCATCACATTTAAAAATATGTCCTTTAGCTAGAAGATCTTCACGAAGCTCTTGATAGTTATAGATTTCCCCATTAAAAACTAGTACACAGCTTCCGTCTTCATTGTACATTGGCTGACTACCTTCTTCAGACAAATCAATAATACTAAGACGTCTAAAGCCTAGTGTTGCATGGTCATCCGTGAAGTAATCTCCACTGTCTGGTCCTCTATGAATAATTGTATCCATCATGTCATTAATTGTTTTCACTTTATCTATTTCAAGCTTTGAGTCAGCAAACCCAACGAAGCCACACATATTCAATCACCTTTATTTTTCAAATTTTTATGTTCATACTTAGAAGCAATTGCCCCGTTGTAACTAGCTATCACTACGTCCGATCATTTGTTTCTGTTCCTTAGAGAGTCCCGCTACGCGATTTCGTAAAGGATAGAAAAGTGTTTGCAATGAGAGACCTGGTCTCATTTTTGCAATTTGTTGGAGAGCTACCCCTGCACCGTAATCCATACCTTGTGCACCCGCTAAAATCACAACATCATCTTGCTTAGCATCCGATAAGGCGTGTGAAATTGCATCGTCTAACTCTTCATACAGATGGACCTTAATTCCCGCATCAGACATGACTTCTTGGAATACGGCTGTTTCTTCCTCTGTTACCGTATCTTTAGATGTTACATGAGACACGCTCTTCGTAGCAATGACCTCATTAAACCCAAGCGTTTTTGCCCACTTTACGATAGCTTCTGCATTTTCGCGGTTCACAGTCGGACCTCGTTCACCTCGAATTGCATACACTAGATGAAGATCTTTGTAGTCCATGTATTTAAGAGTCTGTAGTGTAACATCAATGTTTCCAGCATTCGCAAAATGATCGTCAATAATTTTAAAATCATCTTCATAAATGAATTCAAAACGACGTTCCACGCCTCCAAAATTCTTTAACCCTTTTTGAATAGAGGTAATGGACACACCTGAGAGAAGTCCTATTGCAATGGCTACCATCGCGTTATATACAGAATGTAATCCTGGAACAGACAATTCAATCTCAAATTCACCAGGAGCTATTTCATAATTATAGCGAGAAAATGGCTTTAAAATCTTAATTGTAAACTTCGCTCTACCCGTGGTCAAATCCAAATTTTCGCAGGAAATATGCCCTTCTTTGTTATCTAAGCCAAAGGTGATAACTTGTGCCTTTGTTTGATCGATAAGTGAGGAAGAATACGGGCAATCTAAGTTCAAAATTGCATGGCTCTTTTCACTTGCATGACGGATCAAACCTGACTTAATTTCAAAATATTTTTCAAATGAACCGTGTGAATCAATATGTTCACGACTTACATTATTTAATGTAACAATATCATAATCAACCTTTTCTACACGATGAGCCTCTAATGCATTCGATGAAACCTCCATCGTAACATGTGATACATCGCGGTCTACCATTTGCCCTAAATAAAATTGCAAGTCTAGTGATTCAGGGGTAGTTAATTCAGAAGGAATGGAAAAATCATCAATCTTAATCGAAACTGTACCTATTAAGCCTGTTCGAAAGCCTTCTTCTTCTAAAATTGCATTCGTCATAAATGAAGTTGTTGTCTTTCCGTTTGTTGCTGTAATCCCAATCATATTCATCTTTTCAGATGGTCTTCCATAAAACTCATCAGCAAGTCTCGCCAATGCAATTCTACTATTACGTACAACAATTTGAGGTATTTCTAGATCTTCCTGGATATCCTCAACGACCGCTGCAACAGCTCCATTAGAAATAGCTTGAGCTAGATATTTATGTCCGTCCGTTTTATAACCCTTAATACATACGAATAGGTGTCCGTCCTTTACCTTTCCAGAATGATAAGATAATCCACTGATTTCTATGTCCTTTTCATTAATGGTTTTTAGAACCTCAACCGCTGAAAGAAGCTCATTTAATCGAACCATTTAATTCCCTCTTTTCCTTTTATCAAATCTACCTTGGCGTATTCTCGTTCAACTGGGTTTGACCCAAACAATTTTACGAAAACTTTTCAATAAAATTATTGTTTCTTTTTAGATTTCTTGCCCGCAATCATCTTCACAAATGACAAGGCTGGTTTGGGATCGTTTAAGTCCCAAATGGCATAGGCCTTTGGCTTAAGATATGAGCGAAGCACTTGACCAACTGTTAGCTGCCCTGTTTTCACGTATCCTTTTACTGCATAAAAATCCTCATAGGCATACCAGAAGACTCGATTAGTATCATGCTCAACTGCCTGAGGCGGCAGAGGATTTCCGATTAACTCACGGTACGTGATATACGGGAAGTTAACCCCAACCTTGTATAATAATTGATTAAGGTTTGTAATCCTTACATTTAATTCAATTAAATAATATTTGCCGGTTTCGGCATCTTTTTTAAACTCTATCTCCACAAACCCCTTATAACCAATTGCTTCTAAAAAGCGGGAACCAATTTCATAGAGCTCTGGCACATATTTCTGCATGGTATACACTGAAGCACCAAAGTTAATTGGATATTGACGTAACTTTTGGCAAGTAACCCAGTGTGTAACCTTTGCATCTTGATTCAAATATGCATCAAAGGTGTACATATGGTCATCAAACCCAGGGATGATTCGTTGAACAATCACCTCTTGTTTTGCCTCTTTTGCTTTTTGCAGAGCCTCGTCTAGCTCTTCTCGGTTGTTTACGATGAATAGTTTTTTTCGAAAAATCGATACAAAAGTTGGTGAATCTGTTGGCTTTACAACACATGGGTATTTAATAATTTCTTCGATTTTCCCATAAAAATTTTCTTCATTTACACGAACCGTTTCTGGAACGAGCATTCCATGTTCTCTCGCTAATTGATGAAGAAGCTCCTTATCCATTGCTTTTGTATAAAGACCTTGTTTTGTCTGAGGAATGAGATAGAACTCCTTTAACTCATCCAGATATTGGTCGATTACTTCAACGTAGTTATCATGACATGGAATAAGGACAGGCTTTGCTGTTTGCTTTCGTGCATATCCCTTTAGAAAGTCGATGAACCCTTCTGTATCCTTCTTGTAATGTGGTGCAATGACATGTTCCGAACAATATTTCGAATCTGCACCATACGTGTTTTCATACGAATAATCAACTGCAACTGTATGTACACCATGAATGCCTAAGCACCGTATTGTACTTAATCCTATATAATAATTGCATCCTAAAATGACTGCTTTATGATTCATTTTATCGATCTCCCTATTATCTATATCTATTACGTCAGATTTCTCTGATCCTTCAATGCACATTCTGTCTATATCAAGATACGACACTTTTATATACTTCAATTTTCGACAATTATCACAGTATTCATATTGACACAGAATAAAGGGTGTTTCAAGCTAGAATATAGCTTTACGACCGCTTGTCATGGTGCTGTAACATTCTTGAAAAATTGAGGCCCACACGAAGTGGATCACAAAGTCGGTGTACTGGATGAGGCGCCCTTATTCTTTGTTCTTATTATAGAGCTGTTACGGGCAGTACCCTCATCTAAACTACTTAGTTTAGATGAGGGTGCTACTGCCCGTTAATAAGAGATAAATAAAGTACAGCTATATAATTTCGTACTCCATTTCCCTTTTTCGACTTATTACCACAATCTCTATTATCCTTATTTAGTAGAAGTCTTTTCTTAAGGTTATGAATGCAAATGAGTATACTATTCGTGGCGGTTCGAACCCCTTGGCTAAATAAAAGATAAGGGTCCGACATACGCCTCATTTTTTCGATACGCCATATTCTCATCTGATTAATAGTAGATTTATCTTCTTTCTTTCATTATATACGAACGGTCGTTGCGGGACGGCGATTTATGATTCATTTTGACGATGGATTGGAAATCGATACTCTTTGTCCTGGTAGTGCGTATCCGTGTGCACCCGCTCCACATAGTGTACATCTGTATCTGATAATAAGAGAATGGTCGAGCTTCTCGTCCCGTAGCCTTGTGCTTTGATAAATAACGGTGATAGGATTCGTTCCCATTCTAACGCAACTCCGGTCTTTGGTAGGTGGTCATCATGAGGACGGTCTGTATTTCGAAGAAGTTCTAGCAACCTTTCCACTAGATTTTTTTGATTTAGCAGCTTTGAAAGCCCCTCTTTTCCTTTTACAACCTTTGGCCATTCTGTATCTAGTAAATGATTGCTTAACCCATGGACTCCTGGCTTTAGTTCTTTAAGGTGTTTCTCAACATTTGAATAATAATAAAGATTACTAGGATCGCCTACTAAGAGGTTATAACCTGGAAAGTTTGAATTTACTTCCGCTAGTTCTTTCATATAATCCGCAATTTTCCCCTTGTAGGTGAGAGCATCCGTAACAAGCTTTCCTCGTGATTGTTTCCCGTCTGTATTCTCTGCAGGATTTCGATAGTTTGTTAAAGCAGCAAATCGCCCTAACTTAGTTACTCCCATCCAGGTTCCCTTCTTTTCTAAATCCCTACCGGCTAAAAGGCTCGGATGGTCCTCCCAGAAATGAATAGGAGCTGTCGGGCGCTGATAAAACTCATCCCGGTTAGAAGCCATTATCACCTTATAGACCGGGTGCATCCGGTAAGCAAACAGTACTAAACACATGTAACCACCGCCCTTTTTCAAAAAGTATAACATTTATTGCCTTTTCAAGCGAAGGTCCCCGTGCCATATCTGGCATGATACTTTGGGTGCTATTCCTTTAACCAGTGGGCTCCATTAAAGTCTGAACTTTGGATACATCTGTACGGCCTTGTTCCATAAAATTGAGCATCATCGCTTGCATGTGCCGTGAAACGCTTCTTGCCATACACGCTCTGCTGCTTTTCCCGCAAGTGTGACAATAAGGCCACCACGGTCATTGCCGATGCCCTCGGGTACGGCCGATTCCCTATTGGAGAAAAGCCATATTTATCACACTCAAATCCAACAAATGCCCAAAATTAAAATGCCCATAGATATGACGACTTAAGGCTTGTTAATGTTTCACATGCTTTTACCCTATTAACAACCCTGGCGTTTCACAAATGACATTATCTAAAATCCCAAATCACAAAAAAGCAAGGGCACTCCACCCCTGCTTCACTAAAATTACTCAACTCGTATTAGTTTATATTTTTTGAAGCTCACGGGCCTTTAGCTCTCTTCGTAAAATCTTTCCGCTAATCTTTGTTTTGGGAAGTTCGTCCAAGACTTCAATTTCCCTTGGTGCAGCATGAGCTGCAAGCTTCTGTTTTACAAAAACCCTGATATTTTCCAGTAAATCTGGTGAGGAAGTATATCCATTTTTAAGAACGATAAAAGCTTTTACTATTTCTCCTCGAACAGGATCTGGCTTTCCAATTACTCCAGCCTCTGCAACAGCTTCGTGCTCAATCAGTTTGCTTTCAACCTCGAAAGGACCAATCCGTTCCCCGGAAGAATTAATCATATCATCGCTTCGTCCCTGGAAAAACACATATCCATCCTCGTCTTGAACAGCTAAATCCCCAGAAACATACCAGCCATTTATAAAATAGGAGTTATATTTTTCTTCATTTCTCCAAACTTCTCTCATGATTGACGGCCATGATGCTTTAATACCTAAATGGCCAATTTGTCCTTTTGGAACTGGCACTCCGTTATCATCAAGTATTGCAACTTCAATTCCAGGTATCGGTCTTCCCATTGAGCCTGGTTTAATCACCTCTGATGGCAAATTAGCAATCAGTTGCCCCCCTGTTTCTGTCATCCACCAGGTATCATGTATCCTTTTTCCGAGTGCCTCTATTCCCCAGACAATAACTTCAGGATTGAGCGGTTCACCTACACTTAATATATGACGCAATGAGCCTAGGTCATATTTTCTTAGTACCTCCGACCCTTCAGCTTTCAGCATCCGAAATGCTGTAGGTGCACTATACCAAACTGTTACCTTTGCTCTTTCTATTGTTGAATACCAAGAATCCGCATTAAATCTTCCGCCATTTACAACAACGGTCGCCCGGTTTAGCCAAGGTGAAAATATACCGTATACTGTTCCGGTTACCCAGCCAGGATGAGCTGTACACCAATAAATATCATCCTCTTTTATATCGAGAACCCATTTTCCTGTTTGATATTGTTGAATCATTGCTCGATGGGCATGAATAATGCCTTTGGGCTTTCCAGTAGATCCACTTGTATAGTGGATATTAAGTCGGTCATCCAAACTCAACCATTCGGTGATGTCGTCCTCTCTTGGGGTTTCTTCCAACTCTTTTACAAGGGATATTTCACTTTCCTTGCATTTTTCTGGTCCTTCGGTGATGAACACTGTTTCTAATGAAGGCAACTCATGCTTAGGAACCCTCTTTACCAACTCCGAGTCTGTTAGTAGAAAACGGCCTTCACAGTCAGAAATACGATCCTTTACCGCTTCTTCCATAAAGGCCTCAAATAATGGTCCTGCAACTGCCCCAAGCTTAATCGCTGCAATCATCGCAATATAGCAATCTGGATTTTTTGGTAAAAAGATAAACACGACGTCTCCCTTTTTCACCCCATGTTTTTTTAACACAGTTGCAAGGTGGTCTGATTTTTCCTTCACATCTTTAAACGTTAAAATCTGTTCCTCTTCTTCATCAAAATACTGAAGGGCGACCTTGTCTCCATACCCTTCCACTACATGGCGGTCGATACATTCATACGCCATGTTTACTTTTCCTGTTTGTGACCAGCTAAACTCTGTTTCAACATCCTTCCAAGAAAAATGTTGATAGACTTCTTGATAGTTTGGTAGATTATATGCTCCATCAAAAGGCTTTATCGCTTCCAATTGTAAGGCTGTCATGCAGTAACTTCCCTTCTAGTTTACATTTAAAAGTCCCAATATTTCGGCCTTCAATTGGGCCAACTTAATATCTCCACGGGACCTTGGTTTGGAATCCTCAATCTTAATCGTTTGATAGATTTCTCCAGGCTGTCCTTTTAATACGACAATCCGATCACAGAGATAAAGAGCTTCATCGATATCGTGAGTTACGAGAATCATAGTTGATTGATAAGTATTCCAAATGGTTAAGAGCAAATCCTGTAACTGCATTTTTGTAAAGGCATCTAACGCGCTGAATGGTTCATCAAGTAGCAAAACCTCTGGTGCTGTAATAAGGGCACGAGCTATCGATACTCTCTGTGCCATCCCTCCAGAAATATCCTTTGGATAGTGGCTTTCAAAACCCTGTAAGCCTACAAGTCTTACATATTCTTGTGCTTTTTCTATCCTTTCCTTATCATTTCTTAGACCAAATGAGATGTTCTCAATTACTGTCAACCAGGGCATTAAACGAGATTCTTGAAAAATAACGCCTACCTTTTCATGTACAGATTGGATAATGTCACCGTTGATTTTTACTTCACCTGAATAACCAGGGTCGAGACCTGATAGCACTCTTAGTAACGTACTTTTGCCACATCCACTTGTACCTAAAACACCAATGATTTCACCTTTTTTCGTTTCAAAACTTACATTGGCAAATCCAGCCGTACCATTTGAAAAAGTTCTCGAAACATTTTTAACTGCTAGCATTCTTTTTCATCCTTTCGGGCTTACTTCACAAAGCTATCCTGCCAATGAAGCGTTTTTTCCTCTGTTTTTTTCAAAATAGAGTCCGTTATTTTACCTAAAATAGCAAATAATACAATACTCGCAATAACTGTCTCTGGAGAATAGGAGTTTTGACCAACCACGAGTAAATACCCAATTCCCTGACTTGCTCCCATTAATTCAGCTGCGACAACAAACATCCATCCTAACCCTAAACCGCTTCGAATCCCAACTAAGAAGGAAGGAAGTGACGCAGGCAATATGACCTTTCTAATTAACTCAAACGTTGTAAAATTGTAGATTTTCCCAACTTCGATTAGTTTTCGATCTACACCCTGAATGCCTGATACAATATTTAAATAAACCGGGAAAAACACTCCTACAGCAATTAGTGTGATTTTTGAGGGCTCAGCAATACCCATCCAAAGGATAAATAGTGGTACCCAAGCAAGAGATGGAATGGAACGAAACGCTTGGAGCATTGGATCTAATAATTGCTCAGCTATTCGAAAATAGCCTACTAGTGAACCAAGTACTACAGCAGAAACTACCCCAATAAGAAATCCAAAAAAGATTCGATATAGGGTAATCCCGATGTGGCCCCAAAGGCTTCCATCTCCAGCAAATTCAATAATTTTTGCCAGGATGACCGTCGGTGCAGGCATAAGATGCGCCTCAAGGATTCCAATATGGCTTAAATACTGCCAAACAACGAGTAGAGCCGCGGGAAGTATACTACCAAGTAGGATGACTTTTACATTTCCTGATAATGTAATCTGGGGCTTTGTTTTCACTTTTATTTGTCTTGCTACCGCCTCTCCTTTAGTGCTCATGTTACCTCCTCCTATCACGAGGGTGTGCCAGAATAAAAATGGCACCTCCCCTATTGTTTAATGACCTTCTCAGCAAACGTAGGATTAATTAATTCTTGAATGATTTTTCCTAACTCAACATCCTTTGATATGATTTCCTGCGCTTGAAGAACCTTACCAGCTTCTGTTAAAGCTTCAATCTGAGTTTCCCCTGGAACCGGATTCGAAAAATCATTCCGTTCATTTAGTTGTTTATTAGCTACTTCAAGATCTATATTTGCAGATTTTGCAAGAATTTCTGCTGTCTCTTCTGGATTTTCTAGCACCCATGTACGAGCCTTTTCATACACTTCTATTACTTTCTCAACGTATTTAGGGTATTTTTCCGCAAATTCAGAGCGAACATTTAAAGTTCCATACGTATTAAAATCAGCATTTCGGTAAAAAAGCTTAGCATCTGTTTCGATTTCGACTCTAGCCATATGGGGATCTAATCCTGACCATGCATCTACTTGACCTGTTGACAATGCCCCTGCTCCGTCTCCATGTTGTAGGTTAATAATCTCAACATCTGATGGACGTAATCCTTCTTCGTCTAAAGCACGCAAGAGGAAAATATAAGGGTCAGTCCCGATAGTTGCTGCAATCTTCTTTCCTTTTAAATCACTTACACTTTGAATCTCTGAATCTTTATTTGCGACAAGTGCAGTCCACTCCGGCTTCGAGTAAATATAAACCGATTCAATTGGTGCGCCCTTTGCCTTAGCCATTAATGCTGCAGCACCAGCGGAAGAACCAAAATCTGCACTGCCACTGTTTAAGAATTCTAGTGCTTTATTGCTTCCCTGGCTAAGAACAAACTCAACTTCAATTCCTTCTTCCTTAAATGCTTCTTCAGCCCAGCCAAACTCTTTTAACACAAGACTTGTTGGCGAGTAAAAGGCATAGTCTAGTGTGATTTTTTTAGGTTTTTCATCTCCTTGGCCTGCTTTACTTGTGCTTGTTGAACAACCAACAATTCCGACTACTAGAAGTAAAGCAATAAAAATAAGACTAGTTTTTTTCATTATTTTTCTCCCTTTTTAAAGTGACTTTAATAAAATCAAATACTCCTTGGCGCTATGAGTAACGAATTTTTTAGGTCTCCACAATGTGAGACAAGAAGGCATTACATTAGTCAAGGGCATAACCCCCGACTAAGTATTGTTAAATTTCACACGCGAATGTGACGATAGATCCCCGTAAACGCTGTGCCTCTTTATATGTACAACGATTGTGAACGACTTCAATGCCTGCTTCTGCTGCAATTTGCGCTGCCTTAGGTGAAATAACCCCTTCTTGGAGCCAGAAGATTCTCGGCTTCACTTTCGCTGCTTCCTTAGCAAGTTCAATTGCCGCCTCTGGACTTCTGAATACTTGCACTACATCAATCTCAAATGGTACTTCTTTTAAGTTTGGATAAGCCTTTTCCCCAAGAACCTCAGTTTCCCTAGGATTTACTGGAACTATTTTATAGCCTAGGCGCTGCATCTTCCGTGCTAAACGATTGCTCGGACGGGCTGGATTACTGCTTAAGCCGACAACTGCCAATGTCTTCTGCCTTTGTGATTCTATCCCATTTGTCTCTTCACGAACGATTGGTGACTGTAGTGCCCAACGGATTACCCCTTCATCATTTATAACAACTTCTCCCTTTTCCTCACCTTTTGACGAAAGGCCCGTTGCCTCATAAAATGCTCGATCAAGGTCATTTTGTAGATCACGGATCGATTCAATACCCACCGATAGACGAACTAAATCTTCAGAAACGCCTGTGAGAAGGAGCTCTTCTGCACTTAATTGCTGGTGTGTTGTAGAAGCCGGATGGATAATTAAAGACTTAGCATCACCTACATTAGCGACATGTGACCATAGTGCTACGTTATCAATTACCTTTCTCCCTGCATCTCTTCCACCTTTAATTCCAAAGTTAACGATTGAACCTGAACCATTTTTTAAATATTTCTTTGCGAGGTCATAGGATGGATGATCCTCTAGACCTGGATACGATACCCACTCGACTGCTGGATGATTTTTTAAATAGGTTGCTAGTTCTACTGCATTTTGGTTATGTTTTTCAATCCGTAAATGAAGTGTTTCAAGTCCTTGTAGCAAATAAAAAGCATTTTGCGGACTTAAGCATGAGCCAAAATCACGTAGAAGCTGTACACGAAGCTTTTGACTAAATGCTAATGTTCCAAAATCGAATGCATATCTTACACCGTTATAGCTCCTATCTGGTTCTGTAAATCCTGGGAACTTTGGATTATTCCAATTAAAACGACCTCCATCTACTACAAGACCGCCAATTGTTGTACCATGTCCACCAATCCATTTTGTCGCGGAGTGAATCACGATATCTGCACCCCATGTAATGGGTTTACAAATATATGGAGAAGCAAATGTATTGTCAATGATGAGTGGAATCTCCGCTTCATGTGCTACAGCTGCTACAGCTTCTACATCTAGTACCTGCAGACTTGGGTTTCCAATAATTTCAGCAAATACTGCTTTCGTATTCGGGGTAATTGCTTTTCTAAAATTCTCAGGATCCTTCGAATCTACAAAGTGCACCTTAATACCGTATTTGGGTAGTGTTGTAGAAAATAGGTTGTAAGTACCTCCATATAGATTTGTAGCGGCAACAATTTCATCACCAGCTTCCGCAATGTTCATAATTGCTAACGCGATGGCTGCCATACCTGAGGAAGTTGCAACTGCTGCGACACCATCTTCCAAAAGGGCAATTCTTTTTTCCAATACATCTACGGTTGGATTTCCGATTCTTGAATAGATATTCCCTGGTTCATCAAGTGCAAATAAACTCCTTGCATGTTCGGAATTGTGGAAAACATACGAACTCGTTTGATAAATCGGCACTGTTCTAGATCCAGTCGTTGGATCTGGCGACTGTCCCCCATGTAATAATAGTGTCTCTAAGTCATAGCTTTCGAATTGTTCAGTCATATGTATACCTCCAGTATTTTTATATGAAAACTAGGAATAATACTAATGCAACTCCAATCTTTCACATCCAGTAAATTAAAAAAAGCCCTCTTCAGAAAGAAGAGGGCTTAATCCTCCTCTTATCTGCCAGGTATTTCTACCTGCTGGAATTAGCACCTTTTCAAGAATAATCTTGAAGGTTGCCGGGTTTCGTAGGGCCATGTCCCTCCACCGCTCTGGATAAGAGTCCTTTATTAAATTAATACGTTCCTGTTTTGCTTCATAAAAGGATTATAGTATGGGGAAAAACCAATGTCAAACACTTTTTAAATATTATACCTTATTTGAATTTTTATTTAGATTCTTACTTTCCCTCTAAACCCTATGTATGTACCTGTAAAATAAGACCTAAAATCTATTTATGTCTTTTTTGTGAAGCCTATTGCTTTTCTTGCAAATCCGATGTATATTAAGAGTGTAGAAAGTTAGTGAAAAACTTCACAAACTAACTACAACAAGCTGGCAGCTCAAGCAATTATATTTTTTTACAATGCTTTGTGAAAAACTTCACAAATATATGATAAGGGGAGATTAAAATGAGAGAATTTTTAAAAGGACCTAAAATGGCAGTTATATGGACAGTATTACGAATTTGGTTAGGTATTCAATGGCTAAATGCTGGTTTTCATAAATTAACAGATGGATTTGATGCAGGTGGCTTCCTACAAGGTGCACTAGCTAAAGCTGGTGGCGATCACCCTGCAGTAGCAGGCTGGTACGCAACATTCCTTGAAGGCTTTGCAGTACCGAATGTAGAAATATTCAACGTACTCATTCCTTGGGGCGAAGTACTAGTTGGTCTTGGACTGATTCTAGGAGCTGCAACTATCCCAGCATTACTAGCAGGTGCATTCATGAACCTAAACTTCCTACTTGCGGGAACTGTAAGCACAAACCCAGTACTTTACACAGTTGCAATGATTCTACTATTTGCAGGCGCTGCTACTTACTACTTCGGTGTAGACAGATTCGCAGTTCCTTATTTAACTAAGTTCATGAACGAGAAAAAAGGCACAAAAACAGCAGCGAAAGTTGCGTAACTACTACTAAAAAGTGTTCCTCACAACGAGGAACACTTTTTTATTTATTCATCATCAATCTCGCCGTCACCGATTTCATCTTCTTCTTCGATTTCTTCAATCTGTTCGCCTTCTTCAGGCATTTCGTCGTCACCACAGCCCACTAACGAGAACATAGGAACTGCTAAAAACAAAAGCATTAAGAACTTTTTCATCACTGAAAACCTCCTTTCTTCTAGACTTTCCATTCACAAAAGAAATATGTAAACTAGTGTAAGGGAACACTAATATCTCTAATAAGGAGGAGACCAATCATGCGAAAAATAAAACTAGGAACCAGCTCATTACAGGTACCAGTTATAGCAGTAGGCTGTATGAGAATTAAATCATTAGAAAAAAAGGATGCGGAACAATTTGTTCAATCTGCATTAGAACAAGGAGCAAACTTTTTTGACCATGCCGATATTTATGGCGGTGGGGCTTGCGAGGAAATATTTGCAGATGCGATACATATGAACGATGATATTCGAGAAAGTATAATCCTTCAGTCAAAATGCGGAATTCGTAAGGGAATGTTTGATTTTTCAAAAGAACATATTTTGCACTCTGTTGACGGGATCTTAAAACGACTCAACACCGACTACCTCGATGTATTATTATTACACCGTCCTGATGCTCTTGTAGAACCCGAAGAGGTAGCTGAGGCATTTGATAGATTGGAATCGTCAGGCAAGGTGCGTCACTTTGGTGTTTCCAACCAAAATCCAATGCAAATTCAGTTATTACAGAAATTTGTAAAGCAACCGATTGTAGCAAATCAGTTGCAGCTTAGTATTACGAATTCACATATGATATCAAATGGCATCAATGTAAATATGCAAAATGACTCTGCCATTAATCGCGATGGAAGTGTTCTTGATTTTTGTAGACTGCATGACATTACAATACAACCTTGGTCGCCATTCCAATTTGGTTTCTTTGAGGGTGTTTTCCTCGGAAATGAAAAGTTCCCAGAATTAAATAAAAAAATGGATGAGATTGCAGAGAAATATGGAGTAACCAATACTACTATTGCGATTGCATGGATATTGCGACATCCCGCAAATATGCAACCTGTGACTGGTACGATGAATATTGACCGTTTAAAGGATTGTATAAAAGCAAGCGAAGTTAACCTAACCCGCGAAGAATGGTATGAGATCTATCAAGCTGCTGGTAATGTACTCCCATAAAAATAAGGACAAGTGCAAACTTGTCCTTGGTTTTTTATTCGGTAAAACCCGTTGCAATAACTGTCACGATAATTTCATCTTTTAAATTATCATTAATTACGGATCCAAAAATCATATTTAAGTCCTCGTGAGTCGTAGAAGCAATCACATCAGCAGCCTCTTGAATTTCAAAAAGGCTTAGGTTACGTCCTCCTGTAATATTTAAAATAACACCACGTGCACCACTGATTGAGGTTTCAAGCAATGGACTATTGATTGCTTTATGTGCTGCTTCAACTGCACGTCCGTCACCCTTCGCAATTCCAATTCCCATAAGAGCAGTTCCTTTATGGGACATTACTGTTTTAACATCTGCAAAGTCAAGATTGATTAAACCTGGTACAGCAATGAGGTCAGAAATACCCTGTACGCCTCGTAGAAGAACATTATCTGCTTCTCGAAACGCTTCAAGCATCGGTGTCCGTTTATCCACGATTTCTAGTAAGCGTTCATTTGGAATAATGATTAGGGTATCGACAGCTTCTTTCATGGCATCAATGCCTGCATCTGCATTTACTGCTCTCTTTCGTCCTTCGAAACGAAACGGTCGAGTAACCACACCGATTGTTAAGGATCCTAGCTTCTTAGCAATTCTTGCTATTTCTGGCGCTGCCCCTGTTCCTGTTCCACCACCCATTCCAGCAGTAACAAAGACCATATCCGCTCCTCTAAGAGCCTCCTCTATTTCTCGCTCACTTTCTTCCACAGCTCTCATACCAATTTGGGGATTTGCACCTGCTCCAAGTCCTCTTGTTAATGATGCACCGATTTGAATCGTTATTTCTGCTTTTGACTGATTAAGAGCCTGTCCATCTGTATTTACTGCGATGAACTCAACGCCTTCGACACCTGCCTCTATCATCCGGTTCACGGCATTATTCCCACCACCGCCAACACCTATTACCTTAATTTTCGCAAACTGATCTATGTATGTATCCAATTCTAACATGACTTTTCCTCCTAACCGCCCATTGCCCCTATACGTAAAGACAATCGAGTGTATACTATATCCTTCGTAGTACTACTTCTCTTTTTGTCACTGATTTCCTTTATTAATTAAGAAAAGAACTTTTCCATACTGCTGTAAGCATAATATTGAGTTAGTTTTACAAACTAATACAAAGAACAAAAGAAAGGGACACAATCATGAAAAAATGGATTTCTCTTACGATATGCATGCTCTTTATTGTATTCCTGTTGGATATACCAGCTCAGGCGGCCAATACGAGTCCAAACAATATCTATGTTATTGAGGCAGGCGATACATTGCCCGGAATTGCTGAAAAGTTTAAAACGACTACAGTTGAGTTAAAAAAGACAAACGGATTACAATCTGATTTATTAGTAGTCGGGCAAAAGGTACGGGTACCCATTACATATGAAGTATCAACCGGGGATTCTTTACAAAAGATTGCCGCAATGTTCGATTCATCACCAGAGCATATCAAATCAACTAACAAACTTTCTACTTCACAAGTATATCCAGGGCAAATCCTTAGAATCACACCAAAGGAATTGAGTATACAGGGTGAACATATTCTAATGACAAAGGACGAGTTTAAAGATTGGCTTCTGAATAACAAATTTAAACGAAAAATCAGCCTGATTCAACAGCACCACACGTGGATTCCATCATACGACCGATTTAATGGTACGAATCATTTTCAGTTGTTAAAGGGGATGGAGAATTACCATAAAAACAAAATGGGTTGGAAACATATCGCACAAAACATCACGACTTTTCCTGATGGAAAAATTGCGGTTTCAAGGCCTTTTAACATTGCTCCTGAAGGAACGATTGGAAAAAGGGCCAATTCTGTAGGTATCGCTATTGAGCACATTGGAAATTTTGACATCGGCAAGGATGTCATGACAAAAGAACAAAAGGATACCATTGTGTTTG
This sequence comes from Ferdinandcohnia sp. Marseille-Q9671, assembly GCF_976954385.1. Classification (NCBI taxonomy): domain Bacteria; kingdom Bacillati; phylum Bacillota; class Bacilli; order Caryophanales; family Bacillaceae; genus Ferdinandcohnia; species Ferdinandcohnia sp. Marseille-Q9671. Next base: position 2,162,235 of record NZ_CDRJTA010000001.1, read on the forward strand.
TGAATGCCCTACTTAGCCTTAAGTTTGGATTAACACCTTCAATTGATACAATCACTTATCATCACTGGTGGGATTTAAAAACAGGGGCAAGGGTACTTGATAAAGGCCCTGATTATAATGTAAAAACATGTCCTGGAACAGGCTTTTTCGGTGGGAATTCAACTACGAGTGCACAAAAGCACTTCTATCCACTCATAAAAAGCAAAATGGAGGAATTACAAAAAGAACTACAACAATGAATGAACGGTAGCCATCAGGCTACCGCTTTTTCTTGTTTATCGAACCATGACATTTTCCTTCTGAAAATATTCAGGATTCTGCAATTTAAAATCATACATATGTTGAATTCCTTTTGTTACATGTTCATTCGTTATGGCTTCAGCAGCTTCTGCATCTTTCCTTTTTAAGGCATCGTAAATCGACCTATGTTCATCTAGTATAGCTTCCCACATGCAGGGTTCAGCTGTTATCAAACGTAACATTCTCACCCTTTTATATTGTCCATTCATTTGGTCAATTCCTTGCCAAATACGACTCAACCCAAGTCCTTTATAGATAAGTTCATGAAATTGATCATCTTGTGCTAAAAAATCGATTGCATTTTCCTCTCGAAGAGCTATCTCTTGCATAGTTAATGATTTCTCTAACTGATAGATTGTCTCTGCCGTTACCTTTTCAGTAGCCTCTCTAACGACAGCGAGTTCTACCGCCTTTCTCATAAATCTTGATTCTTCAATAGATTTTGGATCAATCAAAGACACAAATGTCCCAATTTGTGGCTTTATCTCAATTAACTCTTCCTTAGCTAACTGCATCAAAGCTTCTCTAATTGGTGTTCTGCTCACATTTAACTGGGCACCTATGTCACTTTCTGAGATTGGTGTACCTGGTAGTAAAGATAAATCTATTATTTTTTCATATAGATAAGAGTACACATACTGTCTTCTCGAACCCCCATCCATTCTTCTCGCTCCGCTATATTTCATGATTTCTCTCCTCTTGAATGTATATACATGTATCTGCTTTTCATAAAATAGTAATCTACTATAATTTTATACTAAAACGCTTACATTATATAGACCTACTTTTTAAAAAAGTATATTTACACCGTTTGCTAACCAGAAAGACGACCGTCTCCTCGACAGCCGTCCTCTTATTACTTCTGTATAAGTTGTTCGCGGTCATCTGCCTGTGGTGGCTCCTCTAACCATCCATTCTTTATCATAATATTAGCGCCATCCTCAGCGTATAAAGCAATCTCGGGGATTAAAGAGGCGTATTTCATACCTATATCTCTCCTAGGGCTTGCTCCCATTGCCACTCCATAGTTTCCGACTCCAGCAGCGACCATTGCGGATACATGGAACATGATGAGTTTATCAGAGAAAACAGTAGTCGTAGAATCAGTAACTGCTGAATCCCAAACCATCGGAGCAGGTAAGTCTTCCTTTCTCAGAAAGTCCCCAAAGATATCAATATGCTTTTGAGCAACTTTCATTCCTCTCTTTAAGTATTCTTTCACGTCTTCATCAGTCGCTGTTTGTGCAAATCCTATCATGAGGGCCTTGCCAATGGAGTTCGTTTGAATATTTATAAAGAGATTTGTGATTTCCACAGAAGTAAGCGCCCTCTTTTTTCCAAAAAACCCCGCTAAAAACTGTTGTTTTTCCACAAAATCCACTTTATCAGGAAGAGTAATATAAGGTGGTTTTATGTAGGTACCCTGATTTAGCATAGTATCCCTTGTTAAGTCCTGCATCATGACCCCTTCATTTAGGACCCGTTTATGGAATTCAACCACATCTGGACGTGTAACGAGACCCAATGCCGTTCCACTAGCAGCCATCGCAAGTATAGACATTTGACGTAAGTACATCGAAACAAATGTGTCTGAAAATAGCCTTGGAGCTTGCACATCTACATCCTTCTCTGTGAAGCCCACTGGAATAGGGAAGCCCTCCCTCTTAAAAAGGGCCTCTAGTGTAGAAATATTTGAAGTTGTAATCTGAATTACTTTTTCGATATGCTTTTTAATATCCTGATCTTCTACCTTCTCTAAAAAATGCTTGTTTACACAAACAGCTAGGCTATCGTTTATATATTGCGACCATAAGGTAGACATCTCTGCAGCTGTTAACCTAATCTTATTTTTATCCTCCATTTTTCTACCCCCTATTATATTTAGGATAGTATTCCCAAAGACTAGATAGCTTTATCATACAAAATAAAAAAGCCATGGCAAGGCCAGGCTTTTCCTCTACTTAAACATGTAAAAACTTCAAACAAACTGGGTATGGCACCGTAATATCTGATTCAACTACTGATAATTTTCCTGTTGCTTCATCTCTTGTATACAATACAAGATTACTGGATTCTTGATTTGATGCTATAAGGAATTTTTCGGTTGGATCCAAAACAAAATCTCTTGGCCAATCGCCTTCTGTTGACGTATGTTCAATAAATGTAAGCTTACCGGATTCCTCATTCACACGAAAAACTGCAATGCTATTATGTCCTCGATTTGAAACATAAACAAACTTTCCATCACCAGATAGATGAATGGCACTTCCTTGATTATTTTCTGTAAAATCCTCTGGAATTGTGGAAATATATTGAATCTCTGTAAATTCACCATTGCTACTGTCGTAGGATAGTGCAATAACCTCAGAACTAAGCTCTGTCATGATGTATGCGTACTTTCCATTTGGATGAAAGCTAATATGTCTTGGGCCGCTGCCTGGACGAACAGATAAACGACTTACCTCACGTAGAGCCCCATTATTTAATTCATACGTCATCAGTTGATCAATCCCTAAATCAACTGCCACTACATATTTTTCGTCAGGAGTAAAACCAGAAAAATGAGTGTGTGGCTTTTCTTGTCTTTCATGTGGTCCTGAACCCTCATGCTTGCCTACAGATAAAGAGGCCTCTACCAACCCATTTTCTTGATTAACTGAATACAACTCAATAGTACCCTTATGATAGTTAGCAGTAACAACTTTGTTATTTGCTTGGTTCACACTTACATGACATGGTGATGCACCTATGTCTAGCAGATTATTTAAAAGAGTAAGCTCTCCTGTTTGGCTATTAACGGAGTAACCTGCTACGCCACCCGACTCCCCATCTTTTATGACAGAGTATAAAAAGCGATTATCCTCACTTACAGTTACATACGTAGGATTGCCTAAAGTTGCGACTAGCTTCACATCTTTTACTTTCGATTCCTCTGTATTCAATGTAAAGGAATAAATTCCTTTGCTATCTCCTTTAGTATATGTTCCAACATATCCAATAAACTGACTCATTTAAATACCCCTTTCGTTCCATATGTAATTGGCTGACCACGTTATCGATACTAGTATTTACTTTATCATCTCACTATCACAAATTGAAGTCTTAAGTGGGGTCAATCACTAAAAAGAGAGGACAAGGTAACACTACAGAGAACCATTCTTTTTCAACCTATGTTCTAACTTTGAATTCTTCATTCTCTCTTATAGACCATATTCCTTAAGCATCTCTTCTATCGCGAATGCAACACCATTCTCCACATTTGTTTTTGTGATGTAATCACAACACTTTATAATTTCTTCTTCAGCATTTCCCATTGCAACACCACGACCAGCTAGTTCTAGCATGCTTTTATCGTTTAAATTATCTCCTAAAGCCATGACATCTTTCATATCAATACCCATACTTTGCGCTAAGTCCTTAAGGGCTAACCCTTTCTGAGCATCCGGATGGTTGAATTCAAGATTCAAAGGACCCGAAGATGTAATAACGACACCTTTTTCATCTTTAAGTTCATTGAAGACCTTTTTATGATTTTCCTCTTTAAGTGCTAAGCTTAAGAGCTTGTATACTTTAAGATTTGGGAGGGCTTTTAGTTGCTCATAATTCTCAATAAACTGTACCTTTTCATTTTGGAAACGCAGTTCAACTTTATGTCTGATTTCTTCTTCAGTGAGTTCGGGATATGCCATCTTCCACCATTTCGTCATTGTCTCAATAAACCTATCTCTTCCAAAAGAATACAGGCCTTGGTTGGTGAAAAACTCCGTATACATTCCCCCCTTTTCACACGCAACATAAATGTCATGACATACATTTTCATCCATTGGAATATCTCGTAGGGTGTCTCCATTTATATCACAGGTACTCGCCCCGTTAAGCGTTATAAACGGGCATGAAATACCGACTTCCTTAAGAAGCATGTTTGCAGCATCATACGATCTCCCTGTTGCGACAACAAACTTAACACCTTTATCTATCGCCTTTCGTATCGCCTTTGCATTCGCTTCACTTATCTTACTGTTCTCGTTTAACAATGTCCCATCTAAATCTGAAGCAATAAGTTTCATTTTTCAATTCCCTCTCTGCTTTAAAATGTAAAAAACCTAAATAAGTTGTTTCCTCTTCTCACGATAGAAACATCCTTACTTAGGTTTTGCCTACTTTACTAGTCACAATCCTACTAATTAATAGTTTATATTCATTATTATAACAAGTTAAAAAAGAAATAACAAAGAAACAAAAACACGGGTACGGATATCCGCACCCATGTGTTGCTTATTCTTCTATCGGATCTGGATTAAGTACGCCGTTTTTTATAATGCTTATTACATACCCGATGACTCCACCAATAACGGCAGGTACAATCCAGCCTAATCCTACTGAATACCATGGAAGTATTGCAGCAAATACGTCATTTATCGCCGTAAATTTCACTCCTGCTGCATTCAGTCCATCATTAATACTTAGGATAAATGTAACAAAGATACTAACTTGATATACTTCCTTCCTACCTTTAAATAGAGGATGTAAGAAGGTTAATACCATTAAACACATTGCTAATGGATAAAGTGCTACCAATACCGGTATAGAGAAACCAATAATAGTAGTTAGACCAAAGTTTGAAATCACTGCACTGAACAACGTAAAGATAACTACCCATTGCTTGTAAGAAAGAGCTGGTATTAATTTAGTAAAATAAGCAGAACATGATGTAATCAATCCTATACTAGTTGTTAAACAAGCAGCAATTACGATTACAGCTAGGATAACCTTTCCGTACCAACCGAAAAAGTGTTGAGAAGCCGCCGCTAAAATTGAACCACCGTTTTCTAAAATTCCTAGACCCTCAACACTGGTTGCACCTAAAAATGCAAGTGAAGAATAAATAGTCGCTAATAATACCCCAGCAACTAGTGCAACTTTACCAGTTGAAACCATGATTTGTTTTCTGGATGTTGCTCCACGATCTTTCACGATGTTAATGACAATAATTCCAAATACAAAAGCTGCAAGTGCATCCATTGTGTTATAACCCTCTTGGAAACCTTTAAAGAAACTATTTGACATGTAAGCGTCTGTCGGTTCTTGTATTGCGCCAATTGGGTTAACAAAGGCAGCAATAATAAGAATCGCTATTACAACCAATAAAATAGGTGTCAGCATCTTCCCAACAATATCTACAATTTTGCTAGATTTTAACGAGAAGTATAATGTTACTCCGAAAAACACAATTGTAAAAATAAGTAATGGAAAATAGCTTGTTTGATTTTGTAGAAAAGGAACGATTCCAATTTCATAAGCTACTGTATTTGTTCTCGGAATTGCAAATAAAGGACCAATTGTTAAATATAAAGCAATAGTAAAAAAGATTCCATATACGGGATTTACACGTCCTGCTAATGATTGCAAATCGCTTTTACCCGAGAAAGCTAAGGCTAACACTCCTAGAACTGGTAGACCAACTCCGGTGATGATAAAGCCTAGATTTGCAGTAAAGACATTGTCCCCTGCTAATTGACCCAATTGTGGAGGAAAAATTAAATTCCCTGCTCCAAAAAATAATGCAAATAACATAAATCCAACTGCTATCGTGTTGGCGAATGAACCCCTAGATGACATATTTATTCCTCCTATACTGATAAAGCAATCCAGCTTATGGACCATATTAGTATAAACTATTCTAAAAAGCATTTACACAGGTCCCTGAATTTTTATATTGAACTGAAAAGCTAGTTATTTCGAGTTAATACACAGTAATATATCACAGAAAAACCGGAAGAGCAACACTTTTCAGAAAATAAAGTTATATTAAAATATTTATATAATAGTAAATGTAAGTAGTGGAATTTAATACCACAATATCTTTATACAGTGCTTTAACACGAAAATATCATTATATAAAAACACACAAAAAGACCCTTCAGTTCTAAATAGAACTAAAAGGTCCTTTCTGTAAGATCTTAATAAGTATTTTGTAAGAAATTTGCCTTTTTGACGTATTACCTTACTACAGTATTGGCCCCACCTTCGCCACATACCATGATGACCACACATGCCATCCACCTAACCTTATTATAAATGGAAGCGTTTACAATTACAATGTAAACCTTTCTTCAATTTTCGACAACCCTTGCAAAATTGTTCATTTCTTTCCTATTAAGAAAACTCCAATCGTTACTCATCTCGGCTCCAGCCTATACTGTTTTAGTGCTCTCCTTTCCTTAAAACGTTGAAAGAACCAAATTGAAAAACCTAGCCAAGTAGCACTCGCAAAGTACCCTCCTATAATATCTGTTGGATAATGAACCCCTACATATATTCTGCTTACCCCAATCCCTAAAACCATTATCGCGCTCCCTAAAAGTAAAGCTGAACGCCCCCGTCTGACATGAACATGACGCCACAGTAGGAAAGTAACAGTCCCATAAAAAGTAAAAGCATTCATGGCATGTCCACTTGGAAAGCTATAGCCTGAAATTTCGACTAGACGATGAAAATCTGGTCTTGCCCGCTCGAATATCTCTTTTAATAGTAAATTTAGGAGGGCTGAGCCAACCAAAGCCGCTACAAATAAGACTAATTCATGACGGTTCTTAAAGACCTTATATAGAAGAAACAGAATTAAAATGGACAAGATAATTACCACAGGCGTAGATCCAACAAATGAAAGAAATTTCATAATCGTTGTAAGTTGGTTCGACTCGAAGCTTTGAATGAAGGCAATAATTTTACTATCAAAACGAATAATTTCATTTCCACTGACAAAATAAGCGAGGAAGCCAAATACAAGTAGAGAAATACAACAAAGTATAAAAGCAATTGATAACTGGCTTTTTAATCCCATTTGTAACCACTTCTTTCCCATTTAATGGCTTTATTATTTTATGGTTACAGTTGGTTTATACATAGTGTATCTTCCTATTATATAGAATATGGTAGAATAGGAAGATGTACTTTTGTTCAAAAGGGTTGTGAGAAAATGAAGCGAATGCTTGCGATTAGTGATATACACGGTGATATAGACAAATTTGAACGGCTTCTAAAGCTCGTTAACTATCAACAAGAAGAAGACCAGCTTTTGTTATTAGGTGATTATGTTGATCGTGGGCCTCATTCAAGAGCAGTTTTAGATAAAGTCATTCGGTTGAGGGATGAGGGGGCAATTGCGCTTATAGGAAATCATGAAAAAATGATGCTTGAAGCCTTTCGAGCCGATTCAATGAGTGTGAAACGATGGTTTTACAATGGCGGGATTAAAACATTACAAAATTACGGGTATTACATAGAAAAGGATGACGCCAAGTATTGGTATACAACGGAAGAAATGCCAAACCTTCTTCAGATAAATGAAGATATCCGTCCACATATTGAAATACTAAAAGAATTTCCTTATTTCTATGAAACGGATACACATATTTTTGTCCATGCTGGCGTCCACCCGGAAACATCTTTGGAATTGACAGAACCACATTTATTAGTCTGGATTCGAGAAGAATTCCACAACGGCTACTCTGGAAAAAAGACCGTTGTATTCGGTCATACCCCCACAACTTATTTACATCAAAGTAATGATATTTATTTCGGCAAAAACAATATCATTGGGATTGATGGCGGTTGTGCATATGGTGGGAGACTGTATTGCTATGATGCTACAAACTCCCAAGTTTATTATGTAGAGTAAGGTTGAAGGGTCGGTTTTAAACCGTCTCTTCTTTTTGATTCAATAATTTCCAAAAACTTGGTTGACGCCGGTGACAACGGCACATTCTTCACATAACAGATACCTATACTTCGTTTTGGGATACTCTCCTCCAGCTTCACTTCTTGTAGAATGCCATTATGTAAATATTCCAGTGAAAATTCTTTGGTTACACAGGCAATTCCTAGGTTTATTTTAGCGAACTCCAATAATAAGTCGTGAGATCCTAGTTCAAACTCCGGTGCTATTCTTAACCCACAAGATAACAAGAACTCTTCAACATACCTACGAGATATTGAATTGGGTTCCAAAAAAATCAATGGGTGTTTAACTAATTCACTCATACCCACAACCTTAGGCAGATGCTTTTGATAGTTCTCCCCACAAACAAAAATATCGTGAATATCCATGCAGGGGATTTGTTCGAGTGAAGGTTCATCCACCGGGAAATTACAGATAGCGATGTCCACTTCTCCTACTTTTAATAACGAACAAAGCTCCTGTGTTGTCCCATTAACAATCTTAAATTTGATGTTTGGATATTCTGTATGAAACCTCTCTAGGGATGGCAGTAAGAAATATTTTGAAATCGTATCTCCAACCCCTATCTTTAATTCACCCTTTGATAAATTTTTAATTTCCAAGATCATCTCTTCACCCACATTAATGAGGTTTATTGCTGAACGTACATAGTCAAATAATAGACTTCCTTCATTTGTAAGTGTCACCCCTTTGGGCGTTCGATTAAAGAGTCTCGAATCTATCTCTTTTTCCAGTTGCATGATTGCCTGGCTAACAGCTGGTTGAGTCATAAAAAGCTCTTTTGCTGCCTTTGAAAAGCTTCCATTTTTAGCTACGATGCTAAATACCCTATATAAATCTAGTTTACTTATCATATAAATTCTCCTAATACCTACTATTAGCTTTATTAATTTTACTTATATCATGTAATAGATGTATAGTACAAGTAGATATTATTTACATTAACCTTATCAGCATGTAGGAGTGATTTTTTTGGAAAGAGTAGTTGGAACAGTTGTAAGAGGTTTACGTGGTCCTATCATCAACAAAGGGGATAACATTGAACAAATTGTCGTCGATAGCGTATTAACAGCTTCAGAGGTTGAAGGCTTTGACATTCAAGATAAAGATATTGTAACCATCACAGAGTCCATTGTTGCTCGAGCTCAAGGAAACTATGCTACGATAGATCATATCGCACAAGATGTTCAAGCAAAATTTGGCGATGACACAGTTGGTGTAATTTTCCCAATCCTAAGCCGTAATCGCTTTGCTATTTGTCTCCGCGGTATTGCAAAAGGCGCTAAAAAAGTTGTCTTAATGCTAAGCTATCCTTCAGATGAAGTAGGAAATCATTTAGTAGATTTAGATTTACTAGATGAAAAAGGTGTTAATCCTTGGACGGATGTTTTAACTGAACAGCAATTTCGTGAACTATTTGGACACAACAAACATACATTTACTGGTGTAGATTACATAGATTATTATAAATCCATAGTAGAAGAGTACGGTGTAGAATGTGAAGTCATCTTCTCTAACAATCCAAAAACGATCTTAGATTACACAAAGAGCGTTCTTACTTGTGACATTCACACAAGATTTCGTACGAAGAGAATTTTAAAAGCAAATGGCGGCGAAAAGATTTACAGTCTTGATAATATCTTAGCTGAATCAATCAACGGTAGTGGTTGTAATGAAGAATATGGATTACTCGGTTCTAATAAAGCAACAGAGGAAAGTGTGAAGCTCTTCCCTCGTAATTGCCAACCTATTGTTGACAAAATCCAAGCATTACTTCAAGAAAAAACAGGTAAAAATGTTGAAGTCATGATCTATGGTGATGGTGCATTCAAAGATCCAGTGGGGAAAATTTGGGAACTTGCGGATCCAGTTGTTTCTCCAGCATACACAGCGGGTCTTGAAGGTACACCAAATGAGGTCAAACTTAAATATCTCGCTGATAACAACTTTGCAGATCTAAAGGGAGAAGAACTTAAAAAGGCCATTTCTGAGTTTATTTCAAATAAAGAAGGCGACCTTGTAGGTCAAATGGAGGCACAAGGTACAACACCTCGTAGACTTACAGACCTAATCGGATCTCTTTCAGATTTAACCTCTGGAAGCGGAGATAAAGGTACTCCATTTATCTACATTCAAGGTTACTTTGATAACTATACAAAATAAGCATTTCTTTACAGTCCCCTATTTTTCTTGATAGGGGATTTTTATTTGTATCTTTCCTTAATGGAAATACATGTTTCATAGCATGTCAGAAGTGGTACTACATTGTAAGACATATAATCCTTACAAATGGAGGTAATGGTATGCGCTCGTTAACTAACATGGAAATACTCTATGCCTACAAGGAAGCACTGGTATTACAGCTTGATAGGGAATTCATAAAATTACTCGAACTAGAACTAAAAAGACGTCTTACTTCTTCTTGTATATGTATCTATAACCACCAGTTTTAACCGTGACATTTTTTCATGTCTATGTTATAAAAGTGAATAGGTTAATTTGGGTAACCTGTAATAGAGAACCCACAAAAGTTGATTGGTAGGAAGGATGATAATTTGTTTGATTTAGATAATATTAACTGGGAAGGTTTACTTCTTAGTACTGGATTAATCATTGTAAAAATCATTGGAATATTTATTGCATTTGCCATAATAAAAAAGATTGGAAACAAAATTATTGACCGTACGTTTTCTAAACTTTTACAAAAACAAGATATTACAAAAGGTCGTGCCTTCACATTACAAAGGCTTATGGAGAATATCCTGTCATATGCCTTAATTTTTATTCTTGTCGCTTCATTATTTAGCATTTTTGGGCTATCTGTGGCAAGTCTGATTGCGGGTGCTGGTATAGTTGGCCTTGCAGTTGGTTTCGGAGCTCAAGGACTGGTGAGTGACGTCGTTACTGGTTTTTTCTTATTGTTAGAAAAACAAATAGATGTTAATGATTATGTCACGATTGGTGGGATTGATGGGATTGTAGAAGCTGTAGGATTACGAACAACTCAAATACGAAGCTTTGATGGAACACTAAACTATATTCCAAATCGTGATATTACAAGTGTAAGTAATCATTCACGGGGAAATATGCGTGCACTAGTGGATATAGGGGTATCTTATGATGAAGATATCGATAAAACTATTACCGTCATGCAAACAGCTTGTGATCAAGTAGCTGCTGAGAATCCAGTCATAACAGAAGGTCCAAATGTAATTGGGGTTCAGGCTTTTGGTGCATCAGACGTTGTTTTACGTGTAATTGCTAAAACAGAGAATGGCGAACAGTGGGGCGTTGAACGCCAGATACGAAAAGCCATAAAAGAGGCATTTGATGCCAATGGCATAGAAATTCCTTTCCCTCATCAAGTTACAATTCATAAAAATGGTGAGAATCCAGAAAAAATGCGACAAGCATAAAACAAGATAAATAAAGGGCAATCAGTCAACTAGACTGGTTGCCCCTTTTCGTCTATCTAGTAAATGTGACTAGCTCTGTTTTATCTAGAGTAATCATTGTTTCACTTGGCTTTGTTTCGGCAATTATTTTTCCGTTTCTGAAAGAGTAACGTACCTTAGCCTGTTTTCGAATCGTTTCATATTCATCTTCAGCAGAAAGAACAATAAAGTTCGCTGGCTTCCCTTCTTCTATCCCATACTGATCTTCAATTTGTAATGTTTTTGCACTATTTTTTGTGATGAGATCAATCGAGTTTACAATTTGCTCATAACCCATCAATTGTGATGCATGGATTCCCATATGCAATACCTGAAGCATATTCCCTGTTCCAAGCGGATACCATGGATCAAAAATGTCATCATGGCCAAAGCAGACATTCAACCCCGCTTCTAGAAGTTCTTTTACACGAGTCAGTCCTCGTCGTTTTGGATACGTATCAAATCGTCCCTGTAAATGAATGTTCACAAGTGGATTAGAAACAAAGTTGATATTCGAGAGATTTAATAATCTGAATAGCTTATACGTATAAGCATCATTATAGGAACCCATTGCGGTTGTGTGACTTGCAGTTGTGCGTTCTCCAAGTCCGCGCTCATAAGCTTCCTTTGCCACAACTTCAACGAATCTAGACTGCTCATCATCGATTTCATCACAATGAATATCAATTAGCCGATCATACTTTTCGGCAAGATCGAACGCAATTTTTAACGAGTCGACGCCATATTCTCGCGTGAATTCAAAATGAGGAATTCCACCAACGACATCTGCGCCCATTTTTAGTGCCTCTTCAAGTAATTCTGCTCCATTCGGGTAGGATAAGATTCCTTCCTGTGGAAATGCAACAAGTTGAATATCAACAAAGTCCTTCATTTCATGTTTCACTTCAAGCATCGCTTTTAATGCTGTTAATGTAGGATCCGTTACGTCAACATGTGTACGAACATGTTGAATTCCCTGAGCAATTTGCCATTTAATCGCTGTTTTTGACCGAACTTTTACATCTTCATGGGTTAACGTTTCTTTCCGCTGTGACCAGCGCTGAATTCCCTCGAATAGAGTCCCGCTCAAATTCCACTCTGGCTCACCTGCCGTTAAGGTTGTATCTAAATGAATATGTGGCTCGATAAAAGGCGGTAACACGAGCGCACCGTTAACATCTACTATCTCTTCATTGTTTCCTATATCATCAAGATTTTGTGTGATTTTTTCAAACTTGCCATCTTTTATGACAAGATGCCAACGTCCTTCTTTTCCTCGTAATGTAGCATTTTTAATATTCAACAGTCATCACCTTTGCTTCCTTATTGATTGGTATAACCTTCATTAATACTAGATAACTAATAGCAGTTCCTAGTAACGCATTTAGTGGTGTAATTCCCGGCAATACTTGGGCTAAACCTACGCCTACAGCCCATGCAAGAATGGAAATCCAATTCACAGATGCAAATTTCATATTTTCATAAGCACCATATTCTCTACGTTTTATGAAAAAGTAGTCCGTAATAATGATAGCTCCTATGGATGGAATCGCAGCACCTAGTAGTGTTAAAAAGCCAACAAAGTTGTTGTACATCCACATTGCCATGATTGTCCCTACTATGCCGTTTACTACAACAAAGACTTTCTTCGGAATCTTTGTGATATTAGCGAATCCTAATCCAGAAGCATATAGCGCGTTATCATTTGTCGTCCAGATATTTAGACCTAGAACGATGATTGCTGGAATCATTAATCCTTGTAGGAACATGACCTCTGAAATATCACCTAGCCCATAAGACATTGACCCGATTGCACCAAACAAGAACATAAGCGAATTTCCTAAAAAGAAGGCAATGACTGTTGCAAAGACTGCGGAACGGGACGTTTTTGCAAACCTTACGAAATCAGGTGTTAATGTTCCAGCACTAATGAATGATCCGATGCAAATCGTGAGTGCAGCTGAAATTGTTAAGGATACAGTTGGTTTGTATTCCATTAGGGCACCTAACCCACCTAGTGATTTAGTTGCTTCAACTGCAGAATAACTACCAAGTATTGCAATTGCTGGTACTGCGATGAAACCTAAAATAACTAATGCCTTCATTCCAAATATGGATGTTATTGTCATAGCAAGTCCGAAGATAAAAATTAATGCATACACATTCCAGTCCATTGCATTTGCAACTGGTACTGCGAACATAGCTACACCTACTCCATACCACCCCACCTGTGTAAATCCTAATAAAAAGGAAGGTAGATATGATCCCTTATCACCGAATGCGTACTTGGCTAAAAGGTGCGTAGATAACCCTGTCTTTGATGCTATATAAGCGAGGACACCTGTATACAAACCAAGTGCTAGGTTTCCTCCTAATACAACTAAGATAAATTGAGTAAAGGTCAAGCCCATTCCCAATTCTCCACCTGCAAGCATACTTGCAGAGAAAAATGTAAGGCCTAACATGACTGATAATGTCTTCCAAAACCCATTTCGACTAGATTGTGGTACTGCTTGCCATGAGAACTCTGAATCTACTTTCTTCATTACTTGATTCCTCCTGTATGATCATTTCTGATACCAGAAGCAAGCAGAAAAAAAAGAGGCTAATCACCAGTTATCCTGACAATTAGCCTCTTCATCTATTAAACGTACACAGGAAAAGTTCGCACACATATCCCCATGTCTTCTAATAGAATCCGCCGTCCTTGTCAGCCTCTCTGGACTGAATTAAAGGTACCAGTTATTTAATTACATTTATTATTTCAGAAAATTATATATACGTCAATACAAAATTTTCGAACCATATTTGCTATATCAATAAAATAACCGCCACCATTTAATAATGAAGCTGCTTTTTGTCATAAATGAGAAATGAATTAGAAAGGACAGGTTTTATAATCCCGCTCCTTACTTAAAAACTGAATTTTTCAGGAAAGTAGTTTCTGAAGCTCTGATGCCACTAACTCCATATCCTCAAGAAGGAGCGGATATAAATTTGGTCGTCTCCTTACAGCTAAAGGATGATAGCCTACAGTTGCTTGGTATCCATTTACCAGATGCCATTTTCCTCTTAGTCCCTTCACATCAAGCTCTTGATTCTGGAAAAAGGATTGAACAGCTACATTGCCTAGACAAATAATTAGCTTCGGTTTTTTCATATCTAGCTGTTCATGCAAATGGTTCATGCAGATTTCCCGTGTTTTCTCCTTCTCATAAGCCCGTACCGGTCTTCTTTTTAATATATAGGTAACATATATATCCTCTTTTGCAAGGCCAGCTTCGTGAACCACCGTTTGTAGAGTCTGTCTTGTACCACAAACCATATGATTTCCATCGCGGTCTTCACGAGCACCTGGATTATCTAATACAATCATAATCGGTGCCTGTGGATTTCCCTCCCCCCAAACCATTCTTGACCCTTGCAAATAGAGCCCACATTCCTTGCAATCCTTTTGGGCATTTGGCGTTGGATCTTCTGGCCACATTTCCGGGCAAAATGATTTCACTTTTCCCTCACGCTCCTTGCTGTCTAGGATACCCAAGTTAAAATGAATTTTGACAGGGATTAATAAATCATGAATAAATACATAAAAATACCAAATAATACATTTGTAGAAAAGTGATTCTAATACATGTAATAGGCAGGGGGAGACACTTATGTTTCATAGGAGGAGACACTTCGTATTTAATATTTTTATAATATTGATCCCGTGGCTAACCTTATTATTCATTGGAAAGCGTAATTTTAAACGATATTCTGTAGCAGGTATCTTTATTGTTATCTTTGAAATCATCAATCATTTATACGGCCATAGACGTAAATGGTGGGCATTTTTTGATAGGCCAAGATCCTTTATAAAGGATGAGCTTCCGTTTAGTGTAGGCCCTTATATGCCTCTGTCTATGTGGTTGCTAAAGCTATCCTTTGGAAACTTTAAAAAGTTTATTCTTCTTAATGTATTAGCCGACGGTATTTTCGCTTTTCTTGGTATGGATATTCTGAAGAAAATGAAAATAATTAGGCTCAATGGTTTAAACCGACTTCAATTTTTCCTCTATATCCACTATAAGGCTTATATATTATATGGTGTACAGTACTTGTTTGAACGTTTTAAAGGATACAGATAGTACATATAGAATCAATAAAATAGCGCCCATCCCTTCTATTCGGGATAGGCGCGTAGTATTGCAGATTTACCTCACAACTTGATTATACAGATGGGCTCATTCGTGAACGAAGATTAAACTGGCTGTCATACATATCAAAATAATACCCTTTCTTTTGTAAGAGCTCGTTGTGTGTACCTGACTCTATGATTTCCCCTTGGTGGATAACCAATATGCGATCCGCATTTTCAATCGTCTTTAAACGATGAGCAATAATGAAGCTTGTTCGTCCTTCCGTTAAACGATTAATTCCCTTTTGAATTTCAATCTCAGTATTTGTATCAATGCTTGACGTAGCTTCATCCAGTATTAAAATATCCGAATCCGCCAATATAGCCCGGGCAATGGCTAATAATTGGCGCTGCCCTTGACTTAAATTGGATCCACCAGACATTATTGGCGTATGATATCCTTCAGGCAAATGCTTTATAAATTGATGTGCCGATGCCATCTTAGCTGCAGCGATTACTTCTTCATCACTCGCCTCTATTCGTCCATACCTAATATTCTCCATAATCGTTCCTGAAAATAAGAACGTATCTTGAAGAACCACACCAATTTTTTTACGTAATCCACTAATTTGATAGTCACGAATATCCCGACCATCTACCATTAATTCACCTTTTGTTACATCATAAAATCTCGAAAGCAAATTTATAATGGTTGTCTTTCCAGATCCAGTGGGGCCTACAAGAGCAATCTTTTCCCCTGCTTTTACATGAAAATGAATATCTTTTAGAATCGGTTTTTCCTCTTCATATCCGAAGTGAACATGTGAAAAAGTAACATCACCTTTTAAGGAATCTACAACAATAGGATTTTCCTTGTCTACTACATCTGGAGTTTCATCCATTATCTCAAACACTCGCTCCGCACCTGCTATCGCAGACTGGAACATATTTAATAGATTGGAAAGCTGATTAATTGGTCTGAAAAACTGTCGAGAGTAAAGAACAAAAGCACCAATGATACCAACAGTCGTTAGGTCATAAACCGCCAATAATGCCCCTATAGCAATGACAAGGCCAAGACCTAGATTGTTGATAAAGTTATTAACTGGGCCAAGGTATCCAGAAACAGTGTCAGCATCCATGGCTGATTGGCGCAATCTCTCATTTATCTCCGAAAATTGACGATTCATTTTCTCTTCCTTACCGAAGAGCCTTATGACTTCATTCCCTGATATAGATTCTTCAACAACACCGTTTAACGCGCCTAGATCACGCTGTCTTTTAATAAAGTGACTACTACTATATTTTATTAATTTCTTTGTCGTAAAAATCATTAATGGGATGACAAGGAGAGTAACAATGGCAAGTATCCAATTTAGCGAAAACATCGCAATGGATACTCCTGTCACCATTAAAACCGATGAAAGGATCTGGATAACACTTTGGCTTAATGCATTATTCAAACTATCAATATCATTTGTCACCCTGCTCATGAGATCGCCATGTGCTCGCTTATCAAAAAACTTTAAAGATAAGGTGTGAAACTTATCGAATAAATCCTGTCGTAGGTTCCGTATCGTTTGTAAGGAGACTCGAACCATCATGAAGGTTTGCAACCAAGTAAACAATGCTGTTGCTACAAAGACGACAGTCAACAACCCTAAAAATCTAACTGTTCCTTTAATATCCTTTGGAATGATATAGTCATCAATGATAATCCCAATCATATAGGGACCTAGAAGACTTAATAATGTAGTCAGAACGACAAAGACAATTGACGCAAGTAAAGCGATTCGTTGATCCTTCATCAACTTCCAAATCCGTCTTAATGTCCCCTTACTATCCTTTGCTTTCACAACTGGACCATTAAGTCCTCTCGGTCCACGCGCTCTATTTATTATATTGGGATTTGACTGTGCAGATGGTTTACTCATCCTGAAACAGCCTCCCTTCCACTCTGTGAAGTATAGATTCTATGATAAACCTTATTCTTTGTCAGTAATTCTTCATGAGTTCCACTAGCCTCTATTTCCCCATCTTCAAACACAAGTATTTGATCAGCATTCATAACGGAGGAAATCTTAGATGAAATGATAAAGACGGTTGTAGTAGAAAAGCTTTTTTGCAGCGCCTGTTGTACAGATGCTTCAGATAACGCATCAATCGCAGAAGTCGAGTCATCAAGAACAAGAATTCTTGGCTGGCGAATAAAAGCACGAGCCATTGACAACCTCTGCCTCTGCCCACCAGATAAATTTGTCGCTCCCTGCATAAGGGTATGATTAAAACCTTCATCGAGTCTATCAATAAATTCAGATGCAGCAGCCCAAGAAGCAGCTTGCTCCATGTCACTTTTCGTTATGTCTTCTTTTCCAAAGCGTAAATTTTCCTCAATCGTTCCAGAAAACAAGGTTGCCTTTTGTGGAACAAATCCGATTGCTGCTCGGAGTTCCTCAAGAGACAATTCTTTACTATTAACCCCATCAAGGAAAATAGCCCCTGAATCGGGATCATAAAGCCGAGGCAGTAACTTAACGAGTGTTGATTTCCCGCTGCCAGTTGAACCAATAATACCTATCGTTTGTCCAGGCTTCGCTTTAAATGAAACGTTATGCAGCACATTATTTCCATTTTTGCTGTAACTAAAGCTTACCTCTTTAAATTCAATTTCACCTTGTATCTCATGACTTGGATACGGATTTTCAGGCTCCCTAATGTCAATTTCTGTTTCAAGAACTTCAACAATTCGACCTGCAGAAGGAAAAGAACGCGCAATTTGCATAAGTACGTGGCTACTACTAATTAATCCGTTCATCATAATGTTTAAATAGTTTATAAAG
Organism: Ferdinandcohnia sp. Marseille-Q9671; assembly: GCF_976954385.1. Taxonomy (NCBI): domain Bacteria; kingdom Bacillati; phylum Bacillota; class Bacilli; order Caryophanales; family Bacillaceae; genus Ferdinandcohnia; species Ferdinandcohnia sp. Marseille-Q9671. The sequence continues at coordinate 2,180,670 of NZ_CDRJTA010000001.1, forward strand.
GCTAATATAACACCCACTTGAAGTGTACCTTCATTTACCTTGATGACACCCATCCATAACCCTGCAATGATTCCAATATTAACAACAAACATCATGATTGGCATAAGCGTTAGTATTAGTTGCTCGGCTGACATATTTCGTTTCATTAAAGCATTATTAACGGCTGTAAAATGGGAACTTTCGTATTCTTGACGATCAAATGCCTTTATTACTCGAATACCTGCTAATGTTTCTTGCAGTTTTGTATTCACCTTGTCCATTGCTTTTTGTACATTCATAAAAAGCTTTCCGGATTTTATTGAAAAGAAATAAATAAAACCAATTAAAATTGGAATTGTGATTAATAAGATTGGAAATAATTCGCGTGCGGTAAACCAAACAATGACAACAGATCCGAAAAACAATAACGGTCCCCGTACAAAGATACGTAAGGTCATGATCACAGAATGCTGTACTGTCGTTATATCATTTGTCACAATGGTTATTAATTTCCCCGCTCCAAATGAATCAACATTATGACTCGAAAATTGTCCTGTTTTTTTAAACACATCACGTCGGATATCAGTGGCAAAATTAACTGCCGTTTTTGCGGCATAAATAGAGCTTCCCATTCCACCAATTAATCCGATCACTGCACATAGTAACATCACTAATCCAAGTTTTATGACGTAGCTATTATCTTGATCTGCAATCCCTGTATCAATTAATTTTTGCATAATTGTGGGTTGCAACAGATCCATTGATACTTCAATAAACATGAAAAGTGGTGCTAAAATAGCAAAAAATAGATATGGTTTTATATACGTTAATAATTTTTTTATTGCACCCATGAATGTTCCCCTTACCCCATAAAGTTCTTTTTCAAGCGTGTGGTCATTTCATCAAGAAAAGCAATAAGATCCTGTATGCCATCTGGATTGCCGCGCTTATGTTTTACAACTTTTTTAAGTTCTTTTTCCCATCGATCCAGCGCTGCCCGTAGTTGTGTGGATTCCTCAGAATTTTTCCATACCATTCTTTCTTTCCACTCATTCCAGAACCCTTCTTCAGCATGAGTAGCAGCCTCTTTAATCCGTTTGATTCCGTTCTCATTAATCAAATAAACCTTCTTACCTGACTCAATCGTAAGTTCAATTAAATTCTGATCAACCAATTCTTGAAGGGCCGGATATACTGTACCAGCACTTGCTGTATATGCACCATCCGAGCGTTCCTCTAACTCCTTCATAATTTGATACCCGTGCATGGATTCTTCGTTGAGTAAATGCAAAATCGCAAATTGAACAAACCCTCTCCGTCGCCTCATTATATCTCCCCTTTTTTATATCGACAATTATAATCGATATATCGTTTTGAATCAATCGTAATATAAGAATATGGCGTTTTATGAAATAAGTACTAAGTTGAATGAATGTCGTAAAAGAGAGTACCTTTTTACACTTAGCTTTTTTAATATGACAAATCAAAGATCTACATTCTGTTGGAAAAACGCACGTTTAAAGGTGCTTACTGTCTTATTATTCGGCATTCGGCATTAATACTAAGATAAATGCGGGATAGGACGACCTCATGTTCTCTCAACCTATTTAATCCCGAAATATGCTGTTTTATCACATTTGATTGATATCTACCATAACTGATATGATAGTGAATAGGTAATTGAATGATTCAACTGTATTTTTCAAAAGTAATATGATTGTGAAATCATTCACAAAAAAAGGAGTTGATAAGATGGGATCTGATACAAGTAAGGGTCAGAACCATAAAAAAGAGCTGAGTGATGATTATTCATTAGATAGAGTCCCTGTAAACAAAAGAAATATGGGTTGGCTAAGTATTACGAATATCACTTTTGGAATTGCAACAGCTATTTTTTATTTTCAAATGGGGAGTGTGATGGCACTCCAATTTGGTGCAATTAACGCCATTATATCTGCAATCTATGCCATAATAGTTGCTGGTATTCTTGGTACCTTTATCGCATATTTATCTGCAAAATCAGGAATGAACGTTAATCTTTTATCAAGGGGCGGCGGATTTGGTTATATTGGCGCATCTTTGACCTCCATTATTTACGCTACTAACTTTATAATGTACTGTGCGCTAGAAGGCCTTATTTTAGTTGCAGCGGTACACGAATTCTTCCCAAGTATACCTGAATGGGCTTTAATCCTATTCTTTGGTACCGTTGTAATTCCTCTTAACTGGTTTGGAATTAAACAATTAGATAAATTACAAAAATGGTCATTACCGTTATTCGGGGTATTTTTACTTGCTGCAATTGTTGTAGCGGCTATGAAACCATCTATTTATGACGGAAGCTTTTGGTCCTACATGCCAGAAAATGTACAAGTTGGAGGTACTGCCCTTCTACTCTGTATTGGGATGCAGCACGGAATTATGGGGTTAACACCTTTACTTGCGTCTGATTATGCTCGCTTCCTTAAACCTAAGGACATCAAAATCGGAAGTTTCGCAATTGGGTTTGTCCCACAGATATTTTGTTTCGGTGTAATGGGCGGACTCGGAATTTGGTTTGGTGTTCGATTAGGAGAGCCCAATCCAGGAGTATATATTGTACTATTGCTTGGTATTTGGGGTGCATTGTTTACCATGATAACTCAACTACGAATAAATGTTACAAATATCTATAGTGGATCTTTATCACTTTCCAACTTTTTTGAAAATGTGTTTCATTTTAAGCCTGGAAGACGCTTTTGGGTCGTTGTTACAGGCGTTTCGGCAATTGCATTAATGCTTGCCGATATAGTAAATCATCTTAATACTGTATTAACCTTCCAAGGGGTTTTTCTATTATCTTGGGCGTCCATTTTAGTGACAGATGCTATATTCATTAAGAAAGTTTTAAAGATTGGCCCTGGGTATTATGAGTCTAGACAAGAGTACTTGCATAAATGGAACCCAGTTGGCGTTGGTTCGCTACTGGTCTCATGCAGTCTTGGTACGGTTGCTGCACTAGGATATATGGGAACATTCCTACAAAGCACAGCAGCATTTTTTGCTAGCATTCTTGCATCTATCCTCACGATTATTTGGGCAATCGTGACAAAAGGAAAGTATTATATTAAAGAAGAAGCCAATGACATTGAAAAAGAAGAATACATTGCTTAGTGTTTTTGATCCCTCTACGAAAGATTGTAGAGGGATTTCTCTATATATAGAGCTTCACGTATTGGTATGAGAAGCTCTATTTATATTAGTCAATACTAGCATTTGTCATGTCTGCTTCGATTCTACTCATGAACTCTTCTGCTGCATTGTATCCCTGCTGCTTCAAATACCAGTTATTTGCAGCTGCTTCGATTAGCCCCGCTACATCACGTCCAGGTTGGAGTTGAATTTCAATAGATGGGATTTTTACACCCATATACTCTGTAACTTGTATTTCTTGGTCCAAATCATTATATAGCTCATCTTTTTCCCATTTGGTTAGATGTATATCAAGAGTTATCCTAGTTTCATCTTGGAAGGCCTTTCGACCATACATACGAACTACATTCAATAATCCAATACTACGAAGAGCCAAAAACTCCTTCGTCTTCTCGTCATGAGTACCGAGAATCGTCTGCGGACTGAGCTTTTTCAGGACTACGATATCATCTGCTACAAGTCGATGCCCCCGTCGAATCAAAGTGTGAGCCATCTCGCTCTTCCCTACCCCAGAGCTTCCACGCAGGAGGATTCCAATTCCAGATACATTCATACAAACCCCATGTATCGTCACTTCTTGCGCTAATTCCTTTACCAAAAATGTATCCAATTTCGTAATAAAATCTGAGGTGATTTCTGGCTGATTTGTGACTAATAAAGGTATCCCTTGTTCAATACAGTGTTGTCTAAGATAGGTAAGGCCTTCCTCTCCACACGTTACAATAAAGCAAGGTGGATGATACTTTACAATATTTCCAATGCGGATTCTGCGTTCCTCTTTACTTAATTTATGTAAGTACGTGACTTCCTTTTTACCTAATATTTGAACCTGCTCTGTTGGGAAAAAGTCAAAATGACCAACAAACTCCAAGCCTGGACGATGCACTCGTGGTTGCGCAATCAATTTCTGTAGTTGATCTTCACCTGCCAGAACCTTTAACGAAAACCTTTGAACCAAGCTTTCAACTGTTATATTTTTCACTTACTATTTCACCGTCCATTTAGCTTTTTACCAAAAGTATACGTAAGAATAATCAAATCGTCATCCAATTAGACCTTTTTCCATGTTTAGGGTCTTCCTCCTAGACGACGACAAAGCTCTTATTCTTCAATAAATTGCTCTCTTCCTTTTATTACAGGATTCTCTTGATATGACACCCAATCACTATAGCTTCCTGCATATAGCTTTACATTTTTAAATCCAGCTATTTTTAATGAGATAAAGTTAGGAGTGGCCGTTACTCCTGATCCACAATAGACAATAACAGGCTGGTCTTGTTCAAGTTCAATAAATCTATTCTTCTGTTCTTGACTATTTTTAAATGTCCCTTTCTCCATACCTTCTGTCCAACTTTTATTTATTGCACCTGGTATATGTCCTGCAATTCGATCTATGGGTTCCACTTCACCAAGATAGCGGCTTTCATCTCTTGAATCAATTAGTATCGGAGACTTTTTCTTTTGTTCAACAATGGCTTTTACATCTTCATAAGATGCCAGCATATCATGTTGAATTTGCATGTCAAATACAGCAGACTTGCTCTCAGGCACTTTCCTAGTCGTTTCATAGCCTGCACGAATCCAACCTTCGTAGCCCTCATTTAACACAAATACTTTCCTATGCCCTAAATAAGTAAGCAACCACCAAAATCGAGACGCATACTGGCCATCTCCATCATCGTACGCAATAACTATCTTTGAATGGTCAATTCCTGCCTTCTCAACGTCTTCCTTAAATTGCTCCAAATCCGGAAGTGGATGCCTTCCTCCATGTTCTAATACAGGTCCTGATAACTGTTTTTCTAAGTCGAAATAAAAGGAACCAGGGATATGACTTTCTAGATATAGCGTTTCTCCCTTATCAGGTTTACCTAGTTCAAACCGGCAATCTACTATTATTACCTCATTGTTTAGCAGTTCCCCAATGAGCCATTCTTTCGAAACTGTAAATTTCATTATAAGCCCCCATCCATGTAATCTAATTTTCTTATTATGTAGATTATACACTACATATGGAGTCCTATAATACGTGACCTAGCTTATCTGCTATAGATTTACATATATTTTTCGTTTATAATCTGCAGGTGGGTTAAAATGCGAAATATGATATACCCCTATGTATCTAAATGGGGTTTTTAACCAAATAATAGAATATACTACTTCTCACGTAAGGATGGTCTAACATGCGCATCAATAAATATATTAGCGAATCTGGAATCGCATCTAGACGGCAGGCAGATAAGTTGATAAGTGATGGTAGAGTCACAATCAATGGTAAACGAGCAAAAATAGGAAGCCAGGTAGAACCTGGGGATGATGTTCTGGTTAATGGCTCACGCATTAGTGTGGCAAGAAACAATGTCTATCTTGCTTTAAATAAACCTGTAGGTATCACAAGTACAACTGAAAAAAAAGTAAAGGGCAATATTGTGGATTTGGTTAATCATCCATTACGCGTTTTTAATATCGGACGATTAGACAAAGACTCTGAGGGATTAATTCTTCTTACGAACGATGGTGACATCGTAAACGAAATTTTACGTGTAGAAGGTAAGCATGAAAAAGAATATATCGTATCGGTAGATAAACCAATAACGGCTGAATTTTTAAAAAAGATGTCAGAGGGTGTAAAAATCTTAGGGACAAAAACTCTTCCCTGTAAAGTTAGACAGATATCACAATTTGAGTTTAATATTATTCTGACACAGGGATTAAATCGCCAAATTCGTCGTATGTGTGAAGCATTGGGATATGAAGTCTATCGATTACAGAGAATTCGTATCATGAATATTCATTTAGGGAATCTTCCACCAGGACAATGGAGAGATCTAACAAAGAAGGAGAAAACTCAATTATTTAGAGAACTAGAATATGAGCCAAAAGAATGGTAAGAAACATAATAATGCTGGTGGATGCGAGAAAATAACGGACACCAAGATATATAGGAAAAGGCAATAAGAAGTCATAAGTATGCTTATTGCCTTTTTACATATAATCAGCGTTATTTATAAAATACCTTGTCTATATTGTACTTTGATTTTAGTTCATTAATAATATACGTTTCATAAATCTCTCTATATACAGGATCCTCAATTACACAAACCTCTATCCTCGTTACTTCTTCTCTATGCTCTTTAATTGGGGATACAGAATCCTCAAAGTGCTTCTTAATTCGCGGTCTCAACTTTCTTGCTTTACCAACGAATAATAGCTCCTGCTGCTTATTATAGAACATATAAATGCCGCCCTTATCTCTAGGGATAAGATGAAATTCAGTAAATCCATAAATATTACTTAACTCTGGATTCGTCTTTTTAGTAATTGTCACATCTGGTTTTGGTATCGTTATATTTATCATGTCTTCATATCCTCCTTCACTTTCTTTCTATTGTCTACCATATCACAAACCATTAAACCCCTGCTTATTTTGATTCAATTTAGTCTTTATCTAAAAAATTTATGCAGCAACGTCATAAGACTCATTTATTTATTTTCAAAGCTTCCCAACTATCAACATTTCTTTGACCTAGGTCAAAGAAAACAAAAAAATTGTTTCTTACAATATAAGTAGTTAAACGAAATCAAATTTTGTTTAACACATATTAGTCCATTATAAAGGAGATAAATCCAATGAAAAAATGGGGATTATTAGTAGCAATTGGCGCCTTAACACTAAGCTTAGCAGCTTGTGGCGGTTCAGATGAGGAAGCGAGTACTACCGACAGTAGTAAAGAAACTGTCGAAGCAACTGCAACTTCTGGTGTAGAGGAATTTACAATCACTGCAACCAACTGGGAATTTGCTTCAGATAAGGAATTAACCATCAAAAAGGGATCAAAAGTCAAACTTAATTTAGTTAACGAAGAAGGAGTTCATACAATCGGTAACGATGAATTAGGAATTGATCTTAGCGACAAAAACCCAGTTGAGTTTACAGCAGATGCTACAGGTGAGTTTATGTTGGTTTGTTCAACTATTTGTGGTGCTACAGATGATCATGAAGCAATGACAATTACATTAAAAGTAACAGAATAGTTATATACCTAATTAGTATGGAGTCTCTTACCGAAACTCTCACATCAGTCCTTGTGTTTGGTGAGACTCCACACTTTACATACCTATTTATTCATACGACTAAGAAAATCCCCTAATAAACTATCTAAATCTTCCTCTTGGTCATTACGTTTTTCTTCTATTTCTGTCGGCTCACTTTGTACAGCCTTTTCCCAATCGAATTCATCTAGATCATCATCAAACGGCTCTTCATCAGATGTAACGGCTACTTCTTCATGTGCACTTCCCTTTGTCCCTACGTCTATTTCTTGCGTATTCACTATCTCTTCTTGTAAATATAATGCTTCATTAATATCTAATGATTTACTGTTTAAAGAAGCAAGCAAGGAAGCGGTGCGAATTGGATCTGTTAATAGATGATAAATAATACTACCTAACAGCGCCTCAGAATGCTCATGTTTCAACCAATCGCGCTGTGATTTACTTAACCGATGGGGTAAAGGAACTGTAATGGTCTCGCGTTCCCTTGAATAATTCTGTCCTACCCCTTGCATGACAAACTCTGCTATTTTACTTGAAAAATTTCGTCTTTCTGTTTCCTTCAACTTTTGCAAATGCTTTAATAGGTGATCTGGCACATCTGAGGGAACTCGAAATGAAATAGCTTGTCCACGTTTAATCTCACTTGGTTTCATAGTATCACCTTATTATTTCTTCACGGTTTCTTGCGGTGTCTTTTGTTTCTCTAGTTTCTTAGCATAGTCTGTAATTAGCTTATAATATGCATTTGCCATCATCCAAATGCTTTCTTTCTCATCCTCAAAGAATTCAATATTATATCCATCCAAATTATTATTTAAGGTTTTGATATATTCTTTTAGAACATTTGCTCCACCACCGACAAAGTAGCAAATTTCTGTTTGGGAATTCTTTTGCCAAACATTACGCAATAATCGATATTGTTTCTTCGCTAATTCGAGTAGGATTCGATCAGTTATTCCATGAACGCTTGTCCTGCTTCCTTTTACCATGATATGATTTCGATCATTTTTTCTCGTAATAATATCGACTACGTCACGACGACTATCTAATTCCACACCATGCTTTGATCTAATTTCTTCCCTAATCGCTTCTAGTGATTCCGATACGCCTAGGTTAAAGCCTTGTGCTTTATCATCATCGACATTTCGATCCTTAATAACTGCAATATCTGTCGAAAGTCCGCCTATATCTTGAATGATGATTCGTTTATCAATTAAATCCTTATTTACAATTTTAAGGCTATTATCCATTACTAGATTAATATACGCAGCAAATCCTTCAGGATAAATTTTTACTTCATTAAATTTAAGATTTACTTTCAAACCTTGGTATTTTGGGGTTACAAGAAACTCTACTTGGTGGACTGACCCCACTAATTTAGAGCGATATCCTGTATCCTTACCTTCCTTCACTTCGCGCAGCGGCAGACCGGTACCCAGTGTATAATTTGCATCAATTACATTTTTAACTCGTGAGAAAACTTGTGAATTTTCTTCCTTCACTGCATCTAGTGCAAGTGTTGCAAAAAGCATGACCAACGTTTGATCTTCTTCTGATTTAGCACTTCCTGGATCCAATTCAGTTGCATTGCCACTCTTTGTTGCTAGATGCCCTACGCGGTAGATTGCATTGTTTTCCTTTAATGCAGGTGAGTGTACCTTAATATGTATTCCTTGAAGGGGATCTTTCATATCTAATTCTTCTATTCCAATAACAGGGCGGTCCTCCGTATCTCTTGCCACTATGTTTGGAATATTTAATTCAGCTTCTAACTCCCCAAAGATTGCTTTGATAGAATCATTACCAACATCTACAGCTGCAATTCTAGACTTAGTCATGTCATCATCCCTTTTCATTTTTTTAAACAAAATAGAAATATAGACTATTCCATTTATTTAAGAGTATAGGACGTTAGCACATACTTCAATGAGCTCCGTCAAAAAGAAACGAAACTGTAAACATCTTGTAAACTATCGCTTTTTGTAAACAACTTCGTAAACATTAGCGACAAAACTGTTTACACGTTGCTGCCACTTCATGTGTACAGGTTTGTATACATGAAAACTGATTTGTATACGCGATGTTTACATTTTGTATACAAGTAAACTATTTTGTATACTTCAAATTAATTTACCTATTAACTAAAAAAAGTGCCAAGAACAATTACTTGTCCCTGACACTTCTATATAGAAAAATCTATTTCGTTAGACTTTCTTAACAAATTCAGATTTTAGTTTCATTGGTCCAAATCCATCGATTTTGCAATCAATGTCATGGTCTCCGTCGACTAATCGAATATTTTTTACCTTTGTACCTTGTTTTAATACGGATGAACTACCTTTTACCTTGAGGTCTTTAATGACTGTTATCGTATCTCCATCATGTAACACATTCCCATTTGCATCTTTGACAATCTTCTTGTCCTCATCCTGTTCCTGGTCACCTTGTAACGTCCATTCATGACCACACTCTGGACAAATAAGAAGTGTTCCATCCTCATAAGTATATTCTGAGTTACACATTGGACAATTAGGCAATTTACTCAATATTCTATACCTCCTATTCAAATGCCGGAATGGCAGTTTCATCATACTCTTTTTCTAAAAACTCGCGTACTTCTGGGCTTGTCATAGCTTTTGCTAACATTTGAATTGGCTCAGTATCTGCATTATCTTTACGTGCAACTAACGTAATTGCAAAATCATTCTCGATTCCCTCCGTTAGCAGTGCATCACTTTTCGGTGTTAGATTAAGTGGTGCAGCATACGCAGGTGTCATAACTACTGCATCTGCATCATCATACATTCTAGCTAACATTAACAGATCGACTTCTTCGAACTTATAGTTTTTTGGATTCTCCGTTATATTTGCTTGTGTATAATATGGTCCTGTTTTTTCTTCTAACGTAATAATATCATGTTGGGCTAACAACGCTAATGAACGGTCAACATTTGAAATATCATTCGCGATTGCAATTACAGCACCTTCAGGTAAATCATCCATTGAATCGTATTCCTTTGAATACACACCATAATTCGCAAAATAAATTGGCACAATCGGAACTAAATCTGCATCATTATTTCGATTGTATTCCTCCATATAAGGAACATGTTGAAAGAAGTTTGCATCGACCTCACCTGCTGCAAGTGCACTATTCGGCTGTACATTATCACTTAATACAACAAGCTCGAGGTTTATGCCCTCCTCTGCAAGTTGCGGTTTAGCAAGCTCAACAATATCAGTCATCGGCGGAATTAATGATGCGACCTTAATGGTGACTTGTTCTTGTTCTTTATCCGTGCCTTTTGTCTTTTCATTATCGCTTGTTTCGTTTTCCTGTCCACAGCCAGCTAACAGTATGAGAACCAAAAATAGCAAACCTAGCATTTTTTTCATGTGAAATTCCTCCAATTATTTATCTTTTATCTAGTAGTCTTGATACGGTTGTACCAATATACTGAATAAGCTGTACCAATACGATCATAATCATAATCATGTACATCATAAGGTCGGTTTTAAATTGTTGATACCCATATCGAATCGCAAAGTCTCCAATACCACCGCCTCCTACGACTCCCATGATTGTCGAATACGAAATGAAACTAATTATCGACGTTGTTAATCCGAGAACAAGCCCCGAACGAGCCTCTATGTACAGAAATTTGAACATAATTTCCTTAATAGATGCGCCCATCGAAATGGCAGCCTCCATCACACCTCTTGGTACATCCAATAAGGATTGTTCAACTAAGCGTGAATAGTGAGCAATCGCAATAATCGATAACGGAATTGTTGCTGCAGCCGTACCAATGGCTGTCCCAATAACCCACCTAGTAAACGGGATTAAAAATACGACCAAAAGCAAAAAAGGAAATGATCGTATGATATTTACTAGTAAATTTAAAGTTGAGAAAACATACTTATTCTCGAGTAACTGGCCTTTCCTGCAAAGATACAGTAACGTGCCTACCGGAAGCCCAAGTAAAACAGCAGCTAAAATAGAAACCCCAACCATCGCAAAGGTTTCCCCGATTGCCCTCCAAATCTCTGCTTCATATTGAACTAAAATTTCAGGCATTACTTTTCTCACTATCCTTTGTTAGTTGTTCTACAAACCATGTTGGGCTACTATGTACTATTTGAATCCCTGTAGGCTTATTTGTTACTGTCTCATGAATTTCTCCTTCTGCTAGTACCGTTACTCGATGACAAATACTCTTAATTACTTCCATCTCATGACTGACAATAACAATCGTTACACCAAGGTTTTTGTTTATATTCTCCAATACACCGAGTATTTCAGTAGTTGTGTTTGGATCAAGCGATGAGGTTGGTTCATCACATAATAGGACGGTTGGGTGATTCGCCAATGCCCTAGCTATTGCAACACGCTGCTTTTGCCCGCCACTTAGTTGTGCAGGGTATTTATCAACTAAATGTTCCAACCCAACAAAGCGGAGACATTCCATCACTCGACTACGACGTTTTGACTTCTCCATTTTGGCTAACTCTAACGGTACGGAAACATTATCGTACACTGTTTTATTGGATACAAGATTAAAATGTTGAAAAATCATTCCAACTGATTGTCGGGCTTGGCGAAGTTGTTTGCTGTTCAAATCTGTTAACTGTTGACCGTTCACTTCCACTTTTCCCTCATCAGGAATTTCTAATAAATTCATGAGCCTTAGCAATGTTGACTTACCCGCTCCACTTGCCCCAATTACTCCATGAATTTCACCTTTATGTACTGTGAGAGATACAGATTTAATCGCTTGAAATTGTGAAAATTTTTTCGTAACACGATGTAATTTAATCATAAAAAAACACCTTTCTCTATTTGAAGGGTGATTACAATGCCTCTAATTATAGCTCAATAACATCAGGTTGTCATTCTAGTCCCACTACATGAAACAAGTTTCCACTCAAAGAACAATTATTTCATGCTGAAAAACCGCATCTATTACAATGCGGCTACTCTCCTATATAAGTACTGTTACAATTTCGCAATAATCTCCTGTTTTTCCTTTTGAATGTTACCTAATTCTGTCTCCTCTTCCTCCAATTGAGCCCTTAACTTTTTTAAAAGGTCATATACTTTATCATAGTGGCTCCTCGTCTGGTCCAGTGATCCAGTGATTTTCCCTTGAACCATATAATCTGCAATGAAACCATCAAAGAAAAAGTCAGCAAACTTCAACATTCCAGAGATATTTATCTCAAGATTTGCTTGTTCTTGTACATCCAATAATTCCTTTTGGAACTGACGCATGCTCGTTTGGGCTTGATGAAGATATGCTTCAGACTGATCAATATGTTGGTGTTTGACGACGCCCGTAATCGTTCCCCCACCAAACATATCCCATGTGCCCCAGTTTTCAGCCTTTTTAAGTGATTCCATCGCTTGAATAAGAGCACTTTCTACACGTTCTCCGGCAGTAATGGCTTCATCTAATTCCGTCATGTATGCTTTAAGATTCCCTTCCTGTTCACTTAATTCTAATACTCTTGCCGCAAACGGCGATGAACTGGTTTTAACCATGTTTTCTTTCTGCATGAGCAGCCGATGGAACTTATACTCAGTATCCTTTAGATTATATAATTTATTGCGAATCCCTAACATCGCATCCTCTATTTCCATTTTCGTTTTCGCAGCTTCTTCTAGCTTGTGTCGTTCGGCAATCATTTCTTCCTTCTCTTTTGCTAGTTTTTCATCCTTTGTACCAGATAATAAGGCAAATAGGTTCGTAAGACTAAGTCCTTCGAGTTTTTCAACGTCCTCTTTTTCTGCTTCAAATGTAACTCGTAGCTGAGAAAGAGTCTTCTCAATTACTTCTAATTCTCTTTCGTAATCTGCTAGTTGCTTTTGATATTTGTCTTTTTTCCTTAGTTCGCCTTGTATCTCAATAATCTCCGCATTTATATCTGAGAACATATGAATCCCCCAATTATTTAATGTACTAATTTTTTCTACGTACTAGTTGGAAAAAAGTTTCATTTCTACTATTTCATTTTATAGTTTCTGCATGGACTTTTATTACAAATACCTTTCCTATTCCTTTGATAAGGTAACAGTAGAAATACTAGAAATAGTTTTGCAATATAATTGCCATGGACGTAACCAACTTAATACCTCCCTGTTCTTTTTCTACGAAAAATCTATGATACGATTAGGTAAATTTAGCAACTAAAGACCATGGAGGGTAAAGAATGCTTAAAAAAATAATAGCCATTATGACAGGTACAGTACTCTCAGTCACAGTAAGTGCGAATGTACAAGCTTCCACTATAACAGTACAAAAGGGAGATACACTTTGGGATTTATCACAAGCAAATGATTCAACTGTAAATAACATCAAAATGTTAAATCATCTTACATCAGACCTTATTCACCCTGGTGATGAACTTACAATTGTTCCAGAAAAACAATATCTGGTTAAGCAAGGTGATACATTATGGGACATAGCCATTGATCACCAAGTAACAGTAGCTCAAATAAAAGAATGGAATCAATTACATACCGATCTCATCCATCCTGGATTACCTCTAGTAATCTTTGAAGGTGTAAAATCTAGCAAAAATGCTGTTGTAGAAAAACCAGTACAATCTGATGCGAAAGTATCAACAGAAAGTACACCTGCAATACCCGTTACTGAAACACCAAAAACGAATACACCTGCCGTACCTGCTCCTGAAAAACCAAAGGAAAGTACGTCAGTTGTACCAGCTACAACAACAAGCGATAATAGTTCAAAGGAAATTACAGTAAAAGCTACGGCCTATACAGCTACATGTGAAGGTTGTTCTGGAATCACATCAACTGGTATTAATTTATTAGAGAATCCTGATTTAAAAGTGATCTCAGTTGATCCATCTGTTATTCCGCTAGGCAGTAAAGTTTATGTAGAAGGCTATGGTGAAGCGATAGCTGGGGATACTGGTGGAGCCATTAAAGGAAATAAGATTGATGTCTTCATTCCTTCTAAGGAAGATGCCATTAATTTTGGTGTAAAACAAGTAAAAGTAACCATATTAGATTAATTTAAATTTCTATGAAACTACTTCTTATGACACTGCAAAATCCATGGATTTTGCAGTGTTTTTCTATAATAATATTTTTCGGGAAATGAACAGTATCTGATTATCTAATTCTATAAACGAACATGCTATGGTACTGGTACTACTAAATGCAAAAAGCCACATAAAAGTGGCTCTCATAACAAATCATTTAGTTACTTTCTACATTTTCCAAACGTTCCATTCTGAATTGGTTCAGTATAATCGCCCCAACCAATTGAATAATTGTTTTTACGATAATTTGCCCTAGTATAGCAGCTGGTACAGCCTCCCAAGGGAGTATGTTAGCTCCAAGTGGACTGAGTCCAATCAATACGAAAATAACAGAATCAAAGAAACCTCCAACAATTCCACTGTAGAAAACGCGCCAAGCCAATGGCAGTTTCAATCTAGTATATATTTCAGTGTCAGCTGTTTCAGCAACTACAAATGAAATGGCCGAAGCTAACACAATCAATAATGTATCACCAAGCATGAATGAAACCGCTGCTGATAAAAGTAATGCTATAAAAATAAATAAATATGTTTTCGCTCTACCATATTTATTTTGTACAAGGTCCCGAAATATAAATGTTGCACCTACTAGAAGTGTCCCCATTGGAACAATAAAAATACCAAACTGTAACGGAGCAAATGCTGCCGTTACCACATTTGCGATAACGATAGATAATAAGTAAAATAAAATCCTCATGTTGTCCCCCTCAATTTTTTCACTAAATAAAACTCCTCAAGACCTTTTTTACGTAGTTTACATGCTGGGCATTCACCGCAGCCATCCGCTATTACACCGTTATAGCAAGTTAACGTTCTTTCTCGTACAAATTCCAAAGCCCCTAGTTGATCAGCAAGTTCCCATGTCTGTGACTTGTTTAGCCACATTAATGGTGCTTCTATCACAAAGGAATCGTCCATCGCTAAATTTAACGTCACGTTCAAGGACTTTATAAACGTATCTCGGCAATCAGGATACCCACTAAAGTCCGTTTCACTAACTCCCGTCACGATATATTTTGCTCCTACCTGCCTTGCTAACACTCCCGCAAATGAAAAAAACAGCAGATTCCGACCAGGTACAAAAGTCGATGGCAGTTCCCCATTTTCCCCTTCTTGTATCTTAATGTCTTGTCGTGTCAATGCGTTCGGAGCAAGTTGATTAAGTAGTGACATATCCAGAATATGATGGTTGACACCAAGTTCCCTCGCAATATCTCTCGCACAATCAATCTCAAGACGGTGCTTTTGACCATAATCAAAGGTCACTGCGTCTACCTCTTCAAAACGTTCCTTCGCCCAGAACAGACATGTTGTGCTATCCTGACCTCCACTAAACACAACAATTGCTTTCTCCTGCTTCACTGTCAAAACTCCCTTCTTACAAAGAAAAACAGCACTCTAAGAAAAAGTGCCGTTTCCTCTTAGTTTTTTAACTATGTTCAGCCGGGGTTTAATTCCCGGCTGAACATAGTTAAAGCCTCCGGCGGATGCCACAGATTTTCAAAAGAAATTTTTCGACCATGCTCGAAAAAATCTGGGCGCAAATATGTCAAGACATATTTGATTAGGGTAGCTAATAACCTCTTTCTTATTCTACTTTTGGTTTAACGGTTATCTACTTTTTCCGGATTTAAATCATGGTTCATCAAACGGTGATACGCCATTTCTTCATATTTCGTTCCAGGCTTTCCGTAGTTGCACCATGGATCAATTGAGATTCCTCCACGTGGTGTGAATTTCCCCCAAACCTCGATATATCTTGGATCAAGTAATTCAATCAAATCATTCATAATGATATTGACACAATCCTCGTGGAAATCGCCATGATTCCTAAAGCTAAATAAATAGAGCTTTAAAGACTTACTTTCAACGATTTTTTGATCTGGGATATATGAGATATACATCGTCGCAAAATCAGGTTGATGTGTAAGTGGGCAAAGACTAGTAAACTCCGGACAATTAAACTTTACAAAATAATCACGATTTGAATGTAGATTATCTACTGCTTCCAAAACCTCTGGAGCATAATCGAATGAGTATGTAGTATTTTGATTGCCTAATAGTGTTAAATCCTTTAAACCTTCTTCTTGGCTTCGACCAGACATAAAAAAACCTCCTTGTAAATGTTACCCAACACTTATCAAGAGAGGCATTACCAATTATTCTATAAAACACGTAGAAAAAACAGAAAAGCCACATCCAAATATGGACATGGCATTTGTCATGTTTCCATAGTTTTTTATAGAGGGTATCAGCTATGAACCTCTCCCATTAGCCTGGGCATTCTTTACTTCCATTTACTATATAATATCTTGGTGAGAACGTCAAATGTAAAATTGGCTATACTGTCTAAACGGTAATGTCCCCTCTTCCAAATAAGGTTATTCCCCTAACGCTGGTACATAACATTTAGATTATATTGAATTGAACGTTTATGTAAAATCTTATAAGTTTGTAAGATTTTACATAAACGTTCAAAGATTGTTCAATGTTTCACAATCTATACTTCCTAGCTCCGTGTTATGATGATTCCGTAATGATGGTAAAACATTTTTTTGGTCGTCTGTGAACTCGTAAAAATTCCAAAACACAAAAGGAGAGATCACGTATGAAAGCAGTTGTCGTTAATCAAAATAGCAAGGCAAATATTGAGGTTATTGAAAAAGAACTACGACCATTGAAGTCAGGTGAAGCACTAGTTGATATAGAATATTGTGGAGTATGTCATACTGATTTACACGTAGCTGCTGGTGATTTTGGTAATGTAGATGGCCGTATTCTCGGTCATGAAGGAATAGGTATTGTATCTAAAGTAGCGGATGATGTTACCAGCTTAAAGGTTGGAGACAGAGTTAGTATTGCATGGATGTTCCAAGCATGTGGTAGATGTGAGTATTGTACAACAGGGAGAGAGACCTTCTGTCGTAACGTTATGAATGCTGGTTATAGTGTTGATGGCGGAATGGCTGAACAATGTATAGTTACTGCTGATTACGCCGTAAAAGTTCCTCAAGGGCTAGATCCAGCACAAGCCAGTAGCATTACATGTGCCGGGGTTACTACTTATAAAGCCATTAAGGTTTCTGATGTGAAAGCTGGACAATGGATCGTTATTTATGGGTGCGGTGGATTAGGAAATCTTGCTATTCAATATGCAAAACATGTATTTAATGCAAAAGTTATTGCAGTCGATATAAATGATGATAAGCTATCACTAGCCAAAGAAATAGGTGCTGATATGACAATCAATCCTAATACACAGGGAGATGCAGAGAAGATTATTCAGGAACAAGTTGGTGGAGCATATGCTGCAGTTGTAACAGCTGTTTCCAAAGTAGCATTCAACTCAGCAGTCAATGCAGTTCGTGCTTGTGGTAAGGTCGTTGCTGTAGGCTTACCATCAGAAACAATGGATTTAAACATTCCACGACTCGTACTTGATGGTATCGAAGTAGTCGGATCCTTGGTTGGTACTCGTAAAGATTTAGAAGAAGCGTTCCAATTTGGTGCAGAAGGTAAAGTAGTGCCCATTGTGCAAACTCGTTGCTTAGAGGACGTACAAGATATATTCGAAGAAATGAAACAAGGTAAAATTCAAGGACGTATGGTAATTGATTTTAAAGAACACAAGTGTAATTGTTAGAATAAATAAAAGCAGTCCGAAACTCCTTTTATGAATGGATAAGAGAAAATGCAAAAGAGGCTGGACCTGTTGAAACCATGAACTGCCCCCTGTCAAGTAGACAGTGGAAATAATAAAAAATGACCTAAGCGGCTTTAGCTCTATATTCCATAGGGCTGAGGCCGTTTAGTCGTTTTTGATATCTATTATGATTATAGAAAAATATATACTCGTCTATCGCTTTAGATAATTCTT
Organism: Ferdinandcohnia sp. Marseille-Q9671; assembly: GCF_976954385.1. Classification (NCBI taxonomy): domain Bacteria; kingdom Bacillati; phylum Bacillota; class Bacilli; order Caryophanales; family Bacillaceae; genus Ferdinandcohnia; species Ferdinandcohnia sp. Marseille-Q9671. The sequence continues at coordinate 2,198,845 of NZ_CDRJTA010000001.1, forward strand.
CAAAAGTCCCATACTTACGCAAATAATACTTCTCGCATTTAAGCGTTCCCCAAAATGATTCCATAGGTCCATTATCAATGCATCTTCCAACTCTGGACATGCTTTGTGTCATCTCTGCCTTGTCTATTCTGCTTTTGAATCCGTTAGAAGTGTATTGGAAACCACGATCGCTATGAATAAGTGGATGGTCTCCATCCAACAATTGTGTAGCTTGATCGAGGGTCTTAAAAACAAGTTTATTGTTATTTGAATGTCCTAATACATAACTCACAATCGATCCATCATATAGATCACGAATAGCGCTTAAATAGGCCTTCTTTGATGTTCCATATTTAAATTCCGTGACATCAGTTACCCATTTTTCATTTGGTTTTTCAGCCGTGAACTCGCGGTTTAATACATTTTCTGCAACATGTTGAGGGATAGAGTGCTTATAACGTTTCTTCTTTTGCCGGATGACAGACTGTATACCAGCGACTTTCATTAGTCTATAAAAACGTTTGTGGTTGAAGTTTTGCCCAAGTTTTCTATTAATGGTCATCGTCATTCTCCGATATCCATAGATGCCTTCTACCTCTTCATGAAGGTCTTTCATCTCTTTAATAATTTCTTCATTCTGTAGTTCCCGTTCAGAAGGAGTACGCTTTAGCCACTTATAGTAAGCTGCCCGTGTAATACCAGCGATATCACAAAGTAACAAGATGCTTAGATTTTCTTTCTCATGAAGTTCCTTAATAGCGATGTACTTGTCCTCAAATCGGATTTGGCTTATTTTCGCCTCCTTTCGATCTCCTCTAACTTTTTTAAGAACAAATTCTCCGCACGCAAACGTTCATTTTCTCTTTCTAACTTTCTCATCTGTAACTTGATCTTATCCTCTGGAGTTAACTCAGTTTCTTCTTTTTTTCTACCACGATTATCCTTAAGCGCTTCATCTCCACCATTTTCATACTTCCTAACCCATTGATATACCTGTTGATAGGATACTTCATAAGCCTCAGCTGTTTTCTTAAAATCCTTCCCGTTCCCTATACAATCCATTACTATTTCAATTCGTTCAACCCAAGTAGTTTGTCTCCCTTTAGTCATAGAGCTCGTCCTTCCCTTCGACGTATCCTTTAATTCTCTATGACTATTATACTTGGAAATCCACCTCTGAAGGACACTTCTACTTGAAATTTCATACTTTCGAACAATCTCATATTGTGAATATTCCCCCGATGTGTAATCTAGAACAGCGGCTAATTTCACCTCTTTAGAATAGGACTTCCAGGTGCTAGAGTATTCAAATCCTTTTTCCCCATCTTTATCAAATATCTCTACCCATTTATATAAAGTAACTTTAGGTATTTGATATCTCTCGGTGAGTTCTTTAACTGTATAATCTTCGTTCTTATAAGCTGTTACTACTTCATACTTAAACTGACTAGAATAGATTTTATTGGACATAAAAAACTCCCCCTAAGGTAAAACAGATTATATTTTTTAATCTGTCTACCTAAGGGGGAGCATATCACCAAATAATCCAGCCTCTATGTTTAGCATTTTTAATCTCTAAAACTTTTGGTTAGTGTTCTGCTATTTTCATTACTATCTTACGTGTTTGCCGCAGAGGAAGCAGCTGCTTGGTCAGCCTTCACGCAATCAATAGCAACTACGAGCGCTATAACTATGGCTTCCATCCTTTCATCCATTATTTGAACCTTGTAACTGTCTCCCCACGTAAACCACTCTTTGCTCACTTTTCCTACAACTTCACCACGCTGTAACACTTGAAAATCCATATCCCACCAGTTACCATGCACTTGAATGCCCGCTGCACCAATCGTATAGCGTGCTTTAAAGAAGGATAATTCTTTTTTTATAGATACTACCTCTTGACCATTCACTTCTACAAAAAACGTCGGTAAAAAGCTGAATATCTTTTTGGTTATGAGCGCTACTTGGTCTCTATTCGTATTCATAATGGAAAACGTCTTTGGAACTTGCATTAAACTGCCTTCCACGTAATATACATCCTTCTCCTCTTGGTCTTTTACCGTAAACTTGCCACTAAGACTGAACACCTTCTGCTTTATATATAGTTGCTTCATATAGTACCTCCCTCTTATCTACCCAATACTAATCAGTATATTATTATTCTATCCGTTATGAACTACTAATGTAGTCAACTAATATTAGCTCTCAGATTCTATCCTTCATGAATCCATTTTTTCAATGGGTTCTAAATTAAGCAAAATGGTACATATACATCAAAATTAGGAGGAGTTATGCAGCGGTTACACCTCTATATGTGAATCCATAAGGCATACTTTGTTTCACCGTAATACATCTTACCAGAGCGTAAATTAATGAGAAGTACTTCCTTATATTTATGAGACTTGTAAAAGATAGGCGGAGTTGATTACGTGAGCACTTTTAATCCAGATAAACTATCAGTTGAATATATGGATGGTGTTACTGCTACAGACCCCGTTATCCCAAGGCGTTACACACTAACTCACTCTGATAACACTGGCGAATTATTTCTAAGCATTGGGTTATTTTATAACTGGGAAAAGATCAATCCTTTGAGAGATGAAGTGATTGGTGAATGGTTGCAATATGGGACTTCGTTATTTTTTTATGTATATGTGCACATTGATCAAGGAGAATATTCCCCATCCATCTCATCAAAACGAAATGAAATATTTAGGCGTGAGTTACCGCTTGCACTACATGCGTTAAAATATGGTGATAGGTTATTATTCAAAAAATATCCCTGTTTGGGTCAATCCCCCATTATTATTACCTTTATGTCCGCTTATCCGCAGTTTGCAAAGCAAGAAAGTTGGGTTACCTTCCAACATTTTGATATCTAACCCACCATCCGTTTCAAATCGCACATAAAGAGAAGTCCTTTCTACCATTATTCGTTTGGCCACCTACTTGAACTCTCTACTATTCCTTCTATACAGCAAAAGCCACGGATTACTCCATGGCTTTTGTCCAGTGTATCTTCAATTTACCTATTTACCTTCATACCTATATAGATGGAAACCGTATAATAACTGTTGTTCCTTGACCTGGGGAAGTTTGAAAATCAATGGTGCCTTTATATTTTTCAACAATATGAAAGCATACCATCATTCCTAATCCTGTTCCTTTGCTTTTTAAAGAATAATAAGGTGTACCTAAAGATTTGACTTCCTCTTCAGACATTCCTTGCCCACGATCAATTACTTTTATATCAATAAATTGTTTTTCCTTTTTAGCTGTAACTCGAACTACATCGCCCATCTTAGAAGCCTCGATGGCATTCTTAATAATATTTATGAATAGTTGTTTAAACTCTATATGATTTGCAACGATTATACATTCGCCTGTGACTTCTAATTCGATTCGGTTATCATATAAAAGTCCATACGAATATAGCAAATCTGTAACACTTTGAAGAACAACCTTAACATTTACCATCTCATTTACCTTGTTTTTATCTGGTTTAGCAATTGATAAAAATTGAGAGATTACCTCTTCAGCTGTGTTTAATTCATCAATCATTAATGAAAAATTTCTTCTTCGGTCCTCGTTAAATGAGTTGTCTTTCTCATATAATTGTAAAAATCCCTTCACAACCGTCAATGGATTTCTAATTTCATGTGCAACAGCTGCAGCTAGTTGACCAGTAATCTTTAACCGCTCCGCTTGCTGGATTTGCTCGTAATATAGCTGTTGCTGTTTAATTCGTCCGTATGTTAAATAAAAGATAAAATAGATAATAATTTGAATTGCTATGAAGTTTATCAAATTTCCTACTATATCCTGTTCTATATAAGGAAATCGTTGCTCTCGATCGATGAACATAATATAACCTATTAAACATAAGATTACTAAACAGTTTAACAGTAAAGATAAGTAAAATACCTTTGAATCAAAAAACAAAATTGAGAGTGCTGGAATAAAACATAAAAAAATAAACGTAGTCCACGTATCTGGATATAAAAAGAAAATCATATAAAAGTAAGTCGAAGCTACAATTATGATTGTTATTCTTAGACCACTCGATATATTCTTGGGATAAAGCAATAAACATACCGACAAAAGAAACACCATTACACTATGTAAAATATATCCAATGTCAAATCCCCCAAAGCGTGGGTTATTAACAAACAATCCTATTATCATAATAACTATCACAGCCAAAACAGCAATATAATACACTTTTTTATTGAATGTGTTCGTAAACTCTCTCATAAATACCCCTTATCTCATTTCCAAAACTACCACCATTATAGATTTAATAGGAAAAAAATACTAGGACAGATAGGGTTATCCAGTCTAAAAAACACCTATGTATGCTTTATTTCACCGCAACTTAAATACCCACATTTTTTTATTGAGCTTGGTTTAATCGTTTTAATTTGTTGTTTATTCCTTATTAAATCAACCTTCACCCATTATAGTGTTTTTTTTATGAAAACGGGTCAAATACTTACTTACAAGTAATGATTACAAACAATCTTTGTGAGATAAATCACAATTTACTTTCCGTAATGATGCTATCATTATTACTGAGGTTAGATACACCTAAAAGTAGATATTTTCTTACTACTATTTATATTTTTCATTAAGAAGATTTCATAAAGGAGTGTTATATCATGTCTGAAAATAGATTGTCAGAGTTAATTAGTCCTGAAGCTATCATTAATTTTGAAACCGGTGCAATTAAAGCGAGCACTTTGGATTCAATTATAAACCTTTTACCATTTGAAATGGGTTTTTGCGATAATAACGATATTTTCCGCTGGTTTTCAAATAATCCAAACCGTGTCCATGGTCGTCGGAAAGAGGCTATAGGATGCCATGTGCTTGAGCTTCACCCAAAGGTGGCTCATCATGTTGAAAAATTGTTGAATGATTTCCGTTCAGGAGCACGCGACGAATGGGAATTTTGGTTTCCGAAACGCTCCGGTGAAGAAACCGGTCAAATTTACCAAAAGTTCATGGCAGTACGTGGTGAAAACGGAGAATACCTTGGCTGTATGGATGTGACCATTAATCTCGACTTTTTCAAAGGAAAAGAAGGTAAACACACACCTGAAACTATTGACGAATTTATAGCTGTTACACCTGAATAATACTATCTTTTCAATTTAGCGACCGCTAAAAAACACACTGAATCCCCCCATTCAATGTGTTTTTCTTTGTATCTTGAGTTCTGTTTCTTACTACTGCTGAGACTTATATCAAGTTTTCCTATAAATGAAGTCATCTAAAAAACCGCATCTATTTATGTTACGGTTCACCGTAATACATTGACATGCGGTTTCCATTCTAACTGTCAAAACATTTTGTTTCTGCTTTCTAATCACTCTACCTTTAATGCTTTTGAATAAACACTATTTTTAAATAGTTTCCTTCATTGTATGACTTTATTGTCGCAAAGTCAGAAGGCAGGGAAAACTCCTCTTTTATGCTATATTTTACGTTTGATTCCTTAAATGCCTGATCAATAAATGTTTTGAATCTTTTCATATCAAAATTCGCACTATTTGTCGAAGCGACAATTACCCCATTTTTTTCAGTGATCAGAATTGCCTCTTTTAGTAAGTTTTTATAATCCTTAGCCGCACTAAAAGTGTATTTTTTTGATCTAGCAAAACTAGGGGGATCCAGAATAACTAGGTCAAACATTTTCCTTTTCCTTACAGCATATTTAAAATACTGAAATACATCCTCTACAATAATATCATGGGCCTCAAAATCTATTCCATTGATACTAAACTGCTCCATTGTCTTGCTCAAACTCCGATTCGCTAGATCCACACTTGTTGTCTTAGTGGCTCCACCTAATGCAGCAAAAACAGAAAATACCCCTGTATAAGAAAATGTGTTCAATACTGTTTTACCCTTTGCATACTTATCAAGAATGGTCTTTCGTACATCTCGCTGATCAAGGAAGACACCGACCATTGCCCCCTCGTTCAAGTATACAGCTAAGCGAACACCATTTTCTTTTACTAGTATCGGAAACTGACCTCTATTTCCATCTACAAATCCATCTTCTTCGATATATTTCCCACCAGTGTCATAGCGCTTTTTTTGGTAGATGCCCTCATATTCTACTAAATTTCTCAGTGAATCAACTACGTAATTATTAAATGCAAAGATCCCTTCACTGTACCAATTAATTAAATAATATCCATTAAAATAATCAATCGTTAATCCGCCAATTCCGTCTCCTTCAGCGTTGAAGACCCGGAATGCATTAGTTTGTTTACTATTAAATAATTCTATTCTTTTTTCGAAGGCGGTTTTTATTTTTCTTTCAAAAAATGATTGATCAATCTTTTCATTTTCCTTATGAGTTAGAATCCAACCATAGCCTTTATTTTGGTTCCCGTAGTAACCTGTTCCGATAAATTTGTCCTTTTCATCGACAAGTTGAACGATCATTCCCTCTTTTGTTAAGCTATCCATGTTATAAATTGCTTCTTTACGAATAAGGGGATAACCAGTTTGATAGGATTTCTCAAATTTCGACTTCACCTTTAATATACCTTCTGTCTGCATATACACCATCCATATTTAAAAACTATTTTGTCTATGATTTTATTTCAGCAATTGTAAACCTCTCAGTCATATTATTGACAACAATGAGTGACACTTGACTTACTCCTTTTCCCTTTAGCAAAAAAACCGCATCTATTTATGATACGGTTCATTCCGAATAATTCGAAAGGCGCGATACACCTGTTCCACCAAAATTAATCTCATCAATTGATGAGGAAACGTCATTTTTGAAAATGACAGCGTATCATTCGCCCGCTTCATTACGTCTTTGCTTAATCCTAACGATCCTCCGATAATAAAGGCAATTCTACTTTTCCCATAGGTTGCAAGCCTTTCAATATCGTCCGCGAGCTGCTCAGAGGATTTCATTTTCCCTTCAATTGCCAAAGCAATCACATGGGTGTCGTCTGACAGTTTTGCTAGAATTCGCTCTCCTTCTTTCTGCTTTACGATCTCCATCTCTGACTCGCTTAGATTTTCTGGTGCCTTTTCGTCAGATAATTCCACAACCTCTACCTTTGCGTAAGCTGTTAATCGTTTTAAATACTCATTTATCCCCTGGATTAAATACTTTTCTTTCAGTTTTCCAATTGTAACAATTGTGATATTCAAACTTATCCCCACTCCGCTCACATTTTACAAACAAGTTGTCCACAGAACTTATCCACATATCCACATTTTCTATCCACATCTTGTATGGGAATATTAGTTCCCTACAACATATACCGCCTTATTTTGACAAAATTCACAGGTTGTTGATAACTCTTCCTCTTCAATTTTTGTCATAATCGGAGCCATTTCATGCTCATCAACGATGATATCCAATGCTAATTCGACATGTTCCTCACAACATTTAATCATTTTTATCCTCCATTTATATTACCCACAGTCCCCTGGGAATTATGGGTATAACTTTTTTCTCGACAATTTTATTATCCACATATTCTTTCTTTTCTATCTTACCCATTCTAGCATATAAATTAAATGCCAAAAAATTTTATCCACATCTAAAAAAATAACAGGCGCCTGAAAGCACCTGTCTTTTTTCGAATCCTACTCTTTTATGAACCTCTCCGTTCCATCACATTGATTCCGATTCCAATTAACAAAACACCCATCAAGGTCAACATACTCATTGGGTACATTAACTCACTTAATGATTCCCCATAAATAGTTGCTCCCTTTAATCCTTCCATCGCGTATTTTACCGGTATAAAATCAGAAACACGTAATAAAAAGTCTGATGTGACAATTTCCAGTGGCCAGTAGGCACCTCCGAGCATGGACATACTAACCGATACTAAAGAAATGATTGCATTAAATTGCTGCGAACTTTTTACAATACTCACTAAAAAAATCATAAACGCTACAATTGAGAACACATATGGGACTAAAATAAGTAATGCGTTCCCAAACCCTCCGTAAAAGTCTGCCCCGAACCCATACCTAAATATGAGGAAGATAATCGCAACTTGAAAATATCCCATTAAGAAGCTATATAGCAAATTTCCCGCATACATCTCCCACTTTTTTATAGGAGATAGAATCATTCGGTCCCATACCCCCATGCTTCTCTCCTGTAAAATATGATGAACATTATACGAAATGGTGTACATGACAAAGAATAATGTAAATCCAAATATGGTCTGAAGTTGGTTATCAATTATAACGGATTCTTCCCCACGAAAGGAAGCCGTTTCTACTTGAAAAACAGGGTAGTCTTCTCTCTTCTGTAACTCTTGAAATAAAGCAACCTTATCTACATGAGGTGAATGATTACTAGCCTTTTCAATATTCTCTTCAAATGACAAATCACCATATAGTGATTGAAAATAACTGTCAATCAGATGTACATTTTGAGTTTCCGCTACAACAACAATTGTATAGGAATCCTCATTGAGTTCTACACTAGCCTCTGCATCACCTTCACTAACCATTTCTTTTGCCTTCTCTTCTGTTACCAAGGAGAACTCGAAGCCATTAGATTGTGTGACTTCTTTCCATAGATCCGTTTCCTCAACATGTTCGATATCTGTAAATACAGGTACATGTATGGTTTTATAATCTGCGCTACCTAATAATGATGCAAAAATAATGCTCATTACAGTCATGCCAATCAAAAGCAATGGCTTCCGAATAAATAATTGAAATTTTGCTCGTAGAATACTCATCATATGGCATCACCCCTTTTTGGAAAACTTGCCACTGCTACTACCAGCATGAGGATACCAAAACCAAGTAAATAGAAAATATGAGTAGCAATACTAGAAAGATCTGATCCCTGCAGCAACTGTAATAACGCCGTCATACCTGCGCCATTTGGTGTAAAATTCCCCAAAAAGCCAATCATGGAGGAAGTTTCACCAATTGGTATAAAACTGCCACCTAAAAATGAAAGGATGGCCACCATTACGTTTCCAAAAAAGTTGGAGACTGCTTCTGAATTGATACGAAAGTTTAATGCTGTTAACAATGTCGCTAATCCACCAATGGCAAAACAAAGGGAAAGATTTACTACCATGAAACCTATATAATTACTCCACACAACATCAAATACAAGTGATGTAATCCCATATAATACGGATTGCTGAATGATAGCAATCAACATAACAGAGGTGAAAATACCTGTGAAATAAGACCATCTAGATGTGTTAGAAAGAATAATGCGATTGTACACATATAGTTGCTTTTCACGATATGCAAAAGAACTAATATTACTAGCAATAAACATTATAAACATGACACTCATACCGACTGTATAATATTGCATGGAAGTAATCGGTTCTCGCTTCGAAACCGTTTTAATCTCTCCTAGCTTCGCATTGTCCACCGCCTCTACTAGAATACCCGCCTTTCCTACAACCGTCATGGAAGAAAGCTGCTTTTGAAATTGCAAAAGTATGTCCTCGACTACATTTGAGGCAATTTCTTTTGCCTCATTTTTATATAGTGTTATAGAGGTAGTAGTAGGTTGATCTAGCAGAGCCGAGCTAAGAGTATCCAATGAATAGTTCTCTGGTATTTCAATCACAGCAGCAAAGCTATCATCATTTCGAATATCATCCAATGATTGGGGAGGTACTTCCTCAATTCGAACAACATCCTTTAACTCTTCACTACCAAACACATCTTTTAGTAAAATGGTAATGGGCCTTAATTGGTTTGCCCCTTGAATGTATGCTTCCTCTGCTTCTGCTGGTAGATGTTCCGCTCTTACCTTTTCAGCAAAAGCATCTATATCCTTCTGTTCATCACCATGATTGATGATAGCTACTTTTGCCGAGACAGGAGATAATTCACTTCCCATAACTCCACCTAGTGCAAATCCAAGTATGGCAATTAGAACAAGTGGCATAAGAATTAATACAAGTAACTCTTGGGGATTTCGCAACAATACCAGTAAATCTTTTTTAATAAATGGTTTAATCATCCTGTTTTCCCCTCCTGTTTAATCTCTTAGTGCTCTACCTGTTAGATGTAGGAAGACATCTTCTAATGTTGGGGCTTTTACTTCAACTGAAATGAGCGTTGTACCTGTTTCTTCTGCATATTGAGTGATTTTCCGAAACAGATTGTACTCCTTCGGAACGATAATGGTTACATTTTGCTCTTGTGTTTTTACTTGGCGTATCGTAGCATCTGCTTGAAGTAGTTTAATAAACTCTTCTTTTACTCGTTCTACCTTTATCGAAATTGTATTTTCAGAGGATAATATATTTTTTAGCTCCTCTTTTGTGCCAGAAGCAATGATATGACCTTTATCCATAATATAAATGCGGTCACATAAAAATTCGACTTCCTCCATATAGTGACTCGTATATAAGACCGTCATTCCTCTTTCCTGATTAAGATGCTTCACTGTTTCCAAAATATAATTTCTAGATTGTGGATCAATTCCAACTGTGGGTTCATCCATGATGATAATTTCTGGATTATGAAGCAGTGCTACTCCAATATTAAGTCTTCGTTTCATACCACCTGAGAAGGTTTTAACGATATCCTTTCTTCGATCGGTCAGCCCAATTTGTTCTAACACCTCTTCAATTCTAGTTTTTAGCTCAGTACCTTTTAAACGATAGATTTCACCAAAGAATCGTAAATTTTCTTCTGCAGACAAATCGGTATAAAGGGCGATTTCTTGTGGAACGACCCCTAGTATTTCTCGTATGTTCCTTGGATTTTTAATCGTACTTTCATTCAATAGTCTTACATCACCAGATGTCGGTACCACTAAAGATGACAACATGGAAATTGTCGTTGATTTACCAGCCCCATTAGGACCAAGCAAGCCAACAATTTCTCCCTTTTCCAAGAACATATTAATTCCTTGTGCAGCATATTTTTGTTTAAACTTCTTCGCTAAATCAATTACTTCTAACATTCCGTTCCCCTCCCTTATAGTTACATCATAGCTAACTTGAGGTCTTTAAAGCACTATCCTGCGTCACTACTTGTTACGAAAAACATGACCTCCGTCACTTCTTACCTTTTATTCCGAAAATAAGGTCAAAGGCTAAGTGCCAAAACCTATGGGCCTAAAAACCAGATGCAAATTTATTAATTCGTCCTTCATATAAAAAGAGGCTGTTCAAATCGTCCTTTTGGACTTTGAACAAGCCTCCTTTATTATGTAATATCATTTTTCACTGCAAAAATAGCAAGTTGGGTACGATCCCTAAGCTCCAATTTATGGAGGACTTGTGTAATATGATTTTTCACCGTACCAACTGATAAAAAAAGTTCCTCTGCTATCTCTTTGTTTGTCTTTCCTTCTCCTACTAATCTTGTGATTGCAAGTTCACGCGAAGACAGGGGCAAATCAACCTTCTTTTCAATTTTATGCAAGAGTCGGGGCATTAGCTTTGCTGCAACCTCTTCATGAATAGGTAATCCTCCTTGGAAGCAGCTATGTACAGCTTGTAGTAATGTAAGCTGATCCGAAGTTTTTAATAAAAAGGCATTTGCGCCATATTTTAGAGCCTGTAAGGCATATTCATCATCATTGAAAGTCGTAAGGATTAAAATTTTCACATCTGGCCAACGTTCCTTTATTTTTCGAGTAGCTTCAAGCCCATTCATAATTGGCATACGAATATCCATTAATACGACATCAACCACATGTGTTTCCATAATTTTTAGTGCCTCTGCTCCATTTTCAGCTTCAGCTACCACCTTAATTTGGCTATCCTGTTGGAGCATTAGCTTTAAACCCTGTCTCACAATGGACTGATCTTCTACAAGTAATACACTCCACATCGTACTGCCCTCCTCACATTTTCTCTAAGGGAATAATCCCTTTAATAATAAACTGGTCATCTGTTTGGTAGACAGATAGTGTGCCTCTCAGCTCTTCTACGCGCATTCTCATGTTTTGAAGGCCAAAGCCTTCTTGAAATGGTTCTTTTTTATATATCCTATTTTTTATAATACATTCAATATTACCATTTGCCGTTTTACCTAATTCAACCTGTATCTCTCGTGAATGGGCATGTCGCATTGCATTAGTAAGACCTTCCTGTATTACTCGGTATAACACAACACTTTGTACATTCGTTAGTCTCTCTGAAAGAACACCCTGCCTTGTCGTAAACTGAACCATGATATGGCTTTCTGACTCAAGCTTTTTTATGAGTTGTAAAATGGTCGCAAACCCTTCATGCTCTCTTTCCTTCAATGCCCGTACTGCATACCGTGTTTCTTCTAAACTATCCTTTGCTAACTCTTTTAGTTCCTTATAGTTCTCTGCACCATGCTGGATAGAAAGAATCTCTAGCTGCATGAGCAATGCTGTTAACTTATGACCAACAGAATCATGAATATCCCTCGCAATTGCTGTTCGTTCCTGAAAGCGTGCATCCTCCTCCGCAAGGAGTGCGACCCTTTTTAGTTTTCGATATTCCCCAAGCAATTTTTCATATAAATCTCGTTGTTCTAGCCGTTTCGTCCATAACATATTCATCTGGATCGCAAGGATATAGAATAAGAGAATCGTAACCAAGAAAGACAACGTGGTTTCAGTCATGAATAGCAACCCAAGGAAGCCAACCACCTGCAGAATGACGAATAGTCGATAATTTCTACTATCCAGTTGGCTAACAGCTAATAATGCAACATAAAGTAACAATAGCAAACTGAAGGGATTACCCGATTCAACGATTGCTTGAGAAAACAAAAGTCCTGTCATGACAAGATACAAATAAATAGGCTTTGGAGCTACTTTGAGTAAAAAGTACAATGTCATAATTGCCGCACATATAATAATTGGGTATGCAGTCTCTATACTTCCATAAAAGAAATACAGCCCCCAAATTGCCATAAATCCAGACGTCTGAAATACAAATGCTTTCATATTATCCCCACTTTTTTCCTATCTACATTCCAAGTTACTAGAATATTCATACTAGGTCAAAGTGTTTTTTACAAAAGGAAAGCCCATCTGATTCACCAGATGGACTTCCTTATACTTTATTACACATATGCAAGCTTTGTTGGTATTTTAGGATCTGTATCGTATAAATCAAAGTGCTCACCCACAACATGACCTTTGCTTTCAAGGGTTTGCCTAACTGACATACGTGCTAAATCCTTTAGATTGTTATCCTTACTAAGATGTGCTAAGTAAATTCTCTTCGTACGGTCTCCTATGACATCTGACATTGCAAGTGCTGCATCCTCATTCGATACATGTCCGATATCACTTAAGATACGGCGTTTTATACTCCATGGATAGTGACCCATCTGAAGCATTGATACATCATGATTGCTTTCAAACACATACGCATCTGCATTTTCAATCGTACCCTTCATCCTGTCACTCACATAGCCAGTATCCGTAATTAGAACAACCTTTTTCCCATCATTATGGAAGACATAAAACATTGGCTCAGCCGCATCATGGGATACCCCAAAGGATTCAACATCCATATTTCCAAATGTTTTTACCGTTCCCATTTGAAAAATAAATTTCTGATCAGTCGGGATTTCTCCGATATTATGTTCCATTGCTTTCCAAGTCTTTTCATTCGCATAAATGGGTAACTTGTATTTTCTTGCTAACACACCAAGTCCCTTTATATGATCACTATGCTCATGTGTGACTAGGATGCCTGAAAGGTGTTTAATTTCTCTGTTTATATCTTTAAATAAAAGTTCTAGTTGTTTACCACTTAAACCGGCATCAACAAGCAGTGAATGCTTGTCCGTTCCAACGTAAAACGCATTTCCAGTGCTTCCGCTCGCAAGCACACTAAAATGCAAGCCCATAGTTTGCTCACTCCGTCTTATATATGATTTGTCCCTCAATGGCATTGACGTATATTTCCGTTTTATCATCAATCACTACATGCCATGTTGGTGCTAATAACTGTGATTCAGAAAATGGAACCAGTGGGTAATACCCTATTTCCACCTTGGTAACGTGACTTCCTGATTTTAGATGTCCATTGTCAAACAAGTTTTCTAAGGTTTGGATTGGAGTAATTAACTCCACCAACTCATGCTTCTCAAATTCAGGAATGAGTGTTTGTTGATAGGAAATTACTTCATTTTCCTCGTTTACATTTAATAACATTAACCCGCTAATATTTGTGGATTCTCCAAACACCTTATAATTTTCGTAGTGCTGGTATAACAAAATAGTCCCTGTTTCAACATCCACTTTCCATGTGCTATATTTGTCACCATCAATCATGTTTTCCTTTACAAATTGATTAATTTTTACATGATCTGTTAAGGAAAGCTTTACAGGTTCCTTGAAAATACCCTTCAATACTCCCGGGCTATCAATATTAATCTCTTGATTTTTAAGATCTTTAATATCCTCTTCTGTGAAGACCTTAACCTTCCCACTAATATAGCTTAATTCCTTCGGCTCCTTAGGTAAGAGCTCGTACGAAATTTCCTCGGTCGCCAGTTTCTCATCAATCGTAGCTTCCGCGATGACATCTAACTGACTACCGTCCTTTTTTTGAGCGAGTTGATACCCTAAAAATACATTGAGAATAAGGAAGGTAATGATAAATAGAGTTTTGGTTTTACTCCAATCCATCTTCATTCCCCCTTACTTCCTCATCCTTCATCTCGACCTTTAACCAACTTCCATTATACCTGTAAGACCAGATTGGTTGAAGTGAAACAAATTGGGAATTGTCTTGTTTCTCTTTAAGCTCATTCATATTACTCTGTTTTTCCTTAAGCTCATAAGCAATCGTTACATACTCTAACAATTCTGGATTAAAATCTGGAAGAGCTTTTAGTGCCTCTATCACCTTTTCACCATTTGTTAAAGATGTCTTAATTGGATTCCATTCAATCTGTAATTTTACTGATGGATGAACATATCTTACAATTTCGTTGTTATCCCACTTTTGAAAAATTTCCGTTACACCCTGACTATCAAAGACTGGGATATTGTTTTTATATAATTTAAATACAGTTGTTTGATTTTCCGGATTCCATCTAAAGAAACGGTACGTATCTGTCCATCCTACATGTTCATTTACATAATCAATACTTGTTTGAATCAAGTCCGTGGTTAAACCTTGCTTCTCACCCATGCCCGTCGGATTAATAAACTCAACGTATGGGAGATCGTTATATACTCTTAGTAATCTTGATCCATCTGTATGAACCTCTGCCGTTGTAAGCTCATCCTTCTTTACCTTATCTGAATTCGCAAACAACCGATCAATAAAAGTACTAATTTCAATTTCATCAATGAAATAATCATATTTGTTAAGATAGGTTCTTTCCCTTGGTAAAAACAGTGATATTGTCTCGGAAAGGGAATATTCTAGATGTTCAGGATATCTACTAGCAGTTGAATAGTGGCTTTTCTTAAAATCACTTACAAGCTCCCTATTAATTCTTCCTTCATAAATTAAATGTTCACTCGTTGATATAAAATAAACAATTCCTTCACCCCGGTCATTCGCATTCACATCAATCACAAACCGATCAAATGTTGCAGAGGAATTTTCCTTATCATTAATCCGAAAGATTGACTTATAGATTTGTAAAGGAATGACATCAGAGAAATGAATTTCAACATGTCCATTTTGTTTTATGAAGTTTGCAAAATTGTCTAGGGGCACGTTATGTGAAATATTTTGAACATCATTGATTTCCCACGTACGAATATCTTTCATCACTCTATTAATTTCTATCTCATCATAGGTTCCAAAGTGCTGTTCGTTTATATGGTACAGTATTTTAATTGGGCTAATCAATCCTGAAGTTTCCCTAGAGTTATTTGCTGAAACCTCATCTACTAAATTATCTCCATCAAGGTTTTTATATTGGGGCTGGTAGGTCCAAAGAGTCCATGTAAGAACAATACTTAATAATACTAAGATGATTAATATGGTTGTTTTTATTGATTCATACTTCATTCCAATCATCCTCTAGTCCCTCGTCTATCGGCAATGTGAAGAATACAGTTGTCCCTACCCCTTCTTCACTTTCTGCCCAAATTTTGCCCCCATGGGCTTCAACCATCTCTTTGGCAATAGCCAGTCCTAATCCTGTTCCACCTAATTTACGCGTTCGGGCCTTATCTACTCTATAGAAACGGTCAAAAATTCTCTCAATGTTTTCCTTCGGTATTCCAACACCCTGATCACGCACACTTACTTCAATTTCATCTTTAGACTCCTTCACTTGGAAGGTAACTGTTCCACCTTCAGGCGAATATTTTAACGCATTCGAAATGATATTATCGAGTACCTGTGTGATTTTATCCTGATCCATCTCTACATATAACGGTTTATCAACTAACTTCCGGACAAACGTTACATGTTGCTTTTTCGTCATTTCAAACCGGTCAATGATTCTATGAAAGTAGGAGGTAAAATTAATGATATCTTTTGAAAAACGATAATCCTTACTATCTAGCTTTGAAAGCTGCAACAAGTCATTCACAAGACGAATCATTCGCTCTGTTTCTGTTTGTGTGACATCTAAAAACTGCGGCGCAATTTTCTCATCTTTCCATGCTCCATCTGCTAGAGCTTCAAGATAGCTTCTCATTGTTGTTAAAGGAGTTCTTAGCTCATGTGAAACATTGGCAACAAACTCTCTTCTTTCGCTTTCAATTTTCTCTTGCTCTGTTACATCATACAAAACAGCAATGAGACCATTGATAAAGCCTGATTCCTTCTTAATTACAGAAAAACTCACCTTAATAATATATTGTTTTTTATGTGTGCTGAAATCCAGTATTTCTGTATCAATATCGTGAACAAGTTCCTCAAAGGTATATTGCTCATCTAATCCTAATACGGATACAATTGATTGATCGAGCGCTGTTTCACGTGAAACATCTAGCATTTTAACTGCAGGTCCATTCATTAAAATAATTCTACCCTTTTTGTCTGTTGCAATCACTCCATCTGTCATATGTGCTAGAACAGAAGCTAGCTTTCTGCGTTCCCCTTCTGTGGTTGCTTGAGCATCTTGTATTTTATTGGATAGATTATTAAATGTCATCGCAAGCTGACCAATCTCATCCTGACCAAAAACCTTTACCTTTTTTGAAAAATTTCCTTTCCCTAATTCAACGACATGTTTTCTCATTGCAGAGATCGGCCTTGTAATTGTTTGGGCCACAAATATACCTAGAATTGCCGTAATCGCCATCGCAATTCCCGTTCCCGCCACAAAAATATCATTGATTTCTTTGATGTCATCATAGACATTTTCCATTCTCGCAATTAAATAGATTGCTCCAATAATATCTCCGTTTGACCGAATCGGTGTGGAGGATACATACATTCGGTTATATGTCTGTTTTTCTAGTTGAACATCATCAGGGTTATCTCCAAGCAATAACGTACGCTTGACCATATCCTCATTTATTTTTCTGCCTACTATTCCTTGACTGTATGGGTCTGAACTTCCAATAACACGGCTTTTATTATCAATAATCCGGATTTCCTGAATATCCTCCGATTCATAGTCTTGTAGGATAAGACGTATATCCTTTTCTAATGTGGAGGGATCCTCTCGATCCTTAATCATTTCCTGTTCAATACTGAAAGCTAGCATATTGACACGTTCATTAAGGGATACCTTGAAGTTTTCTACTAGTCGTAGCTCCAGCTTCCCGATAAAATACACACCGATTATTTGCATGGCTATTAAAATGAGGAGCAAATAAATGAGTGCAAATTTAAAATGGATGGATTGAAAAAAACCTAGCCTTTTCATTGCTCATACTACTCCTGATCAGGATTTCGCAGATAATAACCCACTCCACGTCTTGTTACAATCCAGGTTGGATGACTTGGACTGTCTTCAATTTTTTCACGTAAGCGGCGTACTGTTACGTCGACTGTACGAACATCTCCAAAGTAATCATAGCCCCATACTGTCTGTAAGAGATGCTCTCTCGTCATTACCTGGCCTAGATGCTTTGCTAAATAATGCAATAGCTCAAATTCCCGATGAGTTAATTCAATTGTTTCACCACGTTTGCTTACAACATAGGCATCAGGATGAATCACAAGTGCACCGACTGTTATCTCATTTGTCGTATCTTGACTCACAGCTTCGGAAATCTGTTGATGTCTTCGTAAATTCGCCTTTACTCTAGCTAATAACTCTCTTGTGCTGAATGGCTTTGTTACATAATCATCGGCACCAAGCTCAAGTCCTAATACCTTGTCAATTTCAGAGTCCTTTGCCGTTAGCATAACAATTGGCATATCGTACTTCTTTCGAACCTCACGACACACTTCCATTCCATCTTTATGTGGAAGCATAATGTCAAGTAGGATAAGATCTGGGTTTACCTCCTCAACCTTTTCCAATGCACTGTTGCCATCATATGCACAAACTACCTTGTACCCCTCTTTTTCTAAATTAAACTGTAATATATCTGCAATCGGTTTTTCATCGTCTACAACAAGAATTACTTTTTCCATATCGTTTTTCTCCTTTTATGATATATTTATCTGTCTACCTTTATATAGTTCGAATCTCTCCTGTTATTTTGCACCTATAATTCTAACTTTAGCAGAAAAAGGCAGTTATAACATCTGATGAGGTAAAAAAACCACAAATGGCCTCTTCCTACTTTCATAATTCTATATGTTTATGAAAAAACCTTCAGCAACATGCTGAAGGTTTTCGTTTAATGCTATTAGTTTAAATAATCTAATGGGTTTTGAAGAGCCCCATTCTTATATACTTCAAAATGTAAGTGAACCCCTGTTGAATTACCAGTAGACCCCATCACACCAATTTGTTGGCCTTTTGTAACTGTCTGACCAACACTTACGTGGATGGAAGACAAATGAGCGTAAATTGTTCGTAAACCATTATTGTGATTAATCACTACTTTATTACCAAACCCACCAGAATAACCTGCTTCCACAACAGTTCCATTGTCAGCTGCTTTAATCGTGTAATTACTTGGTCTAGCGATGTCGATTCCCTTGTGGAGTCTTCCCCATCTATATCCAACATGACTTGAGATATAGCCACCGCTTGCTGGCCATGCAAGGTTTCCAGTTCCCCTTGATGGGACTACCTTTGTTCCCTTTTCAACAACGTGAGCTACTGGCTCTTTTTTCACTGTTTCTGCAACCTTTATCGTTGCTGTTGTTATACCATTAATCATTTCGTATTCGTAGTGTACAGCTTTTTCACCATCTTGACCTTCTTGGGTTACTTTTGTATCACCTTTATACATATTTGAGTTTTCAACTACTTTTGTCTCGTGCTTGATTGCCTCATTTTTATTTTGCTCCATTGTTACAACAACTGTTAAAAATGGCTTATAGGCTGTTACATTTAATTCTTGACCAATTTGAATGGTAGTATCTTCTGTAATGTCTGGATTTAGAGCTAATAACTCATCCGTAGCTAGTTCATGAGCTACAGCGATTGATCCAAGGACATCGCCTTCCTTCACTTGATACTTTTTCTCTTCTAATGTGCCTTTTTGAAGCAATGTAACCGTTTCTTCAGGTGTAAGTACTTGATCTGGAGAAACTTTTTCCTCTGAAACTGAAACCTTTTCAGTAAATGAAACGTCTAATAAACGAGATTGTCCTTCAGCTAAAGGTGGTAAAGGCTCTTCAGAATCTTTTCTAGCCTCTAGCTCTTGAAGCTCTTCTTGTTTTACATATTGTAATTTTAGTTGTTTAAGGGCTTCTTCCGCATCTTCTTCATTTGTAAGATATGCCACAGGCTCGCCATCTATTGTTATAGCCTTCGCTTCAGCTACAATCTCAACTCCGGCTTCGACTTTTTTAACAGTTGCGGCATTATTTACAGTAGGTAGAAACGCATGCTCTTCGATAATAGATACATCATTCGCTACTAATGAAAGTTCATTATATTCTTTCTGCATTGAGTCTTTCTTTTGTTCAATTACTTTATCTATAATATTTGTAGAATCGACTGTTCCAATTCTTTCACCATCTATGTATACATGATACACTGTTTGGATTTTAGAGTCTGCTGATACTGTTCCAAACAAAAGTGTTGAAAGTGCAATTGATGCTATGGTAACTCGTTTGAATAGAGTCATAGATTTTCTTGGTGTTTTTTCTGTGTTTTTTTGATTTGACACGGTCTTTCCTCCCTGAACAAAGGTTACTTGTCCGATGTAATCGTTCATCTCACCTTGTGAGTTGAAAAGCGTTGCCTCACAAAATACGCCAAGACGTATTCGATAGTTCGACAATTCTCTCTATTTTATACTCTATAAATTTACCACAGAACTTGAAAAAAAGTATACTAGTTTCCAATATGTAATATAATTGTAGTATTCCTGTCATTTTTTTACACAGAAAATTGTAGAAAATTGACAGTACTATGAGCCTTTCTTCATACCCTTCTATGCATTTTTTGAATAAGTTTGTCGGTCTATTATGTCTAAAGACTCTCTTAATAGTTGTCATATAGATAGATAGGCATATCAAATAAATCACACAAATGGCCAAAATAGAAGAATAAAAGCGTAAGCGCCTTGATTAGCCCCGACAAGCATAAGACGAGACGGCGAGAAGGTTGCTCTTTGACCTTCTTGACGGATTGGCTTATGACCTCGAGGGGCTAGGCGCTGGAGCTAGATGTAGATAAACTCATTTATAACTTATCATAAGGTTAAATTTTATAATTTCCTAAACCAAAAAAGCATAGCCGGATATACATCCAGCTATGCCTTTTCTCGTATTATGCATAGACACTTCGTACTACATTTGTTTGCGTACGATCTGGTCCAACAGAAAACACTGATAACGGAATACCTGTTAACTGCGAAATCCGCTCAATATAGTGACGGGCGTTGTCTGGTAACTCCTCTAATCGTTTCACTCCTGTAATATCTTCCGTCCAGCCAGGAAGCTCTTCATATACTGGTTCACATTCTGCAAGAGCTTTTAAGCTTGCAGGAAACTCTTCAATTACCTCACCTTTGTAACGATAGGCTACACAAATCTTTAAGGTTTCAATCCCTGTTAATACATCAATTGAATTAAGAGATAAATCGGTGATCCCACTTACTCGTCGTGCATGACGAACGACAACACTATCAAACCACCCTACTCTGCGCGGGCGCCCTGTTGTAGTACCATATTCACGGCCGACTTCTCGTATTTGGTTTCCAATTTCATTCGTAAGCTCTGTAGGGAATGGGCCATCTCCAACACGTGTTGTATAAGCCTTAGAAACCCCAACTACATGATTTATTTTGGTTGGACCAACACCAGACCCGATTGTAACCCCACCTGCGACTGGGTTCGAAGAAGTAACAAATGGATAGGTACCTTGGTCAATATCAAGCATAACACCTTGTGCTCCTTCAAACAGGACTCGACGCCCCTCATCTAATGCATCATTAAGCACCACAGATGTATCACAAACATAGTGAGCAACTTGTTGGCCATACTCATAATACTCTTCTAAAATTTCCTCTACCATAAAGCCTTTTGCCTCATAAACCTTTTCCAATAGGCGATTTTTTTCAATAAGATTGTATCTAAGCTTTTCTTCAAATACTTCTCGATCTAGAAGGTCGGCAATACGAATCCCCACTCTTGCTGCCTTATCCATATATGCAGGACCGATTCCCTTTTTTGTAGTTCCTATTTTATTCGCTCCCTTGTACTCTTCTTCTACCTCATCAAGTTTAATATGATACGGTAGAATAACATGGGCACGATTGCTTATCCGTAAGTTATCCGTATTTACCCCCCGTTCGTGCAAGTAAGCTAGTTCTGCCACCAATGCTTTTGGATCTACCACCATGCCATTGCCTATGACGCAAATTTTATCTGAGTAAAAGATTCCTGATGGAATTAGATGAAGTTTATAGGTTTCCCCATCAAATACGATTGTATGGCCTGCATTGTTTCCTCCCTGATATCTCGCAACAACCTCTGCTTTTTCAGAAAGAAAGTCGGTAATTTTCCCTTTACCTTCGTCTCCCCATTGTGTTCCAACAACTACGACTGATGACATTACATGCACCTCCAGGTTTATTGTAAAGAAATAACATTTGTCCGAAGACAATTTTATCAGTGTTGCACCGATTAATCAATAATAAACGAACATTTTTTAATAAATACAATTTATTGTTCGTTACTGACTTTAATAATCATACTATTATTGTTTCCAAAACATAACAAAAAAGACGTATCAAAATTGATACGTCTTTTCCTACATTGTGCGCCTTGCGCTTATTGAACTAAGCACCCGGTGGTATATTTGCATCTTCAAACCTGCGTTCCAGGTTTACGAATTTATTATATTCCTTCACAAAAGCGAGTGATACTGTTCCAACTGGACCGTTACGTTGCTTAGCAATAATAATTTCAATGATATTCTTATTTTCCGATTCCTTATCATAGTAATCATCACGGTATAAGAATGCAACGATATCAGCATCCTGCTCAATACTTCCTGATTCACGAATATCTGACATCATCGGACGCTTGTCCTGTCTTTGTTCTACTCCACGAGAAAGCTGTGACAATGCAATAACAGGAACCTTTAATTCACGGGCCAAAGCCTTCAAGGAACGAGAGATCTCCGAAACTTCCTGTTGACGGTTTTCCCCACTTCTTCCGTCCCCTTGAATAAGTTGGAGATAATCAATTAGAATCATCCCTAACCCGCTCTCCTGCTTAAGTCTACGACATTTAGAACGAATTTCTCCAATACGTACACCAGGAGTATCATCAATATAAATTCCAGAGTTAGATAAGCTCCCCATTGCCATTGTAAGCTTACTCCAATCCTCAGGTGTCAATGATCCTGTACGAAGGTTTTGTGCATTTATGTTTCCCTCCGCACAGAGCATCCTCATAACAAGCTGCTCTGCACCCATCTCAAGACTGAAGATAGCAACATTCTCATCTGTCTTCGTTGCAACGTTTTGGGCAATATTAAGGGCAAAAGCAGTTTTACCAACTGACGGACGAGCCGCAACAATGATTAAATCATTTCGCTGGAATCCTGCAGTCATTTTATCAAGCTCTGTAAATCCTGTAGGAATCCCTGTAATATCCCCAACCCGATTGTGTAGGGTCTCGATATTATCATAGGTTTGTACGAGGACATCCTTTATATTTTGGAAGGCACCTGCATTTTTGCGATTGGCAACTTCCATAATGTTCTTTTCAGCTTCACTTAATAAAGCCTCAACTTCATCCTCACGTGAATAGCCATCCGTAGCTATGCCTGTTGCTGTTCGGATAAGTCTTCGTAAAATAGACTTTTCTTCAATGATTTTCGCATAATATTCTATATTGGCAGCAGTTGGCACAGAGTTCGCCAAATCACTTAAATAGGAGACTCCGCCAATTTCCTCTAAGATTTTTGCATCCGCTAACTCAGAAGTAACCGTAACAAGATCGACCGGTTCACCTTTATTAGAGAGATTCAGCATCGCATCGAAAATCTTCTGGTGGGCTGTCCGATAAAAGTCTTCTGGAATCAATAATTCTGAAGCAAGAGTAAGTGAGCTAGGTTCTAAGAAAATGGCACCTAGTACGGCCTGTTCCGCTTCTATATTTTGCGGAGGAATACGATCAGCAAAAATGTCACTCAACTATTCTCCACTCCCTTTATTTAACATGAATGTGTAAGTGTTCATATTCGTATCTATCTATCTATTATACTTCTCTTTTTTTGAATTCCAATCGAAAAAAGCTCAAGTAAGTAAAATTACAATCAAACTCGCCTTATCACTTTGTGCTCAAGTTTTAAAAATCTAGGTAAAAGCTAAAAAAATGTGATCTTGTATAAATACAAAACCACATTTCTCATTCTATCTGTTTTCCCTATTCATTTTCAATGGAAATTACTGCTCTTTGACATGTACCTTAACAGTAGCTACTACCTCAGGGTGTAATTTAACAGTTACATTTGTATAACCTAAAGCTCTAATTCCATCTGGTAAATCAAACTTTCGCTTGTCGATTTTAATGCCATGTTTTTTAGAAAGGTCGTCAGCAATTTGTTTGCTAGTTACTGAACCAAAAAGACGTCCACCTTCTCCTGCTTTAGCTTGTAACTCAACCGTTAACGTTTCAAGTTTTTCCTTCAATTGCTTTGATTGTGCTAGCTCTTCTGCCGCTTCCTTCGACTCCTTGTTTTTCTTAGCCTCTAAGGTTTTTAAATTTGCTGGTGTTGCCTCAATTGCTAAGTTTTGTTTCAATAAAAAATTGTGTGCGTATCCATCAGATACGTTCTTTACTTCTCCTTGTTTTCCTTTACCTTTTACATCCTTTAAAAATATAACCTTCATTCCTTGGTTCCTCCCTCTAAATACTCATCTATTACTTGAATAAGCTGTTCTTCTGCTTCTTCTATTGTTGTGTCCGCTATTTGGGTTGCCGCATTTGTTAGATGGCCTCCACCACCTAAGCCTTCCATAATAATCTGAACATTGACTTCCCCCAATGAACGAGCACTGATTCCCACTCGTAGGTCATTCCGAATTGATATGACAAATGAAGCTACGACATCATTCATCGTTAGTAATGTATCAGCTGCCTGAGCAATCATAACCTGATCATAGGTTTCATCTTCCGTCCCTTTTGCAATCGCAATTCCATTTTTATAAATAAAGGCAGATTCAATTAGCTTTGAACGCTTTTTATAATGCTCCATATTCTCTTTTAGGAACTTTTGCACTAATATTGTGTCTGCTCCTTGAGCACGTAAATAGGATGCCGCATCAAATGTCCTCGAGCCCGTTCGAAGTGTAAAACTTTTTGTATCTACGATGATTCCTGCAAGAAGAGCTGTGGCCTCTAGCATATTGATTTTCTTTCGTTTTGGTTGATATTCAAGTAACTCTGTAACCAGTTCAGCTGTTGAAGATGCATAAGGCTCCATATATACAAGCAACGGTGATTGAATAAAGTCCTCTCCTCGTCTGTGATGATCAATCACAACTACTTTATCAATTTTAGTTAACAGCCTTTCCTCAATTACTAAGGAAGGTTTATGGGTATCAACCACTACGAGTAACGTATTATTAGAAGCAATTTCAAGCGCTTGCTCTGGTGTTATAAAATAGGACCATAACTCAGAGTTTTCCTTCACTTCCTCCAGCAGACGTCCAACCCCAGAATCAATTTCATTCGGGTTTAGGACAATATACCCTTCCTTCTGATTCATCTGAGCAACTTTTAGAATTCCGATAGCAGCCCCTACCGCGTCCATATCAGGATATTTATGGCCCATTATGATGACTTTATCACTGTCTGTGACTATTTCCTTTAATGCGTGAGAAATCACTCGAGCGCGTACCCTAGTGCGTTTTTCAACTGGGTTCGTTTTACCACCATAAAATTTAACCTTTCCATTTGGCAACTTAATGGCCACCTGGTCTCCACCACGTCCCAACGCAAGATCTAGACTTGATTGAGCTGCCGTTCCAAGTTCGGGAAGAGTCTGTACGCCAATTCCAATCCCAATACTTAATGTAAGTGCCACACTATCTTTTGCCGTATTTTCTCGGACATCGTCCAATATTGTAAATTTAGTTTTTTCAAGCTCTGACAATATTTCCTCATTTAAGACAGCGATGAATCTTTCAGACGAGGATCGCTTTAAAAACACCCCATGCTTGTTTGCCCAGTCATTTAGAAGGGACGTAACATGGCTATTTAAAGAGCTCTTTCGTTGATCATCCATCCCTTGAGTGACTTCATCATAGTTATCTAAAAAGATAAAACCTAATACAGTCCGCTCTGCCTCATATAACTGTGAAATTTCAATTTGTTCGGTTACATCAAAGAAATATAGCAGTCGCTCTTCTCTTTTAATAATGACCTTGAATTTCTGCTCATTTAACGTTATTGTCTCACTCTCAATCTCTTGTTGAATTAATGGAACAATCAGTTCCTCCACTTCATACAGAGACCTCCCTACTAGCGTATCGGCATCGAGGCAATTTGATAAATAAGAATTTGCCCATTCAACCTGAAACTCGTCATTATACAGTAATATACCAATTGGCATTTCCATCAATGCCTCTTCGCCGACCTTTTTTAACCGATAAGATAGGGTTGAAATGTAATGCTCCATTTCCTTTTTTAACAGGGCATTCGCTTTGTACAAATAATAAACAATCAATCCAAGGAGCAGAAAACTTGCTAACCCAATTATCCAATGAAAATAAAAAAGAATGGCACTAAACACACTTGTAATGACAAGCAATGCATATATAGGGTAGCTAAATAACTTCCTTTTGTAAAAGTCTGGCATGTAATTTTCAGCTCCTAAAGCTTTGTTTTACTTCTTTTCATTTATTCGGTCTCGTAATTGAAATCCTAAGTCAATTATACCTAAGATTCGAATTATATAAAGAAGAAATGGTGTTAGGATTGTAAGTACAATTGGTACTGCCTTGGAAATTCTTTTTTTGTAGCAATATTGATAAATGAAGGATAAGCCTTGGATAACCATTAGTAATTGTAAGATAAAAAAGAAATTTAAAAACGCTGTATACCCAAAGGTTCCCTTTTCCATTTCAAAAAAACTAAAGAGTAATACAACCAAGTATATCCATAAGATACTCTTTGGAAAGGAAATGTCACGAAATGGAGGGAATGGATTCATTTGAACTTGTAAACGACCAAGTATTGGCCTAATAGCTAACACTGTTACGAAAGCCAGAAGCATTGCAATAAATGCAAAGAAACTTGGAATTAGATACTGCAAAATGTCAACTGACTCTTCTAGTTCTGTTATCATATCTGTGTTTACTTGATTACCTGTTGCCCCCATTATACTCTCCGTCATTTGAATTGATTCCTTTGAGGCCTCTTTTACTACCTCCACTACATCCA
This sequence comes from Ferdinandcohnia sp. Marseille-Q9671, assembly GCF_976954385.1. Taxonomy (NCBI): domain Bacteria; kingdom Bacillati; phylum Bacillota; class Bacilli; order Caryophanales; family Bacillaceae; genus Ferdinandcohnia; species Ferdinandcohnia sp. Marseille-Q9671. Next base: position 2,225,709 of record NZ_CDRJTA010000001.1, read on the forward strand.
CTTGTAGAATCAAGGTGACTGTTACATACAAAAGTACAATTGAAAATAGATAGGACAAACATGCACCTAAAAATAATTCAACTCCACTTTTTCCCCTGTTGATTAGTTCACCTAAAACGACTCCGGTAATTCCAAATACTAACGTATGTACGATCCCCAACACCGATCCCAGTAACCCTGATAACACAAAGGCAATGAACAGAAAGAGCATTGCCTGCTTCATCTTATACTTTACGATAAACAGGATAAAAGGAATTGGCAAGAGGAACGAAACGAACGCACCTATGAGAGGGATATATAGAGTGAGTAGCAATAATACCCCATAGATAGCTAAAAGCATGGCGCCTTCTGTTAATGTTCTTGTGTTCTTCACCTTTTCACCTCATCTAATAAAAAAACGTACTACTCAAAACAGGAGCCCATTTTTCATCACCTTCTATTTTATAGACTTACTGTAAAGTCTTCAACTATTGTGGGTTGGTTTGAAAAACGTTTACCCTATGAAGGATAAACATTTTCATTGCTCAGCCTATCCTATAAATTGGTAGATAAAACTTTTTGTTTTACTTTTCCCTAATATCTATTATGATAGTAGTAATAATTAAACGTTACCACAAGGGGAGCAATTTGCTGAGAGTGAACGATATCGTTCTGACCCTTTGAACCTGTTAGTTAATTCTAGCGAAGGAATGTGGATGATATGAGAACTCATACTTATTTAAAGTTGTTCTCCTTTGGGGTGCGTTTTGTTCATTACACACTTCATTGGGGGTTTTTTTATGAGAAATACTAGATTACAGGCAATGATTGAAGCTGCAATCTTTGCTGCTTTGGCTCTTGCATTAGACATTTTTGTGCCGTCACTTAAATTTGGTCCATCCATCTCTATATCATTCGCAATGATACCTGTGTTTATTATCGCACTCAGATGGGGTTTTAAGATTGGGTTCCTTTCGGGATTTTTATGGGGACTTTTACAGGTAATTTTTGATCCATGGATTATCCATCCAATTCAAGGTGCTATTGATTATTTCTTAGCTTTTTCGTTTATTGGATTTGCAGGATTATTTAGAAATAGTGTTCAACAAAGCTTACAGAATGGGACTCGAGCAAAATCTCTTATTTTGATTTTCTTGGCTATCTTTGTTGGATCACTTGCTCGTTACTTTTGGCATTTCGTATCAGGATTTGTTTTCTTTGCAGAGCAATTGAAAGGATTCGAGGCTATTTGGTTCTCACTTACTGCCAATGCGATTACAATGTTAGGTGCCTTTGTATTCTGTTCAGTAGTTATGACATTATTAATTTTCGCATCTCCTCGGTTCTTTGTAGTAAAACAAACTTCATACTAAACTACATAGCTCCTGATAGACTTCAGGGGCTTAATTTTTTGTATATACATATATGATTACATAAAAAAAGCAATGACCGTTTATTACGGTCATCGCTTTTTTTTAACTATTATTCACCAGATACATATGGTAATAAAGCCATTTGACGAGCACGCTTGATAGCAACTGTTAACTTACGTTGGTATTTCGCACTTGTACCTGTTACACGACGAGGTAAAATTTTACCACGCTCAGAAACGAACTTTTTAAGCAAATCTACATCTTTGAAATCGATTTTTGAGATTCCGTTTGCTGTGAAATAACAAACCTTACGACGTTTTGCACGTCCACCTCTACGTCCACCTGCCATTTAGTTCTCCTCCTTCCGCTTAGGAATTTATCCGAAGAAACTTACAAGTTTAGAACGGAAGATCATCATCTGAAATATCGATAGGTTGTCCATCGTTTGCAAATGGATCTTGATCCACTCTTGTAGGTCCTTGATTGTTTTTATTTGGGTTCTGATTCTGCCCAAATGGAGCATAGCCACCTTGGCCTTGATTGCCACCTTGGTTTCCACCATAGCCACCGCCATAGCTGCCACCAGGGTTACCACCACTGCGTTGTTGGTCATTTGCATTTCTTGGTTCAAGGAATTGAACACTTTCTGCTACAACCTCCGTAACATATACGCGTTTGCCATCCTGACCTTCATAATTCCTAGTTTGGATACGACCATCAACGCCAGCTAAACTTCCCTTTTTTAAGAAATTCGCGACATTTTCAGCTGGTCGGCGCCAAATTACACAATTAATGAAGTCAGCTTCACGATCACCTTGCTGATTCGTAAATGCTCGATTAACTGCAAGTGTGAAGGTTGCAACAGCAACTCCACTTGGGGTATATCGTAATTCCGGATCCTTTGTTAGTCTCCCTACGAGAACTACGCGATTCATCATCAGAACCACTCCTTTACAGGATATTCAAACAGAGTCTATACTCTTAATAATTTATTAGTCTTCTTCTCTAACAACGATATGACGGATAATGTCTTCGTTGATTTTAGCTAAACGATCGAATTCGTTAACAGCTTCAGCGTTTGACATTACATTAAGTAGCATGTAATAACCATCACGGAAATCATTGATTTCATATGCAAGACGGCGTTTACCCCACTCTTTTACGTTTGTAATCTCCGCACCATTGTCTGTTAAAACGCCATTAAAACGTTCAACTAAAGCCTTTTTCGCTTCATCATCAATGTTTGGACGGATGATATACATAACTTCGTATTTTCTCATCACGTTCACCTCCTTTTGGACTAACGGCCCTTTTACTAAAAAGGGCAAGGAGCAATTTTTACAATTACTCACAGAAAAACATTATAGCACATTAAAAAACTGTAGGCAAGAAATGTTTTAAACTACAGATTTAAAGCTCATTTGTTCAAGAATACAGAAAAGAGTGAGAGCAAGCAACCTTGCTCAAGCCTTTTCTGTATTCTTGTCACCTTTCAGCCATAGCTGAAAGGCGTATGAAACCAAGGTTTCATACGAATGAGCTTAAAATCAACCAATTAACAACTTAATTAAAACAGCCACAAAACAAAGCTTGTCCTGTGGCTTGCCTCTTACATGTATTATACATTAAATCTAAAGTGAATGACATCTCCGTCTTGTACAATATATTCTTTCCCTTCAAGACGAACCTTTCCTGCCTCACGAGCTGCAGTCATGGATCCACCTGCAAGAAGATCTTCATACGAAACTGTTTCAGCTCGGATAAAGCCTCTCTCAAAGTCTGAGTGAATGATTCCCGCACATTGGGGTGCCTTCATTCCCTTTCTAAATGTCCATGCTCTTACCTCTTGTACACCCGCAGTAAAATACGTAGCAAGGCCTAAAAGGTGATAAGCAGCACGAATCAATTGATCTAGACCAGACTCCTCAATTCCAAGCTCTTCAAGGAACATCTCTTTTTCTTCCCCTTCAAGCTCAACAATCTCAGATTCAATTTTTGCACAAACGACGATAACTTCTGCATTATCTTTTTTGGCAAATTCACGAACTAATTGAACATACTCATTTGATGAAGGATCTGCTACATCATCTTCTCCCACATTAGAAACATAAAGAACTGGTTTACTTGTTAACAAGTGCATTCCCTTAACATACTTCATCTGCTCTTCTGTAAATTCTAATGTACGTGCGGGTTGTTCATTCTCAAATGCATCTTTTAATTTCACAAGCACCTCGTGCTCTGCCACTGCATCCTTATCTTTTTGCTTTGCAAGCTTCCCAACACGATCAATTCGCTTATCTACTGATTCTAAGTCAGCTAAAATCAACTCTAAATTAATCGTTTCAATATCAGCAATTGGATCTACCTTACCTGCTACGTGTGTGATGTTATCATCCGCAAAGCAGCGAACAACATGACAAATTGCATCCACTTGACGAATATGAGATAAAAATTTATTACCCAACCCTTCACCTTTACTTGCACCTTTTACAATCCCTGCAATATCGGTGAATTCAAAGGTCGTTGGTACTGTCTTTTTAGGTTGAACAAGCTCTGTTAATTTATTTAATCTTTCATCTGGTACTTCTACAATTCCCACATTGGGGTCAATTGTACAGAAAGGATAATTTGCTGATTCAGCACCCGCCTGAGTTATTGCATTAAAAAGTGTTGATTTTCCAACGTTAGGTAGACCAACGATTCCTGCTGTTAATGCCATCTTTTTTCCACTCCTATATAATCAAATACACCTTGTCGTTTTTGCGCTCAGATTCACTACTGAATTTGAGGCAGTCGCCAGAGGCTATAGCGTATTCAGCCTAGGTTTTGAACTTCTATCTGAAGTTTATGTTCCCTTCTTTTATAAATAATAATAAAAAAGATTTTTGCTGAATGAAGGTAACCGAAACATACTAACCTTCAACAATTATAGATTTTACTTTACAAAAATACAAGCCGTTTCAATTAGAAACGGCCTGATAAAATATTTGTCTTATTTGTTTTCTTTCTCCTCAATTTTTTCAATTGAGACTAAACAATCATATACGGTGCTACCTAACCCATTATCAGAAGCTTGGTGAGAAGTTAAATTATTTACACTGCCACCGAAAATATGCCATTGTCCTTCATCAACACAAATAATATTTGGTGATGATTCCTTAAGTAACTGTACACTTCCAGTAATAGAACCACGTTCATTAAAAACTCTTACCCTGTCATTAGGTTGAATTCCCTTTTCTTCTGCAATATCTTTAGAAACTTCAACTTTGACCTTCTGTAGCCCCTCTATTAAATGATAGCTCTGCGAATGATTAGAACGTAAAGGATGAATGGTTAATAAAGTATAAGGGTACTTTTTGGCTAGTTCTTTATCAGAATACAGTGATTCCTTTGGATAGGAAATCTTTAACCGTCCATCATACCCCTTACTCTCTCCTAGAGATGAAGTAAATTCAAACTTTCCAGACGGAGTTGTAAAAGAATAATCTTGCCATGGGACAAGTTCAACAGGTAAAGGAACATGACTCTTTTCTTTTATTGCCTCAAAAGAAATCCCTTGTTTATCTAATGAGCCCAAGCCCATTTTAATAAACTCTTCTCTCGAAAAATCAAAGTCTTCTCCAAACCCAAGTCGTTTGCCCAGTTCTGTCCAAATCCAAACATCTGATTTCGCTTCTCCAGGCAATTCTACCAGCTTTGGACCATAATTCACGAAATGATGATACATAGAAGAGTAATAGATGTCCTCTTCCTCAAAAACAGTAGCAGACGGAAGCACATAGTCCGCAAGTCTAGCTGTATCAGTCATAAACTGCTCTAGTACAACAACAGTATCAACAGATTTAAACGCTTCCTGGACAAGAGCTGTATTTGGCACTTGAGTCAGTGGGTTGCCACATGAAACCATAATCATTTTAATGGGAGGCTCCGTAGCAGTTAATATACCTTCTGCTTGTTCCATCATTGTAAATGATCGTGATTCCTTCTTCCTCTCTGGCAGTGTTAATGCGTCACTATCGAAGCTTTGACCAACCTGTGTGTTTCCGAAATTCGCACCGCCCCCTGGAATTCCGACATTTCCACTTATAGCAATTAGCGCATCGATTAAGCGTATTGTGTTTCCACCATTTGCGTACCGCTGCATCCCTAATCCCATATAGGTTGTCGTAGGCCCGTCACTATATAGATGTGCCAAATTTGTAATTGTTTCACGTGGAACATTTGTTATTTCTTCTATTTGTTCCATCGAAATTCCTTCTATCATTGTTACGAGATCTTCGTAACCTACCGTATGATTTGTAATAAAGTGTTGATCCTGCAAGTCTAAACGTAACAATTCTTTCATAATACCTATTGCTAATATTCCATCCATTCCTGGTGTTATCGGAATATATGAAGTAGCGATTTTAGCTGTTCCATTATAGATTGGATCAATCACAATAATTTTCACGCCTGTTTTTTTCACATCTTGTAAATAAGAAAAAAGATGCATATTTGTCCGCGTCACATTTCTTCCCCAAATAACAACATTTTTACTATTGTAAATATCCTCAGGTGCATGACTGCATGCATTTCCAAAATCCCAATTTTGTGCCTCGATTCCCGATCCCCAGCAAATGCTACCAGTTAACTCCGTTACGCCTCCGTAGCAATTAAAAAAGCGCTTTGGTATCTTCGTTAACAATCCTCCATTGGCATAGTCATGACTGTAAAGTACAGATGTTGATCCATACTCTTGTTTTACCTTTTCAAGCTTACTAGATATTTCATCGAGAGCTTGTTCCCAGGTGATTCTTTGAAACTCTCCATCTATTTTTTTAAGCGGATGTAGGATACGCTCTGGTGAGTTCGTTCTAGTCTCAAGCATCCGGCCCCTACCACATATTTTCCCCTTTGTTATTGGATGTTCTTTATCTCCATCTATCTTTACTACTTTACCGTTTTCCACCTCAACAACAAAACCACAACTGTCCCAACAATTTAATGGACATGCAGATTTATATGTGGCCATATTACTCAACTCCCATACTTGTAGAAAACTACTGAAATCATATTACTTATTATAAATCACATCTCAAAAATTTCTATAAAAAAGACTCCTGGTAACCAGTAAATTTTATCCAAAAATAAAAAGAAAGCATGAGGCTTTATTCCTCATGCTTTACTAAGATTTTTTTCATTTTCCGTGTAAACTCTTTTCTTGGGATTAGTACACTATGTGAACATCCCTCACACTTAATTCGAATATCCATTCCGAGCCGAATGATTTTCCATTTATTTGTTCCACATGGATGAGGCTTTTTCATTTCTACTATATCATGTAATCCATATTCCTTCTCTACCACGATACTCACCCTTTATCCTAAAGTTATCTTATTTTCTATTATTGCTTTATAGCTAACAATTGTATAGTACTGGAAAACCCCAGTAAAGGAAGAAAGGATTTCTCCTATAAAACGTATTGTACCAATAAATCACTTTAAATTGTAGCGATTTACAATGGGATATAACAATATAACTGCTAGTAAATATAAATTGGCGATCCCATATATAGGATATAAAATAGAAACCAGTGTCGAAAAGCCGAAGGTAGTAAAAGGTGCCATAAGTATGATAAATAGAACTGCAATCATCCAAAGTGGCATTTTCAACTTTTCTTTAAACCTTGTTGATAAACCTAATATTCCGGATGCAGCGGTTGTAAAAATAGCACCGAATAATAGGATAGACATAAAGAATACTGCTATGTACGGGAAATTCTTTAGGATGACGAACAATGGTATCTCATACAGCATAATTTCTTGAGCGATATCAAGTAATGCTTCATTATAAACAAGGGTAATCACACCTAGGAACAGGCCACTGCCAATACTTGCAACAAGCGCCTCTCCTTTTGACTTCATTTCCTTTCCGATTGCTCCAAGAACAGCAACAAGTGGTAAAATATTTAGCGCTGTAAAGGTAAAGGCAGCCGGCCAGTTTTCCTGTTCCTGTAGGACAAATGAAAATTCCCTTTCGTTTGAAAATAGGAAAATAAACAGTACTGTTACTAAAAAGACAATTAAAGCTGGAATGATTATCATATTAATTGAAACCAACCCATTAATATTCCACATAAATACAAGAACAAGTAGTAGACCGAAAAGGACAATTCCCCACCAAAATGGAATATTAAATAACTCTAACGTAGCCCCCCCACCTGCTAGCATAACGACTGTCGTTGAGAATAAATACAAGATGGTAATTCCATCATAAAGATGAGCAATCTTTTCCCCTACTAGTTCCCGTAAGACAGGAACAAAGTGCTCAGTCTCCTTTTTATAGCTTATTTTCATTATAGTGTAACAGCAAATCGTAAAAATAAACGTAAAAAAGATGATTGCCAAACTACTTTGTTCACCATAAAACTGCCAGATTTCCCTTCCAGATGCATAACCAGCACCTATTGAGGTTCCCAATATTAAAAACATCCACTTTATTCCCGCCCGAAACATGATATCCCCCACTTCTCTTTTTCTACTAAAAAGCAAACTCATATAGTCTAATAATCTTTTCGATCAGATGTATAGAATTCAAGATTTCTCCGTATACTGATAGTACAGCGAAAAAGGGGTGAAAAACCTATGAATCTAAGATATAAATTATTTGATCAATCGAAAAATGACCCATTCCGTATTACATATGATCAAGAACTAGCCGACCATCAAATTGCTTTAAAAATATCTTCTATGCTACCACTTACGAACCAACCCATTATTATTTTTTGTATTGGTACAGATCGTTCTACAGGAGACTCACTAGGTCCTTTAATAGGTACTAAAATTAAAGAAAAAGGACTGTCCCACTTTCATGTATATGGCACATTGGACGAACCTATTCATGCAGTTAATCTACAAGAAAAGATTGAGGAGATAAAACGCAACTATACAAACCCATTTATTATTGGAATTGACGCTTGTTTAGGCCGTTTAAAGAGTGTAGGGTCCATAACCATTGGGGAAGGCCCTATAAAGCCTGGTGCAGGCGTTAACAAGGAATTAACCCCTATTGGAGATATGCATATCACTGGAATTGTAAATGTGAGTGGATTTATGGAGTTTTTCGTTCTACAAAATACGAGACTTAGTTTGGTTATGAAGATAGCAAATACAATTGTAAGTGGGATATATAGGGCAGAGTACAAATACCTAAGAAGAATTGAACTAGAGAATGAAAGAGACCAATTTTCCATGTAAAAAAACCTCTTCAAAATTGTAGAAGAGGTTTAAAAAATACCTTGTGCAAAATAAACGATTGAATTCCAATAATAAACACCCGTTACTAGTATAGCTGTCACTAAGATACCAGGTAATAGGTTTGCAACTCGAATGGTAGTAATTCCTAATAAATTTGTACCGATGGCAACAATCATTAAGCCTCCTGCACCCGTCATTTCGACAATAAACGAGTCCATTAACTCTGTCGGTACCCATTTATCAATTTGTGTAGCAAATAATGCGATTGAACCTTGATAGAGGATAACTGGGACAGCTGAAAAAAGAACTCCTATACCCAATGTAGTAGATAGTATTAAGCTAGTAAAGCCGTCTAAAATAGACTTAGTATATAACACACTATGGTCGTTACGTAGGCCACTATCGAGTGAACCTATGATCGCCATTGCACCGATTACAAATATTAAGGTTGATGTAACAAAACCTTTGGCAATGGTACCTTCACCAGATGAGGAACCTACCTTCTTTTCAATCCATTTTCCTAAATTATTTAGTTTATCTTCAAGTTTCCACCATTCGCCAAGAATTGCACCGAAAACTAAACTGAAGATAACAATCAAAAATTGTTCTGTTTTTAAGCCCATTTGGATACCGAGCAAGCAAACAGCTAGCCCAATTCCGTGCATAACAGTGGTTTTCATTTTATCTGGAATCCGGTGTAATACCTTTCCTAATAAAGTACCAGCTGCTATACATAATCCATTGACAATCGTCCCTAAAAGAACCACTTTTCATTACCCCTACTATTTTTTAATAGAATAAAAAACAACTGCACGATCTTGGTAGAAGAAACCAACAAGACGTGCAGAGTTTTTATTTAGCATTATGAGATTTTGGGAGAATCTAAGAGTTCGAGAATTCGTTCTAAATCTTCATTTGAAAAGAATTCAATTTCAATTTTCCCTTTTTTCTTCGTTTTCTTGATTGATACCGATGTGCCAAAGCGTTCACGAAGAAACGACTCTTGCTCCTTAATGAAGATATCTTTTTCCTTCTTCGGCGGCTTCGTTGTTTCACGTGGAACATTTTGATTCAATTCATTAATTAATACTTCCAATTGGCGCACATTCAATTGTTCTGCAAGTACCTTTTCAACGATGACATTTAACTTTTCCTTCTTTTTCAAGCCAAGAAGTGTACGTCCATGCCCCATGGATAATTTCCCTTCGGAGATCAATTGTTGTACATGTTTTGGAAGAGAAAGAAGACGAAGATGGTTCGCTATATGTGGTCTACTTTTCCCTAAACGTTTTGCAAGTTGCTCTTGGGTGACCTTCAAGTGGTCAATCAAGGATTGATAAGCAAAGGCTTCCTCAATTGGTGACAAATCCTCACGTTGAAGGTTCTCAAGCAAGGCGATTTCCATCATTTGTTGTTCATCTAGTTCACGGACGACGACCGGAACACTTGTTAACTTTGCTTCTTTTGCTGCTCTGAATCGTCTCTCCCCAGCAACAATTTCAAACCCTTTTATACTTTTACGAACTATCAAAGGTTGTAAAATTCCATAAGTTAGGATCGAATCCTTTAATTCAGTAATTGCCTCAGGCTCAAATGTTTTTCGTGGTTGATACGGATTTGGTCGCAATTCATTAATTTTAATTTCCTGTACAACCTCTTCTTTCCCTACTTCCATTGTAGAGAACAAAGCATTGATACCTTTACCTAACCCTTTAGCCATTCGCAATCACTTCCTTTGCAAGATCTAAGTATACTTCCGCGCCTCTTGACTTTGGATCGTAAATAATAATCGGCTCCCCATGACTTGGTGCTTCACTCAAACGGATATTTCTTGGAATAATCGTTTTATATACTTTATCTTGAAAATACTTTTTCACTTCTTCAATAACTTGAATCCCAAGATTTGTTCTTGCATCAAGCATTGTAAGGAGTACTCCATCAATCATAAGCTCTGTATTTAAATGCTTTTGAACCAAGCGAATTGTATTTAACAATTGACTTAATCCCTCAAGTGCGTAGTATTCACACTGAACTGGAATGACTACTGTATCGGAAGCAGTAAGTGCATTTAACGTTAGTAATCCTAAAGACGGTGGACAATCAATAATGACATAATCATATTGGTCCTTTACCTCTTCCAGTGCCCTTTTCAAACGAACTTCTCTAGAAATTGTTGGAACTAACTCAATTTCAGCACCAGCTAATTGTATTGTTGCTGGTATCATATATAAATTTTCGACTGCTGTTGGGACTGTTACATCCTTAGCAGCAACATCATCAACAAGAACATCATAAATGCATTCATCTACATTTGCCTTTTCTATGCCACAGCCACTTGTAGCATTCCCTTGAGGGTCAATGTCCACAAGTAATACACGCTTACCGACATAAGCTAAACACGCACTTAGGTTGACGGAAGTAGTTGTCTTACCTACTCCTCCTTTTTGGTTGGCTATTGAGATGATTTTCCCCACGATGTCACCTACTTTCATATTCAAATACTTCTGCCTTGGGGTACTCAAACCCTGGACTTTTCAGGTCTACGCGATGTGTGTCACCTGAAATGGTGTTCTAAATCTTTATCACTTTACTAGAAAGCTTCCTTTAAAAATCCAAGGTAACCGCCGAAGGTTATTCTTTTATATAGTTGAGAGTTAATCCCTACTATATAACCCATTCGTTATCCCACATCTAGGAATTAAATGGTTACAGACATCATAGATGCCTACAACTTTTAATAATAGACAATCAATTTATTATTCTATCACTTTTTCTATTCTATCATGAAAAAATGATAGAGGATTATCTTTTTTTATAAAATAAATAAACAAATGCGACTTGGCATAGTTTCACTCTACTTTTAGATCAAAATCCGGTGTTTCATAAGATGTTCACTTAAGGATAGGCTATCTAAGTCTTATGTTGTACACTCATCTCCTTAAAAAACATGGCAACCACCGGAAGCTTTACTTTTATCCATTCCGGTAGAGGTTGATATCTAACTGAATAAAAGTAAAATGTTTCACGTGAAACATTTCCTATGACAAAATGATTATTTTTTCCAAAACCCTATAGATTCTAGTGTAGAAGAACGATACATAAAAAATTCCCTCACCATAATAATGATGAGGAAATACATACAGTTATTTATTTTTAGGAATTCGAATTGTAAACTGGAAATATTCTTCTGTTTCTTCTTCTTCTGTATTTAATGAGACTCCGCTTTCTTCAACCATGGTCAATGATTGACGAATGGTGTTCATAGCAATTCTCATATCCCTACTTACTGCCTTGAACTTAGGTTTAGGTCGTTTTTGTTCTTTTTCTAATTCCAGGATTTTTACGACGCGATCCTCTGTTTGCTTTACATTTAATTCTTTTTCCACGATATCTTGCATGAGCCTGATTTGTTTTTCTGGATCCTTAAGTGGTATCAATGCTCTAGCGTGGCGTTCTGTAATCTTTTTTTGCATTAAAACGTGCTGTACTTCTTCTGGCAACTTTAATAAACGTAGCTTATTTGCTATCGTTGATTGACCTTTTCCTAATCTTTGAGCTAATGCTTCTTGTGTTAAACTATGTAATTCTAGTAATCTAGCATAAGCATACGCTTCTTCAATAGCTGATAGTTCTTCACGTTGCAAATTCTCGATCAATGCAACGGATGCTGTTTCCGCATCGTTAAAGTCTTTGATGATTGCAGGGATTGTTTCCCATTCAAGTGATTGAACAGCTCTCCAGCGGCGTTCACCTGCAATTATTTCATATTGATGGTCAGCAAATTGACGAACTACAATTGGTTGAATAATACCATGAGTACGTATGGTTAATGCAAGTTCTCTAATTTTATCTTCAGCAAAGACAGTTCGTGGTTGAAAACGGTTTGGAACAATTTCATTAATTGGAATTTGTCGAACCTCTTCATTCAGGTGTGTTTCCTCTTCATCTATTATTGAATCCTCTATTTGTGTTTCTATCACCTGTACTTGATTCATTTGCTGTTTTTCATCTTTTTCGCCGATACTAAACAATCGTGAAAATGGATGTTTCATAATTCCACCACCCCTTAGAACTCCCACTATTACAAATTCTCTATTTAGTCTCTCATTCCTTCTATTATAACACGTATTTTACAAAAATCTTACTATCTTTCTACTAATTAATGAGATTATATATATCATGTATTGGAGTATTGAAAAAACCAACCTGACATCATTAGGATCAGATATCTTTTAGGAGATAAGCTAAACTTCAACCTGTTGAAAGCGATTCCTCCAGATTGAAGTTTAGGTGCTTACTGGATACGAACAGACAATGAAACATATATATATGTACCTTCGTCTGTTTTCTGAGTATAGAACGGTACCCTATTAAGGAATTAAAACTGCTTAACACGGGATAAATAAGTATCCAAAATACATCCAGCACCTGCAATACTCTCATATTTATTTAATGGGAGAACGGTTTGGTGTGCCTGGCTTTCGTGGGTATTTTTTTGGTGTGACTTTATTCTTCTCCACAATCACAATATTTCTTTCACTGTTTTCAATTGGCAAAAGGAAATGGTGTACATCTTTTACAGTACCACCTAACGTTGCAATTGCCTTCTTTCCATCTTCTAATTCCTCACTAACAGATGCAGCCTTCATGGCAATAAATGTTCCATTTACCTTTACAAGCGGAAGACATAATTCGCTCAAAACAGACATTCTGGCAACTGCTCTCGCCAATACTAGGTCAAAAGACTCTCTTATATCAGTTTTATGACCAAAAGTCTCTGCTCGATCGTGATAGAAAGTTACATTTTCTAATTGGAGTTCTTTTGCAAGCTCGTTCAGGAACGTAATTCGCTTTTGCAAAGAATCAACAATCGAAATTTTTAAATGAGGAAAGCAAATTTTTAAGGGAATGCTTGGAAATCCAGCACCCGCTCCCACATCGCAAATGGAATATTCCTTTCTAAAATCAAAATAAAAAGCCGCTGAAATCGAATCGAAAAAATGCTTTAAATATACTTCCGGCTTTTCAGTAATTGCCGTTAGATTCATTTTTTCATTCCATTCAACTAATAATTTATAATAGGTTTCAAATTGTGTAAGTTGAGTAGGAGAAAGTTTGATTCCTTTCTCCTCCAACATTGTTTTAAATAATGAAGTATCCATATATGGTCCCTTCTAAGATAAAGTATAATCTGCGGTATCCCGAGAAGGTATCCCCTTGTTTCGTAAATACCCTACTAGCTTTTTATGTGCAACACACTTACTTTACTTTTGCAATTTTACCTTGCTCTAAATACACAAGTAAGATAGAAACATCAGCCGGATTCACACCTGATATTCTAGAAGCTTGAGCAACAGATAAAGGACGCACTTCTTTTAGGTTTTGTCGTGCTTCATTTGCAAGACCAGAAATTGCATCATAATCGATATTTTCTGGGATCTTTTTATCTTCCATACGTTTCAATTTCTCAACTTGCTGTATTGATTTTTGAATATAACCTTCATATTTGACTTGAATTTCTACCTGTTCTGCAACATCAGGATGTATCTCATACTCGCTCGGGGCTAGCTGACTAATATGGTTATATGTCATTTCTGGACGTTTTAGCAAATCACTGGCCAGTATGCCGTCCTTAAGCTCACTTCCACCCACTGAACGAATCAAGTCTTGAACCTCATCTGTAGGTTTAATCCTTACATCCTTCAATCGTTCCATTTCTTGTTTTATGGCAGCTTTTTTCGTTAGAAAGGCTTGATATCGCTCCTCATTAATTAAGCCAATCTCATGTCCTAGATCTGTTAATCGCAAATCTGCATTATCATGACGAAGGAGTAATCGGTATTCAGCACGTGACGTTAATAATCGATAAGGCTCAGCTGTCCCCTTTGTAACTAAATCATCAATTAACACACCAATGTATGCATCAGAACGACTTAGGACAACCTCTTCTTTTCCAAGTGCACGTAAACCAGCATTAATACCTGCCATAATACCTTGACCCGCTGCTTCTTCATACCCTGAAGTCCCGTTAATTTGACCGGCCGTATATAGATTTTTAATTTTTTTCGTTTCAAGGGTTGGCCACAGCTGAGTTGGCACAATTGCATCATATTCAATTGCATATCCAGGTCTCATCATTTGTGCATTTTCAAGTCCCGGTACAGATGCAATCAAACGATGCTGAACATCTTCAGGTAAGCTTGTTGAAAGCCCTTGAACATAGACCTCTTGCGTATTTCTGCCTTCTGGTTCAAGAAAGATTTGATGCCTTGGTTTATCGTGAAAACGTACAACTTTATCTTCGATAGATGGACAATAACGTGGTCCTGTTCCCTTGATCATTCCAGAATAAATTGGTGAACGATGTAGGTTCGCATCGATAATTTGATGTGTTTCTTCACTTGTATATGTTAACCAACATGGTAACTGGTCTGTAATGTACTTTGTTGTTTCATATGAAAAAGCCCTTGGAGTCTCGTCTCCAGGTTGAATTTCTGTTTTACTATAGTCAATCGTATGGCTATTCACGCGAGGTGGTGTACCTGTTTTAAAGCGTACTAATTGAAAGCCAAGTTCTTCAAGATGCTCCGACAATTTAATAGATGGCTGCTGGTTATTTGGACCACTTGAGTATTTTAGCTCTCCGAGGATTATTTCACCGCGTAGGAATGTACCTGTTGTAATGACAACAGTAGTAGCACGATACACCGCACCTGTTTTTGTAACAACACCATTACAAACATCGTCCTCAACAAGTAAACGTTCCACCATACCTTGAACTAGAGTCAGATTTTTTTCATTTTCCAATGTTTTTTTCATTTCATGCTGATATGAAAACTTGTCTGCTTGAGCACGTAAAGCACGTACGGCAGGACCTTTACCAGTATTAAGCATTCTCATTTGAATATGCGTTTTATCTATATTTTTTGCCATCTCACCACCTAGGGCATCAATCTCACGAACAACAATCCCTTTAGCTGGTCCCCCTACTGAGGGGTTACATGGCATAAATGCAACCATATCAAGGTTAATGGTTAGCATTAGCGTTTTTGCACCTAATCGTGCAGAAGCTAGGCCTGCTTCGCAGCCTGCATGTCCTGCACCAATGACGATGACATCATAAAAACCTGCGTCATAGCTCAAGTTTAATTCCTCCTAAAATAACAAATCTTTACTACTTTCCTAAGCAAAATTGTGAAAAGAGCTGGTTAATTAGGCTTTCATGGACGGCATCGCCAATAATTTCACCTAAGAGCTCCCATGTTCTCGTTAAATCAATTTGAACCATATCGATTGGTAAGTCAACTTCAACACCCGAAATTGCATCTTCAATTGATTTTTTCGCTTGAGTTAACAAAGCAATGTGACGAGAGTTGGACACATATGTTAAATCACTTGCCTCAACAGATCCCGTAAAAAATAGTGAGGAGATGGCTTCCTCTAAGGAATCAATTCCCTTTTCTTCTAGCAAAGAAGTCGTTACAATTGGAGAATCCTTTGCTAAAAGTTGCACCTTTTCCATGTCGATTTTTTGCGGAAGGTCAGTTTTATTAATGATTACAATTGTGTCCATTCCGGAAATCGCATCGAATAACCGCTCATCTTCTACTGTTAAATCATCACCATAGTTTAACACAAGCAGAATAAGGTCAGCCTTTTTTAATACTTCTCTCGACTTTTCAACACCGATTCGTTCCACAATATCTTCTGTTTCACGGATACCAGCAGTATCAACTAGACGTAAAGGTACACCTCGAACATTGACGTATTCTTCTATTACGTCACGCGTAGTACCAGGAATATCAGTCACGATAGCCTTATTTTCATGAATAAGGCTGTTTAATAAGGATGACTTACCAACATTAGGTCTTCCAATAATAACAGTTGATAAACCCTCTCGTAAAATCTTTCCTTGATTTGATGTTGCTAATAGTTTAATGATTTCATCACGTACTATTGTAGCTTTTTCTAGTAACACATGATGAGTCATTTCTTCGACATCATCATATTCAGGATAATCAATATTTACCTCAATATGGGCAAGAGTTTCGAGTAATTCCTGTCGTAAACGGGTAATAAGAGTAGATAATCTACCCTCCATTTGACCAATTGCTACGTTCATTGCCCGATCAGTTTTTGCACGGATTAAATCCATAACTGCTTCTGCCTGTGATAGGTCAATACGACCATTTAAAAAGGCACGCTTTGTAAATTCACCTGGCTCTGCAAGCCTTGCTCCATTTGTTAGGACAAGTTGTAGGACTCGGTTAACGGAAACAAGTCCACCATGGCAATTAATCTCAATTACATCCTCTCTCGTAAAGGTCTTTGGTCCTCTCATTAAGGTAACCATTACTTCCTCTACGACTTCCTTTGTTTCTGGATCCACAATATGGCCATAATGTATTGTATGGGACGCTACCTCCTGCAGGTTCTTCCCTTTAAATATTCGATTTGCAATGTCAATTGCTTCATCCCCACTTAGTCGAACGATAGCGATTGCTCCTTCTCCCATTGGAGTTGAGATTGCAGCTATTGTATCAAACTCCATATTTCCACCTTCTTCTATAAAAGCACTATATTATTCCATTTGATTTATTTAAAACATGTGTATAACTTTAACATTCGCTTTTTAGTAGTATTACCTATTTATCCACATGGATAACAAACTTCGTTTTCATAAAACAAACTATACCCATTTTATCTTATCCACATGTGAATAACAATCATGAAGAATCCCTCTTATTAAAGAACATTTTCTTTGGGGATAAATTGAAGGAAATTTATTCTTATTTACTAAAAAGAGACAAAAAAAACCTAGGCATTCGCCTAGGCTCCTTTTATAGGTGTTCTTTATTCCGCTGGTGAAATCACAATATGTCGATTAGGATCAGATCCATTCGAAGAGGTTTTTACTTTTTTGTGTTTTGCTAGAGCTGTATGGATTACCTTTCTTTCGTAAGAAGGCATAGGTTCTAGTTTTACACTCTGCTTCGATCTACTAACCTTACTCGCCAGTCTTTCAGCTAGTTGGATCAAGGTTTCTTCACGACGTCCTCGATAATTTTCAGCATCTACAATAATATTCAAGTAATGATCTGCAAACCTATTTGCTACCAACTGAGTTAAATATTGAAGAGAATTTAACGTTTGTCCTCTTTTCCCAATTAAAACAGCCATTTTTTCGCCAGATAATTGAAATGTTACATTTTTTCCATGGCGAATGACATCAATCTTCGCTGAAACACCCATCGTAGAAATGACATTTTCAAGAAACTTCTGTGTCTCTTCAACTGGGTCAATTTTGACTGTTACCTTTACAACAGCTGGCTTTGTACCGAAAATTCCAAATAACCCTTTTTTACCTTCATCGATGATCTGAATATCGGTGCGGTCTCTTGTTGTGTTAAGTTGAGCTAAAGCTGATTCTACTGCTTCATCGACGGTTTGCCCTGTAGCAGTTACCTGTTTCACTTTTTGGCTCCTCCCGCTTTTCCAGATTGTGCTGCTCTTATATCTGGACCTTTAATTAATATTGTTTGAACAATCATAAAGATATTACCTACTACCCAGTACAGTGATAAAGCTGCTGGGAAACTGATTGCAAAGACAACGATCATAATTGGCATTAACCAA
Organism: Ferdinandcohnia sp. Marseille-Q9671; assembly: GCF_976954385.1. Taxonomy (NCBI): domain Bacteria; kingdom Bacillati; phylum Bacillota; class Bacilli; order Caryophanales; family Bacillaceae; genus Ferdinandcohnia; species Ferdinandcohnia sp. Marseille-Q9671. The sequence goes on from NZ_CDRJTA010000001.1 coordinate 2,243,932, forward strand.
AGCATCATTGCCATTTGAGGGTTATTATCCATACCCATCATTGTAATCTTTTGCTGGATAAATGTTGTAACGCCTGCAATCAAAGGAAGAATATAATAAGGATCTGAATCCCCTAAGTCAAACCATAAGAAATTATGCTCAGCAATTTCTCTCGTTCTCATAATTGCATGGTAAAAACCGATCAAAATTGGCATTTGAATCAATAATGGAAAACATCCAGCTAGTGGATTCACACCATGCTTTTGGAAAAGCTGCATTGTTTCTTGTTGTAGCTTTTGTTGAGTTGCTTGGTCCTTTGAACTGTACTTTTCACGAAGTGATTTTAGCTCCGGCTGAATAGCTTGCATTGCTTTTGAACTCTTTGTTTGTTTAATCATTAATGGTAATAACGCAAAACGAATCAATAATGTTACGATAATAATCGCTAACCCATAGTTTTCAGCTGTGAGTTCAGCAAAATATGTAATAAGCCAGGATAACGGATAAACAAAATATTTATTCCATACTCCTTCACTGTCAGCAGTAATTGGATCATTAATTTCTGTACAACCAGACAAAAGAAGTACTACACCAATTAGCGCACTAAGTAATAATATTCGCCTTTTCAACTACATTTCCTCCTAATTCTAAATAACTTTAAGGTAATACTATATTTCATGAATTTTTTAAACATATTCAAGTAAAAACAATATGTACAATGTATTCTACCATTTCCACATATAAATTTCTTTCTTTTCCTACGAAAAATATCTACGAATTTTGCACTTTTTTTAACACCTTTGCTAGCTTTAAAACGTGAAGTAAGCTTTTTTGCACTTCTTCATAGCTCATCTGGGCAACAGGCTTCCTAGCAATAATCACATAGTCCTTGTCCTTGACAAGTGATTTATGCTCAAGAAAAAATTGACGAATTAGTCGTTTTATTCGGTTTCTTGTAACAGCGTTTCCAATTTTCTTGCTGACAGACAGACCAATTCGAAAGTGTTCTTGTCCCTCATTTTGATAGACATACACAACGAATTGTCTATTTGCTGAGGATTTCCCAGACTTAAACGCCGTTTGAAAATCTTGGTTTTTTTTTATACGGTATTCCTTTTTCATCTCTTACAACTCCTGTGCGACGAAACAGCGTTTCAATTTCTTGGATCCATACCCTTACGTAATTTGTGCGTCTAGATTGCCTAGCCATAGCGACTAGAAACCAGAACACTCCTACTCCTCCAGCAGAGGCAAAACTGCCTCATTGTCGGAGTCACAGACGCAAATGAAGAGCTAATGCTAACGTAACCTATAACGCGTCCATTTAAGACTTTTAATTTCTCGTTTTAGGAAGAGTCGCATTTCGCCTTTCTAGTATGGTCATGAAAAAAATTGAAATAAACATATTTATAGAACTTATTGTCCTTTATAACCGATCAGACAGTACTTATAGTAATTTGTTAGTAATCACAGAACACGATTATCACAAATATAAATGAAAATCACTTAGAAAAAAAGACCACTGACGCTTCAGTGGTCTATGCTGATAATACTTTTCTTCCTTTTCTACGACGACGAGCAAGAACTTTACGTCCATTTGCTGAGCTCATACGACTACGGAATCCGTGAACTTTACTGTGTTTACGTTTGCTTGGTTGATATGTTCTTTTCATTATATGACACCTCCCTGAGGAATTAACTCTCATTTACATAACAGACAGTCCTACTAATTATAGTGAAAATCCATAAAAAATGTCAACCTTATTTGAAATTCTATATTTTGGATAACACTAATACTATTCGATGGTTTTCTTTTTATATTGTAGTTTGTAGCTACATATCACTTATTTACCAAACTTGATTCCGATCTGACTCTACTCTTTTCACTTTTCAATACTATTGTTTGACTAACATTTTCGACTCTACAAAAAAACGTCACTAACATTTGCAAAGTACATACAGTTTTCATAACACTGGGTCATTCATTTGCACATCCCAGACATTGTGGACAACTTTATTCGACATATTTTTTAATCCACAACATTTATCGACAGTTTCTACACATCATATTGTGTTGTGGATAATATTTTTCCACAAGGTATAGATATTGTGGATAAGTTTGTAAAAACCATTGATTATCAGCTCATTATTTGATATTATAGTTTTGTTTTCACTCGTAATAAGTTATTAACAATTTTTAATTATCCACAGAATGTGGATATCATGTGGATAGATTTTTACACAGTGTGTATGAAGACTTGTCCACAAGTAGTGGATTATGTCGAAAAGATGTTTTTCTACTATATTATATAGTTATTCACAATTACTCTTTATGTATATTTATAAATGGATATTCATTTTAAAGAAAAAGTTGCATATGACCTTATATTTATACACTTCAACAAGATACTTAGTAGATAATGACTCGGCATATAATGTATAGCCGTTATACCTTTGTATTTAAATAAGAGCTAACAAAGGAGGGAGATTGTTGGAGAATATTGCAGATTTATGGGCAAAAGCACTCCAAGAGATCGAGAAAAAACTTAGCAAGCCCAGCTTTGAAACTTGGCTAAAATCAACAAAAGCTCATGCGCTACAAAAGGATACGCTTATTATTACTGCTCCTAATGAGTTCGCAAGAGATTGGCTTGAATCTAGATATTTACATCTGATTGCTGAGACAATATATGATCTCACAGGTGCAGAACTTGGAATCAAATTTATTATTCCTCAAAATCAACTGGACGAAGAGTTCGAAATGAAAACACCAGAGAAAAAAGCTACGAAACAAGATGAACCGGCTGAACACTCTCAAAATATGCTTAATCAAAAATACACCTTCGATACATTTGTCATTGGATCTGGTAATCGGTTTGCACATGCTGCATCACTAGCAGTGGCAGAGGCTCCAGCAAAGGCATATAACCCGCTGTTCCTATATGGTGGTGTAGGTCTTGGTAAAACACATTTGATGCATTCAATTGGCCATTATGTGCAAGAACATAACCCAAATGCTAAGGTCGTTTATTTATCATCTGAAAAGTTTACAAACGAATTTATTAACTCGATTCGAGATAACAAGGCTGTTGAATTCAGAAATAAATACCGTAATGTTGATGTACTACTTATAGATGATATTCAATTTTTAGCTGGAAAAGAATCAACGCAGGAAGAATTTTTCCATACGTTTAACACCTTGCATGAGGAAAGCAAACAAATTGTTATTTCAAGTGATCGACCACCTAAAGAAATACCAACACTTGAGGATAGACTTCGTTCACGCTTTGAATGGGGATTAATTACGGATATTACCCCTCCTGATTTAGAAACGAGGATTGCTATCCTACGTAAAAAGGCAAAGGCAGAAGGTCTCGATATACCAAATGAGGTTATGCTTTATATCGCAAATCAAATCAATACAAATATTCGCGAACTTGAAGGTGCACTCATTCGAATCGTGGCTTATTCATCTTTAATTAATAAGGATATTAATGCCGACCTTGCGGCTGAAGCGTTAAAAGACATCATACCGAGTTCTAGGCCTAAAATAATTACAATATTTGAGATACAAAAAGTAGTCGGTCAACACTACAATATTAAACTTGAGGATTTTAAGGCGAAAAAGAGGACAAAGACGATTGCCTTTCCTCGCCAAATCGCAATGTATCTATCTCGAGAACTAACTGATTCATCTCTACCTAAAATTGGAGAGGAATTTGGTGGGCGTGATCATACGACTGTCATTCACGCACATGAAAAAATTTCAAATCTATTAAAGACTGACACACAATTACAAAAACAAATAAGTGAAATCAATGCGCAATTAAAGGGATAATCCCTTGCATTGACTTGCGACCTTTATTTTTGGACAAGTACTCGTACCGTGAATACTGTGAATAACTTCTCTAATGTTGCACACAGTCTGTCCACATGTGGATAGACTGTTTTCATTTGCTTTATCTGGGTTATCCACATACCCACAGGGCCTACTAGTACTTCTTCTCTTATTCTTTAAAAAAATATATAAATAAAAATATATGCGTGCGAAATCAAAAATAGACTATCTTAGGAGGATTTTTGATGAAATTTATTATTCAAAGAGATCATCTCGTCCAAAGTGTACAAGATGTAATGAAAGCTGTATCTTCACGAACTACTATCCCTATCTTAACGGGTATTAAAATTGTCGCATCTACAGAAGGTGTAACACTCACTGGAAGTGATTCTGATGTATCAATTGAATCATTTATTCCAACAGAAGAAGCAGGAGATGAAATTGTCGAAATTAAAGAGACAGGCAGTATTGTCTTACAAGCACGTTTCTTTAGTGAGATTGTAAAAAAGTTACCTAAGGATACAGTCGAGATAGATGTTCATTCGAATCTATTGACGATTATCCGTTCAGGTAAGGCTGAGTTCAACCTTAATGGACTTGATGCGGACGAATATCCACAATTACCTCAAATTGACGAAAATCACGGATTTAAAATCCCTGCAGACCTATTGAAAAATATGATTCGTCAAACTGTATTTGCTGTCTCAACTTCCGAAACTCGTCCTATTCTTACAGGTGTAAATTGGAAGGTTGAAAATAATCAGCTAACTTGTACAGCAACAGATAGTCATCGACTAGCAATGAGAACAGCACCGATTCAAACAGAAGAACAGGTAGATTCTTTTAATGCAGTTATCCCTGGAAAGAGCTTGACGGAATTAAGCAAAATCCTGGATGATACAACCGATCTAGTAGATATTGTGATCACAGAAAATCAAGTATTGTTTAAAACCAAACATCTATTATTCTTTTCACGTCTATTGGATGGGAATTACCCCGATACTTCAAGATTGATTCCTACAGAAAGCAAAACAGAAGTTATTTTAACAACGAAGGAATTTTTACAATCAATTGATCGTGCGTCCCTTTTAGCGAAGGAAGCAAATAATAATGTTGTCAAATTTACTACGTTACCTGATGGAGTTGTTGAAATTTCCTCAACCTCCCCTGAAATTGGAAAAGTAAATGAAGAAATTCAAAGTAAGTCTATTGAAGGAGAAGAATTAAAGATTTCTTTTAGTGCAAAATATATGATGGATGCTTTAAAAGCATTAGAGAGCACTGAAATTCGAATTAGCTTTACAGGAGCCATGAGACCGTTCTTCATCAAGGCAATTGACGATGAAACTGTTTTCCACTTGATTCTTCCGGTACGTACGTACTAATTCTTGAATGAAACAAGCACTACTAGGTCGTAAAAACCTAGTAGTTTTCTTTTCTAGTTGTGTTTTCTTTAGTAAAATAAAAGAAAGAAGGCGAAAAAATGGCAAAAAAAATTGAAATTTCGACAGACTTTATAACATTAGGTCAGTTTTTGAAGCTTGCAGATATTATTCAAACAGGTGGAATGGCAAAATGGTTTCTAAGTGAACATGAAGTCTATGTCAATGGTGAGCTAGAAGATCGCCGTGGTAAAAAGCTAGTGAATAAGGATTTGGTAGACATTCCTGGCTTTGGAACGTTTATTATTTCAATTGTCTAGTTCTAGGCACCATCGGCTCGAGGCTTAGCCGATTAAAAGGGGCCAAGAGCAATCGGATTAAAAGTGGGTGGAGCCATTTGTTCATTGAGGAAATAAAGCTAACAAATTATCGGAACTATGAGAAGTTATCAATTCAGTTTGAAGATAAAGTAAATGTCATACTTGGAGAAAATGCTCAAGGTAAGACAAATGTGATGGAATCCCTTTATGTTTTAGCAATGGCAAAATCACATCGTACATCAAATGATAAAGATTTGATTCGCTGGGATGAAGAATATGCTAAAATAGAGGGTAGGGTTCAAAAAAGGAACGGCCCATTATCATTGCAGCTAGTTGTTTCTAAAAAAGGTAAAAAGGCAAAAAGCAATCATTTAGAGCAGCAAAAGCTAAGCCAATATGTTGGAAATATGAACGTGGTCATGTTTGCCCCAGAAGACTTAAATCTTGTAAAGGGAAGTCCTCAAGTTCGTAGACGATTTATTGATATGGAAATTGGTCAGGTATCGGCAGTATATTTACATGACTTAAGTCAATATCAGAAAATTCTTCACCAACGAAACCATTATTTGAAACAGCTGCAAACAAAAAGGCAAAAAGATCAAACCATGCTTGATGTATTAACATCACAGCTCACCCATGCTGCGACAAAAATCGTAAAAAAACGAATCGAGTTTCTGGTTTTATTACAAAAATGGGCAGAACCTATCCATCATGGAATTAGTAGAGGGATAGAAACGCTCCAAATTGAATATAAACCCTCTATTGAGGTATTAGAAACCGGTGATTTGTCGAAAATGGTAGATGTATATGATGAAAAGTTTGCTAAAATAAGAGAGAGGGAAATTGAAAGAGGAGTTACTTTAGCGGGGCCACATCGTGATGACCTGGCATTTTTTGTGAATGGAAAAGATGTTCAAACATTTGGGTCTCAAGGTCAGCAACGTACGACTGCCCTCTCATTGAAGTTAGCTGAAATAGAATTAATACATTCAGAGATAGGGGAATACCCCATTCTTTTATTAGATGATGTTCTTTCAGAATTAGACGATTTTAGACAGTCTCATTTGTTAAATACCATCCAGGGTAAGGTTCAAACCTTTGTTACAACAACAAGCGTTGAGGGAATAAATCATGAAACACTTAAGCAGGCAGCAACCTTTGAAGTGTCTGCGGGAGTCATATCAAAGCTTAAATGAGGTGATGAAGATTGTTCATACATTTGGGAGATAATGTAATGGTTCGCTCTTCAGATGTCATTACGATACTGGATCGACAGCTTTTAAAATCATCCTCTATTGTCAATGAGTTCTTGGATGTTCAAAAAGACAGAGTGGTAGAATTGTCAAATGGGAAAACAAAGTCGGTCGTAGTAACGGTTGATAAGGTGTATTTTTCACCTCTATCATCTAGTACATTAAAAAAACGATCACAATATGTATCGGATTTTGAAACAATTTTAGAAGAAATATAACTTTTTCAGTAAAGCTCTATGGTTACTAAGTATAAGTGTAAGGCTCTTGCCTGAATAAAGTTAATGCCTTCGGCGGATGCTTACCTTTTTCAAAGAAATTTCTTGGAAGATAGCAACGAAGACTAAGAACGCCACTCTGTGGTTACGTCTTTGTGACCCACATCTGTGGGTCTAAAAATGCTAGGCGCAAATATGCCAAGGCGTATTTGACTATATAGTGTAGGTGATATTTGTGGCAATGGAAGAGAAAGAATTGCAACAACAGGAATATGATGAGAGTCAGATTCAGGTCTTAGAAGGGCTAGAAGCCGTAAGAAAAAGACCTGGTATGTATATTGGTTCTACTTCTGGCAAAGGTTTACACCATTTAGTATGGGAAATAGTTGATAACAGTATTGATGAAGCCTTAGCGGGACACTGTTCAGAGATTAATGTAATTATCGAAGAAGATAATAGTATTACCGTAAAGGATAATGGACGTGGTATTCCAGTAGGTATCCATGAAAAGATGGGTCGTCCAGCTGTTGAAGTTATCATGACTGTTCTGCATGCTGGTGGTAAATTTGATGGCGGTGGCTATAAGGTTTCAGGTGGTTTGCACGGGGTTGGTGCATCGGTCGTTAATGCTCTCTCCACAAACCTTGAGGTACACGTACATCGTGATGGGAAAATTCACTATATTGCTTTTGAACGTGGTGCCGTTGTTTCGGAACTACAGGTAGTTGGCGAAACAGACCATACAGGTACGATCACTCATTTTAAACCAGATGGTGAAATTTTTACGGAAACACTTGAATATGATTTTGACACTCTAGCAACTCGCTTACGTGAACTTGCCTTTTTGACTAGAGGTGTAAAAATAACAATTGAAGACAAACGTGAAGAAAACAAACGGAAAGAATACCATTATGAAGGTGGTATTAAGTCTTACGTTGAGCACCTTAACCGTACAAAAGAAGTGATTCATGAGGAGCCTGTTTTTGTTGAAGGCGAAAAAGACGGAATTGCAATAGAAATTGCTCTACAGTATAACGATAGCTATACAAGCAGTATCTATTCTTTCGCCAATAATATACACACCTACGAAGGTGGAACTCACGAATCTGGTTTTAAGACGGCATTAACACGAATTATTAATGATTATGCACGCAGAAATAATATATTCAAAGATAATGATGCTAATTTAACTGGCGATGATGTTCGTGAAGGATTAACAGCTATTATTTCGGTCAAGCACCCGGATCCACAATTTGAGGGTCAAACAAAAACGAAATTAGGAAATAGTGAAGCAAGAACAGTTACCGAATCTATTTTTTCTGAGAAACTAGAATCATTTTTACTAGAGAATCCTTCTGTTGCTCGGAAAATTGTAGAAAAAGGTACAATGGCTGCCAGAGCACGAATGGCTGCAAAGAAAGCCCGTGAATTAACAAGAAGAAAGAGCGCATTAGAAGTATCAAGTCTACCAGGTAAACTTGCTGATTGCTCATCAAAGGATCCTTCTATTAGTGAACTTTATATCGTTGAAGGTGATTCAGCTGGTGGTTCAGCTAAACAAGGTCGAGATCGCCATTTCCAAGCTATCTTGCCTCTAAGAGGAAAAATTCTTAACGTTGAAAAGGCAAGATTGGATAGAATTTTATCCAATAATGAAGTGCGATCCATGATTACCGCATTAGGGACTGGAATTGGTGAAGACTTTGACATAACTAAGGCTCGGTACCATAAAGTTGTAATCATGACAGATGCTGATGTGGATGGTGCACATATACGGACTTTATTATTGACGTTCTTTTATCGTTTTATGCGACAAATCATTGAAAGTGGCTTTGTCTATATCGCTCAACCACCTTTATACAAGATTCAACAAGGAAAACGCATCGAATATGCGTATGATGACCGAGAACTTGAAAGATATTTAAGTGAATTACCTAGTAATCCAAAACCAGGAATCCAACGTTACAAAGGATTAGGAGAGATGAATCCAGAGCAACTTTGGGAAACAACAATGGACCCTAGTAATCGTACGATGCTTCAGGTTACTCTTCAGGATGCAATTGATGCAGATGAAACTTTTGAAATGTTGATGGGTGACAAAGTTGAACCACGACGTAACTTCATCGAAGAAAATGCACAATATGTGAAAAACTTGGATGTATAACTTATTCAATGGGGTCTACACCCTTACTGAAGTAACGTTATGACCTTTAGCACCGTCATTTTGACTCATCAGTGGGTTCAAATGATTGTTCGCAAGATACAAAGGTGCATTTGATTGAATTTACGCAGGATAGTGTTATGCTATCCTGTCTTTACTTAGATAATTGAATGGGTAAAAATAAGAAACTGATTTATTTATACCCCTGATAAGGGAGTGTTAATTTTTATGTCTGAAAGTCAAAATACGCATGTTAAAGAAATCAATATAAGCCAAGAGATGAAAACGTCGTTTCTTGACTATGCAATGAGTGTTATTGTTTCACGTGCCCTTCCAGACGTACGCGATGGTTTAAAACCAGTGCATCGCCGAATTCTTTATGCTATGAATGACTTAGGAATGACATCGGATAAGGCGTATAAGAAGTCTGCGCGTATCGTTGGTGAAGTTATCGGTAAATACCATCCACACGGTGACTCCGCTGTGTATGATACGATGGTTCGTATGGCACAGGATTTCAACTACCGCTATATGCTCATTGATGGTCATGGAAACTTCGGGTCTGTCGATGGTGACGCAGCAGCGGCTATGCGTTATACGGAAGCACGTATGTCCAAAATATCTATGGAGCTCCTGCGTGATATTAATAAGGACACAATTGACTACCAGGATAACTATGATGGTTCAGAAAAAGAACCAGCAGTTCTCCCTGCGAGATTCCCAAATCTATTGGTAAACGGAGCAGCGGGTATTGCCGTAGGTATGGCAACAAATATCCCTCCACACCAATTAGGTGAAATTATCGATGGTGTACTAGCTGTAAGTAAAGACCCAGAGATTACGATTGCCGAGTTAATGGACATTATTCCTGGCCCAGATTTCCCTACTGCTGGACAAATTTTAGGAAGAAGTGGGATTCGAAAAGCGTATGAAACAGGAAAAGGTTCTATTACTGTACGAGCAAAAGTAGAAATTGAGCAAATGAAAAATGGTAAAGAGGTCATTCTAGTGACTGAACTTCCTTACCAAGTGAATAAAGCTAAATTAATTGAAAAAATAGCGGAATTAGTACGAGATAAAAAAATTGAGGGCATTACTGACCTACGTGATGAATCCGACCGTACCGGAATGAGAATTGTCATGGAGGTTAGAAAAGATGCGAATGCGAACGTCCTCTTAAATAACCTATACAAACATACTGCTTTACAGACAACATTTGGAGTTAACTTGCTGGCTCTTGTTGATGGACACCCAAGGGTTCTTAATCTGAAACAATGCCTACAGTATTACCTTGAACATCAAGTTGTTGTCATCAAACGTAGAACTGCATTTGAACTACGAAAAGCAGAAGCAAGGGCTCATATTCTAGAAGGTCTACGTATTGCGTTAGACCATATCGATGAGATTATCGCATTAATTCGTGGTTCTCAAAATACGGATATCGCTCGCGAAGGCTTAATGACAAGATTTAATCTTTCTGAAAAGCAAGCTCAAGCAATCCTTGATATGCGTCTACAACGTTTAACAGGCTTGGAACGCGATAAAATTGAGGCTGAATATCAAGACCTTGTTGCCCTAATTGCTGAATTAAAAGCAATTTTAGCAGACGAACAAAAGGTTTTAGAAATTATCCGTGAAGAGTTGCTAGAAGTTAAAGAACGTTTTAATGACAATAGACGTACAGAAATTCTAGCAGCTGGATTTGAAATGATTGAAGATGAAGATCTAATCCCAAGAGAAAATATCATTATCACCCTTACTAATAAGGGCTATATCAAGCGTCTTCCAGCTTCAACATACCGAAGTCAAAAACGTGGTGGTCGTGGTATTCAAGGGATGGGAACTAATGAAGATGATTTCGTTGAGCAATTATTATCAACATCCACCCACGATACGATTCTGTTCTTCACAAATAAAGGAAAAGTATATCGCTTAAAAGGGTATGAAATTCCTGAATTTAGTAGAACAGCGAAGGGAATACCAATCATTAATCTATTAGAAATTGATAAAGGGGAATGGATCAATGCCATAATACCTGTATCTGAGCTTGTAGATGATTGGTTCTTATTCTTCACAACAAGGAAGGGTATATCAAAACGAACTCCACTTTCATCCTTTGCTAATATTCGCAAAGGCGGCTTAATTGCTGTTGGCCTTCATGAAGGTGACGAACTTATTTCAGTTCGTCTTACGGATGGATCAAAGGATATTATCATCGGTACGAAGGAAGGAATGCTAATTCGCTTCCCAGAGTCAGATGTACGTTCAATGGGACGAACAGCTGCAGGTGTCAAAGGAATTAATCTATCTGAAGACGATGAAGTAGTAGGAATGGAAATTCTTGAGGACGACTTAGATGTCCTTATCGTTACTGAAAAAGGATATGGAAAACGTACACCGGCATCAGAATATCGTATTCAAAGTCGCGGAGGTAAGGGCCTAAAAACTGTTAATATTACCGAAAAGAATGGTAAGGTAATTGCAGTTAAGGCTGTGACAATTGAAAATGATTTAATGCTTATTACTGCTGCAGGAGTATTGATCCGTATGGCAATTAGTGATATCTCACAAATTGGACGTACAACCCAAGGGGTAAAACTAATCCGATTAGATGAGAGTGAACACGAACATGTTGCAACAGTAGCAATTGTTGAAAAAGAAGTCGAAGAAGATGATGAAGAAATGGATGAATTAGAAACTGAAGCCACTGAAACTACTGAAACTACTGTAGAATCAGATGAAGAAACTGGTGATCAGTCTGATGATCAAGAGGAAACAGAGTAACTGTTTTCTGTATAAAGAGGAAAAGAGAAATACTGCAGGTGCAGTATTTCTCTTTTTTTGGTAAAATAATGCTATTATAAATTTTTAACTAGCAGTGGTTGAAACCGCCAAGGCGTATTTGATAGAGCGAAAGTTGAGGTCGGATTTAAGTGCGAGTGATGACGAACCAGTTACAGGAAGGGTGTATCCTATCAAGTGATATTTTTTCCTTGACGAATAAACCAATTATTCCTAAAAAAACAGTATTAGCAAATCAACATTTACAAGTGTTACAGCAATTTTTAGTTCAAGAAGTACAGGTTGAGTCATTCTTAATTAACGGTGAACCTTTTACACCTGCTGAACAGATAAAAGAAGTTGAAATTGTAAAGGATGAAAGCTCTTTAGTTGAAGACTATCTGATATCTGTAAAAGAATATAAACAATTGTTTCAGAGTTGGCAGGCCGGAACTCTTATAGATGTTGGAAAAGTACGTCAGGTTATCATTCCCCTCTTTAAGAGGGTCCTGCAGCAACCAAATGAGCTATTTTCGCTATACAGGTATTCTAACCGTGAAGACTATATCTATCATCACTCTGTGTCAGTTGGCCTACTATCAGGATATCTTGGCAAAAAACTCCAATTTAGCTTAGCAGATTGCAATCAGTTAGCAATAGCGGGCTTACTGAGTGATTGTGGCATGTCTAAGATTGATCCCAAAATACTAGTGAAAAGCTCTTCTTTGACATTACAAGAATACAATGAGGTAAAAAGGCATCCGTTATATAGTTACAGAATGTTAGAGAAAATCTCGTTACTTAAAAACAGCGTTAAACTTGCCGTATTTCAGCATCATGAACGCATAGATGGGTCTGGGTATGTGTTAGGCACCTCAGGAGAGAGACTACACCCATTCGGGAAGATTGTAGCAGTAGCTGATGTATACTTAGCTATGACATCGGAACGACCTTATAGCAACAGACAATCCCCTTTTAAGGTACTAGAAGAAATGAAAAGGGAATCATTTGGGAAACTGGATATTAAAATAGTTGAAGCATTAATAAATGGAGTAGGAAATATATCAATTGGGACGAAGGTTAAGATTTCAACAGGAGTTGTCGGAGAAATTATATTTATTGATCACAACCAACCGACAAGACCTTTACTGAAAATAAAAGAAAATGAATTTATGGATTTAAAAAACTATCGTGAAGTATTTATAGAAGAAATTTTGTAGTAACTCTCGACTAGGGGGTTACTTTTAGTATGAAAAGACAACTTATCAGAGTTGATATGAGAGGCTTTCGCTACTTATATTTAGTTTTTTACTTCTTTACGTATTATTTTAAAAAAGTAATTGACTCCGAATATTATATTATGATATATTAATAAAGTCGCTTCAAGGTGACGCAAAAAGTTCTTTGAAAACTAAACATAATACAAGCGTCAACGTTTTAATTCTAAGTAACAAATTATTGAGCAATCAATACTCTTATTGGAGAGTTTGATCCTGGCTCAGGATGAACGCTGGCGGCGTGCCTAATACATGCAAGTCGAGCGGATCTTTGGGAGCTTGCTCCCAAAGATTAGCGGCGGACGGGTGAGTAACACGTGGGTAACCTGCCTGTAAGACTGGGATAACTTCGGGAAACCGGAGCTAATACCGGATAACATATAAGACCACATGGTCTTATATTAAAAGATGGCTTTTAGCTATCACTTACAGATGGACCCGCGGCGCATTAGCTAGTTGGTGAGGTAACGGCTCACCAAGGCGACGATGCGTAGCCGACCTGAGAGGGTGATCGGCCACACTGGGACTGAGACACGGCCCAGACTCCTACGGGAGGCAGCAGTAGGGAATCTTCCGCAATGGACGAAAGTCTGACGGAGCAACGCCGCGTGAGCGATGAAGGCCTTCGGGTCGTAAAGCTCTGTTGTTAGGGAAGAACAAGTACCGTTCGAATAGGGCGGTACCTTGACGGTACCTAACCAGAAAGCCACGGCTAACTACGTGCCAGCAGCCGCGGTAATACGTAGGTGGCAAGCGTTATCCGGAATTATTGGGCGTAAAGCGCGCGCAGGCGGTCCTTTAAGTCTGATGTGAAAGCCCACGGCTCAACCGTGGAGGGTCATTGGAAACTGGGGGACTTGAGTGCAGAAGAGGAGAGCGGAATTCCACGTGTAGCGGTGAAATGCGTAGAGATGTGGAGGAACACCAGTGGCGAAGGCGGCTCTCTGGTCTGTAACTGACGCTGAGGCGCGAAAGCGTGGGGAGCGAACAGGATTAGATACCCTGGTAGTCCACGCCGTAAACGATGAGTGCTAAGTGTTAGAGGGTTTCCGCCCTTTAGTGCTGCAGCAAACGCATTAAGCACTCCGCCTGGGGAGTACGGTCGCAAGACTGAAACTCAAAGGAATTGACGGGGGCCCGCACAAGCGGTGGAGCATGTGGTTTAATTCGAAGCAACGCGAAGAACCTTACCAGGTCTTGACATCCCATGACAACTCTAGAGATAGGGCTTTCCCTTCGGGGACATGGTGACAGGTGGTGCATGGTTGTCGTCAGCTCGTGTCGTGAGATGTTGGGTTAAGTCCCGCAACGAGCGCAACCCTTGATCTTAGTTGCCAGCATTCAGTTGGGCACTCTAAGGTGACTGCCGGTGACAAACCGGAGGAAGGTGGGGATGACGTCAAATCATCATGCCCCTTATGACCTGGGCTACACACGTGCTACAATGGATGGTACAAAGGGCAGCGAAACCGCGAGGTTAAGCAAATCCCATAAAACCATTCTCAGTTCGGATTGCAGGCTGCAACTCGCCTGCATGAAGCCGGAATCGCTAGTAATCGCGGATCAGCATGCCGCGGTGAATACGTTCCCGGGCCTTGTACACACCGCCCGTCACACCACGAGAGTTTGTAACACCCGAAGTCGGTGGGGTAACCGTAAGGAGCCAGCCGCCTAAGGTGGGACAGATGATTGGGGTGAAGTCGTAACAAGGTAGCCGTATCGGAAGGTGCGGCTGGATCACCTCCTTTCTAAGGAAACTGAAGTTCTACGAACTTCATAAAAAGACGCCTCTGTATTATGTTTAGTTTTGAGAGAGCTACTTTGTTCTCTTATATGTGTGAATGGGCCTATAGCTCAGCTGGTTAGAGCGCACGCCTGATAAGCGTGAGGTCGATGGTTCGAGTCCATTTAGGCCCACCATTCATTTAAATAATTTGGGGCCTTAGCTCAGCTGGGAGAGCGCCTGCCTTGCACGCAGGAGGTCAGCGGTTCGATCCCGCTAGGCTCCACCACTAAACTGATGAAATCATAAATTGATTGGAATCAGTTATTTTGTTCCTTGAAAACTAGATAACGTAACAAAACATTCATTGAAGTAACATGTAAGTTCTTTAAACTTTAGGCGCATGAGAAGCGAGAAGGTCGAGGAAGCAAAGTTCTGGAGGAACGGAGCGTAGTTTTCGCTACGTGAGTACCGGAAGAACGAAGCTGACGAAGAGATTCGACGCTTATCAAAGCCGAATAGGTTAAGTTATGAAGGGCGCACGGTGGATGCCTTGGCACTAGGAGCCGATGAAGGACGGTACTAACACCGATATGCTTCGGGGAGCTGTAAGTAAGCATTGATCCGAAGATTTCCGAATGGGGAAACCCACTGCCCGTAATGGGGTAGTATCCATACCTGAATTCATAGGGTATGAGAAGGTAGACCCGGGGAACTGAAACATCTTAGTACCCGGAGGAAGAGAAAGCAAACGCGATTTCCTGAGTAGCGGCGAGCGAAACGGAAGATAGCCCAAACCAAGAGGCTTGCCTCTTGGGGTTGTAGGACACTCTATACGGAGTTACAAAAGAGCGAAGTAGACGAAGCGACCTGGAAAGGTCCGTCAGAGAAGGTAACAACCCTGTAGTCGAAACTTCGTTCTCTCTTGAGTGGATCCTGAGTACGGCGGGACACGAGAAATCCCGTCGGAAGCTGGGAGGACCATCTCCCAAGGCTAAATACTCCCTAGTGACCGATAGTGAACCAGTACCGTGAGGGAAAGGTGAAAAGCACCCCGGAAGGGGAGTGAAATAGAACCTGAAACCGTGTGCCTACAAGTAGTCAAAGCACATTTATGTGTGATGGCGTGCCTTTTGTAGA